>CAVUQU010000001.1:0-698876 GCA_963743755.1 uncultured bacterium
TGGTCGCGAAGTTCCGCGACGAGCTCGAGCGGGCGGTGGAGCGGTGAGCGAGGCCCGGACGGTCGCCCTGACCATCGACGGGCGGTCCGTCCGCGCCGTCGAGGGCACGAACGTGCTGCGGGCCGCCGCCGCGGCCGGGATCGACATCCCTCATTTCTGTTATCATCCGGCCTTCGAGGCCGAGGGCAGCTGCCGCATGTGTCTCGTCGAGATCGAGGGCCTGCCGAAGCTCGAGCTCGCCTGCTCGACCGTCGTCCGCGAGGGTTTGATCGTGCGCACGGCGACCGACCGCGTCCGCGACGCCCGGCGGGCGGTCCTCGAGTTCCTGCTGGCCGAACACCCCCTGGACTGCCCGATCTGCGACAAGGCCGGCGAGTGCAAGCTGCAGGACTACTACGACGCCCACGGCCGCTTCCCGGGGCGGTTCGTCGAGCCCAGGGAAAAGCGGGACAAGCTCGTCGCGATCGGCCGGGGCCTCGTCCTCGACCGTGAGCGCTGCATCCTCTGCACCCGCTGCGTCCGTTTCCTGCGCAGGGTCACGGGGACCGGCGAGCTGGGCGTCTTCGAGCGCGGCGTTCGCGTCGAGATCGGGACCTACGGGGACGCCCGCGTCGACAACGAATACTCCGGCAACCTGGTCGATATCTGTCCCGTCGGGGCCATCACCGACACGGACTTCCGGTTCAAGACGCGGACCTGGTTCCTGGAGAGGCGGCCGTCGGTCTGTCCGCGCTGTGCCCGCGGATGCGCCGTCGTCGTCGAGTCCGTGACCGGATATCCCCTCGGGCCCGGCGAGCGCCGGGTCTTCCGCATCCGGGCGGGGGAGAATCCCGCGGTCAACGGGCATTGGATCTGCGATCTCGGACGGGCCGGCCGCCGCGATATCGACGAGGGCCGGCTGACGGCCGTGACGGACAGGGCCGCGACGGGCGGCCCCGTTCCCTGGCAGAAGGCCGTCGCGGACCTCGCGGCGCGCATCCAGGCCGTTCCCGGATCGGAGCGCCCCGCCCGGATCTCCGTTGTGCTCAACAGCCTCATGACATGCGAAGAGCTGGGCCTTGCGCGCCGGATCTTCACGGAGGCGCTGGGTCTCGGCGGCGTCTTCATCGCCGACCCGCCGCCCGGATCGGGGGACGGCTTCCTGCTCACCGCGGAGCGCGTACCCAACGCGCGCGGCGTCCTGGAGGCAGGCTTCGCGCCGCGGCTCCCGGACCTCGAGGCACTCGCGCGATCGACGAAGGTCCTCGTCGTTTTCGGTCCGTACCTGGCCGGGAATTTCCCCACGGGGACGGTCTCCCCGGCCCTGTCGCCGATCGCTGTGAAATACCTCTTCACGAGCCGGGCCGTTCCCGATGACGGGCTGGCCGACGTTGCCGTCCCCGTCGCCGTTCCGGCCGAGCGGTCGGGAACCTACATCAACGTCGACGGCATCCGCCAGACCTTCCGGCAGGCCGTCGCTCCGCTGCGCGGCGTCCCTTCGGAACGCGAGGTCCTCGTCGGCCTGGCCCACGGACTCGGCTTGAGCGTCGGAGAGCCCGATGTTCGCTGACGTTCTCATCGTCCTCGTCAAGGTCGTCCTGACCATGACCTGGACCCTGCTCCTGGCCCTCTTCCTGACCTGGGTCGAGCGGAAGGAGAGCGCCGTCATGCAGGACCGCATCGGGGCCAACCGGGCGTCGGTCTTCGGCCTGCGCCTCTTCGGGCTCTTCCAGCCCTTCGCCGACGCCATCAAGATGTTCTTCAAGGAGGATTTCGATCCCGAAGTTCTCCCAGCGGGTTCTCCACTGGCTGGCGCCGACGGTCTCCTTTTTCTGCGTCGCCGTGACCATGGTCGCCGTGCCCTTCGGGGACACGGTCCGCCTGTTCGGACGGTCCATTCCCCTCCAGGTCGTCGACCTCGACGCCGCCCTGCTCTTCATCCTGGCCATGCTCAGCCTCGGCATCTACGGCATCCTCATCGGCGGTTGGGCCTCGGCCAACCGGTTCGCCCTGATCGGCAGCCTCCGCGGCGCGGCCCAGCTCATCTCCTACGAGGTCGCGCTGGGCCTCTCGCTCGTCGGGCTCGTCATGGTCTTCCCCTCGCTCCGCCTCTCGGCGCTCGTCGAGTACCAGGGGGGGCTCCTCTTCGGCTTCCTGCCCCGCTGGGGCATCTTCCTCCAGCCCCTCGGCTTCGCCGCTTTCTTCCTGGCCGGCATGGCCGGGACGAAGAGGGTACCCTTCGACATGCCGGAGGGCGAATCGGAGATCATCGGCTTCTACACCGAGTACGGCGGCCTCAAGTTCGGCCTGTTCATGTTCACCGACTTCCTCGAGGTCATCGTCCTCGCCTCGCTCGCGACGACCCTGTTCTTCGGCGGCTGGCAGGTGCCCTGGCTCGGCGACGGCGGATTCGTCTTCCCCTGGGGCGGGCGCTGGGCCCTCGCGCCCTGGGCCGTCACGGTCCTCCGGGTCCTGTCCTTCAACCTCAAAGTCCTCTTCTTCTGTTGGCTCCAGATCCTGACCCGGTGGACGTATCCGCGTTTCCGCTACGACCAGGTCATGGATTTCGGCTGGAAGGTCCTCGTCCCCATCGGCGGTCGTCAACGTCCTGGCCACCGGGCTCGTCCTGGCGGTGAGGTAGGGAAGACGATGCCGCACGCCGGACGCGTCATGAGGGAGATCGTGAGAGGGGTCGGCCATCACAGCCCGCCATTTCTTCGTCAACATGGCCTTCCACACGCTGAAGCTTTTCGGGATCCGGACGAAGAGGCGGGGCGCGGTGACGATCCAGTATCCCGAGGAGCGCAAGACGCTCTCGCCCCGCCACCGCAGCCTCCACCGCCTCCGGCCGCGCCCGGACGGCACGGCCGAGCTGCGTCGCCTGCATGCTCTGCGTCACCGTCTGCCCGTCCGAATGCATTTCCGTCGAGGCGGCCGGGGAGGACGGACCCCGAGGTCCAGAAGCACCCGGCCCGCTTCGTCGTCGACCTCAACCGCTGCTGTTTCTGCGGCTTCTGCGTCGAGGCCTGCCCTGTCGACGCCATCCGCATGGACACGGGCGAGATCCGCATGGCCGCGACGAGCCGGGCGGGGCTCGTTAGAACGCTGGATACGGAATGATCGCCTCCGCGGACCACATCCGGTTCGGCGACGTCGAGATCGTCCGCCTGCTCGACGGCACCTTCCGCGTCGACGGCGGGGCCATGTTCGGCGTCGTCCCCCGGACGCTCTGGGCCGGCCGGGCGGCCCCCGACGCCGAGAACCGGATCACGCTGGCCCTCAATTGTTATCTCGTCCGGACGCCGGACGCGAACGGTCCTGCTCGACACGGGGATCGGACCGGACGTCTCCCGCCGCCACGCCGATTTCTACTCCGTCGAGCGCGGCCCGGGACTCTTCGGCCGGCCCTCGCGGAGCTCGGCCTCGCGCCCGCCGACATCGACGTCGTCGTCAACAGCCACCTCCACTTCGACCATTGCGGCGGCAACACCGTCCGGACTCCCGACGGGACGTGGACCCCGCCGTTCCCGAGGCCCGTTACGTCGTCCAGACGGGGCGAGTGGGAGCAGGCCCTCCATCCGGTCGAGCGCGACAGGCCGAGCTACATGCCCGCGCGGCTGAAGCCGCTCGCGGCGTCCGGACCGGCTCGTTCTGCTCGAGGGAGACGGGACCATCGCGTCCGGCGTCGAGGCCGTCCTCGTCGCCGGCCACACCGCCCGTCACAGGGGGTCAAGGTCACTTCCGGCGGCAGGACGTTCTTCTATCCTCGCCGACGCCGTCCCCACGGCGGCCCACGTCGACCTGCGCCTATATCATGAGCTTCGATCTCTATCCCGTCGAGACCTTCGACAACCAAGAAGGCGCTCCTCGAACGGGCCGTGGCCGAAGGCTGGATCCTCGGCTTCAGCCACGAGCTCCGGGACCCGTTCGGGTCCTTCCGCCGCGTCCGGACGGACGGCTCGTCTTCGTCCCCTCGTCCGCGGCCCGAAAACGATTGACTTTTCCGGCCCCCGTCTTTATGATGAGGCTTCTAATTTTCGAGGAGGTTCGTTCATGAAGAAAGTCACCGTCGAAGAGCTGCTGGCCAAAGCCCACCAGCCGTCCCTGGACGCCCCGAGGCTCCACAAATTCTACAAGGGCAAGATGGGCACCGCCCTGAAGTGCCGGGTCCGCGATTTCAACGATTTCGCCATCTGGTACACGCCCGGCGTCGCCGCGGTCTGCAAGGAGATCGCCGCCGACAAGCAGAAGGCCTACGAGTACACCAACAAGTGGAACTCCGTGGCCGTCATCAGCGACGGCACGCGCGTCCTCGGCCTGGGCGACATCGGCCCCGAGGCCGGCCTGCCGGTCATGGAGGGCAAGGGGATCCTCTACAAGTACCTGGGCGGCGTCGACGCCTTCCCCATCTGCCTCGACGAAAAGGACCCGGACAAGATCATCGAGATCGGCCGGGCCCTCCAGCCGTCCTTCGGCGGCTTCAACCTCGAGGACATCGCTCAGCCCAAGTGCTTCCGGATCCTCGACGAGCTGCGGGCGAAGTGCGAGATCCCGGTCTGGCACGACGACCAGCAGGGCACGGCCTGCGTCACGGTGGCCGGCCTGATCAACGCCCTCAAGATCGTCAAGAAGGACATCGCCGAGGTCAAGATCACGGTCGTCGGCGCCGGCGCTTCGGGCATCAACATCGCCCAGCATGATCATGCTGGCCGGGGCCAACCGGGAGAACATGCTCTCCGTCGACTCCAAGGGCATCCTGTCCCGCGACCGGGCCGACCGGGATGATCCTCCAGAAGAAGTTCAAGGAGAAAGTGGGACCTCTGCCTGCGGACCAACCCCAAGGGCAGGCAGGGCACGATCGCCGACGCCCTCCAGGGCGCCGACGTCCTCATCGTGCGTCCGACGCCCGGGCCCGGCACCATCAAGCCCGAATGGGTCGCGACCATGGCCAAGGACTCCATCGTCTTCGCCGAGGCCAATCCCATCCCCGAGATCTGGCCCTGGGAAGCCAAGGAAGCCGGCGCCCGGATCGTCGCCACCGGCCGGTCCGACTTCCCCAACCAGGTCAACAACTCGCTCGGCTTCCCCGGCATCTTCCGCGGCGCGCTCGACGTCCGGGCCAAGACGATCACCGACGAGATGTGCATCGCCGCCGCCCGCGAGCTGGCCAAGGTGGCCGAGGACAAGGGCATCCACGAGGAATACATCATCCCGAACATGGACGAGTGGGAGGTCTTCCCCCGCGAGGCCGTGGCCGTCGGGACCAAGGCCATCGAGCAGGGCGTCGCCCGCTTCAACTTCCCGGCCGACGTCCGGTTCAAGATGGCCGAGGACATCATCCGGGCCTCCCGCGAGGACGTCCAGAAGAAGATGAGGGAAGGCTTCATCATCGACCCGGACAAATGAGCCCGGGTCCTGAGAGAACGCCGTGGAACGAGAGGGGAGGACGAAGGGACGTGAGGCTTCCTTCGTCCTCCGACCTCGATTCTATTTGACAACGGTATTCTTCACGAAGGTATCCTAATACCGGTCGTAAGCGTATTAGTCTGGCCGCCATAGCCGAGAAGAACACAACCTCTCACACGTCGTCGCCTATCTCACGTTCAATTCATACAAACGATACCAAAAGGAGGTAAAATCATGAAGAACATCGTGAAAGGCTCGCGTCTGGCGCTCATCGTCGTTTTCGCGTTCACGAGCTGCGCCAAGCAACCCACCCAGCATGATGGATGCCGCCAAGGCCGCCATCCAGGGCGTCATCGACGCCAAGGGCGGCGTCTACGCGAAGGACGAGCTGAACAAGCTGCAAGGCGACCTGCAGGCCGCCCTCGACGCCGTCACGGCCCAGTCCAAGAAGTTCTTCAAGAAGTACGGCCCGGCCAAGGAGATGCTGACCAAGGTCGTCGCCGACGCCGACGCCGTCAAGGCCCTCATTCCCGGACGGATCGCCGAGGCCAAGGCCGCCGCCGAGACCGCCATCAGCGAGGCCAAGACCGCTGTTCGAAGAGGCCAAGGCTCTCCTCGAGAAGGCCCCCAAGGGCAAGGGCACCAAGGCCGACATCGAGGCCATGAAGGCCGACCTGGCCGGCATCGAGACCGCCATCGCCGACGTCGACGCCGCCATGACCGCCGAGGACTACTTCGGCGCCAAGGACAAGGCCGTCGTCATCAAGGAAAAGGCCGCCGCGATCGTCGAGCAGATCAACGCCGCCATCGCCAAGGTCAAGGGACGCTAAGTCTCCGGATCTTGAGCCTTCGCAGAACAGCCGTCATCTTACTGGCTGTTTTGCTCTTCGGTTGTCGAACCGCGCCGGTCCCGCCGGATGTTCTCGAAGCCGATCTTCAGGAACAGGACCTCCGGGGGGCCGGTGCTTCTCTTTTCGCCGCCCAGGAGCACTCAGCCTACCTCAGTGGGCTGAAATCCGCCCGGGAAACCCTCCGCAGCGAAAGCCTCAAGCTGGGCTGGTTCAGGGATTACGGACGCGTGCGCCGGGATTTCGCCGCCGTCATCCGGGCCGGGAGCACGCTGAGATCGACCGTCCGGTCGGTCGTCGCCCGCCGGTCCGCGGCGGTCGCCGAGGCGGCCGAGACCGTCCGGCGCCGGCTCCGGACCCTGGACGGGTTGACCCTGTCCATCGTCGAGAGGGGAGAGGCCCGTAAGAAGCTGTCCCGGGCCTCCCTGGCCCTGGCCGAGGCCGATGCGCTCGTCGCCGGCAGGAATTTCGAGGCCGCTTCCGCCATGATCCGGGACGCTTCGGCCCTGGCCGCCGAGGCCGAGCGGGTCGTCGTTTCCCATATCTCCCGGTACCTCGACCCCGATCAGGTCAGGTCCTGGAAGCAATCGGCCGAGGAGACCATCGCCGAATCGAGGCGTCGGGGCAACACGGCGATCATCGTCAGCAAGCTCGAGCGGCGCCTGTCGGTCTACAAGGGCGGGAACCTCTACCGGACCTACGACGTCGGGCTGGGCTTCAACGGCCTGGCCGACAAGCGCTACGCCGGAGACAACGCCACCCCCGAGGGCCGTTACACCGTCGTCCGGAAGATCCCGTCCAGCCTGTACTACAAGGCCCTGCTCATCAATTACCCCAACGACGAGGACCGGAAATGGTTCGCCCGGGAGAAGGCCCGGGGCGCGATCCCCCGGTCCGCTTCGATCGGGGGGGACGTCGAGATCCACGGCGGGGGCCAGGACAGCCTGACCCGCGGCTGTGTCTCTCTCGACAACGCCAAGATGGACGAGCTCTTCGCCCTGGCCGCGGTCGGCACTCCGGTCACGATCATCGGGACGATGGAGCTCGAGAACTACGTCATCAAAGCGATCAGGGACAACTGACATGACCATCAAGCGCATCCTCATCGCCGCGGCGGCCCTCCTCTGGCTCGGTTTCCTCTCGGTCGTCGGGGCGGCCTATTACATCGGCCTCAAACAGGCTTCGGGGTGGCCGGGAGACGACCGGAACCAGCCCGTTGCGGCGAAGGACGTGGCCAAGACCGAGAAGAACGTCCAGCAGCTGGAAAAGAAGATGAACGGGCTGTTGCCCCGGGGACCCTACATCGTCATCGATACGGCCCAGAACCGGCTCTTCCTCAAGAACGGGAGCCAGGTCGTCCGTGAAGCGGTCGTGTCCTGCGGCAGCGGCGTCGTCCTCGAGGAGCCGGGCGGCAAGAAGCGGAGCTGGATCTTCGACACGCCGCGGGGCGAGTTCAGCGTCAAGTCCAAGATCACGAACCCCTATTGGGTCAAGCCGGACTGGGCCTTCATCGAGGAGGGGGAGACGATCCCCAAGGGGATGGAGGACCGGATCGAGGCCGGGACGCTCGGCGATTACGCCCTCGGGTTCGGGCAGGGCTTCTTCATTCACGGGACGCTCTATACCCGGCTCCTGGGCCGGAACGTCACCCACGGCTGCGTCCGAGTCGGGGACGAGGACCTCAAGGCGATCTTCAAGGCTGTGCCTGTGGGCGCGAAGATCTACATCTATTGAAATGAACACCATGAGAAAGCTTATCGCGATCGCGGCGTTGGCGGTGCTGGGATTCGCGGCCTCTGGAGCGGCGGCCGGGCCGGACCGTACGGCCCTGGCCAAGAAACAGAGCTCGCTTTCGTCCGAGTACAGCCTGGCCAAGGACTCGAACTTCTACTTCGTGTTCGACGTGCTCGGCCGGAAGCTCGAGCTCAGGGTCCGCGGCATGGTCCTCAGGACCTGGCCCCTGCAGGCGATGAGGTTCTGGGGCCGCCCCGATCTCGCGGGTTCGGTCGCGCTCGTCCGCAAAACAACGCTCAAGGCCCCCGAGCGGATCGTCATCAAGCCGGGAGAGGAAGAGGAAGCCGTTCCAACGGCAGCCCCGGCCGCGAAGCCCGCGGCATCGGCCGCAGCCCCGGCGACCGCCGCGGAGTTCGAGCTCGAGGCCCTCGAGCTGAGGGACATGCCCAAGCGATTCAGCTTCGACTTCGACAACGGCCTCCACATCACGATCAAGGCCAAGAACGCCGACGAGCGGGGGTTCGCGAGGAGTTTGACGGACGCCTGGCGCTGGTACGTCGATCTACCCCTGAGGAACCTCTTCGGCTCGCGGGAAGGGAAGGCCATTTCCGAGCTGGAGCTGACGTTCGACGAAGAGAAGGACGCTCAATCCATCTACTGGCATTTCTTCGATGGTATCAAGGGCATAATCCTCTAGAACCTATTGATAATAATACTTTTTATAGAAATTCTGGAAATCTCTGAATAATACTTGACAACAGGTCACTAAGATTTTATAATATAAACTTACTAAATAGAATATCCAGGAGGAACAGCATGTCAAAGATAATCGGCATCGATCTCGGTACGACGAATTCCGTGGTGGCCATCCAGGAAGGCGAAAAGACGACCGTCATCCCCAACGAAGAGGGCGGCCGGACGACCCCGTCCGTGGTCGCGTTCTCGGCCAAGGGCGAGATCCTGGTCGGCCAAGTGGCCAAGCGCCAGCGGGTGACGAACCCCGAGAACACCATCTATTCGATCAAGAGGTTCATGGGCCGGCGCCACGGCGAGGTCGGACAGGAGATCAAGCAGGTCCCATTCAAGGTGACCGATGCTACGAACGGCGATGTTCGCATCGAGGCCCACGGCAAGATGTACGCTCCGCCCGAGATCTCGGCCTTCATCCTCCAGAAGCTGAAAAAGGCCGCCGAGGATTACCTCGGTGAGAAGATCGACCGGGCCGTCATCACCGTCCCGGCCTATTTCAACGACAGCCAGCGCAAGGCCACCAAGGACGCGGGCCAGATCGCCGGGCTCAAGGTCGAGCGCATCATCAACGAGCCGACGGCCGCGGCCCTGGCCTACGGCATGGACAAGAAGAAGGATGAGACGATCGCCGTCTACGACTTCGGCGGCGGCACCTTCGATATCTCCATCCTCGAGGTCGGCGAAGGCGTCGTCGAGGTCAAGGCCACCAACGGCGACACCCACCTCGGCGGCGACGATCTCGACCAGCGCGTCCAGGACTGGATCGTGCAGGAGTTCCGGCGGGAATCGGGCATCGACCTGACCAAGGACAAGATGGCCATCCAACGCCTCAAGGAGGCCGCGGAAAAGGCCAAGGTCGAGCTTTCCACCACCATGGAATCCGAGATCAACCTGCCCTTCATCACCGCCGACGCCACCGGGCCGCGCCATCTTCTGATGAAGCTGACCCGGGCCAAGCTCGAACAGCTCTGCGAGGACCTCATCCAGCGCTCGGTCGCCCCGGTCCGCCAGGCCCTGGCCGACGCCAACCTCAAGGCCTCGGACATCAAGGAGGTCATCCTCGTCGGCGGCCAGACCCGCATGCCCCGCATCCAGCAGCTCGTCCACGAGCTCTTCGGCAAGGAGCCCCACAAGGGCGTCAACCCGGACGAGGTCGTCGCCGTCGGCGCCGCCATCCAGGGCGGCGTCCTGTCGGGCGACGTCAAGGACGTGCTCCTGCTCGACGTCACACCGCTGACCTTGGGCATCGAGACCCTCGGCGGCGTCTTCACCCGGATGATCAACCGCAACACGACCATCCCGACCAAGAAATCCGAGGTCTTCTCGACCGCGTCGGACAACCAGCCGAGCGTCGAGATCCACGTCCTCCAGGGCGAGCGCGAGATGGCCTCCAACAACAGGACGCTCGGGCCGCTTCCACCTCGACGGCATCCCTCCGGCCCCCCGCGGTATCCCCAAGGTCGAGGTGACGTTCGACATCAACGCCGACGGCATCCTCCACGTCTCGGCCAAGGACCAGGGCACGGGCAAGCAGCAGGCCATCACCATCACCGGCCACGGCGGCCTCGACGACAAGGAGATCGACCGGATGGTCAAGGACGCCGAGGCCAACGCCGCCGATGACAAGAGGCGGCGCGAGACGATCGACGCCCGCAACCACGCCGACCAGCTGGTCTACGGCATCGAGAAGCTCCTCCGGGAGAACAAGGACAAGGTCCCGGCCGAGGACGCCGAGCGCCTGCAGAAGGAGATCGATGCCACCAAAAAGGCCATCGAGTCGGACGACCTGGAGATGATCCGGAAGGCCACCGAGGACCTGTCCAAAGCGTCGCACAAGCTGACGGAAACGATGTATCAGCAGGCCGGCCCCCAGCCCGGTCAGGGGGCCGCGGGCGGCGCCGGCTACGAGCCGTCGCAACAGCAGTCCGCCCCGGGCGGCGACGGCCGCGGCGACGGCGCCGACGGCGAGGTCATCGACGCCGAAGTCGTCGACGACGACAAAAAGAATTAGGCCCGGCGGCCTCTGACGGATAGAATGGGGTCCGGAAGGGCCCCGGGGCTGTCCGAGGTGCGGTCATGGCAAAAGATTACTATCAGGTCCTGGGTGTCGCCAAGGGGGCGGCCTTGGCCGACATCAAGAAGGCCTACCGGAAGCTCGCCCGTAAGTATCACCCGGACCTCAATCCCGGGGACAAGACCGCCGAAGCGAGGTTCAAAGAGATCCAGGAAGCCTATGCGGTCCTCAGCGACACCAAGAAGCGCGCCCAGTACGACCAGTTCGGCGACCTCGGCGGGACCGCGGGGGGACCGGGGCCGGGCGGACCCGGCGGGCCCGGGCTTCGAGGGCTTCGATTTCTCGGATTACGGGTCCTCGACCTTCCGGGATTTCTTCGACAACATCTTCCGGGGGGCCGGGGTCCAAGGGACCCAGGCGGCGTCCGGAGGACCGGAGCGCGGCGAAGACCTCCAATACTCGATGCAGCTCGGCTTCGAGGACGCCATCCGCGGCGTCCAGTCCCGCATCCGTCTCAACCGCCTCGGGGCGTGCGACGCCTGCGGCGCACACGGCCACGCCGCAGGCGGCCGGAGGAAGCCCTGCCCGAGCTGCGGCGGAAGCGGCCGGGGCACCGTCCAGCGCGGCTTCATGAGGTTCGCGGGCGCCTGTCCGGCCTGCGGCGGAACGGGACAAACCCCCGGGGAGGCCTGCCGGGCCTGTGGCGGACAGGGCACCGTCTCGAAGTCCGACCTCATCAACGTCCGCATCCCGGCCGGGGTCGACAACGGTTCGAAGGTGCGGGTACCGGGCCGGGGCAACGCGGGGCGGAACGGAGGCCCTCCGGGCGATCTCTTCATCGTCATCGAAGTCGCCCCGCACGCCTATTTCCGCCGGGAGGGCGCCGACATCTCGGTCAAGGTGCCGATCACGGTGCCCGAGGCCACCCTCGGGGCGAAGGTCGAGGTGCCGACCCTCTGGGGCCGGACCACCATCCGTATCCCGCCGGGGACGAAGTCGGGCCAGAAGTTCCGGATCAAGCAACAGGGCGCGCCCGCCGCCGGAGGCAAGGGCCGCGGCGACGAGTTCGCCGAGGTGACGATCGTTCCCCCCCCGCACGACGACGAGCGCGTCCGGGAGCTGATGAAGGAATTGCAGAAGGTCTCGGGGCCGAACCCGAGGGAAACGACGGGGATGAACTGAGATGAAAAAGACGCGTCCGGAAAAGAAGAAAGGCCCCAGCAAGTACTATCACATCTCCAGCGTCTCCGAGATGTACAGCATCCACCCGCAGACCCTCCGGCTCTACGAGCGGGAAGGCCTGCTCACGCCCTCCCGCAGCGAGGGCAACACCCGGCTCTACTCGGCCGAGGACCTCCGGAGGCTCGAGCTCATCCTCAATCTGATCCGGGAGCTTGGAGTGAATCTGGCCGGCGTCGAGGTCATCCTCAACATGAGGGCCAAGATCGAGCGCATCGAGGGCGAGGTCAACGAGTTCCTCGAGTACGTCCAGCGCGAGTTCTTCGTGGGTAAAGAACAGGAGTTCGAGGCCCGGAAGAGGGCCCTGGTCAGCGTCCGGCCGGGCGGCGTGGTCAAGGTTCGGTCCGGCGACGAGTGAGGCATGGATCCCAGGGATTTCGTCGATTCGAGGAATCTCAGGCATTACCTGGAGGAGATCTCCAAGTTCCCGGTCCTGACCGAGGAGGAGGAGAAGAGGCTCGGCGAGAGGATCCGCGCGGGGGATAAGGACGCCGTCCAAACCCTGGTCAAATCCAACCTCAAGTTCGTCGTCTCCTACGTCAAGAAGTACCGGGGCATGGGTTTGGGTGTGCTCGACCTTATCGATGAGGGCAACGTCGGGCTGATCGAGGCGGCCAAGCGCTTCGACCCGACGAAGGGCGTCCGCTTCGTCTCTTACGCCGTCTGGTGGATCCGCCAGGCCATCATC
Organism: uncultured bacterium; assembly: GCA_963743755.1. Taxonomy (GTDB): domain Bacteria; phylum Acidobacteriota; class Aminicenantia; order Aminicenantales; family Saccharicenantaceae; genus RBG-16-66-30. Next base: position 12,659 of record CAVUQU010000001.1, read on the forward strand.
CACGCTCTGACTATCTATTCGCGCGCCTACGCCATCCCCCAGAAGCTGGCCGACCAGATCTCACTCATGAGACGGAAGACCGCCGAGCTCAAGAGCGCCCTGGGCCGCGACCCCAACCGGGAGGAGGTCGGCCGGGCCATGGGCATCCCCGAAGCCGACGTCGAGGACCTCGAGATCCTGGCCGAGAAGAACCTGTCCCTGAGCGACAGCGTCAACGACGACGACCTGGAGGTCGAGGACAGGATCAGCGACGCCGCGACGCCCTCGATCGAATATCAGATCATCAAGGCCTCCGTCCAGCAGCAGATCAGGGGGATCCTCGGGGAACTGGATGAAAAAGAGGCACTTGTGCTAAAATTGAGGTTCGGGCTGGACGACGACAGGCCCCGGACCCTCCAGGAGATCGGGGCCCAGCTCAAGTTGACCCGGGAGAGGATCCGCCAGATCGAACAGAAGGCCATGAGGAAGCTCAGCCGGTCGACAAAGCTCCAACACCTCAAGGGATACCTGAATTGAGCGACAAGACGGTCTGCGGCAAGTGCCAGGGGACGGGCTGGCTCCTCGAAGATGCCGGCGGCTCCCAGGTGGCCAAAAGGTGCGTCTGCTTCGGCGAGCGCTTCAAGCAGGCCCTGTTCGACCAGGCCAACATCCCGCGCCGCTACCAGGGCTGCAGCCTGGACAATTTCGAAGTCCACAACGACTCCCACCGGGACGCGCTCAAGATCTCGCGACAGTTCGTCAAGAACTTCCCGGCCCAGGACGTCGGGCTCGTCTTCATCGGCCCCTGCGGGGTGGGGAAGACCCACCTGGCCGTGGCCATCCTCCAGGAGCTCCTCAGGACCAAGGACGCCTCCTGCATCTTCTACGATTTCCGGGACCTCATCCGGGAGATCCAGAGCACCTTCACCCCCGAATCCACGCTCTCGGAGTCGGACATCCTTGCCCCCGTCTTCTCGTCCGAGGTCCTGGTCCTCGACGAGCTCGGGGCCAAGAGGACGACGGCTTGGGTCGAGGAAACCGTTTTCTACATCATCAACCACCGCTACAACCACAAGAAACTGACCATCTTTACGACGAACTATCCGGACATCGATGAGGAAGAGGACAAAAGGGACTCGTTCTACAAGAAGGGCGGGGACAACCTGATCGACCGCATCGGCGTCCGGCTCCGCTCGCGCATCTACGAGATGTGCAAGGTCGTCGAGATCGGCGGCGACGACTACCGCAAGATAGCCAAGCAGGCCAGCTACCGGTTCTGATCCGCCGCCGCTCGCTTTCGGCCTTGATTTTTTTGATCCTCCCGTGCTATATTGCGCCAGCCTGCTCCTCGGTAGCTCAATCGGCAGAGCGGGTGGCTGTGTTAATCGCAGCTTCCACGAGAGATCGTGGTTGAAAAACCGGGTGAATTCAGGGAAGCCTTCCCTTCGCGGAAGCGGAGAAAGGTAATCCTGAGCCAAGCCTTATCCCGGCGGGATGAGGAAGGTGCAGAGACTAGAGCAACGCTCGTACCGCGGCCTGGGGCCGCGGGAAGCGCCCGGCACCCTCAGCCCTAATTCGGGACGGGTGAAGAGATAGTCCAAGCCCAGAAGAAATTTTGGGGCACTTGTAACCACTAGGTTGCAGGTTCGAGTCCTGCCCGAGGAGCCATTTTCGATCCCCTTCGCTATTCCCTTGCATTCCCCGAGGTCCTTCCTGTAGCATAGGCTCAATTCGATCGAGGGGGAGGCGCCCATGGTCTTTCATCGCCGGGTCGACTTCGTCATCATGGCTGCTGTGGGCATGATCGTCCTGTCGGGACTTTCCGGCTGCGGGGCGAAGGAAGAGCCTGAGGATACGACGCCCGAGATCTACACCTGTGCGGGCGCCCCGGCGAGCTGCCTGCGGATCGCTTCCGGCTGGACCTTCGAAGGCACGGTCCTGAGCCAGGGCCAGACCGGCAACGGCGGCCCGGACCCGTTCATCGTCCGGCTCGACGACGGCCGCTACAGGCTCTATTATGCCGTCTCCGACGTCCCGGCGGATCCCGATTGGTGGGGCATGGTCAGCTGGATTTCCGACGACGGACTTTATTTCACCAAAGAAGCGGGCTACCGGATTCGAAGCCTACACCCTGTTCCAGCACTGTATCGTCCGCAACACCGACGGGACCTGGCGGATGTACTGGCTCGACCAGAAACAGGGCCAGGTCAACGGACGGGGATACAAGGCCATCAGGAGCGCTTTGTCGACCGACGACGGCGTAACGTTCACGGCCGAGGCCGGGGAGCGGCTGACTTTTTCGGGCACCGGCTACGAGTTGAACGGGATCGGATCGGCAAGAGCCATCCGGCTCGCAAGCGGTCGAGATCCGGCTGTACTACGCGGGCATCGGCTCTGATCACGGCCGGACCCTGAGCGCGATCTCCCTGAACGGCCTGGATTTCACGCGGGAGGACGGCGTCCGCCTGGATATCCTTTGCCCGCCGGAGGCCGGCCTCAACGGCGTTTCGCCCGTAATCGACGCCGCGGGAACGTTCCATATCTTCCTGTGGGGGACTCGGTGCACGGGGAATTACGTCAACTCCAAGGACGGGATCTTCGACGGCACGACCCCGGAGGGGTTGACGATCACCATCGTCGAATTCCCCCCTCATTCAGGGCTATTCCAAGGACGGGACGATGAACACGTGGATCCATCCCGAGGATTTCACCGTCGTCCAGACGCCCCAGGGGCTCAGGCTCTATTTCATCCTCTACGGGCCCGGCGGAGCGGTGACCGAGACGGCGCTCTACAGCGTCATCAACACGTCGATCAAGTGACGACAAATCCCCGGCTTGCTCGGGGGCTTTGTCGCGTTAACGTAAATTTGTCCCAACCTTAATCGTTCCTTAACCCGGTCTCCCTATCATGCGGGTGTACGAAATCTCTATAAGGAGACTGGAGAATGCGCCAAACACTGAGAAAGATCACCGACCTCGTCCTGGGCCTGCTGATGTTGCCGATGGTCGGCCTCATGAGCCTGATGGGCCAGACGACGACGCCTCCGCCCCAGACCTTTTCCGCCACCGTCTACTTCGATTACAGGGCCTTCCTGACGAACGACGGTCCCCTCACCCTCAAGCCGGCTGCCGACACCTCCGCCTACAAGAGCAACGCCTTCCTGTTCCGCCGGGCCTACTTCACCTACGAGAACAAGATCAACGACAACCTGAAGTTCCGCTTCCGCATCGACGCCGACAACACCTCCAACGTCACCGGCGTCACCACGACGGGCTCGCCCGTGACCGGCGTCACCACGAGCACCGACGGCAAGCTGCGGCCCTTCATGAAGCACCTCTACCTCGAGTACTCGAACTTCCTCGTCCCCAAGATGGTCCTCAACGTCGGCATGATCGAGACCCTGACCTTCAAGCCGGCCGAGGAGCGCTGGGGCTACCGCAGCGTCGCCAAGACCCTGCTCGACGGCTACCGGGACATCACCAAGAAGGACATCCTGACGACGAGCGCCGACATCGGCGTCACCCTCAAGTATTCCTTCACCAAGTTCTTCCGCGTGGCTGCGGGCGTCTATAACGGCTCCCACTATAGCAAGGAGGAGACCGACCAGTTCAAGGAGATCGAGCTCCAGGCCCAGTTCACGCCCATCGCCGGCGTTTCGATCGTCGGCTACATGGACCACGAACGGAAGCTCCCGGTGGCTTCCCTCCCCGACGAAACCAAACCCGTCCAGTCCATCTACAAGATCGACGCCTTTTTCGAGCGGATCAAGGACCTCGTCCTCGGCTTCGAATGGTTCACCTTCAAGAACGACCTCTACCAGACAGATGGGGAGAAGTACGACGTCGGCGGCTGGTCCGCGTTCGGCCGCTACACGATCGAGCCGGACAAGATGGCCCTCTTCGCCCGCTATGACGACTATATGCCGAACAGCCTCGACCGGGACCTCGATATGAGCCTGGTCATCGTCGGCCTCGACTGGGCCCCCTACAACAAGAGCTGGAAGCTCCAGCCGAACGTCTGGTTCACCAGCTACCAGGACGGCACCCGCTACAACGCCTCCGCCACGAAGAACAGCGACGTCACATTCAACCTGACGTTCTTCCTGTCCTTCTGACGCGGCCCGGATGCGCTTCGACAGAGATCACAATACCGCAAAGGAGATATGAGATGAAAAGAACGAAGATCTTCACCGCCCTGGCCCTGGCCCTCCTCGGGCTGGCCGGCCTCGCCGCCGCCCAACGGGCCAAGATGATCCAGATCAAGGGCTCCGACACCATGGTCAATCTCGTCCAGATCCTGGCCGAGGAGTACATGGGCAAGAATCCCGGCGCCGCCATCGCCGTCCTCGGCGGCGGCTCCGGCACCGGAATCACCGGCCTCATCAACCAGACCTGCGACATCGCCAACAGCTCCCGCGAATGGAAGCCCAAGGAGATCGATCAGGCCTGGGACAAGGGCGTCACGCCCCGTCCCTTCGTCGTCGCCGTCGACGGCCTGAGCATCATCGTCAACGAGAAGAACCCCATCGCCCGGCTGACCGTGGCCCAGGTCGGGGCCCTCTACCGCGGCGAGATCAAGAATTGGAAAGCGGTCGGCGAATTCGCCAAGCCCGTCTCCCTCTACGGCCGGCAGTCCAATTCCGGCACCTACGTCTTCATGCAGGAGTTCGTCCTCGGCAACAAGAACTACTCGACCGACATGAAGGAGATGAACGGGAACGCCCAGATCATCGAGGGCGTCATCCAGGACGAGGGCGGCCGTCGGCTACGTCGGCGTCGGCTACCTCTTCGACGAGAAGGGCCAGGTCCGCAAGGGCCTCAAGGTCCTCAAGATCTCCAAGGAGCCCGGCGGGCGCGGCCTATCTGCCGACCGACAAGGCGGCCGTCGACTCCGGCGATTACCCGATCGCCCGGCCCCTCTACATGGCCACCAACGGCAAGCCCAAGGGCGACGCGGCCAAGTTCCTGGCCTGGATCGTCGGCCCCGAGGGCCAGGCCATCGTCGAGCGCGAGGGTTTCTTCACGGTCGGCGAAGGCAAGTACAAGGCCGCCAACGACAAGAACTTCAAGTGAAGTCGACGGCCCGGCGCCGGACGACATAGAGTCCGAGGGAAAAGGCTCTGATCGAGCGATGCGAAGAAGAAGCAGTCGGCCGAACATCAAAGAAGCCGCGATCAAGGCCTTCTTCTTCACCTGCGGCGTCCTGGCCGTCCTCGTCCTCGTGGGCATCTTCCTGACCCTCCTCGCCACGGCCGTTCCGGCCTTCCGGGAGATCCGGCTCTCGCGAGTTCCTGGGGAAACCCGGTGGGACCCGACCTCTCCCGAAAAGGCCGAGTACGGCATCCTGTCCATGATCGTGAGCACGCTCCTGGTCACGGCCGGGGCCCTGCTCCTGGCCGTTCCCATCGGCATCGGCGTCGCGGCCTACCTCTCGGACGTCGCCCACTGGCGGGTCCGGGAGATCGCTCAAGCCGGTCGTCGAGATCCTGGCCGGCATCCCCTCCGTCGTGGTCGGCTTCCTGGGCATCGTCCTCTTCGGGCCCGCTCCTGGCCAAGGTCTTCCACACGGGCAACGGGCTGAACGCCCTCAACGGCAGCATCCTGCTGGCCATCATGGCCCTGCCGACCATCATCAGCATCTCCGAGGATTCCCTCAACGCCGTGCCCAGCGGCCTACAACGAAGCCTCGCTGGCCCTGGGCGCCTCCCGCTGGCAGACGCTCGTCCGGGTCAAGATCCCGGCCGCCCTGTCCGGCATCATCGCCGCCGTCATGCTCGGCATGGGCCGGGCCATCGGCGAGACCATGACCGTGCTCATGGCCACGGGCAACGCCCGGTCCTTCCCGCACGGGCTTCCTGGACTCGGTCCGGACCATGACCGCCAACATCGCCATCGAGCTCGGCGAGGTGCCCTATTACACGACCCACTACTACGCGCTGTTCGCGATCGGCCTGGTCCTGTTCGTCATGACCTTCGCCGTCAACCTCGTCGCCGACGTCGTCCTCCGGAAGTACCAGGAGAGGGAGCGATGAAGCGCTCGACCCGCAAGTCGATCGTCCAGGCGATCGGGTTCCTGGCCCTGCGGGTCGGCCATGGCCTCGTCCTGGCCGTGCTCGTGATCTTTCTCTACGACATCGGCACGAAGGGGGGCGGGCGCGATCAGCTGGGAGTTCCTGACCAGCCGCGCCGCGGCAGCGGCATGACCGAGGGCGGCATCTTCCCGGCCATCTTCGGCACGTTCCTCGTGACGCTCGATCACGGCCGTCCTGGCCGTGCCCGCTGGGCATGGTCGCGGCGATCTATCTCAACGAATATGCCAGGCAGGGCCGCCTGACCCGGCTCATCCGGCTGTCCATCCGCAACCTGTCCGGCGTCCCGTCCATCGTCTACGGGCTGTTCGGCGTCATCCTGTTCGTCAACGTCATGCAGCTTCGGGACCTCGCATCCTCTCGGCCGGGCTGACCCTCGGCCTGCTGACCCTGCCCTGGACGATCACGGCCAGCGAGGAGGCCCTGAAGACCGTCCCCAACTCCTACCGCGAGGGCGCCCTGGCCCTCGGGCGCGACCAAGTGGCAGACCATCCGGACCAACGTCCTGCCCTACGCCGTCCCGGGCATGCTGACCGGGACCGTCCTCGGCCTGGCCCGGGCGGCCGGCGAGACGGCGCCCATCCTGTTCACCGGCGCGGCCTTCTTCCTGCCCGTTCCTGCCCGAAGTCGCTCGGCGACCAGTTCATGGCCCTGCCGTACCACCTCTACATCATGGCCACCCAGCACCACGCCATCGGACCAGGTCCGGCCCCTGGCCTACGGCACGGCCCTGGTCCTGATCGTCCTCGTCCTCGGCCTGAACATGACCGCCGTCGTCCTCCGCTACCGGCTGAGAAGGAAACAGCCGATGAGCACCAGCCAGCCCGCGAGCCAAGATCGAGGCCAGGAACCTCGATTTCTACTACGGACCCGATCCAGGCCCTGAAGAACGTCACCATCGACTGCCACGACAACAAGGTCACGGCCATCATCGGGCCCTCGGGCTGCGGCAAGTCGACCTTCATCCGGACCCTCAACCGGATGAACGACGTCATCGCCGGGGCCCGGGTCGAAGGGGACGATCCTCCTCGACGGGAGGACATCTACGCCCCGGACGTCGACGTCGTCGAGCTCCGCCGGCGGGTCGGCATGGTCTTCCAGAAGCCCAATCCCTTTCCCAAGTCGATCTTCGACAACATCGCCTACGGCCTGCGCATCAACGGGCTGAAGGACAAGCGGAAGCTCGAGGAGACCGTCGAGCGGAGCCTGCGCGGCGCCGCCCTCTGGGACGAGGTCAAGGACCGGCTGGACGAGACCGCCCTCGCCCTCTCCGGCGGCCAGCAGCAGCGGCTCTGCATCGCCCGGGCCCTGGCCGTCGAGCCCGAGGTCATCCTCATGGACGAGCCCTGCTCGGCCCTCGACCCCATCGCCACGGCCAAGATCGAGGACCTGATTGAGGAGCTCAAGACACAGCTACACCATCGTCATCGTGACCCACAACATGCAGCAGGCGGCCCGCGTCTCCGATTACACCGCCTTCATGATGCTCGGGCGAGCTGATCGAGTTCGACCGGCACGGAGAAGATCTTCACCAACCCGGCCAACAAGCAGACCGAGGACTACATCACCGGGCGGTTCGGATAGAGCCGGGCCCGGGACCGGAGGAGAAGCCATGTCCAAGATGGAACGCCCGTTCGACGAAGAACTGAAGCTGCTCAAGGAGAAGCTCCTGGAGATGGCCTCCCGGTCCGAGGAGCAGATCGCCCTGGCCATTCGCGGCCTCAAGGACCGCGAAGAGAAGCTGGCCTGCCAGGTCCTCGAGCGGGAAGACGGCCATCAACCGCCTCGACATCGAGATCGACGAGATGGCCATGCGCCTTCTGGCCCTGCGCCAGCCCATGGCGGCCGACCTGCGGTTCATCACCTCGGCCATGAAGATCAGCAGCGACCTCGAGCGCATCGGCGACCTGGCCGTCAACATCGCCGAGCGGACGCATCGACCTGCTCAAGGCGCCCCAGCTCAAGCCGCTCATCGACATCCCGCGCATGGCCGCTGATGGCCCAGGAGATGGTCCGGGACGCCCTCAACGCGTTCGTCAACGGCGACGACGAGCTGGCCCGGGAGGTCTGCGAGCGCGACGACCAGGTCGACGAGCTCAACGACCAGGTCTTCCGGGAGCTGCTGACGTACATGATCGCAGGACCCGGCGACGATCTCGCGGGCCGTCGACCTCATCCTCGTCGGCCGCCATCTCGAGCGCATCGCCGACCACGCGACGAACATCGCCGAGGACGTGATCTACATGGTCCGGGGCAAAACCATCAAGCACCACGTCGAGGAGGCCCGGGAGAAGACCTGCACCGGAGGGGAATGATGCCTTGTCCCGGGTCCTAGTTCAGCTTCCGGATCCGGACCTCGATCCCTTTTTCGTTCTCGAGCAGTTTCGATCAGCCGGGAGGTGTCCGTATCTCCGAAGTGGTAGGGGTAGAGGATCTTTGGGCCGGAAGGCCCGGACCGCGTCGGCGACCATTTCGGCGTCATCGTGTAGGGGAGGTTCACGGGCAGGAACGCCACGTCGATGCCCTTGAGGGCCTTCATCTCCGGCGTGATCTCGGTGTCGCCGGCGACGTAGACCCGCTTGTCGCCGAACGCGATGATGTAACCGTTTCCCGTCGCCTTTGGGGTGGAACGGGTTCCCCTTGGACCGCTCGTGGACGATGTTGTAGGCCGGCACGGCCTCGATGGCGAGACCCAGGACCGTCCGGGACTCGCCGTTGGCCAGGATGACGGCACCGGGGAGCTTGGCCGCGCAGGCTTTCGCCGCGACGATTATCGTGCCGGGCTTGAGGACGGCCTTGAGGGCCGCGGGGTCGAGGTGGTCGGAGTGTTCGTGGGTGACGAGGACGAGGTCGGCCTTGGGGAGCGCGCCGTAATCGGCGACGTCGCCGTAGGGGTCGATGTGAATGGTCTTGCCGCCGAAGGTCATCATCAGCGTACCGTGGCCGAGGAAGGTGATCTCCAGGTCGCCCTGCGATGTGACAATGACGTCCTTTTCGTACTTCGACGGGGCGGCGGCGAAGCCGGCCAAGGCGAAAGCGAGGATGCAGACCGTCCATACGAGCTTGTCCATGGTGACCTCCTCGGAACGTTACGGGGACAATTATATGCCCGCAACGGGGCCGGCGCAACGGAGAGGCGCCCCAAGCACGGGCGTCAGAGGAAGAAAAGGGCCCGCAGCGCGAACAGGGCCGCCGTCGCAGCCGCGGCGAACCCGAGCGAAAAGAGCCAGGGAAAGCCGGAGGGTCGTCGGTAACGAAGGACGATGCCCCGGAAGCAACAGACGGATAAGGCCAGGGAGGCGAGGAATAAGAGGCCGGCGGCCGCCGTTGTCATGGAGAGCTGTCCTCAGGCCGTATTTCAGCAGAGGATTGTTAAGAAATGATAAAAAAATGGTGCCCAACGGAAAATATTTTGATTATAATACCGCATCATGACAGGCGTGAGGTGAGGCCATGGCTCCGGTGATCGCCGCTCTCGACGACGAGGCCGATATCCTCGAGCTCCTGAAGGTCAACCTCCAGAAGGCCGGCTACCGCTTCGAGGGCTTCCAGGAGGCCGACGGCCTGTTCCAATACCTCGGCCACGAGACGCCGGCCTTGCTCCTCCTCGACCTGATGCTGCCCGAGACCGACGGTCTCGAGGTCTGCCGGCGGATCCGGAGGTCCGAGCGCCTGGCCGGGATACCGGTCATCATGCTGACCGCGAAAGGGGACGAGTCCGACAAGGTCGTCGGGCTCGAGCTCGGTGCGGATGACTACATGACCAAGCCCTTCTCGGTCAAGGAGCTCGTCGCCCGGATCCACGCCGTCCTCCGCCGGCCGGCCGGGGGAGAGGCCGCCCGGCGGATCGCGCTGGGGCCGCTGGTCATCGACCTCGACAAGTTCGAGGTGGCCGTCGAGGGGGCGAAGGTCGACCTGACCGCGACGGAATTCAAGATCCTGCAGCTGCTGGCGTCGAGGCCGCGGGCGCGTCTTCACCCGCGACCAGATCCTCGACCACCTCTGGGGCGACGAAAAGGCCGTCGTCGACAGGACCGTCGACGTCCACATCAGGAACCTGAGGGAAAAATTGGGCCCGGCGGCCTCCCTGATCAAGAACATCCGCGGCGTGGGGTACAAGGTCGAAGAATGAAAAAGACGCTTTTCCTGAGGATCTTCCTGGGCTACGCGGCCGTCATCGCCCTCCTGGCCGGGGCGGTGACCCTTTTCGCCCCGCCCGCGATGCGCAGGCACCACATCGCGGAGCGGGCGTCCAACCTGGAGCGCATGGCCCTGCTCCTCGAGGGCCAGGTCGCGCCCTTTCTGATGACGGGAAACGCGGGCGGGGACCTCGAAGGCCTCGTGACCTCGTACGGCCGCAGGACGGGAACGAGGATCACGGTCATCGACGCCGCCGGGGTCGTCCTTGCCGATTCGGAGAAAGAGCCGCGGGACATGGAGAACCATCTCTTTCGCCCGGAGATCCAGGCCTCGCTCCGGGGCGAGAGGCAGATGTCGATCCGGGCCAGCTCGACGCTCAAGACCGATATGATGTACATGAGCATCCCCGTCACTGTCGACGGCCAAGTCAAGGGCGCCCTGCGCCTGAGCTATTTCATGAAGGATTTCGAAGCGCTCATGGGGTCCCTGCGCGGCGATCTGCTCAAGATCGTCGGGCTGGTCACGCTCCTGGCCCTCGTCCTGGCCATTTTCCTGACCCGGTCCGTGACCGGCCCGCTTCGCGAGGTCATCGACGCGTCGTCGAAGGTCGCGGCGGGCGATTTCGACGTCACCGTCTCGACCCGCCGGAGCGGCGAGTTCCGCGGGCTGGCCCGGAGCTTCAACGCCATGACGGGCAAGCTCAAGGACATGTTCGGGGAGATCCGCCTCCAGAACGAGGAGATCGGGAGCATCCTGGCCTCCATTCGCGAGGGGCTCTGCGTCCTCGACGGGGACGCCCGGATCGTCCTCTGCAATGCCGGCTTCCGCCGCATCGCCGGGAACGACGCCCCCGAGGGCCGGCACTTCTGGGAGGTCGTCCGGAAGCTCGGCGGCCGCCGAGGTCGTGCGCAAGGTCCGCGAAACAGGGGCCGAGGCGGGTGCGGAGGCCGCGATCGGCGACCGGGCCTACTACTGCAGCGCCGCCCGGCTGGCCGCGGGCGACCGTATCGTGGTGACCCTCCACGACGTCACGGAATTCCGCGCCCTGGAGAAGACCAAGCGGGACTTCGCCGTCAACGTCTCCCACGAGCTCAAGACGCCGCTGACGGCGATCAAGGGCTTCGTCGAGACGATGGAGCCCCGGGCCGGGGAGGAGAACAAGCCCTACCTCGAGATCATCCGCCGGAACACCGACCGGATGATCGCCATCGTCGAGGACCTGCTCGTCCTGTCCCAGCTCGAGGACCGCGGCCAGAAGCTCGAAAAGAGCGATCTCCTGGTGAAGCCGCTCGCCGAAAACATCCTCAAGGTCTTCGAAAAGAGGGCCCGGGAAAAGGGCCTGACCCTGTCCCTCGAGGCGTCCCCGGACCTGCCCCCCGTCAAAGCCGATCCCCTCCAGGTCGAAGGCCTGCTCCTCAACCTCGTCGACAACGCCGTGAAGTACACGGAGAAGGGGACGGTGACCGTCCGCCTGGCTTCCCGACAGGACCGCTTCGTCATCGAGGTCGCGGACACGGGCATCGGCATCGACGCCGCGCATCTGCCCCACATTTTCGAGCGCTTCTACGTCGCCGACAAGTCCCGCTCCAAGAAGCTCGGCGGCACGGGGCTCGGCCTGTCGATCGTCAAGCACATGGTCATGGCCCACGACGGGACTGTTTCGGTCGCAAGCCGCCTCGGCGAGGGGACGACCTTCACGGTCAGCCTGCCGCTCGGCTGAGCCCGTCCCCCGCCGGCGCTTTGCCCGCGGGCGCCCCTCTGCTATAATGTCCCACTTCGGCCCGGCCGAAAAAACCGACCATGAGCGACTTCCTGAAGATCCTCGAGAACGAGGTCCAGATCGCGGCCCTGTCCTTCATGGCCGTCGTCTACATCGTCCGCCTGGCCTGGATCTTCCATTTCCGGACGCGCCGCGACAGGACTTTCGCCGCGGGGCGCGGGTCGGCCGGGGCCGGCTATTCGCTCCTGAACATCGCCATGCCCCGGGCCATGGAATCGACGCGGAAAAGGCCCGGGTTCTACGCTCAGTTCGTCGTCTTCCACATCGGCGTCGCGGCGGCCATCGCCGGGACCCTCATCATCCCGTATGCGCCGGGATTGTTCGATCACCTGCCCGGTCGTCGTCCTCTTCCAGGGGCTCATCGCGGCGGCCTTCGCCGTCGGGATCGTCCGGCTCGTCCGGCGCTTGAACAACCCGGTGCTCCGGAGCGTCAGCTCGCCCGACGATTACTTCTCCCTCGTCCTCCTCATCGTCTGGTTCGCCGCGGCCGTGCTGGCCGTTCCCAACCGGCCGGAAAGAGGGGAGGGGCCGCTCATCGCCTACTTCGGCCTGACGGCCTTCTTCCTGGTCTACGTGCCGTTCTCGAAGATCTGTCACTATCTCTACTATCCCTTCACCCGTTACTATCTGGGCCGCTCACTCGGCCACAGGGGGGCCTTCCCGCCGGCGCGATCCGGACGATCCGGCGCGGCCCACGGAAAGGAGCGGGCATGAAGCGCCGGAAGACGGGACCCTCGGGAGTCGTCGAAGCTCCCCTTGATCCCCGCACACAGGCCCGGGCTAAGAGCGAGGGATTGCCCTCGGTCAAGGATGGCCGGCTCAGGACCTACGAACCCGGCGACAACACGCGCAGGTTCCTCGATCTGCTCGGCAGCCGCGTTTCCCGTCCGTTGGCGGTCTCGCTGACCGCCTGCGTCCACTGCGGCCTCTGCGCCGAGTCCTGTCACTATTTCCTGGCCCGCCCGGACGATCCGACCATGACGCCCGTCTGGAAGGCCGACCAGATCCGCAAGATCTTCAAGCGCCACCTCGACTGGACCGGCCGGGTCGCCCCCTGGTGGGTCAAGGCCGGGTCGCCCCGCGACGACGAGGACCTCAACCGCCTCAAGAACATCGTCTTCGGCACCTGCAGCGCCTGCCGCCGCTGCACCTACAACTGCCCGATGGGGGTCGATACGGGGCTCCTGGTCCGGTTCACGCGGGGCCTTCTGACCGAGCTCGGCGTCGTCCCCGAGGGGGTCTTCAACGTCAGCCGCGACCAGTGGGAGACGGGCAACCAGATGGCCGTCTCCGAGCAGGACTATCTGGAGACCTTGGAGTGGATGCGCGACGACGTCCGCACGGAGCTCGGCGACGATTCGGTCGAGATCCCCGTCGACAGGGAAGGACTGCGACATCCTCTATACGATCAATCCCCGGGAGATCAAGTTCGACCCCCGCTCGATCGCCCAGGCCGCCAAGATCTTCCACCTGGCCGGGGCGTCCTGGACCATGCCGAAGTGGGGCTGGGACCAGACCAACTTCGGCCTCTTCTCGGGCGACGACAAGCTGGGCGCCTTCGTCGCCCGCAACGTCTACGAAGCCGCCGAGAGGCTCCGGGCGAAAAGGATCGTCATCTCCGAGTGCGGCCACGGCTACCGGTCGACGCGGTGGGAGGGCTACACCTGGGCCGGCTTCGACCAGAAGCTGCCGACGGAGTCGGTCGTCGTCACACTCAAGCGCTACATCGAGGCAGGCCGGATCGCGGTCGATCCGTCGAAGAACCCCGACGCCGTGACCTTCCACGACTCCTGCAACATCGCCCGCTCCGGCGACCTCGTCGAGGAGCCCCGGGACGTCCTGCGCCGTGTTTGCGCCGATTTCCGGGAGATGTATCCCAACCGCCGCGAGAACTTCTGCTGCACCGGCGGGGGCGGGCTGCTGTCCATGGCCGAATACCGGCCCTTGCGCCTCGAGGTCGGCACGATCAAGGCCGACCAGCTCCGGGCGACCGGGGCCAAGCTCGTCTGCACGATGTGTCACAACTGCATCGACGGATTGAACGACGTGATCAAGCACTACAAGCTGCCCATGCGGGTCGTCCAGGTCCTGGAGCTCGTCTCCAACGCCCTGGTCCTGCCCGGGAAAAAAGCGAAATAGGGAGTTCCTCATGCCCACCATAGAAATCGAAGGCAGAACGGTCGAGGTCAACGAGGAGGGCTTTCTCGCCCATCCCGAGGAGTGGACCGAGGAGACGGCCAGGCTCCTGGCCAAGGCCGAGGAAGGCCTGGACGAGCTGACCGCCGAACACTGGGCGGTCGTCAATTTCATCCGCGAGTATTATCTGGAGAAGGACCTGGCCCCCATGGTCCGCAAGATGTGCCAGGCCACGGGTTTTCCCCTGATGAAGATCTACGATCTCTTCCCCTCGGGTCCGGCCAAAGGCGCCTGCAAGGTCGCCGGGCTGCCCAAGCCCGACGGCTGCGTCTGAGGGGCGTCAGCGCTTCTTCGCCGGAAGGGCGGCGATCTTCCCGACGGCGTCGACCGCCGCCCGGACGTGCTCTTCCGTGTTGAACGGCCCGATCCCGAAGCGCACCGCGCCATGGATCTTGTCGGTCCCCATCTGTTCGTGGACGAGCGGGGCGCAGTGCAGCCCGGTCCGGCAGGCGATGTTGAAGTCGACGTCGAGCATGGTGCCGACATCGGCCGCGTCCTTGCCCTCGATATTGAAGGCCAGGACGGCGATGTGGTCCTCGAGGCTGTCGAGGCAGTAGGTGACGACGCGGGGGATGGACTTGAGCCCGTCGAGCAGGATCCCGGCGAGGCGCATCTCCTCGCGGTGGATGCTCTCGACGCTCTTGGCGTTGACCCAGGTCAGCCCGGCCTTGAGGCCGGCAATGCCCATGACGTTGGGAGTGCCGTATTCGAGACGGTAGGGGTATTCGTCGAGGTGGGCTTTGACGGCCGAGCGCACGCCCGTGCCGCCGGCCCGGGTGTGCCGGATCTCGACGCCCTCCCGGACATAGAGCCCGCCGATGCCCGTGGGGCCGAGGAGGGACTTGTGGCCGGTGAAGGCCACGACGTCGAGGCACTGGGCTTCCATGTCGATGGGCACCTTGCCCGCCGATTGGGACGCGTCGATGGCGAAGGGGATGCCCGCCTCGCGGCAGAGGCGGCCGATCGCGGCGATCGGCTGGACCGTGCCGATGACGTTCGAGGCGTGGTTGACGACGACCAGGCGCGTGTGGGGGCGGAACTTCTTGCGGATCTCCTCCGGGTCGACGAAGCCGGCCCCGTCGAAGGGCACGAAGTCGACCTCGACGCCGTCGCGGCGCAGGTGGTAGAGGGGCCGGAGGACGGAGTTGTGCTCGATCGTCGTCGAGATGGCGTGGTCACCGGGCTTGAGCATGCCCGAGATGATGAGGTTGAGGGCGTCGGTCGAATTGTAGCCGAAGCAGAGGCGGTTCGGATCGGTCCCGTGGAAGAACTGCGTCAGCAGCTTGCGGGTCTCCTCGACGACGAGCCCGGCCTCCATGCACAGGTCGTAGCCGGAGCGCCCGGGATTGACGCCGAAGTTGCGGTAGAAGTGGTCCATATACGTGTAGACCTCTTCGGGCTTGGGAAAGGACGTCGCCCCGTTGTCGAGGAAGATCAGCTTGCTCATGCTCTCGCTCCGCCGCGGATTGCCGGGACGGCCGTCCCGGAAGGAGGTATACTAAACAAAGCCCGTCCGAATTGCAACCGGGCGCAGGGATTGCTTACAATGGAGGAGAGGTCACGGGCGCATGGTCTATTTCCTGGGACTCGGCAGCAATCTGGGCCGGCGGTCCGCGAACCTGGCCCGGGCCCGGCGGCTCCTCGAAAAGGCCGGGGTCGAGGTCGTCAAGGCCTCGTCGGTCTATGAGACCGAGCCCGTCGACCTCCCCGGCCAGCCCCTCTTTCTGAACCAGGTCCTCGAGGTCCGCACCGCGCTCGATCCGCCGGCGCTGCTGCGGCTCGCGAAATCCGTCGAGGCGGCCTTGAAGCGTGTTCCGACGGTGGCCAAAGGGCCGCGCACGCTCGACCTCGACATCCTCCTCGCCGGGGACACGGTCCTCGAAACGCCCGACCTGATCGTGCCTCACCCGCGCCTCCACCTGAGGAATTTCGTGCTCGTTCCCCTGGCCGAGATCGCCGCGGAGGCCCGGCACCCGGTCCTGGGGAAGACGGCCCGGAAGCTCGCTGCGGCGTCGCCCGACCGGTCCCGGGTCGTGAAGCTCGGACGGCGCCGCGATTGACCGCCGGAGTCCCGGGCGGCGGCGGAAGAAAGACGGCCGCCGGGCGTCAAAATCGGAGAAGGTGAATTTCATGCGTTTCAATCCGTCTCTGTCGGTCCTTTCGCTCCTCCTGCTTCTCGCCGCGGCCGCCGGGGCCGCGGAGGTCCGGGGCAAGGTGATGAGTACGGGTCAGAATCCGGTCGCCGGTGCGGTCGTCCTCCATCGCCCGAGCGGGATCAAGACGGAGACCGGCGCCGACGGCGGATTCGTCCTCGACCTGCCGGACGCCGACAGATACGAACTCGAGGTCGTCCATCCCGATTTCTACGAACGGGCGTTCCTGGTCGGGCGGAGGAAGCCGGGCCAGACCCTCGTTCTCGCGCTCGTCCCGCTCATCAAGCAGAACGAGGAGGTCGTGGTCACGGCCCTGCGCTATCCCGAGTCCTCGATCGCCGTCCCGGCGGCAAGCTCCATCGTCTCCGGCGAGACGCTCTCCGAAAAGCTCGCCCCGAACATCAACGAGGCCCTCCAGGACGTCCCGGGCGTGGGCGCGCTCGGCTCGGCGGGTTTCGCCCTCGTCCCGTCCATCCGGGGCCTGGCCCGGCGCCGCGTGCTCTACCTCGTCGACGGCGCCCGGCTCGAAAGCGACCGCCGGACGGGTCCCAACGCGTCCTTCGTCAATCCCGAGGACATCGAGCGGATCGAGGTTTTGAGGAGCGCGTCGTCGGTCTTCTACGGGTCCGACGCGATCGGGGGCGTCATCCACCTCCTGACCCGAATCCCCCGGTTCGACGGCGGCCTGCACGGCCGTGTCCAGACGGGTTACGCCACCGCCAACGGGGAGAAGCGCATCGGGCTGGGCCTCGAAGGATCGGCCGGGACCTGGGCGTTCTCTCTCTCGTTCCAATACGCCGACGCGGGCCGATACCGGATCCCGGGCGGGACGAAGGTTCTGCAGTCCCAGTACACCCAGGGGAGCTTCCTGGCCAAGGCGGCCCACCGCACGGACCGGCGGGAGATCGACGTGAGCCTGCTCGCCGCCCGCGGAACGGACATCGGCAAGCCGAGCACCAACGCATCGACCAAGCCGACCTGGTACCCCCGGGAGAACCAGAACCTCGTCCAGATCCACTGGAAGGAAAAGAACGTCGGGAAAGACGGCGAGGTCCTCTGCCACGTTTTCGTCAATCCCAATTTCCTCGAGACCCTGACCGACACCTATGACGGATTCTTGACCAAAGAATCCTATGCCAAGACCGACAGCACCGAATACGGCGCCCAGGTCGCCTATTCGAAGAAGCTCGCGCCGTCGTTCCGCCTGGAGGGCGGCGTCGATTATTTCGGCCGGGCCGGGGCCGACGCCGTCAACACCTACACGTCCTACGACGCGTTCGGGGCCGTGACGGAGATCGTCCATGAGCGGCCTTATGCCGGCGGCCGCCGCGGCGATCTCGGGCTCTTCGTGTCGGCCGACTACGCCGGCATCCCGCGGCTGGACATCCTCGGCGGCGCCCGCTACGATTTCCTCCGTATGCAAGCCCTGCCGCTCGACGCCGCAAGCGCGGTCCGGACGACGGACGGGCAGCCGAACGGGTTCCTGGCCGTGTCCTACAAGCTGGCGCCGGCCGTCACGGCCTTCGTCAACCTATCGCGCGCCTACCGGATGCCCAGCATCAACGAGCTGTACTACACGGGCATCTCCGGCCGCGGCTTCATCATCGGGCAGCCGGACCTGAGGTCGGAATCGAGCTTCAATCTCGACGGCGGGCTCAAGCTCCTCGGCCGTCGTTCCTTTTTCGCCCTGTACGTCTTCCGCACCCGCATCGACGACATGATCGAGCGTTACAAGCTCGATGCGACGACGTACACGTATGGGAACATCGAGACTGGACTCCTGCGGGGGATCGAGTTCGAAGCCGAGGCCTTCCTGCGGCCCGGCTGGAAGGTCTTCGGCAACCTGGCCCTGATCCGCGGCCGGAGCCTGGCCACGGACGAGCCGCTCAACGACGTCCCGCCGCTGCGCTTCTTCACCGGCACGCGATACTGGAAGGGCCGGTTCTCGGCGGAGGTCAACGCGACCTTCAGCCTGGTCAAGGACAACCCGGGTCCGGCCGAGATCGCCGTCGCCCCGTCCGAGCTCGTCAACCTCAAGGCGACGTACCTCTGGCGGGGCCTGAATCTCTACGTCTCGTTGGGGAACGTCTTCAACGCGGCCTACGTCGCCCGCGCCGACGCCGACGCCCAGATCGAGC
Source organism: uncultured bacterium (assembly GCA_963743755.1). Lineage (GTDB taxonomy): Bacteria > Acidobacteriota > Aminicenantia > Aminicenantales > Saccharicenantaceae > RBG-16-66-30. Next base: position 31,134 of record CAVUQU010000001.1, read on the forward strand.
CGGGCCGGAACCTGAGGCTCGGAGTCTCCTACGCGTTCTGAAAGTTAGAACGCGTCGACGAAATGCTCGAGACGGTAGTCGTCCGGGCCGCGAAAGAGGATGGCGACGACGTCGAAGCGGCAGGCCACGTCACCGCAGCCGTTACGGACGAGATAACCCTGGGCGATCCTCCGGATCTGGCGCTGCTTCCCCGGGGTGACGGACTCCTCGGGCCGGCCGCAGGATTCGTCGGCCCGGGTTTTGACCTCCACGAAGACGAGCGTGTCGCCGTCGCGCGCGACGACGTCGATCTCGCCGCGGAACAGCCGGAAGCCCCGCTCGACGATCTCGTAGCCTTTTTTGCGGAGATGCTCGCAGGCGATGTCTTCGCCGGTCCGGCCCAGCGCCCGGGTTCTGTTCGGGACGGGGAGAGGAGGCATGATCTCGGGCGCTCCCGCAGAGTCAGGACTTCGGAGGGCCGGTCCTTTTCCAGCGGACCCCGTCCTTGGTGTCCTCGAGGACGATGCCGGCTTCGAGGAGCTCGTCGCGGATCTCATCGGCGCGCTTGAAGTCCCGGTCGGCCCGGGCCTTCTGCCGGGCCTCGATCTTGGCCAGGATCTCGGCTTCAATGACGGTTCCCGTGCCGGATAATTCGGATATAGCGTTGATCTTCCCGGATGCTGATACGATCGGGGCACGGCCTCACGCCCAGGACCTTGTCCGCTTCGGCCATGAATTCGGAGATGAGCGATGCGTCCGCCTTCGTCATCTCGCTCCGGGTGAGCAGGGGATAGGCGCTCTTGATGAGAGTGAAGACGGCGGCCAGGGCCTCGGAGATGTTGAGGTCGTCCTCGAGCCCGGCGACGAATCCGGCCCGGGCCTCGTCGACCATCCGGACGACGGCCGGGTCCGAAGGGCCGTCCTGCGTCGCGGCCCGAAGCTCGCCCAGGAAATTCCCGATCCGCCGGCGGGCGGTCCGGGCCTGGTCCAGGGCCTCGAAGGTGAAGTTGAGCATTTTGCGGTAGTGCGTGGAGACGAGCAGGAAGCGGACGTCGAGGGGATCGTATCCCCTGGCCAGGATATCCGTCAGCGTGGTAGAAGTTGCCCTTCGACTTGGACATCTTCTCGCCGTCGACGACCAGGTGATGGCCGTGGACCCAATAGTTGACGAACTTGACGCCGTTGGCCGCCTCGGACTGGGCGATCTCGTTCTCGTGGTGGGGAAAGATGTTGTCGACGCCGCCGCAGTGGATGTCGAAGGTCCGGCCGAGGTACTTGGAGCTCATGGCCGAGCATTCGATGTGCCAGCCCGGCCGGCCCGGACCGATCCGGGTCTCCCAGACGGGCTCGCCGACCTTCGGCGCCTTCCAGAGGGCGAAGTCGTGGACGCTCTCCTTCTCGTATTCGTCGGCGTCGGCATGGATGCCGGGCCGGAGGTCCTCCCGGTTGATCTTGGACAGGCGCCCGTACGCGGGGAACTTGTCGATGGCGAAGTAGATCGAGCCGTCCTTCCGGTAGGCGAAACCCTTTTCCAGAAGGATTTCGATGAGCGCGACCATCTCCTGGATGTGTGCCGTCGCCCGGGGATAGATGTCGGCGGGCAGGATGGCCAGGACGTCGCGGTCCCGGGCGAAGGCCTCGATGAACGGCTTCGTGTAGTCCTCGAGCCCGACGCCCTTCGCGTTGGCCCCGCGGATCGTCTTGTCGTCGACGTCCGTGATGTTCATGACGTGGAGGACCTGGAATCCCCGGTACAGAGAACAGCCGTTTGAGCAGGTCCTCGAAGACGTAGGACCGCCAGTTGCCGATATGGGGAAAGTCGTAGACCGTCGGGCCGCACGTGTAAAGCTTGACGGAGCCGGATTCGATCGGGACGAAATCCTCGAGCCGGCCGCTGAGAGTGTTGTGGAGGCGGATCATCGCCGCCATATTAGCCGTTCCTCCCCCCGCCCGTCAACCCTCCGGGCGGGGTTGAACGAAGGGGATGCTTGTGACATAATCGGCCTTCATCATACCATTCGAAAAGGCACTCATCATGAACATCAAGATCGGCATCCGCAGAGAGGACATCAACAAATGGGAGAAGCGGGTCCCGCTGATCCCGTCCCACGCCCGGGAGCTCGCCGACCGGTACCCGATGGAGTTCCGGGTCCAGCCGTCGGCCATCCGCATCTTCAACGACGCGGATTACTGCCTGTCCGGGATCCCCGTCGAGGAGAGCCTGTCCCCCTGCCCCATCGTCCTGGCCCTCAAGGAGATCCCCGTCGAGCTCATCGAGAAGGGCAAGACCTATCTGTTCTTCTCGCACACGGCCAAGGGCCAGAGCCAGAACATGCCCATGCTCCGGCGGATGATGGAACTCGGCTGCACCGTCATCGACTACGAGAAGATGGTCGACGAGAAGGGCCGGCGCGTGCTCTATTTCGGCAATTACGCCGGACACGCGGGCATGATCGACACGCTCTGGACCCTCGGCCGCCGTCTCGAGACCGAGGGGATCGCGAACCCGTTCTCGATGCTCCGCCCGCGCACGCATTACTCCAGCCTGGTCGAGGCCCGGGAAGCGGTCGGGAAGCTGGCCGCGAAGATCGTCAAGGACGGCCTGCCCGACGCGCTCGACCCCGTCGTCTTCGGCTTTTTCGGCTACGGCCACGTCTCCCAGGGGGCCCAGGAGATGTTCGACCTCCTGCCCGTCGAGACCGTCCCGCCGGCCGATGTCCCCGCCCTCTTCGCCCGGGGCGCGAAGGTCCGGCCGGCGCCTCTACAAGACCGTGCTTCCACGAGGAGGACATGGTCCGGCCCGTCGATCCGGCCAAGGCGCTTCGACCTCCAGGACTATTACGACCACCCGGAGGGATACCGGCCGGTGACGGAGGATCTCGTGCCCTATCTCACGGCCGTGGTCAACGGGATCTACTGGACGCCCGAAATTCCCGAAGTACATCACCAAGCCTTTCCTGAAGAAGCTCTACGAGCGGCGGCTCCCAGCCCCGGCTCCGCGTCGTCGGCGACATCACCTGCGACATCAACGGCTCCATCGAATGCACGGTCCTGCCCACGGACTCGGAGAATCCGGTGTACGTCTACGATCCGGTCCAGGACAAAGCCCTGCCGGGCTTCGCCGGCCGGGGCCCGGCCGTCCTGGCCGTCTACAATCTGCCGGCCGAGCTGCCTCTCGAATCGTCGACCTACTTCAGCGGCAAGCTGAAGGAGCACGTCCCGGCCGTCGCCGCGGCCCGACTTCGACCGGCCTTTCGCCGAGTGCGGGCTGCCGGACGTGCTGCGCCGGGCGGTCATCGTCTACCGCGGGCGCGCTCGCCCCCGATTACGCCTATCTCGGCAAGTTCCTCGACTGACCGGAGTTTCTGCGGAGGAGAAGGCCATGAAAAAAGTGCTCGTCCTCGGCGCCGGCCTCGTGGCCAGGCCGCTCGTCGAATACCTCCTCGGGCTCGAAGATTTCTCCGTCGTCGTCGCCGACGTGGAGTTCGGCCGGGCCGAAAAGCTCGTCGCCGGGCATCCGCGCGGCCGGGCGGAGCACATCGACATCTCCAGGCGCGAGGCCCTGGCCGCGGCCATCGGCCGGGCCGACCTGGTCGTCAGCATGGTGCCGTACACGTTCCACCCGCTCGTCGCCGAGCTGGCGATCGAACAGGGCCGGCACATGGTCACGGCCTCTTACGTCAGCCCGGCCATGCGCGAGTTCGACGCCGCGGGCCCGGGCCAAGGGCGTTCTCCTGCTGAACGAGCTCGGGCTCGATCCGGGGATCGACCACATGGAGGCCATGCGCGTCATTCACGAGGTCCACGACGCCGGCGGCCGCGTCCTCGGCTTCACCTCCTGGTGCGGCGGGCTGCCGGCCCCCGAGGCCAACACGAACCCCTTCGGATACAAGTTCTCCTGGAGCCCGCGGGGCGTCCTGCTGGCCTCGAAGAACTCGGCCAAATACCTCAAGGACGGCCGTGTCGTGTCCATCCCGGCCGCCGACCTGTTCGCCAGCCCTGAGATCATCCGCGTGCCCGGTCTCGGGGAATTCGAGGGCTACCCCAACCGCGATTCGGTCTCCTACCGCGAGACCTACGGCATCCCCGAGGCCCTGACCGTTTTCCGGGGGACGCTCCGCTACGCCGGCTGGTGCGAGACCCTGCGTAAGATGGTCGAGCTGGGCCTCCTCGACGACGCTCCTAAGGACCGTCCCGGGGCGACCTTCCTCGATCTTATGCGCGAGCTTTCGCAGGCAGGTCCCGGCGACGACGTCCGGCGCGCGGTCGCCGCCCGGCTCGGGCTCGCGTCCGGTTCGGCCGTCCTATCCGCGATGGACTGGCTGGGGTTGTTCGAGAGCCGGCCGCTCGCCGCGGCCAAGGGATCCACCCTCGACAACCTCTCCGCCCTCATGATCGAGCGGCTCGCCTACGCGCCGGGGGAGAGGGACATGGTCGTCCTCCAGCACGAGTTCCTGACCGCAACGGTTTCGGGTCTGACCGAGCGGATCGTCTCGACGCTCGTCGATTACGGCATCCCGAACGGCGATTCGTCCATGTCCCGGACGGTCGGCCTGCCGGCGGCGATCGGCGCCCGCCTCGTCCTCGAGGGGAAGATCGCCCTGACGGGCGTCCAGGTCCCGGTCCGGCCCGAGATCTACGTTCCCATTCTCGAGGAGCTCGAGGCCCGCGGCGTGCGCTTCGTGGAGAAACGCCAGGTCCTATGAAACGGAAAGCCTACGTCGCGGGTCAGTTCTATCCGGGTGACGGCGCCCGGCTGCGCGAAGCGATCGCCCGTCTCACCGCTCCGGAGCGGCCGAAGAAGAAGGCGATCGCGGTCGTATCGCCCCACGCCGGCTACATCTATTCCGGGCCCGTCGCCGGAGATGTCTTCGCCACGACCGTGCTGCCTCCCGTCTTCGTCATCCTCGGCCCGGCCCACCGGGAGATCGGACCGCTGTTCGCCATACAATCCCGGGGGAGCTGGGAGACGCCGCTCGGAGAGACCCCGATCGACGGCGCCCTGGCCGCCCACATCGCCGCCGGCTGCCCGCAGGTCGTTGAAGACGAGCCGGCGCACGCCTTCGAGCATTCCCTGGAGGTCCAGCTGCCGTTCATCCAATATTTCCGCCCGGACGCCGTCATTGTCCCTATCTGCGTTTCCGCGGCGGCCGGTTTCGCATCGCTCGAATCGCTTGGCCGGGCCCTGGCCGGGGCCGTCCGGACAGACGGCCGGGAGATCCTCCTCGTCGCGAGCACCGACATGAGCCACTACGTCAGCCGGAAAACGGCCGAGAAGAAGGACATGATGGCCGTCCGCAAGGTGCTCGACCTCGACCCGCGCGGCCTTTTCGACACTGTCACGGCGGAGGGTATCACCATGTGCGGATTCCAGCCGACGACCGCCGCTCTCGTGGCGGCGATCGGCCTGGGCGCGTCCGGGGCCGAGCTCGTCCGCTATCGGACTTCGGGCGAGACCTCGGGAGACTACGATCAAGTCGTGGGATACGCCGGCCTGAGGATCACTTGAATCCCGCCGGCCGGGGAGGGCGCGATGCCGCTTCTGGACCATTACAGGGAACAAGCCGATAAGCTCGTCTGGGCCGCGGGGGCCAACGCGTCCCTGGCCTACAAGCCGATCCTGGACCAAAATCCCCATATCACTTCGTTCGGTTCCGAGAAATGGGAATTCATCCTGACGGTCGCCGGGGTTTACGCCGCGATCATCCAGCTCGTCCACGAACAGCCGCTCAAAGAAGAGGAAACGGAAGAGGTCCTGGACATCGTCGGGAAGTCCCTGGACGCGAAATACGCCGACGGCGCGGCCACGCTCGAGGAGTGCCGGACGATGGTCGATTACAGCTTCGCGGAGGCCCCGGCCGAACAGGGGGAGGAGGCCGTATTCGCGTTGTCCGACCGTATCGGTGCGTGGATCCTGTACAAGCTCAACGGTCCCAAAGAGGTCAGGGAAGGGGGCCGGCTGATCCGCAGTCTGGGCCTGGCCGTGACCTCGACGTTCTCGAACTGGTGGACGTGAAGTCGCTTTTAATGCTATAAAAAGCGCTCGAGGAAGGATGTCTAAGTCTGTACTGCGCGACAAGGATAAAAAAGTCCTGGGACTCGTCGTCGAGAGCTTCGTCCGGAACGGCCGGCCGGTGAGCTCGGGGGCGCTCTGCCAGACCCGGAGGATCTCCGCGTCGCCGGCGACCCTGCGCAACATCATGGTCAAGCTCGAGGCTATGGGCTTCCTGTCGCAGCCCCACACATCCGCCGGGCGGCTGCCGACCGACAAGGGATTGCGCCATTACGTCGGCAGCCTCCTCGCCGACAAGGCCCTCCCGGAGGAGCGGGTCCCGCTCATCCAGGAGGAATTCGCCAGCCGCACGGCCGATCTCGATTCCCTGCTCATCCAGGCCTGCCGGATCCTGGCCGATTCCTCGGACAACCTCGGGTTCGTCATTTCGCCCCACATCTTCCGGCTCCCGTTCGAGCACCTCCGGTTCGTCAAGATCTCCGACCGGCGCATCCTGGTCATCCTGGTGACGCCCTTCCACATGGTCCTCACCGAGACCCTCGAATCCCCCCTGCCCCTGAGCCAGACCGAGCTCGACCGGGCCGCCCAGTACGTCAACCAGAGTTTCCGGGGCAAGACCATCCTGGCCGTCCGCGACGCCCTGATCCGCGATCTCCCCAAGTACCGGGTCAAGTACGAGGACACGCTCGACAAGCTGCTCGACCTGCTCAAGACCTCGGTCGACAGGGACCAGGGGGAGAACCGGATCTTCCTCCAGGGGACCGCCCGGCTCCTCGGTAAGGGCGGGCTCTCCGACGTGGGCAAGCTCCGGGCCCTTTTCCAGAAGTTCGAGGAGAAGGCGGCGCTTGTCCGGCTCCTCTCGGATTTCATCAGCCTGGACAGGGTCAAGGTGCTGATCGGCTCCGAGGCCAACCTGCCCAACGTCGAGGACTGTTCCCTGGTCCTCTCGCACTACGGCTACAGCAATCAGGTCCTGGGCACTCTGGGCATCATCGGGCCCAAGCGCATACCCTACGAAAGGATCATCCCGCTCGTCGACCGCATGGCCAAGCGGGTCAGCCTGGCCATCACGGTCTTCGGCAGAGAGGTCAGCTAATGACAGACGAAAAAGACAAGCCCGGCGACGAGATCGAGTTCATCCCCGCGGCGCCGCCCGAAGGCGGGGAACCGGCTCCCGATCCCCCGGCCCCAGAGAAGAAGGAGCCGGAGGAGAAGGCCACCCCGGCCGAGGGGTCGCGCCACCTCAAGGAGAAGCTCAAAAAGAAGGAAGCCGAGGCCAGGGAGCTCCGCAAGGAGCTCGACGAGCTCAAGGAGACGAACCTGCGGCGCCTGGCCGACATGGAGAACCTGCGCAAGCGCTTCGACCGGGAGAAGACCGAGTTCCAGCAATACGCTCTGAGCGGACTCCTGCTCGAGCTCCTGGGCATCGGCGACAACTTCGAGCGGGCCCTCCAGAGCGCCGACGCGGACCCGGAGGGGACGTCCTTCCGGGAGGGCGTCGAGCTCATCCTCCGCATGTTCCAGGGCCTGCTGGCCAGGAACGGCGTCCGGCCGATCGAGCTGAAGGACCGGGCCTTCGATCCGAACTTCCACCACGCCATGGTCGTGGAGGAATCCGAAGAAGTCGAGGAGCCCGAGGTCGTCGAGGAGCTGCAGAGAGGCTATCTGCACCACGACCGGCTGCTGCGTCCGACCCTGGTCAAGGTCGTCGTTCCGAAGAAAGGACAATAGTCCCATGGGACGCGTCATCGGCATCGACCTCGGCACCACATACTCCTGCATCGCCTGCCTCGAAGGAGGCCGGCCGGTGGTCATCCCCAATCTCGAGGGACTGCCGACGACCCCGTCGGTCGTGTCCTTCACGAAATCCGGCGAGCTCCTCGTCGGGACCCTGGCCATGCGCCAGGCGGTCACCAATCCGGAGAACACCTTCTTCGCGGTCAAGCGGCTGATCGGCCAGAAGTTCCGGTCGCCCCAGGTCCAGGAGGCCATGGCCCGGCTGCCGTACAAGCTGAAGGAGGCCGCCAACGGCGACGTGGCCCTCGTCCAAGGCCAGCGGACCCTCAGCCCTCCCGAGATCTCGTCACTCGTTTTGGGCCATCTCAAGGCCTGCGCCGAGGCCTTCTTCAACGAACCCGTGACCGAGGCCGTCATCACGGTGCCGGCCCACTTCAACGACGCCCAGCGCCAGGCGACCAAGGACGCGGCCGTGATCGCCGGACTGACGGTCGAACGGGTCATCAACGAACCGACCGCCGCCGGGCTGGCCTACGGGCTCGAGACGAAGAAGAACGGCCTGGCCGCCGTCTACGACCTGGGCGGCGGGACCTTCGACATCACCATCCTCGAGTTCAGCGACGGCGTGTTCAACGTCCTGGCCACGAACGGCGATTCCTACCTCGGCGGCGAGGACTTCGACAACCGCATCCTCGAATGGCTCGGCGCGAGCTTCCGGGCCGAGAACGGGATCGACATCGCCGAGGACAAGCCCGCGCTCCAGCGGGTGAAAGAGGCCGCGGAAAAGGCCAAGCGGGAGCTGTCCTTCACGATGGAGACGGAGATCAACCTGCCCTTCATCGCCTCCGACAAGGCGAGCTCCATACATCTCCGCAAGACGCTCAGCCGGTCGACCTTCGAAGCCATGACCGCGGACCTCGTCGAGCGGACCGTGCCTCGCATCGAGCAGGCGCTGACCGACGCCCGGCTGAGCCCCGACCGGATCGACCACGTCATCCTGGTCGGGGGCCAGACCCGGATGCCTCTCGTCAAGGAGCGGGTGACCAAGTTCTTCGGCCGGGCCCCGGAGGAAAAGGTCGATCCCGACCAGATCGTCGCCATGGGCGCGGCCATCCAGTCGGGCGTCCTCGACGGCCAGGTCCGCGACCTCGTCCTCCTGCTCGACGTCACGCCGTTCGCCCTGGGGATCGAAACGGAGAACGACGGCTACGAGATGATCATCGAAAGGAACACGACCATCCCGACCCGCAAGGTCAAGGCCTTCACGACCGTGGAGCACAACCAGAGGCGGGTCCGGATCCACGTTCTCCAGGGTGAGGGCTTTCTGGCCTCCCTGAACAAATCGCTGGCCGTCTTCGAGCTGGTCGGGATCGAACCGGCCCCGGCCGGCGTGCCCCAGATCGACGTCACCTTCGAGATCACAGCCGACGGCCTGGCCCAGGTCACGGCCAAGGACAAGGAGACGGGCCTGGAGCAGAGGATCGAGGTCCGGCCGTCCTCCGGGCTCTCGACCAAGGAAGTGGAGGAGATGCGGAAGAGGCAGACGGGCCTGGACGTCGCCAAGCTGGGAGCTCATGGCTAAGAAGGATTACTACCAGGTCCTGGGTGTCCCCCGGGACGCCGGGCCCGAACATATCAAGAAAACGTACCGTCAGCTCGCCCTGAAACACCATCCCGACCGCAATCCCGGGAGCAAGGAGGCCGAGGAGAGGTTCAAGGAGGCCGCCGAGGCCTACAGTGTCCTGGCCGACCCCGAGAAGAGGTCCGTCTACGATCGCTTCGGGCACGACGGGCTGCGGGGCGAAGGCTATCAGGGCTTTTCCGGATTCGATTCGTCCGTCTTCGAGGATTTCGAGGACATCCTGGGGAACCTATTCGGTTTCAGCTTCGGCGATCTCTTCGGCGGACGGGAGCGCAGCCGGGGAAGCCGGCGCAGCCGCGGCCGGGACCTGGCGCTGGAGGTCGAGATCGGCCTCGAGGAGGCGGCGGCCGGCGTCGAGCGGGAGATCAAGCTCAGCCGGGCCGAGACCTGCCCGGCCTGCAAGGGCTCAAAGCGTAAACCAGGAACCACGGCGGCCTCGTGTTCGACCTGCGGCGGGCGGGGCCAGGTCCGCTACCAGCAGGGCTTTTTCACCATGGCCAGGACCTGCCCGCAGTGCCAGGGCGGCGGCGAGATCAACGCTTCGCCCTGCGAACCGTGCCAGGGCAAAGGCCACGTCAAAGAGAAGAGGGCCCTCAAGATCCGCATCCCGGCCGGCGTCGACGACGGGTCGCGGCTGCGGCTCGTCGGGGAAGGGGAGGCCGGCGACCAGGGCATGCCCGCGGGCGACCTCTATGTCGTTACCCGCGTCCGCAAGCACCCCTTTTTCGAGCGCGAGGGGAACGACCTCGCCTGCGAGATCACGCTGTCCTTCACCCAGGCCGCCCTGGGCGCCCGGATCGAGATCCCGACGCTCGAGGGCAACGAGGTCCTCAAGGTCGCGGCCGGCACCCAACCCGGCGAGATCGTCCGCCTCAAGGGCAAGGGCGTCCAGGACGTCGCCGGCCGTCGCAAGGGCGACCTCTTCGTCAAGGTCCTGGTCAAGACGCCCGAGAACCTCTCCAAGGAACAGAAAGCTCTTCTGGGTAAGCTGGCCGAGCTCCGCGGCGAAGACATCGAATCGGTCGACAAGAGCGTCGTCCACAGGTTGAAGAACATCTTCCAGTGAGCCCCCGAGAAGCGTGACCGCGAACCAGTTCTTCGTCCCCCGCATCGCCGAGGGAGTCTCCCGGATCGTTCTCGAGGGCGAGGAGCACCGTCACCTGGCCAAGGCGGCCAGGGTCCGCCCGGGAGAGACGGTCTGGCTCTTCGACGGGAGCGGCCGGCGCTTTCTCGCCCGGGTCGAAACGGTGGGGGAGGAGCGGACGTCCCTGGCGGTCCTGAGGGCGGAGGAGCCGGAGACGCCGCGGACCAGGGTCATGCTCGCCGCCTGCCTCGTCGAAGCCAAGAAATTCGACGCCATCCTCGAAAAGGCCTCCGAGCTCGGCTGTTCCGACATCCTGCCGGTCGAGAGCGCCCGCTCGCTGAGGGCCCCGGGGGAGAGGACGGAGAAGAAGCTTGCACGCTGGAAGAGGATCGCCCGCGAGGCGGCCAAGCAATGCAAGAGCCGCTTCGTGACCGAGGTCCATCCGCCGCGGCCGCTCCGGGACCTGCTCCGGGAGCCGCCGGCGGAGCGCCGGATCTTCCTGAGCGAGCACGGCGGGCGTCCGCTCTGGGACGTGGTGGCGGACGCCGGCCCGACCCCGGGAGGTCCGCCGGATGCGGTCGTCCTGCTCGTCGGTCCCACGGGAGGCTGGACCGAAGGCGAGGAGAGGGATATCCGCCGGGCCGGCTTCGAAGCGGCGTCTCTCGGGCCCCGCATCCTCAAGTCGGAGACGGCCGCGCTGGCCGGGACTTTCCTGATCGTCCATCGCTGGAGCGACTGAGATGTTCCTCCAAGGCCAGAAGGTCGGGAAGTACGAGATCATCCGGTCCCTCGGCAGCGGCGGCTTCGGCTCCGTCTACCTGGCCAAGGACACCTGGCTCGACATCAAGGTGGCCATCAAGGTTCCCCACAAGCAGTCGGCCGAGCTCTACAAGCTCCTCAAGGAGCCCCGGCTCCAGGCCGCGCTCAGCCATCCCAACATCGTCCGGATGCTGGCGGCCGAGAAGGAGAAGAACGTCTTCTTCATGGTCATGGAATACATCAAGGGCCCGACCCTGGAGAAGATCCTGGAGAAGGAGCGCGTCCTTGGCGCGGAGCAGGCGCTCGACTACATCAAGCAGATCGCCTACGGCGTCGACCACGCCCACAAGGCCAAGATCATCCACCGCGACCTGCGGCCCTCGAACATCATCGTCTCCGAGGACGGCACGGCCAAGATCACCGACTTCGGAACGTCGGCCTGGCTGAACGCCGTGCCCTACGCGTCGACACGGATCGGCTCGCCCCCCTACATGGCCCCCGAGCAGTTCATGGGCAAGGCCAGCTACTCCTCCGACCTCTACTCCATCGGCTGCATCTTCTACGAGATGGTCATCGGCCGGCCGCCGATCTTCGATCCGGACCCGTTCAAGATCCTGGAGCGGGCCCAGCAGGGCCAGATCACGCCGCCGCGGATCAAGAACAGCCGCATCCCGCGCGAGGTCGACGCCATCATCATGCGGGCCCTGGCCCCGAAGGTCGAGGACCGCTACCAGAGCGCCTCGGAGATCATCCGCGACCTGTCCCTCTACAAGGGCCGGACGCCGAAAACCTCGGAGATCGACGACATCATGCTCCGCATCAAGGCCCGCGAACAGAAGACGGCCGCCTTCTGCGCCAACTGCCGCCGGCCCCTCCCGCCCCGGTCGCGATCCTGCCCGCACTGCGGGGAAATCGTCTGACTCGGCTCGCGGCAATTCCAGGCTATTTCCCCCCGAGAGGCGATTGACTTCGCCGCCGGGGATGAGATACGATGGGCCCTCGGGAACATCCGCGTCATGATGTTTTGTGAGGAGCGCCCATGAGCCCATTCAGCGAGACCGGCTTCGTCTGGAAGAACGGCCGGCTCATTCCCTGGAAAGACGCCACGATCCACATCGCCTCCCACGTCGTCCATTACGGCAGCTGCCTGTTCGAGGGACTGCGGGCCTACGACACGCCCAAGGGGACGGCGATCTTCCGGCTCGAGGACCACACCCGGCGCCTCTACAATTCCTGCAAGATCTACCGGATGGACGTCCCCTACAGCCGGGACGAGTTCAACAAGGGCGTCGTCGACTGCGTCCGGGCCAACGGGCTCAAGGCCTGCTACGTCCGGCCCATCATCTACCGGGGTTACAACATGCTCGGCGTCAATCCCTTCCCCAACCCGGTCGACTGCGCCGTCCTGGTCTGGGAGTGGGGCAAGTACCTCGGCCCGGAGGCCATGGAGAACGGTGTCGACGTCTGCATCTCGTCCTGGCAGCGCATGGCGCCGAACACCTTTCCGGCCCTGGCCAAGGCGGGCGCCAATTACATGAACTCCCAGCTCATCAAGATGGAAGCCATGCTCGACGGCTACGAGGAAGGCATCGCCCTCAACATCCGCGGTCACGTCAGCGAGGGGAGCGGCGAGAACCTCTTCCTCGTCATGGACGGCACCGTGCTGACCCCGCCGCTCTCGTCCTCGGTCCTGCCGGGGATCACCCGGAACACGGTCATGACCCTGTTCCGCGAGATGGGCGTCAAGGTCGTCGAGGAGACCATTCCCCGGGAGATGCTCTATGTCGCCGACGAGGTCTTCTTCACCGGCTCCGCCGCCGAGGTCACGCCCATCCGGTCGATCGACAGGATCGTCATCGGGACCGGAAAGAGGGGCCCGCTGACCGAGAGGGTCCAGAAGGCCTTCTTCGACGTCATCGACGGGAAAGTGCCGGATGCCCACGGCTGGCTGACGTTCGTTTGACATCCGATTCGAGGAGGAACGCATGGTCATCGATGAATTCCTGAAGATCGCGATCGAACGGGACGCTTCCGACCTCCACTTTAAGGCCGGGAACAACCCGATGATCCGCGTCCACGGGACGCTGACGCCCCTGACCGGATATCCCCGGCTGACCGCCTCGGACTGCGAGGAGCTCTCGAACCAGATGATGACCGAGTTCCAGCAGAAGCGGCTGGAAGAGGACCTCGACATCGACCTGGCCTACAGCCTGCCGGGATTCGGACGGTTCCGCGGCAGCATCTACCACCAGCGGGGCTCCCTGGCCATCGCCCTGCGCATCATCCCGCTCGAGGTCAAAACCATCCGCCAGCTGCTCCTGCCCGAGGTCCTGGAGAAGGTCGCCTTCTTCCAGCGGGGCCTCGTCCTGGTCACCGGGACGACCGGGAGCGGCAAGACGACGAGCCTCGCGGCCATGGTCGACTACATCAACACCTTCCGCCGCGAGAACATCATCACCGTCGAGGACCCGATCGAGTACCTCCACAAGGACAAGAAGAGCACGATCAGCCAGCGCGAGGTCGGCATGGACGTCACCAGCTTCGCCCGCGGCCTGCGCGGCTGCCTGCGCGAGGACCCCGACGTCATCCTGGTCGGCGAGATGCGGGACCTGGACACGATCGACACGGCCCTGCTGGCCGCCGAGACCGGCCACCTGGTCCTGAGCACGCTCCACACCCTCGACGCCCCCGAGAGCATCAACCGCATCATCTCCGTCTTCGCCCCGCACCACCAGCGCCAGGTCCGGCTCCAGCTGGCCTCGATCCTCAAGGCCATCATCTCCATGCGCCTCATCCCGCGGATGGACGGCCAGGGCCGCGTCCCGGCGGTCGAGGTCATGATCGCCACGCCCTACATCCAGGAGTGCATCGCCGAGAAGGACAAGACCGGGCTCATCCGCGACGCCATCGCGGCGGGCGTCTCCCAGTACGGCATGCAGACCTTCGACCAGTCGATCTACCAGCTCTACCGCGACGGGTACATCTCCTTCGAGCAGGGCATGAAGTACTCCTCCAACCCCGATAACTTCAAGCTCCGGATCATGGGCATCCAGTCGACCCTCGACATCGCCACCGAGGAGATGGAGAAGGGCATGAGCAAGGTCGAGCGGGCCGAGGGAGGGCCGGAAGAAGACGGCAAATGAAGGCCCAGCGCGTTCGCGAGACCTTCCTCCAGTACTTCGCCGACCGGGGCCACCGGATCGTGCGGAGCTCGCCCCTCCTGCCCAAGGACGACCCGACCATCCTGTTCACCAACGCCGGGATGAACCAGTTCAAGAACGTTTTCCTGGGCCTGGAGAAGCGGGGCTACAACCGGGCGGCCACGGTCCAGAAGTGCATGCGGGTCAGCGGCAAGCACAACGACCTCGAGACCGTCGGCCGGACGGCCAAGCATCACACCTTCTTCGAGATGCTCGGCAACTTCTCCTTCGGCGACTATTTCAAGAAGGAGGCCGTCGCCTACGCCTGGGACCTCGTCACCCGCGTCTTCGGCCTGCCCGCGGAGCGGCTCTACGCGACGGTCTACCTCGACGACGACGAGGCTTACCGGCTCTGGGCCGGCGAAGTGGGCGTCCCGAAGGACAGGATCTTCCGCTACGGCAAGAAGGACAACTTCTGGGCCATGGGCGACACCGGGCCCTGCGGCCCGTGCTCCGAGCTTCACTACGATCTCGGCGCCGACATCGAGCCGGGCGATCCGTTCTCGCTGATCGAGAAAGGGAGCGACCGGTTCGTCGAGCTCTGGAACCTCGTCTTCATGGAGTTCGACCAGGGCGAGGACGGCGTCATGCGCCCGCTGCCGTCCCCGTCGATCGACACCGGCATGGGCCTCGAGCGCATGACCGCGGTCGTCCAGGGCAAGCGGAGCAACTACGACACCGACCTGTTCCTGCCCCTGATCGAGAGCGCCGCCGGGATGGCCCGGCGCGAGTATCCCGCCGGCGACGAGGGCGACGTTTCGCTCCGGATCATCGCCGACCACGTCCGGGCCGCGACCTTCCTCATCGGCGACGGCGTCTCCCCGGCCAACGACGGGCGGGGCTACGTCCTGCGGCGGCTCATCCGCCGGGCCTTCCGGCAGGGCAACCTCGTCGGCATCGACCGGCCGTTCCTGTTCGAGCTCGTCGGCCGCGTCGCCGACATCATGAAGGACGCCTACCCCGAGCTCTTGACGTCGATCGAGTACATCTCCAAGGTCTGCCTGGCCGAGGAGGAACGGTTCGCCTACACGCTGTCCTCGGGCCTGCGGTATTTCGACCAGGTCGTCCGGGAGACCCGCGAGAAGGGGGACACGGTCCTGCCGGGCGGTCAGGTTTTCAGGCTCTACGACACCTTCGGCTTCCCGCTCGACCTGTCGCAGGAGCTGGCCCGGGAGAGGGCCCTGTCGGTCGACGAGGCCGGTTTCGCCCGGGAGCTCGAGGAGCAGAAGCAAAGGGCCCGCCTGTCGTGGAAAGGCGAGGCCAAACGGAAAGAGAAGCAGATCTACGACGAGTTCAAGGACCTCAAGGTCCGGACCCGGGTCCATGAAGCCTCCGAGCTCGCGGACGTGCTCGTCCTTGGGCTCCTCAAGGACGGTCGCCGGACGGCGGTCCTCGCGGCGGGCGAATCCGGCGAGATCATCCTCGAAGAGACGCCCTTCTACGCCGAAGCCGGCGGCCAGGTCGGGGACACGGGCACGCTCAAGGGCCCGAAGTTCTCCGCCCTGATCGGGAACGCGTCTTACGCCACTCCCGACGTCGTCGTCCACGCCGTCAATGTCCTGGCCGGCGAGGTCCGCGAAGGCGACCGCGTCGACGCCGTACCCGACCTCGTCCGGCGGCAGGCGACATCGAACAATCACACCGCGACCCACCTCCTCCACGCGGCCCTGCGCCAGGTGCTGGGCGATCACGTCAGGCAGTCCGGCTCCCTCGTCTCGCCGGCCCGCCTGCGCTTCGATTTCACGCATTTCTCCCCTCTGACCCGCGAGGAGGTCCGGCGGGTCGAGGAGATCGTCAACGACCGGATCCGGGCCGACATTCCCCTCGCGACACGGGTGATGACGCTCGAGGAAGGCATCCGCGAGGGGGCCACGGCCATCTTCGAGGAAAAGTACGGGGAGACCGTTCGCGTCGTCGGCATCGGCGACTTCAGCAAGGAGCTCTGCGGCGGCGTCCACGTTCACGCCACGGGCGAGCTGGGCCTGTTCAAGATCGTCTCCGAGGCGAGCGTCGCCGCGGGCATGCGCCGCATCGAGGCCGTGACGGGCGAAGGGGCCACCCGCTACGTCCGGGAGCTCGAGGACGAGCTCGCCGGCCTGGAGAAGAGCCTGGGCGTCGCGCGAAGGGACCTGCCGGCCCGCGTCGACAAGCTGGCCGTCCCGCATCGAGGAGCTCGAGAGGGAGGTCAAGGATCTGCGCAGGGAGAAGCTGGCCGGGGCCGAAGCCCAGGCGACCGTCATCAAGTCGATCAAGGGGATCTCCGTCGAGGTCCGGCGGCTCGACGGACTGACGATGGCCGAGCTGAGGGAAAAGGCCGACGACCTGAAAAGCAAGCTCCGGAGCGGCATCGTCGTCATCGGTTCCGCGGCCGAGGGCAAGGCCTTCATCGTGGCCTCGGTGACCAAGGAGCTCACGGGCCGCATCCAGGCCGGGGCCATCATTAAAGAGTTGGCCCCGATCATCGGCGGCGGGGGAGGGGGGCGGCCCGATTTCGCCCAGTCCGGCGGCCCCGGCACGGCGGAGCTCGACCGGGCCCTGGGCCTCGTCCCGGATCTCGTCGAACGGCTGGCCGGTTGACCCCCGGAATCACCCCCGGCGGGGATTGCCAAGCCGAACGGTTTTTGTCAAGATGAGCACGAAGCCGATGGTGTACTTCAAGAAGATCCTCGCGGCCGGCGTCCTTTTCGCCCTTGTCCCGTATCTCGCGGGGATGGGGGCGGCCGGACCTGCGCAAGCTCTACCATCCCCTCATCAAGAAGGCCGCCGAGAAACATCGCATCGACTCGGATCTCATCCACGTCGTCATCCGGGCCGAGTCGAACTACGACGCCTTCGCCATCTCCTCGGCCGGGGCCATGGGACTCATGCAGCTGATGCCGGCGACGGCCAGGCAGTACGGTGTCGGCAACGTCTTCGATCCCGCGCAGAACATCGAGGGCGGCGTCCGCTACCTCAAAGACCTCGTCCGGCTCTACAACGGGCAGACCAAGCTGGTCCTGGCCGCCTACAATGCCGGGCAGGAAGCGGTCCGGAGATACAAGGGCATCCCGCCGTACCCGGAGACGAAGAGCTACATCGCCGGGATCATGAAGAGCTATAAGAAGCCCACGGTCTCGACGAAGAACCCCACCTACATGGTCAAGGACGCCACGGGCCGGACGATCCTGGTGAACGACCCGGAAACGGCCAAGAAATAAGGTTCTTCTCCCGATTCCGGGAAGTCCCTCTCTCGGACTCTGGCTCGGGATATGCCTCTTGCTCGGCCCGGGCGGACCCACCGGGCGAACCAGTTTGACAGCGGTTCCCCCCCGACTACTCAGCGAGGTCCCCTCCTCCAGCAACGGGGATCTTCGAGGCAACATCCCTCGCATCCTCGAGAGGGAAGCCCGGAAATGGGAGATGAACCAGAAACAAGGCCCGGCCCCGATTCAGCGGGTCGGCAGGAAGCCTTTGATGAGCAGGTTGCGGGGGACGATCTCGAAGGTCGCGGGCAGGCGGCCGAGCTGATCGCCGTCGAGTTCGAGCAGGACATCCTCCCCGTCGTCGGCCCAGGCCTCGATCCTCCGGCCGCGGACGACCGACACCTTGGGGTGGGTGATGTGACTGCCGTTCATGAGCTTCCAGCCGTGCCGGCAGAACTCCAGGAAACGGAATCCCCGGATGAGCACGGCGTCGAAGAGGCCGTCGTCGAGACGGGCGTCGGGCGCCACTTTCATACCTTTGCCGAAGATCCTGCCGTTGGCGATGGCGCCGATGAGGTACTCCCCGTCGGGCAGGCGCTCGCCGTCGACGCGGATGCGGACCCGCTTATTCTTGTAGCGGGCCATGGTCGTGACCAGACAGCGGACGTAGGAGGAGGCCTTGCGCTGAAGCCGGCGTTCGGTCACTTCGCGGACGACTTCGCCGCCCAGCCCGAAATCGGCGATGTTGAGGAAGAAGCGGTCGTCCTCGAGGCCTTCGTTCGTCCGGTAACGGACCCGGCCCACGTCCATGCGCACGGACGGGGCATCGGTGATGACCTGGAGCGCGCCCTTGAGCCCGGCGGGGATGCTCAGGCTTTTGATCAAGTCGCAGCCCGTGCCCGAGGGGACCAGACCCAGGGTGGCCTCAGGGTTGATCATCCGGCGGTCCTCGTAGAAACCGTTGGCGATCTCGTTCATCGTCCCGTCGCCGCCGACTCCGATGACGAGCTCGGTGCCGTCTTTGATGGCCTGCCTGGCCAGGTCGGTGGCGTGGAGGGGCTTCTCCGTGAAATCGTACTTGAACTCGCGGACGAAGTGTCTCAGGCCTTCGCGGATCTCGCCCCAACGCTTCCGGGTCCGGCCCCGGTTCGATTCGGGATTGACGATGACCCGGGTCTTAAGCCGCATCGGTGGGTCCGGTGGGCGGCGCGGGGGGGATAACAGGCGGAGGCACGGCCCGGGCGGGCCTCTTGACGAAGAGCGATACGCCGACGATGCCGCCCAGGGCGCCGAAGACGGCGAACAGGGCGGACGTCATGAACAGGCCCAGAAGGAACCAGCCCGGCGAAAGGGGACCCGCCGCGCTCTGGAACAGGCCGTCCAGGCCGGCCGGCATCTCGCCGCCTATCTCGGAAGCCGTGTCCATGAACTTCTGGGCCAACCCCAGATTGAAGGACCTCAGGGGGATGGAGACGAGCGTGTCGACGACGGCGGCGACGATGCCCGTCAGCGTCCCGACGATGGCTCCGTCGCCCGAGGTCAGGGCCGCCGGCGTCTCCTTCGCCAGGAGTTTCACGGCCGCCGCGGCGCCCCCGACGATCCAAAGGCAGCAGAGGCAGTTGGCGGAGCCGATGAACGGCAGACCCGACAGAACTCCGGCGACGGCTCCGGCCATGAGGGCGGGCTTGAAGTATTCCGGCTTCCGCTGGTCCATGTCTTCTCCTGGTTCGCTGGGATCTATTCTATGTTTTTCCGGGCCCGTTTGGCAAGGTCCGGGCAGCCCGCCGCTCTTTTCTTTTGGCCAGGGCGTCCGAAACTCCCCCGACGAAAAAGAACGGCAGGAGCGTCCCCCAGATGAAACCGGTCGCCGCGCGAACGCCGATGGGGCTCTTCCACAAGCCGAGGACGCCGGCCAGGCCGTCGACGGCCATGGGCAGGGTGACGAAAAGGAAAGCCCGGGCGGACGGAAGGGCCGGCCGGTCGAAGCCGCGAACGATGCGATAGAGGATGAGGCCCACCGCGAATCCGGCGTAGATGCCCAGGCACCGTCCGCAGACGGCCAGGGGCTGGCCGTGGTACAGGAAACAACGGCCGGGGATCTGGTGGCAAACGGGCGAGAAGACGGAGTAGATCAGCCGGGCCGCGCCGGTCGAGCCCCGTCCGGCCAGCCACGGGGCCAGGACGATGAGGGCGAGCCAGACGGCCGTCCCGGTCGCGGTCACGAGCCAGACCGTGCGGACGATGCGGCGGCCTTCGTCGGCGGACATGGGCGGTATTGTAGCCCTTCGGGCGGCCGTTGTCATCGCCCTCGCCCGATTTCCCGATTGACAGGAACGGAACGACTTGGTTAAATTAGAGATGGTGATGTCTTTAGGCTATGGCCGAGAGGAGGATACGATGTCCCGATACCGCAAAATTTCCCTGATCCTGATCGGATCGATCATCCTGACGGCGTCCTGGGCCGCGGCCCAGACGGAGGAGGCCAATAACCTCCTCGGACAGGCCGGCACGGGCGTCATCGCGGTCATCGGCTACGGCGCCGACAAGGCCGAGATCATGAAGGGTTCGGCCCTGGCCCTGGCCGAAGACGTCGTCGTCACGGCCTACCACGTCGTCTCCCAGGCCTACGACGTCGAGGGCCTGAACATCAAGGGGAAAAAGGTCAAGATCGAAGGCCTCCTCGGGCTCGACCCGGCCAACGACATCGCCCTTCTCAAGCTCAAGGGCAAAGTCCAGGCCCTCCCCATCGGCTCGATCGACGGGCTCTCGGCCGGGGCGCGGCTGTTCGCCCTCGGTTCCAACGAATCCGGCCAGGTGGTCATCTCGGAGGGGACCTTCCGCCGCACGGTCGACCTTGGGACCGCGGGCAAGATCCTAGAGGTGTCTCTCGCGGTCCCGGAGCAGTTCCGCGGCGGGCCGCTCCTCGACGTCAACGGCCAGCTCGTCGGCATGCTGCTCATCCTCGACCGGGGCCTCAAGGTCGGCATTCCGGTCAGCACGCTGGTCAGCGTGGCCCGGACGGGCAAAGTCATGGAATTCAAATCCAGGACCCAGGTGAACTACTTCGACACGGTCGAAGGGAACCTGTTCGCGGGCCGGGCGGCCGCTGCCCTCGACGAACAGATGACGGCCCGGCTCCACATGGAGAAGATCGTCAAGATCGATCCCGCCAACCTCGCCGGGCACACCCGGCTGGCCGAGATCTACTCCAAGCAGAGGGATTACTCGGCCGCCGCCTCCTCCTACCGCAAGGTCACGGAGCTCGACCCCTCGAAGCCGGACGCCTACTACGGGCTGGGAGCGACCCTGTTGAAGCAGACGCAGTACAAGGAGGCGGCGGAGGTTCTGGACAAGGCCGTCGCCCTGGGTTACGCCGGGCCGGAGGTCCACTTCGACCTCGCCTCCGCTCACGAGGCCCAGCAGGATTGGGCCAGGGCCGCCTCGGCCTACGAGAGATTTATCGGACTGGGCCCGGCCGACCCCTGGAGCGCCTACCACAAGCTGGGCGTCTGCCGGACGAATCTCGGCGAATACGACAAGGCCGTCGCCGCCCTCCTCGAGGCCCAGAAAGGCCAGCCTAAGGACCTCAAGGTCCGCGAAGCCCTGGCCGGAGCCTACGCCAAGGCCGGTCAGATCGAGAACGCCGAGGCCGTCTACGTCGCCATGGCCGAGCTCAATCCGCCGGAGGCCAAAACCTACTACAGGCAGTACTACCAGATGGACGTCGCCGCGGACAAGCAGGAGCGGGCCATCGTCCCGCTCAAGAAGATCATCGAGCTCGACCCGAAGAACGAGACGAACTTCTACTACCTGGGCATGACCTACTTCAAGCTCCAGAAGTACGACGAAGCCGTCGCCGCCTTCCAGCAGAGCCTCGCGGTCAAGCCGGACTTCGAGTACGCCTGGTACCAGATCGGCTCGTCCTATTTCAACGCCAAGAAATTCAAGGAAGCGGCCGAAGCCTACAAGAAATATGTCGAGCTCAAGCCCGACGATTCCTCGGGCTGGATGAGCATCGGCGTGTCCTACATCCAGGCCAAGAACTTCGAGGCGGCGCTCGAGCCCCTGAAGAAGTGCGTCGAGCTGAAGCCCAACGACACGGTGGCCCTGGCCAATCTGGCCATCGTTTATATCAATCTCAAGGACAATTTCAGTGCCAAGGACATCTACAACAAGCTCCTGACGCTCGACCCCGCCCAGGCGGAAAAGCTGAAGAAATACATCCGTTGACGCGTCCGGCCGCGGGGGCCGGACTGGTCGAAAGAGGGCAGATGGCGGAATTGGCAGACGCGCTAGGCTTAGGACCTAGTTCCTGATGAAGGAGTGCGGGTTCGAGTCCCGCTCTGCCTACTGATCCCCGCCCGGCCCCGGGATCGGCCGGAACGGACGGCGGCGGTCCCGGAAGAATCTCAAGCAAGAAAGTCGAGACAAGATCATGAACGCATCCGGAAGACAGAGCCGCCTCAACGACCTCGGCCCGAGCCGCAAGGAGATCGAGCTCGAGATCCCCGACGAGGAGTTCCGGCAGGATTACGAGAAGATCCTCGGCGAATACGTCGCTAAGGCCAAGCTGGACGGATTCCGCAAGGGGCACGCCCCCCGGGAGAGGGTCAAAGCCCTCTTCGACCACGAGATCGAACACGACGTCTACGATTCCCTCATCCCCCGGGTCCTCGAGGAGGAGCTGCGGGGCCTCCGTCTGAACCCCGTCAGCGTACCGGTCCTGAAGGACCTCAAGCACGAACCCGGCCAGCCGCTCCGGTGCACGGCTTCCTTCGAGGTCCTGCCGCAGTTCGAGCTGCCCGATTACCGGGCGATCCGGATCAAGAAGCGGTCGACCGAACTCGCCAAGGAGGATGTCGACAAGGCCATGGAGGAGATCCGGGGCCGGGCCGCCGAATACGTGCCGGTCGCAAGCCGGGGAGTGGCGGACGGGGATTACGCCGTCGTCGAGATGCAGGGACGGGACCAGAAGACCAAGAAGCTGCTTCCCGTCGAGAAGGCGGTCGTTCTGGCCGGCCACGCCGATAACGAACCGGCCCTGAACGAGAGGATCATGGGCATGACGCCGGGCGAGGAGCGGTCCTTCGAGGTCGCCTATCCCAAGGAACACCCCAACCGGCGCGTCGCCGGCAAGGAGATCGTCTACGGCCTCAAGGTCCGCGAGCTCAAGGAGAAGAAGCTCCCGGCCCTCGACGACGAGTTCGCCAAGAGCCTGGGCGTCCCCGACGGCCTCCTGGCCCTCGTTGCCAAGGTCCGCCAGGAGCTCCAGGAGGGCAAGGAACGGGCCGCCCGGAACGAGACGGCTTCGGACGTCCTGGCAGCCGTCGCCGAAAAGGTCGCCCTGGAGCTGCCCGAATCGGTCGTCGAAGAGGAAACCCTGGCCATCCTGAGACGGCTCCTCCAGGCCTACGGTGACCGCCGGATCGCCCCGGAGGCCCTGGAAGCCCTGAAAACCGAGGCCCGGCGCCAGGCGGTCGACCACCTCAGGAACCATCTCATCCTGGAGAAGATCGCCCAGAAGGAAGGTCTCGCGGTGGGGGAGGAAGAGATCCAGGAGGAGATCCGTAACCTGTCCAAAGCCAACAACATACCCGAAGCGACCCTGGCCGACATGATCCGGCGGGACGAGCACCGGCGCGAGGAACTCGCGGAGTCCCTGCTCTTCCGCAAGACAGTTGACTTTCTCGTTAAAACGGCTATAATTAGTTGACCAAGGATTCAAAAGCCCTCGGCTCAGCCTCAGTCGCTTCCTGAGCCGCTTCTGTGAACTTCCCAGGGGCCCCCGGCGGCCCGGAGCGCAGACCATGCAGGATTCCAACGAACACACCGAGGTCCTCAGGAACATCCCTCTCATTCCGCTGAGGGACCTCGTCGTGTTCCCGGCCACCCTGGTCCCGTTCATCGTCGGCCGGTCTTCCTCCGTCCAGGCCCTGGAAAAGGCCGCCGAGAAGGACAAGATGATCTTCCTGGCCGCCCAGATGGACGCCTCTGTGGACAATCCGACCCCCAAGGACATCTATTCGGTCGGGGTGACGGCCAAGATCATCCGGACCATCAAGAGCGACGACCGGAACATGAAGGTCATCGTCGAAGGCAAGAGCCGGGCCCGGATCGTCGAGTACCTCAGCACCTACCCTTACTACCAGATCCTGGCCAAGGTCGTCAAAGAGGTCGACGACCACCTGCCCGAATCGAAGGAGCTCCTGAAGAGGGTCCTGGCCCTCTTCGAGGATTACCTCAAGCTCAATCAGAACACCAACTTGGACTCGATCATCCCGGCCCTACGGGAGAATACGCCCGAGCGGATCTCCGACATCATCGCCTCCCATGTCTACATGCCCCTCGAGGAGAAGCAGAACCTGCTCGAGACGGTCAACAGCTTCGAGCGCCTGCGCCGGCTCAACTACGTTCTGGAGAACGAGATCCTCAAGATCCACTCCGCCTATCAGAAGGACCCCAACCGGGCCGGCCCGGCGGCGGACCTCGTTCAAGGACCAGCCCGGCCAGAAGCCGTTCCCGCCCGGGGCCCCCGGCGGCCGCAAGGAAGACCAGCCCAACGAGATCGAGGAGCTCCGCCAGAAGGTGGCCAAGGCCAAGATGGCCCCCGGACGCCGAGGAGAAGGCCTACAAGGAGATCGAGCGGCTCGAGACCATGCCGCCGATGTCGGCCGAGGCCACGGTCAGCCGGAACTACCTGGACTGGCTCATCTCGCTGCCCTGGGTCAAGAAGACCCGGGAGAAGAGGGAGCTCAAGGAAGCCGATCGGATCCTCAACGAGGACCATCACGGCCTGGACAAGGTCAAGGAGCGCATCCTCGAGTACCTGTCCATCCGCCAGCTGGTCAAGAACCCCCAGCGGCGTCATCCTGGGGCTCATCGGGCCTCCCGGCGTCGGCAAGAGCTCGCTCGGGAAGTCCATCGCCCGCGCGACGGGCCGCAAGTTCGTCCGCCTGTCCCTCGGCGGCGTCCGCGACGAGGCCGAGATCCGGGGCCACCGGCGCACCTACATCGGGGCCTACCCCGGCCGCATCATCCAGATGCTCAAGCGGGCCGGGACGAAGAACCCCGTGTTCCTCCTCGACGAGGTCGACAAGATGAGCATGGATTTCCGGGGCGATCCCGCCTCGGCCCTGATGGAGGTCCTCGACCCCGAGCAGAACAGCACCTTCCTCGACCATTACATCGACACCGATTTCGACCTGTCCCAGGTCATGTTCATCGTCACGGCCAACATGCTCGATCCCATCCCCAAGCCACTGATCGACCGGATGGAGATCATCCGCATCCCCGGCTACACCGAGGACGAGAAGCTCCAGATCGCCAAGCGCTTCCTCCTGCCCAAGCAGATGGAGGCCCACGGCCTGACCGAGGCCAACCTCAAGATTCGGCGACCACGCCCTGGTCAAGCTCATCCGCGAGCTACACCCGCGAGGCCGGCGTCCGGAACCTCGAACGCGAGATCACCACGGTCTGCCGCAAGGTCGTGAAGAGGGTCGTCGAGCAGGGCAAGGACCACAGCGAGAAGATCACGCCGAAGAACCTCGAGGGCTACCTGGGCATCCCCAAGTTCCGCCGCTCGGAGTTCGACAAGAAGGACGAGATCGGCGTGAGCACGGGCATGGCCTGGACCGAGTTCGGCGGCGAGCTGCTGCGGTTCGAGGCGACCAAGATCCACGGCAAGGGCACCTTCACCCTGACCGGCCAGCTGGGCGAGATCATGCAGGAGTCGGCCCAGGCGGCCTTCTCCTTCGTCCGGGGCAAGATCTACGAGCTCGACATCGCCAGGGACCTGCACCGCAACTCCGACATCCACATCCACGTCCCCGAGGGCTCGACGCCCAAGGAGGGCCCGTCGGCCGGCATCACCATCGCCACGGCCATCATCTCCCTCCTGACCGACATCCCGGTCAGCAAGAAGGTGGCCATGACCGGCGAGATCACGCTGAAGGGCAAGGTCCTGCCCGTGGGCGGCATCAAGGAGAAGCTCCTGGCCGCCTACCGTGAGGGCATCCGCACGGCCATCCTGCCCCGCGACAACGAGCCCGACCTGAAGGACCTGCCCAAGGTCATCAAGTCCAAGATGACCCTCCACCTCGTGGAGACGATGGACGACGTCCTCAAGATCGCCCTGACCCGCGAGCTCCCGAAGAAGCCGGAGGAGCCCCGCGAAAAGAAGGCGGTCGAGAAGGCGGTCGAAGCGGAACGCCCGGCGGCCCGGCCGGCGGAGGGCGAAGCGGCCAAGGAGCCGCCCCTGACCAACTGAATCCTTTTTTTGACCGAGATACACCGTATCGGTAAATCCTCTTGGGAGAAAGACCACACATGGTGACTAAGAAGAACGACATCCCCGAACAACAACCGGCGCCCGGCAGGGAGTACAACCTGATCGACCTGGAGGCCAAGGACCTGGCGGGCCTGGCCAAGGTCGCCGCGGCGATCGGGCTGGCCGAAGACGACATCGCCGACACGAGCAAGCACCACCTGGTCTTCAAGATCCTCGAGGCCCAGGCCAAGAAGCAGGGACTGCTCTTCTCGGAGGGCGTCCTGGAGTGCCTGGAGGACGGCTTCGGCTTCCTGCGGGCCCCGGAATTCAGCTACCTGCCCAGCCAGGACGACATCTACGTCTCGCCCTCCCAGATCCGCAAGTTCCAGCTGCGGACGGGCGACACCATCTCGGGCGTCGTCCGGGCCCCCAAGAACGGCGAGAAATACTTCGCCCTGATCAAGATCGAAGCCGTCAACTTCATGCACCCCGACATCATCATCGAGGAGCGGCGCAACGTCCACTTCGAGAGCCTGACGCCCCTCTATCCCTTCGAGATGATCAAGCTCCAGGACGGCAACCCCAAGAACATGAACGCCCGGGTCATGGAGCTCCTGACGCCCATCGGCAAGGGCCAGCGCGGCCTGATCGTCTCGCCGCCGCGGGCCGGCAAGACGACCATCCTCAAGACGATCGCCAAGTCCATCGAGAAGAACCACCCCGAGATCTTCCTCATCGTCCTGCTCATCGCCGAGCGGCCCGAGGAGGTCACGGATTTCAAGCGGAGCGTCAACGGCGAGGTCGTCGCCTCGACCTTCGACGAGCCGCCGACCCGCAATGCCCAGGTCGCCAACATCGTCCTGGAGAAGGCCAAGCGTCTCGTCGAGATCAAGCGGGACGTCGTCATCCTGCTCGACTCCATCACCCGGCTGGCCCGGGCCCACAACGCCATCGTCCCGCCCTCCGGCAAGGTCCTGTCGGGCGGCATCGACGCCAACGCCCTGCACAAGCCCAAGAAGTTCTTCGGCTCGGCCCGCAAGATCGAGGAGGGCGGCTCGCTGACCATCCTGGCCACGGCCCTGGTCGACACGGGCAGCCGGATGGACGAGGTCATCTTCGAGGAGTTCAAGGGCACCGGCAACATGGAGATCAACCTCGACCGGCGCCTGGTCGATAAGCGCGTCTTCCCGGCCATCGACATGAGCCGGTCCGGGACCCGGAAGGAAGAGCTCCTCATCGAGGAGCTGGACCTCAACCGCATCTGGATCCTGCGCAAGGTCCTCAGCCAGATGAACGAGGTCGAGTCCGTCGAGCTCCTGATCGACAAGCTGAGCAAGACCAAGACCAACCAGGAATTCCTCAACCAGATGAGCAAGGGCTGAGGAGCGGGCTGTGAAGACGCTCGGCCTCATCGGGGGCACGACCTGGCACTCAACGGTAGACTACTACCGGCTCATCAACCAGGGCGTCCAGGAGCGGAAAGGCGGCCACAGCTCGGCCGCCATGGTCATGGTCTCGGTCGACTTCGCGCCCGTCCAGGCCCTCCAGGACCGCGGGGACTGGACGGAGCTCGGCCGGCTGATGGTCCGGGCGGCCCAGACGCTCGAGGGGGCCGGGGCCGAAGCCATCGTCATCTGCGCCAATACGATGCACCAGCTGGTCCCGGCGATCGAGGCGGCGGTACGTCTGCCGATCCTCCACATCGCCGACGCGGCCGCCGCGGCGGTTAAAGCGCAGGGCCTGACCTCGGTCGGCCTGCTGGGCACCCGTTTCACGATGGAGATGGACTTCTATCGGGCTCGCTTGGAGAAGGCGCACGGCCTCGAGGTCCTGGTGCCGGACGCTCACGAGCGGGAGATCGTCCACCAGGTCATCTACGACGAACTCGGCCGGGGGATCGTCCGCGAGGAGTCCCGCAAGGCCTACGTCAAGATCATCGAGGGGCTCGTCGGCCGGGGCGCCCAGGGCGTCATCTTGGGCTGCACCGAGATCCCGCTCCTCATCAAGGATAAGGACAGCCCCGTGCCCGTCTTCGACACGACCGCTCTTCACGCCGGTGCCGCCGTCGAGTTCGCCCTGAGCTGAGCTACTTCGGCATGGCCCAGGACGGCGGTGCAGTAGCCGTATAGGCGCCGGCCAAGGCCTGTCCAAAGTACCCAAAGTACTTGACAAGCCTACATATCCGAGCTACGCTCTATTCAAATCAAGTATCGTGTCGGCACTCCTGTAAAAATTTGCGCATAAAGCGTTGCTTCGGGTTTCGTACGCAAGCCCGCCTCCAACCAGGATAAGGGAGCCGTATCGAGAAGGAAAGGGAACATGGTCCCCAAGCCGCAAGCTTCGAAGGGCCGACGCTTCTCGTTCTATCTTTTGCTGGCCTTCTTCGCGCTGACGGTCGGGGTTGTCACTGCCGCTTTCCTCTACTACCGGAGCTACGAAAGAAATTATCGGACGGAAGTCGAGCGCCAGCTCGCGGCCATCGCGGAGCTGAAAGTGGGCGAGCTCGCGGAATGGAGGGCGGAACGTCTCGCTGACGCCGACTTTTTCTATAAGAACATCGCTTTTTCCGATCTTGTCCGGCGCTATTTCGAACGGCCGAAGGACCATGTCGCTCCATTACAGATCCGGAACTGGCTCAGCGAAGTCCAGTCGGCCTATCGTTATGACCGGGTCATGCTGCTTGATCCGCGGTTCTCCCAAAAGATGATCATCCCCGAAGAGGAGGAACGAGGCGAGTCCTTCGTCTCTCCCGGCGCTGTCGAGCGTCTCCGGTCGGGTCAGGTCGTCTTCGAGGATTTCTACCGGAACGAGCAGAACCAGCGGATCTACCTGGAGGTCCTCGTCCCCATTCTCGACGATGTCCACGAGGATCGCGTCCTGGGCATCCTGGCCCTCCGCATCGATCCCGAAACGTATCTCTACCCCTTCATCAGCCGCTGGCCTACCCCCAGCCGGACGGCCGAGACCCTGCTCGTCCGCCGTGACGGGAACGACGTGCTCTATCTGAACGAATTGAAGTTTCAAAAGAACACGGCCCTAAAATTCCGTGTCTCCCTTGGACGTCAGGATGTGCCGACCGTCAAGGCCGCGCTGGGGCAGGAAGGGATCGTCGAAGGAGTGGACTACCGCGGCATACCGGTGATCGCCGCCCTGCGCTCCGTCCCGAACTCGCCCTGGTTCCTCGCCGCCCGCATGGACACGGCGGAAGTGTTCGCGCCTTTACGGGCCAGATCGTGGGAGATCGTCGTCGCGTCCGCCATCCTGCTTCTTGCCGCGGGCGCGGTGCTGGCCTATCTCTGGTGGCGGCAGGGCGCCCGTTTCTTTCGGGAGCGGTATCATGCAACGGAAGCGCTCCGAGAAAGTGAATCCCGTCTCGGCGCCATCGCGGCTTCGGCCCAGGACGCCATCCTGATGATGGATCCGCAAGGCGCCGTGACCTTTTGGAACTCCGCCGCCGAACGCGTTCTCGGCTACACCCCGGCCGAGGCCCTCGGGCGGAACCTGCACGACCTGATCGCTCCGGGACGTTATCTCGAGGCCCACCACGCCGCTTTCCCGGAATTTATTCGCTCAGGACAAGGGGCGGCCGTCGGCCAAACGCTGGAACTCCACGCGCGACGAAAAGACGGCCGGGAGATCGCCGTGTCGCTGTCGCTCGCCGCCGTCCGGCTCCAGGGCGGCTGGCACGCCGTCGGCATTTTGCGCGATATCTCGGGGCAAAAGCGCGCGGAAGAGGCCCAGCGGGCATCACTGCAGATCATCGAAGGGATCATCAACGCGATACCCGTGAGGGTATTCTGGAAGGACAAAGACCTCGTTTACTTGGGCTGTAACGCTGCGTTCGCGCGCGATGCGGGATTTGACGATCCCAAGGACATCATCGGGAAGGACGATTACCAGATGGGGTGGCGTGATCAGGCGGAATTGTATCGCAGCGATGACCGCCAGGTCATCGAGAGCGGCTGCTCCAAGTTGCTCATCGAAGAACCCCAGACGACCCCTGAAGGGAAAACCATCACGCTTCTTACGAGCAAGATGCCTTTGCGCGATGCCAAGGGGGAGATCAACGGCGTACTCGGAACGTATTTGGACATCACAGAACGCAAGCGGGCCGAGGAGGCGCTACGGGAGAGCGAGGAAAGGTATCAGACCCTTTTTGAAAACGCCGGCCAAGCGATCTTCGTAGTGCAGGACGGCAAGCTGGTATTCAGCAATCCGGAGTGCACCCGATTGACCGGCTATTCGAGCGAGGCGCTTAAGAGTCTTCCCTTCACGGATTTCATTCATCCCGACGAGCGGGAGCAGGTCGTCGAAAGCCAGATGAAACGGCTGAGAAACGAAGAGACACCCTCGCAATTTGTTTCGCGGATCATTGATCGGACCGGCCAAACGCATTGGGTGGAGATCCATGCCGTTCTCATCACCTGGAAAGGCCGGCCGGCGATCCTGGACTTCGCGAGCGAAATCACCGGGCTCATGCAGTCCGAAGCCAACTACAAGGCGCTGTTCGAAGGCGCGGGAGAGGGAATACTCGTGGCGGACTTAGAGACAAAGCGTTTCCGCCACGCCAACTCGGCCCTTTGCAGGATGTTTGGATACACCGAAGAAGAGATCGAGCGGCTGGACGTGACGGGCATTCACCCCAAAGAGTCATTGGACCATGTGCTGTCCGAGTTCGAGGCTCAAGGGCGGGGTGAACTGACGATGTCGCATTATGTTCCGTGCCTTCGCAAAGACGGCACCTTGTTTTATGCCGACGTCAGCTCCGCAATAATCGTCGTGGACGGCCGGACATGCAACGTGGGCTTTTTCGTTGACGTCACCGAGCAAAAGCGGGCGGAGGAAGAACGGCTGAATACCCTCCACCGGCAACAGGGCCTCAACGATCTTCTCCACTCCCTTCTCGCGCCGGCCCCGCTCGAGGCCAAGCTCAAGATCATCACCGACGGGGTCGTCCGGATCTTTGATGCCGATTTCTGCCGGATCTGGCTGATCCGGCCCGGCGATCTGTGCGAACAGGGATGCCTGCACGCCCAAGTGCGGGAGGGCCCGCACGAATGTCGCGTCCGTGACCGCTGCCTGCATCTGGTAGCGAGTTCCGGCCGCTACACCCACATTGACGGCCAGGGCCACCGCCGCGTTCCGTTCGGCTGCTACAAGATCGGACGGATCGCTGCGGACCAGGAATTCCGATTTCTCACCAACGATGCGGCCAGCGACCCGCGCGTTCACGATCATGAATGGGCTCGCGAGCTGGGGCTTGCGTCGTTCGCGGGATACCGGCTCCAGGTTCCCGGCGCCGAGACACAGGGGGTCCTGGCTCTCTTTTCCGGCCATACCCTTTCGGACGGGGACGACGCCAAGCTGGGCGGCCTGAGCAGCGCCGTTTCTTTCGTTTTACAGCAAGCCGCAACCGAAGAGGATCTGCGCCGGGCGATGGAGATCATGGAGCGATCCAACGTCCAACTCGGCGATTCCATGAATCGGGCGGACCAGCTGGCCCTTGAGGCCCAGGCGGCCAACATCGCCAAGAGCCAGTTCCTGGCCAACATGAGCCACGAGATCCGCACCCCCATGAACGGCGTCATCGGCATGACCGGGCTGCTGTTGGCGACCGAGCTGTCCGAGGAACAGCGTCGCTACGCCGAAACCGTCCGGTCGAGCGGCGAGGCCCTGTTGGAGCGTCATCAACGACATCCTCGACTTCTCCAAGATCGAGGCCGACAGGATGGAACTGGAGGAGCTCGATTTCGACCTGCGCGCGATGCTGGAGGAGGTGGCCGAACTGCTGGCCTTGCGGGCCCACGAAAAAAACATCGAATTCATCTACCGCATCGACCCGGAAGTGCCCACTTACCTGAGGGGCGACCCCGGGCGTCTGCGCCAGATCCTGATCAACCTGGGCGGCAACGCCGTCAAGTTCACTTCCCGGGGAGAGGTCACGGTCGAGGTCAGGCCGGAGTCGGAAGCCGGTGACCGCCTCAAAGCCCGCTTCGAGGTGCGGGACACGGGGATCGGCATTCCCCAGGACAAGATCGGGCTCCTGTTCAACGCCTTCCAGCAGGCCGACTCTTCGACCACACGGCTGTTCGGCGGGACGGGATTGGGATTGGCCATCTCCAAGCGCCTCGCCGGACTCATGGGCGGCGAAGTCGGCGTCGAAAGCGTCGAAGGCCGGGGGTCGACTTTCTGGTTCACCGCCGTCCTCGGCGAGCAGGTCCCGCCCGAACGCCGCGACGGGGCGCCCCGCGCCGAGATCCGCGGCGTGCGCGTCCTGGCCGTGGATGACAACGCCGACGAACCGCCTCGTCATGGCCGAACAGCTGGCTTCGTGGGGCGCCCGCCATGCGGAGGCCGCCGGCGCGGAAGAAGCGATCCACATGCTGCGCGCCGCCCGGGCCGAGGGCGATCCCTTTCGCGTCGTCCTCACGGACATGCAGATGCCGGAGATCGATGGTGAGACACTGGGCCGGACGATCAAGGCCGACCCGGAGCTTCGCGATACCAGCCTGGTTATGATGACCTCGTACGGGAAGCGGGGCGACGCGAAACGGCTCGAGGCCATCGGCTTCTCCGCCTACCTGACCAAGCCGGTCAAGCAGTCCCAATTGTACGACTGCCTGGCCACCGTCCTCGGCGCCGGCGATCCATCGGTCCAAGTGCGGGAAACGCCCCTGGTCACGCGCCACACGATCAGCGAGGACAGCCGGCGCAGGGTCCGTATCCTGCTGGCCGAGGACAACGCGACCAACCAGCAGGTGGCCTTGAGCATTCTCCAGAAGCTGGGCTTCCACGCCGACATCGTGGCCGACGGACGCGAGGCCGTCCGGGCGCTGGAGACGGGTTCTTACGACATCGTGCTCATGGACGTGCAGATGCCGGTGATGGACGGTTTCGAGGCGACCCGGGCCATCCGCTCCAGCGAGGCCAAGGTCCCCAACCGGAGAATACCCATCATCGCCATGACCGCTCACGCCATGAAGGGCGACCGCGAGCGCTGCCTCGAGGCTGGCATGGACGACTATCTCTCCAAGCCGATCGCGCCCCGGGCCCTGGCCGAAGCGCTCGAGAAATGGATGGCGCCCGCTCCGGAGCGATCGCCCGCGGTCGCCGCGCCCGATGGAGCGGCCGAACCGGTTTCCGCCGCCCTTCCCGTATTCGACCGCCGGGCCCTCCTGGCCCGGCTGATGGACGACGAAGGGCCTGGTGGAAGAGATCATCGCTGGATTCCTGAAAGACATGCCTCTGCAGATCAAGGCGCTCAGGAAGCACCTCGATAACGCGGATGCGGGCGGGGCCGGAAGCCAGGCTCACGCCATCAAGGGCGCGGCGGCCAACGTGGGCGGCTTGGCCCTAAGCGCCGTGGCCGCTGACATGGAAGAGCTCGGCCGGGCCGGCCGCGTGCGGGAGACTCGCCGAGCTTCTGCCCGAGCTCGAGCGGCAGTTCGACGTGCTCAAAGCGCGCATGCGCATGCGGGAGTCCGTCCGATGAGGATCCTTGTCGCCGAAGACGACTTCACCTCGCGCAGCATCCTCGTCGCCATCCTGAAAAAATGGGGTTATGATCCCGTCGTCACGAATGACGGCGTGGCGGCCTGGGAAGCGCTGCGGCGACCCGACGCGCCCGAACTCGTCCTGCTTGATTGGGACATGCCGGGAATGAATGGGCTGGAGGTCTGTCGCCGCCTGAGGGAGATCGATTCTTCCCATCCGGCCCTACGTCATTCTCCTGACCGCGCGCGGGGGAAAAGGCGATATCGTCCAAGGGCTGGAGGCGGGAGCCAACGATTACATCTCCAAGCCTTTTGACAGACGAGGAACTCCAGGCCAGGGTCCGGGTTGGTCAACGGATGCTGGAGCTGCAGTCCAGTCTTCGGGAGGCACGGGACGCCCTGGCCCACCAGGCGACGCACGACCTCCTGACCGGCATCCTCAACCGCCGCGCCATCCTGGACCGGCTCGACGCGGAGCTTTCCCGGGCGAAACGGGAAAACCGGGCGCTGAGCGTCGGCATGTGCGACATCGACAATTTCAAGAGGATCAACGACACACTCGGGCACCAGGCCGGAGACGACGCGCTGATCGCCTTCACGCGATGTCTTCAAGACCAGTTGCGGGAAGAAGACCTTTTCGGCCGATACGGCGGCGAGGAATTCCTCGTGATCGCCCCCGGTTCGCCGGGCGGGACCGAAGAGGGCCTCTATGAACGGCTGTGCGCCAGGGTGGCCGAGGTCGAAGTCATGACGAAATCGGGGCCCGTTTCGTTGACGGTCAGCATCGGGGTGGCGCGGGGAACGGGACAAAGCACGGCGGACGCCCTCCTCGTCGCCTCGGACGAGGCCCTTTATCAGGCCAAAACCGGAGGCCGTAACCGTGTCGCTTATGCCGTCCAAGCCGGTCGCGGACCGAGGGCGATATGACGAGATCGACGATGGAGAATCGGGAATCCAGACGGAGGTTGATATGAAACGGCTCGCTATAGGGATTTCAATATTGATGTTGTTTATTGGATCAGGCCTTGAAGGAAAAGGGAGCGGCAGTCCGAAATTAGAAAGTCCAAAAACAGCCCTAGTGGTTTTAGATATGCAGGAGGATTTTCTTGGTGAAAAGGCGAAAATGCCAATCAACAAGGGACAAATACCGGCCATTACGGCCGTCGTCAACAGCCTGATCGACGAGTTTGAAAGGAATGGCCAGCCGATCATCTATATAAAAAGTGAGTTTCCGAAGATCGCCATAGGGAACAGAATCCGTCATCATGCCGCGATCGTAGGAAGTCCAGGGACAGCTATTTATGGGAAGATCAGGATCAGTGGAAATGTCATTTTTTCGAAAAAAACGCCGGATGCCTTCAGTAATCCGGAATTTGAAAGATATTTAACCGCAAATCAAATCAACCAATTGGTCATAACGGGCGTGTATGCGGACCACTGCGTATTGACTTCGACATTGGGAGCACTCGATAGAAAATATCGGGTCAAGTTCGTAAGGAACGGTGTTGGGAGCAGTTCGGAAGAAGCGGTGAACAAAGCCTGTGAAAAAGTTAGGAAAAAGGGTGCGGAAGTTATCGAATATCAGTCTAGCATGCGCCTGGAGGACTTGATACGAAGTTCCTTTGACATACCCCGAAATATTCAATAGGATTCTGGGAAATCGAGATATATTAGACATCGCGCCCGTCTTGGATCCTCCGGTCATGAGCCCGGGGCGGCTTACGACGGCGGAGACCATTCGAGGGCCCTGCGGCGGTCGAATATTCCCTGAAGTGATCAGCGCTTCGGGGCGTAAGAGAGATCGGGCCGGTAGCGCCCGGTCTTCGTCTCCTGCTTCCTGATCATGGCCCGGGTACGCTTGGAGAGCGCCGCGCCCTCGTCGCCCAGGGACTTCCAAAACTCCTCCTCGGTCAGGGCGTAGTCCGCCGCCGTCTTCCCGTATTCGAACCAAACGTAAACCGGCTCCTCGTTGCCGTAGCCGCCTTGGTAGGTCATGAAGGGATCCCGGGACTTGCGGGCTGCGCTGAGGGCTGCCCACTCCCGGTTGATGGCCACGAAAGCGGCCTCGCTACCCGGGATGAGCCACACGTAATCCCAAGTATAGTAGCCGTATTCTTCCGGTTTCAGGCGTTCGGGCGACGGCAGGAAGGAGATGTCGGGCCGGAATGTCCAGAAGCGCATGATGCGGCCGAGTTCGCAGTCCGTCATGCGGCCGTGGAGGGCCTGGAACTTCGAAGGGCCCATCTTCACGGCCGAGTCGCGCCAGGCCGCCTGGAGGCCGTCAACCGAGGAATAGCCCTGGGGCAGGCTATAGACGATGTAATAGCGACTGTCGTCGGTGGCATAGGTGTCGAAGACGACGGGGAACCCGGCTGCCTCGAGGGCGGCGATCAGGGCCTTGAGCGCCGCCTCGTAATCCGGGGCCTTGGCTACCTCGACCTGGATGTCGGCCATGAGATAGAGCTGGGCCGGGGGGAGCGGCACGTCTTGGGCCGCTAAAAGGGCGGGCTGGAATAGGGAGAGGGCGATTCCTAAGATCAGAAGTGTTTTTCCGGTCATGTGCCCTCCTTGGGGACATCGAGGGTTATTTCGCGGCCAAGTCGGAGGATACCGTGCTCCGGGCCTCCTGGTCAAGGGCACGCCGCGGCTTCAGGCCCTTTTCCGTTTCTTCTGCAAGCGCTCGAACCGGTCCAGGGCGGCCTTGAGGTCCAGACGTTCCTTGAACAGGTCACGCCAGGCGTCCCCTTTGCGGGCCACGATCTCGGGGACCGTGCGGATGTCGAAATCCCCGGGATCGAGCTTGGCCGTGACCTCCTTCCATTTCAGGGGCATCGAGACCGGCGCCCCCTCCCGGGGCCGGACGGAGTAGGGGGCGGCCATGGTCGCGCCCTTGCGGTTCTGCGGGTAGTCGAGATAAACGCGGCCCCGCCGTTTGGCCGGGCTGCGCTCGAGGCTGGTCAGGTCCGGGAAGCGACTGTTGACGACGAGGACCACCAGGTGGGCCAGCTCTCTGGCCTGTTCGTGGCTGAAGCGGGGTTGGAGGGGGATGAAGACGTGCATGCCCGTCGCCCCGGACGTCTTGCAGAAGGCGGGCAAGGCCAGCTCGTCGAGGACCTCCTTGGCCGCCAGGACGGCTTCGACGACGTGCGGGAAGGAGGTCTCGAGCGGATCGAAATCGAGCACAATGTAGTCCGGGGAATCCAGATGGGGGAGGGACGAGTTCCAGACGTTAAGCTCGATACAGCCCAGGTTCGCTTCGTAGATCAGCGTATCCCTGTTCTGGCAGACGAGATAACGGACGTCCTTGTCCCCGCTCTCGGACCTGACCTGCGATGGTTTCCACCCACGGGGGAAAGGGCCGGGGCAGGTTCTTCTGGTAGAAGCTTTCGCCGTCGATACCGTCGGGGTGGCGGTTCAGGGACTGGGGCCGGTCCTTGAGGTAGGGGAGGATCCACTCCGACACGCGACGGTAATATTCGACCAGATCGCCTTTGGTGATGCCCTCCTTCGGCCAGAAGACCTTGTCGAGGTGCGTCAGCTCGGCCCGGGTCCGGAAATCCGGCTTCTCGAGGATGTCTTTCCGCGACGCCGGGCGCTCGCGCTCGACCTCACGGGGGCTCTTGTCGCCCCGGAGGCCCATGAAGACGGGGTGGCGCATGAGCCCCTCGGAGGTCCATTCGGCGAACTTGACCTCGCCGACGAGGCTCGGCGTGACCCACGTCACCGGCATGTTCGTCCGCGGCTCCTCGGCGAAGGGCGGCTTGGCCGTGACGAGGGGCTCGAGCTTCTCGTGGATATCTTTCAGGCTCCGCTCCGTGAAGCCCGTGCCGACGTGGCCGATGAAGACGAGCCGGCCGTCCCTAAAAGCGCCCAGGATCAGGGCTCCGAAGTAGCGGCGGGAAGCCCTCGGCGCGGTGAAGCCGCAGATGACCGCCTCCTGCCTCTTCTGGGTCTTGATCTTGAGCCAGTCCCGCGTCCGAATGCCGGAACGATAGGGGCTCGAGAGGTCCTTGGCCACGATGCCTTCGAGGCCGTTCTTCGCGGCGGCGCGGAAGAAGTCCAGGCCGCGCGTCTCGACCGATTCGCTCAGCCTCACGGTCGCTGAGATCGGGAGGATCTTCTCGAGGATAGCCCTCCGGCGTTCGAGAGGCAGGTGCCGGAGATCGCGGCCGGAGGCGTAGAGGACGTCGAAGACGTAGTAGAGGAGGTTGCCGTCCCGGGAGCGCGACCGGTTCTGCAGGGCCTGGAATTTCGGCTTGCCCTCGCTGTCGACGGCCACGATCTCGCCGTCGAAGACGGCGTCCACAGGAAAGCCGTCCAGGGCTGCCGCGACCGCCGGGAATTCGGCGTTCTGGGACTTGCCGTTGCGCGAGACGAGACGGACCTTGCCGGCCCGGATCTCGGCGAGCGAGCGGTAGCCGTCCCATTTGATCTCGAACGACCAGCCCGCGCGGTCGAAGGGGCCGTCGACCAGAGTGGCCAGCATGGGCTTGACGCCGTGCGGGAACGGGACTTTGGGAGCCCCCTCGAGGTCACGGCCGGCCAGGGCCGGCTTGCGGGCCCGGGACGCATTCGCCGGACGCCTGGCCGGGGCTGGCGACGCGGGCCCTGAGGCCCGGGCAGCCGCCGGAGCGGGCCGGTCGGCGTCCCGGCGCTTGAAGAGCAGCCACAGGTTGTCCTTTCCGCCCGGCTTCTTCATCCGGACCAGGGTGTACGGCCCTTGGAGCTTCTTCCCATGGAATGTGAAGTCGATATGGCCCTCGGCCAGCGCCGCGGTCATGGACGGCGCCTTCCCGCCGTCGAAAGCATAGGTCCCCTTGTCCCAGATCTCGACCAGGCCCGCACCGTACTGGCCTTCGGGGATGCGCCCCTCGAAATGCTGGTATTCAAGGGGATGGTCCTCGACCATGACGGCCAGGCGCCTGTCCCTGGCGTCCGTCGGCGGCCCCTTGGGGACGGCCCAGCTCTTCAGGACGCCGGCGTGCTCCAGGCGGAGGTCGTAGTGAAGGTGGCTGGCCTGGTGCTTCTGGACCACGAATCGGGGCTTGCCGCCGGCGGGGGCCCGGGAAGGCCCAGGTTCGGGGGTCCTGCTGAACGTCCTCTTGCGGCGGTACTCCTTGAGGCCCATGGCGCAAAGGACCTAGTGCCGGGTCGCGGAGAGGCTCTCCTTGAGCTTGGCCATGATGTCCTCGACCTCCGTCGCCCGCGGGGCTTCCTCCTCGCGGACGTGCACGGTCTTGCCCCTGGCCTTGGCGGCGATGATCGACCGCAGGCGCGCCGCATAGCTGTCCGTGTAGGTTTCGGGCTTGAACGGCGCCTCGAATTTCTTGATCAGGTCGAGGGCCAGCTCCATCTGGCTCTTGGGGACATCGGCCTTGGGCGGAAGGTCGAGCTCGGAGGCGTCCCGGAGGGAGGCGGCGAAGCGCAACATGATGAGCAGGATGGTCCGGCCCTCGGGCTTGAGCATGACCAGGTGCTCGCGGTCCTTGAGGACGAAAACCCCGATAGCCACTTTCTTCGAGACGGCCATGGCCTCCCGGAACAGGGCAAAGGCATTCTCGGCCTTCTTCTGCGGCTCCAGGTAGTAGGGCTTCTCGATGAGCTTGGGATCGACGTCCTTCTCGTCCACGAAGGCGTCGACCTCGATGGCCGAGGTCTTCTTGACGTCGGCTTTCCCGAAATCCTCGTCATCCAGGACGACAAAATCGCCGTCCCGGTACTCGTACCCCCGGACGATGTCCTTGAAAGGGACTTCCTCGCCCGTGAGGCGGCAGACCTTCTTGTAGGAAATAGGGCAGAGATCGTCCTTCCGGAGGTAGTTCATCTCGTGGATCTCGGGCTTGACCGCGGTGTAGAGATTGACCGGGACATTGACCAGGCCGAAGCTGATCATGCCCCGCCAGGAGGGGCGGGCGCCGGCCGGCTTGCCCTCGTGAGGGGGATGGCCTTTTCGCCCGTCTTTCGGGCTGCTTTTCGGAGCCTTTTTGGTCTTGGGCATGAAATCCTCCAGGAAGGCCTCAACGGACGACCTTGAAATTGAAATCGGGCGCTTCTCGGGTCCCTAAAATATTTAAGCAAGTTTCATGCCAGGGGTAAGCATAAGGAAACCCAGTGATTTTAGCATATATATTATAATCAGCGAGATCAACTCAAATTATATATATAGAAGATAATAAACAAGATGCGAGGTATCATGGCGACCGATATTCGATCTAGTCCGGCCGTGATCCCAGTTTCGTAATGCCGGTCCGCTGCCTCAAAGCTTCCAGCGAGGTACCGAATTGTCCACTCAAGAAGGATAGCGGCAGGGGACACCGATTTCAGAAGCGATATTAGCGGCCTTTGCGAGGCCCGTTCGAATCGGATCGGTACAGCCTCGGCTTCGGCCGCCGAACAAGTGGTGTCGATGATATGAACGTTGCTCCCGGGCAGGTTAGCATTCGGGCTCTCATGTACCCGTTTTCCGAGGCGCGTTCAATAGGCGCCGGGCTGAAATACCGGGATTTATGGGAAGCGCGATATTCGGTGGATATTCATTTACCGGAAGTAGTCATATCTCGGGAAGAGGACGCGACAATTATCCACAGTTGCACAAGGCGCGGGCGAACGGCATATCCACAGAGTGTTGAAAATGACTAACATGCAGAAAATAAAATAGATGGCGGAACTGCAGTATATGAGTCGCATAAGAGTTATTATGTCAACTAATATCGGGAAGCGCAAAGGGGGCGCTACGCAAAGCATTCCGAAAGGAATTGAGGGACTATCCCTTGAGGTCCGGAGCTTCGTCCTTCTTCCGGATCTGGTCGATGATCTCCTGCAGAATGGAGATGATCTCCTGCTTGGTCACCGTCTGTTTCTTGAATTCGAGCCGCAACCGGAACTTATCATTGTCGTCAGGGATGAAGTTGTAGACGTAATACTTGATCTTCTTCGTTTTCCCCTTGAGATACTTGGCCAGGTCCCGGGTATCCTCCCGCGTCAGCCGCCGGTCAACGATGTCGCGAGTTAGCTTGACCATGTCCTCTTCGTTCTTGAGCTTGGCGATCTCTATGAGGGTCGATCGGCCGAACCCGCCGGCCTCGCGGATGAGGTCTCGTGCGCTTTCCGGGATGCGGGCGATCGCAAGGATCTCTGTGACCGTCGAGCGCGCTTTGCCGAGCTTCGAAGAGATCTGTTCATGATTGTAGCTGTGGATGTCGGCCAGGGCCTGGAGTCCGTCGGCCTCTTCGAAGACGTCCAGGTCCTTACGCTGGAGGTTCTCGATGAGAGCGATCTCCATGGCCTCGGCGTCTTCGACGTCCATGTCGATACATGGCATATCCTTAAGGCCGAGGTTCTTCGAGGCCATAAAACGGCGCTCGCCGGCGATGATCTCGAACCGGCTGCCCTTGGCCCGGACGAGGATGGGCTCGAGAACGCCCTTGCTCCGGATAGAATCCTGGAGTTCCTCGATATTCCCCAGTGCGCAACGGGCCTGGTGGGGATTCGGGTCGATCTTGTCGATGGGGATCATGCGGATCCTCGGGCCGAGCGATCTCGACGAGATCAGATCGACGAAGTGGCCGTCGTGTTTCAATCCGACCGATACGGGCAGGCCTGACCGCTTAGTTTTTTGCACGGCTCATCAACTCCTCGGCGACTTTCCGGTATTGCTCCGCCCCGATGGAGCTCGGCGCATAGGTGAAAATGGATTCCTTGTAGGCCGGGCTCTCCTCGAGTTTGACGCTTTTCGAGATATAGGTCTTGAAAAGCTTGGGGCCGAAGACCTGTTTGATCCTCTGAACGACATCCCTGGCCAAATTGGTCCTCTTATCGAAGAGTGTGATCACGACTCCCAGGACCTTGAGGTGGGGGTTGGCGATCTTCTTGACCTTCTCGATCGTCTCCAGCAAGTCGTCCGTTCCCTCGAGACAGAGATACGAGGACTGGATCGGGATCAGAATGAAATTAGCCGCCACCAGGGCGTTCAGGGTTATGAGTCCCAGGGTGGGTGGTGTGTCGATGAAGATATAGTTGTACCTGCCGCGGACCTGCTCGAGAGCGTCCTTCAGCCTGTAGTGGGCATCGAACTCTCCACTCAGCGAAGGCTCGAGCTTGGCCATCGAGATCTTGGTGATCGACATGTCGAGCCCGGGAATGTTGGAGTGGACGATGATGTCCTCGATACGCTCGTTCTTGTTCATGAGAACGTCGTAGAGGGACTTTTCGTACTTTTCCGGATTCGTGACCGTCGAAATGGTGCTATGAGCCTGCGGGTCCATGTCGATGAGGAGGACTTTCTTCCCCATCAGCGCGATCGCGGAAGCGACGTTGATCGAAGTGGTGGTCTTTCCGACGCCGCCCTTTTGATTGGTTATGGCAATGATCAAGAGCCTCTCTCCCTCCCCGGACCACCGAACAAGGCCCGAGATATTTGTATAGTCCAAGAGAAGGCAAAATGCAAGCGTTTATCAGAAATATTTTAACGGAGAGTTACAGCCCGCTCCTATCTTGAAAGGCCTCAATGTCGGCGTGCCGACAATTTCTGTAACTTGTTTAATAACTATTATATATATACAGGAAATATGGGAAAGTACTCAGAGCCTGGCCATGTTGACCGAGCGTCATGGCATCCCAGGGGCCGCGACTCGACCCCTGATTGTCGGCATGCCGACATCCGTACTTGCTGTCATTTTTCCGGTGATGGGATCGAAACTGGATTCGTCTTTAGGAACTCCCCTGCCGTTAGTTGGAATCGGGTCTATGCTTCGGTTCGATCGACGAAATTCTGAAAAGCTGAAAGGAGCCGGCCTGGGGAAGCGAAGAGGTTGATTACCCGTAAATTCAGATCATCGCAAGTAGTAGATTATAAATAAAATGCAATGTATTTGTAAAGCGCTGATAATAAACAAGATATACAAATTCGGGAAATCTCTTGGCTCCGGACGCGGTTTTGCATAAAATGTCGGGGAACATGCCCGATCCGGAAAGCGCTGAAAAAGGGTTCGTCAGGCGGCTGGGCCTTCTGGACACCACATTTCTGGTCATCGGTGCGGTGGTAGGCTCGGGGATCTTTATGACGTCCGGGATCATAGCCGCGGGCCTCCCCTCTCCGGGCCTTCTCCTCTCCGTCTGGCTCGCCGGAGGGCTGGTCACCCTGTGCGGGGCCCTGTCGTTCGCCGAGCTTGGGGCCATGTTTCCCCAGGCCGGCGGCCAGTACGTCTATATCCGGGAGGCTTACGGTGACAGGGCCGCCTTCTTCTTCGGCTGGGCCTTTTTCGGCTTCATCATGTGCGGCGGCCTGGCCGCTCTGGCCGTGGCTTTCGCCGAGTTCCTGGGTTCTTTCGTTCCGTCTCTGTCGATGGCCAGGGTTCTTCTCCGGTTCGACGTCGCCGGCATCTCCTACACCATGAAGGCGGGGCAGGCCGTCGCCGCCGCGTCCATCCTGCTCCTGACCTTCGTCAATTCGTTCGGCATTCGCTCCGGGGCGGCCGTCCAGAACCTCCTGACCGTCGTCCGCCTCGGGACGGTCGCCGCGCTCGTCGTCCTGGGCGTTCTTGTCGGGTCCAAGACGGGAGCCTCGAATTTCCACCCCCTTTTCCCGCCCGGGCCTGCCTTTCCCGCGATACTCAAGTCTCTGGGTCTGGCCCTCGTCGCCGTGTTCTGGACGTACGACGGCTGGTACTCGGTCAACTGCACGGCGGAGGAGATCCGGGACCCGGGGCGGACCATTCCGCGGGGCCTGACCCTGGGTGTCCTGGCCGTGACCGCGATCTACGTCCTGGTCAACCTGGTCTACCTGCTGGCCCTGCCGCTCCGGGAGCTCTCGGGCGTCGTCCGCGTCGGCGAGCTGGCCGCTTCGGCCCTGTTCGGCGCAGGCGGGGCGGCGCTCTTCTCGGCCCTGGTGATGGTCTCGGTCTTCGGCTGCCTCAACGCCAACATCCTCTTCGGGCCGCGCGTCTTTTTCGCCATGGCCCGGGACGGAAATTTCTTCAAGGCCATGGGACGGCTCGGCACCCGGTCGAGGGTGCCGGTCGCGGCCCTCTGGGGGCAGGCGGCCTGGTCGGCCGTGCTCTGCCTGTCGGGGACCTACGAATCGCTCTACGAGTACATGGTCTTCGCCCTGCTCCTTTTCTTCGCCGCGACCGGCCTGGCCGTCCTCGTCCTCCGGCGGCGCGCTCCTGCGGCGGCCCGTCCCTACCGCGCCTGGGGCTACCCCGTCGTGCCTCTCGTCTTCGTCGCCATGTGCCTGGCCGTCTTTCTGAGCATCGTCATCTCGCAGCCGCTCAAGTCCCTGGCCGGGCTCGGACTGCTCCTGCTGGCCGTCCCCGTCTACGCCGTCTGGAAAGGACGCGGCGCAAAAAACACGGGCCGGCTGTGAAAAAGGGTTTCCCGTGGACGGGATTTCGTTTAAGATGAGAGGGCCGCAGGGCGGCCATCGAAACCGATGAACGAAACAACGTACAGCGTCGAGATCTTTCCCGACCGGACCAAGGTTCGGGCCAGGTCCGGGGAGATCCTGGCCGACGTGCTGGCCCGGGCCGGCATCGTCCTCAGCCTCTACTGCCACAAACGGGGCATCTGCGGCAAGTGCGCCGTACGCATCCTCAGCGGCCCCCTCCCCTTCCCCGCCGCCCTCGAAGCCGCCCTGCTCGAAAGCCGCGGGCTCGGCCCCGACCACCGCCTGGCCTGCCTCTATACCATCACGAGCGATCTCGTCGTCGAGACCCTGCCCGGGTCCCGGCTGGAGAAAGTCCCCGTTCTCGATTCGGGCGTTCCCTCGGCCGCCTTCGTCGATCCGGCCGTCAAGAAACTGCCGCTCGTCCTGGAGAAACCGTCGCTCTACGCGCCCATCGCCGTGGCCGATGCGCTCCGGGCCGCGCTGAGATCGCCGGGGCT
This sequence comes from uncultured bacterium, assembly GCA_963743755.1. Taxonomy (GTDB): domain Bacteria; phylum Acidobacteriota; class Aminicenantia; order Aminicenantales; family Saccharicenantaceae; genus RBG-16-66-30. The sequence goes on from CAVUQU010000001.1 coordinate 75,370, forward strand.
CCTCCTGCCGCTCGCACCGTTGTCCAAGCTCGGCGGCCAGTCCCTCGGTCCGGCCCGCAGGATCGTGGCCGTCCTGTACGAAGACCGGGAGATCCTCGACATCGAACCCGAGGACGCCTCCCGGGACATCTTCGGGCTGGCCGTCGACCTGGGCACGAGCACGGTCGCGGCGGAGCTCGTCGATCTCCGGACGGGGAAGATCGTCGACCGGGCCGCGGCGGTGAATGCCCAGAACTCGTACGGCGCCGACGTCGTCTCGCGCATCACCTTCGCCTTCGAGAACCCCGACAACCTGAGGCGCCTGAAGACGGCCGCCGTCCAGCTGGTGAACGACATGGTCGGGACGATGTCCCGGCGGAGCGGCGTGCCGCGCCACCGCATCTACGACGCGGTCGTGGCCGGCAATACGGCCATGAACCACATCCTCTGCGGCGTGCCCGTCGATTCGCTGGCCCTGGCCCCGTTCCACGCCGTGTTCTCGTCCCTGCCGGCCCTGGCCGCCTCCGAGATCGGGTTCAGCCTCCACCCCCAGGCCCGGCTCTACGTGGCGCCCAACATCAAGAGCTTCGTCGGCGGGGACATCACGGCCGGGCTCGTCGCCACGGATTTCGCGGCGACCGCCGGTACCGGCCTCTTCATCGATCTCGGCACCAACGGCGAGATCGTCCTCAAGAAGGGCCCGGACTTCGTGACCACGTCGACGGCCGCCGGGCCGGCTTTCGAAGGCATGAACATCAGCTGCGGCATGCTGGCCATGCCCGGGGCCATTCACCGGGCCGAATGGACCAACGGATTCAAGTTGGACACGGTCGACGATCTTCCGCCCCAGGGCGTCTGCGGGACCGGCCTCGTCGACATCCTGGCCACGGCCCTCGACCGGGGCCTCCTCGGCCGCGACGGCCGCATCGCCGGGACGGAGAAGCGGATCCGGCTGACCGACCGTCTGGCTCTGACCCAGCAGGATGTCCGCGACGTCCAGCTCGCCGTGGCCGCCATCCGAACGGGCGTGCGGCTGATGCTGCGGGAATTCCGGCTCGAACCCGGCGACCTCGACCGGATCCTCGTCGCGGGCGCCTTCGGCACCTCGCTCGACGTCGGGAACGCGGTGGCCCTCGGTCTCCTGCCCGACGTGCCCCGGGAGAGAATCGCCTTCGTCGGCAACGCCTCGCTCGCCGGGGCGCGGCTCCTCCTTCTCGCCCGTCCGGCCCGCGACGCCGCGGAGATCCTGGCCGGCAGGATCGCCCACGTTTCGCTGGCCACCCGCCCGGATTTCCAGGACGAATTCGTCCGGGCCCTCGAATTCAGCCGATATCCGGGAGGCGCCGCATGAGTCATCCCCTCCTCGAACGGGCCGCGACCCGGACCGTCCTCTTCGACGGGGCCATGGGCACCGAGCTCATGGCCCGCGGCCTCCCCCTCGGAGGCGTTCCCGAGCTCTGGAACGTCGAGCGGCCAGAGGCCGTCAAGGGTGTCCACGAAGCTTATTTCGAGGCCGGGGCCGACGTCGTCTCCACCAACAGCTTCGGCGCGACGCCGATCAAGCTGGCCGCCCACGGCCTCGAGGCCCGGACCTACGAGCTGAACTTCGCCGCCGCCCGCCTGGCCCGGGAAAGCGCCCCGCCCGGACGCTTCGTCGCCGGCAGCATCGGGCCGACCGGCAAGTTCCTCAAACCCCAGGGGCCCTGCCTCGAGGAGGAGTTCGTGGCCGCCTTCGCCGAGCAGGCCCGGGGCCTGGCCGACGGCGGCGCCCATATCTTCATCGTCGAGACCCAGTACGACCTGCGCGAGGCCCTGGCGGCCCTGCGCGGCATCCGGAGCGTCTCGGCCCTCCCCGTCTTCGTCACCATGACCTTCAGCGCCTTTCCCCGGGGCTATTTCACCATCATGGGCGACTCGGCGGCCAAGGCCGCCGCGGAGCTCGGGCGGGCCGGCGCGGCCGCCGTGGGCGCCAACTGCACGCTCGCGAGCGACCAGATGGCCGGATGCGTCCGGGCCCTCAGGGCGGCCACGTCGCTGCCTCTCATCGCCCAGGCCAACGCTGGCCAGCCCGTCGCCGCTCCCGACGGGACGATCGGCTACACTCAGAGCCTTGAGGATTACCTGCAGTCTCGTTCCGGATATCGTCGCGGCCGGCGCGTCTTTCGTCGGCGGATGCTGCGGGACGACGCCGGCCTTCACCCGGGCCATGGCCCGGATCCTCGTCAAGGAGTGACCATGACCAACTCGGATCTTTTTCCCAGGATGAGCGAGGCCATCGTCAGCGGGGACCGCGAGACCGCCGCCGGGCTCGCCGCCGAGGCGGTGCAGACCGGGCTGGACCTCCTCGAAGTCGTCGAACGGGGCTACGTCCCCGGCATCCAGAGGGTCGGCGAGCTCTGGGAGCAGGGCGAATATTTCCTGCCCGAGCTCATCTCCAGCGCCGAAGCCATGAAGGCGGCCATGGCCGTTCTCGAACCCGAGTTCGAGCGCCGGCACATCGGCGCCCGGATGGGCGGCCGGATCGTCATCGGAACGGTCGAGGGCGACATCCACGACATCGGGAAGAACCTCGTCGCGTCGATGCTCCAGGCCGGCGGCTTCGAGGTCTTCGACCTCGGGGCCGACGTCAAGCTCGAGCGCTTCGTCGACAAGGCCGAGGAGGTCGGCGCGGGGCTGATCTGCCTGTCGGCCCTGCTGACGACGACGATGACGAACCAGCGCCGCCTCATCGGGATCCTCGAAGAACGGGGCCTGCGCGGCAAGTACAGGGTCCTGGTCGGCGGCGCGCCGGCCAGCCGGCGCTGGGCCGAGGAGATCGGCGCGGACGGATACGCCGAGAACGCGGTCGCCGCCGTCAAGCTGGCCAAGTCCCTGGCCGGACGGGCCTGAGCCTCCGGCGCGGGACACGCGGAAATCCAGGTACGGGAGAGAACGGACATGTTCGATGCGAAAAGACCGAAGCTGGAGCTCCTCGACAAGGGGTTCGTCGAAAAGATCGTCGACGAGGCGCTGACCCTCCTCGACCGTCACGGGGTCATGGTCGAGAACGCCGAGGCCGCGCGCCTCCTCGGGGAGGCCGGGGCCCGGATCGACGCCGGGACTCAGCGAGTCCGGCTCGGCCGCAAGCTCGTGGAGGACTGCCTGGCCTCGACCCCGGCCACGATCGTTCTCTACGACCGCAAGGGCGAGAAAGCCTTCGCGATCGGCGGGGACGAGGTCCACTTCGACCCGGGCTCGGCGGCCGTGACCATTCTCGACCACGCGACGCAGGAAGAACGCAAGGCCTCCACGCGGGACGTCGTCGATCTCTACAAGCTCGTCGAGACGCTCGAGCACCTCCACTTCCAGAGCACGGCGCTCGTCGCGGCCGACGTCCCGGCCGCGGTTTCCGACGCCCACCGCCTCTACCTCGGCCTGCTCCTCTCGGAGAAGCCGTTCGTCACCGGGACCTTCCGCGTCGAGGGTTTCGAGCCCATGAAGGGTCTCCTGACCGCGGTCCGGGGCGGCGAACGGGAGCTGCGCTGCAAGCCGCTGGCCATCTTCGACGCCTGCCCCTCCCCTCCCCTGAAGTGGAGCAACCTGACCGCCCAGAGCCTCGTCGACTCCGCCCGGGCCGGCATCCCCTCCGAGCTCATCGGGATGGGCATGACCGGGGCGACCTCGCCGGCCACGATCGCCGGGACGCTCGTCCAGCATACTGCGGAGAACCTCAGCGGCCTGGCCATCTGTCAGGCCGCCCGGGCCGGCGCGCCGGTCATCTTCGGCGGCTCGCCCTCGAGCTTCGACATGAGGAAGGGCACGACGCCGATGGGCGCGATGGAGACCATGATGATCGACGCCGCCTACGCCCAGATCGGCAAGTTCCTGAATCTGCCCACCCACGCCTACATGGCCTTGAGCGATGCCAAGGTCAACGACCCCCAGGCCGGATTCGAGACGGCGCTCGGCGCGGTGCTCGCCGCCCTGGCCGGTGTCAACGTCGTTTCCGGCCCCGGCATGCTCGATTACGAGAGCTGCCAGAGCCTCGAGAAGCTGGTCATCGACGACGGTATCTGCGCCATGGTCTACCGTCTGCTCGACGGCATCGCCCAGCGGGACGAGCCCGTAGCTCTGGGGCTCTTCGAGGGCTTCCGGGAAGGGATGTCCTTCCTGACCACGGCCCACACCCGGCAGTGGTATCGCAAGGAACACATCGCGTCCGGGCTCGCAGACCGGGATCCCTACGACGCCTGGGTGGCGGCCGGCCGGACCACCATCGTCGACAAGGCGCACGCGGAAGTCATCAAGCGTCTCGGGAAGTATGCGGCGCCGCCCCTGGCCGAAGGCCTGCGGAAAGAGCTCGACGGGATCATGGCCGCCTACGCCCGCGCCGCGGGCGTCGCAGCCCCGCTCTTCACCCGATCGTAAGGCCCGGCGACGGGCTCAGTCGAGGTCCCAGACCTCGAGGTATTCGGGCAGTTCGACCGTCCAGCCCCTGTCCCGTCTTATGCCTTCGGCCGTCTTGGCGGCCACGTCGGCGTCTCCGTGGGTGACGAAGAGGCGCTTGGGGGGGGTCTTGAAACCGTCCAGCCAGCGGCGAAGGCCGGCCCGGTCGGCATGGGCGGAGAAACCGTTGATCTTGGCCACTTTGGCCCGGACCGGAAGAGTTTGCCCGAGGATGCGGACCTCGGGCTCGCCTTCGAGGATCTTGCGGCCCAGCGTGTCGCGCGCCTGGTAGCCGACGAAGAGGACGGTCGATTCCGGGCGGGAGATGTTATGGGCGAGGTGGTGTTTGATCCGCCCCCCGGTGATCATGCCCGAGCCGGCCATGATGACGGCCGGACCGCGGGCGTCGTTGATGGCCTTGGACTCCTCGGTCGTGCGGACGATGGTCAGGCCCGGGAAGCGGAAGGGATTGCGCCCCGCCGCGAAGAGCCGGCGGGTCTCGTCGTCGAAGAACTCGTCGTTGCGTTCGAAGGCCGCCGTCACCTCGCGGGCCATCGGGCTGTCGAGGAAGACCGGCACAAGCGGGATGGACTGGGCGTGGACGAGCCGGCTGAGATGGTACATCAGGTCCTGGGCCCGCTCGATGGCGAACGTCGGGATGACGACGTTGCCGCCCGCCGCGACCGTCTCCCGGATCGTCCGGGCCAGGAGCTCCTCGACTTGGCCCGGGTCCTCGTGGTCCCGGTCGCCGTAGGTCGACTCCATGATCGCGTAATCGGCGGCCTCGAAAAGCGACGGGTCGCAGACGAAGGGCATGTTCCACTGGCCGATGTCGCCCGAGAAGACCAGTGTCCGGACGGCCCCCCTCTCCCGGACCGTGATCTCGATCATGGCCGAACCGAGGATGTGGCCGGCATCCCGGAAGCGGACCGAAACGCCGCGACCGAGCTCCGTCGAGACATTGTAGTCGACCTCCTCGACCAGGGGCATGGCCGCCTGCACGTCCTGGACCGTGTAGAGCGGGACGACCGGGTGGTCCACCGTCCGGTTCTCCTTCTGGTGGCGGCGCTTCTTGTAGGCCGCGTCTTCCTCCTGGATCTCGGCGGCGTCCATGAGCGCGATCGACAGGATGTCGGCCGTCGCGTCCGTGGTCAGGATGGTCCCCGCGAAGCCGTCCCGGACGACCTTGGGGATGAGTCCCGAGTGGTCCAGGTGGGCGTGCGTGAGCAGGATGAAATCGAGGTCTTCAGGGGGGACGGGCAGGGCTTCCCAATTCCTCTCGAGAAAGGACCGCTCCTGGTACAGGCCGCAGTCGACGAGGAGCTTCAGGCCGCCCGCGTCGAGGAAATAGCACGAGCCCGTCACCTGGCGGGCGGCTCCGAAGAATGCCAGCTTCATGTCACCTCTCCGTTCAGTAGGGATGGGATCTGTAGAATTCCGCCTGGGCCGCGGCGAAGAGCATCCGGACCAGGAGCCGGAAGAGGATGTAGATCTGCATGACGGCGAAGGCGGCGACGACGGGCGCCGGGCCGGGGCCGCCGAGCGGCCCGAGGGCGGCGGAAAGGGCGACCGTGCCCGCCAGAGTGGCGCCGACGATGAGGAGGTAGAGGGCCCAGGCCCGGAAGAAGCGCCTCTTGAGGAAGATCAGCGCGTGGCGGAGGGCTTTGAGCACCCTCCGTTCGTCGTCGGCGACGACCGCGATACGGGTGTAGTCGACGACCATGTGGACGAGCGAGAGCAGGAGCAGTGCGATGAGGAAATGGGCGTTCGATAGGATGAGCGGCAGCCACTCGGTCGGGGCGCTCTTCATCGCCGGCCCGATCAGGGCCGAGACGAGCTCGAGCACGATGCCGAAGGTCAGGAAGAGGAAGAACAGGGAGACGAGAAAGATCCGCGTGAACCGCCCGAAATAGCGTCCGCAGTCGCCCGCGAACGCGGCCAGGGTCGCCTTGCCCTCCCTGTCGAGGAGGCGCCCGAAGATGCCGCCGTTGAGAAAGACCTGGAGGGCGAGGTAGAGGACGGCGGCGACGAGGAGGCCGGCGAGAAGGGCCGGCAGCGCGTCCCCGTATTTGAGGGCGGTCTCGCCCAGCCACGTGAGGTCGGCCGGCCGGACGCTCGAGCCGAGGAGGGAGTGCCCCAGCTCGGTTTGGGCGATGATCAGGAAGGGCACGGCCGCGGCCGCGGCAGAAAACGACGTTGACGGCGTAGAGCACGGCCAGGACGAGAGGCTTCCGGACCGTCGTCCCCAGCCCGTTGGCGATGGCTTTGAACACGCCCATGGTCTCTCTCCTCAGATCCACGATCCGACGAATTGGAACAGGTTCTGCAGCAGGAATAGGTGCTGGGTGATCATCTTGACGACGTTCCCGCGCAGGCCGTCGGCGCCGCGGCTGTTGTTGGCCAGGTTCTCGTCGATCAGCCAGACGCCGGCGGGATCGATCTCGGCGCTGGCGACCTCGACCGGCCTGACGAACTCCAGCCGGGCCCAGCGGGCTTGCCCGTCCCAGGCCCGGGTTTCGGTCGTCCCATCCTTGAAACGGACGAGGACCTCGACCCGCGCGTCGCCCCCGAGCCGGGCTTCCCCGAAGCGCCTCAGGACGACCGTGGTCCGGTAAGCCGCCTGCGGCGGTCCCCCGGGAGATTCCGCCCCGGTCTTTTCGAGCTCCGCGATCTTCTTATCGGTCCATTCCGTGCGGGCGCCGTCCGCGTCGTAGACGCCGCGGCGGCGGAGGGGGACCTTGGCGGAGGTCACGGAGGCGATGCCGTAGTCGAAGGCCTCGGTGCCTTCGAGGAGCTCGTCGAAGAACCAGGTCATGTCCTTGCCGGAGAGCTCGTTGACGACGGCGACGAAATCGGACTTGGTCGGATGCTTGAACCGGTAGCGCATGTGGTAGGTCCGCATGATCCTCGACCAGACCGGCTCGCCGAGGAGCCGTTCGAGCGTCTCGAGAAGTGTCGCGGCGCGCATGTAGACGTTGGCGCCGTAGCTGCCGCTGTTGTAGAACTTCCAGGACCAGGCGGTCACGGGATCGTAGCGGACCGTGTTGATGGCCGCGGCCCGGTTGAGCTCGAAATCGAAGTTCCTGGGCAGGCGGAGGAACCAGTCGAGGGGAAAACCCTTGAAAACGAAGGACATGGCCCCGGGCCCGTAGGCTTTGGCCAGGACCTTTCCCGTCGAGTAGGTGTTGAAGCCCTCGTCGAGCCAGGCCGCCTCGAATTCGTTGTTGGCCGCCAGTCCGTACCAGTAGCCGTGACCGAATTCGTGGACGATGACGCCCTCCGGCGAGAGGACGTTGCGGCTGGCGAGGACCCGCGTCCCCGCGGTGAACAGGGTCGGGTACTCCATGCCGCCGCTCCCGGTCCGGAAGGGCGGGTCGACCATGGTCACGGTCTCGTAGGGATAGGGGCCGTACCAGAGTCCGTAATATTTGAGGGCCGCCCGGAGGGCCCGGAAGTGGCGCTCGGTCTGGCCTTTGTGCTCCGGCGCGATGAGCAGGGTCATCCGGACGTCGGGGAGACGGACCTCTTCGAGCGGTAGGCCGAGGCGCTCGGCGGTCTCCGCGTATTCCGCGTGTGTGACTTCCCGATCGCCGATGAAATCCCTTTCGATCTTGATGTAACGCGGGTCGGCCGTCCAGGCGAAATCGTGCACCATGGCCTGACGATAGGTGTAGGTCGTCCGTCCGGCGGCGCCGTCGACCACGGCCCCGGTCTGTTTGCCCGAGGATCCGACGACGAAACGGCTGGGGACGTCGATATGGACGACGAAATCGGCGAAGTCGGCGAAGAACTCCGAGTTCTGATGGTAGGCGTGGGCGTTCCAGCCCTTCCCCGGCTCGTAGACCCCGGGCTTCGGGAACCACTGGGCGATGAAGAAGGAATCCCGGTAGTAGCCCGACCGGGCCACGGTCCGGGGGACCTTGCTGCGGAACTCGAGCCGGATCCGGACGCTTTCTCCGGGCCGGACGGGCGCGGGAAAGAGGACCCGGGCGACGGTCTGATCGTCGGGGTGCTCCGGTCCGTCGGGAGTGACATAGTGAAGGGTCGGCTTGAGATCGGAGCCGTCGGCCAGCCGGATGTCCGTGATGTCGATCCAGCCCCACTCCCCGTCGTCGGGCGCGTCGCCGCGGCGGAACATCGATTCCGCCGCGGCCTCGCGGAGGAGGGCGCTGTCCTCGTTCTTGAAGGCGTTCCAGTAGAGGTGGAGGAGCATGTCCGGGACCGCTTCGGCGGTGGGGTTGGTCCAGACGATCTCTTCCTTGCCGACGAGCGTTTTTTCGGCGTCGTCGAGCTCGACCCAGATCTCATAGCGGAGCCCGGGCGCGCCGGCCGCCGGGACGGCAAGGTCCTGCGAGGGCCGCAGGGCCGCCGGCAGGACGAGGAGCGCGGCACCCAGGAGGCAGGCGGACGAGGTTCTTTTTATCGGCATGAGGAACTCCCTTGACGGGCCCAAATCAGCCCTTCAGCCATTCCTCCCAGGCAGCCCGCCTGGGGAAGTTGATGAACGTGAGGAGAAGGGAAGCGAACAGGAGCCTGTAGAAATCGATGTTCTGCCCGGCGACGAGGAAGAGGGCCAGGCCGGCGACGGCCGGGATCTCGCCGAGGACCAGCATCACCAGGGAGGCGCTCTGGAGGCGCCGGAGCGCGGCCGCGGTGTCGTCGGCCGGGCGCCGGCGGATGAGCCGGGGCCTGAGGAGAAGGAGGAGAAGGATGACGGCGGCCGCCGCCCCGTAGGCCGCGTACCGGAGGGGCTGGGCGTCGACGCCTTGTACGAAGCCGCGGAACGGCTCGTAGAGCCGGCGGAGGATCTCGACGAGGGCGAGGTAGATCGCGAGGCTCAGGACGAGGGCCGCCCCGGCCATGGCGGCGGGCCTGATGAAGTCCCGGATCTCATCCTGACGTTCCATGACGGCCTCCTGACCCGGCGGCGGGGTCGTCCCGGCCCGGTCACACGGATTATATGAGATTGCGTCCCGTCAGGCAATCGCCGCGGCGGGGGCGTACCCGAGCGGATCCCCAGAGACTTCAGTCGACGTAGAGAAGGAAGCCCTTCAGGTAGGACGTCTCGGGGTGATAGACGTTGACGGGGTGGTCGAAGGCCTGCCGGTGCTTCTGGAGGATGCGCACCCGCCGCCCCGCTTCGTGGGCGGCCTGGAAGACGACCTGCTGGAAGAGCCCCTCGTCGACGAAATGGGAGCAGGAGAAGGTCAGCAGCAGTCCCGGCGTTTTGATCCTTTGCAGGGCCAGCCGGTTGATGTCCTTGTAGCCGCGGCAGGCGGCGACGACGTCCGTTCTCTTCTTGGCGAAAGCCGGCGGGTCGAGGATGATGAAGTCGTGATCGAGGGCGGGCTCGCGGAGGAACTCGAACACGTCTGCGGCGAAGAACAGGCCCGATCCCGCGGAGAGCCCGTTGAGCTCGAAGTTCTCCTGGGCCAGCTCCAGGGCTGCGGCCGACGTGTCGACCGAATCGGCGCGGACGGCCCCCCCGAGGAGGGCACAGACGGAGAACGAGCCGGTGTAGGCGAAACAGTTGAGGACGCGGCGGCCGGCGGCGAATTCCCGGACGAGCTTCCGGGATTCCCGCTGATCGAGATAGAAGCCGGTCTTCTGGCCCTGGGCCCACCCGACCGAGAAAGGAATGCCCGCTTCGAGGATGCGGCCCTTGTCGACCGCTTCTCCCGCGATGAGTGCTTCCCGCGGCTCGAGGCCCTCTTCCCTCCGGGCCGGCAGGTCGGACCGTTCGATGACCGAGCGGGGCCGGAGGAAGCCCGAGAGGACATCGACGACGAGGGGCTTCAGCTTCTCCATGCCCAGGGTCGCGACCTGGATGACAAGGACGTCGTCGTACATGTCGGCGATGAGTCCCGGCAGGCCGTCGCCCTCCGCGTTGACCAGCCGGCGGGCGTTGGTCGAGGCGGGATCGAACAGCCCGGCCCGGAGCTTCAGGGCCCGCTCGAGGCTGCCGCGGACGGCCGCTTCGGGAGGTTCCGCGCCGAAAGCGATCATGCGCCCGGTGATCGAGCTCTTCCGGTTGAAATAGCCGTGTCCGAGGATCTCTCCGACCGAGCTCCGGACGGGCAGGATGTCGCCGTCGGCGAAGTCGGGCAGGTCGCGGATGGCCCCGGAGAAGATCCAGTGGTGCCGGTTCCTAACGGCCTTGTCGCGGCCCGGCTTGAGAACGACGGCGTTCACGCGGTCCCCCCGGCCGGCCCCGCGCGCCGGGCGAGCAGCCGCACGACCGGCCGGTCCGGTTTGGAGAATTCCGCTTCGTCCATGTCGCCGGGAGCGAGCCAGCGGATCTCGTCGTGGTCGGTGAGCCGGAGATCCTCGCCGAGGAGCTCGGTCCGGAAGACGACGAGCTCGAAGCATACGGTTTCCCCAGAGAACGGGACCGTGCAGAGGTGCTCCCCGACCCTCGCCGGGACGCCCAGCTCCTCCGCGAGCTCACGCGCGAGGCCCCGTTCGGGCGTCTCCCCCGCCTCGAGCTTTCCGCCCGGGAATTCCCAGAGCCCGCCGGCCACGAGGTCCGGCTTCCGCCGCGCGACGAGCACCTTGCCGTCCCGTTCGATGACCGCCGCCGTCACCGTCCTCACCTGTTTCTCCTGTTCTTCCATGGCCCGGCTTTTCCGCCCCATCTTATTCTTCCGCTCCGGCCTTGGCAATAGGGTGAGCCGGGGGCTGAAATATGCTAAAATAGCCGAACCATGAAAGTCGCATTCCTAGCCTCCGAAGTCATCCCCTATGCCAAGACGGGCGGCCTGGCCGATGTGGCCGGGGCCCTGCCCAAGTTCCTGAGCCGGCTCGGCGCCGACGTCCGGGTCTTCATGCCCCTCTACCGGGAGGTCCGCAAGAGGAACCTGCCGCTCGAGCCCGTCCTCGTGGCGCTCCCGGTCGACATGGGCGACCGCATCGAATCCTGCGCCGTCTTCGCCCACCGGGCGGATGGGGTGACCGTCCTCTTCATCGACCGGCCCGAATATTACGACCGCGACCAGCTCTACGGGACACCGGCCGGCGATTACCCGGACAACGCCGAGCGCTTCGCCTTCTTCTGCCGGGCCTCGCTCGAGACCATGAAAGCCCTGGATTTCCGGCCCGACGTCCTCCACGGACACGACTGGCAGGCGGCCCTCGCGTTCGCCTACCTGCGGTTCGTCTATGCCGGCGACCCGTTCTTCGCCGGTCTGCGGTCCCTCTTCACCATCCACAACCTGGCCTACCAGGGCCTGTTCGAGAAGGAGGCGCTCGGGCGCATCGGGCTGCCGGATTCCCTCTTCACCATGGACGGCCTGGAGTTCTTCGGCAAGGTCAACGCGCTCAAGGCCGGCATCCTCTACGCCACGGCCGTCACCACGGTCAGCCCGCGCTACAGCCGCGAGATCCAGACCCCCGAATTCGGCTGCGGCCTCGACGGGCTCCTCCGCCACCGCGCGGGCGCCCTCCACGGCATCCTCAACGGCGTCGATTATCGCGACTGGAACCCGGTGACCGACGCCCTGATCCCGCGCAATTTCGGTCCGGCGGACATGGCGGGCAAGAAGGTCTGCCGCGACGAGCTCGCCCGCATGTTCGGGCTCTCCGCTCCCGAGGGGCTCCCGGTCGCCGGCATGGTCACGCGCCTGGCCGGGCAGAAAGGCCTCGATATCGTCTGCGAAGCGCTGGACGACCTTCTCGGCCTGGGCCTGACTCTGGTCATCCTGGGGACGGGCGAAGCCAAGATCCAGGATTTCCTCGCCGCCGCCCAGAAGAAGAACCCGTCGCGGATCGGTCTCAAGATCGCCTTTGACGAAAGGATCGCCCACACGATCTACGCCGGAAGCGATGTCTTCCTGATCCCTTCGCGCTACGAACCCTGCGGCCTGACCCAGATGTATGCAATGAAGTACGGCACCGTGCCCGTCGTCCGGGCCACGGGCGGTCTCGACGACAGCGTCCAGGAGTTCGATCCCCGCTCCGGCCGGGGCAACGGCTTCAAGTTCGCCGAGGCCGAGGCCGGGCCGCTCCTCGAAGCGTCCGCCCGTGCGGTCCGTGTCTTCGGCAGGCCTCAGGAGTGGCGCGGCCTCGTCGGGAACTGCATGGCCGCGGATTTCTCCTGGGAGCGCTCCGCGGCGGCCTACCTCGACCTCTACGGCAAGATCGCGGCTACCTGACCGGGGCCGGGGGGCGCAGGAACTCGGCGGCCGTCTCCGGCGGGACCGGATTGATGTAGAAGCCCGTCCCCCACTCGAAACCCGCGACCTTGGTCAGGATCGGGAAGATCTCCAGGTGCCAATGGTAGCTCTGGTCGATGTCCGGCCAGCCCTTGAGGGCCAGGGCCCGGTTGGGCGCCTGGTGGAGGACCATGTTGTACGGGGGGTCCCCGACCGTGTCCTTGAGCCGGGTCAGGACCTGTTTGAGCGTCTCGGCCAGGCTCAGGAGCTCCTCTTCGCGCACGTCGGTGAAGAAGGCCGAGTGCCGCTGCGGGAAGATCGCCATCTCGAACGGGAACCGGGAGGCGTAGGGCGCGAACGCGGTGAAGTGACGGCCGCGCAGGACCAGCCTTTTCGCGGCGGCCTCCTCCTCGCGGAGGATGCGGCAGAAGCCGCATTCCTTGAATCCCCGGAACAGCCGGTCGGCCCCGTAGATCTCCTCCTTGATCCTTTTCGGGACGATGGGCGTGGCCACGATCTGCGAGTGCGGGTGGCTCAGAGAGGCGCCCGCCTCCTTGCCCTTGTTCTTGAACAGCTGGACGTACTGGTAGTGGAGCTCGCTCTCGATCGTCCGGATCCTCATCTGGAAGACGCGCAGGACGTCGCGGACGTGGGCGACCGGCAGGTCGGAGAGCTCGAAGGCGTGGACGGGATTCTCGATGACCACTTCGTGGACGCCGATCCCCTCCATCCATTGGAAGACGCCCTCGCCGGCCTTGGGCGGCGGCGTGCCGCGGTTGAGGGCCGGGAACTTGTTCGGCACGACCCGGACCGTCCAACCCGGCGCGTCGGCCGCGGTCCCGGACGGCCTGAGAGCGAAGACCTCCGGGGGGGTCTTGCTCTCGTTGCCCTCGCAGAACGGGCAGAAGCCGGTGGCCTCGGCCGCCGGCGCCGGGGCGCCCCCCGGCCGGAAATCGTCCGGCCGCTTGGCCCGCTCCGTCGCGATGATGACCCAGCGGCCGCTGATGAGGTCCTTCCTCAGTTCCGACATCATGCCCCCAACATCTCTTTGATCTTGGCCTTGAGCTCGTCGAGCGAGGCCGATTTGACGACGTAGGCGTCGGCGGCCCAGGTCATGAAGTCATCCTTGTAGCTCTGGTAGGCCGAGTTGATGATGATCGGGACGTCCTTGCGCAGGCCCATGATCTGGGTGATGAGCTCGATGCCGTTCTTGCCCGGCATGCGGATGTCCGTGACGATCAGGTCGAAGGCCGTCCGGCCGATCTCGGCCAGGGCGGCCTCGGCGTCGTGCGCCGCGACGACGTCGTAGCCCTCCCGGCTCAGCTCTTCTTCGTAGAGCAGGCAGAGGGCCTTCTCGTCTTCGACGAGCAGGATCTTCTTTTTCATGGTTGCGGCTCCCTTTCGCGGAAATTGAAGGTCAATCGGAATATGGTCCCCTTCCCGACCCGGCTGTGGACCTCGACCTTGCCGCCGGAATTGTCCATGACCCTCTTGATGAAGGGCAGGCCGAGGCCCATGCCCTTTTCCTTGGTCGTGAAGAAGGGCCGGAAGAGCTGGTCCTTGTCCGGATTGGAGATCCCCTTGCCGGAATCCCGGACCGAGAGGACGTAATGGTTCCGGTTCCTCCGGTATCCCCGGATGGCGACGGCCCCGCCCGGCGGGGTCGCGTCGAAGGCGTTGTCGAGGAGGTTGCGGAGGACCTCGCCGAACGAGGTCGGGTCGCAAAGGATCTCGGGCGGGCAGGGATCGATCTTGACGTTCAGGCCGTGCTCCACGGCCCGGTTCCGGATGCCCGGGCTGTTGACGACCGCGTCGATGACCGGCCCCGGATCGAAGTAGACGGGCTCCTTGAGGCTGACCCTGAGGAAGTGGCCCATCTGGTAGATGATGTCCTCGAGGCGCTCGGACCTCGTCGCGGATGATCGTGAGGTTCCGCTTCCTCTTGTCCTCCGGCAGGTCGGGCTTGAGGAGCTGGTCGGTGAACCCGCCGACGGCGACGATGGGATTGCGCAGCTGGTGGGTGACGAACAGGGCCACTTCGCCCATGGCCGCCATCTTCTCCATCTCCAGGAGCTTCTTGTGGAGGTTCGTCGAATAGATGTAGTTGCCGGCCATCAGGCCGCAGACCCCGGCCAGCTTGATGTCGGTGGGCCCGATCGGCGTCCGGGTGATGGCGTTGTCGAGGACGATCACGCCGACGACGTCGTCCCGGGCGAGGAGCGGAACGCACAGGAACTCGTCGACGCCGATGAGGTTGAGGAAGCGCCGGTCGACCTGGGGTTCGTGGACCGCGTCGCGGACGTGGAGGAGCTCCTTCCGGCAGACCGCGGCGGCCGGAATGAGGGCCGATTCCTCGTCGGCCGCGTAGACGAGCCCCTTGAGCCGGCCGCTGAGGGTGTCCTGGTTCTTGGCGACGAGGGCCCGATTGTGCTCGAGGATCTCGACGTACCCGATGCCCGGCGTCGACAGGACCTCCCAGATGAGCCCGGCCTCCTCGGCCGACCGCGGGCCCAGCCACATCTCGCCGCTGATGCGGTCGCCCTGCTTGAGGAAGAGCATGGCCCGGTTGAAGCCGACCCCGGAACCCGAGGTCAGGGCGGTCAGGATGACCAGCAGGTTGTCCTCGAGGGAGAAGGGCTGGAAGAAGCTCTGGGAGATGATCGACAGCAGCATCAGCTCCCGGGGCGAATCGCGCTCGAAGTCGGGCGAGAGGATGTTGTAGGTGTCGATCATTCGGACGTCCAGCCTTTGGGCACCACCCGGATCCCGGTCCGGCTGATCTTGAAGTTCCGGCCGTCCCTGTCGGCGTCGAGACCGACCTCGAAGCGCTCGGGGATGACCGTGGACCGGTCGACGATGGCCTTGTAGAGACGGGCGCCCCGGCGGATGTGGCCGTCGCCGAAGACGATCGAATCGACGACCTCGGCGCCCTCGTCGATCCGGACACCCGGGCCGATGATCGAATGGACGATCCGGCAGTCGGTGAACGTGCTGCCGGCGCCGACGATCGAGGCGCGCAAGTCGCCGCCGGCGATGAAAGTCGGCGGATACTGCGGCTTGTATGTCCGGACGGGCCAGGCCGGGTCCCTCAGGATGACCGGCGGGGACGGCGCGAGGAAGGCCATGTTGGCCTCCCAATAGGCGTCGATCGTCCCGATGTCCTCCCAGTAGTCGTCGAAGGTGTAGGCGTAGACGCGGTTTCCGTCGATGAGGGAGGGGATGATGTCCTTGCCGAAATCGTGGCGAGCTCTTGGAGCTCCGGGCGTCCTTAATCAGGGCCTTGATCAGGACCGGCGTCTTGAACAGATAGACGCCCATCGAGATGAGGCTCCGCCCCGGGTCCCACGGCGTCGCGAAGGGCTTCCGGGGCTTCTCCATGAACTGGACGATCCGGCGCTCGCCGTCGACGCCGATGACGCCGAACCTCGAGGCTTCGCTCAAGGGGATCGTCCGGGTCATGATGAGCGCGTCGGCCCCGGTCTGGGCGAAGAACTGGAGGAGCTTCCGGTAGTCCGCAGTGTAGATGTGGTCGCCCGAAAGGACCAGGACGGCCTCGGGATTCTCCTGCTGGATGGTGTAGATGTTCTGGAAGACGGCGTCGGCGGTGCCCTCGTACCAGTTGTCGCTGACCCGGCCCTGAGCGGAGAGGGAGATGATGAAGTCGCCGCTCTCGGCGTGGAAGATGTTCCAGCCGTTGGTGATGTGGCGGTCGAGAGAGAGCGACTTGTACTGGGTCAGGAGGGCGATCCGGCGGAGCCCGGAGTTGAGGGCGTTGGACAGGCTGAAATCGACGATGCGGTAGGCGCCGAGGAACGGCACGGACGGTTTAGCCCGGTCGCGCGTCAGCGGGTAGAGGCGCTCCCCCTTGCCGCCGCAGAGGACCATGGTCAGGGTTTTCTTAGATAACATTTCCATCGGACAACACGACCTCTTCGAAGATTCTGTCCTCGGATTCGAACACGGCCAGCAGCGCCTCCTCGGCAGGCCCGAGGCGCCTGCCCTCCTCGAGCCAGCCGGCCAGCGTCAGGGCCCTCTCGAAATGCTCGGCGGCCCGGTGCTCGGCGTAATCGCGGGCCGACCAGGTCGAGATGAGGAAGGGCCAGTCTGAGCTCTCGAGAAGGAATTTCTCCCGGTAGAATTGCCTGAGAACGCGGCGGTCAAGGCTCGCGAGGCGCGGCTCTAGGGCGGCCGCGGCCCTCTCGATCCGGTAGATCTTCTGCCCAGATCCAGGAGGTGTCGTCGTTGAGCCAGACCCCGTGGAAACCGCCCTGGCCCCACGAACCCTCGGGGAGCGAGACGACGGTCGTCGGCGGGAGGGCCTCGAGCGCGCCGCCGGCGGTCACCGGTGCCGACCGGGCCCGCGGCCAGCTTCCGGACGACGTGATAGAGCCATTCGGGACCCTCGAACCACCAATGGCCGAAGAGCTCGGTGTCGTAGAGGGCGGCGACGGCGCCCGACGATCTGTCTTCGAGCGTCCTGGCGAGAACGGAGACGAAGTGTGCGGCGTGCTCTTCGGCCCGGGCGGCGGTCCGGGCCGGTTCGTAGGGCTCCTTGAGCCCCAGGTCGGCCTCGCCCGAGGTGACCCTCCAGTAGCGCATGCCGCCGGGGAAATGCTTCTTGTGGAATTCGAGATAGGCCCCGTCGCCGGGGTAGCCCATATACCGGCTCCAGACCTGCGAGCCCGAGACCTCGTCCCTGGCGAGAAAAGGGAGCCGCGAGGGGTGGGCCAGGTGCGGCGGTATAAGGATCGTGCGGCAGCACCTCGCCCGTCTTGCAGGCGTCCCGGGACTCCTCCCACAGCCGCTTGAGCCCGGGAAACCGGTCGATGTAGACCCCCCTGACCTCGCCTCCCTTGAGGAGGTGGCCGTCGACGAAGAAGTAGCCCAGGCCCTCCTGGGCCAGGATCTCGTCGATCCCGGCCCGGGCCGCGGGCTTTTCTCCCGTGAGGGGATTGCTCCAGGCGTATCCGGGGCGGTAAGCGCACTCCGGGATCCAGAATCCCCGGGGTTCCCGGCCGAAGTACTTACGGTACGTGTGCCGGCCCTGCCGGATCTGTTGGCGGATGCTCTCGTCCCTGGAGAGGAGGGGCAGATAGCCGTGCGTGGCGGCCGAGGTCAGGACCTCGATCTGGCCGCGGTCCTGGAGCGAGCGGAAGGCCTCGATGATGTCCTCGCGGCAGCGGCCGTGGAAATCCTCGATGAGCTTCCCGTAGCGATTTTCCCAGAAGGCGGCCACGGGGCGGAGCGCCCCATTGCCGGTCCTCTCGAAAAATTCCCCGTCGCGGACGGCGATATCCCGCTTCATCCTCAAGTATTCGTCGAATCCCCGGACGAAGCCGGGGTCCTTGAGCTGGTCCATCAGGACGGGCGTGAAGCTGATGCTCGTCCGGGCCGTTAGGCCCTCACCGGCCAGGCGCTCGAAGACGTCGAGGAGCGGCATGTACGACTCCGCGGCGGCCTCGAAGAGCCAGTCCATCCCGTGCGGCCAGCTGCCGTGGGCGAGGACGTAGGGGATGTGGCTGTGCAGGACGAGGGCGAAGAACTTATCGGCCACGCGGCTCCTTCAGTACGATGGACAGGTGCTTGGTCCCCTTGCCGGTCCATTCCACCGGCCAGACCGGGCAGAGGCAGTAGCCTTGATGGATTATATCAAATCCTTCCTCTGATTGGGAAACCGTGCTCAGGGCGAACGACCACAGCGCTCCGGCCCCGGCGGGCTCGAAGGAGAGCGCCCCGCCGTAGAGCGATGCGCCCGCGGCGCCGCGGAGGGCGAACTCGTGCGGGAAGGCCAGGAGGTTCCACTCCGATCCGTAGGTCAGGGCGAGCGCCCGGTCGGACGGGTTCTCGAGCTCGATCCCGATGCGGAGCCCGCCGTCCGCGCTGGCGATCGTCTTGCGGACGATGAGCGGAACGCTCTCCGTCCCGTCCCGGACGGACCCGTGTCTTTCGAGACGGAGGACCGCGCCTTCGGCGGAGGCCGAGAACACACCGTCGGCGAAATCTCCCTCGTCGATAAAATCGTTCCGGCGGAGCTCTTCAGGTCCCGTCCCGGACCCGAAGAAGCGGTCGATGAGGGAATGCCGGAGATGCCGGTCGTAGCGGAGGAGCTCCCCTGCTTCCGGAGGCAGCCGCTTATCGAGCTCGTGGATGCTCTTCCCCTCGCTCCCCTCCTCCGCGGCCGATGCGGGGGGCGTGCGGTGATAGGCCTCGCGCCGCCGCGTAAGGACGTTCGAGAGGTTCCTCGGCCAGGGACGGTAATCGATCTCGGCGAGGGTCCCGCCCGAGGCCGGCCGGGCCAGGAGTCCGAAAGTCCCGTCCCTATAAAAGAGCTCCTCCCGGCCGTCGCAATCGTAATCCGATGCCTGCCAGCCGTCCGGATCGGGCAGCCGCTTTTCGGCTTCGAGAAGATGACGGAAGGCGGCCTCCCGCAGGTGGGGAAGGTAGAGGCCGCCGAAGACGCCGTGCCAGTAGGGATCGTTGCATTGGCACTTGTAGAGATCGGCCGTGGCCTCGCGATTACTGCCGGCGGCGCGGACCCGGGCGGAGACCGCGACCATCCGTTTGTGGAGGTGGTTCGCCTCGGGATACTTGCGCAGGAAATCCCGGAAGAAGCCGCCGCGGAGGAATCGGCGGGCCTCCGGCCCGGCCCCGGATCGGATCTTGGCGTAGGCGGCCTGCTCTTCGGGCTCGAGGACCCATTCCGTCATCTCCTCGTAGGAGGCCGGGGGCAGGTAGACGCGCCCGGCCGGCGGGTGGGCGTCCATGTGATCGGAGAAAGAGGTCGTCCGGATGTCCCGTTCCTCGACGTAACACAGGAACTTCTCGAGCCAGCCGTCCTCGTAGACCCATTTGCGGGTTCCCGGCCAGACGCCGAATTTCTCCCCGTCGTCGCCGAGGATGGCCGTGCCGCCGGTTGCGCGGATCCGGCCGAGGTGGGCGTCGAGATCGTCGAGAGGACGGAAGGGGATGAGATAGCGCAGCGTCTTATCGATGGGAAAAAGACGGAGGGTGTGCCCTTCCTCCTCCGTGACGTAGGTCGTGTGGAGGTCGCCGACGCCGGCGCAGTGGAAGTGCTCTTCGTCGAGGAGAGTGAACTCGATGCCCGCGGCGGCCAGAGATTTGGGCAGGTGGGGTTCCCAGACCCTCTCGGTCAGCCACAGACCGCGCGGCTTCCGGCCGAAGTTCTCGCTCAGGAAGTCGTTCATCATCCGGACCTGGCCGATGCGGTCCGCTTCGGGAATGAGGGACAGGATGGGCTCGTAGAAACCGCCGCCGAGAAGCTCGGCCTGGCCGCGCCCGGCGAGTTCCTTGACCAGGTCCCAGCAGGCCCGTTCGTTCTTTTCCATGTACTCCCAGAGCGGGCCGGAAAAGTGGAGGGCGAAGCGGAAGCCGGGATGACGGGCGAGGCCCTCGAGCAGAGGCCTGTAGCAATCGGCGAAGGCCGCCTCGAAGACGTGATCGAAGTTGCCCACCGGCTGGTGGTTGTGGATGGCGAAAAGGAAGTCGGGGCCGCTCATGTCGGTCAGATCCCTTCTTGGGCCAGGATGTAGGCCAGGACGGCCAGAACGACCGCCTGAAGCTCGAGCTCGCGCGGATGGACGCTCGCGACGGTGTCGAGCGCGGAGTGGTGGACGTCGAAATAGGCCTGCGAGGCGGGCAGGACCGCGGCCGGGACGGCCCCCCGGGCGACGAGCGGCGCGACGTCCACCCCTCCCCCGCCGGGCCCGATAAACGCGATGCCGAAGGGCTTGAGCAGCTCGTGGAAGCCGGCGGCCTTTTCGAGGGCCCGGCTGCCGGCCGCGCCGATCGCGAGGCCGATCGGCACGAACGCGCCCCGGTCCGACTCGGCCGCGAGGACGTGCCTCTCGCCCTTCCGCAGCGGCGAATCGGCGTAGGCCCTCCCGCCCGTGCCGCCGAACTCCTCGTCCATGAAGAAGACGGCCCGGACGGTCCGCTTCGGCCGCAGTCCGAGGTCACGGATGAGGGCCAGGGCTTCGAGCGCCGCCGCGCAGCCGGCGGCGTCGTCGTGCGCGCCGACGCCGAGGTCCCAGCTGTCGAGGTGCCCGCCGAGGAGGACGATCTCGTCCGGAAGCTCGGCGCCCGGGATCTCTCCGACGACGTTGGCCGAGACCGTCCGACCCAGATCCCAACAATCCAGCCTCAGGGAGACCGCAACGTCCTTGTCGTTCTTCAGGACCTCGCTCAGCCGGTCGGCATCGAGGGTGGCGACGGCGGCGGCGGGGATCCGGGGAACGTCGGCATCGTACTTCAGCATCCCCGTGTGCGGATTGAGGTCCTCGCGGAAAGTCAGCGAGCGGACCAGCACGGCGACCGCGCCGACCCGGGCCGCGGCGGATGCCCCGGCGACCCGCTGATCCGCGGCCCCGCCGTAAGCGGCGAAAGGCTCGGTCAGGCGCCTGTCCATGGGCCGGTTGAAGAAGAGGATCTTGCCTTCGGCCGCCCGGCCGAGCGCCGCCGCGTCGGCCAGCGAGCGCACTTCGACGACGGGCGCTGTGAGGCCGCCGGCCGGCGTCCCCACGCTTCCGCCCAAGGCGCAGACGGCAAGCGGCATGGCCGCTCTCGTCCCGGAGGCGAGGAGGACGGCCTCGGCGGTCTCGCCCCGGACCCAGCGTCCGACCTCGACCGGCTCGCTGTGGACATCCTGGAGCCCCATCTCCTCCATGAGTTTCAGGGACTCGTCGACGGCCGCCGCCGCCCCGGGCGATCCCGTCAGCCGCGGCCCGACGGAGCAGATACGGGTGAGGATCCGGTGGGCCCTTTCGCCGGAGAGCCCCGCTTCGCGGATCCTATCGACCGTGCTCCTGTAGGCGTCCGCCACGGGGTCCGGTTCCGGCCTCTTGGCGCACGAAGGCGCGAAGCTCAGGACGAGGAGGGCGATGAGGATATAGAAACTGATTTTTCTCATGGCGGCCGACGTCGCTCCCCGCAGGTCAACGGTGGAGGAAACAGCGCTCGGAATCCAGCTCTCCGGGCTTGCGGGTGATGATCATGGCCAGGCCGAGCTCGTCGGCCTTGTCGATGACCTCCTGGTCCTTGATCGAGCCCAGTGGATAGATGAGGGCGGTGATGCCGTGCTTTCCGGCCAGCTCGACGACGTCCGGAAAGGGCATGAACGCGTCGGAGGCGAGGACGCAGCCCTCGGGGCCGTAGCCGCGGCGCGACAGCCGGATGGCGTCCTCGGCGGAATCGATGCGGCTGCGCTGGCCGGAGCCGATCCCGTGGGTCCTGTCCTCCGTCCCGATGATGACGGCATTGGACCGGGTGAAGCAGGCCACTGTCCAGTTGAAGAGGGCCGCCCGGACCTCGGCGGGGCTCGGCTTCCTCCGGGAGACGACGTCGACCGATTCCGGCGAGACGATCTTCGAGTCGAAGCGCTTCTGGATGAGCAGGCCGCCGGCCACCCGCTTCACTTCGAGACCGTTGTCGACCGATGGGGCGTCGAGCGGCGCGCCCATCCGGACCACGCGCAGGACCTTCCGTGTCGCCAGAACCTCGAGCGCTTCGGGCGCGAAGTCGGGGGCGTAGACGACCTCGACGTTGCGCGGGCTCTCCACGAGGAGCCGGGCCAGCGGCTCGGTCACGCGGTAGCTGAAGACGTCGACGCCGCCGAAGTTCGATAACGAATCGCACTTCCAGGCCTTCTCGAACGTGCCGACCGCGTCGTCACCCAGGGCGACCCCGCTCGGCATCTCGTGCTTGATGATGACGCAGGCCTGGCGGCCGGGGAACACCTGGACGAGCTTGCGGGCCAGGCGCTGGCCGAGGTCCATGTCCCCGACGTTGATGTAGCTCAGGCCTTTGGTGCCTTCCTGTAGAATTTCGAGCCGGCCCATGTTCGGCCCCTCGGCGCCCGCCTCCTGATAGAAGGCCGCCGGGTAGCCCGGGTTCTCGCCGTAGCGCATGGGGAACTTCTTGATGAAGGTGTCGTCGCCCAAGACGAGAGTGTCGGGGAAATCCTCGCGGACTTTGGTCAGGTACTGGCTGCGGGCAGTGCGCTCGGGCTTGCTCATGGGATCAGGTCCTTTCGTGGCGGTTGATGATGCGGACCTCGGCCTTGTCCGGTTCCGAGAAAGGGGCGAAGACGCAGGCGACGGCGACCCGGAAGTCCTTTCCGCCCGGGGCCGGGGCGAGATCCGCATACGCCGCCTCGGCGGCCTCAGCCGCCGTGGCGCCGGCCAGACGGATCGGGCGGGGCTCGCCGCGGAACGCGGGCAGCGGTTCGGCGTTGGGGCCTTCGTAGGTCGAAACGAGCCCGCCTTCGCCGGGCCGGAGGACGGTCTCGAAGTAATGGCGCAGGGTCTCGCCCGCGCTCCCGCGGCGGACGACGCTCAAGGCCGCCCGCTTGCCGGCGAGACAGCCGCTGATGCGCGGCGTGAATATGGGGGCATCGGGCTCGAAGTCCCAGGCCGAAAGGGCCTGGGACAGGACGGAAACCGGGTCCGCACCGGGCGCGAGGCCGTCGCGGATGTCCGAGGTCTGCTTGCCGTTCGAAACGGCTATGCCGGCCGGCCCGAAGAGGACGGCGGGATAGACGAGGAGGTCGACGTTGCCCTTTTTCAGGGTCTCTTCGTCGGTCGGCTGAACCCAGATCCCGCCGTCGCGAAGGACCAGCTTGCGGGCCTGGCTCGAGGGGGAGCGTCCGGTGATGGCGTAGAGGATGACGGCGTGTCTGTTCCCGTGCGGCGCGCCGATGACGATGAGCCGTCCGGGGTATTCGAGCGTCCTGAGCAGTCCTTGGGGGTTGTCCATCGGGCCGTCCTTTCGGGCCTATAGTTAACACAGGCGCCGAAGCCAAGTCAAAATCTTGAGTGCCTTCGCCGGAATCTGATAGAATCGGTCCGAGAACCGGCATAGGAGGTCGAGGCGACAATGAAAAAGACGGTTCAACCCGAAGAGTCTTTCCGCGATCCGGAGTTCCTCGAATCCCTGGAAGGCCGGACGCTGCGCATTCTGAGCGAATACCTCGGCCCGATGACGCGGCTCGACAAGGCCAAGATCAACA
This sequence comes from uncultured bacterium, assembly GCA_963743755.1. Lineage (GTDB taxonomy): Bacteria > Acidobacteriota > Aminicenantia > Aminicenantales > Saccharicenantaceae > RBG-16-66-30. The sequence goes on from CAVUQU010000001.1 coordinate 98,947, forward strand.
GCACCATCCTCTTCCTCGGCTCGGCCAAGGCCGATCCGACCAACGCCGATTCCGCCTTCAACCGTTACTACTGGGAGGCGGAGGAGCTGGCCTACCTGCTGGCCAAGTGGGCCATCGGGATCAAGACGCCCCGGGGCAAGGATTTCGTCATCTGCACGGGGGCCGGTCCGGGCATCATGGAAGCGGCCAACCGCGGGGCCGCCCGGGCCGGCGGCAAGACGATCGGCATGAACATCTCGCTCCCCCAGGCCCAGAACGCCAACCCCTACGTGACGCCCGAGCTGTCCTTCTCCTTCCACTATTTCTTCATGAGGAAGTTCTGGCTGACCTACAAGGCCAAAGCCGTGATCATCTTCCCGGGCGGCTTCGGGACGCTCGACGAATTCTTCGAGATCGCCACGCTCCTTCAGACGAGCAAGATCTCGAAAAAGGAGCTCGCCCTGGTCCTCTACGGCGAAGACTACTGGAGCGATCTGATCAAGTTCGATTCGATGGTCAAGAAAGGCGCCATCTGCGCCGACGACCTCAAGCTCTTCAAGGTCTGCTCGACGCCCAAGGCGGCCTTCGCCTACCTCAGGAAGAGGCTCCTGGAATCCCTTGGCTGAACGGTCCGGCCGCCTGCGCGGCGCCGCGGCGGCGGTCGTCGTGCTGGTCCTCGCCGGAGCCGGCGGGGCCTGTTCCCGTCTTCCCCGTTCCGGCCGGCCCGGTGCCTCGACCGGCATCGCCTCGTGGTACGGGACGGAATTCGACGGACGAACGACCTCGAGCCGCGAGATCTACGACATGCACGACCTGACCGCGGCCCACCGGACACTCCCCTTCGGGACGTACGTCATGGTGACCAACCTCGCGAACGGCCGCTCGGTCGTCGTCCGCATCAACGACCGGGGCCCGTTCGTCCGGGGCCGCGTCATCGATCTGTCGTACGCGGCCGCCCGCGTGCTGGACATTGTCGGGCCGGGCACGGCCAAAGTCCGCCTGGTGCAGCTGAAGGGATTCAACGGACCGGCGGCAACGGAACGTCAGGGCGTCGTCTGGATCCAGGTCGGCGCATACACCGTCCAGGAGACGGCTTACGCCGTCAAGAAGCGGCTGGACACTTCCTTCCGGGGCGTCACCGTGACCGCCGTCAAGACCGGGAGCGGTACCTTTTATAGGGTCCGGGTCAGGACCGACGAGGGCGAAGCGCGAAGCCTGGCCCGGCGCCTGGCTGACGAAGGCTATCCGGTCATCATCGTCCGCGAGTGAGCCCTAGCGGCCGTCTCCCGGGGCCTTGAACAGGTAGGCGACGTCGCGGAGCCTGTTCTCGATCCCGTCGTGGACGGCGAACCGGCCGCCCTGATAGATCCCGGCCGCGCCGAATTCCCCCTTCCTGTTGAGGGCGTAGAAATCGAGCCCGAATTTCGGCCGGCCCTTGTCGTCGCAGAGCCGTGGCACGAGCCGGGTCTTGGCGACGACGGCCTCGCAGGCCTTGAGGCAGGCCTGCTCGGGAGTCATACCCCGGCCCATAGCGTCGACGATGCGGAAGCTGGCGCACGTCTGGAGGTTGGCTTCGCCGCGTCCGGTCGAGCCGGCCGCGCCGATCTCGTTGTCGAGGTAGAGGCCGGCCCCGATGATGGGCGAGTCGCCGACCCGCCCGGCGATCTTCCACGACAGGCCGCTCGTCGTCGTCACCCCGGCCAGCCGGCCGGCGCCGTCCAGGGCGATGCAGTTGATCGTGCCGTGGGTGCTCATCGACCGAACGGAGCTCCCCGGGCAGGCCCGTCGGACCGGGGCGGGAACCAGTTGTCGCGGTCCGACACGGTTTCCTTCCAGAGCAGCCAGGCCGCCCGCGACTTCTCGGTCAGGAGGTCCTCCTCTTTGAAGCCGTGGACCCTGGCGAACTTCAAAGCGCCTTCGCCGACGAGGAGGACGTGGTCCGTGCGCTCCATGACCAGCCGGGCGACCTTCGAGGGGTTCTTGATGTTCCTGAGCGAGGCCACGGCCCCGGCCGAATGGGTCGGACCGTACATGACCGAAGCGTCGAGCTCGACGACCCCGTCCTCGTTGGGCAGGCCGCCGTAACCGACGGACATATCGTCCGGATCGTCCTCGACGATGTTCACACCGGCGATGACGGCGTCGAGGGGATCGCCGCCGGCCTTGAGGATCTCCATCGCCTTTTCGGTGGCCCGGATGCCGTTCCCGCTGGATACGGCCTTCGGTCCGCCGGGCGCCGCCGGGCCCGCCGCTTCCGCCCGCTTGCCGCCAAGCACGAGCGCCGCCGCTCCCGCTCCGGCCCCCGCCTTGAGGAAATCCCGTCTCGAATATGGGGCCATGGGACTCAATCTCCTTTCGTCTCTTCTTTCTCCAGGTCCTCGAGGAGCTGGACGAGGACGGCGTGGTCGCCTCCGGGCACCGCGAACTTGCGCGCGTTCCCGGAGAAGACGTCCGTCTCCCGGCCGTCGACGAGAAGCTGGTACTTGCCCTTCTTCAGGAAGCGCAGCTTGATGTCCCGCTTCTTGAGCGTCTTGATGCCGAAGGACACCTCGGATTCGTTGTAGAGGAAACGGCGGACGACGGCCCCGCCGTCGATCGCGAGGAGGGTCACGCCCTCTTCGCGCAGGACCGTCGCGGAGTTGGAGGCTTCGACCTCGTATTGGCGGCCTTGGACCATGATCCGGGCCAGCCGGCCCTTTCTCTCGGGTTTGAGGAGGCCGAAGCGGAAGCCCTCGTGAGGCGTGAAATCGAGGAATTCCTCGACGGCGACGAGCGCGGCCAGGGGCCCGGCGGCGTGGTGGCGCTCGCCGGCGGCTTCGCCCGTGAGGGAATCGAAGCTCTCCGGGGACAGGCCGAAGCTCTCCCAGCTTCGCATGAACATCTCGGCGCTCTTGCGGGCGAATTCGGAGGCGACCGCGTCGAAGCCGTAGGCCTTGAGACCCTGGAAGACGAGGTAGTTGGTCGCGGGCCGGACCGCGCCGCGCCACGACCGCTGGCTCTCGGGCCGGAAGGCCGGATCGTCGCGGGAGATCGACGGGATGACGAAGTCGCCCCAGAACTGCCGGGGATCGAGCAGGTGCCGGATCATTTGCTGGGCCCGGGCTTCGTCGGGGATCCCGGCCAGGAGCGGGAGGAACGAAGAGGCCGCCTTGTGGACCGAGAAACGGCCGTCCCAGTGGCGGTCGAAGTAGAAGCCGGATTTCTCGTTCCACAGCCGGCCGTTGATCAGGGCCTTCGTCCGGTCGTACTGTTCGCGGTAGCGATCGACATCAAAGGGGCGGCCGAGGACGCGGGCAATCTCGGCGAGGCACCAGGCGTCCAGGGCGTAGAGGGAGTTCAGATCGAGGCAGTTCAGCGTCAGCGTCCCGGTCTCCGCGCTGTACGAGGCGTCGTCCCAGTTCGGCAGGTCCTCCTGACCCGATTCCCGGCAGGCCCGCATCTTGCCCGAGGCGTTCCTTTCCCAAGACGGCAGGTCCTTGCCCACGAGAGCGACATCCGAACCCCATTCGAGCAGGCCGTCGCCGTTCCCGTCGCGGCGGGCCCGGCCGCCCGGGCCCGGAGCCGTCCAGAAATCGTGCCAGCGCTGCAGGGAGGGGTAGGCCCGCCTCAGGATCTCCAGGTCGCCCAGGCGTTCGAAGAGCTTCAGGACGACGTAGGAGCCGAGCGGAGGCTGCGAGCGGTCGGCCGTGCCGCTCGTCCGGCTTCTCCAGCTCGGCATGTTCCCGTTCGGGTACTGGGTCTCGAGGACCGCCGCGAGTGTGTCGAGGGCCAGCTTCTGGCTCTCGAGCGCAAGCTCCAGCACGTTGAGGAAGGCGACGTCGGCCAGGATGGTCCAATCCTCCCGGCCTCCGTCGGGACGGGGATAGATCGAAGCTCGTCCGGCCGGAGTGTAGAGCCGATGGCTTCCCGGCTGGTAGAGGACCGTCCAGTGGAGACTGTCGGCGATGGCCTCCGGGACGCCCGCGTAGAGGCCGCGGGCCTTGACCCTTTTCTCCTCGTAGACGACGGCCTCCTCGTCGAGAAAGGTCCCGATGGTCTCCGCGTTCTTGTACCGGGTGATCCGATCGCCCAGCGAATCGGCGCTCTCGCCGACGCCGGCGACGAAGGCGAGGGTCCGGTCGGGGCCCGGAAGGTAGGCCCGGGCCAGGCCTCCCGGAGGGGAAACGGCGGTCTGGCCGGTGAGGCTCGTCCAGATCAGATAGACCGGGCTCCCCGACGGACCACTGCGCCCCCGGACCTGGCCGTCGGCGAGGAGGGCGAATTCGCCCTTGCGGTCCCACGGGAAATAATGGACGAGAGAGATGCGGACGTCCTCCGGAAAAACGATGCGGCCGATGACGGTCCTTTCGTCGCGGCGCGACCATTCGACCGTCAGGGCCTGGCGCCGGGGCGCCGGCTTCATCAGCACGGGCGTCGAACGCCCCATCTTGAACGGCAGCCCGAGGTCGAAGGTGACCCGGGCGTAGAGGCCGTCGGGTGAGTGGGGGCCGACGTCGGAGACGAGGTAATAGAGGTCGGCGCCCTCGGCGGTCTCCCCTTCCCGCTCGACCCTCAGGAGGAAGGCGTAGGCGCAGTCGGCGGACGGAGCGATGACCAGCCCGGGCCAGCCCGCGGCGTCGAGTGACCCGATGCAGGTGTCCTTCCAAGGATAGAAGATCTCGGAGGACAGACCCGCCGCGCAGCACAGGACGAGGGCGATGACGAGGATCGTTTTTCTGGACATCTCCGGGGATTCCGGCCGGCGGCCTCCTCGCCGTCCACTCTATGCGAAAAAAATAGTGAAATCAAGACGAGGCTCGTGCTTTTCCTCCCGCAGTGTGATAGATTGTTCCCTCGTATCCCGGTGGAGGGAACTATGGATTTTCGCCTCTATTTCCGCTCCCGTCAGGGCGAGCTCGTCCATCTTCTGAAACAGCTCGTCGTGCTCGAATCGCCGACACAAGACAAGAAGGCCGTCGACGCCTGCGCGTCCTTCGCCACCCGGGAGCTGAAACGGGTCGGGTGCAAGATCACGGTGCACCCGCAGAAGGACGTCGGCGACCTCGTCGTGGCCGAGTTCGCGCCGGGACGGCTCAAAGACGCCGACGACGAGATCCTCGTCCTGACCCACGTCGACACGGTCTGGCCCGTCGGCAAGATCGTGAAGATGCCCTTCTACGTCCAGGGGAACCGGATCTACGGTCCGGGCGTCCTGGACATGAAGGGCGGACTGGTGATGGTCCTCGCCGCCATCCGCGCGCTCCAGGCGCTCAACGCCAAGCCCCAAAAAAGGATCACGGTCCTGATCAATTCCGCCGAAGAGACCGGGCAGGGCGCGGCGGCCGAGACGATCCGCAAGCTGGCCCGGAAGGCCTCGCTCGTCCTCTGCCTCGAACCGGCGCTGCCCGGCGGTGCGTTGAAGCTGGAACGGAAGGGGCGGCTCGTCGTCCGCATGGACGTGCACGGCCGCTCGGCCCACGGCGGCACGCCCGAGAAGGGCGTCAGCGCCGTCGAAGAGCTGGTCACCCAGATCGTAAAGTTCAAGCGCCTCCGCGCCGGCGAGACGACCGTCAACGTCGGGCTCATCGGCGGCGGCGAGAAGATCAACGTCGTCGCCGAGAGCGCCTGGGCGACGCTGGACGTCCGGTTCTGGAAGTCCACGGACAGGGACCGGGTGCTGAAGATCCTGCGGGAGGCCGTGCCGACCCTGCGCGGGGCGCGGATCAAGATCACGGTCGAGAGCACGACGCCGCCCATGGAGAAGACCAAGGCCTCCGAGAAGCTCTTCCTCCGGGCTCAGGGGATCGCCGCGGGCCTGGGGATCGTCCTCAAGGGCGGCAAGACGGGCGGCGGCTCGGACGCGTCGATCGCCGCGGGCATGGGCGTCCCGACCCTCGACGGCCTCGGGCCGGACGGGGACGGCCTCCACGCCGAGCACGAGCACCTTCTCCTGCCGTCGCTCATCGAGCGCACGGCGTTGCTGACGGAGCTGCTGAAGGACCTGTGATCGTACCGACGGTCACGTTCTGGTTATTTCATTTCATAAGGAGTGCCTCATGATAAAAAAGTATTACCTTCTCTCCCCGGGCCCGACGCCGGTCCCCGAGCGGGCCCTGTCGGCGGCGGCCGAGCCCATCATCCACCACCGGACGCCCGAGTTCTCGGCCCTGTTCATGGAGGTGACCGAAGGCATCAAGTACGTCTTCGGGACCAAGGAGGACGTCTACATCCTGACCTCGTCGGGAACGGGCGCGATGGAGACCGCCGTCGTCAACCTGCTCAGCCCGGGCGACAAGGTCCTGACCATCAACGCCGGCAAGTTCGGCGAGCGCTGGGGCAACATCTGCAAGGCCTACGGCGTCGCCTACAAGGAGATCGTCCTCGACCCGTGGGGCAAGGATTATCCCAAGGAGGAGCTGGAAGCCGAGCTCAAGGCCATGCCCGACTGCAAGGCCGTCTTCGCGACCCTCTCCGAGACCTCCTCCGGGGCCATGTTCGACATCCAGGGCTTCGGCGAGGTGGTGGCCAAGACGCCGGCCGTGCTCGTCGTCGACGGCATCTCCGGCGCCGGCGTCACCCCCTGCCCCATGGACGACTGGAAGGTCGACGTCTTCCTGTCGGGTTCCCAGAAATCGTTCATGATCCCGCCCGGACTGGCCTTCATCGCGCTCAGTCAGAAGGCCTGGGCCCTGGCGGCCGACGCCAAGCTGCCCAAGTTCTACTTCGACCTCAAGAAGGCCAAGAAGAACCTGGCCGACAAGACGACGCCCTGGACCCCGGGAATCTCGCTCGTCGTCCAGCAGAAGCACGCCCTCGACATCATCCGCAAGATGGGTCTCGACGGCCTCTTCGAGCACCACAGGATCCTGGGCGACGCGACGCGGGCCGGCGTCAAGGCCCTCGGCCTCGAGCTCCTGTCGAAGCGGCCGGGCAACGTCCTGACCTGCTGCAAGGTGCCCGAAGGCATCGAGGGCGGCAAGCTCGTCAAGACCATGCAGAACAAGTACATGGCCTACATCGCCGGCGGCCAGGAGCCGTACAAGGGCAAGATCTTCCGCATCGCCCACCTCGGCTACATGGGCGGCTTCGACATCATCACGGCCCTGTCCGCGCTCGAAATGACGCTTATGGACCTCGGCTATAAGTTCGAGGCCGGCGCCGGCATCAAGGCGGCCCAGGCCGTGCTCAAGGAGAACTGGCAATGACAAAGATCCTCATCGCCGACGGCATGGACAAGGCGGCCTTGGAGCAGCTCCGGGCCGTTCCCGGATTCGAGGTCACCGTCGCCAAAGGCCTGAGCGAGGCCGAGCTCATCGCCGACCGTCCCCGGCTACAGCGCCGTCGTCGTCCGGAGCGCCTCGCGCATCACGCGGCCGGTCATCGAGGCGGGCACGGACCTCAAGGTCCTGGTCCGGGCCGGCATCGGCCTCGACAACATCGACCGCGACGCGGCCAAGGAAAAGGGCATCTTCGTGGCCAACACGCCGGCCGCGACGTCCATCACGGTCGCCGAGCACACCTTCGGGCTCATGCTGGGCGCCGTGCGCAACCACGGCCAAGGCCGTCCTGTCGATGAAGGCCCACAAGTGGGACAAGAAATCGCTCGAGGGCACGGAGCTCTACGGCAAGACCCTGGGCATCATCGGGTTCGGCCGGATCGGGCTCGAGGTCGCCAGGAGGGCCCTGGCCTTCGGCATGACCGTCCTCGCCTACGACATCATCCCGATCAAGACCGGCGACCTCGCGGTGAAACAGGTCCCGCTCGACGAGCTCCTGGCCGCGGCCGACCTCATCACCCTCCACGTCCCCAAGCAGGCCAAGCCCATCCTGGGCGAAGCCGAGTTCGCCAAGATGAAGGCGGGCGTCATCATCGTCAACGTCGCCCGCGGCGGCGTCGTCGGAGAGAAGGCCCTGCTCGACGCCCTCAACTCCGGCCGGGTCCGGGCCGCGGCGCTCGACGTCTTCGACAAGGAGCCGCCCGAGGACTTCTCGCTCGTCGACCATCCCAACGTCATCCCCATCCCCCACCTCGGCGCCGCGGCGGCCGAGGGCCAGCAGCGGGCCGGCCTGGAGGTCGTCCGAATCCTCAAGGAAAAGCTGGGCTGAACCGTCTCTTCCGAGGGGCGTCCCCGCCCGGGACACACCCGGGCAGGGGCCGCCCCTCTTTTTTTATCCCGGGTTCTGTTAGAATAGGTCCATGATCTATCTCGACCACAACGCGACGACGCCGGTCGATCCGGCCGTCGCCGAAAAGATGGCCTGGGTCCTGCGGGAACATTTCGGCAACCCCTCCTCCCTCTACCCGATCGGCCGGCGGGTCAAGGAGCTCCTGAACGAGGCCCGCGAGCGTGTCGCCGGCTCCCTGGGCGTCGACCGGGGCGAGATCTACTTCACGGGCTCCGGGACGGAGTCCGACAACTTCGCCATATTCGGGACTTTCGAGGCGTCGCCGGGACGGGACGAATTCGTCACCTCGGCCATCGAGCACCCGGCCGTCATCGAGGCGGCCAAGGCCCTCGAGGCGCGCGGCGTCAAGGTCACCTACCTCCCGGTCGACGCCTACGGCACCGTCGATCTCGATCAACTGCGTTCGCGCTCTGACCCCGAAGACGGCCCTCGTCTCGATCATGCACGCCAACAACGAGATCGGCACGATCCAGCCCATCCCGGACATCGTCCGGATCGCCCACGAGCGCGGCGCCGCGGTCCACACCGACGCCGTTCAGACCTTCGGCAAGATCGACGTCGACGCCCGGAAGCTCGGGGTCGACTTCCTGTCCGTTTCGGCCCACAAGATCTACGGCCCCAAGGGCGATCGGCGCCCTCTACATCCGCCGCGGGACGACGATCTGTCCTTTCGTCCGCGGCGGTCGCCAGGAGCGGGGTCTCCGGGCCGGGACCGAGAACACGGCCGGGATCGTCGGGTTCGGCGAGGCCGTCCGCGTCCTCGAGGAGAAGGGCCGCAAGGAGCGCGCCCGGGTCGAACATCTGGCCGAGACGCTCAAGAAGGGCGTCGAGGACGGGATCCCCGGCGCGAAATTCAACGGTCACCCGGTCGACCGGGTCAAGGGCACTCTCAATTTCGCCTTCCCCGGGCTCGAGGCCGAGGCCATCCTCCTGGCCCTGGCGACCAAGGAGATCTACGTCTCGACGGGTTCGGCCTGCAGCGAGGAGTCCGAGGAGGTCTCGCACGTCCTCCGGGCCATCGGGCTGCGGCCCGAGATCGCCCGCTCGTCGATCCGCATGTCCCTCGGCCGGTCCAACACCGAGGAGGACATCGCCGTCGTCCTTCGGGAACTGCCGGAGATCGTCAAGAAGCTCCGGTCCATCACGGCCTTCCACCCGGAAGGCTGAGCCGAAGAGCGTCAGGCGCGGCGCTCGCGGATCTGCCGAAGGAAGCTCTCCCTGACCGACCGGAAATAGGCCTGCGCGGGCTCGCGCTTCAGATCGGGATACGTCCACTCGAGCGTTTTGACGCCCGTCTTGGTGAACAGGAATTCGAGGTGGGCGTAGATGCCCTGCGCCAGCGGGACACGGTGGGCGAAATTTTTGGCCGTGGCCATGATCAGCGCGGCCGCCGTGAGATAGCCGGGGTCGATGTTGACGGGCCGGCCGGCCGCGCCGCGCTCCTCCCGGAGCGTTTCTTCGAGCTCGATGGCCCGGATCTTCAGAGAGGGCAGCGTCTCCGGGGCGATCAAAGCCTCGAAGCTCACGAATCGCCGCGTCAGCCCCTCCCCCATCTCAGCCCCGTAGTGATCCGTCAGATCGAACGGAAACGGCGCGCTCTCGCTGTCAACCCTCCCCCACTCCTCGACGAGCCGCCGCCTGGCCTCGTCGTAGAGCGCCCCCTCCTTATATATAACGCCGCAGATCAGCTTGACGGGCGCGAACGGTCTCGGCAGGGCCATGGTCTTCGTCCCATTATATCCCAAGCCCCGCCGGGTTTGCGCGTCGGGCCTGTTTGTCCTATAATCGGCCCACTATGAAATGGGTCTACATCGAGGACATCGCCGCCCACGACGGCCAGGACGTCGAGATCCGCGGCTGGGTCTACAACAAGCGCTCTTCGGGCAAGATCCGCTTCCTCCTCGTCCGCGACGGCACGGGGATCATCCAGGCGACCGCCTTCAGCGCCGAGAAGGACTCGCTCCTCTTCCAACAGTTCGACCGGCTGACCCAGGAGTCCTCGGTTATCGTCCGGGGCCGAGTCCGCGAGGACAAGCGGGCCCCGGGCGGCTTCGAGCTGGCCATGGAGGAGATCGAGATCGTCCAGATCGCCGCCGAGTACCCGATCACGCTCAAGGAGCACAGCACCCCGTTCCTGATGGAGCACCGCCATCTCTGGCTCCGGTCCTCGCGAGCAGCACGCCGTCCTGCGCGTCCGGGCCGAGGTCGTCAAGGCCATCCGGGATTTCTTCGACGACCGCGGCTTCCGCCTCATGGACACGCCCATCCTGACCCCGAGCGCCTGCGAGGGGACGACGACCCTCTTCGAGACCGAAGTACTTCGACCAGAAGGCCTATCTCAGCCAGAGCGGCCAGCTCTACAACGAGGCGACGGCCATGGCCTTCGGCAAGGTCTACTGCTTCGGCCCGACCTTCCGGGCCGAGAAATCCAAGACCCGCCGCCATCTCATCGAGTTCTGGATGGTCGAGCCCGAGGTCGCCTTCGCCACCCTCGAGGACATCATCGGGCTCGGCGAGGACCTCATCCTGTTCATCATGGAGCGGGTCCTGACCCGGCGGCGGCTCGAGCTCGAGACGCTCGAGCGCGATCCCAAGCCGCTCGAGGCCATCCAAAAGCCCTTCCCCCGCCTGACCTACGAGCGAGGCCGTCCCGGTCCTGCGCGAGAAGGGCTCGACGATCGAGTGGGGCGGCGATTTCGGCGGCGCCCGAAGAGACCATCATCTCCGAGCTCTACACCTCGCCCGGTCTGCGTCACGCACTTCCCGACGGCCATCAAGGCCTTCTACATGCAGCCGGCCGCGGAGAATCCCGACCTCGTCCTCGGCGTCGATTTCCTGGCTTCGGAAGGCTACGGCGAGGTCATCGGCGGCGGCCAGCGCATCCACGACCTCGACCTGCTCGAGAAACGGATCGCGGAGCACGATCTGCCGCGCGAGGCCTACGAATGGTACCTCGACCTCCGCAAGTACGGCAGCGTCCCCCACTCCGGCTTCGGCATGGGCATCGAGCGCATGGTGTCCTGGATCTGCGGCGTCAAGCACATCCGCGAGACCATCCCCTTCCCCCGGCTCCTCTACAGGATCTATCCTTGACCCGGCCGACGCGCGGCGCCCGGGGCGTCCGGCGCGCCGGAGGAACGGTCGCCCTCATCAGCCTCGGCTGCGCCAAGAACCTCGTCGACAGCGAGGTCATGCTCGGCGCTCTCAGAGCGGCCGGCTATGCCCTCGCCGGCCGGGCCGAGGATGCCGACACCGTCATCGTCAACACCTGCGGCTTCATCGGACCGGCCCGCGACGAGGCCGAATCGACCCTGGCCGAGGTCCTCCGGCTGAAGACGCAAAGACCCGCGGAAGAGGATCGTCGCCGCCGGCTGTCACGTGGAAAGGGACAGGGCCCGGCTGGAGCGGGAATTTCCCGGGGTCGACGCCTGGACCGGGGTCCGGAGCTTCGACCGGATCGTCGCGATCGTCGAGGGCCTCGCTTTTCGCGAGCCCGGGCCGGACGTTCCTCTATTCGGACGCTTCGCCCCGGCTGGTCTCGACGCCCGGCGCCTGGGCCTACGTCAAGATCTCGGAGGGGTGTTCCCACCGCTGCGCGTTTCTGCGCCATCCCCCTGATCAAAGGCCCGTACGTCTCGCGGAGCGCGGCCTCGATCCTGCGCGAGGCCGGGCGCTCGCCGGCCTCGGGACGTCCGGGAGATCGACCTCATCTCCCACGACACGACGTGGTTCGGCCGGGACCGCGGGGATCCGGGACGGCCTCGCCCGGCTCCTGGAGCGGCTCGCGCGTGTCCCGGGCATCGCCTGGATCCGCTTTCTCTACGGCTATCCCGAGGAGATCACCGGCCGCCTGCTCGAGGCGATGGCCGGCCCGAAGATCTGCCGCTACTTCGACATCCCCTTCCAGCATGCCGATCCCGGCCTCGTCAAAGCCATGAGGCGGGGCCTCGACGGGGCCCGGGCGCTCCGGCTCCTCGACCGCATCCGGACGAAGCTCCCGGACGCGGCCGTCAGGACCTCGCTCATCGTCGGCTTCCCGGGCGAGGGAAAAAAGGAGTTCGCCGCGCTGCGCCGGTTCGTCGAAGCGGCCCGGTTCGACCACCTCGGCGTTTTCGCCTATTCGCCCGAGAGAGGCACCGCCTCGTTCGGCCTAACCGACCGGATCCCCTTCGAGGAGAAGGAAGCGCGCCGCCGCGAGATCATGGAGCATCCAGGCCGCGATCTCCCGGGAGAAGAACGAGACTCGTGTCGGCCGGACGGTCGAAGTCCTCGTCGAGGGACCCGACCCCGCGTCACCCGGACGCTGGACCGGCCGCGGGCGCTTCCAGGCCCCGGAGGTCGACGGCATCGTCCGCTTCTCCCTTCCGCCCGCAATGTCCGAGCCGCCCGCCCCCATCGTCCGGGTCGCGATCGCCTCGGCCGACGACTACGATCTCTTCGGGACGCTGGCATGAAGCCGAGCGCCTCCGGGATCGCTGGCCACGTTCTTCGGGCTCGGCCTCGTCCCCCTGGCTCCGGGCACGGCCGGAAGCCTGGCCGCCGCCCTGCTCTTACAAAGCGGCGCTCCATACGCTCGCCTGGCCCGTCTACCTGCTTCTCGTCGCCGTCCTCTTTTGCGTCGGGGCCGGCGCCGCGGCCAGGCACGCCGCGGAGCTCGGCCGGCCCGATCCCGGCCGGATCGTCGTCGACGAGGTCTGCGGCCAGCTCATCGCCTGCGCCTTCCTGCCCGCCAGCTGGATCTCCGTCGCCGTCGCTTTCGCCCTGTTCCGTTTTTTTGATATCATCAAACCCTGGCCGATCCGGAAGCTCGAAGGGCTTCCCGGCGGCTGGGGCATCATGGCCGACGACGTCGGCGCGGGCCTCGCGGCGGCCGCTCTCGCCCGCCTGGTCCTGCTCGTCGTCTGAGCCCGGGAAAACCATGAAGATAGAGATCATCGCCGTCGGCTCCGAGCTCCTGACCCCCGACTTCCAGGACACGAATTCCCTGTATCTGACGGCCGGCCTGAACGCCGCCGGCCTCGACGTCGCCTTCAAGACGATCGTCGGCGACGAGCCCGGCGACCTGGCCCGGGTCCTGCGGACGGCCCTCGGCCGGGCCGGCCTCGTCCTCTGTATGGGCGGCCTCGGTCCGACCGAGGACGACCGGACCCGCGAGACGCTGGCCGGGCTCCTCGGCCGAAAGCTCGTCTTCGATCCGGCACTCCGGCGCGAGATCCGGGAGCGTTTTCGCCGCCACGGCTGGCCCATGACGGCCTCGAATCTCAAGCAGTGCTACGTCATCGAGGGCGCCGAGGTCCTGCCCAATCCCAACGGCACGGCCCCCGGGCTGTGGCTCGCCGCCGGGCGCCGCCGGATCGCCCTCTTGCCCGGCCCGCCCCGGGAGATCCGGCCGATGTTCGAGGTCCATGTCCGCCCGCGCCTGGCCGGCCTCGGCTGCGGTCTGATGTCCCGCCGCGTCATCCGCCTCACGGGTCTGGGCGAATCGGCCATGGAGACGCGGCTCAAGGCCTTCTATGCGCTCGTCCCGCCCGAGGTCACCGTGACCACCCTCGCTTCGCCCGGCGACCTGTCGATCCGGTTGACCTATAAGGGGCCGGGACCGGCGTCCGCGGCGGCCGCGGTCCTCGACCGCCTGGAGCGGGCGCTCGTTCGGCGGGTCGGACCGTGGATCTATTCGCGCGACGGCGCGGACCTGGCCGATGTCGTGGGGGCGGCCCTCGAGTCCCGCGGTCTGACCGTGGCCTGCGCCGAGTCCTGCACCGGCGGGCTCCTCGGCCACCGGCTGACCGGCCGTCCCGGGAGCTCCGCCTATTTTCTGGAGTCGGCGGTCGTCTACGCCAACGAAGCCAAGGTCCGGCGGCTCGCCATCCCGGCGGGGCTCATCGCGCGGCATGGCGCCGTCAGCGCCCCGGTGGCCCGGGCCATGGCCCGTGGCATCCGCGCCTCCTCCGGCGCCGATTTCGGCTTGGCGGTGACCGGCATCGCCGGTCCGGGGGGCGGCACCCCGGCCAAGCCGGTCGGCCTCGTCTACATCGCGCTGGCCATCCGGGGCCGGGTCGAGGTCGAACAGCGGATCTTTTCCGGCGGCCGGGACAACGTCAAGTTCCAATCTTCGCAGAAGGCCCTGGACATGCTGAGAAAATCCCTTATGATGCTTCCCGCAAAGGTCCTATAATAGGTTGCGGAAGAGGTCATGAGGGCTTTCATCGCCGTCGAGCTCGATCCGGAGATCAAGAGGACCTTGCAGGCGTTCGTCACAGTCCTGAGATCCACCCGCGGCGACGTCCGCTGGGTCCGGCCCGACGGGCTGCATCTCACCTTGAAGTTCCTCGGCGAGATCGACGAAGCCGGGGCTCTCCGCGTGGGAACGGTCCTGGCCGATCTGGCCGGACGGCACGGCCCTTTCCCCCTTGGCCTCCGGGGCACGGGGGTTTTTCCCGGCGAGAGGGATCCGCGCGTCCTCTGGGTCGGCGCTTTCGCCGGTCCCGGGCTGGCCGTCTTCCAAGACGAGCTCGATAGGGTCCTCGAGGCCGAAGGCTTCGAACGCGAACGGCGGGAATTCAAGCCCCACCTGACGCTGGGCCGGGTCAAGGGCCCCGGACGGATCCGCGAAGTCATGGCCGAGCTCGACAAGCGCCGCGGGGAGACGTTCGGGGAGATGACCGCACGCCGGGTCGCGCTCTTCGAGAGCCGCCTTCGTCCGGAGGGCCCGGAATACAGGATCGTTCGAGAAGCGGAGCTCGCATGAAGTACCTATTCATCGTCGCTGCCTATCTTTTCGGGTCCATCCCGACGGGCTACCTGCTCGTCCGCTGGACGGGCCGCAAGGACGTCCGCGATTTCGGCAGCCGGAGCACGGGAGCGACCAACGTGCTGCGGGTCGGCGGCTGGAAGAGCGCCCTGCCTGTCGCGGTCTTCGACGTCCTCAAGGGCTTCCTGCCGGTCTTCCTGGCGCTCCGGCTGTTCGACGAGCCGCGCCTGGCCGCCGTCTGCGGTCTTGCGGCCGTCGTCGGCCATTGTTATCCCTTCGCGATCGGCTTCCGGGGCGGAAAGGGCGTGGCCACCGCGCTCGGCGCCTTCGCTGGCGATCGCGTGGTTGCCCTGCCTGGCCTGCCTCGGGCTTTTCCTGGTCGTCGTCGGGACGACCCGCATCGTTTCGCTGGGCTCGATCCTGGCTTCCCTGGCTTTCCCGGCGGTGTACCTGGCCGCGGGCGGACGGGGAGATGTCGCGGCCGTCGCGCTCGCGATCGCGGTCCTGATCGTCTTCCGGCACCGGGCCAACATCGGCCGGCTCGTCAAAGGCACGGAGAGGAAGCTCGGGGAGAAGGCGACATGAAGACGGCGGTCGTCGGCGGCGGGAGCTGGGGCTCGGCCTTCGCCCGGTACCTCGGATCGATCGGCCACCCGACTCGGCTCTGGATCAGGGAACCGGACATCTTCCGGGAAGCCCTCAAGACCCGCGAGAACGCGACCTTCCTGCCCGGCTTCGAGCTTCCCGGACACCGTCGACTTCTCGGACGATCTCCGGGAGACGGCCTCCTTCGCCGAGGTCGTCTTCATCGCCGTCCCGTCCCAGTTCTGCCGGGCCGTCTACGGCCGCATTGCCCCCGTCCTGCAACAGGGACCAGACCGTCGTCAGCCTGACCAAGGGGTTCGACAAGAGGACCCTGATGCGGATGAGCCAGGTCATGGAAGAGGTCTTTCAGCCGCACGTCCGGCCGCAGGCTGGCCGTTCTCTCCGGGCCCGAGCTTCGCCAAGGAGGTCGCGGCGGGCCATCCCACGGCCCTCGTCGTCGCCTCCCGGGACACCGGCGGCGGCCCGCGAAGTCCAGCACACCATCTCGAGCCACGAGCGTCCGGGCCTACACCTCGACCGACGTGACCGGAGTCGAGGTCGCCGGGGCCCTCAAGAACGTCATCGCCATCGCTGCCGGCATCGCCGACGCGATGAAGTTCGGTCTGAACACGCGGGCGGCGCTCATCACCCGCGGTCTGGTCGAGATCACCAACCTGGGGCTGGCCCTCGGCGCCCGCCGGGAGACGTTTTCGGGCCTGGCCGGCATCGGCGACCTCGTCCTGACCTGCACCGGAGAGCTGAGCCGCAACCACCGGGTCGGCCACGAGCTCGGCCGCGGCCGGACGCTCCGCGAGATCCTGGCGGGATGAGGATGGTCGCCGAGGGCGTCCATACGACCGTCGCCGCCCGCCGGATAGCCCGCGCCCTGGGCGTCGAGATGCCCATTTCCGAGCAGATCTACCAGGTCCTCTACCGCGGCAAGGAGCCCCGCAAGGCCGTGGACGACCTGATGACCCGGACGCTCAAGGCCGAGTGACGCCGGGAAATCGCGACAAGGAGAAGCCGGATGAGAGCCAAAGCCATCGTCGTCCTGATCGTCTGCGCCGATCTGACCTTCTGCGCGTCGAAACAGGTCCGAGATCCAGAAGGCCCGGGAGAAGGACCCCAAGTACCAGTACAACGTGGGGCTGTTCCACCTCAACGAGAGCAACGTCGAGGAGGCCGTCAAGTACTTCGTCAAGACCCTGGCCCTCGACACGCGCTATTATCTCGCCTGGAACGCGCTCGGGATCTCCCATTCGATGAGGGGCCGCCTCGAGGAATCCGTCCAGGCTTATCGCAAGTGCCTCGAGATCAACCCGCAGTTCACCGAGGCCCACAACAACCTGGGCACCGTCTACGACCGGATGGGCCGTCTCGACCTGGCCGAGACCGAATGGAAGACCGCTCTCCTCGATCCCGTCTTCCAATCCCGGGAGCTCCCCTACACCAACCTGGCCCGGCTGTACGTCCTGCAGGACCGTCTCGACGAGGCCTTCGACAGCGTCCAGCAAGGCGCATCGAGATCAAACCCCGGCTGGCCATGGCGTACAACCTCCGGGGCTCAGGTCTACGAGAAGAAGAACAACCTCGGCGAGGCCGTCGCTTCCTACGAGGCCGCGGTCAAGATCGTCCCGGAGGACGTCCTGTTCAGCTACAATCTCGGCGTGGCCTCATTTCAAGCTCACGGATTACGCCAGGGCCAAGGACGTCTTCACCAAGATCCGGGCGCGCGTCACGGACGCCGAGATGAGGGACACGATCAGCCGTTACCTGAGGCTGATCGGGGAACAGCGACTAGCGCGGCCGCGGGTCCCGCAAGCCGCTCAGGTGCCTTCCTGCCAGCCGGCCAGGTATTTCTTCTGGGCCGGCGTCAGCTTGTCGATCGCCGAGCCCATCGAGGCGAGCTTCAGGCGGGCGATCTCCTCGTCGATCTCGGCCGGGACGGGAAAGACGCTCTTGGCGAAGCCCTTCGGCCCGGTCGATGAGCCAGCGAACGCTCAAGGCCTGGTTGGCGAAGCTCATGTCCATGACCATGGCCGGGTGCCCCTCGGCGGCCGCCAGGTTGATGAGTCGCCCCTCGCCGAGCAGGTTGACATGCCGCCCGTTCTTCAGGGTGAATTCCTCGACGAAGTCGCGGACCTGACGCTTTCCGCTCGAGACGGATTCCAGGGCCGGGATATCGATCTCGACGTTGAAGTGCCCCGCGTTGGCGACGATGGCCCCGTCCTTCATGCGCAGGAAGTGCTCCTTCCGGATGACGGCTCTTGTTCCCGGTGACGGTCAGGAAGACGTCCCCGACCGGGGCGGCGGCGGCCATGGGCATGACCTCGTAGCCGTCCATGACCGCCTCGATGGCCCGGATGGGATCGATCTCCGTGACGATGACGTGGGCCCCGGCCCCCTTGGCCCGCATGGCCACGCCCTTGCCGCACCATGCCGTAGCCGGCCACGACGAACTTGAGGCCGGCCAGCAGGACGTTGGTGGCCCGGAGGATGCCGTCGAGGGTGCTCTGGCCCGTCCCGTAGCGGTTGTCGAAGAGGTGCTTGGTCTGGGCGTCGTTGACCGCGACGATGGGATAGCGCAGGATCCCGTCGCGGGCCATGCTCTTCAGCCGGATGACCCCGGTCGTCGTTTCTTCGGTCCCGGCCAGGATGCCCGGCAGGAGGTCCTTCCTCTTGGAATGGGTGACCGAGACGAGGTCGGCGCCGTCGTCCATGGTGATCGTCGGGCCGTGGTCGAGGGCCTGGAGGATGTGGCGGTAGTAGGTTTCGTGGTCCTCGCCCTTGATGGCGAAGACGGGGATCCCGTGGTGCTTGACCAGGGCGGCGGTGATGTCGTCCTGCGTGCTGAGCGGGTTCGAAGCGCAGAGCCGGACGTCGGCCCCGCCGAGCTTGAGGGTTTCCATCAGGTTGGCCGTCTCCGACGTGACGTGGAGGCAGGCCGCGATGCGGACGCCGGCCAGAGGCTTTTCTTTCGCGAAGGCCCTCTTGATCCTGTCCACGACGGGCATCGACCGGGCGGCCCATTCCATCCTTAGGCATCCCTTGGCGGCGAGCTTCAGGTCCTTGATATCGTAGTCCATGGTTCTTATCCTCCCTGCCGTCAGGATCTCCTCGCTTGCGCGATCCGGGCCAAAATAGCACATTCCAGAGGGGTTTTCAACCGGTGCCTCTTTATGCTATTGTTGACATTCGCCCGATATCCAGGGTTCTGACCAGGTATGAAGAAAGCGATATTCTCACTCATAATCTTGTCGCTCTTCGCCCTCGGGAACCCCCCCTCCTTCGGCCAGGAACCCGCGCCGCAGTCCTCGCCCTTCCCCCACCAGGAGTACCGGCTGCGCAACGGGCTGCGCGTCCTGCTCGCCGAGGATCACCGGCTTCCCCTCGTCACGGTGGCCGTGGCCTACGGCGCCGGAACGCTCCGCGAGAAGCCCGGCCAGGAAGGCCTGGCCTATCTCCTGGAAAACCTGATGTTCCAGGGCTCCGAGAACGTCGCGCCCCTTCAGCACGTCGGGTTCGTCCAGAAGGTCGGCGGCGAGCTCAATGCGACGACCGCCCACGACAAAGCCCTGTTCTACGAGACCCTACCTTCGAATCAGCTGGCGCTGGCCCTGTGGCTCGAGTCGGACCGGATGAAATCCCTGGCCATCACACCGGCGGCCGTCGAGCGGACGCGGAGCGAGCTCATCGAATCCCACCGCGGCCGGTTGGCCTCGGACCCCTTTTTCGCCAGCTTCGCCGAGTTCGACCAGCTGCTCTTCCCGGATGAGCTCTACGGCCGTCCCCTGATCGGAACGGGTCTCGACATGGTGAAGCTCACCGAGGCCGACATCGCGGCCTTCCACCGGGCCTACTACGTCCCCAACAACGCGGTCCTCGCCATTGTCGGCAGCATCGACGCCGTCCGGACGAGGGAGCTCGTCGCCCGTTACTTCGATTCCGTCTCCCCGGGCACGGACGCGCCCATCCCGGCCCGGCCGACATTCGCGCGTCAGAGCGACGTCGTCGTGCGCACCCACGAGACCGCCGCGGAAGGCGCCGGGTTCCACATGGGCTTCCGATTCTATCCCATTCAGCCGGGGGAGATCTATCCGCTCCGGATCCTGCAGTACCTGCTCGCCGAGGGCGAGACATCGCGACTGAAGAGTCGCCTCCTCAAGAAGGACATGACCGCACGTTACTTCGGCGCTTCCGTGGACGTGCGGCTGAGCGTCGCCGCCCTGAAGTTCTTCTGCCTCAACACCAACGAGGTCATGGTCGAGCGCGCCCAAAAAGCCATTCTCTCGGAGATCGACAAGCTCAGGACGAACACCGTCTCGCTCGACGAGATCAACCGGGCCAAGCGCCGTTTCAAAGCCGACTATCTGGCGAAGCTGTCGACCAACCTGGGCAAGGCCCTCTTCCTCGTCGATACGGCCATCGCCGGGGACGGGCTCGGAGACCCGGGCGCCGAACTGGACAGGTATCTCGGAGTCGGCCCCCTCTCGGTCCAGTCGTTCGTCAGCAAGTATTTCATTCCCCAGAACAGGGTCGTCCTGGAGCTCAGGCGCCGATGAGACGCCGGGACCGCTCCGTCCTCAGGCGAGCCGGTGCGCTGGCCGGGATCGTGTCGGCCGCCCTTCTGCTGGGACTCGCCCAGGCCGGGCCGGCCGCCGCCCAGGAGCGGTTCCGCCGGACGCCTCCCCTGCCGGACGCCCAGCCCCTGGAGCTCAGGCTCCCCGCCGTCGAAAAGGCCGTATTGCCCAACGGGCTGACGGTCGCCACCGCCGTCAGGTCCGAAGGCGGCCTGGTCACGCTCCAGCTCGTCATCCGGGCCGGCGAGTCCGATTCGCCCGCCGATCGTCCCGGCGTGGCCGCGGTGACGGCGCGCATGATCGGCAAGGGGACCAGGATGCTTTCGGCCGATTACATCGAGAACAGCATCGAAGCCATCGGCGCCGAGCTTTCCCTGGCCGTTCTCATGGACTACACGGTCCTGACCATGACGGTGCTCGAGGAATTTCTCGACCGGGCGATCTACCTCCTGAGGCTCATCACCGTCGAGGCCGTGTTCACCGAGCGCGAGCTCGGGGGGGTCCGTCGGGCGGCCTTCTGGGAGTTGTACGAACGGAAGCAGGATCCGGAGATCCTCGCCTGGAGCCAGCTCCTGCGGCTTCTCTTCGCCGGCCATCCCTACGGCACGGGGACCTACTCCGAAGAGGTCATCAAGTTCATCACGGTCAAGGACGTCGCCGCCTTCTACGGCCGCTTCTACCGGCCCGCGAACGTCGCGGTCCTCGTCTCGGGCCGGATCGACGCGGCCCTGGTCAGGCAGAAGATCGAGAGCCATTTCGGGGCCTGGGCGGGCTCCGCTCCCGAGCGGCCCCGAGTCCCGGTGCCTGCCGTGAACGACGGCGGGCGCGTCTGCTTCGTTGAATCGCCGGACGAGACCGACGCGACGATCTTTGCCGGGAACGTGATCATGGATTCCTACGACCCGGATTTTTTCCCCTTCCTGGTCCTGAAACAGATCCTGGGCGGGACGACGCGGAGCCGCCTGTTCATGAATCTCCGGGAATCCAAGGGCATCGCCTACTACGCCTTCAGCGAAACCGAGTTCTTCCGCTCGTGCGGGGTTTATTGGGCCCGGGCGCGGGTCCGGCCGGAATCCCTGGCCCCGGCGATCCTCGAAATGGTCCGCGAGATCGGCGCCATGGCCGCGGAACCCCCCCCGCCCGCCGAGATCGAGGAGGCCAAATCGTTCCTCATCGGCAGCCTGCCCCTGCGCTTCGAATCGAATGCGGGATTCGCCGAGTGGATGGCCCGTTACATCGCCCTCTCCCTCGACGACGGTCAATGGGATAAGGGCCCGGAGAGGTTCAAGCGGGTCAACGCCGAGAGGATCCGGGAAACGGCCCGGAAACACCTCGCGGCGAGACCGCTCGTCGTCATCGTCGGCCGGGCCGATTGGCTCGGTCTCTATCTCGACGGGTTCGAATCCATCGAGGTCTACGACCGCAACGGCGCGCTCAAGTACACGGTGCGCAAAGGAGTCGGATCATGAAGCTCGTCGAATGCGTCCCCAATTTCAGCGAGGGCCGGGATGCGGAGAAGATCGGGGCCATCTGCCGCGAGATCGAGGCGGTCCCCGGCGTCAAGCTGCTCGACGTCGACCCCGGGGCCTCGACGAACCGGACGGTGGTGACCTTGATCGGCCCCCCCGAGGCCGTCCGGGAGGCCGCGTTCCGGGCCATCGCGCAAGGCCGCCGAGGTCATCGACATGCGCGGTCACAGGGGCGCCCACAGCCGCATCGGGGCCACCGACGTCTGTCCCTTCGTCCCGGTCTCCGGGGTCACCATGGAGGAGTGCGTCCGGCTGGCCGCCGAGCTCGGCGAGCGTGTCGCGGCGGAGCTCGCCATCCCGGTCTATCTCTACGAAGCGGCGGCCCGCAAGCCCGAGCGCCGCAACCTGGCCACGGTCCGGGCCGGGGAATACGAGGGCCTGGCCGAGAAGCTCAAGGACCCGCGGCTGGGCCCCCGATTTCGGCGAGGCCGTTTTCAATCCGAA
Source organism: uncultured bacterium (assembly GCA_963743755.1). Classification (GTDB taxonomy): domain Bacteria; phylum Acidobacteriota; class Aminicenantia; order Aminicenantales; family Saccharicenantaceae; genus RBG-16-66-30. The sequence goes on from CAVUQU010000001.1 coordinate 120,981, forward strand.
GTCGGGGGCGACCGTCATCGGCGCCCGCGAGTTCCTGATCGCCTACAACATCAACCTCAACACCCGGGACCGCAAGCTGGCCCACGAGATCGCCCTGAGCCTTCGGGAGAGCGGCCGGGCCAAGCGGGACAGGGACGGCAACATCGTCAAGGACGCCCGCGGCAACACGGTCAAGGTGCCGGGCCGGTTCAAGGAGGTCAAATCCGTCGGCTGGTACGTCGAGGACTACGGTTTCGCCCAGATCTCGGTCAACTTCACGAACTACAAGGTCACGCCCATCCACGCCGTCTTCGACGAAGCCGTCCGACTGGCGGCCAAGCTCGGCCTGCGGGTCACGGGCAGCGAGCTCGTCGGGCTCATCCCCAAGGAAGCCCTTCTCATGGCCGGCCGTCACTATCTTCGGAAGCAGGGAAAGAGCCCCGGCGTGCCCGAGGCGGAACTTATCCGGACCGCGGTCCGGTCGCTCGGCCTCGGCGACGTCGTCCCCTTCGAGCCCGAGAAGAAGATCATCGAGTACCAGTTTCGCGAGGGCGGCGCCGCTCTCGCCGGCATGACCCTGCGCGGGTTCGCCGACGAGCTGTCGATGGATTCGCCCCGCCCCCGGCGGCGGCAGCGTCGCGGCCCTCTGCGGCGCCCTGTCGGCGGCCCTGTCGTCCATGGTGGCCAATCTGACCGTCGGCAAGAAGGGCTATGAAGCGGTCGCGGCCGACATGATCGCGACGGCCGTCCGGGGCCAGGTTCTGAAGGACGCCCTCCTCGAAGCGGTCGACCGCGATACTCAGGCGTTCAACAAGGTCATGGACGCCTTCCGGCTGCCCAAGGCGACGCCCGAACAGGCGGCTGAGAAGGACAGGGCCCTCGAAGCGGCCAACAAGGAAGCGACGCTCGTCCCCCTCGGCGTCCTCGAGAAGGCCGTCGAGGCCGTCTCTCTGGCCGGGACCGCGGCGGCCAAGGGGAACACGAACTCGGTCAGCGATGCCGGCGTCGCCGGCCTCGTCGGCCAGGCGGCCGGCGAAGGCGCTTACGACAACGTCCTCATCAACCTGGGAGCCATCAAGGACACGGTGTTCACAGCCCGGGTCAGGAAACAAGCGACGGCCTTCAAGAAGGCGCTGGACAAGCAAGGCCGGGCCGTTCGGGATGTCGTCGCCCGCGCCCTCGCGGGCCCCAAATCCTGAGCGTGAGGCGGCCGGTCCTATTTCGCGGCCAGTCGGACGCCCCGCCCCTTCTTGAACGCGAAGGATGCCGCGAAGGCGAAGAAGCACAGGACGACGATCGCCGCTGAAGCGGGGATATTCAAAGCCAGCGACAGTCCCAAACCCCCGACGACCGAAAAGACGGCGACGGCGGCCGAGGCGGCCACGGCCGTCCGGAAGCTCGAGGCGACCTGGAGCCCGGCGGCGGCCGGGATGACGATCAGAGCGGCGACGAGCAGGATCCCGGCGACCTTCATCCCCAGAACGATGGTGACGGCGGTGAGGACCATGAGCAGGGTATCCAGCCGGCCGACCCTGACCCCGGAGGCCCGCGCCGATTCCCTGTCGAAGGTCATGATAGAGGAGCTTCCCGTAGTTCAGCCGGACGGCCGCGAGAACGGCCGCCGCCAGGACCACCGTGAGCCCGACCTCGAGCGGCTCGATGGCCAGGATGTCCCCGAAAAGGTAGGCCATGAGCTCGACGTTGAAGTTTTGGGCCAGGGAGGCCAGCAGGATGCCGACGGCCATGCCCAGGCTGCTGAAGATGCCGATGGCCGTGTCGCCGTGCAGGCCGGCCCGGTCCTTGAGCTTCATGACGGCGATGGCCGCCGCGACGGCGACCAGGAGGGCCGCGGCGAGCGGCAGGACGCGGAGGAACAGCCCGAGCGCGACCCCGGCGAAGGCGATGTGCGACAGGCCGTGGCCGATCATGGCGTCCTTGCGCAGGACGAGGAAGACGCCGAGCACCGCGCAGGCGACTGCGATCAGGACGCCGGAAAGGACGGCCCGCTGGAGGAATCCGTAGGCGAAAAGGGCTTGCATGGGGCGCTCAGTGCTCGTGCGCGACGAGGTGGTCGCCCCGGGTGACCATGTCCCGGAACACTTCCGACCGGCAGAACTCGGCGTGACTGCCGTGGTAAGAGAGTCTCTGGTTGAGGCAGGCGACGCTCGTCACGTGCTTGTTGACGATGCCGATGTCGTGGGTGACGAGCACGATGGTCAGGCCCTCGTCCCGGTTCAGGCGGTCGAGCATCTCGTAGAAGGAGTCCTGGGTCGTCGGCGTCGACGCCGGTCGTCGGCTCGTCCAGAAAGAGGATACGCGGCGACGTGACAAGGGCCCGGGCGATGAACACACGCTGCTGCTGACCGCCCGAGAGACGGCCGATCGGCGTCCTGGCCGATCCGCTCATGCCCACTTCCTCGAGGGCCTTGATGACCTTGGCCCGGCTCTCCCGGCCCGAAGCGCCGCCCTGCCGCGGGCCGGCCATGAGGGCCATGCCCACGACCTCTTCGACCGAAGCGGGGAAGACCGGATCGATGTGGGTCGCTTTCTGCGGGACGTAACCGATCTTGCCCCAGTCCGAGAACTCGGCCCGGGATTTCCCGAACAGCCGGACCTCGCCCGAGGTCGGAGGGAGCAGGCCGAGGATGACCTTGACCAGTGTCGTCTTGCCGGACCCGTTCGGGCCGATGATGGCCAGGAAATCGCCCTCGCGGATGGCGAGGTCGATGTCGACGAGGACCGGGCTCCCGTCGTAGCGGAAGGAGACGGCGCGGAGGACGATCATGTCCATGGGCTCACCGGCACCCCAGCCCTTCCCGGAGACGGGCGAGGTTCTCCTCCATCAGATCGAAGAAGCCGAGGCCGGCGGCCTGTTGGCCGCGGGTCAGGTTGTGCCCGGCGTCGAGGAGGAGGACCCGGCCGTCGATCTCCCGGGCCAACGTTTTCGACAGGTCGGGCGGGACGGAATTCTCGAAGAAGACCGTCCGGATGCCGTTCTTCCGGCAGTAGTCGACGGCGTCCATGAGGTCCTGGGGCCGCGGCTGGGAGTCCGGGCTGAGACCGTAGAGGGCCTTCTGGACGAGGCCGTAACGCCGGGCCAGGTAGCCGAAAGCGCCGTGCCCCGCGAGGACGAGGCTTTTCCCCCGGCATCCGGCGAGACCTTCCCGGAAACGCGCATCGAGGGCGGTCAGGCGCGATTTCAGCTTTTCGGCGTTGGCGGCGAACAGGGGTCTCCCGTCCGGATCGATGCGTCCGAGCTCGGCGGCGATGCCGTCGACGATCCGGAGGTCGAGCTCGAAATCGAGCCAGACGTGGGGGTCGAGGGGGCCGTGCGCGTGTCCTTCCTCGTCGTGGCCCGGCTCCTCACCGCTTTCGGCGAGGGCGAGGTCCGAAGCGGCCTCGAACGTCCGGAAGCGCCCGCCGGGATAAGCCCGGAGCAGGCCCGGCAGCCAGGGCTCGAGGCCCGAGCCGATGAACAGGAGCAGGTCGCACTCGGCCAGGCGGGCGATGTCGCCGGGCCGCGGCTGCCAGGTGTGGACCCCGGCGCCTGTCGGTAAAAGTAGGGAGACCTCTCCCCTCTCCCCTGCCACGGCGGCGGCGAATTCCCGGAGAGGGAAGACCGTGGCCATGATGCGGACCTTGGCCGGGGCGGGCGCCGCGGGGACGAGCGCGCCCGCCGCGACGGCCGCGAGAAGGATCCGCAAGAGGGCTCTCATCCCCCGGATTATACCCGCCGGGTCGGCTTGAATCCACCGCTTTTTTGTGGCATCATGGGACTTCGGCATTCCCGTCCTTCAAGGAGTATCACATGGCCAGCTCTCTCAACGACCTCAATCCCCGCCTTCTCTGGAAGCATTTCGCCAAGATCCTGACGATCCCCCATTGCTCGGGCAACGAAAAGCCCCTGGGCGACTACGTCCTGTCCGTCGCCGCATCCCTCGGACTGCCCGGCAAGCGCGACAAGGTCGGCAATGTCCTCGTCAGTAAGCCCGCGTCGGCGGGACGGGAAAAGGCCGTCGGCGCCATTCTCCAGGGCCACCTCGATATGGTCTGCGAAAAGAACTCGAACACGGTCCACGACTTCTCGAAGGATCCGATCAAGGCCGAGATCCGGGGCGAGTGGGTCTACGCCCAGGGCACGACCCTCGGCGCGGACAACGGCATCGGCCTGGCCGCCGCCCTGGCCGTCATGGAAGACAAATCGCTCGTCCACGGTCCCCTCGAATTCCTGTTCACGGTCGACGAAGAGACCGGTCTGACCGGGGCCAACAAGATCCAGAAAGGCTTCCTCGCCGGCAAGATGCTCCTCAACCTCGACAGCGAGGACGAGGGGACGTTCACCATCGGCTGCGCCGGGGGGGCGGATTCGACCCTGGTCCTGCCGCTCGAACGGAAGAAGTCGGCCTCGAAGAATCTCTACCGGCTGCACGTCAGCGGCTTCCGCGGCGGGCATTCCGGGCTCGACATCAACCAGGGCCGGGGCAACGCCATCAAGCTCCTGGCCCGGGTCCTCGATCAGGCCCAGGCGGCCGCCAAGTTCGAGGTCATCGGCATCGAGGGCGGCAGCAAGCACAACGCCATCCCCCGCGAGGCCGTGGCCGTTCTGGCCTGCCCGCCGGTCCAGGTCCGGACGATGACCACCGCCGTCAAGAAGGCCTTCGACAAGATCAAGATCGAATACAAGGCTGTCGAGCCGGGCGCCGCCTACGCCCTCGAAGCGGCGGACGGCAAGGAGTTCGCCCTGACCCGGGACTCCCAGCGGGCGCTCCTCGACTTCCTGATCGCCCTGCCCCACGGCGTCATCGCCATGCATCCCGAGATCGCCGGACTGACCGAGACCTCGACCAACCTGGCCATCGTCAAGACCCATAAGAATGAGTTCGAGGTCCTCTGCAGCACGCGCAGCTCCGTCGCCTCGGCCCTCGAGGCCACGCGCGATATCATCAAGTCCGTCTGCGCCCTGGCCGGGGCCAAGGCCGAGTTCCGGAACGGCTATCCCGGCTGGATGCCGAACCTCGACTCGCAGCTCCTCAAGAAGCTCAAGGAGATCTACCGCAAGACCTTCGGCAAGGAGGCCGAGGTCGTCGCCGTCCACGCCGGGCTCGAGTGCGGCATCATCGGCGAGAAGTTCCCGGGCATGGACATGATCTCGTTCGGGCCGACCATGAAGAACCCCCACTCGCCCGAGGAGCACGTCCACATCGGCTCGGTCGAGAAGTTCTGGAAGTTCCTGACGACGGCCGTCGACGGTCTGTCGTCCTGATCGAACGGAAACGTTCCCGGTTTGAAGAGACGCAAATTCATCGCCGTCGCGGGTCTCGCGGCCGCCGCCGCGCCGCGGGCTTTCGCCGGCATCGGAAGGAGTCCCCGGATGAAGAAACAGGTCCAGACCGACAAGGCCCCGAAGGCCATCGGACCCTACTCCCAGGGCATCGTCGCCAACGGCTTCGTCTTCTGCTCGGGCCAGATCCCCATCGATCCGGCCACGGGCGAGATCACCGCCGTCACGATCGAAGACCAGACCCGCCAGGTCCTGAAGAACGTCGGGGCCGTGCTCGAGGCGGCCGGCTCGTCGCTCGACGAGGCCGTCAAGACGACCGTGTTCCTCCAGGACATGAACGACTTCGCCAAGATGAACGCCGTCTACGCCGAGTTCTTCAAGGCCCCGAATCCGGCCCGGGCCGCGGTCCAGGTGGCCCGGCTGCCCCGGGACGTCAAGGTGGAGATCGAGGCCATCGCCCTGGTCAAATAGGTCCAGATGCCGCTCTACGAATACGCCTGCAGGAATTGCGGCAAGAGGTTCGAGTGCCTCGTTTCCTTGGGGAAAGAGAACGAGGTCGTCTGCGATAAGTGCGGGTCGGCCGACGTCCGGAAGCTCATCTCGGGCTTCGGCATCGGCGGCGGCGGGAGCCGCCTCAAGGCGTCTTCGTCGAGCTGCAAGAGCTGCACGTCCGGCTCCTGCAGCACCTGCCATTGACCGGAGGCGCCCTCGGCTTGACTTGCCTCACGCCTTGACTGTTAAATAAGCCTCTGCCCATGGAACGCCGAACGAAGACCGCCTCGATCCGCGTCGGGATCGATACGGGCGGTACCTTCACCGATTTCGTCGTCTACCGGGCCGGCCGGCTCTCCAACAGAAAGGTCCTCTCGACACCGCAGGATCCTTCGCTCGCCATCTTCGAGGGCGTCGGCGACATCCTGAAGGCCACGCGCACCGTCTTCGTCGTCCACGGCACCACCGTCGCCACCAACGCGCTCCTCCAGCGGAAGGGCGGCCGCATCGCCCTTGTGACCACGGCCGGCTTCGAGGACGTCCTGGCCATCGGCCGTCAGACCCGCCGAAACCTGTATGCCCTCCAGCCCGAGAGCCGTTTCGAGCTCATCCCGGCCGGGCGCCGGTTCGGCCTGCACGAGAGGACGCTGGCCTCGGGCGACGTCGAGAAGCGCGTCCGGGTGACCGAGGTCAGGCAGGTCGTCCGGAAGATCAAGAGCTCGGGCGCCGAAGCCGTCGCCGTCTGTCTCCTCCACTCTTACGCCAACCCGGCCAATGAGGAGCTCGTGGCCCGGGAGCTTGAGAAGGCCGGGTTGCTCTTCACCGTCTCGAGCCGGCTCCTGCCCGAGCACCGCGAGTTCGAACGAACCGCGACGACGGCCGTCAATGCCTACCTCATGCCTGTCATGGACCGCTACCTCGGCGAGCTCGATTCCCGCATCGGACGGGCGGAGCTGCGGATCATGCAGTCGAACGAAGGCTACATCTCGCCGGCCCGGGCCCGGGTCGAGCCGATCCGGACCGCCCTTTCGGGGCCGGCCGGGGGCGTCGTCGGAGCCCGGATCCTCGGCCGGGCGGCCGGCTTCCCCAATGTCGTCAGCTTCGACATGGGCGGGACCTCGACCGACGTCTCTCTCATCGAGGGGGCCATCCGCCGGACCCACGAGAGCCGGGTCGGGGAATTCCCCATCCGGCTGCCCGTCATCGACATCCACTCGGTCGGAGCCGGAGGCGGTTCGATCGCTTCCACGGACCGGGGCGGCTCTCTCCGCGTGGGTCCTCAGAGCGCCGGCGCGGACCCCGGACCGGCCTGCTACGGCAAGGGCGATCTCCCGACCGTGACCGACGCCGATCTCTGCCTAGGCCGCCTGGACCCGGAGTTCTTCCTGGGCGGGAAGATGAAGATCGATCCCGGGCGGAGCCGGGCCGCCATTTCGCGGCTGGCCCGCTCGATCGGGAAATCCCCCGTCGCGACGGCCCTCGGGATCGTGGCCATCGCCAACGCCAACATGGAGAAGGCCATCCGGGTCATTTCGGTCGAGCGGGGCATCGATCCCCGGACCTTCGCCCTGTTCTCCTTCGGCGGCGCCGGCGGCATGCACGCCGTCGAGATGGCCTCCCACCTGGGCCTGTCGACGGTCATCGTCCCCCGGAACGCCGGCGTCCTCTCGGCTTTCGGCCTGCTGATGTCGGACCCGGTCAAGGATTATACGAAGTCGCTCATGAAGACGGACGCCGACATAACCCTGGCCGGTCTCGAGGCGGAGTTCCGGGTCCTCGAGGCGCGGAGCCGGCGCGACACGGCCGAGGACGGTTTCGCCGCATCCGACCTCGTCCTGGAGCGATCGCTCGACTGCCGCTACCTGGGCCAATCGTACGAGATCGACGTTCCGTTCCGGAAAGCGGGCACGCCGGCCCGGGCCTTCCTCGAAGCCTTCCACCGGAGGCACAAGCGCCTCTATTCCTACAGGCACGACAAGCGCCCGGTCGAGATCGTCCATCTGCGGCTCAAGGCCGTCGCCGTGACGCCCAAGATCCCGCTCGTCCGGGAGCCGCCGGGCCGAGCCCGCGACCCCGAGGCCCGGATCAGGACGCAGAAGATCCACACCGGCTTCTCCTTCTGCGACGGCGCGGTCTATGACCGTTCCCGCCTTCACCACGGTCATGCTGTCCATGGACCATCCCTCGTCATAGATCCCGAATCGACGACCTTCGTCCCGCCGGGCTTCGCGGCCCGCGTCGACGCCTTCCTCAACCTCGTCATCCGCAGGACGGGCTCGCCGATGAAGAAAGTCGACCCGATCGAGCTCGAGCTCTTCAAGAACGTCTTCGTCGCCATCGCCGAGGAGATGGCCGCCGTCCTGGGCCGGACGGCCCTCTCCCCCAACATCAAGGAACGCAAGGATTTCTCCTGCGCCATGTTCACCCGCGACGGCGGCACCCTGGCCCAGGGCTCGCACATCCCGGTCCACCTGGGCGCCATGCCCCTGTCCGTCCGGGCGGCGCTCGAAGCCGTGACCTTCGAGAAGGGCGACCTCGTCATCCTCAACGATCCCTACCGCGGCGGCACCCACCTGCCCGACATCACGTGCATCTCCCCCGTCTTCATCGGCGGCCGGCTGGCCTTCTTCGTGGCCAATCGGGCCCACCACTCCGACGTCGGCGGCATGACCCCGGGCTCCATGCCCCTGGCCACCGAGCTCTTCCAGGAGGGGCTGATCATCCCGCCGCTCAAGCTCTGTGCGCCGCGGCCGGCTGAACAAGGACGTCTTCGACCTCCTGCTCGCCAACGTCCGGACGCCCGACGAGCGCCGGGGCGACCTGTTGGCCCAGGTGGCGGCCAACGAGATCGGCCGGGTGAGGCTCGAGGAGGCCGTGGCCCGGTTCGGAGCCGGCAAGGTCCGGGCCTATTCCGGCCTCATCCAGGATTATTCCGAGAAGTTCCTGCGCGCAGACCATCCGCGGCATCCCCGACGGCGATTACGCCTTCGCCGACCGGCTCGACGACGACGGCATCTCGGACCGGCCGATCGATATCGCCGTCCGGGTCTCGATCCGGGGCGACCGGGCCGTCGTCGACTTCGGCGGATCCTCGCCCCAGACCGAGGGCGGCGTCAACGCCAACTTCGCCATCACCTGTTCGGCCGTTCTCTACGTCTTCCGCTCCCTCGTCGAGGAGGACATCCCCTTCAATACAGGCCTGATGCGGCCGATCGAGATCCGGGCGCCCAAGGGCTCCATCGTCAATGCAGAATTCCCGGCTGCCTGCGCCGGCGGCAACGTCGAAACCTCCCAGCGCATCGTCGACGTCCTGCTCGGAGCGCTGGCCAAGGCCGTCCCGGACCGCATCCCGGCGGCCAGCCAGGGTACGATGAACAACGTCGCGTTCGGCGGCTACGATCCCGGGCGGAAGCGGCACTTCGCCTACTATGAAACGATCGGCGGCGGCATGGGCGGCGCCCTGACGGCCCCGGGCCTCGACGGCGTCCACACCCACATGACCAATTCCCTGAACACGCCGGTCGAGGCCCTCGAGAATTACCTGCCCTTGAGGATCAGGACGCTACGGCCTGAGAATGGACTCGGGCGGGAAGGGCTTGCATCGCGGCGGCGAGGGCATCGTGCGCGAATACGAGTTCCTGGTCCCCGTCGACTTGACGGTCATATCCGAGCGACGGCGCTTCGCCCCCTACGGCGCGCGCGGCGGCGGCCCGGGCGCCAGGGGCCGGAACACGGTCATTTCGAAAGGCCGCGCGACAGATCTCGGTTCCAAGGGCAACGTCAAGCTCCGGCCCGGCGATGTCCTCAGGATAGAAACGCCGGGAGGCGGAGGATACGGCCGGCCCCGGACTAGCCGGAAATCGCGTCAAGGAGAGTCCCGATGAAGGTCCGTACTCTTTCCTCCCTGTCCCTCATGCTCCTCGTCCTTCTCTCCGCCGTCCCGGCCGCCTGCGCCGGCGGCGCGGCCGAACCGTCGCCGGCGGTGCCCGTGAGGGGCGTCTGGATGCATCCCGGCTTTTTCGGCCCGGACAGGACGGCCGCCGTCGAGAAGATGAGAACGACCCTCGACGCTTACGCTGCGGCGGGGATCAACACCCTGATCATGCTGGTCAAGAACACCTCGGGGCATGTCTATTACGCCAGCGAGATCGGCGTCTGAGACGCGGCCTACGATTGGGACTTCTTCGAGGTCTTCCTGGCCGAGGCGAGAAAGCGCCGCATGGACGTCCACCCCTGGTTCTGCGTCTTCCCCGAGTCGGCCATCCTCGGCCGGGTGCGCGAGCATCCCGAGTGGCTCATTGCCGGCCCCCGGGGGGAAATGGTCGCCGTGGCCAACCCGGCCTTGCCGGCCGTCCGCGCCTACGAGATCGATCTGATGCTCGAGGTCGTCCGGAAATATGGCGTCGACTGGGTCCACCTCGATTACGTCCGCTATCCCTGCGAGCCGACCGAGCCCTTCTTCAGTTTCGACCGGGAATCGCTCCGCCTCTTCAAGGAGGACACGGGGATCGATATGGCCTCGGTCAAGGCCCGCGACACGGGCAATCCGGCCTGGAACGTCTGGCTGCGCTGGAACACCGACCGGGTGACCGTCTTCGTCCGGGAGCTCCGGGCCGCGCTGGGAGCGACCGGACGCAAGGTCCGGATCAGCGCCGCCGTCTTTCCCGACGCCGTGAATGCCCGCGTGGCCATCGGGCAGGACTGGGCCACGTGGGGGCGCGAGGGCTTGGTCGACATGCTCAACCCCATGCTTTACACGAACGACGTCAAGCTCTACGAGACTCTGGCCCGCGAGGCCGTGGAATACGCCAAGGGCGGAACTCTCGTCTGCCCGGGGATCGGCGTGGGAACGTCGCACAACCAGATAACGCCCGAGGTTCTGATCGAAGAGATGAGGATCAGCCAACGCCCAGGGCGGGGATGGTGTCGTCTTTTTCTCGTCGTCGAGCCTGACGCAGCCCTTTCTCGAGGTCCTCAAGAAGCATTAGCCCGGCGACGATCCTCTCGAGGCGGTAAGGGGATTATCCTCGCAGATCCCCGTGGCGGAGGGGGGACCGGCAGGGAGCGGAGTCTTCGGAGCGACCATCAGCACCGCTCCGGAGCGGCTCGGAGGGGCGGTGCTGGGAAATATCTGCAGAAAGCGCTTTTCGAAGATATCTCGCAGAAGCCCGGCTCCGAGCTGCTACGCCGAGCTTCTGCCTGGTGCGCTCCCCAAGTCCGCTCCCCGTTGCGAGCAAAGCCGGAGAGAGGATTCTCCCCGGGCTACGCCTTCTTCAACTTGTCCTTCTCGATGAGCAGCATGCCCTGGTAGGAGACATAGTTCAGGAGTATCATCACCCGCTCCGAATCCCCGACCTCTTTGCGGAAGATGCCCTTCAGGCCCCGGAGCGGCCCCTCGACGACCTCGATCTCGTCGCCTGGACCGGGTTCCTCGCCGTACCTTTCGAAGACGATGAGCCCGTCCCTCTCCCTGTCCCGGATGCCCAGAACGACCTCGTCCGGGACGGGCGTCGGGCCGTCGTCCTTGCCGACGATGCGCTTGACGCCGCGGGTGTACTTGACCATCTGGTACTGTTCGGGGAATGCGAAGCGAAGGAAGGCGTAGCCCGGGAAGAAGGGGCCGACGCGCTTCTCGCGGACGTATTTCGGGCAATAGACTTCGAAGCCGCCCTCGCTGAAGAGCCGCTCGACCTGGCTTTCCTTTTTGGGCTTGGTGTTGAGCACGTACCAGCGGAGCATCAGCGCTCCTCCGGCTTCCCGTCGGTGAGCCCCATGCCGCGGTAAACCCGGGGCCTGCGGTCTTCGAGGAAGTGGCGGGCCGCGTGCGAAGCGGCGTTCCGGGCCAGGTCGCAGTCGGCGTAGAGGATGTGGTCCCGGCCCCGCGGCGCCCGGGCCACGACCCGGCCGTCGGGATCGACGACGAAGGACTCCCCCGCGAATTCGAGCCCGTCCTCCCGGCCGACCCGGTTGACGAGGGCCGCATGGTAGCCGTTCTGGAACGCCGCGACCCGGAGCTCGGCCTCGAAGATACCTTCGGTCCACTCCCCGACCGCGCCGGCCTGGGGCACGACGACCAATTCCGCCCCGGCCAATCTCAGGCCGCGCATGAACTCGGGAAAGTGGCGGTCGTAGCAGATGGCGACGCCGATCCGGCCGGCCGCCGTTTTATGGACGAACGTCCCCCGGTCCCCCGGCGTGTAATATCCCCGTTCGTGGAATCCCGGTCCTTCCATGATGTGGACCATGCGAGTGACGCCGAGGAGCGTGCCGTCGGCGTCGATGACCGGCGAAGAGTCGTAGGTCCGCTCCCCGTCCCGCTCGAAGAGGTTGAGCACCGCGACCGTGCCCGTCTCCCGGGCCAGGGTGCAGAAGAGATCGGTCGTAGGCCCGGGAACGGTCTCGGCCAATGACGCGCTCCCGGCCGAAGCCGGGACCTGGGGATAGAACCGCGTGAAAGCCAGCTCGGCGAAGGCGATGACGTTCGCCCCGGCTCCGGAGGCCTCGAGGTAAGCCGTCCGTCCCCGGGCCCTGTTCTCGGCCGGATCCCCGGTCGCGTGCTGCTGGACGAGTCCGATCCTCAAGCGCGGCAGGCCTTCTCGACGTCGGAGACCGTCTTGGGGATGGGCGGGCCGAGGACTTTACGGCCCTTCTCCGTGACCAGGACGTCGTCCTCGATCCGGGCCCCGCCGAAGTCGAGGAATTTCTCCACGGCGTCGTAGACGATGAAGTCCCGGTGCTTCTTCTCCTTGCGCCAGAGCGCGTAGAGGGCCGGGATGAAGTAGAGCCCCGGCTCGACGGTCAGAACGTGGCCCGGCTTGAGCTCCCGGGCCATCCGGAGATAGGCCAGGCCGAACTGGGCGCTGCGCTCGACCTTCTCGCCGTAACCGACGTGGTTCTCGCCGTAGTCCTCCATGTCGTGGACGTCGAGGCCGAGGTTGTGGCCGAGGCCGTGGGGGAAGAAGAGGGCGTGGGCGCCCGCGGCGACCGCTTCGGCGGTCCCGCCCTTCATCAGGCCGAGGTCCTTCAGGCCGTCCGTCATGATCCGGGCGGTCTGGAGGTGGATGTCCTTGAAGTTGACGCCGGGCTTGATGGCCTTGATGGCCGATTCCTGGCCGGCCAGGACGATCTCGTAGACGGCCTTCTGACGGGCGTTGAACTTCCCGCCGACGGGTACGCTCCGGGTGATGTCGGAGGCGTAGCCGCTGGGGGCCTCCGCGCCGCAGTCCAGGACCAGCAGCCGGCCCTTGACGAGCGGGTTGCCGTGCTCGTGCATATGCAGGGTCTGGCCGTTCACGGTGACGATGGGCGGGAAGGCCAGGTGCATGGCGTTGGCCAGGGCGATCCCCTCCATGGTCCCCGAGACCTGGTATTCGTAGTAGCCCGGCTTGGCCAGGCGCATGGCGGCCAGGTACATCTCCCGGCTGACGGCCACGGCGGACTCGATCTCCCGGATCTCTTCCTTGGACTTGAGGATGCGCTGGTCGACCGAAGCCTTGACGAAGGCGGCCGAGGCCTTCGCCTTGAGGTCCTTGACCGGGATGCCGAGAAGCTCGCTCAGGGCGATCTTGTTGTCCGGCCGGTACGGCGGAAGATAGTGCACGGTGCGCCCGGCTGCGAGCGCCTTGCGCACGGCTTCGTCGAAGGCCGCCCGGGGGGCGACCTTGCGGACCCCGCCGGAGAGGGCCCGGTCTTTGAGCTTGGGCAGGTTGCCCATCCAGATGATGTCCTCGATGCCGATGTCGTCCCCGTAGAGGGTATCCGTGTTCTCGTCCGCGTCGACGATCGCCGCGAGTCCGGGCGAGGCCAGGCCGAAGAAGTACAGGAACGAGCTGTCCTGGCGGTAGTGAAATGTGTTGGCCGGATAATTCATGGGGCTTTCCTCGTTGGCGAGGAACACCATCAATCCCGAGCCCACGGACTTCCTCAGCAGCTTTCGTCTTTCGATGTAGGTGGCGGCTTTGAACATGTCGACCTCCTCGATAATGACGTGATTCTTTGTATAACAGATAAGCCGGCGGCGGGCAAGTCCGACACGGATCGAGCGGATCTTTCGGAAAACGGAGGCCGGGGCCTCATCTATCGGGAGGGGATTTGTGATCGGTTGGTAGCGGGGGTTGGATTTGAACCAACGACCTCCGGGTTATGAGCCCGACGAGCTACCAGGCTGCTCTACCCCGCGGTACCGGCGTCATTATACCAAAACGGCCCGCGATGTCAACGATTCTTGAAAGCCGCCGCCGATAAGCGTATAATCCGTTCTTAGTTTCTTCGTCAGGTCAATCCCCCGAAGGAAAACGAACGTGAAGATCTGTATCGTCGGCCTGCCTCTCTCGGGCAAGAGCTCGCTCTTCTCCGCCCTGACGGGCCTCGCCACGGAATCCGCCTCGGCCAAGGGGACCGATCCCGTCGCCGTGGTCAAGGTCCCCGATCCCCGGCTCGAGAAGCTGGCAGCGATCTTCGAGCCCAAGAAGAAGACGGCAGCGGCCATCGAGTTCGTCGAGCTCCAGGGCCTTTCTGCCGGGGACGCCAGGAAGGCCTCTTTCAGCGAGCAGTTCCTGGGCAAGCTGAGGACGGCGGACGCCCTCCTGGCCGTCGTCCGCTCTTTCCGCGATCCGGCGGTCCCGCACCCGCTGGAATCGGTCGACGCCCGGCGGGACCTGACGGCGATCGAGACGGAGTTCCTCCTGAGCGATCTCGGCATCGTCGAGAGCCGGATCGAGCGCCTGACGAAGCAGGTCGCCGCCAAGAAAAGCGACCGTGACCTCCGGGAGCTCGCCGTCCTCGAGAAATGCCGGACGGTCCTCGAATCCGAGACGCCCCTCCGCCTGACCGAATTCAGCGCCGACGAGGAGGGACTCATCCGGGGCTTCCGTTTCCTGACGCAAAAACCCCTCATCGCCGCGGTCAACCTGGATGAGGACGAGATCCGCCGCGAGGCCGAGGTCCTGGCTCCCTTCGCCGATTGGGCGGCCCGCGACCGTTCGGCCGCGGTCGGGCTCTCGGCCCGGATCGAGAGCGAGATGCGCCAGCTCTCCGAGACGGACGCCGCCGGTTTCCGGGCCGATTTCGGTATCGGCCGGGCCGCGCTGGACCGGCTCATCGCCACGGCCTACCGGATGATGGGCCTGATCTCCTTCTTCACGGTCGGCAGCGACGAGGTCAAAGCCTGGACCGTCGGCGACGGCACCGCCGCCACCCGGGCGGCCGGGGCCATCCACTCCGACATCGAGCGCGGCTTCATCCGGGCCGAGGTCGTCTCCTACGAGCAGTTCGTCGCCCGCGGCGAGATCTCCCTTTGCCGTACCGACGGGACCCTCCGCCTCGAAGGCAAGGCCTATCCCGTCCGCGACGGAGACATCATCAACTTCCGTTTCGCCGTCTGAACGCCCTCCCCGCCCCCTTCTGCCCGCCGGGCTTGACTTTATCGCGCCGGAAAACTAAATATAGGGCGGGTTTCCATGGCCTGGATCGTCTTCATCTTCCTGTCCGTCCTGTGCGTCGGTTCGGTCGCGGCCATGATCGTCTCCCGCAACCCCGCCCACAACGCGCTCTTCCTCGTCCTCGCCTTCGCCGCCCTGGGCGGCCTGTTCGGCCTTCTCGACGCGCCTTTCGCGGCGGCCGTCCAGGTATTGGTCTATGCCGGGGCCATCATGGTCCTTTTTCTCTTCGCCCTGATGATGTTCGACCTGCGCCGTCCGGCGCCGCCGGATAAGCCCGGTTTTCGGCTCGCGCTCACGCTCGTCCTGGCCCTCGTCCTCCTCGGCGAGATCGCCCTGGCCATCGCCAGGCTCGTCGGGGGCGGCGGCGGGCCGGGGGGCACGCCCGGTCACGACGTCGAGCGTCTCGGGGCGCTCCTCTTCACCGACTATCTCTATGCGTTCGAGATCACGTCCCTGCTCATCCTGGCCGCGCTCGTCGGGGCGCTGGCCCTGGCCGGGAAGAAGGAGGGAGCGTGATCCCTCCGGCCGCGTTCCTGGCCCTGGCCGCTCTGCTCTTCGCCCTGGGCGTCCTGGCCTTCTTCGTCAAGAAGGACCTCCTGACCCAGTTCATGGCCGTCGAGATCATGCTCAACGCCGGCAATCTGGCCTTTCTGGCCCTGGCCGGATCCCTCGGCAAGCCCGACGGCCAGGCAGTCGTCCTCTTCGTCATCACCGCGGCTGCGGCCGAGGCGGTGGTCGGGTTGGCCATCATCGTCCTGGTTTTCCGGCGGCGGAAGGCCATCCGGACGGACGATCTCAATGAGCTCCGGGGCTAGCATGGCCGACCTCTTCTGGCTCATCCCGCTCATCCCAGGGGCCAGCGCCCTCGTGCTCCTGCTGGCCGGGGCGATGCTGCCCCGAAAATGGGTCGCCGCCCAGGCCTCCGGGGCGGTCCTCCTGTCCTTCGGCCTCTCGCTCGCGGCGTTCCTCCGGCTCACCGGCGGCGCGCCGGATGCTCCGGCCCTGTCCAAGACTCTGCTGAGCTGGATCTCCAGCGGTTCCTTCGCCGCGTCGGTCTCGTTCCTGTTCGACGAGCTCGCGGCGGTCATGGCCCTCGTCGTCACCGGCGTCGGCTTCCTCATCCATGTCTATTCCACCGCCTACATGGCTGGAGACAAGGCCTATTCCCGGTATTTCGCCTTCCTCAACCTGTTCATGTTCTTCATGCTCGTCCTGGTCCTGGCCTCGGACATCGTCCTGATGTTCGTCGGCTGGGAGGGCGTCGGGCTCTGCTCCTACCTCCTGATCGGCTTCTGGTTCGAGCGGCCCGCGGCCTCGAAGGCGGGCATGAAGGCCTTCGTCGTCAACCGGGTCGGCGACGCGGCCTTCATCGTCGGCATCCTGTTCATCCTGGCCAACGTCGGGAGCCCGGAGTTCGCCGCCATCAACGCCGCGTCCGCCTCGGGCCTCCTCGCCCCCGGCCTCGTCACGCTCGTCGCGGTACTCCTCTTCGCCGGGGCGACCGGGAAATCCGCCCAGATCCCCCTCCATGTCTGGCTGCCCGACGCCATGGAAGGGCCGACCCCGGTCAGCGCCCTCATCCACGCCGCGACCATGGTCACGGCCGGCGTCTACATGGTCTGCCGGCTGAACGGCCTCTACGCGGCTTCCGTCCCGGCCTCGTCGGTCGTCGCCTGGGTCGGGGGCGTGACGGCCGTCTTCGCCGCCACGATCGCTCTCGTGCAGAACGACATCAAACGGGTCCTGGCCTATTCGACCATCTCCCAGATCGGCTATATGTTCCTCGGCTGCGGCGTCGGGGCCTACGCGGCGGGCATGTTCCACCTGGTCACCCACGCTTTCTTCAAGAGCCTGCTCTTTCTCGCGGCGGGCAGCGTCATCCACGCCCTGGGCGGCGGGCAGGACATGCGCCGGATGGGCGGCCTCAGAAAATACCTGCCCGTGACCTTCCCCGTTTTCCTGGTCGGCGCCCTGGCCATATCGGGCGTTCCGTTCCTGTCGGGATTTTTCTCCAAGGACGCCATCCTGACAAGCGCCTTTGCCGGGGGCCACCACGTTCTCTATGCGCTGGGCCTCTTGGGCGCCGTCCTGACCGCGCTCTACATGTTCCGCCTCATCTACCTGACCTTCTACGGCGAGGAGCGATTCGAACTCGGCGCGGGACAGCACGTCCACGAGTCTCCGCCGGCCATGACGGTCCCCCTCGTCGTCCTGGCCGTTTTCTCCGTCCTGGCCGGGTACGTCGGCCTGCCCGTTTTCTTCGGCGAGAAGGCCGACCGTTTCGGCCGCTTCCTCGAAGGCGTCCTGAGGTCCCCGGCCCATCACCCGACCCTATCGACGGAGACGCTGCTCGTTCTGGCAGCGACGGCCTCGGCCCTCCTGGGCATCTTCCTGGCCTTCGTTCTCTACAAACGCAACCCGGAGATCCCGCCCCGGCTGGCCTACCGTTTCCCCGGCCTCTACCGGCTCCTCGTCGGCAAGTATCACGTCGACGAAGTCTACGAGCGCGCTGTTCATCCGTCCGCTCGTCCGCGGCTCGGAAACCGTCTACACCCGCTTCGACCTCAAGGTCGTCGACGGCGCCCTCAACGGCTCCGCGGCCGCCGCGGGAACGGCCGGCAAGGGATTGAACGTTCTCCAGACCGGCCTCATCCGCGATTACGCCCTGGCCTTCGTCCTCGGGGCGGTCGTTTTCCTGGGGGTCCTGCTGCTATGAGCGTCCCTCTCGTCAGCCTGGTCACCTTTCTCCCGCTCACCGGGGCGGTCCTCCTGGTCTTCTTCCGCAGCGGTTCGGCGAGGGCGGTACGGGTGACGGCGCTGGCCGTCTCCCTGCTGACCTTCGCGCTGTCCCTCGCGCTCTTTTTCGGCTTCGACGGCGGGACGGGTCTGCCCGAATTCATCGAGCGCGCCTCGTGGCTGGGGCGGGGCATCGATTACCACGTCGGCGTCGACGGCATCAGCCTCTTCCTGGTACTCCTGGCGACTTTCCTGACCCCGCTGGCCCTCCTGTCTTCCTGGCGCGCCGTCGACCACCGGGTCAGGGAATTCTCGTTCTTCATGCTCCTGCTCGAGACCGGCATGATCGGGGTCTTCGTCTCCCTCAACCTGTTCCTCTTCTACGTGTTCTGGGAGGCCATGCTCGTCCCCATGTACTTCCTCATCGGCATCTGGGGCGGCCGCCGCCGGATCTACGCCACGATGAAGTTCGTCCTGTTCACCATGTTCGGCAGCCTGCTCATGCTGGTCGGCATCCTGGTCCTCCACGCCGCGTATCACGCTGCGACCGGCGCCTACTCGCTGACGATCGCCGACCTGGCCGCCGTGCCCTTCTCCCCCGCCCTCCAGACCTGGCTTTTCCTGGCTTTCGGCCTGGCTTTCGCCGTCAAGATCCCTCTCTTCCCGCTCCACACCTGGCTGCCCGACGCCCACGTCGAGGCCCCGACGGCGGGCTCGGTGCTGCTGGCCGCCGTGCTTTTGAAGATGGGCGCCTACGGCTTCCTGCGGCTGGGCCTGCCCCTCTTTCCGCAGGCCGCGGCGACCTTCGCCCCGGGCCTGTCCGTCCTGGCCGTCATCGGGATCATCTACGGCGGCCTGATGGCCCTCGTCCAGAAGGACATGAAATCCCTCGTCGCCTATTCGAGCGTCAGCCACATGGGACTCGTCATGTCTGGCCGTGTTCTCGCTCAACTTCGAGGCCACCGAGGGCGCGCTCTACCAGATGCTCAACCACGGCCTGAGCACGGGGGCCCTGTTCCTCTGCGTCGGGATGCTCTACGAGCGGACCCACACCCGGCTCATCGCCGATTACGGCGGCGCGGCGGCGCGCATGCCCGTTTTCGCCGGCTTCTTCCTGGTGACGATGCTCTCTTCGGCCGGACTTCCCGGTCTCAACGGCTTCGTCGGGGAGATCCTGTGCTTCTTCGGCATCTTCGCCGTTGACAAAACCCTGGCCATCCTGAGCGTGGCGACGGTCATCCTGTCGGCCGCCTATCTCTTCGGACTCTACCGGCGGGTCATGCACGGCCCGCTCAAGGACCCGAACGACGGGCGACTCCGGGACATCGATGGCCGTGAGCTCGCCTGTCTCATTCCGATCATCGTCCTCATCGTCACCATGGGCCTTTTCCCGGGGACCGTCCTGCGGAAGATGGATGCCGCGGTCGGCCGCTACATCGGCACCATCAAGTCAGCGCGGCCGGCGGCGATGGCTTGGGCGGCGCCCGGCAATCCCGATCGCGTCGGGCAGACTCTCGGGGTGCCGGAGAGGTAGAATGGAGTCGATCATGGCCGCGGCCCCCCTCGTCGCCGTCGTCGCCGGCGCCCTGGCCGTTCTCTTCCTCGAGGCCTTTCTGAAGAGGAAGGACTCGGAGCTGCCCGCCTGGGCGGCCGTCGCCGCGCTCGCGGCCGCCGGCTTCTTCACGGTCCGCTCCTGGAACCGCGGCCTCGCCTGTTTCGGGGGCCGGCTCTCTCTCGATTCCCTGGCGCTCGTGCTCACGGCACTCTTCGTCCTGGCCGGGATGGCGGTCGTTCTGATGGGCCTGAAATACGCCGTCCGCCGGGACATGAATCTGGGCCAATTCTGCGGACTGCTCCTCCTGGCCGTGGCCGGTGCGATGATCATGGTATCGACCGCGAACTGGCTGATCGTCTTTCTCGGGCTCGAGGTCCTCTCGGTGGCCTCGTACGCCCTGACCGGGCTCAAGCGGAACGACGCGGCGTCCTCGGAAGCCGCTGCCAAGTACTTCCTTCTGGGCAGCTTCGCCGGGGCATTCTTTGTCTTCGGCCTCGCGTTCGTCTTCGGGGCATCGGGGAGCCTGGACTTGTCTTCCGGCCTCTCCCCGACAGGGACTGTCGGGCTCGGGCTCATCCTGACCGCCCTCTTCTTCAAGATCGCCCTCGCGCCGTTCCATATGTGGGCGCCGGACGTCTATGAGGGCGCTCCGACCCCGGTCACAGCGTTCCTGACCGTCGTTCCCAAGGCCGCCGGTCTGGCCGTCCTGATCCGGGTCGTGTCTCCTGCCGTGTTCGTGCCGGTCCTCAGCGCCGTGGCCGTCCTGACGATGTTCGCCGGGAACCTGGCAGCGCTCCGCCAGACGAGCCTCAAGAGGATGCTGGCTTATTCGTCGGTCGCCCACTCGGGCTACCTTCTGGTCGCCGTCATCGCGCGGGACGCCGGGAGCTTCGCCTTTTACCTCGTCGCCTACCTGTTCATGAACGCGGGGGCCTTCGGCGTTCTCGCGGCCGTGACCGGCAAGGATATCGAACACACCGCTCTCGACGATTTCGCGGGGCTGGGCCGGCGCAACCCCTGGCTCGCGGCCGGCCTCGCGGTCTTCCTCCTGTCCCTGGCCGGCTTCCCGCCCACGGCGGGGTTCCTGGCCAAGTTCTACGTCTTCGGCGCAGCTGTCCGGGAAGGGCACATCGTCCTGGTCGTCGCCGCCGTACTGGCCAGCCTCGTGTCCGTCGCCTATTACCTGAAGGTCATCGTCGTCATGTACATGCGCGAAGGCGACACGGACATCGTCGTCGAACGGGAGAATCCGGCCCTTGGCCTGGTCCTGTTCCTGTGCCTCTTCGGGACGCTCCAGCTGGGTTTGTGGCCGGGGAACCTCCTGGCAGTCATCAGTCGGGCTTTACCCGGTCCTTTCTAGCCCGGGCCGGGAATCATTCCAGCGCTTTCCCCGCGGTCTCCGGGATCCCCGTCCAGAACAGCGCGGCGGCGAGGAAGGCCACGGCGATTACCACGAACGAGAACCCGAAGCCCCTCGTCTGGGCCAGGGAGCCGACGACGAAGGGGGCCGCGGCGCTGACGATGCGTCCGGTGTTGTAGGTGATGCCCTGGGCCGTGGCCCGGACCGACGTCGGGATAGATCTCCGCAGTCAGGGCGCCGAAGCCGGTGAAGTAGCCGGTGCCGAAGAAAGCGACGAAAGGCCCCAGGAAGAGGAGCAGGAGCGGGTGCCGCGCCTGGGAGTAGAAGAGCATGAAGACCGAGGCGATCGAGCGAGGAAGCCCACATAGGACCTCTTCCGGCCGAGCCGGTCGCTGATGAAGCCGAAGGAGATGTAGCCGAGCCACATCCCGGCCTGCATGAAGATGATCAGTCCCGACATCGCTCCCGGACCGAGCCCGATCCCGCCCTGATCGGGGGACATGGACAGGTAGGCCGGGAGCCAGAGGTTGAAGCCCCACCAGGCGAACATGGTGCAGGCGTTCATCAGGGTGACAAGAATGGTCAGGCGCAGGCGCTTCCGGCCGAAGATCTCGCCGAAGCCCGCCCGGATGCTCGGCGCCGCCGCGCGGCCGGTCTTCCAGATCGCCGGCTCTTTGACCCGTCGCTGGATCCACAGGGTGAAGAACGCGGGAACGACGCCGACGAAGAAGACGCCCCGCCAGCCCCAGAGCGGGCAGGACGAGCGCGGCGACGGCGGCCGCGGCGGCATAACCGATGGCCCAGGAGCTCTGGACGATGCCCAGGGCCTTGCCGCGGTGCTCGGCCGGCCAGGTCTCGGAGACGAGCGAAGCGCCGCTGGCCCACTCCCCGCCCATGCCGAGGCCGAGGAAGACCCGGAAGACGGCCAGCATGACGACCCCCGTGGCGAAGCCGCAGGCCGCGGTGAAGATCGAATAGATGAGGATGCTGGCCATCAGGGCCTTGCGCCGGCCGAAGCGGTCGGCGAAGACGCCGAAGACGAGGCCGCCCACCGCCGAAGCGACGAGCGTCAGCGAACCGAGGAGTCCCGCGGTCGTCTTGGCGATGCCCAGGTCGGACATCAGGGACGCCAGGACCATGGCGTAGAGCATGACGTCGAAGGAGTCGAGCATCCAGCCGAACGATGCGGCGACGAGGGCCCTCCGCGCGTCCGGCGAGGCTTCCTTCCACCAGGCGAACCGGGCCATCAGCGGATCTCCATGCCGTTGAAGCGCAGGAAGACGATGCAGCCGACCCCGTAAAGGATCCAGCCGATGAGCGCGATGAGCTGGCCTGCCGGGGAGCGGAAGATGGCTCCGGCGAGGAATACCAGGATGGCGATGCCGGCGATGACGGCCCTCTCTTTGACCGTCTCGGCGACGACGAAGGCCCAAACGCCGAAAATGACGGCGATCCCGATTCCTATAGCCGAATAGGGAATTTGCGGGATCATCGACCTGTTTTATAGCACAAAATACGGGAAAAAGAACGGCCGGAGCGGGTCGTAAGCCGGATCCTGTCCCCGCTCGCGCGGGCGACGGTCATTTGTCTAGTCCCGGGATTGCTCCCGGGATCCAGCGGCCGACCCGCCCCCTGGGACGGGCCATCCCAAAATGGGGCTCGTTTGGCCTTGCTCCGGATGGGGTTTGCCCTGCCCCCGGCGTCGCCGCCGGGGCGGTGAGCTCTTACCTCGCCATTTCACCCTTGCTCCCCGGAAAGGTCATGCCCTTCCCGAGGGGCGGTATGTTTTCTGTGGCACTTTCCCCCGGTCGCCCGGAGTCGCTGTTAGCGACCATCCTGCCCTGCGGAGTCCGGACTTTCCTCCTCTCCCCCCTCGCGGGAAGGAGAGGCGACCGTCTCGCCCGCTCCGGCCGTTACCTTTATACAGTATTGCTCGAGTTAAGGAAAGGATAGGAAATTCCTTCATCCTCGGAAGGCTTATCAAAGATTCACTTTGCCTTGGCACGGTTCCAAAAGTTCTTGACAGTGATCCGCGTTGGGATTAGCATTATTTCAGGGGTATTCTCTTGCCGAGTGCCACAAGCTGGCGAAAGCGCACACTTTAAAAAAAGGGATTCGTGCCTGTTTACCCGAGTGCTTTGTGCCGAGCAGCTCGAGCTTTGGACCCAATTTCTAGGGGGGGGGGGGTAAAAAATGAAAGATAAATTGCAATGGGAAGAATCGGGGATTGAAGTTCTCTTAAAATATGCCAACAGCATCATTGCGACCTTGAGGGAGCCATTTTTGGTTTTGGATAAGAAGTTAAACGTCATTTCTGCCAACCATGCTTTTTATGCCACATTCAATGTTGCAGAAAAAGAGACGATAGGCCGGTCGCTCTCGGGTTTAGGCGATAAGCAATGGAATATCCCCAGGCTGCTTCAACTATTGGTGGAGATCATTCCGGATAAAAAAGTCGTGAGTGATTATGAGGTCGAGAACAATTTCAGTCACATTGGACATCGCGTCATGCTCCTGAATGCCAGACAGTTGAGCGTTCCCAAGCACGTCGCGGCCATAATCGCCGCAGGGGTCGTAGGAGACGGCGGCGAAGAGGAAGAGCTGGTTCTGCTGGCTATCGAAGACATCACCGAGCGCAAGCGCTTACAGGAAGAACTCAAGGAGTCTGAGGAGCGATATCGCCGGGCTTTTGAAACATCGAGGGATGGATTATTGCTTGTTCATAAGATCGAAGGCACCATTCTCAATTCTAATGCCTCCATCCAGGAGTTGCTGGGTTATTCCCATAAAGAGCTATTGAAAATGAAACTCTGGGAAATCGGCGTGACCACGGATAAATGGAATTTCATAGAGACGCTGATGAAATTGGAAAAGGACGGTGTCATTCATTACGAAGACGTGCAGGTCCTGACCCATAGAGGCCTGGAAGTGAACGCAGAAGTGTTTTTAGTCAACAAGGCGAAAGTTCTACAGTGCAATATCCGCGACACTACCGAAAACAAAAAAATACAGGATGAAATAAAGGACAAGATGGAGGACCTGGAACGGTTCAGCCGATTTGCGGTGGATAGGGAATTGAAGATGGAAGAGCTGGAGAAGAAGGAAAAAGAGCTGGAGGAAAAGCTGAAAAACAAGTGACCTGGAGAGGCCTGACCGGAAAATGATCGCCCTTAAAGACAAGCCAAAGGACAACCTTGGCCAGGAAGCTTATTGGGAGAGCCTGATAGCCGCGATGACGGATGCTCTGATCGTGGTTGATCCGGATGCCACGCTAAGGTCAGTCAATAACGCCGCCTTGGATCTATTGGGCTACAAGCGAGAGGAACTCATCGGGCGGCCGGTGAAAAAAATCATTCTCAGGGAAGATGAAGGTATCCTGCATAAACACCTCCAAGGTGTCGTTGCCGCGGGCGAGGCGTTCAATATTGGTATAAATTTTCTCACCAAACAGAGGAAGAGCATTCCCGCGAATTTTAGCGGTTCGGCCATGTGGCACGATGGCAAGATCATCGGCGTCGTGGGCGTAGCCAGAGATATGCGCGAGATCAGGGCCATTATCAGTGAATTGGAAGTGAAGAAAGAGGAATTTGAAGAGCGCAGCAAATATTTGGTCCGGATGCAGAAGGCCATGTTGCACATGATGGGCGATCTGGATATTGCGAAGAACGAGATGGAGAAGGCCAATAGAGAATTGCGGAAGCTCGACCAGCTTAAGTCCGATTTTGTCTCCACGGTCTCGCATGAGTTGCGTTCACCCTTGACGGTGACTCGAGAGGCCATTTCGCAGGTATTGGACGGGATATGCGGCGCGACCAGTCAAGAACAAAGACAGTTCTTAGCCATGTCCATCGAGGGGATCGACCGGCTATCGCGCCTCATTGATAATCTCCTGGATATCTCTAAAATTGAAGCGCATAAGATTATCCTCAAAAGAGAATTGATAGACATCGTACATTTGGCTCGAGAAGTCAGTTCGAGCTTTGCCTATGCTTTTAAAAGCAAGGGGTTGAAGGTAAACCACAATTTTCCCAAGGATAGGATCGAGCTTTACCTGGATAAAGACAGGATGATCCAGATATTCGTGAATTTAATGAGCAATGCCCTTAAATTCACTCCGGCTGGTACTATAGAGATTTCCATACTGGATAAAGCAACTATCGTCGAATGCACGGTCGCCGATACGGGAATAGGTATTTCGGATGAGGACCTGCCGAGAATATTCAGCAAATTTGAACAATTTGGCCGGGAATTGGAGTCCACAGAACGGGGCACCGGCCTTGGCCTGGCTATCTCTAAAGGTAGTATTGAATTACATCAGGGAAAGATCTGGGCAGAAAGCAAGTTAGGCCGGGGTACTAAGATCAGTTTTTCCCTGCCTAAATACACCTCAAGGGAGGTCTTTAAGGAATATGTCACGAATGGCGTGGCCGAGGCGATCAGAGAAGGCGCATCTCTATCCATTATCGTCATTGAAGCTAAATATTCTGATATCAATCAGGAACAGCTTGGCCGGCACAAGATCACATCGATTATGAGCCGTTTTGGACAACTCATCAAATCTGACCTCAGGCGTAAATCGGATATGAGTATCGAAGACAGCCGGGCGATTTTTGTGGTGTTGCCAGACACCGATAAAAGAGGCGCCCTGTTCACAGCCGATAGACTTAAATCAACTTGTGACGATTACCTGGCTCAGGGAGGATTAAATAACGAAATTGAGGTTGATTTGAGAGTCGCCAGTTTTCCCGAAGATAGGGATACAGAAGAAGATCTATTGAATGAAGTCCAATTGCCAGAGGATATTAAAACATGACTGAAAGGATAGGTTGATGCCCATGGCCAAGAAAATATTGATCGTCGACGATGATAAGCAGATCGTGATGCTGCTCGCCTCGCGATTAAAGGCCAATAAATATGAGATCGTCGTGGCCTATGATGCGTTGCAGGCCGTGGCCCAGGCCTTTCGCGAGAAGCCGGATCTCATTCTTTTGGATATCAAGATGCCTGCGGGCAGCGGTGTCAGCGTGATGGATCATTTAAGGGATTCCGCAGATACGGCTCTGATCCCGGTCATTGTCATTACGGCTTTTCCCAGCCTGGAAATACAGCAGCAGGTGAAAGAAATGGGCGCTGTCGGTTTTATCACTAAACCATTTAGGGCTGAAGATCTGCTGCCAAGGATCAGGAAAGTCCTCGGTGAAGCAAGTCCGGAAGGGGAAAGTTGACGTCCATGCCCAAGAAGATATTGGTCGTCGACGATGAACCTCGTGTCGTCAAATTGTTGAAGGCCAGGTTGGAGAAGAACGGATACAGTGTCATCGTTGCCAAGGAGGGTCAGGAAGCCCTTGATAAAACCTATCAGGAAGATCCGGATTTGATCATTTTAGACATCATGTTACCTAATATCGATGGGTATAATGTTTGTAGAATCCTGAGATCCGATGAAAAATATAAAGCTATTCCCATCATCATGTTAACGGGTCGTACGCTGGCCCGGGATATCAAAGCGGGTATGGACGTCGGTGCGGTTTCTTATGTGCAAAAGCCGTTCAACGCCGATGTGCTCTTGGGGCTCATCAGCGGGCTCATAAAGAACTGAGAAGGATCGGACACTCGCCCGGCCGTCGCCGGCGCTCACTTCCTCGGGAAGACGTATTCCCCGCCCGGGTCCCGCTGCCGCAGCCCCTTGACCGTCTCGCCCTCCATGACGAACTCGAAGGTCACGTCGGCGAACTCCTTGACCTTGAACTGGAGCCCCTTGTAGGGCACGAGCTCCTGTTCCGGCTGGCCCGGGACGACCAGGAAGAGGTGCCGTCCTCCTTGAGGACGACCTGGAACTTGATCCCGTTCGGGGTCTCGTAGGTCCCGGCCAGCTTCTCCAGGAGGTCGCGGCGAGAGGGTCGCCGGCCTTGCGCGTGAAGACGACCTCGGCCTCGTCGAGCGACATGACGGCCTTGTCGACGTCGCCCTGGGGATTGGTCTGGAAGTTCACGCGACGACTTGCCGAAGTGCTCGTCGTCGGGCGTGTCGAAGCGGTCGTAGTGGAAGTGGGCGAGCGGCAGGTTGATCTTGTGGAAGTCGAACTGGAGCCCGCCGTCCTTGAGCTCGATCTTGAGGACGCCGTAGGCCGGGTGCTCGTAGTCGCCGGCGAAGTCGGCCAGGGCGTGGGAGGGCTTGGTGCCGGGGACGCGGTCCGGCGCCGGCCTTGGCCCGGGCCTCGGTGCCCGCCTTCTTGCCCTTGAGGCGGATCTCGAGCATGCGCTCGCTCCAGGGCGTCTGGTCCATCCCCAGGAGCCGCTCGTAGACGTTGTAGCTCACCGTGTTGTAGAGGCTGGCGCAGTGGTCGCCGATGACGAAGACGATGACGCCGATCTTCTCCTGCGGCATGAAGGAGACCTGGGAGTGGAAGCCGTGCAGGTCGCCGCCGTGGTAGGTCAGGAGGTGGCCCCGGTAGGAGGCGGTCCAGCGGCCCATGCCGTAGGCGGGGTTGAGGACCTCCCAGATAGCCGCGCGCCTCGGCCGCGGTGTTGGGGAGGGCGATGGCCGGCTCCAGCGTCGCCTTGAGCACGGCCGGACGGGAGGACCTGCTTGCCCTCGTACGACCCCGTCGTTCATCAGGGCGATGAGCCAGTGGGACATGTCCTCGATGTTGGAGATGATGGCGCCGCAGGGGGCGACGCCGCCGATGTCCTCGTAGTAGGGGATCTGGTAGAGCTCGAAGGTGTCGCGCTTCTCGGTGTAGGGCACGCCGGGGTCGGGCTGCTTGAGCATGTCGGCGATGGAGAAGACCGTCGAGGTCATCTCCAGGGGCTTGAAGATCCGCTCGCGGACGAACTCCTCCCAGGTCTTGCCGGACTGCAGCTCGATGAGGTAGCCGACCGCGGCGTACATCAGGTTGTTGTAGAGGAAGGTCTGGCGCAGGGGCTCCTGGGGCTCCAGGTACTTGACCTGGTCGAAGAGCTGCTTGCGGGTGTCGTCGGACTTGTACCAGATGGTGTCGTGGCGGGTGATGCCCGTGCGGTGCGCGAGCATGTCGCGCAGGGTGACGGTGTCGTTCGAGCTCGTCGTTGTAGAAGTGGATGCGCCGGGACGGACTCGCGGACCGGCTTGTCCCAAGTCAGCTTGCCCTCCTCGACGAGCAGGCCCGCCGCCACGGCCGTGAAGAGCTTGGTGTTCGAGGCGATCTGGTGCAGCGTCGCCGGGCGTGTAGGGCAGCTTCTTGCCGAAGTCGCGGATAGCCGTAGCCCTTGGCGAAGACGAGCTTGTCGCCGACGACGATGCCGACGCCGATGCCCGGCACGTTCCAGTCCTTGAGGATCTTGGCCATGTAGGCGTCGAAGTTGCCGAGCTTCTTGACGACGGCCAGGTCCTGGGCCTGGGCCGCGAGGCGCGGGGCCAGGGACGCGAACAGGGCGAGGACGACGAGGAGCGCGGAGGCGCGCGGAACGATGCCGGGTCGGGTTGAGGATCTCATTCGGTGTCTCCTTCCGTTACGACGGATCGGGCGAGTATTCAGGGCGATAATAAGCGCGTCCCCGGGCGGGTGTC
This sequence comes from uncultured bacterium, assembly GCA_963743755.1. Lineage (GTDB taxonomy): Bacteria > Acidobacteriota > Aminicenantia > Aminicenantales > Saccharicenantaceae > RBG-16-66-30. Next base: position 149,372 of record CAVUQU010000001.1, read on the forward strand.
AAGACGAACGGCGGCGCGGCCTATCGGTTCCGGATCGACTCGTCGCGCCGGCCGTCGTTGTAGAGGCCGACGAGCTTGGCCGGGCGGCCGGCGGCGTCGAACTCCACCTTGATCCGGAACCAGACGGTGCCCTGGATGAAGAACGTGTCCTTGGTCAGGGCCAGGAGGGGCCGGGGCTCCGGCGCCGTGCCCGCCTCGCGGAAATATTGGAGCCGTCCGTCCTTCACGGAGAGCCGGCGGATCCCGTAGCCCCCGGCCAACGCTTCCACATAGTCCCCGTCGAGGGCTACCGGATTCTGGGCGGCTTCGAGATAATCCAGGTCCCAGCGGATATTCTTCGGTTCGACCTTGTCCTCTTCGGCCCCTTCGGCGGCCAGGTAGTACTTCCTGGCCTTCTCGAAATCGCCTAGGAGCAGGGTGGCCCGGGCCAAGTCGAAGGCCGTTTGTCCGGACCTCGGCTTCTCCCGGTAGACGGACTCGAGCAGGACGACGGCCTCGGCGGGCAGGCCTTCCTCGTCCATAAGGCCGGCTAGATCGCCGAGGGTTTCCAAGGTCAGGTCCTTGGGGTCCTTTTTCCGCATCTCGGGGAGAAGGGCGATGAGCCTCGTGGGACCGCCCTCCTTCGCTCCCCGGAGAAGAGCGTAGAACGCCGAATCGAAGCGCCGGTAGTTGAGATAGGCGTTGCCTAATGCCTGTCCGCCAACGCTCCGCCCCACGACGTCCGGGCAAATGCTCAGGCCGTTGAAGCTGTTGGTCAGGTAGACGACGGCGGACATCTGCTCGGGATAGGCGATGATGTAGTTGCGGAAGACCCCGTAATCGCCCCACTGCCAGAAGGCCTTGCCGTTGGCGTCGTTTTGGAGCCCGAAGCCCAGGCTCCAGCCCAGGCTCATGTCCTCGTTCAAGGAAATGAAGGAGCCGAGCATTGTCTTCGCCGTGGCCGGTTTGAGACCTTCGCCCGCGAGGACGGCGCAGACGAACTGCGCGTATTCGCCGGCCGTGGTGTAGAGGCTGGCGGATGAGATGGCCTCTTCGCGCTTCCGGAACCCCTGGGGCTTGCCGAAGAGGGAGTGGCCGTTGGCCATGACCGCCTCGAAGGCTGGCCGCCACACCATGCCGCTCCGCTTCATGCCTAGGGGATCGAGGACGTATCTTTGCATGATGGCCTCGAGCTTCGCGCCCTTGAGCTTCTCGACGGCCTTCTGCAGGAGCTCGTAGCCGCCGGCGGAATATTTCCACTGCGTGCCGGGCTCGAAGTAGATGGGCACGACCTCGCCGCCCTCGCCGTGGGGGAGGCCCGCGGAATGGCTGAGGATGTGGCGGGCCGTGATCCTCTCGAACCAGTCGCGCTTGAAGCCCGGTGCGTCGAGGGCGTGGCCGAGGTGCGCCTCGAGCTCCGCGCCGGTGAAGTAGGTGTGGACGGGTTTGTCGAGATCGACCAGCCCCTCATCGACGAGCTTCATCACGGCGTAGGCGAAGAAGGGCTTGGTCAGAGAGGCGGCTTCGAAGAGCGTTTCGTTCGTGACCGGCGCGCCGGTCTCGGCGTTCTTGACCCCGAAGCTCCGCTCCCAGACGATCCGGCCCTTGCGGACGAGGGCGATCTGCAGGCCGGGAACGCCGGCCTTCTTCATCAGGTTCGGGATTTCGATCTTCAGTCCGGAAGCGACCGACTTGACGCTTTTCTTCAGAAGGAGAGGGGGTTGGCCGGCGCCCGGGGAGCTTTTAGTGGATGGGGCAACGTATCCGAGCAGGACAAAGACGGAGAGAACGAAGATGGAGGCTTTTTTCATGACCGGACTCCCTCGCCGAAGCAAAATGAGACTCATTCACTTAGACGGAATACCGGTTCAAAGGGTTGCCGGGGCCCTCCTATCACGACAAAGAGGGTATCGTAGCCGCGGGCAGTGGAAGACGAGGAAACCCGCTTTGGGCGTCGAGGCCTGAATTTTCTCTCAGCCGGCCTGCAAGGCCTGCTCGAGGTCGGCGATCAGGTCATCGGCGTCTTCGATGCCGACCGAGTAGCGGATCAGGCCCTCCGGGATGCCCATCGCCGCGCGCTCTTCCGGCGTGCACTCGACGTGGCTGGTCGTGGCGGGCGGCCCGACGATGGTCTCGACCGCGCCCAGGTTCGCCGCGCGCCGCGCCAACTTCAGCCGCGGCAGGACGCCCTTGACGGCCTCGAACCCGCCACGCAGCATGAAGCTCAGGACGCCGCCGAAGCCGCGCATCTGGCGTCGGGCGATGTCGTGATGGTCGTGCGACTCCAGCCCCGGATAGAAGACGGCCGCGACCTGGGGCTGATCGACGCAGCCAGCGCGCGATCCTGAGCGCGTTCTCGTTTTGCTGGCGGATGCGGAGGGCGCAGCGTCTTCAGCCCGCGAATCAGCAGATAGGCCGCCATCGGATCGAGCGTCGCGCCGGTGATCTCGCGGTAGTGGTAGATCTGCTCCACCAGCCGCGCGAGCCGCACACGACGCCGCCCAGCGCATCCGCGTGGCCGCCGAGGAATTTGGTCGCGCTGTGCAGCACCAGGTCCGCGCCGAGCGCGAGCGGATTCTGATTGATGGGCGTCGCAAACGTGTTGTCGGCCACGACGATCGCGCCCGCCCTGTGGCCGGCCGCGGCCAGCCGCGCGATGTCCATCACTTTGAGCGTCGGGTTGGTGGGCGTTTCGAGGTAGACGACCCGGCAGCCCTCGGCGATCGCCGCCTCGATCTGCGCGTGATCGGTCGTGTCGCACAGCGTGACCCGGATATTGAAAGCGCGGCAGGAATTCGGTGAAGATCTTGTTCGTGCCGCCGTACGTGTCCTTGACCGATACGATGCGGTCGCCGGGCGAGAGCAGCGTGAAGAGCGTGTTGCTGATCGCGGCCATGCCGGTGGCGAAACTGGTCGCCGCCTCCGCGCCTTCGAGGAGGCGCATCTTTTCTTCGAAGGCGTGCACGGTGGGGTTGGTGTTGCGGCTGTAGATGTGGCCGGGCTTGCGGCCGGGCGCCACGTCCAGCCAGGTGTCCACGTCGGGATAGCCGTACGCCGCGCTGTAGACCACCGGCACCTGCGTCGCGCCTTGGACCAGGGAGTCTTCCTCGCCGCCCCAGACAGCCAGCGTCGCGGGGTCGATCTTTTTCATGCTATCTCCTTGTCGATGATCATGTTACGAGCAAAATGTTCGGGTCGTCTCGATCAGGATCCGGGTCAGCGCCTCGACGCTCGAGAGGCTCACCCATTCGACGTCCGCGTGCGGCCCCTCGCCCGAAGGGCCGAATATCACGCTCGGGATGCCGGCCTCCGCCAGCAACCCCGCGTCCGTCCAGTAGGGAGCACCGATAATGCCCGGCGCGCGCCCCAGCTCGTTTTGCGCCACGGCCGCCAGCGTCGTGACGATGGGCGATTCGGCCGGGGTTTCGAGCGGCGCGCGCTGCAGATTGATCTCGAACTTCGCCGAAAACCGGGGGTCCGTGCGACCCGACACGGCCAGCAGCGCGTCGAGCTCGCGCCTGATCGTTTCCCTGTTTTCGCCGGGCAGAGTGCGGCGCACCAGATCGATCCGGCAATGCGCCGGATAGGTATATAACTCGCTGCCGCCCTGAACGAGCGAAACCGTGGCCGCGCCATGTCCCAGCAGCGGGTGGGCGGGCCGCTCCAGCAGCTCCCGATCGTACTCTTCGAGCGCCATCAGCACGCGTCCCATGTGCGCGATGGCATTCACGCCGTCGGCGCGGAGCGCCGTATGCGCCGCGCGTCCGCGCGTCGTGATCGTGATCCAGGCGAAGCCCCGATGCGCCAGGCACATAGCCATCCCCGTCGGCTCCGGGACGATGGCGGCGTCGGGATGGATCTGTCGCCGCCTCAGTTCGTGCAACACGGCTTCCATACCCGCGCTGTCGCTTTCCTCGTCCGAGACGGCGGCGATGTAGACATCGCCCGCCGGCCTGGCGCGCGCGAGCGCCTTCGCGGCGAGCAGGACGGACGCGAGGCCGCCTTTCATGTCCAGGGAACCCCGGCCGAAGAACTTGTCGTCCAGGACCGTGGGCCGGAGCGGATCGACGAGTCCTTCCACGCCGACGGTGTCGAGGTGCGAGTAGAGCAAGAGAGAACGCCCGCCGCCCGTGCCCGCGATCACGCCGAGGACGCTGGGGCGGTTTTGCTTTTCGGCGGGGACGATCGCGACGCTGCGCCCCGAGGCGCTCGAGCTCATTCGCCACGAAAGCGGCGATCCCGGCTTCGCCCGCCGCGCCCGGCACCAGGGACGGATTGACCGAATCGATCGCCACCAGCCGGCTGAGCAATGAGACCAGCTCTTGTCTCACCGGGCCGCCTCCTCTCGCTCCGCGGAATTGAAAGCGATTGTATCCAACTCCGCGGAAAATGACAACCCGCTTCGATTGATATCCATTTGCGCCGGATGATATGATGGTTTGGTGCAGAAACGGATGGATTTCATAAAACGGCTACCCGCTTTCGTGCTCAGTTTGGCGTTTCTCCTTGTCTCCTGTGACATCGGGGGGGAGGGGGAGGAACGACCGAACTTGTCTACCCCCTCAAGGTCAGCTCCAACGGACGGTACTTGGTCGATCAGCAGGGAGACCCGTTCCTGATGATCGGCGATGCCCCGCAGGCTCTGATGATCAATGCCTCCGTGGATGAAGCGGAACTCCTCCTGGCCAACCGGGCCTCGCACGGATTCAACACCGTGTGGATCAATCTCCTCACTGCGGAATATGGGGGGGTCGTCCCGACGCCAGTACCTTCGACGGTTTGAAACCGTTTGTAACAACAGGCGATTTTTCGACTCCGAACGATGCGTACTTCGCCCGATGCGATGAAATCATACGTGTAGCGGCCAGTCACGGCATCAACGTCATCTTGGATCCTGCTGAAACCGGGAGCATGATCAGTGTGATGCGGACGAACGGAGTCGATAAGTGCCGGACTTACGGCCGTTACCTCGGCAGCCGTTACAGGAACTTCGATAACATCATCTGGATGTCGGGAAGCGATTTCCAAAGCTGGACTATCGATAGCGACAACGCCGTGGTCAAAGCTGTCGCCGACGGGATCAGGGATACGGATTCCCGCCATATTCAGACATTGCAGCTTAGCTACTTCGTCAGCAGCTCTCTCGACAGCGACCTGTGGAACGGCCTGGTCACCCTGAACGCCGCTTATACCTACTACCCGCCTTACGCGGAGGTCCTCAAGGACTATAACCGGACGCCGGTCGTCCCGGTTTTCCTGATCGAGTCCGACTACGAGTTCGAAAACGGAGCCGATTCCGAGCGGCTTCGGAGACAGGAATATTGGTCCCTGCTCTCAGGCGCTTGTGGCTATGTTTTCGGCAACGGCTACGTTTGGCCGATCAGGGACGGCTGGAAGAATAATCTCGATACCACCGGCGTGCGGGAATTCGGCTACTGCCGGGCTCTGTTCGGATCGCGGCTCTGGCACTCCCTCGTTCCCGACCAGACCCACATCCTCGTCACGACCGGGTACGGTACCTTCTGGTCCGGAGGTACCCCCAGCTCCGGCATAAGTCAAAACGATTACGTGACAGCGGCCTCCACCCCCGATGGGAATCTCGCTCTGGTCTATGTTCCCACAGCCCGGACGATCACGGTCGACTTGGCCAGGCTCTCCGGTGCCGTCACCGCCCGCTGGTACGACCCGACGACCGGAACCTACCAGCCGATCCCCGGGTCGCCCTTCCCCAACACCGGCTCTCAATCCTTTGCCACCCCAGGCGTCCACGCCGATGGGGCTACCGATTGGGTCCTGGTTCTTGAAGCGCAATAAAAAGAGCGTGGACTCCCCCGCCCTTCACTATGAGCGGAAGCTAATAATAGCGCTCTGGCATGCCGACGATAACGCAGTGCCGGATCAGGGATTCCAAGTCCTCGGACCAGGTTCCCGAGGCCATGGTGTTCAGAACTCCTTTGCTGACCAGCGCCGTAGCGGGCATGTATCGAGTGCACGCCGAGTTCTCGAATTCGTACCACTTCGACGGGAACCGGAACTCCACCGTAATGTTGCCGTCGGGATCCTTATGAATTTCATGATACAAAGGATTCAACCGTAATCGACCGGCGGCATGGGGCCAGGTTTCGAATTCCGGGTGATCCCGGAACAGAGCCCGATCCTCCGAGGCCAGGAGATAAAGCCATTTTTGGGACGCTAGATTCGTCTTGTCCGGCTGCTCATCGAGCGGCGGACCTGATTTCTTCAGGTACGCCCGAAGGAGGGCCTCCTCGGAGACCATGCGCGTCGGGATGCCGTCAAACAGCCTGAGATATCCGTCCACGGTCAATTCATAACCCTCACGCGGTTCTACCCGGCGGTTGCCGAAGCGAGACAAAACGATCGATCCGCCCGCCTCGACGAGGCGTTTCATTTCCTCTACGCTTTGCCACCGCCCCAGAAAGTAATGAAAGGCATCCGAACAGAACACGCCGCTGAAGCTGCGCGAGACGAAGGGAAGCTTGTCATCAGCCTCGGAACAGATAAAGTCGCCGCCCGGAGCGATGCGCTTCTTGGCGACATAGAGCTGGAAAAAATTGCGATCGACTCCTAGGACCCGCCGTCCCGGATGACTTGTGCACCAATAATGCATGGTGTGACCGAAGCCACAGGCCAAATCCAGAATGGGCTTGCCGGACGCCGGGAAGAGGCTTGCGAGCGAGAGACCGGCGAGGTGGCGAGGCTGCCCGAACACGTATGTGAAATGGTTGTAAAGCTCGCTGTGCAGCGAACCCCGATAATAGAAGGCGAGCAGGTCACGGGCCGTCGCTTCATCTTCGGCGTCGACCAGGAACGCCCTGGCTTTGCGCTGCTCTTTCGACCATAAGCGATTCGCCAGGATCCGGATCCCCCCCTTGAGCTTTGTGGGCACACAATCGGCCAGCGCCAGCAGCTTCCCGACGAGTCGTCCCGGTATCACGAGGAGCGATAAAAGCGCCTTCTCATTTTGGCCGGCACGGAGGAGTGCGATCAGATCCCTGACATCCGGCCCGATCTGCAGGATAGAATCCGTCGTTTGTTGCATGACGTTGATCCGCCCGGCAGCTTTGATGATCGGTATTCCGCCGATGACCGGATACTCGCTGCAACCGCATGATAAGATCCCAAACTCGATTTCGTTCCCGGGCGAGGCCGATGGCGTACTCCCAGAGAGAGGCCCCCCGCAATGGGGGCAAAGGAGCTGGCCTAGGAGATCCGTTCGCATGAGAGATTGGCCATCAGGAGTCGCTGTCAGCGACCATCCTTCCCTTCGGAGTCCGGAGTTTCCTCCTCTCCCCCCTCGCGGGAAGGAGAGGCGGCCGTCTCGCCCGCCCCGGCCGTCACCTTGATACCGTATTGTTCGAGCTTTTTATAGAGGTTCGAGCGCGGCGTGTCGATCTCCCGGGCCGTCTGGGAGATGTTCCAGTTGTTGGCTTCGAGCTTGGCCAGCAGGAAATCCCGTTCGGCCAAGTCGCGGAACTCGCGCAGCGTCTTGACGCCCCCCGCCTCGGGCAGGGCGACCTCCGCCTTCTCCCGCAGGGCGTCCGGCAGGTCCTTGACCTCGATCGTTTCGTGGTCGGTCATGATCATCAGCCGTTCGACGACGTTCTTGAGCTCGCGGACGTTGCCTTTCCAGGCGAAGCGGGACATGGCCGCGAGGGCGTCCGCGGAGAACTTCCGGGGCTTGAAATTGTTCTCCTCGGCGAAGGTCCGCGAGAAGTAGTCGATGAGGACCGGGATATCCTCGGCCCTTTCCCGGAGGGCCGGCGAATAGAGGGGCAGGACGTTGAGACGGAAGTAGAGGTCCTCCCGGAAGCGGCCCTCCTCCATTTCCTTGCGCAGATCTTTGTTGGTGGCGGCGATGACGCGGACGTCGACCTTGGAGATCTTGCTCGAGCCGACCTTCTGGACCTCCCCCTCCTCGAGGACGCGGAGGACCTTGGACTGTGTCCGCAGGCTCATGTCGCCGATCTCGTCGAGGAAGATGGTGCCGCCGTCGGCCTGCTCGAACTTGCCCGTCTTCTTTTCGGTCGCCCCCGTGAAGGAGCCCTTCTCGTGGCCGAACAGCTCCGACTCGATGAGCTCCTCGGGGATGGCCGCGCAGTTGACCTGGACGAAGGTCTCGCGCGCCCTCAGGCTGTGGGCATGGATGGACCGGGCGATGAGCTCCTTGCCCGTGCCGCTCTCCCCGTGGACGAGCACCGTGGCGTTGGTCGGGGCGATCTTGAGGATCTCCTTCCAGAGGTTCTGGATGAGGGGGTGGTTGCCGACGATCTCGTAGCGCTTCTCCGCCTTCTTCTTGAGGTCCTGGTTCTCCCGGTCGAGGCTCGTTTGCTTGAGGGCGTTGCGTATGCTGATCAGGACCCGCTCCCGGTGGAGGGGCTTCTCCAGGAAGTCGAAGGCCCCCAGCTTGGTCGCCTCGACCGCCGCCTGGATGGTGCCCTGGCCCGAGATCATGATGACCTCGGGGACGAACGGCCGCCCGCGGAGTTCGGCCAGGACCTCGAGACCGCTCCGGCCGGGCATTTTGATGTCGAGAAGGACGAGGTCGATCCCGACCGTCTCCCGCAGCATCTCCAGACCGTCCTCCCCTGTCCCTGCCTCGAAGAACTCGTAGCCCTCGTACTCGAGGATCATCTTCAGCGTCTTGCGGATCCCCTCCTCGTCGTCGATGACCAGGATCCTGGCCTTCCTCTCGGGTCTCATGGTGATCGGGTCCTCTCGGGGCGATTCTAGCACACTCGCCACGCGATGTGCTAGACTGGCATGGGAGTAGCTGCAACGTTGGCCATGGTTCTGAAGAGGTTGCCGGTCGCGGCTCTGTTCGTGCTCCTGGCTCTGCCCCTCCGGCCGGCCGCATCCGACCCCGGCCGGTACTTCGTCCTCGACAACGGCCTCCGCGTCTTCCTCTATGAGAAGCGCGACCTGCCCCTGCTCCACGTCGTCACCGGATTCGACCTGGGCTCCAAGAACGAGACCGAGGCCACCTCGGGCTTCGTCCATCTGCTCGAGCACTGCATCCTTTTCCGGGGCACATCGGATCGGTCGGGAGCCCGCGTCGGTGCCGACGTCCGGCGACACGGCGCCTACTTCAACGCGTCGACCGGCCAGGACCTGTCCGTGTTCGAGATCTCGTTGCCCTCCGCATATGCCGAATTCGCCCTGAAGAACCAGAAGGACATCCTCTTCGGGCTCGACCTCTCCCCGGCCGAGCTCGAAGCGGAGAAAGAGGTTGTCCTGGAGGAATTCAACCAGATGGAGGACGATCCCGACCGGAGCGCGGCCGGCCGGGTCCTCCAGGAGCTCTTCGCCGGACACCCGTACGGCCGCTCCATCTACGGGCGGCGCGAGGTCATCGCCGCGGCCACCGTCGACGGGCTGCTCGGATTCTACGGAAAATTCTTCGCGGCCGACAACGCCGCGATGGCCGTCGTCGGGGATTTCGTCACGGCCGACATGGAGAAGCTTGTCCGGGAGGTGTTCGGCTCCCTGCCCCGGACGGGTTTCGCGGCGGAGCCCATCTCCATGGCGGCGCCGTTGAAGAAGAGCTCGGTCCTGCGTTTCGAGCGCGACGTCCGGGACGGTTACCTCTATCTCGCCTTCCCCGCGCCGGATTACAACCACGCCGACCGCTACGCCATGAGCGTCCTGGTGGAGGCCCTCGGGCGCGGGGTCAATCCCCTCCTGTCCGCCCGGCTCCAGGGCGGTCGCGACACGGTCCAGAGGGTGTCCATGGCCTATCTGGCGTTCAAGTCCGGGGGGGCCGCCGTCGTCTCCATCAAGGCCGATCCGTCGGACCTTCCGGCCGTGGAGCGGGCCGCTATCGCCTTCCTCCGGCGGGCCCACGACGAATCCTATTCCAAGAAGGACTTCATCTCCCCCGAAGCGGAGATGGCCGCGTTCGATTTCCTCGAGAGCGCCAAGAACCAGATCCGCTTCTCCTCTGGCCAGGCCGAGGAATCGGGACTGCAGCTGGCCGGGTCGATCGTCCGCCACATGCTGCTCAACACCCGCGAGAAACCGGGGCGATACCTCGACGAGATCGGCCGCGTCGATTCGGGCGATCTCCGCAGAACGGCGTCGAAGTACCTCGGCCGCACGGAATACGCCGGCGTTTCCGTCGTCCCCCTGAAGGAAGGCAAGAAATGAGCGGCCGGAGCGGCGTCATCGTCCGGAGAAGCGCTCTCCTTCTGGCCCTTCTTCTGCTGGCGGCGGCCCGGCGTCCGGGCGGGGCCGTTCCGCTCGCGGGCGCGGACGGGCCCGAAAAGACGGTCCTGAAGTCGGGCATCCCGTGTATCTACCACAGGGACGGGGCATCTCCCGTGACCGTCGTCGGGCTCGTCGTCCCGGGCGGCAAGTCCGCGGTCCCCCGCGGTCTCGACGGCCTGGCGGCCATGACGACGCGCCTGGCCCTCGAGATCCCCGACGAGGGAAAGGTCCGGGACCTCATGGCCCAGGCGACGCGGATGAGCTTCGTCTGCCTGGAGGATCACGCCGTCATCCTCATCGAGTGTCTGTCGGAGAACCTCGAGGAAGCCCTGCGCGTGGCCGGGAAGATCGTCCAGGACCCGCTCATCTCGGGACTCCGCGTCGGCCGGGCCAAGGAGCTCATGAAGCTCTACGGTCGCGCCGAAGAGGACGATGCCGGCACGGCGGCCCACAATGCCGTCCTGTCGCGTTACTACGCCGGGGAAGGCTATGGATCGGCCCTGTACGGCACGGAGGAGAGCCTCAAAGCCATCGGCCGTAGGGAGGTCTTGGAATTCTTCAGGAGCCGCTTCACGGCGGCTTCCGTCTTCTTCACAGTCGTATCGGACCTCGAAGCGGCGCCGGTCCGGGGGCTTCTCGAAAAGCACTTCTCCGCGCTCCCGAAGGGAGGTCCCGTCGCGTCCCCCGCCGCGCTGCCGGCGCTCCCCGCCGACAAGGCGATCAGCCTGAGCCGGGACACGAAGCAGACATTCGTGGGGCGGGCCTATGCCCTGCCCGCCCCGGAACCGGGCGAGTACGCCAAGGGCGTTCTTGCCGAAGTCCTGATCGGCCGGGGCCCCGGTTCCCGCCTGTGGCGCCTCCGGGCCGACGAACGCCTGGCCTACAATGTCGGCGCGAACCTGACCTGGACGAGGGGAGCCGGGATCCTCGAAGTCTTCCTGGAGACCGAGAACCCCAAATCGATCCGGGCCTCGGAAGCGCTCGACCGGGAGATCGATGGGCTGCGGGACGGCGGCATCGCCGCCGGCGAGCTCGAAGCCACCAAGGTCATGGCCAAAGCCGGCCTCCTCCGCTCGGTCGAGATGAAATCCGGCCGGGCCCGGCATGCTTTGCGGCTTCGAGATCCTCGGCCTCGGCTTCGATCATCTCCCCCGTCTCTTCGCGGCTATCGACGCGGTCGGCCTCGACGAGATCAACGCCTACCTTCGAACCGTCCTGTCCCCCGAGCGGGCCGTCTTGATCACCGTTGGCCCGGAAGGGGCCGCGGTCCGGTAAAGGAGAATCCCATGCCCGAATTGAACGAAAAGGACCTCGTCGACCTCGTCCGCTCGGTCTTCCCCGGCCACCCGGGTGACCGCACCCTGGGGATTCTCGTCGACGTGCCTCGCGAGCCCTCGGGAGACAACCCCGATTGGCGGGCCCGGCGGGCCATGGCCGAGGAGTGGTTCGCCCTTCTCCGCGGCGGCGCCGCGTCCGTGCCCCTCGACACGGTCCGCCTTATCGCCTACCCCGACGTGGGCTCGAACAACGCCGACCTGCCGGCCGAAGCGTTCGAGATCGATGGCCGCCTGCCGCCGGACGCCGCGGGACTCGCCGGGGCCGGCGTCCGAACGACGTTCGAGACGGTCTTCCGGGAGGTCCCTCTGTTCCTCGCTCCCACCGAATATTCGACGACGGCCCCGCTCAAGAACGCGGCCGCGAGACACGGTTTTCGGGCCGCCACCATGCCCGGATTCTCCGAGAAGATGATCCCGGCCCTGCGCGTGGATTACGGGGAGGTCGGACGCCGGGTGGCTCTGATCAAGAATAGGCTGGACCGGGCGGAGGAGGCCGAGATCGAGTTCATCAAGGACCGCCTCGAGCCTCACCGGATGGTCTTCGATCTCCGCTACCGGACGGCCCACGAGAGCAGCGGCCGATTTCCCAATAAAGGAACGGCCGGGAACCTGCCCAGCGGAGAGGCCTACATCGTGCCCTATGAGGGCGAGCGGGGTCCGGCCAGCCGGACCCGGGGAGAGCTGCCCGTCGAGATCTCAGGGGAGGTGCTCGTCTTCGCCGTCGAGGCCAACAAGGCCCTGGCGGTCCGTCCGGCGGCGACGCTGGGCCCGGCCTGGAAGGACGAAGCGGAACGTCTGCGCCTTGAGCCCGCCTACGGGAACATGGCCGAGCTCGGCTTCGGAGTGCTCGGGGATTTCGGCATCGGCCCCGTCGGCGAGATCCTGCTCGACGAGAAGCTGGGCCTGCACGTCGCTTTCGGGCGGAGCGATCATTTCGGCGGGCAGGTCGGCCCGGCCGCTTTCTCGCGGCCCGAGGCGGTCATTCACCTCGACCGGATCTACATCCCGGCCACACAGCCGCGGATCTCCGTCGATTCGGTCATCCTCCGTTACCCGGACGCCCCGGAAGAGGTCCTCATGGCCGAAGGCCGGTACCGGATCTTCTGACCTCAGCGGAACTCGGTACTGACGATCGTGATCCGGTCCGGATAGGTGATCGGGCCGAACGGGGTCGAGACCGTCGGCTGGGCGTCGAGCACGATCTTCGTCGCGGACCGGTTCTTGCCGCCGAGGGACAAGGCCAATGCCATCAGGTCGTCGTAGCGCCGGTCCGAGAAGAATTCGAACAGGTCCATGGACAGTCGCATGGGGATGACCGACTCCTGACCCGTGCCGGGGATCTCGAACGGCTCGTCGATGTTGCCGGTGACCGTCGGCTTGCCGTCGATGAGGAGGCGGCACTCGAGGCCGGTCAGGGTGCTCGTCGACTTGCGCGATCCGCCCGTCCCGTCGTTGGGGTTGATGGCCAGCACGTCCAGGACGAACTCGACGGGGAGCTTTTTCGACTGGTAGCCCTGGACCGCCTTGTAGGCGTCCATGGCGGAGAAATCGCTGAGTGCGGCCTTGCCGCCGATGTCGACGCCCAGGAGCCTGAAGTCCCGGACCCCGCTGAGCTTGAATTGGAGATGCTTCAGGTTGGCGATGACCGAGGCCATGTCGGTCAGCGTGGCGCAGGAGGCCAGGGTCATCATCGCCGCGATCGACAGGAGCGCGAGGGACGTTCTCACCCGCTTGTTCATGGGACACTCCTTTTCCGGAACTATTCGGCCATCTTCTTGTAGTACGCGAAGCGCTTCTTGGATTCCTCCGCGGCCCGGGCGAACAGCTCCTTGGCGATCTCGGGATACTGCTGGACGAGCGTCTTGTAGCGGACTTCGTTCTTGAGGAAGACGTCGTATTCGAGCTTGGGCTCCTGCGAATCGAGCTGGAACGGGTTCTTGCCCTCTTCGGCCAGCAGCGGATTGTAGCGGTAGAGCGTCCAGTAGCCGGTGTCCACGGCCAGCTTCTCCTCCGCCTGCGACTTGCTCATGTCGATGCCGTGGTTGATGCAGGGCGAGTAGGCGATGATGATCGACGGGCCGGGGTAGGCCTCGGCCTCGAGGAAGGCCTTGAGGCACTGGTTCATGTTGGCGCCCATGGCCACCGAGGCCACGTAGACGTAGCCGTAGGTCATGGCCATCCGGCCCAGGTCCTTCTTGGAGGTCTTCTTGCCCGACGGCGGCGAACTTGGCCACCGAGCCGGTCGGGCGTCGACTTGGACGCCTGGCCGCCGGTGTTGGAGTAGACCTCGGTGTCGAGGACGAGGACGTTGACGTTGCTGGCTCGATGGCCAGGACGTGGTCGAGGCCGCCGTAGCCGATGTCGTAGGCCCAGCCGTCGCCGCCGATGCACCAGACGCTCTTTTCGACGAGGAAGTCCTGGAGCTCGGCGATCTTGGCCAGGTAGCGGCTTGGCCGCCGTGGCGGCCTTGAGCGCTTCGGGCAGGGCGGCCCGAACGGCCTTGGCCGCGGCCTTGGCCTCGTCGCCGACCGTCGCCCAGGCCGCCTTCATCTTGGCCAGGGCGTCGGTCGAGGGCCGGGGTCGATGCCGGCCGCCAGGGCCGCGTCGATCGAAGCGGCCAGCAGGCGCCGGTTGGCGTCGACGGCCAGGCGCATGCCGAAGCCGTACTCGGCGTTGTCCTCGAAGAGCGAGTTGCCCCAGGCCGGCCCCTTGCCCTTCCGTCGTCGACGCAGTAGGGGCGAGGTCGGGAACGTGCCGCCGTAGATCGAGGAGCAGCCGGTGGCGTTGGCGATGATCATCCGGTCGCCGTAGAGCTGGGTGGCCAGCTTGACATAGGGCGTCTCGCCGCAGCCGGCGCAGGCGCCGCTGAACTCGAACAGCGGCCGCAGGAACTGGCTGCCCTTGAGCGTGTCCGGCTTGATGCCGTCGAGGACGTTGTCGGGCAGCTTGTCGAAGAACTCGGCCTTCCCGGCCTCGCCGGCCGCGCGGAGCTCCTCGATGGGGGTCATGACCAGGGCCTTGATCTTGGCCGGGCAGACCTGGGCGCAGGAGCCGCAGCCGACGCAGTCCTCGATGTAGCACTGCACGCGGTACTGCAGGCCGCGCTCGTTCTTGGTGTTGGACTTGATGGTCGTGAAGCCCTCGGGCGCGCCGGCCAGGTCGGCCGGGGCGATCTGCTTGGCCCGGATGGTGGCGTGGGGGCAGACGAAGGCGCACTGGTTGCACTGGATGCAGTTCTCGGGGATCCACTTCGGGCACTCGGTGGCGATGCCGCGCTTCTCCAGCCGGGCGGTGGCCGTGGGGTGGCCCCGTCGAGGGGCATCTTGGAGACGGGCAGGAGGTCGCCCTTGAACCGGGTGACCGGATCGATGACGTCCTTGGCGAAAGCGCTGGCGTCGTCGGGGACGATCTTGGTGACCGGGGCCGACTTCGTGATCCGGGCCGGAACGGGCACGGCCTCCAGGCCCGACGCGGCCCGGTCGACGGCGTCCCAGTTCATCTGGACGACGTCTTTGCCCTTGCGGCCGTAGGTCTTCTCGATCGCCTTCTTCATGAGGGCGATGGCCTCCGCCTCGGGCAGGACGCCCGAGAGCTTGAAGAAGCAGGCCTGCATGATCGAGTTGATGCGCAGGCCCAGGCCGAGCTCGCCGGCCATCTTCAGGGCGTCGATGGTGTAGACCTTGATCTTCCTGTCGATGATCGTCCGCTGCATGTCCTCGGTCAGGTGCTCGAACACGTCGGCGGCCTTCCATTCGGAGTTGATGAGGAAGGTCCCGCCCTCGCGGATGCCCTCGAGGATGTCCAGGCGGCCGATGTAGGACGGCTTGTGCAGGGCGACGAAATCGACCGTATTGAGGAAGTACTGGGACTGGATCGGGCTCTTGCCGAAGCGAAGGTGGGAGATGGTGATGCCGCCCGACTTCTTGGAATCGTACTGGAAGTAGCCCTGGCCGTACATGTCGGTGTGGTCGGCGATGATCTTGATCGAGTTCTTGTTGGCGCCGACGGTGCCGTCCGAGCCGTAGCCGAAGAACTTGCAGCGGACGGTCCCGGGGAGCTCGGTGTCGAGGATGGGGCCGACGGCGAGCGACAAGTGCGTGACGTCGTCGTCGATGCCCACGGTGAAGCCGTGCGTGGCCGGCGCCGTCGAGGTGGTCGTAGACGGCCTTGACCATGGCCGGGGTGAATTCCTTGGAGGAGAGGCCGTAGCGGCCGCCGATGACCTTGACCGGGCGGCCGGCCAGGGCGACGGCGACGTCGAGGTAGAGCGGCTCGCCGATCGCGCCGGGTTCCTTGGTCCGGTCGAGGACGGCGACCTTCGGGCCGACGCCGGCAGGGCCGCGGCCAGGGCGGCGGCGTCGAAGGGCCGGTAGAGGCGGACCTTGATCAGGCCGAGCTTGGCGCCGCGGGCGTTCAGGAAGTTGATCGTCTCCTCGGCCGTCTCCGCGCCCGAGCCCATCATGACGATGACCTTCTCGGCGTTCGGGTCGCCGAAGTAGTCGAACAGGTGGTACTGCCGGCCGATGGCCCCGGCGACCTTGTCCATGTAATGCTGGACGAGGCCGGGGCACTCGTCGTAGTACTTGTTGACGGTCTCGCGGCCCTGGAAGTAGACGTCGGGGTTCTGCTGGCCGACCTTCAGCATGGGGCGCTCGGGATTGAGGGAGCGACGGCGGAAGTCCTCGAGGTACTGAGGCTCGAAGAGCCCGGCCAGGGTCTCGTAGGAGACGACGTCGACCTTCTCGACGACGTTGGAGGTCCGGAAGCCGTCGAAGAAATGCAGGAACGGGATCTTGGTCCGCAGGGTGGCCAGGTGGGCGACGATGGCCAGGTCCTGGGCTTCCTGGACCGAGCCGGCGCAGGTCAGGGCGAAGCCGGTGTTGCGGGCCGCCATGACGTCGCTGTGGTCGCCGAAGATGGACAGGGCCTGGCAGGCCAGCGAGCGGGCCGAGACGAGGAAGACGGTCGGCAGCATCTCGCCGGCGATCTTGTGCATGTTGGGCAGCATGAGCATCAGGCCCTGGGAGGCCGTGAAGGTCGTCGTCAGGGCGCCCGCCGAGAGGGAGCCGTGGACCGCGCCGGAGGCGCCGCCTTCGGACTGCATCTCGACGACATCCACCTTCTGGCCCGAAGATGTTCTTCTGGCCGTGGGCCGACCACTCGTCGGCCAGCTCGCCCATCGTCGAGGAGGGCGTGATCGGATAGATGGCCGCCACCTCGGAATACGCGTAGGAGACGTGGGTCGCCGCCGTGTTCCCGTCGATCGTCTGCATGTCTTTCTTCATGATGGACAACTCCTTGTCGTATGATCGAACGTCGCTATGAGACGTGTCGTACTACTCTTTGAGCTCCGTCCGGCCCTCCAGGGCCTTCTTGATGGTCACCTGGTCGGCGAAATCGAGGTCCGAGCCGACCGGCAGGCCCATGGCCAGCCGGGTGATGCGGATGCCGAAATCCTTGAGGACGCGCAGGAGGTAGAGGGCCGTGGCCTCGCCTTCCACCGTCGGGTTCGTGGCGATGATGATCTCCTGGAACGTGCCCTCCCCGATCCGCTTGGTCAGCTTGCCCAGCCGCAGCTCGTCGGGTCCGCGGCCCTTGAGCGGCGACAGGGCGCCGAGGAGCACGTGGTAGCGGCCGTTGTAAGGCCCCCGTCCTCTCGATCGACGAGATGTTGAACGGCTCCTCGACGATGCACAGGGACTCGTCCGACCGGTGCTCGTCCGCGCAGATGAGGCAGGGGTCGACGTGGGTGATGTTGTTGCAGCGCGAGCAATAGAAGATCTTCCGCTTGGCCTCCCGGATGGCTTCGGCCAGGCGGTCGGCGTCTTCGGTCGGCAGGCCGAGGAAGTGGAAAGCGATGCGCTGGGCCGTCTTGGCCCCGATGCCGGGGATGTGGCGCAGCTCCTCGATGAGGTCGTGGAGGGGCTGGGCGTATTCGAACATCAGCCGAGACCCGGGATCTTCAGGCCGCCGCCGAGGGCGCCGAGCTTCTGGGCCAGCGATTCGTCGACCTTGGCCGCCGCGTCGTTGAAGGCGGCGACGACGAGGTCCTGGAGCATCTCCACCTCGTCCCTGTTGACGACTTCCGGGTCGATGCGGATGGACTGCAGGGCCTTGTGGCCGTCGAGGACGACCCCGACCATGCCCCCGCCGCTCGAGCCCTCGACGCGCAGGGCCGCCAGCTCCTGCTGGAGGCGGTCCTGCATCTCCTTGGCCGCCTTCATCATCTTCTGGATGTCCATGACGTTCTTCATTTTTCGTTCTCCGTGGGGCCGCGCCCCTTGGGGCCGGCATCGCGAGAGGACTGGATGGGATCGGCGGACAGGACCTGGGCCTTGAACTTGTCCATGAAGAACTTCACGGCCGGGTCCTTCATAGCCGACTCCAGCTCCCGTCCCGGCCTGATGGGCCCCCCGGCCGCCTCGCCCTCTTCGACGAAGCGGACCTTGGTCTCGCGGCCCAGGACCTCTGAGGCCGCCCGCTCGACGGCGCGGAGGTCCTTGTCCTGGATGCTGGTGACGAAGAAGCCCCGGCCGCTCCCGAACAGGACCTCGAGCACGTTGTCCTTCACCATGACGGTGGAATACTGGCCCAGCAGGGCCGCCAGAGGCGCCCTGTCCACGGCCAGCCGCTCGAGAACTCGGACGAAAACGTCCTTCTGGGCCGGCGCGGCCGGCTTGGGCGGGGCGGCGGGCGGCGACGGCGTAGGGGCGGCCGGGCCTGCCGGGACCGGAGGGTCCGGGCGGGGCGTTGCGCCGGAGGAAGCGGGCCTGACGGATCCACCGGCCGGTCTGGCCGGGGGCCTCGGGGCCGGCCCGTCCTGCCGGAAGGTTTCCACCTCCCGGATGAGCTCCCGGATGGGGACGAGCTTCCGGAAATGGCAAAGCTTGACGAGGAACGCCTCGAAGTAGATCCGGGGCATGGCCGAGTACTTCAGTCCGGATTCGGCCTGTTGGAGGGCGAGAAGGTAGCGGAGAAGGTCTTCCGGCGAGGCCTTGGCCGCCTCGTCCCGGAGCGCTTGGAGGCCTTCGGGGCTCAGAGGCAGGAGATCTCCCGGTTTTTCGACCGTCCGGACGAGGAGAAGGGCCCGGAAGTGCTCGATGAGCTTGCCGAAGACGAAGCGAAGGTCGTAACCCGAGGCGACAACGCCTTCGACCAGGGCGAAGATGTCCCCCGGCTTCTCGTCGAGCACGGCGCCGGAGAACCGGAAGAGCACGTCCGTGCCGATCGTCCCGAGGATCGTCTTGAGGTCCTCGTCGCCGACGTTCTCCCCGCTGAAGGCCACGGCCTGGTCGAGGAGGCTCTGGGCGTCCCTCATGCTGCCGTCGGCGGCCTCGGCGATCATCGCCAGCCCGGACGGGGGGATGGTGATCCCCTCCTTCTTCGTGATCTCCATCAGGTGGTTGATGATGTCCTTGTGGGAGATCTTGCGGAATTCGAAGTGCTGGCAGCGGGAGACGATGGTGGCCGGGACCTTGTTGAACTCCGTTGTGGCGAAGATGAAGACCGTGTTCGGCGGCGGTTCCTCGAGGGTCTTGAGCAGGGCGTTGAAGGCGTGCGTCGTGAGCATGTGGATTTCGTCGATGATCAGGATCTTGGCCCGCGTGTAGACGGGCTTGTACTTGACCATCTCGCGGATGGAATCCACGTCGTCCACCTGGCGGTTGGAGGCGCCGTCGATCTCGAGGACGTCGATGGCGCTGCCCTCATGGATGGATTTGCAGAACTGGCAGGGATGGTCCTTGTCAGGACAGGGGTTCGGGGTCGGCCCGTTGACGCAGTTCAGGGCCTTGGCCAGGATGCGGGCCACCGTGGTCTTGCCGGTGCCCCTCACACCCGAGAAGAGGTAGGCCTGGGCGATGCGGTTCGAAGCGATCGCGTTCTGGATGGTCCGAACGACGGACAACTGCCCGACGACCTCGTCGAATTTCCAAGGCCTGTATTTCCGGGCGAATATCTCGTAGGACATTTGGGTTTCGGCCGTCCGTTGACGCGGGGAAAACCGCGGTTTCCCCTAAAAAGTAAAGTTTATCTTAACACAATCCGGCCAAATATCAAGGAAAAGGAATATAATGCGGCCGTGCTCGCGCGCAACCGCAGTCTGGCCCAGATCCACCTGGCGGTCTTCCTCTTCGGCTTCCCCGGGCTGTTCGGAAAATGGCTCGACCTCGATCCCGTCCTGATCGTCTTCGGGCGGGTCGTCTTCGCCGGCCTGACGCTGGCCGCGGTCATGGCGGCGGGCAAACGGACGTTCCGGCTCGGGCCGGGCCGGGACTTGGTCCTGTTCCTCGCCTGCGGCTTCATCCTGGCGGCCCACTGGACCATGTTTTTCAAGTCCGTCCAGGTCTCCTCGGTCGCCGTTGGGCTCCTGGCCTACTCGAGCTTCCCCGTCTTCACGGCGTTCCTGGAGCCGCTCCTGATGCGGGAGCGCTGGGACCCGGCCAGCCTGGGCTACGCGTTCTTCTGCGTCCTCGGCATCGGCCTGATCGTGCCGGGCTTCGACCTCACCGATTCCGTTGTCCGGGGCGTCCTCTGGGGACTCGGGGCCGGCCTGACGTTCGCCCTCCTCAGCGTGCTCGACCGTGACTTGGCGGGCCGGCATCCGAGCCTGAAGGTGGCTTTCTATCAGGACCTCTTCGCCGGCCTCGTGCTCCTGCCGGCCGTCCTCCGCGGCGGACTCCCCCTTTCCGGGAGGGACTGGGTCCTCATCGCCGTTTTGGGGATCTTCTGTACGGCGCTCGCCCACACCCTGTTCATCGAGGGGATGAAGCGGGCCGGCGCCCGGACGGCCAGCGTGCTGAGCACGCTCGAGCCCGTCTACGGCATCCTGCTCGCGCTGGTCTTCCTCAAAGAAAGCCCCTCCCTGAGAACGGTCTCGGGAGGGGCGATCGTTCTGATCACTGCGCTGGCCGCGACCGTCCGGGCGCGGCGGCCGGCCTAGTTCCTGTCGACCTTCTTCCGGACGGGCACTTTCTTGGCCTTTTCCTTCTCTTCCTTCTGCCGCTTTTCGAGATCGGCCTTTTCCTGGTCGTGCTTCCTCTTCAGCTCGCCGATCCGGGTCGAGGCCTGCTCGTCGACCTTCTTTTTTTCGACGGGATTCTGGACCTTCGCCTTTTCGTCCTCGGCTTTGCGCCGGACCTCTTTGAGCTCCGTTTCCTGGCTGTCCCGCATGAGCCAGCGCTCCTGATCGTGGTCCTCGCGCGCGACGTCCTCCTCGTTGCGGTCGTCGCGCCGGTAGACCCGGCCGGTCTGTTCGCTCTCGAGCCGGCGCTCGGCCCTGTCCGGATCGAGGACCTCCCGGGGCTTGGCCGTCTCGTTCCTCTTGAAATCGGGCCGCGACAGGACGATCTCGCGGCCCTCCTCCCGCTCTTCTCCGGTCCTCTTCGGGTCCCTCAGAGTGTACCGGTCGACCTCCCGGAGCGTCATCCGGCGGACCGTGTCGAGATCGACGCCGTCATTGACGACCCGCCGGTCGCGCGATTCGATGTTGATCCGCAGGTCGGTCATGTTGACGATGGTCCGATTGCGCTCGACCGGAAGGACCCGGAGATCCAGGCTCCGGTCCATGAAGTACCTGCCGTTGACGAAGTTCCAGTGACGCTCGGGGATATCCCAACGGTGGTTGCCGAATCCCCGGCCGTGCTCGAAGCCCGGGCCCGGCGGGAGCGGGGCCCAACCGATGTGGGCGTCACCCCATCTCCAGGCCACCCAGGCGGGACCCCAGACGATGTCCGGGACCCAGAACCAGCCCAGGCGCCTGTCCCAGCCCCAGCGCCCGTAATGGTAGGCGATCCAGCCCCAGCGCTCGAGCGACACCCAAGTCCAGCCGTAGTCGGACCAAACCCAGTGGCCCCGGGTGTAGGGACGCCACGTGTAGCCGACATTGCCGGGAATCCAGACGTAGCCATAGGGCTGGTAGGAGACCCACATGCCGTAGGGATCGAGCTGGCTGTAGAAATACGAGCTGTCGAGATCGTCGTAACGGTCGTAATAACCGCTGTAATCCCTGTCGGTGCGGTAATCGTCCGGGTAGCGGCCGGATTCGTCGTAGGGGACGTACCTGACGCAGGCCGCGCCTAAGAGCCCGATAAATACGATCAAGGCAAGAGAACCGAGCGTCTTTTTCATCTCCATCCTCCTAACCCGTACCTAAGCAAGGATTATGCCAATCCCCTTCCCCAGGGGACCTGGGCGGCCGGAGTCCGGCCTGTCCTAAAAATCGGACAGCCTAGGGCCGTCCGTCTTAGGCCAGTCTCTTGAAGACGGTCTTGATGCGCTTGACGGCCCAGTTGAGGTCCTTCTCCCGGATGATCAGGGGCGGCGCCAGACGGAGGACGTTGTCGTGGGTTTCCTTGCAGAGCAGGCCTTCCTTCATCAGCTCCTCGCAGAAACGGCGCGCGCCGCCGGCTGCGGGGTGGAGTTCGATGCCGATGAGGAGGCCCCGGCCGCGGATCTCCTTGATGTGCCGGCTGCGGATCTTGCGCAGCTTTTCCATGAAGGACTGGCCGCGCTCGGCGGCGTTCTCGACGAGCTTTTCTTCGGCGATGACCCTGAGGCTTTCGCGGGCCACGGCACAACCCAGCGGATTGCCCCCGAAGGTCGAGCCGTGTTCGCCGGGCTTGAAGACGCCGAGGATCTCCTTGTCGGCCAGGACGGCGGATACGGCATAGCAGCCGCCGCCGAGCGACTTGCCGATGATCATCATGTCGGGCCGGACGCCCTCGTATTCGCAGGCGAAGAGCTTGCCTGTCCGTCCGAGGCCGGTCTGGATCTCGTCGGCGATGAAGAGGACGTTGTTCTGGCGGCAGATCTCGGCCGCTCTCTTGAGGAAGCCGTCGGGCGGGATGAGGATCCCGGCCTCGGCTTGGATGGGCTCGACCAGGAAGGCCGCCGTGTTCGGCGTGATGGCCTTCTCCAGGGCCTCGGCGTCCCCGAACGGGATGACCGTGAAGCCCGGCGTGAAGGGGCCGAAATCCTGCCGGTAGTGCTCTTCGGTCGAGAAGCTGATGACGGTGACCGTTCGGCCGTGGAAGTTGTTCGCGCAGACGATGATCTCGGCCTGGTTCTGGGGGATGCCCTTATTCTGGTAGCCCCACTTGCGGGCCGTCTTGACGGCCGTCTCGACGGCCTCGGCGCCGGAATTCATCGGCAGGACCATGGAATAGCCCGAGAGCTCGCAGACCTCTCGCGCCAGCATCGGCCACTGGTCGTTGCGGAAGGCCCGGGAGGTCAGCGTCAGGCATCTTGGCCTGGGTGACGAGGGCTTTGACGATCCGGGGATGGCGATGGCCCTGGTTGACGGCCGAATAGGCGCTCAGGCAGTCCAGGTACTTGTGCCCTTCGACATCGTACATCCAGATGCCCTGGGCCTTGTTGATGACGACGTCGAGGGGATGGTAGTTGTGGGCCCCGTAGAGATCTTCGATGCGGATGAGTTCTTGGCTGTCCATGTCGTGACTCCTTTTGGCGCGCTGATGATTGGCGGAGAGGGCGGGATTCGAACCCGCGGTACACCTTACGGCGCACACACGCTTTCCAAGCGTGCTCCTTAAACCGCTCGGACACCTCTCCATACCCGACTTGCCGGCGATGAAACGGATCAGGATAGGCCAACCTTACCAGAAAAATGCCCCTTGGTCAACGCGATCAGACAGGCGGCCTGTAGATGTTGATGATGTCTTTCAGGAGGGCGGCGGCGGCGCCGCGGGGATTGGAGCGGCCGCCGGTCACCGTGACGGTGCCCATGGAATCGGTGAGGAAGCTGATGCCCTTCTCGGTGCCGTTGACGGCGACGAGCGGGTGGGAGGCGTCGACGAGAGAGGGCCGGACGTCGAGGCTCCACCGCTCGCCGCTCCGGCCCGGGGCCGCGGTGGCCAGCAGCTTGACCGACCGACCCTCGCGCCGGGCCTGGCGGACGAAATCGACGTCGAGACCGGCGATGCCCGCGACCTGGACGTCCTTCAGGACATAGGCGCTCCCGAGGCAGGCGTTGGTGATCAGGAGGATCTTGCAGGCCGTGTCCCAGCCGCCGACATCGTGGCTCGGGTCGGGCTCGGCGATGCCCAGGTCCTGGGCCACCCGGAGCGCTTCGCCGTAGGCCAGGCCCTCGCCCATGCGGGTCAGGATGTAATTCGACGTCCCGTTGAGGATGCCCTGGATGCCCGAAATGCGGGCACCCGCCAGCGAGAACAGGCCGACATCGACGGTCGGCAGCGCGGCCGCTGTGGCCCCGCTGAACCTGAGGCATGTCCCGTTCTCCGCGGCGAGCCTCCGCAGCTCGGGAAGACCCACGACCAGGGCGCCCTTGCTCGCGACGACCGCATGCCGGCCGCCGAGCAGGGCGGCCGATATGTAGGCCAGACCGGGCTCCCCCGTCTCCAAGTTGGAGATGGTGCACTCGACGAGACAACCTCCCCGGGCGATCTTCTCGATGACATCCGCCGCGCGCAGACCTTCGCGCCAGGCCGGATTGCCCGTGGTCCAGGGCTCGCCGTTGCGCGAGAGGTGACGGGCGTCGAGGGCCTCTCCGTTGAAGAAGCAGCCCTCCGCCCGGGCGACCGCGTGGATCTCGAGGTTCAGACCGTAGCGTTTCCCGAGGTCGTCGGATTTCTCCCGCAGGAGCGAGACGAAGGCCCGCCCGACATGGCCGAACCCGGTGACGACGAGGGGGACTTTTTTCATGGACGGAACGTCATTGGCGGAGAGGGCGGGATTCGAACCCGCGATCCCAATCGCTCAGGATAACGGTTTTCGAGACCGTCGCCTTCAACCACTCGGCCACCTCTCCGCAATTTGGGAACGCGAAAACGAACCCGATTATAGCCGAAAACCCGGCGACTTTCTACGGGCCCGGAAGAATTCGCGGAGAAGCTCCGCCGACTCGCCGGCGAGCAGGCCGCCGACGACCTCGGGGCGGTGGTTGAGCCGCGCGAACGGGAACGCCATCGTCGAGGACACCGCACCGGCCTTGGGGTCGAGGGCCCCGAACACGAGGCGGCGTATCCGCGCCTGGACGACGGCGCCGAGACACATGGCGCAGGGCTCGACGGTCACGAACAGGTCGCAATCCGGCAGGCGGTAGTTCGCGGCCCCGCGGGCCGCCCGGCGGAGCGCGACGATCTCGGCGTGCGCCGTGGGATCGGAGGCCGCCACGGGCCTGTTCGAGCCCCGGGCCAGGATTTTGCCGTCCCGGACGACCACCGCGCCGACGGGCACCTCGCCCGCCGCCGCGGCCTTCGCCGCCTGTTTCAACGCCTGCTCTCATGAAACCGGGATCGTCCATGACCGGTCGATTCTACTTCGGCCGGCCGCTCCTTGGCAAGACCGGGATTTCGGTCTATAATCGGGCCCGTCGATCCGAGGAGAAAAACGATGGAACGTTTCGAATGCCTGGCCTGCGGCCCGCTCGCTTCGCGTGACCCCTACTCCCCTTTCTGCCCTTCGTGCGATCAACCCATCTTCGTCGCCCCATCGTCCCGCCCGGGCGGCAAGGTCATCCACGGAGACCGCGCGTCCGCGCTCGAGATGTTCGCGGATTTTCTGCCTCTCGAGACCGTCGACCGGGAGCTCGGCCTGGGCGAGGGGCTGACGCCTCTCGTCCGACTCGGACGCATCGGGGCCTCGCTCGGCCTCGCCGCGCTTCACGCCAAGAACGAGGCCCAGAACCCCACGGGCAGCTTCAAGGACAGGGGGACCGCCGTGGCCGTCCAAAAAGCCGTCGCTCTCGGCATGACCCGGATCGGGACGGTCTCCACGGGCAACATGGCGGCGTCGACGGCCGCCTACGGCGCCCGGGCCGGCCTGCCCACGTTCGTCCTGCTCAAGGAAGGAACGTCGACGACGAGCCTCCGCAACGCCGGCATCCACGGGCCCCGCCTCGTCGCGGTCGACGGGGATTACGGCACGCTCTTCCGGGCCAGTATCGGGATCGGCAGGAAGCTCGGCATCACGTTCATGAACTCCATCGACCCCTACCGGATGGAAGGCTACAAGGTCACCGCCTTCGAGATCTTCGTCCAGCTCGGCCGCCGGGCGCCCGGCACGGTCGTCGTCCCGCTCAGCTCCGGCGGGCATCTCCTCGGCCTCATGCGCGGCTTCGCCGAACTCGAGCGCGAGGGACTCATCCCGGCTTATCCCCTGATCGTCGGAGTGCAGGCCGCGGGCTGCGCTCCCCTCGTCCGGGCCTTCGACGCCGGCCGTCCGACTTACGAGCGCTGGGAGGGACCCCGGACGATCGCCCACGCCATCGCCAACCCGACCCCGCCGGCGGGAGAGGCGGTTTTACGGACAATCCGGGAACGGGAAGGGATCCTGATCGCCGTATCCGACGAGGACATGCTCGCCGCCCAGCGGGAACTGGCCGCGGCCGAGGGGCTCTTCTGCCAGCCGGAATCGGCGACGACGCTCGTTGCGCTCCGGAAGCTCGCCGAGGCCGGAAAGATCGACGAGGGACGCGGCGCGACCGTCCTGATCCTCACCGGTAGCGGCCTGAAGACACCGGCCGCCCTGGAATCGGCGCCGATCGATATCCACCGCGTCCCGCTGGCCGAACTCGAGTCGGGGCTGGCCCGGCTGTTCTGAGCGCCTAGGCCCTGTCCATCAGGTAGCCGAAGATCTTTTCCCGGTGCGGGAAGAGCGCCGGGGTCCCTCCCGTATGGACGAAGACGATCTTGTCCTTCGGAGTGAAGAAGCCGGTCTTGATGAGGTCGATGAGGCCGATCATGGCCTTGGCGGTGTAGACCGGATCTAGGACGATCCCCTCGGTCTGGAAGACCAGGCGGATGACCTCGGCCACGGCCCGGTCGACTTTCGCGTAGCCCTCGCCGAGGTACTCGTCGAAGACGACGACCTCGCCGGGATGGATATCGAGCCCCAGGCCGAGGGCGTCATCCGTGGCCCGGGCGATCTCGAGGACGATCTCGGAGAAAGGTCCCTTGGGATCCGAAACGCTGATGCCGAGGACGCGGCAGCCCGAGGTCAGGGCCCGCGCGCCAACGACAAGGCCCGCCTGGGTTCCGCCCGATCCGGTGGCGTGGACGATGTAGTCGGGTTCGGCCCCGCCGGCCCGCATCTGCCCGAGGATCTCGGCGAACGCGTCGACGTAGCCCACCGCGCCGAGGGGCGCCGTCATGTCCCCCCGGACGAGCGAGCCTCCGACGGGGACGAGGTAGGGAGTGTGCCCGCGTCCCCTCATCTCCCGGCCGACTTCCTGGAGGATATCCATAGCCTGGGGGGCCTTGATCGCCTGGCCCTTTTCGACCGGGTGGAAGCGGATGTCGGCTCCGAGGATGACGTCGAGGAGCACGTTGCCGTCGGCCGTGGCCGGCTGATCGGCTTGTTTGAAGAGGATCAGCACGGGCTTGATGCCGAACGTCTTGGCCGCCGCCGCGGTCTGCATGCACCAGTTGGATTGGACGCCGGCCCAGGTGACGACGACGTCGGCCTTCTTTTCGAGCATGTCGCGGACGATGAACTCGAGCTTGCGCGACTTGTTGCCGCCGAAGGCCAGGCCGGTCATGTCGTCGCGTTTGACGTAGATCGCCGGGCCGCCGAGCCGCGCCGACAGGCGCTCGAGCTTCCGCAGGGGCGTCGGGCGGTGGATGAGATCGACCCGGGGGAACCGTTCGATCCGCCCGATGACATCGTCGATGGTGTAAGGCATGGAGGCCTCCTCCGCGGGATAGGGTATCAGAAACGGGAGAAGAAAAGAACATTCAATCCGCGGCCGGGAATCCGATCATCGCGGCCTCGGGCTCTTCCTCGTAGAGCAGGCCGTGTTCCCGATAGAATCGCCTGTTCCCTGCCCTGAGCGCCACCCAGGCCGCGGCCGCCGCGCCCAGGAAGACAAGTCCGCGCGAAGGTCCGGCGAGGATGGATTTTTCGACGGCGGCCAGCGCCGTCCCGGCCAGCAGGATACCGATGAGCCAGGGAACGGCAGTGAACTGGAGCTTCAGCTTTCCCGGCACCCAGGAGCACGCGAAAGGGATCTTCCGGTAGCGGTAAAAAACCGCTTCAGCTAACAGGCACGAAACGACCAGCCCGAAAACGGCGTGGAGGAGGGCCGTCCAAGCGTCCCAGAGCAGGGCATGGACGCCGAATACGCCGCAGAACATCGGAACGATGAATCCGAAGATGACGGTCTTTTTGAGGCCGGAGACGTAGAGGCCTGTCCGCCCCGTCTCGGTCAGCCGGAAGATCCATGCGGCCTCGAGCGCGGCCGGCCGGTCGACGACGACCCGGATCCCGGTGAGGACGGCAAAGGCCAGGAGAATCGGGAGAACGAGGAAGAGCCCGTTCTCCGGCGTCAGAATCCGCAAGGACCTCCGGTTGGCGGCGAGGAGGATGGAGACGAGCGCCGTCCCGACGGCCAAGTAATAGACGAGCGACATCCGGTGGGTCGGGCTCGACCTCAGCGTGTCGGAGAAGAAGCCGTGGACGGCCCGCTCTTCCGGCGCCCGGAACAGGGCCGCATCAAGAAGCCGCCGGCAGGAATCGCGGACCCGGGAAAAAGCCGGCCGGCCCTTTCGGACCTCGAGCGTCTTGGCGACGTGGCGTCGGTAGCTCAGGGCGCTCGAGCCGAAGAAGGCGGCGGCGGCAAGGGCTATGGCGAGCCCGGCGGTCCGCGCCTGGGCCTCGAAAACGGAGTCGCGGGTGCCCAGCAGAACCTCGTAGAGCCCGACGAACCAGAGGGGCGGGAAGAGGAACACGAAGGGACTCCGTGACTCTTTCAGCACGTCCAGGTCCTGGAACGCCCGCCCGACGATCGACGGGGCGGCGAAGAAGCTGAAGAGAAGGAACAGGAGTCCGGCGATGAGGGCGAAACGGACGACGAGCGCGGCCCGCTTGTTGAGTCCTGCGGGCAGGAACGCGGCCAGCAGGACCTGCAGGAGGACGACGGCGAAGAAGACGGCGAGGCAGGCCGCGAAACCCGCCGCGAGGTGGGCGACGACATAGCGCACGGCCAGGGCGACGCTCTCCGCCCGCCACTTCGTGAGGTAGATCGAGAACAGCACGGACGAAAGGCTCATCATGGCGGTCGAGAACAGGGCGACGAAGAGGATGAAGGAGGCCAGTTTGGCCGAGAAAACCGTCCGCAGGCGAACGGGCAGGGGCGTCAGGTTGATGAAGTCCCGGCGGTCGGGAAAGAGGACGTCCCATTCGAGCAAGGTGACGACGCCGAAGACCAGCATCATCAGGGTGTAGATGTAGTTCTTCTCCTGCCAAGAGCGGCCGATATCGGGCACGAAGTGGTACTTGAAGAGCATCAGCTCGGACGCCCAGAAGAAAAAGACGGCCAGAAGCGCGAGGGAGACGATGAGCTTCTCCTTCATCTGGTCCTCGAAATCGACCGTCTCGTTGCGGAACATCCGGCTGAAGAAATGCCGGGTCAGGAGGGAGAATTGCCCGAGCTCGGTCCGCAGTGCGTCCATCGGCCTAGGCGGTTCCCTTCATGGCCCGGACCAGCCGTCCGGCCACCTCGTCGGTGTCCTCGTGGAGGACGAGCTCGCTGAAGATGTCTGCGAGCGAGGGCAGGTGCATGAGGTGGCGGAGGCTCTCGACCGAGTCGTTGGCCACGACCTTTCCCTTGTGGAGGATTATGACCTTGGTGCAGATCTTCTCGGTGACCTCGAGGACGTGGGAGGAGTAAATAATGATCTTCCTCTCCGCGGCCAGCCGGCGGATGAGGTCGCGGACGACGAGCGCGGTCGTCACGTCGAGCCCGGAGAGGGGCTCGTCGAGGAGCAGGATATCGGGGTCGTGGAGCAGGGCGGCCGCGAGGAGGACCTTCTGGCGCATGCCCTTGGAAAAGGAGGCGATGGGATTGTGCGTGTCCTCTTCGAGGTCGAAGACGCGGAGGAAGGCCATGGCCTTTGCCCGGATCTCCGTTTCGGCCAGGCCGCGCAGCCGGCCGACCAGGCGGAGGTAGTCGAAAGCGCCGAGGTGCGGGTAGATCTCCGACTGTTCCGGGACGTAGCCGATCCGGCTCTTGTAATAGCGGAGGTCGGAACGGATGTCCCGGCCGTCGAAAAGGATCTCGCCCCGGCTCGGTTCGAGCAGGCCGGCCAGCATCCTGATCGTGGTGGTCTTGCCGGCGCCGTTCGGGCCGAGGTAGCCCAGGACCTCCCCCGGCTCGACCGTGAAGCTGACCTCATTGACGACCGTGAAGGCCGAGAACTTTTTGGAGACGCCCTTGAGCTCCAGCATGGAACTACTCCCCTGCACTGCAACTCCCATGCCAGACCGGCGCTTGGGCAACCCGGGACCAACCCCGGGGGCGGTGTAAAGCCGCTTTACAGCCGGCCGTCCTCAGTAGCGCGGATCCCGCAGGACCGTGGCCGGCGTGGACAGCGTCTTGCCGTCGACGACGAGCTCGATGCGGTACTCCCCGGGCTGGACCGGAAAGGCGGCAAAATTCGGATCGCCCGCGGCGCCGCCGTAGCCCCGGCCTCCCTGGCCCGCCCGGCCATCGTCTGGGCGGCCTCCTTCTCCTCGGGTGTCCGTTCGCGCCGGCCGGTCATGTTCCAGACGACGGTGTTGAGCCCGGCTTCCGCTTTCCCGGCGATCTCGTTGACTAGCAGGGTGCCGGCATAGACCCGGACCTTGACCCCCTCCTTGGGCTTGGCCTTGAGGAGATAGGAGACGGCCACGCCGGCGGGCTCGCTCTCCCCGGCGAAATTCGAAGAGCTCGATTCCCGCCGGTCCTGTCCGATCCAGCGGATCCCCGGCTGGGTCGCGAAGAGATGGACGTCGGAGGCCAGCACGGCGGGCGAGAGCTCCTGAAGGGGCTTGATGTCCGCGATGTAGGCGCCCCGGCCGTGCGTGGCCACGATGAGGTCGGCCTCGCGCGGGATGGATCTTGAGGTCGTGGACCGGCTGGGTCGGCAGGTCGTTCTTCATCTTCAGCCAGGTCTTCCCGGCGTCGAGAGAGACGTAGACGCCGAAATCGGTCCCGGCGAAGAGGAGGTTCGGGTTCTTGGGGTCCTCGCGGACGACGTTGACGGGCCCTTCGGCCAGGCCGGCCGCGAGAGAGGTCCAGGTGGCGCCGTAGTCGGTCGTCTTATAGAGGAAGGGCCGGAAGTCGTCGTTGCGGAAGCCCGTGTAGCTGAGGTAGGCCGTGCCCGGGTCCGAAGGCGACGCCGCCACTCGGCTGACCCAGTATCCGGGCTGGCCGGGGATCTTGTCGTTGAGCTTGGTCCAGGCCTTGCCGTTGTCCCGGGTGACCCAGACGTTGCCGTCGTCCGTGCCGGCCCAGAGCAGGCCCGGCACGAGCGGCGACTCGTCGAACGTGGTGATGGTGCAGTACTGGATGTTGCCGTCGCCGCCCTTGCCCCCGACCGTGAGCTTGGCCGGATCGTTGGTCGAGAGGTCGGGGCTGATCTCGGTCCAGGTCTCGCCGCGGTTGGTCGACATGACCACGATGTTGCCGCAGTGGTAGACCGTCTCGTTGGCGTGGGCCGAGACGAGGATGGGGGCGCACCAGTTCCAGCGCGTCTCCGGCTTCAGGCGCTGGTAGGCGATGCTCTTCGATTCGCCGGTCGTGAGATCGATGCGGGCCAGCGGGCCGAACTGGGATTCGTTGTAGATCGTGCGGTTGGTCGTCCGGTCGAAGACGTTGTACATGCCGTCGCCGCCGCCGAGATTGAACCAGTCCTCGAGGCGTATCGGCGGCCCGGACGTACCACCGCCCCCGCCGTAGCCTCCTCCGCCGCCGACCTTCGTGCTCGGGCCCATCAGGTTGCCGTTGTCCTGGAGGCCGCCCGCGACGCGGTAGGGATAGGACATGTCGAAGTCGATGGCGTAGAACTGGGCCAGGGACAGGAAATCGGGGTGGTACCAGTTCTTGCCGCCGTCCCAGCTCACGCCGAGACCGTGGTCGTAGCCGAGGAGCAGGTGACGGCTGTCCGCGGGATCGATCCAGAGGGCGTGGTTGTCGCCGCCGAAGCGGAACGGCGAGGTCCAGGTCTTGCCGCCGTCGCGGCTGGCCAGGACGCCGACGCTCAGCACGTAGACGACGTTGGCGTCGTTGGGGTCGACGACGATCTGGCCGTAGTAATATCCGGGATTGCCGCCGATCGAGCGCTTCTCCGGGCTGACCTTGGCCCAGGTGGCCCCGGCGTCGTCGGAGCGGTAGATCTCGCCGTCGATCATGCCCGCGCTGGACTTGCCCTCGAGGACCTCGCGATAGCGGTCGTCGGGGGCCAGGCCGGGCTTGTTGGCGTTCTCGATCTCGGCGTAGAGGATCTTCGGGTTCTTGGGGTAGACGGCGAGACCGATGCGGCCGATGATGCCGCCCGGCAGGCCCGCCGTGAGCTTCGTCCAGGACTTGCCGCCGTCGGTCGTCTTGTGGATGCCGGAGCCCGTCCCGCCGATGCCCCAGGTCCAGGGCCTGCGGAAGCGGTCGTACGAGGCCGCGTAGAGGGTCTCCGGATCGGACGGGTCCATCACCACGTCCACGGCGCCGACAAAGCGCCCGTCGACGACGATCTCGAGGACCTTGGACCAGGTCTTCCCGCCGTCGGCCGTCTTGAAGACGCCGCGTTCGGGATTCTCGGAGTAGAGGTGCCCGAGGGCCGCCACGTAGACGGTACCCGGGTCCGTCGGATGGACGACGATGCGGCCGATGTGATGGGTCTCCCGGAGGCCCATGTTCGTCCAGGTCTTGCCGGCGTCCCTCGACAGGTAGACGCCGTCGCCCCAGTAGGTCGACCGGGAGTTGTTGGCCTCGCCGGAGCCCAGCCAGAGGATGTCGGGGTCGGACGGGGCCACGGCGATGTCGCCGATCGAGAAGACCTTCTCGTTCTCGAAGAGCGGCTCGAAGGTCTGGCCGTTGTTCTCGGTCTTCCACAATCCGCCGCTCGCCGTGGCCGCGTAGAAGGTGTTCGGCTTCTGGAGGGGAACGGCGAAGTCGACGAACCGGCCGCTCTGCTGGGTCGGCCCGATCGAGCGGAAGCCGATCGCTTTAAGAACGACGTCGGCGGCGACCGGCGCGGCGGCGGCCGCCTTGCCCTTGCCCGCGGCCTTGCCTTGGGCCGAAAGGACCGCCGGTCCCGCGGCGAGACAGGCCAGGATCAGGATCGAAACGGTTAGTTTGCGCGTCATGGGAGGTCCTCCTTGTCGGTCGTTCTCAAGCTTCGGAAACCCTGTAGACGACGTTCCGGGCGGCGAGCCCGTCCATGACCGCCCGGAAGGCGGCCTCGTCGGCGCCGATGGACTCGGGCGGGACGATGCCCTTGCGGCCGAGCCGCCCGGACAGGATGAGGCGGGCCACCGCGGTCGCCGGGAAACCCGTCGTCCGGGCCATGGACGAGAACCCGGTCGCCCGGTCCCGGCGGTCGAAAAGGTCGTAGGCGTAGCGCTTGGGCCGGCCGCTCTCGTGGCCGGCCACGACGATGCGCATGACCGTGAACTCGTCGTCCTCCTCCTCGAGATGCCAGTGCTTGAAGAGAACGGCCGAGGACACGTCGAGGGGCCGGACGCGGACGCCCCGGACCTCGATCTCGCCGGCGTCGAAGAAGCCGCCCGCGCGCAGGGCCCGAATGAGGTCGACGTGGCCCGGGTAGCGCAGGGTCTTCTCGATCATGTTGGGGACCTTCATCGTCTTCAGCAGCGAGCGCAGGCCGTCGGAGTTGAAGGCCTCGAGCGTGCCGACTTCGGGGAATTCGAGGAGCTCGACGTCCGAGAGCGCCGGGCGGACGACGACGTGGCCGTTCTCGACGTAGCGGGCCGGACGGGTGTATTCCTCGATGACGTCGGCCGGCGAGAAGGGGGCCTTGTATTCGAACGGGAACTCCCGCCGGAAAGGCAGGCCGCCGACATAGCATTCGAAGCGGTCCACCGCCATGCGGGCGGCGTGATAGCCGAGGATCATGTTGTCCATCCCCGGGGCGACGCCGCAGTCGACGACGGCCGTCACTCCCGCCTCCCGGGCGGCCCCGTCGAGGAGGAAGGCGTCTTCGGGAAAGAAAGAGATGTCGACGACGTCCTTGCCCGCGGCGATGACGGCCTTGAGCGTGGCGAAACCCATGGAGCCGGGGACCGCCCCGACGACGAGATCCGAGCCGCCGACGATCTCGCGGACGACTGTCTCGGAGGCCAGGTCCGCCCGGACCGTCCGGACCGGGGTGCCCTCGAGCCGGCTCAGGTTGGCCGGATTGAAATCGACGGAGGTCACTTCGAATTCGGCGGCGAGGTCGGAGGCCATGACGCGCCCGACCATGCCCGCTCCCAACACGACGATCTTCTTCATGGCATCTCCTCCGGGCTACGAAAGATCCGAAAGTCCTTTATAAACCAGGTCGGCCCGGGGTTTCAACTCAATAAACGCCGTCCGCGGCGGCGATCTCGGCCAGGACCCGGATGTTCTCTTCCGGCGTGCGGGGGGCGATCGAGCAGGCCGAGCTCAGGATGTAGCGGCCGCCGGGCTTGCCCGCGGCCAGCCGCAGGCGGGCGTCGGCCCTGACCGAGGCCGGATCGCCGGCGAGGAGGACGTGGACCGGATCGATGTTGCCCTTGATGAAGATCCGGGACCCGACGCGGGTCTTGGCGTCCCCGAGGTCGACGCGGCCGAGCGGCGGAGGATCGAGGCACTCGATCCCCGAAGCTCCGGACCCGGCCATGAGCTCGAGCCGGTCGTGAATGTCGCCGCAGGTGTGGATGTAGGCCCGGACGCCCCGGGCCTCCGCGGCCCGGGCGATCCGACTTTCGTTGGGCAGGACGAAGGTCCGGTAGAACGCCGTCGACAGGAAGCCCGCCCCGGCGAAGGGCGAAGAGATCTTGACGGCGTCCACCCCGGAGGCGGCCAATCCTTCGGCGATCGCGACGATCCCGTCCGTGAACCGGTCCAGGATCGCAGCGGCCCGGCCGGGATCTTCCAGAAGTCCGACCATGGCCTGTTCGAAGCCGAAGAGGTCGAGGTAGTAATCGAGCGGCGAGGTCACCTCGCCGTGGACGGAGAAGTCGCGGCCCGCCCGTCCGGCGACGGCGACGACGGCGTCGTAGAGGTGCTCCGGGTCCAGGGCGAAACGCAGGCCCTGCGAAA
Source organism: uncultured bacterium (assembly GCA_963743755.1). Lineage (GTDB taxonomy): Bacteria > Acidobacteriota > Aminicenantia > Aminicenantales > Saccharicenantaceae > RBG-16-66-30. The sequence goes on from CAVUQU010000001.1 coordinate 183,950, forward strand.
CGGGGATGTAGCCGACGCGCGACGGCAGGGAGGAGGGATCGAAGCCCGAGAAATCCGGTGGGACCGCGGACCGGGCGGACCGGAAGACAGGCAGGTCGTCGCATGGGAAGAAAGTCGAATCCCCCGACTTCCAGCGGATGCGTTCCCCGTCGGGCTCCCGATCGATACCTGCGATCCGCTTTTCCCATTCCGGCGCGTGCCCGTGGAGGCTGACCAATATCCCATCGAACGCATAGAGGGCCCTCATCGCGATGAGGCCGTCGACGAAGTCCGGGGCGGAGTGCCAGAAGCGCGACGGCGGGATGCCGGTCCGTAAGAGCATGTGCCCGATGCTCAACTGGCACATCACGGGCACGCGGTCGGGCATGGCGCCCGACATGGCCGCGGCCATCCTCTGCTTCGAAGTCAATGCTTTCTGACGGACACGGGCGTCCACCCCGAGGTCAGCCTGCGCTAGAGGACGACATGAAAGCCTTCCGACCCCGACTATTTGATCTCCGAGGTGCAGTGGGGGCAGCGGACGGCCTTGAGCGGAACGGCCGTGGCGCAGAAGGGGCACTCCTTCGTCGTCGGCGCCGCGGCGACTTCTTTCTTTTTCATCAGGTTCATGGCCCGGACGATCAGAAAGATGCAGAAGGCGACGATGAGGAAGCTGATGATCGCGTTGATGAACAGTCCGTAGTTGATCTTGACCGTTTCGGACAGGGGGATGCCCAGGGCGGTGAAATCGACTTTGCCGAGGAGCATGCCGATCGGCGGCATCAGAACGTCCTTGACCAGCGAGGAGACGATGGTGCCGAAAGCCCCGCCGATGATGATGCCCACGGCCATGTCGAGGACGGAGCCGCGCATGGCGAACTCTTTGAACTCTTTGAACATCCGAACCTCCTTGGAATTTGTTCCGGCCCTTATATATAGGAAGTTCGGAACTTCTGTCAATTCTTGACGACGGGGAAGGACGAGATCCTCAACCGCACACAGCCCATGGGGACGAGGGCGACTTCTTCGACCGGTCCCTCTCCGTCCGCCGGGCTCGCGGGGACCGGACCCGCCATCCTCCCCTCCTCCCTCCAAGCGGGGACGCGACGGGCCCTGGCCGAGAGAACGATGGGCGCCGCGTCGGGGGCGAAGGGCTGGTAGGCAGGCGCGCGCCGGGAAGCGAGGCGGATGCCTCCGGCCGCGTCTCCCCCGTCCAGGACGAGGCCGTAGTTCCACGGGGTCGTGGGCAGGACCTCGAAGGCCGGCCAGTCGTCCGTACCGCCGTAGCGCCGCCACTCCTCCCCGATCTTCAGGGAGTACCAGAGCGGACCGCGGCGGACCGAAGCGGCGCCGCGGACGGACGGCCAGCGGACGACCTCGATCTCCGGCGCGAACTCCAGGCGGACCTGATCGCCGTGCCGCCAGGTCCGCCGCAGGACCGCGTATCGCCCGCCCCGGAGATCCCCTTCGACCCGGTGGCCGTTGAGGACGATCCGGACGTTCTTCGCCCAGCCGGGAAGCCTCAGGTAGAGCGGAAAGGCCGTCGGACGCTCGCAGGAGACCGTCAGCAGGACCTGGTCTCCGAAGGGATAGGCCGTGTCCTCGGTGATGCCGACCTCCGCCCCTTCGCCGACCTTGGCTTTGACCTCGGACGGTGCGTAGATCGCGGCCGCGAGGCCGTTGTCCGCCGTGGCCAGCCAGAGGTGCTCGGCGAGATAAGGCCAGCCGAAGGCCACGTTGTGCTGGCAGCACCGGTAGCTCCAGGGATCGAAGGATACGAGCGGGCCCGTGTTCTGGAAATCGTGCTCGCCGCTGCTGTCGCAGGAGACGAGGTTGGCCGCCGTGAGATAGTGCAGGCCTTTGAGATCGGGCGTCATGGACGCCGGCAGGGAGTTGAACGCGATCTCCTCGGCCCGGTCGGCCCAGACCGTGTCCCCGGTGATCTTGAGCAGCGACTCGAAGCTGGCCATGAACTCGACCATGGTGCAGGTCTCGGCGCCCTGGCGGGGATCCTCCTTGCCCGGCCGGATGTTCTCGTCCGCCCCGAACATTCCGCCCGGCTGGCGGCCGTAGCGGTCCATCACCTGGCGGTAATTGCGCTCGACGGCCTCGATCAGGCTCCGATCGCGGGCCTGCTGGAAATACACGGCCGGCTGGCGGAAGCCCATGGCGATGTTGACGCCGTGGTAGAAAGCGCTTTCCGTCCAATCCCGGTCCCGGGCCGGCGTGAGGATGGGCGACGTCCAGTCCGACGTCCGGCCGGCGAGCTTGCGGGCGAGATCGAGGAGGAAGCTCTCCCCGGTCCGGTTGTAGAGCCAGTAGATGCTCTCGAGGTTCTCCCCTCCCCGGAGCTTCTGCCAGCTTCCCGGCAGGAGCTCCTCGGCCGGGAGATGGAACTCGAACTGGAAATAACGGCTCATGAGGCTGAGCACGCGGCGGTCGCCCGTGGCTTCGAAGAAGCTCTGCATGGCCGCCAGCATGACCATGTTCGGCCAGAGGTCGGGCCCGTTCCGGTTGTCGACCGGGCCGAAGTACCCGTCACGGGCCTGAGACTTGAAGGCCTGGCCGAGCCAACGCTCGGTCTCCTTGCGGATGGCGGCATCCTTGAGCAGGTAGCCGAGGTCGCCGTAGCCCTTGAGCCAGTAGGGCATCTCTTCCCAGCCCTGGCCTTTCATGGTGATCCAGCCGCTGTCGTCCCCGAGAAAGCGGCTGATCTCGGCCAGCCGGCCCGTGAAGCCGTCCCGCATGAGCTGGAGCTGGGCCATGATCCAGCCCCGGGGTTCGACCGCGCCGAGAGGCAGCTTGACGAGGGGGCTCGACGGCGAGCGGGGGGCGGTTCGACGGGTAGTGCGGATTGGGCGCGGCAGCCGGCGGAATGACGACCGTTTCAGCCGCGGCGATCGCGTCCGGAAGGTCCTCCGTCGATCCGATCCGCGCGGCCAGGAACGGCAGCGCCAAAAAGACACGCCGGGATGAAGAGGTGTTTCATGGGGCCCCTCCGCCGACCCACCTGGCTGGGGCCCGGCGTCAGGACGCCCGGCGCTGGGCCTTGATCGAATCGTGGGTCGACTTCTCGTAAATATAGGGCCTGGCGGTCTCATAGTCAATGACCCCTTCGCGGCAGAGCTTGGTCAGGGACTGGTCCATGGTCTGCATGCCCTCGGAGGCCGCGGTCCCGATCGTCTGGTAGATGGCCTCGACCTTGCCGGAGCGGATGTTGTTGCGCACGGCGGCGTTGGCCAACATGAGCTCGCAGGCGGCCACCCGCCCGGTCCCGTCCTTCCGGGGCACGAGGACTTGGGAGACGACGCCGAGTATGGTCGAGGCGAGCTGGGTCCGGACCTGGGGTTGCTGGTCCGTGGGGAAGACGTCGACGATGCGGCTGACGGTCTGGGCCGCGCTGGCCGTGTGCAGCGTCCCGAAGACGAGGTGGCCCGTTTCGGCGGACGTGATGGCGATGCCGATCGTCTCGTAATCCCGCATCTCGCCGATCATGATGACGTCCGGGTCCTGACGCAGGGCGTATTTCAAGGCGTTCCGGAAGGACAGGGTGTCCCCCGTCGCTCCGACCTCCCGCTGGGTGACATAGGACATCTTGGAATTGTGGATGTACTCGATCGGGTCCTCGATCGTCAGGATGTGGTCGCGCCGGGTGCGGTTGATGGTGTCGACGAGGGCGGCCAGCGTCGTCGACTTCCCGGAGCCCGTCGGACCCGTGACCAGGACGAGTCCCCGCTTGGCCCGGGTGAACTCGGCCGCCGCCGGGGGAAGGCCGAGCTCTTCGAGCCCGGGGATGCGGTCGGCCAGGGCCCGGACCGAGGCCCCGACGCTGCCGCGGCTGGTGTGGATATTGACCCGGAAGCGGCCGACGCCCGCAATGCCGTAGCCGAAATCGAGCTCGTTGCGGCTGGCCGGGTCGTTCTCGAACATGTTCCTCTGATGGACGGTCAGGGCCGCAAAGATGAACTCCTTGAGGCTGTCGGGCGTGAACCGGTCGACGTCCGTGAGCGGCTGGAGCTCGCCCCGGACGCGGAGGGCGGGGTGCAGCCCGGCCACGAGGTGGAGGTCGGAAGCTTTTTCCCCGACCATGCGCTTGAGGAGGTCGTTGAAGACCATGGGGCCTGCCTTTCCGGAGAGGTCAGAATAACAGGGACGGCGCCGCGGCACAACACCGCCCGAGATGAAATCGGGCTCACCTGACGCGAGGAGAACGGGTTTCGGGGCGCCTACCAGGCGATGCCGTAGTCCTCGCCGTAGTTGCTGCTGCCGCCCCAGAACGTGCCGTGGGCGCGGTCGAAGAAGATGGCGTTGATCGGCCCCGACGTCCGCTTCTTGGCCGACAGGACGTAGCCCATCGACCGGAGCCTGTCCCGGACATCGGCCGGGACGCTCTCGTTGACATCGAGCTTGCCCGGGAAGGTCTTGTGGGCGCCGAAGGAGTCGTGCATCTGATAGCTCGTGATGTTGGGGGCCTCGCAGGCCTCCTGGACGTTCATGCCGAACTCGACCATGTCCAGGAAGAACTGCAGGAGGTTCTGGTCCTGGGTGTCCCCGCCCTGGACGGCGAAGGACAGGTACGGCAGGCCGTCCTTCGTGGCCAGGCCGGGCGTCAGCGTCGCCCGGGGCCTCTTTCCCGGCGCGATGACGTTGAAGGGATTCCGGCTCTCGTCGAGCTCGAAGCTCTGGGCCCTCTGGCTCATGCCGACGCCGGTCTTCCCGGCGATGACGCAGGGGATCCAGCCGCCGCTCGGCGTCACGGAGACGACCCAGCCCGCTTTGTCCGCGGCCTGGATGGACGTCGTCCCGGAGCGGAAGGAGGCTTCGGCCGCCTCGGCCTGGCCCGGATCGAGCGCCGCGGCGTCTCCCCGGCCCCATCCGAGCCAGCCGTCGAGATGGCGGAGGAAGGGATTGGTCTTGCCCTCGTAGGGATAGGGATCGCCCGGCTTGACGTCGGGATCGTTCCTGTCGGCCCGGACGAGCTTGACCCGGTCCCGGGCGTACTCTTTCGACAAGAGGCCGCGGAGGGGCTCCTCGGGCGGGAAATAGGGATCGCCGTAATAGAAATCCCGGTCGGCGAAAGCCAGGTTCATGACCTGATAGAGCGTATGGATGTAGGCAACGCTGTTGAAGCCCAGGGCCTTGAGGTCGATCGTCTCCAGCATGTTCAGGGCCTGGAGCATCACGGGACCCTGGACCCAGCTGGTCAGCTTGTAGACCTCGATGCCCTTGTAGTTCGTCGAGACGGGCTCCTCGAGCCGGACCTTCCAGGCGGCCATGTCGGCCAGGGTGATGAGGCCGCCCTGTTCCGCCGAGCCCCGGACGAATTCCCGGGCGATGTCTCCTTTATAGAAGCGGTCGTAGGCGGCGTAGATGGCCTCTTTCCGGGTCCTGCCCGAGGCCAGGGCCGTCCGCTCGGCCTCGACGAGCTTTTTCAGGGTCGCGGCGAGGTCCGGTTGGCGGAAAAGCTCGCCCGCCTCCGGCGCCTCCCTCTCCCCGCCCGGATGGGTCAGGAAGATCTCGCGCGCGTAAGGCCAGGACTTGATCCGGTCCTTGTGCTTCTCGATGGAGTTCGCCGTCTCCCGGTCCATGGGATAACCTTCGGCCATGCGGATGGCGGGATCCAGGATCTCGGCGAGGCTCATCGTCCCGAACTCCGCGAGCATGGTCAGGAGCCCGCCCGGTGTGCCCGGGGTCACGGCGGACAGGACGCCGTACTCGGGCGGATATTCGTGTCCCTTCGACTTGTAGAACTCAGGCGTCGCCCCGGTCGGAGCAACTCCCAGGGCGTTCAGCCCGACCACCTTCCCCGTCCGGGGATCGAAGATGAGGGCCTGGGTTTCCCCGCCCCAGCTCAGCACGTCGTACATGGTGCAGACGGCGCCGAGCATGGCGCAGGCCGCGTCGACGGCGTTGCCGCCCTTGGCGAAGATCATGGCGCCCGCGGTCGCGGCCAGCGGTTTTCCGGTCACAGCCACCCATTCCCTGCCGTGCAGGACAGGTTTTTCCGTCCTCTGGCCCGAAGTTACGCCCGCGGACACAGCGAAAAACAGGACGAAGAGACACGGGGTCAGCATTCTCATGATCCGGTACCCTTTCACGGTCGTTCTTATCCTCTCCCGCTTCCCGAAATCCTCATCGGGAGCCGGGACCGAGATCGTAGGAAAGGCTCAAGACGACGGATCGTCCCGAGCAGGCCAGCGCCGGAACGAGACGCTGACGCCGGCGGTGATTGCGGACGACGAGGCGGGAAACGAGGTGGCCGGCGACCGCACCGACGAGGACGTCCGATGCCCAGTGACGGTCCAGAGCCATCCTCGAGAACCCGACGGACGCGGCGACGGTATACGCCAGCACCGGAACCCAGGGCTCGTCGCGATACTGCATGGCCACGACGGTCGCCAGCGCGAAGGCGTTGGCCGTATGGCCGGACGGGAAAGAGGTATAGCGGGCCGATTCAGCCTTGTCGAACCGCTTATAGAATCCCACCGGGCCGGACCAGCGGTCCTCGCCGTCCGCGAAGAAGGGGCGCTGTCGTCCCGTGAGGCCCTTGAGGAAGCTGTCGACGACGAAGGTCTGGAGCATGGCGCCCGCCGCGAGATAGCCCGTCTCCTTCGCCTTGGGATCCTTGAAGATGAGTCCCGCCCCGAATAACGCTCCGGCCGTGGCCCAGGCGCCCAGGCTCCCCATCTCTTCGATCGCGTCCGCCGTCCGGCTCACCCAAGTGTTCCGGGCCACGAAATGTTGCAGGCCGTCCCGGATGTCCTCGTCCCCGGCGATGAGGAAGGCCGTGGCGGCGGTCAGGACGAGGAGGGGCGCGACGTCCTTTTCCCTGATACGGAACGGTGCCGTCCAGATGCGCCCCGCGTCCTCCAGGAATTCGCGGACGGGAGCGTCCTGGGCCGCAACGGGGATTTCGAAAACGACGAGACAGACCAAAACCGCCGAAACGGTCCGGACGATACGCCTCCGGTTCATGGTCTTCGCGGCGATTATACAACAACCCCGAGCGGATTCTATCCACGAAATTTACCTTGTGCTATAATACCGCCCTTTATCGGGAAGCCCCGACGAAGGCCAAGGAGAACGGCCGACCATGCACCGCATCGAGCAACATCCCATCCTGCCTATCCCCGTATCCGCCAAGGTCCCCTACACGTGGAAAGGACAAGCCATGGAAGCCCGCGCGGGAGAGACCCTGTCCTCAGCCCTGTTCGCCGCCGGCGTGCGCGTCTTCGGCCACCATGCCCGGGACGGCGCGGCCCAGGGCATCTTCTGCGCCAACGGTCAGTGCGCCCAGTGCCTCGTCCTGGCCGACGGCATCCCCGTGAAATCGTGCATGGAGCTGGTCAGACCGGGTGTCCGGGTAGAGCCGGTCGAGGGACTGCCCGTGCTGCCTCCGGTCGATGCCCGCGCTGCCGCTCGGGACGAGGCCGCACCCATCGAGACCGTCCGCGTGCCCGTGCTGATCGTCGGCGGCGGCCCGGCCGGCCTCTCGGCCGCGATCGAGCTCGGCAAGCGGGGCATCGAAGCCGTCCTTCTCGACGACAAGCACCGGCTCGGCGGAAAGCTCGTCCTGCAGACGCACCGTTTCTTCGGTTCCGTCGAAGCCGTCTTCGCCGGGACGCGGGGCATCGATATCGCCACGCGCCTCGAAGCCGAGGTCCGCTCGTACCCGAGCGTGCGGATCTGGCTCCAGAGCGCGGCCCTGGCCGTCTACAGCGATCAGAGGGTCGGCGTCCTGGTCGGAGGACGGAAGTACGTCCTGGTCGAACCGCAGGTCCTTCTCGTCACGGCCGGGGCCCGGGAGAAGAACCTGGCCTTCCCCGGCAACACGCTCCCCGGGGTCTACGGGGCCGGGGCCTTCCAAACCCTCGTCAACAGGGACCTGGTCCGGCCGACCGGTCGGCTGTTCATCGTCGGGGGCGGCAACGTCGGGCTCATCGCGGGTTACCACGCCCTCCAGGCCGGCATCGCCGTGGTCGGGCTGGTCGAGGCCATGCCCGAGTGCGGCGGTTACAAGGTCCACCGGGACAAGCTGGCCCGGCTGGGCGTGCCCATCTACACTTCGCACACGGTCGTCAGCGCCAACGGGACGGACTCCGTCGCGTCGGTCACGATCGCCCGCGTCGACGAAAAGTTCCGGCCGGTCGGGGGCACGGAGCGATCCTTCGAATGCGACACGCTCCTCATCGCGGTCGGGCTCGATCCGGTCGCCGAGTTCTACGACAAGGCCCGCGAATTCGGACTCGCCGTCTTCGCCGCCGGCGACGCCGAGGAGATCGCCGAGGCTTCGGCCGCCATTTTCTCGGGCAAGATCCGCGGCCTCGAAGTGGCCCGGGCGCTCGGGCACGACGTCGGTGAGATCTCGCCCGATTGGTACCGGACCTCGGACATCCTCAAGTCCCGGCCGGGAGCGACGATCGCGGAGCGGACGCCCGACGCCGAGACGGGCGTCTTCCCGGTCCTCCACTGCAACCAGGAGATTCCCTGCGATCCCTGCACGGCCGTATGCCCCAACGACCTCATCGAAATGGACCGCACGGACATCCGGCGCCTGCCGGGCTTCGTCGGGACGAAGTCCGGCAAGGGATGCACGGGCTGTGAGAAGTGCGTCGCCATCTGCCCGGGCCTGGCCGTCACCCTCGTCGACTACCGCAAGGACCCGGACTTCCCCACCGTGGCCATCCCCTTCGAGTTCCTCAAGGACAGTTTCAAGGCGGGCGATCGCGTGGTCGTCGAGGACACCGAGGGCAATCCGCTCGGCCGGGTCGAGGTCGCCGCGGTCAAGGCGATCAAGGCCAACGACAGGACCGTCATCGTCAAGGTCCGGGCGCCCAGGGAGTATGCCAAGAAGGTGGCCGGCATCCGGATCCAGGAGGCCGAGACCGGCGAGCCCCTGGCCCGGTTCGTCGGGCGGACCTCGGACGACGCCATCGTCTGCCGCTGCGAACGGGTGACCGCCGGCGAGATCCGCCGGCTCATCCGCGAGGGCGTCCGGGACATCAACGAGATCAAGGCGGTCACCCGGGCCGGCATGGGCTCCTGCGGGGCCAAGACCTGCACGCCGCTCGTCCACCGGTTGTTCCGCGAGGAAGGGGTGGCCGAGGCCGACATCGTCGACCAGCCGAAGCGCCCCCTGTTCGTCGAGGTCCCTCTGGGGATATTCGCCGGTTTCGGCGGAAAGGACGAAGGCCATGACGGCGAGTAAGATCTTCGACGCGATCGTCGTCGGGGCCGGCAGCGTGGGCGCTCCCGTCGCCCTGTCGCTGGCGGAATCCGGCCTCAAGGTCCTGGTCCTCGACGGCGCCCCGAGCGTCGGCCAGGGCTCGAACAAGAGGGCCATCGGCGGGCTTCGGGCCACCCACTCCGATCCGGCCAAGATCCGCCTTTGCCTGCGCAGCCTCGAGGTCTTTTCGACCTGGGAGGAGCGTCACGGCGACAAGATAGAGTGGTTCAAGGGCGGCTACAGCTACGTCGCCTATCGTCCCGAGGAGGAGCGAACGCTCAAGGACCTCCTCGCCGTCCAGAAGACCTGCGGCTTGAATATCGACTGGCTCGACGCCGCCGCGCTGCGCGAGGTCATCCCCGATCTCGCCCCGGAGGGGCTCATCGGCGGGACCTTCTCGCCGGACGACGGGAACGCCTCGCCCCTGCTCGCCGTCCACGCGTTCTACACCCGGGCGCGAAGACTGGGTGCGGAGTTTCGTTTCGGCGAGAGCGTGACGGCCATCCTCACCGACGGAGGCCGCGCCCGAGGCGTCCGCACGACCGCGGGCGATTACGCCGCCCCGGTCGTCATCAACGCGGCCGGGCCGTCCGCCGCCGAGGTGGCGGCCATGGCCGGGATCGAAGTGCCGGTCCGGCCCGACTCGCACGAGGCGGCGGTGACGGAAGCCGTCGCCCGTTTCCTCGGACCCATGGTCGTCGACATCCGGCCGGTCGCCGGTTCGGCCAATTACTATTTCTACCAGCACGACACCGGTCAGATCGTCTTCTGCATCACCCCCAGCCCCAGCATCTGGGGCACGGACACGCGCGAGACGAGCTCGTTCCTGCCGATGGTCGCCGCCCGCATGGTCGGCCTCATGCCCCGGCTCAGGAATCTGCGCGTCCGGCGGACCTGGCGGGGCCTCTACCCGATGACCCCGGACGGATTCCCCATCGTCGGCTGGACCCGCGGGCTCGAAGGCCACATGCTGGCCGTCGGGATGTGCGGCCAGGGGTTCATGCTCGGCCCGGGGTTGGGCGAGCTCATCGCCCGCATGGTCCTCGGCCGGGAGACGGCCGAGGACACGGAGACTCTGTCCTACCTCAGCCCCTACCGCGAGTTCAAAGGCCAGGAAAAGCTGAAGTAGAGATCACTTCTTCCGGGTTTCCGCCCACCAGACGGCCAGTCGCAGGAGGATCGTCGCGACGGCAAAGGCGACGGCGAACAGGCTGAGCGAAGGCAGGACGGACTCGAAGGTCCGGAAGTATCTCGACCAGCTGGCGCTCTTGAGCATTGCGGCGTGGGCGGCCGCCAGGACGAGGCCCGCGTAGCCCGCATAGCGCAGCAGCTTCCGCCATGTCCCCGTTCCGAGGAATTTCCGGGCCCGGTCGTTGGAGGCCAGTGTCATGACCGCGAAGAGGGCGAGCGCGATCCAGCCCGTGGCTTCGGCGTGAAGGCCTTCGGGCCTCTTTTCGGGACCGAGCCCGAGGGCCGGGAGCAGGAAGTGATCGACGGCGCCGTGGGCCAGGCCGATCCAGAACCCCGCCAGGCCGTAGGGCTTCCGCAGGGCCAGCGAATCGCCGGCCCGCCGCGAGAAATAGGACCGGCCCGTGAGATACATCGACAGGGCGATGAGGAGCAGTGACGCGACGCCGAGGGCCTTGTTGACGAGCGTCAGGTCGAAGCGCCAGATCCCGTCCTTGAAGTACTGCCGGACGAAGAAATACAGGCAGCCGAAGGCGGTCGCCGCGGCGGCCGTCGCCCAGGCGCGGGTTTCGATCTTCCGCAGGGAAGGTTGTCCGCTCATGCCGTCTCCCATCTCGTTCTAAAGGTGAGGGATTATACCCGATACCCGGACGAACTGCCAAACCCCCGGCTTCGTCCGCGGGGGCGCGGGCCCTCAGCGGACGACGATCCGTCGCCCGTCCACATCGCGGAGGCCCATGGGGATGTCGTAGACCGAACGGAGCAGGGCCTCGTCGAGAATGTCGTCGGGCCGGCCCGCGGCGACGACGGCGCCGTTCTTCATGAAGACCATGTCGTCGGCGAACTTCAGGGCCATGTCCAGGGCGTGGAGGGAGACGACGACCGTTTTCCCTCTCTCGACGGCCAACTGTTTCACGAGCCCCATGACTTCCGTCTCGTGGCGCGGATCGAGGAATGTCGTCGGCTCGTCGAGGACGAGGACGGCGGACTGCTGGGCCAGGGTCCGGGCGATCAGGACGAGCCGCCTTTCCCCCGAGCTGAGCTCGAAGACGGGCCGCGGCCCTAAATCCTCCAAGCCGACGAAGCGCAGCGCTTCCAGGGCGGCTTCGTCGTCCCGACGTGCCGGCGAGGAGAACACGGGAATGAAAGCGGCCCGCCCTGTCAACACGAAATCCAGGACGGAGTAATTGAACGTCGAGGCCGGTTCCTGGGGGACGTAGCCGACGAGCCTGGCGCGTTCCCGTCCGGAGAGTCCGGCCACATTGCGCCCGTCGACGAAAACGGTCCCCCGATCGGGAGGGACGACCGAGGCCAGGCACTTGAGGAAGGTCGATTTACCGGCCCCGTTGGGCCCGACGAGCGCCGTCAGCCGGCCCTCGGCGAAAGCCAGGCTCGGGACGCGGAGCGAGAACGCGCCGTAGGAGAATTCCAGGCCCTCGACCCGGACATTCACAACCAGATCCTCCGGGACTTCTTCAGCAGGACGATGAAGAAGGGTATGCCGACGACGCTCGTCAGGATGCCGACGGGGATCTCGAACGGGGCGGCGCCGCGGGCGACGGTGTCGGCGAGGAGGAGGAGGGCGGCGCCGTATCCTGCCGAGAGGGGCACGACCTTGCGGTTGTCGGCGCCGACCGCCATCCGGACGAGATGGGGCACGATGAGCCCGACCCAGCTGACGACCCCCATGACGGCCGTGGCCGCGGCCGTGATCAGGGCGGCCAGGGCGATGACGGCGATCTTGTCCCGGGTCGTATCGAGGCCGAGCGACCTCGCTTCCTCCTCCCCGAGCGAAAGGACGTTCAGCCGCCAGCGCATGAGGATGAGGACGGCGACGCCGGCGCCGATGACAGGCAGGGTCACGGCGAGATCGTTCCATGTGGCTTGGCCGAGGCTGCCCATGAGCCAGAAAACGAGGGACTGCAGAGCGTAGGGATTGGCGAAGACCTCGACGAGCGAAAGCAGGGCCTGGAAGAGGGCCGAGACGATGATGCCGGCGAGCAGGATGGTCACCACCTGCGAGGCCGACCGTCCGGCGATCGCCACGACCAGGAGGACGGCGAGCAGGGCGAAGACGAAGGCGGCCGGCTGGGGCGGGAAACCTCGGCCGAGGAAGATGAGCGAAAGGGCAGCGCCGAAGGCCGCGCCGTTGGAGATGCCCAGGCTGAACTCGAAGACGAGAGGATTCCTGAACAGCGCCTGGAGCGAGGCGCCGGACACCGCCAGCGCCGCCCCGGCGAAAAGGGCCAGCAGAAGCCGGGGCAGCCGGACACGGAAAAGGATGTCGGCGTACGGCGACGGGCCCGAGCCGTCCCCGCCCGGGAAGACGGCCTCGGCGACGGTCGTGAAAACGGCCTTCGGCGGAATACGGTAGGCGCCGACGTTCAGGGCGACGAGCGAGAGCACGAGGGGCAGCCCGACGGCCAGGACTGAGAGGACCGCCGTCCGTCTATCTCGCCGTCCACTCATGGCAGTCCAGGATGCGGCAGAGCGTCGAGAAGGCGCCCTCGACGCCATAGAATTCTTTGAAGATGGCGTCCCCCGTCGCGACGAGGCCGGGTCCGGCCGGGGCGCCGGGCCGCAGCAGGCCCGACAGATAGACCGTTTCGACCAGGACGAGGGCCGGGTCCCACCAATACCAGAACCCGAAGGTGTAATGGACGCGGCCCGATCTGACCGCACGCAGGGAGGCCAGCCGCGGGTCCCGGAGAACCGTCCCGACCGACACGCGCCTCTCCGCCGGAGGGTAGTTGCCCTGCACGAGGATGACCTCCGGGTCCCAGGCGATGAGCGTTTCGATGGAGATCGTCGCCCCGGCCGCGCCGAGGTACTCGGGCAGGACACCGGACGCGGCGTTGCGGCCGCCGGCGGCGTCGACCGGCTCGTAGGAGACCGGCGTCCTGACGAGAGAGTTCCAGAACGCGAGGTAGACGGAGGGCCTTGTCCCGGGTGGATCCGGTGAGTCGGCCCGGTCCAGGGCGCGCAGCCGCTCCCGGAAGAATGCGACGAGCTCCGCGGCCCGTTCTTCCCGACCGAGGATCCGGCCGAGTGTTCCGATCTCCCCGATGAGGCCGGCGAACCGGCCCATCGACGCCAGAGCCACGACCGGGACGTGGAGCTTTCTCTCGATCGATTCGGCCATGCGGAATTCCGAAGGCGAGGCGAAGACGACGTCCGGACGGAGCCTGACGGCCTCTTCGACCGCGAGGTCCTGGGCCTGGTTCGAAACGAGGGGGAGCTTCAAGCCCTTTGGGAAGACGAGCGGGAAGAGATGATCGTGGTGCTTTAAAAAATAGTCGATGCCCACCAGCCTGTCCCCCGCCCCGAGGGCGACGATGATCCGGGTGATCTCGGGCTCGAGGGAGATGATCCGTCCGATCCTCCCGGGGACCGACACGGTACGGTTCAGGCTGTCGACGACCGTGGTTGGCGCCGGGACCTGGCCGGCGGCCCCGGCGGGCGCGGGGTACCGAAGGACGGCCAGAGCGATCCCGGCCAGGAGTCCGGCCGTTCTCGCCGTGCGCGCAGGGTTCATTCGAAGACGAGCTCGCCGAAGAAATCCGGCCGGTGGAAGTCGGGGGCCGGGGTGTCGACCGGGCTCCAGGCCCCGTAGTGGGGGAACTCGGTCTCGTCCCCGCATTTGTAGAAATTGGCCGCGGACCGGCAACCCGCGCCGACCTCCCGACCGTAGAGCTTGCGGAACAGGGCCAGCGGGACCCGGTACTCGAGCGTCCACTCCGGCGCGCCGTGCGCTCCGTCGACGGGTCCCGCGACGGAGGAGCGGACCTCGAAACCGGCCAGGTCCTCGGGCCACAGCGGTTCGCGGTGCGACCGGTCCGGGCCGAAGGCGGCCAGGAGGGTGCCGATGGCGTTGGTCTCGAAATTGACGTAGCCCCGTCCGGATCCGGGAAAAGCGTCGATGAAGAACTCGACGCAGCTGTCTTTGTAGACGGGGTCCTGGAACTTCGTGTATCGCGCCCGGAGCCTCTCCTCCCCGACCCGGAACCTGACGTGGAGGAAATGGAGGGAGCGGCAGAGACGGGCCTCGGCTTCAGGCCGGTAGCCGTTCGCGAGCCAGAGGTAGTGCCCGATCCTGAGCGGTGGGATCTCCGCCCAGGCAAGGCCCGGGTCTCCCGGCCGGAAATCCCCGGAGACGCGCCGGACCGCGTAGACCGGCTTCGCCGGCTTCTCCGTCATTTGACCGGTTCCGCGCAGGCTTCGACCAGCCGGCCGATCGCCTTGACGACGGCGAGCTCGGCGTGGCCGGCCGGCTTGGCCGCCTCGGTCAGGACATTCTTGTGCGCCTCCACCCAGGCGGCGGGCCGGCGCTCTCCCCTCGTCAGGCAATCGAGAGACTCCAGCCCGGCCTCGCAGGCCCGGGCCAGGTTGAGCGAGAGCGGCTCGATCTCCCGGAGGGCCGGGGACGCGGCCAGAAGGGGAAGGACCAAAGCGTGGTTGTCTTTCCAGGTCTTCAGCGTCGCAGCGATCTCTGCGCCGGCCTGCCCGTCCTTGCCGGCCAGAAAACGCCCGACCTTGTTCCCGAAGAACCACGCGGCCAGCGATTCGGGGGCGCAGGCGTCGACGAAGCGGGTGAAGGGCGAGAGGCTGGTGTAGGCGGCCTGCCCGTGCCGGCCGTAATTTTCGAGGGGCTCAACGGCTTCGGCCAGGACCTTCAAAGCTTTGATGTGGGGGCTCCCGGCGAGCCGCCTCAGGAGCATGTCCCGATTCTTGATGTGGAGAAGGCCGAGCTCCTCGAGCCTGAGGCTTATGGGCCCGAGACGCCGGTACATGTCCTCGACATCGCGGACCGAGGCCGGGGACCAGAGCCGCTCGGCGATGGCCGCCGTCCGGGGCCAGATCCTCGAATCGACCGTCTCAAAGGTCACGAGCTCGGACCACATCGTCGCCTCCCCGCCCATGATCAGCTTTTTCCGAGCCTCGTCGAGGGGCGAGTCCGCCGGAATGGGGTCGTTGAGGTAGTGGTCTCCGGCCGGCTGGCACAAATCGATGTACCATCCGTTGGAGAGGATCCCCTGATAGCCCTTCCCGGCGGCTTCGACGAGGGCCTTTTGACCGCGCCAGGAATGGATGACGATGTCCGTCGGCAGCCCCGGCTGGAGGATCTCGTCCCAGCCGACCATCTTCTTGCCGTGCTTGGTCAGGATGCGGAGCAGGCGCAGGTTGAAATAGGCCTGGAGGGCGTTGTTGTCGGCGAATCCGTTCTTTTTCTTGAAGGCCTGGATGGCCGGGTTGGCTTCCCACTGATGGCCCTCGACCTCGTCGCCGCCGATGTGGAGATAGGGGTCGGGGAAGAGCCCGGCCATCTCCTTGAAGAAGGCGTCGAAGAAGGGATAGATGCGCTCGTCGGCGGGATTGAAGGCCGGCCCGAAGACGCCGAATCTCCTCTCGATCGCATAGGGGCCCGGGGCGCTCGCGAATTCGGGGTAGGCGACGAACCAGCTGGTCGAGTGGCCCGGGACGTCGAACTCGGGCATGACCCGGATGCCGCGGTCGGAGGCGTAGGCGACGATGTCGCGGATCTCGGTCTGGGTGTAGAACATGCCGTCCGAACCGAGTTGATGAAGCCTGGGAAAGACCTTGGATTCGACGCGGAAGCCCTGGTCCTCGGTCAGGTGCCAGTGGAGGACGTTCAGCTTGACGGCCGCCATGGCGTCGAGGTTCCTCTTGATGACGTCGACGGGATGGAAGTGCCGGCCGACGTCGATGAGGAGGCCGCGCCAAGTGAAGCGGGGTCTGTCGGAGATCTCACAGCCGGGGAAATAGTAGCCGGTCTCGTCGGCGCTCAGGAGCTGGAGGAGCGTTTCCAGTCCCCGAAGCACCCCGATGTCGGTCTTCGCGCCCAGGGCGATCCCGTCCGCGGCCACCGACAGGGAATAGGACTCGTCCTCGTTGGGCAGAAGCCGCCCTTCCCGTTCGTACGTGTAGCGGATCCCGCCGTCTCCGGCCGGCTTCTGCGCGGCGAGGAAGTCCTGCTTCAGAAAGAGCCCCGTCCGGCCGGCCAGCCGGGACATGAACCGGGCCGCCGCTTTGAACGACCGGCTCGTCGAGACCCCCGGCCCGCCGATCGCGAGACCCTCGTCGACGCGGAAACGGCCGTCCCGGGCGGTTACATTCTCGGGTACGGGCATGAGCGCGAGGAGGCCGGTCGGGCCTGCAGCGGACACCTGCGGCACGGGAAAAGCCCCGGCGGATCCCCCGAGGGCCAGAAGGGCCAGAGCCAGAGAAAAAGCCGATGCGAGCCGGGAAAGTCGGTCCATGATCACTCCTCCGTGCGCGGAAATGGCAAGCCCCTTTATAGCACAGAGGAGGGGCGCGGGAAAGAGCGTGCCGCCCGCCCCGGGCTCAGTCCCCGGTCTTTTCGACGACGATGGTCAAGTTCGAAGCCAGGGCGGCGACGGCGCCGAGGGCGGCCAGGAGGGGCGCGAAGATGGCCCCGACGACGCCCACGGACAACGGGATCTCCATGAAGGTCTTGCCGTGCTCGTCCTTGAGGATGATCCGCCGGACGTTGCCCTCGTGCAGGATGTCCTTGAGCTTGTCGAGAAGCTCGCCGCCGTTGATCTTGAATTCCTCGAATTTCGACTTCGGGTCCTTATTCTCTTCCGTCATGTCCGGCCTCCTTGCGAGATGATCGGCCCGCCGGCTCGTCGGAACGGGCGGGGCCGCATTCCTCTTTAATTACGCTAAAGCCCCGGAAAGAGTTCCTTCAGGACGGCGAGCGATTCCGGAAAGAGATCGGCGAGACCCAGCGGTTCCCAGGCCGCGTAGGTGTAGCGCCACGCCCCGCGCGCGTCCTGCCGCATCTCGGCTTCGAACCGGTAGTATTCGCCGGTGACGCGGATGAGCTTGCGCAGGACCTCGGCGGCGCCGTGCGAAAGGACGACCTCGAAGTCGACCCCGATCCGTCCGTCCGGACCGGGCTCTCCGACGCGGGCGCCGAGCACATGGATGACGATCCCCCGGAAGCGGTCGAGGTAGCCCGGAGACGAGGCGTGCTGTGGTTTCCTTATCGCGCCCAGCCCCGTCTGAGTAATCGGCGGCCAGGAATTCCATGAACCCGGCGAGGTCCCTCTTTTCCGCCTTGGCCGCGGACTCCTTCAGGACTTGCCTGATCCGGGCCTCTGTGGAGGGCCGGCCGCAGGCGTGGACGAGGAAGCAGACGCCGAGGAGCGCCGGAAGAGATATGACCCGGACCGCTTTCTTCCGCATCAGCCGGCCCCCCCGCCTCCCCCGCCGCCCCCTCCTCCTCCGCCTCCCCCACCGCCGCTGAACCCTCCGCCGCCGCCCGAGGAATAGTGGGCCGCCGAGGTGCTGGCGTCCTGGATGGCCAAGGCCGTGTGCTCGATGCTGCTGATGACCTGGGAGAGGTCCATGACGGCCAGATTCTCGGCTTGGCCGAGCCCGGCATGACCCAGCCCGGCGTACCAGACCGGCGCGACGGCCCGCTCGTCCTGCAGAATGATGGGCAGCATCTTCAGGATCTTCTTGGCGTTGCCGAAGAGGATGCCGTAGACGAGATAGTGCTCCCAGAGCTTGTAGGCCTCGGCCGGGATCTCCTTGAAATCGGAGAAGTCGTCGAGGAACCGCTTGAGGCCCTTCCAATCCTCGTTCTGCCGGGCCCAGGCCATCGTCCGTCTCTTGAGACTCGGGATGAGGGCCAGGGAAAGGATGAGCAGCACGGGGCTGAGGGTCAGGATGCCCGCAGGAACCGACGCCGCGTAGAAGATGTTCCTGGCCTTGAGACTTTCCGGCTCGAGGAACTGCAGCGGCGCCGCCTCTTCCCGGATCGCCTTGGTCCACTTGTTATACCAGGCCTGGAACTTCTGGGGTTTCTTTTTCAGGAACTTCTGGAGTCCGTCGACCGTAAAGGAGGCGCCCTTGGCCGAACCCGCGCCCATGGCCTCCTCGAACAGGAAGGCGAGCAGCGATAGCTCGTAAGGCCGCAGGCCGCCGGCCCCTGCCAGATCCTTCTTCAGTGTGATCGACGTCTCCACAGCGTCCTTGGAACCGAACAATCCCTTTTTGGTGACGTTCCGGTCGTCCATCTCCAGGACCTTCCGGCGGGCCAGGTCGAACAGGGTCGCCGTGAAGGCCGCAGGCGTGACCGTCCGCCCCTCCCGTATGAGGGTCTGGACGAGCGCGGGCGGGAGGTCCGACGGCGGCTCCCGGACGTAGTCGGGGATCCCGGCGAAGCGATAGTCTTTTCCCTTGGACGACCAGACCCGCAGGAAGACGACGAGCCACAGGAGCGGACCGGCGATCTGCCAGACACCCCAGACGCTGACGCCCTTCAGGAGCTTCCTCTCCCTTTCGGCCTCTCTGCGCCGGAGCCCCGCCCGGGCGCTTTCGACCCGCTCGATCGTGCCCCGGACGAAGCCCTCCTCCTCGGTCTTGATGTCTTCGAGGCTGAGCCTCTCCGAGGGAACGCCGGAGACGAGACCGGACGGCCAGACCACCCGGACCTCGAAGAACTGGCCGGAACCGAGCTCGGGCGACGAGAAGCGGGCTGTCCGTTCGTCGACGACCTCCGCCCAACCGGAGAGCGGGCCGTGACCCCAGACCCGGAGGTCCTCCTTGGCAGCGACGGGCTCCGGCAGAACGACGGTCGCCCGGACGTTCTGCGCCGGCTTGTCCCAACCGTCGCCGATCACCTGCCAGTAGAGCTCCGTGACGTCCGGATAGCTCGTGATCCCGCCGGAGACGCGGTAATGGATGTGGAAGGTCCGCTTTTCGTCCCGGGCCGTGAACGACCACTTGGCCGTCAACCGCTCGCCGTCATTGTCGATCCCGGTCTCCAGGGGCGAGCCATTCTCGTCCGTCACCGCGAACTCCGAGACAGTGACTTCGCGGGCGACGCGCTGACGTTCGACCCGCAGGGGGACGACGATGAAAGCGTAGCTGAATTTTCCCTGGAACTCGAAGGTCCGGAATTCGTCGACGAGGAACGATCCGTCCCGCTCGACGGCGACCTCGATCCGGACCTCGGGGAAATAATAATCCTTCTCGGCGGCGCAGGCGGAACGGGGCAGGACGGCCGCAGCCACAAGCGCTGCCGCGGCGAGCGCTCCCGCCAGGGCCTTCGGGATCTTCGGGATCATGGATCCTCCCCTTCTCCGCGCATCAGGGCTGTTTGAG
This sequence comes from uncultured bacterium, assembly GCA_963743755.1. GTDB lineage: Bacteria > Acidobacteriota > Aminicenantia > Aminicenantales > Saccharicenantaceae > RBG-16-66-30. Next base: position 203,499 of record CAVUQU010000001.1, read on the forward strand.
GAACAGCTCGATGACCGGAACTTCCACGTTCGGCTTGACGACCGGGAGCCGCAGCCTCAGGTCTTTCCCGGAGGCCTTCTCTCTCGGTCCGACCATGAACCCGTGGTCCGCGCCCTTCTCCAAGAAGGCGACCTCGGAGGCGTCGTGGAGGAGCTGGGCGTACTCGACCCGCCCGGCGAAACCCTCGAGCGTCAGGAGTCCTGACCGGCCATTCGAGGACGTGGACGTAGAGCCGTCCGGTCCTCCCGTTGTAGGTCAGAAGCGTATTCGCGGGCCGGGAGAACCCGGCCGGGGCCTCGGTGCAGCCGTGAACGGCGCGGGCGTTCGACCGCATCCACGCGCCTATCCCGCTGAGCCGGTCGAGGGCCCGGTCGTCGAAATTCCCCCGGCCGGTCGGGCCGACGTTGAGCAGCAGGTTGCCGCCCTTGCTGACCGTCTCGACGAGCATGCGGACGAGCTGGCGGACGGATTTCCAGGTCGCTTCGTCCCGGTCATAGCCCCAGGAGCCGGAGAAGGTCTGGCAGGTCTCCCAGGGCGACGGGCCGGCCGTCGACGCGGAGGCCCTCCCGGGGCATGAACTGCTCGGGTGTCCGGTAGTCCCAACCGCCGGGGACGTCGAGGAGGTCGAGCCGGTCGTTGACGATGATGCCGGGCTGGAGCTCGCGGATCATCTCGAGCAGGCGCTCCGACTTCCAGTCCGTTCCGCCCCTTGCCGCCGAGGCCGGGGAAAGAGAAGTCGAGAACGAGGGTGTCGATCCGGCCGTAGCCCGATGAGGAGCTCTTCGATCTGGCCGTGGAGGTAGTCGGCGTACTTGCCGATGTCGCGGTTCGTGTCCCGGGCCGCATAGTCCGGGTCGTCGCGCATCGGGTGGAAGCGCGTCGAGGGTGTATTCGGGGTGGTGCCAGTCGAGGAGAGAGTGGTAGAAACCGACCCGGAGGCCCTCGCCGCGCAGGGCTTCGACGAGCGGCCCGATGAGGTCCTTGCCGCACGGCGTCCGGGTCGACTTGTAGTCCGTGAGCTTGGAATCCCAGAGGCAGAAGCCGTCGTGGTGTTTCGTCGTCACGACGACGTATTTCATGCCGGCTCCCGGGCGGTCCGGGCCCAGGCGCGGGGATCGTAGAGGTCGGGATCGAACCGGGCGAAATACCGGCCGTAGGCTCCGTCGTCCATGCGCTCGCGGCTCCTCACCCATTCGTGGCGGGCGGCGAGGGCGTAGAGGCCCCAGTGGATGAACATGCCGAAGCGGGCTTCCGTCCACCATTCCATGCGAGCCTCCTTGCGACCGGACGCGGTCCTTCCTTTTTAGCCCAGGTCGGGGAGAAATACAAGGCCGCGTCCGCCGGCGTCAGGTCCCGGAGCCGTGCCGGACGCCGAAGACGTGGTCCATCAGGGCGAATTCGGCCTCCGCACTCAGGGCGGTGAACTCCAGGCCGATCTCGAAGACCTCGCCGTCGTAGATCTCGCGGACCCAGCAGACCGCGGCGACGGCCCGGATCCTCCTGCGCGACCGCCCCAAGGTGAGATCCAGGCGGACGCGGTCTCCGACCGCGAGGCGGGCCGAGGTCATGACCCGAAGCCCCCCCACGGAGACGTCCCGGGTCAGGGAATAGAAGACGGTCGGGACTCCGGGGCTGTACCTCGCCCGTCATCTGGGAGATGACGACCTTGTTCTCCTCGAGGACGCGCGACGTCCCGGCGCCTGTCCTTCACGGGTGCCGGCTCCCAATCCGCTCGTTCATCAACTCCCTCGGCGTCGACGGTCCTTTCCGCAACTTTACGTATCCTTTTAGTCGGACGGCTTCCCCGCCGGATGGACTTTGACTTTACCCCCGGACCGGCATACGATGAGGCGATTCCGCCCGACGAGGAGGCCGCTCATGCCCGAAAGGACCCTGCCGCATCTCTTCGAAGAGAGCGTCGCCGCCTTCCCAGGCAACGTCCTGATCTGGGAGAAGACCGGGCCGACGCTACGAGCCGACGACGTTCGCCGGACATGCGGACCCTCGTCCGCCGCTTCGCCGCCGGTCTTCTGGGCCTCGGGCTCGGCACAGGGGGACCGGGCCGCCCTGATCTCCGAGGGCCGCCGGGACTGGATCGTGGCCGAGCTCGGCATCCTCTACGCACGGGCGCGGTCAACGTGCCCATATCGGTCAAGGTGGACGAGCTCGGACGATCTCAAGTTCCGGCTGGCCCACTCCGGCTGCCGGATGGCCGTCGTCTCCGAAGTCCCAACTGGCGAAGGTCCGCCAGGTCAAGAACGACCTGCCCGATCTGGCCCTGACGGTCGTCCTGGACGATATCGAGTCCCTGGGCAACGACGAGATCGCGGCGGCCGAGGTCCTCCGGCCGAGGCGACGAATTCCTCGCGACCCGGGCCGCGGAGCTCGAGGCCGCCCGGGCTGCCGTCCGGGAGAGCGATCCCGCCAACATCTGCTATACCTCGGGCACGACGGCCGACCCCAAGGGCATCGTCCTGACCCACCGGAACTACACGGCCAACATCGAGCAGTCCCAGGCCCTGGTCGACTGTCCCGAGCGACTACGTGTCCCTCATCATCCTGCCCTGGGACCACGCCTTCGCCATACCTGCGGCATCTACTCGATGATGAAGAGCGGCGCGGCCATGGCCTCGGTCCAGCTCGGCCGGACGCCCATGGAGACGCTCCGGAACATCCCCGGGAACATCCGCGAGACCCGCCCCCACCTCCTCCTCAGCGTGCCCGGCCCTGGCCAAGAGCTTCCGCAAGAACATCGAGAAAGGCGTCCGGGACAAGGGGCCCCTGGCCGAAGCCCTGTTCCAGAGGGCGCTGGCCTCGGCCGTCGACTACAATGCCGAAGGCTGGAACAAGGGGCAGGGGCTGAAGAAGCTGAAAAAGCCCGCTCTTGGCCCTCTATGACAAGCTGCTGTTCAGCAAGATCCGGGAGAATTTCGGCGGCCGGCTCGAATTTTTCGTCGGCGGCGGGGCCCTGCTCGACATCGAGCTCCAGCGTTTCTTCTATGCCCTCGGCATGCCCATGTTCCAGGGCTACGGCCTGACCGAGGCCGCCCCCGTCATCTCGGCCAACAGTCCTCCGGACCCACAAGCTCGGCTCCTCGGGCCCGGTCGCGCCGGGCATCGAGCTCCGCATCTGTGACGAGCGCGGCGCGCGATCTCCCGGCCGGCCAGACCGGCGAGATCGTCGTCCGGGGCGAGAACGTCATGGCCGGATACTGGAAGAACGAGAAGGCGACCCGCGAGACGGTCCGCGACGGCTGGCTCTACACGGGCGACCTCGGCTACCTCGACGCCGACGGCTTCCTCTACGTCCTCGGCCGGTTGAAGAGCCTGCTCATCGCGGGCGACGGCGAGAAGTACAGCCCCGAGGCCATCGAGGAGACGATCGGCGAGGCCTCGCCGTACATCGAGCAGATCATGCTCTACAACGACCAGTCGCCCTTCACGGTCGCCCTGGTCGTGCCCAACAAGGAGGCCCTGCTGGCCTGGCTCGAGGACAAGGGTCTCGGCCCCAGGACCCCCGAGGGCCAGGAGGCCGCCCTCCGCCTGCTCGAGAGGGAGATCGGGGCTTATCGCGAGGGCGGCCGGCACGCCGGGATGTTCCCGGCCCGCTGGCTGCCGGCCGCGGTCGCGGTCCTCGGCGAGGGTTTCACGGAACAGAACCATTTCCTCAATTCGTCGATGAAGATGGTCCGGGGCCGTATCATCGAGTTCTACCGCAACCGCCTCGACTACCTGTTCACCCCCGAAGCCAAGGATATCGTCAATCCCCCGAACCGGACGATCGTCGCCCGCCTCGGCGACGCGGCCTGACGCATTGACAACCCGGCGACATTTGCGATAATTACAATCCTTATTCCAGAAGGAGATCCCCGACATGACGAAGACGGCACGACCCCTCGGCATCGGCATCATCGGCGGCGGCTTCATCGCCCGCTTCCACATCAAGTCCTGGGTGGGCGTCCGAGACGCCGATATCCTGGGCGTCTTCGATCCGGACGCGAAGCGGGCCCGCGAGGCCTGCGCGATGGCGAGGTCGCTCGGCGTCGGCGAGGCCGAACCCTACGCTTCGATCACCGAGATGGCCGCCGACCCGCGCATCGGGGCCCTCTGGATCTGCGCCCCGAACTTCACCCGGGTCGAGGTCATGGAGGAGATCGCCCACGCCGTCATCAAGGGTCAGGCCGAGCTCACGGGGGTGACCTGCGAGAAGCCGCTCGGCCGCAACGCCCGCGAGGCCCGCCGGATGCTCGAGCTGGTCCAGCAAGGCCGGGCTCCTCGACGGCTACCTCGAGAACCAGGTCTTCTCCCCGGCCGTCGTCCGGGGCAAGGAGATCGTCTGGGCCCGGGGCGCGGCCCTCTCCGGCCCCCCCTATCTGGCCCGGGCCGCCGAGGAGCACAGCGGGCCGCACATGCCCTGGTTCTGGGAGGGCACGCTCCAGGGCGGCGGCGTGCTCAACGACATGATGTGCCACTCCGTCGAGGAAGCCCGCTTCATGCTCACCCCTCCCGGCGCCCCGCGCGAGGTCCTGACCCCGGTCGCGGTCACGGCCTACACCAACTGCCTCAAGTGGCAGGAGCCCAAGTACGCCGCGATCCTGGCGAAGAACAGCGGCGGCAAGACCGACTACCTCGACGCGGCCGTCCGAGGACTTCGCCCGCTCGCTCATCGAGTACAGGGACAGGGCCGGCAAGACCCTCGTCGTCGAGACGACGACGCGCTGGTGCTACGTCGGCGCCGGCCTGCGCCTGAGCATGGAGCTGCTCGGCCCCGAATACGCCCTCCAGATCAACACGCTCGACGCGGGCCTCAAGGTCTTCTTCAGCCGCGCGGTCCGGGGCAAGGCCGGCGAGGACCTGGTCGAGAAGCAGAACGCCGAGATCGGGCTGATGCCCGTCGTCGCCGGACGAAGCCGGCGAATACGGTTACACGGCCGAGAACCGGCACATGGTCCAGTCCTTCCTCGAGGGCGTCCGGCCCGAGGAGAACTTCTCCGACGGCGTCGCCGTGACCGAGCTGCTCATGGCCGCCTACCGGAGCGCCGAGCTCGGCAAGACCGTCGCTTTCCCCTTCAAGGGCCTCGAGAGCTACGTCCCGCCGGTGGCCCTGGGAAAGTGGAACCCGAAATCCAAGTGAAAGACCAGGAGGTCCCATGAAACGCACGATCACCGTCCTCGCCCTGATCATAGTCGCCGCGGCCGCCGCAGGGCCGGCCTGTCAGGCTGCCCCGCAGATCCGGCACATCTCCCCCGAGCTGCAGAAGGCGGTGGCCGAGGCCGACTACGGGAGCGTCCGCATCAAAAGCTTCCCCTTCGCCTCCGAGGCCTGGACCTTCCGCAAGTTCACGTTCGTCGAGACCCTCGACAAGCTCAAGGAGCTCGGCGTCGCCGCGGTCGAGGCCTTCCCCGGCCAGGCCCTCGCCGCCGAATTCCCCGGCGCCCGTTTCGACGAAGCCATGACCGACGAGCAGGCGGCCTTCGCCAAGGAAGCCCTGAAAGCGAACGGCGTCACGCTCTACGGCTACGGCGTCGTCGACATCGGCACGACCGAGGCGAGCATGCGCAAGGTCTTCGATTTCGCCCGCAAGATGGGCATCCGGATCATCGTCTGCGAGCCGGCCGACGACGACTTCACGCTGCTCGAGAAGCTGGTCGGGGAATACAACATCAAGATCGCCCTCCACAACCATCCCGCCCCCTCGAAATACAACCTGCCCGAGACCGTCTTCAGCCACGTCGACGGCCGGGACCCCCGCATCGGCTCCTGCGCCGACAGCGGGCACTGGATGCGCGGCATGAACGATCCGCGGGAAGCCTTCAAGCTGCTCCGGGGCCGCATTCTCGACGTCCACCTCAAGGACCGCAGCGAATTCGGCACGGGCAAAGGCGTCGACGACGTCGCCTGGGGCTCCGGCAAGGGCCGCATCCGCGACCTTCTGGCCGAGTTGACGCTCCAGGACTATGACGGCTACCTGACGATGGAGTACGAGAACGAGTCCGAGGTCGGCGATCCCATGCCGGCTTTCCGCAAGAGCATGGCCTACGTCAAGAGCGTCACTTACTACGACGGCTGGACCCAGATCCTCCGGCGCGGCGGGAGCGGCTACGAGAAGCACGGCTGGAACCATTACGGTCCGGGTCACTTCGAGTGCGACCCGAAGACGGGCGTCCTCAAGGGCCAGGGGGGCATGGGCCTGCTCTGGTACGGTCAGAAGCTCAAGGACTTCGTCTTCGAGTGCGAGTTCAAGTGCTCGACCCCGACGACGAACTCCGGCATCTTCCTCCGCGTGCCCTCCGTCCCCGTGGGCGACGAGTACATCTATCATGCCCTCGAGATCCAGATCGACGACACGTCGACGGGCATCCACCACACCGGGGCCGCCTACGACATCGAAGCGCCCAAGGTCCTCGCCTCCAAACCGACGGGCGAGTGGAACCACCTCCGGATCGAGTTCAAAGGCATGCGCCTGAAGGTCGACCTCAACGGCCGGACGGCCCTGGATTGGGAAGCCCGCCCGGGCGGAAAGGTCAGGGACCTTTCCCCCGAGGGCTTCATCGGCCTCCAGAACCACGACAGCCAGTCGCCGCCCTTCTTCCGGAACGTCTATCTCAAGGAACTGTGACCGTCCCCGCAGCGGCGCGTCCCAAGGAGACCCGAGCATGACAGAGACAAAGAGCCAACGCAACAAGCTGTTCCTCATGATGGTGCTGGAGTTCTTCATCTGGGGCGCCTGGCTGCCGCTCATCTTCGGCTACCTGCCCAGCCTCGGGTTCACGCCCGTCCAGCAGTCCTGGATTCTGAACGCCTTCCCGATCGCCGCCATCGTCGGCATGTTCTTCAGCAACCAGTTCGCGGACCGCAATTTCGCCGCGGAGAAGTTCCTCGCGTTCAGCCATCTCGTCGGCGGGCTGGCGATCCTCGGATTGGGCTTCACCCGCCAATTCTGGCCCTTCTTCATCCTGATGCTCGTGCACTGCCTGCTCTACGTGCCGACGATTTCGATCACCAACTCGATCGCCTTCGCCAACATGAAGGACGCGCAGAAGGAGTTCGGCATCGTGCGCATGGGCGGCACCATCGGCTGGATTCTCGCCGCCTGGCCGTTCACGTTCATCCTCGTGGACTGGGCCAGGGTCAAGGCCGCCGCATCCCAAGGGCTTCGTCGATTGGCTGGGCACGGCTCTCGGCTCCGGGCTCACGGGCCAGGCGCTGAAACAGGCGACGCGCTGGACGTTCATCGTCGCGGGCATCGCCTCGCTCGTGCTGGCCGCCTTCAGCCTGCTGCTGCCGCACACGCCGCCGAAGAAGAAAACGGCGGGGACATCGTCCACGGAACGCTCGCCTGGCTCGAAGCGATCAAGCTGCTCAAGCATCCCGTTCGTGCTGGTGCTCTGGATCGTCACGTTCATCGACGCGTTCGTGCACAACTGCTACTTCAACTGGACCGGCACGTTCCTCGGCACCGCCCCGCAGGCCGGCGGCGTCGGCATTCCCGGCAACTGGATCATGCCCGTCATGAGCATCGGCCAGGTCGCCGAGATCCTGACCATGTTCGTCCTCGGCGTGACGCTGAAGACGCTCGGCTGGCGGACCACGATGATCATCGGCATCCTCGGCCACGCCGCGCGGTTCGCCGTCTACGCCTTCTTCCCGCAGCACCAGCCGTGGATCATCGTGGCCGTGCAGGTCCTCCACGGCATCTGCTACGCGTTCTTCTTCGCCACGGTCTACATCTTCGTGGATGCGTACTTCCCGAAGGACGTCGCGCTCCAGCGCCCAGGGATTGTTCAACGTGATGATCCTCGGCCTCGGCGCGCTGGTCGCCAACACGCTGTGCCCGTGGCTGATCCAATCCGTCTTCACCGCGGGCGGCATCACGGACTTCCGGTCGATGTTCCTGCTGCCCTGCCTGACCGCGCTCGGAGCCGCCATCGTTCTGGCCTTGGCCTTCAAGCCGCCGGCCTTGGTCGAGACGGAACAGGGACGGCTCTAGCCCGGCCGGATCGGCCCGATCCGGGGCCGGTGGTGATTTCGGGGGATGTGTTAGAATGGACGCGGCAGAGAGGGAGACAGGCTGAATCCCCGATGAAGATCCGCTATCTCGACGGCAACCGCCTCTATTACGCCTTCCTCGCCGGAGGCCAGGCGGTTATCCGCGACCAGTCCTATCTCAACAGGATCAACGTCTTCCCCGTGCCGGACGCCGACACCGGGACCAATCTCGCCTCGACGATGCGGGCGATCGCCGAGAAGGCCCGGCCCCACCGGTCCGCCACCGCCGCCATGGGTTCCATCGCGGACGCGGCCCTGGTCGGGGCCCGGGGTAATTCCGGCCTGATCTTCGCCCAGTTCCTCTACGGTCTGAGCCAGGAGGTCCGCGGCGAGCAGCGCCTGACGGTCCGCCGGTTCGCCGAGAGCGCGCGGCGGGCCGTCCAGCACGCCCGCCGGGCCGTCATGACGCCCGTCGAGGGCACGATGATCACCGTTCTCCACGACTGGGCCGAAGCCCTCTACGAACAGCGCCAGAAGGTGACCGATTTCGCCGAGCTGCTGGCCTACTCCCTGCCCGTCGCCGAGAGATCGCTCGCCGACACGCCCAAGAAGCTGGCCGTGCTGGCCCGGGCCGGTGTCGTCGACGCCGGCGCCCGGGGCTTCTTCGATTTCCTCCAGGGCGTCGTCGCTTTCATCCTCAAGGGCAGCATCAAGGACATCCGCACGTCCGAGGCCGCCGACATGGCCCTGCCCCGGGAAGTTTCGGGGGCACGCGCGACGGTGACGAAACGGTACTGTTCGGAAGCGCTGCTCGTCGGCGAGGCGATCGACGTCGCCGCGGTCGAGGCGATCGTCCGCCGGGCCGGGGAATCGGCCGTCGTCGCCGGGTCGCCGCGCAAGCTCCGCCTCCACGTCCACACCGACGACGCGGCCGCGGTCTTCTTCGAGCTCCAGAAGCACGGGACGATCCAGGACATCAAAGCCGACGACATGCTCAGGCAGTACGAGGCCGCCCACGAACGCAAGGCGCCGATCGCGATCCTCACGGATTCGGCCTGCGACCTGCCGCGCGGCGTCATCGACGACCACCAGGTCCACGTCGTGCCGTTCAACCTCTTCTTCGGCGACAGTCTCTTCCTCGACAAGGTGACGATCGAGCCCGACCGGTTCTACGATCTCCTCCGGACGCGGCGGGACATGCCCAAGAGCGCCCAGCCTTCCCAGGCGAACGTCCAACGGGCCCTGGAGTTCCTGGCCGGCCACTACGAAGCGGTCGTCGCCGTGTCGATCTCGGGCGGCTTGACCGGATTCCACGATCAGCTGCTCAAGGCCCGCGAGGCTCTCGGGCTCGACGCTTCGCGCGTGGCCGTCGTCGATTCCCGGCACCTGTCGGTCTCCGAAGGCCTGATCGTCCTCCGCATCGCCGAGGCGGTCCGGGCGGGGCGTCCGTTCGACGAGATCGCCCGGGACGCCGAGGGCTGGGTCGTCCGGACGCGTTTGTGGGTCGACGTGAAGACGCTGAAGTACATGGTCCGCGGCGGCCGGGTCAGTCCGCTCAAGGGCCTCCTGGCCGCGATGCTCAACATCAAGCCCATCGTCACGCTGGATTCCGCGGGCAAGGCGGCCATCCTGGGCAAGTCCTTCAGCCGCGGGGCCAACATGAAGAAGATCCTCGGCCTCATCCGCGCGGCGGCGGCCGGCCGGTCCGTTTGGAATTACGGCCTCGTCCATGCCCAGAACCCCTTCCGGGCCCTGCGCTACGCCGAAGCCCTCGAAGCGATGCTGGGGAAGAAAGCCGCTTTCATCTCCGACATCTCGCCCGTCGTGGGCGCCCACAACGGCATCGGCGTCGTCGGGATCGCTCTGACCTTCGATTAGCCCTCGCCGCGCGTATCGGCGCGCCGATAAGGAGCCCGATCATGACCGCATTCGTGAGCGCCTGGGCCGCCTGCGCGGTCCTGGTCGCGCTTTACATGACGGCTTGGTTCGCCCTGGCCCTGGTCAGCAAGGATAATTCCATAGCCGACATCGCCTGGGGTCTTGGGTTCGTGCTCGTCGCGGTCTTCGCGTTCTTCCGCAGAGGCTCTTTGTTCCTGCCCCTCCTCGTCACGGCGCTCGTCGTCGCCTGGGGCGCGCGGCTTGCCCTCCACATCCTCGTCCGGAACAGGAAGCGCGGCGAGGACCCCCGCTACGCCGCCTGGCGCGCAAAGTGGGGCCGCTCGTTCGTCTGGCGGAGCTACCTCCAGGTCTTCCTGCTCCAGGGCTTCTTTCTGCTCGTCATTGCCTCACCGGTCATCCTCGTCAACGTCGACCGGAGTTACCCGTACGCGGGACGGTTCTGGCCGGCCGGACTCCTCGTCTGGGTCCTGGGATTCCTCTTCGAGGCTGTCGGCGACGCCCAGTTGGCCCGCTTCAGGCGCGATCCGGCCAACAAGGGCCGGATCATGGACCGGGGGCTCTGGAAGTACACCCGGCACCCGAATTATTTCGGCGAATCGCTGATGTGGGTCGGGATATGGCTCATCGCCCTGGAAGTCCCCTTCGGCTGGATAACGGTCGTCAGCCCGGTCCTCATCACATTCCTGCTCCTCAAGGTTTCGGGCATCCCCCTGCTCGAAAAGCATTACGCCGGGAACGCCGCCTTCCAGGCCTACGCCCGCCGCACGAGCGCCTTCGTCCCCTGGTTCCCGAAAAAATAAGGTTCTTCTCCCGTTTCCGGGGTTCCCTCTCGAGGCGGCGGGGAGTTGCCCGAGATCCCCGTTGCTGGAGGAGGGGACCCTCGAGGCAACATCCCTCGCCGCCCGAGAGAGGAATCCCGGAATGGGAGAAGAACCAAAATAGGGACGCCCGTTAAAAGCTCAGGGTCAGGCCGGCGAAGGCGTAATTGACCAGGGCGAAGGTGTAGACCTCGTCGTTGTCGGCACCGCCTTCGAGGAGGCGATAGCCCGCTCTCAGGCGGAGCGACTTCGTCAGGTCCGCCCAGACGGAGAGCGCGACGTCTTCGGCCCGTCCCTGGGGGGCGGCCAGGGCGTCGCCGTCGAAGAGCAGGCCCCAGTCCGCCCCGAGCCGCCAGAGCAGACGGAAGTTGACGAGCGGCACGACGCCCAGGTCGGTCTTCTCCGCGCTTTGCCCGGCGTTTTCCAGGCGGATGAGGGCGTCGCGGACCTTGACGGTCAGTCCGAGCCCGAACTCGAAGCGGGGCCGGCGCACGAGGCCGTAACGCCAGGTCAGGCGGTAGGAGTTGAAGACGTAAGTCCCCTGGATCTCCTGCACCGGCCGGGAAGATCCGGTCGACGAATAAGACGTCCCGGTCCAAGGTCCCCACAGACGGAAAGCGGAGCGGGGCGTAGAGGACGGACAGGGTGTGACGGGGATGGAACTGCCAGCTGAGACGCAGGCGCCCGAAAGCCCGCGTTTCCGGCCTGAGATCGCGCCGCAGGGACAGGAGCGTGCCGGCGTCGCCGGGAATGCGGACGTCGTTGTATCCGCTCCAGGCGAGGCCGCCCTCGGCGTCCAGGCTCCACTGGGCCGCGGCGGGAGCGGCCAGGGCCAGGATGGACAGAATGAGCGGGACCGCCGCTTTGGCTTTGCTCATCTCGTTCCTCCCCTTCTCCTTTTCATAAAAACAGAACCCGAGTTTAAAAAGAGGGCGGGAACGCCTGCCGGACGTTCCCGCCATCACGATCGTCTTCGCTTAGAATCCCGGGCTGATGCTCACCTGGAAATGCCAGCCGCGGACCGGCCTGTCCATCGGGTAGACGTAGTTGAGCCCGAGGATCAGGTAGCCGAAGAGGTTGGTCCTCAGGCCGATGCCGTAGCTGCGCAGGGGCTTGCGTTCGCCGCCCGAAACGAACCAGGGCTTGACCTTGTCGGGGACGGGATTCCCTTCATCGTCGTAACCTCCCCACCAGTAGCTGGGATTCGAGGCGTAGGCCAGGCCCCAGTCGAAGAAGCCGTAGAACTCGAGCGGCCAGGCGCCGTAGTAGCCTTTGCCGAGCCCCAGGAGGCCGAGCAGCGGGAAGCGCAACTCGATGTTGGCCAGCATCATCTTGCTGCCGTAAAGGCGGGTGAAGTCGAAGGCGTTCGTCGGATCGGCATCGTAGGCGGTCAGCTCCTCGTTGCTGTAGGATTCGTAACCCCGGACGAGGTCCCAGTAGGCGATATAGAGGGGATAGAACCGGGTGTCCTCGGAATCCTTGCCGTAGCGGCCGAGGTGCATGGCCCGGAAGGCCAGGGTGAACGGCCGGATGGGCATGATGTACTTCCGGAAATCGACGTTCACGGTGTTGAAGGTCATCTTGCCGATGGCCGGGCTGATCGAGGCGCCGAAGTTCTGGCCCAGGATGGGGCTCGTCGCGCCGAACATCCCGGTGTCGTAGTAATACCCGGCGGTGAGGTAGGCGTAGTTCATGCTCGGGGGCGTGTCGGCAGGCTTGTATTTCTGATAGTCGAGCAGGTAGCCGTTGAGGTCGTAGATGCGCTGGTAGACGGTGTGGTTGAAGTCCTGGATGCGGTACCCGGCGCTGAGCTGGATGCGGCTGACCTGGCTGAACGGGTACTGCCCGAAGACGGACACGTCGTAATTGATCAGCCGGTAGACGTCCTCGACCTCGTAGATGAGATCGCCGTCCTGGTAGTAGGAATAATAAGGATAGGGATAGACCAGGCGCTGGGCCGCCGCGCCCCAGTTGAAGCGGGATTTGTTGTTGAGGTAGCCCAGGACGCCGGACGTGTCGATGAGCCGCGAGCCCGTGAAGGCGGTGGTGACGACGGTGTGGTAGCCCAGCATGTCGCTCCAATAGGCCGATAGGCCTCCCGCGCCGTAGGTGCCGTAGCGGTCGACGCCTACGGCGATGTTGGGCGGCGAGACGTAATCCAGGCCCAGCTTGGGCTTGTAGTCGGCGATCGTGAAGTTCTGGTCCTTGGGCAGCCCGAAGAGCGGGTTCTTAAGGAGGCCGAGCAGGGAACCCTCGGGCTCGGTGCGGGGGGCCAGGATGCCGGGGTCGCGCTCGAACTGGGCCAGGAAGGACTGTCCTTCGAGGGTCGCCGGATCGTCGAGGGCATAGACCGTATAATAGCTGTCGAGATAGCCGGAGAAGACGAGGCGGCCCGTTCCCTGGGCGACGGAGATGGACGGGCTGAGCTCGGTGATGCCCGCGACGCCCGTGTACAGGTTGGTCACCTGGGTGATCTTGGCCGAGGCGACGTCGATCCGGTAGATGTCGGTCTTGCCGCTCTGGTCGGAGAGGAAGTAGAGGGCCCGGGAGTCCGGGGTCCACTGGGGGTTGATGTTCTTGCCGTTGGGGAAGGCCAGCAGCTTCTGGATGCGCCCCGATTCCACGTCGAGGAGGGCCAGCTCGTAATTGCCGACGTCGACCCATTCCATGTTGGTTGAGAATCTCTCGGTGACGAAGGCGATGGTCTTGCCGTCGGGCGACCAGGCGGGCTGGAGGTCGCCGAACAGCGTCCCGGGTCATCTGCTTGAGCACGTTGTCGCGGAGATCGTAGATGAAGAGATCCGAGACGCCGCCGGCCAGGCCGCAGAACGTGACGTAGCGGCCGTCCGGCGAGAAGGCCGGGCTGAGGATCTCGGCCAGCTCCCGGAAAGGGATCTCCCGGTCGATCTTGCCGCTCTTCGCTTCGACGATGGTCAGCCCGGGCCGGCCACTGGAGACGCTGCCGAAGACGAACTTTTCCCCCGTCGCGTCCCAGGATCCGGCCGACTTGATGAACTGGATGCTCTCGAAGTGGGGATCGATCGCGGTCGAGACGATCTTCTTCCGGATCTTGCCCGTGTCGGCGTCGGCGAGAAAGAGATCGATCGAGAACAGGTCCCGCGTCGAGAGGAAGATGATGGACTTCCCGTCGGGACTGATGGTCGGGGCGATGTTATAAGGATTGGACTCGGCGCCCTTGAACAGGGCCCTGGCGAACTTGTCCGCCGGCTGGGTCTTCTCCAGGACCGGCGTGTAGGCGTCCTGCATCGACTTGTGCCAGTCGGCCGAGAGCTGCTTCAGCTTGATGCCCAGGACTGCTCTCGAGGATGATCTCGTAGTCCCCGAGCCCGGCCGACGGACTTCATCGCTTTGCCGATGACCTCGTCGCCCCACCGTCCGGTGATATAGGCCCAGAGCGGCGTGGCCGTAGCGGTAGGGAAAGATACTTGTAGGAGTTGTCGAGCTTCTTGATCTGGGGCAGCTCCTTGCGCCGTACGGCGTCGCGCATCCACATCGAGGTGTTGCGGATCGACGGGGCCGATCGACAGATACTCGGCCATGCCCTCGATGAACCACAGGGGGATGCGCAGGGCGGAATCGTTGCCGCGGGCCTGGTCGGAGTGGCCCTGGGCCATGATGTCGTATTGGAAGGCGTGGACGAGCTCGTGGCCGATGACGTGGTCGGTCTCGGACAGGGAGGCGCCGTAGGGCAGGACGATCCGGCGCTTGAACGATTCCGTGACGCCGCCCGTGCCCTCGCCGAGGACGTCCGGGATGACCGTCGTCTGCTGGAACTCGGGGCCTGCTGCCGTAGAGGATGAGCGGCTGGCGGCCCTTGAGCTCGTGATTGAACATCCGGGACAGGCGGGCGTACCAGCGCTCGGCCATGAGGCAGGCCATCTTGACCGTCTGCTGGTCCTGGAGATAGAAGTAGACGTCGAAGTGCCGGGTCTTCATGATCTTGAAGTCGAACTTCTGGTACTGGACCTTGTTCCGGCCGTACCACTGGGCGCCGAGGTCCGGCGCCGCGATCCCGGCGATGAACCCGGCCAGGCAGAGCGTGATGAAGGTCTTGGTCAAAGCGGAAATCCGCATGATGTTCCTCCTTCGATGGGCATATTGTAGCGGAAGGCGAGACGGATGGGAAATACCCTCCCGGACGGGAGGCTCGGATGCAGACATAGGTCGAAACTCCTTTCGACCCCTTTCCGGAAATATATTAGCCGAATGGACCCGGCTTGTCTACAACGCCGGCAGAGCCCGGCCCGTTGCCTGTTGACCCCGCCGCCGCGATTCGGGTAAGATGCCTGTCTCGACATGATCACGCAAATCATCATCGTCTTCGCGGTCATGGTCGCCGCCTATGCCGCGGCCAAGGCCGCCAAGCTGTCGGTCGAACTCAGCATCTTCGCCGCGGCCGTGGCCGGGGGGCTGGCCGGCGCCTTTCTCAGACCCCTCCCCTCGGAGAGCTCGGCCGCCATCTCGTCGAGGGCTCGTCCACCTACCTCGACGTCATGCTCGTCTTCTTCACGGCGACGCTCTTCATGGCCATCGTCAACGAGTCCGGCGGCGTCGATCTACGTCGTCCGGGCGACCCTCAAGCGGCGTTCGCGACGCCCGGGTCGCTGGCCCTGCTCGTGCTTGATGGTCATCGTCCTCATCCCGGGCGCCCTGACCGGGGCCGGAAGCGTCTCGCTCCTCGTCGTCGGCGCCCCGGTGGCCATGGCCCTCACGCCGCCTCGGCATCGGCCCGAAGAAGCGGTCGCCGCCATCCTCTTCATCGTCGCCGGCCTGAGCGCGGCCGCGCCGCCGGTCAACATCTGGGCCATGATCCTCTGCGCCGGCACGGCCATCCCCTACGTCGGGTTCGAACTGCACCCTGGGCATCCCCGTCCTCATCCTCGGGACGTTCACCGTGCTCGTCCTGGGACTCAAGAAGGAAGGCGCGTGAACCGCGGCCGGCCCTGTCGAGCCTGCCCCGAGCCGCCGGCGGGCATGACCTGGTGGCGCGTGCTCCTGCCCTTCGTCGTCTTCTTCGGCCTTGTCGCCGCCTACCGGATCTGGCCGTTCGCGACGCCCATCTTCGGGCTGTCCCTCGAGTTCGTCTTCGCCGGCGCCGCGGCCCTCCTGCTCAGCCCGAAGAGGATCGATCGTCCTGCCGCTGGCCCGAGACACGGTCAAGCGGCTCCTGCCGCTCCTCGCGACCATGGTCGTCGTCGGCATGCTCCAGCAGATCATGACCGCGACCGGCGTCCGGGGCCTGGTCTCCTTCGCCGTCATCTCCATCCCGCTCGTGCTCCTGTTCTTCCTGCTGCCGGTCATCATCCCCTTCTCCGAAGGGTCCTGACCTACGGCGCCGCGGCCATCATCGGCATCCCGCTGATCTGGTACCTGGATTCGATCGGCTTCCATGCGACGGTCGTCATCGCCGGGCTGAGCCTGCTCTGGCCGCTCGGCGACGGCCTGCCGCCGACGGCCCTGATCGGCCGGCTCAGCGTCATGGTCTCCGACTACAAGGGAACCTACCGGGATCTTTCTGCAAGGCCGACCTGGCTGCCCTGGCTGGTCATCACCGCCGTCGGCCATGCTCATGGTCGTCTTCAGCGCCAAGCTGGCCTTCCTGGTCCGGTGGAGCATGTAGGCATGCGAGGCACCCTCCGATGATCATGATCGCCTATTACGCCATCACGGCCCTCCTGCTCTTCCTGCTCGGCTGGAACTTCGTCCGCGAGAAGGAAGAGCCGCCAGCGACGTCGTCCTCTACCTGCTGGTCATGATCCCCCTCGTCCTCCGGCTCCTGCGGGTGGAAGTGAGGGGCGCGCCATGAAACAGGACACTCTGGTCAAGATCGGTCCTGCCGGCAGCCGCCCTCGGATTGGCCGTCCGGGGGGGCCTCCCGCTCCTTCATCACCGGCACCACGGGGTCCCCGTCGTCAAGGGCCCCGGCGTGACGGCGGTCGTCAGCCTCAGCGACTACTCGCCGAAGCTCGAGGGCACGGTCGGCAGACACTTCCGTCTACGTGCTCGAAGGGAAGGAGCCCGGGCGGCAAGGCCCTGATCATGGGCAACACCCACGCCGAACGAGCCCGAGGGCCTGCTCTCCGCCCTGATCATCATCGAGAACGCCGTCGTGGAGAAAGGGACCCTTTATCGTCATCCCCTTCTTCAACAACAGCGGCCAGCCGCAACACCCGCGCGGGCGACGGCTACCCGCTCTACTTCGACGTCCGGACGGATTGGGGCGCCCAGCGTTTCCGCTACGGGAACCGCGACGCCTCGCCCCTCGACCAGTGGCCCGACCCCGACGTCTACATCCACTACCCGGAGCGCCAGCTCCTCTCCTACATCGACGTCCGCAACACCAACCGGACCTGGCCCGGACGGCCGGACGGTCCGCTCATGGAGCGGGTGACGTTCGGGGCCATGGAGCTGCATGCGCCGGGAGAAGGTCGACGTGGCCGTCGACGTCCACGGCGCCGAGACGATGTTCCCCGTGACCAACTGCATCGTCGCCCCGGAGAAATCGGTCAAGATCGCCACCTTGGCCTCGCTGACGGTCAAGGCCATGGAGGGATTCGACAGCCACGTCGAGCCGTCGCCCGCGGGCTTCCGCGGCCTGTCCCACCGGGAGATCGGCGACCACGCCCGGCACCTCGCCCTTCCTGCTCGAAGCGCCCATCCCCTTCCTCGACCAGCCGACGGGGCCCAAGACGGTCGCAGTTCCTCCTCGACGGCAAGGACCCGTTCCTGCTCAGCCTGTCGAAGAAGAAAAAGCTCTTCGTCCCCTACGACGAGTCCGGCTGGCCGCTCGAGAAGCGGGTCGGCCAGCACCTGTCCGTCGACTCTGGAGATCCTTCGCCAGTTCTCCAAGAAGACCCCGGACCGGCGCCATCGCCGTCCGCGGCGTCCCCCGCTACGCCGACGTCGTCAAGACCGGGCGTCGGCCGCTATCTCGCACGACCCGGCCAAGGCCGCGCCCGGCGGCGTCGTCATGAATTGATCGGGGCCGCCACGCCCAGCCCCGGGAGATGTCCATGTCGCCTCGACAGAAAAGCGTTTTCGGCCGCTCTGGCCGTCGCCGCCGTGCTCGTCGGCCGCGGGAGGCGTGAGCCTCGACCGTGCCCGGCCGCCGCGGCCGGCGGAGTCCGAGTCCTCGGCCCGGCTCCGGAAGCCTGCACCGTCATCATGGTCGGCACGCGACGCCTCGGCCGACGGCTCGGTCATGACGCACGCACGCCGCCGATTGCGGCGTCTGCGACTTCACCTGGCGCCATGTCCCGGCCGCCGACCACAAGCCGGCCGAGATGCGCAAGCTCTACCACATCGACCAGATCCGGACCTGGCCGCCCGCCGAGGGCGGCAAGTGGGACCATGGTCCTCAAGGACCCGACCGGGGTCGAGATCCCCCAGGTCGCGCACACCTACGGCTATCACCACGCCGTCTTCGGCTACATGAACGACCAGCAGCTGGCCATCGCCGAGTCGACCATCGGCAACGTCCGCAAGATCGCCAATCCCACGCCGACGCCGGCGACGAACATCACCATGCTCACGCTTCTGGCCATGGAGCGCTGCCGGACGGCCCGCGAGGCCATCCGGCTGATGGGCTCGCTTGCCGAGGAGTACGGCTACGGCTACCACGACGGCGGCGAGATGCTGGCCGTTTCCGATCCCGACGGAGATCTGGATCTTCGAGATCATGCCGGTCGGGCCGCTGTGGACACCCAAAGCGGGCAAGCCCGGCGCGGTCTGGGCGGCCCAGCGCGTGCCCGACGACCACGTCAGCGGTCTGCCCGAACGAATCGCGCATCGGCGAGATCGACCTCGGCAACCCCGACTATTTCCTGGCCTCGGCCCAACGCCGAGTCCTTCGCCGTCGAAGCCGGCCTCTACGATCCCAAGAGCGGCAAGCCGTTCAATTGGAAGCGGGCCTACTCCCCGGCCGAGGGCTCGGCCGCGAGCTCCGAGGGCCGTCGCTCCGCGGATGTGGCGCTTCTTCGACCTGGTCGCCCCGTCGAAGAAATTCAAGGCCGAGACGCCCAACATGGACTTCCCCTTCTCCGTCAAGCCCGACGCGAAGCTCTCGCCCAAGGACGTCATGGCCTTGACCCGGGACAAGTCCGAGGGCACGGTCTACGACCCGGTCCAGGGAATGCGCGGCGGCCCGTTCAGGAATCCCAACTACTATACGGGGACGCGCCTGATCAGCGTGCCCAACGTCGAGTACACGACCCTGACCCAGTGCCGGTCGTGGCTGCCGGACCCGATCGGCGGGCATCGTCTGGGTCGCCCTGGGCGCCCAGGACACGTCCTGCTACATCCCGTTCTACGCCGGCGCGACCGACATCCCCAAGTCGTTCTCGATCGGCGACCACTTCGTCCTCGACCGGGGCTCGGCCCGCTGGGCCTTCGATTACGTCGATTTCCACGTCCAGGTCGCCTACAACGCGGCCATCGAGGACGTCAAGACGGCCCGGAAGGAGTGGGAGGACGGGGCCCTCGGGCGCATCGCCGAGATCGACCGGCAGGCCGGGGACCTCTACAGCGCAAGATCCCGACGGAAGCGGTCAAGTACGTCACCGGCTTCTGCCTCAACAACGCCCAGAGCGTCGTCGCCGCCTGGTGGAAGCTCGGCGACGATATCTGGGTCAAATACAACCATCTCGGCCTCTACGACGCCGCCAAGCGGCGAAGTGGCCGCATTCCCACGGCCAATCCGGACTGGTGGAACAAAGCCGTTCGGGCTTTCGATGTCCTGAACGAGCCCGGAAAATAAGGAGCTGTCCATGAAGAACGCGTTCCGCTTCAGCGCCGTGCTCGGCGCGATCGTCCTGGCCCTCGTCCTGGCCGGCCACGGCCCCGTCTCTGCGGGCCAGGCCCCGCAGGCGGCCGCCGACATCGTCGCCGGCGAAGGCTGCACGTCCATCCTGGTCGGGCGCGACGCCTCGACCGACGGCTCGATCGATGACCACCCACACCTGCGACTGCGGCACCTGCGACTGGACCTGGCGACACGTCCCGGCCGCCGATCACAAGCCGGGCTCGACGCGCAAGATCTACCACATTTCCCAGTACAAGACCTGGCCGCCTTCCGAGGGCCTCAAGTGGGACCTCTACAAGAAGGACTTTGCCGGGCTTCGAGATCCCCGAGGTCGCCCACACCTACGCCTATCACCACGGCATGTTCGGCTACATGAACGAGAAACAGGTGTCGATCGGCGAGTCGACCATCGGCATGCCAGCGCAAGATGCAGAACCCGACTCCGGCGGCCAAGCTCGACCTGACCATGCTCACCCTGCTCGGGCATCGAGAGGGCCGCCACGGCCCGCGAGGCCATCCAGGTCATGGGTGCGCTGGCCGAGAAGTACGGCTACGGCTTCCACGACGACGGCGAGATGCTGGCCGTCGCGGATCCGAAGGAGGTCTGGATCTTCGAGATCATGCCGGTCGGGCCGCTGTGGACCCCGGAGAGCGGCAAGCCCGGCGCGGTCTGGTGCCGCCCAGCGCGTCCCCGACGACGAGGTCAGCGTCTGTCCCAACGAATCGCGCATCGGCGAGATCGACCTCGAGAAGAAGGACTTCTTCATGGCCTCGCCGAACGTCGTCTCGCTGGCCGTCGAGATGGGCTTCTACGATCCCAAGAGCGGGAAGCCTTTCAACTGCAAGAGGGCCTACTCGCCGGTCGAAGGCTCGGCCTCGAGCAGCAACGGGCGGATCCAGCGGCTGTGGCGCTTCTTCGACCTCGTCGCCCCGTCGAAGAAGCTCAAACCCGAGACGCCGAACATGGACCTGCCCTTCTCCGTCAAGCCCGACGCCAAGGTCTCGGTCCAGGACGTCATGGCCATGACCCGGGACCGCAGCTACGGAACGCCGTTCGATCCGGTCCAGGGCATCCGCGGCGGCCCGTTCAAGAACCCCAACTACTACCGTTCGACCCGGCGTCATCGACCACGGGCTGGCCGAATATACGACCATCACCCAGATGCCGCGGGGGCCTGCCCGACGCGATCGGAGGCATCGTTTGGATCGCCTTCGGTTCCCAGGACACCTCCTGCTACATGCCGCTCTACGCCGGCATGACCGAGATCCCCAAGTCCTTCACGGTCGGCGACCACTGGACCTTCAGCCGCGATTCCGCCCGCTGGGCCTTCGACTATACTCGACTTCCACGTCCAGGTCGTCTACTCCGAGGCCATCAAGGACGTCCAGGCGGCCCAGGCGACGTACGAGACCGATCGTCATCGCCCGCATCCCGGAGATCGATCGATCGGCGCTCGACCTCTACAAGAAGAAACCGGCCAAGGCGGCGGAGTTCCTGACGGGCTTCGCCATCAACAACGCCACAACGGTCACAAACGCCTGGTGGAAGCTCGGCGACGACCTCCTCGTCAAGTACAACCGGCTCTATCTCTATAACGTCGAGAAACGCGGCATGACACGCGGCCAGCCGGCCACCCCCGATTGGTGGAAGAGGGCCGTCCGGGCCTTCGACATCCTCATGGAACCCGACAAAAAGTAAAAGGAGAGATCACATGAACAAGAGGATCCTTCTGGTCCTGGCCGCGGGCGCGGTCCTGGGCCTCTCCCTTCTCCCGGCCGGCCAGGCCGTTCCCAAGGCCGACCTGCCCGGTGCTGACGACCTCGGCCGGGCAGAGCACCGACGTCACGACCCTCAATATCGTCCTCGACGAGGCCGCCATCACCTATGACTACTGCGACGTCCCGACCCCCGAGATGCTGGCCGACGGCGTCGGCCTCGGCGGCCGCGAGTCCGGGCCCGGCTTCCACGTCGAGATCACGACCGACCTCGACAAGTACCCCGCCGGGACGCCCTACAAGGCCGTCATCTTCGCCATCGGAGCGAGCCTGAAGGGCATGGGCGCCTCGGGCCTGACCCTCGATGCCGAGGAGGCCCGCCTGAAGAAGCTCATCGCGCTCTGCAAGCAGAAGAAGATCTTCGTCATGGCCGTCCACATCGGCGGCGAGTCGAAGCGCGGCCCGGCCGGCAGCGACAACGAGCGGATGATCGACGCCGTGGCCCCCCTGGCCGACTACATCGTCGTCACCAAGGACAGCAACAAGGACGGCCGCTTCACGAAACTGGCCGCGGCCGGCAAGATCCCGATGACCGAGATCGAGTACGCCCTGGGGCTCGTCGACATCGTCAAGCAGGTTTTGCAGTAACGCCGGGCCGGGAGGTTCGGGCACCGGGTCAGCGGACCCGGGAGACAGTCGTCAACGCCCAATTCAGGGTGGAGTGGATCCCGACGACCAGACGGCTGCCCGTTTCGGCGAAGGCGACGTAGAGTCCTTTCGCATCCCGGAAAACGACGGCGTCCGCCAGGTAATTATCGGGCCGCTCGAACCTCTCCGACCTGTCCAACTCCGCACAGAGCTCGAGCCAGGCTGTATGCCGGGCTTCGGCCGAGCCGTAGTCCAGGATCATCAGGGTCTCTCCGCTGTCATAGAGACCCCGTACGGCGTCCGTGAAGGTCAGGCCCCTGGCCGTGTAAAAAGAGTACAGATTATTGAGTCCGAGGAGGCCCTTGAGATACTTGACGCTCCCGGGCCGGAGGCCCTCCGCCGGCAGGGCGGCGACGAGCCCGGGTGTCACTCCCCCTTCCGGAAGCGCGGCGTCCACGATCCGTCCGATCGCCGTAAGGCCTTCGAGGGTTTCCTGCGCTTCGTCGAAACCGGTCAGGGTCACGAGGAACCGGCCCTTCCAGAAGTTCATATAGTAAGCTTCGAGCTCGGCTCCGGCCCCCAGGCCCAGGGTCTTGCCGCCGCCCGACCTCTTGAAGGTGAACATCCCGAAGGCGGCGGCCGGCGTCTCCATCTCGAAGATCTCGAGCGACACGGACTTGCCCCGGGGGTTTTCGTAGTCCTGCACAACAACCCGTCGGAACCCGTATTCCTGGTATATCTCGGCCCCGCCGTCGATGTAGGTGTAGAGATCCTCGCCCTCGAATTCCTGGGGACCGCCGTCCCTCGTCCAGCCGGCTGCGGCTTTGTCGGCCGGAAGGTAGACCCGGAGCGGGCCCTCCGGCGAACGGCCCGCCGGCGCACCGGCACCCGGCGCGCAGAGCCCCGCGACGACGAGGGCCGCAAGCGCCCACCGGATCCCGGTCCTTCCCCTGTCTTTCATCCGAATTCCTTGGCGCGCTAAACGGCCGCTTCTCTGACGACGACCTTTCGCAGGTCCATCACGCCGAGGCCCTGCTCCGAAGCCCTCCTGATCTGGACGATGTCCTCCGCCTTGAGCCCCCAAAGCGAGGCGCAATAGGCGTCGACCGCGACGCGGTCCGTGCCGGCGACCACCTTCCTGGGCTTGATGATCTCGCCGGGCCCGAAGGGACCGTTGGTGACGATGAACTCGGTGGCGTCGACGATGTTGAGGACCGGCTTGACGGCCTTGTTGAGGTCGACGATCGACTGTTCGAGGTGGGCGACGTCGTCGGGGTCCGTCTTCCAGTTCGGCCTGTGGAAGGTCCGGTTACTCACCGGCGAGTTCAGGCCCATCAGGTTCTTCATGGTCCCGGTGAACTTGTTGCCGGCGTGGTCCTTGGTGATGGGCATATTGATGAGGACGTCGTGATCGTAGAGCGCCGCCAGGATCCGGGCCTCGAGGAGAGCCTGTCCCCCGGGTACGGGAACGGCCTTGAAGAGCGATTCGTCCTTCTCGTAGATCTTCAGCCCGGCGCCCGTCTCCTCGATGACGGCCTTGAGCCCCGTGTCTTCCCACTGCTTGACCGTCTGCCAGCTCAGGCAGTCGATCTCCTTGGCCCCGGCCTTCCGGCAGAGGCGGATGACCTCCCGCAGGATCTCGGGCTTGGTGAAGGAACCCGGGTGACGGCTCTGGACGTTGGGCAGGAGCGCGACCTTGGCTCCTTTGGGCACGAACTTCGACATGCCGCCCAGAACTTCCACGGCTCTGGCCGCCGCCTTGCCGTAGTCTTCGCCCATGCCGACGGCCACGTCGACCGCCTTCACCGGGCGTCCCGACGACGCGGCCAGCTTGCGGCCCAGCGCCAGGGTCAGCCCGGCCTGTGCGCCGGTCCTGAAGAATTCCCGTCTGCCTATCTTGCGAGCCATGTGTCCTCCTTGCGAAAGATCGGAGCCCATTTTCTCACAGCGCCGAGCGGGGACGCAAGAGGGAACGGACCGGCGCGGCGGGCGGAGTTGGCGTCGGCCGGGCAACTGTGATAAAAAAATCAGGAGATCCGAGAGGAGGACGCTCATGAAACAACGACTTCAGCGTTTCACCCGGCCGCTGGCCATCGGGGCCGCGGCGGCCCTCCTATTGCCGCTCCTGGCGGCGTCCCTCCCTGCCGCCCCCCGGGCACGGTACCTGGCCTACGCCCGGTCGTCCGCCGACTGGACCTATGCCCACAGGGACGAGCTCATCGCCCAATGGAAGAAGACGTTCGATCCCCTCAACGTCTTCGGCTACCGGGCCCCGGGCGGACTCCTGGAGATGGCCGTCATCTACGCCTATCTCTACGAAAAAGAGAAAAAGCCGGAATATGCCGCCCGGGCCAAGGAGGTCCTTCTGACCTACGGCGACTACCGGTCCGCCTACCCCGAATCGTCGATCGCGCTCAGGTCCGACTACGCGAGGGGAGGCGTCCCGGCCCTGCCGGACTTCTTCACGACCATGCGCTACATCCGGACCTACGACACCCTCCGCCGCCTCGGCCGTCTCTCCCCCGCCGAAAAGGACAAGGCCTCGGACCTCATCGCCGGGAGCATGCGCTACCTTCTGCAGACCGCGGAGTGGGGCACGATGAACCGTACGGTGCTGCGGGCCGAGTCGCTGGCCTGGGCCGTGCGGGCCCTGCCCGAGCACCCGGACGTCCGCCGCTGGGAGATGCAGCAGACGGGCGCTCGGCGACGACAACTGGGGCAACTGGCAGATCGAGGACGCCACCATCTACCACGGGGTCTGGCTCTATGCGCTGCTCGGCTACGCCGACGCCCTCGACCGGATCGCCGAGATGTTCGCGACGCCGGAGATGTACTACTACGCCCACTACTTACCTGAACCTGATGTGTCCCGCCGGGATGGTCCCCGACTTCGGCGACGCCGCACTGGACGTCAGAACTGGCAGCACTTCCTCGTCTTCTTCGAGGCCGCCGCGTCGGCGCTGAACGACCCCGGCTGCAAGTGGGCGGCCGCAGCGATCGCGGCCAAGTTCGTCGACTTCACCAAGCCGACGAGCGCCGGGCTCGGGGCCTGCTTCCTCTGGACGCTTACCGCTGGGGCCGCGATGCCGTCAAGGCCGCTCCGCCCGCCGACTTGTCCAGGGAGGTCATGGAGGACGTCCAGGGCAAGAAGATCGTCTTCCGCAACGGCTGGTCGCCGCTTTCGACCTACCTCCTGCTCAACTACCGGGACGAGGGCGACGGCGGGCTGAACTTCCGCGACTACCTGCGCGACACCATCCCGGTCGAGGAAGAGAAGATGACCCACGGCCACGCCGACGAGAACAGCATCGTCCTGCTGATGTCGGGCGGGTCGGTCCTGCTCCACGACGGCGGCTACCGCGACTACATGCCGTCGGGGCCCTTCGGCGCCTACCGCCAGGACTACTTCCACAACCGCCTCGTCGTCCGGCCCGGAGAAGATCTTCATGGGGCCAGACGGCAGGGCGAGTTCGCGCTACAGCGTCCGGGACGCCGTCCCGGGCCAGCCCCTGCTCGAGTTCCTGCGCAACGCCGGGTCCTACCGCCGAGGTCCGAACGCGGAAGGTCGACTTCCTGACCTTCGCCGATTTCGACTACAGCCGGACGCGCCTCATCGACGACGGCTGGGGCTACGAGGCCGACCGCGTCGTCGTGTACGTCAAGGACCCGGAGTGTTCGTCGTTTTCGACATCTTCAAGTCGCGGCCCGACGAGTTACTTCACGCTCGGCCAACCTCTGGCACACGCGGAAGATCCACGCCCGGGGCGAGCACTGGTACGACACGGGCTACGACCTCATCCAGAACGCCGTCCTGCCCCAGGACAAGCGCCTGCTCATCCTCTTTCCGTCGGCAGAGCCGCGCATGGAAGGCGTCGAACCGGAGAAGCGTCACTACCAGGACGAGTGGCTCGTCCACCAATCCTGGGCCCAGCATTTCGAGATCGGCGAAACCTGCGCCTTCGTCACGGTCCTCGTCCCGCACGGGGCCGGCGAGCCCGCCTCGGACTGGACCGGCCGTGTCACCGCCCTCCCCGCCGAGCCGTCACGGGGTGCGATCGGCGTCGCGATCAAGACCGGCGACCGGGACATCGTCGTCGGCGTCAAGAACGACCTGCGGCAGGACATGAGCCGCGACCACAGACGGCCCCGCTACACGTACGACGCGGGGCGGATCAAGCTCGGCGCCTTCGAGACGGACGGAGACTTCGTCTTCGGGGCCGCGCGCAGCGGGGCGCTCGACTATACCATCGTCAACCTGACCAAGGCGCTCTACGGGGGCAAGACGCTCGTCGCGGCGGAAGAAGAGCAGCACGGGCTCGGCTACGACGCGCTGCCGGACCGCGGCGGCTTCGGCAAGATGAGATACTGGCGGGAAAAAGGGATCGCGAGGTAGGCGCGGTCAGAGCGGCAGGCCCTGTTGCTTGCGCTGGGCCGTTTTCTGGATCTCCTGGCCCTCGGCGACCAGGCCGGCCAGCCGGTCGAGGGCCATGCGGATCTTGATGTTGGCCAGCTTGCGCTTGCCCGATCTCTGGGTCTCGTAGCGGTCCCGGACGTAGGCGTCGATCTCTTCCGGCGACATGAGCGTCTTGAGGAAATCATCGGCGAGGAGCTCCTCGCGCAGCTCTTCGGACGTCTGGCCCTTGACGATGATTCTGTTCTCGACGAGGGCGTTGGTCCGCTGCTTCTCGAAGTCCGGAGGGGCGTAGATCGGGATGGGGCCGAGGAGCTTCTTGGCGTTCAGGATGGCCTGTTCGTAGAACGCCTTCCCCTCCTTTAGCAGGTTGCGAGCCTTGTAGTATTCGGGGGCATTGGCGGCGACGTGGCTCTCGAGATAGCCCTTGAAGATCTGGATGGATTCGGAGAGGACGGCGTACGAGCGGGACGCCCGGATGTATATCTCGCGCTCGATCTGGATCGGCATAACCCGTGAACCTTGGCGGGACGATAGCACAGGCCCCGGGCCGTGTCAAAGTCTTTATTCGGCCCGGATCGCGGCGGCGACGACGTTGGCGACCTTGCTGCGCATGGCGATGATGTCGCCCCTATCGTCGGGGTGGACCCGGTTGGTCAGGAAGATGACCGAGGTCGATGTCCCCGGGTCGATCCAGATCGAGGTCCCGGTGTAGCCCGTATGACCGTACGACCGCGGCCCGAAGAGATCCCCACCGTTGGTCGAGTAATCCGTCTCGAGGTCCCAACCGAGGCCGCGGCCGAACTTCCCGTACATGGGGAAGATCTCGGTCATGCGCTCGACCGTGAGCGGGGCGAGAACGCGCACGCCGTTCCCCTTCCCGTTATCGAGGAGCATCTGGGCAAAGACGGCCAGGTCGTCGGCCGTGGAGAACAAACCTGCGTTGCCGGAGACACCGCCCTGGAGACGGGCCAGGGGGTCGTGGACGACGCCACGGAGGGGCCGGCCGTCGACGACTTCGGTCGGGACGCAGGCGTCGATCAGAGCGGCGGGAGGCCGGTAGAAGGTCCGAGCCATGCCGAGCGGCTTGAAGATATTCGCCTCGGCGAATTCGGCCACGGTCATCCCCGAGACCTCATGGACGATATGGGCCAGGGTGATGTAGTTGAGACAGCTGTAGACGAATTCCGTTCCGACCGGACGCTCCTTGGGGATCGCGGCGATCAGCCCGGCGAGATCGGCGGTCGAGCAGGGGTCGCCCAGCTTCTTCGCCGCTTCCTTGGCGTCCGTGTAGGGCGGGAGCCCGGAGGTGTGGGTCAGGAGATGGAAGAGCCGCGCTTCCTCGCCGGCCACGCCCTTCTCGCCGTACCAGGTCGCGAACCCGGGGACGTAGGCACTGACCCGGTCCCACAGGCGTATCCGGCCGCGTTCGACGAGCAGCATGATCGACGTCGCGGTCGCCACCGGCTTGGTGATCGATGCCTGGTCGAAGATCATGTCCGGGGTGAGAGGCCGGGGCTCCGGGACGGTCTGGGACAGGCCGAAGGCCTTCCGGTAGACGACCTTGCCCTTGCGGGCGATGACGATAACGGCCCCGGGGAAATCCTTCCGGGCGATTGCGGCCTCCATCATCCCGTCGAGGAGGGCCAGATGACTCGAGGACATGCCGACGCTCTCCGGCTTGGCCGGGGGCAGTCCCGCCCCCGAGGACGGGACAGCGACGGAGAAGACCAAGAGGGCCAGGCCGGCCGCTGTGACGAGCTTGCGCATGATGTCCCCCCTCACTTGGCCGCGGGGCCGGGAGGGGCCTCCTTCCAGACGAGTCCGTCCTGCCGGATGTGCCAGCTTTCCCCCGTCCTGGCCGTATAGACCGCCTCGAAGAGGCTCCGTGTCGTGCGGATCTCGGGCGGGAACGACCAGCCTTTGATCTTCAGGTCCGGATCGTTACCGAGGCCGAGGGCCTCGAGGCCGGCGACGAAGCCCGGCGTTTCGAAGTCGCGGGCCCGCTCGGCGTAGTAGATCTTCCGCAGGGCGCCCTTCACTTTCTCCTCGGGCCGGCGCAGGAACTTCTCCTTGCCCTTGCCGGGGAGCTTCGACGAGAACTGGACGTAGCTCCACATCTCCGGGTAGTGGATGTTGACGACGCCCTGCGGCGCCCAGGTCCAGTTGTCCTCCGGCAGGGGCTGGCCGGTCCCGGCATCCCTGGTTTTGGAGTAGGTCCCTCCCGGGGTCTCCAGCCGGTACTCGACCCGGGAGAAATTGACGCGCCACTGCTCGCCCGGAGCCGGACGTTCGGGCTTGCCGGGGATGCACTCCTTGAGGACGGCGAAGGGCAGTGCGATCTCGACCGTCCAGGCCTTGTCCCTGTCGGACGGGTCGTTCAGCGTGCCCATGAGGTGGACACCCGTTTTGAGGCCCTGGATGTCCCAGGAGTGTACGGCCGGACCGCCGTCACGATAGGGCTTGACGAGGAGGAGGTCCCAGACCGTGTTCAGGGCGTTCATCTCCAGCTCGTAATAATTGTGGGTATCGCCGTCGGGATCGATGAAGACCTCGAAGTCGTTGTCCTGGAAGATGATGGAATCTCGCTCGGTCAGGGTGGCCCAGAGATGGGGTTCCTCGAGGTAGGCCCCGATGTAGAAATAGGTGTCGTCCCAGAGCATCTGGACGCGGGTCCTGTGGCGCGGGGCCGGCTTCGAAGGTCCCTCGATATCGCCGAAGACCTCGGTCCATTCCGCCTCGGCCCAAGTCGATTCGTCCAGGCGGCCGTCGACCGCGACCGGGCCGGCCGCACGCCGGCAGACGTACTCCAACGGGGCGAACGCGGTCCTGGGCCGGGGAATGGCGACCCGGGGCGCGACCGCGGCAGCCGCCGCGGCCGATATCAACAGGATGCCGGCGGGAATGAGCTTGGAACGCATGCGCAAAGCCTCCTCGTTGACCTAGAGCTCCAGCCAGCGGACGTCGTTGCCGCGCGCGGCCAGGAACCTCTCGAAATCGGCGAAGGCGATCTCCAGGGTCGCCGTGTTGACGTTCGGATGGAAGCCCAGGGCGGCGCTCGACCGGAGGGCCTCGTCGCAGACGACCCGGACGTGATGCGTCCCGTCGTTGATCAGGCCGAACGGCGAGACCGAGCCGGGCTCGACGCCGAGCCAGCGCCGCAGCCGTTCCGGCGAAGCGAAGCTGAGCCTGTCCTCGCCGAGCGTCGCGTTGAGCCTTTTGAGATCGATGCCTCGGGTGACGGGGGCAATGACGAGGTAGTGTCGATCCCCCTTGTAATTGCGCAGGAACAGGTTCTTGCAGTGCGTGCCTTGGAGACCCGCCCAGTGCTTCTCGGCTTCCTCGACCGTCGCCACGGGGGGGTGCTCGTGGCGGACATAGGTGATGCCGAGTCCGTCCAGCTCTTCGAGGACCTTGCGCTCGATCTCGGCCACAGGCACGGTCAGGCTCCTCTCTTCGGCGGTCCCGTCAGCAGACACAATAGAACAAAGGGCCGGCGGCGCGCAAGCCGGATGTCGGCCGAGGGGTATTCTCCGGCCGTCGAATCCGCTAGAATACGGCCCATGAGCATCCTCTTCACGCCCATCGAAGTCGGGTCTCTCACCCTCCCCAATCGTTTCGTTCGTTCGGCCACCCACGACTACATGTCCGACGTCGAGGGACATGTCCGGGACTCCGGTGTCACACTCTTCGCCCGCCTGGCCGAAGGCGAGGTCGGGCTCATCGTCACCGGGCACGCCAACGTCCAGCCCTCGGGCAAGGCCAGTCCGCGCCAGATGGGCGTCTACGACGACCGCTTCGTCGCGGGCCTCGCCCGGATCCCCGAAGCGGTCCACCGGTTCCCGTCGAAGGTCTTCCTCCAGATCGCCCATGCCGGCCGCCAGACGAAAGAGCGCGACTGCGGCTCGGTCCCCGTCTCCCCTTCCTCCGTCTACGACCCCGTTTCCAAGGTCATGCCGAGGGAGCTCGCGGCCGGAGAGGTCCGGACGCTCATCGACGATTTCGTCTCCGCCGCGGGCCGGGCCAAGAGGGCCGGGTTCGACGGCGTCCAGCTCCACGCCGCCCACGGCTATCTCCTCTCGAGCTTCCTTTCGCCGCATACGAACCGGCGGACGGACGAGTGGGGCGGCCCGGTCGAGAACAGGGCCCGCCCGCTTCTCGAGATCCTCCGCGGCGTCAAGAGCGCATGCGGTCGGGATTTCCCGGTCATGGTCAAGCTGAACTCGACGGACTTCCTGCCCGGCGGCCTCGCGGTCGACGACGCCGTCCGCGTCGCCGTCATGCTCGAGACCGCCGGCATCGACGCGATCGAGGTGAGCGGCGGCATGGCCGAGGCCGGACGGGGCTCGGTCTGGCCGGGTCTCAGAAACGAGGCGGAGGAGGGCTACTTCGTCGAGAACGCCGCCAGGATCAAACGGGCCGTTCGCGTTCCCGTCTCCGGGCTGGGAGGCATCCGGACGCTGGCCGTGGCCGAGCGGGCCGTCCGTGACGGCCTGGTCGACCTCATCTCGCTGAGCCGGCCCCTCATCCGCGATCCCTTCCTGGTGAAGCACTTCAGGGAAGGCCTGGCGGCGAAGTCCGAGTGCAGTTCCTGCAACAAATGTTTCAATCCGCGCGGCATCCGCTGCGCCGAGCTCAGGAAACGGTAAGGCCGAGGTCCCTCGCCGCGGCCTCCATCAGGATGAAGAAAGCCTGGCCTTCGGTCGCTGTTCCCGGCTTCTCGAAGGTCGGCGAACCGCAGACATCCCGGACGTAGCCGAGCCCGTCGACCTTACGGCGCGCGGCCTCGCGCATGATCCGGGCCTCCTCGAGGTACGATTTCGCCAGCCAGCCGCCCTTGACGCCGCGGAAGATCGTGTACGACAGCATCTGGCCGAGGTTGGTCTCGACGAACGTCTTCGGGTCGTCGACGACGTCGTGGAAGAGGCCGTCGGAACGGCGGTGCTTCAGGCAGCCGTCGAGCACCTCGCGGACGTACCCGACGAGCCGCGTCCGCTCGGTCCGCATGCCGTCGGGCAGAGCGCGGATGACCCGGGTCATGCCGGCCGCGGCCCAGCCGTTCCCGACCCCCCAAAAGGCCTGTCTCTCGAAGGCCTTCCTGCCGTCGTCCCAGATGTGGGAGAAAAGCCTGGCCGGCTTGTTCCAAAGGATCCTTCGGAATCCCTCGATCTGTTTCACGGCCTCGGCCTGCGCGCCTGCGACGGCGAGGAAAGGAGGGGCCATGTACATCGAATCGATCCAGACCTGCGGCTTGTGGTCGATGTGGTGGAAGGTCCCGTCGGCCGTCCGGGGCGCGATCTTCAGGAGGTAGGAGAGCATGCGGTCGGCGGCATCCCGGAATTTGGGGTCCCCGGTGGCCTCGGCCGCGAACAGAACGCCCTCGCCGTTGGCGCCCGGGTCGGTGACACCGTGGTTGTCGGAGACCATGCCCAGACGGCCGTCCTGGTCGATGCGCAGGACCGCTCCGTGGGCCATCCGGACGACCGCGTCGCGGTCGCCCCATTCGAGCAGGGCCTGCATGGCCACCCCCTGCTCCCAGGCCTCCCGCTGCATGGCCAGCATGGCGGATACGACCTTCTCGACCAGTCCGGTCCGGCCCGGTCCGGCCTGGACCGCAGACAGAGCGGTCTCCGCGCCGATAGCCGCGAGCGCACCCGATACCGCCCCCGCGGCGGCGATGTCTTTCAAGGCTTGTCGTCTGTTCATGGGTTTCCCTCCTCGCCGGTCCGGCCTCACGTCCGGACGCCGCGTCGGGGATTCTAAACCAGGTGCAGGCGGGCCCGCAACCCCCGGGCGCGCGTCCGTCATTGCCAACGCTCCGGCGTCGTGCTATCGTCCCGCCGAGGGAGGACAGACCCATGCCGAAAAGAACCGTTCCGGCCGTCGCTCTCGCCGGCCTGCTCGCTTTCGCCTTCGGTTGCAGCAAGCCGGTCGCGTCCGACGAGCCGACGCCTGTCCGAGTGGTCTTCAATGTCAAGGACTACGGCGCGACGGGGATCAAGGAAGATCTGGCCCAGGAGGCCATCCAGAAAGCCGTCGATGCCTGCGCCGCCGCGGGCGGAGGCACGGTCCTCTTCCCGCCCGGCGATTACACGTCGGGCACCATCCACCTGCGCAGCCGGGTCCGGCTGTACCTCGAAGGCGGGGCCACGGTCCACTCCCTGCACGACAAGTCCCGCTTCGACAAGGACGCCCTCCTCTACGGCGAGGACCTCGCCGGCGTCGGCATCGAGGGACGCGGCACCTTCGACGGCGGCGGCGCCTACGACCGGCGGCTCAGGGGCGATCACGAGGACGACTTCATCCGGCCGAACCAGGTCGAAATGGAGAAGCTCGGGCTGCCGCTCATGCGCTCCTTCCCCAAGCCCGACAGGACGGGCAAGATGGTCCTCCTCGTCCGCTGCACGGACGTCCGGATCGCCGGCGTCTCCTTCGTCGATTCGCCCTCCTGGACGATCCACCCCGTCCAATGCGAGCGGCTGGTCATCGACGGTGTCGCCATCCGCACCAGCCTCCGGGACGGCGTCTGGGCCGACGGCATCGATCCCGACGGCTGCCGGGACGTCCGGATCGCCAACTGCACCATCGAGACCGGCGACGACGCCCTGGTCTTCTATTCCATGGACTGGTTCGGCCCGGCCCGGCCGTGCGAGAACATCACCGTGACGAACTGCCGGCTGAGCTCGGCCTCGAGCGCGATCAAGTTCTGCGACGGCAACATCGCCGGGATCCGCAACGTCACCATCGACAACTGCGTCATCACCGCCTCGAACCGGGGCATCGCCTTCATGACCTTCGACGGCGGGGCCGTCGAGAACATCGTCCTGTCCAACCTGACCATCGACACGGTCCGGTACGAGTGGTTCTGGTGGGGCGACGGCGAGCCCTTCCACTTCAACATTAAAAAGAGGAGCGAGGTCCACGCCGGCTGGCCCGCCGAAAAGGACCGGCCGGCCGGGGCCATCCGGAACGTCAAGATCCAGAACGTCATCGCCCGCGGCCACGGTTCGAGCGTCTGCAACGGCCATCCCGATTCGTGGCTCGAGGGCATGTCCTTCGAGAACGTCAAGCTCGTCGTCGCCCACGATCCGCAGGCGCCCTACGACAAGGCCGTCCACGGGATCCTTTTCAGGCAGGCCCGCGACCTGAGGCTGCGTGACGTCGAGGTCGTCTGGGAAGAGCCGGGCTCGGACAACTGGGAGAGCGGCCTGGCCTTCGACGAAGTCGAAGATCTCGTCCTCGACGGCGTCTCCACCGTGCAGGCGCCCGGCAACGAGTCGGCTCCCGCGGTGCGTCTGAACCAGGTCGACTATGCCGTCGTCCGGGACTGCCGGGCGAAGTCGGGGACGGGGACCTTCCTCCTGTTCACGGGCGAAGGCACGAAGGACATCCTTCTCGAGAGGAACGATTTCCGGCGGGCCCGGCTCCCCTACTCCTTCGCGAACGGCGCCTCGCCGCAAGCTTTGAAGCTGGGCTTTTGAGCGGAGCTCAGCGCCGGCCCAGGAAGAACATCAGGGCCGCCACGAGGAGGACCAGCAGCATCAGATAAAAGGTCCGCCGCCGCCGGGCTTCCACGAATTCCTCGGCCGCAGACGTATCCACGTAGAACGTCTCCGGAGCCCGGCCCGGCCGGAAGACCTCCTTGTCCCGCATCTTCCTGAATATCAGGTCGGGCTTGACGCCCAGTTCGGTCAGCGTCCGTGCGGTCTTGTCGTCCACGGCCCCGGCGTTCCGGAACTTCCTCATGTATTCGTTCTGCTTGATGATGACGCGGGCTTCGTTCCCCATGAGATCTCCCCTGTCGGACGGTTATTCCGATCCCTGCTATTATAGCTCAACTCCGCGGGTCCGCTATGTTAAAATGCGGCCATGAAACATCCTTCCCGGACCTTCCGCCGCCTGATCCCGTTCGTCCTGACCGCAGGGGTCGTCGCTTTCGCCGCACCGCCGCTTTCCGCGTCGGTGGACATCGCCCACCGCGGCCGGGCCCTCGCCCGGGTGGTCGTGGCTCCGGACGCCGCGGAGACGGAACGGTTCGCCGCCTGGGAATTGTCCCTTTTTCTCCGCATCGTCACCGGGGCGGAATTCCCCGTTCGGGAAGACGCCGCACCGGAGGGGGCGAACCTTCTCGTCGGGCCCGGCGCGGCCCGTCGGGCCGGTCACGACACAGGTGCTCCGGGTCTCCTCCCCGAGGAGATCGTCGTCAGGACCGCCGGCCACGATCTCGTCCTTGCCGGGGGCAGCCCGCGCGCGACCCTGTACGCCGTCTACACGTTCCTCGAGGACATTGTCGGCTGCCGCTGGTGGACGTCGACGGCCAGCCGTATGCCCCGGAGGCGGTCCCTCTCCGTCGGCAGCTTGGCGATCCGCTTCAAGCCGCCGTTCGAGTACCGGGAGCCCTATTGGTACGTCGCTTTCGACGAAGTCTGGGCGGCGCGGAACAAGGCCAACGGGACAAGGGCCGGCGGCGACGCGCTTCGGGGCGGCCGCCAGGTCTACGAGGGCTTCGTCCACACTTTTTACACTCTCATCCCGCCGGGGAAGTACTTCGACGCGCATCCCGAGTGGTTCAGCGAGATCGAGGGGCGCAGGACAACAGCGAACGCCCAGCTCTGTCTGACCAACGAGGACATGCGCCGGGAGCTGGTCAAAAATCTGGCCGAAAGGCTCCGCGCCAACCCCGATGCCACCATCGCCTCCGTCTCCCAGAACGACTGTTTCGGGAACTGCACCTGCCCGAAATGCAGGGCCGTCGACGAGGAAGAGGGCGGACCGGCCGGTTCGCTCCTGCGCTTCGTCAACGCCGTGGCCGCCGACCTCGAGGCGGAATTCCCGCAGGTGGCCTTCGACACGCTCGCCTACCAGTACACGCGGAAGCCGCCCCGCCTCGTCCGGCCGCGGCCGAGCGTCATCGTCCGGCTCTGCAGCATCGAATGCTCCTTCGCCCGGCCGCTCGACGACCCGAAGAACGAAACTTTCTTCGACGACCTCGACAGCTGGTCGAAGATCGCGGGCCGGCTCTACATCTGGGACTACACGACCGATTTCTCGCATTACGTCCAGCCCCACCCCAATTACGGCGTTCTGGCGTCCAATATTCGCTTGTTCGCCGGCCGGAACGTCCGCGGTGTGTTCGAGCAGGGCGCCTATCAGTCCTGGGGATCGGAGATGGCCGAGCTCAGGGCCTGGGTCCTGGCCAAGCTGCTCTGGGACCCGCGTCTCGACGGGGACGCGCTGCGCGAAGAATTCCTCGAAGGCTATTACGGGCCCGCCGCGGGCTCCATGGACGACTTCCTCGAAACGCTCGAGACGGCGGTCGCGCGCTCGGGGGACGCCCTCGGGTGCTATTCGCCGCCGGACGCCGGGTTCCTGTCCCTCGAGACGCTGCTGCGGTCGCATCGGATCCTGGATGCGGCCCGGAAGAAGGTCCGCCGCTCCGCCGAGTACGGACGTCGCGTCGCGCGGGCCGCCCTGCCCCTCGATTACGTCGTCCTTGTCCGCTGGGACGCTTTGAGGGAAGAAGCGCACAAGGCGGGAAGGCGCTGGCCCTGGCCGGAAACGAGGGCCGGGCTCCTCGACCGCTTTCTCTCCGCCGCCCGCGCGGAAGGCGTTACGATGATCGCCGAGTGGCAGACCCTGGCCGACTGGGCTGCCAAGGGCGGCCGCGCAAAATAGCGGCCGGCTCCGGAGATCAGCGGCCGAACGACCAGGCCGACACCGGGCCCTTCTTGATGCCGGGCCCGGCCCACAGGAGGTCCAGGCCGAGATCGCCCGTGCTCTGGAAATAGACGATCTCGATCTCGTGCCAGCCCGCCCCGAGAGCGATCTCGCCGGCTTCTTCCGTCATGCCGTGGACGCCGTCGATCGCCACGACCTCCCGGCCGGCGACCGACAGCTTCGAGCCGTCGTCGGAATGGAGGTAGAAGACGTAGACGCCGGGCCGGGGTGCCCGGATGAAGCCCCGTAACCTCAGGGCGAACCTCTCCTTGCCCCCTCCGGCGGCAGCGTCGGGCCTCGACACGGTCCCGCCGCGGACCGCGGTCAGAGTGCCGAAGTCCGGCAATTGGGCGAACGTCCCCTCGAAAAATTCGTAGGCCAGACCCTTGGCGGCGGGGCCGGCCGCCGACGCGGCGATCGGTTCCGCCCGCTCGAACGTCCGGCTCTCGACCAGGCTGGCCGTTCCGTCGGGCCAGAAGGCTCGGGCTTTGACCGTCGCGGGGCCCGTGATCTCGATGGGCTTGTCGTAGAGCGCGGACTCCGGAACGGGCTCGGTCCCGTCGACCGAGTAGCGGATGGTCGCCCCGGGCCGGGCCGCCAGCTCGACGATGAAGTAGTCCCCGGTGAACAGCGTCTGGTCGGTCAGAAAGCGGGGCGGCGTGAAACCCCGGTTGAGTCCGGCGAACCGCCCCGGATCGAGCTTGAGCACGGCCCGGTCGTAGGTCAGGAGACCGTTGACCTCGATCTCGCAGTCGGACGTCTGGGTGTAGACCGCCGCCGCCAGGCCCCTGTCCACGAGCGGATAGAGGTTTTTGATGAGGTCGGCGTAACGCGCCTCGTAGGCGCTCGGTATCGTCGAAGTTGCGGTAGCCCCAGTTCCTCTCGTCCTGCCAGAGGTGCCCGGTGAGGGGCAGGCCGAGCCCGCCGAACTCGCCCAGCACGGCCGCCCGCTTCGCCTCGAGGGGCGGCATGCCGGGGCCGGGGTAGCTGTGGATGTCGACCGTATCGCCCGACGCCTTTGTCCGTCCAGCCGCTGGCGTTGTTGACCAGGCGGGTCGGGATCGTACTGCTTCGTCCAAGCCGCGATGCGCTCGGTGTCGTACTGGCCCCAGCCTTCGTTGAACGGCACCCACATGACGATCGACGGATGGTTGCGGAGCGCGTCCATCGATCGGCCTTCCAGCTCGCTTTCGAACTGGGCATCCCTCCCGGCCAAAGACTCGGGCGGTCTGGGCGTCCGCTCTTGAACAGGCCGCTCGGCATGTCCTGCCAGACGAGCAGGCCGAGCTTGTCGCACCAGTAGTACAGCCGATCGGGCTCGACCTTGACGTGCTTGCGGAGCATGTTGAAGCCCAGGGTCTTGATGCATCTCGATGTCGTACCGCAGGGCCTCGTCGGTCGGCGCGGTGTACAGGCCGTCCGGCCACCAGCCCTGGTCGAGCGGCCCGATCTGGAAGAGCGGCTTGCCGTTGAGGAAGAGGCGGTTGAATCCCTGCCCGTCCTTGCCCAGGGCGATCTTGCGCATCCCGAAATAGCTCGTCACGTCGTCCACCGGCTGTCCCTTCTTCTGCAGCGCGATCTCGAGATCGTAGAGCACGGGGTCATCCGGGGACCAGAGCTCGGTCCGGTCGAGGGCGACGGCAAGCGGCTTTGAAGCGGGCCCCTGGGCCGAGGCAACCGTCGTGCCCTTGAGCTTGACGGTCACCGCCAGCGTCGCTCCCCCGGGGTCGCCGGCGACAGACGGGAGGACCGTGAGCGTCCCATCATCGATGTCGGGCGTGACCGTCAGCCCCGAGATATGGGTTTCGGGGACGGGTTCGAGCCAAACCGTCTGCCAGATGCCCGTGACGGCCGTATAGAAGATGCCATGCGGCTTCATGACCTGCTTCCCGCGGGCGATGCCGCTGTTTGCTTCGTCCGTCGGGTCGTAGACCCGGAGGACGACCTCCTGCTTCGCGCCCCGCTTGAGGGCCTCTGTAATATCGAACGTGAACGGATCGTAACCGCCGCGATGGGTCCCGGCCTCGCGGCCGTTGATCCAGACGGTGCTTTCCCAGTCCACGGCCCCGAAATGCAGAAGGACGCGGCCGCCGCGCCAACTCTTTGGCACGGCGAAGGTCCTCCTGTACCAGAGGGCCTTGTCCCCGCCGACGGGCTTGCCGACGCCGGATAGGGCCGACTCGGCGGCGAAAGGCACGAGGATCCGGCCGTCCCAGGACTCAGGCCGTCCGGCTTCCTTGGCCACGACGGCGTAGTCCCAGAGCCCGTTGAGGTTGGCCCACTTGTCCCGAGCCATCTGCGGCCGGGGATACTCGGCGAGCGGGGCGGCGGGATCGACCTCCGCCGCCCAACGGGTCATGATCCTGTCTCCGGCCGGCTTCCAGTCCGGGGCCGCTTCCGTACGACACGCGGCGAGGACCAGGCTCCCGAATACGACGGCGAGACCGAACGAGGCGAAGGTTCTCTTCATGGCGGCACTCCTCACGGGCATTAGTAATTCATCGGGACACGCCCTGTCAACAGCCGGGGTGGGCCGTTCCGAAAATCGTTGAAATGCGCCGGCTCCTCGTTTAAAGTGGTCACCTCGAGAAAGGCCGAACCATGAACCGTCAAGAATCCGTTCTCCCGCTCGAAGCCCTGAATCCCAGGATCCGGTCCCGGTTCCCGATGATCGACCGGGATTCCCTGGGCCAGCCCCG
Organism: uncultured bacterium; assembly: GCA_963743755.1. Taxonomy (GTDB): domain Bacteria; phylum Acidobacteriota; class Aminicenantia; order Aminicenantales; family Saccharicenantaceae; genus RBG-16-66-30. The sequence goes on from CAVUQU010000001.1 coordinate 242,218, forward strand.
GACGTATCTCAATACCGGGGCCGGTAGTCTGACCGTCGACACGGCCGCCGAAGCCGCCAGTGAGGCCCAGGGCCGGTTGAATCCGATGCCCGGCTACGTCGTCGCCGGCGAGGCCGCGACCGCCGCCCTGCACTCCCGCGTCCGGGACCTCGTCGCCGATTTCCTCCATGCCGGTGACAGCGCCGAGATCAGCTTCCACCAGTCGGCCACGGCCGCCCTGTTCGGCCTGGCTTTCGGCCTGCGCGGGGTGCTCGGGCCGTCCTCCAATCTGGTTGTCACCGACCTCGACCACATGGCTAACGTCTCGCCCTGGGAAACGGTCTGGGGCGAAGGTCGCGGCTGCGAGGTCCGGCGGGCGCGCCTCACGCCCGAAGGGACGCTCGACGTCGCCCATCTGCTCTCGCTCGTCGACGCCCGGACCGGCCTTCTGGCCGTGACCTCCGCTTCGAACGGAACGGGCTCGGTCGTGCGGTTGGCCGAGGTCGTCGCCGCGGTCCGCCGGAAGGCCCCCGACTGCCTCGTCGCCGTCGACGCCGTCCATCACGCCCCCCACGGCACGCTCGACGTCGCTGCAACCGGCGTCGATTTCCTGGTGTTCTCCGGCTACAAGGTCTTCGGGCCGATGCTGGGGGTGCTATGGGGCCGGCGGGAACACCTCGAGCGGCTTCTCCCCTACCGCGTCGAAACGAACAAACCCGTCCTGCCGGGGAAGCTCGAGATGGGCATGCTCAACAACGCCTCGCTCGCCGCACTCGAGGCGGCGCTCGAATACCTCCTCTGGCTGGCCGGTCAGGCCGGAGGCCCGGAGCCCGTCCCTCCCGACAGGAGTGAGAAATTCCGCTTCGTCATGGAGGCCATCGCGGGATACGAGGCGGGGCTCTCGAGACGGGTTCTCGAGGGATTCCTCCGGTTCCCGCCGGGCCACCTGCGGTGCTTCGGCATCACCGATCCGGAGCGGTCGACCGAACGGGTGCCGACCTTTTCCTTCGACGCCGCCGGCCTCACGGCGACGGAGACGAAGAAGCGCCTCTGGCAGGAGGCCGCGATCCAAATCGCAGACGGCAACCACTATTCGGCGGCGGTCTACCGGCACCTCGGCCGGCCCGAAGGCATTTGCCGGGCCAGCTTCGCCCACTACGACAACGCGGAGACGGTCGACCGGTTCCTCGATGCCGTTGGCCGTCTTCGGGGCTAGAGAGGCGTCCCTTTCGGGAAACAGGTTGAACAAAGGGTCCGAAATCCCTAGAATAGGTCCTCCTTGGCCAAAATGAGATTGTCGAAGAAAATCCCGATCCCCGCCTGCTTCCTGGCCCTGGCCCTGACGGCCGGCGCGGCGCAAAACCCGCGCGTCGTCATCGAGACCGAAAAGGGAGCTATCCTCGTCGAGGTCGACCTCGTCCGGGCCCCGGTCACGGCGGCCAATTTCCTCCGTTACGTCGATGCCGGGCTCTACGACGGCTCGACCTTCCACCGCACCGTGACCCCGGCCAACCAGCCCCGCGACGCCGTCCGCATCGAGGTCATCCAGGGCGGCCAGCTGGCCGATGAACGGGAATTCCCTCCGATCGCCCACGAGACGACGGCGGCGACCGGTCTCCGGCATCTCGATGGGGTGATCTCCATGGCCAGGGACAAGCCCGGAACGGCCGCTTCGAGCTTCTTCTTCTGCATCAACGACCAGCCCGAACTCGACTTCGGCGGCCGGCGCAATCCGGACGGCCAGGGATTCGCCGCTTTCGGCCGCGTCGTCTCAGGCATGGACGTCGTCCGGACGATCCAGGGTCTCCCGGCCGAAGGCCAGCAGCTCAAGCCCGCCGTCGGGATCTTCTCGGTCCGCCGTCTCGATAACACGAAAAAATGAAATTCCACGGAAAAGAAAGTCAAAGGAGAAACAGGATGAGAAAACGCCCGGTATACGTCTTCGTCACCGGTCTTCTGCTCGCCTTCCTTGCGGCTGGGCAGTCAATCGCCCAACAGGCCGCTCCCTCCCAGGCGCCGGTCCAGGAAAAGCTGGTCGGCAGAGCCCTCTACGAGAAGCTCCAGCGCGACGGTCGCCGGATGATGGGCCCTCCCGGCGGAGCCGGCGGATTCGCCTGGACCTTCGACGGCAAAGGCTCCTACGCGTTCGAGGACGGGACCTTCAAGCGGACCGACATCGCGACCGGCGAGAAGACGCCGCTCTTCGACGACGCCAGGATCATCGCGGCGATGAACGCCATGACGGGGCGCCAGGAGGTCAAGTTGCCCTTCAACCGGTTCGAGTACCTCGACGGCGGCCGGGCGATCCAATTCCAGGCTTTCAACAAGACCTTTCTCTACGACCTGGCCGCCTCGAAGCTCGTCTCCTACGAGCCTGAGCGTTCCATCACCGGCGTCCGGGGCCGCGGCTACGGCGAGGTCCTCTCCTCGGACCTCAAGCTCCGGGCCTTCACCCGGAACTACAACCTCTTCGTCAAGGACCTGGACGGCAAGGAGACGGCCCTGACCGTGGACGGGACCGAAGACCTGCGCAACGGCTTCCCCGATTGGGTCTACCCCGAGGAGCTGGCCCAGTACGAGGCCTTCTGGTGGTCCCCCGATTCGAAATACATCGCCTTCATGCAGTTCGACGAGAAACCGGTGACGAAATACCCGATCGTCCACGACGTCCAGCCCATCCCGCGCTACGAGCTGCTCGGTTATCCCAAGCCCGGCGGCAACAACCCCATCGTCCGGCTGTTCGTCGTCGACGTCGCCTCGAAGAAGATCGTCCGGCTCGAGACGGGCGACGACCTCGACGTCTACCTCTACCGGGGCAAGTGGACGAACGGCGGGAAGGAGTTCACCTACCACCGCCTCAACCGCCTCCAGAACAAGGTCGAGCTCTTTGCCGCCGACCCCGTCACGGGAAAGACGCGGCTCCTGCTCGCCGACACCGATCCCTGCTACATCGACGAGTCGACCGACCTGTGGTTCCTCGGGGACGGCCAGCGCTTCCTCTGGACCTCGGAGCGGAGCGGCTGGCGCGAGATCTATCTTTACGACATGGCGGGAAAGCTCCTCAAACCTCTCACCAACTCCAAGTTGCCCGTGAGCGCCATCCTGGGCGTCGACGAAGCCAGGGGCTGGGTCTACTTCGGCGGCTCGGAGGGCAACGGCACGGAGAGCCACGCCTACAGGGTCAAGCTCGACGGCACGGGGTTCGCGAGACTGACCAAGGAGCCCGGCACCCACCGAGTCTCCCTTTCCCCCACCTTCGACTACTGGACGGATTCTTACCAGAGCTTCGAACAGCCCGCCAAGACGACACTCTACGCCTCGGACGGCAAAGCGGTCAAGGTCCTGAACGAGACCGTCCTGTCGAAGGAATTCCTCGATTACAAGCTTATCAAGCCCGAGCACTTCCTGTTCAAGTCGGCGGACGGAAAGTACGACCTCGACGGGATCCTCTACTTCCCGGCCCACTTCGACCCTAGCGAGAAATACCCCTTGATCCTCTCGATCTACGGCGGGCCCGGCTCCAAGGGCGTCATGAACCGGTTCCTCACGGCCGACGGCAGCCAGGCCCTGGCCCAGCTGGGCTTCCTGGTCGCCGTCTGCGATTACCGCGGCGTCTCCGGGCGGGGCAAGGCCTTCCAGAACCTCCACTACATGAAGCTCGGCCAGGTCGAGCTCGAAGACCACGTCGCCTTCGTCAAAGCGCTCGGCCGGCGCCCTTACGTCGACACGGCCCGCGTCGGCATCACCGGCCACTCCTACGGCGGCTACTTCACCTGCCTGGCCCTGCTCAAGGAGCCCGACGTCTTCCACGTCGGCGTCGCCGGGGCCCCCGTCACCGACTGGCGGAACTACGATTCGATCTACACCGAGCGGTACATGCGCCGGCCCCAGGACAATCCCGAAGGCTACGAGAAGGGCTCCTGCCTGACCTACGCCAAGAACCTCAAGGGCAAGCTCTTCATCCACCACGGGGCCGTCGACGACAACGTCCACCCGGGCAATACGATCCAGCTCATCCAGGCCTTGCTCAAAGAGAACAAGAAGTTCGACCTGATGATCTACCCGGAGATGCAGCATGGCATCGGCTACGCCCGCTATCCCGAATCCCGCGTCGAGTACTTCGTCGAGCACCTCAAGCCCGTGGTCAAGTAGGCCGGGCGAGGTTCGGAAAGGAGCGATCACATGGCCAAGTTCGAAGGCGTGAAATGGGCCCCCCGGCAGATGCGCTATCTGCTCCCCGGCAAGCAGTTCGCCGTCCTCGAATCCGATGCGAAGGTCTTCGCCGTATCGCGCTCGGTCTTCTACGCGTCCTGCCTCTGCTTCGAGGGCATCCGCTTCTTCTGCAAGAAGACGCCCTCCGGGCAGCTGGAGATCCGTTTCCTCAACTGGCACAGGAACCTGGAGCGGTTCCGCAGGGGCATCACGTTCAACCTGAGCCGGGCCCAGGCCGACCTCATCCCCTCCGTCGAGGAGCTGGAGAGCATCATCGTCCACCAGTATTTCAAGGACCCGGCCATCCGGGCCTTCCTCGAGGAGATGGCCGAGAAGGGACTCCAGGGCTACCTCCGGCCGTTCACGGTCGACGAGGAGCAGTCCATGGGTGTGACTTTCCCGGGGCAGCCGGCCGTCCGGGCCATCTTCTGCAGCTACGACAACTACCTCGGCGAGCCGTTCACCGGGGTCGTCATCCCCCACATGGTCCGGGCTGTCGGCCTGAACAAGACCGGCTGGCTCAAGCTCGGCATCAACTACATGATCAGCCTGAAGGCCCTCGAAGCCGCCAAGGACGTCGATCCCCAGGCCGCGGCGGCCCTCTTCCTCGACGATCGGACGCATCTCCCCCTGGCTGACCGCTGTGTCACCGAGTGGGATTCCTCCTGCTGTCTCTTCGGCCTGCGCGACGGGACCGTCATCAAGATCCCGGAGAGCGAGCTCATCCTGCCCTCGGTCACGATCCAGGGCATGGTGGCCATTCTGAGGGACATGGGCGTCAAGGTCGAGGAGCGTCCCGTCACCTACGGCGAGCTCCTCGCAAGGGTCCGCGCGAACGAGCTCGTGGTCGCCGCGAGCATCGGCACGGCCGGCATCATGAACCGGTGCCGCAAGCTCCTCTGCGTCGACGAGAAGAACGCCGTCACGGCGACGCACCTCGTCGACACCGGCCATCCCCTCTACGCCAAGCTGGCGGAAGCCAAGAGCTATTACTGGGACATCTACAAAGAGAAAGTCAAGCTGCCGGCGGGGATGAACCTCTACAAGTACGCGCTGTAAAAATCAAAGGGCCGTTCCGTCCTGGGGCTGCCCCCGGAAAGAACGGCCCTTTTTCTGTCTTTTCGCGGGCCTCAGAGGCTCATGGCAATGAGCATCCAGAACTTGTCGCCGAGCTCCAGGTATTTCTGGACGGCGGACCGGGCCATGTCGTTGGTGTACTTGGTCAGGTAGGCCTCGACCGTGAAGGCCTCCTTGTCCGGCGTCTTGCTGGCCAGGATCTCCTGGACCTTCTTTTCGAGGAGCGGCAGGTCGGCGAAGGCCTTGTCCTCGAACTCGGCGACGGTCGCCTCGACCGTCTTCCGCGTCTGGCCCCACTTGAGAGTGGCCAGGCGATTGGCCCGGCGGAAGGCCCAGGCCGCGGAATCGAGCCGGAACCGGTGCTGGCCGCAGATCTCGAAGCCCGGGGGCAGCTCGGTCGTCCCGGCGAAGATGGGGATGCGGGCGCTCATGGCCGGATTGTCGAAGGCGAACCAGCAGATGGCCCCGACCGAAGGCGGCAGCCAGCCCCGGACCTGAAGCACCGTCGCATAGGCGCATCCGGAGATCGGGATCGTCCGGGCCGGTCTGACCCGCGGCGTGTCCGTGGCCGGCGCCAGCCCGTTGACGAGGTTGATCACGTCGCGGGACATCCAGGCACTTGCGGCCGGGCTCTTGACCATCTGCGGCTCGGCCGGCGGCGCGGCGGGCGTCTCGCCCGGCTTGGGCCGCGGCTGGGGCCGCGGGACCATGAGATTCTTGGTCATGTCGAGGTCGGTCCCCTCGTAGGGATCGCGGTAGATGGCCAGGACGTCGCGAACGGAGAGCTTCTTCTCGGGCTTGACCGAGAACGGAAGCTCCGGCATGTCCATGGTCAGCTTGAGCGAAGGGGCCAGCTTGTCGAGGACGAAGAACTCGCGCGTCGAGAAGGGCTTGCCCCTCCCGCCGCCGTAGGCCTCCCAGAACTTGAACGGCTTGCCGCTCTTGGGGTCCCACCAGCCCATGTCCTGGGCCAACTGGAAGATGTTCTCCGAGGCCATGTACCGGTCGGGGTTCTTGAGGTCGATCTCGGGGATGCGCGGGATGTTGGCCGAGATGCCGACGTGGTCGTCGGGGATGCGGACGGCAGCCCAGACGGCGCCCTTTTCGAGCGGCCCGGCCCCCATGATCTCGAAGTGCCAGACCTCCTTGCCGTCGGCGATCGTGATGCACTCGCCGAAGTCGCCGTATCCGTACTGCTTGACGAGCTCGCCGATGAGCTTGATGGCCTCGCGGGCCGTCTTGCAGCGTTCGAGGGCGATCCGTTCGAGCTCCTCGATCATGAACATGCCTTCGTTGTTGACGAGCTCCTGGCGGCCGCCGATCGTCGTTTCGCCGATGGCCAGGCCGTGCTCGTTGAGCGCCGGGTAAGCCGTGTTGAGGAAGCGGTAGGTCTCGGGGACCTGCGGGATCTCGCCCGTCTGGACGATGCCCCTCAGATCGGCCGTGAATTCCGTATGCATCCGGCCGGAATAGACCTTGTTCATCGACTTGTCCGGCCACTTCTGGTGCGGGACGATGTTGACCCATTGGCGGTAGGGTCCGTCGCAGGTGTGGCAGGTGATGACGGAGCCGTCCACGGTGGCCAGGCGGCCGACCTGGATGGACGTGCAGCTGTCGAACTCGTCGGACCACTCCTTGCCGCCCGGCACGGGCGATGCACCGGGCGTCTGGGCGCCGACGAGGCCCATGACGGCAATCAGGGCGAGGGCCGCGGCGGCGCCGCGTCCCAAGGACTTCAGGAAACGTTCTGGATTCACGAGGCTCTCCTTTCGGAACGGTGACGATACAGACTACGACTTTATGAAATCCGACGCGCGGGTGTCAATAGATTCCGTTCTTCTCCTTGCGGAGGGCCAGGACGAAGGTGACGGTGATTCCGATGATCAAGGCCGGGAAGACGAGCTGGATCACGAGCCCGTTGAGCGCGCGCAAGGCCGGATTTCCCGTCGCCTTCATCACGGTCCAGACGATATAGAGGATATAGGAGCCGAACAGGACCGCGCCGTTCGCCCGGCTGAGCGTGTAGCCCGTCCGGAAAAGCGGCAGGCAGGCGAAGGCCACGGCGACCATCAGGGGGATATCGAAGGCCAGGACATCCGAAGCGACGGCCAGCCGGCCTCGCGAAGCGAGCCCGCTGAAGCCGAGCACCGAGAGGATGTTGAAGATGTTGCTGCCGACGATGTTGCCTATGGCGATGTCCCTGGCGCCTTTCAGCGCGGCCACCACGGAGGTGGCCAGTTCGGGTAGAGATGTCCCCGCCGCGATGATCGTCAGACCGATGACGACCTCGCTGACGCCGATTGTCCGGGCCAGGCCGATGGCCCCCTGGACGAGCAACCGGGAGCCGAGGACGAGCGCTGCGATCCCCGTCACGATGAGCGCCAGATTCGGGACGAGGGCCATCCGCCTGGCGGAGGCGGGGCCCGCGACCTTCGGTTCGGCGACCTCGACGGACGCCTGGCCCCGGCCGCGGCGGGCTTCGGCGATCAGATATGAGGTGTAGACGACGATGAGTCCGACCAGCAGAAGGCTGTCCAGGAACCCGATCGAGCCGTCGAGGGCGAGCACGTACAGGAGGACCGAGGCTCCGATCATCACCGGCACGTCGAGCCGCACCAGCTGACGGTTGACCGCGAGAGGCGCTACCAGCGCCGAGAGCCCGAGGATGCAGAGGATGTTGAAAAGGTTGCTGCCGACGACGTTGGCGACACTCAGGGCGGAAGAGCCGGAATAGGCCGCGGCGACGCTGACCGCGAGCTCCGGGGCGCTCGTCCCGAAGGCGACGATCGTGAGACCGATGACGAGAGGCGTGATGCCGGCGGCCAGGGCGAGGCGCGAGGCCCCCTTGACGAGCCCGTTCGCGCCCAGGACGAGGATGACCAACCCGCCTATGAGCCCGGCCCAATACCCGATCATTTCGAAATCTCCCCCGCCAGGATGCCGTACATTTCAGCGGCCGCCATGGCGGCGGTCACGCCGATCTTCGATACGGGGACGCCGAGCGCCCCGTAAAAATCGAGAAGCGGCGGCGTTCGTTCCCGGTAATCGGCCAGACGCTTCCGGACCGCCTCGAGCGAATCGTCGGGCCTCCCCGCCCGGTCGCCTCCCGGGTCGATCCGGAGACGTTCCAGGATGACCGGCGCCTCCGCTTCGAGCAGGACGACCCGCTCGACCGAGACGGTTCCGGCCAGACCTCGGGCCTGGCCCGCGTGTCGCGGCAGGCCGTTCAGGACGAGGAGCGTCCCGGGCCTGAGCCCCCGCGCCTCGACGAACGAACTGAGGATCCTGCCGATCATGGGCGTGTCCCGGTCCTCGAACAGGTTCCCCGTCGCCAGGGATGCCCGTATGCGGGCCAGATCGCCGGCATTCAAGAGGCCGTTTTGGTCCGGCCCGGCGGCGAGCCGTCGGAGATTCGCCCCGAAATCGAAGTGGACGCACGGCCGGCTTCCGAGATCCCGCCGTTCCAGCTCCTCGCCGAGAGGGGTCTTGCCCGATCCGGTGGGACCGAGGAGGAGGATCGCGGGCCAGGGCTCCACGGCTCTCATTCGGCCCCCGGAGTCCCGTCGCCGGCCCCCGTTATCAGGTATTGGAAAGCCCGGTCCATGTCCCGGTGACTGGCGACGAGGACCAGCGTGTCCTGTTCCCGGATCTCGAAATGCGCCCCCGGTCCGGTGAAGGACTCCTCGCCGCGGACGACGGCGATGACGGTCGCGCCGGTCCGGCCGCGGAGATCCAGCGCGCCGAGCGTCTTTCCGGCAGGCCAACCGCCCTTGCCGACGAAGTAGGTCTCCGCGGTCCCGGCCGCCAGCAGGTCGGCGATCCTCTCGGTCACCGGCCGGATGGCGCTGCAGGTGCCGCGGAGCATCCCGTAGCATTCCCCGCGCAGGACCCTGACCTGGGCATCGACGACGTTGCGCGGCACGTGGTACCTTTCGAGGACGCGGGTGAAGATCTCGATCGACGTCTCGAACTCCTCGGGAATGACGTCGTCGGCGCCGAGGCCGAGCAGGTCGTCGATCTCCGCGGCATAGCGCGTGCGGACGATGACGAAGATCGCCGGGTTGATCGCCTTGACCGCTTTGACCCCCCGGCGCGTCATCGCCGGATCCGAGATGGCGAAAACGATGCCCCTGGCCTTCTTGACGCACGCTTCATCGAGAATGGTCGGGCTGGAAACGTCCCCGAAGATGATGGGCTCCCCCTCGGCCGCGGCGGCCCTCACGGTGACCGGATTGAGCTCGAGGATGACGTAGCCGATGCCGGCCTCCTTCAGGACGTGGGCCAGGTTCCTGCCGTTGAAACCGAAGCCGGCGATGATGACATGGCCGTCGAGGTCGCGGCCCGACTTCCCTCCGGCTTCCCCTCCTCTATGCTTCCAGCGGAGCTTCCTGGCGCCCTTTTCGGCCAGGGCCGGGGAGACCTGGACGAGCAGGGGCGTCGCCAGGATGGTGAGGATGGAGCTGGCGATGAAAGCCTGGAAGATGTCGCCCTTCAGGAGTCCGTTGGCCCGTCCGACCCCGGCCAGGACGAAGGAGAACTCGCCGACCTGGGCCAGAGCCAGGCCGGTCAGGACCGCTATCCGCGATCCGTAGCCGAGCAGGCCGACCGTCAGGACAACGATCGACGCCTTGAGCACGACGATCCCCGCGACCAGGCCGAGAACGGCCGGGAGGAAGGCCGCGACGGCACCGACGTCGAGCAGCATGCCCACCGAGATGAAGAACAGGCTGTTGAACACGTCCTTGAAGGGCAGGATGTCTGAGGCGACCTGATGGCTGTACTCGGATTCGGCCAGGAGGACTCCGGCCAGGAACGCGCCGAGGGCCAGAGACAAGCCGAGCGAAGACGTCAGCAGGGCCATCCCGAGGCAGAGGAACAACGTGGCGATGAGAAAGACCTCGCGGATGCGCGTCTTGACGACGAGGTGGAGGATCGGGGGCATGAGACGGCGGGCCAGGAGGAAGACCGCGCCGATGACCGCCGCGCTCAGCCCGAAACGGAAGACGACCGCCTCCACCGAGACGCCCCCCGCGTTGGCCAGGACGGGGACGAGGGCGATCATGGGGACGATCGCGACGTCCTGGAAGATCAGGACGCCGAGGGAGATGCGGCCCTGCGGCGAGTCGGTCTCGCCGCGGTCTCCCAGGATCTTGAGGACGACGGCCGTGCTGCTCAGAGAGACGAGGAAGCCGTAGAAGATGGCCGTCCTCAGGGAGACCTTGAACAGGAGCAGAACGAGCACGGTCGCCGTCACGGTCAGGGAGACCTGAAGTCCGCCGCCGGCCCAGAAGTCCCTCTGGATGCGTTTCAGGCGGGCCGGTTCGAACTCGAGACCGATGGTGAAGAGAAGCATGACGACGCCGATCTCGGCCATGGCATCGACCGTCGCCGTGTTCTTGACCAGGGACAGGCCGCCGGGGCCGATCAGCACCCCGGTCAGGAGGAAGCCGACGACGGAGGGCAGCCTCAGCTTGTGGGAGAGGAAGATGATGAAAACGGAAGCGGCCAAAACGATGACGAACTCGGCGAGCACGTACAGGTCCATATTATGCCGCCCCATCGGACAAGACGAACTCGCATCTCTTCATGACTTTCAGATTTGGCTTATAACATGGGGGTTCCGCGCCGGTCAACCGTTTCCTCCCCTTTGGGGGTTACCCCCGCCGCGGTTATCTCACCCTGGAATACACCGAAAGGGAGGATGGACGCGGGGCGGGAACGGACTAGAATGGAGGCGTAATACAGAAAGGAGATATCCATGAAAAAGCTGACCGTCGTTCTGCTGGCCGCGCTGTGTATCGTCGCTCTCGCTCCCAAAGACCTCGCCGCCGGGGTTGGAATCAAGGGCGGCTACTCCCTGGCCAAGTTCTCCCTGGTTCCCACCGACCCGGACATGGCCTGGCAGTCCCTTCCGTCCTGGGTGGCCGGCGTCTATTTCGATTTCAAGCTGGGGTTCGTGTCCGTCCAGCCCGAGATCCTCTATACCCGCATGGGCGCCAAGTTCGCGGATGCCGTCGAGGATTTCAGGCTCGAGTACAGGTTCGATTACGTCCAGGTGCCCGTGCTCCTGAAATTCAACATTATCCCGGCCGGGCCCATCCGCCCGTTCCTCTACGGCGGCGGCTACGGCGCCTATCTGCTCAAGGCCGAGGGATTCATGCAAATGGGCGAGGAATCTGAAACGGCAGACCTCATTGAAGACCTCCAGAGATACGACTATGGCGTCGTCGGCGGCGGCGGTCTGGCCTTCAAGCTGCCCGGCGTCTCCCTCTCCGTCGAGGGCCGTTATAATCTGGGCCTGGCGAACATCATGAAGGACCCGATCGCGGGCGAGTCGCTCAAGAACCGGTCGTTCATGGTCCTGGTCGGCGTCGGCTTCTGACGCCCGAACTCAGAACAAGCCTTACCTCCTGTTTCGCCCCACCCCGCCCGGGGTGGGGCGTTTTTTTTGAAGGCCGCCGGGCGTCTTCCCCCCCCGCCGGGCCGTGTCCCGTCAGAGCTTGAACCGGGTGATCAGGGTTTCGAGGTAGCGCGATCTCATCTGCCTGGAGGCCATAGCCTGCTTGAGCGGAGGGAGCTTGAGGATGACACCGAGGATCGCGGCCATGGCCCGGTGGCTCAGGAGCGCCTGATCGTCGAAGATGAGGTTTTGCAGCTTGCCGCGCTCGATCGCCATCAGGACGGCCTTGTGCGTCGAGTTGAGAGGCGTAATGACCCGTTGCGGTCTGGCGACCAGGCCCAGGCTTTTGGCCTTGCAAACCCTGACGCAGACCGCGCAGCCGAGACAGAGCTCCTCATCGACCTTGGCCCTCTTCTTTTTGGGGCGGAGCGGGTCGTTGGCCGAGACCATGGTCATCGCTTCGACCGGGCAGACGGCCGCGCACTCGCCGCAGCCCGTGCAGGATTCCGCGTCGACGGCAGGCAGGAAGTTCGTGGTGTGTACGGGATGGAGGAGGCCGAAACGGCGCTGGGCGATCATCGCTTCGCAGCAACAGCCGCAGCAGTTGCAGATGAAATTGACCCGGTTCCTGACGTTCTCGCCGAACTGGACGAGGTTGCGGCCGCAGGCCTCTTCGAGGAGGGCCAGCCCTTCGGCGGCGTCGACGGCCCGGGCGTAGCCGTGCCGGACGAGCGACGCGGCCGTGGTGTTGAAGGTCATGCAGATGTCCGTCGGGGCGTCGCAGGCATGGCCCGCGTGCTCCATCTTGTGCCGGCAATAGCATAGGCCGATACCGCGGTGCGAAGCCGTCTTGATGACCTCGCTGGCGCGCTCGTAGTCGAGGACATGGAGCGCATTCGCGTTCGACAGGACCGATTCATTGACGAACACACGGCCCAGCTGGGTCTCCCCCCGGGTGAAGAGGGCCTTGATGAAATCCTCCTCGACGGTGACGTACTCGTAGTAGAGCTTGGCCAGGACCTTCTGGTCGAGGTCGCCGCGCAGCCGCATCATGGAGAACTCGAAGAAACCCGCCATGGGCGGCGGCAGGACATAATACGTGTCCTTGCGGCCGGCGACGTCGACGAGGAGGGCCCGCGAAGCCAAGGCGTCGAGGGCCTTCCGGGCTTCGGGTAGGTTCGTTTTCCAGGCCCGGGCGGCCGTCTTCGCGGTGAAGGGCTTCAGGGGCACGAGGGCCACGAGCGAGGCCTCTTTTTCGCTCATGAGCAATTTGAGGATGGCATAGAGGAGATCGGAGGGCGGGGCTCCCTGCGGGGATTTGTTCAGCCGCTCGACGAGAGCCGGGTAGCCTGTCCTCGCTGCCAAGTGAGCCATGCATCACTTTTACCCGATTCCCGGCGCTTTGGCAACCGGGCGCTCCCCTTTACCCCGGCCCGGACATTGGATTATGCTGTCCCTCGAACGGAGGGACTCCGCATGAAGACGATCAAGGTCGGGCTCATAGGAACGGGCTACATCGGCGTCGTCCACCTGGAGATCCTGCGCCGGCTCGGCGGCGTCGAGGTCGTGGCCGTGGCCGATCCCAACGGGGACCTGGCGCGGCGGACGGCGGAGCGATTCGGCGTCCCGAAGAGTCTACGCCGACGCGGCGTCTCTCATCGCCGACCCGGAGATCGAGGTCGTTCACGACTGCGCCCCGAACAATGCTCACTTCGATATCAACGCCGGGGCCATCCGGGCGGGTAAAGAGGTGCTGTCGGAGAAGCCGCTGGCCCTCGACTCCGGGGAATCCGGCGCGCTCGTCCGCACTGGCCGAAAAGCACGGCGCCTTGACCGCCATCGACTTCTGCTACCGCTACTATCCGGTCGTCCAGGAGGCCGCGGCAAGGGCGAGGCGGGGCGACCTTGGGATTGTCCGGGCCTTCGTCGGGCATTTCCTCCAGGACTGGCTTCTCTTCGAGACCGATTATTCCTGGAGGCTCGATCCCGCGGTCGCCGGCCGGGCCAACGTCGTGGCCGACCTGGGCAGCCATTGGTGCGACCTCGTCCAGTTCGTCACGGGGCAGAAGATCGTCGAGGTCATGGCCGAGCTCCACACCTGCGTGCCGAAGCGCCAGAAACCGACGGGCGGCGTCCTGTCCTTCGGCGCGGGGCGGGCGGGAGAGACCGAGGAGGTCGACATCACGCTCGACGATTACGCCGCGCTTTTCCTCAAGCTCGAGAACGGGGCCCGGGGGAATTTCACGACCTGCCAGGCCGCGGCGGGTCGCAAGGTCGACATCGAGTTCCAGATCTTCGGCTCGAAGGAGTCCTACGCCTGGAGCCACGTCCACCCCAACGCGCTCTGGATCGGGCACCGCGAGAAGGCCAACGAGGTCTTCTACGAATCGTCCAGCCTGCAAGAGGAAGGGACGCGGAAGATATGCGGCGCTGCCCACGGGCCACCCCATGGGCTACCACGACGCGGTCTACAATCTCTTCCGTGATTTTTACGAGGCGGTGTCGGCAAAACGCGAGGGGAAGCCCTATCGGGCGACCTTCCCCGATTTCCGGACCGGCCACGAGATGATGCGCATCGTCGACGCGGCCGTCGAGTCGGACAGGCTGGGAAGGTGGGTCAAGGTGGGGGGCTGAGCCCCCCCGACCCTACCGAACGTACTTCCACATGTCGTTGATGTAGTTCCTAAGGCCGTCCGAATCGTATCCGTCGCCGCCGAAGAGCCAGAGCTCGCCGCTCGCATTGATCCACCCGGCGGAGTGTTCCCGGCCGCCGGGATTATTGGATAGATACCGCTTGCCCAGGGCCCCGTAAGTGCCCCGGCGGTTCGACGTCTTGCTGCCCGCGGTCCACGTCCACTGATTCGTCGCCGGATCGTACTTCCATAAGTCGTTGAGCATGCCCAACGCGCCGACGGCATCGTATCCCCTCCCGCCGAAGAACCAGAGCTTGCCTGCGGGATCGACCCAGCCGGTCGCGCCGCGAATGCCTCCGGGAGTATTGGACGCGGACGCCGTACCCAGGGTGCCGAAAACGCCGGCATGATCCACGGTATTATCGCCGGAGACCCACGTCCACTGGTTCGTCGCCGGATCGTACATCCAGAGATCGTTCAGCTGCCCGACGACGACCGCCGCGCCGAATCCCTTCTCCGCCTAAGAGCCAGAACTTGCCGGTCGCGTCCAGCCAGGAGGTCGAAGCGTCCCTGGCCCCGGGAACATTGGCCGGAGCGGCCGTGCCCTTCGTCCCGTAGGTCCCGGTCTGGTTCCGGACCTCGCTCCCGGAGACCCAGGTCCACTCGAGGGTCGCGGTATCGAATTTCCACAGGTCGTTGAGCTCGCCGACATGCCCCGTCGCATCCCTTCCGTAGCCGCCGAAGAGCCAGAGCTCCCCGTCGGAACCCAGCCAGGACACGGGCCGGTACCGCGCTCCGGGGACATTGGCCGGAGCCGCCGTGCCCTTTGTCCCATAGATCCCCGTCTGGTCCGCGTTCATGCTGCCAGACATCCAAGCCCATTGATTGGTCGCCGGATTGAACATCCACAGGTCGTTGAGGGTGCTGTCGTCGGTGTCCGTCGCGTCGTAGCCGAAGCCGCCGAAGATCCACAGCCGGCCGCTCGAGTCGCGCCAGGAACCGCAGGAATCCCTGGCCCCGGGAACATTCGCGGGGGCCGCCGTACCGAGCACGCCGTAGGTCCCCAGTCCGCTGGCCAGGTTGCTGCCCGAGATCCAGGTCCATTCGTGACTCGCGGTGTTGTATTTCCACAGGTCGTTGAGCTCATCTGTATTGCCCGTCGAGTCGAATCCGTGGCCTCCGAAAAGCCAGAGCGTTCCGCTCGGATCGTAAAAGAGGTCGTGGTATCCGCGGGCGCCGGGCCGGTTGGACGCGGAGGCCGCACCCTTCGTCCCGTAGACGCCCGACTGGCCGACGGTATCGCTGCCCGCTTCCCAGCTCCAGCCGTAGGTCGACTCGGGCTCGTCGGTGCCATTATCTTCGATGATGCAACCCGACATCAGCGAGACCAGCGAGACGGCCGTCAAGACGGACAGCCAAGGGCCCCATTTCCGGCGGTTTTTCATCGGGAATGTCTTTGCCATGACTGACTTTCCTTTCACTCAACAAAATGAAAAGATCAGAGAAGTCGCCCTAAAATTGACGAAGAGCAGAAACTAAATAAGACTCTTCTACGCTCGCTCTTCCGTTGACTCCCTTGGCGCTTCCTGGATATTAAATAATCCATTCCGTTGAAAAAGTCAAGGGCTGTGTTTACAGCGAGTTGGCTAATTGAATTTCCGGAAAACGGGCTTGACGGGCGCCCCGACGAGGTATTTCCCGATCCCCTCGTCGAGGGCCTTCCTGTAGACGACGAGGGCTTCGGAGATCCCATCGATCGTCCGATCGATGTCCGAGTCGGAATGGGCGTAGGAGACGATGCTCGAGGGCATCAGGAGGCCGCGTTTCATGGTTTCCTGCAGGAACAGCGTCCGGAAGGGCTGCGAGGGCTTTCCGGCCTCGTCCCGGGTCGTGTAGACGGAGCAGCAATCCGGGCCGATGACGGAGACGTGATCCGCGAGGCCCAGCCCCGCCGAGGCCTTGTTGACGCCTTCGGCCAGCCGCCGGCCCTGCGCGTACAGCGTTTCGACGACGGGATTCTCCCTGTAGAACCTCATCGTGGCCATGGCCGCTGCGAGGGCGTGGTTCTCGGCTCCGTGCGTCGCCGAAAGGAGGAAGACCCTCTCTTTTGCATGGTCCAGGCCGCCCAGCTCCATGATGTCCCTCTTCCCGGCCAGGGCCGAGACGGCGAACCCGTTCCCGAGGGCCTTGCCGAAGGCCGACAGGTCGGGAACGATATCGTAATTTCTTTTGGGCTCCCCCGAGGTGCCACCGGAATCCGGTGATCATCTCATCGAGGACGAAGACTGCCCCGTTGTCGTGGGCGAGCTGCTTGAGCCCGTGCAGGAAACCCGCGGCGGGAGGCTCGTACTTTTCGGCCTCGAGGATGACGCAGGCGATCCGCCCCGGGTACGCCGCGAAGAGGTCCTTCACGCTCCCGATATCGTTGTAGCGGAACCCGACGGTGAGGTCTTTCGTGCAGGCCGGGATGCCCGCCGACATGGGGGTGCTGCCGATGAACCAATCGTCGACCGCGAAGAACGGCTGGTCCGCGCAAATGGCCACCATGTCCCGGCCCGTGTAAGCCCGGGCCAGCTTGACCGCGCCGCTCGTCGCATCGGACCCGTCCTTGCAGAACTTGACCATGTCGGCGCCTTCGACGATCGAAAGGAATTCCTCGGCGCACTCGAGCTCGATACGGGCCGGCCGGACATAGTTGTTCCCCAACAGCATCTGACGGTACGCGGCCTCCACGACGGGCTCGAACGCATGACCCAGCGTCACCGTCCGTAAGCCCATGCCGTATTCGATGTATTCGTTGCCGTCGAGATCCCAGACGTGGGACCCCTTGCCCCGCGCGATGTAGACGGGCATGTGCTGGGGATACTGGTCGTCCCCTTTCGCATAGGTGTGGCACCCGCCGGGGACGATCTCCCGGAACCGTCTCTGGATCTTCAGGGAATTCTCGAACTTCATGAGGCGACTCTTATGGACCAAAATGTCTGTGCCATCAGCTCATCGGGCCGCTGCCGCATCCTTCATCCGGAAGAACCGTATGCCGTAGCGCCGGAGGAAGAGGGCCACCTCCTCGGCCAGGTCGTTGGTCGGGGAGGCCCGCTCTTTGACCGCGACGTCGAACCAGATCACTCCGCGTTCGTCGAGGCTGTGTCTATCGGCCGGGACGATCCGGCCGAAGCTCACCAGGACGTCGACCCTGCCGGGCGGCAGTTCGACGGACTCTCCCGTGACGGACGCCGCGGCCGCGTGAAGGTACCATTTCCGGTGACGCCCCCGGCCTTGTTTGACCGCCTTGGAAACGACGTATCCGGGACCCGTCCCCTCGCAGGCCAGTTCCGAGCTCCGGAAATAGGCGATCATCTCCCTGATCATGTCATCGAAAAGGCCCGCCTTTTCCCCGATCGACAGGTCCCTCGGGAAATCGGGAAATTTGCTCACCACCCTGGCCGGGAAGCCGACGGCCAGGCACTTCGGCGGAATGGCGTGACTGACGAGGGAGTTGGCCCCGATCACGGCCCCGTCCCCGATCTTCGCCCCCGGCAGGACGAAGACCCGCCAGGACAACGACACGCTTTTGCCGATCTCGATGGGCTGGAAATCCACGCTGTATCCCTCGAGCTGGCTCAGCCAGGACGTGTGGCCGAAGAGGAGACAGTCTCCGCCGATGCCGCTGTCGTCTCCGATCGTGATGGACCGGGCCGGATTGATGAAGGACATCTGCATGATCTGGCAGTTCCGGCCGATGATGAGCCGGGAATCCGGGAACTGGAGGCCCCCGACGAAGACCTGTTCGTTGATCTTGCTGCCGTCGCCGATCTCGAAATGGGGGGTGTCGATGAACACGGTCGCCCCGATCTGGACATGGCTTCCGATCAGGATCCGCCGGCCGCGGACGAAGGACAGGAAGCCGATCGAAGTGTGATCCCCTATGGAGACATCTTCGCCGATGACGACAGATCCGAAGCCGATGGAGACCCTTTTGCCGATCCGGTAGCCCTTGAGCCGGTAAACGGCCTTTTTGAGGAACCCCGGCAGCCAGCCCATGAGGACCATTTGCCTGACGGGAAAGCGCGGCTTCGGGATGAGCATCCTACTCCCCAATGAGGCTCATGCCGCCGTCGACGACGAGCGTATGCCCGACGATGCCCCGGGCGGCATCCGAGCAGAGGAATTGCGCGGCCAGGGCCGAATCTTCCGGCGCGGTCAGTTTCCCGAGCGGGGATCTTT
The DNA here is from genome assembly GCA_963743755.1 of uncultured bacterium. Taxonomy (GTDB): domain Bacteria; phylum Acidobacteriota; class Aminicenantia; order Aminicenantales; family Saccharicenantaceae; genus RBG-16-66-30. The sequence continues at coordinate 260,743 of CAVUQU010000001.1, forward strand.
TTGCGGCCCCCGCCAGCCTGGCCTCCCCGTCGGGCATCGCGGACCAGGCCCCCGTTCGGACAGCGCCGGGCGACAGGATGTTGACCCGGATACCGCGAGGCGCCAGTTCCACGGCCATGTGCCGAGCCAACGATTCCAACGCGGCCTTGGAAGCGCCGACCAGCGAATACGAAGGCACGACCTGGCGTGCGCCCTGGGAAGACAGGACCACGATGGAGGCGGACTCGCGGAATCTCGGGAGCAGAAGCAATGCCAGGTCGAAGAAGGCCCTGACGTTCAGCGAAAAAGTCCAGTCGAAGTGACGGTCGGTCATGCCTTCGAATGAACGGTGGACGCCCGTGGCCGCGCAGAAGACCAGGCCGGAGAGATCGGTCAGCACGGTTTCGACCTCATGATCCAGCTTGGCCAGGCCTTTGGCGCTCGTCAGATCGGCCCGGCAAACGGTCAAGCCCAAGGCTTCCCCCCCGGCTTCTTCGAGGAGCGACTGGGCCGCCTGTTCGTCCCGGACATAGTTGGCGACGACACGCGCGCCGGATCGGGCGAATCGCAGCGAAATGGCCCGCCCGATGCCCCGCGTCCCGCCGGCGATGAGGAAGGTTTTGCCTTCGAGGCTGAACGTCTTATCCATGGGCCCCGTCTTTCACCCGGCCATGGGAACTCAGAAAGGATTCCAGGACCTCGTCGCGGTCGTCCGCAGCGGACCGCTCCTTCGGTAAGAAAGTGAACAGCAGGTCGGCGGTCGAGACTTTGCTCCCCCGGACCTCGGCCGAACAGATGGCCGTCGCCAATTCCGCGCGGTTCGTCCGGATCTCCGCCCGGATCGAGATCTTTTCGTCCGGCCTGACCCAGTCCCGGAAAGACGCCGAACGGATCTGGGCCAGGACGGCCCGGCCTCTCCCCTGCTCCGGATCCTCGGCATTCAGGCACATGGCGGCCGCCTGGCCCATCATCTCCGTCAGCAAGACACCGGGTACGACCGGGAAGCCGGGGAAATGGTCACGGAAAAAATCCAGATCGCCCGGAAAGACGCGTTCCGCCTCGATGGATCTTCCCGGCTCGAGCCTGAGGATGCGGTCGACGAACAGGAAACGCATGGTCTTAAGGGCCGGGATTCGCGTCTCGCCGGTTGAGAAAGTCGATGATGTCCCCGACGGATCTGAGCCGCTGGATCTCCTCATCCGTCAGGAGGATGTGGAAGTCCTCGTCCATCCGGGCGATCAGGGTCAGGATCCCGAGAGAGTCCCAGGCCTCGATCTCCTCCCTTTTCGTTTCCGGCCGGATCTTCTCCAAGGGAGTCTCGAAGATGTCGGCGACCCAGGCCAGGATATCGTCGGGTGCCTTGGTCACGTTCTCACGCTCTCCTCAGCGCTACTATATCCGGCCGGGCCGGCCAATTCAACCCCGGTTCTCGAGCTCAACATGTCCGAGCGCGGCTTCCGGAGCGAGCCCGACCAGGGCAGCCCCCCACGACAGCCCGACGCCGTAGCCGACCAGCAGCAGGGACAGCGGACGGTCGGACGGCCTGACCAGGCCGGCCCGGGTCACGGTCAGCGGCACCGACGGCCCGCCCGTGTTGCCGAAATCCCCGAGGGTCAGCGGCATCTTCCCCTCGGGGATGCCCAGCTTCTTGGCGAGATGCTTCATGATGAACTGGTTGGATTGATGGAGGATGTAGTAGTCCACGTCCTCCTTATCGATGCCGGCCAGATCCAGCGTGTCCTGGATCACGGCCGGGACACGCTTGATCGAGAAGCTGAAGATGTTGGGCCCGTTCATCGAGACATAATGCCTCCGCCGGTCTTCGGGGAACCGCTCCCGGAAGCCTCCGCCGGGGATGATGAGGTCTTCATACCCGGTGCCGTCCGTGTGAAGGACGAACGCCCAGGGTGAGGGGTTCCCCGACGGATCCGCCTCCAACGCTGTGGCCGACCCGGCATCGCCGAACAACAGCGAAACGGATCGGTCGCTCTCGTCAGCGAAACGGGCCGGGGTCTCTCCGTGCAGCACCAGGGCCCTGCGGACGCCCCCGTGGGATATCATGAGTGCCCCGAGATAAAGCCCGTAGGGATAACCCGAACAGCCCAGTCCGACGTCGAATGCGGCGCAGGAGGTCGGCAGGCGCAGTTTGGCCTGCAAAAGGCAGGACGTCGAGGGCAGAAGATAGTCGGGCGACTGGGTCACCATGATCAGGGCATCGACGGAATCCCGCTCCCATCCGACTTTCTCCAGGAGCGATTCGGCCGCGGCCTGGCAGAGATCGCTGCTGCAGACGGATTCGCCGGCCAGTCTGCGGCTCCTGACGCCGGCCATGCCGACGACCTTGCGGACCTCTTCCGCGGTGAAGCCGGACGTGTCTTCGAAATTATCGAATCGACGCGAGGGGACGGCCGAGACGATGCCCCTGATGGCGGCGCCCGGGATCATGCACTTGGCCATGTTCTTCGGAAAAAATCTTATTTCACAGTCCCCGGGATGTCAAGGGATAGACTGGCCTCTTGCAATTTCAGACCCGTTGGTTTAATTTATTCACGAGAATATTGACCGATCTGCTGTTTCGGCGACTAAATTTTTTTGGGAACGTCAGGTTATAGCCTTATGAAGGCCATAGATATATTTTACCAGGTCAAGCCGGTCATCCCGCGGAGCCTCCAGATCTCCATCCGACGGGCGATCGCCTCCCAAAAGCGCAGGCGCGTGAAGGACCGCTGGCCCATCGACCCGGACTCCGCGAAGCCGCCCCAAGGCTGGACCGGTTGGCCCGACGGCAAGGACTTCGCCCTGGTCCTTTACCACGACATCGACGGTTTGAAGGGCTTGAAACGATGCCTCCAACTGATGGACGTCGACCGGAAGATGGGTTTTCGGTCGTCATTCAATTTCGTGCCCGAGGATTATCCGACGCCCTCGCGTTTCATCCGGACCCTGTCCGAAGCCGGCTTCGAAGTCGGCGTGCACGGCCTCAAGCACGACGGCAAGCTCTTCCGGCATCCGTCGGAATTCCGGACCAAGTCGGCCCGGATCAATCACTACCTCCGCCGCTGGGGTGCCGTGGGCTTCAGCTCGCCGTCCATGCTCAGCAAGCTGAATTGGATCGCCGAGCTCGATATCGAGCATTCCTGTTCCACCTTCGACACGGATCCTTTCGAGCCCCAGTCGGACGGCGTCGGCTCCATCTTCCCCTTCCTAAGCGGCAACGACGCCGGAACGAGGACCTACGTCGAACTGCCGTACACCCTGCCTCAGGACCACGGTCTGTTCATCATCCTTAGGGAAAAGGACATCAGGATCTGGAAGCAGAAGCTCGACTGGATCGTGGCGAAGGGCGGCATGGTCGCGCTCAACACCCATCCCGACTATATGATCTTCGATGGAAGCGCCGGCGGACGCGAAGAATATCCCGTCGGGCGGTACATCGAGCTCCTCGATTACATCCGGACTGAATACGCGGGCCGCTATTGGTCCGCCCTGCCCCGGGACGTGGCCCGTTTCTGGCGGACGACAACGCGGCCCGGGTCTGCGCGATCTCCACTCACGGAAAAGGCCCGGCCGTTGCCGGCCGAAAGCGCTCTCCGGCGGGTCGTTCCGCCCGCGACGCCTTCCGTGAAGATCTGGATCGACCTCGACAACACACCCCATGTCCCCTTCTTCGTCCCCATCATCCGTGAGCTCGAGCGGCGCGGGCACGAGGTGATCCTGTCCGCCAGAGACGCGTTCCAGGTGTGCGATCTCGCCGAAAAGAAGGGGTTGAGCGTCAGGAAGATCGGGCGACATTACGGCAAGAACATGTTCATGAAGGTCAGCGGGCTCTTCATCCGGGCCATGCAACTGCTGCCTTTCTATGTCCGGCAGAGACCGGGGCTGTCTGTCTCCCACGGATCCCGCTCTCAGAACATCCTCAGCAAGCTGTTCCGCGTCCCGACCGTAATGATCCTCGATTACGAATTCGCCCGGGTGCCTTTTCCCTCCAATCCGCGCTGGGAGATCGTGCCCGAAGCCCTGACGCCGGACAACCTGCCGTCGAAGCCCGGCCGGGTCCGCTGCTACAGGGGGATCAAGGAAGACGTCTATGTCCCCGATTTCGTGCCGTCGGGCCGTCTCGCGGAGGAATTGGGCCTGCAAACGGACGCGATCATCGTCACCGTGCGTCCTCCGGCCGACGAGGCCCATTACTACAATCCCGAAAGCGATGTCCTGTTCCACGAGCTCATGGCCAGGGTTTGCCGGACGCCGGGTGTCCAAGCCGTCCTCCTGCCCCGCAACGCCCATCAGGAGCTCGACATGAGGGCGAAATTCCCGGAATGGTTCGAGAACGGCCGAACGGTCGTCCCGCGACGGGCCATCGACGGCTTGGACCTGCTCTGGATCTCGGACCTCGTGGTCAGCGGCGGCGGGACGATGAACCGCGAGGCCGCGGGCCTGGGCGTGCCCGTCTACAGCATCTTCCGGGGCAGGACCGGGGCCGTGGACATCATGCTCGAGGAGGAGGGGCGGTTGGGCATGATCCGGTCCAAGGAAGAGGTCTGGTCGAAGATCCGCATCGTCCGCCGGGACAAGGACCGGTCGCCCGACACATCGGCCCGCGGGGCCCTCGAGGACATCTGCGATCACATCGAGCATATCATTCAGATCGAGCGAGTCCGGCCCAACAAGCCCAGAGCTCGCCAAGATTAAACAAGCCGGACAGTTTCTGAATCGGAGAATCTGCTCATGAAGAGCCTGAAGCTGATCATCGTGGCGGGGGCCCGTCCGAACTTCATGAAGGTCGGGCCACTCATGAAGCAGATCGCCCGTCATAACGCCTCCGGCTTCGCCAGCGGGGTCCTCGTCGACGCCCTGCTGGTCCATACCGGTCAACATTACGACGAGAATATGTCGGAGGTCTTTTTCAGAGAACTCGGCATCCCCCGCCCGGACATCAATCTCGGCGTCGGGTCCGGATCCCACGCCACCCAGACCGCAGGCATTCTCACCGGCTTCGAGGCCGTCTGCGAGCGGGAAAGGCCGGATTGGGTCGTCGTCGTGGGAGACGTCAACTCGACGATGGCCTGTACCCTGGTCTGCGCCAAGATGGGCATCCGGGTCGCCCACGTCGAGGCGGGCCTGCGCAGCTTCGATCGGACCATGCCCGAGGAGATCAACCGTTTGGTGACCGATGCCCTGGCCGATCTGCTCCTGACCCCTTCCCAGGACGCCGACGCGCATCTGCTCCGGGAAGGCGTCTCCCGCGAGAAGATCAAGCTCGTCGGGAACATCATGATCGATTCCCTGGTCGACAATCTCTCCAAAGCCCGCGCCGGCGGCGTTCTCGAAGATCTCAAGCTCGAGCCTTCCCGGTTCGTTTATGTCACCCTCCACCGGCCGGCCAACGTGGACGATCGTCTCAATCTGAAGACCCTCATGACCGGACTGGAAAAAATCGCAGATCGTCTTCCCGTGGTCTTTCCCGTCCATCCCCGCACCCGCAAGATGCTCTCGGAATTCGGCCTCCTCTCGCCGGCGGGAAGCGGTCTTATCCTGCTCGAACCCCTCGGCTACCACGCCTCTCTCCGTCTGACCGAGAGTGCGAGAGCCGTCCTGACGGATTCCGGCGGGCTTCAGGAAGAAGCGACCTTCTTCCGGACACCCTGCCTGACCCTCAGGCCCAATACCGAGCGACCGATCACGGTGACCCTCGGCAGCAACCGGCTGACGAGGCTCGAGAGCTTTCTTGACGACCTCGAAGTCCTGCTCGCAGGCCCTGAGCGCATCGGACAGATCCCGCCTCTCTGGGACGGGCACACGGCCGAGCGTGTGCTCGGGGAGCTCGTCGCCGCCTCGCCGGATCGGGAGAATCGGACGACGTGAGCGCGCTTCGAGATGCCCCGGCGGATGCCAGAGGCGCGGCGCTCGATCTGCTGGCCTATTGCCGCGCGAACGACTGGGCGGGCTACGATCCGTACGACGCCCTCAACAGCCGGGTCTTCCGGGCCCTCCCCTTCCTCGACTTCCGACTGGCCCGCCTGGCCCTGACCCAGGGGGTCAAGCGCAGCCCTGTCAACCTGAGACCGCTCCTCCTCGTGCCCCGCACTCCCAATCCGAAAGGGATCGCCCTTTTCCTGACCTCGGCCGTCAAGCTGGCCAAAAGCTCCGTGCCCGAGGCTTCGGAATTCATCCGGCCGCTGGCCGAAAAGCTCTTGTCCCTTCGGTCCCCCGAACGGACGCAGGCCTGCTGGGGCTACAACTTCGACTGGCAGCAGAGGTTCGCGCTCGTGCCCAAGGGCTCGCCGAATATCATCTGCACGACCTTCGCCGGGAACGCTTTGCTCGACGCGAGCGAATGGGCACATGAGTCCTCCTGGACGGAGCAGGCTTTGAGCGCCGCGGATTTTATCCTCGAGAACCTCTTCTCGCGGGAAAGCGGCGGGAGATCGTGCTTCCGCTACACGCTCGTCGGCAGGGACGAGGTCCACAACGCCAACCTCCTGGGCGCGGCCTATATGTGTCGGATCGCCCGCGTTTCCGGGGACCGGAAGTACCTCGAACCGGCCCTCGAAGCCGCGCGTTTCTCCGTCGCCAGACAGCACGACGACGGATCTTGGGCCTATGGCGAAGCTCCGACCCAGCAATGGATCGACAATTTCCACACCGGATTCAACCTGGTCGCCCTGCGGCGGATACGGGACTTCGCCGGGACGGCGGAATTCGATGCCGCCATCCGGAAAGGCCTGGATTTCTATAAAGCCCATTTCTTCCGCGACGACGGGGCGCCGAAGTATTTCCACGACGCCGTCTATCCCATCGACATCCACAGCGCCGCCCAGAGCATCATCACCCTGGCCGAGTTCTCGGACTCCGGAGCGGACAACGTCGCCCTCGCTCACAAGGTCCTCGATTGGACCCTCGGGAACATGCGCAGCCCGAAGGGCTATTTTTATTTCCAGAAACGTCCCCGATCCACGGTGAGAACTCCGTTCATGAGATGGTCCCAGGCCTGGACGCTCCTGGCCCTGGCCACCCTCCTCGAGAGCGCGGAGCCGGCGCCATGATCGAGTGCGTGTTCACCGTCGACTACGAGATCTACGGCAACGGCCGGGGCTCCCTCCGGGACCTGGTCTACGAGCCGGCGGAAAGGCTGCGGGCTGTATTTCGGGAGCATAACGCCCGTTTTGTCGTCTTTCCTGACGTCGCCGAATTGGAGATGATCGACGGCTGGGCAACCGATCCCTTCATCGGACCGGTCAAAGAGCAGCTCAGGGACTTTAAAGACCAGGGATTCGAGCTCGGGTTGCACATCCATCCCTGGTGGTACAATGCCAGGCGTGAAAACGGGGCTTGGATCCTCGACCAAGGGGAATACAATCTGTGCGCCCAACCCGTCGATCGCATCGGCGAGGTGATCCACCGGGCCGTGGGCTACATCAGGAACCTCCTAGGGGCCCCGGGATTTACCCCGCTCTCTTTCCGTGCCGGACATCTGCTCTTCCAACCCACGCAGCCGCTGGCCGGCATTCTGGCGGCTAATGGCATCCGGTTGGATTCATCGGTCTACAGGGGTGGCCTTTGGCGACTACACAAGCTGGATTACCGCCGGGCTCCTAAAAAGGACCTATATTGGAGATTCGGAAGCGAAGTAACCGAACCCGATCCCCGGGGAATCCTGCTCGAAATCCCCATCTATACCCGGCTGGTGCCCGTATGGCGGCTCCTGACAGGCAAGCGCGTGAGCTTGCAGCAGACCGGGAGCGTCGAAAACACAGGCGGGCCGGAAAGCGCTCGGCCGGCTGACGGATTTTCTCCGGTTCCGATACCCCCTCAAGCTCGATCTGGGCCAGATGACAAAAGAAGAGACTCAATGCCATGATGGACAGGTTGCTGAAAGAGGACGAGAGGGACCCTTCCCGCTTCCGTCCGGTCGTCGCGATCATGCACACCAAGGACCCCATCGATCACGGTGCGGTTAACGACCTCCTGGCCCGGCTGGGACGAAGCGGCGTACCCATATCGACGTTCGTCGACATCGAGCCCAGAGTCCGGTCTCTGACAGAAGGCAACTTTTCAATCCCCACTCAAAGGATCGTGCCATGAAGCAAGTCATCCAGAACTTCAAGACCGGTGATCTCTTCGTCGACGATGTCCCGGTGCCGGCGGCGCGCCGTGGATTCGTGCTGGTGCGCAATCACTTCTCGCTGATCAGCGCGGGAACGGAGCGGTCGACCGTCACCACCGCGCAGGCCTCTCTCCTGGGCAAGGCGCGTCAGACGGCCGGATCTGGTCAAGCAGGTCCTTGACAACCTCCGGAAGGATGGCATCGCCGACACCCTGAGCCGGGTCCGAACGAAGCTCGAGACGCTCAAGGAGCTCGGCTACAGCTCGGCGGGGAACGGTGCTCGCCTCGATGGACACCGACGGGCGATTCAAGCCGGGCGACCGGGTGGCCTGCGGCGGCGGCAACTACGCCTCCCACGCGGGCATCGTGACGGTGCCCCAGAACCTCGTGGTGAAGGTGCCCGACACAGTGGGCCCGCTGGACCTGCGGCGTTCACGACGCTGGGGGCGATCGCGATGCAGGGCGTCCGGCAGGCCAATCCCGAAGCTCGGCGAGTACGTGTGCGTCATCGGCCTCGGCCTGCTCGGCCAGATCACGGCCCAGATCCTGCAGGCCAACGGCTGCCGGGTCTTCGGCGTGGATACTCGAGGAGTCGGTCGTGGCTCTCGCCGACCGGACGATCGGCTGTCATGCGGCGCGGGCGCGGTCCGACGGGACGCTGGACTCCGCAGTCGCCGCGTTCACGGGCGGCCGCGGCTTCGACGCAGTGATCATCACGGCAGCCGCGCAGTCGAGCGGACCCCGTGGAACTCGCCACGACGATACTCCGGCAGAAGGGCGTCATCGTCATCGTCGGCGCCGTGCCGATGAACGTCCCGCGGGAACCGCATTTCTACAAGAAGGAGCTCGAGTTGAAAATCTCCTGTTCCTACGGGCCCGGACGCTACGACCCTGCTTACGAGGAGGAAGGACAGGATTACCCGTACGGGCACGTACGCTGGACCGAGAATCGGAACATGGCGGCGTTCGTCGACCTCCTCGGGTCCGGCTCTGTCGACGTTAGACCGCTCATCACCCACGTCTTCGACATCGAGCAAGCCGAAAAAGCGTACGACATCGTAACAGGCAAAGTCCAGGAGCCGTCAATCGGCATCCTGCTGAAGTACCCCGAATCGGAGGAGAAGCCCAGAGAAAAGCCGGCCTCGGCAAAGTCCGCCCCCGCGGCCGAGCCATCCATCGGGATCGGGGTCATCGGGGCGGGAAGCTTCGCCCAAAAGTTCCTCATTCCCAACGCCCAGGCTCAAGGTCGGCTGCTCAGGGTCGCGGATGCCAGAGGCATGACGGCCAAGAGCGCCGCAGAAAAGTTCAAGTTCCAAACATTCAGCGCCGAAGCGCAGGACGTCCTCGAGGATGCGGCGATCAACACCGTCTTCATCGCCACCCGTCACAATTCCCATGGAGAGCTCGTCTTGAAGGCCCTCGAAGCGGATAAAAACGTCTACGTCGAGAAACCTTTGACCATCGAGGAATCAGACCTGGGCCGGATCGCGGAAGCCAGCCGACGTCATCCGACACGCCGTCTCCAGGTCGGGTTCAACCGGCGTTTCGCGCCTTTGGCTGTACAAGCCCGCGAGCTCTTTCGGGGGGTTCCCGAGCCGCTCGTGCTGAACTACCGCGTCAGCGCCGGCTTCATCCCCAGGGATCACTGGACTCAAACCGGGGAGGGCGGCGGGCGGATACTCGGCGAGGTCTGTCACTTCATCGATTTCCTCCAGTTCATGACCGGTTCGGAACCGGTCAGGGTTTTTGCCGAATGCGTCGCCAATCCGAACACAAAAGCGAAGAACCAGGACAACGTCGCTATCACCATCGCCTTTCGCAACGGATCGGTTGGACTCATCACCTACTTGGCCTGCGGCGACCGGCTCCTGGCCAAGGAACGCATTGAGATCTTCGGAGGCGAAAGAAGCTTCATCATCAACGACTTCCGGACAGCCGACGTCTATTTCGGCGGCAAGATCAAGAAGGTCAAGGGACCCGGCAAAGGCCACAAGGAGGAAATCGAGCAGTTTGTCGCCTCGATCCGCGAGGGCAGCCCCTCCCCCATCCCCCTGGAGTCGCTCTTACTGACTACGGTGACCGCGTTCCGCGTTCTGGACGCTCTGCGCACAGGGCTTCCCCAGGGCGTCGAGATCCCCGAATAGGAGACCGGTTGGCAAAGAGAAATCCATGAGAGTCGAACAGGTTTCGATCGATTGGCATCCCTGTCAGCCCATTTTCGCCAAGGAATCGTTCCTCCAGGCGGTGGGCGACGAATACGGCTGGCTGGGCGGGTTCTCCGGATCCGGCGAGCTCCGGTGTGTTCTGCCTTACACGGTCGTTAAAAAAGCCCTATTCCGCATGGTCCGCTTCCGTGTTGAGACCATGCCGATGGTTACGGAATTCGCACTTGCCGAGGAAAAGGAGTTCTTGGATCTTTCGATTGAATACTTCCGATCGATCGGCGCGGATATGATCATTCCCGCAACATCCAACGCTATCTTCCGAACCTACCCCAAGGGAGCGGAGGCCGCCCCGTACGGGACCTTCATCATCGATCTCGAATTGCCCGAGGAGAGCCTTTGGAAGAACGTCGAAAAGTCAGCCGGCAGAACATTAGCACGGCCAGGAAGACCGGCGTCTCGATCGGGTCCGGGGATGAATACGTGGACGTTTCCTATGATCTCGTCCGACAAACGTTTAAGAGGTCCAGACTTCCCTTCATGAGCCGAGAGGACTTCCGGCGCTACGTCACGGGCCTCGGCCAATACGCCAGGGTCTTGGTTGCGGTCTACGAGGGGCGGGTCCATAGCTCGACCGTCTTCGCTTTCAGCGAACACTGCGCCTATGCGGTCTATGGGGGCAATCGGCAGGACACGCAGCAGGGTACGATGAAGCTCCTGCAGTGGGAGGCCATGCGCCTCTTCAAGTCCCTGGGCGTCCGACGGTTCGATTTCTTCGGCGCTGGATCAATCCCGAAAAAAGGATCAAAGCAGGAAGCGCTTACCTTATTCAAAAGTCGCTTCGGCTCGACCCTTGAACGGGGCTATGTGTGGAAATAGCCCACTCCACGCCCTGAAATACCGTCTCTACGGCTTGGCGGCCCGGCTGCGCAGCGGGGGGGACATCGTCGATGTCGAAAAGCACAAGCTGGATGCTCCCGCTCCGCAGGAAGATTGAGGAACAATGCCAGGCTTGATCCCCGCCGAGTTTCATTACTATTCCTTGAGGGACGTCGCTACGGGGCTTTGTCCGCGTGTCGGAGAGCCGGGGCGGCCACCGGCTCGCGATCGCGTTGGCCGGCGTTGGTGACGGCACAGCGATCCGCTCGGCCCGGGCAGCGGTCATCATCGCCCTCAAGGCCCTGGATCTGCACGCCGGCTCGAATGATCGGGGTACCCCTGTATTGTTGCCCGGTCGTTTTCAAGGCCGTTAAGGCCGCCGGATGCGCCCCGATATTCATCGATGTCGATCCCGGGGACCATTGTCTCTCTGTCCCGGATCTTCGGGACGAAACGCACGGGCCTGGACGCCGTCATCGCCGTCCACATGTTCGGGAATCTCTGCGACATGCCTGAGATCCTCCAGCTCATGGCGGGCAGGCCCGTCATCGAAGATTGCGCCCAGTCGCTCGGAAGCCGGCTCAACGGCAGCGACCTGCGGATCGTTCGGGGACATGTCCTTCTTCAGCTTCCGATCCGGGAAATACCTCGCCATCGGCGAAGGTGCCGCCATCTATTCGCGGGATCCGGACTCTTCAAGCACGCGTTCACGGTCTGATGGAAGCCCTGCCGGTCCCCTCGCGCGCCGAGGAGCTCAAGCACGTGCATGCCACCTATCTCAGATCGATGCTTCGCAGCCGTCGCGGATGGGGCCTTATTGGCTCGAAGATCTGGGCTGTGTACAATAAGAAAACGGACTTTGCGGATAAGTCGCCCATCGTCGTGAGCCGCATGTTCGCTTCGGATCTCGCCATTCTCCACCGGCGACTCCCCGCGTTGGATTCCATGATCGCCGTGCAGAAGGGCACATGCCGCGTATCTCGAACGGCACTTGCGTCTGACCCCGACGAAGATCCCCGATCGAGAAGACCCGTGACGGGCTCCAACCGTTTCATGTATCCCGTCGTCTTCGCCACGATCGATGATAGGAAAAGAATGGCGGCTTTTATGAAGCACCAGGGGATCGGCACGGCCACCCCTTATGAAGACAATGCCGAGGGGGCCGCAAATAACTACGGCTACACAGGCGATTGCCCTTCGGCCGAGCAGCTGCTGGGACGGACCATGGTCATCCCCTCTTATCATGTCCTTCGGATGAAGGACATCGAACACATCGTCCGGTCCGCGAACGAAGGCTGGGCCCTGATCAAGACGCGCTTAGCTCAGAACCAGCTTCCGGCCGTAGAACGCCTCGGCGTAACCGGCGGGAGCGTTGGACTCGACACCGCGCAACCGCATCAGGGCCAGGAACGTCTCCGCCGTGAACCAGCCGTTGTCCGCCTGGCTCCGGAAATGCTCGAGGATGATCTTCGACTTCGCCGCAGAGATCTGCTCATCCAGAGGGACAAAGACGTTCGGGGCGCCGAGGTCGCCGTCGTATTTCGGGATCTCGTATTCCAGGATGAGGTGGTCCCGGAAGGTGTTCCAGGTCAGTTCGGAGACCAGCCGGTGGTCCTGATGGAGGTCGCGGCGATGATGGGTGAAGATCAGGTCGGGCTCCACGGACTTCTTCAACTCCTCGAACCAGTCCTTGATCTCTCCCCCGATGTAGGGGAAATATCCGTCGCGGAAATCCTTGACCGTGACGCTCTTGCGGGCCGCTCCCGAGAGGAAAGCGGCGGCCCCGGCCTCGGCCTCCTTCCGCCGTTTCCCGGCCGCGCTCAGCACGGCCCAATCGAACTCGACCCCGAGGTGAGAAGCGATCAACGTGAGGACGGTGCCGCCACAGCCTATCTCGATATCGTCGCTGTGGGCGCCCAGACAGAGGACGTTGAGCGATCTTCCCCGCGGCGTGATGACCAGGCTCTTCATCTTTTCGTCCTCCAGACCTCCCAGGGCACGCTGTCCGCGGAGACCATTTCGTCCAGAAATTGCTTGTCCTTGAACGTATCCATGGCCATCCAGAAGCCCTCGTGCTTATGGGCCATGATCCGCTTTTTATCGATGAGCCTCCGGAAAGGCTCCTTCACGAGGTCTTCCCCCTCCTTGATGTACTTGAAGATCTCCTTCCGGAAGGCGAAATAGCCGGCGTTGATCCAGGTGCCGGATTCGCCGAGCGGGCTGATCCCGGTCACATGGTCGTGGTTCTTGATGGTCACGACATGGAAGGTCTGGGTCGGCTTGACGGCCAGGAAGGAGGCGGCGACGTCCCGGGCCAGGAATCGGTCCAGGTACGCCGTGAAATCGAGGTCCGTCAGGCCGTCGGCGTAGTTCGCCAGGAAGACATCGTCGTTCCCCAGGTGCTTCCTGACGGCGCACAGCCTTTGCCCGACATTGGTGTTCAAGCCCGTATCGACGAACGTGATCTTCCATTCGCCGATATCGCTGGTGAGGAGCTTGAGGTCCCGGCCCCCTTTCGTCAGGACGAAGTCGTTGGAGACGCATTCGTCGTAATTGACGAAATATTTCTTGATGAGATCGCCCCGGTAGCCCAGGCACAGGATGAACTCCCTGTGGCCGAAATGAGCGTAATATCTCATGACGTGCCAGAGGATCGGCCGGTTTCCCAGCGGGACCATCGGCTTCGGGATGACCTCAGAATATTCGCGGAGACGCATCCCCTGTCCGCCGCAAAAGAGCACGACTTTCATACCGTTCACTCCTCTCGATTCACGTCTTGACGGCGTCCGGCCCCTGTCTGTTCGACGAGAAGGCCGGCCTTTTCCAGGATCTTCGCGGCTTCGCGGACGGTTTCGAAGGGCAAAGCCGACCGTTCGGCGATGTCGAGGAGACTGTTCCCGCCGTCGGAGAGGTTCAGGACCCAGAGCGTGGCCAGGTTCTTTTCGTCCTCCGCCGCGTAGAGGCCGCGTCTCCCGAGTTGGGGCTCGCCTTTCGGGTTCACATTTCGATATGTCCGGTTCCCTTCGAGCACCTCGAAGATGGCCAGGATCTTCCGGAAGCTGTCGGCCAGTGAGCCGGCCGAAACGAAGGTCATGTCGTCCCCGGACGTGTGGTATTCCGGATATTCGCCGAAGGGGGTTCTGGAGAACCGTCCGACCGGAAGATCGAACCCGGGCGAGCCGTACTGGCGTTCGTCGTACCCGTAGGGGCGGAAATCCAAGAGGCGGCCCGGCCGGGCGTCGCGACCGAGGACGTCCGCCGCGGCCCTGTCGATCTCGGCGTCGCCGCGGCGGCTTCTCTGATATGTGACGTCCCCCCCGTCCCCGGCGCCCGCGATGACGAGGCCGGCCTTGATCTTTGCGACCTTCCCCTCGTTCAAGCTGAGCCAGGTGATGGCCCCGATCGTGCCGGGTATGAACAGGAACCGGTACGAAAACCTGCGTTCGACCGATCCCATGTGCCTGGCCAGCATCGTCGCCAGACCGACGCCCGAGAGGTTGTCGTTGGCGAGCGAAGGGTGGCAGGCATGGACCGAGACGAGGATCTCGTCTTCCGTCGCGCCTTTCAGACAGGATTCCCCATAGGTCAGGGATCCGTTCTCCAGCGTGGAGTCGATGACGACCTCGTACTCGCCCTCCTCGAGGCCAAGGAGTTGCCTGTGGCTCAGGCAGAATCCCCAATCTTCCGAATAATAAGTGGTCTTGTAGGGGACGAGGTCCGGTTGGCCCGGCAGGGTATGGAGATGCTTCTTCAGCTCCGCCAGGGGCAGGATCGCGCGAACAGGAAGGCTGTAGCTGACGACGTGGAGGTTCGATCTCCGGAAATCGACGATCCTCTCCCCCTTGCGGTCCTTGATGAAGGCATCCCGGATGTTCCATTCTCTCGGCACGGTCCAATCGAAAACACGTGTGCCGGACGGGACCTCGTGGATCGCCATCGGAATGTGCCGTCCGAGGATCTCCAAGGTTTTTCGGAACCCGTCCCCTGTGATGCTCCGGCAGATCGGGAAAAGCTCCGCCATCAGGCTATGGATCTCGACGCCGATCCCCGACCCGCTTGCCGATCCGAATTGGTCGTTCGTGCTCATCGTGAGGGTCCCATCAGCCGCCGAAATCGGGATAACGCCTGTCCCGCTCCGATATAACCTCGACCTCGGCCGGCCAGGATATGCCGAAGGCCGGATCGTTCCAGCGGAAACCCCTCGCCCGCTCCGGCGCATGATACTCGGACATCTGGTACAGGACCTCCGTTGCGTCCTCGAGGGTCAGGAAGCCGTGGGCGAAACCCTCGGGAACGAAGAGCATGCGCCGGTTCTCCGCCGTCAGCACCTCGCTCACGTGCTGTTTGAACGTCGCCGAGTCCGGCCGCAGATCGACGATCACGTCGCACAGAGCGCCCCTGGTGCAGCGGACGAGTTTGGCCTCCTCGAAGGGCTCGGCCTGATAGTGCATCCCGCGGAGAGTGCCCCTCCGGACGTTGAAAGACACGTTGCACTGGGCGATCTCGGGATTCAGGCCGTGCGCTTCGAATTCGCGGCGGCACCAGGACCGGGCGAAAAAGCCGCGTTCATCCTCGTGCCTCTCGATGTCGACGAGGAAAGCGCCCCTGAGCTTCGTTTCGGTGAAGATCATGCGATGATCCTGACCTCGGGGATCGGCACGATGAACCGTCCCCCCATTCCCGGACGAAGGACATCTGCCCGATGATCTCGTCCTGGAAGTTCCAGGGAAGGATGAAGACGTAGATCCGGATGCGTCTCCGCGATCCGGTCCGGAGCCAGGATCGGAATGTGGGTTCCGGGAGTGAACTTGCCCTGCTTGTAGGGATTGCGGTCGACGGTGTAGTCGAGGAAATCCGTCCGGATGCCGCAGTAGTTCAGGAGGGTGTTGCCCTTGCCCGGCGCCCCGTAGCCGCAGATCGTCTTGCCTTGCGCGCTTGATACCGATCAGGCATTCGAGCAGCTTGCGCTTCGTCTCCTGGACCTGGCCGGAAAATCGCGCGTAGGTCTCCAGCCGGGCGATGCCCTCACGCTCTTCCTGCGCCAGAAGCTCGCCGACCCTCCCCCCGACCGGTTTCGTCCCATCCTCCTCGTGCCGGCAGGTAGATCCGAAGCGATCCGCCGTGGGTCGGCAACTCCTCGACGTCGAAGAGGCCCAGTCCATGGGCCGCGAAGATCTTATCGGCCGCGGTCAGCGAGAAATAGGAAAAATGCTCGTGGTAGATCGTGTCGAACTGGTTGCCCTCCATGAGTCGGACGAGGTGCGGGAACTCCAGGGTGATGACGCCTTGCGGCTTGAGCAGGACCTTCATGCCCCGGACGAAATCGTTGAGATCCGGCACCTGCGCCAGCACGTTGTTGCCGATGATCAGGTCGGCCCGTTTCCCCTCCGCCGCGAGGTCTCGCGGCCAGCTTCTCGCCGAAGAAATCGATCCGGGTCGGGATGCCCTTCTCCACGGCCACCCGGGCGACGTTGCCGTGCCGGTTCGACACCCATGACGGGGACGCCCCGCGGCGACGAAATACTGGAGCAGGTAGCCGTCGTTGCTGGCCAGCTCGACGACGAAGCTCGACGGGCCGAGGCCGAACCGCCGGACGATCAGCCTCCGTGTAGTTCTCGGCATGCTTCAGCCAGGAATCCGAATACGAGGAAAAATAGGCGTAATCCGTGAAGATCTCCTCGGGACCGACGAATTCCTCGAGCTGGACCAGCCAACAGCGGTCGCAGACATACACGCGCAGCGGATAGAACGGCTCCATCCGGTTCAGCTGGGCAGGGCTCAGATAGCTTTCGCAAAGCGGCGACATGCCCAGATCGACAAGGAGATGGCTCAGGGGCGAGGCGCAGAACCTGCAGAAGGGACCTGTGCTCATGGTCTTGTCCACTCTAGTTTGTCGTTCAGCAGTCCCTTCTTACGGAGTTCCAGGAGGATATTCAGCCGCATGAACTTAGATTCGCGGAACTTCGCGTCCCGGAAGCCCATGGACTCCAGGCCGGACCTCAGCTCCCGGATGGATTGATCCAGTCCGACGGCCGGCTGGTGATCCGGCGCGAGCTTCCTGTACAGGGCGAAATCGACCCGGTAGGAGCGCTTGTCCGGCGGAGCGGCCTTATTGATCGAAACACGCGTTCCCGGGACCGCCGCGGCCACCGACGCGGCCAAGTCCCTGACCTGATAGTTCGCCTGTTCCCGGCCGACGTTCACGGCCAGGAAGTCCGGGGTCCCCTCCCCCTGCCTGGAGATCGCCCAGTCGATGGCCCGCGCCATGTCTTTGACGTCGATCAGAGGCCGCCAGGGAGTGCCGTCGCTGAGGATCGAGATCTCGCCCGAGGCCACCGCGCCGGCGACGAAATCGTTGAGGACGAGGTCCAGCCGGAGACGCTCGCTCCAGCCGCATGCCGTCGAGAACCGGAGGGATGTGATCCGGAAATCCCGGGAACCGAGCGGCTTCAGATCGCGCTCGGTGAGGACCTTGGAGCGGGCGTATGCGGTCAGGGGATTCAGCGGGGCATCCTCCGTCCTCGGGCCGTCCTCGGCTGCTCCGTACATGCTGCAGCTCGAGGCGAAGACGAACGACCTGACCCCGGCCGCCCGGGAGGCCCGGGCCAGGCTGACGCTCGCTCTGTGGTTGATATCGAGCGTCACGTCCTCGAACCGGTTCCCGATGGGATCGTTGGAGATCGCCGCGAGATGGACGACGGCGTCCACACCCTCGAGGACGGACTCGGGAAGCCGCCGCATATCTCCCCGGTATTGAATGTGCGGCAGGCCTTCGGGTGAAGCGAAGGGGCCCGTCGTGCAGCCGGAGTAATACCCGATGTCGAAGCCCACCAGGACCGCATCGGGCCTTGAGTCCCGGAGCCGCGCCACCACGGCCGGTCCGACATAACCCAAGTGGCCTGTGATGAGGATCTTCATGCGTTCCTGTTCGCCCCCTTTAAGTTATGCGATGCCCGGGCGGAGGTCAATCCCTTTTTGTCGTTGAAACTTCGGTCGCGGGGATGATATATTGGCCTGCGTTAGGAACTAGAGGAGAGATCTTTGCCTCCGTTACTCGCACTTGCGCTATGCCTCGCGGCTGTCGTGTACCTGCTCCGGGTCGAGCGCAAACAGGCTCCGGAGGTGACCCGTGCCCTGTGGATCCCGACCGCCTGGGTCCTCTATATCGCCAGCCGGCCGATCGCATTATGGCTTAATCCCACGAGCCAGGCCACGGATGCCAGCGGCCTGTTGGATCTGGGAGTCCTCATCATTCTTTTCCTATCCGCATTCTTGCTCCTTTCGCGGAGAAGAGGCGTATGGGCTGGGGCGTTGCGAGAGAATCCATGGCTCGTAGCCCTTTTCGTATTCATGACCGTTAGCGTGATCTGGTCCGTCATTCCCGCAACATCCCTCAAGCGGTTGGGCAAGGAATTCCTGGCCGTTATGATGGCCCTCGCCGTTTTCTCCGAACCTTCTCCCCGCCGGGCGATCGAGAGCGTGCTCCGGAGGGCGACCTTCATCCTTATTCCCTTCTCCCTCGTGCTCATCAAATACTTTCCGGAATACGGAGTCGAATACGGCCGTTGGTCGGGAGATCAGGAGTGGCAGGGCGTTGCCCAGCAGAAAAACAGCCTGGCCCTGATCTGCATCATCTCCGCAGTCTTCCTCCTCTGGTCCCTTTTCCGAAGGTGGCGTAAAGAGTGTCCATTGGGCTGGAAATATCAGACCGCCACGGAAGTGATCCTCCTGGTGTTGGCGCTCTACCTGATGGGCGGTCCTGGGCACAGCCTTTTCTATTCAGCCACCTCGGTCTACGCATTTCTGGCCGGTATGCTCGGCTCGGCCTGGATCTATGCTCCGCGAGAAATCCGGAAAGCACGTCAAGGCCGGTTTGCTTATGGCCGTGACCGTCTTCATCGTTTTTTTCGGCGTCGTTACGGTCTTCATCAGCGGTTCAACAATCGGGTTCTTCGCTTCCTCGGCCGGACGCGATGCCACTTTGACCGGTCGAACTCTGGTTTGGACGTCGCTCCTGCCGGTCGTCATGGACAATCCGATTCTCGGCAAAGGCTTTGGAGGATTCTGGACTTCGAGGACCAGAGAGATTTATGAGATCAGCGGCGCGCACAGCGGATATCTGGACGTGCTTTTAGGGACCGGATTTATCGGATTGATCCTCTTGACCATGTTCCTGCTGTCCTCGTGTCGAAAGGCCCACCGGGAACTCTCCCGAGACCTGTCCTGGGGCCTTCTTTGGATCTGCTATCTCATCCTGGTTTTAATCCACAATATCGGCGAATCCTCCGTCGATTCATTCACGATGCAGTTGACCGCCATCCTCCTATTCTTCACGGTCTGCTCCTCAGAAAAGGTCCAAGAAGTTCAGGAATCCGACAAGGCCCCGGACGAAGCGGAGCCGGCGGGCCGATGAACCGCCCGTCTCCCGGAATCCCAGCAAAGCGGTCTTATGTCCAGAAGCTGATCGTCAAGGTCAGGACCTCGGTCTTCTTCAAGAACATCCTCGTCGTCATGGCCGGCACGGGGATCGCACAGGTCATCAGCATCGGGCTGTCCCCCGTCATCAGCCGCCTCTTCACCCCGTCCGATTTCGGGATTGCGGGTTCGTTCGGAGCCATTGCAGGCATGATCGCCGCGGCGGTGACATTGGAATATAGCCAGGCGATCATGCTGCCGAAGGAGAGAGAAGACGCCCTGGGTTTGCTGGCCATCTCCTTCGTTTGTACTGCCGCCGTCAGTTTGGCGACGCTGATCGCCTGCCTGGCCGCCCCCGCCGCCATGAATGGCCTCATGAAGACCAGGGGCTTTTGGCCTCTGGCCTTGCTGGTGCTCTCGACGCTCATCAGCGGTCTGAACTACGCCTGCCAGGCTTGGGCCGTCCGGGTCAAAGCCTTCAAGGTGACGTCCACGTCACAGGTGATCCGGAGCCTCACCGGCAAGGGAACGACCATCGGATTCGGCCTCCTCAAGCTCGGCGCCCCGGGATTGATCATCGCCAATATTCTGGGCAATGTGGCGGCGAGCGTCAACCTCGTCAGGGTCCTGCTGCCCGACCTCCCGTCCCTTCTGACGAAAACCCGCCGGGCCGGGCTGGCGAAGTTGGCCAGGGAATACAGAGACTTTCCCTTATACTCGGCTTCCCAGAACGTCATCAACGCCATCTCCGCGGGGCTCCCGGTTCTTTTATTGACCCGCTTTTTCGGGCTCCCCATCGCCGGGGCCTACGCCTTTGCCATGACCGTTCTGACCTTCCCGATGGGCTTCATCCTGAGTGCCCTCCGCCAAGTCCTTTTCCAGAAAGCCAGCGAAAGCCAGCATCAGGGCCGCAGCCTGGCGGCACTTTACGTCAAGGTGACCGCAACCCTGTTCGCCATGGCCCTGATCCCAACCGCCGTCGTGCTCATCTGGGGACCTCAGCTCTTCGCATGGATCTTCGGAGCCCAATGGTTCACCGCAGGAGAGCTGTCCCGAAGCCTGATGATCTGGATGGCCGTCGTCTTCTGCAACTTGCCGGCCGTCCTGTTCGGGAGGATCATCCGGATCCAGCGATTCGTATTTTTTTATGAACTGGGTCTGCTGGCCGCCCGGACGGCCGCATTAATCCTGGGTGGCCTCTTCCTGACTGCATATCAGACTGTCATGGCCTATGCCCTGGTGGGGGCGGTCATGAACATATTCCTGATCCTCTCCGTGGGCCGGGCCATCATGAAGAAGGAAGGCCCCTTGAACATGGACAGCTTGAGGAGTTTCCTGATCGAGGACTAGTCCGGATGGGCGCGCTCGCCGTCACGGTGTCGGCGTCTCCGGCTCGTTTTTCGTGTCTCGCGCACTGCGCAACTTCTCTCCGGGCAGGCGCGGCAGCGCCGCCAGGAGACGCAACGGATCGAACGGATATCCGACCTCCCGAAGGGTCCGGAGATGGAACCGCCAGAATTTCCAATTCCGTCTGAAGTTGACCAGATCCCGGGCCAGCATCAAATAGTAGCTCCGAAGGTGTTTTTCGACGAGCTCCCCCATCTCGGCTTCGGTCAGAAAAGCCCGCCCGTGGTTCCTCATGATCCACAGGTAGGACGGATAGGTCATTCTTAGGTAATGGCTTTTGGGCGTCTGCGCGTCTTCCGGCCTTCTCGTGAACGTCAAAACCTCGTGAATGAAACCGAAATCACCGTCCCTCAGGACCCTGATGCAGGCTTCCACATCGGAGTACATGTTCGAAGGATTGAAAAAGGGGGGATTCGACCGGACAGACTTCGCCCGTAGGAAATAGGAAGTCGGGGACCCGAAAATGTCCCGCCGCTCGTCGAAAAAAAAGCTTCTGGCGATCTCCCGGCCCGGGAATACCGATCGTGATTCGGGGAGGCCTTTGAGCCCGATACAGTCGCCGTCCAGCCGATAGGCCGACGCGAGCGTGACCGTCGGATTCGCCTCGCAGAGCCGTACGAATCTCTCGACGCATTCGGGATAGATCCAGTCGTCGGCCTGGACGATCTTGCAGTATTCGGCTTTCGGGCTCATCTGGGAGAACGCGATGTTATGGTTCTCGATGATCCCGACGAAAGACGCATTGGTGACGATCCGGATCCTCTCGTCCCGCCGGGCATATTCGCGGATGATCTCCGGGGTCGAGTCCCGGCTGCAGTTGTCGACGATGACGTACTCCCAATCCGGGTAGGTTTGGCCGAGTACGCTTTCGATGCAGGGGCGCAAGTAGGCAGCCCCGTTAAAAACCGGGGTCAGTATGCTAACAAGCGGCATGGCCATCTTTAAGCGAGCAATGTTGAATTATATCCGTCCCACCAGGTAAAAGCAACGCGCCGGGGAGCCTGAACGGACTCCTTGACTTTTTTCCTCGCCTGGTCAAGAATATTTTTTGCATAAAGCATCGCGACAGGAAACATCCGGGGCCCTCTTGATATTCATCGACTACACGAAAAAAATTTTCAAATCCGTCTATTATCCCCTCGTCCGGGCCTACGCCCGGTTCTTCCTTAGGGACAGGCCGGCCGATCCGTTGCTGCGCGGGATGTGTGCGATCGCCTTTCTGCTCGTCTACCATTACTGGCCGGATTTCGTCCGCCCCCGCCGTTTCGGAGAAAAGCTCTGGAGCCGGATGCTGATGTCCCGCCATCCGTTGCTGACCACGATTTCGGATAAGCTCCTCGTCCGCGAATATGTCGCGGAAAAGGCAGGGACGGACCATCTCATTCCTCTGCTGTGGAGCGGTTTCGAGCCCGAAGCGATCCCCTACGACCGGCTCCCGGACAAGTTCGTGATCAAGACGAATCATGGCTGTAAATACAACGTCCTGGTCTCGGATAAGGGGCGGGCCGATCGCCGCGCCATCGCGGCGAAGCTGAAAAGATGGCTCGCGGAGAACTACGCAGAAGACACCTATCTGGGGATCGCCTGGGGCTACAAGAACATCAAACCGGCGATCCTCATCGAGGAATTCATCGACGATCACGGCCAGCCCCCGACCGACTATAAATTTTATTGTTTCTCGGGACGGACAGAGCTCATCACGGTCCATTTAGACAGGCACGAGAATCCGAGGTCCGTCTCTGTCGACAGGGAATTCGCCCGGCTCCGGTTCAGGCCCGGCTTCAAACAACACGACCTCGACCCTCCCAAGCCGAAGAACTTCGCGGCCATGCTGCGCCTGGCGGAGTCCCTGGCCGAGGGTTTCAACTTCATTAGAGTCGACCTCTACAGCCTTCAGGACAAGCTCTATTTCGGAGAGCTGACGCCCTATCCCGTCGGGGTGGAGCTATTCCGCTCGTTCGATATCGTCAGCCTGGACGAGACCCTCGGCGAAAAGTGGGGCTCGAATCCGGAATGGGTATGACAATGACTTCGCACCGGCTCAAGGAAAAATTCGGCGACATATTGTCCCGTTGCATGCTCCGGATGTCGCCTCTATTGCTGACCCGCTACCGCTATCACCGGTCTACCGGCAAGTGGTTCAACACGAAAAACCCGAGGACGTTCGACGAGAAACTCCTGTGGCTCAATCTTTATTGGCGCCATCCGCTCAAAGTCCGGTGTGCCGACAAGTACGCCGTCCGCTCCTATCTGGAGGAGAACGGCATGGGGCATCTGCTGAAAGAGCTTCATGGGGTCTATTCACAGGTCGACGAAATCGACTTCGACCGGCTGCCAGACCAGTTCGTCCTGAAGGCGACGCACGGTTGCGGCTTTAACATCTTCTGCAAGGACAAGGCCCGCCTCGACATCGAGGCCACGAAAAGCAAGCTGCGGACGTGGATGAAGACCGATATCAGTCAGGTCGTGGGAGAGCTCCACTACGCGTCGATCGTCCCCCGGATCATCTGCGAGGCCTTGCTCCAGGACCCCTCCGGCAAGCCCATCAGCGACTACAAGGTCTACTGCTTCGACGGCCGGGCCCATTGCACCATGGCCTGCACCGACAGGAGCGAGAAACGGGCGAATTACGATTTCTACGATCTGGGCTGGACGAACAAGCTCGCGTACAGCAAGACGAGCCTCCTGGCCAACCGGGACATTCCCAAACCGGACGCCTACGAAGAGATCATCGCGGCGGCCGAAAAGCTGTCGAAGCCGTTCCCCTTCGTCCGCATGGACTTCTACAGCGTCGGCGGCCGGGCCTATTTCGGCGAAATGACTTTTTCGCCAAACGGGGGGATCGATATCTATATCACGGACTTGGCCCAGAACATCATGGGCGATCTGATACGGCTGCCGGCCAAACTCCTGTGAGGGGACGCCCGGGCCCTTCCCCTACCATTTGAAGAGAACGGCGTCGGACAGTCCGACGACCTCCTCGTCCGCCAGCCGGCGGCCGGCGAAGCGGAACCGGGCCATCTCGAGGTTGGCCGGATAACTGGCCAGGGATTCGATGCAGTTCAGACCCCTGAGCACGCCGTGGAACATCTGCAGGAACACCCCGTGGGAGACGACGAGGACGTCCGAACCGACGTATTTCTCGAAGACGAACCGGCGGAACTTCTTGGCCCTCTCCCAGACCTCCTCGAACGGCTCGCCGTCCCGGGGATTGACGGTGTGCAGGTCCGCCCCGACCCGGATCATGAGGATGGGGGGATCGAGGGTCTGGATGTCGTCCCAGGTGAGGCCTTCCATGATCCCGAACCGCCGTTCGTTACAGAGCTCGTTCCGGACGATGGGCGCCCTTTTCCCCACGAGGATCTCGGCTGTCTGATAGGCCCTTTTCTGGCCCGACGTGATGACGACATCGAAGTCGACACCGGCCAGCTTGGCCGCCGCCTTTCGTGCGTCCTGTATCCCAACCGGGCTCAGCGGGATGTCGATGGTCCCGGCGTACCTTTTTTCGGCGTTGTACTGCGTGTGGGCGTGCCGCATGGTGCTGATGGTGGTATGGACCGGCATGAGGATCTACTCCGTGAGCCTGATGATCGCGTTCAACCGCAGGACCGACGAGTAATCCGTCGCCAGGGGGCCGATCTTGATGTACCCGACGCCGTACAGGCAGGTGAGCGTGGAGATGAAGGTCTCCTCGGTGCTGATGGATCTGTGGGATGTGATAGCGATCTGGCCGGTCCTCTGGCAGGCCTCGACGGCCCGCCGGACGGACGTGACGGTCCCGGCCTGGTTGGGCTTGATGACGGCCCCGTGCGTGCGTCGCCGGACCGCGCCTTCCTCGATCCGAGCGGCGCTCGACGAATAGAAATTATCCCCGATGGTCCAGCAGTCTTCCTGGGCGGTCGTCAGCCGGGTCCAACTCTCCGGGTCCTGCTCGCGGAACGGGTCTTCGAGGATACGAAGACCGTATTGGCGGATGATATCCCTCCAATAGTCAAAGAACTGCTCGGGGGTCCGGACCGAACCGTCGGTGAGAGGCAGCCGGTATCCCCCATCCGTCCAGAGATCGCCGGCCGAGGCATCGATCATGAGGTCGTACTTGTCCGCGAGACCCAGGCCGTCACGGACCTTGAGCAGGAAATCGACGCATTCCCTGTTGTCGGCCGTAGCGAAGCGGTTGACCGGATTGCCCGAGACGACGGTCTTGGTCTGCCCGTGGAGCTTCTCCCTCACCGTTCTCTGGATCTCGTTATGCTCCGCGATCACGGCCTCGAGGTCCGTGCTCCTGGCGACGAGGATGTACTCGTGAAAATCGCTCAAAACGGGATTGGTGTAGGCGTGCCAGCCCCCGTTGAGGATGTTCAGGCACAGCCGGGGCGGCCTAAGCTTGGCCGGCGGCAGGCCGAAGAGATCGTTCACCGTTCGGGCTTCTCGTGTCGCATTGAAGAAGGCCAGCGACAGGCTGAAGGCGTTGTTCCTGCCGATATGGGGGATCTCGCTCTCCAGGATGGCATCGAGTCCCGCCTGATCGATCTCCCGGCCGAGGACGCCGGCCGCTTCCAGCGTCCGGATGACCGTCTCGGGGCCGATGCCGATCCTCTTATCTTCGTAGATGCTGATGGTCTCGCCCTGCGGTGAGCCCCCGATGCCGACGGCCCCGTCGGCGAGTTCAACGATGAATTCGTTGGTGAACTCGACGTGGGAGTTGAGGATCCTCCGGCAGGCCATCTTCCTGATTGCGGGCATCGCGTTCACCTCTCTTTGTCCTGCGCGCTTCCGGCCGGGCGGAACTTTCGGGAAAATCAATATATCGCCCGGGATACGTGAAGTCAACTGCCGGTCCCGGCGGCCGGAGGGGCGGAAGATTTCGCTTTGTCCTGCCGCGTCGAGTTCGCTATACTGGGCCCGGAGGAACGCCATGGCCGACCACATCACGGTCTGTGTCTGCACCTACCGTCGGATCCCCATGCTGGTGAGGCTCTTGCGCAACCTGGCTCTCCAAAAAACCGATGGGCTGTTCACCTTTTCAGTCGTAATCGTCGATAATGACCCCGAGGGATCGTCTCGATCCGAGGCCGAACGCCTCGGTTCGGAATTGACCCTGGATATCATCTACGGTATTGAATCTCAGAAAGGCATTCCCTTCGCCAGGAACCATGCCTTGGGATTGGCCAAGGGATCGTTCATAGCGATAATCGATGATGACGAAATTCCTCCTACCCGTTGGCTGCAAACGCTTTATGAAGCCGTGAGGACCTTCAATGTGGATGGCGCGTTGGGACCGGTGGTCCCGTTCTTCGACCAGGCCCCACCGGCCTGGCTCATGAAAAGTGGATTGTACGATCTCCCTCGTCGGCGGACCGGGTCCCTGCTGCAGTGGCATCAGGCCTACTCAGGCAACGTCCTGCTCAAGAAGGACGTCTTCGACAGGCATACCCTCCGCTTCGACGAGACCTATCGGACAGGAGGATCGGATCAGGCTTTTTTTCGACTTGCGATGGGAGCGGGCTATCGGTTCGTTGCCGTCGACGAAGCGCCGGTCTACGAGGTCATCCCCAGGGAACGCTGGAGCAAGACCTACTTTGTCCGTCGTGCCTTGGTCAATGGTTTCAACGCTCACAAGTACTCGGTCCGGGAAGGTCATAGGCTCAAGACGATCGTCTCCTTGCTCAAATCAGCTATCGCGCTGCTCGCCTTTACGATAAGCGCTCCGGTTTTTTACTGCCTCGGCCGCCATGTCTGGATGAGACGTCTCGAAGGGGGTGCTTACCATCTGAGCCGGCTGGCCGCGGCGGCGGGTATTGAATTGAGAAAGACGAGGGATTTCTGACGGTGACGGGCGCCCAAAGGTTTTTATGGCTGTTGGCCGCAGCCCTGGGATTGAATGGGTCCGTACCCGTGGAATTCTGTCATCGGTCCTCCCCGGGGGCAATTCATTGGGTGAGCCCCACGGGAGCGGCGAGCTGGACGGAGGCTCGGAGCGATACTCCCCTCGAAGGAAAGGCCTGCTGCTCCATGGCCACGGCCAATGCCCACGCTTCGGCCGGGGATACGGTCCATTTGCGCGGCGGAACATATGCTACCGGCATCCGACCGTCAAGATCCGGCTCCGCGGAAAGTCCGATCGTATTCCGGGCCTGTTCCGGTGAGACGCCGATGTTCCGGGTGGACGATGAACGGGCTGTCACCATAGTCGGCCACAGTCACATTAAGGTCCATGGCATTCACAGCGAAGGCTCCCAAGCTTTCTTTTTCATTGGCGACGGGGCCTGCTACAACGAGATCGCGAACTGCCTCTTCGACAGAAGCGCAGGGCAATATGCCGTCGGGTTGATCTCCTTCTACAACACCGCGTTCGAGGCCGGTGCACCATCGGACCACAACTGGCTGCATCACAATGTCTTTTCAAGGTACGGGGCTGTCCGCGAGGGCAACGATCTGGGGACCGTCAGGATCTCCGGTCTCAAATCCGATCCGTCCAGCCATACGACATTCGAAGACAATGTGTTTTTCTACGGTGGGCATGACGCCTTGGACGTCGGCGGACGCTGCAACGTCGTCAGGAACAACTTCTTTCATAACGAGGAGGCTTATTATACGGACACGACCGGGAGTAGCGTAAATAAGCCGCAGAGCGGCTTTTTCGGGAACAGGAACGTCCTCCTCTCGAACTATGGCCAAGGCCCCGGAACGGCCCATCACACCCTGATCGAAGGGAACAGGATCGGCCATGCCGGTACTCCGCCCGACGACGACGGCTCATGCGGGATCGAGAATGCCGGTGTCCATACCATCGTACGTTTCAACGACATCTACGGTAACGGCGGCATGGGCTATTACAGCAAGATGCAGGGCGAATACCCCGAAACCGGCTCCGTTCTATTGAGCGGAAGCCTGGCCAGGCTGTATCGCAACACGATCTTTGCCAACGGATTCGGGGACCCCAGCATCGACGGGCAATTCAAGCACGGGATCTGCATCTGGTCCTATCGGACTTACGATGACTGGCCTCGTGACGTCGTTATCAAGAACAATATTGTTTATGGCAATGCCAACGAGTGGCGCGTCGGATCCAAGAATATACTGCCTCAGATCACCTACACTAACAATTTCAGCTCTGATCCCCATTTCCGGGATACGGAATTAGCTGACAAGACAAGCCCGGCGTTGCCCGACCTGAGATTGCGGCCGGGATCTCCCTGTCTTGACAGGGGAATCAGCCTCACGGCGGCCAGCCAGCCGGGGTCCAAGGCCACCCGGCTTTATGTGGACGACCCGTATTTCTTTCAGGATGGAACGTGGGGTTCCTCGCTTTCGGATATCCGGCCGGATTGGATCGCCATCGGGACGGTCGACAATGTCGTCGAGATCGAATCGGTCTCCTACGAGGACAAACTCATCGTCCTCGCCGAGCCCAGGACGTGGAATAAGAAAGCCCCTGTCTGGCTGTTCCAGGATTCGAATGGCCGGCGGGTCCTCAACGGGCCCGCTCCCGACCTTGGCGCCCACGAATATGCCGGTTTACGGCCGGACCGCTGAAGTTCCCGGGCTTCGGAAGAATGTGATTCCGTGCGATTTGTTTTATATTCTTCAATTTAGTTAACACGCCTTACGGGTAAAAGGCCTCCTTCTTCCTGTTCGATCTCCCTCCGTTCGTTCTCCGAAGGCGTTTTCCTGAGCTTAAACGGCTAGTCGTTCGGGCCGACAATGCTCGCGGCAATCCCCCAAAAGGGTGACCCCTCCGCCCAGCGAATAATGGAAAATATGCCCATTGGATTCGAAATAAGCCAAGGAATGAAGGTTATTATGACATCACACCCCATGCCCCCTACGCCGCCTACGAAGTCCGGCAAGATACTGCGAGCCCTGCTGCTCTTCGCCACGGCCCTCTCCTGGCTGTCCGCTCCGGCGGCGGCCCAGAAGAGCATCAACCGTATCGCCCAGCTCTCGGTCAGCGATTTCAGGGTCGCGCTCTCTTTCTCCCCGGCCTTCCCTGTTCAAGGACAGCCCGTCTCCTTCCAGGGGACCTCGACGGGAGACGTCAGGTTCTGGCTGTGGGATTTCGGCGACGGCCGGATGAGCACCCGCAAGGACGAGGTGCACACCTACCGGAAATCGGGGTTCTACAAGGTCAGCCTGACCGCCACGGGCCCGACCGGTACCAGGAAAACGCTGCGAACGTTCGCGGTCATGGCCGAGACGCTCGCGGCCTCATTCGTTTTCAGCCCGACGTCTCCGGGAGTCGGGCAGACCGTAGCGTTCGCGGATACGACAACGGGAGGCCCAACGGCGTGGGCCTGGAATTTCGGCGACGGGGCGACGAGCACCGCGAAGAATCCCACCCATGCCTACGCAAAGGGCGGATCCTACGCCGTATCCCTGTCGGCGGCCACGAGTTCGGGAATGAAGAAGGCCAGCCGCTCTCTGACGGTCGCCACGATGTCGATCATGGACTCTTCGTTCTCCTACGCCCCGACCGCCCCGATCGCAGGCCAGTCCATTCAATTCACGGACACCTCTGCGGGCAGTCCGACGGCCTGGCTCTGGGACTTCGGGGACGGCCTGACGAGCACAGCGCATAATCCTATCCACGTATTCTCGGCGCCCGGCTCTTACAGCGTCACGCTGACGACGACCAACAGCACCGGTTCCAAGACCTCGAGCCGGACCGTCGTCGTGGCGGCGGGGCTCAACGCGTCATTCTCCTTCGCGCCCACCTCCCCGTCCTTGGGGCGATCCGTGCAGTTCACAGATGCTTCCACGGGAAGTCCGACGGCCTGGTTCTGGAACTTCGGTGACGGCTCGACGAGCACGTTGCATCACCCGAGCCACGCTTTTGCGGTTGCCGGGTCTTACACAGTCAGGCTCACAATTTCCAACAACACCGGTTCTACCAGCACAAGCCAGACCGTTGTCGTAACGGGAGCCGAGCCCATCGCCTCCTTCACGTACACGCCGGCTTATCCGGAGGTGGGGCAAGCCGTGCAGTTTTCGGACCTTTCAACGGGGGAGGCGACGTCCTGGTTCTGGGATTTCAATGACGGATCGACGAGCAGCGAGCGGAATCCGAGCCACGCCTTCTCCAGCGCGGGAACATACAATGTCTCCCTCTCGGTGAGCGGGCCTTCCGGCTCCCAGAGTTACAGTCAGCGCGTTCTCGTCGGGACCGGAAACGACGCGGCCGGAAGCTACTGGGTCAGCCCGTCAGGCACGGCCGCCTGGCAGAACGCCCGCAGCGACACACCCCTGGCGGGGGCGGCTTGCTGTTCTCTGGCCACGGCCAATGCCAACGCCGTCGCGGGGGAAACGGTCTATCTGCGCGGCGGAACATACGTCACATCTCTGAAACCGGTTCATTCGGGCACTGCGGAAAACAGGATCGTTTTCCAGGGCTACGGCGGCGAGGTCCCCTTGTTCACAGTGAACGAGGCCGGCGGGCGATGGGCCGTCAAGCTCCAAGGCGTCAGCTATATCAAGATCGACGGCCTATCGAGCATCAACTCCGGCGCGTTCTTCTACATCGGATTCGGCGCCTGTTACAACGAGATCGCCAACTGCACGTTCGACCGAAGTTCCGGAGACTACCAGCTCGGCTATATCACCGATTGGAATTCAGCCCGGAACGCCAAGGCCGGAACCCGCCACAATTGGCTTCATCACAATACTTTTTCGCGGTACGGCGCTATCGACTACCTGAGCGGCCAGGACCTCGGAACCATCCGGATCAGCAGCAATTACGATGATACGACATCCCACAACACCTTCGAGGACAACGTCTTTTTCCAGGGCGGGCACGACTGTATCGACATCGGCGGGCAGTATAATGTCGTTCGCAACAACGTCTTCCATAATGAGGATGTGTATTTCAAAGACCTTACCAAGAGCTTCGGCAACGTTCCCTCCAGCGGCTATTTCGGCAACAGGAACATCCTTCTGTCCAACTCAGGAGAGAACCCCGGAACGGCCTATCATACTCTGATCGAAGGGAACCGGATCGGCTATGCCGGGACCCCGCCTGACGACGACGGGTCCTCGGGGATCGAGAACGCAGGGTGCCATACCGTCGTCCGCTACAACGACATTTACGGCAATGGCGGCATCGGCTACTTCAGCAAGATGCAGCCGAAGGGCGGGGAGAACACGAGCCTGAAGAGCGGGAGTTGGGGCCGCGTCTACCACAACACCATATACCATGGCGGTTTTGGCGATTCATCCATATACGGCGATCAATTCAAGCACGGGGTTTGCATCTGGTCGTATTCGACCTTCGACAACTGGCCGACCAACGTCGTCGTCAAGAACAACATCGTATATGACAATTACCAGGAGTGGCGGGTTGGATCGTCCAACATACTCCCTCAAGTCACCTACGCCAACAACTTCAATATGAATCCGGGTTTTGCCAATCCGGACATGACGGACAAAACCAGCCTGAGCTTGCCGGATCTGAGCTTGACGGCCGGTTCTGCGTGCATCGACGGGGGCGCGCCGTTGACGCAAGCCAGCGGGAGCGGGGCCGGCAGCATAAAGCTCGTCGTCTTGGACGCGCTACTTTTCCAGGATGGGACCTGGGGTTCTGCGTTGACTCACGGCGTGACCCATTTTCCGGATTCGATCGCCATCGGATCGGTGACCAACATCGCGCGGATCGTCTCGATCGACTATCCGACGAACACGATCACACTGGCCGCTCCCACAACGTGGGCTGACAAAGACGGCATCTGGCTTGTCAGCAATTCCTCCGGAAAGCTCGTTCTGATCGGCACGGCCCCCGATCTGGGGGCTCACGAATTCGATCGGCGCTAAGTCCTGGAAACGCGCCTTCTGTCATCCAGGGCGGCGAAGGCGTCCAGGATCCCCGCCGCTTCCCTGTCGAAATTGAACTCATGCACCCGGCTCCGCGCGTTCGCGGACAGCGAATCCCACTTCGCGGTATCCGACAGCAGCCCGGCTGCCGCTTCGACCCATGTCTCGACGTCCAGAGGCAGGACGTAACCGTTCTGGCCGTGGATAACGAGTTCTCCGGCCGCGGCCGTCATATCGGTCGTGATCACAGGGCTGCCTGCCAGCATCGCCTCGTTGATGACGACGCCCCAGCAATCGCCAGAAGTGGGCAGCAGCAACAGCTTCGCTTGGGCATAATAATCGGGCAGGCTGTCGTGGGGGATGAACCCGGCAAAGCTATACTCCACGCCGCTGGCGTCGAAGATGGCCCTCATGCCCGCTTTGAGCCCCTCGTCTCCATCGCCGATGATCAGGACGCGGCACCGGCCCAGCCGGGCCTTGACGCCGGCGCAGACCCGGGCGAAGAATTCGGGGTTCTTCACCGGGACTATGCGGCCCGAGAACATCACGTCGTACCGCCGCTCGAATCTCCGCTCCCCGAGCCGCGCATTGAAAAGAGCGTTGTCCGCAACGAGGTGGCTTAAGAACTCCTGTTCCGGCTCGATATTCGGATTAAAATTCCTATACAGGGCTTGGGCCTGTCGGCTCGTCCCCACGAAAGCATCTCCGAAACATCTGTAGACGACGCGCCTCGCCATCTTCTGCAGGATATTGATGCCCTGGTCGCGGCCGGACCACGTGTCTTCGAGCAGGGCGATCTTCGTCCCGAGGAGCCTCAGGAGGACCGCCGCCAGCCAGAACGTAGGATCCTTGATGCACGTGGCGAGCAAAGCGATGCGGGGGGGATGCCGGACGAGCAGCGGCACGATGCCGGGATTGAAGAACCGTTCCGTGCCGCCGGTCGAGATCGTCAGGCTTCGTAGAACGGTCTTGGGATGGCTCCCCTGCCGGAAGGTCCAGAGCCTCCGTTTCTCGTTGCCCTTGAAATAGACCACCCGGACATCCCCCGCCAGGGCCCGATGGACCCGCTCGTAGACGGGCTCCCGCCAAGGGGTCGGGATGTCGTTCAGAATGAGGTATCTCACGGCTTCAAGGGATCGCCGGCTCGTCCGGGACGCGGGAGCCCGGCATCTGCCTGAAGATCGTCTCCATGATCCTGGCCGTCCTCAGGATCTGATCGGACGGGATGGGATCGGGCCCGTCCTCCCGCACGGCGGCGTAGAACAGCCCCATCAGTTTTTTCATCCCGTAGTCCATGTGGAAATCGTTCCTGGCAAAGAGCCTCATGTTGCGGGACGAGTTCCTCAACTGCTCCCGGGCGTCCGTCCAGGGGGCGAAAAAGTAACGCATGTAGCTCTTGTAGTTCGAAGGCAGGACGCGGAGGACGGTCCGGTTCGTATTGTCCAGCACCAGGTTCGCCGACTTTCCGTACAGGCGCAGCTCGTTGATGCCGACGCCGAACAGCGTGGTGAAGAGGAAGAACGCGGTCGTCCCCCGCTCGTCCTGGATGGTCGCGCGAACCTCGTCCACGACGTCGGTGAGCCCCAGGCCTCTCAGATAGGGGCTGCTGAAGCTCAGGGAGATGATCCGGGGGTCATCTCCGGTCAGGAACTCCGCGAGCTTGCTGATACCGTGACTGATCAGATTCTGGGACAGCGAGCCCGGCAACCGCCGGACCCAGTGGTTCGGGTCCGCCAGCACGATCCGGCCGTAGGTGGGATCATCGTGGGAATAGCATTGGACGACTTCCATGTGGATGGGCGGTCCGCCAAGGAATCCGGACCGGACGAGCTCCCGCATGCGGATGGCCTCGGGGTTGAACTGCAGGTTGTGTCCGACCGTGATCCGCAGCGTCTTCTCCCGGGCGAGACGGAGCAGGGCCCCGGTCTCGGCCGCCGTTTCCGTGAACGGCTTTTCCATGTAGACGTGGCAGCCCGCTTCGAGGCACATCCGGCCGAGCGGGAAATGCGATTGGGCCGGGGTGGTGATGTGGACCGCGTCCGGCTTGGCCTCCCGGAGCATCCGGGACGCGTCCGTGAAGACGGACGGGACATGGAAACGATCGGCGAGCTGGCCGGCCATCAGCTCATCCGTGTCGCACGCGGCGACGATCTCGCAGCCCGGCAGGAGCTTTATCTGGGAAGCATGCTGGTCCGCGATGTTCCCGCATCCGACGATCGCCACGCGCGTCTTGTTCAAATCACTCATCTTTCTGATACCTGAAGTAGAGGTCCAGGGCCTCCTTCATGGGCACCCGGCATTCCCAGCCGAGGAGATCTTTGAGCTTACGGTTGGAATAGCGGTGCCCCTTCCAGGAGAAGGCGCAATTGCGGCGGTTGAACACCGGGGGCAGCTGCCCCTTCGACCAGGCCGCATAGAGCTCCCAGAGCCAGCAGAGGCCGTAGGCGAGCGGATAAGGGATCCACACGGACCGGAACCGGCCTACCCGCTTTTTGTACTGTCGCAGGAAGCCACGGCTCTTGGGAAGGTCGTCGTCCATGACGTTGAAGAGCTCTCCCTCGACGCCCGGCACGAGACCCGCCAGGACGATCGCGTCGGCGCAATTGTCCACGTAGGTCAGCGGCATCCGGCCGGCCCCGCCGATCCGCATGAAGATGCCGAACGTGTCCAGCCCGAGGCAGCCCGGCAGGGCTTTCCGGCCCGGCCCGAAAACGATGCCCGGGCAGACGATGGTATAGGGGACGCCGTATTTCTCGTGATACGCCCGGACGATCTCGTCCTGCTTGAACTTGCCGTAGAGGTAGGCGTCGAAACGCTTTTCGAGGTCGTCCTCGAGCGGGCACGATTCGTCCCAGACTGCGCCCTGGGCCAGCCGCCGGTTGGAATAGATGATGAAGGAACTGACGTTCACGAACCGTCTGACGGTCTTCTGGACGACGACGGCGTCCAGCAGATTGCGCGTCGTGACGACCGAACCCTGGAAGCATCCGGGGAAGGACTTCCCGCGCCCGGCCACGAGATGATAGATGACAGCGACGCCGGCGGCCGCCCTCGTGCAGTCGTCGCGCGAGAGCAGGTTCCCGGGGAAGATCTCGCAACGGTGCTCCGGGTGCTCTTTCAGCACGGCCATCAGGAGCGGATTGCCGCTCCCGGGTCGAACGAAACAGCGGATGTTCCGGAAACCCCTGCGAAGCAGCGAATCGACGACCCGGGAACCGATGAAACCGGCCGAACCGGTCACAAGGATGGTTTCGTCCGGCTTAGCGATCGGGAAGCCCGCCTCGGCCCTTCCCCCGCCGTCCGCAGTCTGATCTTCCATGTGCTCCGCTTCCTGTATTGGCTCCGGACGGACGCCCTAACCGCAAGGTCCGCCGACAGATAAGGCTAGTTTTCCGGCAGGTCGCATGATACCTCAAGTCGCCGATCCGAGTCAAACGGCCCGAAAGCCTTGACACGCTCAAGGGCCGCGGGATACCCTGACCATGTGAAGGAGACGGAAGCCCCCAAACCCCCGACAACCGGACCGGCGCTTTCGCAGGGAGATCCCGCCCCGGTGAAGCCCGCGCCCGGTGGAGCTCTGGGCACATACCGGAAACTGAAAAAACGTCTCTTCTCCGGCGTGCGTCTCCGCTATGAACGCCTCAAACAGTTTTTCATGCTGATGCCCTGCTATGCGAGCCTCAGGTCCCGAAACGATATGCGGAGCCCGGGATGGCGGACGGCCGGCGATCTCCTCGTTTTGTTTTTCTCGTACAGGACCTTTCCTGACCACTATGAACGCTATCGCTTATGGGAGGTCGACCGGGGAGATTGGAAATATTATTATGGGTCGAACTACCATCCCCATCAACATCAGCGATTGAGAAAGGCCGTCCAGCCGTCGGCCTACCATGTTATTTTCGACGACAAATACCTGTGCGGCCTGCTCTGCAAGGCCCTGGATATCCGAACCCCCCTGACCTACGGCATCATCGATCCCGCCGGCGATTATCGGGCTCGGATCGAAGCCTGGATCCGGGCTTCCGCGGCCGGCGCGGTGATCATCAAGCCCCTTTTCGGAGAGACGGGACGGGATATCGTCCTGGCGGAGAGGACGGATCGGCTCATCCGCGTCAGGTCGAATACAGCCCTCCTGGAACTCGGGGATTATGTCCTCAAAGAGAAGGCTATCGTCCAGGAGGTCGTGCATCAGGACGGCCGGATGGCCGAATTTTCGAGCGCCTCGGTCAATACGGTCCGTATCGTGACCATGTTGACGAGGCCCGGAGATGTCCTGATCGTCAGCGCCGCCCTGCGTGCGGGCATCGGCAGCGCCATCATCGACAATTGGAGCGCCGGCGGCATCGGTGTCGGCATCGATTGCCGCAGGGGAAGATTGATGAAACTCGCCTACGACAAGCGATCCCGTGCGTATCAGGCGCATCCGACGACGGGAGTCGTTTTCGAAGATCGCCCCGTCCCGGAGTGGGACCGTCTCTCCGCCTTCGCCGTGGACGTTCAAAAGGCTTTTCCCTTCTATCGCCTGCTCGGCCTGGATCTGGCGCTCGATCAGGACGGAGAGCCGGTCCTCATCGAGATCAACGGAG
Organism: uncultured bacterium; assembly: GCA_963743755.1. Classification (GTDB taxonomy): domain Bacteria; phylum Acidobacteriota; class Aminicenantia; order Aminicenantales; family Saccharicenantaceae; genus RBG-16-66-30. The sequence goes on from CAVUQU010000001.1 coordinate 297,081, forward strand.
CGGCCGATCTCACCTTCAACGAACAGGTCGCGGGGCCCTTGCTCAAGAACGTCGATGTTCTCCGGGCGTTCGGCGACGAGGATCTCTTGGTGAACCGGCATCAGCAAAAGCTCTACGCCGATTTGACGGGCCGGACGGATCGCTCATAGGGGCCGTCGGCCCGGCGGGGTCGTATCGATCCGGACGTGGCGGTCGACGGGCCGGATCATCCGTCGATAGGCCTTCTTGAATAAGGCCACCGAAAAGCTGCGTGTCGATGTCGTCGAAGAGCCGGCGCCTCTCGTACCGTCTGATGACGGCCCTCAGCGCGCGCCTGAGCTCCGGATGTGCGGTGCCCAGGGCCGGATCGAAATTCTCCCTGAAGTATCTCAACTCATTCTGGTTGGAGATGCGCATCCGGCTCAGCTTCGCGGGGCGGGGAAGGGGGGGAAGGGGGCTGCCGGGACATCGAGCAGAGTGAGCGGGATCATCGTTCTCAGGCATTTGGAGCATCGGCCGCAATTGATGTTCATATCGGTGAAACAGACCCTCAAATTCGCCAGGGCGTTCCCATCCCGGGCGATCTTCATGACCTTGTCCACCCTCCGTGCCTCGGCCCCGTCATGAACGATCTGGACGCTCCCGTTCGACCAAAGCGGATCCGTCAACGGGTGGGACCCCAGCGGGACAAGCTGGCCGTAGGAATAAGCGCCCGGGATATACACGCGCGGGAACCCCAAGATCAGGGCGATGCACGCCAGGGAATTCCCCTGCGTCAGGGTTCGGCTCAAGTTATAACGATAGCCGAAAGAGAAATAATTCGTCGCAACCGGTATCAGGGTCTTCCCGGCGCCTTCGACGAACTTGGCGTTTCTCGCTACGGCCGTCTCGAAGGATCGGTCGCGTCGACGCGATATCTCCAGAGGATAGGCGTCTTCGAGCAGGTGCCGATTGAGCGGCCTCGTGTCTTCGGTCTGCGGCCTCGCCTTTAAGAGCGCCTGCGTGGCAGGGCGGAGATTGATCCCGGCGAAGCGTCGGTCCTGCCAGATCGAGCCTCCCGTGATGGCCCCGTTCAGATCCCTGACCAGGGCCTCCTCCAAGCCTTCCGGAACCGCCCCCGATCGCCGGTAGTCGGACAGGTCCGACATGGTCTTCTGCGAAAGCCGGGATTTCAGAAACGCCGAGACCGCGTTGCCCGGCGACATGAGCTTGAAGGCCAGCTGTGACAGGTCCGTCAGATCCGCCGCGGTCAAAGCCCCGGAATTCCCGCTCTCCGCGAAGAAATCAAAGCCCTGAATGAAAACGAGATGTGTCAGCTCACTTTGCCGCTTGAGGAATGTATAGGTGCTGTCCACCCCGCCCGAGAAAAAGGACATGGCGCCACCGTGAAGGGACCGGCTCGGAGAGGTCCTCGCTTCTATGGGAACGATCTTGAATATGGGATTCCAGGTATGGTGGATCTCCTGAAGGGTTTGCAGGTTGTCCAGCAGATGCGGGGACACGGTCATATCCGGGCTGATCTCGATCTTCTGCTCCAACCGCATGGCCGGGAAGCAGGGCTGCCGCGACGAACGGATCGGCGGAATCGGTGACGGCGTACGATCGCGGGACCCGATACCATAAACGGAACCCGTCGATGCTCGCCGAAATCTCCGTCGTGTCCCGGTCTTCGATGATTAACCGGTCGGAAATCTTCATGTTCCTCCCCTTCGTTTTCTCCCATTTTCCAGCGAGAGCAGGACAAGGCCGACCGCCATCGTGGCCAGCTTGCGGAGCCTGCGGATGAGGCCCAGGCTGAGCCCCAGCCCCGCGCCGAAGCCCAGGCTCTGGAGGATGACGACGTGGGCGCTCTCCATGACGCCGACGTGACCCGGGACGACGAAGAAGGCCGTGTTGACGATGCTGACCCCGGCGGCGATGAAGACAGCCTGAAGGAATGTCGCCGGCGCCCCGAGGACCCTCAGGATGACGAAGATCTCGGCCGCCCCGAGGAAGCGAGACACGTAGTGCAGGAGCGCTGCCAGCGCCGTCCGGGCGTTGACGTTCGCGTAGACCAGCCGGAGGTTCCGGTCGAGCTGGCGAATGCCGGCCTCCCTCTCGGACGGCGAATAGGCCCACCCTGGGAACGATCTTGGCGACGCGGCCCAGCGCCCAGAAGGTCCCCTTGCGCTGGAACAAGACGAGGAGGACGACGCCGACGACCGATCCGACGAGGCAGATCGCCGCCGCGACGTTCATCCACCGGGGCAGGTCGACGAAAATCAGACTGAGGAGGAATCCGGTCACGAGGAACAGCACCCCGGAGGAGAATTCGATCGTCTTGTCGACCAGGACGCCGGGGATGCCTTCCGTCAAAGGCACGTGCGCCGGATCAGGAAAGCCCGGGCGGCATCGCCTCCGATGCTGGCCGAGGGGATGAGCGCGTTGAGAGAGTCACTGACGATCTTGGCCCGAAAGAGGCGCAGGAGCGGCACCGGCCGGAAATGGGCGGCCTGGACCAGGCCCCAGGCGCAGGCCTGGACGAAGAGCCAGGCGAAGGCAATGGCGACCGTGGCCAAAAACCACGGGCCGAACTGGGCCACTTGGGCCAGGACCGTCCCCAGGCCGATCTTCAGAATGAGGTAGGCCAAGAGGAGGAATCCCGCGCCGCCCAGGAGCAACCGGGACGGCCTCCAGACCGAACGGGCAAAACCCGTCTCAGGCGGGCGGCCGGCCAGGCCCCCGGCGATGGCCGCCTCCGCTTTCTGCAGCGCGGCTTCATCGTCGACATCGATCCAGAAATGATCACCGATCGCCCAGGTTCTCGCCGTTCCCTTCGCCGCCATGACCCTGATGCCGCCGGAGAGCGAGAAATCGCCCCGTCGCTGGCTTTCCGCGAGCGCCTCGAACAGTGCGGGCGTGCACAGGAAGACACCCGTGTCGAAGGCGTTGAAATCGGCGATGTTCTTCCCGATGGCTGCGATCCGCCCGGCCTCGTCGCGGACCCGGGTCACGTCGTCGAGATCGACGTGGGGATGGCCCTCGATCCGCGTGTCGACGGCCAGGATGACCTCGTCCCTGCCGATCTCACAGGCGCTCAGGCCCGCAAGCAGCCCGGGATCGACGATGTGATCGGCCATCACCAGGAAGAAACGGTCGCCGGCGAGGCCGGCCGCCTTGCCGACCGATAGCCCGTTCTCCTTTTCCCACTCGTCGTTCCGAACGGTCGCGATGGAGAGGCCATCCGCGGCGGCCTTGGCGGTCAAATGCCTCTCGACCGCCTCGCCCGCGTAGCCAGTAACCACGACGAATTCGCGAACGCCGGACGCGCGCGCGGCGTCGATGGCCCGGTCGATCAGGGTTTTTCCGGCGACTTCGAGGAGCGGCTTGCTGGCCGCACGTCCGGCCAAGCGACTCCCCCGCCCGGCCGCGATGATGACACAGGTCGTCGGGGCGGTCACTCCACCCTCTTCCTGGCCCGGACGACGATGGTCAGCCCGCCCGTAGCGCCGGACCGCCGCTCGTCCCGCCCGGAATGGCCGGCTCACGCTCCAGACGGCTCCGAGCAGCACATAGCCGAGCGTCCGCACGGGGGCGAGGACCCGGGGGAGCCGGTCGAGCTTCCAGGATAGCCGGACGAGGCCGAGCGCGAACGGCGAATCCATGACGAAGCGCGTGTCCTCGACGTCGAATCCCGTCCGGGCCAGCTTGTCCCTGACGACCTCCGGCGTGTAGAAGGTGTTCACGGCATAACGCTTTTTGTGGCGCTCACGCTCACGGGGCCGGAGGCCGGGATTCGACAGGCTGTCGGCCGAGAACACGAAGCGTCCCCCCGGTCTCAGCGCTTTGGCGACGTTCCGCATGACCCGCTCGTCGTCGCCGAGGTGCTCCATGACGCAAAGGCTCATGGCCTTGTCGTAGGAGCCGGCCGGAAAGTCCGCCTTTTCGGCGTCCATGGTCAGGAACTCGGTCGTGCCGCTCCCGTAATGCTTCCGGGCGTAGGCGAGGCGCTTTTCGTGGAGATCGATCCCGGTGACCCGCGCTCCCGAGCGGCTGATGCGCCAATCGTAATAGCCGTCGCCGCTCCCGACGTCGAGGATCCTCTCCCCCGCCCCGGCTTCGAGCCAGTCGAGGACCGCATCGCACTCCTCGGCGCGCCGGAAATTGAGACGGCTGAAGCCGCGGCCCCAACGGGCCGGAGAGAGGGATCCGATCTTGACGGACATGCCGCCCATTATAGAAGAGGCCCGACAGCCCGGCAAGCCGGCGGCGCATTCCGGTCTGCGGCCGCCTGGACGGATTTGACACCGGAGCCGCTCACGCCTACAATTCCTGATCATCGTCATTCCAGCGGCCTGACGGCCTCAGAGTAGAGCAACCATGGAAGAATGGGCATGAACTCGGCTCCTGCATCGGACAAGCCGGAATTCGACCTCGAGGCTTCCCTCAAACCCCCGCTGCCGTCGCGCCTGCCCAAGATCGTCCAGATCGACCGGCTCGTCAACCGTCCCCTGGCCGCCCTGATCGTCCGGGCCGCGATCAAGCTGAAACTCCGCCCCAATCACCTCACGGTCGCGGCCTTCATCCTGAGCCTGGCCGGGGCCGCGGCCTTCCTCCTCGGGACCCACCGCGGCTTCGTCGTCGCCGGGCTCCTCATCTACGCCGGCACTCTGCTCGACGGGGCCGACGGCATGCTGGCCCGCTCGAAGAACCTCTGCTCCCGGTTCGGGGCCTATCTCGACCTCTATCTCGACCGGGTCACGGATTTCTTCGTCCTCGGGGCCATGGTCACGGGCTATTATCTCCAGTCGGGCCGGCTCGGCTTCTACATCGTCAGCCTCTTCGGCCTCGCCGCTTATATGCTCCAGATGGTGCTCTACTATCTGGAGCGCGAATACAAGGAGATCCGGACGGGCTCCGGCGCGAGCGGCGATTTCCGCGGGTTCGTCTATCTGGGCATCTTCTTCTTCGCTCTGATCGACCGTCTCGACCTGGTCATCATCATCCTGCTCTGTATCCCCGTCCTCAATATCCTCTACCGATTCGTCCGCTACTGGATCGTCGAGCGTCCCGCCGAGCCTCCGCGGTAATCGCCGGCGTTCCCAAAGGAGTCAGCCTCATGTCCGATATTCTGAGAGGTCCCGAGATCGCGACCGCCCGGGGCAAGCTCGGCGTCCTGATGCCCGGCATCGGCGCCGTGTCGTCGACCCTGCTCACCGGAGTGTTCTCCGCCCGCAAGGGCTTGGCCCGCCCGGTCGGCTCGCTCGCCCAATCAGGCAAGATCCGGTTGGGCAAGAGGACCGAGAACCGGTTCGTCCCCATACGGGACTTCATCGCCCTGGCCGAGCTCGACGACATGGTCTTCGGCGGCTGGGACTGCTTCCCCGACACCGCCTACGAGGCGGCCCGAAAGGCCAAGGTCTTGACGCCCGACCACATCGAGGCGGTCCGTGACGAGCTCGAAGCGGTGGCGCCCATGCCGGCCGTCTTCGACCGGGCCTTCGTCCGCAATCTCGACGGCCGCCACGTCAAGAAGGGCCGGACCAAGATGGACCTGGCCGAAGCGCTCATGAAGGACATCGCCGATTTCCGGGCCCGGCACAAAGTCGCCCGGATGGTCATGCTCTGGACGGCCTCGACCGAGGCCTATCACGACTGCCAAGGCGTCCACGCCTCGGTGAAAGCGTTCGAGGCCGGGCTCAAGAAGAATTCCCGCCACATCAGCCCCAGCCAGATCTACGCCTTCGCGGCCCTGAAGATGGGCCTCCCCTACATCAACGGCGCGCCGCACATCACGACGGATTGCCCGGCTTTCCTCGAGCTCGCGGCGGAGACGAAGCGCCCCGTCTGCGGCAAGGACTTCAAGACCGGCCAAACGCTGATGAAGACCATCCTGGCCCCGGGGCTCGCGGCCCGGCTGCTCGGCATCTCGGGCTGGTTCTCGACCAACATCCTCGGCAACCGCGATGGCGAGGTCCTGGACGACCCAGAGTCGTTCCGCTCCAAGGAGATCTCCAAGCTCGGCGTCCTCGATACCATCCTCCGGCCAGACCTCTATCCCGAGCTCTACGGCGACCTCTACCACAAGATCCGCATCAACTATTACCCACCGCGGGGCGACAACAAGGAGTCCTGGGACGCCATCGACATATTCGGATGGATGGACTATCCGATGCAGATCAAGGTCAACTTCCTCTGCCGTGACTCCATCCTGGCCGCGCCCGTCGCCCTGGACCTCGTCCTGTTCACCGACCTGGCCGCCCGGGCCGGGATGTACGGCATCCAGGAGTGGCTGTCCTTCTTCTTCAAGAGCCCGATGGTCCGCGAAGGTCTCTACCCCGAGAACGACCTCTTCGTCCAGCGGAGCAAGTTCATGAACACCCTGCGCTACCTGATGCGCGAGGAGCTCATCCACCACACCGGTCTGGACTACTACTACGATCTCGAGGAGAAGAAGGCGCCGGCGAAGCAGAGCGGGGCGGTTAAAAGGGCCGACAAGAAGGGCGCCAATAGGTCATAGCGGGGACGGATTCCGGGCCGCATTAGAACTCGCCGGGTCATTGAGCCCGAGGCGGCCCTGGCATCGGGGACAAAGACGCCCGTCACTCCCGTCTATAGTCGAGATCCTGCCTTGCGCGTCCTGCATCAGGCATCCCGGTGTCGGGCAATGCTGAAGGCCCAAGATATGCCCAACCTCGTGAGCGATGACCTTTTTGAGCCTTTCGCGAAAAAGGGCCGTGTCGACCGTATCCCCGTCTAAGCGGAATGTCGAGACGACGCACGTACTGCCGTTGATAAAAGCCATGCCGAAGATCCCCCAATCGTCATGGGGGGCCTTCGTCGTCGAGATGTCCGAGCTGGTTAAGCCAATGATCTTTTCGTTATTCTCGGTCCGCAGAGAATACAGGTACTCCAGGATCTTTTCGGCGCGGTATCGCTTCCTCGGCTCGTAATAGGCGCTTTCGGGAAGGGGCTTTGGACTCAGCAGGGTGATCGTTTCATAGCTAAACGTCTCGGCAATGGCCTCATGGGCGAGCTCAATAAATAAGGGGTCCGTCTTCCCTAGGGGTTGAATGGCAAATGACGGGCGTCCCTGGGTTGGCGACGAAGCCTGCGATATGCCAAATGGACAAATCGAAGAGATCAGCAAGATGTAAGATAGCCACCGCAATTTTTTCGGGGGTCTCCGAGCGCTTGGGGGCATGACTATCATTCTCGATGGGCAGACATATTCTATGAGATTCGCTCAAATAATGGAATGGACTGATACGGGATCGGAAGATCTGATACGGCCCTTCCCTTCGATTCGGACTAACGGCCGAACCTGACAAGATCGAGGGCTTGCCCCTTAATCCCCGACCCCATGATCGATCCCCGTATCAGGCGGGCGTTATCGGGCGTCGTGTAGTCGTCGATATATCCCGAATAGGAGATCGTCTCGAACGGCGCGCCGCCGATGGTCACCCGGACGTTTCCGTCGCTTCGGGTACCTTTGAACTCCGTATTGTGATTCAATCCTCGGACATCCGGCCCCGATATATAAGCCGTCCCCTCGAGAATCCCGTCGGTATCACTCTCAATACTCAGTTGAAGCGAAAAGCTCTCCGCGTGTCCCGTCCACACTCCAGAAAGATGAGGTGGCTCAGGTGGCGCGGACGGACCGCAACTCACCAGGAGGACCGTGAGCATCGCGAGACGACCGAGTCTCCTCATTCTATGCTCTCCCGGCCCTGATGGGCACGATCCGTCAAGATAGACGCGATGATAGGAATATTGTCGAACATAGTCAATAGCGGTATCCGTCAGCAAGCCGGAACTTGGAATTCACAGATTGTCAGGAAAAAACTCGCCCCAAAATACTATCCGCTTTTGTGTCCGTTTTGCAGGAGAAAACGGGTCAAAGCGGGCTAAACGAGGTCACTACTGATTTTTGGGGTCCGCCCGCGCACGTTGCTGATATTCTTGGGGAAACCAAAGGGAAAGAAGAAGCGCGCCCGGGGTGACTCGAACACCCGACCTGCTGATTCGTAGTCAGACGCTCTATCCAACTGAGCTACGGGCGCGCAGGGCGGAAAAGCAGGGTTAATATAACCTAATTCAGCTTGAGTTTCAACGGGGGGATCTGAAAAACGAGGACGCGTACCGGGGGTGCATATCCCCCATTACTTCGCGGCCCCCTTCCCCCTGGCCATCTTGCCCTTGATGCGGGCGATGCGCTTCTCGAAATCCTTCTCGGCCGCGAAGTTCCTCTTCTCCTTGGACAGAGCGAAGCCCTCGGTCGCTATCCTCACGGCCTCCCCGAAGTCCCTGGCCGTATGCTCGAAGTACATCGCCAGCTCCCGGAAGCTGTCGATCTCGTCCCCGGCGGCCGCCTCCTGCCAGAACGACAGGGCCTTGTCCCAGTCCTTGCTTTTCTTGAAGTGATGAGAGAGCTTTTTTCTCGCGACCTGGGACACCTCGGCCGTCAGGCCCCGCCCCTGGGCCAGGGCCTGCTCGAGCAGGGCCACCGACTTCGTCGCGTCGCCGGCCTTCTCGAAGAGCTTGGCCACGCCGAAGAGGTCCATGGCGTCGGCCTCGCCCCGCTCCGCCGACGCGCGGTGGCGCTCGACGAGGATGGCCCCGGCGACGACGACGCCCAGGAGCGACAGGAGGTCCTCCTGATTGTGGTAGAGGATGGGATCGATGAGCGAGAAATCGCCGCTGCGGATGTATTGGAAGTAGCGGAGCGGGATCTCGGCGCCGGGGATGTCCTCGGACCTCTCGGCCTGGCAGATCTGCTGGGCCAGGTTGAAGAGGCGGCAGCTATCGTACTTGTGCTTCCAGAGGCTCCTGGCCGAGAACAGGAAATCGAGATGCGGCAGGCCGCGCAACGGGCAAGGGGTCCGGTGCATGGCGAAGCGCGTCTCGACGAGGGGCATGTCGAAGGCCTTGCCGTTGTAGGTCACGATCGACTTGAAGCCCATGTCCTGGACGAATTGGGCCAGCTCGCGGACGAGCCGGTCCTCCTCGGCCATCTCGTTGAGGAAGAACTGGGTGACCTTGAACCGCTCGTCGCGGAAGTAAGCCAGCCCGACGAGGAACGGGACCGTGCCCGTGCCGCCCGCCAGGCCCGTCGTCTCGAGGTCGAGGAAGACGGCCGTCGAGAGGTCGAGGCCCTCGAAAGCGGCCTCGCGGCTGAGGAAGCCCAGGATGTCGGCCGGGATCTGGAGGCCCATGGAGATGGGGATCTGGCCGTAATTCGCGGCGAGGACGTAGGAGTTCTCGAAGACCTGGACCGGCTCGCGGCGCTTGATCTCGGCGGGCCGCGCCTCCGTCCGGGGGGCCAGGCCCCGGCCCTTGTCGGTCAGTGAGATCAGACGCTCGAGCTTTTGCTTGACGGTCAGGCCCGCTTCCTCGTCGATCCTCTCCCAGGCCTTCTCAATGTTCTGGGGGCGCGAGCGGGCTTCGCGTTCGCGCCGGAGCTGTTTGAGCTTGTCTTCGAGCGGCATGTCACCTCGGAAGGATAAGGGCGATAACCGGGAGTCATTGTAGAGGAATCGCGGCCGCATTTCAAAGAATTCGGCTTGAAAACAGCGGCCGTTGCGAATATAAGAAAGGTCTCGAGAACGACGCATGGCCCGAACCAATCCCGCCGCGAACATCCTGGCCTTCGACCTGGGCGCCGAGAGCGGCCGGGCCGTCCTCGGAACGCTCGACGGCGGCCGCCTCTCCGTCCATGAGGTCCGCCGTTTCCCCAACATGCCCCTTCCTCTCGCCGGCCACATCCACTGGAACGTCTACGCCCTGCTCGACGAGATGAAGGCGGCCATGCGCGACGCCGCGGCCTCGACCGGGTTCCGGCCCGACAGTCTGGGCGTCGACACCTGGGGCGTCGATTTCGGCCTGCTGGCCAAGGACGGCGGGCTCCTCGGCCTGCCGTTCTGCTACCGCGACCACCGCAACGCCGGGGCCATGGAGGACTATTTCAAGCTCGTTCCCCGCTCCGAGCTCTACGAGGCAACGGGAATCCAGTTCCTGCCCTTCAACACCCTTTTCCAGCTCTATGCCATGGTCCGCGACCGGTCCCCGCAGCTCGAGGCCGCCGCCGACCTTCTGTTCATGCCGGACCTTTTCCACTACCTCCTCACCGGAAGGAAGGCGGCCGAGTTCACCATCGCTTCGACGTCCCAGTTCCTCGATCCGCGGACCCGGAACTGGATACCCGGACTCTTCCAGGCCATGGGCTTCTCCCGCAGGATCCTGCAGGACATCGTCGAGCCGGGCACGGTGCTCGGACCGCTCTCCGACAAGATCATCGGGGAAACGGGTTACCGCGACGTCCCCGTCATCGCCACGGCCGGGCACGATACGGCTTCGGCCGTCGCCGCCGTACCCGCCGAAGGCGGGAACTGGGCCTATATCTCATCGGGGACGTGGTCGCTCGTCGGCGTCGAAGAGGCCGCGCCGGTCATCTCCCCGGCCTCGCTCCGGGCCAACTTCACCAACGAAGGCGGCGTCGGTGGGACCGTCCGTTTCCTCAAGAACGTCACCGGCCTCTGGCTCATCCAGGGCTGCCGCCGGGCCTGGTCCGCGGATGGCGCGGTCTCCTACGAGGAGTTGGCCGCCGCGGCCGGCGACGCGCCGCACTTTGCCGCGCTCATCGATCCGGACGATCCCGGATTCCTCAATCCCCCGGACATGCCGGAAGCCGTGGCCGCCTACTGCCGCCGGACCGGGCAGGCCGTTCCTCCAACGAGAGCGGCGATGGTCCGGGCCATTCTCGAAAGCCTGGCCTTGAAGTACAGGTTTGTCCTCGACCAGCTCCGCGAGGTGCTCGGCCACCCCATCGAGAAGATCCACATCATCGGCGGCGGGGCCCGCAACGTTCTCCTATGCCAACTGACGGCCGACGCGACCGGACTTCCGGTCGTCGCCGGCCCGGCCGAGGCGACGGCCGTCGGCAACATCCTCGTCCAGGCCATGGCCCTGGGACTCGTTTCGTCGCCGGCCGGGATGAGACGGATCATCCGTGAATCGTTCCCGCTCGAGTCCTACCGTCCCGCCGGCCCCCCGGCCGAATGGGACGCGGCCTACGGCCGCTTCAGGCAGATCCTCGCATCTTGACAACCCGTGGCAGGAGGCATATAAACATGGCGTTCCTTAGGGGAGGGTTGAGGATGGATCCTGCGGCCGTCGAAAAAGCCTATCTGTCTTCGCGCGACAAGTATGCCGAGCGGGGCATCGACACGGAAAAAGCGCTGGCCCGACTCCAGGCGATCTCGCTGTCCGTCCACTGCTGGCAGGGCGACGACGTCCGCGGCTTCGAGAGCTCGGGCGCGAGCCTCGACGGCAGCGGCCTGCAGGTCACGGGCGGCTATCCGGGCCGGGCCCGGACGGCCGACGAGCTCCGGTCCGACCTCGAACAGGCCTTCGCCCTCATCCCGGGGCGCCATCGGGTCAATCTCCACGCCATGTACGGCGAATTCAACGGCAAGTCCGTCGACCGCGACGCCATCGAACCCGAGCATTTCCGGGGCTGGACCGAATGGGCCCGCCGCCGGAACCTGAAGATCGATTTCAACGCCACCTGCTTCGCCCATCCCAAAGCCGCCTCCGGATATACCCTGAGCAGCCGGGAGAACGGGACACGGAAGTTCTGGGTCGACCACGTCAAGTGCTGCCGGAAAGTCGCGGCCTCCATCGGCCGGGAGCAGCAGGCCGCCTGCCTCCACAACCTCTGGATCCCCGACGGCTCCAAGGACGTCCCGGCCGACCGCTGGGGCGCCCGGGCGGCGCTGCTGAAGTCCCTCGACGAGATCTTCGACGTCGAGTACAGCCCCCAGCAGCTCAAGGATTCCCTCGAGAGCAAGCTCTTCGGCATCGGCAGCGAATCCTTCGTCGCCGGCTCGCACGAGTTCTACATGGGCTATGCCCTCACCCGCGGCAAGATCATCTGCCTCGACCTCGGCCACTTCCACCCGACCGAGTCCGTGGCCGACAAGATCTCGGCCATCCTGCCCTTCTCCGGCGAACTCCTCCTCCACGTCAGCCGGGGCGTCCGCTGGGACAGCGACCACATCGTCCTGCTCGACGACGGGGTCCGCGAGCTCGCGGCCGAGATCGTCCGCAGCAACGCCCTCGAGCGCATCCACATCGCCCTGGACTACTTCGACGCCAGCGTCAACCGGATCGGGGCCTGGGTCCTGGGGGCCCGGTCCTTCCTCAAGGCGCTGCTCATCGCCCTGCTCGAACCCCAGGCGAAGCTCAAGGAGCTCGATCCGGCCTCCCGGACCCTCGACCGGCTCTCGCTCTTCGAAGAGCTCAAGGCCCTGCCCTTCGGCGCCGTCTGGGACGCCTACTGCCTCCGGGCCGGCGTTCCCCCGGCCGACGAATGGCTCCGCGAGGTCGAGGCCTACGAACGGCGGGTCCTCAGCCGGCGTTGAGCGCTCCCCGTCCTTTCGTTTTTCATTGACGCGTGCCGATTTTTGACTAAACTGGGGAATTAAAGAGCATGGACATGCGCCCAGAACTCTCGTCCGGGAGAGCCCGTCGGGGCCGGGGTGCTTCCCGATCCCGACCGGACCGAGAAGGTCAGGGACCTTCTGCACTACCTGTCCAACACGGTCTCGGCGATGAAGATCTTCCCGAGCGAGCACGCGACGGTGGCGAACTTCGTCGATCAGCTGACCGCGAAGTTCACGGCTTTCCTGGCCGTCCACCAGAAGCTCCAGGTCGGCATCGAGGAATTCTCCTTCACCTTCGAGGGAAAGCCGGCGTACACCGACGAGGTCGCCATCAAGAGCCTGCCGTTCTTCTTCTTCAAGGACGGCCTGCAGATCCTCTTCTTCTACCAGGGCCTGGACCGGCCCGAGATCTTCGATTTCCTCGAGGTGATCAAGACGGAGGCCCAGAAGCCGGCCGAGGACTGCGACATCGTCGCCGCGCTCTGGGAACGCGATTTTTCGAACATCCAGTACTACGCTCCGGACGAGTTCCTGGAGAACCGCATCCTGGCCGAGAGGCAGGACTCCCGGGCCCCGGACCTCGACCTGCCCGATGACCTGGCCCACGAGACGATCGAAGTCCATGTCGATACCTCGAAGTTCACCGAGGGCCGGATCGATCTCGACGGGGAGGACCGCGAGCAGGTCCGCAAGGCCTCGGACCCGGAGGCCGGCACCGAGGGAGAGGAAGAAGGCCCCGGCGGGGTCAAGCCCGAGCCGGCGGACCGGGACGAATCGGCCGTCCCTGATGAGCCCGGCGCGCGGAGCCCGGCGGCGGCCATGGACCCCACCCTGACGGAGGACGAGCTCCAGTCGCTCGAAACGATGGTCCGGGCCAACCGGACTATCTCCGCGGAGCAGGAATACATCGACCTCATGATCGAGATCGTATTCCTCGAGAAGGACCTGGCCGCCTGCCAGGCCAGCCTCGACGCCCTCCTGGAATACCATTTCGACCGCCTCCAGCGCGGCGATTTCCATGTCCCCGTGCTCATCATCCAGAAAGTCCACGAGCTCGGCCGTCACCTCGTCGGGGATCCGGAAAAGGCCGCCCTTCTCGAAGCCTTCCTGAAGCGGACGGTCAGCCCGAAGACGGTCGAGGCCGTCAAGTCCCTGCTCGACAAGAAGAAGGGACTGGACTGGGAATCCCTGCTCGGCTTCTTCGGGCTGCTCGGCCCGCCCGCGCTCGGTTTGGCCGCAGACCTCTTCGATGTCGCCCCTGACGGCGAGGCCCGGCACAAAATCCTCGGTTTCATGGAATCGGCCGGCGCCCCGCATCCGGGACTCCTGGCTGCGCTCGCGGACCCGGCCAAGCCCGAGCTGGCCCGCGAGATCATCACCATCCTTTCGAGGATCCCCGAACGAAAAGGACTCCCCCACCTCTCCGGCTTCATCAACTTCCCGAACCGGGATATCAAGCTCGAGGTCGTCCACATCCTGGGTCGGACCCGGGACGAGATGGCCAACAGGATCCTCGCCGGCTTCCTCACAGACCCCGACGAGGAGATCCGTATCCAGACAGCCATGAAGCTCGATCCCGGCGAAGGCGGGTCACGCGTCAAGCAGGTCCTGCGCGACGCCTCAAGACGCGATTTCGCCTCCAAGAGCCTCAAGGAAAAAGAGGCCATCCTGTCGTTCCTGGGCCGGACCCGGTCGCCCGAGGCGCTCGAGTTCCTGGGCCGGACCCTCCTGAGAGCCCCCCTCTTCGGCTCGAAGAGGGTCCTGGAGGTGCGCCTGGCCGCGGTCGCCGGCCTGGAGAGCATGGCGACGGAAGAAGCCTCCGCCTTCCTTCAACGAGGCGCCATCGGGCGGACGAAGCAGGTCCGGGAAGCCTGCATGGCGGCTCTCACCCGGATGCCGGTGGCCGGCGGAAAAACCTAGGCGGGATCGATGGACGAGAAGAGCACAAACTCCGGTCCGGCGACCGAGGCGCGGTACGCGGGAGCGAGGACCGCCGAGTCCCGGGCTTTCCAGAAGAGCGGGAACGAGCTGCTCATCCGCTTCCACATCGTCGACAAGATCGCCAAGATCTACGATACGAGCAACAATGCCTTTCTCGAGCAGGGCCGGCTGTTCCACGCGTCCCTGGCCGCCGTATTCCAGGAGGAGGACGAGGCTTCTTTCGCGGTCCGCCACGGCGCCCTTCTCCTCAACGGCAAGCGGCTCCGGTTCGGCGTCGGCACCTACGGCATCTTCAAGTCCGTCCTGGAGGAATTCCGGACGCGGGAAGCCGGGTCGATCACCTTCCGCCCGGGGCTCACGGAGGAGGAGCTGCTGCGCTTCATGTCCGTGTTCGCCAAGCGGGAGAAGAAGGGCGAGGCCGGATTCGACCGGCTCGCGGCCGACCTCGACGCCGCCGGGATCGAGCACGTCGAGATCGAGAAGATCTCGACAGAGGAGGTCGTTCCGGGCGCCCACCAGAACGCCGCCCGGCTGTTTTTCCTCAGCATCGTCCACCTCAAGGAATCGTTCGAGCGGGACCAGAGGAAAGAGCCGATCAAGATCAGCACGACCCGCCGGCTGATGCAGTCGATCTACAACCACATCGTCGAGGACGAGGCCTTCATCCAGGGCCTGACCAACATCAAGAACCACGACGAGTACACGCTCAACCATTCGGTCAACGTCTGCCTGCTCGCGACCGCCCTCGGGCGCCGGCTCGGCCTCAGCCGGGCCGAGCTCGTCGACCTGGGCACGGCCGCCTTCTTCCACGACCTGGGCAAGACCCAAACCCCTCTGGACATCCTCAACAAGCCCGGCCGGCTGACCGACGACGAGCGCGAGGTCATGGAACAGCACCCCTTCCACGGCGCCGAGAAGCTCATCCTCCTCAAGGAGTTCAGGCGCCTGCCGCTGCGGGCCATCCACGTCGCCCTGGAGCACCACATCAAGGAGGACCTCAGCGGCTACCCGCGCTACTTCAAGAAAGAGGACGTCAACCTGTTCAGCAAGATCGTCAAGGTCGTCGACGTCTTCGACGCCATCACCACGAGGCGGGTCTACCGGGCCAAGGACTTCACCCGGGCCGAGGCCCTGAGCTTCATGCTCGAACAGATCGGAACCGAGTTCAACCCGGTCATCCTCAAGGCCTTCGTCAACATGATGGGGGTCTACCCCATCGGCACCCTCGTGGCCCTGACGACGGGAGAGCTCGGCATCGTCCGCGACCTCAACCCCGAGACCAGGTTCCTTCTGCGCCCCCGGGTCAAGATCGTCGCCGGCGCGGACGGGAACAAGATCAACGGCGAGATCGTCGACCTCACGGACAGGGACCCCGCGACGGGACGCTATCTCCGGACGATCGCCGCGCCCCTCGACCCGGCCAAGTACGGGATCGAGGTCGCCGACTACTTCTTGGCCGAAGCGGCCCCGTGACGGACCGGGGAGAACAAACGCCCATGACCCCGCGCCCGCCCTTCCGCCTCCGCTGCGAATACCTCGACGAGCCGCTCGGCGTGGACACGACGTCGCCGCGCCTGGGTTGGCTCGTCGAGAGCGACACGCGGGATGACTCGCCAGAGATGGTGCCACGTCCTCGTATCCTCGGCCCGCGAGCTGCTGCAGAACGACATCGGCGATCTCTGGGACACGGGCCAGATCCCTCCGCCTGAGCCGCCCGGGCTCGCCTACGCCGGAGAACCTCTGCAGAGCTTCTCCCGCTGCTTCTGGAAGGTCCGCTGGGCGGACCGCGAAGGGCGGACCAGCCCCTGGAGCGAGCCGGCCTCGTTCGTCACGGGATTCCTCGCGCCCGGGGATTGGAAGCCCCGCTGGATAGCCGCTCGCCGGGTCCGGGAATTCCGTTCCAAGGGGACCCTGCTCCTCGGACACCAGGGGGAGGACGACACTCAGGCCTGCGCCGTTTACCTCCGGCGGGAGTTCGCCCTCGAAGCTCGGGTCGTCCTGGCCATGATCTTCGTCTCCGGGCTCGGCCACTACGAGCTCCGGTTGAACGGGAACAAGGTCGGGACGAGCGTCCTCGATCCCGGCTGGACGGACTACCGGAAGAAGGCCCTCTACGCCTCCCACGACGTCACCGCCCTCGTCCGCGACCGGAACGCCGTCGGGATCATCCTCGGCAACGGGCGGCACACCCGGGCCTACGGCTACGAGGCCCCTCGCCTGACGTGCCGGATCGAGATCGAATACGAGAGCGGCGAGCGGCAGATCCTCTTCTCGGACGAGAGCTGGAAGACCTCGGCCGGCCCGCTCGAGGAGAACGGCCTCTACTTCGGTGAGCGCTACGATGCCCGCATCCTCATCGACGGCTGGGACCGGCCGGGATACGACGACGGGACCTGGGAAAAGGCGGCGACGGTCGCGGGATACCCGCTGGTCTCCCAGATGATGCCGCCGGTCCGCGTGACCGAAAGGCTCGCGCCGAGATCGATCGAACGGCTCCCCTCCGGGGCCTTCATCGTCGACTTCGGCCAGAACTTCACCGGGTGGGTCCGGCTGAAAGCCGAAGGCCCGATGGGGGCCGAGATACGCCTCCGCCACGGCGAGCTTCTCGACGAGGACGGGACCCTCAACGTCGGCCCCAACGAGAACGCCGAGGCCACGGACGTCTACGTCCTCAGGGGCGGCGGGCCCGAAGTCTACGAGCCGCGCTTCACCTATCACGGTTTCCGCTACGTCGAAGTGACGGGCTACCCGGGGACGCCCGGCCCCGACGCCTTCGAAGGCGCGTTCGTCCACTCCGACGTCGGGCGAACGGGCACATTCCGCTCATCGAACGAACTCGTCGACGCGATCCATCGGAACGTCGTCTGGGGCCAGCTTTCGAACCTCATGAGCATTCCGACCGACTGCCCCCAGCGCGACGAGCGCCACGGCTGGCTCGGCGACGCCCATCTCGCGGCCGAAGAAGCCGTGTACAATTTCGACATGGCCGCGTTCTACGTCAAGTTCCTCGACGACATCCGCCTGGCCCAGAAAGAGGACGGCAGCCTGCCCGACGTCGTCCCGCCCTACCTTCCCCGGTTCTACCCGGCCGACCCGGCCTGGAGCGCGGCTTACGCCGCCCTCCTCTCGCTCCTCTGGGACCACACCGGCGACCTCCGCCTCGTTTCGGCCCACTACGCGGGCCTCAAGAAGTACGTCGATTACCTCGGCCGGAACGCCGACCGCGGCATCGTCCGCAAGCTCGGCAAGTACGGCGATTGGTGCCCCCCCGGCAGCGTCGTGCCCGAAGAAAACCCCGGTCGACCTGACCTCGACCTGGTACTATTACCACGACATCCTCGTCCTCGCCCGGCTGGCCGCCCTCCTCGGCCGCGACGACGAGGCCCGGGAGTACTCGCAGCTGGCCGATTCGGTCCGGACCGCGTTCAACGACACGTTCCTCGGCGGATCGCAGTACGCGGCGATCCGGGTCAGTCCGGTCGACGACCATCCGAACCAGACCTCCAACCTCCTCCCGCTCTACCTCGACATGGTCCCCGGCGACCGAACCGAGCAGGTGCTGGCGAGCCTGCTGAAAAGCGTCGTCGTCCTCCAGGACTACCACCTCGACACGGGCATCCTGGGCACGCGCTACCTGCTCGACGTCCTGACCCGGAACGGGCAAGGAGAGGTCGCCTTCCGGGTCGCGACGCAGAAAAGCTATCCGGGCTGGGGCTACATGATCGCCGAGGGCGCGACGACCCTCTGGGAGAGATGGGAGAAGCTCGGCGGACACGCCATGAACTCCCAGAACCACATCATGCTCGGGAGCGTCGACGCCTGGTTCTACCGCGTCCTCGCCGGCCTCTCCCCCGCCCTGCCGGGATGGAAGAAGGTCCGCATCCGTCCCCACGTTCTCGGGGACCTAAAATTCGTCGAGGCTTCGCTTGAAACGGTCGCCGGCAGGGTCGGATCCGCCTGGAAAAGGACCGGCGATGTCTTCTCGCTCGAGGTCCGCGTGCCCGTCGGATCGACCGGCGAGGTCCGCGTTCCCCTGCTCGGCCCGGGCGCCCGCGTTCTCGAATCGGGGAAAACGTTGTGGCGGGCGGGACACGCCGTCGATCCGGTCCCCGGGATCGTCCTCGCCGGCGACGACGGCGGGAGCGTTGTCTTCGAGGTCGGAAGCGGCGCCTACTCTTTCGAGTCGCGGCCGGGCGGCTGAGCCCTGCGCCGCGGCCGCATCAGAACAAATATTTCTTGAAGAGCCGGGCCGCTTCCTCGTAGGCAACGAGCGTCGACGCCAGCTCCTTCGTCCCGTGGGCCGTCGATACGGCCCCGCCGCCGTGGACGACGTTGACGCCGGCGACGAGCAGGGCCAGCTTGAGCAGGTCTTCCCGGAGGCCGATATCCATCCGCCGCGCGTCCTGCAGGACCTCCGGACGGTCGAACTCCTGGTCGTTCCCCCGCGGAAAATGGACCATGAAGAGAGAGCTCCCCGGCAGGACGTCGTTCCCGTCGCCGGTGCACTTGGCCCGGATGCCCGAATCGGCGAAGGCGCGCTCGATCCCGCGCCGGATCTTCTCCCCGGACCGGGCCAGCTTCGGGTAGACCGACGCGGCCCGGGCGGAGAGGTGGCCGAGCATGATCAGCCCGGCCCGCATGTATTCGGAGTGGGAGGAGAACGTCCCGCCCTCGAACATGACCCTCCCGCGGCCGCCGAGGTCCCGCTCGCAGGCCTCCATGATCCGGGCCGGCCCGATGACCGCGGCCACCGCGTGTCCGCCGCCGATGATCTTACCGAACGTCGTCAGGTCGGGACGGATCCCGTAGAGCGTTTGGAGCCCGGCCGGGCAGAAGCGGAATCCGGAGATGATCTCGTCGAAGACGAGCAGGATGCCGTGCCGCGCCGTCAACTCCCGGGCCAGCGCGAGATATTCCCGGGAGGCCGGGAGGAACCCGCCGACCCCGAGGAACGGCTCGACGATGAAGCAGGCGATCCTGTCGCCGTTTGCGGCGATGATCCGGCGGAGGTCGTCGCCGTCGTTGAAGCGGGTGACGAGGGTCCGCCGGACGATGTCGTCGAGAAGGCCGGCCGATTCGCGGCCCTCGAAACCCTCCTCGCCGTGGTACTTGACCCCTTTCAGAAGGTAGGGCGAGGCGCCGTGCCAGCCGCCGCCGACCTTCAGGACCAGGTCGCGGCCCGTCAACCCCTGGGCGAGCATGACGGCGTACATCGTGGCCAGGGTCCCGGAGGTCGTGAAGCGGACCTTGGCGTCGCCGCCCCCGACCGCCCGGACGAGACGCTCGGCCAGTTCGATCTGGTGGCCGGCCTCGAAGCCGGTGTGGAGCGCGCCCCGGCCCAGGCTCGCGGCCATCCCCTTCCGGATGAGACCGGGATTGTGGCCGAGGATGTTGGCGTAGTGGCCCTGCCAGAAATCGATGTAGTCGTTGCCGTCGATATCCCTGACCAGGGGGCCGGCGGCCCCGGCGGCGAAGAACGGGTAGGGCTTCCACAGCCGGATCGTATGGCTGCCCCCCTCGATCATGACCTTCTGGGCCCGGCGGAAAACCGCCCGGCTTCGGGCCGTCCGCTTCGTGTATTTCCCCACCAGAAGATCGCGAAGCTTGTCTCGATTCGTCATGACGCCTCTCTTTTCGAGCCCCCATTTAAACCCTCCTTCCCGGCAATGTCAATCCGCCGGTTGACCGGAACGGTCGAATTGATGTAAAATCATTATTTCCAAGGGAAAAGAAGCCCGAACATGGCCGTAACCAAGCGCAAAAAGTCCGAGAGGGCCTGCGTCATCGGCCTCGACGGCGTGCCCTACGGCATGATCGTCGAGCTGGCCCGCCGGGGCGTCATGTCGACCATGGCCCGGCTCATGGACATCGGCAAGATCCACCCGATGAAGGCCAGCCTGCCCGAGGTTTCGGCGGTCTCCTGGACCGATTTCATGACCGGCACGAACGCGGGCACGCACGGCATCTTCGGCTTCACCGATTTCAAGCCCGATTCCTACGACGTCCGCTTCCCCAATTATCTCGACGTCAAAGCCCCGACCCTCTGGGAAAAGCTCGGGTCCAAGGGCAGGCGGAGCATCGTCATCAACCAGCCCTCGACCTATCCGGCCCGCAAGATCGACGGCGTCCTCATCTCCGGCTTCGTCGCCCTGGAGCTGGCCAAGGCGGTCTGGCCGATGAGCTACCGGGCCGCCCTGGAGCAGATGGGCTATCAGATCGACATCGACATCCTCAAGTGCCGGGAGAGCCCCGAGGTCCTTTGGCAGGAGCTGACCAAGACCATGGCCGGCGGGCAGAAGGCCCTCAACCACTTCTGGGAAGAGGAATGGGATTATTTCGAATTCGTCGTCACCGGGACCGACAGGCTCCACCATTTCCTCTGGCAGGCCTACGAGGACACCAGCCACCCGTCCCACGAGAGGTTCCTCGATTTCTACCGCCACATCGACCGTCTCATCGGCAAGATCGTCGCGGCCTACCACAAGCTCGCCAACACCTACGCCGGCTTCTACATCCTGTCCGACCACGGCTTCACCGGCATCGTCCAGGAGGTCTACCTCAACGCCTGGCTCGAGCAGAACGGCTACCTCCGCTTCCTCAAGTCCGAGCCGGCCGGCCTCGGGACCTCCACGGACGGACCCGGGCCTTCGCCCTCGACCCGAACCGGATCTACCTCAACCTCAAGAACAGGTTCCCCAAGGGCACGGTCGAAAGGTCGGCCCGCCGGGCGCTCAAGGAGGAGATCGCCGGCAAGCTCGAGAAGCTCGAATACCAGGGCCGCCGCGTCGTCCGCAAGGTCTTCTTCGCCGAGGACGTCTACTCGGGGCCGCTCGCGTCCAAGGGCCCGGACCTCATCGTCGTCGGCGAGCCGGGCTTCGACATGAAAGGCTCGGTCCGGAAGAAGGAGGTCTTCGGACGCACCGGCCTCCAGGGCATGCACACGTGGGACGACGCCTTTTTCTGGTCCGTCGACGACCACGGGGAAGACCTGAGCATCTCCGACGTCGCCCCGATCATCCTCAAGAATTTCTGATGAAGAGGAGCGGCGCACTTCTCACCGCGGCGGTCCTCCTCGTCCTCGCGCCGCTCCCCTCTCCGCCTATATCGGCCCCGGCGCCGGATTCGCTTTCCTGTCCTCCTTCCTCGTCCTCTTCCTGACCTTCCTCCTGGCCCTCTTCTCGTTCCTCTCCTGGCCCTTCCGTTTCCTCTGGAAGGCCGTCCGCGGCCAACGGGCCTTCAAAAAGAGCCACGTCGACCGCGTCGTCATCCTCGGTCTGGACGGCCTCGAGCCCACCCTGGCCGAGAAGTTCATGGCCGAAGGGAAGCTGCCCAATCTGGCCCGGCTGAAGAAGGAAGGGACCTACGCCCGGCTGGCGGACGACGACGCCGGCCATCTCTCCCGTCGCCTGGTCGTCCTTCATGACCGGCGCGGAGCCCTCGAAGCACAACATCTTCGATTTCCTGAGCCGCGATCCCCGGACCTACCTCCCCGACCTGTCTTCGGCCCGCATCGGAAAGCCGAAGCGGACCATGGGTCTCGGCAAGTACCTCATCCCCCTGTCCAAGCCCGAGGTCCGCGGCCTGCGCAAGAGCGTCCCGTTCTGGAAGATCCTCGGCGAGAAGGGCATCGTCTGCACGGTCCTGAGGGTGCCCATCACCTTCCCGCCCGAGAAATTCAAGGGCCACCTCCTCTCGGGCATGTGCGCCCCCGATCTCAAGGGCAGCCAGGGGACCTTCGCCTTCTTCACCGAGGACGCCGACAAGGTCCGCCGGCACGAGGGCGGGGTCGCCGTGCTCGTGCGCCGCGAAGGGGCGGTCATCCGGACGGAGATCTCGGGACCCGAGAACACCCTCCTGAAGAAACCCGAGGAGATCCGCCTTCGCCTGACCGTCACCCTCGACGGCCCGGCCGGCGGGGCCTGGCTCGAGATCGAAGGCCGGAAGAAGTTCTTCCTCAAAGAAAAGACCTTCAGCCCTGGGTACCGATCGTTTTCAAGCCGGGCCTGGGCTTGAAGGTCCGGGGCATCTGCCGCTTCCGCATCGCGTCTCTCGAACCGAAGTTCGAGATGTACGTCACGCCGCTCAACATCGATCCGGACAAGCCGGCCCTGCCGATCTCCCATCCGTTCATCTATTCCGTCTACCTGTCCAAGCTCCTCGGCCGGTTCATCACTCTCGGCGAAGCCAACGACACCTGGGCCCTCAACGAGGGCGCCCTGGACGAGCGGGCCTTCCTCGAGCTGACCTATGCCAATCACGCCGAGTGGGAGGCGATGTTCGAGAACGCCCTGGCCAAGACGCCGCGGGGCCTGGTCGCCATCGTCTTCGAGACGACCGACAGCATCCAGCACATGTTCTTCCGCTACCTCGACAAGACCCACCCGGCCCTCAAGGCCTCGCCGGCCGCGATGAGCGCCGCGGTCATCGAGGAGCTCTACCGGAAGATGGACGACCTCGTCGGGAAGGTCGCGGCCGGTCTCGGCGAAAAGGGCGTCCTTTTCGTCATGTCCGACCACGGCTTCAAGTCCTTCCGCCGCGGCGTCAACCTCAACTCCTGGCTGCTCCGGAACGGCTACCTGAGCCTCGCCGAGGGCCGGACGGAGAGCGGCGAGTGGTTCAAGGACGTCGACTGGGACCGGACCCAAGGCCTACGGCCTCGGCCTCGGCGGCATCTACCTCAACCTCAAAGGCCGCGAGGCGCAGCGGCATCGTCGCGCCCGGCGCCGAAGCCGCCGCCCTCAAGGCCGAATCTGGCCCGCGAGCTCACCGCGCTCAGGGACGGGCCGAACGGGCCCGCGGCGATCAACGCACGTCTACGACCGCGACGCCATCTATGCCGGGCCCTACCGGGACAACGCCCCCGACCTCATCATCGGCTACAACGAGGGCTACCGGGCCTCGTGGGACGGCGTCACCGGGATCGTCGACGACGTCGTCTTCGAGGACAACGTCAAGGCCTGGAGCGGCGACCACTGCATCGACCCGGCCCTCGTCCCGGGCGTGCTCTTCTCGAACCTCAAGCTCGGGAACGACAAGCCCTCGCATCATGGACATCGCCCCGACCGTCCTGGAGCTCTTCGGCCTCGCAGCCGCCGGCTCACATGGACGGCCGCGGCCTCGTCGATACGGCCGTCTGCTCCGCGGCGAAGAAGGGGAAGGAAAAATGAGCCACGGCAAGCGCACCTCTCGCACCGCCGGGAATTCATCAAGGCCGGCGTCGCCGCTTCGGCCGCGGTCGGCCTCGGCGGGGCCGCGCGCCTCGCTCCCCCGGTTTACGGCCGGGCCCGGACGACGAAGAAGATGATCGTCCTCGGCTTCGACGGCCTCGATCCGCGTCCTGACGAAGCGGTGGATCGACGAAGGGCGCCTCCCGGCCTTCCGGAAATTGCTCGAGCAGGGCGGGGATTTCCGGCCTCTCGGAACGAGCCTGCCGCCCCAGACCCCGGTCGCCTGGTCCAACTTCATCACCGGCATGGACCCGGGCGGCCACGGCATCTTCGATTTCTTCAACCGCGACCCGAAGACCTACCTCCCCGTGTTCTCGGCGACCGAGACGACCGGCGCGGCCGAAGACCGTCCGCATCGGCAAGATCGCTCCTCCCCCTCTCGGGCGGCCAGGTCCGGAACCTGCGCAAGGGCCGGGCCTTCTGGCAGATCCTGGAGGAGCACGAGCATCCCGGCGACGGTCTTCAAGATGCCGTCCAACTACCCTCCCGTCGCGATCGAAGCAGCGGACGCTCGTCCGGGATGGGCACGCCCGACCTCAAGGGCTCCTACGGCATCTTCAACTACTACACGAACGCCGCGGCGAGCGTCATCCAGGAGGCCGGCGGCGGCGGCCGCGTCCACGACGGTCTACGTCATCGGCAACCGCGTCGAAGCGGAGCTCCCCGGCCCGGTCAACACGCTTCCGGACGGACGCTCCCGAGGCGACCGTCCGACTTCCAGGTCTTCATCGACCCCGACAACGCCGGCAGCCAAGATCGTCGATCCAGGGCAGCGAATTCATCCTCCGGCGAGAGGCGAGTGGAGCGGCTGGAAGCACGTCCGCTTCGGCCTCATCCCGACCCAGAGCGTCTCCGGCATCTGCCTGTTCTACCTCAAGGAGGTCCGGCCGAAGTTCAAGCTCTACGTCGTCGCCGATCAACATCGACCCGGCCCGACCCGGCCCTGCCCATCTCGACGCCCGGAGTCCTACGCCCGCGGAGCTCGAGCGCCGCTTCGGCCCCTTCTTCACCAAGGGCCTGCCGGCCGACACGAGCGCCCTCGACAACGACATCCTCGACGAGGAGGAGTTCCTGACCAGCTCGACGACATGGTCCTCGAGGAGAGCCGGGCCATGCTCGACTACGAGCTCGGGCGGTTCGACGTCGGGCCTGCTGTTCTACTATTTCTCCAGCACCGACCAGCGCCAGCACATGTTCTGGCGCCTCACCGACCCCGGCCACCCCGCCTACGACGCCAAGCTCGCCGGCGCACTACGGCGACGTCATCGCCAGGACCTACGTCGAGATGGACCGGGCTCCTCGACCTGGCCCTGGACAAGGTCGACCAGGACACGGTCGTCCTGGTCATGTCCGACCACGGCTTCAACACCTTCCGCCGGGGCTTCAACCTCAACACCTGGCTCGTCCGCGAGCGGCTATCACCGGCTCGACGACGGCCGTGGAAGCAGGAGGAGTCGGCCTACTTCGACAACACCGACTGGTCCAAGACCCGGGCCTACGGCATGGGCCTCAACGGCCTCTACGTCAACGAGCGGGGCCGGGAGGGCCAGGGCTCCGTCGCGTCCGGGGCGGACAAAGACAACCTGGTCCGCGAGATCGTCCGCAAGCTCGAGGCCCTGACCGACCCGGCGACGGGCGAGCGGGCCGTCCTCCGGGCCTTCGTGGCCCGCGACGATCTACCGCGGCCGGACACCTGGAGTCGGCCCCGGACATCGTCCTCGGGTTCAACCGGGGCTACCGCATCTCCTGGCAAGTCGCCGCTGGGCGGGTTTCCCCGGGAGATCTTCGAGGACAACACCCAGAAGTGGAGCGGCGACCACATGTCCGCGCCGGAGGTCCTGCCGGGCATCGTCCTTCGCCAACCGGAAGATTCACGGCCGAGGCCCCGGCCCTTCACGACCTGACCGCGACGATCCTCGACGTCTTCGGCGTCGCCAAGCCCGCGGACATGATCGGCGTGAACGTCCTGGAATAGAGACCTCGAAAGGAGCACCGCCATGGCCACTGTAAAAATCAAGATCGACAAGGCCCTTTACGGCAAGGTCAAGAAGTACGCCGAGCTGTCGGGCTACTCCTCGGCCGAGGAGTTCGTCACCCATCTGCCTCGAAAAGGAAGATCGCCAAGATCGAGGACGCGGACTCCGAGGAGGAGATCAAGAAGAAGCTCAAGGGGCTGGGCTACATCGGCTGAGCGCCATGCATTTCGTCAACCTCGTCTTCGGCGGGATCGTCGGCGGCGATCCTGCTGCCTTTCCGGAGCCTCTCGCCCTGGATCGGCCTCGCGGTCGTCTCGCTGCTGACAGCCGTGCTGATGCTCGTGGTCTACAAGCTCACCTCCGAATCAGGCGACCATCCGCCGGGCCAAGGACCGCATCAAGGCCCACCTCCTGGAGATGCGTCTCTACAAGGACAACATGCGGGCCACGCTCGGAGCCCAGGCGGGTGTCCTCAAGGCCAACCTGTCCTATCTTGGCGCGAACCTCAAGCCCCTGGCCGTCATGATCGTCCCGCTCGTCCTGATCCTGGCCCAGCTCAGCCTCTGGTACGACCGGGCGCCGCTCCAACCGGGCGAGGAAACCCTGCTCAAGGTCGGGCTCGCCGCGGGCGCCGATCCCGTCTCGCTCGACCTCGCCCTGGAAGCCCCCGCCGGCGTCGAGGTCACCTCTCCTCCCGTGCGCATCGCCGACGAGCACGAAATCGTCTGGCGGCTCAAGGCCGTTTCGCCCGGCGAGGGGCGTCTGCTCCTCCGGACCGGCGGACGGACGATCGCGAAGACCGTCACCGTCGGCGGCCGCCGCCTGACCAAGGTCTCGTCCCTGGCCTCGCGGGGCTCGCTCGTCAGCCGTGTCCTCTATCCGGGCGAAGCGCCTCTGCCGGCCGGGACTGCGGTCCGTTCGGTCGAGCTCCTCTATCCGGCCGCCGGCCTCCGGGCCTTCGGCCTCGACATCAACTGGCTCGTCGCCTACCTCGTCCTGTCGATCGTCTTCGGTTTCGCCCTGAAAGGCGTCTTCAAGGTCGAGATCTGAGAATCCCCGTACCGAAAGGAATCCCATGAAGATCGACATTTTCAAGATGGAACGGATGCAGTCCACGTGGGAGAACGTCGTCGCGTACAACCTGTCCGAGAGCGGCGTCCATCCCCTGACCCTGAAGGAGCTCCTGACGCCCGAAGAGCTCGACGAGCTCGCCCGGGTCGAGCTCGGATACACCCAGACCAACGGCACGATCCCTCTCCGCGAGCGGATCGCCGCCCTCTATCCGGGCCTCGGCCTGGAGCAGATCCTGGCCACGGCCGGATCGTCGGAGGCCAACTTCCTGCTGATGTGGAGCCTCATCGAGCCCGGCGACGAGGTCCTCTTCGAGCTGCCCAATTACATGCAGATGGGCGGGCTCATGCGGGCCTTCGGCGCCAAGGTGGGGACATTCAGCCTGCGCGAAGACCTCGACTGGCAGCCCGACCTCGACGAGCTCAAGAGGCTGGTGACGCCGAAGACGAAGCTCATCGTCCTGACCAATCCGAACAATCCGACCGGGGGCGTGCTGGCCCCGGAGGTCATGAAGGCGATCGTCGACCTGGCCGCAGGCGTCGGCGCCTGGATCATCGCCGACGAGGTCTACCAGGGCGCCGAGCTCTCGGGCGTCCCGACGCGGAGCTTCTGGGGGATGGGCGAAAGGATCATCGTGGTCAACGGGCTGTCCAAGGCCTACGGCCTGCCCGGCCTGCGCGTCGGCTGGATCGTCGGTCCCGAAAACCTGGTCAAGCGGACCTGGCCCTACCACGATTACACGACGATCTCCCCTTCGGCGCTGAGCGACCGGCTGGCGACACTCGTCCTCGCCCCGGCGACCCGGGAGCGGATCCTCAGGCGGACCCGGGGCATCCTCAACGCCAATTTCCCCCTCCTCGAGGAGTGGCTCAGGGCGCACGGCGGGCTGTTCAGCTTCCGGCCCCCGAAGGCCGGGGCCATCTGCTTCGCCCGCTACGGTCTCGAGCGGAACTCGACCGAGCTCGTCGAGCAACTGATCCGCGACGAGAGCGTCCTCGTCGTCCCGGGCGACCACTTCGAGATGGACGGCTACCTCCGTTTCGGCTACGGGCCCGAACAGGGTTATCTCCGGACGGCCCTGGGCCGGATCGACAATTCTCTTAAAAAAATCGCCCCGTCGTGGTAGAATGTTGAATCGTTTCCCTCGGGGAACGGGTTAATAGGCTGTGGACCATAGGAGGTCATCATGAACAAGATCAGAATTATCGCCCCCCTCGCCGTCTTCGCCATTCTCGTCCTGGCCGGCGCTTCGTACGCCCAGCAGCTGAGCAAGGTCGCCATCATCAACTCCCAGAAGGCGTTCGAGACCTCGGCCGAAGGCAAGAAGGCCCTGGTCCAGATGCAGGACCGCGACACCAAGATCAAGAACGACATCCAGAAGCTCGACGACTCCATCCGGCTCCTCGAGAACAAGCTGTCGACCGGCCGGCTGACGATGACCACTGAGGCCCTCGCCGGCATCCAGTCCGACATCGAGAAGAAGTCGACCGAACGGAAGCGCTACGAAGAGGACGCCACGCGCGACGGCCAGGCCTTCGCCAACAACCTCATCGCCAAGATCCGCGGCGAAATGGTCACGATCATCGAGAACCTGGCCAAAGAGCGCGGTCTCGATCTGATCCTCGACGCCATGTCGAGCGGCGTCGTCACCGCCAGCCCGACGATCGACATCACCGACGAGGTCGTCCGCCGCTACGACCAGTCCAAGGCCGCGACGCCCCCCGTCAAGAAGTAACCTCCCCCCCGCAAGCCACCGTTCCGGGGAGAAAGGGTCCTTTCCTTTCTCCCCGGTTCTCTATTCCCCTCCCGGCTCAGCCCGTTCGAAGGCGATCCTGATCCGGACGATCTCGGCCCGGCTTCCGACGCGCACGGGCGGGCCCCAGGTCCCCGCCCCGCTCGTCACGTAGTAGTGCGTGTTCCCCTTCCGGAGATAACCCCAGTTGAGCTCGTAGATCAGGCTGTTGACGAGATCGATCGGGAAGATCTGCCCGTCGTGCGTATGGCCCGAGATCTGGAGGGCCGCGCCGGCCTGCTCGGCCTCCTCGAGATGGAGCGGCTGGTGGTCGAGAACGAAGACCGGAAGGTCCGCCGCCAGACCGCTTCCGGCGAGGATGCCGCCGATGGACAGGCGCTTCTCCCGCATCCCGAGAGAGCTCGGGTCCCTCCGCCCGACGAGGACGAAAGTTCCGGCCACATCGACGGCTTCATCCTGGAGGACCGTGACGCCGCAGGCCCGAAGGCAGGCCAGATTTCGCTCGAGACCGCTGTAGAATTCGTGGTTCCCCGCGCAGGCGAAGAGGCCCAGGGGGGCCCGGAGCTCGCGCATGATGCCGCCGAGCTTCGCTTCGATCTCCGCCGTCACGGTCTCGTCGACGATGTCCCCGGCAAAGAAGATGACGTCGGGCTCGAGGGCGTTCATCCGCGCGACCACCTTCTTCAGCCTCGAGGGCCCGACGAGCGCTCCCAGGTGGAGGTCGGAGGCCGCGACGACGGTCAGCCGACCGGCCGGGCCCGACTCGCGCCGGAATGCGGAGATCGAGATCGACCGTCCGCAGGCGCGTCGCGTTCCAGGCCCCCAGGGCGACCGTCAGGACGACGGCGCCGGCTGCGACGGCGAAGAGGACCGGTCCCGTCCGGGACCCTGCAGCGAACAGGCTCTTCGGCAGGAACGGGACGAACGCGTTGACGAGGCGGACCAGGTCGACGGCCAAGACCGCCATGAAGCCGTACAACATCACGGCCAGGTGGAACGTCCCGGCCTCGACCAGGGCCGACGTCGCCCAGCCCCGGGCGAAGGCCATGAGAATGCGTCCCAGCGGAAAGGCCAGGGCCAGGCCGATGAAGAGGACGAGGAACACTCTGCGGGCGCCCGGCTGCGAGGCCAGGGCCTGGGCGCCACGGCGGACGATATAAAAGTTGAACAGGGCGTAGACCGTCAGGGCGATGATGACAAAGACGGGCAATTTCCTGTCCTTCACTCCCGCGGCGCCCCGTTGAAGGTGACGATCTCCTCCAGAGTCCTGCGGGGCGGCTCGCGCATCGGGCGCTTCTCCGCGTAACCGAGAGGCATCATGGCTACGATCTTGAAGCCCCGCGGAATGGCCAGTACCTTGCGGACCCGTCGATGGTCGAACCAGCCCATCCAGCACGTCGCCAGACCCAGCTCTTCGGCCTGGAGGACGACGTGCTCTCCGGCGATGCCCATGTCGAGGAAATGGAACGGGATGCCCAGGAGCTTCGAGCCGGCCCGGACCGCGGCTCCCCCGGGCTTGGCCAGGAGGACCAGAATGACCGGGGCCCGTGCGGCGAATTTCGAGCCGGAATAGATGCCGGAGAACGCGGCGGCCGCGAGCCGGTCCTTGAGCCCGGGCTCGTCGACGACGATGAACCGCCACGGCTGGACGTTGTGGGCGGACGGGGCGAGGCGGGCCGCTTCGAGACAGGCGCGGAGCTTCTCCGGCTCGATCGGCGTCTCGAGGTAGCGGCGGATGCTCCGGCGCCCGCCGAGGATCCGCTGGAAGGGTGTCGGGGCGATCGGACCGGGGTTCTCGCTCATGGCCTTTCTCGAGGCTTCGCCCTTCACCGGACCAGGATGAGCTCGGTCTGGCGCCGGTCGAGGAAGCGGACGCCCGCCCGAGTAAACACAGCGTCCTGCTCGAGCGCGATCTGGACGTCCTGCCCGCCCCACTCGGCGACCGCGTCGACGACGTTGAGCTCGATGGAGAATACCGTGTCGGGGTAGAGCGGGTAATCGCCGTCCCCGGGCACTCCGCCCTGTTTGTCCCACAGGCCGATCGTCGGACCGGCGGCGTGGCCGTGGACGCCGAGCGGGTGGGTGTAGATGCTCGGCCGCAGGCCTTCGTCCTTGGCCCGCTTGAGCGCCGCGGCCAGGATCTGGTTCCCGGTCAGGCCCTCTTTCATCTCTCCGAGAAGGATGTCCTGGAGCCTGTTGCCTTTGACGAAGGCGTCTTTCAATCCTTTGGGCGCGTCGGTCTCGCCGGGCATCAGGACGTAGGCGTGCTGCTGAGTGTCCGTGTTGAGCCGCAGGTAGTTGATGCCGATGTCGCAGTGGAGCAGGTCCCCGGGATGGATGACCGGACTGTCCTTGTAAGGGCTGGTCTTGGGCCGCTGGACGGAGATGCCGGGATTGAACCAGGTCGTCTGGCCGAGGGCGCGGAACTTCTCCCAGATCCACCACTCGACGTCGGCGGCCGTCGTGACCCCCGGCGTGATGACGGCGGGCGAGAAGGCCTCGGCGATGACGGCGTGGGCGACGGAGCAGATGCGGTCGTAGACCTCGATCTCCTCGGGCAGGCGGCGCTCCAGCCAGCCCACGGCCAGGCGCTCGGCCCCGACGAGCCTCTTCGCGTATTCCGGGCCGAGGGCCTGAACGAGGCGCTTTTTCAAGGACGCGCTGAGCCCGTCCCCGAAGGCGAAGACGTCGGATTCGTCGATGCCGATCCGCCCGGGATCCCTCTCCTTGACGGCCTTGGCCAGGGCCTGCCACTGGTCCTCTTCGCCGGCTTTCCAGACGGTCGGGAAGAGCCGGCCGATGCCGTAGCGGTTGACCGAGAATCTTTCGACACCCTTGTCCCCTCCCCGGTCGAACATGACCAGCATGGTCAGGCGGCGGGCCGAGAGGCTGGCGAACGGGACCATCGAAAGGTAGACCGGGTCCTCGTTGTATTCGCGGCAGATGACCAGCCACATGTCGATCTTTTCCCGGCGCATGAGCTCGGGCAGGATCTTTTCTAGCCGGACGGTGAGCCAGGCGTCGTACACGGCGGCCTGATCTTTGAGATCCAGGACGGCCGGGATCTGGCCGGCGGCCGCGAGGGGCGCGAGGCCCGCCAGGATGAGGAGGAGGACGAGTGTCCGGGAGGTCGTTCTTGTCGTCATGGGCGTCTCCTTTCGGCTCTCTCCGCCGGTCAACGGTCCGGAGCTTCTCAAATTATAACAAATCGGAACCGGTCGCAAGACGGGCGAGCCGCAGCGATTGCCCGGCGGCTGCCAAAGGTGGTATAGTTCAATTTAATTGAGTATTCCACAGGAGGTCCGAACCATGAAAAAAGTATCCGTCCTGAGCTTGGCCGTTCTTTTGACCTTTGTTCTCACGGCCTGCACGCCCGCGACCGGCCTCAAGTCGGGCGCCGCGGCCGGCGAGGCCCTGATCAAGCTCCTGCCCAAGTCGACCATGGGCGTCATGGCCGTCGACGTCACCCGGGCCATGGGGACCGACATGGCCGTGAAGGCCCTCCAGGACCCCAAGTCCCGGGAGAAATACGACGAATTCGTCAAGATGACCGGCATCGACCCGATGAAAGACATCTCTTATTTCGGGTTCGGCATCCTCGGGACGGCCTCCGGCCCCGCGTCCAAGAGCGAGGGCGGCTTCGTCGTCAACCTGAAATACGACAAGGCCAAGCTCCTTGGCCTGCTCAAGGAGAAAGCCCCCTCTTTCAAGGAAGAAACCTACAACGGCATCGCCATCTATTCCAACCTGGACGGCGATGAAGCCAAGCAGACGACGCAGGCGGCCTTCCTCGATGCCAGTCACATCGTCGTCGGCAGCGCGGGCGGCGTCAAGGGCATCATCGACGTCCATCAGAAGAGAGCCGACTCCCTGGCCAAGAACGCCGATATGGCCGCCGTCCTCGGCAAGGTCGACAAGTCGGGCTTCGCCTGGGGCGCTTTCGCCGTCCCGCAGGAGCTCCTGAAAA
Organism: uncultured bacterium; assembly: GCA_963743755.1. Lineage (GTDB taxonomy): Bacteria > Acidobacteriota > Aminicenantia > Aminicenantales > Saccharicenantaceae > RBG-16-66-30. The sequence goes on from CAVUQU010000001.1 coordinate 329,417, forward strand.
AGAGCATCGCCTCGACACCCCAGCTCAAAGTCCTCGAAGGCGTCACCGGCCTGACCATGGCCTTCGACTACAAGCTGGCCAAATTCCTCGTCGACATCAAGACGATCGGCGGGACCAAGGAACAGAACGACAAGCTGGCCTCGACCCTCAACGGTTTCAAAGCCCTGGGCGGCATGGCCGCGTCCCAGGAACCGGCTGCCGGCGAGGCGCTCGAGGCGATCGACATCCGCTCGGGCGCGGATTACACCCAAATCTATATCAGTCTCTCTCAGGAGCTCATGGACAAGCTCGGCAAGCTCGCCCAATCGAAGGCCGGCGACTTCATCAAGGTCAAGAAGGACGAGCCGGCGGAACCGATCAAGTAAGCGGCCCGGGCGGCCTAGTCCTCGGAAAGGTATTCCTTCGTCCGGAAGAGCAGGCAGGCCAGGGCCAGGAACACCGCGGCGATCGCGAGGAGCGCCAGGACGGCGACGAGCGGCGCGGTCGGCTCCAGCCGGAAGAGCAGCAGGGCGACTCCCCGTCCCCCGCCGCCGGTCCCTGTCCGGTGGATAGGCAGAAGCGATTTCAGGTAGTGGACGATGGAGAACCTCTGCGTCGAGCCCGGGAAGTACTGGATGACGTTCTCCCAGCCGAAACCGAAGATGAGCCCCACGATGATGGCCTTCTTGAGGAAGGCTCCCAGGAACGTGAAGAAGGCCGTGTAGGCCAGGATGCCGAGCCCAAGGACGCCGAGATAGCGCAGGAAGGTCGCGTAGAGGGCGGGATCCCCCAGGCGGGGGGCGTTCAGGATGAAGTAGGACACTCCGAGGCCGATCCCGACCATGACGAACATGAGGAGCGAGTAGGCGGCGTACTTGCCGAGGACGATCGCCGGCTTGGAAACCGGACGCGTGGTCAGATAGGAGAGCGTCCGGTTCTCGACCTCCTCGCCCACGACCGAGGTGCCGTAGAAAAGGGACAGGATGACGACGTAAAGCTGGAGGAAGAAGACCATCAGGATCTCGGTGAACACGGCCGCCATGTCCCCCGACCGGCCGCGCAGGAAGATCCGGGCGACGATGGCCAGTACGATCGGGAAGAGCCCGAGCAGGGCCAGGGCGCGCGTCTTGCCCGTCTTCCGGCCGAGGCCGAAGAAGAAGCCGAAGACCTGGCCGAACGACCGTTTCACGCTCATCTCACTTTCCCACCAGGTATTCGAAGACGGCCTGCAGGTTGTCGTCGGGCGACGAGATCTCCTCGACCTCGATCCCGGCCTCCAGGACGACGCCCGCCAGGCGCCCGAAGAAATCGTCCCTCTTGTACGTTTCGACGACGAGCGTCCGGCCGTCTTCGCCGAAGGTCATCTTCGGGATGGACCGGTCCCCGACGAAGCGGGCGGCCAGGGCCCGCGGATCGCTCGACCGGACCGAGATCTGGTGCGGGTGGGCCTCGATCAGCTCGCGGATGTACGGAACGTCGCCCTGGGCCAGGATCTTGCCCTGATGGACGAGGACGACCCGCGAGGTCAGGGCCTCGATCTCGGGCAGGACATGGCTCGAGACGAGGATGGTCCGGCCCTCGCTCTTGAAATCCTTGATGAGCCGGATGAGCTTCCTCTTGCCGAGCGGATCGAGCCCGCTCATCGGCTCGTCCAGGATGACGATCCCCGGGTCGTGGGCGACGGCCTGGGCGAACTTGATCCTCTGACGCATGCCCCGGCTGTAGCCGCGGATGAGCCGGTCCTTATCCTTGGTGAGATCGACGACGTCGAGGGCCCGGGCGGCCCGGTCCCGGACCTCGGCCGGCCCGAAGCCGTAGAAGCGCAGCAGGCCGGAGACGAATTCGAGGCCGGTCATGTCCTCGTAGAACACGTCGGGCTCCGGGCAGAAGCCGATGTCCCGGAAAAGCGTGGGTGCGTTCCAGGTCCGCCGGCCGCGGACCGTCACGGCGCCGATATTCGGCTTCATCTGGCCGGTGATGAGCTTCATGAAGGTCGATTTTCCGGCGCCGTTGGGGCCGAGAAGTCCGGTGATCCCCTCCTCGATCTCCAGGCTGACGTCGTTCAGGCCAAGGACGTTGCCGTACCATTTGGACAGGTGCTCGGCGGCGATGACGGCGGTCACTTGATCACCTCGACGCCGCGGATCTTGCGGTCGAGCACGACCAGCGCAAGGACCACGATCGCGGCCAGGACGGCGAATGACCAGAAGACCGGGATCGCGACGGGCGGCTTCCGTCCGAAGAGGAAGGCCCCGGCCTGCATGAGGTTGCCCCGGAGGGAGAACAGGATCATGTACGGGGTCCGGAAGATGCCGCCGAGGATGCCGGAGATGACGTCGGAAAAGAGATAGGTCGTGAAGACGAGGATGGCGACGTAGCGCGCGTTCCGGCTCGAGGCCGAGAGGAGCAGGAAGTAGAAGCCGAAGAACACGGCCAGGAGCGCCGCGTAGCCGAGGATCGACAGTGGCAGCCACGGATAGGCGGCCAGGAATTTGAGGTTCCCGGCGAAGATGATCTTGAAGACGATGAGGACCAGCCAGGGCACGGCCGCCAGGACGAGGACGAAGAACGCGATGACCGAGAGCTTGCCGAGGAGGTAGTCCTTCTTCGTCAGGGGCCGGGAGAAGTAGAGCTGGAGGGAGCTGTGCTTGAGGTCGTCGGCGACGAGCCCGGCCGCCGCGAAGACGAGGACGATGATGATCACGAAGAGGAAGCCGGGATTGACCAGGAAGGACTTGAAATAACCGGGGTCGATCCGGATCAGGTTCTGGTTGCTCTTGACCAGGGCCTGGAAGTCCTCGAGCCGCTCGGAGACGTACAGCCCGCCCAGGGCGAAGAACGCGGGCAGGAATCCCCCGGCGAAGAAGAAGCGGAACGCCTTCTTCTTGAAGGCCAGCTGGATCCCCGTCCGGGTGATGGGCCACCAGGGGAAGCGCCGGCGGACGAGCTCGCCGTCCCAGTGGGTATAGCCCTTTTCCCGGATCGTGGCCATCAGTCGACCCCCACGACGCCGGCGAAGAGGTCCTCGAGCGAGGTCCGGCTCCGGACGAACGAGCGGAGCTGAACCCCGGTCCGGGCGGCCGCCCGGAAGATCTCCATGCGGTCGCTCCCCTCGGGCATGTAGACCTTGATCAGGCCGTCCTCCGTCTCGTCGACGCGGCTGCCCGTGCCCTCGAGGTCCTTGCGGAACGGCCCGGTCCCGCCCTTGATCCGGATCTCGTAGAGGCTGTAGCTGATGGTCCGGAGGTCGTCCATCCGGCCTTCGGCGGCGACCTTGCCCTGCTTGAGAATGACGACGGTCTCGCAGAGGGACTCGATGTCGTCGAGGATGTGCGAGGACAGGATGACCTGGATCGACTTTTTGGTCGCAATGTCCCGGATGAGCTCCAGGACCTCGGCGCGGCCCGTCGGATCCAGGTTCGAGGTCGGCTCGTCGAGGAAGAGCACTTTCGGGTCGTGGACGAGAGCCTGGGCCAGCTTGAGGCGCTGTTTCATCCCGGCCGAATAGGTGTCGAGGAGCCGGTAGCGCGCCTCGCCCAGGCCGACGTAGAAGAGGACCTCGTGGGCCCGCTTCATCGCCTCCTGGCGGGGCATGCCCGAGAGCTCGCCGAAGTAGGAAGTGAAGGTGACCGCGTCCATCCCGGCCACGAAGCAATCGCTCTCCGGCATGTAGCCGACCGAGCGGCGGATCATGGCCCGGTCGCGGCGAATGTCGAAGTCGAGGACCTTGCCCTCGCCCCGCTCGGGAACGAGGAAGCCGAGCAGGATGCGGATGAGGGTGCTCTTGCCGGCCCCGTTCGGACCGAGCAGGCCGACCGCCCCCTCGCCGAGCCGGGCGCTCACCCCGTCGAGGGCGACGACCTTCCCGTAACGGAAGCTGAGGTCCCTTGATTTCGATGCTCATGGGAGGCGGGATTGTATTCTCAATGGTATACGGAACGCAAGGAAATTTGTTCCCTAGAGCGGCAGGCGGAGCATGGCTTCGGGATCGACGCGGGTCTCGAGGACCTTGAACGACCAGTGGAGGTGCGGGCCGGTCGACCGGCCGGTCGTGCCGCAGAGGCCCACCGTCTGGCCCTTTCGGACGGCCTCCCCCCGTTTGACGAGGAGCCCGGACATGTGGCCGTAGGAGCTGAAAACGCCGAGCCCGTGGTCGACGATGACGGTCTTGCCGCCGTAGTAGAGGTCGCTGGCCATGACGACCGTTCCGGCGTTGGACGCGCGGATGGGCTCCCCGAAGGGGACGCGGATGTCGAGGCCCGTGTGGAGCGATTGCAGGACGTTGTTGTTCAGCCGCCGCTGGCCGAAGTTCGACCAGGACGGGGCGTCGTGGGGCAGGGCGAACGGCCCGTCGCCGAGCCACTCCGGCGTGACAACGCTCGTAGCCAGGGCAAGGAGCTCGGACTCCCTCTTGATGCGCGCTTGAAGCGAGGCGGGAGGCGTCACGTATTCCGGCTTGAACTGGAGCTTGGTCGAAGGGAATTTCCTTTCGATGATCACCAGGTCCTTGCGGACGTTCTCCACGGCTCCCCCGGCCCGGCGCAGCTTGACGGTCATGACGCAGGGGCCGGGCTTGGCCTGGACGTCGATCCCCAGGAAAGCGAGAAGATCCCCGCTCCCGGAGCCCGGAATGGTCCGAGACGAAGGGGTCGCTCTCATCTCCGCGGTCTTGCCCAGGAGCGAGGCCGAAGCCGACCGGACCGTCCCGTCGTTCTCGAGGAAGACCAGGACCGGCTCTCCCGGCTGGAGCGACCTGTAGGCGAGCCGGACGACCGGACCGGCCGTTGCGGAGGTTCCGGCCTGTCCGGGCGCGGCCTGTCGGGACGCCGGCCCGAGAGTCACGAGTGCCGCGAGGGTCGCGAGGATGACCGAGGTCCGGGCCGCCGCCGTCCCGGGCCGGATCACGCCACCGCCCCGTGCGCGTTCTTCCTCAACACCCGGCCCGGCAGCCGCCCGGTGTGTTCGCCCGCGTCGACCACGATCTGGCCGTTGACGACGACCTGGCGGACGCCCTCCGGGTAGGCCGCGGGTTCCTTGAACGTGGCCTTGTCGATGATCCGGTCCGGATCGAAGACGCAGACGTCGGCGGCCCAACCCACTTTGAGCATGCCCCGGCGAACGAACCCCATCTGACCGGCCGGCATGGCCGTCATCTTGCGGATCATCTCCTCGAGCGGGACGATCTTCTCTTCTCGGACGTACTTGCCCAGGGCGCGCGGGAAGGTCCCGTATGTCCGCGGGTGGGGTTTCCCCTGGCTCAGGGGACCGTAGGGGGCGACGGCTTCGCTGTCCGCTCCGATGCCGACGAGCGGGTGGCTCAGGATGCGCTTGAGGTTGTCTTCGTGGCCGTAGAAGCTGACCATGCCCACGCGGTCCGATTCCTCGATGAGGAGGTCGCGCATGAATTCGTACGGGGCTTTCCCCGCTCCGGTCGCGGCCTCGAGGACGTTCATCCCCTCGAGGGCGCGGTTCTTGTCGGAGGCCACATCCGAGATGAGGATCTTGTCCCACGAGCCGTAGCCTTTCTCCTGCTCGGCGAGGTGGGCGCGGATCCGGGCGTCGAACGCCGGGTCCTTGAGCCTGGCGAGGAGGCCTTCCGAGCCGCCCTCGCGGGACCAGATGGGGAATAGCGTGCTCAGACCCGTCGCGCTCGCGATGTAGGGATACCGGTCGCAGCGGAAGTCGAGCCCCTCGGCCCGGGCTTTTTCGAGCATGTCCAAAAGCATCCCGAGCTTGGGCCAGTTGACCGCGAACCCGACCTTGAGATGGGAGATCTGGAGCCGGATGGGGGCCTCCCGGCCGATGCGCAGGGCCTCGGCCACGGCTTCGAGGACGAAGGACTCCTCGTCGCGCATGTGGGTCGCGTAGACGCCGCCCGTCCGCGCGGCGACGCGGCCGAGCTCGATGAGCTCCCCGGTCGAAGCGAAGCTGCTCGGCGTGTATTCGAGGCCCGAGGAGAGGCCCAGGGCCCCGCCGGCCATGGCCTCGGCGACGAGCGCTCTCATCCGGTCGAGCTCGGCGGCCGACGCCGGCCGGTCCTCGTTGCCCATGACCGCGGCCCTGACGGTCCCGTTCCCGACGAACGTCGTGTAATTGAGCGCGGTCCCCGATTTCTCGATCGCGTCCAGAAAGCCGGCGATGTCCTTCCACCCCGCGGCCAGGCCATATTTCTTTTCGAGCGATCCGCGCAGCTCCGCGGCCTTTTCGTCGGTCAGCGGAAAGGGGGAACCGCCGCATTGGCCGCTGACGAGCGTCGTCACGCCCTGGCGGACGGCGCTCTCCGCGCGGGGGTTGACCAGCAAGCCGGTATCGGTGTGGTCGTGGACGTCGATGAAGCCGGGCGAGACCGCGAGGCCGTCGGCCTCGATCACGGCCGCGGCCCGGGAGCTCCTGATCCGGCCGATCGTCCGGATCAGGCCGTCCGCTATGCCCAGGTCCGCCCGGAAGGGCGGCCCGCCGGACCCGTCGTAGACCGTGCCGCCGGCGACGACCAGGTCGAGGTCCCGGCCTTTGGAACAGCCTTGGAGGACGAGGCCGGAACCGGCCGCGGAGACCGCGGCGGCCGCCCGGAGGGAGCTGCGGAGAAATGCGCGTCTGTCCATCGTGTCCACCTCCCCCGCATCATAGCCAAATCCCCGCTTCGAGTAAACCGCCGCCGGACGGGGCCGGCCCGAAGTTGCCTTCGCGCCGGCTTTCTGATAGAGTAAGCGTCCCGGATCCCGGATATCCGGCGCGAGAGCACCCGAAAGGATCGACAGATGGCCGACGAAAAGAAAGAAACCAAGAAGCGGAAGAAGATGAACACCCTGGACCTGGCCGAGATCGAAGCCAAGCTGACCGAGTGCCGGGAGAAACAGGGCAGCCTGACCTCCAAGTACGCCCGCCAGCTCCAGGCCCGTAAAAAGGCCCTGGGCCACTGATCCCTCCGGGCCTCCCCCCGTCCCCGTCCGCAAACCGAACAAATTGTTGTCAATCCGCCCGTTTTCTGTTAAAATGGCCCGGAAAAAACATCAGGAGAACAAAAAGCGTGATTAGCAAGGAACAGAAGACGAAGATCGTCAAGGAGAACCAGGCCCACCCGACCGACTCGGGCTCGCCTGAGATCCAGGTCGCCTTGCTGACGGAGCGGATCAACCTGCTCGTCAAACATTTCGGCGACCACAAGAAGGACTTCCACTCCCGCGCCGGCCTCATGAAGCTGGTCGGACAGAGAAAGCGGCTCCTCGAATACGTCAAGAAGGACGATGTCGGCCGCTACGAAAAGCTCATCAAGAAGCTCGGCCTGCGCAAGTAGGCCCGGCCACCAAAGGAACACCCCATGTCAAACACTATCAGTCTAGAGATCAACAAGCGGACCCTGTCCATCGAGATCGGCCGGATCGCCAAGCAGGCCGACGGCTCGGCCCTGCTCCGCTACGGCGACACGATGATGCTGGTGACGGCCACGTCCCGCAAGGAGCTCAAGGAAGGCAAGGACTTCCTTCCGCTCATCGTCGACTACCGCGAGAACACCTACGCCGCCGGCAAGATCCCGGGCGGCTTCTTCAAGCGCGAGGGACGGCCCTCGGAGCGGGAGATCCTGATCGCCCGCCTGATCGACCGGCCCATCCGGCCGCTCTTCCCCGAGGGCTACTTCTTCGACACCCAGATCGTCGGCCTGCTGCTCTCGGCCGACCTGGACAACGAACCCGACACGCTCGGCGTCATCGGCGCCTCGGCCGCCCTCTACTTCTCCGACATCCCCTTCACGACGCCTCTCGGCGCGGTCAAGGTCGGCCTCGTCGACGGACCATTACGTCGTCAACCCGACCGACGTCGAGCTCGACCGCAGCCCCGTCAACATGACCGTCGTCAGCAACGAGGACGGCATCATCATGATCGAGGCCGGGGCCAAGGAAGTCGACGAGGAACAGCTCCTCGAGGCCCTGGCCCTCGCCCACGAGACCAATCAGCAGATCATCCGGGCCCAGAAGGAGCTCTTCGCCTCGCTCGGCATCAAAAAGCGCGAGTTCAAAGCCAAGGCCCTCGACCCGGAGAAGCTGGTCCAGGTCGAGCGCGAGCACGGGCCGGCGCTCCTCGAGGCCATGCAGGTCCGCGGCAAGAAGGCCAACGAGGCCGCCCTCAAGGCGGTCCGCGAGGCCGCCCTGGCCCGGATCCCCGAGGAGAACCTCGAGGAGAAGCTCGAGGCCAAGGAGAGTCTTCTACAAGCTCGAAGAAAAGCTCTTCCGCGAGCTCGTCCTCTCAGAAGAAGCTGCGGACCGACGGCCGGGGCTTCGACGACATCCGCCCCATCACGAGCGAGGTCGGCCTTCTGACCCGGACCCACGGCTCGGCCCTGTTCACCCGCGGCGAGACCCAGGCCCTGGCCACGGTCACCCTGGGGACCTTCGAGGACGCCCAGAGGCTGGACAGCCTGGGCGAGGAATCCAAGAAGCGGTTCATGCTCCACTACAACTTCCCGCCGTTCTCGGTCGGCGAAGTGGGCTTCCTGCGCGGCCCCGGACGCCGCGAGATCGGGCACGGCGCGCTGGCCGAGAAATCGATCCTGCCGGCCATCCCCGACATCGAGACCTTCCCCTACACGATCCGCATCGTCTCGGACATCCTGGAGAGCAACGGCTCCTCCTCCCAGGCGACGGTCTGCGGCGGCGTCCTGGCCCTGATGGACGCCGGCGTCCCGCTCAAGATGATCGTCGCCGGCATCGCCATGGGCCTGGTCACGGGCCCCGACGGCTACGTCATCCTGACCGACATCGCCGGCCTCGAGGACCACTTCGGCGACATGGACTTCAAGATGGCCGGGACCGAGAAGGGCGTCACCGCCATCCAGCTCGACCTCAAGATCCCCTGCGTCACCCTGCCCATGCTCCGCGAGATCATGGCCAAGTCCCGCACGGCCCGGCTCAAGATCCTGGACAAGATGAAAGAGACCATCGCCGCGCCGCGCCCGGACATCTCCGTCTTCGCGCCGCGGATCCTCATCCTCAACATCAACCCGGAGAAGGTCGGCGACGTCATCGGCCCGGCCGGCAAGATCATCAAGAAGATCATCAGCCAGACCGGGGCCAAGATCGACATCGAGGAGGACGGCAAGATCCTCATCGCCTCGACCGACATGTCCGCCGCCGAGGCGGCCAAGCAGATGATCCTCGACCTCACGGCCGAAGCCGAGCTCGGCAAGGTCTACACGGGCAAGATCGTCCGGCTCGAGGAATACGGCGCCTTCGTCGAGATCATGCCCAACCTCGTCGGGCTCCTCCATATCTCGGAGGTCGCGCCCAACCGGATCGAGAGCATCCACGACGTCCTCCACCTCGGCGACACGATCACGGTCAAGGTCATCAGCATCGATCCGGCCGACAACAAGATGCGCCTGAGCAAGAAGGCCTGCGAGGAGGGCGGCGGGGAGAATCCCGACTCGACGCCCCGCCCCGAGCCCCGGCGTTATCCCCGCGAGCACTCCTCGGGCCGCCCGGGGGGACGCGACCGAGGCGGACGCGGCCGGTTTTGATTTCCGCGGCCGTTGGCTTATAATCTCCGGTGAGCCCCCGCGCCGGCCGCGGGGCTGAGGCAATGACTGTGCGCAGACGCGACGCCCGCGGCTTCACCCTGATCGAGATGATCATCACCATGGCCGTGCTTGCCGTCCTCACCCTGTCCGCTCTGCCCCTCGCCAAAATAGCCGTCAAGCGCGACAACGAGGTCGAGCTGGCCAGGTCCCTGCGCCAGGTGCGCGAGGCCATCGACGCCTGGAAAAAGCTCGCCGACGAGAAAAAGTTCGAGGTCGACGAGGACACCGAAGGATATCCGCCCACTCTGGAGGACCTGGTCAAGGGCGTCGAGGTCGAGGACAAGGACGCCAAGGGCCAGGGGTCGGGCCGCAAGAAGACGGTCAAGTTCCTCCGCCGCATCCCCAAGGACCCCATGACCGGTTCCACCGACTGGGGGCTGCGGTCCTACCAGGACGATTTCGATTCGGACGTCTGGGGAGAGGAGAATGTGTACGATGTCTACACCAAGAGCCAGGCCAAGGCCCTCGACGGGACATACTACAAGGACTGGTGAGCGCGGCTTCACGCTGATCGAGCTTATCATCGTCCTGGCCATCATCGGTCTCCTGCTGGGGATCGCCCTGCCCAACTACAAGGCGGCGGCGACCAAGGCCAAGGAGACCGTGCTCAAGGAGAACCTCTTCATCCTGCGCAAGCTCCTCGACCAGTACGCCCAGGACAAGGGCAAGTATCCCGCGACCCTCCAGGCCCTCGTCCAGGACAGTTATATCCGGGCCATCCCGGTCGATCCGATGACCAGCCTGGCGACGACCTGGGTCGAAGTCCGCGAGCTCCCCTCCCCCGAAGACCCGATGCTCGCCGAGATCCCCGGCGTCATCGACGTCAAGTCCGGTTCGGATGCCAAGTCCCCCATCGATGCCTCCCCGTACAATACCTGGTGACCGGCCCGGAGGACGGCCGGGCTACGTCCTCATCATACTGGCCATGGCCGTCCTCGTCATCAGCCTCGGCCTGCTCATCGCCCTCCCGGTCTGGCAGACGGAGGTCCGGAGGGAAAAAGAGGAGGAGCTCATCTTCCGCGGCAAACAGTACGCCGAGGGCGTGCGCCTCTACGTCCAGAAGAACCCCGGCAAGTTCCCGGCCAGCCTGAAGGAGCTCCTCGACAAGAAGTGCATCCGCCGGCTCTACCGGGACCCCTTCGACCCCGACGGGCTGTGGAACGTCATCCTGGCTTCGGGCAAGGCGCCGTCCGGGCGGGAATCGGCCCAGGAGCTCCTGGTCGCCCCGGAAAGGGCCCTGCCGGGCATCAAGAATCCCCAGATCCTCGGCGTCGTCAGCACGTCGACCGACAAAGTCGGTCAAGATCTACAACGACCAGGAGAGCCACGACAAGTGGCTTTTCTTCTTCGGCCAGGATCCCAAGAAACCCCCCAAGATCTCCTACTACGGCGAGAAGGACTGAAGACCGCGCCGGCCGTCAGGAGCGCCGGATCAGGGGCACGAAGCGGACCGGCAGCAACCGTTCTTTCGTCATCCCCTTCTTCTTCCGGCGCACGAGAACGAGCTCCTGAAGGGCCGTCCCAACGGGGATGATCATTCGTCCGCCGACGGCCAGTTGGTCCGTAAGGGGTGCGGGGATCTCGGCCGCGGCCGCGGTGACACAGATGGCGTCGAAGGGCCCTTCTTCGGGCCAGCCGGCCCAGCCGTCACCGACGCGGTAACGTATACCGGCGTAGCCCAGGCCGTCCAGGACGGTCCGGGCCTGTGAAGCGAGCGCCTCGACGATCTCGATCGTCCAGACGCGGCCGGCGATCTCGGCCAGGACCGCCGTCTGATATCCCGAACCCGTGCCGATCTCGAGCACCTTCTCCCCGCCCCTGAGGCCGAGCGCATCGGTCATGTAGGCGACGATGTAAGGCTGGGAGATGGTCTGGCCGTCGCCGATCGGCAGGGGCCCGTCGTCGTAGGCCTGCGGCCGGAGGCGCTCGGGGACGAAGAGGTGCCGCGGGACCTTGTCCATGGCCGCGAGCACCCGCGGATCGCGCACCCCCCTCGCCCGGATCTGGGAGTCCGTCATCCTCCGGCGTTCGCGCGCGTAGTCCTCTCCCAAGGGCGGCCGTCCTCCGTCAGTAGGATCGGGCGAAATAGGCCAGGGCCTGGCCCTCTGCGCCGCAGGCGACGCAGGGCTTCAGGGTCTTCGCCTCGGCTTCGTCGAGCGGAATGACCCGGATCGTGGCCATGGTCTCGGCCTTGATCCGGCTTTCGCAGGCTTCGCCGCCGCACCAGGGCGCCCGGACGAAGCCGCGCTTGTTCTCGAGGATGTCCTTGAAGGTCCCGTAATCGGACGCGTCGCGGATATTGGCCTCGAGATGGGCCCGGGCCTGGGCCAGAAGCTCGGCCTGGATCTCTTCGAGGAGGGCCGGGACCCGGGTTTTGAGCTCGGCCAGCGGCACGGGCTCCTTGACCTTCGTGTCGCGGCGGACGAGGACGGCCTGTCCGGCCTTGACGTCGCGGGGCCCGATCTCGATCCGCAGCGGAACGCCTCTCATCTCGTATTCGGAGAACTTCCAGCCGGGCGTGGTCTCCTCGCGGGCGTCGATGTCGACGCGGAGGCCGGCCGCACGGAGGTCCCGGACGACGGCCTGGGCCGCCGGCAGGACGGTCTCCTTCCAGTTGCCGACCGAAATGGGTACCACGATGGCCTGGACGGGGGCGATGCGGGGCGGGAAACGCAGTCCCGAATCGTCGCCGTGGACCATGATCAGGGCCCCGATCGTGCGCGTCGTCATGCCCCAGGACGTCTGCCAGACGTACTGCAGGGTCTGGTTGCGATCCTCGAACTTGATGTCGAAGGCCTTGGAAAAATGCTGGCCCAGGTTGTGGGAGGTCCCCATCTGGAGCGCCTTCCCGTCGGACATCAGGGCTTCGATGGCGTAGGTCATCGAGGCACCGGCGAACTTCTCGCTGCAGGGACTTGCGTCCGGAGAGGACCGGGATGGCCAGCTCCGACTCGCAGACGTCCTTGTAGAGGTCGAGGATCTGGAGCGTCTCGGCCTCCCCTTCCTCGGCCGTCTCGTGACATGTATGGCCTTCCTGCCAGAGGAATTCCGTCGTTCGCAGGAAAGGCCGGGTGACCTTCTCCCAGCGGACGATGTTCGCCCACTGGTTGATGAGCACGGGCAGGTCCCGCCAGGATTTGATCCACTTGGAGTACATGTGGCCGATGATGGCCTCGGAGGTCGGCCGCACGGCCAGCCTCTCCTCGAGCTCCTCCTTGCCGCCGATCGTCACCCAGGCCACCTCGGGCGAGAACCCTGCGACGTGCTCGGCCTCCTTCTTGAGGAATCCCTCGGGGATGAACAGCGGGAAATAGGCGTTGACGTGCCCGGAGGCCTTGATGCGGAGGTCGAGGGCCTTCTGGATGTTCTCCCAGACCGCGTAGCCGTGCGGGCGGATGACCATCATGCCCTTCATCGGCGTGTAGTCGGCCAGCTCGGCCTTCTGGACGACCTCCACGTACCACTTGGAAAAATCCTCGCTTTTGGGCGTGATGCTCTTCACCTGCCGGTCGTTCTCGTTCACGTCATCTCCTTGTCTTTGAGCGTTTTACGATTCTAACGGCGGGTCGGCGAATTGTCAAGGCACGCCAATATCCCCCGGCCGTTCACCTTTAGGGGTGATTGACCGGCGCCGGCCCCCATGCGAATCTGGACTCGCCAATTTCAAAGGAAAAGGAAAATCTATATGCTGAGCAGGACAACCTGGGAATCCAGGCCCGTCCGGCACCGGCCGCCCGAACGGGGATTCAAGCTTTCCCTGCCCGTGACCGTCGAGGGGCCCGACCCCGACGGAGACTTCTTCCACGAGGAGACGATGCTCACGTTCATGAGCCACCAGGGGGCCCTCTTCCCTCTCCGCAATCCCGTCGCCCTGGGATCCCGCCTGAAACTCATGATCGCCCTGCCCCCTAAGCTCGGCGAGGGCCGGAACCTCACGCTCGTGGTCAAGGGGACGATCGTCGACGTCGATCCGGTCGAGGGGGACGGCACCGCCCCCCAGGTCTCCCTCCGGCTGGAATCACGGTACCTCATCCAGGCGGACGCCGCGTGACGGCGTCCGGGCCCGGTCGTCCCGTACGCCTAGCCTCTGGAGATGAGGCGGCCGGGCCGAATTTGACCCCTCTATTCCCCGTGATGAGCGATTGTCTCCTCCCGTGAGACCTGCGAAAATACACAACGACATGGAAATGGCCAAGTCTCTTCATGATCCTTCCACGGCGAGCCCGGCCAGGACCGGGAAGCGGGAGCGCAGCTTCGAGCTCTCTCTCCCGGCCCTGGTCAAGGGCCTCGACGCGGCGGGCCGGAAGTTCGAGGAGCGGACGTCCGTCTGCGGCATCAGCGCCCAGGAGGTCTCCTTCCGGCTCAAGGCCCGCCTGATCATCGACTCGCGGGTGACGATCTTCCTGGACATCCCCCGGACCCTCATCCTCGAGAGCCCCCTGCGCATGGTCCTGTCCGGCGCCGTCGTCTATGTCCGGTACGAAGAGAAGAACGACCGGCAGCAGTACGTCGTCGTCCGGCTCGACCGCGGCTTCCGCCTCCATCCGAACAGCCTGCCTCCGGCGTAGGAGCTGCGGCCCCGTCTCACCCCCCCTCCCCCCCCGTGCTTGACAACCCCCCGGCGATTGCATATGATTCGGGCGCATCGATGGAAAAACCACTTAAATCACCCAAACCGTCCAAAGGGGTCGAGACCAGCATGGAGAAAAAGAAAGCCCCCGTCGTCGCCGAATCTCCGAAGATCACCCTCCTGATCTTCTGTCCGTCGGAGATCATCCTCGCCGGCATCCTGAGAGCCCTCGAAGCCGACACGGACCTGGACATCCTGAACATCGAGAAGAACACGATCGAGTCGTTCATCGATTCCATCAAGAAGCTCAAGCCCCAGGTCATCCTCTTCGCCCACATGGAGGCCCTGCCGAACCTCCGGGAGATCTGCAAGGCCATCCGCGAGATCTCCAAGACCCAGGGCCGCTCGGAGCTGCTCCTCCTCGGCAACATCCCCGCCCACGAGGAGATCGTCAACCTCATCAACGCGGGGGCCCGCGGCTACTTCGACCTCAACGACGCCTCGACCCAGCTGCCCGAAGCGGTCCGCGGCATCCATAAGGGCGAGATCTGGCTGCCCCGCGACAAGATGTCCAGCATCATGGACCGCATCATCTCCGTCGTCGGCCGGGACCTCAAGGAGAAGACGCTCGACCAGCTCACGCCGACCGAGTTCCAGGTCCTGCGCCTCATCGGCCAGGGCAAGAGCAACGACGAGATCGCCGAGCTCATGTTCATCAGCAAGAACACGGTCCGGTCGCACATCAAGAGCATCTACGCCAAGCTCGACACCCACAGCCGCCTCCAGCTGGCGCTCTACGCCATCAATTCGGCCCTCTTTTAATGCGAGGAATCGAGGACGCCATGACAAAGAAAGCCGCCCCCAAGAAAAAGGCCAAGGCCATTCCCGAGGAGTTGGATATCAACCGCCGCCGCGAATGGCGGTTCGATTTCCCCCTGGGCACGCTCATCGAAGGCAGCCTCGCCGACGGCAACAAGTTCAAGGAGGTGACCCAGCTCGAGAACATCTCCTCGGGCGGGGCCTATTTCTCCCTGGACTCCGGCGTCGTCGTCGGCTCCAAGCTCAACCTCTACATCGAGCTCCCGGAGAAGCTGGCCGACGGCAAGAGACTGAGACTGCGGATCGGCGGTATCACCGTCCGCCTGGAAAAGCCCGACAAGAAGACCAAGCGTCAGGGCGTCGCCGTGCGGTTCAGCGATGACTTGTTCAAGGTCGTCCCGGTCAAGAAGACCGCCAAGAAAAAATAGCGTCCTCCGCGTCGCTTTGACGGGTGGGATCGCCTGCGGCAAGTCCGTGGTCGCCCGTCTCCTCGCCGAAAAAGGTTGTGTCCTCTTCACCGCCGACCGGGAAGCCCACGATCTCATGCGTCCCGGCCGCCCGGCCTGGAAAGCCGTCGTCGCCCGCTTCGGCCCCGCCATCCTCCGGCCCGACCGGTCCATCGACCGGTCCCGTCTCGGCCCGCTCGTCTTCTCCGATCCGGCCGCCCGGCGGTTCCTCGACAAGCTCGTCCATCCCCTCGTCCGGACCGAACAGGAGAAAGCCGTCCGGCGTCTCGAGCGCGCGGGCGGCGCCCCCATTCTCGTCGTCGAGGCCGCCCTGACGGTCGAGGCGGGTTATGCCCGGCACTTCGACCGCGTGGTCGTCGTCGACTGCCGCAAGCCCGAGCAGGTCCGCCGCCTGAGGCTGCGCGACGGCATCGGACGGGCCGAGGCCATGCGCCGGATCGGCACGCAGATGCCGGCGCGGGAGAAGCGCAAGCACGCGGACTACGTCATCGACTCTTCGGGGAGCCTCGCCGGGACGGTCGAACAGACCGAACGGGTCTACGCCCAGCTCGTTCGTGATGCCGAAATGAAGAGGACGACGCCGTCCGCTTAGGCGGACTTGGTCTTGGAGAGGAGGGTCTTGAGCTCCTGGCCGGGGCGGAACTTGATCCGCTGGCCCTTCTCGATGCGGATCTGTTTCTGACGGCGGATGTCGCGTCCGAATCCGGTCTTCTTGGCCACGACCTTGAAGCTGCCGAAGCCCCGGATCTCGACTTTTTCCCTGTTCGCGAGGGCGGTTTTGAGGGACTCCAGGACGGCCTCGACGATCGACAGGGACTTGGCCCTGTTGAATTCCGTCTTCTTCTCGATAGCCAAGGCTATATCGTTCTTGATCATCGGAGGAACTCCTTGCCCGAAGGCGAATACTATATTTAATTTATTGAAAATAAAAAGTCAAGCAGAATCATGACGGGTTGACTATCCTCCCCTGCGTTCTTATAATGAAGGCACCGTGCGCGCCCGAATTCCCGTCCTCTGGATGCTCCTCTGCCCCGTCCTGGCCCCGGCTTCCGTCGTCAAAATCCGGGTCGACGCGCCCATCCACCCCATCACGGCGGAATATGTCGTCCGGTCCTTGGACCGGGCCGACCGCGACGGCGCGGACCTCGTCGTTCTGAGCCTCGACACCCCCGGCGGCCTCGACACCTCGATGCGCGAGATCATCGAAAAGATCGTCAACGCCGGGACACCCGTCGCCGCCTTCGTCGGGCCGAGCGGGGCGAGGTCCGCCTCGGCCGGATTTTTCGTCGCCCTGGCCTGCGATATCTTCGCCATGGCCCCCGGCACGAGCACCGGGGCGGC
Source organism: uncultured bacterium (assembly GCA_963743755.1). GTDB lineage: Bacteria > Acidobacteriota > Aminicenantia > Aminicenantales > Saccharicenantaceae > RBG-16-66-30. The sequence goes on from CAVUQU010000001.1 coordinate 346,164, forward strand.
CCACCCCGTCGGCATCTCGCTCACGGGATCCTCCATGGACGAGACCACGGAGGAGAAGGTCGTCAACGATGCCGCTTCCTACATCCGGGCGATCGCCGGGAAGCGGGGCCGCAACGTCGGAATGGCCGAGGACGCCGTCCGCAAAAGCCTCGCCTACACCGAGAAGGAAGCGCTGGATGGCGGGCTCATCGACCTCGTCGCCGGCTCCGAGGAAGACCTCATCGCCCGACTCGACGGCCGGGTGGTCAGACGGTTCGACGGCTCGGAGCGGATCCTGGCCCTTCTCGGCAAGCCCGTCGTCGAGCTGCCGATGACCTTCCGCCAGAAGTTTCTCCTGACCATCGCCAACCCGAACCTCGCTTACATCCTGCTCATGATCGGGCTCATCGGGCTGTACTTCGAATTTTCCCACCCGGGCGCCATCCTGCCGGGCGTGCTCGGAGGCATCTCCCTGCTCCTGGCGGTGTTCGCCTTCCAGATCCTGCCCATCAACTACGTCGGTCTCGGCCTCATCGGCCTGGCCATCATCCTGTTCGTACTCGAGGTCAAGGTCCAGAGCTTCGGCATGTTGGCCGTCGGAGGGATCGCCGCCATGATCATCGGCTCGCTCATGCTCGTCAAGTCCCCCATCCCGGAGCTCCGCCCGGGCCTCCGCTTCGTCCTTCCGGTCGCCCTCGGCGTATCCCTGATCGTCGTCTTCCTGCTGACACTGGTCCTCAAGGCCCACTCCCGCCGCTCTTTCTCCGGCCGCGAGGGGATGATCGGAGAGACAGGCACGGCCCGGACCGATCTCGTCCCCTTCGGGAAAGGTCTTCGTCCACGGCGAGATCTGGAACGCGGAGGCCGACGGGCCCATCCGGGCGGGAGAGAAGGTCAAGGTCGTCGCATTCCTCGAGGGATTGAAGGTCAAAGTCGGCAAGCTCTGAAAAGGAGATATCCATGATCACGTATCCGATCATCGTCGTCGGGCTCATCGTCCTCTACATCTTGAATTCCATCAAGATACTGCGGGAGTACGAGCGGGGAGTCATCTTCCGTCTCGGCCGCCTCCTGCCCCAGCCCAAGGGGCCGGGCCTCATCCTGGTCTTCTCCCCCATCGATCGCATGGTCCGGATCAGCCTCCGGCTCATCACCATGGACATCCCGCCCCAGGACGTCATCACCAAGGACAACGTCACGGTCAAGGTCAACGCCGTCCTCTATTTCCGGGTCATCGACCCCGTCAAGTGCGTGATCGAGGTCCAGGATTATATCTACGCCACCTCGCAGCTGGCCCAAACCACCCTGCGGAGCCTTCTCGGCCAGGTCCCGCTCGACGACCTCCTCTCGGAGCGGGAAAAGCTGAACGCCCGCCTCCAGGAGATCATCGAGCAGCACACCGATCCCTGGGGCATCAAAGTCCAGCTCGTCGAGATGAAGCAGGTCGACCTGCCCGAGAACATGATCCGGGCCATCGCCAAGCAGGCCGAGGCCGAACGCGAGCGGCGGGCCAAGGTCATCCACGCCGACGGCGAGTTCCAGGCCGCCGGCAAGCTGACCGATGCCGCGGACATCATCTCCCGGAACCCGCAGGCCCTCCAGCTCCGGTTCCTGAGCACGCTGACCGAGATCGCCACGGAAAAGAATTCGACGATCGTTTTCCCTTTACCTCTGGAAATCCTCAAGGCCTTCACGTACGATAAGAGCCAGGAGAAAAAGCAGAGCTGATGAAAAACAAAGATTTCCGGGAGATCCAGGTCTCGAGCTCACTGCTCGTCGTCATTTTTCTGGGCGTCCTCGCCCTGGGCGTGTTCATCTTCCTCCTCGGCGTCTCGGTCGGCAAGAAGCAGGTCCGCCTGACCGCCCCTGCCCAGATCGTCACCCAGCCGATCGCCGAGCCGGTCAAGGAACAGCCGGTCAGGCCGGCCCCTGCCGATACGGAGAGCGCCGCCGTCGCGCCGGTTTCCGGCGAGCCCGCGCCCAAGACCGCGCCGCCGGCGGCCACGGTCAAGGCCCCCGTCGAGAAGGCCCCGGCCGGAACGAAGAAGACGGCCCCGCCGCCGGCGACGGAGTCGACCGGCCTCTATTACGTCCAGGTCGGCGCGTTCACCGAACGGGCCCAGGCCCAGGCGTCGGCCGACAGGTACAAGAAGCAGGGCTACACCGCGGTCGTGGCCAATCCCAGGCCTTCGGACACGAAGACCTGGTACCGCGTCCGGCTGGGCGGCTATGCGTCCCGGGACCGGGCCGTCGACCTCCTGGCCAAGTTGAACGCCGCCGCCGGAAAGACGACCGATTTCCGGGTCATCCAGGACTGACCCCTCCGAATCCGACCGAGGAAAAGTGACGCCATGACACCCGCCGACAACAAAACGCTCGACCTCAAGACGAGACTCAACGGCCTCTTCGAAAAGCTCGAAGAGGTCCGAGGTTTTCTTTGACCTCGATCACAAGACCGTCGAGCTCGAGGCGATAAACGTCCGCCTGGCCTCCCCCGAGGTCTGGCAGGACCAGAAGACGTCCCAGTCGCTCCAGCAGAAGAAAAAGCTCCTCGAAAAGGACATCCAGTTCTTCAAGGGCATCCTCGCCCAGAAGGAGGACCTCGGGGCCCTCGTCGAGCTGGCGGCCGAGGGGGAGAACGTCGAAGCCGACACCGCGGCGGCCGTCGCCCGGCTCGACACGGCCCTCCAGGAAGCTGAGCTCCGGACCCTGTTCTACGACCCGGACGATCCCCGCAACGCCATCCTGACCATCCATCCCGGCGCCGGCGGCACCGAATCCCAGGACTGGTCCCAGATGCTCCTGCGGATGTACCTGCGCTACGCCGAGCGCAAGGGCTTCAAGACCGAGGTCCTCGACCACCAGCCGGGAGAGGAGGCCGGGCTCAAGAGCGCCACCATCCGGTTCGAGGGCGACTTCGTTTTCGGCAATCTCAGCCAGGAGACGGGCGTCCACCGCCTCGTGCGCATCTCGCCTTTCGACGCCGCCAAGAGGCGGCACACGTCTTTCGCCGCCGTCTTCGTCTATCCCGAAGTCGACGACGACATCCCGATCGACATCAACCCGGACGACCTCAAGATCGACACCTACCGCGCGGGCGGCAAGGGCGGCCAGCACGTCAACACCACGGATTCGGCCGTCCGCATCACCCACATTCCGACCGGCATCGTCGTCCAGTGCCAGAACGAGCGTTCCCAGCACAAGAACAAGGCCTCGGCCATGAAGGTCCTCAAGGCCCGGCTCTACGAGCTCGAGCAGCGGAAAAGCCGGGTCAAGATCGACACGCTCGAGGACGCGAAATCCGACATCGCCTGGGGCAACCAGATCCGCTCCTACGTCCTCCACCCCTACCGGATGATCAAGGACCTCAGGACGCGGGTGGAAACGGGCGACACCGACCGGATCCTCGACGGCGACCTCGACGAATTCATCAAGGCCGCCCTGGTGCTGCGGAAGAAGTCCGGGACGCCGGCTGCGGCCTAGGCGGGCCTCCCGCCGCCGGTCAGTAGAGGACGTCGGCTTCGCCGAACCGTCCGAAGACCTTCCCTATCTCGAGGAGCAGGATCTCCCGACGGGAGAGCACCGCGCGGATCTCCTCATCAGAAAGCAGATCCCCGACGGCCTCCCTGAGCCCAGACTCGGACAGGTCCCGGACGCTCTGAACGAGCCCGCGCGGCAGCTTTCGCAGGAGGTTCGCCGGGGGCACGTTCTTGTCCGAGAACGGCACGCCTTCGACGAAGCTCTTCATGGTCCGGAACGTCCGCGAATGGTCGATGAGGATGGCCCTGAAATCCGCCGTCACGAGCACGTTCCGGGTGTGCCGGTCCTCGTTGCCGACGATGTCGTCGAAGAGCTGCGCGACGTAGCCGGCTCTCTTCCAGCCCTCGGACCGGAAGGACTCCAGCCCCTGCCTGGCCGCCAGCATGTCTCCATATAGGGCTGTCTCCTCGATCCAGAGCTGGCAGGATCCCGGACGGCCGTCAAGGGCTTTTTCGACCGTGGGCGGGACCATGCCGACGCCCAGCCGCTTGTCCAGGAGGTAGGCGGCGATCTCGTACTTCCAGCCCTCCCAGAAACCGCCGCGGATCCCGCTCGCGTCTTTCCACAAGGCGTAACGTACGACCTCGCCCCGCCGGAGGGTGAGCTTCCAGGGCCTGGTCACTCCCTCCTCGCGCTCCATCTGCATCCGGTCGACGATCTCGGCTTCCCTGAGGAAGCTCTCCCATTCCGGGCGCGCGGCCAGCTCCGCGGCCGTGAACTGGCCCCGGGCCGGCGCCACCGCGAGGAAGACCGCCGCGAAGAAACAGAATAACCGCTTCTTTTTCATCCCCTCCTCCGCGGTCCCAGAGTACCCCAAAGCCGGGCCGGAATCAACGCGCTTTCTTGAAGTTTACCTCTCCAAGCGGTAAGATGGACCGCTGGAAGGACACGCCCATGACCGAAGACGACACCGGCCCCAAGACCCCCAACGAGAGACCCGGGGAAAAGGAGTTCGTTCCGCCGCTCGAGTTCGGCTCCATCGTCATCCTCCTCTACTTCCCCGCCCTCATCCAGCTCGGCCTCGTGGAGGACCCGGTGAGCGGCGAACGCCGGGAGAACCTGGTCCTGGCCAAGAGGAATATCGACCTCCTCGACCTCCTCAAGGACCGGACCAAGGGCAATCTCGAGCCCGAGGAGGAGAAGTTCCTCGACGGCGTCCTCGACCAGCTCAAGCTGGCCTACCTCAAGAGCGCCGACATCGTCAAGATGTAGACGCATGGTCGTATTCCGCGGTCTGGCCGACCCCCGCCTCCTCCCCCGCCCCGCCGCCGTGGCCGTGGGCAACTTCGACGGTCTCCACCTCGGCCACCGCAAGATCCTGTCGCGGCTGTGCGGACTGGCCCGGAAGAAGGGCCTGCGCTCGCTCGTCCTGACCTTCGAGCCCCACCCCGAACGCGCGCTCGGCAAGTCGTCGGTCCTGTTGATCGACACGCCCGCTCAGCGCCTCGAGCGGCTGCGCGGCACCTGCGTCGATGCCGCCGCCGTCATCCCCTTCGACGGATCGTTCTCCAACCTGGGCTGCCGGGAGTTCGTGGAAGGCATCCTCCGGGACAGACTGGGTGCGCGCGAGGTGGTCGTCGGAGGGGATTTCCGATTCGGCCGCAACCGGCGCGGCGACGCTTCGTGGCTAAGGGAGCTCGGCCGGCGGGCCGGGATGGGCGTCCACCTCGTGGCCCCGGCCGTCCGCGCCGGGCGGACCGTCAGCTCGACGGCTGTCCGCGGGCTCCTCAGACGAGGCCGCGTCGACGAAGCCGCCGCCCTCCTGGGCAGGCCGTACGAGATCTCCGGACGGGTCGTCCCGGGCGCCGCCCGGGGCCGGCGCATCGGTTTTCCGACGGCCAACCTGGAGACGGAGAACGAGATCCTGCCCGAGGGCGTCTTCGTCACGGAGACCGTCCGGAAAGACAAGGTCCATCAGTCCCTCACCAGCGTCGGCACCAACCCGACCTTCGGCCCCAGCCCGCTTCGGGTCGAGACCCTCCTGCTCGATTTCCACGGTTCCCTTTACGGGGCCGAGATCACCGTCCGGTTCCTCCGCAAGCTCAGGCCGACGAGGACCTTCTCCGGCGCCGGCCCCCTGGCGGCCCGTATCGCCGCGGACGTCGCGGCAGCCCGGGCCTGGTTCGCCGGCCGGGGTTGACATTTCGGCCGGCTTCGTTCATCTTCAAGGGACGGAAACGGCCAGAGGAGTGACACAGTATGGATGAGAAGACCAAGGCCCGGATCATGGACGCCGTCAAGATCAGGCGCGTCCTCGCGCGCGTCGCCACGGAGATCATCGAGAGGAACAGGAACCTCAAGAGCCTGGTCATCGTCGGCGTCAAGACGCGCGGCGTGGCCATCGGCAAGCGCCTGGCCCGCATGATCGCGGAGCTCGAGGGGGTCGAGATCCCCGTGGGCATCCTCGACATCACCCGATACCGGGACGACATCCCGGCCCCGAAGGCCAAGCCGGCCCTCGATCAGAAGGACATCGGCTTCCCGGTCGTCAAGAAGGACGTCCTCCTCGTCGATGACGTCCTGATGACCGGCCGGACCATCCGCGCCGCCATGGACGCCCTCATCGACCGGGGCCGCCCGCAGACGGTCCAGCTCGTCGTCCTCATCGACCGCGGCCACCGCGAGCTCCCCATCCGGCCCGACTACGTGGGCAAGGTCCTGCCGACGTCGCGCCGGGAGGTCGTCCGCGTCCGTCTGAAAGAGACGGACGGCAGCGAGGAGGTCACCATCGCCGAACCGATCAAGATCGGCGGAGGCAAGAAGCGGTGAGCCTTCTTTTCCGCGGCGGCCGGGTCGTCGATCCCGCGAGCGGACTCGACGCCGTGTGCGACGTCCTCGTCGAAGGCGGCCGGATAGCCGCCGTCGGCGAATGCGGCAGGACCCCGGCGGACAGAACGGTCGACGCCCGCGGTCTCGTCCTCGTGCCCGGGCTCATCGACCTCCACGTCCATCTGAGGGAACCCGGTTACGAGGCTAAGGAAACCATCGCCACCGGCGTCCGGGCGGCCGTCCGCGGCGGATTCACGACGGTTTGCGCCATGCCCAACACCGATCCCGTCAACGACCGGCCCGAGGTCACGGAGCGCATCCTGGCCGAAGCCCGGCGGGCCGGTCTGGCCCGCGTCCTGCCCATCGCCGCGGTGACGCGGGGCTCGAAGGGAACGGAGCTCGTCGACATGGCCGGCCTCGTCTCGGCGGGCGCGGTCGCTTTTTCGGACGACGGACGGCCCATCGCGGACAGCAGGATCATGCGCCGGGCCATGGCCGCCGCGGACGAAGCCGGCGCTTTCGTCATCGACCACTGCGAGGACCGGGCCCTTTTCGAAGGCGGGGCGATGAACGAGGGCCGGGTCGCGGAGCGCCTCGGCCTCGCCGGCATCCCCGCCGCGGCCGAGGAGATCATGATCGCCCGGGATATCGTCCTGGCCGAGACCGCGGGCTCGCCCGTCCACATCGCCCATCTATCGACCGCGGGCGGCGTCCGCATGGTCGGCGAGGCCAAGGCCCGCGGCGTCAGGGTGACGGCCGAGGCGACGCCCCACCATCTCTTCCTCACCGAGGAAGCGCTGGCGACGCCCGACACGGATCTCAAGATGAATCCGCCTCTCCGCACGGCCGCCGATGCGGCCGCACTGATCGAGGGGCTCAGAACGGGCGCGATCGACGTCGTGGCCACCGACCACGCCCCCCATACGGCCGCCGAAAAATCCCGGCCTTTCGCCGAGGCCCCGTTCGGCATCGTCGGCCTGGAGACCGCCGTCTCCCTCGGGCTCGACCGCCTCGTCCGGCCCGGAACGATCACCCTCGGCCGGTTCGTCGAGCTGCTCGCGACCGCTCCCGCCCGCCGGCTGGGCCTGGCCGCCAAGGGCCGCATCGCCGTCGGAGCGGACGCCGACCTGACCCTGCTTGACCTCGACCTCCCGGTCACGGTCGACCGGAACCGATTCGAATCCAAGGGACGGAACACCCCCTTCGACGGCTGGAAGCTCCGGGGCGGCCCGGTCATGACCGTCGTCGGAGGCCGGATCGTCTATCCGTTCGCGCCATGAAACCCGACGGAAAGAAGCTCGAACGCCTGGAGAAGGCCGTCGGCCACGCCTTCGGCGACCGGGCCCTGCTCGTCCGGGCCCTCACCCACAGCTCCCACGCCTACGAAACCGATCCCGGCCGCCCCGAGGACAACGAGGTCCTCGAATTCCTCGGCGATTCCGTCGTGGGCCTCGTCGCCGCCGAATTCACGATGTCGTCCTTCCCCGGCCGGAACGAGGGCGAGCTGTCCAAGCTCAAGGCCTCGGCGACGAGCACACTGGCCCTGGCCCGGCTCGCCCGGGAGATCAAGCTCGACAAGGTCATCCGCCTCGGCCGGGGCGAGGAAAAGGGCGGCGGCCGGAAGAAGGTCTCCATCCTGGCCGGCTCCTTCGAAGCTCTGGCCGGAGCGGTCTATCTCGACGGCGGATTCGAGGCCGCCCGGCGCTTCCTCTGCCCCCTGCTCGGCGCGGCCCTGAAGCCCGCAAGATCGCAGACGCTGACCGTCAACAATTCCAAGTCCGCCCTCCAGGAGCTCTGCCAGAAGGCGGGGCTCGCCGTCCCCGCCTATTGCCTCGTTTCCGAAAAAGGGCCGGCCCACGACCGGACCTTCGCCGTCGAGGTCCGCCTCGGGGACAAGGTCCTGGCCCGGTCGAAGGGGCCGTCGAAGAAGAGCGCCGAGCAGGCGGCCGCGGAGAAGGTCCTCAAGGCCTTTTTCGGCCGTAAGATCAAGAAGCTTTCCGCCGAGGCCTTCCTCATCGAAGCGGAGGACCTGGTCCTGCCCTGAATTCCGGCCGGGGCCTCAGGACCCCATCAGGACGGCGACGGGCCGGAGCGCCGGGACGTTCTGACAGACGATCTTGATGACCGCGGTCAGCGGCACCGACAGGATCATCCCGGGGATCCCCCAGAGCCAGCCCCAGAAGAGCAGGGAGAAGAAAATCAGAAGAGGGCTGAGCCCGAGCCCCTTGCCGGTGATCCGCGGTTCCACGAAATTGCCCAGGATCATGTCCAGCCCGTCGGTGACGACCAAGATCCAGAACGGCGTCCAGAAGTTGCCGAACTGGAAGAAGGCGAAGCCGACGCGGAGGATCGTGGCGAAGAGCGAGCCGATGTTGGGGATGTAATTGAGGAAGAAGGCCAGGAGGCCGAAGAGGGCCGCGAAATCGACCCCGAAGAGGAGGAGGACGATCCAGACCATCAGGCCGTTGGCCAGGCTTACGACCGTCTTGATGACCAGGTACTTGCGGATCTGGGCGTCGATCGAGCAGAGGATGGCCGAAACGCGGCCGGCCCTCTCTCCCCCAGGGCCTTCGCCAGCTTGGCCGTCCCGCGGCCCCGGCCGGCGACGATGAAGACGAGGAAGAGGAAGACGAGGAGGAGCTTGCCGATGAGGCCGAAGAAGGGGCCGATGGCCTGGAGGAGAAACGCCCCGGCTTTGTCGAAATCAAGCCCCGCCACGGCCGCCGAAAGGTCGATCTTGAACGGTCCGAGCCCGTGCTCCAGGAACCGGCTGAGCTCGGACAGCCGCCCTTGGTACTTCGGCAGCTCGGCCACGAACGCCTTGCCGCTCGAATAGGCCAGGACGCCGAAGAGGTAGAGGGTGACGAACATCAGACCCAGGACGATGAGCGTGGCCGCCGGCTTGGGACAGCGGCACCGGGTCAGCCAGGTCAGGGCGGGGTCGATGATGTAGGAGAGGAAGACGGCCAGGATGAAGGGAATGAGCACGGGGCGGGCCAGTTTCAGCACGACGCCGACGACAAAGAGGACGACGAGGCCTAGCGCCACCTTGAAGTACTTGCTGTCGTCCATGTGCCTGACGCCTCGTCCGGGCTAAGCGAAGCTCACTTCGCGTTTCCGAGGGCCGACAGGGACGCGGCCAGGGATCCGAAGAGCTTCTGTCCCGCGGCCTCCAGGCTCACGGGGACGCGCATGGCGCCGTAGAGGACGCTCCCCACGCGGCCTATGAAGACGGTCTGGCCGTAGCGGTTCCGGACCCTGACGCCGCCCGGGACTTTCTCCGGCACCTGCCCGTCGGCGGCCACCGCATCGAGGAACCGGGCCAGGGCGGCCTCGGCCTGCGGTCCGGTCGCCGCGTCGACGAAGAAGCCCTCCATCTCCTTCTCGCCCGACCGGTAGGCGGCGACGTAGCCGTTGCCGAGGAATTCGTAGCCCATGAAGTTCCGCTTGATGTACTTCTCGCTCCGGGCGACCAGGCCCTCGGCCGGAAAAGCCCGGACGAGCGGCGGCAGGCCGGTTTTCGCGCCGATCGCCCCGGCGATCTTCGACCCGGCCTCATGGAGGATCTTCTCCGTCTCTCCGCCGAGGCCGAAGGCGAGCAGCTTGACGTAGTACCGCCCAGCCAGGAAATTCAGGGATTCGCCCTCGAGATAATCGAGATCGCCGACGCCGACGGGCTCGTTCTCGGGGTAGCGCTCGGCCCCGTAGATGCCGAAAGCGTTGAGCGGGTCCCCCATATCGTAGATCTCCGCGGTCAGCGTCGCCTCCGTGCCCTTTTTCTCAAGGTCGGCGACTAAAAGCTCGCGGAAATCGTAGCTCAGATAGCTCTCGGCGGCCCCGTTGATGTATTCGAACAGACTCTCGGGGAAATAGCCGCGCGGCGCCTCGGACAGGGCCCACCCGTCCAGCCGGGGAACGAGTGCGGCGAGGGCGGGGCTTGTCAGTCTCTCCTGCGCCCGGGCCGGTACCGTCGTCGAGACCAGGACGGCCGCGACCAAGACCGCGACGGCGACCGCCTTCTCCGGGATGGGAATTCGCATGTTCGACCTCCGGGACAGGATGACTGCGAATAATATAGTGGAGGGTGACCCGCTTGGCAAGCGGACTGCGTCCGCAACGCCGCCGCCGTTCGTTTGACAGGTCCCGGGAAAAGGGACATCATGGGCAAGTCATGGCCGCGTCCCGCGTCGTCGTCGTCAAGGCCGCCGGCGCGTGGACGCCTTCCGGGGTTCCCGATCGGGCCGCGATCGACCGGATGTTCGCCCGGGGTTTCGCTCTTCTCACCGGCGAGGGCTCGCCGGCCGCCGCAACCGCCTCCCTCTTCCGTCCCGAAGACCGCGTCGGCATCAAGGTCAACACCATCGGCGGCAGGGCCCTCAGCACGCGGCCCGAGGTCGCCCTGTCCCTCGCCGCCTGGCTTGCCGGGGGCGGCGTCCCGGAGAAGAACGTCATCGTCTGGGACCGGACGACGCGCGAGCTCCGCGAGGCCGGCTACGCGCCGGGCGCCGGTAGGGCCGGCGTCCGGATCCTCGGAACCGACGCGGACGGCGTGGGCTACGAACCCGACCTCGTTTCGCACCTCGGCGTCGGCAGCCTCTTCTCGAGGATCCAGGCCGGCTACGTCACAGCCTCGATCAGCCTGGCCATCCTCAAGGACCACGGCCTGGCCGGCGTCACCGCTGGCATGAAGAACTACTTCGGGGCCATCCACAATCCCAACAAATACCACGATTCCGGCTGCGATCCGTACGTCGCCGAGGTCTTCGACGCCCCGCCGGTCAGCAGCCGCCACCGGCTGACCGTTCTCGACGCCATGACCGTCCAGTTCCACAGGGGCCCCTCCTTCCACGCGCGCTGGGCGGCGAGATTCGGCGGCCTCGTATTCGGCCTCGATCCCGTGGCCGTCGACAGCGTCGGCTGGACGATCATCGAGCGGCTCCGGGCCGGCGCCGGCCTGCCGACGCTCGAGGCGGAAGGGCGGGCGCCGAAGTACCTCGCCACGGCCGAGAGGATGGGCCTCGGCCGCTCCGATCCCGCCGCGATCGAGCTCGTCGAGGAGTCGCTCGCGTGAACAGGCGGTGTTTCCTCCGGAGCACCGCCGGGGCCGGCCTGGCCTTGGGGGCCGGGCTGCCGTCGCTCTGCGGGCGCCTGGCCGCCCTGGAAGGCGGATCGGATCTCGCCCTGGTCGAAGCCCGGCACTACGTGAAGCTCGGAGACCGCGAGATCGAATGCCGTCTTTGCCCCCGGTTCTGCCGGCTCGGCGACAAGGAGCGGGGCTATTGCGGCGTCCGCGAGAACGTCGGCGGGACCTATTACACGCTCGTCTACGGCAAGGTCTGCAGCCTCAACGTCGATCCCATCGAGAAGAAGCCTTTCTTCCACGTCCTGCCGGGCACGACGGCCCTGTCCTTGGCCACAGCGGGGTGCAACGTCAACTGCAAATTTTGCCAGAATTGGGAGATCTCCCAGGCCCGGCCCGAACAGGTCGAGACGATCGACCTTTCCCCCGAAGCCGCCGCCGCGCGGGCCGCGGACGCCCGCTGTCCCTCCATCGCCTACACCTACACCGAGCCGACGGTCTTCTTCGAATACATGGTCGATACGGCCGCGCGGGCCCGGCGGAAGGGCATCCGGAACGTCGTCGTGACGGGCGGCCACATCAACGCCGAGCCGCTCGCGGAGCTTCTCTCCGTCGTCGACGCGGTCAAGGTCGACCTCAAGGGCTTCACGCAGGATTTCTACGCCCGCTACGTCCGCGGCGAGCTCGGGCCCGTACTCGAGACCATCCGGGCCGTGGCCAGGTCCAAGGCCTGGCTCGAGATCGTCTATCTCGTCATTCCCACCCTCAACGACAGGATGGACCTCATCCGCGAGATGGCCCGATGGGTCAAGAACGAGGCGGGTACGGACGTCCCCCTCCACTTCTCCCGATTCCATCCGATGTACCTGGTCAAGAACCTGCCCCCGACGCCCGTGTCCACGCTCGAGACGGCCCGGCGGACGGCCCTCGAGGAAGGCCTCCGCTTCGTCTATGTGGGCAACGTCCCGGGGCACGGGGCCGAAGACACGGTCTGTCCCGGATGTGGCACGACGGTCGTCGCCAGGACGGCCTACCGGATCGACGCCGTCCTGATCGACAAGGGCAAGTGCGAAAAATGCGGGACGCTCATTCCCGGCCTCTGGACCTGAGACCAGGGTTGCCGGCCTTCCTCCTGGGCTTCCTGGCCGCGTCGTTCCAGATCTATCTCCTCCGGGAATTCTCGGCCGTGTTCACAGGGAACGAACTGACGTTCGGGCTCTTCCTCGGCTCCTGGCTGCTCTGGGGTGGCCTGGGGAGCCTCATCCGTCCCCGCCGGCGCGCCGGACCTTCGACGGGCCGCTTGGCGGGTATCTACGTCCTGGTCGTCGTCCTCTTCTTCGCCGGCCTCGTCGTTCTGAGGTTTTCCCATCGGCTCCTGGGCATCCTGCCGGCCGAGCTGACCGGCCTCGGGCCGGCGCTCGGCTTCGCGCTATTCCTGAGCCTTCTTTTAAGCTTTCCCCTAGGACACTCCTTTGTCCTCAACGCCGGACTCCTCGGCGGCGACGTCGCCTCGGTCTACCTCTTCGAGTCGGCCGGGGCGGCCGCCGCGGGGCTCTTCGTCCATTTTCTCCTCATCCCCCGGCTGTCGAATTGGCAGGGCGCGGCGACCATAGGGGCCGCGGCCGCGGTTCTCGTTCTCGCCGGGATGAGGCCCGGCCGGGCTAGGTTGCTGGCCCTGCCGGCACTCGTTCTTGCAGTCCTTCTGGTCGCATTCGACCCGGGCTCCCAACGAGCCGCGTGGAGGCCCTTGGACCTCACGGAGACGGAAGATACGCGCTATGGCAAGCTTCAGGTCATCCGGAACGAGGAGCAGATCACCCTCTTCGACAACGGCCTAGCCGTCTTCACCCATCCGGACGCCGGAGCCGCGGAGGAGTCCGTCCACTTCGCGCTCCTGCAGCGGGACGCCGTTCGGAGCGTCCTCCTCGTCGGCGGCGGGGCGAGCGGCGGCGCGGCCGAAGCCCTGAAATATCCCGGCCTCCGGGTGGACTGCGTCGAGCTCGATCCGGCCATCATCAGCCTGGCCCGAAAACACCTGTCCGGCCCGGCCCGGGCCTCGCTCGACGATCCCCGCCTCCGCTTCTTCCACGCGGACGGGCGGTCGTTCCTCGAGCGGTCGGCCGGCCGCTACGACGCCATCCTGCTTAATCTCCCCGAACCGGCGACGGCCCAGATCAATCGCTACTACACCCGGGAGTTCTTTCTCGAGGTCCGGAAAAAGCTCGAGCCGGCGGGTGTCTTCGGCTTCGTCGTTCCTTCGGCGGAGAACTACATCAGCGACGCCCTCGGGCTCTTTTTGAGTTCGCTGGCCCGGACCCTGCGCGAGGTCTTCCCCGAAGTCCTGGCGGTGCCGGGCGCGAACTGCGTGTTCCTGGCTTCGGAGGGCCCGCTCGCGATCGATCCGGTCCGCCTGTCGGACGCGATGGCCCGGCTGGGCCTCGAGACGCGGCACGTCGGACCCGGGGCCCTCCCCTCTCGCCTCGATCCGGCCCGCGTCGAGGCCCTTGCAAAAAAGCTCAATTCTCCGGGCGCAAAGATCAACCGCGACCTCGCTCCCGTTTCCTATTATTTCCACTCGCTGCTCTGGGCGGGACAATTCCGGGGCCTCGAATCCGCCGTCCTGCGTGCGGCCGGCCGGGTCCCCGGTTTCTGGTTGCTGGATCTCCCGCTCGGCCTTTTCGCGTTGGGCCTCGTTCTCCTGACCATTACGCGCCCGAGGCATTCCGCAGTCCGGTCCGTCATCCCGATGGCCGTCATGGGTTTCACCTCGATAGTCGTCGAGTTGGTCCTGTTCCTCGCCTTCCAGGCCCATTTCGGCTTCGTCTACGGCCGGATCCCGCTCCTCCTCGCCTCGTTCATGGCCGGCCTGGTCTTGGGCGCTCTGGCTGCCCGGGCCCGGAAAACGACCGGACGGGCCGAGCTCGCCGCCGTCCAGGGAGGATTCGTCCTCCTCCTCATCCTCGTCCTGCTGAGCTTGCCGGGTGCGGGTGGAGAAGCGGTCCCCTTCCTGCTCCTTGCCGCCTTCGGCGTTCTCGGCGGCCATCTCTTCGTCTCGGCCAACCGCCGAATCCTCAGCGAAACGAGGCACCCCGGCCTCGGCTACGGCGTCGACCTCCTGGCCTCCTTCGTCGGTGTCATCCTGGCTTCGGCCCTGATCATCCCCCTCTTCGGCGTCGCCGCCGTCGTCCTCCGCCTCATCGTCCTCAACGCCCTCTGTTTCCTCTTCCTCCTCGTCCCCTCCTCCTGAAATGGGGACGTATGATGAATAAATAAGCCAGAAACGTCCCCATTTTTTTCGGCCGGGCACTAAGATGGGAATGTAACTTTTCGGGGCGGCCGCGGATTATACTATAATAGCCTGCCAGGACCGCCCGAACATGTTTGAAGAGCTTTTGCCACAGCCGGACAGGAACGGCCGGCCGCGCCGCGACCGGGCCGTCGGCGTCCTCGTCACCGTGGCCGTCCACGCCCTGCTGGGCCTGCTCGTCTATCACGCCAGGTTCACGGTCAAGCTAATCCCCTTTGGCAAGCAGGAAGTCCGGAGCGTCGTCATCGTCCCGCCTCTCTCGGTGAACATCCCCAGGATCGTCGGCGGCCGGGATCTCGCGGACCTGCCGGGGGGCGAAGCCGGATCTCCCGGACCGCAGGTCGCGCCCGCGGAGCCGCCCGGCGGCGGGGTCCGGGAAGCCGAGGCCGGCCCCGAAGAAGCACCGGGCGGCGGTCCCGCCGGAGGGGTCCCTCCACCCGGCGCAGGCTCGGCCGTCCCCTCGCTGTCGTCGCGGTTCCGCGAGTCGCTCGCCATCCACGGCAAGTCCGGCCTGACCATTCCGCTCGCGCCCCCGGGCACTCCGCCCGGTCCGCCCGGGATCTACGGCGGGGCGCCCGTGCCCGATTTCTCGAAGTACGACCGCGGTGCGTACGCCGGCGGCGTCGGCGGCTACGGGCCGGGCCGCGGCCGGGGCGGCGGGACAAGCGGAGGCGGGACCGCCGGCCGGCAGCGGGTCGGGATGTCGATCCCGCTCAAGAACTACGATCTCATGCCCTGGGCGTCCGTCGTCATCGACCGGCTCCAGGTCAACTGGGTCCTGCCCGCGGTCCCGGAGATCCCCGAGCCGGCCAGGATCGGCATGATCGTCGTCATCAGGAAGACGGGCGAGCTCGACTCGATCGAGATCCTCGAGGGAACCACCGTCGAGGCCCTTGACCGGGCCGCGCTCGACGCCATCCGCGCCGCCCTCCCCTTCCCCGCCCTGCCCGAGGATTTCCCCGGCGATCTCCTCGAGATCATCTTCGAGTTCGTCTACAATGATTAAAAGAACGGCGGCGGCCCTTGTCCTCGTGCTGGCCCTGGCGCCGCTCCTTCACGCCGACTGGAGATCGGAGCTGCGTTCCCGCCTGGGGAAGGACCCCGACCACCGCGCCGCCTGGGACTACCTCGTCGAAGAGACGAAGAAGCTCGAGGGCGAAGACCGCCAGACGGCGAGCCTCATCCTGCCGTACCTGGCCGAAAAGCTGGGCGACAAGGACCGGGAGCGCGAGCTGGCCACGGAGTATTTCGAGACCTACCGCGACAACGATCCCGATTTCGGCTTCCTCGACGAGTACACCCTGAGGGACTTCATCCCGTTCTGGGTCACCTGGAAGCGCATCTACCCGCTCGTCTACGACATCAATCTGCTGTCCTACTCGCGGACCCCGGCCACGGGTCTGCCGATCTCGGTCGACGTCGGCTTCGAGCTTCTGAACGACGCCTTTTACAGGATCTCGCTCGGTCCGTATATCCTCGAAGGAGGCCATTGGCCGAAAGGCTTCCACATCCTGACCATCCCGCTGCGCGGCCTTTTCGACCGTTCGGACACCTTCGAATTCGTCCTCGACCTCAAGGCCGGCGACATCGTCCTCCGGAAATCCGTCCTGGTCCGCGTCGACATCGCCGATCTGGCCTCGGTGCCGACCCTGCCGCCGAGGGCCGGCTCCGCCCCCGCCTTGCCCGGACTCGCGCTCAAGGCCGTCCAGGAAGGCGAGATCTCGCTCTACATCGACAACAAACTCGTCCTCAAGAGCCGCAAGATCGCCGCCAAGCCCACCTCGTTCACCTTCCCCCTGGGCGGCCCATCGATGCCGGGGCAAAAGCCCTACATGCCGACACCGAAGGACGATCCCATGGCCCACGGCGTCAACGTCCTCGACGCTCTCGCCCTGGCTTACAAGGCGATCAAGGAACTGGTGGCCAAAAAGCCGCACGTGCCGTCGGCCCCCTCCTACCAGAAGGTCAGCAGCCTGTCCTTCGCCTATTCCCGGACCGCCGCCGCGGGGACGAGCGTCCCCGCCCGGGCCTCCATCGCCCTGCCCCCGACCAAGGCCGTCATCCTGAAGGAGTGAACCCGGCCGATTTGACTTCGGCGAGGGGCATCTGTTATACCTTCGATGAGAAGTAGGGAGGTAAGTTATGCCCGAGAAGGGGATGGAAAGGCGGGTCTGCCAGAGGTTCAAGATCCCTGGAGCGACGGTCTCCTACCGCAAGCACAAGCTCTTTTCGCCCAAAACGGGCGTCGACGAGGAATTCTGTCCCGTGCTCGACCTGAGCCGGGGCGGCCTGCGCTTCCTGACCCAGAAGCCCCTGAAATTCAAGTCCAGGATCACCCTCCACCTCTCCATCCCGGGCGAAAGGTCCCCCATCGACCTCAAGGGCCGGGTCCGCTGGTCGACCTTCAACGCCGGCAAGAGCTATAAATACCAGGCCGGAGTGCAGTTCAATCCCTACGGGCTCGAGAAGGACCAGAACGTGCCCCAGGCGTTGACCAGGATCGTCGGCCTCGAACAGAATTTCGTCGAGCCGGAAACGGGCCCGGTCCCCGGAAAAACGGGCGAATTCGGCGCCTAGCGCGCGGCCTTCGGCTTCGCCGCCCTGTCCCCTTCCACCACGACGAGCGAGTAGTCCGCGATCTCCAGCAGCAGCTTGTTGATGGATTGGAGCAGCCCGAGGCGGTTCTGGCGGACATTCTTCTCCTCGGCCATGACCAACACCTTTTCGAAGAAGGTGTTCAGGACCGGCTGGAGCCTGAAGACGATGCCCTGGGCCCGGACGAAATCGCCCCGGACGATCATGGGGCCGGCGTTGTCGCGGACGACCGTGAGGGTCGAGTGGAGATCGCGCTCCTCCTTCTCGGCGAAGAGGTCGGGATTGACCTTGGCCGCGGGGACCCCTTTGAGGATGTTGTTGATCCGCTTGGCCATGAGGATGAAGGGCTCGAACTGGGGGCTCGATTCGAGCGAGGCCAGGGCCTCGACCCGGCCCAGGACGTCCGTGATCCGGCCGATCCCGGGACCGAGCGCGGCGGAGACGAGGTCGTAGCGGAAGCCCCGCTTCTCCAGGATGAAGCGAAGGCGCCCGGTGAAGAAGTCCAGGCAGGCGGCCTTGACCGCCGGGCGTTCCAGGGTCAGCCTGTCGCCATAGGCCGCCAGGACACGGTCGAGGAGGAGCGGGAATGAAAAAACGAGCTTCCGGTCCAGGACGACTTTGCAGACGCCGTGGGCGTTGCGGCGCAGGCCGAACGGATCGCTCGACCCGCTGACCTGGAGGCCGACGCCGATCCCCCCGACTATTGAATCCAGCTTGTCCGCTACGGAGAGGACGGCCCCCGCGAGCGAGGCCGGCGACTCGTCCTCGAGGCTCATCGGCTGGTAGTGCTCGTAGATCGCCCGGTGGACGGCACGGGGACACCTTCTTCCCTGGCGTAGAGCCCGCCCATCCGGCCCTGGAGACCGGAGAACTCCTTGACCATCTCCGTCAGGAGGTCGGCCTTGCACAGTCCCGCGGCCTCGACGGCCTCGGCCTTGACGTCGGACGCCCCGGTCTTGTCGCAGAGATAGCCGACGATCTTTTTCAGGCGTTCCGTCTTGTCCTCGTAGCTGCCGAGCTTCTCCTGGAACAACACGTTGCCGAGGCCGGCCGCCCGCTTGCTCAGCGCGACCTTGCGGTCCTGGTCCCAGAAGAAGCGGGCGTCGGCGAGCCGGGCCCGGAGGACCCGCTCGTTGCCCCGCCGGATGAGGCCCTTGGCGTCCTCGGCGGCGTCGGCGACGCCGAGGAAATACGGCAGCTGCTTCCCGTCCTTGACCACGGAGAAGAGCTTCTGGCCTTCGCGCATGGCCGTGGCCAGGACCTCGAGCGGCAGGCTCAGGAAGTCCGCTGGGAAAGCCCCGAAGACGACGAGCGGGTGTTCGACGTTGAGGGTCAGGTCGTCGAGCAGGCCGGGGTCCGGATAGATCCCGGCTTCGAGCGGGGCCAGGGCGGCCTCGATCTGGTCGACGATCATCTTCTTGCGCACATCGGGATCGACGACGACGAAGCTCTTTTCGAGGGCGGCCCGGTACGACGCGAGATCCGCGGCCTTGACCGGGCCCGGCGCCGCGATCCTGTGG
Organism: uncultured bacterium; assembly: GCA_963743755.1. Classification (GTDB taxonomy): domain Bacteria; phylum Acidobacteriota; class Aminicenantia; order Aminicenantales; family Saccharicenantaceae; genus RBG-16-66-30. The sequence continues at coordinate 364,954 of CAVUQU010000001.1, forward strand.
CCCACGGTCGTGTCCGTGGCCCGGAAGCCCTCGAAGGCTGTCGGGACGACCCGGCCGTCGAAGACGCAGAGGAGGCCGTGGATGGGCCGGGAGAACCGGAACGGGCTTTCGGCCCAGCGCATCATCTTCGGGAAGGTCAGCGACCCCAGGATCCGGGGAACGGCCGCGGCCAGGACCTCGGAGGTCGGAGTCCCCCGGGACTTCCTCTTGAAGCCCAGGTACTCGCCCTTGGGCGTGCGGATGGCCTCGAGCAGGCTCTCGTCGACGCCCTGGGACCTGGCGAAACCCCTGCCGGCCGGGGTCAGGGTCCCGTCCGGCGCCTTGGCGATCGCCAGCGGCGGTCCGGTGACGACCTCCTCCCGGTCCTCCTGTCCCGCGGCCAGATCGCCGGCGACGACGAGGCGGCGCGGCGTCGCCAGGACCTCGAGCGAGGCAGACGCCGATGCGGGCGTCGCCGAGCTCCTTGCGGAAGCCGGCGGCGAGCTGGTCCAGGGCGGAACGGATGTGGGAGGCCGGTAGCTCCTCGGTCAGCAGCTCCAGGAGGAATTCCATCAGGCGCCTACCTTCCCCCCGGTGTATATGCCGGGCGATCTCGTTGACCAGGGCCCGGATCTGGGAGATCATCTTGACCCTCTCGGTGACGCTGATGGCGCCCCGGGAGTCGAGCAGGTTGAAGTTGTGGGAGCACTTCAGGCACATGTCGTAGGCCGGCAGGAGCAGGTCTTTCGCGACCAGCCGGGCGGCCTCCTTCTGGCAGGCCCCGAAGGCCTGGCGGAGCATGGTGACGGAGGCGGCCGAGAAGTTGTATTCCGAGAACTCCTTCTCCTCGCGGAGGCGGAGGTCGCGGTAGCTGACGTCGGCGGACCAGTCGAGGTCGTAGATGTCGTCCTTCTGTTCGAGGAACATCTCCAGCCGTTCGAGGCCGTAGGTGATCTCGACCGGGACGGGAGCGAGATCGATGCCGCCGCACTGCTGGAAGTAGGTGAACTGCGATGATCTCGAGGCCGTCGAGCATGACCTGCCAGCCGACGCCCCAGGCGCCGATCGTCGGCGATTCCCAGTTGTCCTCGTCGAAGCGCAGGTCGTGGTCCTCGAGGTCGATGCCGAGCGACCGGAGGCTCCGGACGTAGATGTCCTGGATGTCGGCCGGCGACGGCTTCATGATGACCTGGTACTGGAAGTGCTTCTGGACGCGGTTGGGGTTCTCGCCGTAGCGGCCGTCGTCGGGACGGCGCGACGGCTGGACGTAGCCGACCCGCCACGGCCGCTTGTCGAGGACGCGGAAGAAGGTGTCCGGGCGTCATCGTGCCGGCGCCGACCTCGACGTCGTAGGTCTGGGCCAGGTAGCAGCCCTGGCCGGCCCAGAAGTGGTGAAGGCCGAGGATGAGGCCCTGGACGGACATCTAAGGCTTCTTTTCCCAGCGCAGGACCGGGAACTTGGCCGCGGCCACTTCGTCGAGCCGGCCGACGTAGGTCGCGTGCGGGGCCGCGTGGAGGACCTCCGGGTTCTCTTTGGCCTCCTGGGCGATCGTCTTCATGGCCTCGATGAAGAGGTCGAGGTCGCGCCGGCTCTCGGTCTCGGTCGGCTCGATCATCAGCGCGCCGTGGACGATGAGGGGGAAGGACATCGTCGGCGGATGGAAGCCGAAATCGATGAGCCTCTTGGAGATGTCGAGGTTCGTGACCCCGAAGCTCCTTCTGGAATCTTGTCCGAGAAGACGCACTCGTGCATGGAGGCGTCGTGTACTTGAGGTGGTAGCTCCCCTTCGAGGCTCTTGCGGATGTAGTTGGCGTTGAGGACGGCGATCTCGGCGATCTCCCGGACGCCCTTGGGCCCGAGGGTCAGGATGTAGCAGAGGGCCCGGACGATGACCGCGAAGTTCCCGAAGAAGGCTGCGGACGCGGCCGATCGAGCCGGGCCGGTCGAAGTCGAGGGCGTAGCGGCCGCCCTTCTCGACGATGACCGGGACCGGGAGGAACGGCACGAGCTCCTTCTTGACGCCGACCGGGCCGGAGCCCGGACCGCCGCCGCCGTGCGGGGTGGAGAAGGTCTTGTGCAGGTTGATGTGCATGACGTCGACGCCCATGTCGCCGGGCCGGACGATGCCCGGTCAGGGCGTTCATGTTGGCCCCGTCCATGTAGAGGAAGCCGCCCTTGGCGTGGACGATCTCGGCGATCTGCCGATGTCGGACTCGAAGACGCCGAGGGTGTTGGGGTTGGTCACCATGAGGGCGGCGACCTCGTCCGTCATCGCCTGCTCGAGCGCCGGCCAGGTCGATCGTCCCGTTCTCGTTGGACTTGATCTCCTTGACCGAGTAGCCGCAGATGTGGGCCGACGACGGGTTCGTGCCGTGGGCCGAATCGGGGATGAGGACGTACTTGCGGGCGTTCGCCCCGCGGCCTCGAGCGCGGCCCGGACGATCATCATGCCGGTGAGCTCGCCGTGGGCGCCGGCCGCCGGCTGGAGCGTGAAGGCGTCCATGCCGGCGATCTCGCAGAGCATGCCCTCGAGCGTCTTCAGGACCTCGAGGTCGCCCTGGACGAGGTCTGTCGGAGGCGCAGCGGGTGGAGCCGGCGAAGCGCGGGTGCGCCGCCAGCCGCTCGTTGATCTTGGGGTTGTATTTCATCGTGCAGGAGCCGAGCGGATAGATGCCCACGTCGACGCAGTAGTTCTTCTGGGAGAGGCGGGTGAAGTGGCGGGTGACCTCGGTCTCGGAGATCTCGGGGAAGCCGTCGATCTCCTCGCGGAGCGGGACGCCGGCGAGCGGCGTCCTTCGTCTCGGGGACGTCCAGCGCGGGCAGCTCGGACGCCCGCTTGCCGGGCGCGCTGATCTCGAAGACGAGGGGTTCGCGGATCTCGTTGATCATGACAGGACCTCCTCGAGAGCCGCGGCCAGCCGGTCGATCTGGTCCTTCGGTCTCGATCTCGGTGACGCAGACGAGGGCGGCGTTCTCGAGCTCCGGGGTAATCGGCCGCCGAGGCCGTAGCCCGCCGAGGATCCCCTTGGCCTTGAGGGCCGCGTCGACGTCCGGCCAGGGCTTCGGGCAGCGCGACGGCGAACTCGTTGAAGACGGGCCCGCGTGAAGACCTGCTTCGACGCCCGGCACGGCGGTCAGCACGGTCGGCCGCGTAGGCGGCCTTCTGGACGTTCTGCCAGGCCATCTCGCGCAGTCCCTGCTTGCCCAGGGTCGGCCAGGTAGATCGTCGCCCGCAGGGCGCACAGGGCCTGGTTGGTGCAGATGTTGGAGGTCGCCTTCTCGCGGCGGATGTGCTGCTCGCGGGTGGCCAGGGTCAGGACGAAGCCCCGCTGCCCGTCCTCGTCGGTCGGTCTGGCCCGCGACGCGGCCGGGCATCTGGCGCAGGAATTCCTTCTTGCAGGCCATGAAGCCGAGGTAGGGCCCGCCGAAGCTCAGCGGCAGGCCGAAGCGACTGGGCCTCGCCGGTGACGATGTCGGCGCCGAGCGTCGCCGGGCGCTTCGAGGAGGGCCAGGGAGAGCGCCTCGGCGACAACGACGCACCGAGCAGGGCCTTGACGGCGTGCGCGGCGTCGGCGAGGGCCTTGACGTCCTCGATGACGCCGAAGAAGTTGGGCGACTGGAAGACGACGGCGGCCGTCTTGTCGTCGAGCACTGCGCCAGGGCGGCCGCGTCGATCCGGCCGTCGGCGCCGAAGGGGACTTCCACGGCCTCGACGCCGAGGTTCTTGATGTAGGTCCGGACGACCTCGCGGTACTGCGGGTGCAGGCTCCGCGGCCAGCGACGACCTTGTTCCGGCCGGTGACCCGGTGGGCCATCAGGACGGCCTCGGCCACGGCCGTGGCGCCGTCGTAGAGGGAGGCGTTGGCGACGTCCAGGCCGGTGAGCTGGCAGATCAGGGTCTGGAACTCGAAGATGGCCTGCAGCGTGCCCTGGCTGACCTCGGGCTGGTAGGGCGTGTAGGGGGTGACGAACTCGCCCGCGCGAGCTCAGGTAGTCGACGACGGTCGGGATGAAGTGCTCGTAGGCCCCGCCGCCGAGGAAGGAGAGGTAGCCGCCGTCGAGGGTTCTTCCGGCCGAGCGCGCTCGATCGTCCGGACGAGCTCGAGCTCGGACAGGGCCGCGGGCAGGTCGAGCGGCGCGCTTCAGACGGACCGCCTCGGGGATGCAGCAGAAGAGCTCGTCGACGGACGCCGACGCCGATTCGGGCCAGCATCTCCCGGCTGTCTTGATCGCTGAGAGAGAGATAGCTCATGGAATTCCCCTTGTCGGCCGGGACGCGGCCTCAGTGCTCGAGGCCCTCCAGGAATTTCTCGTAGTCGGCCGGCCGTCGAGCAGGGCCTCGAGGTCCTTCTTGTCCGCGATCTTGATCCGGACGATCCAGCCCTTGCCGTGGGGGTCCTTGTTGATGAGGTCGGCGCGTCTGGGCCAGCGCGTCGTTGACGGCCGTACGACCTCCGCCGGACCGGGCGCGTAGACGTCGGAGACGGACTTGACGGATTCGACGACGCCGATCGACTGGCGCGGACGCCGAGCGTCTTGCCCGACCGCGGGCAGCTCGACGAAGATGATGTCGCCGAGCTGGTGCTGGGCGAAGTCGGTGATGCCGACGACGGCCTCGTCGCCCTCGACCTTGACCCACTCGTGTTCCTTGGTGTAGCGGAAGTCGTTCGGATACATGTGGGCCTCCTTGGTGCTCTGATGGGTTCAGTTATTTCTTGGCCCTTTTGTAGAACGGCGTCGGGATGACGCGGGCCTTGGTCCTTTTGCCCCGGATCTCGATCTCGAACTCCGTGCCGACGGCCGTCCCCTCGATGGGCAGGTAGACGAGGCCGATGGCCTTCTTCAGGAGCGGCGAGAAGGTGCCCGAGGCGACCTCGGCCGACCCGCTGGCCCCGTCGAAGAAGACCGGGTAGTGGGGCCGGGCGATGCCCGGCTCGGCCATCTCGAAGCCGACGAGCTTCCTGCGTCAGCCCCTCTCGTCAGCTGCTTCTCGATGACGGGCTTGCCCAGGAAATCGCCCTTTTCGAGCTTGACGATCCACTTGAGGTCGGCCTCGAGCGACGGTCGTCTTGTCGTCGATGTCGTTGCCGTAGAGGAGCAGCTTCGCCTCGAGGCGCAGGGTGTCGCGGGCGCCCAGGCCGATGGGCTGGAGCCCCAGGGGTTTGCCCGTCTCGATGAGGGTCGTCCCAGATGATGCCGGGATCCGGGTCCGATCGTGTAGATCTCGAAGCCGTCCTCGCCCGTGTAGCCCGTCCGGGAGACGAGGCATTCCTTGCCGGCGACCTTGCCCTTGGCGCAGTGGAAGGACTTCATCCCGGCCAGGGCGATGTCGGTCAGCGGCTGGAGGATCGGTCTCGGCCAGCGGGCCCTGGAGGGCGAGCTGGGAGTAGACGTCGCTCTGGTGCTCGACCTTGACGTCGAAGCCCTTGGTATGGCCGGCGATCCAGGCGAAGTCCTTGTCGTCGTTGGCCGCGTTGACGACCAGGAAATATTCCTCGGGGCCCATGCAGTAGACGAGCATGTCGTCGACGAAGGTCGATTCCGGGGTCATCAGGGCCGTGTACTGGACCTGGCCGGGGACGAGCTTGCCGGCGTCGTTCGGCGTCAGCCACTGGACGAAGGCCAGGGCGTCCTTGCCCGTGACCAGGACCTCGCCCATGTGGCTGACGTCGAACGAGGCCGGCCTTGGTCCGGCACGGCCATGTGCTCGGGGATGATGCCCGCGTATTCGACGGGCATGCTCCCAGCCGCAGAACTCGATCATCTTGCCGCCGAGCTTTTTGTGAAGCTCATTGAATCGCGTTTTCTTCATGGGGCCTTCCTTTCTCGGAAAGAAGCCCAAAATTATCACATCTCGCGGCGCCGTTCAAGCGTCGCCACTTGTCCTCCATCCTCGATTTGTTATAATAAGGCACCGAAAATGATCGCCTACAAAGCCCGGTTGAAAGCGTCGATCCACGACAAGCTTAAAGCCGTCTATCCGGTCGAGCTCGCCGACCTCGATATGACCCCGACGCCCGACCCGAAGATGGGCGACCTGGCCCTGACCTTCCCTTTCCAGCTGGCCAAGAAACTCAGGAAAGCCCCCGGGCCATCGCCCAGGAGGTCGCTCGCCCTGCTGGCCTCTGTCGAGGGCGTCGTCAAAGCCGAGGTCGCCGGCGGCGGCTTCATCAACCTCTGGCTCGACAAGGCCGCGGTCTTCGCCGAGGCCGTCCGTTCGGCCGGCCGGACCTCCCTCGCCCCCGAAGAGCGGAAGATCATCGTCGAGCACACCAACATCAACCCGAACAAGGCCGCCCACATCGGCCACCTGCGCAACGCCGTCCTCGGCGACACCCTGGTCCGCTGCTGCGATCTCAAGGGCGAGACGGTCGAGGTCCAGAACTACATCGACGACACCGGCGTCCAGGTCGTCGACGTCGTCTTCGGGCTTCATGGAGCTCGAGAAGAAGACGATCGCCGACCTCGAGGCCCTCGCCCGGCAAGTTCGACTACTACTGCTGGGACCTCTACGCCCGCGTCTCCGCCTACCTCGCCGACCACCCCGAGGCCCAGGCCCGCAAGGCCGAGATCTACAAGCGGATCGAGCACGGCGACGACGCCGAGACGCCCTGTCCCGCGTACGTCTCCCGGCGCATCGTCCGGGCCCACCTGGCCACCATGAAGCGCCTCGGCATCGGCTACGACGTCCTGCCCTGCGAGAGCAGCATCCTGCACCTGAAGTTCTGGGACAAGGCCTTCGAGCTGCTCAAGGAGCGCCGGGCCATCTACCTCGAGACCGAGGGCGAGAACAAGGGCTGCTGGGTCATGCGCCTCGAGGAGGACGAGGAGCGGGAGAAGGTCATCGTCCGCTCCAACGGCACCGTGACCTACGTCGGCAAGGACATCGCCTACCAGCTCTGGAAGTTCGGCCTGCTCGGCACGCGACTTCTACTACGAGCCCTTCTCCGAGGAGGACGGCCGGACCCTCTGGATCTCGACCGCCGAACCCGTCGGCCGGGAACGCCCGGTTTCGGCGGCGGCGACCAAGGTCTACAACGTCATCGACACGCGCCAGTCCTACCTGCAGAAGGTCGTCGTCCAGGGCCTGCGCGCCCTCAAGTTCGACGACCAGGCCGCCAAGTCCATCCATTTCTCCTACGAGATGGTCGCCCTGTCGCCGCAGAGCCTGCGCCGAGCTCGGCTACGCCGCCACCGACGAGGAGAAGGACCGCGCCTTCCTCGAGGTCTCCGGCCGCAAGGGTCTCGGCGTCAAGGCCGACGACCTCCTCGACCGGCTGGAGGCCAAAGCCCGGGCCGAGGTCGAGAAGCGGAACCCGGACCGACCCGAGGCGGCGACGCGGCAGATCGCCCGGGAGATCGCCACCGGGGCCCTACGCTACTTCATGCTCAAGTTCACCCGCAATTCGGTCATCGTCTTCGACTTCGAGGAGGCCCTGAGCTTCGAGGGCGAGACCGGGCCGTACCTGCAGTACACGGTCGTCCGGCTGGCCAGCATCTTCCGCAAGCTCAAGGAACGCTTCGGCATCGAGGAATCCGCCATCCTCCCGGCGCCGGACGGCCGGCCCCTCATCCCGGCCGGACTCTCAGAGCAGGAGACGGCCGACTTCTGGGACCTCGTCCTGACGGCCTCCTCCCTCGAGGAGGAGGTCCAGCGCTCGGTCGCCGCACTGGAGTTCTCCCACCTGGCCAAGTTCGCCTTCCTCCTCTGCCAGAAGCTCAATGGCTACTACCATAAATACCCCATCCTCTCCGAGGAGAACGGGGAAGTCCGGGCGTTCCGCCTGCTCGTCCTCCGGTCCGTCAAGGACCAGCTCCACGTTGCGCTCGGCCTCATGGGCATCCCCCCGCCCGAGCGGATGTGACGCAACGCCCTTCGCCTTCCGGCGGTTGAAAAACAAATAGCGGAGGTGAACATGATCGAAGTTCAAGGGCTCACCAAGAAATATGGCGAGCTCGTCGCCGTCTCCGACCTGACCTTCAAGGTCGAGCCGGGCCGCATCTGGGGCCTGCTCGGCCCGAACGCGGCCGGCAAGACGACGACGATGCGCATCCTGACCGGCTATCTCCCGGCCACGGACGGGCCGGGCGACCGTCGCCGGCTTCGACGTCTTCGACCAGCCCGACGCGGTCAAGCGGTCGATCGGCTACCTGCCCGAGATCGTCCCCCTCTACCTGGACATGACGGTCTCGGCCTACCTCGGCTTCGTGGCCGAGATCAAGCAGGTCCCCAAGGCCAAGCGCAAGGCCGCCGTCGCCCGGGTCGTCGAATCGGCCGGCCTGAAGGATGTCGTCCGGCCGGCTCATCAGGAACATCTCCCGCGGCTTCAAGCAGCGGGTCGGCATCGCCCAGGCCCTGATCCACGATCCCCAGGTCCTCATCCTCGACGAGCCGACGATCGGCCTCGACCCGGCTCAGATCCGCGAGATCCGGGAGCTCATCAGAGGCCTTCGGGGCGAGCACACCATCCTGCTTTCGACCCACATCCTGCCCGAGGTCACCCAGGTCTGCGACGGCGTCGTCATCATCAACGAGGGCCGGCTCATGGCTTCGGGCTCGCTCGCCGACCTCGCGGCCTCCTACGAGCAGACGGACGGGATCGTGCTCCGATTGCGTCGCTGCGGGGCCGAGGAAGCGGCGCTCTTTCGGGCCGTCCCCGGCGTCGTCCAGGCCGCCGTCGAGGGCGGCGAGATCCGGGTCGAATGGGGCCGCGGCCGCGACCTCCGCGACGACGTCGCCCGCCTGGCCCTCGACAAGGGCCTCGGCCTCGTCGAGATGCGGTCCGTGGCGGGCATCGAGGACCTCTACATGAAGATCGTCTCGGGAGGGCTCGAACAATGACGAACATCTGGTCCATCGCGAAAAAGGAGATCCGGTCCTACTTCAGCTCGCCCGTCGCCTACGTCGTCCTCTTCGCCTTCATCCTCATCTCGGTTATTTCCTCTACAACCTGGTCATGTGGTTCAACCTCCAGGCCATGCAGATGGCCCAGAACCCCTATTACGCCCAGCAGATCAACATCAACGAGATGGTCTTCTCCCCTCTCTTCCACAACATGGTCCTCATCCTCATCCTGCTCGTGCCGCTCCTGACCATGCGGCTCCTGGCCGAGGAGAAGAAGAACGGCACCGAGGAGCTTCTCTACACCTCGCCCCTGTCGGTCGGCCAGATCGTCCTGGGCAAGTACCTGGCCGCCCTGTTCATGCTGGCCGTCATGCTCGGCCTGACGGCGCTCCTGTCGTCGTTCGCCTTCGCCTTCGGCAATCCCGAGTTCGCGCCCTGGCTCACCGGCTACCTGGGACTGTTCCTGCTCGGCGCCGCGGCGCTCGCCATCGGCCTCTTCTTCTCGTCCCTGACCGAGAACCAGATCGTCGCCGCCATCCTGACCTTCCTGACGCTGCTGCTCCTGCTCGTTCTCAACTGGCTCTCCCAGATCGGCCGGCGGCTTCTGGCAGGGCGTCGTCGACTACCTGTCGTTCTTCCAGCACTTCGAGGACATGACCCGCGGCATCCTGGATACCGTCAAGGACGTCGTCTACTTACCTGAGCCTCTCCGTCTTCGGGCTCTTCCTGACCCACTCCGTGCTCCAGTCGAGACGGTGGAGGTAAGCCCATGGACACGCTGAAAAAGAACCTCAACCTCGTCGCGGCCGGGCTGATCGTCGCGGCCCTCGCCGTCGCGACCGTCTGGCCCTACCGGAATACCGTCATTCTCGTCCTGGGCGCTCTGGGCCTCGCGGCCCTCGCCGCGCACATCGTCATCAACCGGGATGCGCTCAAGCGGTCGTTCACCCGCAAGTCGTTCCTCTATTCGGGCAACCTCCTCGTCGTCGTCGTCCTCGTCCTGGCCATCCTGGTCCTGGTCAACTACTTCGTCTCCAAGCACGACTACCGGAAGGACTTCACGGCGGCCAAGCTCCACAGCCTGTCCGACCAGTCGGTCGCCGTCCTCAAGGGCCTCAAGACCGACATCTCTTTCACGGGCTTTTTCCGCGAGGGCAACTACGGCCGGGCAGCCATGGAGAGCCTGCTCAAGCTCTACGCCTACCACTCCGGGCGGGTCAAGTACGACGTTCGTCGATCCCGACAAGAACCCCGGCCTGGTCAAGCGCTACGACATCACCCAGGACGGCACGACCATCATCGAGGCCGGCGACAAGGAAGGCCGCATCACCACGACCTCCGAGGAGGACGTGACCAACGCCTTGATCAAAGCGACCCGGGCCCAAAAGAAGGTCGTCTACTTCCTCGAGGGCCACGGCGAGGAGTCCGTCGACGAGACGGGCGACAACGGCTATTCCAGCGCCAAGGCCGAGCTCGAGAAGCTCGGTTACGAGGTCCGGAAACAGAGCCTGGCCCTGGCCGACCGGTTCCCGAAGGACTGCGCCCTGCTCGTCGTCCCCGGACCGCAGAAGGACCTCATGCCGAACGAGTACGAGACGATCCGGGCCTATCTCGCGGACGGCGGCCGCGTCTCTCTTCCTGGTCGATCCCGAGACGCCGACCCTGCTGCCGCTCTTCCTCGCCGACTACGGCTTCAAGCTCGAGAACGACATCGTCGTCGACACGGTCTCCCGCCTCCTCGGCGGCGATTACTTCATGCCCGTCGTCAGCGAGTACGAATCGCACGCCATCACGGACAAATTCGGCTACGCGACGTTCTTCCCCTACGCCCGCTCGGTCGAGATCGCCGAGACCAAGCCCGAGGGCGCGACGGTGACGGCCTTGGCCAAGACGAGCCCCAACTCCTGGTCGGAGCGCGAGCTCGACCAGAAGGAGGTCAAGTTCACGGCGGATAAAGACAAGCAGGGCCCGATCGGCCTGGCGGCCGTCTCGTCATTCAAGACCAAGCCCGCCGCCTCCGCCCCGGTCGAAGCCAAGCCCGCCGAGCCCGCCCCGCCGGCCGGCGCGGCCGGGCCGGACGCCGCCGAAAAAGAAGCCCGGGTGGCCGTCCTCGGCGACTCCGATTTCGCCAAGAACCGCTACTACGGGCTGTCCGGCAACGGCAATTTCTTCCTCAACGTCGCCAACTGGCTGACCGAGGAGGCCGACCTCATCGCCATCCAGCCCAAGACGCAGGCGCCGCGGACGATTCAGATGACGCCGTCGCAGGGCCGCCTGCTCATGCTGGTCAGTCTCGTCCTCCTGCCCCTGGCCGTCCTGGTCGCCGGGGTGACGGTCTGGCTGCGGAGGAGGTCGCTGTGAAGCTCAAGACGACCCTCGTCCTCGTCGCGGTCTTCACCGCGCTGCTCGTCCTGGTCATTTATTTCGACTCGAAGGGCGAGAAGACAAAGGCCGCCGAAGAGAAGACGAACACGCTCATCGACATCGCCGCGGCCGATGTCCGCAAGGTCGCCCTCAGCCGCGGCCTCGAAACGATCGTCATCGAACGGGACGGGGCCGGGGCGTGGCGCCTGACCTCGCCCCTCGAAGCCCCGGCCGACGACGCGGAGGTCACGGGTTTCGTCGGCTCTCTGGCGCCGCTTCACATCGAGCGCGTCGTCGAAAAAGTCGTCGGGGACCCCGCCGCATACGAGATCCCCAAGACCGAAGTCTCTCTCTGGGTGAAGGACAAGGACGTGCCCGTCCGGCTCCTCGTCGGCATGGAAAACCCCCTCGACAAGACCCTCTTCGCCAAGCGCGCCGACGATCCGCGGCTGGTCCTGCTGGCTTCGACCCTCAAGCCGTCGCTCGAGAAGACCGTTTTCGACTTCCGCCTCAAGGACGTGTTCAAGTTCGCGGCCGAAGAAGTCACAGGTATCCGGGTCAGGGCCAAAAACGTCGCCTGGACGGCCCGCCGCGAAGAGACCGGCTGGAAGCTCGAATCCCCCGTGGCCGCCCTGGCCGCCAAAGGCAAGCTCGATTCCCTGCTCGAAGCCCTGGCCAGTCTCAAAGCCAAGTCTTTCATCACCGAGGAAAAGACCGCCGCAGTCCTCGGATCGTACGGTCTGGCCAAGCCCGACTACGAGGTCGCCTTATCCCTGCCCGGCGCCGACCGGGAGATCGTCTTCGCTCTGGGAAAGCAGGGCGAGGCCCAGTACGCGACGACATCGCTCTCGACGAAAGTGGTTTCGTTCGAAGGCACACTGCTCGCCGATCTCGACCGCAAGGTCGACGAGATCCGCGAAAAGAAGGTCGCCGATCTCTACGCCTGGGACGCCAAGTCCGTCCTCGTCAGGAGGAACGGCCTCGAGATCGGGGCCGTCAAGGAGAAGGTCGGCGAAGAGGAGAAATGGCTTCTCGACCCCGCGACCAAGGCCGAGGCCGACCGGACCAAGGTCGAGGACTTCGTCCGCAGGATCGAAGGCCTCGAGGCTGCGGCGTTCATCGATGCGCCCGGCCCGCTCGCCGGCTACGGCCTCGATCCCGGCACGGAGATCCGGATCAAGACCCGGGACTACCAGGACAAGGAGAAGGAGGTCGTTCTCTTCGTCGGCCGGGAAGACGCCGCGTCGAAGCAGGTCGCGGTCAAGGCCGCCGGTCTCGAGTACCTCTTCCTCGTCGACGCCGCGTTCCTCGCGGACCTGCCCATCGACAAAGCCGCCTGGCAGGCCGAAGCCCCGAAGACCGCAGAAGGCCAGACCGATAAAAAGTAAATTCGCCGAACGCCTCCTGGCCTGGTACCGGGTCCGCAAGCGCAAGCTGCCCTGGCGCCGGACCCGCGATCCCTATCTCATCTGGGTCTCGGAGATCATGCTCCAGCAGACGACCGTCGCGGCCGTCGTCCCCTACTTCGAGCGCTGGGCCCGGGTCTTCCCGGATCTCGAAAGCCTGGCCGGGGCCCCGCTCCGCAAGGTCCTCCGGGAATGGCAGGGCCTGGGATATTACCAGCGGGCCCGCAACCTCCATCGGGCGGCCAGGATCGTCCTGCGCGAGCACGGCGGCCGCGTCCCCGACGACGAAGCAGCCGTGCGGCGTCTCCCCGGTTTCGGACCTTACACGACGGCGGCCGTGCTCAGCCTGGCCTATCGCCGGCCGTTGCCCGTCATCGACGCCAACGTCCGGCGGGTCCTGATGCGCGTCCTGGGCCTCGAAGGGAGGGCGGAGACCCGGGTCGACAAGACGCTCCGCGCTTTCCTCGATAAAGTCTTCCCCGCGGACAGGCCCGGCGATTTCAACCAGGCCCTGATGGAACTCGGCGCGCTCCTCTGCCGGAGCCGGGACCCGCAGTGCCTGGACTGTCCCGTCCGTTACGCCTGCCGGGCGGCGCGGGAAGGGACCCAGGAGATCATCCCCCGGCCCAAAACCCTGAAGCTGGAGGAGATCGAGGCGGTCGTCGCGGTCATCGAGCGCGACGGCCGCTACCTCATCCAGCAGAGAGCGGACAAGGGCCTGCTGGCCGGTCTGTGGGAATTCCCCGGGGGCAAAGTCGAACCCGGCGAGAGCCTGACGGCGGCGCTCAAACGCGAAGTTCGCGAGGAGGTGGGCGTCGAGGTCCGGATAATCCGGCGCCTGGCGACGGTGCCGCACGCCTACACGCGGTTCCGGGTGATCCTCCACCCCTTCGTCTGCGCCCTCCGCGATCCGGATCTCGAGCCGGGCCCCCGGCGCCGCTGGGTGACGCTCACGGCGATCGGCAGGTATCCCCTGCCCTCGGGAAGCGTCCGGATCGTCGACGGCCTGGCCGGCCGGCGCTAAGCCGCGAGTTCGAGCTCGCGGTGCTTGGCGGCGATCGTCTCGGCCAGCCGGCCGACGGCCTCGAGATCGGCGGGTTTCGGCAGTCCCCTGCAAATCACGGGAGGCAGGATCTCGACCTTGAGGTTGGGGATGGCGGCCTTTACGGCGTCGACCATCCGGCTGCCCCAGCCGTAGGAGTTAATGATCGAGGCGAAGCGGACCTTGGGCCTCAGGGCGTTGGCCAGCACGACCGCGTCGAGGACCATCGGATGGGGCCCGACATGGACGGTCGGGGCGGCCACGACGATCGTCGCCGCGTCGACCAGGGCCATGGCCAGCTGGCCGATGTCGGCCGTGGCCATATTGAAGGGGAAGACGCTGATCCCCCTCCCGACCAAGTCGTCGACCAGCCGCCCGACCATCATCTCGGTCGAGCCGTGCATGCTCACCCAGGGGATGACGACGCTGTTATGGGGCCTGTCGTCGGTCCAGTCGCGGTAGGCCTGGATGATCGTGCCGGGATCGCGGTGGATGGGACCGTGGCTCGGCGCGATCATCCGGATGTCCAGTCCCTTGATCTTCTCCAGGTTCTTCTGGATGAGCTTGCGGAAGGGCATCATGATCTCGGCGTAATACCGCTTGGCCTCGGCCAGGATACAATCGGAGCAGTCGGCGAAGAGGTCCGTCTGGGCGACATGGGCACCGAACCAGTCGCAGCTGAAGAGGATGCGGTCCTCCTCGAGGTAGGTCGACATGGTCTCAGGCCAATGGACCCAGGGCGTGTAGAGGAACCGCAAGCTCTTTCCGCCGAGCGAGAGCCTCTCGCCGTCGGCGACCGTGCGGATGCGGGCCGGGTCGATCGCCAGGTGATCGACGAGCATGGACTTGGCCGGCTCGGAGGCCAGAACGACGGCCTCGGGGTAGCGCCCGAGGAGCCAGGGAATGCCGCCTGAATGGTCTTGCTCGGTGTGATTGGAGACGACGTAGTCGATCCTCGGGACGTCCTCCAGGTAGGCGCGGAGGACATCGAGCTTCTGGGGCTCGACGGCGTCGACGAGCGCGATCTTGTCGCGGCCGGTCACGAGATAGGAGTTATAGCTCGTCCCGTCGGGCAGAGGGATGAGGGCGTCGAAGAGCCGCCGGTCGAAGTCCGGCACCCCGACGTAATGGACATCGGGAACGATCTCACGGGGTTTCATGAAGTCCTCTCTCCTTGAATATCGTCATGAATTCCTACCGATTCTATAGTATTTCGACCGAAAAATAAAGGGGAGCCGTTCAAACGCCGGGATACTTCCGCTTGGCGAAATAGATGATCTCCGGGTGCTTCTTGTAGCCGAGCCTCTCGAAGACGGCCATCGAGACGGCGTTGTCGTCCTCGATGAGGCAGGCCAGGATGTCCAGGCCCTGGGACTCGAGCCACCGTTCGGCCTCGCCGACGAGCCGGGCGCCCAAGCCCATCTTCCGCAGGGTCGCGTCCACGGCCACGCGGTTGATCCAGCCCTTGCGCCCGTCGTGGGTGGCCAGGACCGTGCCGACGACCCGGCCCCCCTCCCCTTCCTCGGCGACGAGGAAGCGCACGTTCGCCAGGCCAATCTGCCGGACGATGTTCTCCAGGGAGTCGCGACCCTGCGGCTTGAGCGGCAGTCCGCCCTCGGCCCAGAGCTCCATGACCCTGTCGTAATCGGAGGGACGGAATTCCCTGATCGTCATGGGGACCTCAGCGGATGAAGAGGACGAACGCGCCGACGGCCACGGCCGCGGCCGCGACCCCGGTCAGGACGGCCGCCGGCCAGGACTTCTTGTGGACCGTCCGGGCGGCCAGGATGAAATCGCGAACGGCCAGCCCGGCCGCCGCCGCGAAGAAGGCGATGTAGGCCGTCTGCCACGGGCCGGGCTCCGACAGGATCCCCACCCACTCCTCCTGGCCCATACCCAGGACCATGAAGGCCGCCTGGACGAACGCCGGGACCCAGGCGACGAGGAGCGGACCGCCCCACGCCCAGGCCGTCTCGCCCAGCACGGCGCTCTTGCGGCAGCCCTTTTTCCCCAGCACCAGGATGACGCCCGAGGCCAGGACCCAGACGGCGAAGATCAGGGGCAGGATGTAGAGCGCCTGCCAGACGTAGTAATTCACAGTGCTCATCCCGGAGAGGGTGGGGGCCGTCGGGACGGCGCCGGCCAGGGCCAGCAGGATCGACGTGACGACGTAGAGGCCGCTCACCCCGGAGAGGAAAACCGCCGGACGGCGAAGAGGATGCCGGCCCCGGGCGATCCCGTGATCCGGCTGGCGCGGCTTGAACAGGGCGACGGCCATCGCGTCCTCCCCCCTCAGCCCACGACCAGGTGCGAGCTCGCGAAAACGGGGTCGGTCGTCAGGTTGATGCCGAACCGCCGCAGTCCCGAGTCGTCGCCCGCCGTCGGGATATGGGTGATGTGGACCTCGCATCCCTGCAGCTCCTTCATCTTCTCCAGCGCCAGGTGGGCCGTGGGATTGGAGGCCGCGTTGATGCTCAGGCAGATGAGGACCTCTGACAAGTCGAGGCTGACCGACCTGGCCCCGAAGACGTCTTTCTTGAGCCGGCCGACCGACTCGATGATCGACGGCGAGAGCAGCGGTATCTTGTCCGGGATCCCGGCCAGCGTCTTGACCGCGTTGAGGACGAGCGCCGAGGCCGCGTGCATGAGCGGGGAGTTCTTGCCCGTGACGATGGCGCCGTCGCGGAGCTCCATGGCCGCGCCGACGAAGACGCCCTTGTTGCCCTTCCCCGCGGCCCGGGCCTCCTCGGCCGCGCGGCGCGCGGGCGCGACGACCTTGCGGTCCTCGACATCGACCCCGAGCTCCTTCATCAGCAGCTCGGCCCGCTGGACGGTCTCTTTCTCGACGAAGCCCAGCGTGTACTCGCAGGTATAGCGGAAAAAGCGCCGAATGAGCTCCTGGCGGGCCGCCTCCCGGCAGGCCAGGTCGTCCGTGATACCGAACCCGGCGGCGTTGCAGCCCATGTCGGTCGGCGATTTATAAAAGGACGGGGCGCCGGTGATCTTCTCGATGATCCGCCTCAGGACCGGGAAGACCTCGACGTCGCGGTTGTAATTCACCGCGACCTGGCCGTAGGCCTCGAGGTGGAAGGGATCGACCAGGTTGAAGTCCCCGATGTCGGCCGTGGCCGCCTCGTAGGCGACGTTGACCGGATGCTTGAGCGGGAGGTTCCAGATGGGGAAGGTCTCGAACTTGGCATAGCCCGAGGCCAGGCCCCGGCGATGCTCGTGGTAGAGCTGGGACAGGCACGTGGCCAGCTTGCCGCTCCCCGGCCCCGGTCCGGTGACGATGACGAGCGGGTGTTCCGTCTCGATGTAGTCGTTGGCGCCGTAGCCCTCGTCGCTGACGATGACGTCGACGTCCGTGGGGTAGCCTTTGGTGAAGCTGTGGGTGTAGACCCGGATGCCCTGGCGCTCGAGCTTGTTCTTGAAGATCCGGGCGGCCGGCTGGTTTTCGAACCGGGTGACGACCACGGCCTTGATGCGGATGCCCCACTCGCCGAGGTCGTCGATGAGCTTCATGGCGTCGACGTCGTAGGTGTGTCCGAAGTCGGCCCTCATCTTCCGCCGCTCGATATCGCCCGCGTAGATGCAGAGGAGGAAGTCGGCCTGGCTGCGGAGCTCCTGGAGAAGCTTCATCTTGACGTTCGGATCGTAGCCGGGCAGGACCCGGGCGGCGTGATAGTCGAAGAAGAGCTTGCCGCCGAATTCGACGTAGAGCTTGTTCGAGAAGCGGCCCATCCGGTCGAGGATGGCTTTCTTCTGCTCCTGCAGGTAATGGGCGTTATCGAAGCCGATGACGTGGTTCATCGGGGGGCGCCACCTCTCACGAGCTTGAAGTCGTCGAAGAGCCCGTAGCCGACGGCGCTGTAGCCGGCGCCCGGCGGCAGGCCGCCCTTCGCCCCCTGCTGGAACGATCCCGGCCAGGCCCGGCCGAGCGGCGGGTCGTTGTGGAACGGACCGAGGGTGTTCCGGAGCGTGCCGTAGACGACGACCGAAACCTCGTTCCGGCCCGGCTTGAGAGCCGAGGTCAGATCGGTCTGAAAGGGCGGGAAAGCCGCCGTGCCGACGCGCGTCTCTCCGACGAAGATCTCCGCCGTCGCACCGAGCCAGGACCCGAGTTCAAGGCGGTAGGCCGCGTCCGCGCCTTCCTGGGGGACGACGAACGTCCTCGTGTAGCGCACGCCGGCCCCGTAGAAGGGCCAGCCCTGGGCTTTCCAAGGCCCGGCCGTGAGGGGCGCGGGCGGGTGGATCTCGAAGCCGCGGGCGGCAGCGGCCAGGCGGAAGTCCCCCACGAGGTAGACGGGCTCGAGCTCGCTGTGGATGGTGAACGGCCTGGCCCTGACCGCGATCCTGTTCTGCCCGGAGACGATGTGAGCGCCGATCGGGAATACGCCGAAGGACCGGTCGAGCCACCACTCCCCGGCCAGGGGTTCCACTTCCTTTCCGTTGACGAAGACGCGGAAGAGGGCGGGCCGCTCGACGACGGCCTGGACGTCGGCGAAATCGCCGGCATCGCTCTTGACCGTCCGGAACCCGAAGACCGCCTCGAAGCCCGAGTCGGCCGGGAACTTGTCCAGGTCCAGGATGTTGGTCTTGTACTGGACCGCGCTGTCCCAGGGATTGCGCGGCAGGCCGTGGGCCTCGAAGGTCTTTCGCTGGGCGTCGTAGAAGTAGAGGTCCTTCTCCGTCCGGCCGCGGAGAACGAGGTCGCAATAGTCGAGGGTCAGGACGTTCGGCGCGAGAGGCCGGACATCGAGGCCGCCCTCGGGCGCGATTTCCTGCCAAACGGGTGCCGGCGGGGCGGTGAAGGGCTTGTCCCGCTCGTCCTTGAGACACAGGAGCAGGCTGCCCCCCGGCGGCAGGGAGAAGGAGAGGTCGAGCTGGCCGCCGCGGCGCCCGAACGGGTACGGCTTCACCGCGCCGGTGAAGGGGTCCCAGGCCTCGGCCGAGCCCCCCTCCAGGGTCATCGTCCCGGCGGCTTCGACCGCCGGGTCGGAATTGACGAGAAGGACGATCCGGCCGCCGTCGAACTCCCGCCTCTGGTGGAAGAGCCTGTTTCCGGCCGGGAGGCCGGAGAACACGATCGCCGGGGGGCTCATCTGCCGGATCTTGTCGAAGCCGTTGCCCGGCCCGGAATCGAGCCAGCGGTCGCCGAACGATTCCCGCATCTCCCGCATGTCCTGGGTGGGAAGCCCGTTGACGTGGTCGGGCGGGGCGACCCAGGAGAGGATCCGGCCCTCGCGGATGAGGTAATCGCGGAGGAGGGTCGCCGTCGAGTCCTCGAGGTTGCGCATCCCCGGAGGAAGGACGATCAGGCTGTAGGACCGGGAGCCGACGACGAGCCGGCCGTGGCTGATCGAGGCGAACTCCTGAATGGTCTTCTCGCTGGCGAGGTCGTATTCGATCTGCTCGGCCTCGAGGAGGCGGACGAAGGTCTGGAAGTCGGTGCCGATCCTCTCCAGCTCCTCCGACGCGGCCGACGGCGAATAGTACATCCAGGCGGTCGTCGTCGGCTCGATGACCAGGATCCGGTTGACCTGCTCGCCCAGGCTCATGACGACGGACAGGCGGCCGAAATAATCGGCCAGGGTGTTGTAGTGGGGCCACCACGGCTCGACGTCCGAGAACGACAGCGGGTGGTCGCGCTTGCGCGCGCCCTTGATCGTGACGTAGGACAGGTGCTGGTTGAGGAAATTGACGCCCAGGGCGTATTCCCAGTCGCCGATCCTCTTCTGGTCGGCGAAGGTCATGTCCCAGCCGCCGGCGCCGTAGGTCTCCGACATCGTCCGCTCCCGGCCGAGCTGGTTGGCCGCGCTGCGGATCTCCCGGACGGCCCGGGCGTTGCCGAACTGGGCGGACGGGGCGTCGCTCCACTCGTTCATCAGGATGTCGATGCCGGGCATGTGGGCGTAGGCGGCCATGGCCAGGTTGTCCGGGGAGACGCGCGGCGTGGGCCACTCGTGTTCCCAGTAATGCCCGGTGAAGGCCAGGCCGTTGTCGGTGGCGTAGGCGTAGTAGGGCTTGGCCCAGTTCTCGATGAAGAGATCGAGCAGCGTGGCGTAGAAATCGTGCCGGACGCGCTTCCAGTTCCCGACTCTCTCGAAGAGGGAGACGAGGTTCGGCCGGAGGTCGTAGCCCCAGCGCGTCTGGAACGCCGTGAACAGGGCCGGCGTGTAGTTGACGGCCTCGCGGCCGCCGGCCGGGGAGATCTCGGCCTCGTCCTGGAAGACGCCGGGCACGGTCTGGCCGAACTCCTTCGCCGATCGCGGCTTTGTAGCCGTTGAGGGTCAGGTCGAGGAACTTCTCGGTGACGTCCTTGCGCATGAGGTCGACGTAGGAGAAGCCGCCGTGCCAGGGCGAGGGCGCGGCTTTGACGACATCGAAGACGTAGTGGACGGCGGCGTCGGTGCCGGGCGCCGCGACCTTGCCCGTGACGTCCTCGAAGCTCGTCAGGGTCTTGCGCAGGACGAGGAGGGGAGCGGGATCGAGCGCCGGCGGCGGACCGTCGAAGGTCCGCATACGCAGGCCGGCCTGACCGGCGTCGGGCAGGGCCGCCGGGACGTGGCCGCCGGCGAAGCCGGACGGATAGGAATTCTCGTCGTAGAGCCAGATCTTGAGGCCGAGCCTCTTGCCCTCCTCGACGGCGTAGGCGCAGAGCGAGAACCATTCGTCCGTGAGGTAGGGCGTGATGAGACCGGGCCGCGGATGGATGAACCCGCCGCCGATGCCCCGGGCCTTGAAGTCCTCGAGCTGGCGCTTGATCTCGTCCCGCGTCATCAGATCGTTCCAGACCCAGAGCGGGGCGCTGCGGTACGCGGCCGGCGGATCGGCGAAGGTCTTGAGAAGCGTGTCATAGGTCGGCCCCTCGCCCTTCTTGGCGCAGGACGCGCCGGCGACGGCGATCGCGAGAACGAGGCCGCAGAGGATTCCGACCGAAGTTCGGCGGTTCATGGTCATGACGGGTCCCTTTCGCGCTCGACGGATAGTGCGGCGGACGGACGGGTATGGCCGCAGGCGAGCGCACATTTGTCCCTCAATCTAGGGGAACGGGTGGCCAAAGTCAAGCCGGGAGGGGCGGAGGTACTGGCGGGACACCGCGAACGGTTCGTCGCAGGGGAAGGGAATGGCGGAGAGGGCGGGATTCGAACCCGCGGCCCCGGTTTAAGCCAGGGCAAACGCTTAGCAGGCGTTCCTGATCGACCACTCCAGCACCTCTCCGCGGTCGGGGAACCGGGTTATTCTAGCACGAGATGCGGGACAACGCCAAACGGGACGCGGCCGTCAGCACGGGCCCCAGGTGTGCTTGGGGTGGCGTCTCTCGTATTCCGCGGCCGTCTTCTTGGTGATCTTGTGCCAGGGTTCCCCCGTCTTGGCCCCGACGATCCCGGCCAAGGCGCAGCGACAGAGGGTCTTGTCGACCTTGGTCCTCAGCTCGTGGAAGACGTCGTACGGATCGCGCTTCAGGAAGTCCTCGGCCGTCTTGATGCCGATCTTCTCGAGCTTGGCGGCGGTCGTCTTGCCGACGTTCGGCAGTTCGGTCAGCTTGTGGACGGAACCGGCCGGCGCGCTCATGGCTGGGCCGGCCCTTCGATCTCGCCGACGATGGCGACATAGTTCTTGCCGTACTTTTTAGCGCACTTGGGGCAGGTCGTGTACCACATGTAAAGCTTCCTCACGGCCAGGCCTTTTCCGGCGGCGAAGGCGGCGAAGTCCCGGCACCACTCCCCCGTTCGCTTGAAGTCCCCTTCGTAGACCTTGCTCAAGTAACGCCCGGACAGAGTGACGTTTGCGGCGCCCGGCACGTCCTTGGTCACGGCGACATAGATGTCCATGTTCCATTTCGAGGTGTGGTCGGACAGGCCCAGCCCCTCCGGCGACATGGCCCCGGCCGCCGCGATCTTGGGGATGAGCCGCCTCATCACGGCCCCGAAGTTGAGCGGCATATGGAAGACGGTGAAGACCTTGTCCTTGACGAACGTCTTGCCGTCCCAGACAAACTCCTTCCCGTCCCAAGGCGCGGGATCGAACTTCGGACAGCACTCCTGGTCTTTGGCGTCATTGTCCATGATCGGACTCTCCTTTCATTCTCGATTATCGACCGGGCCCGTTGCGAGCTTGGTCACGGTCTGCCAATTCCGGGTCGTGACGTCCCTTCCCAGCGACTTCTCGAGGAAGGCCATGAGCTCGGGGGTTCCGGCGCCTGCGGAAAGCGCCACGGCGCTGCAGACCTCGCCCGGCCGGACGCTGACAATGCGGACGCCTTTGGGAGGTGCGGGCAGCCTGGCCCCGGGAGCTCCGGGGCGATCCCGGGGAAGGAACGTCACATAAAGCTTGGTGTCCGTGCCGGGCGCCAAGCCCTTGAACGGATCGGCGGCGACGAGGGCCGCGAGCTCCCTCATCGAGCGCAACAGGACGGGCACCGGGAAGCCGAAAGCCCCGGCCAGGCCGCGGGCGATCGTCCCCTCGAGGTCCTCGGCCTTCTTCCCCGTCGTTTCGAACACGACGTTGCCGCTGGCCAGGACGGTCCGGACGTTCTGGAAGCCCATGGCCTCGAACGCCTTCTTGAGGGCGGGCATGGGGATCTTGTGATGGCCGCCGACGTTGATGCCTCTCAGGAAAGCGACGGTGGCGGAGGGAGAGGGATTCGAACCCCCGTTCCGGATAACCGGAAAGCGGTTTTCAAGACCGCCGCCTTAAGCCACTCGGCCATCCCTCCGCGCATGGATCGACGGTAAAACGGGCCGTCAGGTCCGGAGATCCGCTTCGCAGGCCGTCCATGTACGGCCGCAGGGCCTCGGGGACGACGACCGAGCCGTCGGCCTGCTGGTAGTTCTCGAGGATGGCGGCCACGGTCCGGCCGACGGCCAGCCCCGAGCCGTTCAGCGTGTGGACGAACTCGGGCTTGGCCTTGGGACTCGCGCTTGAAGCGGATGTTCGGCGCGCCGGGCCTGGAAATCCACGCAGTTCGAGCAGGAGGAGATCTCCATGTAGCCCTTGCGGTTGGGCATCCAGACCTCGAGGTCGTAGGTCTTGGCGCTGGCGAAGCCCATGTCGCCCGTGCAGAGCAGGACGACCCGGTACGCGAAGCCCGAGCCGCTTCAGGACCTCCTCGGCCGAGGCCGTCATGCATTCGAGCTCGCTCGAAGGAGCTCTCGGGCAGGGAGAAGATCATCATCTCGACCTTGTTGAACTGGTGCTGGCGGACGAGGCCGCGGACATCCTTGCCGTAGGAGCCCGCCTCGCTGCGGAAGCAGGGCGTGTAGGCGACGAAGCGCGGCGGCAGGACGCGCGCCGTCGAGGATCTCGTTCGCGGTAGATAGTTCGTCAGCGGCACTTCGGCGGTCGGGATGAGGTACCAGTCGAAGCCCTCGAGCTTGAACAGGTCCTCCTTGAACTTGGGCAGGTTGCCGGTTCCGGTCAGGCTCTCGGCGTTGGCGATGAAGGGCGGCAGGACCTCGGTGAAGCCCCGCTCGCGGGTGTGGATGTCGAGCATGAAGCCGATCAAGGCCCGCTCGAGCCTCGCCCCGGCGCCGAGGTAGACGGCGAAACGCGAGCCGGTGATCTTGGCGGCCCGCTCGAAATCGAGGATGCCGAGCCTCTCGCCGATGTCCCAATGGGCCTCGGGCTCGAAGTCGAACTCCGGCGGGCGTCCCGCACCGCCGGACTTCGACGTTGTCCGCGGCGCTCTTGCCGACGGGGACCGACTCGTGGGGGATGTTCGGGATGTTGAGGAGGGTCGCCTGAAGCTCTTCGTCGAAGGCCTTGAGCTCCTCTTCGAGGCGCCGATCTCGTCGCCGACCTTCCGCATGTCCGGCGATGATGGCCGACGCGTCCTGGCCTTCCTTCTTCAGCCGGGAGACCTGCTCGGAGGCCTTGTTGCGCTCGGCCCGCAGGTCCTCGGCCTCTTGAGCAGGTCCCTCTTCTCGTTCCGCGAGCTCGCAGGAGCGAACTCGTCGAAATCGAGCTGCCGACCGCGCGCCGCCGAGCCTATGTCTGAACGGACTCAAGGTTTTCCAGGACGAATTTCGGGTCCAGCATGGGCCGATTATACCACCGATCCGGGGTGTGATCAAATCGAGCCCATTGTTCGACAATAGACCGGGAAATGTCCACAAGGCTACATCCAGGTCTATACGGGGAACGGCAAGGGCAAGACGACGGCGGCCCTGGGCCTGGCCTTCCGGGCGGCCGGCCACGGCTTCTCGGCCTACGTCGGCCAGTTCCTCAAGGGACGGCCGACGGCGAGGTCGACGCCGCGAGGACGGCTCGCTCCCCTCATCCGCATCGAGCAGTTCGGCCGCGAGGGCTTCTCATCCCCGGCGGACGAGCGCCGGCGACGAGGACATCGCCGTGGCCCGCGAAAGGGCTGGAGCGCGCTGCCGCGAGGCCATGCTCTCCGGCGCATACCGCATCGTCGTCCTCGACGAGGTCAACACGGCGCTGGTCCTCGGCCTGCTCGTGCCGAAGGCGAGATCCTCGACTTCCTCGACGCAAAGCCCGACGGCGTCGAAGTCGTCCTGACCGGCCGCGACGCGCCCGCGCTCGTTCATCGACCGGGCCGACCTGGTCACGGAGATGCGCGCCGGAAACACTACTTACGACCGCGGCGTCCGCGCCCGGCGAGGGCATCGAGAATGATGCGGCGGCCGATCCCCGGCCGGAGCCGTTCCGCCGCCATGGAACGCGAGCCGATTCGAGGCGCTGGTCGAAGAGGCCCTGGACGAGACTCCCGGCCCAGCTTCCGGAAGCTCCTCGACAACATCGCCGTCATCGTCGAGGACCGCCTGCCCGCGCGGAGACGAACCTCCTCGGCTCTACCACGGCGTCCCCTCGACCAGCGGGCTCCTACTACGGCAACGTCCCGCCCGACGTCATCGTCATCTACCAGCGGCCGATCGAGGCGCATCTGCGCGCACCGACGAGGAGATCGAGGAACAGGTCCGCGACATCGTCCTCCACGAGGTCGGCCATTATTTCGGGCTCGACGAGGACCGGCTCCGCGACATCGAGACGGGCGGTCCGGGAGATGCGCAAAGGAGAGACCTCATGACCAAACCCCTGGAAGGCATCTACGCCGCCCTGACGACGCCTTTCGTCGGTGACGAGATATCGACGGACGCGGATCCAGGCCAACGTCCGCAGGCTGAACGCCACCGGCCTCGCCGGTTACCTCGTCCTCGGATCGACCGGCGAGAGCGTCTCGCTCTCGGACGAGGAATCGCCGGCCCTCGTCGACGCCGTCCGGAAGGCCGCCGCGCCCGGCAAGAAGCGTCCTTGCGGGCACGGCGCGGGAGTCGACCCGGGCTGACGATCGAGTTCACGAACCGCATCGCCGATCTCGCGGCGTCGACGCCGGCCTCGTCCGGCCGCCGTCCTATTTCAAAGTCGCGGATGACCCGCGAGGCCCTCAAGGCCCACTACCTGGCCGTGGCCGACGCTGCGCGGCTCCCCGTCCTCATCTACAACATCCCCCAGAACACGGGCATCTCACTCGAGCCCCGCTTCGTCGTCGAGCTGGCCCCGCACCCCAACATCATCGGGCTCAAGGAGAGCTCGGGCAGCCTCGCTTTCCTGGAAGAGATCATCCGCCAGGTCCCGGACCGGTTTCAGCTATTTCCTCGGCTCGGGCCACGTCGTCTACCCGGGCCTCGAGATGGGCGCCTGCGGCGCGATCCTGGCCGTGGCCAACGCGGCTCCGGAGATGTGCGCCGAGATATTCCGCCTGTATCAGGCCGGGAAGAAGGACCAGGCCCGGGAGCTCCAGCTCGACCTCGTCCCCCTGAACAAGGCTCTGATGGAAACCTACGGCATCGCCGGGCTCAAGCACGCGCAGGACCTGCGCGGCTATCACGGCGGCCCGACCCGGCTTCCCCTGCTCCCCGTCGACGAGCCGGCCAAGCGCGAGATCGAGTCCCTGCTGAGAAAGCTCGGGCTCCTCACTTCCTGACAACAGCGTAGTTATTACTCCAGATATTTCGCAGAAATCCCCCTCCGTGTATGCTCCGGGGAATTTCTGCCTCCGCTCGCTCACGCTCGCGGCAAAGGATAAACCGTGCACCCTGCTCCGACAGCACTCTCCCCGCGTGTCCCGGACCGCCGGCTCCGGCGAGGCTGACTGCCGCACAAGAGACCCTCCCGCTGCCGCTGCTACCTTCCGGTCCTGACGGGATTCGCGGGCGGCCCTTCGCGCAGGGCCCCGGCCTTCAACGCCACGTGCCCGGGCACCGGCCAGAAAGAGGCGAAGCCTCGGCAGGGAATTCGACCCCACTGGAGCGGATTGTGGGCCACAGGGCACCGCTACCTCCCCGTCTAGCACGGTCGCCTCCATTATACATATTTTCCGTCCCTTTGGAGTAAAATGGCGTTCCGATCCGTCAGGAGGGAAGGAACATGTATTTCCGGCGATCCCACGATTTTTATTGGTCATCCCGGCCCTGATCCTGGCCTTCTACGCCCAGGCCAAGGTCAAGGGCGCGTATAGCAAATACAGCCAGGTCTTCGCCTCGTCCCGGATCACCGGGGCCCAGGCCGCAAGCCAGCTCCTCCAGACGGCCGGAGCGGGGCACGTCGTCGTCGAAAAGACGGCGGGACAGCTGACCGACCATTACGATCCGCGGAAGAAGGTCCTGCGGCTGTCCGAAGGGGTCCACGACAGCTCCTCCATCGCCGCCCTGGGCATCGCCGCCCACGAAACGGGCCACGCTCTCCAGCACCACCAGAGCTACCGGCCCATGGGCCTGCGGTCGCTCATCTACCCCGTGGCCAGCATCGGCTCGACCCTGGCCTTCCCCGTCTTCATCGCCGGGTTCTTCTTCAGCGGCAAGAGCTCGAGCCTCCTGATGGACATCGGCATCCTGCTCTTCGCCGGCGCGGTCGTCTTCTCCGTCGTCACCCTGCCCGTCGAATTCAACGCTTCGAAGCGGGCCATGGCCCTGCTCGAGGAGCGCCGCTTCCTGACCGGCGACGAGCTCGACGGCGCACGGAAGGTGCTGAGCGCGGCGGCCCTGACCTACGTCGCTTCGACGGCCATGGCGGCCGTCCAGCTCCTGCGCATGTTCCTCATGCGCTCGTCGCGGGACTAGCCCGCGCCCTCCGCCTTGACAGCCCCGGCCCCCGGTGGTAGATAGACCTCTTTCATCTTCCGCTGGAGGTCGCCCATGAAGAGATCCCGCCCGATCAGTCCGGACAGCGCTCGTCCTGTTCGCCGTCGTCCTCGCCGCCGCCGCGCTCGCGGCCCAGACGCCGCCGGACAAATTCCTCGGCCACAAGGTCGGGGACGACCGCAAGCTCGCCGACTACGCCCAGATCAAGGCCTATTTCGAGAAGCTGGACCAGGAGTCGAACCGGCTCAAGCTGTTCACCATCGGCGAGTCCATCCTCAAGAAGCCGATCGTCATGGCCGCGATCTCGACCCCGGAAAACCTGGCCAAGCTCGATCGCTGGAAAGAGATCGCCCACAAGCTGCGCGACCCCCGCCTGACGTCCGTCGACGAGGCCCGCAAGCTGGCCCGGAGGGCAAGGCCATCGTCCTCATCACCTGCGCGCTCCACGCGACCGAGATCGCCGCCTCGCAGATGTCCATGGAGCTGGCCTACGACCTGGTGACCGGCAAGACCTTCTTCGACGCCGAGAAGACCCTCGACGACGTCGTCGTCCTCCTCGTCCCGTCCCACAATCCCGACGGCAACCAGATGGTCGTCGACTGGTACGAGAAGTACGTCGGCACGCAGTACGAGGGCGGCAACATGCCCTGGCTCTACCATCACTACGCCGGCCACGACAACAACCGCGACTGGTACATGTTCAACCTGCCCGAGACGCGGGCCGTGACCAAGGTCCTCTACCACGACTGGCTGCCCCAGATCCACGTCGACGAGCACCAGCAGGGCAGCAACGGCGCGCGGCTCTTCGTCCCGCCGTTCATGGACCCGCCCGCTCCCGAACATCCAGCCCCTCGGTCTGGCGGGGCGTCAACCTCGTCGGGACCGAGATGGCCTACGACCTCCAGAAGCACGGCTTGAGCGGCGTCGTCAACGGCCGCTGCTACACGGCCTGGTGGATCGGCGCCTGCGACGACACGTCGTGGCTCCACAACGTCATCGGCATCCTGAGCGAGGCGGCCTCGGTCCGGGTGGCCACGCCCCATCTACATCGAGCCGAACGAGATCCCGACGGGCTTTCACGAGAAGCGCATGGACTTCGTCGACCCCTGGCCGGGCGGCTGGTGGCGGCTGCGCGACCTCGTCGACTACGAGCTCGTCCTGTCGAAGAGCCTGATCAAGACGGCCGGCCTCCACAAGGAGGACCTGCTGTTCAACTTCTACCAGATGTCCAAGAACTCGATCGAGAAGGTCGACAAGGGCCAGCCCTACGCCTTCGTCATCCCGGCCGTCCAGCGCGACTATCCGACGACGCTCAAGATGCTCGAGGTCCTGAAGATGGGCGGGGTCGAGATCCATCAGGCCAAGGCCGACTTCATCGCCGGCGGCCGGTTCTACACGGCCGGGTCGTTCGTGGTCAAGACGGCCCAGCCCTACAAGACCTTCGCCTGGGCCCTGCTCGAAAAGCAGAAATATCCCGACATGCGGCAGTACCCCGGCGGCCCCCCGATCCCGCCCTACGACAACGCGGGCTGGACCCTGCCCCTCCAGATGGGCGTCGCCTGCGAAGAGGTCGAGGAGCCCTTCGAAGCCAAGCTCGAGAAGATCGACGCCGTCCCCTACCCCCAAGGTCCCCGGCCAGGGCAAGGCGGCGACTATTTCGTCCTGGACGCGCGGGTCAACGCCTCCTACGCCATGGCCGTTTCGCGCTGCTCAAGGACAAGGCCGAGGTCTGGCGGACCAAGAGCAAGACCGTGTCTCAAGGGCCACGACCTCCCGGCCGGGAGCTTCGTCGTCAAGAACTCGCGCGGCCGTGAAGAAGGCCCTGCCGGCGTTGGCCGAAAAGCTCGACCTGGCCGTTCTCGACATCGACGACGTCGCCGGCCTCGACAAAGCCCCGGCTCAAGTTCCCCGCGGATCGGGCTCTTCCAGTCCTGGCGCGGCAACATGGACGAGGGCTGGACGCGCTACGTCTTCGACGACATGGGCATCCCCTACAAGACGCTCCACAACGCCGACATCAAGGGGACGAAGGAGAAGAAGCCCGACCTGCAGGGCCGATTACGACGTCATCGTCTTCGCCGACGAGAACGCCAACACCATCAAGGGAACGCGGCCCGGAGCGACCCCGGGCGGAGGCGCCGAGTCGCCCATGGCCCGGCAGTTCCGTCAGGGCCCGGTCCCGCCCGAGTACGAGGGCGGCATCGGCCAGGAGGGCGTCGACGCCCTCAAGGCCTTCGTCGAGAAGGGCGGCCGGTCTGGTCGCGCTCAACGGCGCCTCGGAGTTCGCCATCACCGAGTTCGGCGCGCCGGCCCGGAACACCCTGTCGGGCGTCGACCGGACCAAGTTCTTCTGCCCGACCTCGATTCTCCGGATCCTCGTCGACAACGAGACGCCCATCGGCTACGGCATGCCCAAGGAGGCCGCGGCCATGTTCGTCAACAGCCTGGCCCTCGACACGTTCTCGCCGTCCTACGATTGGGACCGCAAGGTCGTGGCCGCCTATCCCGAGGACGAGATCCTCATGAGCGGCTGGCTCCTCGGCGAGGAATACCTGGCCCGCAAGGCCGCCGTCGTCGACACGAAGTACAAGGAAGGCCGGATCATCCTGATCGGCATCCGCTGCCAGAGCCGGGCCCAGTCGCACGGGACCTACAAGTTCCTGCTGAACGCCCTGCTCTATCCCAAGGCCGAGTGAGGTCCGGTCACTTCGACCGGAGAAGAAGCGTCTCTCCAGGCCGCAGGCCGGCCTCGATGACCAGGCCTTCGGACTTGACGCTCTCCGGCGCGGCGCCGGCGACGGCATAGGCTCCGTCCGGGAAAGGGTTTGCAAGCCGGATCCTGCCGCCTTTTTCCGCGACGATCCCGACTTCGACGACCCGGCCGGCCCGCATTCGGGCCGAAACGAGGAAAGCCCCCTCGGCCCTGAGGGAGGCGAACGAGACGTCCTTCCAGGACGGCGGCACGGCCGGAAAGACACGGACCGTCCCGGCGTGGCTCTGGAGGAGCATCTCCTGGATCCCCGAGGCGAAGGCGAAGTTGCCCTCGAGCGTGAACGGGCGGTAGGTCATCTTCGACTTGCCGCTCCTGGTCTGATCGCCGTTGGCGTGGAAGCTGTTGGGCAGGCAGAAGCAATCGGCGAAAGTCCGCAGCGCCTGGGCGGCCTTCTCCCCGTCGCCGGCCCGCGCCGCCATGTTCCCCAGCCAGCTGTAGGAATAGCCGCACCACCAATCGGGGCCGAGGCGGTCGAGCTCGGCCAGCGCGGCGCGGACGGTCTTCCGATCAACCTCGCCCTTGCTCACGTCGACGATACCGAGCGGATGGATGGCCATGAGGTGGGAAAAATGCCGATGGGATTCTTTGAGAGGATAGCCCGGCGCGACGAGAAGCCGGCCGTCGTCTTCCGCCAGGGCCAGGCCGGGCCATTCGCCGAGGATCCGCCGCCACCGCTCCCCTTCTTCCGCGAGACCGAGCTCGCCGGCCATCGTGCGACGCGGCGCCGTAGAGCCAGCGGACGAGCGCCAGGTCGAAGTTCGTCGTCTCAGGGAACCAGGCGTCGATGCGGTTGTCGTTGATCTCGGGGCTCGAGCTCAGCGGCAGCTTGCGCTTCCCGTCCGCCCGGCGCTCGGCGATGTTGTCCAGGAATACGGCCACGGCCTTGACATAGGGATAGGCCCGCTCTTCGAGAAAGGCGCGGTCGCCGCTGTAGCGCCAGTGGAGCCAGAAATGGTGGGCCAGCCAGGCCGAGACAGTCGGCCCGAGCGAGTACTGGATCCAGCCGCCCATCGGCGCGCCGTCGAGCGCTGCGACGCCGGGAACGTTGAGGCCTGAGACGCCGAAATACTTTTTCGTGTAATCCTCGCACCGCGGCTTGATGGCCCAGAGCCAGTCGAGGAAAGCCAGCCCCTCCTCGAGGCGGTTCCCGCTGTAGCAGGGCCAGTAGCTGAGCTGGGTGTTGAGGTCGTTATGGAAGTCGCCCTTCCAGGGCGGGAGACCGCCGTCGTCGGCCGTCCAGACGGCCTGCAGGGTGATCGGCGGCGCGCCGCGCCGCGAGGCCGCGCCGAACTTGTAGGTCTCGAGGTACCACTGCTTCTCGAGCACGGGATCGGGCAGTTTGACCGTCGACCGGGCCCAGTAATCCCTCCACCAGGCCGCGTGCGACTCGAGGTCACGGGCGAGCGTCCGCTTGAGAGCCCGGGCGGCCGAATCCGGAGCCAGCTCATCGCCGCGTCTTCCGGGGACGGACCCGCTCTCGCTCTCCGGATATAGCGCGCTCACGCTCCAGGCCCCGGTGAGCATCCCGTAATCCGGCATGCCCCAATCGACCGCGACCTCGTAGCTCATCCCGTCCCATCCCTCCTGGTGGTAACGCACCGAGGTCTCGTCGGCGACAAGCTCGGGCCCGGGGTAGCCCAAACGAGCCAGTGCGCCCGGGGTGAGCGAGTTGGGTGCCGCCTCCGTTCCGGCCGCCGGCGCGACATAGGCGGGCGGCACGAGTTTCGGTCTCTTCCCGGTCGGCCAGCCCTCGAACTGGAACCAGCCCACCGGCTCCGTGGCATGGACGAAGACGGTGAGCCGCGCCCCGTTCTTCCACCGCACCCGGCAGACCGCCTCGGCCACGGACAGGCGCACGGATTCCACTTCGCCCAGCCCGGAGATGTCGAACTCGAGGGCCGCGGCCGGGATCTTGGTCGGCGCGGGATCGCGGTCGTAGGGGGCGTCGCCCATCCGGTGGACGGGCTCGTAGTCGTTTCTAAGGACGTGGTCGCGGACCCAGGCGAATTGGAATTCGGGGCCCGAGAACTCGGCCACCGGGCGGAGGTCCCAGAGGTCGGCCCGGTCGAGGGACATCCGGAGCGAATCGCCCTTCTTCCAGACGAGGGCGCCGAGCATACCGTTGCCCAGAGGGATGCCTTCATCCCAAGTCGGGGCGAGGTCGCTAAAGACGAGGTCGTGGCGCGGCGCCGGCAGGGCGTTCTTCTCTCCCGTCGGCGTACACGCGGCCGCTAAAGCCAGGGCAGAAAGGAATATGAAGAGCGAAAGTCGTGACCTGATATCCATGCTTTCCGCCTTCCCGGTCATTCCGCGAGGCCGGCGACGAAACCCGAGGCCCAGGCCCAGGCGAGGTTGTAACCGCCACGCCCTCCCTGGACGTCGAGGATCTCTCCGGCGAAGTAGACGCCGTTCCGCAGCTTCGATCGGAGCGTTCCGTGGGCGACCTCGCGAGCGTCCACGCCTCCGGAGGTGAATTCAGCCTCGTTCCAGCCCCTCGTTCCGTGCACGCGGAACTCCCTGGCCTTCAGCAGAGCGGCCAGGCGCCGCACCGCTTCCCGCCCGGTCCCCTTGCCCTCGACATAGCCCGCCTCTTCGAGAAGCCGGGGCAGGAAATGGGAGTACTTTTCGGGCAGGAATCCGGACGCGAGGTCCGCGGACGCCCAGCCCGCGGCGAGCCGCCGCTCGAATTCCGCCGCCATCTCCTCCTCGGACATGAACGGAGCGAAGTCGACGACGACCGAAACGTCTTCACGGCCTTCGCGGTTCATCGCGATCGACAGGCTCTCGCTGACGTCGAGCACGGCCGTCCCCGACAGGCCGTACTGCGTGAAGAGCAGCTCCCCGTCCGCCGTCTGGCCCCGCCGGCCGCCGATCCGGCTCTCGATGCGGACCTTCATCCTTTGCCCCTGGAGGAAATGGCACATCCTGACCTTGACGAGAAGAGGCACGGCGCTCGGAACGGGGGTCACGATGCGATGGCCGATCGAGGCGGCCAGCTTGAAGCCGGAGCCGTCCGAACCGAGCGCGGGATAGGAACGGCCACCGCCGGCCAGCACGACGGTCCGGGCCCCGACCTCCCGCCCGTCCGCGGCCTTGACGGTCAGCAGCCCCGCCCTGTCTCCGAGGAGTCGGGCTTCGAAGCCGGTCTCGACCGCGACGCCCGCCCGAGCGGCCTCGAGCTCCAGGACCTTGAGAACGGAAGCGGCCTGGTTCGTCACCGGGTAGACGCGGCCGCTTTCGTCCGAGTGGAGGCGAAGTCCGAGCCCCTCGAAAAATCGCCGGATCTCCGCGCCGCCGAACCGGTCCAGGACCGAAGCGACGAGCCCGGGGTCGGTCGAGGTGAAGGCCGAAGCCGAGAGGTCGTCGTGCAGGAGATTGCACCGTCCCCCGCCGGTCGCCAGGAGCTTCTTGCCGGGCCGGGGCAGCCGTTCGAGAAGAACGGTCGAGGCGCCGCGGCGGGCCGCGCTGATCGCCGCGACGAGGCCCGCGGGCCCCGCTCCGACGACGGCCAGATCGACGCTGTCCCGCATGGGGCCAGTGTAGCCGATTGCGGGCGCCCGGGTAAAGGGCCGCGCCAAGTGCGGCGGCGGCTAGGCCCCGAGGACCTGGCAGGCCCGGTCGATGTTGGAGACGTCCATGACGACCGAGACGCCGTTGCCTTTCCGCGACAGGGTGCCGTAGCAGTACTCGATGTTGATGCCTTCGTCGCCGAGCTTGGTCGTCAGCTCGGCCAGGGCGCCCGGCCGGTTCTCGAGGTCGACCCTGATGACGTCCCGCAGCTCCGTCGTGTAGTTGAGCTTGGCCAGGAGCTTGACGGCCTTGTTGAGCTGCTGGACGACGAGCTTGGCCGTGTCGTGGAAGACCCCGATGGCGTCGACGTTGATCTCGTTCTCGGCCAGGAAGCTGCACAGGTCCCCCAGCTGGGACGGCTTGTTCTCCAGGATGACGTAGATCTCGGTGATGCGTTCGACCATGACTGACCCCCTATCAGGTCAAGATTTTCATAGCCCCTTGTGATCACTCTAGCATGAAGGCGGGACCTAGTCGAAAATCTTTCCGGGGTTCATGATCCCGGTCGGGTCGAAGACGCGCTTGATCCCGCGCATGATCTCGATCTGCCGGTTGTCGAAGACGAGCGGGAGGTAGGGTTTCTTGACCAGGCCGATGCCGTGCTCGCCCGAGATGACCCCGCCGCGGGCCCGGCAATCCTCGAAGATCTCCCGGCGGATGGGATCGGCCTTGTCCCGCCACTCGCTTTCGGCGATGGGGACCATCGTCCCGTTCTCGTAGCGGGCCTTCATGATATGGGTGTGGACGTTGCCGTCGGCGGCGTGGCCGAACGTCGGCAGCCACAGGCCGTACTTGGCCGCGATCTCGCGGACCTTGCGGACGTGCCCGGCGACCTCGGCCCGGGGCACGGCGATGTCGAGGATCTCGACCGTCCCGGCCTTGATGGCGTCGTAGATCTTGGAGCGGATGGCCAGGACCTCGTCCTGCTTGGCGGGCGTGTCGGCGATGAAGACGTCGATGGCCCCCTTCTCGCAGCAGACCTCGGCGACGGCCTGGGACAGCCGGTCCATCTCCTCGTCGGACGCGGCGTCGAGGATGACCAGGAGGTGGGTTTTGCCCAGCTTGGTCGGCCATTTCTTCCGGATGTGCTCCTCGGTCAGGACGACGGGCTCGATCTCGAGGAACTCGACGGCCAGGGGCACGATGCCCCGCTTCATGATGAGCGGAACGGTCTCGAGGGCCGGCTCCAGCTCTTCGAACGGCACGACGAGCGAGCGCATGATCCCCGGCTTGGCCTTGAGGTGGAGGACGACCTTGGTGACGACGCCGAGCGTGCCTTCGGAGCCGATGACGAGGTGCATGAGGTTGTAGCCGGTGCTGGACTTCTCGAGCTTTCCGCCGAGCCAGAGAACTTCGCCGGCCGCCGTGACGAGCTCGAGGCCCCGGACGTAGTTCCGGATCGTTCCGTACTTGACGGCCCGGCTGCCCCCGGCGTTCGTCGCGACGAGGCCGCCCATCATGGCGCTCTCGTCGCCGGGGTGCGGCGGAAAATAGAGACCGCCCTCCTCGACCGCCTTGGTGAAATCGGACAGCCGGACGCCGGCTTCGGTCACGGCCATCTGGTTGTCGGCGTCGATCTCGAGAACACGGTCCATCCGTTCGAGCGACAGGACGATGCCGCCGCGGACCGGGACGCAGCCGCCGCAGAGGCCCGTGGCCCCGCCGCGCGGCGTCACCGGGATGCCGTGGGCGGAGGCGATCCGTAGGACGGCCGCGACCTCCTCCGTCGTCCCCGGCCGGACGACGAGGTCCGGATCGCGGGCGATCTCCTTGAGCGAGAACTCGTCGTGGCCGTAGTCGACGATCCTGTCGGCGTCGGAGAGGACGTTCGCCGCGCCGACGGCGGACGCGACGGCCGCGCGGACGTCGGGCGTTATCTGCGAAGACATGGCGGACCTCCTATCGTTCGGCGCTCTCGAGCTGGACGGGGACGCCGATCATGATCTGGGGACGGCCCTTGTAGAGCTCGACGAATCCGGTGGCCCGGAGCGTCCGGCCCTCGAAATCGAGGGAGCCGGGGAGCGACCGGTAGACTTCGAAAGGGACGGCCGCATCGAAAGCCGCCCCGTCGGCCTCGAGGAGGCGGAAGCCGCCGCGCTTGAACGAGCGCAGGCAGCGGAAACGGACTGTCAGGACCTCGCCGACGTGCCGGCCCGCTTCCGCGGCTTCGATGACGGGGTAGGGCTCTCTCCGCCACAGGCCCCGGTTGGCCCGGCGCGCCTCGGATTCGGCCGCCTTCAGATCCTTCCGCAGGGACTCGTCGAACGGGAACTTGAGGAAGGCGAAGGCGTAGCCCTCCCGGACGAGGGTGACGTTGAACACGTCGCCGTCGGCCGTCCGGACGAAGGCCAGAAGCCGACCGTAATCGTCCCTGGCCTCCGGACCGGGCAGAAGCTCGACCGTGGTCTGGAACAGCCGGCCGAAGACGAAGCGCTTGGCCAGGAAAGCCATGAGCCGGACCGGCTCGCGTTCGTCGTCGAGCTCCTGGCTGTCGACGCCGATGAGGCGGACCTTCTCCTCTCCCCTCCCCGGGACCTTGACCCTGATCGTGTCACCGTCGATGACCGCCGTCACCTTCCCTTTGAGCGTCTCCGCCGCTGCGGGCGAGGCAGCCGGGACAGTTCGGAACACGGCCAGGGCGACGAGGAGGCCGACGGCCGCCCCGGCGATAGAAAGGAGGCGGCGCGTTCTCAACGGCCGGCCAGCTCCTTCGCAGCCCGGACGATGTGCGCCGCACTGATGCCGAACCGCTCCAGGAGCTCGTCGGGCTTGCCGGACCGGGGCAGCTCGCGGATGCACAGGTGCGTGAGGGCCGCCTTCCCGGCCAGGGCTTCGGCCACGGCCTCGCCCAGCCCGCCGGCGGCGTAATGGTCCTCGACCACGACGGCGAGCCCGCCCGTCTCCGCGACCTCGCGGAGGATCCCCGCCTTGTCCAGCGGCGCGACGGAATAGGCGTCGACGACACGCAATCCGAGGCCTTCTTTTTTCAGGACGTCGCAGGCCTTGAGCGCCTCGTGGACGGTGATCCCGGCGGCGATGACGGTGACGGCGTCCTTCTTCCCTTTCCGCAGGACCTTGGAGCCCCCGACGGGGAAGGCTTCGCCGGCCGGATAGAGGATCGGCGTCGCGGGCCGTGAAGTCCGGATGTAGCACATCCCCTTGTGCGCGGCCGCGGCCGCGACGCAGGCCTCCGAGGAGACGGCGTCGCTCGGGTAGAGCACGACGCAACCCGGGATGGGCCGGAACATGGCCAGGTCCTCGAGTCCCATCTGCGACGGACCGTCCTCGCCGATGCTGACGCCGACGTGGGAGCCGCAGATCTTGATGTTGGAGAACGAGTATCCGGCCATCCGGATCTGGTCGTGGGCCCGAGTCAGGAAGGCGGCGAAGGTGGCCAGGAACGGCATGTAGCCTTTCGCCGCGAGCCCCATGCCGACGCCGATCATGTTCTGTTCGGCGATGAAGGACTGGAAAGCGCGGCCGGGGAAGGCCTCGAAGAACTTGTCGGCGTAGGTGGAGTTCTTGACGTCGCCGTCGACGGCCACGACCGAGGCATTGACCCGGCCCAGGCTGAGGAGGGCGTTGCCGTAGGCCAGGCGGGTGGCCGTCTTCTCGGTGTAGGCCGTGCGGGGGAAGTCTAGCGTCGCGGCGGCCCTTTTCATCCGGAACGGCTTCGGTTTACGGACAAAGCGCTTCGAATCGATGTCGGGGAGACAGCCGATCTCTTCGAGCGCTCGGGCCAGCTCGTCGGCTTTGAGGGGTCTGCCGTGCCAGCCGTTCCTGTCCTCGATGAAGCTGACGCCCTTGCCCTTGAGCGTCTTGGCCAGAACGACCGTCGGCCGGCCCTTCTTCCCGATCTGCCTGAAGGCGGCCAGGAGCTTGTCGATCTTGTGGCCGTCGACCGTGATCGCGTCCCAGCCGAAGGCCGCGAACTTGCGCTTCAGGGCGGCGAGATCGTGCTGGTGCATGGTCGGATCGGATTGGCCGAGCCGGTTGACGTCGACGACGGCACAGAGGTTCTTGAGCTTTCCGTAGGCCGCGGCGGCGGCCGCTTCCCAGACCTGGCCCTCGGCGCACTCGCCGTCGCCCAGGAGGACGAACGTGCGGGCCGGGGACTTGTCGAGTCGCTGGGCGAGGGCCATGCCCACGCCGACGGACAGGCCCTGGCCGAGAGAGCCCGTGGCGGCCTTGATCCAGGGCATCCGGGGCGTCGGGTGGCCTTCGAGGTCGCTGGCGATCTTGCGCAGGCCGAGGAGGCTCGCGAGGGGGATGACGCCGGCCTCGGCGTAGACGGCCCAGAGCAGGGGCGCCGCGTGGCCCTTGGACAGGACGAACTCGTCGCTTGCCGGATCGTGCGGTTCTCCGGTGTTCCAACGCATCTCCCGGAAAAAGAGGCACGCGGCGATGTCGGCCGCCGAGAGGCAGGTCGTCGGGTGTCCCGAGCCGGCGGCCGTGGTCATGCGCAGGGAGTGGATGCGGAGCCGGGTCGCGATCTTGGCGAGGTATTCGGTTCTGGCCATGGGAAGTCTCTCCTTTAAAGGATAGGCCAGGCTTTCGGCAGAAAGATCTGCTCGTAGAGCGCCATGGCGTAGCGGTCGGTCATGCCGGCGATGAAGTCCCCGACCCGGGCGATGACCGGGTCGCCAACCGGGTAGGGCCGGACGTAGTCCTCAGGCCGGCCCATGATGTAGCCGAAGAGATCGCCGATGATCTTCTCGGTCTTGCGCAGCTCGTCGCGGGCCGTGGAATTGAAGTAGACGTTCTGGTAGAGGTACTCGCGCAGCTCGACGACGGCCTTCATGATGCGCTCGCTCATGGCGATCCGCTCCAGTCCGGCGGCCAGGCTGGCCTCGACGACGTCCATGACCATCCGGTCGATGCGCGTCGCGTGCCACTTGCCGAGCGTCCGGACGAGGCCGGCCGGGATGTCCTCGTCCTTGATGATCCCGGCCCGGAGGGCGTCGTCGATGTCGTGGTTGACGTAGGCGATGACGTCGGAGACGCGGACGATCTGGCCTTCCAGGGTCGACGGCATGTCTTCGGCGTCCTCGTCCAGGATGTCGCCGCGGCCCTTGGAGTGCCGCTGGATGCCGTCGCGGACCTCGAAGGTCAGGTTGAGGCCTTTGCCGTCGTATTCGAGCTTCTCGACGACCCGCAGGCTCTGGTCGGCGTGGTGGAAGCCGCGGGGCAGAAGCTTGCCCAGGGTCTGCTCGCCGGCGTGGCCGAAGGGCGTGTGGCCGAGATCGTGGCCAAGCGCGATGGCCTCGGTCAGGTCCTCGTTGAGACGGAGGGCCTTGGCGATGGTCCGGGCGATCTGGGAGACCTCGAGACAGTGGGTCAGCCGGGTCCGGTAGTGGTCCCCGAAGGGAGAGAGGAAGACCTGGGTCTTGTGCTTGAGCCGCCGGAAGGACTTGGAGTGGATGATCCGGTCGCGGTCGCGCTGGAAGTCGGTCCGGAGGACGTGCGGGGCTTCGGGCCGGACCCGCCCCTTCGAGTGGACGCTGAGACAGGCCTTGGGGGACAGGATCTGTTGCTCGGTCTTTTCCAGTTCTTCGCGGATGGTCATCGGCGTCCTCCCGGACCGGCCGATTATAACAAATCGGATTGAAATTTGATAAAATGTCACCGATGAGCGCATCGATCGCCGCCAATGTCAAGGCCGTCCTGGCCGCGCTGCCGCCCGGAGTGGAGCTCGTCGCCGCGGCCAAGACCCGGACCGCCGCCGAGATCCTCGAAGCGGTCGAGGCGGGCGTCCGGACCGTCGGCGAGAATTATGTCCAAGAGGCGGCGGAGGTCTTTACCGCGCTCGGCCACCGCGTCCGCTGGCATTTCATCGGCCACCTCCAGACGAACAAGGTCAAGAAAGCGGTCGAGGTCTTCGACCTCGTCGAGACCGTGGATTCGCTCGCGCTCGGCCGCGAGATCGACAAGCGCGCCGCGGCGGCCGGGAAGACGGTGGAGATCCTCGTCGAGGTCAACAGCGGCCGCGAACCCCAGAAGGCCGGCGTCATGCCCGACGACGCCGAGGCCCTGATCCGGTCCCTGGCCGCCCTCCCCCGCCTCCGCGTCCTCGGCCTCATGACCATGGGCCCGTACGAGGGCGATCCCGAGGATTCGCGGCCCTACTTCAAAGAAACGCGGCGTGTCTTCGAGGCCCTCAAGCAAAGCGGCGTCCCGGGCGTCGAGATGCGTCATCTCTCCATGGGGATGAGCCATTCCTGGCGTGCGGCCGTCGAAGAGGGCGCGACGCTGGTGCGCCTCGGCACGGCCCTCTTCGGTCCGCGCGGCTGAGCGCCGCGCGCAGATAACTCACTCTTCCTGAGGTTCGCGCTCGCCCGCTTCGAGGGCCAGGGTTTCGCCTTCGCCCAGGACGGCTTCCTCCTCCAGCCCTTTCAAATGCCGCAGGTCCTCGATCTTCTCCAGGGACTTGTCCAGCTTGGTCTTGCGGACGCCGGTCATCTGACCGAACTCCTTGCGGGCGCCCTCCAGCTTCTCGCCCACCTTGTCCATCGACTCCGTGAACTTCTCCCATTCCTTTTTAAAGTTCTTGACCAGCCCCAGGATCTCTCCGGCGGTCTTCTCCATGCTGAAGTTGTCCAGGGACTGGCGGATGATGGCCAGGATGGCGAAGAGCGTGAAGGGCGAGCAGAGGATGACCTTGTGCTTCAAGGCCTCGTCCACGAGCCCGGGATCGTTCTCGTTGATGAAGGCGTAGACCTGTTCGTTGGGGATGAAGACCAGGACGTAGTCCAGCGTCTTCTCCTCGGGATTGATGTAGTCGCGGGTCGTGACCTCCTTGATCCGCGTCCGGACGTCCCGGAGGAATTGGGCCTTGTGGCCCTCACGCGCCGCTTCGGCGTCGGCCTCGAGGTAGCGGAGGTAGCTGTTGAGGGGGAACTTGACGTCCATGTTGACCTTGAGGCCCTGGGGCAGACGGAAGGTGTAATCGGGCCGCGACGTGGCCATGTCGAGGACCGTCTGCCGGATGTAGTTCACGCCTTCGACGAAACCGGCCAGGCGCAGGACGTCCTCGGCCATGCGCTCACCCCACTGCCCGCGGGCCTTGGTGCTGACCAGGGCCTGGCGCAGGTGGTCGGCCGTGTCCTGGAGTCGTGAGGTCTCGCGGGCCGCGGTCTTCAGCTGGACGTCGAGCTCGCCGTACTGACGGGCCCGCTCGCTTTCGAGCCGGGACACGAGATCCTGCATCTTCTGGAGGTCGCCCTTCATCGCGACCAGGTTCTGATCGATGAGCTGCTTCTTCGACTCGAGCTCCTTCGCGCCGAGCTGGACCCGACCGTCCAGGTTCTCCCGGGCCAGCTTGAGGAGCTCGCCCGTGCTGGCCTTGAGCGCCTCCTGGGACAGGGCCCCGAAGCTGTCCCGGACGCGGCCCAGGAGCGCTTCGAGGTCCTGGACCTTCTCGGACTCGGTCTCGCTGACCAGGGCCCGGGCGATCTCCCGCGAGTCCTTCTTACGGAGGAGAAGGACGACGAGGACGACCAGGGCGCCGAAGACGACGCCTCCCACGAACGCCAGGATCCCGGTCACAGGCCGCCTCCGTCGACGCCGCCGGGGTCGTCGCCCGCGCCGGCGGCCTCCTCATTCTCCGCTTCCTCCATGGCCTTGTCGACCTCTTCGTTGAAATCCTCGCCCGCCTCCTCGCCCATCTCCTTCCCCATCCTCTTCATCCAGCGGGCGACGCTCTTCGGATCGTTCTCGTCGAGCCCGGCGAGTGAGGACGGGTCGGCCAGGCTCTCGAGCCGGCTTCCCTCGGACCGCCGGACGGCGACGCGGGAGACGAGCTTGGTCAGGGCCCGGCCGCCGCAGTGGCTGCAGACCGGATCGACGGCCGCGCTGACGGACAGGGTCACGACGGTCGTCCTTTTGCGGCAGTCGGCGCAGCGGTACTCGTAGATCGGCATCTAGATCAGGATCCCTTCGTCGAAGCCGAGCTTGACGAGCTCGATCCGGGCCGGATCGCTCGTGCCGAGGTGGTGGCGGGTGTCGGCCAGCGTGATATGGTGCGGTGTCATCGGCAGGGGCCGGTCGTCCCCGAAGTGCTCTTTCCGCTTGGCCTGGATGATGCGCAGCCCGGTGGCGTCGGCGGCCACGGGATCGCGGCTGACGATGAGGCCCTTGTACTCCCAGACGTAGTCCTTGGCGTAGTTGTGCGGCCCGACGCTGTGGAAGAGGGGGGTGAACATGACCAGGACGTTGAGCCGGGTCTTGCCCTTGACGGCCGGGAGCTCCCAGATCGCGGCCAGGTCGGCGCACGTGTCGCCGTGCCAGGCCGAGGGCTGGGGCGTGAACATGATGTAGTTCTTGATCAGGCTGCCGACCCCGGACCAGTGGTGGGTCCGCATGGGCCGGGCGTTGACGAGGGCCGTGGCCTTCTGGAAGACGGGATCGCGGAGGACGCCGCGGTCGTCGATGGCGATCCGGTCTTCGCCGACGCCCGCATCCATGACCCGCCGCTTGATGGCCTGCTCCACTTCGACGGTCGTCGGGATGTATCGCCAGGCGTTGGTCTTGATGCCGACGACGTCGTCGGGCCGGATGAGGCTCTTCCAGGCCTTGACCACGTCCGGCTCGCCGAGGAGGGCGCGGACGGCGTCGTCCAGCATCTTCTGGACGACCTCGGCCGGCGGTGCCCCTCCGGCTCCGAGCGGGCTCGGGTCGCGGACGAGGACAACGCGGACCTTGCTCTCCGCGGCCGGCGGGGCCCCCTTGAGCGAAGGGATCAGGGCCCCGGCGAGTGGGGCGGCCGAGGCGACCTTTAGGAAATCCCGGCGGGTGATCGGTTTTCGGCTCATGTTCCGGCTCCTTCCTGCTTGGAATCTATCGGGCCGGGCCCGCGACGCGGGCCTCGGCGAGAGAAAGAACGGACTCCAGAAGGCCCCGCGCACGCCGCTCCGTGGGGGCGTCGAAAACGACGGCGAGGATCTCCGCGCCGGCCCGGGCGGCCGTCCATTTCCCGTTCTCCGTTCGGACGGTCCTCCCGTCCCCCGCATCGGGCATGTAGGCCCGGGAGAACGACGCGAGGGCTCTCGACGCGGCCGGGCCGTCGGCGTAAGCCACGGCGAGGAGCCGGATCGCTCCCCCTCCCTCCCCGTCGTAACCCGCCAGGACGGCGTCCGTCGTCCGGTCGAGAAGGAGGATGTTCTCCTCGGCGACGAAGTAATGGTAATTGAGGACGGAGTGAACGTGGAAAAAGCGGACCCCGCGGCGGTCGAGCCCCTCGGACGGCAGGACTTTCAGCAGGGCGGGCTCCCCTCCCGTTCCCGGGATGGCCGCGGCGATGCGGCGGCCCAGGTCGAGGACGAGGGCCTTCGTTTCCGGCGTCTCCTCCTCGGCGTAAACGGACAGGAAATAGCGGTCTTTCCAGAAAGAGAGCAGCCCTGCCTTGTAGACCGAGCCCTGCCCGACCGCGGCGTTTTCCCCGTCGAGGTCGTGGGTGAAGACACCGAAGGCGTCCTCGGACGACCCCATGTCGAAGGCGTCGACGACGATGTCCGGCTTGCCGTCCTTGTGGAAG
The DNA here is from genome assembly GCA_963743755.1 of uncultured bacterium. Lineage (GTDB taxonomy): Bacteria > Acidobacteriota > Aminicenantia > Aminicenantales > Saccharicenantaceae > RBG-16-66-30. The sequence goes on from CAVUQU010000001.1 coordinate 407,572, forward strand.
CGCCGGGCCACGAGAAGCCTCATGTCGTAGGACCGGTAGACCTCCCCGGCACCGTCGATGTACTCGAAGATCCCCTCAGCATCGTAGACCTGATCGGCTTCCGAAAGCCAGGGACCGGCCGTGACGGGAATATACGAGGCCAGCCGGCGGGCGTCGGGTGATTCCGGATCGCTCATCGGGAAAGCCCCTCCCATCCAGGCCAGAACGGCGGCAAGGACGACGAATCGGCTCATGCGATTCGATTGTATCATGCCGTCCCGGGGGAGACAAGGAAACGGAATGCCGTCGCCGGGCGTTTGCAAATTGGGACGTTTCAGGGAATAATAGTCCGGAAGGAGACCCGTATGTCAGAGCGTCGTACCGCCGCAGCCGCCATCCTCGTCCTCATCCTGGCCGCGTTCCTGGTCTCGTGCTCCGCCGATGACGACAACGACGTCACGCCCGTCGACATCCCCGCCGAGTCGATGTCGACCATCGTGCTCGCCTGGAGCGACACCGGCATGCACCACATCAACGCGACCTACGGCGCCGAGGTCTTCCTGCCGCCCTACAACGGCCTCCGGGCCCAGGTCATCCGCAGGGGCGATCCGCCGGAGATCGTGACGACGGGGATCACACTGGAATACCGGCTGATCGACAACACCTTTTCGTACGGCAAGTCGACGGCCGACCCGGTTCGCAATTACTCGCGCTTCTGGGACGACTCCCTGGACCTCTTCGGCGTGTCGCTCCTCCCGGACACCGGGCTCAACTTCGTCGATCCCGGCATCCACAACGGGCTCTCCGGAACGATGCTCCTCAAGGGCGATCACTTCCAGGTCGACGGCATCCCGGCCGTCCCCCTCAACGACGCCGGGACCTGGGACCCCTACCAGGTCGCGGAGATCACGGTGCGCGACGCTTCGACCCACGACGTGCTGGCCCGAACCCGGGCCACCGTGCCGGTGTCGGACGAATGGGGCTGCGCCACCTGCCACAACGGCGACGACGCCGAATCCGTCCTGGCCACGCACGACGACGCCGAGGAGACGACCTTCGTCGAGGATGGTGTCCCCGTCCTCTGCGCCGACTGCCACGGCGACCCGGCCCTCGAACAGACCGGAGCGGGCTCTTCGGAACTCTATCTGTCCCAGGCCGTCCACGGGTTCCACGCCACCCAGACGAGCATCACCTGCTATGACTGCCACCCCGGGACAAATACGCTCTTCCACCGGAGCACGGCCCACACCGCCACGGACGGGAACTGCACCAACTGCCACGGCTCGATGACCACGCTGACCACGATGCTCTACGCCGGCCGGATCCCCTGGAAGGAAGAGCCGTCCTGCGTCAACTGCCACACCTACGTCGCGGAGGTCGACACCGGTTCGAGCCTGTACCGCGACGGGACCGGCCACGGCGGCCTGGCCTGCCCCGCCTGTCACGGAAGTCCACACGCCCAGGTCCCCACGACACGGGGCGACGAAAAGGAAGCCGACCACTACGGCTTCCTCCAGTATCAGAACAAGGCCGTGTCCCTCGGCAGCTGCCGGGTCTGCCACGACAGCTCGAAGGGCGGCGGGATCAACGGGATCGTGGGCGCCCACGGCGGTAGCCAGCCGACGGCGTGCAAGGTCTGCCACACGGGCGCGATCACCACGAACAATCCCTACGAGTTCCCCCACCGGTTCCAGAACCGGAACCGCTGACCCACGGCCGCCTCCCGCCTACCGGGACAGGCGGTCGACGTACATCCTCAGAAAGCGCAGGGCTTCGTCCGCCCGCCGGAAGACCGGTATCCCGGCCCGTTCGAGATGATCGGCGAGGGGATCGTAGAGCGCTCCCGCGTCGATGTTGACCACGACCGGTTTCGAAGTCGCCCGGAAGATCTCGATCGTCCTCGACGCGAAGCTCCCCGGACGCGCCAGGTCCTCGGCATGGCCCTCCCCCGCCGGCAGGGTCTGCAGGGCCTTGGACAGCGGCACGTTGGAGATGACGGCGCAGTCGACGCCCGGGTCCTCGATGAAGGCCCGGGCGCTCTCCGTGAACGCGGCGTCGTCGGCGACCGGGGTCACGTCGAGGGGGTTGTGGACGTCGAGGAGCTTGTCGATGCCGAGCGGCCTGAGGCTCTCGAGGATCCTCTCTTTGGTCGCGGGGGCGAACTCGGCCAGCTCGAGCCCGGAGCCGTCTTTGAGGTTGTCGGCCATCATGACGCACTCGAACCCGGCGTTGCTGACGAGGCCGACCCGTCGGCCCCGGACCGTCCGCCCCTCGAGCCAGGCCAAACCCTTCATGAAGCTCTCGTACTCGAAGAGGCTCTCGGCCACGATGGCCCCGGCCTGCCCGCACAGGGCCTTGAAGACGCCGTAGTCCCCGGCGACGGAGGCCGTGTGGCTCGAGGTCGCCGACCGGCCCTCGGGGCTCCGGCCGGCCTTGTAGACGAGGACCGTCCGGCCCGAGGCGGTGATCCCGCGGATGGCCCGGACGAAGGCCAGCCCGTCGCCGGGCTTGAAGCCCTCCATGTAGACGCTGAACGTCCGGATCTCGGGATCGTCCGCGAGGAACCGGAGGTAGTCGGAGGCCGTGAGGTCGATCTGGTTGCCCAGCGAGACGGAATAGACGGGCTCGATCGACGGCAGCTTGCTCATCCGGCAGATCATGAAGGCGCCGCTCTGGCTGATCATCGCCGTCGCCGAACCGGCCCGTTTCGGACGCGGCAGCTTGTAGCCGGGGATGAAGAGCGTGTCGTAGAGCCCCGGTTTCGAGACGATGCCCAGGCAGTTGCCGCCGTTGACGACCGGCGTCGTCTGGCCGCTCCGGCGGCCTCCGGCGAGGATATCCCGGATCCGGTCCTCGATCGACGCCCCGCCCTCCTTCTCGCCCATCCCGCCGGCGATGAGGATGACCGACCTCGCCTTGCCGTGGTCGACGAGGTCTTTCATGACGTCGGCGCACTGGTCGGCGCCGAGGGTCAGGACGAAGAGGTCGACCGTCCCGGGCATGTCGGCGATCGAGGGGACCGTGCGGCAGCCCTCGATCGAAGCGAGGCCCGGCTTGATCACGACCACGTTCGCCGGCGCGAACCCGGCCTTGAGGATGTTGTTCAGGATGACGTGGCCGATGTTCATCTTCTCCGAAACGCCGATGATGCCGATCGTCGCCGGCTTGAGCAGCCGGCCGACGGCTTCGATCGGCCGGGCGGACGCGGCCGCCTTGCGCCGGGAGAACCGGCAGACGCCGTCCAGGGGAACGAGCCGGCCGCGGCGGACGACGAAGGGATTGACCTCGGCCTCTTCGAGGACGAACGGGGTCGCCGCCGAGAAGGCCGAAAAGGCGACGGCCAGGTCGCGGAACCGGAGGAGCGTCGCGGTCAGTGTCGCCGGCGCGACGAGGGCTTTACGGCCCCGGAACGCGGCGGCCACCTTGCCGAAGAAGGCGAGCGGTTCGAGGAGCTTGATCGCCCCGGCCTCGTCGAGGAGGTGGGCGGAGGCGATGCCCACGGCCCTCCCCTCCTTGAGACGCGCGTTCATGTATTCGACGTCGAGGCCCCCCGATCCCACGGTCAGCACCGGCCCGAAATCCGGAGAATTCCGGAGGCCCAGGAGGATCTCCGAGCCGAATCCGACGTCGTCGAAGGCGACCTTCTCCACGACGAGGAAGCCCCGGACCGATCCCCGGACGGCCTTCCTTTCGGAGGCCCGGGTGCGGGCGACGACCGTCCTCAGCATGGCCGCGCAGGCCGCGTTCACCGCGGCGGGGTCGGCCCGGACGATCGCCACGCCGCCGACGTCGGACTTGTGGATGACGAGCGGCGAGACGATCTTGACGACGACCTTGTCCGACCGCAGGGCCGCCAGGTCCTTGCGCGCGACCGTCCCGTCCGGCGGCAGGACCAGATGGCGGGGCGGTGCGATGCCCGCCTCCTTCAGGACCGTGTAGACCTCGGGCTCGAGCAGGAAGTTCCGGCCGTCCCTCTCCGCTTCTTCGAGGATGCGGAGGGTCCTCGTCCAGGCGGTCTTCATGAGCCGAGGGCCGCTTTCTTGCCGAGCTCGAACGCCTTGAGGTTGGCCTCGAGGACGGGCGTCGCCCCGGCCGCGGAAGAGCTCCTCGATCGTCCGGAGGAGGCCGGCCTCCTTGAGGATGAGGCTTGGCGCGGCCGCGCCGAGGAGGACGATGTTCTGGGCCTTGACGGTGCCGGCCTCTTTGGCCAGCTTCTCGGCGTCGACCACGACCGAGCGAGGCGCCCGGCGGACCGCCTCCAGGACCTTGGCGACGTCGGGGTAGTCGGGGATGTTGCGGTAGGGCGTCGAGCTCGTCACGACGATCCCGTCCGGCCGGAGGTAGTCCAGGTAGCGGAGGGCTTCGAGCGGCTCGACGCTCAGGACCATGTCGGCTTCGCCCTTGGGGATGAGATCGCTCCAGATCGCCGCGTCCGAGAGCCGCATGTGGGACTGGACGGCCCCGCCCCGCTGGGCCATGCCGTGGACCTCGGCCTGCTTGAAGATGAGCCCGTCGGCGAGGGCGGCGTTGTCGATGACGTAGGCGATCGACAGGATGCCCTGCCCCCCGACCCCGGCGAGAATGATGTCCTGTTTCATGGCCTAGCTCCTCTTCTTCCGCTGTTCCTGGACGCACTCGCGGACGGCGACGACGACGGACAGGCCGCGGTGGTCGATCTCCTCCCTGAGGACCTGGACGTTCTTGCTCGTGGTTCTTCGGCAGGGGCTCGATCGTCCGGATGTGCTCCTTGGGCACGCCCAGGCCCTCGACGAGCTTGAGCAGCCGCTCGCCGGAGCCGTAGGTCGGCTGGCCGCCGGTCATGGCCGTCGTCGCGTTGTCGAGGATGACGACGGTCATGTTCGTGTCCGCGACGGCCGCGCCGAGGAGCGGCGTGATGCCCGAGTGGGCGAAGGTCGAGTCGCCGATGACCGCCACGGCCGGGTGGAGCCCGACGTCGGAGGCCCCCTGGGCCATGCCGATGCTCGCGCCCATGCAGACGCAGCTGTGGATGGCGTTGTAGGGCGGCAGGGCGCCCAGGGTGTAGCAGCCGATGTCGCTGAAGACGTTGGCCCCGGCGGCCGCCTCGAGGACCTTGTTGAGGGCTTTGAAGGTGTCGGCGTGGGGACATCCGACGCAGAGCTGGGGCGGGCGGTTCGGCCAGCGGCAGGCTGCTCGCGGGAAGCGACGGCAGGGCGTCGCCGCCCGAGGGCCCGGCGGACGATGTCGGGCGTGAGCTCGCCGGAGGCCGGCAGGGCCCCGCTGAGCTTCCCGAGCACGGTCTTGCCGGCGATCCCGAAGAGCCCCTGGATCTGCCGCTCGATCAAGGGATAGCCGTCCTCGAGGACGAGGACGGTATCGACGTGAGCGACGAGGTCGCGGATGAGATCATCGGGCAGCGGATAGGTCGAGACCTTGAGGTGCGGACGGCGGTGAGGCCTCGCCCGCCACGCTCTCGCGGAAATAGTTGTAGGCGATGCCCGAGGCGATGACCCCGAACGAGCCGGTCCCGTTCGTTGAGCGTCAGGACGTTGAACCGGGAGCCTTCCGACGCCTTGACCATTTCGGCCTGGAGGTCGAGGAGCGCGCGCGAAGCGGCGGCGGGCGTTCGCGGGAAGCAGGATCCAGTCCCTGGCCGCCCCCTTCCTCAGATGTCGTTCTGGGTCCGGGGCTCGCGGACCTCGACGGCCGAGCGGCTGTGCGAGAGGCGCGTGACCAGGCGGATCATGACCGGCACGCCGAAGCTGCTCGGACAGGTCGAAGGCCTCCCGGGTCATGTCGTAGGCTTCCTGGTGGTCGGACGGCTCGAGGCAGAAGATGTGGGCGAACTGGGCGTAGAAGCGGCTGTCCTGCTCGTTCTGCGAGCTGTGCATGCCGGGATCGTCGGCGCTGACCACGACGAGGCCGCCGTTGGCCCCGGTGATGGCGGAGTTCATGAACGGGTCGGCGGCGACGTTGAGGCCGACGTGCTTGAACGAGACCAGGGCCCGCTTGCCGGCGAACGAGGCGCCGAGGGCCTCCTCGTAAGCCGATCTTCTCGTTGACCGACCAGACGGCCGTGAAAGCCCTGCTCTCGCGGGCCGCGCGGACGAGGTACTCCAGGATCTCGGAGGCCGGGGTGCCCGGGATAGGAATAGGCCGCGGAGAGGCCGGCGTGGACGGCGCCCAGGGCGATCGCTTCGTCACCGAGCAGGATTTGACGGGGCATGGGCGTTCCTTTTCAGGGTGTTTGTGAGGGGGTAGGATACTCATAGGGCGCGGAGGGTGTCAAGCCGGCCCGGGGGGCCGGCGGATTGAGTAAACTGATAATTCCTATCAATCCGAGTTGATATCGCGGGAAAAGAGAGATAGAATGGAACGAGGAGTCCGCCATGATCAGACTTTCGACCAAGGGTCGCTACGGGACGCGCCTGATGCTCAACCTGGCCCGTCACTACGGGAACGGCAACGACGCCGTCATCCTCAAGCACATCTCCGAGGACGAGAAGATCTCGATCCGCTACCTCGAGCAGATCATCATCCCCCTCAAGATCAACCGTCTGGTCAAGAGCATCCGCGGCGCCGGCGGCGGCTACACCCTGGCCCGCAAACCCGAGGAGATCAAGCTCAGCGAGATACTCCACGCCCTCGAGGGCAACTGCTGCCTCGTCGAGTGCGTCGAGGACGGGACCTACTGCGACCGCCTGACGGACTGTCCGACTTACGAGATCTGGAAAGGCGCGACCGAGCTTCTGAAGGGCTATTTCGACGCCCTCACGCTCAAGGACATCGTCGTCCGGGCCGAGAAGAAGAAGGCCCGTAAAGCCCGCTAGGCCGGAAAATCCCCGATCAGCCCTGATCCAGGCCCTTGAAGAACGCCGGCCAGAAGGGATCCTGTTCCGGAACAGCCAGCACTTCGATCCGCCCGTCGCGCCGGACGATCGTGCGCCGGCGGCGGTCCGCGACGACCCGGCCGACGACCGAGGCGGCGATGCGCTTGCGCCTAAGCCGGGCCAGGAGAGCCGCGCTCTTCCCCGGCCTGACGGTCACGAGGAGGCTGCCCTCGGCGATGGCCTTGACCGGATCTATCCCGAAGGCCTCGCAGACCATCCGCACCTCGTCCGGGTAGACGAACAGGCTCTCGTCGATCTCCATCCCCACGCCGCTCGCCGCGGCGATCTCGAAGAGCCCGCCCACGACCCCGCCCTCCGTCGCGTCGTGCATGGCCGTGACGCCGCCGGAGGCGGCGGCCGCGAGCGCGTCGGCGACGACGGTGATGGACCGGGTCAGGGCCTTGGCTTTGGCGACGAGAGGCGCGGGATACGTCCCGAGCAACTCCTCCTCACGGAGCGTCGCCAAAAGGGCGGCCGTCTCGATGGCCGGCCCCTTCGTCAGCACGACCTCGTCCCCGGGACGCGCGCCGGCCGGGGTCACGACGTCCTTCCTGCGGGCCAGGCCGAAAACGGTGATGCCGCCGATCGTCGGGGACGTGAAGCCCGGATAGAACCCGGTGTGCCCGCCGACGATGGCGATGCCGAGGTCGCGCGCGGCGGCGTGGATGGCGTCGACGATACGCCCGACGTCGCCGCGGACGGTCTCCGGGGGCAGGAGCAGCGAGTAGGTCATGTAGCGAGGCTTGACGCCCATCACCGCGACGTCGCTCGCGCCGATGTGGACGGTGAACCGGCCGAAGGTCTCCAGCGACAGCCGGGGCATGGTGAAGATCGGGTCCTCGGCCACGACCAGGACCCGGCCGCCGCCGAGATCGATGACGGCCGCGTCGACGCCCGTCCGGGGCGGGACGAGGACCGTCGGGTCCCGGCGCCCGAACTTGCCCATGATCAGATCGCGGAAATCGGACTCGTCGATCTTGCCGATCTTCACGGAGAGCCCTCCGCGCTCAGGGCGCCAGGCCGGCCTTGCGCTCGGCCGCCTCGATGGTGTTCATCATGAGCATCGTCACCGTCATGGGTCCGACGCCGCCAGGCACCGGGGTGATGGCCGCCGCCTTCTCCTTGACGGGCTCGAAATCGACGTCGCCGACGAGGCGGAAGCCCTTGGGGCAGGACGGGTCGGGCACCCGGTTGACGCCGACGTCGATGACGACGCAGCCCTCGGGGACCATCTCGGCCTTGATCGCCCGCGGCACTCCCATGGCGGCGACGAGGATCTCGGCCTGGAGCGTGAACCGGCTGAGGTCGGGCGTGGCCGTGTGGCAGACCGTGACCGTGGCGTTGGCCCCCTTCCTCTTCTGGATGAGCATGGCCGCCAGCGGCTTGCCGACGATGTTGCTCCGGCCGCAGACGACGACGTGCTTGCCGTCCGGGCCGTAGCCGCCGCGGACGAGGAGCTGGACGACCCCGTAGGGCGTGCACGGCAACGGGCAGGGCTCGCCCCGCAGCATCTTGCCGACGTTGACGGGGTGGAAGCCGTCGACGTCCTTGTCCGGGGAGATGAGGCCGATGACCTTCTCGGCGCTGACGTACTTCGGCAGAGGCAGCTGGACGAGGAAGCCGTTGTATCGCTCGTCCCGATTGAGCTCGTCGACCTGGCGGAGGATGGCCTCCTCCGTGGAATCCGCGGGCATGCGGATGGTCGTTTCGAAGATGCCGATCTCCTCGGCCGCCTTGCCCTTGGCCGTCACGTAGGAGACCGAGGCCGGGTCCTCGCCGACGAGGACGACGGCCAGTCCGGGCACGTGCCCCTTCTCCTTGAGCCGGGCCGCCCGGCCCTTGAGTTCCTCGCGGATCTGGCTGGACACCTCTTTTCCGCTGATGATGGTCGCCGGCATTTCGTCCTCCTCCGGCCGCATCGTTGGCCGCCCCCCTACCTTAAAGAAAAGCGCGGAGCCGGTCAAGCGAATACGGACATCTTGTATTGCCGGGGACTCGCGGGTATAATCAACTCCGATTTCAGGAGCGGGGGCGAACGCCGAACGGAGGTCGAAAATCATGAGAGTCGGGATCCTGACTGGCGGGGGCGATTGCCCCGGTCTCAACGCCGTCATCCGGGCCGTGACCCGGAAGGGCATCATCCATTACGATTACGACATCCTCGGCATCAAGAACGGCTGGCTCGGGCTCATCGAGGGCCGCATCATGCCCCTCGACTTCGAAGCGATCTCGGGCATCCTGCCCCGGGGCGGAACGATCCTCGGTACGACCCGGACGAACCCGTTCAGGGTCGAAGACGGGGTGGGCAAGATCTTCTCCCAGGTCGAGAAGTTCGAGATCGACGCCGTCATCGCCGTCGGCGGCGAAGACACGCTCGGCGTCGCCAAGAAGCTCCACGAGAAGGGCCTGCGCTGCGTCGGCGTTCCCAAGACGATCGACAACGACATCTCCGGGACCGACTACACCTTCGGCTTCGACACCGCCGTCTCGATCGTGGCCGAGGCCCTCGACCGGCTGCACACGACGGCCGAGGCCCACCACCGCGTCATGGTCGTCGAGGTCATGGGCCGTCACGCCGGCTGGATCGCCGTCGAAGGCGGCCTGGCCGGGGGTGCCGACATCATCCTCATCCCCGAGTTCCCGTTCGATTTCGACGAGATCTGCGCCCAGATCCAGAAGCGCCGCGAGCGCGGCAAGCTGTTCAGCATCGTCGTCGTGGCCGAAGGGGCCAAGCCCCAGGACGAGAGCCTGATCCTGCAGTCGGGCGAGAAGGACGCCTTCGGCCACGTCCGGCTGGGCGGCATCGGCAACTTCATCGCCCGCGAGATCGAGATGCGGGCGGCGATCGACACGCGGGTCACCGTCCTCGGCCACATCCAGCGGGGCGGCTCGCCCACGGCCTTCGACCGCATCCTGGCCACCCGGTTCGGCGTCGCCGCGATCGAGCTCGTCCACGACGAAAAGTTCGGCTACATGGTGGGACTGAGATGCGGCAAGATCGTCCCCGTGTCCTTCGAGGAGGCGCTGGCCGAGCCGAAGACCGTCGACGCCGAGCTCTACGAGATCGCCAAGGTCTTTTTTGGTTAAGCCATGATCCGGAAGCACGCTTCTTTTGTGGCCTTGTTCCTGATCCTCGGGGCGGCCGCTCCCCTTTCGGCCGACATCCGGTTCGAGCTCGGATTCGGCTGGACCCTGGTCCGGCCGAGCATGGACACGACCTACGTCAACCGCTATCAGCCGCCGTTCACGCCGGCCGAGCGCTACATCGCCAGCTCGGCCGACCAGACCGTCCGCTTCAGAGCCAAGACCACCTACGGCCTGAACGGCTACTTCAACGTCCTCTTCACCAAGAGCTTCGGTCTCCAGGTCCTGGCCGACTACCACCGCCCCGAGTTCGGCGGCGCGAACGGTCCCTACGAGATCGGGGTGCAGTTCCAGGCCTTCGGGCCCGAGACCTATGCCGATTCGGTGGACTGGCAGGCGTCGACCGGGAACCTCACCGAGACGGTGTTCAGCCTCAATGCCCTGGCCCGCTTTCGCGTCGCCGACAAGCTGTCCCTCAGCCTGTCGACCGGCCCCAGCGTCTTCCACTTCGAGGGCCAGGCCGGGCACATCGGTTATACGTTCTTCGAGCTCACCCAGGTCGGCGACGAGTTCCGGCTCAGCGGCGGAACGTACCGCATGGTCGTGGACTTCGGGCCGCAGACCAAGTACGGCGCGAACATCGGCGTCGAGGCGGCCTACGAGGCGTTCCGCCACGTCATCCTGGCCGTCGATCTCCGCTATTACGCCGCCGCGAGGACCCCGCTGCAGCTGCACGTGGTCGAGGACGAGGTCATCACCCGGCCCATCGACGAGATCGAGGCGACGATCGGGCTCGGAACGCTCGACGTCAACCCCTCCTACATCCGGGCCGGTCTGGCCATCCGCTTCATCTTCTGAGCCGGATCAGAACTTCGCCCGCCGGAGCCTCAGGGAGTTGCCCACGACGGAAACCGAGCTCATGGCCATCGCCGCCGAGGCGATCATCGGATCGAGCAGGATGCCGAAGAAGGGATAAAGGACCCCTGCCGCGACCGGGATCCCGACGACGTTGTAAGCGAAGGCCCAGAAGAGGTTCTGCCGGATCGTCCGGATGGTCCGCCGGCTGAGCTCGCGGGCCGCCACGACCGCTTCGAGGTCCCCCGAGATCAGAGCGACGTCCGCGGAGGCCATGGCCACATCCGTTCCCGTCCCCAGGGCCACGCCGACGTCCGCTTGGGCCAGGGCGGGCGCATCGTTGATGCCGTCGCCGACCATGGCCACCCGCCGCCCCTCGGACTGGAGCCTCCGGACGACGTCGGCCTTGTCGCCGGGGAGGACCTCGGCGACGACCTCGTCGATGCCGGCCTCGCCGGCCACGGAACCGGCCGTGCGGGCGTTGTCCCCCGTCAGCATGACGACCCGGAGGCCCTGGCGGCGGAGCTTTTCGACGGCCGGGCGCGCACTCGGCTTCAGGGTATCGGCCAGGGCGAAGAGCCCGACCGGACGTCCGTCGACGGCAACGTAAGCGGAGGTCTTGCCGGCCTCGGCCAGCTTCTCGGCTTCGGCGGCAAGGGGCGCAACATCGACGCCCGTCGCGCCCACGAGCTTGAGGCTCCCGACGATCACCCGGGCGCCCCGCACGACCGCTTCGACGCCCATGCCCTCGAGAGCCCGGAACTCATCCACCCTCTCGGGGAGGATCCCCGCGGCGGCGGCCTTGCGGACGATGGCCTGACCGAGGGGGTGTTCGGAGGGGCTCTCGACCGAAGCGGCGTAACGGAGCAGGTCCTCGGCCGTTGTCCCGGGGACGGGCAGGACGTCGGTGACTTCGGGCCGGCCGTTGGTCAGCGTGCCCGTCTTGTCGAAGACGAACGTGTCCACCTTGTGGAGGGTCTCCAGGCTCTCGCCGCTCTTGATGAGGATGCCCCGCTCGGCGCCCTTGCCCGTGCCGACCATGATGGCCGTCGGCGTGGCCAGGCCCATGGCGCAGGGACAGGCGATGATCAGGACGGCCACGAAATTGAGCAGGGCGAAGACGAGGCGCGGCGCCGGGCCGAAAAGGGCCCAGACGGCGAACGTCAGGACGGCGACGGCGATGACGGCGGGCACGAAGTATCCGGCGATGACGTCGGCCAGCCTCTGGATCGGCGCCTTGGAGCCCTGCGCCTCCTCGACCAGCTTGATGATCCGGGCCAGGGCGGTGTCCTCGCCGACGCGGACGGCCCGGAAGCGGAAGCTGCCCCACTTGTTCAGCGTCGCGCCCACGACGGCGGCGCCGGGGCCCTTGTCGACGGGCAGGCTCTCGCCGGAGATCATGGACTCGTCGACGGAGGACTTGCCTTCGACGACGACGCCGTCGACCGGGATGGTCTCGCCGGGGCGGACGACGAGGACGTCGCCGACGCGCACGTCTTCGACCGCCACGTCGCGCTCTCCTTCGGGCCCGACGACGCGGGCCGTGCCGGGCCGCAGGCTCATGAGGCGGCGGATGGCGTCGGACGTGCGTCCCTTGGCCCGGGCTTCGAGCATCCGCCCGAAGAGGATGAGGACGATAATGACCGCCGAGGTGTCGAAGTAGACCTGGGGCTCGATCCCGGCCCGGCGGAAGAACCCGGGCAGGACCGTGGCCGCGACGCTGAAGAGGTAAGCGGCCGAAGTCCCCACGGCGACGAGCGTGTTCATGTTGGCCGCGCCGTGCCGGAGGGCGTTCCAGGCGCCGCGGTAGAAGCGCAGCCCGAGGGCGAACTGGACCGGGGTCGCCAAAGCCCAGAGAACGAAGAAGTTCTGCAGGATTGCCGGCATCCACGGGAACCAGTGCCGCATGCTGCCGAGGAAAATGAGGAGGGCCAGGAGGCCGCCCCAGATGACATCCCGCCGGAGGGCTCCGTACTCCCTTTCCCCTCTCTCCCGGACGTCCTCGGCCGGGGCGGCGACACCGTAGCCGGCGCCGCGAATGGCCTGGACCAGGCCGTCGGGCGCGATGGCGCGGGGGTCGTAGAGGACGGTCGCCCTGGCCGTGGCGATATTGACGACGGCCTCGAGAACGCCGGCCGTCTTTCGCAACGCCCGCTCGACGTTGGCCGCGCAGCCGGCGCAGCTCATGCCGGTCACGGCGAATTCGATGCGGACGGAACCCTTCGCGCTCTTATCTTCTTTCATGGTTGCCCCCCGGAATTGCCGCGGTCCCCGGACGGTTCAGACGTCGCAGGACCCGCCCCGCCTGCCTTTCCCTTTCGTCGAGATGCCGAAGGGGACATAAGCCGGACAGGTTCCGACGAGCGTCGTGATGACGAGGATCGCGGCCAGGATGGCCAGAACGATGGCCGGCGTGCCCTTGACGACGCCGGCGATCAGGAGCACGGCGACAACGGCGGCCGCGACGAGCCGGATCGTCTTGTCCGCATGACCCATGTTCTTCTTCATGAAAACCTCCTACTTGTCGGGTGAATTATAACAGATTGACCATTTTATCATATATCCTAGTGTTTATGTAGGGAATGCCTCCGCCCGGTTGCACCGACCTCCGGTTTGTGTTACTATTCGGGGGCTCGAACCGACAAGGAGACGACCATGTCCGGACATTCCAAGTGGGCCTCGATCAAGCATAAAAAGGCCGCGACCGACGCCAAGAAGGGTAAGGTCTTCACCCGCCTCATCCGCGAGATCAGCATGGCGGCGCGGGCCGGCGGCGGCGACCCCGACAAGAACGCGGCCCTGCGCAAGGCCATCAACGACGCCAAGGCCGCGAACATGCCGGCCGACAACGTCAAGCGGGCCATTCTGAAAGGCACCGGCCAGCTCGAAGGCGCGACCTTCGAAGAAGTCATCTTACGAGGGCTACGGCCCCGGCGGCGTGGCCGTCTTCATGCAGACCGTCACCGACAACAAGAACCGGACCGTCTCCGAGATCCGCCACATCTTCCAGAAGAACGCCGGTCAGATGAGCGAGAAGGGCTCGGTGGCCTGGATGTTCAAGCGCATGGGCTACATCGACGTCGAGAAGACCAAGGTGTCCGAGGACATCCTCATGGACATCGCCCTGACCGCCGGAGCCGACGACCTCAAGGACGAGGGCACCCTCTTCGAGGTCACGACCTCGCCCGAGAAGTTCGACGCCGTCCTCGAGGCCGTCAAAAAGGCCGAGATCGAGATCGCCGCTTCGGAAGTGGGCTTCCTGCCCCAGAACTACGTCAAGGTCGAGGGCAAGGAAGCGCAGCAGGTCCTGCGGCTCGTCGAGGAGCTCGAGGACCACGACGACGTCCAGTCCGTCTCCTCCAACTTCGACATCTCCGAAGAAGAGATCGCCACCTTCGCTCAGGCCGGGTGACGCCCCGGCGCCCTCCATGCGGGTCCTCGGCATCGATCCCAGCCTCCTGTCGACGGGGTTCGGGATCGTCGAGGAGGAAGGCGGCCGCCTCCGAACCGTCGCCTTCGGCGTCATCAAGCCGACGGCCAAGCTGCCCCTCCACCTGAAGCTGGCCGAGATCAAGACCGAGATCGAATCGCTCATCCGCTCCTATGCGCCCGGCGAGGCCGCCATCGAGAACGCCTTCTACGCCCAGAACATGAAGACGGCCCTCATCCTCGGCCAGGTCCGCGGCGCGGTGCTCGTCGCCATCGCCGGGACGGGCTGCGGGTTCGCCGAGTACTCGGCCCTCGAGATCAAGAAGGCCGTCACGGGCTACGGCCAGGCGGACAAGGAACAGGTCCTGACCATGGTCCGCTCGCTCCTCGGGCTCGACGACGACCCCGTCCCGCTCGACGCCTCGGACGCTCTGGCCGCGGCCATCTGCCACCTCAACGCCCGCATGTTCCAGATCAAGGTCGAAGAGGAGGAACCGTCATGATCGCCTACCTCAAAGGGACCCTCCGCCACAAGACGCCCGGTCACGTCGTCGATCGAGACCGGCGGCGTCGGCTACGCCGCGGCCATCCCCGTCTCGTCCTACGTCCGGCTCGGTGAGATCGGCGCGACCGTCGAGCTCTTCATCCACACCCACCTCTCCGACGACGCCCTGGCCCTCTACGGCTTCGCCTCCCTCGAAGAGAAGGACATGTTCCTCAAGCTCATCGCGATCTCCGGCATCGGCCCCCGGCTGGCCATGAACGTCCTCTCCGGCATCGCGCCCGACGACCTCGACGAGGCCGTCCGCGCGAGCGACGTCGCCCGGATCTCGCTGGTGCCCGGGATCGGCAAGAAGACGGCCCTGCGCATCACCATGGAGCTCCAGGACAAGCTGGAGAAGAAGGAGAAGCTCCTGGCGGCCAAAGGCTCGCCCGAGAAAGAGGACCTCCTCTCGGCCCTGCAGAACATGGGTTTCCGGCAGAAAGAGGCCGAACGGGCCGTCGACCAGACGCTGGCCGCGACCAAACCCGGCACGGAATTCGAGAAGCTCCTGCGCGACAGCTTGAAGCGCCTGGCGAAGCTCTAACGAATCCCCTCTCCGGTTTTGCTCGGGAGGGGAACACATGTCCTTGCGGCACGGGCGCTCTTGAATTAGAATAGCCCGGAGCCATAACGATGCCCGCCATCCTCAGCCCGATCCGGACGAAGGAGGACGTTCTCTTCGAGGACAGCCTCCGCCCGAAGACGTTCGACGAGTTCGTCGGCCAGGACAAGGTCAAGGCCAACCTGCGCGTCTTCATCGAGGCGGCCCGCAAGCGCGACGAGCAACTCGACCACGTCCTCCTCTATGGGCCCCCGGGACTCGGCAAGACCAGCCTGGCCTACCTCATCGCCAAGGAGATGGGCGTCGGCATCAAGCCCACGGCCGGGCCGGTCATCGAGCGGACCGGCGACCTCTCGGCCATCCTGACCAACATGCAGACCAAAGAGGTCCTGTTCATCGACGAGATCCACCGCCTCCAGCCCTCGGTCGAGGAGATCCTCTACTCGGCCATGGAGGACTTCAACCTGGACATCGTCATCGGCCAGGGACCGGGCGCCCGCAGCCACAAGCTCAAGATCAAGAAGTTCACCCTCATCGGGGCGACGACCCGGGCCGGCCGCATCACGGCGCCCCTGCGCGGCCGCTTCGGCATCATCCACCGCCTCGACTACTACCGGGACGAGGACCTGAAGCAGGTCATCCAGCGCTCGGCCAGGATCCTCAAGGTCAAGGTCGACGAGGCCGGGGCCGGCGAGATCGCCTTGCGCTCGCGGGGAACGCCCACGCGTGGCCAACCGGCTGCTGCGCCGCGTCCGCGACTACGTCGACGTCAAGGGCGGCGGCGTCATCACGGCCAAGGAAGCCCAGCGGGCCCTGGACATGATGGAGGTCGACGTCCTCGGCCTCGACGACGTCGACCGCAAGATCCTCTCGACCATCATCGAGAACTTCGGCGGCGGCCCGGTCGGCATCGGGACGATCGCCGCGGCCATCGACGAGGACAAGGACACGATCGAAAGCATTTACGAACCCTTTCTCATGCGCATCGGCTTCCTCGACCGGACCATCCGCGGCCGGGTCATCACTCCGAAGGCCTACGCCCATCTGGGCTACGCCGGCCGCGAACCGGGTCGGCGCGGGAAGGCCGGGACGGCCGGACAGAAGAAACTATTCAAAGACTGAAGGGATCGCGACCGGCCATGACCTCCGGCAAACCCGTGCGCGTTTCCGATTTCGATTACGATCTCCCGCAGGAGCTCATCGCCCAGCATCCCCTCCCCCATCGCGACGATTCGCGGCTGATGGTCGTCGACCGGAAGTCCGGCACGATCCGCCACGGCCGATTCCGGGAATTCTCCGGGCTCATGAGCCCGGGCGACGTCCTGGTCCTCAACGACACCCGGGTCCTGCCGGCCAGGCTCTGGGGCGCGAGCGGCGAAGCGAAGATCGAATTCCTGTTCGTCCGGGAGACCGGGCCGGGTCTCTGGGAGGTCCTGTGCCGGCCGGCAAAAAGGGTTCGCGAGGGCGGCGCCATCCTGTTCCCCCGCGGCGTCACGGCCCGTGTGGCCGGGCTCGCGGATGAGGGACGGCGCAGCCTCGACTTCGGCAAGGCCGACGTCCGCGCTCTTCTTCACGAAGCCGGCTACGCTCCTTTGCCGCCGTACATCAAGAGGGCGCGACAGGACGAGAGATCGAGGCCCGAAGACATCGACCGCTATCAGACGGTCTTCGCGAAGAAAGAAGGCGCCATCGCCGCCCCGACCGCCGGCCTGCACTTCACCGAGGGCGTGCTCCGGGCGCTTCGTGATCGCGGCATCGACGTCCGCCGCGTCACGCTCGACGTCGGGCTGGCCACCTTCCAACCCGTCCGGGCCGAGCTCGTCGTCGACCACAAGATGCTCGAGGAAGCGTACGCGATCGCTCCGGCCGCGGCCAAAACGATCAACGCGGCCAAGGCCGAGGGACGCCCCGTCGCGGCCGTCGGCACGACGGTCGTCCGCACTCTCGAGAGCGCCGGTCAGGAAGGCCCTGTCCTCCCCGGCCGCGGCGCCACAACGCTCTTCATCACCCCCGGATACGAGTTTCAAGTCGTCGACCGGATGCTGACGAACTTCCACCTGCCCCAATCGACCCTGTTGATGCTCGTCTCGGCGTTCGCCGGCTACGAGCTGACGATGGCCGCCTACCGCGAAGCCGTCCGGGAGCGCTACCGCTTCTTCTCCTACGGCGACGCGATGCTCATCCTCTGACCGATGATCGCGGGGCGCGTTAACGCCCGACGGTCTCGACCGCGCCCGCGAGCTTCACCGTCCCCTTGATGACCGGCTGGTCGCCGCCGGTCCATTTGGCATCGACAGAGATCGTGTGCGTTCCCTTTTGCAGGAGCGGCAGGCTCTTGCCGACCTCGACCGTCCCGGTCTTCCGGCCCTTTTCGTCGTAGAGGATCATCGTGTCGGAGCCGTCCCAGACCAGGGATTGCCCCTTTTTCAGGGCGGCGGGGACCGTCACCGTGAAGAACCGGTCGATCTCGATCGTGAGGTCCTTCGCTTCCGCGCCCTCCCCCGTGAGCAACAGGTGCAGGTGGAGCGGCTGGGGCCCGAAGGCGTTCTCAAAGCTCCATTCCGAAGAGGCCGGCTCCCCCGGCTGCCGCGTCCTCTTGGCGTGCTCGAAACGGGCCTTATCGAAGGATTGCAGGACCCACTGCCTCTCGCCCGTTCTCTCCAGGTGGAAATCCCTCTCCGGGTCCTTGAGCCGCGTCCGTTGCTCGTCGCTGAAGACGCCGAGTTCCTTGGCCTCCTCCCAAGTCCGGATGGCGGCGATGATGGCGTCCGTCGCCGGGTTCTTCTCGAAGGATTCGGGGTCGGCGACGAAGGCGTAGCCGGCCCGGTAGCCCGCGGCCCGGGCCAGCATCCACTCGATGTCCTCCAGGCGCGTATCGGGCGTCATCAGGAACCAGCCGAGCATGTTGGGCAAATAATTGCGCTCGAGGAACGGCTGGTGCTTGAACCGCTGTTCGGACTGGCTCTCCCGGAAGCTCGCGTACCAGGGCTCGCCCCAGTTGATGTAGCTGTTCATGTGCCAGTAGAAATGGCCGATGTTGCTCGAGCCGTTGACGACCAAATGGCCGACCTGCCCGAGGAAGGCCTCGGCGAAGTGATCGTGGCCGTAGTCGCCCCGGCCGAGATAGCAGGTTCCCTCGTGGCCGTCGAAATCCATATGCGAGACGCCGGTTTCGTTGAAAAAGGCGGCCAGGTTCCCGATCAGCCGTTCCTGCATAGGCCAATCGGGGAACAGCGTTTTGTAGGGATGGTCCATGAGCTTCCGGACATCCTCGCCCTTGGCGTGTGGAGCGGCCGCGGTCCCGAAAGCCCCCCGGACGCAATCCCTCAACGTGTACGGACCCTCTCCGGCGACCTCCCGGTAGCGGACGATCTCCGTGCCGATGAGGACTGCGTTGAGCGTGGACTCCTGCTTGAAGGTATCCCCGCGGTCCACCTTAATCCCGGTCGCGGCCGCGTCGACGCCCTCGGCCAAATTGGCCGTCCCGGCGGCCATCAGCCCCCGGTTGGCGGATGTCGTCACGAAGGGATCGTTCGTGGTGATGAAATTCGTCAGCGTATGGGCTCCCATCCGAATGCCTTTGGCCCGGGCTTTCTCCACGCACCGCCTCATCCCTTCGCGCCCGTTCGGGAACAGGTCCTCCAGGAGGTCGAAGTGCCCCCAGGTTCTGAAGGGGCCGCTGTGGTAAAGGGAGTAGAAGCCGAGCCTCGCGGCATACTCCAGCATTTCGTCGATGTTCTTTTCGCCGAAGTTGGCGATGAGATAGGGCCGGCCCGTGGCGCCCGAGGTCTTGATCCATTCCCCGTCGATCATGGGATGCGGCAGCCCCTCGGCGAGCTCGATCCTCCCGATCAGGGGCAACACCGCGTCGGGCGCCGCGCCGAAGACGGCCAGGGCGCTCCCCTCCAGGGTGAATCCCTCGAGGGCCTTGACCGGAACGTTCTTGTGCTGGTGCCAGACGGTGATGACCCGGTCCCGCGCTTGGTTGACGCAGAACGCCTGGAGGCTGGAGCCGGACCCATCCGGTGTCGCGGTGGTCGTGCCTCCGGTCGTCCCTTCGTCGTTGACCAGCTGACCGCCGCACGTCTTGGCGTTCAGGGTCTGGATCCCGACGGCATAGCCGGCGTTCCGCACGACCCCGACGACCTCGCCGATCGTCTCCCCGATCGTCGTCCGGATCGGCCCCCACAACACGGCTTCGATCCTCTCGGGGCGCAGGGCTTTGACCAGCTCGAAGCGGAGGTAGTCCGCTTTCCGCGCGACCCGGACCCGGAGCTCGATCCCGCCCTCGAAGGCGAAGGCCCAGACATCCTGGCCAGCCCGCAGTCCCGTCGGCTCGAGTTCCCGTCCGCCGCTCTTGACCCGGACGAGATATCCGGGCCGGCCCGCCGGGGCGTGATCCCGGCCGCTCCGGGGATCGACGAGCTTGACGATCGCCCCCCGGTTGTCGACCTCCAGCCGAAGCCCCGCGGTCTCGAGAACGTTCTGCGCCGCCGCCCCGGAGACCAGTCCGAACCCCAGCAGAAGGACAGGAACGATCCTGGCGCCCGATGTCATGTCCGACCTCCTCGTCTTCTGCACATTTTTCCGATGTTATCACATTTCTCGCGGCCCGGGATTCCTTCGCTTTGACATTAATTTTCCTTCTGAATTATCATAGGCACCGAAATCCGATGGACATGAAAGAGCTGATCGCCGAAGCCGTCGACGACCGCCGGGCGGAGATCCTCGATCTCAGCCGGCGCATCCACGCCGACCCCGAGCTGGCCTTCGAGGAGCACCGGACCTCCTGTCTCCTCCGATCGGTCCTCGAAGCCGAAGGTTTTTCGGTCACGGACATCGATCCGTCGATCCCCACCGCCTTCCGGGCCCTGCTCCCGCGGTCCGGTGACCGCCCGCGCGTGACCTTCACCGCCGAGATGGACGCCCTGCCCGGCCTGGGCCATGCCTGCGGCCACAACATCATCGGGACCGCGGGCACTTACGCGGCGATCGTGCTCAAAGCGGTCCTCGGCCCGGAGATCGCCGGGACCGTCGAGGTCGTCGGCACGCCGGCCGAGGAAAAGGGCAGCGGTAAGGTCCGCCTGATCGCCGGCGGCGTTTTCGAGACGAGCGACGTCGTCCTCCAGGTCCACCCCCACTCCCTCGACACCGTCGTCGGCCAGGCCCTGGCCCGGCGGACCTTCGTCGTCGAATTCTTCGGCCGGAAGGCCCACGCGGCGGCCGCGCCGGAGGCCGGAGCGAACGCCCTCGACGCCCTCGTACTCTTCTACCATTCGGCCGTTCTGCCCCGGACCAAGCTCCCGGCCGGAACGCTCCTCCACGGCATCGTCGAGGCCGGGGGCGAAGCGCCGAACATCATCCCCGACTACGCCCGGGGCCGTTTCTCCCTGAGGGCCGACACCATGGCCAAGCTCGATCGGCTCGTCGCACACGTCTCGAGCTTGGCCCGGGACGCCGCCGCGGCGACGGGCTGCCGGGAGAAGATCTCCGAGCCGGGCCCCGGCGTCACGACCTTCCGCCGAAATGCCGCCCTCGAAGACCTGTTCGCCGACCTCTTCGAGGAGCGCGGCCGGCCCGAGCCCCGGAGGGTCCGCAAGTCCTACGGCTCGACCGATCTGGCCAACGTCTCCCAGATCGTCCCGACGATCGAGCCGATGATCAAGGCCAGCGACGCGCCCATCCACACCGAGGGGTTCGCCCGGGACGCCGTCGGTACGGGCGGAGAACGCGCCCTTCTCGACGGCATCTACTTCCTGGCCTGTGCCGGATACCGGCTCCTCGCCGAGCCCGTTCTCCTCGAACAGGTCCGCCGGGACTTCGAGGCTTCGACGGCCGAATGAGCCGCGGGACCCGATGAAGAGCCTGCTCGAGCTCCTCGGCGAAAAGCGCGAGTGGCGCATCGTCCTCACCGATTCGGGCCTGGGCGGGCTCTCGATCTGCGCCGGCCTCGACGCTCTCATCCGGATGCGGCGTTACCGGCGGAAGATCGATCTCCTCTACGTCAACGCCTGGCCCGAAGCGGGCGCCGGCTATAACGACCTTCCCGACGACGCCGCGCGGGCGGCGGTCTTCGACCGGGCCCTGGCCGCCATGATGGGCTACCGTCCGGACCTCGTCATAATCGCCTGCAACACGCTCTCGGTCCTCTACGGACTGACGGAATTCGCAAAAGACCCCGCCGTCCCTGTGGCCGGGATAATCGACGCGGGCGTGGACCTCTTCGCCGGAATGCTGCAGAAGGACCCGGAGGCATCCCTCGTCCTCTTCGGGACCAGGACGACCATCGCCTCGGGCGAGCACGTCCGCCGTCTGACCGGGCTGGGGATCGAGCCGGGCCGGATCCGGACCGTCGCCTGCCACGGACTCGCCGCCGTCATCGACAAAGATCCGGACGATCCCACCCTTCCCGGCCTCGTCGATGCGTGCGTCTCGCGGGCGCTCGTCGACGGCAGGCCCCCGGGGAAGCTTTACGCCGGCCTGGCCTGCACCCACTACGCCTACGTCGCCGAACTCTTCCGGAGATCGCTCGCCGGGTTCGCCGGCGGCCGGGCCGTCGTTCTCGATCCCAACAGTCAGATGATCATGTCGCTGGCCGCCGGGAAGGACCGCGGCCTCGCGGCCGCCCCCGGTCCCTTATCTCCGGCCGTTGTCCTCGTTTCCAAGGTCGAGCTCCCCGAGGCCCAACGCCAGGCCGTGGCCCGCCGGCTCGAGACGGTCTCGCCCGCCACCGCGCGGGCCCTCATGGATTACACGCACGTCCCCACACTGTTCTGAGGAGTTCGAACATGAAGATCCTGCTGCTGACCGGCCCCGGCGGCGACGCCCAGGGCTGGGGAGACATGAAGGTCACGGAGTCGATGCGCCAGGCCGCCGAATCCCTCGGCCACCCGGCCCGGATCGCCTACGTCGCCGACGAGGCCGAGTTCCTCCGCCTTGTCGACAAGCCCGATTTCGACATCGTCTGGAGCGCCCTCTACCACATCACGCCGAACGAGGCCTTCATCGGCCGAAACGCCGAGGGCCTCTGGGTCGCCGACGTTTTCGACGAACGGAAGATCCCCTACATCGGCTCGGACAGCCGGACGATGAAGGCCATGATCGACAAGTTCCAAACCCATGAGATCCTGGCCGCCGGCGGCGTGTCCGTCCCTTCGCACGTCCTCCTGCACTCCGGGGATGACGCCGCGGCCGTCACCTACCCCGCGTTCGTCAAGCCCATCTGCGAGTCGCGGTCGGTCGGCATCTCCGACGAGAGCGTCGTCCACGACGAGGCGGAGCTTCGCCGGCGCGTCGCTTTCATCGAGAGCGAGTTCGACGAGCCGGCCCTGGTCGAGGAGTTCCTTCCGGGCGACGAGTACACGGCCCTCGTCCTCGGGAACGGAAAGACGCGCGAAGTCCTGCCCGGCCTGGTCACGGTCGAGGACAGCCACTTTCAAAACTATCGCATCCTGCGGAGCGACCTCCGGGGCGTCGGCTTGACCCGCATCAGCCTGGCTGGGGCCCGGACCGAGGAAGCTAAAGCCCTCGGCGACGCGGCCGCCGAGGCCATGGGCTGCCTCGATCACATCCGCATCGACATGCGCGTCGACCGGACCGGGAAGCTCCGCATCATCGAGGTCAACGGCATCCCCGGGCTCAAACCGCACAAGAGCTGGTCGCCCCAGATCTACACGCTCTATCACGGCTCGCCGCTCGGCGAGGACGAGGATTACCGGCGGCTCATCGGGTCGATCATAGATTCCGCAGGACGGCGCTACGGCTTCTGAGCCACAGCGCCCGGAACGGTCCGGGTGAACCACTCCCGGATGATGTGCGTCAGCGCGGGCCGAACGGGGATCTTCTTTTCGGCCATGAACCGGGTCAAAGCGTCCCGCCAGAGCTCGGAGTGCTGGAGGGTCGTGATCCTGTTGCGGAACATCGCCGCTCCCTTGCGCGGTTCGGTCGTCATCCGTTCGAGGATCCCCAGGACCTCTTTCCTGAAGCCCTCGGGCCCGTAATAGGCGAGGTAAGCCTGCCAGGCCTCGTCCACACCCGAAGCGGTCCGCAGCGGCCGGGAGATCCGGTCGATCTTATTGCGGAATCCCTCTGCCTCGCTCCGGCCGAGAGATGCCAGGCCGCCCTCCGAGATCCTGTAGGGATGGATCCTGTAGGACGCCAGGCTGTTCCCGCGGGCTCGGAGCTCGACGAAGAAGCCCGTTTTCCGGTGATAGAGATCGGAGAGCTGGTAGAAGGCGAAATTTCCCAGGCTGTAGGCGATGAGCCGGCCCCGGCGCGTCTCGATCCCCTGGGGGACGTGGGGATGGTGGCCGATGACGCAGTCCGCTCCGGCATCGGACAGGGCCCGGTAGGCCGCGACAATGTAGGGCGGCGGGAAGGGGATGTATTCGAGGCCCGCGTGCGCCACGACGACGACGAAATCGCCGCGCTTCTTGGCTTTTCGGACGAGGGTCGAGATCTTTTCGATCTCCCAGCCGCAGACGCCGGGGCCGCCGCGGGAGGCCGTCAGGTCCTCCCCTTCCCCGAAGTTGAGGATCGTCACGCGCGTTCCCCGGACGGTGACGGTGAGGGGCGCGATCGCCTCATCGAAGGAAAGCCCGGCCCCGACCGTCCGGATGCCGCTCCCGCGGAGGACATCGAGCGTCTCCCGGAAGCCGGCGAGGCCGTAGTCGAAGACGTGGTTGTTGGCGAGGCAGGCCACCTCGAACGGGACCGCGGCGAGCCCGGCGACGTGCCGGGGCAGCCCCTTGAAAACCGCCCCGCTCTTCCAGACGGGCCTGCGGGCCGCCGTCAGCGCGCACTCGCAGTTGACGATCCTCAGGTCGGCGCCGCGGAGGACCGGGAGCAGGTCCCCGTAGACGGCCTCGGGCGCCCGGGACACGACCGGCTCCAGGGCCCGGATGGGCGCCCAGTCGGCGGCGACGACGATCGAGAGCGCGTCCTTTGATCGCCCGCTAGGCCTTTTTCTCATGACCGAAGGATATCCGCGCCCCTTTCGGGTGTCAAGGCCGTCGCTCGGGGCCGGTCAAATTGACGCGTCTCTGCCAATTTGTTATTCTCCTCCCGCAAAGGGAAACGCGCAATGACCGTCACCTGCCAGAAGTGTGCGACGGAGAACACCCGGGACTCCCGGTTCTGCAAGACCTGCGCGATGCCCTTGGCGGGGACACCGCCGACCTCGGCCACCCTGACCCAGACGATCGAGCGGCCGCTCCAGGAGCTCTCGCCCGGGGCCCTCTTCGCCGGCCGCTACCAGATCATCGAGGACCTGGGCGAGGGCGGCATGGGCCGGGTCTTCAAGGCCCTCGACACGCGGACCGGCGAGAAGATCGCCGTCAAGGTCCTCCGGTCCGGGCTCGAGGCCGACGGACGAACGCTCGAGCGTTTCAGCCACGAGCTCACGTCGGCCCGCCGGATCTCCCATCGCAACGTCTGCCGCATGTTCGATCTCGGGGAGGACCGCGGGCGTCTTTATATCACCATGGAGTTCGTGCCCGGGGAGGACCTCAAGAGCATCCTGCGCATGATGGGAGCCATGAGTCCCGCCCAAGCCGCGGGGATCGCCGTTCAGATCTGCGACGGGCTCGAGGAAGCCCATCGCCTGGGCGTCATCCACCGGGACCTCAAGCCCGCCAATATCCTGGTCGACAAGGAAGGCCACGCCCGGATCATGGACTTCGGCATCGCCCGGAGCGCCAGGTCCCGGGGGATAACCGATGCGGGCACTATGGTCGGGACGCCCGACTACATGTCGCCGGAACAGACCGAAGGCCGGGACGTGGACGCCCGATCGGATCTCTACGCGATGGGGGTCATGCTCTTCGAAATGGCGACCGGCCGGCTTCCGTTCGAGGGCGACACCGCGCTGGCCGTGGCTCTCAAGCACAAGACAGAACGGCCGCCCGACCCCCGATCGGTCTCGCCCGCGCTGCCCGGCGATCTCTCCAAGATCATCCTGAAATGTCTGGAGAAGGACCCATCTCGCCGCTACCAGACCGCCGCCGATCTGCGGACCGACCTCGAGGCCGCGGCCGCCTCGCTGCCCGGAGGATCGCGGGTGCTCCCCCGCCGGAAGCCGGCGACCTCGCGGGAGATCACGGTCAAGGTCCCGCTGAAGCGCCTGGCTTGGCCGGCGGTTGCGATCGTCGTCCTCGCCGCCGCAGCGGTTTTCCTGCTGCCCGTTCTAAAGAAGGGTGGGGTTGCCAAGGCGGCGCCGAAGGTCCCGGGGTCGGTCGCCGTCGTCGCCTTCGAGAACCAGACCGGGGACCCGAAGTACGACCCCATGCGCAAGGTCATCCCCAGCCTCCTTATCACGAACCTCGAGAACACGGGCCTCTTCAAGGTCTCCACCTGGGAGCGCATGCGCGACGTGCTCGGCCAGATGGGCCGCAAGGACCTCGAGGTCGTCGACGGGGATGCCGGCTTCGCCTTCTGCCGGCGCGAAGGTGTGGCCTTCATCGTCGTCGGCAGCTTCTCCAAGCTCGGCGAAACGTTCGTCACGGAGTTCAAGCTTCTCGATCCCGACTCCCGCAAGATCGTCGCCACCGCCGCGGCCCGCGGCGCCGGCGAGGACAGCATCCTCAACGCCCACATCGACGAGCTCAGCCGCCGGCTCGCCGCGGGCATGGGAGTTGCGGGGCCGCAGCTCGACGCGACCCGCATGGCCGTGGCCGAGCTCACGACCCGCTCGACCGACGCCTACGCCGCTTATCTTCAAGGCATGGAACACCTGAACAAGCTCGAAGAACCCGAAGCGCGGCGCTTTTTCGAAAAGGCGATCGCGCTCGATCAGGAGTTCGCCGTCGCCTACCTGCGTCTCGGCCGGATCCTCGACCGGGAGGGCAATAATGAGAAAGTCCGCGCGGCCTACCTCAAGGCCAAGGAGCTCTCAGCCCACGCCCCGGAAAAGGAACGGCTGCTGATCGAAGCGAAGTACGCTCAGAGGATCGAACGGGACGCTCCGAAAGCGCTGGGGATCCTGAAGACCCTGGTCTCGAAATTCCCGGCGGAAAAGGATTTTCGCATCGAGCTCAGCGGTCTTCTGATGCAGGCTGATCCGGACGCGGCCATCGCCGAGCTCCGAGCCGCCCTGGCCCTCGACCCCAATTTCGGGCTCGCCCTCAACCAACTGGCTTTCACGCTGGCCAGGAAGGGAGACTACGCCGGCGCTCAGACGGCCCTCGAGCGCTACGTCGCCGTTGCGCCGGGCGAGTTCAATCCGCTCGATTCCCTGGGGCTGCTCCTCTTTCTGAGGGGACACTATGACGAGGCCATCGACAAGTACGAGAAGGCCGGTCGACTCAATCCCACACTCGGTGAAGAGGCAGCTATCGGCTACATGTTGGCTTTGAAGGAAGATTACGACGGGGCCCTGGCCTTCCTCGACCGGTACATGACCTCCGTCGAGTCCGACGCCTTTCGCGCCGAAGGTCCCGCCTGGCAGGGCATCATCAATTATTTGGTCGGGCGCCGGGCCCTGGCGTTCGAGCGCCTGGAGGCGGGGCTGGCCCTGGCCCGGTCGAGCAAGAGCACGTTCCGCGAAGGCCTGATCCTCGTCTTCCGGGGCTTCATCCGCGTCGATATGGGGGAGATCGAGCGGGCCCGCGAGGATTTCGATCGGGCCCGCCGCATCCTCGAGCCGATCTCTGCAGGCACCCAAGTCGCCTGGCGCGCGGGACTTCTCTATTTGAACATGCGGTCGGGGAACCCGGCCGAGCAAGACAAGATCATGGCCGAGCTCGACCGCATCGTACCGCCGGAGAACTTGACCCCGGCGAGCGCGGCCCTGCGCCGGTCCTTCCTGATCCTGATGTACCTCGGGCGGGGCGACGACGAAGCGGCGCTTCGCGAGGCCGCTCTGCCCCGGATCTTCGAGGTGGTCAATCCCAATTTGAATTTCAACCTCCAGTCCCTCGGCGGCGCAAACCTGCCCTTGACCTTGGACGTCATCGCCGGGCTGTTGGACCGGCGGGGCGAAACAGACAAAGCCATCGCGGAATACCGGCTGCTCATGACCACCGGGCCAGGGACCGGCTTGCGGCGTCTGATCAACCCCATCTATCACTTCCGGGTCGCCGGTCTCTACGAAAAAAAGGGCGACAAAGCCAAGGCCGTCGAACACTACCGGAAGTTCCTCGAGATCTGGAAGAACGCCGACCCGGATCTCCCCGAGCCGGGACTGGCCAAGGCGCGCCTGGCCGCCCTCGAACGGTGATCCCGGGCCCTAGAAGCTGAACCGGGCGCCGAACCGCACGGAGATCGGCGGGTAGAAGAGCCCTTTCATCCCGAAAGCATTGTTGGGGACATAGCCCACGCTTCCATCGAGCTCCCAGTCGCCCGAGAGGAGCTGGTCCTCCGTCACGGTCAGGTTGTAGAGGTTCCGATAGGGGTAGAACGCGGTCGTCGTCCCGGTATCGAAGACATTGTCGACATTGACGTTGAGGCCGAGGCTCGTTCGCCCGAACCTCAAGCTGTATTCCGCATAGAGGTTGGCGATCACGGTGAACGGCGTCCGCCCCAGATTGCCCCGGTTGTAAGGCATATAGTTGTCCGTGGTGAGGGTCCAGTATTCGGTTATCGGACGGCCGCTCATGGCTCTGACGAGGGTGCCGACGGTCAGGCGGAAGGGAAACGTGTAGGCGCCATAGAGCTTGAAGGCATGCGGACGGTCTGTCGCCAAAGGCCCGTCGATGGGGTCGAGGTCCTTGTCATAGGCCAGATACCATGAGTCGAAGCTCCTCTCGACGTTCGGGCTGTTCCGCCCCTCTCCCGTGATGGAATACTCGTCCGAGCTGGCCAGGCCGGAGTAGTTACCGGTGAGCCGACTCCAGGTGTAAGACAGCCCTCCCAGCCATCCGTTCCCGAACCGCTTGTCCAAGCTGAGATTGAGGCCCCAGTATTCCCGTTTCGCCCTGGGGCAGGCGGGGTATCTGGAGTCGAATTTCCCGCCGTCCGCCGTCGTTCTCGAGTATCCGTACCCGGGATTCGCCAGGTAGTAGGTGACATCCCCTTCGCTGATGACCCCGACGTCCTCGATGGCGTATCG
Source organism: uncultured bacterium (assembly GCA_963743755.1). Taxonomy (GTDB): domain Bacteria; phylum Acidobacteriota; class Aminicenantia; order Aminicenantales; family Saccharicenantaceae; genus RBG-16-66-30. The sequence goes on from CAVUQU010000001.1 coordinate 435,939, forward strand.
GAGGTGCTTCTGGACCAGGCGCACCGTGGCCGACAGGTTTTCCATGAGCTGCTTCTCGACGCCCAGCGAGATCTCCCGCTGGCTCATCGGCTTGAGGGCGGGATCGACGACGTCCAGTGAGACGACCCGATAATCGATAGTCCTCAGCAGGGTCCCGGGATAAATGCCGTTCTCTCCGATCGTGTCCCATTCATAGGAATCCAGCGTGTAGAACGCGGCCACGTTCTTGCTTCCCCCGAACGAGGCGGCGGCGGTATAGAGCTTCATGACATCGAAATAGAGCCCGTAGCTTCCGAAGATCTTGAGGCTCGCGTCCCCGGAGACGTCGTAGATGAAGCCCAGGCGCGGTGCCAGCTTGTCCCCGAACCCGAAATCGATCGGCTTCACACCGCGAAAAGCCGGCTCGTTGCTATAACTCGGGATGTACTCGCGCTCCGCCCGGATGCCGAGGTTCAAGGTGAGCCGGCCGCCGATCGTCCAGCTGTCCTGGAGGTAGAGCGCCCAGCGATCGGAGTGGACCTTGTAAAAGGACCCGATGGGCCCGGTGGTTTCGTTTCCCCTCACGGCATAGTATCCGTAGGTGCCGCGGCCGTACATTGGTCCCCAGGTAGACGAAGGAGACATTCCACCCGAGGCTGATGGACGGGAAATCGGGGTACTTGAAGCCGTCCTGCCAATCCTCGGCCATCCGCACCCATTGGGCCCCGAATTTCAAGGAGTGCTCGCCGGCCAGGTTCATATAGTAAGTCAAGTCGCCGCCGGCGTGGGACCTCTGGGCCACCTTCCTTTCCGTCACGTTGAGGGCGTAGCTGGGCATGTTCGACCAGCCCCTGGGCCGGATGTATTCCTCCGGAACGTCCGAGAAAACCGAGATGCCCTGCCCGCCGTGGACGTATCGGGGCGCCGAGGGTTGGACGAGCTGGTCTGTGGTATTCTGGTAAAATGTTCCTCCTCTGAGGCTGAAAAGGAGGTTGTTTCCCAACGCGAAGTCGGCGTAGGCGGAGGCCGTCCAGCTGGGATAACGATAGCCGTACTCGCTCCACGGGTCGGCCGGACTGCTTGTGCCGTTGCGGAGCGGCAGATCTCCCAGATATTCGTTGGAATTGCTGACGAAGCTCGCGCCGACGCGCAGAAAATCGAAAGGCTGGGAGGTCAGCTTCGCCTGCAAGTTCCAAAACCGGTCTTTTCGAGTGTAATCCCCTGCGGTGAGGGAAGGGTCGAAGACGACATGCCGGGTCGCGGTATTGAGGACCGGAAGGACCGAGACGAAGAACCACAGTCTGTCTTTGAGGATGTATCCGCCGAGGTTGAAGCCGGCCTCGATACGGTCCACATGATCCTTTCCGTAGAGATTTTGGTAATTCACGTACTCGGCAAGGTTGATATCGTAGGGATTCAGGCGCAGGACGTCCCTTTCCTTGCCGTTGAGCCCCGAGCCGCTGTAAAATCCGATGACATCGCCGTGGAAGGCGTTCCCGCCCTGGCGGGTGATGACGTGGACAACCCCGCCGAGCGAGCCGCCGTATTCGGCCTGGTAGCCGCTGGCCTTGACCTGGACTTCGTCCACGAATTCGAAGGCCACGCTTTGGCCGCGGTTGCCCAGATACGGATTGGTGATGTCGGTGCCGTCGACATAGAACATGTTCTCGGCGCCCGACGCACCGTCGACGGAGATGCCGGAGAGCATGGGCTCGTACTGGACGCCGGGGACGGCACCGACCAGCGAGTCGAAATCCCTCCCCCGGGGCAGCATCTCGAACTCCTGTTTGGTCAAGGTCATGCCCTTGACCGTGCTCTTGACGTCGATGAGCGGGGACTGGCCGACGACCGTCACCTCTTCCTCGATCGCACCGGGCGGCAGGACGGCGTCCAATTTGACGCTCTGCTCGATGCCGACGGTGATGCCTGCGCGCGAAACGGTCTTGAATCCCTGGAGCGAGAAGGCGATCTCGTACACGCCCGGTGTCAGGGCGAAGAGACGGTACACCCCGTTCTCGTCCGTGACGGCGGCGGCTTTTCCGACGAGCTTGGGGCTGGTGGGCTTCGACGGCGGCGCCGGGCAGGGGCACGCCCTCATCATCGGTCACGACGCCGAAGACCTTGCCCGTCGGGACTTGGGCCGTCAGCAAGCTCAGGGCGGCCAGGGTGAGAACGCCTAAAAGCCTGAAGATGAGGTCAGTCAGCTTCACGTTCGCCTCCTCGGCCCGCGTTGAGGATAGGTACCGGTCAGGGTCCTGCTTATGCCTACGCTATGACACAGTGAAGCCACAGAAAGAAATTCCCATCTGTCTTTTGCCAGGGATGATATGCCGCACTCCGCCGGTCTGTCAAGTCAGGTGTGAAGGAAGCGACACCGCCGGCCGAAGCCCGATCACTTCGTCAGCCCGGCGATCTCCGCCGCGTGGGCCCTGATGACGGCCAGGGTCGAGGCGTCGGCGTCGTAGACCGAATACCAGCCGGCCGGTTCGTGCGGCGGGTCGCCGACCCAGGACATGCCCGGCCGGGCCTCGCCCGCCCAAGCCCAGAAGTTGTCGCCCATCGCCGGACCGCCCGAGGCGATCGAGTCCGAGACGAGCTTGTAGAGGGCCGCGTAGTAGAGGTCCTTCGTCGTCGTCGGAGAGGCGGGATTTAAATTGTCCTTGTAGGGGGCCCAGTCGCGGGCCAGCCCGAACTCCTCGAGGACAAGGGGCTTACGCATCGCCGCCGCTTCTTTCGCGTGCTTCTCGAAATAGGCGATCGCCAAGGGCTCGGCTTTCGCCTTGTAGGTAGCCGGCCGCTTCGGGTCGTACCAGTCCCAGTTCTGGGGCCAGATGTGGATGGTGACGTAATCGATTGCTAGAGCGCTGTGCGTCTTCGACGAAATCCTGGGTCGGCTCGCCGGGCGGCGCGCCCTCCGAGCCGGTCGTGACCATGTGGTTCGGATCGAGGGACTTGATATAGGCGGCCGTGTCTTCGATCCAGCTCTGCGGGTAGCGCCGCGGTTCGTTCGCCAGCTCCCACGAGAAGACGGCCGGGTCGTCCCTGTACTTCGTCCCCGTGTAAGGGTTGGTCCGGTCGACCAGCATGGCGATGTGGGCGCGGAACCAGTCCTGGCATTCCGGGTAGGTGTAGAACCTGGCCGAATAGGCGATGAACTTCTCGTAATCCCCCGGATACGGGATGGGCGTCTTCTCGTGCCAGGAGACGTACTGGGCCATGCCGCCCGACCACTGCCAGAAGTTATTGAGGACCATGACCGCGCGCAGGCCGCGCCGGCCCATCTCGGCCAGCAGAAAATCGAGGCCGTCGAGGACGCTGCCGTCGTATTCGCCGGGCGAGGTCATCAGGGCCGGGACCGTCCGGAAGGGCTCGGTGTTCGGCCCCTCGGACGAGGCCATGACGCGGAGGTTGGTGACGCCGAGGTCGCGCAGCCGGTCGAGCTCCCGCAGGAGCCGGGGACGGTCGCCGCTCGGCCCGTCGACGCCCAGGTTCATCCCCTGCCAGAAATTAGCCCCGACGAAGTAATGGGGCTTGCCGGCCAGGGTGAACCTGCCGTTCTCGACGGTCACGAACGGGGCGCCGGCCGGAGCGGCCGGGGCCGCATCTCCGGCCCGAGCCGAGGGGCCGGACGCCTTGTCGCCACGGCAGCCCCAGGCGGCCAGGCTCAGCGTCAGAACGAGGAGGACGGTCTTGCGCATGGCTTTGCTCCCTCCGGGACCGGATGGAGGAATCATAGACCGGGGCCGCGGAGCCTGTCAACACGCCATCAGGGCGGGCGGCACGGACCTCACCATTTGTGGAAGACGAAGAAGACGGCGGCCATGATGCAGACGAACCCGGCGACGTAGTTCCACTTCAGGTCTTCCTTGAGGTAGACGACCGAAAAGACGGCGAACGCGACCAGCGTGATGACTTCCTGGATCGTCTTGAGCTGGGCCGCCGAGAAGTGCCGGTGCCCGATGCGGTTGGCCGGAACCTGGAAGCAATATTCCAGAAGGGCGATAGACCAAGAGACGAGGATGACCTTCCAGAGAGACGTGGTCTTGAACTTGAGGTGCCCGTACCAGGCGATGGTCATGAAGACGTTGGAGACGGCGAGCAGGGCTACTGTGGCCATGGCGCATGGACCTTTTCATCGGGCTCTTTGCGGGGGGAGTATCCGGCCCCGGTGAAAGCCGAGGCTCACGCGAAAGGCTCGAAAAGGCGATATCTTACGCCCTCGGACTCCGGCGGTCAACAGGAAAATGGGGCGGCGGCGCGGGGAAAGGCCGACGGGTCGCGCGGGCTTCAGTCGAGCTTTTTCTGGAAGCGGGCGACGCTCAGGCCCAGGATGAGCGTCCCCAGGGCGATGAGGCCCACGGCCTGGGGCCAGAGCTCGGCCCAGCCCGTACCCTTGAGCATGATGCCGCGGATGACGATCAGAAAGTAGCGGAGGGGGATGATCCTCGTAACGTGCTGGAAGAACAGGGGCATGTTCTCGATGGGAAAGACGAATCCGCTGAGCATCATCTGGGGCATGATGAAGAACATCGAGGTCAGCATGGCCTGCTGCTGGGTCCGCGAGATCGTCGAGATGAAGAGCCCCGTGCCGAGCGTGTTGAGCATGAAGGCCAGGCACAGGGCCAGGAGCAGCAGGGCGCTCCCCCGGAGAGGCACGCCGAACCACAGCCGGGCCAGCGCCAGTACGAAGACCGCGTCGATGAGCCCGATGATGACGAAGGGCAGGAGCTTGCCGACGATGAGCTGATGGGGGCGGATAGGCGTCACGATGAGCTGCTCCATCGTGCCCGCTTCCCGCTCGCGGACGATCCCGAGCGAGGCCAGCGTGGTCGTGGTGATCATCAGGATGAGCCCCAGGACGCCCGGGATCATGAAGTTCCGGCTCTTGAGCTCGGGGTTGTACCAGACCCTGATCTCGGGATTGACGAGCACGGGCTCGAGGCCGCGGCCCGCGGGCTCTCGCGAAGGCGTCGAGGATGATCTTCTGGGTGTACCGGGAGGCGATCATGGTCGCGTAGTTGACCCCGATCGAGGCCGACTGGCTCTCCGAGCCGTCGACGATGATCATGACGGTCGCCTGTCGCCCCGCCGCGAGGCTGTCGCCGAACCCGCGGGGAATGACGAAGGCCATGGCCGCGGCGCCGTGGTCGAGAGGGGCGTCGATCTCGTCCAGCCGTCTCGACCCGCGCGGCGGCGGAGAAGTAGCCCGAATTCGACGAAGTCGTCCAGGAAGGCCCGGCTGGCCGCCGACCGGTCCAGGTCGCAGACGACCGAAGGGATGTTCTTGACGTCGAGGTTGGCGGCGTAGCCGAGGAGGAGGAGCTGGAGGATCGGGCGAGATGAAGAGGATCGGGAAGAGCTTCGGGTCGCGCCGGAGCTGGATGAACTCCTTCCGGAGGATGGACAGGATGGCCTTCACGACGCCCTCCGCCGCAGCGGCCGCCGCCCCGCCCCGGCCGCCCCGGCGGAGCAGGGCCACGCTCAGGGCCAGGGTCGATGCGGCGAAGGCCGCGAGCATCAGGATCTGGCCCCAGAAGGCCGGGAGCCCGGCGCCCTTGATGATGATGGCCCGGAGCGCGACCAGGAAATACTGGGCCGGGACAGGTAGGTCACGACCTGGATGACGAGGGGCATGTTCCGGACCGGGAAGACGAATCCCGAGAGGATGAAGGTCGGCAGGATGGTCGTCAGGATGGAGAGCAGGAACGCGACCTGCTGGGTCTCGGTGATGGTCGAGATGAGGAGGCCCTGAGCCAGCCCGGCGATCAGGAACAGGACCATGGCCAGGAGGAGGAGGAGATAGTTCCCCTTGATCCGCGACCCCGAACAGGACCCAGCCCAGCCCGAGGACGAGATGGGCCGAGAGCGAGCGAGATGAGGACGTAGGGCACGAGCTTGCCGACGATGAGCGCCGACGGCCGGCAGGGGCGAGACCCGGAGCTGCTCCATGGTCCCGCGCTCCTTCTCCCGGACGACGGAGAAGGCCGTCGACGTCGTCAGGATGACCATGAGGATGAAGGCCATGAGGCCGGGCACGAGGAACTGGGCGCTCCGGAGCTCCGGATTGTACCAGACCCGGACGTCGGTCTTCGAGGGGAAGCGTCAGGCCGCCGGCGCCGCGGCGGGCCAGCGCTTCCAGCGTGATCCGCTGCGAGTAGCTCTGGAGGATGGAGGCGGCGTAGCCCGCGGCCGTCGTCCCGCTCATGGCGTTCGCGCCGTCGACGAGGAACTGGACCGAGGGGCTCCGCCCGGCCAGGAGGTCCTCGGAGAACGTCTCCGGGATGACCAGGGCGGCGCGTGATCTTCTCGCGGGCCATGAGCCCGTCGACGTCGCCCGGTCCGGGCGAGCCTCGTCTTGAGGTCGAAATACTCGGTCGCCGCGAACTTTTCGGCGAGCTCGCGGCTCGCCCGGCTGCCGTCCTGGTCGACGACGGCGATCGGGATGTGCTTGACGTCGAAGTTCAGGGCGAAGCCGAACATGACGAGCAGGAAGGCCGGCAGGAAGATCATGAAGACGAGCGACCGGCTGTCCCGCCGGATCTGGCGGAATTCCTTGCGCATGACCGGGCCGACGAACGCGAGCGGCGGGGCTTCATGCCGGGCTCCCCCCATCCGGCCGCGCCCGGCGCTGCTCCTCGATCTTGTGGATGAAGACGTCCTCGAGCGAAGGGACGATCCGGTCGATCGCGCTCCGGCACGATGCCCTCCGCGGCCAGCCGCGCCTGCGGATCGAGACGCCGGCCCTCCGCCTCGTCCGCGACGCCGACGTGGAGGGAGGTCCCGAAGATCGAGGTTTCGAGGACCCAGGGCTCCTTCCGGAGGATCTCGAGGGCGTCGACGGCCCGGTCGCGTGGCGACCTCGAGGATGGGGTTGCGGATGATCTCCTCCTTGAGCTCGCGCGGGGACTCCCGCCGGCGACGATCCGGCCGGCATGGATGAGCCGGATGTCGTTGCAGTATTCCGCCTCGTCCAGGTAATGGGTCGTGACGAAGACCGTGACCCCCGCTCGGACAGCTCGTTGATGAGCTCCCAGAAGCGGCGCCGCGAGACCGGGTCGACGCCGCCCGTGGGCTCGTCGAGGAAGACGATCTCCGGCTCGTGGAGGACGGCGCAGCCGAGGGCCAGCCGCTGCTTCCAGCCGACCGAGAGCGTCCGGGTCAGGCTCCGCTCCCGTCCCTTGAGCCCGGCCATCTCCAGGACCCAGGGCAGCCGTGCCTGGACCGCCTGGCCGCGAGCCCGTAGGCGCCGCCGAAGAAGCGCGATGTTCTCGAGGACGGTCAGGTCCTCGTAGAGGGAGAACTTCTGGGACATGTAGCCGATGACCGTTTTCACCTTCTCGGGCTCGCGGCCGACATCGAACCCGCCGACCGTGGCCGTTCCCGAGGTCGGGTCGAGCAGGCCGCAGAGCATGCGGATCGTCGTCGACTTGCCCGCCCCGTTGGCGCCGAGGAAGCCGAAGATCGCGCCGCGGCCGGACGTCGAAGCTGACGGCGTCGACGGCGGTGAAGCCGCCGAATCTCTTGGACGAGCGCCCGGACTTCGATCGAATGGTCGGCCATGTCCTTCTCCCACTCCCTCAGCCTTCAGTCTCCCAGCGCTTTCTCCAGCCTGGCCTGGGCCAGGACCTGGTCGATCGCGGCCTGGGTCCGGCCGAGCTTCGCCTGGAGGAGGGCCACTTCGGCGTCGAGGACATCGGAGCTCAGGGCGACGCCCTGCTTGAACCGCTCCCTTGTCACCCGGAGGTTCTCTTCGGCCTGGCCGACGGCTTGGCCGGCGACGCGGACCTTTTCTCCGGCCCGGGCCAGGCTCAGCCGGCACTGCGTGACCTCCAGGACGGCCTGGTCTTCGAGGGCCTTGCGGGCCTCCCGGGCCTGGCCCAACCGGGCCTCGGCCTGTTCCGTCTGGCGTTTCGTTTGACCCCAGTTCCAGATGTCGAAGGACACGGAGACGCCCACGTCCCAGGTCCCCTTGAACCGGTCGAGCGCGGGCAGGATCCGGGGGTTCGGGCGAAGGTAATAATAGTTGCCGGAGAGGTAGACCTGGGGTAGAAGGCGGACCGGACCGCCTTGACGCCCATCTCCGAGGCCTTGATCCTGAACTCGGCCGATTTGATCTCCGGCCGCTGGGCCAGGGCCCTCTCGATCGGATCCCCATCCCCGTTTCCGGCCTCGGCCGGGATCCGGGAAGCCCGGCTTTCGACGGAGGTCGTCAGGTCGATGTCCGAGTCGAGGGGCAGGCCGATGAGGCTCACGAGCGCGGTCAGCGCGACCTCGGCCGCGTCGCGCGCATCGATCCTCATGATCTCCGCGTTGGAGAGCTCGAGCTCGGCCCGCAGGACGTCGTTCCTGGTCGCCAGTCCCTGGTCTGAAAAGGCCCGGACGTCCTTGAGGTGCTCGCCGATCTGCCTGACGTTCTCGTCGATGACCTTCTCGAATTCCCTGGCCCGGGCGAGGCCCCAATAAGCGGCCTTGACGGCGAAGACGAGCTCGGCCCGATTCTTCTCGAGGTCCTGGCCGGCCGCCGCTTCGAGCAGCCGGGCGGATCGCTCCCCTGCTTGGAGACGGAAACCCGTGAACAGCGGCTGCTGGATGCCCAGGCGCAGGTTGAAATTGTTGAAGTAGCTCTGCGAGACGACGATCGGGCTGGGCGAGATGGGCAGGGTCACCTGGAAATCCGGGACTTCGCTGAGCCGCGTGTAGCCGCCGCCGAACTTGAGCGAAGGCAGACGTCCGGCGGCGATCTCGCGGGACCTGGCCGTCGCGGCCTCGAGCTCCAGCCGTGACGCGTGGAGGCCCGGGCTTTTCTCGAGCCCGGCGGCGAGGGCCTCTTCCAGGGACAGCGGTCTCGGCTGGGCCACGGCCGCGAGGGGCAGGGCCAGGAGAGCGGCGAAAACGGCGGCATTTCTAAGCATGACCGGCCTCCGATGGAGCGGAATCTGTGATGGAGATGAAGACGTTCTCGAGGGACGGCGGAAGGCGCCGTTCGGCGAGGACCGGGATCCCCTCCTCCGGCCAGGGCGGCCTCGATCCGGGGCACCTCGGCGTCGGGGTCGTCGACGACGACATTCAGCCGGTCGCCGAAGAGCTGGACCTCGCGGACGCCCGGGAAGCGCTTTCAGGATGCCGAAGGCCCTGCGGATCTCCGGACAGACGATCTCGACGACCGTCCCCCGCATCAGGCACTTGACGGCCCCGGGCGTGTCCGCGGCGAGGAGCCGTCCTCCGGCGAGAAGCCCGACCCGCGACGAGCGTTCGGCCTCGTCCATGTAGGGCGTGGACATGACGATGGTGACCCCCGTCTTGAGGAGGGCCGAGAGGATGGCCCAGAAGTCCCGCCTCGACACGGGGTCGACGCCGGTCGTGGGCTCGTCGAGGAATATGAGGCGGGGCGTGTGGACGAGGGTGCAGGCCAGGGCCAGCTTCTGGCGCATGCCGCCGGAAAGCCGCTCGGCCAGGCGGTTCGCGGAAGGGAGCCAGGCGGGTGAAGTCGAGAAGCTCCTCGCGGCGCTTGCGGAAGTCGCGGACGAGGTGGATCTCGGCGAAGAACTCGATGTTCTCGTCGACGGTCAGGTCGCCGTAAAGGCTGAACCTCTGCGACAGGTAGCCGATCCGGTTCTTGATCTCCCCGCCTTGCCGGACGACGTCGTAGCCCAGGACCGAGGCCTCGCCCGCCGTGGGCGGCGAGGAGCCCGCAGAGCATGCGGATCGTCGTCGTCTTGCCGGCGCCGTCGGGTCCGACAAGGCAGAACATCTCCCCCTCCCGGACCGCGAGGTCGAGCGAGCGGACGGCCTCCACGGATTCGAACCGCTTCGAAAGTCCGCGTGTCTCGACGGCGAGGGGGCTCATGGCTGGGACGTCTCTACCGCGCTTGCGGACCGACCCGGATCGTGGCGTCGGCCGGAAGACCCGGCTTGAGCAGGCCTTCCGGGTTCCCGATCTCGACCTTGACCCCGAAGACGAGCTTGACCCGGTCCTCCTTGGTCTGGACGTTCTTGGGCGTGAACTCGGCCTCGGGCGAGATGTAGGTGATCTTGCCGGGGAAGGCCCTGTCGGGGAAGGCATCGATGCGGACGTCGACCCGTCGCCGAGCCGGACCGCGCCGAGCTCGATCTCCGTGACGTAGATCATGACATGGACGCTGTCGAGGTCGGCCAGGGTCGACGACGGTCGAGCCCGGCGTGACGAGCTCGCCGGCTTCGACGGCCTTGTGGGTGACGATCCCGCCGGCGGGCGCGGTGATGGTCGAGTCGGCGATCGTCTTGGCCAGGAGATCGGCGGCCGGCCCGGGCCTGGGCCAGCCGGGCTTCGGCGGCCTGGATCTCCTCGGGCCGGTGCCAGCCGGCGGAGCTTGCCCAAGCGCTCTCGGCGGCGGCGCTCCGCTGGGCCGTGGCGACGGTCAGCCGGGCCTCGGCGTCGTCCGCGCTGCTTCGACGTGACGCTCCCCGTCTCGAAGAGCTCGCGCATCCGCGCGGCGTCGTCCGCCGGCGACCCTGAACGCCGAATCGACCTGCGTCAGGGCGGCCTCGGCCTGCCGGATGTCCTCGCTCCGCGCTCCCTTGACGAGCAGGGCCAGCTGGGCTTCGGCCAGCCGGACGCCCGGCCTCGGCCTGGCGGAGCTGGATGTCGGCCGTCGCGTGGTCGACCGTGGCCAGGACGTCGCCCGGCCCGACCCGGGCGCCTTCCTCGACGGCGAGCGCGAGGATCTGGCCCGCGACCTTCGAGGCGACGTTGACCTCGACGGCCTCGATCGTCCCCGACGCGGCGATGACGTTCCGGTCCCGCCGGTTCGAGCAGGCCAGGCCGGCGAGAACGACGAGTCCGAGCGCTGTGATCTTCCGTTTCATGACGCGCCCTCCTTGCGGGGCTCGAACATGGCCGGGGTGCAGGACGAAAAGTCCAGCCGGCCCTTGTCCGTCAGGATACCTTGGAAAAAGACCTTGATGACGGATTCGAAGATCGCCGCCGGCGATCGCCCGGTGCGTCGGACCTCTTCGGGAGTGACGAACTGCTGGACGAGGGCGAGGAACATCTGGAGGAGAAGGTCGATGTCGACGTCGGCGCGGAAATAACCTTCCCGGCGGCCGGATTCGAGGATGATCTTGAAGTTCTTGAGGATCTTGTCCCGGCGGAATTCGTGGACCTCTTTCCAGACGGCGGGAGCGCCCTTCTGGATGTCGCGGGCTAGAAGCGGCCCGAACTGGGAGATCTGGCCGCCCAGGAACGCGAATAGGGCGACCATCTTCTCGACGAAGCCCAGGGAGCCGTCGCGGATCAGGCTCTCGACGCCGGCGAGCATCTCTTCCATGCTATCCCGGACGACCGACCGGAGGATCTCCTCCTTGCTCCGGAACGACTTGTAGAGCGTCGCCTTGCTGATGCCGAGCTCGGCCGCGATGTCGTCGGCGGTCGTCCGGATAAAGCCCCTGAGAAGGAAGAGGGCCCGGGCCGCGCCGATGATCCGCGCCCGGACGGCCTCGCCCCCTTCGCCTCCCCGCGGCCTGCCCCGCCTTGATACTTTGGAAACTCGTTTGGTTTTCACAGTTTTTATAATACACCCGGATCCGCACTTGTCAAGTACATAATTTGGGGACACGTACCCTAGGTACATGTCCCCCGGGAGTTATCAGGCCTCGATGATCCCGAGCGGTGGGTTCGTCTTCCACTTGCCCCGGGTGAAGTCGGGGATCGCCGACGGGCCGGCCCCTGTCGGCGACGCTCCTGACGCTGGCGCCGACGACCGCGCTCCAGGCGGCCGCGTCGTAGACGTCCTGGTCGAGCGGCTCGCCCTTGAGCAGCGACTGGATGAGCCGGTAGTCCTCGATGTAGTCCATGCCGCCGTGGCCCCTCCCCTCGCCCTTCGAGGCGATGGCCTTCCAGAGCGGGTGCTCGTACTCGGCCGCGAACTTCTCGAAGTCGTCCCACGCGTGCGGCTTGTCGGCCTTGCCCTCGACGTAGATCCGGTCGGGCCACTTGTGGGCCAGGCCGCTGCGTGCCCTTGGACAAGGTTGATCCGCGTGTAGGGCCGCGGCAGGTTGGTGTCGTGGATGAGGATGATCGTCTTGCCGAGCTTCGTCTTGATCAGGCTGGTGTTGACGTCGCCGAGGGCGTAGCGCTCCTTGCGCCTGCGGCGAGTCCGCGCCGAACGTCGCCACGGCGTATTCGTGGAGGCCGCGCGCCGGGCGAGCTCACCGAGACGAGATAGTCGAAGGCGTCGCCGCGGTTGACGTTCATGCACTGGGCCACGGGGCCCAGGCCGTGCGTCGGGTAGAGGTTGCCGTTGAGCTTCTGGGACCAGGCCCGCCGCCACAGCCCCTCGCCCTCGTTCGCGAACTTGACGCCGCGGAGGTCGTGGAGGTAGCCGGCCTCGCCGTGGAGGACCTCGCCGAGCAGACCCTTGCGGACGAGGTTCAGGGTCATGAGCTCGATCCGGTCGTAGCAGCAGTTCTCCATCATCTGGCAGTGCTTCTCGTACTTCTCGGCGGCCTCGACCAGGGCCCAGCAGTCGTCGATCGTCATGGCCGCCGGGACCTCGGTCGCCGCGTGCTTGCCCGTCTTCATGGCGGCCAGGCAGACGGGAACGTGCCATTCCCACGGCGTCGCGGTCATGACCAGGTCGAGGTCCTCGGTCTCGCACATCCGTTCGAAGTCCCGCGGCCCGTTGGAGTACCCGGCCGGCTTGGGCTGGCCCGGCCTCGACGACCCACTTCTGGGCCCGCTCGACATGGGCCGGGACGATGTCGCAGACGGCCTTGATCTCGACGCCTTCGATGTTCAGGTAAGTTCTGGACGTGGGCCGAGCCCATGCCGCCGACACCGACGAAGCCGACCTTGACGGTCGGGAGGGCCGGCGCCGCGAATTGTGATCGGGCCTCACCCGGAGCGACGGCTCCCTTGGCCTCGAGCCCGAGACCGGCCACGGCGGCGCCCAATCCGGCGGCCGCGCCGATCTTGAGAAAATCCCTGCGGCTCCGGCCTCTGTTTTCGTCGTTCATGGGACCTCCTGGGGACTGTAGGCTTGGAATCTTTAAAAGATCCGAAAGGACAGGCCTCCGACGACCTGGGCGCCGCCCAGCTTGACGTCGAAGGCGATGGGCGATGTGGCGATCTTGTGGATGGGCTCGTAGGTCAGGGAACAAAAGAGCGAAAGCCGTCTGACGACCTCGACCGAGATCGCCAGCTGGTACCGCGGCGCGACCTTCGTCCCCGAATAGTCGAGATCGACGGTCTGCCATGTTTCTTTGAAGCTGTGGAAGCCGGCGCCCGCCCCCACGCGGAGGTCGACCGGTCCGAGGTCAAACTGGTAGAACAGGAGGAGAGGGATGGTCCGACGGCGGAACTCGACCGGATACAGATCGCTGGGACCCATGGCCAGCCCGTCGTCGGCAATATAGCCGAAACCGGTGGCCAAGCCGAGAGGCCCTTCGAACTTGAACCAGACATCCCCCGATACGACGACGCTCGATCCGTAGATCTCGCGGTAGCTCGCTCCCGAAGGGGCCAGGACTCCCGCTGCGGCCGAGACCGACAGCTCCTGCGCCGGGGCGGCGATGGCCAGGCTTATCACGAAAACGGCCACCCCGACGGCGAGAGCGCGAACTCTCATCGCGCCTCCGTCGAAACCGCCGGCCCAGGGCTCCGAATGGCTGCCGTCGAATCGATCACAACATCGGCCGGCCGGATCTCGTCGGACCGATTGCTTTCGAGGCCGGTCGTCCCGACGGCGGTCACGACATAATAGTAGGATCCGCCCGCCGTCACGCCGTCGTCGAAGAACGACGTCCCCTCGACCGGCGTCCCGTTGATCTTGACGTAGCCGAGGTGCGATGCGGTCGTCCGGTAGACATTGTATCCGGCCGCGTCGGACTGGTCCGTCCAGCCCAATTGAACGGCCGCAAGAGTATTGAAGAGAGACCGATGGTTGACCCACAGGCCGTTCACTCCGGCGGGGGTCTTCGGGTATCCGCTCTTGATGGGCTGGGCCAGCTCGGCCAAAAGGCCCAGAGAAGCCCGCGCCGCGGCCGTGAAGAGCTCCGGCTGCAGCTTATCCAGCGTATCGGTGGTCTGGTGATAGTAGGGATTCGTAAGAGGATTGTCCTCGATGGCCAGGAGGGCGGGCCACCCGCGGTCCCAAAAGGGTGAATGATCGGAATAGACGAACGAGGCGTTGACCGTCTTGGTCGCGTCCACCGGGCCGTAGGCCGCGGCGGCGAGGAAAAGGTCGCCCAGCCAGCTCGACGGAGGATTGACGATGATCTGGAGGTCTTCCGGCATGGCGTTGGCATAAGCGATCATATCCAGGTTAATGACGCCCCGGATCCGCTGGCCGGATCCCGGGACGGCCGCGGCATAGGCCCGGCTGCCGTAAAGGCCCCACTCCTCGGCCGAAAAGGCGATGAACCGGACGGTGAAGTCGAGGTCGTAAGGAGCCAGGACGCGCGCCGCCTCGAGGACGGCCGCGACGCCGCTGGCGTTGTCGTCGGCCCCCGGGGCCAGGGACAGCCGCGTCGCGGTCGGCGAGGTCGAGTCGTAGTGTGCGCAGACGATGTAGACGTCGTCGGGATAGGTCTGGCCCGTCTTCTCGGCGACGACGTTGCGCGAGCTGTAGGAACCGGCGAACGTGAACGGCTCGAGCCGGACATCGTCCAGGCCCAGGGCCGAGAACAGGCTGAAGAGGGCGTCACCGGCGGACTCGCAGTTCGTGGTCGAGGCGTAGCGGGTCTGAAAATCCTGGAGCGTCTGGACGGTTGCGCTCAGGCTCGATGTCGAGACGAGCCCGACGAGCGTCTCGATGAACGGGTCCTGAAGGGAGGCTGCCGGAGCCGGCGTGCCCCCGCCGGGAACAGTCGAAAGGGAGGGCGTGATCGACTTAACGGCCAGGGCCTTCCGCGGCAGTCCCTCCGGCACCGCCTCGGCGGGGTCCCCCGCTTCGGTCCAGAAGACCGCGGCCCCCGGTTCGACGGCGACGGCATGGCCGGCGCCGCGCAACGACGCGAGGGCGCCCGGCACAGCCGTCCCGACGAGGAGGATCTCCCGCCGCCCAACGCCTCGGTCGACGACGGTGAAGCGGACGCCGCTTCGCCTGAGAAGCGCCATGTCGGCCCGGTCGGCCAGGGCGAGGAGGCAGGTCGTGAGCTCCTGCCGCACGTCGATCTGAAGCCGGGCGACGCGCGTCGCCGAATAGCCGGGGCCCTTGAGGATCTTGATCAGGCCGATAGGTCCCCTACGATCGGGGGCGCCGGGCGATGCGAAAAGGAGGCCCCCGGCAAGG
This sequence comes from uncultured bacterium, assembly GCA_963743755.1. Taxonomy (GTDB): domain Bacteria; phylum Acidobacteriota; class Aminicenantia; order Aminicenantales; family Saccharicenantaceae; genus RBG-16-66-30. The sequence continues at coordinate 451,187 of CAVUQU010000001.1, forward strand.
AGCATCGCCAGGGCGATCCGGATGGTCTTCATGGGTCCATTAAAACAGATTTAAGTCCCGCCGGTCAACAGAGTATAATCGGGCCGGAGGCAACGCATGCGAGCCAAACGCGAGACGCCGGACCCGCGCTTCATGCGGCGGGCCATCCGGGAGGCCCGGAAGAACCTCGCCCGGCGGGACGGCGGGCCGTTCGGGGCCTGCATCGTCAGGGACGGCGAGGTCGTCGCCGCGGCCAGGAACACCGTCCTGATCAGCGACGCGACCAGCCACGCCGAGGTCAACGCCATCCGCCTGGCCTCGAAAAAGCTCGGGACGTTCGACCTCTCGGGCTGCGAGATCTACTCGACGACCGAGCCCTGCCCGATGTGCTTCGGGGCCATCCACTGGGCCAGGATCGGCCGCGTGTATTACGGCACGGCCATCCGCGATGCGGCCCGGGCCGGCTTCCACGAGCTGGCGATCTCGAACCGGACGATCAAGACGCTCGGCCGGAGCCGGATCGTCCTCGTGCCCGGTTACCTGCGCGACGAGTGCCTCGCGCTCTTCGAAGCCTGGTCGGCCTTACCGGGTAAAAAGAGCTACTGAGCCGGGCCGGACACCGGATAATCCTTGACATCGGTATAACGCTTCCCTATAATCCGCGCGATATGGACGCCCGCATCGTTCCTCTGAACCTCCCCGCGGTGCCGTCCTCCCTGCTCTGGAACTGGTGGGCGGCCTCCCCCGCCCGATAAGTCCGTTCCCCCCGTCTATGTCCCTTTCGGGGACAAGTCCGCCGTCCTCCCCGAGTCACGGCGGTGCCCGTCCCCCGAGCCGAGGCCCCCCAAGAAATCGACGCCGGAGGCGTCGTGAAAGGAACGAGACCGTCATGCGCTTCGCATCGCGAAAAGAATCCGACCTGCCCGAGGCCTTTTACAACATCAAGGCGGACCTGCCCGTCGCGCCCAAGCCGCCCCTCCATCCCGGCACCGGGGCGCCGCTCGCACCCGAGGACCTCGAGGCGATCTTTCCCCGAGAGCTTCATCCGCCAGGAAGTCGAGACCGCCCGGGAGGTGCCCATCCCCGGTCCGGTCCTCGAGGCCTATTCGGTCTTCCGGCCGACGCCGCTCGTCGAGGCCACGGCCCTCGCCAAGGCCCTCGGACACGCCGGCCCGCATCTTCTACAAGTACGAAGGCGTCGGGCCGGTCGGAAGCCACAAGACGAACACGGCCCTGATGCAGGCCTACCTGGCCTCCCGGGACGGGGTCGCGACGCTGGCCACGGAGACGGGCGCGGGGCAGTGGGGCGCGGCGCTCGCCTACGCCGGGTCGCGCTTCGGCCTCGCCACCCGGATCTTCATGGTCCGCTCGAGCTTCCGCCAGAAGCCCGGGCGGCGCGTGCTCATGGAGCTCTTCGGCGGCTCGGTCGTCGAGAGCCCCGGCCCGACGACCGCGGCCGGACGGTCCTTCTTCGAGCGGGATCCCGACCATCCCGGCAGTCTCGGCATCGCCATCTCCGAAGCGGTGGAGCTGGCCGCCGGGGAGCCGGGCGTCAAGTACGCCCTCGGCTCGGTCCTGGACAGCGTCCTCATGCACCAGACGGTTATCGGCCTGGAGGCGGAGAAGCAGATGGCGGAGATGGGCGCCGTCCCCGACACGGTCATCGGCTGCGTCGGCGGCGGCTCCAATTTCGCCGGGCTGGCCTTCCCCTTCGTCCGCCACAACCTCGCCGGCCGGAGGACAGGCGCGCTTCATCGCGGTCGAACCCGAGGCCTGCGCCTCGCTCACCCGGGGCGAGCTGCGCTACGATTCCGGCGACAGCGTCGGCCTGACGCCGCTGCTCTACATGCATACGCTGGGCCGGGACTTCGTGCCGCCGCCGCTCCACGCCGGCGGGCTGCGCTATCACGGCATGGCCCCGCTCGTCAGCCATCTCGCGGCGCTGGGCGTCGTCGAGGCGCGGGCGGTCGACGAGAAGCGGCCTTCGACCGGGCCGTGCTGTTCATGAAGACCGAGGGCATCCTGCCGGCCCCCGAGTCCGCCCACGCCGTCGCCGCGGCCGTCGACGAGGCCCTGGCCGCGAAAAAGGACGGCCGGCCGAGGACCATCCTCTTCAACCTGAGCGGTCACGGTTTTCTGGATATCGGCGCCTATGCCGCGAACGGCCGGCTCCGGACCGGCCTGAGGGACGTTTTGCCTCGCGGGGCCGTCTTGTATTAAGGTATCGGTATAGGAACGGGAGGTCCGTCATACCATGTCAAAAAGAACGCTCATTCTCGTCTTTCATCGCCCTCGGTACTCTCGGCGCTCTCCTCCCCGGAGAGACCGCGCTCGCGGCACCGAAGGCGCGGCCGGCCGAGGACATGGAGGCCCTCGCGAAAAAGATCGACGCCGTCATGTCCAAGGTCTACAAACCGGGCGAGCCCGGGGCTGCCGTCATCGTCCGGAAGGACGGAAAGACGATTTTCCGCAAAGGCTACGGACTGGCCGACCTCGAGCTCGGGGTCCCCGTCGCTCCCGACATGATCTTCCGCCTGGGCTCCATCACCAAGCAGTTCACGGCCGTCTCCGTCCTCATGCTGGCCCAGGAGGGCAAGCTCGGCCTTCGGGACGAGATCACGAAGTTCCTGCCCGATTACCCGACCCAGGGCCGCAAGATCACGGTCGAGCACCTGCTGACCCACACCTCGGGCATCCAGAGCTACACCGACATGTCCGAGTGGCTGCCGCTCTGGCGCAAGGACATGACGGTGAAAGAGCTCGTCGACCTTTTCAAGGACAAGCCGATGCAGTTCGAGCCGGGCGCGAGCTGGGCTTACAACAATTCCGGTTATGTCCTGCTCGGGGCCATCATCGAGAAGGCCTCGGGCCGGACCTATGCGGATTTCGTCCAGGAAAGGATATTCAAGCCCCTGGGCCTGAAGGGTTCGTCATACGACGACACGGAACGTGTCGTCCCCCGCCGGGTCCGCGGCTACCAGAAGGGCGACGGCGGTTTCGTCAACGCCCCCTACCTCAGCATGTCCCAGCCGTACGCCGCGGGCTCGCTGATGTCGACGGTCGACGACCTGGCCGTCTGGAGCGACGCCGTCTTCTCCGGCAGGCTCGTCCGCAAGGAATGGCTCGACAAGGCCTTCACGCCCTTCGAGCTCGCGAACGGGGAATCGAGCGGCTACGGATACGGGTGGTTCGTCGGCGATTTCGCGGGCCACCGTTCGATCGAACACGGCGGCGGCATCAACGGATTCGCGATCCTACGAGCTGACGCTGCCGGAGGATAAGGTCTTCGTCGCCATCCTGACCAACAGCGCCGTCGAAGGCCGCGACCCCGAGCCGCGGGCGATCGAGATCGCCTGGCTGGCCCTGGGACTGGCCGAACCGGAGCGCAAGGCCGTGACTGTCGCGGCCGGGGAGCTCGACGCGATCGCCGGCGTTTACGCCAACGAGCGCAAGCAGGAATATTACCTCAGTCGCGAGGGCGCGAAGCTCTTGGCCCAAAGACAGGGCGGCTCCAAGAACGAACTCTACCCGGCATCGCCGACGGAGTTCTTCCTGAAAGACAACCCGGCCCGCTACAGCTTTATCAAGGACGCCGCGGGCCGGGTGACCGGGCTCCGCATTCGGTCCCGGATCGGTCCGGTTCAGGTTTTCGCGAAGACCGGCAAGCCCCTCCCCTCTCCGCGGCGGGAGGTCGAGATCGACCCGAAGCTCTACGACCGCCTGGCCGGGGACTACGAGCTGGCCCCGAACTTCCTCATCAGCATCATCCGTCGCGGCGACAAGTTGATCTCCCAGGCGACCGGCCAGTCCGAGGTCGAGATCTTTCCCGAGTCGGAGCTCCGCTTCTTCCTCAAGGTCGTCGACGCCCAGATCGACTTCACGGTCGACGCCTCGGGCCGGGTGACCGGGCTCGTCCTCCATCAGGGGGGACGGGACCTTCCGGCCAGGAAGATCAAGAAGCCTTGAAAGGGAACTTCGGGCCCGGGCCTTTCGTATATTCTATCGAACCGACATTTTGAACAAGGGAGGCCCCCCATGTCCTCGACCCGCATCAAGTTGGGAATAGCCGTTCTCGCCCTGGCGACCCTCGTCGTCGCCTGCGACGAAGAGCGGATGGATTTCGAGACCGAGACGAAAACCGTCGCCCTCGAGGGCGCCTCCAAGGCCGAGATCGGCCTGCACATGGGCGCCGGCCAGCTCAAGGTCCGCGGCGCCGACCAGGAAGCCCTCCTCGAAGGCTCTTTCGAATACAACCGGGCCCGGCTCCGGCCGGAAATCGATTACCGGCGCTTCGACGACAAGGGCATCCTCCATGTCCGGCACGCCCGCCGCAACAGCATCCCCTTCGGCCGGGTCCGGAACCGCTGGAACCTGGCGCTCGCCAAGTCCGTTCCCCTCGACCTCTCCATCGACCTGGGCGCGGGCGAGAGCGACATCGACCTGCGCGGACTCAAGCTCGAGAGGCTGGAGATCGACATGGGCGTCGGCGAGGTGAAGCTCAATCTCGAAGGCCCGCGGACGGAAAGCTTCCGGGTCAAGATCGACGGCGGGGTCGGCAGCGCCAGAATCAGGCTGCCGTCCGAAGTCGGCGTCCGGGTCAAAATCGACGGAGGCCTCGGCTCTGTCGACGCGCACGGCCTGACGAAACAGAGCGGGGCCTGGGTCAACGAGGCCTACGGCAAGAGCCCGGTCACGATCGAGGTCGACATCGACGCGGGGATCGGCAGCGTCGATCTTCGCTGCGATCCCCTGATCAGAACCTAGATCTCCTCCAATTGCACGGTGAAGTGCCGCAGGAAGGGCGATTCGCGGACGATGCGCAGGCCCCTGACCTTGTCCCGGTTCTTGTAGAGATCGATCAGCGCATCGGCGACGTAGCGCAGGTGTGAGGCCGTGTAGACACGGCGCGGGATGGCCAGCCGGACGAGCTCGAGCTCCGGAAAGACCTCTTCCTTCCCCTTGCCCGTCTTCCGCCCGAACATAACCCCGCCGATCTCGACGGCCCGAATGCCGTACTCCCGGTAGAGGGCCACGGTCAGGGCCCAGCCGGGATACTGGCCCCGGCGGATGTGCGGCAGGAACCGGTCGGCCAGGAGGTAGACCGCGTGGCCGCCGAAAGGCTTGAGGACGGGCACGCCGGCCTGGTCGAGAAGGCCCCCCAGGTAGGCCACCTGGGCCGTCCGGTGCTCGAGGTAATCCTCGTCGAGCGCCTCTTTCAGGCCCCGGGCCATGGCCTCGAGATCTCTCCCGGCCAGACCGCCGTAGGTCGTGAAGCCCTCGCTGATGATCAGGTTGTTCTTGATCTTCTCGGCCAGGGCGTCGTCGTCGAGGGTGACGAAGCCGCCGATGTTGACCAGGGCGTCCTTCTTGCCGCTCATCGTCGCCCCGTCGGCGTAGGAGAACATCTCCTGGGCGATCTCGAGGACGCTCTTCTTGGCGTAGCCTTTTTCGCGCTTCTTGATGAACCAGGCGTTCTCGGCGTATCGGCAGGCATCGAAGAAGAACGGTATGCCGTGACGGGCGCAGACCTCGCTCGTCTCCTTGATGTTCCGGAGCGACACGGGCTGTCCCCCGCCGCTGTTGTTGGTCACGGTCATCATGACGAGCGGGATCTTCTCTTTGCCCCGCTTGGCGATGAACTTCTTCAGCTTGGCGACGTCCATGTCGCCCTTGAAGGGCTCGTCCGAATCGGGATCGTAGGCCGGGGCGGCGGCCAGGTCCTCGGCCCTGGCCTCGAGGACCTCGATGTTGGCCCGCGTGGTGTCGAAGTGGATGTTGCTGGGGACGCTGTCGCCCTTTTTGAGGATCGACCCGAACAGGACCCGCTCGGCCGCCCGGCCCTGGTGGGTGGGGATGACGTGGCTGAAGCCGAAGATCGACCGGACGGACTCCTCGAGGTGGAAGAAGTTTCGCGCCCCGGCGTAGGATTCGTCGCCGGTCATGATCCCGGCCCACTGGTCGTCGCTCATGGCCGATGTCCCGGAGTCGGTGAGAAGGTCGATCGTGACCTTCTCGGCCGGGATGCCGAACGGATTGAAACCGGCCTGTTTCAGCAGGCTCTCGCGCTCGCGGCGCGTGACCGAGCGCAGCGGTTCGATCATCTTGATGCGGAACGGTTCCATCGGGGGTTTCAATTCTGCCATGTTCATCCTCTTTCAGAATGCGGTCAGCCTGCGGAACTGCCGGAAGCGGGCCTCGACGAGACCCGGGTCGAGAGTCTCGAGCCGCCCGATACCGAAGTCCTCGATGGTGAAGGATGCCAGGACGCTGCCGTAGACGGCCGCCCGGCGGACGTCGCGCACCTGAAGGCCTTCGCGTCCGTCGAGATAACCGAGGAAACCGCCGGCGAAGCTGTCCCCCGCCCCCGTCGGGTCGATGACGTGCTCGCACGGGTGGCCCAGAACGCCGAAGACGAGGTCGCGGCCGAAGACGAACGCCCCGTGCTCCCCCTTCTTGATAAGGACGAGGGACGGACCGAGCCGGATGAGGGCCTTCGCGGCGGAGATCAAGTTGGACTCCCCGGTGATCGACCGGGCCTCCTCGTCGTTGGCGAAGAAAATGTTCACCCGGCCCAGTTCCTTGAGCAGGGCTTCGCGCTGGGTGTCGATCCACAGACGGATCGTGTCCATGGCGACCAGCGCGGGTTTGCGGAACTGCTTGAGGATGAATTCGTGGTGGGCGGGGTTGATGTTGGCCAGGTAGACGATGCTCGAATTGCGGTAGGCCGGAGGGATCTCGGGCCGGAAATCGTCGAAGACGTTGAGCTCGGTCCGCACGGTCGACCGCTTGTTGGGATCGTTCTCGTATTTCCCCTCCCAGTGCATCGTTTTGCCGGTCTTCATCCTGAGCCCGCGCAGGTCGATGCCGCGCGACTTGAGCAGGGCGATCGTCTTGCGCGGGAAGTCGCGGCCGACGACGCCGACTATCCGCGGCCGGGTGAAGAAGCTCGCCGCGAGCGAACAGTACGGGACCGAGCCGCCGACGATCTTCTCCCGGTCGCCCCAGGGCGTCCGGATGGTGTCGAAGGCGACGGAACCGACGATGACGAGGCTCATGGTGACTCCGGGATCAGCCGAGGTACTTGTCGACGAGCGGGCCCAGCTTCTTCCTCGTCGCGGCCGGCATGGCGGCCGGATCGGTCATGATGGTGTTCTCGAGGGACGAGCCGCAGCCGCAGGCGCGCGCCCGCTTTCCGCCGAGCGCGGGCAGGGCCTTCATGAGGACGGCCTTGGCGTTGGCGATATTGGCCGCCATGTTCTGCATGACGAGCTCGACCGTGACCGTCTCTTCGGTCTCGTGCCAGACGTCGTAGTCCGTGACGAGGCTCAGCGTCGCGTAGCAGATCTCCGCCTCGCGGCTGAGCCGGGCCTCGGTCGCCGCGGTCATGCCGATGATGTCCGCGCCCCAGGCGCGGTAGGCCAGCGACTCGGCCTTGGTCGAGAAGGCCGGCCCTTCGATGCACATGAATGTCCCGCCCTTGTGGACCCGCAGGCCCAGGTTGGAGGCCGCGTCGTAGAGGACCGCATTGAGGTCCGGGCAGAACGGCTGGGCCAGGCTGACGTGGGCGACGATCCCGCCGCCGAAGAAGGTGTTCGGCCGCCGGGTCCGGTCGAAGAACTGGTCCGGCAGGACGATGTCCCGGGGCGGAATGTGCTCGCGGAGCGACCCCACGGAGTTGACCGAGATGATGCGCTCGACCCCCAACTTCTTGAAACCGAATATGTTGGCCCGGTAATTGACCTCGGCGGGAAGAAGCCGATGGCCCCGGCCGTGCCGGGCCAGGAAGGCCACCCGGCGGCCGCCGAGCGTCCCGAGGACGTAGGGATCGGACGGCGCGCCGAAGGGCGTCCGCAGCCGGACCTCGCGCGTGTCCTTGATGCCGTCGATCGCGTAAAGTCCGCTGCCTCCCAGGATGCCGATCGAGGCCTCGTGTTTCCCGTTCTCTTTCTTCACGGCCATGGATTCTCCTCGCCTTGATATACCTTTTTCCCCGAGGCGGAGTCAAGCGCGAGACGGCACGCCGTCTTTGCTTTTTTCAGGGGAAATGGATATCCTAGTGTGACCATGAAGTACGTCTATCTCGATGCCTCCTCGGGAGTTAGCGGGGACATGTGCCTCGGCGCCCTGCTCGACCTGGGGGTCGACCCGGCTCTCTTCATTGAGAGACTGGCCGGTCTCCGCCTGCCCGTGGGGATCACGGTCCGGCACGTCCGCCGCGGCGGCTTCGCCGCCCTCAAGGTCGACGTCGATGTCCGGCTGCACGATCACGTCGAGCGCAACTTCGCCGACATCGAGAGGATCGTCCTTAAGAGCCGATTCAAGCCGGCCGTCAAGGACCGGGCCCTGACCGTTTTCAAGCGGCTATTCGAGGCCGAGGCCAAAGTCCACGGCCGCAAATTCGCGGAAACCCATCTCCACGAGGCCGGAGCCGACGACGCCCTGGTCGACGTCGTCGGGACGGCCTTCCTCCTGGACGAGTTGGGCATCACGGATCTCTACTCTTCGCCGCTCAACGTCGGTTCGGGCTGGGTCCAGACCTCGCACGGCCGCCTGGCCGTCCCGCCGCCGGCGGTCGCCGAGCTCCTGAAGAAGGCGCCGGTCTATGCGGCCTGGGTCGAATCGGAGCTCGTCACCCCCACGGGGGCGGCCATCGTTTCAGCCCTGGCCAAGGGATACAGCCGGCTCCCCGAGCTCGTCTACGACCGGATCGGCCGCGGGGCCGGGACCAAGGAATTCCCCGAGATCCCTAACATCCTGCGGGTCTACTACGGCGACGCCGCCGCCTTCGACGCGGCCAAGAGCGTCTTCGTCGTCGAGGCGACGATCGACGACGCGACGCCCCAGCTCCTGGCCCACTTCCTCGAGCTGGCTTTCGAGGCGGGCGCCCTCGACGCCACCCTCTCCCCCGTCGTCATGAAGAAGAACCGCCTCGGCACGAAGCTCGAGGTGCTCGTCACGGCGGATAAGATGGACGCGCTCGTCGAGGCCGTGTTCCGGGAAACGACCTCGATCGGCGTCCGCTACTATCCCGTCGGCCGCCGCGTCCTCGAACGCTCGTTCGAGACCGTCCGCGCCGGCGGCGCCAGGATCGGCCTCAAGGTCGCGCGCTCCGGCGGCCGGACGGTCAACGTCCAGCCCGAGTACGACGACCTCGTCGCCGCGGCGCGCAAGACCGGCCGGCCCCTCAAGGAGCTCGCCCACCTGGCCGTCAACGCTTATGCCGGGAAGCGCGGGAAGCGCTGACCGCGGGCGGCCCCGTCGGAAGGAAAGACCCTATGGACATCAAGAAGATCGAAAAAGGCGTCAGCCTCGTCCTCGAGGGCGTCGGCGAGGACCCCCGCCGTTCCGGCCTCCGGGCGACCCCGGCCCGGGTGGCCCGGATGCTGGCCGAGATCCTCGGCGGCACCGAGCTCGAGGCGGCACGGAACCTCCGCGTCATCCAGGACGAGAAGCACGACGAGATGGTCCTGATCAAGAACATCCCCCTCTACTCGATGTGCGAACACCACCTTCTCCCGTTCGCGGGAGTGGCCCACGTGGCCTACATCCCCAAATCCGGGCGCATCGTCGGACTGAGCAAGATCGCCCGGGTCGTGGAGGCGTTGTCCAGGCGGCTGCAGGTCCAGGAGCGGTTGACGAAACAGATCGCCGACCTCATCGACGAGCATCTGCAGCCCCTGGGCGTCATGGTCGTCATCGAGGCCGAGCACATGTGCATGTCGATGCGCGGGGCGAAGAAGCCCAAGTCGGTCACGGTGACCTCGGCCGTCCGCGGCTCGTTCCGGAAGAACCCGGCGACGCGGGCCGAGGCCATGATGCTCATCCGAGGAGGACTCCACAGTGGCAAAGAATTCTAAGAAGACGTTCTATATCACGACGCCGATCTACTACGTCAACGACGTGCCCCACATCGGGCACGCCTACACGACCGTCATCGCCGACGCCCTGGCCCGCTTCCACAAGCTGGCCGGCCAGGACGTCTTTTTCCTGACGGGCACCGACGAGCACGGCCAGAAGATCGAGAAGGCCGCGGCCGAGAAGGGCCTGACGCCCAAGGCGCTGGCCGACTCCGTCGTCGGCCGGGCCCAGGACCTGTGGAAGGCCCTGGACATCTCGAACGATTTCTTCATCCGGACGACCATGGACTTCCACGAGAAGGGCGTCCAGAAGCTCTTCCAGATGCTCCTCGACAAGGGCGACATCTACAAGGGCGAGTACAAGGGCTGGTACTGCGTCTCCGACGAGAACTTCCTCCCCGACGACGTGGCCGTCGACGCGGAGGGGACGAAGACCTGCCCCGACTGCGGCAAGAAGGCGACGGTCGTCTCGGAAGAGACCTATTTCTTCCGCCTTTCGGCTTACCAGGAGCGTCTCCTGGCTCTCTACGAGGAGCACCCCGAGTTCGTCCGGCCGCAGAGCCGTCTCAACGAGGTCGCGAGCTTCGTCCGGGGCGGGCTCAAGGACCTCAGCATCACCCGGACCACGGTCAAGTGGGGCATCCCGGTCCCGGGCGACCCCAAGCACACCATCTACGTCTGGTTCGACGCCCTCCACAACTACGTCACGGGCATCGGCTACGACTGGAACATGGAGCGCTACGAGAAGTTCTGGCCGGCCGACATCCACCTCGTCGGGAAGGACATCCTGAGGTTCCACGCCGTCTATTGGCCGGCCTTCCTCATGGCCTCCGGCCTGCCCCTGCCCCGGACCGTCTACGGCCACGGCTGGTGGCTCCGGGACGACACCAAGATGTCCAAGTCCAAGGGCAACGTCCTCGATCCCCACGTCCTGCTCCGGGTCTTCGGGCCCGACCCCCTGCGCTACTTCCTGCTGCGCGAGATCCCCATCGGCCAGGACGGCAACTTCTCCCACGAGGGCTTCCTCCACCGGGTCAACTCCGACCTGGCCAACGACTTCGGCAACCTCGTCCAACGGACGCTGACCATGATCGGGAACTACTTCGGCGGCGAGATCACGGCCCCGGGCGAGGAGACACCCGAGGACGCCCGGGTGCGGACGGAGTTCGACGGGCTCAAGGGCCGCGTCTTCGACCTCTACGACGGTTGCGCCATCAACAGGGCCCTCGAGGAGATCTGGGCCTACATCGGCACGGTCAATAAGTACCTCGCGGACAACCAGCCCTGGATCATGGCCAAGGACCCGGCCCTGAAGCCGCGCCTGGCCCGGGTGCTGCTCCAGGCCGCGGCGGCCATCCGCGGCGCGAGCTATCTCGTCTACCCGGTCATGCCCCGGTCGGTCGACCGCATCTGGGGCTTCCTCGGCGAGACGAAAAAACCGGCGGACGTTCCTTACGAAGAGATCGCCTTCGACGGCTTCGGCCCCGGCCGCAAGGTCGGGATGCCGCAGGCCCTCTTCCCGAGGGTCGCCCTGAAGGATTTCCTGGCCGACGAGACGGCGGCGCCCGCCGCTCCGGCCGCCCCGGCGGCGAAGCCGGGAACGACGATGGAGGGAGTCAAGAACATGGACATGGTCACCTACGAAGAATTCCGGAAGATGGACCTGCGGGTCGCCCAGATCATCGAGGCGGAGCGCGTCCCCGGCGCGACCAAGATCCTCAAGCTCAAGATCGACATCGGCACGGAGCAGCGGCAGATGGTGGCCGGCGTCGCCGAGACCTACGCCCCCGAGGACCTGGTCGGCAAGAAGCTCATCGTCATCGTCAACCTCCAGCCGGCGGTCATCCGCGGCATCGAGTCGCAGGCCATGCTCCTCGCGGCCATCACCGCGGACAACAAGGCCCTCATCCCCTTCTTCGACCGGGACATCCCGGCCGGCGCGATGGTCAAGTAAGGTCGACGATCGAGGGGGCCGCCGTCTCTGCGGCTTTGTTCGGGAGGGCCGTGTTAGCGCTAACCGAGTAGTGCCAAGATCGAGGCCGCGGGGATAGCCCCTTCGCGCAGAATGCGGGGCCGATCGCCGGTGATATCGACTATCGTCGAGGGCAGCCCGCCGGGAGTGCGGCCGCCGTCGAGCATCCATTCGACCTTACCCTCGACGAGCGCCGCGACGTCGGCCGGGTCGGCAAGCTCCTTCTCCCCCGCCAGGTTGGCGCTCGTGGCCGTCAGGGGCTCGGCGAGCTCCGCGACGAGCGCCCTCAGCCAGGCCAGGGGCGGTATGCGCACGGCGACCGTACGGCCGGGGCCGACGAGGAAGTCCGGCAGGCCGGCGGCGGCCGGGAGGACGAGGGTCAGAGGGCCCGGCCAGAACTCGGCGGCCAGCGCGGCAAACGAAGCCGGAAGCGAGGCGGTGATCCCAGCAACCATGTCGGGGTCGGAGGCTATGAGCGGGAGGGGCTTCGAGGCGTCGCGACCCTTCAGCCGGTAGATCCTCTCGACGCCCTGCGTCGAAAAGGCGGCAGCCCCCAGGGCGTAGAAGGTCTCGGTCGGATAGGCGGCCACGGCCCCGCCGAGAAGGGCCTCGGCGATCTCCCCCAGGGGAAGGGATTCCTCCGGCCTCTCTCCGACCACGACGATCCGGGTTTCGCTCACTGGCCTCTCCGCGGGGATGTTAGCCGGGCCATGTCCGAAAGTCAAACAGGCCCGCAGGTCTCCCGGAGGACACCTGACCTGTTTTGGGCACACCCGCTCGGTCCTGCCTCCCCTGGAGCGGGCCCGCACCGACCTGGCATATAATTTGCTATAATGATCGGCGTGTACAGGAGGAACGACATGAAAAAACTCACCATCCTCGCCTTGGGCCTGCTCATTCTCGTACCGGCGCTCGCCTTCTCCGACTCGATCTCCCTGCGGCTCGGCTACTACATGCCCCGGGCCCTCTCCAATTCCTATCTCACCGCTCACCCGGACAGCCTCTGGACGATCGAGCTCGATCAGATGAGCTTCCCGATGAAGGATTTCCGGGGCGGGATGCTGGGCTTCAGCTACGAGTACTTCGCGACGAAGAACGTCAGCCTGGCCCTGACCCTGGACAGCTTCAACAGGACGCCGGCTGGGCTACTACAACGACTGGGTCGTCTTCTCGCTCGACGAGGGCGACTTCGCCTTCCCCTACGCGGACTACGACGGGGACGACATCCTGCACTCCTTCAGCGTCTCCAGCACGCCCCTCCAGCTTTCGGTCAAGTTCGCCCCGCTCGGCCGCAAGGCCCGGATCATCCCGTTCGTCGGCGGCGGCGCTTCGCTCAGCTTCTGGCGGGTCCGGATGTTCGGCGAGATGGTCAACTTCTCCGACCCCTGGATCTACACCGATGAAGTGCTCGGCGACGTCGACATCTATCCCGTCGAGCCGGTCAACGGCCGCGAGTCCGGGATGGCTTTCGGCTGGCACGCTTTCGGCGGGTTCCAGATCCCCATCGGCTACCGGTCGAGCTTCGAGGTCGAGGCCCGCTGGCACGCCGCCAAGGCCCAATTCGAGGAGTGGTTCGTCGGCTTCGAGGACTTCGATCTCGGCGGGCTGGCCCTGACCGCCGGCTTCAGCTACTGGTTCTGAAGCCCGGTTCGATCTCGCTGCTCGAGGGGACATGGACCCTGGTCCGTGTCCCTTTTATTTGTGGTGCTTCTCCCGATTTCCGGAAGTTCCTCTCTCGAGGAGGCGAGGGATGTTGCCTCGAAGATCCCCGTGGTGGAGGGGGGACCGGCAGGAAGCGGAGCTTCTAGCGACGATCAGCACCGCTGCGGAGCGACTCAGAGGGGCGGTGCTGGGAAATATCGGGAAAGAGCACTCTCTCCTGATATTTCGCAGGACCGGCACTCCGGGTGCTCCGTCCCGATCCTGCCTGGGACGCTCCCGGAGTCGCTCGCCGTTGCAAGCCAAAAAGCGAGAGAGGGACTCCCCGAAATCGGGAGAAGAATCTCTTATTTCTTCTCGAGGCGCAGGGCCTGGGTCCTGTCGAAGCGGACGACGAGCCGGCCCCAGGCCGACATGATCTCGACGCGGCCGGCGAACCGGCAGGGGAATTCGTCCTTGGCGAACCCGGCCCGGACGTCCTCGCCGGCCTCGAAGAAATCGAGGATGAAGGGCAGGGAGAAGATCTTCTCCCCCGTCCGCGGCAGGTTCTTGTCCCCCTCGATCGGTCCGCTCAGGACCTCGGCGCCGCTGAAGTAGAGGGAAAAATCGATGGCGTCGACGATGAGCTCGTAGCCGTTGAGGTTCTTGAACCGGGGCTGGAAGACGACGTCGGCCCCCCCGACCGTCAGGTCGTTGACCTTGAGGGGAAGGATGTCGATCTCGGGGTCCTGGAAGATGGGGAACTCGCCGCTGTAGGCGAAGCCGGCCTTCTGCTCCTTGCCTTTCTCGTTGCGGAAGTACATGTCCCCGACGACGTCGCAGAGGGCCTTGTTCTCGATCGGCCCGAGGGCGGCCCGGAGGAGCTCGTAGGAGATCTTGACGGGCAGGGCGATGAGCGTCTGACCGCCGGCCGGCACGACCAGCGGCGCCTCGAGCGCGACCGTCGTGTTGATGTATTCCTTCTGATCGATCCGGACGCGATAGCGGTAGCGCACGAGCTCCCGCGGCTTCGTGTAACCGTTGTCGACGGCGATGTGGAAGGCCAGGACGAGGCCCGAGGAGCTGAGGTTCCTGATGACCTTCTCCTTGAGGCTCAGGACGAGATCGTCTTTGGCCGCCGGGGCCGCCGTGAGGCCGGCGCAGAGGGCGAGGCCGGCCGCCAGGGCCGATCATCCTCCGTCCCGTTGTGGCTTTCATCGATACTCCGACGATCTAGGATACCCGAAAGCTCCCTCCCCGACAAGCCGCAGGCCGAATCGGGGACATTGCAGTGACGGAGCGCCGGCCCTATAATGGGGGTCCATGCGCCCCCAAGGAGGGACACCCATGACCAGACGCCCCCTGATCGCGATCGGGCTCGTTCTCCTCGCCGCCGCCCTGGCCGTCTCCTGCGGCAAAAAGGAAGACAGCCCGGCCGCTCAGCTCCCCGGACAGCCCAAGCACGACGCCGCCGTCTACGCCAAGGAAACGCCGACGAGCGCCGACCGGACCTTCCTCGCGGCCGACCTCACCGGCTTCGAGAGGCCCGCGACCCCGCTCGAGTTCACCAAATTCTTCCACCTGCCGCCCGTCGAGCAGGGCAACACCGGGACCTGCTGGTCCTTCGCCGCCACGTCGCTCCTCGAGTCCGAGCTGAGGCGCCAGAGCAAGTCCGAGGTCAAGCTCTCCGAGCTCTTCACCGTCTACTGGGAGTACGTGGAGAAGGCCCGCCGCTTCGTCCGCGAAAAGGGGAAGTCCTTCCTCGGCCAGGGCTCGGAGCCCAACTCGGCCCTGGCCCGGATCAAGCAGTACGGCCTCGTCCGCGGCGCCGATTATACCGGGCTTCTCGACGGGAAGACCGCCCACGACCACAGCGCGCTCTTCCGCGAATTCAAGGAGCACCTCGCGGGCCTGGCCGCCCGGAACGAGTGGGACGAGGACCGGGCCCTCGCCGGCGTCCGGGCCATCCTCGACCGGCACCTGGGCCGCCCCCCCGACCGGATCACCGTGGACGGCCGTTCCCTGACGCCGCTCCAATACCTCGCCGAGCTCGGTCTCGACCCCGACGACTACGTCGCCTTCATCAGCTTCATGTACCTGCCCTTCTACACGAAGGGCGAACTCAAGGTGCCGGACAACTGGTGGCACGCCGCCGATTTTTACAATCTCCCCCTCCACGAGTTCTCGCTGGCTTTCCTGCGGGCCCTGCGCAAGGGCTACACCGCCACCCTCGCGATCGATTTCTCCGAGCCGGGTTATCTCGGGGAGAGCGACGTGGCCATGGTGCCCACCTTCGACCTCCCGTCGAGCCACATCGACCAGTCGAGCCGTGAATACCGGTTCGCGAACGGCACGACCTCGGACGACCACGCCGTCCACTGCGTCGGTTACCTCGAGCAGACGAAGGGCAACTGGTTCCTGATCAAGGACTCCTGGGAGAACGCTTATTGGGGTCAGGCCAAGGGCTACTTCTTCTACCAGGACGACTACGTCCGGCTCAAGGCCCTGATGTTCATGGTCCACAAGGACGCCGCGAAGGAAGTCCTGGAGAAGTTCGCCGCAAAGTGAAGACCTGTTAGAATAGGGGCCCCATGGACAAGATCGTGTTCGATTTCACCGAGCGGGCGCTCTTCGTCCGGCTTTTCCGGGACGACGTCTACGCCGTCGGCGGCTACGTCCGCGACCTCCTCCGCAAGTGCCCCTCCCCCGACGTCGACATCCTGGTCGCCCGCCACGACCTCGAGACGATCGTCCGCCGGCTCGAAAAACACGGCCGGGTCGACCTCGTCGGCAAGAGCTTCGGCATCATCAAGTTCACGGTCCGGGGCCGGACCTACGACGTCGCCCTGCCGCGGACCGACCGGGCCGTCGCCGCGGTCCTCCGCGGCCACAAGGACATCCTGGTCGCCGCCGACCCCGACCTGCCGGTCGAGAAGGACCTCGAGCGCCGGGACTTCCGGACCAACAGCATGGCCCTCCGGCTGAGTGACGGCCTTCTCATCGACCCGTTCGAGGGCCGCAAAGACACCCTGGCCAAGCGCATCCGCCTGACCGATCCGGCCGCCTTCCCCGAGGACCCCCTGCGGGTCCTCCGTGTGGCCCGCTTCGCCTCGGTCCTGGGCTTCAAGGTCGACCCGGCCGTCTATCCCTTGGCCCGCTCCGTCGACCTCGCCGGCCTCAGCCCAGAGAGGGTCAACGACGAGATGTTCAAGGTCCTTCTCCGTTCGCCGCGCCCCTCGGTCGGCCTCGAGGAGATGTTCCGCCTCGGCGTCCTCGAAAAGTGGTTTCCCGAGCTCCAGGCGCTGGCCCTGGTCATCCAGGATTCGGTCTTCCATCCGGAGACGGACGCCTTCGGCCACCACACGGTCTGGGCCCACACGAAGCTCTCCGTCGACCAGGCCGCCGCGCTGGGGAGAATTTCGAACCTGGCCGAGCCGAAGCGGCTGGCCCTGCTTCTCGCCGCGCTCTACCACGACCTGGGCAAGGTCTCGACGACCCGCTGGGAGTACAAGCGCGGCCGGATGGCCGTGACCTCCTGCGGCCACGACATCCAGAGCGAGCGGGCCGCCCGCCGGGTCCTGGCCCGGTTCAAGGTCCAGACCTGGAGCGGCGTCGACATCGGCCGCCTGGTCCCCCTGCTCATCCGGACCCACCACCGGGCCGGGGAGATCTGGACGAACCGCGAGTCGGTCACGAAAAAGGCCTTCAACCGCCTGGCGGCCGACGTCCAGGGCGAGATCGAGCTCCTCGTCCTTCTCGACGCGGCCGACCGGGCCGGGCGCGGCACGCGCCTCGTCCGGGGCCTCGACAGGCAGGCCCGCTGGCTGTTCAAGAAGTTCGAGGAGCTGCGCGTCAACCGGGAGACCATCAAGCCCCTGGTCATGGGCCGCGACCTCATCAAGCTGGGCGTTCCGCCCGGCCCCGCGATGGGCCAGCTCCTCAAGAAGCTCTACAAGGCCCAGCTCGACAACGGCTTCGAGACCAAGGCCCAGGGCCTCGAGAAGGCCCGCCGCCTGGTCGAAAGGAAGGCCCCATGACCGTTCTCGTCGCCGGAGGCGCCGGCTACATCGGCTCGCATACGGTGAAGGAGCTCCGCCGGGAGGGCTTCGACGTCCTCGTCCTCGACAACCTCTCGAGCGGCCGGCCCGAGCTCGTCGCGGGCGTCCCGCTCGTCGAGGGCGACCTTCTCGACAAGGACGTCCTTCGGCGCGTTTTCCGCGAGCACGAGATCGGGGCCGTCCTCCACTTCGCCTCGCTCATCCAGGTCGGCGAGTCCTGCGCCGATCCCCGGAAGTACTACACCCACAACCTGACGACGAGCCTGAACCTCCTCGACGCCATGCTCGAGGCCGGGACATCCTGCCTCATCTTCTCGTCGACCGCGGCGGTCTACGGCGAGCCCCTCGAAACGCCCATCCCCGAAACGCATCCGACCCGGCCGGCCAATCCCTACGGCCGGGCCAAGCTCATGGTCGAGGACATCCTCCGGGATTACGAGCGGGCCCACGGCCTGCGGGCGATCTCGCTCCGCTACTTCAACGCCGCCGGGGCCGACGCCGACGGCACGACGGGCGAATGCCACGACCCCGAGACCCACCTCGTCCCCAACATCCTCCTCGCCGTCCTGGGGATCAAGCCCCCGCTCGGCGTCTTCGGGACGGACTTCCCCACCCCCGACGGCACGGCCGTCCGGGACTACATCCACGTCACCGACCTGGCGGCCGCCCACGTCCTCGCCCTGAAGAAGCTCCTCGCCGGAGGCGCCGGCGACGTCTATCAACCTCGGCACGGAGCGGGGCCATTCCGTCCTCGAGGTCGTCCGGACGGCCGAGAAGGTCACGGGCCGTCCGGTCCCCCGCTTCGACGCGCCCAGGCGCCAGGGCGACGTCGCCGTGCTCCTGGCCTCGAAGGCCAAGGCGGAACAGGCCCTCGGCTGGAAGCCCCGCCAATCGTCCCTCGAGACCATCGTCGAGACGGCCTGGAACTGGCACAAAAGGCAGCAGTGAAGCATCCGGTTAGAATTAAGATTGTAACTGCGATTGCACTTCTGTTCTTCCCTGCGTTAGTAAAAGCGGACGTTAAGATCAGCTTCAAGTTACAGGGCGGGTGGGCTTATTTATCGGCCGGGGATGTGAATCGCGGAAACAAAGCGCTTTTTGACTGGGAAAGAGCCTTGTGGCCGACCTCGCAGGGCGGCTATCGTCCCGTTCGCCATGGCCTGGAATTCGGAGGAGACATCATCTTAGAGGTCAATCCCAGGATCGGTGTGGGGATCGGTTGCGGCTACCTGATGGCTTCAAGACGGTCCTTGATGGAGTTCGCCGACCCGGGGAATGATATCAGCGGAGGACTCTCGGGCCGGCCCGAGCTCAGCGCCATCCCCATCCGGCTGAGTCTCATTCTGAGGTTTCCCTTGACTGCGAAGATCGACCTCACGACTCGCACAGGCGGCTCCTACTATTTTCAAGCCCGCTATAACGATGAGATCCGGGAAAACAGTTTTTCTGGATTGGGACAGATACACGGTTTCTACCAATTCGCGCATCGAGCGGAAATCGGATCTGCCGCGCTCGGCCTCGACGCCGGGATCGGGATCGAATATCGATTAAACCGCAGGATTTTCCTTTGCTTGGATGCCACCGGCCGTTTTGCCAAGTTACATGGGTGGGAGGGCTCGAGTACAATTTATGACGAATTTCTCAATATAACCGAACACGGGACACTCTACTATGAGCCAGTTCCATCGCTGCCTGACTATCCTAGACTGATCATGGTCCAGACCGATCCCCCTGCCGGACCCGGCGGCGAACCGCGCCAAGCGGTCATCGATTTCGGCGGGATGAGTCTTCAGGCCGGCATCAGGATCCGTCTTTAGGTCCTGAGACAGTCACCTGGCCCATTTCCCGTTGACGGTCCGCATCCTCTGTGGTATAAATGACTTTCGAAATGAAGCGTGAACGACACCCCTACCTGACCCTCGCCCTCCTTTCCCTTTTCTTCCTTCTGGCCGCCTGTTCGTCCGGGCCGAAAGCGGTCAAGACCGCGCCCGGACCGGCCGTCCAGGCACCACCGGTCGCCGCGGAAGAAACTCCGGCCGCCGAGGCGGCTGTCCCGGAAAAGAAGGAAAATCAACAACTTGACCAGAAATCCTTCCGGGACGACCAGGTCCAGCCTTCGGGCGCCGAAACTTCCAAGAAGGACCCAGCCGCGCTTCTCGAGGATGCCTTCTCTGCCTACGAGGAAGCCCAGGCAGCCCTGGAGCGCGAGGACATGGATGGGGCCCTGGCCAAGCTCGACGAAGCCTACGGCCTCCTGATCCGGATGGCCATTCCGGCCGATTCCCCCCTCTTCCAGGAAAAAAACGACCTCCGCCTCCTCGTCGCCCAGCGCATCCAGAAGATCTCCGCTTTCCGGACAACTCTGGCCTCCCCGGTCAACGGCTCCATCCCCCTCGTCGAGAACCAGTGGGTCGCGAGGGAGATCAAGTCGTTCCAGACCGTGGAGAGGCGGGGCTTCGAGGAATCTTACCGGAAGTCGGGCCAGTACATGGACATGATCCTGGCCGAGCTCCGCAAGGCGGGCCTGCCCGAACATCTGGCCTGGATCCCCGTCATCGAGAGCGGGTTCAAGCCGCGCGCCCTGTCCCGGGCCCGGGCCCTGGGCATGTGGCAGTTCGTCCGTTCGACGGGCTACCGCTACGGACTCAAGCAGGACAAATATGTCGACGAGCGCATGGATCCGGCCAAGTCGACGCGGGCGGCCATCCAGTACATGATCGAACTCCACGACATGTTCGGGGACTGGACGACGGCCATCGCCGCGTACAACTGCGGCGAAGGCCAGGTCCAGAGGGTCATCCGGGCCCAGAAGGTCGATTACTTCGACAGCTTCTGGGACATCTTCGCCAACCTGCCCTTCGAGACGGCCCGGCACGTGCCCCGGTTCATCGCGACACTGCTCATCGTGGGCGATCCGGCCAAGTACGGCTTCCAGCTCCCGACGCCCGATCCCCCCGTCCGGTTCGACACCGTCCGGGTCAACGCCGCGGTCAAGCTGGCCACGCTGTCGCAGAACCTGGGCCTCGATCAGGCCGTCCTGGTCGGCCTCAATTCCGAGCTCCGGCACGATTCGACGCCGAATTACCCCTACGACCTGCGCGTTCCGGCCGGCTACGGGGACGAGTGCCTGGCCTGCATCGCCTCGCTCCCCCAGTACATCCCGCCCGACGTCGTCACCGACCGGCACACCGTCCGCTCGGGCGACACCCTGGGCGCGATCGCCCGCCGCTACCGGACCTCGGTCGACGCCATCAAGCGGCTGAACGGGCTCCGCAGCAACCTCATCCGGGTCGGGCAGGTCCTGCGCGTCCCCTCGCGCGGCGGCGTCGAGGCGCCGCCGGCCGCCGCCCCGGCCGCCAAGTCGGGCGAGACGGTCACCTACACCGTGCGCAACGGGGACAATCTCTTCCAGATCGCCAAGAACCACCGGACGACGGTCGAGGCCATCAAGGCCGCGAACTCCCTCTCCTCGGACATCCTCTCCGTCGGCCAGAAGCTCGTCATCCAGGTCGGCAAGACCTCCTAGGTCCCGCCGCCGGCGGCCGTCCCGTCGGTCCCTAAGGCAGATCTCCCGTGACGCCGAGCCCCGGCCCGTCGCCGAGGGCGAGCACGTCCTTGACCGTCTTGACGCCCTGGAACGGATCGTTCGAGATGAGGATGTTCCCGTCGAGGTCGGCCCGGTCGAAGAGCGAGGCCACGGCCGCCGAGGCCGAGATGCCGAGCGAGCTCTCGATCATGCAGCCGATCATGAGCTTCAAGTCCAGGGCCCGGGCCATGCCGGCCAGGCGCACGGCCTCCTGGAGCCCGCCGCACTTCATGACCTTGACGTTGACGCCGTGGAAGTACGGCGGCGATCCGGGGCAGGTCGGACGGCCGGATGAGGCACTCGTCGGCGAAGATCGGGATCTTGACCCGCTCCTTGAGCCAGCCCTGGTCCTCCAGCCGGTCGGCCGGCAGGGGCTGCTCCACGAGCTCGACGCCCTGGTCCGCCATCCAGTCGATCATCTCCAAGGCCTCTTCCTTGGTTTTCCAGCCCTCGTTGGCGTCGGTGATCAGGGGCTTGTCGGTGACCGCCCGGATGCCTTCGACGATCTTGCGGTCGTCGGCCGTCCCGACCTTGATCTTGTAGACCCCGAAATCGGGGGCGTCGCGGACCTTCTGCTGCATCACCGGCACCTCGTCGATGCCGATGGAATAGGTCGTGGTCACGACCTTGTCCCGGCCCAGGCCGAGGAGCCGCCAGACGGGTTCCCCGAGCTTCCGGCCGACCCAGTCGAGGACGGCCATGTCCAGGGCGGCCTTGGCCGCGTGTTCCCCCGGACCGAGGGCCTCGATCTCGCCGAACCGGACGGCGTATTCCCGGAGGTCCTTGAGGAGGACGGGCCGGGCCTTCTCGATGAAGGCCGCCGCCGACTCCGCGGTCTCGCTGTAGCGGGCGATGGGAGCGGCTTCTCCCAGGCCGATGACCCCGTCCCTCTCGATCCGGACGAAGGCGTTCCGACGTGTCGTCCAGGTCCCCCGTGACAGGCCCCAGGCCTGCTTGAGCTTGAGCTCGAAGATCTTGACCGTGATCCGCGTCTCGCCCGTCGCGCCGTTCCAGGCCTCCGGAGCTGGAGAACACCGGGCCAGCAGCGAGCCGGCCGCGGCCGTTCCGGCGAGCTTGAGGAATTCTTTGCGTTCCATGTCGGCACCTCTCCCCGGCATTATAGAACGGCGAAAATGGGGACACAATACAATTTGCGAAAATTGTATTGAGTCCCCGATTCAGAGGGCTTATGATAGTCCTTCGAAGATCCGCGTGGAGGTTTCCCAATGGCCAAGACCCTGATCGCCGCGATCCTGATCGCCCTCTCCCCCGCTTTCGCCTGCGCCGCTCCGCAGCCCGAGTCCCCGGCCGCCGCCGTCGTTATCAATACCGTCGAAAACATGCACAGCGGCCCGTCGGCCGAGACCGACGTCGTCAGCCAGGCCCTGCTCGGCGACAACGTCAAGGTTTTGAAGACGGAGAAGAACCCGGCCGGCGAGGACTGGCGCCGGATCGCGACGCCCGACACCTACGAGGGCTGGGTCCCGGCCTCGTCCCTGCGCTTTCTCGGGCAGGACGCGAAGCCCTACGCCGCCTCCGGCAAGGTCTTCGTCGTCTCGTCGCTTCTCGCCAATACCTACCGCGAGCCCGACGTCACGAAGCACAAGCCCGTGAAGGTGGCCCCCATCGGCACCGTTCTCGAGGTCGTCGGCGAAAAGGGCGAGCGCTGGCTCGAAGTCGAACCTGCCCTGCAACACGCGGGCCTGGATCCAGAAGGGCGACGGCGACGTCCGCGATGCGCCCTGGTCCTGGCCGCGGCGCCCGGTCGAGGACATGATCGCCCTTTCCAAGCGCTTCATCGGCCTGCCCTACACCTGGGGCGGCATGTCCCCGCTCGGCCTGGACTGCTCCGGCTTCGCCCAGCTCGTCTACAGGATGAGCGGCATCCCGATCCTGCGGGACGCCGGCATCCAGATGACCGCGAGCGGCCTCGTCGAGGTCCCCAAGGGCCAGGAGAAGCCCGGCGACCTCGTCTTTTTCGGCCGCGCCCTCGACCGGATCAGCCACGTCGGGATCATGATCGAGGACGGGAACTTCATCAACGCGACGACCAGCGGCGCGCCGATCGTCCAGATCGACCGGCTCGCCGAGGAGCGCTGGACTGAAGGATCTACCAGGGCGCGCGCCGGCCCGCCGAATCCTTCCGAGGCCAGGGGTATCCGAGATCCCCTAGTAAAAAAGGCCGCGCGACCGACTGGCGCTCGGGCCGTTCCCAGCGGCCGAGTCGTCTCCTGGACTTCGGGCCGGCGGGCCCTACTGCGCCCGCGGGCTTCTTGGCGTCCTTTTTCTTCTTGACCTTGGCCTTGAACTCCGAGCCGACGAGCTCGATCATGGCCATCTCGGCGCCGTCGCCGGACCGGCGGTCGAGCTTGACGATGCGGGTGTAGCCGCCGTTGCGTTCCTTGAAGCGGGGCCCGATGTCGTCGAAGAGCTTCTTGACCGCCTCTTCCTTGGTCACGTAGGCCAGGGCCTGGCGGCGGGCGTGGAGGGTGCCCGCGCTTGCCCAGCGTGATCAGCTTCTCGGCGACCGGGCGGACCGACCGGGCCTTGGCCAGGGTCGTCCGCACCCTCTCCCGCTCGAGGAAGGACGTCACGAGGTTGCGCATGAGGGCACGCCGGTGGGCCGTGTTCCTTCCGAGCATTCCCTTTTTGACCTGATGCCTCATGCTTCCGTCTCCTTCTCGGGCGTGCCGGTCTTGATGTCGGCCTGGATCCTCTCGATGAGCCTGGGGTGGAGCTCGATGTTCAGCCCCAGGTTCAGGTTGGCCAGGGTCTCCTTGATCTCGGCCAGCGACTTGCGGCCGAAGTTCTTGGTCTTGAGCAGCTCGTCCTCGGTCTTCTGGACGAGCTCGTAGATCCGCTCGATCCCGGCCGAGCGGAGGCAGTTGTTGGAGCGGACCGAGAGCTCCAGGTGGTCGATCGTCTTGGCCATGACGTCGGCCTGGCCCAGGAACGGGATCTCCTTCTTCGTCGGGGCGGCGTCGTGCTCGAGCGGCTCGTCGACGACGCTGAGGAAGATGCCCAGGTGGTCGCGCATGATCTTGGCCGCCTGGGACAGGGCGTCCATGGGCCGGATGGCCCCGGTCGTCCAGATCTCGAGGGTCAGGCCCTCGTAATCGATCCTCTTGCCGACGCGGGCCGGCTCGACCTTGTAGTTGACCTTGAGCACCGGCGAGTGCGACGAGTCGAGCGGGATGTAGTCGAGGCTCTGGTCCTCGTCGAAGTTCTGGTCGGCCGGGATGTAGCCGCGGCCGTTCTTGACGACCATCTCGACCTCGAGCGTCCCGTCGATGTCGAGCGAGGCGACGGTGATGTCCTTGTCGAGGATCTCGACGTCGGAGTCGGCGGCGATGTCGGACGCGCTGACCGTGGCCGGGCCGGTCTTCTTGATCGTCATCCGCCGCGGCTCGTCGCCCTGGAGCTTCAGGGGGATGCTCTTGAGGTTGAGGAGGATGTCGGTGACGTCCTCGACGACCCCGGGGATGGTCGAGAACTCGTGCAGGACGCCGTGGATGCGGACGGACGTGATGGCCGCCCCGGTGATCGAGGACAGCAGGATGCGCCGCAGGGCGTTCCCGACGGTCACCCCGTAGCCCCGCTCGAACGGCTGGGCCGAGAAACGGCCGTACCGCCCGGTCAGGGTCTCGTAATCGCACTCCAGGTATTTGGGTCTCTGGAAATTCGTCTCTGTCATGTGTCCTCCTATGCTTACTTGGAGTACAGCTCGACGACCAGGTGTTCTTCGACGGGAAGGGTGACGTCCTGCGCGCGTCGGCAGCGCGAGGACCCGGCCCTTCATGTTCTCCCAATCGACCTCGAGCCAGCCGGGAACGTTCTTGGACCGGTTGGAGGCGACCACGGCCTGGATGTCCTCGCTCTTGGCCGAGCGCGGCCGGAAGGCGATGACGTCGCCCGGTTTGACCAGGGCGGAGGCGATGTCGGACTTGTGGTCGTTCATCCGGAAGTGGCCGTGGCCGATGAGCTGGCGGGCATGGCCCCGGGACAGCGCGAAGCCCATCAGGGTGACGACGTTGTCGAGGCGCCGTTCGAGCATGGTCAGCAGGTTCTCGCCCGTGACGCCCTTCTGGCGCTCGGCCCGTTCGAAGAAGAAGTGGAACTGCTCCTCGGACATGCCGTAGAACCTTTTCAGCTTCTGCTTCTCCCGGAGCTGGATGGCGTAGCCCAGCACCCGCTTGCGCGACCGGCCGTGCTGGCCCGGCGCGTAGGCCCTCCGTTCGAGGGGGCATTTGTCGGTCAGGCACTTGTGGCCCTTGAAATACAGCTTGTTCTTCTCGACGCGGCAGAGCCGGCAATCGGCTCCTTGGTATTTCGCCATGGTGCTCTCCTTCGGCCCTCAGACCCGCCGGCGGCGGCGGACGCGGCAGCCGTTGTGGGGGATCGGCGTCACGTCCTTGATGGACTTGATCTCGATGCCGGCGGCCTGCATGGCCCGGATGGACGACTCGCGTCCCGCGCCCGGCCCCTTGAGCCGGACGTCGACGTGGCGGACGCCGAACTCCCGGGCCTTGGTCGCGGCGTCCTTGGCCGCGAGCTGGGCGGCGAACGGCGTGCCCTTGCGGGCGCCCTTGAACCCGGACGTCCCGGCGCTGGCCCAGACGACGGTCGCGCCGACGTGGTCGGTGATGGTGATGATCGTGTTGTTGAAGGTGGACTGGATATGGGCCACCCCGAATCCGATCTCCTTGCGTGCCTTCTTCTTCTTGGCGCTGGTTTTAGGCGGCATGTGCGATGGCCCTCCTTACTTCTTCGTCTCTTTGGTCTTCTTGATCCGCTGGCCGCGGACGCCCTTGCGGGTCCGGGCGTTGGTCTTGGTCCGCTGGCCCCGGACGGGCAGTTTCTTCTTGTGGCGGAGGCCCCGGTAGCAGCCGATGTCCACCAGCCTCTTGATGTTCATGGTGACCTCTTTGCGGAGGTCGCCCTCGATCTTCTCCCGCTTCTCGATGATCTGGCGGATCTTGTTGACCTCGTCCTCGGACAGCGCCTTGACCTTCTTGTTCTTGTCGATCTTGGCCTCTTCGAGGATCTTGAGGCTCTTGGACCGGCCGATCCCGTAGATGTAGGTCAGGCCGATCTCGATCCGCTTGTCCGGCGGGATGGTGATGCCTGCGATTCTTGCCATGGATACCTCGCTTATCCCTGTCTTTGCTTATGCTTGGGGTTGGCACAGATGACCCGCACCACGCCCTTGCGCCGGACGATCTTGCAGTTCCGGCAGATCTTCTTCACGGATGCTTTGACTTTCATCGTCCCGTCCTTTTACTTGAATCGATAGGTGATCCGTCCCTTGGTCAGGTCGTAGGGCGACAGCTCCAGCAGGACGCGGTCGCCGGGCAGGATGCGGATGAAGTGCTTGCGCATCTTGCCCGAGATGTGGGCCAGGATGACGTGCTTGTTCGAGAGCTCGACCCGGAACATGGCGTTGGGCAGCGTCTCCAGAACGACGCCCTCGGCCTCGAACATGTCCTGTCTAGGCATGGGGGACCTCCTTGGCGAGCCCGGTCCCCGCCCGGGCGGCGTCCGGCGTCCTGGCGCTGAGGACCTCCGGGCCGTTCTCGGTCATGGCCACCGTGTGCTCGAAATGGGCGGCCAGGCTGCGGTCCCGGGTGACGGCCGTCCAGCCGTCCTCCAGGATCACGACCTCGGCGCCGCCGGCGGCGATCATCGGCTCGATGGCCAGGGTCATCCCGGTCTTGATCTTCGGCCCGCGCCCGGGGGCTCCGAAGTTCGGGCACCGGCGGCTCCTCGTGGAGGGCCCGGCCGATGCCGTGCCCGACGAACTGCCGGATGACCGAGAAGCCCTCGCTCTCGACCGATTCCTGGATGGCGGCGGAGATGTCGGACAGGCGGTTGCCCTCCTTCATCTGCTCCAGGCCCCTGGCGAAGGACCTCTCCGCCGCGGCGATGAGCCGCAGCGCTTCGGCGCCCGCCCGGCCGACCGGGGCCGTCAGGGCCGAGTCGCTGTAGAATCCCTCGAAGAGGACGCCGAAATCGAGGCTGACGATGTCGCCCTCCTGGAGGATGCGGCCCGAGGGGATGCCGTGGATGACCTCTTCGTTGACCGAGATGCAGACCGAGGCCGGATAGCCGCGGTAGCCCTTGAACGCCGGCACGGCCCCGAGCTCGCGGGTCCGCTTCTCGGCGTAGAGGTCGAGGTCGCGCGTCCGGATGCCCGGCCGGATGAGCGGCTCGAGCTCGCCGAGGACCGCCGCGACGATGCGGCCGCTCTGGCGCATGGCTTCGAGCTCGGTCGCGGACTTGAAAGTGATCATCGTCACTTCCCCGCCCCGTCCGGACGGCCGAGAGCGGCGTCGACGATCCGCCGGACCTCGCGGACGACGGCATCGGCCGGTCCGTCGGCGTCGATCGCGTGGACGGCGCCCCGGGCCGCGTACCGGGCGACGAGGGGCTCGGTCTTGGCGGCGTGGGTCTTGAGCCGTTCCCGGATGACCTCGGGTTTGTCGTCGTTCCTCTGCACGAGGGCCGTGCCGCAGACATCGCAGACGCCGGGCGTCTTCGGGGGCTTGGCTGACGAGATGGTAGATGGCCTCGCACCGGGGGCAGGTCCGCCGGTTAGCCAGGCGCTCCAGGACGACATCGTGGGAGACCTCGAGATCGAAGACGATCTCCGGGCCGGAATTCCCGATGGTGTCCAGGCACTCGGCCTGGGCCAGGTTGCGCGGGTAGCCGTCGAGGACGTAGCCTTCGCGGCAGTCGTCCCGGGCCAGGCGCTCGTGGAGCAGGGCCAGCACGGTCGCGTCGTCGACCAGACCGCCCTTGCCCATCTGGGACGCGGCGACCAGGCCGAGGGCGGACTTCTCCCGGACGGCTTCGCGAAGCAGGTCTCCCGTGGAGATCTTGGGGTAGCCGCAGGCCGAGCGGAGGGCCTCGGCGACGGTCCCCTTCCCGCTTCCGGGAGCGCCCAGGAGGATGATCCTCATCCGCGCCTCCCGCGGATGCGGCTGCGGCGCATGAAGCCGTCGTAGTGGCGCATGACCAGCTGGGCCTCGATCTGCTGCATCGTGTCCATGGCCACGCCGACGACGATCAGGAGCGAGGTGCCGCCGAACATGAAGTTGACGCCCAGCCCCTCGGTCAGGAAGCGCGGCAGGTTGGCCTCGAGCCAGGGGCCGATCCAGGGCAGGCCCTGGACCTTGAAGCCCGGTGATCAGGAACTCGGGCAGGATGGCCACGGCCGCGAGGTAGATCGCGCCGACCAGGGTGATGCGGCTGAGGACGTCGTCGATGTAGTCGGAGGTGTTCTTGCCCGGCCGGATGCCCGGGATGAAGCCGCCGTACTTGCGCAGGTTGTCGGCGACGTCGACCGGGTTGAAGATGATCGAGATGTAGAAGTAGGTGAAGAAGATGATGGCCGCGATGTAGACCAGGTTGTAGAGGGGCATGCCCATGCCGAACTGGGAGGCGACGGACTGGACCCACGGCACCTTGATCAGGTTGGCCAGCGTGGCCGGGATGGTGATGACCGAGGCGGCGAAGATGATCGGGATGACGCCGCCGGTGTTGACCCGGAGCGGCAGGTGCGTGCTCTGGCCGCCGTAGACCTTGCGGCCGACCACGCGCTTGGCGTAGGAGACCGGGATGCGGCGCTGGCCGCGCTCGACGAAGACGATGAAGCCGATGACCACGACCATCAGGGCCGCGAGGAAGATGATCTTCAGCGGGTCCATGCTCGCCCGTCCGCAGGCCGCGGAACGAGGCTGATGAGGCAGCTCGGGAAGTCGACGACGATGCCGGCGAAGATGATGAGCGAGATGCCGTTGCCGATGCCCCGCTCCGAGATCTGCTCGCCCAGCCACATGACGAAGACGGTGCCCGTGGTCAGGGTCAGGATGGTCAGGAGCTTGAAGCCCCAGCCCGGGATTGAGGACGACCGGCGCCCCGGCCGGGGTCCGCAGGGCCTCGAGGAAGATGGCGATGCCGAAGGCCTGGATGAGGCAGATGACGATCGTGCCGTAGCGGGTGTACTGGGTGATCTTCTTGCGGCCCAGCTCGCCTTCCTTGGACAGCCGCTCGAGGTAGGGCCAGACGACCGTCAGCAGCTGGAGGATGATCGACGACGCTGATGTAGGGCATGATGCCCAGGGCGAAGATGGTCATCCGGGACATGTTCCGGCCGGAGAACAGGTCGATGAAGCCGAGCAGGGAGCCCTTCTGGCTCTGCCAGAACTCGGCCAGGGCCGTCGGAGCTCAGGCCCGGGTTGGGGATCTGCGCCGCCGATCCGGTAGACCGCGAGGAGCAGGAGGGTGAAGATGACCCGCTTGCGCAGCTCGGGGATGCTGAAGATATTGCGGATGCTGTCTAACATTGGCCTTTCCCGATGACGACGGCCTGGCCGCCCTTGGCCTCGATCTTCTTGACGGCCGAGGCGGAGAACTCGTGGGCCTGGACGGTCTTGGCCGAGGCCAGGTCGCCCCGCCCGAGGACCTTGACCCGGTCGGTCGCCTTCCCGATGAGGCGGTGCTCGGCCATCTCCTCGGGCCCGATCTCGTCCTTGCGGAGCTTGGCCAGGCGGTCCAGGTTGACGACGGCGATCTCGTCGCGGAAGATGTTGGTGAAGCCGCGCTTGGGGATGCGCCGGATCAGGGGCATCTGGCCGCCCTCGAAGCCGCGCTTGCGGGAATAGCCGCTGCCCTGGAGCTGGCCCTTGCTGCCGCGTCCGGCGGTCTTGCCCGAGCCCGGAACCGGGGCCGCGCCCCACCCTCTGACGGTTCGTCCTCGAGCCCTTGGCGGGCTTCAGATTGCTGAGGTTCATGGCTTCTCCACCGTTTCGACCTTGAGCGCGTGGACGATCTTGGCGACCATGCCGAGGACCGACGGCGTCGCTTTGAGCGACCGCGTGGGAATTGAGCTTGCGCAGGCCCAGCCCCTTGGCGGTCTCCCTCTGGACGCGGGGGATACCCGATGAGGCTGCGGACGAGCGTGACCTTGATGTACCTTTCGCCCGGCGCCGCGTCCGCGGACCGGGGCGTTTTCACGGCCTTCTTATCGCTGGGAGTCATAGCGCACCTTTCGCCTTGCCGCGCATCTTGGCCACGTCCTCGGGGTTCCGGATCCGGCGCAGGGCGTCCAGGGTCGCGTTGGCGACGCTGATCGGGTTGCTGCTGCGGATGGACTTGGTCAGGATGTCCTTGATCCCGGCGAGCTGCATGATGACGCGGACGGCGCCGCCGGCGATGACGCCCGTCCCCTTCGAGGCCGGGCGGAGGACGACGAGGCCGGCCCCGTCGACGCCCTTGACCAGGTGAGGGATGGTCGTCTCGGCCAGGGGCACCCGGATCATGCTCTTCCGGGCCGCTTCGACGCCCTTGGCGATGGCCTGGGGCACTTCGCGGGCCTTGCCCTTGCCGATGCCGACCCGGCCCCGCTCGTCGCCGACGGCCACGAGAGCCGAGAAGCTCAGGTTCTTGCCGCCCTTGACGACCTTGGTGACCCGGCGGATGGAGATGACCTGGTCCTTGAGCTCCATGCCCTCTTCGTCAACGATTCCGACTTTTCGGCTGTGTCTGCGATCATCCACTGTATCTCTCCTTAGTCCGGCCGGCCGCTCAGAACTGGATGCCCTTCCTTGCGGATGGCGTCCGCCAGGGTCTTGATCGCGTCCGTGGTAGGGGTGGGTCCCCCGGTCGAAGACGACCTTCTCGATCTTGGCCGCCTTGAGCCGCTGGCCCAGCATCTCGCCGAGGAGGACGCAGGCGTCCTTGTTCTTGGTGCTCTTGGCCTTCGCCCGGAACTCCTTCTCCAGCGTCGAGGCGGTCAGGAGGACGGCGCCCGCCCGGTCGTCGATCACCTGGGTGTAGATGTAGGCGTTGCTCTTGAACACGTGGAGCCGGGGCCGCTCGGGCGTCCCCTCGATCCTCTCGCGGATCCGCTTCCGGAGACGGTCGTCCCGGACATGTTTTTCCTTCGTCTTGTCTTTAAGCACCGGTCACACCCGCCTTTCGTTCTTTCTTGATCAGCCTCTCGCCGAGGTAGCGGACGCCCTTCTGCTTGTAGGGGTCCGGGATGCGGAGGCTCTTGATGTCGTCGGCCACCTGGCCCACCTTCTGGCTGGTCGATGCCCCGGACGGTGAGCAGGGTCGGCTTCTCGGCGACGATCTCGATCCCCTCGGGGATGTCGTAGGAGATCGGCCGGGAATAGCCCAGGTTGATCTCGAGCTTGCCCTTGTCGACCTTGGCCTTGTAGCCGACGCCGACGATCTCCAGCTGCTTCTGACGTAGCCCTCGGAGACGCCGACGACGGCGTTGCGGGCCAGGGCCCGGCCCAGGCCGTGGTTGGCCCGGGACTGCTGGCTCTCGTCGGCCCGGGAGAGGACGAGGCTCTGCCCGCTCCAGCGCGGCCGTGATGCCGGGCTGGAGCGGCGTCGTGAGCTTGCCCTTCTTCCCCTCGAAGTCGATCCTGTCCGGGTGGATCGTGACGGTCACGCCCGCCGGTATCGTGATGGGCTTCTTGCCGACTCTTGACATGGGTTGCTCTCCTCGCGCTTACCAGATGCTGCAGAGGACTTCGCCGCCGGCCCCCTGCTCCTCGCAGGCCCGGCCGGTCAGGACGCCGCGGGAGGTCGAGACGATGACCAGCCCCAGGCCGTCCAGGACCTTGGGGACGGAGTCCTTGGTGCAGTAGATCCGGCAGCCCGGGCTTGCTGACGCGCTTGAGGCCGCTGATGACGCTCCGGTTGTCCTCGGTGTACTTGAGGGTCACGTTGAGGACCCCCTGCTTGCTGTCGTCGATGACCTTGAAATTCTTGATGTAGCCCTCGTCCTTGAGGATCTTGACGACCTCGACCCCCAGGCGGAAGGACGGGATGTTGACTTCCCGCTTCTTGGCCTTCACGCCGTTGCGGATCCGGGTGAGCAGATCTGAAATCGCATCCATGGGTATTCCTTTCTCCGCCGTCACCAGGACGACTTGGTCACGCCCGGGATCTCGCCCTTGAGGGCCAGCTCGCGGAAGCACAGGCGGCACAGATCGAACTTCCGGTAGTAGGCCCGGGGGCGGCCGCAGAGCCGGCAGCGGCGGCGGACGCGGATCTCGTATTTCGGCTTGCGGATCATTTTGGCCATGCGCGCAGTCGTAGCCATGGTTACCTCGCTTCTCCAGATTCCCGGAAGGGCATGCCCAGCCGTCTTGCAGCAGGACCAGGGCTTCCTTGTCCGTCCGCGCCGTCGTGACGATGGTGATGTTCATGCCCCGGGGCCGCTCGACCTTGGTGTAGTCGATCTCGGGGAAGACCAGCTGGTCCCGCATCCCCAGGGTGTAGTTGCCCCGGCCGTCGAACGACGTGGGCGGGACGCCGCGGAAGTCGCGGACTCGCGGCAGGACGATGTTGACCAGCCGGTCGAAGAACTCGTACATCCTCTGGTTGCGGAGGGTGACGTAGCAGGCGATGGGCTGGCCCTTGCTCAGCTTGAAGGCCGAAATGGACTTCTTGGCCCGCCCGACGCCCGGCAGCTGGCCGGTGATCTGGGCGAGCTCGGCCTTGGCCGTGTCGAGGAGCTTGATGTTCGTGATGGCGTCACCGACGCCGACGTTGACGATGATCTTCTCCAGGCGGGGCACGGCCATGATATTCGTGATGCCGAGCTCCTCTTGGAGCCCGGGGACCACGTCCTTCTTGTACTTGTCGGATAAGCGGCTCATCGTTACTTCTGCCTTTCGATCAGGGTCTCGCAGCGATGGCAGAGCCGGATCTTGCTGCCGTCCTCGAGCCGCCGGTTCCGGGTCCGGACGCCCTGGCCGCACTCCGAGCAGTAGAGCATGACGTTGGACACGGCGATCGGGGCTTCCTTCTCCATGACCCCGCCCTGGATGTTCCGGCTGCGGTCGGCCTTGACGAAGTGCTTGGAGAAATTGATCCTCTCGACGATGACCCGGTTGGTCTCGGGGATGAGCTTGAGGACCTTGCCCGTCTTCCCCTTGTCCTTGCCCCGGATGACGACGACGAGGTCGTTCTTCTTGAGCTGGATCTTGGCCATCACAGGACCTCCGGCGCGAGGGAGATGATCTTCATGAACTTCCGTCTCCCGGAGCTCGCGCCCGACGGGGCCGAAGACGCGCGTCCCGACCGGCTCGCCCGGTCTTGTCGATGATGACCGCGGCGTTGTCCTCGAACCGGATATAGGAGCCGTCCCGGCGGCGGAGCTCCTTGCGGGTCCGGACGACGACGGCCCGGATGACCTTGCCCTTGGCGATCTTGCTCTCGGGGTCGGCCTCCTTGACGGACGCGGAGATGACGTCCCCGATGCGGGCCACCCGGCCGACGCTGCCGCCGAGCGGCGTGATCGCCATGATCCGCCGCGCGCCGGAGTTGTCGGCCACCTTGAGCATCGTGCGCATCTGGATCATTGTTCTTCTCCCGTCCCGGGCTCAGCCTGCTCGACCGGCTCGGCCTGCTCGGCCGGCGCTTCCGCGGCCAACTTGGCCTCCAGCGGGTTGTTCTCGATCGGCGTCGCCGTCAGCTCGGGCGTCAGGCCGATGATCTCGAGGATCCGCCAGCGCTTGGTCTTGCTGATCGGCCGCGTCTCGATGATGCGGACGACGTCGCCGACCTTGCACTTCTCGGTCTCGTCGTGGACGAGGAACGTCTGCTTCCGCCGGACGATCTTCCGGTACAGGGGGTGGCGGACCTGGCGTTCCACGGCGACCGTGACCGTCTTGGCCATCTTCTTGGCGACGACGGTCCCGACCTTGGTCGTCTTCCGTGCTTGTCGCTTGGGTGTCCATGGGCTACTCCGTTGCCTTCGGCGCCGCGGCGAGCAGCGTCTTGATGCGGGCGATGTCCCTCTTGACGTTCTTGATCTTCATCGGGTTCTCGAGCTGGCCGAGGGACTTCTGGAAGCGGAGCTTGAACAGCTGGTCGACGAGCTCGGCCTCCCTGTGCCTCAGCTCGTCGGGCGACAGTTCCTTCAGTTCCTTGATCTTCATCTGAGCTCCCTCAGTTCCCGGGAGATGAACCGCGTCTTGACGGGCAGCTTGTGGGCGGCCAGGCGCATGGCCTCGCGGGCCTCCTCGGCGTCGATGCCCTCGAGCTCGAACAGGATCTTGCCCGGGCGGATGACGTCGACCCAGAATTCGGGGTCGCCCTTGCCCTTGCCCATGCGGACCTCGGTCGGCTTCTTGGTGACGGACTTCCAGGGGAAGGTCCGGATCCAGAGCTTGCCCTTGCGCTTCATGTGCCGGGTGATGGTGATGCGGCCCGCCTCGATCTGGCGGGAGGTCAGCCAGCCGCGGCTCCAGGGCCTGGAGGCCGAACTCGCCGAACGACAGCGTGCCGCCGCGCAGGGCCTTGCCGCGCATGCGGCCGCGCTGCTGCTTGCGGTATTTGACTTTCGAGGGCATCAACATGGTCAGATCTCCTCGACCTCGGCCATCTGGGAGGTCATCTTGGCCTTCTCGACGTCGCCCCGGTAGATCCAGACCTTGATGCCGATCTGCCCGTAGGTCGTGAAGGCTTCGGTGAAGGCGTAAGTCGATGTCGGCCTTGAGGGTCTGCAGGGGCAGCTGGCCCTTGAGGTACCACTCGGAGCGGGCGATCTCGACGCCGCCGAGGCGGCCGGCGCACATGACCTTGATGCCCTTGGCGCCCATCTTGAGGGCGAACTCGACGGCCTTGCGCATGGCCCGGCGGTAGGCGATGCGCTTCTCCAGCTGGACGGCGATGCTCTCGCCGATGAGCAGGGCGTTGAGCTCGGGCTTATCGACCTCGCGGATGTCGACGTAGACGTCCCGCTTGGCGATCGTCTCGAGGTAGGTCTTGAGGCTCTCGATCTCCTTGCCGCCGCGGCCGATGATGATGCCCGGGCGGGCCGTGTGGATGATGACCCGGATCTTCGGTCCGACGCGCTCGACGTCCACCTCGGCGATGCCGGCGTGGAAGTACTTCTCCTTGACGGCCTTCTTCATCTTCAGGTCTTCGTGGATGAGCCGGGCGTAGTCCGGGCCCTTGGCGAACCAGCGGGAGGTCCAGGGCTTGTTGAATCCCAGGCGGAATCCGTACGGATGCGTTTTCTGTCCCACGTTACTTCCCCTTTCTCGTCTCAGGTAGATGTGGACGTGGCTCGTCCGCTTCAGGATGCGGTAGGCCCGGCCCATGGGCGCCGGCCGGATCCGCTTCGGCGACGGGCCGCCGTCGATCGTGGATCCGGCGACGACGAGGGTGTCGACGTCGACGTTGGGCGACTTCTGCTGGGCGTTGGCGATGGCCGAGCGCAGGACCTTCTCGAGGACGGCGCTGATCTTCTTGCTTGCTCGTTGAAGCGCAGGATGGTCAGGGCCTCGCCGACGAGCCGGTCCCGGATGAGGTCGGCGACGAGCCGGCTCTTCTGCGGGCTCATCCGGACGTAGCGGGCGACGGCGTGGGACAGGTGGGTGCGGCGGCGGTCCATGGCTTACTTCCCCACCTTCAGCTGCTTTGGCCGTCTTGGAGGTGTGCCCCTTGAAGTGTGCGGGTCGGGGAGAATTCGCCCGAGCTTGTGCCCGACCATGTTCTCGGTGACGAAGACCGGGATGAACTTGCGCCCGTTGTGGACGCCGATGGTCATGCCGACCATCTCGGGGATGACCGTCGAACGGCGGGACCAGGTCTTGATGACCTGGCGCTTGCCGCGCTGGCGTCGGCCAGGACCTGGACCTTCTCCAGGAGGTGGGCGTCGATGAACGGGCCCTTTGCTCAGTGATCTGCTCATGGTTACTTGCTCCTGCGTCTGACGATGAAGACCTGGGTCCGCTTGTTGCGGCGGGTCTTGTAGCCCTTGGTCGGGATGCCCTCGGGGCTCACCGGGTGGCGGCCGCCCTTGGCCTTGCCCTCGCCGCCGCCGTGCGGATGGTCGATGGGGTTCATGGCCGTGCCGCGGACGTGGGGCCGCCAGCCGCAGCCAGCGGGTCCGGCCGGCCTTGCCGATGCTGATGTTCTGATGGTCGAGGTTGCCGATCTGGCCGATGGTCGCCCGGCAGTCGAGGTGGATCTTGCGGATCTCGGAGGAGGGCAGCCGGACCTGGGCGTAGTCGCCCTTCCTTGGCCAGGATCTGGGCGCCCGGCCCCGGCCGACTTGGCGACCTGGCCGCCCTTGTCCTTCCGCAGCTCGATGTTGTGGATGATCGTGCCCAGGGGGATGAAGCGCAGGGGCATGGCGTTGCCCGGCAGGATGTCGACCTGGCGGTCGGAGGAGACGATCTCCTGGCCGACCTTGAGCTCCGCGGGGTCAGGATGTAGCGCCTCTCCCCGTCCCGGTACTTGACCAGGGAGATGAAGGCGGAGCGGTTGGGGTCGTACTCGACGGTCTCGACGA
Source organism: uncultured bacterium (assembly GCA_963743755.1). Taxonomy (GTDB): domain Bacteria; phylum Acidobacteriota; class Aminicenantia; order Aminicenantales; family Saccharicenantaceae; genus RBG-16-66-30. The sequence continues at coordinate 487,602 of CAVUQU010000001.1, forward strand.
TGCCCGGGATGTCGATCTTGTCGCGCTTGAAGTCGATGATCCGGTAGAGCTGCTTGTGGCCGCCGCCCCGGTTCCGCATGGACAGGCGGCCCCGGCTGTCGCGGCCGCCCGACTTGGACAGGGACTCGAGGAGGGGCTTGTAGGGGCCGTCGCCGTCAGCTCCTCGAACGGTTGCCGGTCCGGTGGCGCAGGCCCGGGCGTGATGGGTCGGTAGGTCTTGATGCCCATGTTACACCGCCTCGAAGTATTCGATCATCTTTTCGCCTTCGCGGAGCCGGACGAAGGCCTTCTTCCAGTCCTTGGTCTGGCCCGAGTTCCGGCCGACCCGGCGGACCTTGCCGGCTTGATCTGCGTCCGGACGCTCGTCGACCTTGGTCTTGAACAGGTGCTCGACGGCCTTCTTGATCTCGATCTTGTTGGCGCTCCGGGCCACCTCGAAGCAGACCTCCCGGTTCGTGTCCTTGAGCCGGGTGCGTCTTCTCGGTGATGACCGGGCCGGAGGATGATCTGGTGCGGGTCTTTGATCACTTCAGTCTCTCCATGACGGACTCGAAGGCCCGCCGGCTGAAGACGAGCCAGTCGTAGGCCGAGGACGTCGTAGATGTTGAGCTCCGGCGACGTCGACGGCCTTGACCCGGGGCATGTTGCGCGACGGCCAGGAACAGGTTCGCGTTCTCGCGGCCGGTCGACGATGAGGGCCGATTCGAGCTTCAGGCCTTGAGCAGGGCGACGGCCTCCTTGGTCTTGGGCGCCGTGACGCTCGAGCTCCTCGGACGATGAGGATGCGGCGCCGGCGTGCTTGCCGGCCAGGGCCGAGCGTGAGGGCGCTCCGGCGGGCCTTCTTGGGCAGCTCGTAGCGAATAGTCCCTGGGCTGGGGGCCGAAGGTCGTGCCGCCCTTCCTCCAGAGGGGCGAGCGGGTGCTGCCGACGCGGGCCCGGCCGGTGCCCTTCTGCCGCCAGGGCTTGCTGGCCGCCGCCGCTGACTTCGGCCCGGGTCTTGGTCGCCGCCGTCCCCTGGCGCTGGTTGGCCCGGTAGCTGATGACGGCTTCGTAGATCAGGTGGTCCTTGGCCGGGCCTAGGCGAAGACGCCCTCCGGCAGGTCCACCTCGGCGGCCGTCTTGCCGCTCCTGTCGATGATGTCCAGCTTTAGCCATGGTGCCCTCTCTGCCGTTCACGTCGCCCTCGCGGAACGGACGCCCTTTCTTGATCAGGACGTAGCCTCCCTTGGCGCCCGGGCACGGCGCCCTTGACGATGAGGAGGTTGTTGTCCGTGTCCGCTGCGACGACCACGAGGTTGCGGACCGTGATCCGGTCGTCGCCCATGCGGCCGCCCATGCGCATGCCCTTGACGACCCGGGAGGGGTAGGACGAGGCGCCGATCGAGCCCGGGCGCCCGGTGGAACATGGAGCCGTGGGCCGCGCCGCCGCCGGCGAAATGGTGCCGCTTGACGACGCCGGCGAAGCCCTTGCCCTTGCTCGTCCCGACGACGTGGACCGTCTCGCCGACCTCGAAGATGTCGACGAGGACCTGGTCGCCTTCCTTGACGGCGGCGGGGTCGGAACAGCCGAACTCGCGGAGCTGTCTTGACGACGGGGACGCCCGCCTTCTTGAAGTGGCCGGTCTGGGCCTTGGTGGGCTTGCGGACGGCCCGCTCCTCGACGAAGCCCAGCTGGAGCGGCGACGTAGCCGTCCTTCTCGGCCGTCTTCTTCTGGATGACCGTGCAGGGCCCGGCCTTGATGATGGTGACGGGAATGACGTTGCCGGCGTCGTCGAACTGCTGGCTCATGCCGATCTTTTTGCCGATCAGATCCCTCGATCATGGTCACTCTCCCGTCGCCGAAGGCCTGGATCTCGACGTCGATGCCGGCCGGCAGGTCCAGCTTCTGCAGCTCCTCGATCGTCTCGTTGTTGTATTCGCTGATGTCGATCAGCCGCTTGTGGATCCGCATTTCGAAGTGCTCGCGCGACTTCTTGTCGACGTGCGGGGAACGGAGGACGCAGAACGGTGGATGCGCGTCGGCAGGGGGATGGGGCCGGAGACGCTGGCGCCGGTGCGTTTCGCCTTCACGACGATGTCCTTGACGGACTGGTCCAGCAGGCGGTGGTCGAAGGACTGTAAGCGGATTCTGATTTTTTCCATCGTTCGTTCCTCTGTTCTCCGAAATGCTCTCCCGGGCCCCGCGGCCCGGCGGACCCTCGGCGTCCCTCGCGGCTACTCGATGATCTCGGTGACCGTGCCGGCGCCGACCGTCCGGCCGCCTTCGCGGATGGCGAAGCGCAGGGCCTTCTCCATGGCGACGTCGGTGATCAGCTCGATCTCCAGGTTGACGGAGTCGCCGGGCATGACCATCTCGACGCCCGCCGGCAGCTTGACCGATCCGGTGACGTCGGTCGTCCGGAAATAGAACTGCGGCCGGTAGCCGATGAAGAACGGCGTGTGCCGCCCGCCCTCTTCCTTGGTCAGGGCGACGACCGTGGCCCGGAACTTCCGGTGCGGCTTGATCGAGCCGGGCTTGGCCAGGACCTGGCCGCGCTCGACCTCGTCCTTGCCGACGCCGCGGAGCAGGGCCCCGATGTTGTCGCCGGCCTGGGCCTGGTCGAGGAGCTTGCGGAACATCTCGACGCCCGTGACGACGGTCTTGCGGGTCTCGCCGAAGCCCGACGATCTCGCACCTCGTCGCCGACCTTGACGACGCCGCGCTCGACCCGGCCCGTGACGACGGTGCCGCGGCCGGTGATCGAGAAGACGTCCTCGATGGCCATCAGGAACGGCTTGTCGACCTCGCGCAGGGGCTCGGGGATGTAGCTCGTCCAGCGCCTCGACCAGGTCCCAGATGCACTTGGCGCCCTCGCCGGCCGGGTCCGCCAGCGGCCTTGGTGGCGCTGCCGCGGATGACGGGCATCTTGTCGCCGGGGAAGTCGTACTTCGTCAGCAGCTCCCGGACCTCGAGCTCGACCAGGTCGAGGATCTCGGGATCGTCGACGAGGTCGCACTTGTTCATGAACACGACGATGGCCGGCACGTTGACCTGGCGGGCCAGCAGGATGTGCTCCCGCGTCTGGGGCATGGGGCCGTCGGCCGCGGACACGACCAGGATGGCCCCGTCCATCTGGGCCGCGCCGGAGATCATGTTCTTGATGTAGTCGGCGTGGCCGGGGCAGTCGATGTGGGCGTAGTGCCGCTTGCTCGCTTTCGTACTCGACGTGGCTCAGGGCGACCGTCAGGATCTTGGTCGCGTCCCGCCGGAACATCTTGGCGTCGGCCTTGGCGACGTCGTCATAGCTCTTGGCCTTGGCCAGTCCCTTGGTCGCCAGGACCTTCGTAATGGCGGCGGTCAGCGTCGTCTTGCCGTGGTCGATGTGACCGATCGTCCCGACGTTGACGTGGGGCTTCGTTCTCGCAAACTTTTCTTTCGCCATCGCTCACCTCCTGTATGGCTTTTCGTTGCTCGAAGACTCTTCTAGGCGTCGGCCCGGAACGGGGTCCGTCCCTCGATCCGGGCGACGATCTCTGCCTGGACGCCGGCGGGCGTCCGCTCGTACCTGGAGAATTCCATCGTGAAGACGCCCCGGCCCTGGGTCAGGGTCCTGAGCGCCGTCGCGTAGCCGAACATCTCGGCCAGCGGGGCATGGATGTCGACGACCCGCGAACCGCTGCGCATCTCCATGCCGTCGATCTTGCCCCGCCGGGCGTTGATGTCCCCGACGATGTCGCCGAGGTACTCGTCCGGGGCGACGATCTCGAGCTTCATGAGAGGCTCGAGGAGGACCGGGGCGGCCTTCTTGGCGGCTTCCTGGAAGGCCAGGGAGGCCGCGATCTTGTAGGCGACGGGCGTCGCGTCGACGTCGTGGGTCGACCCGCCGATGAGGGCGGCCCGGAGGTCCGTGACCGGATAGCCGGCCACGACGCCGGCCTCGAGGGCCTCGCGGACGCCGTTCTCGACGTCGCCGACGAACTCCCTCGGGACGATGCCGCCCCGGGTGGCGTCGACGAACTCGAAACCGCGGCCGCGCTCGAGGGGCTCGATGAGGAGGACGCAGTGGCCGTAGAGGCCCTTGCCCCCGGCCTGGCGGATGTATTTGCCCTCGCCCTCGGCGGCGGCCTGGATGGTCTCTTTATAGGCGACCTGGGGCTTGCCCAGGTTGGCCCGGACGCCGAACTCGCGTTCCATCCGGTCCATGATGATCTCGAGGTGGAGCTCCCCCATCCCCCGCAGCAGGGTCTGGCCCGTCATCGGGTCCTGACTGACCTTGATGGTGGGGTCTTCGCGGACGAGCTTGGCCAGGGTCGTGGCCAGCTTGACGTGGTCGGCCTTGGTCTTGGGCTCGATCGTCGCCGCGATGACCGGCTCGGGGAAGCGGATGGACTCGAGGACGATCGGGTGGCTCTTGAGGCAGAGCGTGTCCCCGGTCGAGATGTTCTTCATCGAGCCCATGGCGGCGATGTCCCCGGCGCCGACCTCTTTGATCTCTTTCCTCTTGTTGGCGTGCATCTCGAGGAGGCGGGAGAGCTTCTCCTCCTCCCCCTTGGCCGAGTTGTAGACGGCCTGCCCGATCTTGGCCTTGCCGGAGTAGACCCGGAAATAGGCCAGGCTGCCGAGGAAGGGGTCGTTGGCGATCTTGAAGACCAGGCCGGAGAACGGCGCCTCGTCCGAGGCGGCCCGGGTCTCCGGGGCCTGGGTCCGGGGGTGGAGGCCGGTGACCGGAAGGACGTCGGCCGGGGACGGCAGGAAGTCGACGACGGCGTCGAGGAGCGGCTGGACGCCCTTGTTCCGGAAGGAGGCCCCGTAGAGGACGGGGACGACCTCCAGGGCGAGGGTCGCCCGGCGGACGGCGCTCCGCAGCTCGGCCGAAGACACCTCGACCCCGTCGAGGTACTTCTGCATCAGGCCGTCGTCGTGTTCGCTCAACATTTCCAGCATGTCCTGTCGTTTCCTGTCGACTTCCTCGCGGTCCTCATCCGCGACCTCGCGGACGGCATACTCCGTCCCCAGGATGTCCCGACCCCAGTCGTAGACCTTGCGGTCGATGAGGTCGATAATACCGCGGAATCCGTCTTCCCGGCCCAGGGGAATCTGGATCGGCAGAGGCTTGGCCGCCACCCGCGTCCTCAACTGGAGGACCGCCCGTTCCGGGTCCGCCCCGATCCTGTCCATCTTGTTGATGAACACGATCCGCGGCACCCGATACTTATCGGCCTGGCGCCACACTGTCTCGGACTGCGGTTCGACGCCGCCAACTCCACACAGTATGGCTATCGCGCCGTCGAGCACTCGTAAGGAGCGCTCGACCTCCGCGGTAAAATCCACGTGACCCGGCGTATCGATGATATTGATACGGTGGTCACGCCATGTGCACGTCGTCGCGGCCGAGGTGATGGTGATCCCGCGCTCCTGCTCCTGGACCATCCAGTCCATCACGGCCGTCCCGTCGTCCACGTCGCCCATCTTGTAGGTCATACCCGTATAGAACAGCATCCGCTCGGTCGTGGTCGTCTTCCCGGCGTCGATATGGGCCATGATACCGATGTTCCGTACTCTCTCGATCGGGTATGACCGCATAAATCGTTCGCTCCATATCGGACCGTATCACAGACCGGGCTCTCTCATGGAGACTACCATTTGTAATGCGCGAAGGCCCGGTTGGCCTCCGCCATCTTGTGCGTGTCTTCGCGCTTCTTGACCGCGCCGCCGCGGTTGTTGATGGCGTCGATGATCTCGGCGGAGAGCTTCTCGGGCATGCTCTTGCCGCCGCGCTCCTTGGCGTATTTCAGCAGCCAGCGGAAGCCCAGCGAGTAGGACCGCCCGGGCGGCGACCTCGATGGGCACCTGATAGTTGGCGCCGCCGACCCGCCGCGACTTCGTCTCGAGGAAGGGCCGGATGTTCTCCAGGGCCTTCTCCAGGACCTTGAGGGGGTCTTCCTTGGTCTTGGCCTTGAGGATCTCCATGGTCCCGTAGACGACCTTTTCGGCGATCGTCTTCTTCCCCTTGCGGAGGAAGAGGTTGATGAACCGGGCGACCACCGTGCTTCCGTACAGGGTATCGACCGGCGCTTTGCGCTTTTTGATGGTTCCGCGTCTCGGCATGGGGAATGCTCCTGGCTAAGCCGCCGCCCTTTTCTCTTTCGGCCGCTTCGCCCCGTACCGGGACCGCGCCTTGAAGCGGTTCTGGACCCCTTCGGCGTCGAGCTTGCCCCGGACGATGTGATAGCGGACGCCGGGCAGGTCCTTGATGCGGCCGCCCCGGATCATCACGATCGAATGCTCCTGGAGGTTGTGCCCGATGCCGGGGATGTAGCCCGTGACCTCGATGTTGTTCGTCAGCCTGACGCGGGCGACCTTGCGCATGGCCGAGTTCGGCTTCTTGGGCGTGGTCGTGAACACGCGCGTGCAGACGCCCCGCTTCTGCGGGCAGGAATCGAGGGCCGGGGATTTGCTCTTATAGTGCTTGGGAGTCCGGCCTTTCCGGACGAGTTGGTTGACGGTCGGCAATGAAAAATACTCCTCTACCTGAAATTCCGATTGTAAATTTTATTCATCCCCAGGGGGATAGCCCGAGACGAATGGACGGATAATAGCAAAATTCGGCTCCTCTGTCAAGATTATTGACGCTTTTCCCGTCTCCCCGGCCCTCAGGCGTCCGGGAGGACCTCATCCTCTGCCTTCTCGGGGAGGAGCGGCTGCATCTCCTCCTTCAATTCGACGTTGCGGTAGAACTTGTAGCCCGTGCCGGCCGGGATGAGCCGGCCCATGATGATGTTCTCCTTCAGACGGCGGAGGTAATCGACCTTGCCGTACAGGCAGGCCTCGGTCAGGACCCGGGTCGTCTCCTGGAAGGAGGCGGCCGAGATCCAGCTGTCCGTGCTCAGGGCGCTCTTGGTGATGCCCAGGAGGAGCGGCCGGGCCTTGGCCGGCTTGCCGGACTTCTTCATGACCTTCTCGTTCTCCTACTGGAACACGAACTTGTCGACCTGCTCGTCGATCAGGAAATCGGTGTCCCCGACCTCCTCGACCTTGACCCAGCGGAGCATCATGCCGGATGATCGTCTCGATGTGCTTGTCGTTGATCGCGACGCCCTGGAGCCGGTAGACCTCCTGGACCTCCTTGAGGAGGTACTCGGCCAGCTCCTTCTCGCCGAGGACGCGGAGGATGTCGTGCGGGTTGACCGGCCCGTCCTGGAGGGCGTCGCCGGCCCGGATCCGCTCCCCGTCGGAGACGCTGAGGTGGGCGCCCTTCGGGATGAGATATTCCTTCTCGCCGCCGCGCTCGTTCTTGACGGTGATCTTGCGGTAGCCGCGGACGAGGCCGCCGATCTGGACGATCCCGTCGATCTCGGAGATGACCGCCGGCAGCTTGGGCCGCCGGGCCTCGAACAGCTCCTCGGCCCGGGGCAGGCCGCCCGTGATGTCCTTGGTGCGGGCCGCCTCGCGCGGGATCTTGGCCAGGATGGTGCCGGCGAAGACCTTGGTCGCGTCCTTGATCTCGAGGTTGGCCCCCGAGGGCAGGAAGTATTTCCTCAGGATGACGGGCCGGCCCTTGTCGTCGGTCCTCTCGGGATCGAGGATCTCGATCTGGGGCTGCAGCTTCTCGTCCTTGGGATCGATGATGACCTGCGTGATGAGGCCGGTGAACTCGTCCTGGACCTCTTCCATGCTGATGCCGAGGACGACGTCGTGGAACCGGACGGTCCCCGTCTCCTCGGTCAGGATGAACGTGTTGAAGGGATCCCACTCGGCGAAGGCCTGGCGGGACTTGACCTCCTGGCCCTCCGCCACGAGGATCCTGGCGCCGTAGGGCACCTGGTAGTGCTCGACCTCGCGTCCGCGGTGGTCGAGGACGGCGATGTTGGCGCTCCGGTTGACGACGATCAGCGTCCCTTCCCTGTTCGTGACCGACTTGAGGTTGTTGAACTTGAGGACGCCCTCGTTCTTGGCCTCGATCTTGGACCGCTCGGCGCCGCCCATGGCGATGCCGCCGACGTGGAAGGTCCGCATGGTCAGCTGGGTGCCGGGCTCGCCGATGGACTGGGCGGCGACGATGCCGCAGGCCTCGCCGAGCTCGACCATCTTGCCGGAGGCCGGCGAACGGCCGTAGCAGAGCTGGCAGATGCCCCGCTTGGATTCGCAGGCCAGGACCGAGCGGATCTTGACCCGCTCGATGCCGAGGTCCTGGAACTGCTGGGCGACCTTTTCGGTGATCTCCGCGTTCATGTCGACGATGGACTCGCCGGTGTCGGGATGGACGACGCGCTCGAGGGCGACCCGGCCGACGATCCGGTCGATGAAGGGCTCGATGATCTCGCCGTTCTCGACGATGGCCGAGACGTTGATGCCCTTGAGAGTGCCGCAGTCGTGCTCGTCGACCACGACCTCCTGGCAGACGTCGACGAGCTTGCGGGTCAGATAGCCGGAGTTGGCCGTCTTGAGGGCCGTGTCGGCCAGGCCCTTCCGGGCGCCGTGGGTCGAGATGAAGTACTGGAGGACGTTCAGGCCCTCCCGGAGGTTGGAGACGATGGGCGTCTCCAGGATCTCGCCCGAAGGCTTGGACATCAGGCCGCGCATGCCGGCCAGCTGGCGGATCTGCTGCTTGTTGCCGCGGGAGCCGGAATCCGACATGACGTAGAGCGGGTTGAGCTCCTTGCCCTCGAGGCTGATCCGCTTCATCTCCTCGATCATGGCCTTGGAGACGCTCTCGGTGACCGTGCCCCAGATCTCGACGACGCGGTTGAAGCGCTCGCCCGAGGAGATGGTGCCGTCCCGGTAGAGGCGCTCGACGTCGCTGACGTCCTTCTCGGCCTTTTCGACGAGCACCTTTTTCATGGGCGGGATGACGAAGTCGTCGATGCCGAGGGAGAAGCCGGCCTGGGTGGCGTACTTGAAGCCGAGCTCCTTCATGGCGTCGAGGATGACGACGGTGGCCTTGAGGCCGGCCCGGAGGTAGGTGAAGAAGACCAGGTTCTCCATGCCCTTCTTCCGGATCATCCCGTTGACGAAGGGGAAGCCCTTGGGCAGGACGCTGTTGAAGATGATCCGTCCGGCGGTCGTCTCGACGAGCTCGCTCTTGATCTCCTGGATCGGGCAGGTCATGACGCCCTGGTCGTCGTAGTACGTCGCCAGGTTCATGAACAGCCCGCTGAAGCGCAGCTTGATCTGGCTCTGGAGCGAGATCTCGCCGGCTTCCATGGCCAGCAGGGCCTGATCGGGCGTGCCGAAGATGCGCCCCTCCCCTTTCTGACCCTTCTTCTCCAGGGTCAGGTAGTAGCAGCCGAGGATCATGTCCTGGCTGGGGATGGTCAGGGGCCGGCCGTGGGCGGGCGAGAGGATGTTGTTGGTCGAGAGCATCAGGGTCTGGGCCTCGATCTGGGCCTCGACCGAGAGCGGGATGTGGACGGCCATCTGGTCGCCGTCGAAGTCGGCGTTGAAGGCCGCGCAGACGAGCGGGTGGATCTGGATGGCCTTGCCCTCGACGAGGAGGGGCTCGAAGGCCTGGATGCCCAGCCGGTGCAGGGTGGGCGCGCGGTTGAGGAAGATCGGGTGCTCGCGGACGACCTCTTCGAGGTAATCCCAGACCTCGGGCCGCTCCTGCTCGTGCCACTCCCGGGCGACCTTGACGCTCGGGACGAGCCCTTCCTTCTCCAGCTTGTTGAAGATGAAGGGCTTGAAGAGCTCGAGGGCCATCTTCTTGGGCAGGCCGCACTGGTTGAGCTTGAGCTCGGGGCCGACGACGATGACGGACCGGCCCGAGTAGTCGACGCGCTTGCCGAGGAGGTTCTGACGGAACCGTCCCTGCTTGCCGCGCAGGGCTTCGCTCAGCGACTTGAGGGGCCGGCGGTTGGCGCCGAGGTGGACGCGCCCGCGCTTGCCGTTGTCGAACAGGGCGTCGACGGCCTCCTGGAGCATCCGCTTCTCGTTGCGGATGATGAGCTCGGGGGCCTTGAGCTCGATGAGCTTCTTGAGCCGGTTGTTGCGGTTGATGACCCGGCGGTAGAGGTCGTTGAGGTCGGACGTGGCGAAGCGGCCGCCGTCGAGGCGGACGAGGGGGCGCAGGTCGGGCGGGATGACCGGGATGACGTCGAGGACCATCCACTCCGGCCGGTTGCCGGACCGCTTGAGGGCCTTGAAGACCCGCAGGCGCTTGGCGTAGCGGAGCCGGCGCTGCTGCGACGTCTCCTTCTTCATCAGCTTGCGCAGGCGCTCGGTCTCCTTCTGGATGTTGATCTTCTCCAGGAGGATCTTGATGGCCTCGGCCCCGATGGAGACCTCGAACTTGTCGCCGTACTTCTCCTGGGCGTCCTTGTGCTCCTCCTCGTTGAGGAGCTGCTTTTCCTTGAGCGGCGTGTCGGCCGGGTCGATGACGATGTAGGATTCGAAATAGAGGACCTTCTCCAGGTCCTTGATCGAAAGGTCGAGGACGAGCCCGATGCGGCTCGGGGGGCTCTTGAAGAACCAGATGTGGGCCACGGGCGAGGCCAGCTGGATGTGGCCCATGCGCTCCCGGCGGACCTTGGACTTGGTCACCTCGACGCCGCAGCGCTCGCAGATGATGCCGCGGTACTTCATCCTCTTATACTTGCCGCAGAGGCACTCGTAGTCGTTGATGGGCCCGAAGATCTTGGCGCAGAACAGGCCGTCCTTTTCGGGCTTGAAGGTCCGGTAGTTGATGGTCTCGGGCTTGGTCACCTCGCCCCAGGACCAGCTCTTGATCTTCTCGGGCGAGGCGATGCTGATCCGGACCCTGTCGAACTCGAGCCGGGGCCGCGGCGCCGTCGTGATCGGCGGTCGGATGTCCATTAGACTTCTCCTTTGCCCGGCTGGGGCACGGCGATGCCCCAGGGCAGGACGTCTTCCTTGTCCCCCTTCTCGAGCTCGACGTTGAGGCACAGGGACTGGAGCTCGCGGATGAGGACGTTGACCGATTCGGGCAGCCCGGGCGTGAATTCGAGGTCGCCCTTGACGATGGCCTCGTAGATCTTGGCCCGTCCTTCGACGTCGTCGGACTTGACCGTCAGGAGCTCCTGGAGGCAGAAGGCCGCGCCGTAGGCTTCGAGGGCCCAGACCTCCATCTCGCCGAAGCGCTGGCCGCCGAACTGGGCCTTGCCGCCCAGGGGCTGCTGGGTGATGAGGGAGTACGGACCCGTCGAGCGGGCGTGGATCTTGTCGTCGACGAGGTGGAAGAGCTTCATCATGTAGATGTAGCCGACGGTGATCTCCTGGTCGAGGATCTCGCCGGTGACGCCGTCGTGGAGCGGGGTCTTGCCGCTCTCCGGCAGCCCGGCCTTCTTCAGCAGCTGCTTGATCTCCTTCTCGCTGGCCCCGTCGAAGACGGGGGTCGCCATCCACGTGCCGAGCGTCCGGGACGCCCAGCCGGCGTGGGTCTCGAGGATCTGGCCGACGTTCATGCGGGACGGGACGCCGAGCGGGTTGAGGACGATCTCGACCGGCAGCCCGTCGGGCAGCCGGGGCATGTCCTCCTCGGGAACGATCTTGGCGACGATGCCCTTGTTGCCGTGGCGGCCGGAGACCTTGTCGCCGACCGACAGCTTCCTCTTCATGGCGATGAAGACCTTGATGGCCTGGATGACGCCGGGGGCGAGCTCGTCGCCCTTCTTGAGGTTGTCGACCTTGTCCTTGAAGACGGCGCGGAGCGCCTCGATCTGCCGCTTGATCTTCTTGTCGAGGTCCTTGATCTCGCGGTCGCGGTCCTCGTCGTCGCTGAGCTTGAGCTTCAGGACGTCGTCGAGGTCCAGGGTCTCCAGGAGCTTCTCGGTCAGCTTGGTCCCCTTCTCGAGGGTCTCGCCGGAGAGCTTCTGGGTCTTCTCGACGACCGAGCCCTTGAGCAGGACCCGGACCTTCTCGGCCTTCTCGTTCTCCATGATGACGATCTCGTAGTCGAGGTTGCGCTTGAGGGTCGCGATCTCGTCCTTCTCGATGGCCTTGGCCCGCGGCCCCTTCTCGATGCCGCGGCGGGAGAAGATGCGGACGTCGATGATGGTCCCCTCGACGCCGGGCGAGCAGTAGAGCGAGGCGTCCTTGACGTCGAGCGCCTTCTCGCCGAAGATCGCCTTGAGGAGCTTCTCCTCGGGCGACAGCTGCGTCTCCCCCTTCGGGGCGACCTTGCCGACCAGGATGTCGCCCGACTTGACGTGGGCCCCGATGCGGACGATGCCGTTCTCGTCGAGGTTGCGGAGCAGGTTCTCCGGGACGTTGGGGATGTCGCGGGTGATCTCCTCGGGCCCGAGCTTGGTGTCGCGGGCCTCGATCGTCTCCTCGACGATGTGGAGAGAGGTGAAGATGTCCTGCTTGATGAGCTTCTCGCTGACGATGATGGCGTCCTCGAAGTTGTAGCCCCGCCAGGGCATGAAGGCGCAGAGGACGTTGCGGCCGAGGGCCAGCTCGCCGCCGTCGGTGCAGGAGCTGTCGGCCAGGACCTGGCCGCGGCGGACCTTGTCGCCCTTGCGGACGATGGGCCGGTGGTTGGTCGAGGTGTTCTGGTTGGTCCGGAGGAACTTGACCAGCGTGTAGAGGTCCGTGCCGACGTCCCAGCTGCGGCCGGCCTCCTTCTCGTCCACGCGGACGATGATCCGCTCGGCGTCGACGAATTCGACGACGCCGGACCGGCGGCAGACGACGACGTCGCCCGAGCCTTCGGCGACCAGGCCTTCGATGCCCGTGCCGATGAGGGGGGCCTCCGGCCGGATGAGGGGCACGGCCTGGCGCTGCATGTTCGAGCCCATCAGGGCGCGGTTGGCGTCGTCGTGCTCCAGGAACGGGATGAGGGCGGCGGACAGGGAGACGAGCTGCTTCGGGGAGACGTCGATGTAGTGGATCTGCTCGCGGGGGATGTTCTTGAAGTTGCCGCGCTCCCGGGCGCTGACGAGCTCGTCCTGGAAGCGGCCGCGGTCGTCGACCACGGCGTTGGCCTGGGCGATGTTGTACTTTTCCTCCTCCCAGGCGGTCAGGTAGAAGCAGTACGGCTCGACGGCGGGCAGCTGGCGGGCCTTCTGGTCCTTGAGCTTCTCCGTGGCCTTGGCCATCTCGTCCTTCTTGACGATGTCGCCGATCTTGTAGTCGCTGCTGCCGGGATGGAGGACCTTGACGAAGTCGACGACCCGGCTGTTCTCGACCTTGCGGTAGGGCGTCTCGATGAAGCCGTACTCGTTGACCCGGGCGAAACAGCTGAGGGAGGAGATGAGGCCGATGTTCGGGCCTTCCGGCGTCTCGACCGGGCAGATCCGGCCGTAGTGCGAGGTCTGGATGTCGCGGACCTCGAAGCCGGCCCTCTCGCGGCTGAGGCCGCCGGGACCGAGGGCCGAGAGGCGGCGCTTGTGCGTGATCTCGGCCAGGGCGTTGATCTGGTCCATGAACTGGGACAGCTGGGAGCTGCCGAAGAACTCCTTGAGCGCGGCGATGACCGGCTTGGAGTTGATGAGGTCCTGGGGCATGGCCGCCGCCAGGTCCGCGGTGATGGTCATCTTCTCCTTGATCGTCCGCTCCATCCGGGTCAGGCCGATGCGGAAGGCGTTCTCGACGAGCTCGCCGACCGAGCGGACCCGGCGGTTGCCGAGGTGGTCGATGTCGTCGACGGAGCCTTCACCGAAGCGGAGGTTGAGGAGGTACTTGATGACCTCGACATAGTCGTTGGGGGCCAGGGTCTTGTCCTCGAGCGACGTCGCCAGGCCGAGCTTGATGTTGAACTTGAGCCGGCCGATCCGGGAGAAGTTGTATTTCTGGGGATTGAAGAACAGGCTGTGGAAGAGGTTGTGGGCGCTCTCCTGCGTGTGCGGCTCGCCCGGCCTGAGCTTGCGGTAGATCTCGCCGAGGGCCGAGGGCTGGTCCTTGCGCAGGTCCTTCTTGAGCGTCGTGCTCCAGATGAGCCCGGACCGGTCGTCCTCGGGGTAGAAGACCTCGAAGGGCTCGCCCCGGCCGGTCAGGAGATCGAGGTGGACGTCCTCGATCGGCTCGTTGACCCGGACCTTGCCCTTGATCCCGGCGAGGGAGTAGGCGCCGAGGAGCTCCTTCTTGAGGGCCGGGACACGGGTGACGCCGGCGTCCTTGAGCGCGGCCAGGACGTCGGGCGTGATCTTCTTCTTGGCGGGCGCCAGGACCTTGCGGCCCTTGGCGTCGGTGACGTCTTCGGCCGCGGTCTTCCCGACCAGGCTGTCCGAGACCTCCCAGAACAGCTTCCCCTCCTCGGGGACGACCTTGTAGATCTTGTGGAAGAGCTTGAGGATGTCCTCGTCCGTGCCGAAGCCCAGGGCCCGGAGGAAGACCGTGGCCAGGAACTTCTTCTTGCGGTCGAGGCGGACCCAGATGAGGTTCTTCGGATCGTGCTCGAACTCGACCCAGGCGCCGCGGTACGGGATGATCTTGGCGATGAAGAAGCCCTTGGCCTCGGCCTGGCGGAAGAAGACGCCGGGCGAGCGCTGCAGCTGGCTGACGACGACGCGTTCGATGCCGTTGAAGATGAACGTGCCCTTGTCGGTCATGAGCGGGATGTCGCCGAAGTAGACCTCCTGCTGCTTGATGTGCTTGAGCCGCTTGGCCTTGGTCGTGGCGTCCTTCTCCCAGGAAACGAGCTGGACCTTGAGCTTCAGGGGGATGGAATAGGTGTAGCCCTTCTGGATGCACTCCATGGGCGAGTACTTGATCTTGAGGCCGACGCGGTCGCCGCAGTGCTCGCAGAGCGGGATCTCGATCTTCCGGGCCGCGCCGCAGTAAGGACAGACCTCTTTCTCGGTGAGCTCCATGCCCGCGGGCAGGAGCGTCTGGCAGGCGTTGCACTTGGCCCGGGAGTTCTCGACCCCCTTGAGCCGGCCGCACTTGCACTCCCAGGTCCCGATGGAATAGCTGAGGAACTCGAGCTCCGTCGTCTCCTTGAAGTCGGAGATGGGGAAGACGTCCTTCAGCGCGGCCTGGAGACCGGTGTCCTTGCGCTCCTCGGGGAGAAGCTCCATCTGGAGGAACTCGGCGTAGGACAGCGTCTGGATGTCCAGAAGCTTCGGCATCGGGAAGACGGCCTTGATCTTCGAGAAGTCGTCCCTCTCGCGGTACGGATTTCTGGGTTCTTTGGGCATTTCGCCTCACCTTCAAGCAGAGATCGGGTGTCCCCGTTTCCGGGCCCGGACGAACGGACGCTCAGACCAACCGGGTCACTTACTGGATCTCGATGACGGCTCCGACTTCGGCGAATTTGGCCTTGATGGACTCGGCCTCTTCCTTGGACACGGCTTCCTTGAGCGTCTTGGGCGCGCCGTCGACGAGGTCCTTGGCTTCCTTGAGCCCGAGGCTGGTGACTTCGCGGACGACCTTGATGACGTTGATCTTCTTGTCCCCGACGGTCTTGAGGACGACGGCGAACTCGGTCTTTTCCTCGGCGGGCTTGGCTTCGGCGGCGGCGGGGCCGGCCACCATGACGGGAGCGGCCGCGGCGGCGCTGATGCCGTAGCGGGTCTCGAACTCCTTGATGTAGTCCGAGAGCTCCAGGATGGTCAGGCCGTCGAGGTGGGTGAAGAACTGTTCTTTGGTGAGTTTTTCCATGTCATCGAGTCTCCTTAAATATGGGTTTTCAGGTGGTTTTCGTTTTCTTGAGCTCGCCGAGAAGGATCCCGACGTGGCCCAGGGGCGCCTGCAGGGTGCGCATGAGCGTGTGGAGCGGGCTGGCCATCATGAAGGCGAGCCGGCCGAGCAGCTCGTCGCGGGACGTGAGCCGGCAGACCTCCTCGAACCGGGCGGCCGGCATGAGCTGGCCCTCGACCTGGCCGCCCTTGACGGCCAGGATCTTGCCCTGGTTGGAGAAGTCCTTGAGGATCTTGGCCAGCCGGATGGGGTCCTTGTCCGCGAAGGCGATGGCCGTCGGCTTCTGGAAGAACGGCCGGAGGGCTTCCGGGCACTTCTCGCCGAGGGCCCGCAGGGCCAGCCGGTTCTTGATGACCTTGTAGGTGAAGGCGTTCTTGCGGAGGAGCTTGCGCAGCTCGACCGACTGGGAGACCTTCATCCTCTTGAAGTCGATCAGGTAGTAGGTGCTGTTCGAGGCGAAGAGCGCCCTCGAGCGACTCGATGATGGGCTTCTTGTCTTCCTTTTTCACGGCGCGCTCTCCTCTAGTTCTCTAGGATGTCTTCGGTGATCCGGAAGGACGGCCCCATGGTCGAGGACACGAACATCGTCCGGATGTACTTGCCCTTGGCGGCCGGCGGCTTGGCGTGGATGACGGCCTGGAGGAAGGTCCGCAGGTTGTCCACGAGCTTGGCCTCCTCGAAGGAGACCTTGCCGACCGTGGAGTGGACGATGCTGGTCTTGTCGACCCGGAACTCGACCTTGCCGGCCTTGGTCTCCTCGACGGCCTTGCGGATGTCGAAGGTGACCGTCCCGGCCTTGGGGTTGGGCATGAGGCCCTTGGTGCCCAGGATCCGTCCGAGCTTGCCGACGCCGCGCATGACGTCGGGCGTGGCGATGACGATGTCGAAGTCGATCCAGCCGCCGGCGATCTTCTCGATGATGTCGTCGCCGCCGAAGAAGTCGGCCCCGGCCTCCTCGGCCTCCTTGATCTTCTCCCCGGCCGCGATCACGCAGATCTTCTTGGTCTTGCCCGTGCCGTGGGGCAGGACGACCGTGCCGCGGACCATCTGGTCGGAGTACTTGGGGTTGACGCCCAGGCGGAGGTCCACGTCGACCGACTCGTCGAACTTGGCGAAATGGGCCTTCTTGAGCAGGGCCACGGCCTCCTCGAGGGAGAACTGCCGGGGCTCCGTCCCCTTGACCTCGCGGGCCTTGACGGTGTTCTTGCCGTGCTTACTCACTGATGATCTCCAATCCCATGTTTTTCGCCGTCCCGTCGACGATCTTCTTGGCCGCCTCGAGGTCGTAGGCGTTGAGGTCGGGGAGCTTCGTCCGGGCGATGTCCTCGATCTGCTTCATCGTGACCTTGCCGACCTTCTCCTTGTTCGGCGTCCCGGAGCCCTTGGCGATCCCGGCCGCCTTCTTCAGGAGGTACGAGGCCGGCGGGGTCTTGACGACGAAGTTGAACGACTTGTCCTTGAAGACGGTGATGAGGACGGGGACGACGGTGCCCTCGTCCATCTTCTTCGTCCGTTCGTTGAATTCGCGGACGAAGCCCATGATGTTGACGCCGTGCTGGCCCAGGGCGGGGCCGACGGGAGGAGCGGGACTCGCCTGCCCGGCGACGATCTCCAGCTTGATCTTGGCGATGACTTCCTTCGACATTGCGTCCTCCTAAAGCTTTTCGACCTGCAGGAACTCGAGCTCGACGGGCGTGGACCGGCCGAAGATGGTGACCAGGACCTTGAGCGTGTTGCGCTCGGGATTGACCTCTTCGACGATCCCGTTGAAGTTGAAGAAGGGCCCGTCGATGATGCGGACGGCTTCGCCCTTCTCGAACGAGTGCTTGGGCTTGGGCTTCTCCGAGGTCGTCTCCATGTGCTCGACGATCTGGCTGACCTCTTTCTTGGAGAGCGGGGTCGGGGTCCGGCCGGAGCCGACGAAGCCCGTGACCTTCGGGACCTGCCGGATCATCAGCCAGTTCTCGTCGTTCATCTCCATCTCGACGAGGATGTAGCCCGGGTAGGACCGCTTCGTGGAGACGACCTTCTTGCCCGCCCGGATCTCGATGACGTCCTCGGTCGGGATGATGATCTGCCCGACCTGGTCCTCGAGGTGCAGCTCGATCGCCTTCTGCTTGATCGACTCGGCGACGAACTTCTCGAAGCCCGAGTAGGTGTGAACGACGAACCAGTTCTTTGCCATCGTGCGGTTCCTTGCCCTTAGCCGAACAGCGTCTTGATCTGGGTGATGGCCCAGGAGAAGATGACGTCCATGAAGAACAGGTAGAACCCGAAGAAGACCGTGGCGGCGATGACGACGACGGTCGTGCTGACGACCTCGTTCTTGGCCGGCCAGGTGACCTTCTTGAGCTCCGCCTTGACGTCCTTGAGGAAGTTCCAAAAACGCTGGTACCATCGGATCTTATCGTTCATGGCGTGTCCTCTTTGCGTTCTCCGCGGCCGGGCCTCCGGGGCCCGTCACCGCCCGTCCCGCGACAGGCAATGGCAGGTGAGGCAGGACTCGAACCTGCAACCTGCGGTTTTGGAGACCGCTGCTCTGCCAATTGAGCTACTCACCTGTCGACCCTCGCTATTTGACTTCCTTGTGGTCCGTGTGCTTGCGGCAAGAGGGGCAGTACTTGCTCGTCTCGAGCTTCTCCGTCTGCTTCTTCTTGTTCCGCGTCGTGCTGTAATTGCGGCGCTTGCACGCGCCGCACTGGAGCGTGATGATCTCTCGCATGTCTCACCTTCCCGGCCCCGGGGGCCTCGTTCGGGATCCTAAAAAGCCCAAGACCAGAATTGAACTGGTGACCCCGTCCTTACCAAGGACGTGCTCTACCAACTGAGCTACTTGGGCCCGTCCGCCTCGTGGAAGAGCGGGAAACGGGATTCGAACCCGCGACGTTCAGCTTGGAAGGCTGACGCTCTACCAACTGAGCTATTCCCGCGTCCGAAAAAATGGGCAGGGAAGGATTCGAACCTCCGAAGCGTTTCCGCAACGGGTTTACAGCCCGTCCCATTTGGCCACTCTGGAACCTGCCCGCATTATGGTGCATCGTCATCGCCTCGAACGCCACCGTAAGCCAGCGAAGGGATTCGAACCCCTGACCCGCTGATTACAAATCAGCCGCTCTACCGACTGAGCTACGCTGGCGTCGCCTCAAGCTGTCTCGCCGAAATCCAGTCGTCAACGGGGAAAAATTATGAAAAAAGGGATGAAAAAAAGAAAAACCTTCTCTCCTCGGGCTCGAATGTGTTCTTTTTTTCAGAGATTTAATCTGAAATATACAGAACGACCACGAGCATCCTAGAGGAAAACCGGGATATTGTCAAGGGATTCTTTTAATTATGGCCCTCTGGCCCCTCGCCCGCTGCAGGTTCTCCCCCACCGACCTCAGGAATTCCACCGTGAAGACGATGTAGCGGGCCCTTTGGACCGGGGTCAGGCTGCTCTCGAGGACGGCATCGACCTCGTCTTCCTTGGCCCTGATGGCCCGGCGAGCCTCCCTGATGCGGGCCACAAGCTCGAGGATCCTCCCCTCATCGACCGGAGATCCGGCCAGTTCCCGCCGCAGGTCCTTGAGGTCGGCCCCCATCCGTCCCTGGAGGGTGGACTTCTCCCTCTCGGCCCGGGTGAGGAGCGGGTAGAGCCTGGCCGTCTGATCCTCGGTCAGCTCGAGGGCCCGGGTCAGCCTGATAAGATAGAGGTCGCTGATGTTCTCCCGGAGCTTCGACCGCACCTGGGGTTCCCCCTGGAGGCCGCCGGGGGGGGCGGACCAGACCACGCCGGCCAGGCACAAGCTCAAGATACCCATCCCTATGTTTTTTCGGATCATTTCGGACCTCCGGGACCTGATTCCATTTCGAGCTCCGCGGCCAGGGCCCGAAGCTCGTCGTCGCTGACGCCCTCCCAGAAGAGAGGGTCCCCCGCGGAGAGGATGGCGGCATCGGCATCGACGGACCCGCCCAGCTCCTCCAGAGAGGAGCGGACCAGGAGGTCGACCTCCCTTTCGAGCCCGGGGTCGGACTCGGCCGCTTCGATCAAGGGGATGAGGGTGTCTCCGGAAGAGATCCAGGCCTCCGCTGCCTCGGTCCCCTTCCGGTCGAGCGCGAACCAAACGCCGGCGGCGGCCAGGACGAGAACGGCGGGAGCCGCCCACGCCCATCTCCTCCAGGCGGAAGCCGGGGCGGCGGCAGCTCTCCCGGACTCGACCGTATCTATCTTCGCCTCGAGCCGGCTTGCGAACCCGGCCCAGTATTCGGGGGAGCGCTCGGCGGGGACCCCGGCCGCGGCCTGGAGACGGACGAGCCCGTCCCGATAGGCGCGGCAGGCAGGGCACGACCCGAGGTGGGCTTCGAGCCGCGCCTTGCGCCGAGGCGACAGGGCGCCGTCGAGGTCGTCCGAGATCCGTTTTTCGGTCTCGCCGCATCTCATGACATGTCCTCCCCGAGGAATGATTTCAGCCGGTCCCGGAGGAGCCTGCGGGCCTTGTGCATCCTCCAGGAGACGGTGTTCTCCGAACAGCCGAGCACCCGGGCCGCTTCGGCGTGGCTCAGGCCCTGGTCCACGACCAGGGCGAACGCGGCCCGGAAATGGCCGGGCAGGCCGCCGACAGCCTCTCCGATCCGCGACTCGAGCTCGACCGCCGCCGAGATCCCTTCGAGAGCCGAAGCGGAACCCCGGGACGCCCCGGCGACCGGCAGGCTCTCGTCGAACGGCGTCCGGTTCCTCTCGCGGCCCTTCTTCTTAAGGAACGTCAGGGAAGCGTTGACGGCGATCCTGTAGAGCCAGGTGTAGAAGCTCGAACCCCGGCGGAAGGAGCCGATCGCCTTCCACGCGGTCAAGAACGCCTCCTGGGCCAGGTCGTCGGCGTCGGAGTGATTTCCGGCCATGCGGTAGACCAGCCCGTAGATCCTGTGCTCGTGACGCCGGACGAGCTCGGCGAAGGCCTCGCGGCCGCCCCGCCGGGCTGCCTCGACGAGTTCCGCCTCGGAGCGTTCATCCATCGCATCCTCACACGATTAGACGCTCATTATACCAATTCCTTTGAACCCGCACAGGGCCCGGTTCGTTGACAACCGCTCTCCCCTGCTGTTATCATCTCGCTTACTCCCAGAAAGGTCGCGACGCACATGATCGAACGCTACACCCGCCCGGAGATGGGGGCCGTCTGGACCGAGGCGAACAGGTACCGCAAGTGGCTCGACGTCGAGCTGGCCGTCTGCGATGCCTGGTCCGCCCTGGGCCAGATCCCCAAACCCGCCCTCAAGACCATCCGGTCCAAAGCCGGGTTCTCCGTCGAGCGCATCGACGCCATCGAGAAGGTCGTCAAACACGATATCATCGCCTTTCTGACCTCGGTCGCCGAATGCGTCGGGCCGGATTCGCGCTACATCCACCTCGGCCTGACCTCCTACGACGTCGTCGACACGGCCCTGTCCCTGCTCATCAAGGAGTCGCTCGAAAGGATCCTCGTCGACCTCAAGACCTTCCGCCGCCTCCTGAAGCGCCAGGCCCTCAAGCACCGCAAGACCGTCTGCATCGGCCGGACCCACGGCGTCCACGCCGAACCCGTGACCTTCGGCTTCAAGCTCCTCGTCTGGTACGAGGAGATCGGCCGCCACATCGTCCGGCTGGAGAGCGCCCGGAAGACGATCTCCGTCGGCCGCATCTCGGGCTCGGTCGGGACCTATATCCACCTCGATCCGAAGGTCGAGGTCATGGCCCTGCGCAAGCTCAAGCTCCGGCCGGCCAAGGTCTCGACGCAGGTCCTGCAGCGGGACCGCCACGCCGAGGTCCTCTCGGCCCTGGCCCTGCTCGCCTCCTCGGTCGAGAAGTTCGCCGTCGAGGTCCGCCACCTCCAGCGGACGGAGGTCCTCGAGCTCGAGGAGCCGTTCACCCGGGGCCAGAAGGGCTCGTCGTCCATGCCCCACAAGAAGAACCCCGTCCGCAGCGAGAGGATCTCGGGCCTGGCCCGCCTCGTCCGGGCCAACGCCCAGGTCGGCCTGGAGAACATCGCCCTGTGGCACGAGCGCGACATCTCCCACTCCTCGGCCGAGCGGGTCATCTTCCCGGACTCGTTCATCCTGACCGACTTCCTGCTGGCCGACGCCGCCGACATCGTCGGGAACTGGATCGTCCATCCGGACCGGATGAAGGAGAACATCGGCGCGACGCGCGGCCTCATCTTCTCGCAGAGCGTCCTCCTGGCCCTGACCCGGAACGGCCTGACGCGGGAGGAGGCCTACCAGGTCGTCCAGCGCAGCAGCCTCAAGGCCTGGCAGGAAGGCCTCGATTTCCGGTCCCTCGTCGCGGCCGACCCGGACGTCGCCCGGACCCTCCGGCCCGGGGAGCTCGACAAGTGCTTCTCGCTCGAGCCCTATCTGGCCAAGATCGATTACATCTTCGAAAGGGTGTTCCGCCATGAGAGTTAGGATCCTCGTCTCGTTCAAGGACAGCGTCCTCGACCCCCAGGGTCAGACCGTGAAGAACGCGCTCCACACCATGGGCTATGCCGCCGTGAAGGACGTCCGGCAGGGCAAGGTCTTCGAGCTCGACCTCGAAGGCGTGACCCGGAAGGAGGCCGAGGCCCTGGTGCCCGAGGTCGCCCGCCGGGTCTTGGCCAATCCCATCATCGAGAAATTCGACTGGGAAATCCTCAAGGTCCGCTGAAGGTCACGGCGATGAAATTCGGCGTCGTCCAATTCCCCGGATCCAACTGCGACTTCGACACCTTCCACGTCCTCCGCGACGTCATGAAGCGGCCGACCGTCATGCTCTGGCACAAGGACCACGACCTCCAGGGCGTCGACTGCGTCGTCCTGCCCGGCGGCTTCTCCTACGGCGACTACCTCCGCTCCGGCGCCATCGCCCGCTTCTCTCCTCTCATGCAGGAGGTCAAGGCCTTCGCCCGCCGCGGCGGCCGCGTGCTGGGCATCTGCAACGGCTTCCAGATCCTCCTCGAGCTCGGCCTCCTGCCGGGGGCCATGCTCCGGAACAAGGATCTCAAGTTCCTCTGCCAGCACGTCCACGTGCGGATCGAGAACGACCGGACCGACTTCACGCGCGCGGGCCGGAAGGGCCAGGTCCTGCGCATCCCCATCGCCCACTTCGACGGCAACTACTATGCCCCGCCGCGCGTCCTCAAGGAGATCGAGCGGCGGAAGCAGGTCGTCTTCCGCTACTGCGACGCCGGCGGCGCACTGACGGACGCGGCCAACGTCAACGGCTCGCTGGCTTCGATCGCGGGCATCCGCAACGAGGCCGGGAACGTCCTCGGCCTGATGCCCCACCCGGAGCGGGCCTCGGAGCGGATCCTCGGCAGCGAGGACGGCCGGACGGTCTTCGATTCGATCATCCTCAGCCTCGAGCGCGCGAAGCCCGCGCGCCGTCCCGCCGCGAGCAGGAAGGCCCGCCATGATTGACAAGACGATCCTCGACCGGCACAACCTGACCGAAGACGAATACGTCCTCATCGTCGAGCTCATCGGCAGGGAGCCGAACCTGACCGAGCTCGGCATCTTCTCCGTCATGTGGTCCGAGCACTGCGGCTACAAGAGCTCGCGCGTCCATCTCAAGAAGCTCCCGACCGAAGGCCGGCACGTCGTCCAGGGCCCGGGCGAGAACGCCGGCGTCCTCGACATCGGCGACGGCCAGGTCGTCGTCTTCAAGATCGAGTCGCACAACCACCCGTCCTACATCGAGCCCTACCAGGGCGCGGCCACGGGCGTCGGCGGCATCCTCCGCGACATCTTCACCATGGGCGCCCGGCCCATCGCCGTCCTGGACTCCCTGCGCTTCGGCCCGCTCGACGATCCCAGGAACCGGTCCGTCATGGAAGGCGTCGTCTCCGGGATCTCCGGCTACGGCAACGCTTTCGGCGTCCCGACGGTCGGCGGCGAGGTCTATTTCGACCCGTGCTACGCCCTCAATCCGCTCGTCAACGTCTTCTGCCTCGGCCTCGCGGACAAGGACAAGGTCTTCTACGCCAAGGCCGAGGGCGTCGGCAACAAGGTCCTCTACGTCGGCGCCAAGACGGGCCGCGACGGCATCCACGGCGCGACCATGGCCTCGGCCGAGTTCGGCAAGGACACCGAGCAGAAGCGGCCGAACGTCCAGGTCGGCGACCCGTTCAAGGAGAAGCTCCTCCTCGAGGCCTGCCTCGAGATCATGGACCGCGACCTCATCGTCGGCATCCAGGACATGGGCGCCGCCGGACTGACCTGCTCGACGACCGAGATGGCCGGCCAAGGGCGGCATGGGCATCGATCGTCGACCTCGACAAGGTCCCCCAGCGCGAGGCCGGCATGACCGCCTACGAGATCCTGCTCTCGGAATCCCAGGAGCGCATGCTCCTCGTGGCCACGCCCGAGAACGTGGCCGCGGTCCAGGCGGTCTTCGCCAAGTGGGACCTCGACGCGCCCGTCATCGGCGAGGTCGTCGAGGGCGGCCGGGCCCGCATTTCGTTCAAGGGCGAGGTCGTCGTCGACATCCCCGTCGACGCCGTCGTCAACCTCTGCCCGGCGTACAACCGGCCGATCGCCGCGCCGGCCCCTCCCGCCGCCCGCCGCCGGCGCTCGACGCGCTCCCGCTGCCGGCGGACCTCGGCGAGGCCTTCTTGAAGATCCTCGCTTCGCCGACGGTCGCCGACAAGGAGTGGGTGTTCCGGCAGTACGACCACATGGTCCAGGTGAACACCGCGTTTCTGCCCGGCGCGGACGCGGCCCTCCTGAGGATCAAGGGCTCGAAGCGGGCGCTGGCCATGACCCTCGACGGCAACGCCCTCTACACCCGCCTCGATCCCGAGGACAGGCGCCCGGATCGCGGTCGCCGAAGCCTGCCGCAACCTCGCCTGCGTCGGGGCCCGGCCGATCGGCGTCACCAACTGCCTCAATTTCGGCAACCCCGAGAAGCCCGAGGTCATGGGCCAGTTCGAGCAGGCGGTCACGGGCCTTTCCGAGGCCTGCCGGACCTTCGGCATCCCGGTCACGGGCGGCAACGTCAGCTTCTACAACGACACCGAGGGCCTGTCGATCCATCCGACGCCCGTACTCGGCGTTGTCGGTCTCATGGAGGACATCGGCAAGGCCGTCTCCCCCGGCTTCAAGGCCGCCGGGGACGCCGTCGTCCTCGTCGGGGAAAGCTACGGCGAGCTCGGCGGGACGGAGTACCTCAAGACGGTCCACGGGCTCGAAGCCGGGGCGCCGCCCGCGATCGATCTCGAACAGGAGAAGCGCAACCAGGATTTCCTGCTCGAGGCGATCGAGGCCGGGCTCGTCCGCTCCGCCCACGACCTCTCCGAAGGCGGTCTGGCGGTGGCCTTGGCCGAGAGCGCCTTCGCCGGCAGCCGGAAGCTCGGTTGCGAGGTCGATTGCGACACGGACCTCCGCGCCGATGCCCTGCTCTTCGGGGAATCGCAGTCGCGCATCCTCGTCACCTGCCGCCGGAAGGACCTCGACGGGCTCATGAAGTCGGCCGGCGCCCGGGGCGTGCCGGTCCGGGCGATCGGCCGCGTGGGCGGAACCGACCTCTCCGTGAAGGGCGCGGGCCGGGAGATCCTGAGGGTCCCGGTCGAAACGGCTTTCCGGGCCTGGAAGGACGGCCTGCCGGACTATTTCAAACCCCGGTCCTGAGGAGCAACATGGACGAGGTCATCTTCCGCAGTCCGAAAAAGAGGGGCCGCATCGCCGTCCTGCTGTCCGGGCGCGGCTCGAACTTCACGGCGATCCACGGGGCCGTCCGGGCCGGCCGCATCGACGCGGACATCGCCCTCGTCCTCAGCAACAAGGCGGACGCGCCGGGCCTCGTCAAGGCCCGGGACGAGGGGCTCGAGACGCTCTTCCTCGACCCCAAGCTCCACGCCACGCGCGAGGATTACGACCGGGCCCTCGCCGCCGAGATCGAGCGGCGCCGGATCGACCTCGTCTGCCTGGCCGGATACATGAGGATCGTGACCCCCGGCCTCTGCGACGCCTACAGGCATCGCATCGTCAACATCCACCCGGCTCTCCTCCCCTCGTTTCCCGGCCTCCACGTCCAGCAGAAGGCCATCGATTGGGGCGTCCGCTTCTCCGGGTGCACGGTCCACTTCGTCGCCGCCGAGGTCGACATGGGCCCGATCATCCTCCAGGCCGCCGTCCCGGTGCTTCAGGACGACACCGGGGAAACCCTCGCGGCGCGCATCCTGGTCGAAGAGCACCGCATCTACCCCGAGGCGGTCGGCCTGTATTTCCAGGGGCGGCTCGAGGTCCGGGGCCGGCGTGTCTTCATCCTCGAAGCCGGGGCCTGAGAAGGCCGGCCGGGCCGGAGATCCGGATGACCGCCACGAGAACCCGTTGGCCGGGACGCGCCGCCGCGATCGCCGCCCTCCTCGCCGTCTTCGCCGGGACGTGGATCGCGCTCGACCGCACCGAGCACCGGCCCGGCTGGCTCGTTGTCGAGGCGCCGGCCGTCGCGGTCGTCGGCCAACGCCTCGAGATCCGCGTTACCCTCAAGAGATCCGTCGAATCCGCCTGGATCGACTGCACCCTGCACCGCGCCGACGCCGAGCGCCGGGGCTGGGGATATCTCGCCTCTTCCGGTCCGGCGCGTGAGGCGGTCGGAGGGGGGACGTACACGTTCGTCTTCACGGTCCCGGAACGTGAGGAGACCGCCGTCGCCTTCGCTCTCGTCTATCTGAGCCCGACGGGCCGATGGCAGGACGGGACACGGGCCGTGACCACAATGTACATGCCCGTGTCCAGGGCGGGCGCGCCGCCGGCGGATCTCGTTCTCCGGAAGACCCGAACCTACGATTATCCGACCGCGGCGGAAGCGGCGGCGGAAGCGGCGAAGCAGGGAGAGAGGCGGCCCCGGGGACGGCCCGCCGCGTGGATCCATCCCGCGATCGCCGCGATCCTCCTCGCCGCGGCGGCGCTCTGCCTGGTCAAGGCCGGCCGGCGTGCTCCCGGGGAAAGGCCGGCCGGCGAACGTACGCTCTGGCTTGTGTTCGCGGCCGCGCTCGCTTTGGGCGCCGTCATGGAGCTCAGCGGTATGGCCGGTCATGTGGCGGCGTGGGGCCGCCGGCTGGCCGAAGAAACGAACATCTATGAATCCCGGAAGCCTTTCCAGAAGGCGATCATGGCCGCTGTGGCCGCGGCGTCCCTGGGGTTATTCCTCCTCTTTATAAGGGAGGTCCGAAAACCGGGTCCGCACCGTTCCCTGTGGTGGGCCGGCCTCGGCCTCGCCGCGTACCTGGCCGTGTCGTTCGTCAGCGTGCTCTCGTTCCACGCCGTCGACGTCGCCCGGGGGATGCTGTGGCACGGCATCTCGCCCGTCGATGCGGTCCGCGGCGCGGCGGCGCTGCTGACGCTGCTCGCGGCCTTCGCCCCGGCCCGGGCGAGCGGCGCCGGGACTACTTGAAGATCCTGGGCGGGGCCATTTTCGGCGCCCGTCCGTAAACTCCGGCATAGACCTCGGGATAGGCGTCCTTGCCGCCGAGAAGGAGGCAGGAGAGCGGCAGGACCTTCCTGGCCAGCCGGGACATCTCCGCGGCGACCTCGCGGATCTCCCACTGGGCCGAGGCGTCCTCGCGCAGCCGCGAGATGTGGTAAAGCTCGCGGACGTTGAGCTTGAGCAGGGCCCGCCGCCTGTGGGCGTTGGTCAGGACGTAGTCGGCGGCCGGGCCGACGGCTTTCTCCAGCACGGCGTGGGTCTCGTCCGTGCGTTCGACGACCGCCAGGAATTCCTTTTCGAGCCCGGCTTCGCGGATCGACCGGGGGACGGTGACGCCCAGGCCGGGATCGGAGCGCTGCCAGGTCAGCGTGGCCATCCGGTGCCGCTTGAGTTGGGCGAAGCACGAGGCCGAGACGACGAGATCGAAGACGAGGTCGGCGTGTTCGAATTCCCGGAGCGGGAAGTCGTAGAATTCCATGCGCTCGAAGGCCCGGCGGACGATGTCCTTGCGGGCCGCGGGGCCGGCCTTCGCCGCGCGGGCGAGACACTCCTTATAAGAGAGGCGCGTCACCGCATGGAGGAGGGCCGCGATCGTTCGCGAATCCCCGTCCGCGGAGTACCCGGCCAGAACGACCCTCCGGGCCGGGCTTGCGCCCGTTCGTCCCCGGCCCGGCGCGACCGGCCAGCTCTCCGAGGCGCCGGCGAGGTCGGCGTACGTCTCCGCGTCGAACGGGCTCGGCTCGGTGAAGAGGATAAGGGACGGGGCGACCGACTTGGCCAGCTCGTAGAGCCGGGTGCCGAGCTCCCGGACCTCGGAGAGACCCTTGGCGGCGAAACGCCGAATGAGGAGCTCGAGGTTGCGCGCGTTGGCCGTCAGGCCGAGCTGCCCCTGTGTCGCCAGGCTGACGGCGTATCGGGCGTCCTCCTTGGCCCAGCCGTCGAGGACGGCGTGGTTCCCCGGTTCGGCCGCGGCGGCGGCGTTCTTGGCGAAGACGAACGGCTTGAGGCGGGCGTAGAGCTTGTGGTAGAGGACGTTTTGGGCTTTGACCGTCCGGACGAAGAGCGCCTCGCGGCCCGCCCGCTTGACCTCCTCCGGGATGACGAAGTCCTCCCCGAGAGTGATGTACCGCTGCGATTTCTCGGTGAAGGACAGGAGGCGGAAGCGCTCGATCTCCTCGATGGCCAGCCGGCTGACGCCGACGAGGTCGAAGTTGAAGACGGCGTGCTCCGCGACGGAGTGGTGGCCCATCTTGAAGATGATGGACCGGTTGGACCGCCGGGTCCGGTCGACCTCGGCCCGGGCCGCGGCCCGGAGCTCGTCGACCGGGCGGGGGTCGCGCGAGATCCGGGCGTAAGAAGCCGACAGGGTCTCGGGCGTGACGTCCTCGCGCGGCGGCGAGTTCCGCTTGAGCTCGTCGATGACGGCGCTGTCGACGTTGTATCCGGCGAGAACGACCCTCATGGTTTCTCTACCTTAGAAGCCCCGGCCGGAATTGTCAACCGTCCCCATTTCCCAGGACCCGCGCGCTCTTCCCTGTCGAGGGTAAATGCGATAACCTATCGCTGACGGGAAGAACGATGAAGAACCGGGAGATCGCGGAGCTTTTCGACCGGATCGCCGACGCCCTCGAGATCAAGGGCGAGACCGGCTTCAAGGTCGTCGCCTACCGCAAGGCCTCGAGGATCCTCCAGGACATGACCGAGGACGTCGCCAAGGTCGCCGCGGAGGGCCGGCTCGAGGTCCTCCCCGGCATCGGCGAGGGCCTAGCCAGGAAGATCGACGAGTTTGTCCGGACCGGCCGGATGACGAAATACGCCGAGGTCATGGCCGGAGTGCCGGAGACGCTCCTCGGCCTGCTCGAGATCCAGGGGCTCGGCGGCAAGACCGTCCACCTCGTCCACGACAAGCTCGGCGTCGAGGACCTCGAGGGCCTCAAGCGGGCGATCGCCGACGGCTCGCTGGCCAAGCTCCCGGGCATGGGCGAGAAGAAGGTCGAGAACATCCGCAAGGGGATCGAGACGCGCGAGCGGGTCGCCGGGCGCATCTCCATCCGCGACGCGGCGCTGGTCGCCGACGCGGTCGTCGCCTACCTCTCCGGCGCGCCCGGCATCGGCCGGGTCTCCGCGGCCGGATCCCTGCGGCGGATGAAAGAGACTGTCGGCGACATCGACGTCCTGGCCTCGGGCAAGAACGGCGCGGCGATCGTCCGCCATTTCGTCCGGCATCCCGGGACCGTCCGCGTCCTGGCCGAAGGCGAGACCAAGGGCTCGATCGTCGTCCGGGCCGGCGACCTCGAGCGCCAGGTCGACCTTCGGGTCGTCGACGCCTCCGAATACGGCGCGGCCCTCCTCTACTTCACCGGCTCCAAGGCCCACAACATCAAGCTCCGGGGACTGGCCAAGGACCGCGGCCTCAAGATCTCCGAGTACGGCATCTTCCGCGGCGAGAAGCGCCTGGCCTCCCGCGACGAAGTGGACTGCTACAAGGTCCTCGGCATGCCCTGGATCCCGCCGGAGATGCGCGAGGACCGGGGCGAGGTCGAGCTGGCCATGGAGGGCCGCCTGCCGCGCCTCGTCGAGCCGGCCGACCTCAAGGGCGACCTCCACGTCCACACCCGGGCGAGCGACGGCGACCTGTCCCTCAAGGAGGTCGTCGCCCTGGCCCGGGAGAGGGGCTACGCTTACATCGCCGTCTGCGACCACTCTCAGGCTGCCAAATACGCCCACGGCCTGGCCGCCGACCGTCTGGCCGCCGAGATGGCGGAGATCGAGGCCTTCAACCGGACGCTCCCGGGCTTCCGCATCCTCAAGGGAAGCGAGGTCGACATTCTGGCCGACGGCTCGCTCGATTTCCCCGATCCGCTCCTGGCCCGTCTCGATTTCGTGGTCGCGGCCGTCCACTCTGGATTCAAGAAGGACGTGACCGGCCGCATGATCAAGGCCCTGGACAACCCCTACGTCCGGACGATCGCCCATCCGACGGGCCGGCTGATCTCGGGACGCGAGGGCTACGACGTCGACATCGACAGGGTCATCGAGGCCGCGGCGAAACGGGGCAAGGCCCTCGAGCTCAACTCCCATTACGACCGCCTCGATCTCGACGAGCTCAATCTCAAGAAAGCCCGGGAGCGGGGCGTCAAGATCACCATCGGCACCGACACCCATTCCGCCGACGGCCTGGCCATGATCCGCTTCGGCCTCGGCATCGCCCGCCGGGCCTGGCTCGGCCGGGACGACATTTTGAACTGCCTCGGGGTCAAAGATCTCCTGGGCAGGCCCGCGGCAGCCAAAGGACGCGGCCGGCGGAAGCCTTAGCGTCGAGAGGAGGCGCCATGCGCGCAAGTCGGACGATGAAGTCGACGGCCGGCGCGATAGCCGTGACGGCTGTGCTCGCTCTGGCCGTTCCGGGCCCGTCGTCGGGTCAGGTCGACCGCGAAGGGGCATTGGCCTCGCTCGTCGAGGCCGAGCGCGCTTTCTCCAGAACATCGGAGGACAAGGGCACCCGGGAGGCCTTCCTGGCGTTCCTCTCCGGCGACGCGGTCGTCTTCCGTCCGTCGCCCGTCGCGGGCCGCCCGATCTACGAGAAGATGGCCGCCGGCGATCCGTCCGTCCTGACCTGGGAGCCGGAGATCGCCGAGGTCGCTTCCTCGGGCGAGCTCGGATACACGTCGGGGCCCTACTCCGTCAGGCCGAAGCGGGACGCCGAGCCGGCGTCCTTCGGCCACTACGTCTCGGTCTGGCAACGCGAGCCGGACGGGACCTGGAAAGTCCTCCTCGACATCGGCATCCGGCACGATCGCCCGGCGGCCCCGGCCGGACTTCCGGGCCGGGTCGCCTCTCCCGCCGCCTCTCCCCTGCCGCCCCTCTCGCCCGAAGCGCTCCGGGACGAGGAGCACGCCTTCGGGCTCAGGGCGGGTGCGTTCGAGAACGTCCTCGTCGGCAAGGGCTCGCGGAAGGCCCTGGCCGAATTCGCGACGGAGGATGTCAGGGTCTATCGTCCCGGCCGGTTCCCGGCCGTCGGCCTGAGTGCGGCCAAAAGCCTCATCCCGGCGAATGAAGGCAAGGTCAGCCGGGCGGGCCGGAATCCGGAGTCCCGGAGGACTTCCTATAAAGTGGGCCTATCCTGGTCCGGCGATCTGGCCTGGAGCTACGGCACCGTCGAGTCCGTGGGCGGACGGGTTGCGCGCGAAGGAACGGCCTATCTCAGGATCTGGCGCCGGGTGCCGCCGGGCGCCTGGAAGATCTGCCTGGACGTCGTTCTCCCGGTCCCGCCCGCCGCCGCGATCTGACGCTCAGCCCTTCATCACGCCGATGGGGACGACCCTGGCGACGAGGCGTCCCAGCCCGACTTCGTGCGAGACGCGGACGACCTCGTCGACGTCCTTGTAGGCTTCCGAGGCTTCTTCGGCGACGCCTTTCCAGCTGGTCGACATGAGCTCGATCCCCCGGCGGGCCAGGTCGTCCCGGATCTTCTCCCCCCGGAAGCGGCGGAGCGCCTCGTGGCGCGACATCACCCGGCCGGCCCCGTGAGCGGTCGAACCGAAGCTCAGGGCTTCGGCCGCCGCCGTCCCGGCTAAAAGGTAGGACGCCGTGCCCATGCTGCCCGGGATGATGACCGGCTGACCGACGGCGCGGTAGGCCGCCGGGAGCCCGGGCCGGCCCGGACCGAAGCTGCGGGTCGCACCCTTGCGGTGGACGACGAGCCGCGTCGACCGGCCGCCGACGTCGTGTTCCTCGACCTTGGCCACGTTGTGGCAGACGTCGTAGACCTGGTCCATCCCTCGCGAGCTCCCGAGGACGCGGGCGAAGACCTCGCGCACGCCGTGGGCGATCATCTGACGGTTGGCGAAGGCATAGTTGACCGCCGCGCACATCGACCGGTAGTAGCGTTGGCCCTCCGCCGATTTGAACGGAGCGTGAACGAGCTCGCGGTCCGGCAGGCCCGCGACGCCGAAGGCGTTCTCCATCGCTTCGATGAAGTCCGAGGCCACCTGGTGGCCGAGGCCGCGGCTGCCGCAGTGGATCATGACCAGGACCTGGCCGAGGCCGGTCAGGCCGAAGGCCCGGGCCGCCTCCTCGTCGAAGATCTCGTCGACCTTCTGGATCTCCAGGAAGTGATTCCCGGAGCCGAGCGTCCCGATCTGGGGCAGGCCCCGCTCCATGGCCCGGTCGGAGATGTCGTCCGCGGCGGCGTCCTTCATGCGGCCGGATTCTTCCGTCCTCTCGAGGTCTTCCCCGCTCCCGTATCCGTTCTCGACGGCCCACCCGGCGCCCTTGACCAGGATCTCCCGGAGGACGGTCCGGCTGAGCTTGGTGACCCCGCCCTTCCCCACCCCGGCCGGGACCGCGCCGAAGATCCCGGACAGGAGCTCCTTGCGCCGGCCGGTCACCTCCGCTTCCGTGAAATCGGTCTTGAGAAGGCGCACGCCGCAGTTGATGTCGTAGCCGACCCCGCCCGGAGAGATGATGCCCTCGTCGGGGTCGAAGGCGGCGACGCCGCCGATGGGAAAACCGTAACCCTGGTGCCCGTCGGGCATGACGTAAGACATCCGCACGATCCCGGGCAGGCAGGCGACGTTCCGGGCCTGGAGCAGGGTCTGGTCGCGCCGGATGTCGTCGAGGAGCCGGTCCGACGCATAGACGACGGCCGGCACGCGCATGTCCCCCTCGCGGGGGATCCGCCAGACGTTCTCGCCGATCTTCTCGATGTCCATGGTCCTTCCTACAGGTCGACGACGACCTGGACGGTGAAGCCGCCGCACTCCTCGATCTTGAGCTCGTGATAGGTCACGGCCTTGACGTCGCCGTGGAGCTCGTGGTTGTCCGTGAGGACGTCTCCGAGCAGCAGGGCTTCGAGGCTGACGCTCGCGAATTCGGGGCGGATCCTGAGCCCGTCCACCCGTCCCAGGAGGAAGCGCTTCGTCTCGAAGAGGTAGACGATCTCGCCGAGGAACTTGACCAGGACCTGCTCCCGGTCGATGCCCCTGACGTGGACGAAGTGGCGGACCTTCGGTTCGATCTTCTCCCAATCCCAGACGAGCGAAGCTACGGCCAGGGCGGCGTTCCCGAAGGCCTCCTCGAGGGTTTTTCCGAAAGCCTGGAACTTGCCGTCGGCGGTGTGCGGCAGAAACCGGTACTTGTCCATGGCGGGCAACACCCCCTCGCCCGGCATGCTACCGCAACCGCGGCGAAAAGTCAGCCGGGCGGATTACTTGACGTCGGCGACGACGGTGTTCAAGACCTTGCCGGAGGCCTTCTCCTGGACGAAGTACACGACCTTGAGGCCGGTGCGGGCGATGGCGTTACGCCGCGTCTCCCACTTGAAGTTCGGGACCCGGGTGTAGGTCTTCTCGAATTCGGTGAGGTAGGCGTCGGCGGCCTTCTCCGAGACGGCCAGGTCGAACTCCGCCGACTTCGGGCCGGACGGATCGGCGACCCAGAGGTCGCGGACGACCATCCTGTGATGCTCGACGCCGTTGCCGCCCTTGTGGTCCTGTTCGTTCTGGACCAGGACGAGGATGTACTCGGCGCCCGGCACGATCTTGTCGTGGTCGAAGACGATCCGGACCTTGTCGCCGGCGAGAGAAGCCCGGACTTTCAACGCGACACCGGGAGCTTCCGGGAGAAGCTTCTCGATCTCGGCCCGGAGAGAGGAGAACTTGCCTTCGGCCGCTCCGCGGCCCCCGCCGCCCGTGGACTTGCCCGTGCCGTCGATGACGATCGTCGGCGTGCTGTTCACCGCATAAGCCTTCTGGCGGACCTCGCCCGCCGGGTTCATCATCGGGTCGGGCCGGGGAATGGGCAGGTGATAGACGAGGACGGCCAGGTATTGGGACGGGAAGGTCTCGACGAGGCCGTCGAAAGCGAGATCGGCCCCGACGCAGGGAGGACACTCCGAGCCCGTGAACAGCTCGGCCAGCACGGCCTTCCCCTTCCAGCCGGCCGGGGCCTTGAACGGCTCGGGGCGGAACGGCAGGGCCTTGGCCTTGGCTTCGTACGCGGCCACGAATCCGTCCGCAGAGCCGTGGATCTTCGTGTAGAGTTCCCGGGCCTTTTCGGCCGAGCCCGGGTATTCCTCGATGGCTGCCGCCATGTAGGCGTCCAGGGCTTCGGCGTCGCGGCCCAGCTTCTCGGCGACGCTCCCGACGACGTAGAGATAATTGCCGCCGGTCCCGCCGCCGGACTTGCGGTAGGTGTCGAGCGAGGCCTGCGCTTTCGCCGCATCCCCGGCGTTCAGATAGGCCCGGGCCGCGACCAGCTCGACGGCGCTGAGGGCATAGGTCTTGAAGTACTCCCGCTGTTCCTGCGGGATCCCCTCGAAGGAGGCCGGATCCCCGGCCATCCGGAGGGCCTGTTCCCGGTATTTGAGGACGGCGGCCAGGACCTTCGAGGCGTCGAAGGCCGCAAGGCCGGGGTGATTGACGAGCTGGACGGCCATCGTGCTGGGATTGAGGAGGCGGGCCGAGCCCTGTCCCTTGGCCATGAACCCGGCCTGCAGGGCGAGGATGTCCTCGAGCGAACCGGCCAGCTCGACCCGGGCTTGCAGGATGCTGGCGTCGATGGCTTCCAGGTAGCGGGACTCGGGATAGGCGGCCTTGATCCTCTCGAACTCCTTGAGCCGGAGCGCCGGGTCCCTGACCTCGGACGCGGCGACGAGTTCCTTGTATTCGGGGGGGGCGGCCTGACGGCCCTGGGCCGCAAGCTCGGACGTAAGGGCGAAAGCCAGGATGAGCGAGAGGGCGGCGGCCGCCCGGGCGAGCGTCTTGATGTTCATAGAGCCTCCTCGACGAAGATCCATTATAGCCGATTCCGGAAGGCGCCTCTATCCGGCTAGGCGAAGCGGCCGGCGAGGACGGTGCCGCAAGTGGGGCAGTGCGAGTCGCGGAGGACATTCGCGACGACGGCGAATCCCCGGCGGCGGATGAGGGCCGTGCCGCAACTCGCGCAGAGAGTGTCCTCCCCTTCTCCGGGGACATTGCCGACATAGACGTGGCGGAGGCCTTCCCGCCGTCCGGTCGCGGCGGCGGCGCGCAGGGTCGCGACGGGCGTCGGAGGGGCCGCGTCGTACTCGAAGTCGGGATGGAAGCGGCTGATGTGCCAGGGGATGTCCGGGTCGACCGAGGCGATGAACCGGGCGATCGCGCCGAGCTCCTCCGGCGCCGTCGTTGAGACCGGGCACGACGAGCGTCGTCACCTCGACCCAGATCGCCGAGTTCCCGCATCAGCCGGATCGAGTCGAGCACGGGCTCCAGGCGTCCGCCGCAGATCTTCCGATAGGTCTCGTCCCGGAACGCCTTGAGGTCGACGTTGGCGGCGTCGAGGTACGGAGCGGATCGTCTCCAGGGCCTCGGCGGTCATGTAGCCGTTGGTGACGAAGCTGTTGCGGAGCCCCGCCGCGCGGGCCAGACGGGCCGTATCGTAGGCGTATTCGAAGAAGATCGTCGGCTCGGTGTAGGTATAGGAGATGCTCCGGCAGCCCGCGTCGAGGGCCGCCCGGACGACCGCCTTCCGGCGGGAACGGTTCGGCCCGCGATCCCGCCGCCCTCGCGCCGCGGCGCCTGGGAGATCTGCCAGTTCTGGCAGAAGCCGCAGCGGAAGTTGCACCCGACGGTGGCGATCGAGAGGGACGTCGTGCCGGGCAGGAAGTGATAGAGGGGTTTCTTCTCGATGGGATCGACGTGGGCGGCGACGACCTCGCCGTAGACGAGCGTCTCCAGCCGCCCGTCGCAGTTCTCTCGTACGCCGCAGACGCCGCTGCCGGCCGGGGGCGACGACGCAGCGGTGCGCGCAGAGGCGGCAGGCGACGCGCCTGTCCTCGAGCGGGTCCCAGAGCATGGCCTCCCTGCGGCTCATCGGCGCTTCTTGCCGGCGACGACGGCCCCGGCCGACGGGCAGAGCCCGACTCAGGAAGCACGCCGGGCAGTCCGGCTTGCGGGCCCGGCATAGGGCCCGGCCGTGCTCGACGAGGAGGACGTTGAAATCGAGCCAATCCTTCCGGGGCACGAGCGCCATGAGATCGCGCTCGACCTTGACCGGGTCCTCTTCGCGGCTCAGCCCGAGCCGCCGCGCGAGGCGCCCGGCATGGGTGTCGACGGCGATGCCCTCGGCTTTGCCGTAGCCCGCCGAGAGGACGATGTTGGCCGTTTTGCGGGCGACCCCGGGCAGGGTGACGAGCTCTTCCATCGAGTCCGGGACGACGCCGCCGTAGACCTCGACGATCCTGCCGCGCGGCCCCGAGGATGGACTTGGCCTTGTTCCGGAAGAACCCGGCCGAGCGGATGATCCCTTCGAGCTCGGCGCGGTCGGCCCGGGCCAGGTCCGCGGCCGTCGGGTACCTGCGGAAAAGCCCCGGCGTGATCGTGTTGACCCGCTCGTCCGTACACTGTGCGGCCAGGATGGTCGCGACGAGGATCTCGAGAGGGTTGCCGAACTCGAGGGCCGTCCGCGCCCGCGGGTAATGTCGCCGCAGGAGCCGGACGATCGGGCCGATGCGCCGCGAGGCGCTTTCCATCGCAGCCTCCTTCGCGGCCCGCTCAGGGCCCGACGTGGAAGAGTTCCTCGCCGATGTGGAAATCCTCGACGTCGTAATAGTCGGGGAACCGGACGATGAGATCGAGCTCGGACTTGATCATGGCCTGATGGCTGCGCTCGACCCGGCCGAGGTAGGCCAGGATCTTCCGGCCGGCTTCGTCCTCGACCCTGGCGGCGGCGTCGTTGTAATACGCCTCGGCGATCTCTTCGGCCTTGAGCGCGGCCTGGAACAGCTCGGGTACGGCCGGATCCGCGGGGAGCGCGACCCCGATCGGGGGCATCAGCGAAGCCTCGGGGACGTCCTTGGGCTTGTCGGGGTACCTCTGGCCGAGCAGGCGCTCGAGGATCTTCCGGTGATGCTCCTCCTCGAGGGCCAGGAACTTGAGCTTCTGGACGAGGAGAAGGTTCTTCACCCGTCCCTGGAGGCGCGTGTAGAAAGCGGCGGCGTCGACCTCGGACCGGATGGCCACGCCGAGGACCTGCCAGGCCGCGAGATCCTTATCGATGGACATGGAAACCTCCTTCGGCCGAGACGGCCTTCAGAACGTGACGAACTTGTCTTTCGGGGCGCCGCACACGGGGCACTTGTCCGGAGCCTCGCCTTCCATGGTGAAACCGCAGACGCCGCAGACGTGGATGGCCTTGAAGTCGATGTCCCGGCCCGCGTCGACGGCGGATTGGGCGGCCTTGTAGATGCCGGCATGGACCTTTTCGGCGGCCAGGGCCGCGTTGAGGAACGTCACGGCCGTCTTCTCGCCCTGAGACTCGGCGACGAGGATGAAGGCGGGGTACATCTCTTCGATCTCGAAGGTCTCGCCGCCGACGGCCGCGGCCAGGTTATCCTTGGTCGTACCGAGGGCGCCGAGGGTCTTGACGTAATTGGTGGCGTGCACCTGCTCGGCGTAGGAATTGGCCTTGAAGGCCCGGGCGATATTGGGCAGCTTCTCGGCGGCGGCCTTCTCGGCGAAGGCGGCGTACTTGACGTGGGCCTGGCTCTCGCCGGCGAGGGCGGCTTTGACGTTCTCTTCGGTCATTTTCTTCATGCGGTGATCTCCTCTGTGGTTGTGATCAGAATATCCTGAGCATGGCCTCGATGGATCCGCGGGCCCGGTCGGCGATGTCCTTGGGGACTTCCACCCGGTAGGTGTCCGTCTCGAGGGCCCGCAGGACCTTGGCCAGGGTCGTCATCTTCATGTGGGCGCAGATCGCGCTCTCCTTCATCGGGAAGAAGGAGGTCGCGGGATTTTCCTTCGCCAGGCGGTAGATGATGCCCTTCTCGGTGCCGATGACGATCTCCGGCCGCTTCGTGGTCCGGGCTTCGAGGACCATCTTGCCCGTCGACAGGACCCGGTCGGCGGCGTCGATGACGTCCAGAGGGCATTCGGGATGGACCCAGACCTCGGCCCCCGGATGGAGGGCCCGGGCGTCGTGGACGTCTTTCAGCGTGAACCGGTTGTGGACGTGGCAGTAGCCGTCCCAGGCGATGAGCTCGACGCCCGTTTCCCGGGCCACGTAGGCGGCCAGGTTCCGGTCGGGGACGAAGAGGGCTTTCGCGACGCCCAGGGACCGGACGACGGCCAGGGCGTTGCCGGAGGTGCAGCAGATGTCGCTCTCCGCCTTGACCTCGGCGCTCGTGTTGACGTAGCAGACGACCTTGAGCCCGGGATGGCTTTCTTTCCAGGCGCGGAGCTCGCGGCCGTTGATCATGTCGGCCATGGGACAGCCCGCCTCGATCTCGGGCAGGAGCACGGTCCGGCCCGGCGCGAGGACGGCGGCGGTCTCGGCCATGAACTGGACGCCGCAGAAGACGATCGTGGCGGCGTCGAGGCCGGCCGCCTTCCGGCTGAGCTCGAGCGAGTCGCCGGTGAAGTCGGCCGCGTCCTGGACCTCGGGGATCTGGTAGTTATGGGCCAGGATGACGGCGTTCTTCCGTTCCTTCAGGTCGGCGATCCGGGACAGGATCTCCTCCGTCCTCATGCCTTCTCCTCGCCTGCGATCCCCGTCAAAGTCTCAGCCCTTCGCCCCGAGAGGCGCGCCGCAGTGGATGCACGTCTTGTCGCCCTGCTTGGTGATGCCGCTGCAGGCCGGGCACTCCTCGAACTCCACACGGCAGGCCCGGCAGAACTTCTTGTCCTCTTCCTCGAGGGCCGAATCGCAGTAGGGGCAGGCGCCGCCGTCGTGTTCGTGAAGGTCCGCCTCCGGCTTGGCCGCCGGGACCAGCCCCGCTTTCCTGTCCCTGTAATTCTTGATGGCCTCGTGGAGCGCGTCCGCGCCGAGGTTCGAGCAGTGCATCTTGTTCTTCGGCAGGCCGCCGAGCTCCTCGGCGACGAGATCGTTGGTGATGGCCATGGCCTCGTCGATCGTCTTGCCCTTGGCCATCTCGCTGACCATGCTGGAGACGGCGATGGCCGCGCCGCAGCCGAAGGTCTGGAACTTGACGTCGGCGAGCCGGTCGTCGTCGACCTTGATGTAGAACGTCATCATGTCGCCGCAGACGGGGTTGCCGACCTGGCCGACGCCGTCGGCGTCGGCGAGGACGCCCACGTTGCGGGGATTGGCGAAATGGTCCATGACCTTGTCGCTGTACATCATGATCCTCTCTCTTTCAGGAACGCCGTGTAGAGCGGCGACATCTTCCGCAGCCTGTCGACGATCGGCGGAAAGACCTCGAGAAGGGCGTCGACGTCCTCTCCGGTGCTCGGGTGGACGAGGCTGAAGACGAGCGAACCCTGCGCCGTGGCGTGGTCGAGCCCCATGGCCAGGAGGACGTGCGAGGCCTTGAGCGCCTTGGAGGTGCAGGCCGACCCGCTCGAAGCCGCGATCCCGCTCATATCCAGGAACAGCAACATGCCCTCGCCCTCGACGAATTCGACGCAGAGGCTGGCGTGATGGGGCAGGCGGTCGGTCCGGGAGCCGGTCACGACGACGTGCTCGATCCGCCGGGGCAGCTCTTCGAGGATCCTGTCCCGGAGCGGCCGGAGCGCGGCGGCGCGGGTCTCCATGTCTCTCGCCGCCAGCCGGGCGGCCGCGCCCAGGCCGGCGATGGCCGGAACGTTCTCGGTCCCGCCCCGGCGCCCGCCTTCCTGGATGCCGCCGTCGACGAGCGGCAGGATGCGGACGCCTTTGCGGACGAAGAGCGCCGCCGAGCCCTTGGGCCCGTAGAACTGGTCGCCGGCGAGGGACAAGGCGTCGACACCGAGCGCCTTGACGTCGAGAGGGACCGTCCCCGCCGCGGCCACGGCGTCGGTGTGGACGAGGACGCCCCGGGCCCGGCAGAGGGCGGCGATCTCGGCGACCGGCTCGATCGTCCCGACCTCGCTGTTGGCCGTCATGACGGAGACGAGGACCGTGTCCCCGGTCAGGGCCTTGCCGACGTCGGCCGGATCGACCCTCCCCATCCGGTCGACGGGCACGAGGGTCGCTGTGAAGCCGTGCCTTTCGAGGGCCTTGACCGAGTTGAGGACCGACGAATGTTCGATGGCCGAGACGACGACGTGGCGGCCCTTTGCCTGCTGGCCGAGGGCCAGGCCCTTGACGGCGAAATTGTTGGCCTCGGTGCCGCTCGCCGTGAAATAGATCTCGTCGCTCCGCGCGCCGACCAGTGCGGCGACGTCGCCGCGGGCGGCCTCGACGGCCTCTTGGGCCTCGCGGCCGGCCGAGTGCAGGCTCTGGGGATTCCCGAACGCCTCCTCGAGAAACGGCCGCATCGCTTCCCGGACCTCGGGGAGGAGCGGGGTCGCCGCGATGTGATCGAGATAGACCTTTCTCATGGCATGCTCCGAAGCGGCCGCCGGCCGGACGGGCGGACGGACGGCCCGGGTCAGACGGCCTCGACCGACGTGACCTCGGGGACCTCTTTCTTCAGGATCCGCTCGATGCCCATCTTCAGGGTCAACTGGGACATCGGGCAGCCGCCGCAGGCCCCCTTGAGCCTGACCTTGACGACGCCGTTCTCGCCGACCTCGACGAGCTCGACGTCGCCGCCGTCGGCCCGGAGCGAGGGGCGGATCTTGTCCAAAGCCTTTTCGATCTTTTCTTTCATCGACGACTCCTCATCATGTTCCGGAAGCTGGAACCTTAATATTACGCTCAGCGGCCGGGCCTCGCAAGCCCGTCCTATTCCTTGTCTCCGTCGAGCAGACGCTTTTCTCCCCGGAGCGCCCGGAGGGCGGTCGCGTCCTGGGTAACCTCGAGGGCGCCCCGGTAGGCCCCGCGCTTATCCCGCATCGCGAAGTAGCGGATGTGGATGAATCGGCCTTGCGATTCGATCCAGAAGGCGGCTTCGTCGCGCTCCCCGGACCGGAACGCCGCGAGGATGCGCTCGACGACGTCGACGCTCTTGGGCGG
Source organism: uncultured bacterium (assembly GCA_963743755.1). Classification (GTDB taxonomy): domain Bacteria; phylum Acidobacteriota; class Aminicenantia; order Aminicenantales; family Saccharicenantaceae; genus RBG-16-66-30. The sequence continues at coordinate 528,474 of CAVUQU010000001.1, forward strand.
ATGGCAATTCTGGACCTTCCGTCCGATGACGCCGGGGGACCGAGGGAAAATGCGCTCGGCCGTCGCCGAGTAGTAGCGGACCGTGTCGTTCTCGTCGACGAAGGAGATGTCCACGGGCAGGTGCGTCAGCATCAGGTCGATCTGTTCGGCGGTGAGGACGCCGGTATCGAGGACGAGATCCGTCCCCGTGTCCGCCGCCGGCGCCGCCGGACCCGACGCCGAAGGCCAGGCCGGGGCGGGTGCGATCCAGGCGTAGCCGATCTCCTCCTCCCCTGTCTTGACCTTGGCCCAGTCGGCTTCGTCGAACATCTCGAGACACATCGGGAACAGAACCTTTTCCTCCTTGCCGATCATGTCAGAGATCTCCTGCAGGACCCAGGAGCCGGTGTTCAGGACGAGCGCGGCATCGCCGATCTCGAGGACGCGCCGGAATTCCTTGAGATGGGCCCGGATGTCGTCGTGGATGGCCCACATGACCTTGGATGGCCCACTGACGCCCTTCGCCTCGAGCCGCGGGAAGAGCTGGTTTTCCTTCTTGAGGTAATGCCGCTCGATCAGGGCGAGCGACCCGGCGAGCGAAGCGAGGCGGGCCCGGTCGGCCGCCCAATCCCGATGCCCGGGTTCGTTGCGGACGCGATCGAGGATGGCCCGGGTCTCGGCCACGATCGTCTCCAGGGCCCGGTTCTCGTCGGCGAGGGTGCGTACGGGGTGGCCCGGGACGGCTTGGGGCGCCGGCTGGGCGTCGAGGGACTCCTCGAAGACCTTGACGTGGACGTCGCAGAGCTTGCGGACCTCCTCTTCCGGCAGGCCCTCCGCCATGAGCTCCTGCTCCATCGCCCCGATCTCGGCGCCCGAGACGTCGCGGACGAGTCCGGCGAAGCGCTTCTTCAGCGCGTCGACGTCGCCGCCGCGGTGCAGGTCGCGGATGATGTCCTTCAGGACCTCCTTCTTCGCGGCCCGGTCGGTGAACGCGGGCGCGGGGCCTGCGGCATTCCCTTCCGCCCCGGTCACGGTCTCCCCCGTCACGCGGCGGACCTCCCCGCCGATCGCGGCGAAAAGATCTCCTAGCGCGACGTCGCCCAGGGCGGCCACCTGGTCGAGCGTGGCCAGCTTGCCCACGGTATTACGCAGCAAGGGATTGCGGAGCTTGTCGTACTTGGGGGACCATCCGGCCAGAAAATCGAGCAGGAAAGGATAAGCCTTGAGAAGGTCGGCGAGCTTGGTCTTGGCGTCGATCGTCATGTCCTCTCCTCGTACTCAGGGGCTATGATACAACAAATACTACCGAATTAGTAGTGTATAGAAAAAAGATTTTCAGACGACGATCCGGGGGATGAGCGGATTGATGCGGGCGAGGATCTCGTAGCTGATCGTCCCGGCCAGGGCGGCCAGGTCCTCGGCCGTGATGCGCTCGCGGCCGTCCGCGCCGAGGAGCGTGACCTGATCCTCGAGCCCGGCCCCCGGCACGTCGGTGACGTCGGCCATGAAGAAGTCCATGGCCACCCTCCCCCGCACCGGGGCCCGCCGGCCCCGGACCAGGACGTGGGCCGTGTTCGACAGCCCGCGGTCGTAGCCGTCGTAATATCCGACGGGCACGACGGCGAGCCTCGTCGGCCGGGTCGTGCGGTAGGTGCACCCGTAGCCGATGTCCGCCCCGGCCGGCACTTTTTTGACCTGGGCGATCCCCGCCTTCCACGAAAGAACGGGTTCGAGCGACAGGGGCTCCTTCCGGTCGAGCAGGCAGGAGAGATAGGTCTCCTTGGACGGCCACAGCCCGTAGAGCCCGATCCCGACCCGGGCCAGGTTGAAGCCCGGCTCCGGGAAGAGGATGGTCGACGCCGTGCAGGACATGTGCCTGAGCGGGATGCGGGGGCCGCCGGCTTCGAGGTCCCGGACGGCCGCCCGGTAGGCCGCGAGTTGGCGCCGGGGGTAGTCGTGTTTCGTCGTGTCCTCGATATTGGCGAAATGCGAGGACACGCCTTCGACGGCGAGTCCCGGCCGGCGCCGGACGTCCCGGACGAAAGCGGCCAGGTCCTTGGGATCGACCCCTTGGCGCCAAGTCCCCGTCTCCACCTTGATGTGAAGGCGGACCGTCCGGCGGAGGCGAGCGGCCAGGTCCGCGAGACGCGCGACCGTCTCCCGGTTGTAGACGGTCAGGCGGAGGTTGCCGGCGACGGCCTCCTCGAGCGAGTCGAGAGGCGCATAACCGAGGACGAGGACGGGCGCCGCGATCCCGGCCCGTCGCAGCGCGGTCCCCTCTTCGACGGAGTTGACGCCGAGCCAGTCGACGCCTGCGGCGACGGCGATCCCCGCGATCTCGAGAAGTCCGTGGCCGTAGGCGTTGGCCTTGACGACGGCCAGGAACTTTCTCCGGGGCCCGATGAGGCGCCGGAACTCCCCGATGTTGCCGACGAGGGCCCTCTTCGCGATCTCGACGCGTTCGATCGGCCGCCGTCGCATGCCCATCCCCTAGGCCGCTCCCCCGGCCCGGACGCGGCCGAGGTCGACGAAATCGCGGATCTCCGATTCGACGAACAGGGTCTGCTCGCGCGCGACGCCCGTCGAGACGACGGCCACACGCGTTTCGATCAGGTCCTCGAGGACGCGGACGTAATCGACGAAGGCCGGCGGCAGGTCCTCGAGCCCGGCGGCCACGTGCGGGAACTCGGGCCAGCCCGGAAGGGTCCTGAATTCGGGGACGACCCCTTCCAGCATCCAAGCCTCCGGCGGAAAGGTCTTCAACAGCTCGCCCTTGTGCCGGTAGCCCGTGCACACGGAGATCCCGCCGAGGCCGGCCAGGACGTCGGGCTTGGTCAGGGCGATCCGGTCGATGCCGTTGATCCGGCAGGCGTAGCGCACGGCCACCGCGTCGAACCAGCCGCAGCGCCGGGGCCGTCCCGTCGACGCCCCGAACTCGTCGCCGCGGGACGCGATCGCCTTGCCCGTGTCGTCGAAGAGCTCGGTCGGGAACGGCCCGCTGCCGACCCGCGTCGTGTAGGCCTTGGTGATGCCGAGGACGCCGTGGATCGTCCGGGGGCCCACGCCGAGCCCCGTCGCGGCGCCGCCGGCCGTCGAGCTCGAGGACGTGACGAAGGGATAGGTGCCGTGGTCGAGGTCGAGGAGGGCGCCCTGGGCGCCCTCGAAGAGCACGTTCTGTCCGGCCTTCATGCGTTCGTGGAGAAGCTCCGAAACGTCGCGGAGATAGGGTCCGAGCTTCTCCGCCCAGCCCGCGTACTCCCGGTAGATGGATTCCGCATCGAGGGCCGCGAGGCCCGCGGCCTCCAGGACGGAGCCCTTGGCGGCGACGGTCTCGACGATCTTCTCCCGAAGGACGCGGAGATCGGCCAGATCGCCGGCCCGAACGCCCAGACGGGCCGCCTTGTCCTCGTAGGCCGGGCCGATGCCGCGGCAGGTCGTGCCGATCCTCTTCTCGCCGCGCCTTTCCTCGGAGATCCGCTCGACGAGGGGGTGCCAGGGCATGATCAGATGGGCGCCGCGGCTGACGGCCAGGCGCGTCGGATCGACCCGGATGCCCCGGGCCTCGAGGTCCCCGGTCTCCTGGAAAAAGGCGGACGGCGCGATGACAACGCCGTTCCCGATGACGCAGAACGTGTCCGGGTGGAGGATCCCGGAGGGGATGAGATGCAGGACGATCTTCCTGCCGGCGACGTAGACCGTGTGCCCGGCGTTATGCCCGCCCTGGTAGCGGGCGACGACGTCGAAAGCCGGGGTCAGCAGGTCGACGATCTTGCCCTTGCCTTCGTCCCCCCACTGCGTCCCGAGAACGAGCAGATTGGCCATTCCTGTTCCCTTCGTTCAGAAGCTCAGCCCGAGCTGGACCTGGAGCTGGTTGTTCTTGAGGGCCGTCCCCTTCTCCTTGTTCCAGTCGTACTCGGCCTTGATGAAGAGCGTGCCGTTCAGGACGAAGCGCAGGCCCGCGGCCCAGCGGCTGTGGTCGAGGGCGATGCCGCCGCCGTGGTAGGCGTCGGTGTACTCGACCGTCTGGTAGCTCCCGAAGGGCTGAATGCTCCGCAAGCTCATCGTCATCCAGACGCTCCAGCCCTCGGACTTGCCGCGCTCGAACGGATCGGGGTTGTCGATGAGGGCTTTCGTGTATTCGCCGCGGACCTCCCATTGGGGGGTGACCCAGGCCAGGTCGACGCCTTCGAGCGTGAGGTCGCGCAAGCCCTGTTCGTCCATCTTGCCGGTGTAATAGGAAATGCCGGCCTGGATCTGCTGGCTGAAGACGAGGCCCAGGCGGCCGCCCTTGGCCCAGTCGTTGTTGTTGTCCTCGAACTGCTGCCCGCCGCCGAGCCGCTCCGCCTCGGCCAGGCCGCTGCCCAGATAGGCCGAGTAGGTCAGGACGCCGACCTGCCCCTCGACGACGACGCCGATGTCCCGCCAGCTCTCCGGATAGAGATATTCGAGGTTGAGCGGCGTCCGGATGAGGACCGTCTGATGCGGGCGGCTGAACCGGTTCCACGTCCCGAAGGGCACGAGGAAGAGCCCGGCTTTGACCGTGAAGGTCTCGGCCGGCATGAACCCGGCCCAGGCCTCGACCAGCCCGAAGGAGGACACGCCGAGGGCCCGGCCTTCGACGGCGAAGCCGAATTTCTGGCCCACGCGGCCCTGAGCGAGGACTCCCGCCAGGAGATTGGCCGAGCTCCCCTTGGGATACTCGCTCTCGGCCTGCCCCTTGATGTACTCGAGCGACAGGTAGCCTCCGGCCTGGACCTGGCTCCGGACCGGGAGCGCCAGCCACAGGACCGCGACGGCGGCGATGACGGCGTGTTTGTTCTTCATGTGATCTCCGAGAAATCGAAGGCGTCTTCGAGAATGTCCCGCTTGCGGCTCCCGACATCCTTGTTGAAAGTGACGAGCCGGCTGATGTCCGAAGCCCCCTTGCTCGTGCCCATCCAGATGGCGCCGACCACGCGGCCCTCCTGCAGGACGACCTTTTTGTACAGCCCCTGTTCGGGTTCGGCGCGGACGATCGATTCGAAGCCCGGGCCCTCGGCGTCGAACTCGCCGATCGAGGTCACGGCCAGGCCGGCGACCTTGAGCGTGTTGGCGGGGACCGTGCCCGTGTAGGCCAGGTCCTGGCCGAGCATGTTGCGGGCGGCCGCGCGGGCCTGTTCGAATGCCGCCGGAATGATGCCGTAGATGCGGCCCCGGTGTTCCGCGGCGTCGCCGGCGGCGAAGACGGCTGGGTCCGACGTGCGCATGCGGTCGTCGACGACGATGCCCTTGGCGACGGCGAGACCGGCCTCGCGGGCCAGGGACGTCTCGGGCTTGATCCCCGCGGCGACGACGACCGCGTCCGCCTCGAACGCGGCCCCGCTTTCGAGCCTGAGGCCGCGGACGGAGCCGTCGCCGAAGATCTCCCGGCTGACGGCGCCGAGGACGACGGAGACGCCCATCTTCTCGAACTGACCCTTCAGGATGGCGGCCGCGGCGGGGTCGAGCTGCCGGGGCAGGAGGCGGTCGAAGAACTCGACGACCCGGACCTCGGCGCCGCGTGACCGGACCGCCCGGGCGATCTCCAAGCCGAGAAGGCCGCCGCCGAGGATGACGGTCCGCCGGTGGTCCCGGAGGTGATCGGCGAGGGCGATCGCATCGTCGAGCGTGCGCAGGACGAAAACGCCCTTCCTCTCCGTCCCCGAAATGGGGGGCAGGGAAGCCCGGGCGCCGGTCGCCAGGAGCAGGGCGTCGTAGGGGCATGAGTCGCCCGTCGCCGTCTCGACCGTCCGGTCGGCGGGCCGGACGCGGACGACCGTTTCGCCGAGACGGAGGCCGACCCGCTGTTTGGCGGCCCAGCCTTCCGTGAAGGCGAAGACCTTCTCGTAGGCCATACGGCCGGCCAGGAATTCGATCAAATTCGGGCGGGGGTAGTAGGGCTGTTTCTCCTCTCCGAAGATCTCGATCCCAACGTCCGGGTCGAGCTCACGGAGGGCCTTGGCGGCCAGCGTGCCGGCCAGACCGCCCCCGACGATGATGATGTTCACAGCGGGAAGAGGGCTCCGGTCCCGGATCAGTCGAGCTTGGAGAAGAATTCCTTGCCGACGCCGCACTGGGGGCAGACCCAGCCGTCGGGAAGGTTTTCGAACTTCGTTCCCGGCGGGACGCCGTTGTCCGGATCGCCCACGGCGGGATCGTAGATGTAACCGCAAGCCGTGCATTCATACTTGTCCATGAGTTCTCCTTTCGTGCGTTCGCGGCCAGGGAGTGGGACCATTATAACTTAACGAGGAAGTGAGTCAACTACCTCCGCCGAGTCGGATGAGCTTGTCCTTGAGGAGGGAGTTTCGCTTGACCGGATCGTCGTTCTTGATGGCGATGTAGAGGGCTTTGTAGGAGCCGACGATCACGCTCAGCCTCTTGGCCCGGGTCAGGGCGGTGTAGAAGAGGTTGCGCTGGAGCATGATGAAGTGCTGGGTCAGCAGGGGCATGATGACGGCCTGGTACTCGCTGCCCTGGGCCTTGTGCACGGAGACGGCGTAGGCGAGCGTGACGTCGTTGAGCTCGTCCTTTTCGTAGCAGACCGTCCGGCCGTCGAAGTCGACGGTGAGCCGGTACTTGGCCTTGTCGGCGTAGACGACGGACCCGATGTCGCCGTTGAAAACGTCCTTGTCGTAGTCGTTGCGGACCTGCATGACCTTGTCACGGGCCCGGAAGATGCGCGTACCGGCCTGCAGCCCCTCCCCGCCGGGATTGAGCCTCTTCTGGAGCTCGGTGTTGAGGTTGTCGACGCCGACGACGCCCTTGTACATCGGGCTGATGACCTGGATCTGGGGCGACAGCGGGCTGAGGCCGAGCTTGTCGGGGATGCTCGAGGAGCACATCTTGAGGATGGTCTGGAAGGCCTTGGCCGGGTCCTCCTGGCGGATGAAGTAGAAGTCGGCGTTCTTGTCGTCGCGGGGCGCGTGGACGAGCGACTGGCCCTGGTTGATCCGGTGGGCGTTCGCGACGATGAGGCTCTCCTTCTCCTGGCGGAAGATCTGGTCGAGCCGGACGACGTCGACGGCGCCCGATCCGATGATGTCGTGGAGGAGGTTGCCCGGTCCGACCGAGGGGAGCTGGTCCTGGTCGCCGACGAGGACCAGCCTCATCCAGGGCGGGATGGCCTTGAGAAGGTGGTACATGAGCGGCAGGTCGACCATCGAGAATTCGTCGATGACCAGGGCCTCGCCGCGGAGGGGGTTGGACTCGTTGCGCTTGAAGGTCCCCTTTTTGGGCTGGAACTCGAGGACGCGGTGGATCGTCCGGGCCTCCTGGCCCGTCGCCTCGGCGATCCTCTTGGCCGCGCGGCCCGTCGGGGCGGCCAGCAGGACCTCCTTGCCCCACTTGCGGAAGACGTCGACGACGCCCCTGATGATGGTCGTCTTGCCCGTCCCGGGCCCGCCGGTGATGACCAGGATCTTGCGCTCGATGCTCTCCCGGATCGCCTGGCGCTGGAGCGGCGAGAACTCCATGCCCAGGTCCTTCTCCGTCGCGGCGACGGCCCTGTCGAGATCGATGTCCGGGGCCTTGCAGGGGAAACCGGCCAGCTTATGGATGGATCCGGACGACCTCCTCCTGCGCCTGGTGGAAGAAAGGCAGGTAGAGGGCGCGGCCGCCCGCCTCGTCCTCGGCGACGATCTTGCCGTCTTTGACCAGCACGGCCAGGGCGGTGTCGACCTTGTCGGCGTCGACCTCCAGGTCGGCGACCGCGCGCGTGACGGCGTCCGCGGCGAACGAGAACACGTGGCCCTGCTCGTTGTCCTTTTCGAGTATATAAAGGATATAGGCCTTGACCCGCTCGAGCGAGGCCGGGTCCATGCCGAGCTTCAGGGCGAGCTGGTCGGCGGTCTTGAAGCCCACGCCGAAGATGTCGCGGCTGAGCTGATAGGGGTTCGAACGGACGACCGAGATCGACCGCTCGCCGTACTGCTTGTGGATCTTGGTGGCCAGCCCCGTCGTCACGCCGTGGTCCTGGAGGAACATGATCAGGTCGCGGATGCCCCGGTGTTCGTTCCAGGAGCGCTTGATCTCCTTGAGCTTGACGGCGCCGACGCCCCCGACCTCGCGGAGGCGGTCCGCGTCGCTCGTCAGAATGTCGATCGTCCCGATCCCGAAGGCGGCGACGATGCGCGCGGCCAGGACCGGGCCGATGCCCTTGACCAGGCCCGAGGCCAGGAATTTCTCGATGCCCTTGATCGAGGCCGGCAGGGTCATGGTGAAGCGGTCGACCTTGAACTGGCGGCCGAAGCGCGGGCTGAGCGTCCAGTCGCCGTAGACGCGCAGGACCTCGCCCGGCGAAAGGGGCGGGAAGCAGCCGACGACGGTCATCGGCTCGCCCGATTCGGGCTGGAACCTCGCGACCGTGTAGCCGTTGTCGGGATTGTAGAAGACGATGCTCTCGACGGCACCCTCGACGAACTCCTCGCCCGTGACGAGCGCCGCCGCCTTCTTCACTCCGGTCTCCTCATGACTCCATGTTATGCGTTTCTCCCAAGGCCCGTCAACCCGCAGAGGGAGGAGGGGGAATGTGTACCCAGCGAACGGAGAGGATACCCCGAGGCTAATTGATGATGCGGAGCATGCGGCCCCAGCGGGCCTTGGGGATGAAGCTCACCAGCTTCTTGAGGCGGTCGCGCACACCCGTCTTCTGCCAGGCGTCGCGCTCGGCCTTGTAGGAGAAGTAGATGAGCCAGGGCTTGCCCTTGATCGAGTCGACCGGCAGGAAGCCCCAGTAGCGGCTGTCCATGCTGTTGTCGCGGTTGTCGCCCATGACGAAGCAGTGCCCGGGCGGCACGGTGACCGGGCCGTAGTTGTCGCGGATGACGTCGTCGTAGTTGTAGACGTCGCTCTTGGAGTTGATCTGACTGTCGATGTGGACCTTGTAGGACTCGTCGAGCGGCTGGTCGTTGACGAAGACCTGCTTGTCCTTGACCTCGAGCTTCTCCCCTTCGAGGGCGATGACCCGCTTGACGAAGTCCTTGGAAAGGTCCTTCGGATACTTGAAGACGACGATGTTGCCGCGTTCGATCGGCTTGCAGGGCAGGATCGCCCCTTCGAACGGCAGGACGGGGCGGTTGTAGGCCAGCTTGTTGACCAGGAGGAAATCCCCGACGAGGAGGGTCGGCTCCATCGAGCCCGTCGGGATCTGGAAAGCCTGGACGACGAAGGTCATGACGAAGAAGACGAAGACCGCCGTCTCGGCGATGAGCTCGAAGTACTCCCGGAAGAGGCTCTTGTCCTTGGTTTTCTTCTCTTTATCCATTTCGCTCACAGCCGCATGAAAGGCTACTATAAAGGAAAACGCCGGAGACATCAAGACGGTTGCCGCCTCCCTCTTCGAGCCTTGACACTCCCCCCCATTACCGCTTTACTAGACGCGTGAACGTCACCCTCTTCGGCTATCCCAAGACCGGCAAGACGACGCTCTTCAACCTTCTCGCCGGCGCCCACGCCGCCGTGAAGGCCTACGACGACGGGAAGCGCGAGCCGAACGTCCGCGCCGTGCCGCTGCCCGACCCGCGCCTGGACCGGATCGCCGCCGCCTACCCCGACAGGCGCAGGGTCGCCGCATCGATGGACCTGACCGATCTCGCCGGCCTCTCGTTCGGCGAGGTCAAGACCAGCCTCTTTCTCGGCCACCTGAGAAAGGCCGACGGCCTCGTCCACGTCGTCCGCGCTTTCGCCGACGATGACCTGCCGCACGCCCGGGGCCGCATCGATCCCGTCGCCGACGCACGCAGCATGGAAGAGGAGCTCGTCCTGGCCGACCTCGTCCTGGCCGACTCGCGCCTGGAGCGGCTGGAGAAGGACCTGAAGAAGATGAAGGACCCGGAGGGCGAGAAGGAGCGCGATCTCCTGCTCCGGCTCCGCCCGGCGCTCGAGTCGGGCCGCGGGCTCCGCGGGCTGCCGATCGCCCCGGCCGAGGAGAAGCTCATCCGCAGCTTCGCCTTCCTCAGCCTCAAGCCCCTCCTCCACTTCGTCAATATCGACGAGAAGGACCTGGCCTCCGTCCGCCGGCCGGAGTCTCTCTTCCCCGGCCTGGCCGCCCCGGCCGCCGGGGACGCGGCCCGCCGGCTCCTGGCCTTCTGCGGCCGCATCGAGAGCGATCTGGCCGAGCTCGACGAGACCGAGCGGGCCTCCTTCATGGCCGAGTACGGGCTGGCCGGGATGAGCGCGCCGCTCTTCGCCGGGCAGGCGGCCGCGTTCCTCGACCGCATCTCGTTCTTCACCGTGGGCAAGGACGAGGTCCGGGCCTGGACGGTCGGAAAGGACGCCACGGCCGCCGAGGCCGCCGGGGCCATCCACTCCGACATCGCCAAGGGCTTCATCCGGGCCGAGGTCGTCGCCTCCGAGGAGCTGCTCCGCCACGGAACCCTCGCCCACGCCAAGGAGGCCGGGGCCATCCGGCTCGAGGGCAAGGACTACGCCGTCCAGGACGGCGACGTCGTCTACTTCAGGTTCGCGACATGAACACCGCCTTCCGGACGACCGCCAGGGACCCGCATTCGGCGGCCCGGACGGGCCTCCTCGAAACCCCCCACGGGACCGTCGCGACCCCGGCCTTCATGCCCGTGGCCAGCCAGGGCACGGTCAAGGGGCTGACCCACGCCCAGGTCGAAAGCCTCGGCGCCGACATCATCCTTCTCAATTCCTACCACCTGTTCCTGCGCCCCGGCGTCGAGGACATCGAGGCCCTGGGCGGCCTGCACCGCTTCATTTCCTGGCCCAAGCCCATCCTGACCGACAGCGGCGGCTTCCAGATCTACAGCCTGTCGCCCCTCGTCCGCGTCAGCGACGAGGGCGTCCGCTTCGCCTCGCACCTCGACGGAACGAAGATCCTGCTCCGGCCCGAGGACGCCGTCGACCTCCAGGTCCGTATGGGCACGGACATCCTGATGTGCCTGGACCATTTCCCGGCCTATCCCTGTTCCGAGGAGACGATGAAGGAGTCGGTCCGCCTGACCGGGCTATGGGCCCGCCGCTCCATGGAGGCGTTTGCCCGCCACGACACGCGCCAGCAGCTCTGGGGGATCTCGCAGGGCGGCATCTCCCCCGACCTCAGGACGAGGTCGATCGAGGGCCTGCTGGAACAGGACTTCGCCGGCTACGCCTACGGCGGACTGGGCATCGGCGAGCCCAAGACCCGCCTTTTCGAGACGCTCGAGCTCGGCCACGGGCTGCTTCCGGCCGACCGGCCCCGCTACCTCATGGGCATGGGCTACATCGAGGACATCGTCGAGGCCGTCGCCCGGGGCGTCGACTTCTTCGACTGCGTCCTGCCGACCCGCAACGCCCGCAACGGAACCCTGTTCACGAGCCGGGGCCGCGTGGCCATCAAGAACAGGAAGTACGCCCGCGACGAGGGGCCGCTCGACGAGGCCTGCGCCTGCTACACCTGCCGGAACTTTTCCCGGGCCTACCTCCGCCACCTCTACGAGCGCGACGAGATCACGGCAGCCGTCCTGAACACCGTCCACAACCTCCATTTCTACCTTGACATCTTCCGGAAAATACGCCATTCTATTGCGTCTGACTCCTTCGATTCCATGAAGAAGAGTCTGATCTCGAACGTCTTACTAAAGGAAGAAATGCCATGATCTTCGCCGCCATCGCCGACTTGGCCCGCCAGACCGGAGCGGGCGCCGGGACCCGGCCCAACATGCTGGGTGCCCTCCTGCCCTTCGTCCTGGTCTTCGTCATCTTCTACCTCCTCATCATCATGCCCCAGAGGAAGAAGCAGAAAAAGCACATGGATCTCGTCGGGGCCCTGAAGTCCGGCGACCAGATCATCACCACCGCCGGCATCTTCGGCACGGTGGTGGGTGTCCAGCAGGACCGCATCGAGCTCAAGATCGCCTCCAACACCAACATCAAGATCACCAAGAGCGCCGTGGGAGTCATCCTGGGCGCCTCGGACAAGCCCCAAGCCGAGTGAGGGCCGCGGGAAGGGCCCCCGGCCCCTCCCCCGCGCCGGAACGCTCGAGAGAGTGAAGGTCCCATGAAAAAGAACCTGCAATGGAAGGTCGTTCTGACGCTGGCCGTCGTCGTCGGGGCGTTCCTCCTCGCCTACCCGTTCAAAACCAAGATCAAGCTCGGCCTCGACCTCAAAGGCGGCATCCACCTCGCCCTCCAGGTCATGACCGACGACTCCATCAACATCGAGACGGACCAGGAGATCTCCCGTCTCGAGGAGCTCCTCAAGAAGAACAGCATCACCTTCCAGAAGGTCACCAAGGAAGGCCTCGGCCGCATCGCCGTCCAGGGCGTCATGGCCGACCAGGAAGGCAAGACCCGCGATCTGTTCGACGAGTACAGCCGGGACTGGGAGTACGGATTCAGCGGCGACCGGGCCAACCTGACGCTCAAGCCGCTGGCCGTCCAGTTCCTCCGCGACCAGTCTGTCGTTCAGGCCCTGCAGACGATCGACAACCGGATCAACGCCCTCGGCGTCGCCGAGCCCCTCATCCAGAGACAGGGCTCGGACCAGATCATCGTCGAACTGCCCGGCGTCGACGACCCCGAACGGGTCAAGGAGCTCATCAAGGTCACGGCCGTCCTCGAGTGGAAGCTGGTCAAGGCCGGCCCCGCGGCCGACGAGGCCACACTGCTCCAGGCGACGAACGGCCAGGTCCCCGACGACGCCGAGGTCATCAAGGGCGATCCCAAGAGGGGCCAGGGCGGCTTCTACCTCGTCGACAAGGTCGCCGTGGTCACCGGCAAGGACCTGAGGACGATCCGCCAGACGACCGACGAGTGGAACAACGCGGCCGTCTCCTTCTCCCTCAACGCCGACGGCGGGGCCCGCTTCGAACAGGCCACCGCCGAGAACATCGGCAAACAGATCGCCATCATCCTGGACAAGAAGGTCCAGTCGGCCCCGGTCGTCGAGACCAAGATCATGCGGGCCCAGGGCGGCATCATCCGCGGCCGGTTCACGGCCCAGGAAGCCGAAGACCTCGTCGTCGTCCTCAAGGCCGGCGCCCTGCCGGCCGGCATCCGCTATCTCGAGGAACGGACCATCGGGCCGGCCCTCGGCGCCGACTCCATCCGCCAGGGGCTCATGGCCGGACTCGTGGCCGTCGTCGCGGTCATGACCTTCCTGATCGTCTTCTACAAGCTCTCGGGGATCAATGCCGTCGTCGCCCTGCTCCTCAACGTGCTCATCCTGTTCGGGGCCCTGGCCTATTTCAAGGCCGCCCTGACCCTGCCGGGCATCGCCGGCATCATCCTGGCCATCGGCATGGCCGTCGACGCCAACGTCCTCATCTTCGAGAGGATCAAAGAGGAGCTGGCCCTCGGCAAGGGCGTCGCCAGCTCGATCTCCCAGGGCTTCTCCCGGGCCTTCACCGCCATCTTCGACTCCAACCTGACGACCATCATCTCGGCCATCTTCCTGTTCCAGTTCGGGACGGGCCCCATCCGGGGCTACGCCGTGACCCTGACCATCAGCCTGGTCGCCAACCTGTTCACGGCCGTCTTCGTCTCCCACCTGATCTTCGACCTGATGGTCAAAAAATCCGCCAAGACACTGAGTATCTGACATGCAACTCTTCAAAACCCCCCATATCCAGTTCCTGAAATACAAGTACGTCGCCCTGGGCGTCACGGCCGTCATCGTCCTGGCCGGCCTCATCAACATCACGGCTCTTCAAGGGGCTCAAGCTGGGCGTCGACTTCGGCGAGGGCACGCTCCTCCGGATCATGACCCGGACGCCTTCGAACGAGGGCGATATCCGCGACCTCCTCGGCCAAGTCGGACTTGGCCAAGAGCCAGGTCCAGAGCTCGGGCAGCTCGCAGCCGCGAGTTCCAGATCCGGGCCATGGAATCCGTCAATACCAGGGCCGCCGAGACGGACCAGCTCGAGGCCCACGAGGCCCTGGCCGACAAGGTCATCGCGGCCCTCCGCGGCGACGACGGCAAGGCCGAGAAGGCCCGCGGCCTCGTCGACCTCAACAGGATCGACGAGAAGTCGCTCACGGCGCTCCTCGAGAGGCGCCTTCCCCGGCTCGGGCCCCGACGCGGCCCTGAAGGTCCTCTCCTACCGCAACCAGAACGGGATCATCGCCGAGTTCGAGGAGCATCTCCGGGATCGGCCTCAAGCCCGAGATCCAGACCTTCCTGAAGGAAAAAACCTACCTCGGCAAGATGACCGTCCTCAGCCGCGAGACGGTCGGCCCGCAGGTCGGCGCCGACCTGCGGCGCAAGGCCGTCCAGGCGACCATCTGGTCCCTGCTGGGCATGCTCGTCTACATCGCCCTGCGCTTCAAGCTCGAGTACGGCGTCGCCGCCATCTTCACCCTGTCCCAGGACGTCCTCATCACGCTGAGCCTTCTACTCGTTCACGAACCGCGAGATCAACCTGCCCATCATCGCCGGCATCCTGACCATCGTCGGCTTCTCGATCAACGACACCATCGTCATCTTCGACCGCGTCCGGGAGAACCTGAAGATCATGCGCGGCAAGGGCCTCGAAGAGGTCATGAACGTCAGCCTCAACCAGTGTCTGGGCCGGACGATCATCACCTCGGGCACCGTCTTCCTGACCGTCGCGGCCCTGTTCCTCTTCGGCGGCGAGGTCATCAACGACTTCGCGTTCCTGATGCTCATCGGCACGATCGAGGGCGTCTACTCGACCATTTATCTGTCCTGCCCGGTCGTCCTGTTCTGGCAGAAATGGTTCAGGCCGAAAAAAGCGGGAAAGCGCTAAATTTCCCTTGTCAAATGGATATATTTCTTCTATACTACCGATTGTGTTGTTCTGTAATATCACGTGCATGAGGTAAGCATCATGGCGGAAGCTAAAAAGCAGGTCAACGCGACGCAAGTGCCCAGGCTCTTCAAGGACTCCTTCTTCGAGAGCGAGAAGGGCATGGCCCGGAAAGCGCTTATCTTTCCCGTCGTCCTGATCCTGCACGTCGCTCTCATCCTCGCGGCCATCGTCGTCCCTCTCGTCTCCACGCCCGACCTGCCCACGGTCGAGGTCTATAGCGCCTTCCTCGCGCCCCCGCCGCCGCCCCCCCCGCCCCCGCCGCCGCCGGCCAAGCGGAAAGCCGCGACGGTCAGCGCGCGGATCAAGCGCGTCCAGTCCACGGCTCCGGTCGAAGCGGGCCGGCTCGTCGCCCCCGTCGAGATCCCCGAGCAGATCGCCGAAGAGACGCTCTCTGACATCGGCGTCGAAGGCGGCGTCGAAGGCGGCGTCGAAGGCGGCGTCGTCGGCGGCGTCCTCGGAGGCGTCGTGGGCGGCGTTCTGGGAGGCGTGGTCGGCGAGGTCGAAGCCCCGGTCCGGGCCATCGGCGACGTCAAGCCGCCCAAGCTCGTCCGGGAAGTGGCCCCCGTCTACCCCGAGATCGCCCGGCAAGCCCGCGTCGAGGGCATCGTCATCGTCGAGGCGACGACCGACGTCTACGGGCGGGTCACGAGCGTCAAGGTCCTGCGGTCCATCCCGCTGCTCGACCAGGCGGCCATCGACGCCGTCCGGCAGTGGGTCTACGAACCGATGATCCTCAACGGCCGTCCGCGGCCCGTCGTGTTCACGGTCACCGTCAGGTTCCAGCTGAAATAGGTCTGAAAAGTTCGATTGAGGACTTTCGATATCTTACAGGAGGTATAACCCATGCAATTCGGTCTTCTCGAAATGTGGGCGGCCATGGGAGCCGTGGCCAAGACCGTCGCGATCATCCTGATCGTGATGTCCATCGTAACGATCTACATGCTCATCGAGCGGCTGCTCGTCTTCTCGCGTGCTAAGAAGACGTCCCGCGCCGTTGCGCCCAAGCTCGCCGAGCTGCTGAAGAACGGCAATCTCAAGGACGCCCTGGCCCTGGCCTCCAAGAAGGAGTACAAGGGCAGCCACCTGGCCCGCGTCACCGCCGGCGGCATCCAGAACCTCATCGAGGCCAAGGAAGCCAAGCTCAGCTTCGACGACCAGATCGAATCCGCGTCCCGCGGAGGCGAGCGCGCCAAGGTCCTGTTCACCCAGGAGCTCCGTCGCGGCCTCTCGATCATGGCCACGATCGCCACGTCGGCCCCCTTCATCGGGCTGTTCGGAACGATCTTCGGCATCATCAACGCGTTCCGCGGCATGCAGCTGACCGGCTCGGGCGGCATCGGCGCGGTCGCCGGCGGCATCTCCGAAGCCCTGGTCACCACGGCCGTCGGCATCGGCGTCGCCGTCCTGGCCCTCTGGGTCTTCAACATCCTGAACAGCAAGATCGAGATCTTCGACGCCGAGATGGGCAACACCGAGTCCCAGATCATCGATTTCTTCATCAAGGCCGGCGAAGCCCGTTAAGGATCGAGGCTCCGGCCTCCGTCAGGCCGGAACGAGAGAGAGGCATACTATGGGATTTTCAGTTTCGACGAACGGCAAAGAGACCGTCAGATCCGAGCCGAATGTCGTCCCTCTCTGTGACGTCCTGCTCGTCCTTCTCATCATCTTCATGATCGTCACGCCCCTCATCCAGAAGGGCGTCGACGTCAAGCTCCCGAACGCCCAGTACACCGCCAACATGCCGGAGAACCCGGACGTCGTGTTGGCCGTGAAGAAGGACGCGCGCGACCCCAAGGGTTACCTCCTTTATGTCAACCAGGACAAGGTGACGTTGGAGACCTTGCAGAACGCGCTCGAAGAGGCTTTCCTGACCGTGTCGGAAAAGAAGCTCTACCTCAAGGCGGATCAGGACCTCGAGTACGGCGTCTTCGCAGAGTTTCTCTGGGATACGATCCGAGCGGCGGGCATCGAATCCGTCGGGATCATCACGGAGAAGAAAACGGAAAAGGGCGACTGAGCGCGCGGCGCACCCCCACGTGCACCTTCCACTCTGACCGCTGAAGTCACGGGGGCAGGAAGCGAGAGATCGTTTCCTGCCCCCTTTTTTATTCGGAGGCGAGCTTTTCGATCTCGGCGATGAGCTCGTCGGCCATGCGGGCGGCCGGGACTCGCTTCAGCAACTTGCCCTTCCGGAAGATCACCCCGCTCCCCCGCCCGCAGGCCAGGCCGATATCGGCCTCCTTGGCCTCGCCGGGGCCGTTGACGGTGCAGCCCATGACCGCGACGGTCAGCGGGACGCGCAACGCCTGAACCGCCTTTTCGACACGGGCGGCGACCGGCATCAGATCGAGCTCGCAGCGCCCGCACGTGGGGCAGGAGACGAAGCTCGCCCCGCCGGCTCCGGAGGCCCAGGGCCTGGAGGATCTGCCAGGCGACGAAGACCTCCTTCTCGGGCGGGGCCGTCAGGGAGACGCGGACCGTGTCGGCCAGCCCCTCGGCCAGGAGGAGGGCCAGGCCGGCCGAGGACTTGATGCTCCCGGCGAATAGGCGCCCGGCTTCCGTGATCCCGGCGTGGAAAGGATAATCCACGCGTTCGGCCAGGAGCCGGTAGGCCTCGAGCGTGCGGGGCACGTCGGAGGCCTTGAGCGAGATCTTGATCAGCCGGAACCCGAGATCCTCGAGCAGGCGGACGTGGCCGAGGGCGCTCTCGGCCATGGCCGCCGCCGTCGCGCCCCCGCCCGGGCCAGGATGTCCCTGTCGAGGGACCCGGAATTGACGCCGATGCGGATGGGCGCCCGCCTCTCCGCCGCGGCCCGGACGACCTCCCGGACCCGGCCGGCCGAGCCGATGTTCCCCGGATTGAGGCGCAGCCCGTCGACGCCCGCGTCGAGGGCGGCCAGAGCCAGCCGGTGATCGAAGTGGATGTCGGCGATGAGGGGCACGCGGACGCGGCTCCGGATCTCCCGGAGCGCCGCGGCGGCCTTCCGGTCCGGGACGGCCAGGCGCACGATCTCGGCCCCGGCCTTCTCCAGACGCCGGATCTGGGCCACGGTCGCCCGGACATCCCGGGTGTCCGTCTTGGTCATGGCCTGGACGGCGATGGGCGCTCCCCCGCCGACCGACGACATGGCCGACGGCGACGGGACGGGTCTTGCGGCGCGGGAACATCCGCTCCTCCTCAGCCTAGAACGGCAGGACGCTTTTCCAGCCGTTCGGCAGCTTCTTGACGATATCGTTCAGGATGACGAACGACGTCAGGGCCATCATCATGGCCCAGCCTACATAGGTGTAGGCGATCCGGAACTTCGGGCTCACGTCCCTGCGGAAGGCGGCTTCCAGGCCGAGGATCGACGATCTGGCGCGCCGTCGACGATCGGGATGGGGAAGATCAGGTTGATGACCCCGAGCTGGAGGCTGATGACGCGATCCACGTCAGCAGGGCACCCAGCCTTCGCGGAGGAACGCGTAGGACGCGTCGGCGATCTCGAGCGGGCCGCCGAGCTGCGGGTCGCAGGCGTCTCCCCCGTGAACAGCTCCTTGATGATCCGGACGATGAGGAGGACGTTGTAGGAGTTCTCCTTCAGGCTGTTCCTGATCGCGCCGAAAAAGCCGAACTTCTTCGTCACGGACTCGGCCCCGTGCTGGATGCCGATCTAGCCGATCTTCCCTTCGCAGCCGCGGGGTGACGGGGAGCGTCGACCAGGCTCCCGGCCCGATCGACCGTGAAGAGGAGTTCCTTCTCCGGATTCGCCCGTACGACCTCGAGGAAACCGGTGAAGAAGACGGGCTTCCCGTCGATGGCCCGGATGACGTCCCCGGCTTTGAGGCCCGCCGCTTCGGCCGGCGAGTGGCGACTGGACCATCCGGACCTGGGTGAGGATCTGCGGATTGAATCCGGCGTAACCGACGTCTGGTACTTCTTGTCCGGATTCCGTCTGCAGGTCGACGGGCTCGATTTCGCTCCGTCGCGGACGATCCCGATCGCGATCCGCCGGTCGGGCGCGATGCCGACGGCGACCTCGACGTCCTTCCAGGTCCGGACCTCCCGTCCCGCGACGCTGACGATCAGGTCGTCATGCCTTCAGGCCGGCCTGTTCGGCGGGCGAGCCGGGATCGATCCAGCCGACGACGGGCGCGTCGTCGATGTACTTCGACGACCTTCGTCCCGATCCCGCTGATCACCGACATCAGGACCACGGCCAGGACCAGGTTCATGACGGAGCCCATGACCATGATCAGGAATCTCTGGCCCCGCGACTTGGCCATCATGTCGTCGGGCGGGATGGGCCGGTCCTTCTCGAAGACGCCCTCGCCCTGCCATCTGGACGTAGCAGATGACCGGGAACAGGCAGATCTGGTAGTCGGTGCCGGTCCCGCTCTCGGGCGGCTTGCCGAACGAGAACTTGGGTCTGGACGCCGAAGAGCCGCTTGCCGTAGCCGAACGAGAAGACCTCGACGCGCACCCCGACCGCTTGGCCATGAAGAAGTGGCCGAACTCGTGGACGAAGCGAGGATGACAGAAGACGATCGCGAACGAGACGATCGTTCCGAGGATGTTGACCATGTCTACCTCTGCGGGACGAGCCGGCGGGCTTCGCGCCGCGCCTCCGGTCGATGTCGTAGATCTCTGCAAGCGTATCGGCCGGCCGCGGCCGGTGGGCCTCGACGACGCCGGCGACGACGGCGCGGAGACCGCCGAAAAGAGGATCCGTCTCGTCGAGGAAGGCCGCGACCGCCACTTCGTTGGCGGCGTTCAGGGCCACGGGCAGGCTGCCGCCGGCGGCCAGGGCCCGGCCGGGCCAGCGCGAAGAGCGGGAAGCGCCGCTCGTCGACCTCGTAGAACTCGAGGCGGCCGGTCTCGGCCAGGTCGAGCCCGGGCAGGGCCGTGTCGCGTCGCGCCGGCCAGGTCAGGGCGTACTGGATGGGCAGGCGCATGTCGGTCGCGCCGAGCTGGGCCAGGACAGAGCCGTCCGTCATCTCGACCAGGGCGTGGACGACGCTCTGGGGATGGATGAGGACGTCCGAGGCGGGAGGGCTCCAGATCGAAGAGCCAGCGGGCCTCGATGAGCTCGAGCCCCTTGTTCATGAGCGTCGCCGAATCGACCGTGACCTTCCGCCCCATGACCCAGCGGGGATGGCGCAGGGTCTCCTCGAGGGTCTTGCGGTCCGATGTCCTTCAAGGGGGTCCGGAAGAAGGGGCCGCCCGAAGCGGTCAGGATGACCCTGCGGACGTGCCGCGCTTTCGCGGCCCAGGCACTGGAAGACGCCGCTGTGCTCGCTGTCGACGGGGATGATCCGGGCGCCGGAACGGGCCGCCTCGCGCCTGAGGAGCGCCGCCGCCGACGACCATGGATTCCTTGTTGGCCAGGGCCACGCGCCGCCCGGCCCGGACGGCCTCGAGGGTCGGCTCCAGGCCGGCGATCCCGGTGATGGCCGAGACGACGATGTCGCGCCCTCGGCCGCGGCGCACTTCGACGGCCCCTTCCGGCCCGTGGACGACGCGCATCCGCCACCCTGTCCCGAGGCCGCGGATCCGGTCGGCGTCCTTCTGTCGCAAGGACCGAGACGAGCTCAGGCCGGTACTTCCGCGATCTGGGAGGCGAGGAGGGCCGATGTTGGAGCCGGCGGCCAGGGCGACGACGCGGAAGCGCCCGCCCAGGCGGTCGACGACGTCGAGCGTGCTCGTTCCGATGGAACCCGTCGAGCCGAGGATGGCGAGACCGCGCGTCGTCTGTCCCGAAGCCTATTTCCAGAAGGCGACGACGATGAAATAGAAGAGGGGGCCGGCCAGGATCAGGCTGTCGATGCGGTCGAGGAAGCCGCCGTGGCCGGGCAGAGCGTTGGAGGAATCCTTGACCCCGACGGCCCGCTTGAACAGGGACTCCAGCGGATCGCTGACCTGGGCGGCGGCGTGGACGACGACGGCGGTCAGGAGGGCTGTCGGGAGAGGGATCCCGGGCAGGAATAGGCCCGCGCGGACAGGGCGGCCGCGGCCAGGGCGAAGAGGATCCCGCCGGCGCTCCCCTCCCAGCTCTTGTTGGGGCTGGCGATCGGCGTCATCTTGTGCCGCCCGAAGGGCTTGCCGATGAAGAAGGCGCCCGTGTCGCCGAGGAAAATGACGGCGAAGAGGAAATAGAGAGGCAACGGGCCCATCTCTCGAGGCGGATCCTGTAGAGGAAATTCAGGGGAAAGGCGATGTAGAGGACCCCGACCAGAGTGGACGGCGAACGCGGCCGGGAACCGGTCGAGCTTGACGGCCGTGTTGTCGCCGCGACGAAATAGACGCCGGCGATGAGGAGGCAGGCGAAGAGGGCGGCCTCGAGCGGGACGGCGCGGAAGAAGAAGGAGGCGCCGACGACAAGCGCCAGAAACACCCCGAGGGGCTTTTGGGGCGCCAGGCCCTTCCTGGCGTTCAGGACTGTAGAATTCGAGCAGGGCGGCGACGATGAAGAACTGACCGAAAAGGAAGAAAACGGGGAGGGGGGCGTACTGGACGATGACGAACAGGATACTGAGGAGGACAGCGGCCGTGACCGTTCGTTTGATCGAGATCCATGTCGATCATCTCCTCCCCAGGGGCTTCTTCCCGGTTGGCCGGACGTCGCCGAACCGGCGCTCCCGCTTCTGATACTCGATGACGGCCTCGAGCAGGTGGCGCCTCCGGAAATCCGGCCACAGGACCGGCGTGACGAAGATCTCGGAATAGGCGATCTGCCAGAGCAGGAAGTTCGAGATCCGGAGCTCGCCGCTCGTCCGGATCGAGGAGGTCCGGGTCGGGGATGTCCGCCGGTCGAGAGGTGGGCGGCGAAGATCGCCTCGTCCAGGCGGGCGGCCGGGACTTTCCCCTCTTCCATGATCCGCCGGGCCGCGTCCACGATCTCGCCGCGGCCGCCGTAGTTGAGGGCGACGATGAGCGTCATCCGCTTGTTGTCCGCTGGTCAGGGCTTCGACCCGCTCGAGCTCCCTGAGCACGGGTCCGGGGATGCCCTGCTTCCGGCCGATGACCCGGAGCCGGAGGTCGTTCCTGATGAGAAGGCTGTCCTCCTTGCCCAGGTACTCCCGCAGGAGCCGCCAGAGGCCCCCGACCTCCCGGCGCGGCCGCTTCCAGTTCTCGCTGGAGAAGGCGTAGAGGGTCAGAAAGCGGAGGCCCAGCCGGGCCGAGGCCTCGACGACCTCCCGGACCGAGGCCGAGCCGGCGTTGTGTCCCTGGATGCGGGTGAGTCCCTTTTGCTGGGCCCAGCGCCCGTTGCCGTCCATGATCACGGCGACGTGGCGGGGCAGGCGGGCAAGATCGATCTGGAGCAGGAGCCGGTGTTCCTCCGTCCCCGGAAGGAAATATTCCTCGAGATAGGGCTCCATCGGTCCCCCATTATAGCATAAGGTGGACCGGACCGGATGAATCTGATAAAGTGGTTGGCCGGAGAGAAACGACGATGTGCCTGGCCGTTCCCGCCAAGATCACCCGGCTCGACGAAACGGGCCACGGCACGGCCGCCTATATGGGCAGCGAGGTCATCGCCAATTTCAGCCTCGTCCCCCAGGCCAAGCGCGGCGACTGGGTCATCATCCACGCCGGGTTCGCCATCGCGGTCATGGACGAAGAGGAGGCCCGCGAGACGCTCCGCCTCTTCAAGGAAATGGCCGACGCGTCCGACCGATGAAGGAGCTCAGGAACCCCGCCGCGCTGCGCCGGCTCCTCGGGGACATCGGGGAGAAAGCCCGGTCCCTCGGCCGCAGGCCGCGCCTCATGGAGGTCTGCGGTACCCATACGATGGCCCTCTTCAAGAGCGGCCTCACTCCCCTGCTCGCCGAGGCCGGCGTCGAGATGGTCTCGGGTCCCGGCTGCCCCGTCTGCATCACGCCGAACGGCATCCATGAGGCCGCCATCGCCGCGGTCACGGAGAAAGAGGGCCTGACCCTGGCCACCTTCGGCGACATGACCCGCGTGCCGACCCGCACCGGATCCCTGCAGACGGCCATCCCGGCCCGGGGCTCGCGCCTGCGCATCGTCTATTCCCCCGAAGAGGCCCTGGATGAAGCCCGCCGCGACCCGGGGCGAGAGGTCGTCTTCTTCGGGGCCGGATTCGAGACGACCATCCCGTCGATCGCCTACACGGCCAAGCAGGCCGCGGCGGAAGGGCTGCGGAATTTCTCCGTTCTCCCGGCTCTCTGGCTCGTCCCGCCGGCCCTTCGGGCGGTCCTGGACGCGGGAGAGGCCGCGGTCGACGGCTTCATCTACCCGGGGCACGTCAGCGCCGTCATCGGCGCCGCTCCCTACGAGTTCGTGGCCCGGGACCACGGCATCCCGGGGGCCATCGCCGGTTTCGAGCCGGGGGACATCCTGCTCGCCGTCCGGTCGGTCCTGGAGCAGGCCCTAGAGGGCAAGCCCCGCGTGGCCAACGAATATTCGCGGGCCATCGCGCACGACGGCAATCCCGTGGCGCGTGGCGCTTATGGACGAGGTCTTCGAGCCCTTCGACGCCGTCTGGCGGGGGCTCGGGAAGATCCCGGCAAGCGGACTCCGGTTCCGGAAAGCCTACGCCCCGTTCGACGCCGGAGCGCGGCTCGGGCTCGGGACCGCCGATCCGGGACGCGACCTGCCGGGTTGCCGGTGCGGCGAGGTCCTCCGGGGCGTCGTCCGGCCCGAAGGCTGCCGGCTCTTCGGCAAGAAGTGCCGGCCCGATTCGCCTCTCGGGCCCTGCATGGTGTCCTTCGAGGGGGCCTGCCTCATCCACTTCAAGTACGGCAGCCCGGGGAGGTCGGCATCGTGAACGAGAAAAGGATCAGTCTGGACCTCGGCGGCGGCGGCCGCCTGATGCGCCGGTTCATCGCGGAGAAGATCGTGCCCGCGTTCCACGACCCCCTGCTCGGAGAGCTCGCCGACGCCGTCCACCTGCCGGGGGGCATCGCGTTCACGACCGACAGCTACGTCGTCGATCCCCTTTTCTTCCCCGGCGGCGACATCGGCCGGCTGGCCGTCAACGGGACGGTCAACGACCTGGTCGTGTCGGGGGCCGAGCCGCGGTTCCTGTCCCTGGCCCTGATCATCGAGGAGGGGCTCGAGACGGCCGTTCTCGACCGGGTTATCGGCTCGATCCGCAAGGCGGCCCGCGCCGCGCACGTCCGGATCGTGACCGGCGACACCAAGGTCGTCCGCCGCGGGCAGGGGGACAAAGTATTCATCAACACGGCCGGAGTCGGCCGGTCGGTCGCGCGGCCCCGGATCGGCGCGATCCGCCGCGGGGACAAGATCGTGCTGACCGGCACGCTCGGCGACCACAGCCTGGCCGTGATGCTCGCCCGCGGCGACTTCGGTTTGAAGTCCGCCGTGCGGAGCGACTGCGCGCCGCTTCTCTTCCTGCTGCCGCTCTGGAAACGCGGGGCGCGCTGGATGCGCGACGTCACCCGGGGCGGCCTCGCGACCGTGCTCTTCGAGCTGGCCGAACGTCTCCCCTATCCCCTTCTCATAGAAGAAGATAGGATACCCCTGTCCAGGCCGGTCCGGGCGGCCGGCGAGCTGCTCGGGATCGATCCCCTCTACATGGCCTGCGAGGGGAAAGCGGTCGTCGTCGCCCCGGCGAAGCGGGCCGACGAGTTCGTCCGCCTGATGCGCCGCCACCCGCTCGGCCGCAAGGCCGCGGTGATCGGAGAGGTCCAGGACGGCGTGGGCCGGCCGGGCGAGCTGCTGCTGCGGACGGGCGCCGGTGGATTGCGCCTCCTCGAGCCCCTGACCTCCGAGCTCCTCCCCCGCATTTGCTAGAGACGGGACCAGGTCTTCGCAAACAAAGAGGGACCAGGTCTTCGCAGGCGGCCGCGCGTTGGCGGGACGCGAAAACCAGGTCCCCGTTTGCGAAGACCTGGTACCATCTTCGGATCAAATGCTACTTAAATGCCTTCGTTTTCCGGACGCGACGATTGAAGCCGATGGGTGGCACGGGGCCAGTCCCTGCCCGCCCGAGGCGAAAGGGGTCCCTCAGGGGGATGGGTGGAGCCGAGGCCGGACAGGGACGCCCCGGGACAGGACCCATCGCTCCATGAGGAGCGTCAAGGAAAACGAGGTGCGACCTCTTAGGCTTTTACGACGTTCTTACTGTGCCTCTTGACGGCGTTCCGCGTGTCGATGACGAGCGGTCGCGTTCTTGACGATCCAGTCGTAATCGTAGACGGTGTGGTCCGTGGCGATGACGACGGCGTCCATCTCTTCAGCAGGGCCTTCGTCAGCGGGACCGACTTGAGCTCGAGGCCCGGGTACTCGCGGTGGCCGACGACGTGGGGCACGTACGGGTCGTTGTAGTCCACCTTGGCGCCCTTCGCCTGGAAGAGCGTGATGATCTTGAGGGAGGGCGACTCGCGCGGATCGTCGATGTCCTTCTTGTAGGCCAGCCCCAGCACGAGCACCTTGGCGCCCTTGACCGGCTTGCCCCGGTCGTTGAGCGCCTCGACCGTCTTGTCGACCGACGTAGTCGGGCATGGACGTGTTGATCTCGCCGGCCAGCTCGATGAACCGCGTGCTGATAGTCGTACCTCCCGCGCCTTCCAGGTCAGGTAGAACGGGTCGATGGGGATGCAGTGCCCGCCCAGCCCCGGCCCGGGATAGAAGGGCCTGAAGCCGAAGGGCTTGGTCGTGGCCGCCTCGATGACCTCCCAGACGTCGATGCCCATGCGGTCGAAGATCATCTTCAGCTCGTTGACCAGGGCGATGTTGACCGAGCGGTAGGTGTTCTCCAGCAGCTTGGTCGCCTCGGCCACCCGGGTCGAGGAGACCGGGCACGGTCTTGACGACGATCTGCTCGTAGAGGGCCTTGGCCACGTCGCAGGCAGTCGGGCGTCAGGCCGCCGACGACCTTGGGGATCGTTGGCCGTCGCGAAGTTCTTGTTGCCCGGGTCCTCGCGCTCGGGCGAGAAGGCCAGGAAGAAGTCCTTGCCCGCCTTGAGCCCGCCGGCTTCGAGGATCGGCACGCATCTCCTCGTCGGTCGTGCCCGGGTAGGTCGTGCTCTCGAGGACGACGAGCTGGCCCTTGCCGGATGTTCTCGGCGACGCCGATCGTCGTGTTGAGGACGTAGGACAGGTCCGGGCTGCGGTGGCCGTCGAGCGGCGTCGGCACGCAGATGAGGATGGCGTCGACGTCCTCGAGGCCGCTCGAAATCGGTCGTGGCCTTGAACTTCTTGCGGCCGCAGGAAATCCTTGAGCTCGGCCGCCGAGATGTGGCGGATGTAGCTCTTGCCGCGGTTGAGCATGTCGACCTTCTTGCTCGTCGATGTCGAAGCCCGATGACGCGGAACCCCTTCTTGAGGAACGTCTTGACCAGCGGCAGGCCGACGTAGCCCAGGCCGATGACCCCGACGACGGCGTTCTTCGATTCGATCTTCTTCAGCAGCTTGGTCGCTTCAACGTTCATTCTGTGAACTCCTTTTCTTGTACCAATCGGCGGTCTGTCTCAGACCGTCCGTGAATGACAGGCTCGGGGCGAATCCCATGAGCCGCCCGGCCTTGGTGATGTCGGCGGTCGAGTGGAGAATGTCGCCGGGGCGGGGCGCCGTGCGGACGGCCTCGACCTTCGTTCCGAGGGCCCCGTTGACGGCGTCGAGCAGGCCGTTCACGGTCGTCCCCGTCCCGCTGGCGACGTTCAGGGCCTCCCCCGCCGCGGCAGCCGACGCGGCGGCCGCGAGGTTGGCCCGGACGACGTCCCCGACATAGATGAAATCGCGCGACTGCTCCCCGTCCCCGAAGATCGTCGGCCGCTCGCCCTCGAGGATCCTGGAGATGAAGAGCGGGATGACCGCGGAATACTCGGAGTGCGGGTCCTGGCGCGGCCCGAAGACGTTGAAGTAGCGCAGGGCGACGGCTTTCAGGCCGTAGAGGGCGTGGAAGGCCTGGGCGTATTTCTCGTCGAAGAGCTTGCTCGCGCCGTAGGGCGAGACAGGCCGCCCCTCCCGGCCCTCGACCTTGGGCAGGGCCGGATCGTCGCCGTAGACGGCCGAGGAAGAGGCCAGGACGAAGCTCGCGACGCCGGCGTCCCGGGCCGCGACGAGCATATTGAGCGTCCCGCGTGACGTTGATGGCGTTGTTGAGGATCGGGTCCTCGACCGACCGCGCGACCGAGGCCAGGGCAGCCTCGTGGAAAACGGTCTCGACGCCCTCGACGGCCCGCCGGCAGGTCGCGAGGTCGCGAATGTCGCCCTCGACGAACTCGATGAGGTCCGCGACGGAGGCGAGGTTCTGCCTCTTCCCCGTCGAGAGGTTGTCCAGGACGCGGACTTCGTCCCCTCTCGCGACGAGGCTCTCGACGATGTGCGAGCCGATGAAGCCCGCTCCGCCGGTCACCAGGCATCTCGCCATACAGTTGTTCCCTAAAGACAAGATTACATTAAGTCTATTTAGTCGTTCAAGCTAGAAAATGGGGACGAGTTTCAGAGCAGGCCCAACTCTCCCAGGCGGCGAAAGACCTTCTGGACGCTCTCGTCGACCGTCTCCTTGTCCGTCTCGAGGACGATCTCCGCGCCGGTCGGCTCCTCGTAGGGATCGGAGACGCCCGTGAACTCCTTGATCTCGCCGCGGATGGCCTTCTGGTACATGCCCTTGACGTCGCGTTGGATGCAGACCTCGAGCGGGCACTTGGTGTAGACCTCGACGAAGTTGGTCGTCTCCTTCCGGGCCCGGTCGCGCATCTCCCGGTAGGGCGAGATGAACGAGGTCAGGACGGCGACGCCGTTGCGCGACAGGAGCTTGGCCACGAACGTGACCCGGCGGATATTCTCGTCCCGGTCCTTCTTGGAGAAGCCCAGGTCGCGGGTCAGGTCCTGCCGGACGACGTCCCCGTCGAGCCGTTCGACGTGATGCCCCTTGTCCTTGAGGATCTCGGCGACCTTGTCGCCGACGGCCGATTTCCCGGAACACGGCAGTCCCGTGAACCACAGCGTGAAGCCTTCATGTTCTCCGCACATGCGCTCTCTTTCCTTTCATTCCGGCCGGAGGACCCGGCCTTTCATGTTGTTCGGGGACGGGGAGGCCCATGATGTCGAGGACGGTCGGCGCGATGTCCAGGATGTCGCCGTCGCGACGTCCCGCGCGGCCGCTCGGCGGATCGCTCAGGATGTAGATCCCGTGCTGGGCGTGGACGGCGTCGTCCGGCCCGGTGTCGTTCTCGGGGAGGTACATCGTCCCGTGGCCGAGCGTCCCCGCCGACCGCCAGTAGAGGTCGTCGAAGTAGACCATGAGATCGGGATACTCGCCCTCGAGCACCTCGAAATATTCCTGCGGCTTGATGACCTTGGTCGCCCAGGCCTCCCCCGCCGGCCCCCGGACGGCCTCGATCTCGGCCAGGAGCTCGTCGCGCACCTTCTCGTAATCCTCGGCGGGGATGACGCCCTTGGGCTCGCGCCCCTCGACGTTGAGGAAGACGCGGGCGTAATAGCCGCCCCAGGCCCAGGCCCGGGTCTTCTCCCAGTCGATGGCCAGGTCGTCGAGGCTCGTCGGTTTCGCCGGACGCTCCTTGACGACCAGCCAGCCCTTCTCGATCAGCCACTCGTTGACGCAGAAGGCGCCCTTCATCCTCTTCGCGCCGTGGTCGGAGACCACCAGCACGGCCGTGCCGTCGCCCGCCTTGGCCAGGAGCCGGCCGATCTTCGCGTCGAGGATGCTTGTAGTAATCGACGATGGCCGTCTCGAAGCGGTTGCCCGGTTCGTAGAGGTGGTGCTCCCGGTCCATGTACTTCCAGAAAGCGTGGTGGACGCGATCGACCCCGATCTCGACGAACATGAACAGGTTCCAGGGCTTGGTCTCGATGAGCCACTCCATGACCTCGAAGCGCTTGTCGGTCATGGCGTAGATCTCGCGCAGGATCTGGTCGCGGTCCTCCGTGCGGAAGACGACGTCGAAGATGTAGGGCCCGAACCTCTCCTCGATCTCCGCCTTGAGGCCGGCCGGCCAGGTCGTTTCCTTCCCCGGCCCCGGGGGCGTGATGAAGCAGGAGACGAGGTTCCCGGCCACGGGATAGGGCGGGTAGCTCGGCGGCACGCTGACGAGGGTGCTTGTCCCGCCCGCTTCGCCGATGTAGTCCCAGAGGCGCTTCTCTTTGACCGCCTTCGAGTTGGCGATCCACATCTTGTCGTAGGAATAGCCCGTGCGGTGGCGGAAGCCGTAGAGCCCCAGCCGTCCCGGGTCGAGCCCGGTGGCCATGACCATCCAGGCCGGGATGGTGATGGGCGGATCGGAGCTGCGGAGCTTTCCCCAGAGCCCTTTTTCGATCAGCCCGTTCAGGACCGGGAACTCCGCGCGCCGGTCGAAGACGATCTCGGGCGGCGCGCAGTCGAGCCCGACGACGATGACCTTCCGGTCATTCATTGAACGGGTCCTTGAAGCGCATGATGACGTCGGCCACCTCCGGACGCATGAGCTCCGGCGGCGGGCACTCGCCGTTCACCAGGAGATCGCGGATCTTCGTGCCGCTGAACTGGATGTGCTCGGCCGGCGGGTGCGGGCAGATCTTCTCGTTGACGACCGCGCCGCAGGTCTTGCACCAGCTGAACGACCGGAAGAACATCGGCGCGATGCCCAGGTCGGGGAAGTCGGCGAAGATGTCCTGGGCGGCGAATGGAGCGTAATACGATCCGACGCCCGGCGTGGTCCCGGCCGATGATGATGTGGGTGCAGCCGAAATTCTTGCGCAGGATGGCGTGGTGGATGGCCTCGCGCGGCCCGGCGTAGCGCATCTCCATCTGGAGGATGGCCATCGCCGTCCGCTCCTTGACGTAGTAGCGCCGGAGGGCCTCCTCGTAGGACGCCAGGATGATCTCGTCCTTGAAATCGCCCTTCTTCTTGCGGCCGATGACCGGGTTGATGAACAGGCCGTCGGTGAAGGTCAGGGCCGCCTTCTGGACGTATTCGTGCCCCAGGTGGGGGGTGTTGCGCGTCTGGAAGCCGACGACCGTCTTCCAGCCCTTGGCCTCGAAGAGGACCCGGGTCTCCTTCGGCGCGAGCTTCCAGCGGTCGAACGGCGTCGGCGTGATCTCGATGAGATCGATCGGCCCGGCCAGCAGGACGTCCTTCATCTTGAGGACCTTGGCGACGCCGGGGTGGGCTGGGTCGCGCGTCCCGAAGACCTTCTCGGCCGTTTCGCCCTTGTCATAGCCGTACTTTTCCTCGAGGTGCAGGATGGCGACGGGCCGCCCGTCCTCGGCCGCGAGCAGCACCTCGTCCCCGATCTTGAGCTTGCCGGCCGCCGCCTCGTCGGCATCGAGCACGATGGGCACGGTCCAGGCGACGTCCGAACGCAGGCGGCTCCCGGCGAGGACGCTCCGGAAGTCGGCCTCTCCGAGGAAGCCTTCGAGGGGGCTGTAGACCCCCGTGGCGATGTTCTCGAGGTCGGAGACGATCTCGGAATCGACCGTGAGCCGGGCCAGCCGCCCGGCCCCGGTGAGCGCCGCGTCCCTTTTCTTGTCCGTCAGGACCCTGTCGACGAGCTTTCCGCCGTGAGGCTGGATCATGGTTCTCTCCTTGTTCCTAATCCGGAAGGATAGGGCGATGGGGCGGCCGGGCGGGTCAGTCGATGTATCCCAGGGCCTTCAGGCGTTCCTTGACCTTCTCTTCCTCGTCCTTGCTGAAGACCTCGGTCGCCGGCTCCGGCTTGGACAGGCTCTCCCGAGGACCTTGGCCGCGTAGCTCGAGACGGAGGCGTACTCCGTCCCCTTGATGGACTCCTCGATCTTCTTGTGGAGCGAGGTGGGTATCGATACCGTCGTGAATTCTTTGTCCATGGGGAATTTATACCCCAGACGGGCCCGATTTATATTCAAGGGCCCTGTGTTCAGGGGGTCCCGCTTGACAAGGTGCGCGGCGTTATGGGTATAATGCCTTAGTAATGACCGAAACCGAACCCCCCCGGGCCCCCCGCCCCTGAGAACATGGAAAAGATCACCCTGCCCCTGATGAACGAATCTGCCCTGTCCGGCGTCCAGGGGAAAACCCTGAAAAAGCTGGAATCCCGCCTGGGCGTCAGCCTGGCCCTGCGGGGCGACCAGCTCCTCGTCGACGGGGATGCCCGACCGGGTCGCTTTCGCCAAGAGCTACTTCGAGCGCCTCCGCCAGCTCGGCGAGAAGGGCCACCAGCTCCACGAGGAGGACCTCCTGATCGCCCTGGACATGGTCGAAGAGGGATCGCCCGCCTCCCTGGAAGGCTACGCGCCGGCCGAGCCCCTGACCCTGTCCCGGAAGTCGGTCACCCCCAAGAGCCTCAACCAGCAGGCCTACCTCCAGGCCATCAAGACCCACGACCTCGTCTTCGGCATCGGCCCGGCGGGCACGGGCAAGACCTACCTGGCCATGGCCATGGCCCTGGCCTTCCTCCAGAACAAAGCTCGTCAACCGCATCATCCTCACCCGCCCGGCGGTCGAGGCGGGCGAGAAGCTCGGCTTCCTGCCCGGGGACCTCATCCAGAAGATCAACCCCTACCTCCGGCCCCTCTACGACGCCCTGTTCGACCTCTCCCAGTACGACCAGGCCAACCGCCTGATCGAACGGGGCGTCATCGAGATCGCGCCGCTGGCCTTCATGCGCGGCCGGACGCTCAACGGCGCCTTCATCATCCTCGACGAGGCCCAGAACACGACCCGGGAGCAGATGAAGATGATCCTGACCCGGGCCGGGTTCGATTCCAAGCTGGTCATCACCGCCGACATCACCCAGATCGACCTGCCCCAGCCCCGCAAGTCCGGCGTCCTCCACGCGATGAAGATCCTCATCTCCCTCCCCGAGATCGCCTTCATCCAGTTCAACGACAGGGACGTCGTCCGCCATCCGCTCGTCCAGAAGATCATCAAGGCCTACCAGAAGGCCGAATCCCGGGAGAGCTGAGGCGCCATGCCCGACCGCTTCTTCGACAAGATCAAGCTTTTCAAGGGCGCCGAGATCCAGCCCGGGCGGCCCGCCGCCGAACCCGGCGAGGAGGAGAAGGGCCAGCCCCCGGGCCGAGGCCTCATTCGGCAGTCCCTGGTTCTTTATGGCGGTCGTGGCCGTCGTCGCCGCGCTCTTCCTCGTGCGACTGCCTTCCAAGGGCCTGTCGGGGCTCGAGCGGGGCGACATCGCTCCGGCCGACGTCGTCGCGCCCTTCGACCTGCTCATCGAGGACACCGAAACGACGCTCCTGAGGAAGGCCGAGGCCGAGGCCGCCATCCTGCCCGTCTACACGTACGATGCCAACGTCTTCGCCGTCACCGAGGACAAGATCCGGCGGCTGTTCGCCGAAGGCCGCGACGGAACCTCCAAGGCCCCCGGGCACCGTCCCCCGGAGGAGCTCCGTTCGATGCTCCTCGACAAGCTGGGCATCGATCTCGAGATTGCGGACGTCGCGACCCTGGCCCGGCTGAAATTCCCGGCCTCGCTCGAAGAGATGCTGGTCAGCCTGATGGCCAAGACCTTCGACAAAGGCATCATCGTCGCCAAGAACCTCTTCATCCACGGCGAAGCGGAACGGGGCATGACCCTCATCGACGGGCAGGGCGGCGAGCGGACGGTTCGCGTCGGCGACCTCCTCGACATCCGCGAGAGCGAGAGCCGCTTCACCGCCGACCTCGACAAGATCGAGCTCCCGGCCAGGGACCGGGCGCTGCTCTCCAATCTGGGACAGATCTTCCTGACCTCCAACGTCACCTACAACAAGATCGAGACCGACAAGAGGAAAGCGCAGGCCAGGGACGCGGTCGGCACGGTCACCTTCACCGTCAAGAAGGACCGGGTCATCGTCCGCAAGGGCGACGAGGTCACGGCCGATACGCTCAAGATCCTGGAGCCCTATAACCAGAGGATGCGGCAGCGCTCGAGCTGGCTGCCGCGCTTCGCGGGCGCGTTCCTCCTTTACAGCCTTCTCTTCTTCGCCCTCTGGAACTATCTCCGGGCGACCGAGAAGCCGCGCGAGGCCGAGCGTCAGTTCCGGATGATGGGCGCGGCGCTCCTCGGCAGCCTCGTCCTCTACAAGATCTTCCTGGTCCTGGCCGCAGCCGTCACCGGGGCCTTCACGGCGCCGGCGTTCTCGCGCGTCGAGACCTTCTATTTCGCCTTCCCCCTGCAGGCGGCCGTCCTCGTCTTCGCCTTCCTCGTCCCCGCCCAGATCACGCTCCTGTGCATCATTCTCAACACCGTGACCGTCGGCATCCTGTTCGGGGGCGATTTCACCCTGACCATGTTCAGCTTCCTGGGCGGCCTGGCCGCGGGTTACGGCGTCAAGATCTACAAGCGACGCTTCCGGGCGGCCACGCTTCGGGCCGGTTTCATCGTCCTGCCCGCGGCCAACGCCTTCATCCTCGTCGCCTTCGACCTCATCCAAGGCGGGGGGGACCTTGGCGGGCTCACGGCCCGGATCATCATGGGGATCATCGGCGGGGCGTCCAGCGCCGTGCTGGCTTTCCTCCTCCTGCCCCTCGTGGAATCGGCCTTCGGCTACGTGACCGGTTCCAAGCTCCTGGAGCTGACCAACTCGGATCTCCCCATCTTCCGCCAGCTCTGCGAGGAGGCGCCCAGGCTCGTACCACCATTCCCTGGTCGTCGCCTCGCTCGCCGAAAAGGCGGCCGAGGAGCTCGGCCTGGACACCCAGCTGACGAAGGCCGGGGCCCTCTACCACGATATCGGCAAGACCAAGATGCCGGAATACTTCATCGAGAACCGGTCCCGGGAGTTCGATCTCCACAAGGACCTGACCCCCTCGATGAGCACGCTGGTCATCAAGAACCACGTCAAGGAAGGGGCCGAGATCGCCCGCAAGCTCAAGCTGCCCCGGCCCCTCCGCGAGATCATCGAGCAGCACCACGGCACCTCGCTCGTCCGCTTCTTCTACGCCAAGGCCAAGCAGCTCTACGATCCCGACGAACAGACCGTGGGCGAGGAGTCCTTCCGCTATCCCGGGCTGCCGCCCCAGTCGAAGGAGGCCGGCCTGGTCATGCTGGCCGACGCCGTCGAGGCCGCCTCGCGCAGCCTCAAGGCGCCGACCAAGGACAATCTCAAGCGGGTCATCACCGACATCATCAACGCGACCCTCCAGGACGGGCAGCTCGACGCCTGCGATTTCTCCCTGCGGGAGCTGCGCAACGTCGCCGCGTCGTTCCTGACCATCCTCTACGCCATCTACCATCCCCGCATCGAATATCCGGGCTTCGGCTTCAACGGCCGGCCGGCCCGGAAGAACGGGACGAACGGCAACAAGAAAAAGGACCATGATCGAGATCATCAACCGCCAGAAAAAGCACCGGATCCGGACAAAAGCGTTTGAGCGCCTGCTCGCGGACCTCGGCCGGCAGTACCGGCTCGCCGACCCCGAGGTCACCCTGGCCTTCGTCGGCGACCGGGCCATCCGAACGCTGAACCGCAAGTTCATGAAGAAAGACCGGCCGACCGACGTCCTCAGCTTCCCTCTCGGGGAGAAGGGGCCGGACGGCAAGTACTACCTGGGCGACATCGTCATCGCCGTGCCGGTCGCCGACCGCCAGGCCCGGGAGAAGGGCCACGCGCTCGACCGCGAGCTGCGCCTGCTCGCCATCCACGGATATCTCCACCTTTTGGGCTTCGACCACTTCGCCGGCATCGAGGAGGAGGAGCGGAAGGCCCACGGGCTCTACCTGGCATGACCGCATCGGCCGTCACTTGGATCGGACTGGGCCTGGCCTTCCTGGCCGCCTTCCTGCTGTCGCTCTTCCACATCGTCCTCGGCGCCTACTCGAAGATCGCCCTCAGCCGCTTCCTGGAGAACCGGGACAAGGCCGAACGCACCCGTATCCTCGGCGGCCTCGAGGAGACCCGGCTCGCCGTGGAGCTCCTGAGGATCGTCGCCCTCCTGGCCCTGGTCGTCTACGGCTTCATCGCCTTTCAGGGCGCCGGGATCAGGCCGATCTGGCTCTTCCTGGTCGCACTCGCCGTCTACGGCGTCTGCCTCGACCTCGTCCCGCGCTTGCTCGTCTTCGTCGGCAAGCCGGCCCTCCTCAAGATGTTCCTGCCCGCCTTCCCGGCGGTCCGGTTCATCGCCTCTCCCCTGCTCGTCATCTCCCGCAATCTCCTGGAGCGCGAGGAGCAGAGGGAGGAGAACGAGGAGGACCGCGAGGCGTCCGACGAGGAGATCGAGACCTTCATCGACGAGGCCACCGAGGAGGGCATCATCGACAAGGGCGAGGACGAGCTCCTGCGCAGCGTCGTCGAGTTCGGCGACACCGTCGTCCGGGAGGTCATGACGTCCCGGAGCAACATGGTCTGCATCCGCCGCGACGCCACCATCGACAACCTCAAGGACCTCATCATCAAGGAGAAGTACTCGCGGATCCCCGTCTACAAGGACCGGCTCGACAACATGGACGGGATCGTCATGGCCAAGGACATCCTCGAGTACTCCGACGACAAGCACAAGCTCCAGCCCATCGAGGCCCTCATCCGGCCCGTCGCCTACGTCCCCGAATCCATGCCCGTCCCCGACCTCCTGCGCGAGTTCCAGAAGGTCAAGACGAAGATGGCCATCGTCGTCGACGAGCACGGCGGCGTCTCCGGCCTCGTGACCATGGAGGACGTCGTCGAGGAGATCGTCGGCGAGATCCAGGACGAGTACGACACCGAAGAGGCCATGATCCTCGAGAACGCGCCCCTCGACTTCACCGTGTCCGGGGCGACCGAGGTCGAGGAGCTCGAGGAGCTGTTCGACGTCGAGCTGGCCGAGGACGATTTCATCACGGTCGGCGGTCTCATCACCCACGCGCTGGGCCGGCTGCCCCACAAGGGCGAGTCGCTCGCCATCAAGGGCCTCGCGCTCGAGGTCATCGACGTCGACCAGAAGAAGGTCAAGAAGCTGAGGATCCGGAAGGCCTGACGCGGGCCGAGGGGGAACAATGCCGAGGACGACCAAGAAATCTGCGGAGGCGGAAAAGCCGGCCGAAGCCCGCCCCGAAGAAGCGGGCGCCCGCCCGGAAGAAGGCGGCCCCGAAGCCGGTCTTCAAGACCGGGTACGTGGCCCTCGTCGGCCGGCCGAACACCGGCAAATCGACCCTGCTCAACGCGCTGCTCGGCCAGAAGATGGCCATCGTCTCGGACAAGCCCCAGACGACGCGGATCAGCATCCTGGGCATCAAGACGACGGACAAGGGCCAGACGGTCTTCGTCGACAACCCGGGCATCCACAAGCCGCTCCACACCCTCAACAAGAGGATGATGAACTTCGTCTACTCGGCGCTGGAGACGTCCGACGTCGTCTGCCTGCTCGTCGACGCGACCGAGAAGTTCGGCCACGGCGACGAGTACGTCCTGGAGACCCTGCGCAGGGTCAAGACGCCCGTCTTCCTGCTCATCAACAAGGTGGACATCGTCCGCAAAGACAAAGTGCTGCCGATCATCGACCGCTACAAGGACCTCTTCCCCTTCCGGGAGATCATCCCCATCTCCGCCCTCAAGGGCGTCAACCTCGACGTCCTGGAGAAGCTCCTCACCGAGGCCCTGCCGGACGCGCCCAAGCTCTATTCCGACGATGAGATCTCCGACCAGTCGGAGCGCTTCCTGTTCGCCGAGATCGTCCGGGAGAAGATCCTCAAGTACGTCACCCAGGAGCTGCCCTTCGTCACGGCCGTCTACATCGAGTCCATCGAGAAGAAGGACCAGCCGGACTGGAAGAAGCCCGGCGAGACGCGGTCCCTGACCCACATCCGGGCCGCCATCTTCGTCGAGAAGGACAACCACCGCAAGATCATCATCGGCCGCCACGGCTCGCTCGTCAAACAGATCGGCATCGAGGCCCGCCAGGAGATCGCGGAGTACATCGGCCACAAGGTCTACCTCGAGCTCCAGGTGAAGGTGCGGGAGAACTGGCGCGACTCCGAGGACGTCCTCGACCTCATCGAGGGCCAGAAAGGCTGAGTTCGGAGATCAGCTCGGGGACATGTACCTTTTCTCCTGAAATGGTACGTGTCCCCTCATTTCTCCATCGCGTTCCCTTATTTGACTACTTTTTCCTCTAATGCGATAATCTCTCGCCAACCTTACGGTGAGTGTAGCTCAACGGTTAGAGCATCGGACTGTGGATCCGAAGGTTGGGGGTTCGATTCCCCTCACTCACCCCATTCATTTCTCCCCTGTTACCCAGAGAAGATCAACGACTTGCACGCCAGGGCTGTGGAGATTGGCTTTCAGTCTTTTTAAGCCGTTATTAGCCCTTATTAGTGTTCCACACGACAAAAACTTGACAGTAATGCCGCGCCCGCCTTCAACCGTCTTCCCGCCGGATCGGCCGGCCAGCTCATATCGGAAGGGTTGCCCAGGGTCCATCGGGATGCCCGCGGCTGGGATTGCTCCGCATAGGTGACTCTCTGGGCTTCTGTGCGGCCTGAAGCCCCGAGGGGGGCTATGGGGCAGCACCCCCGCTCATCAGCATATGGGTATACTCGGCCCCCGGTTATTCCTCAATCAGGGGATGAGCCTTGTCAGATCGGCGGGGCTTCTTGCCTTGCCCGCTTCTTCCCGGCCGCGTTTCTGCCGGGGTCAGGTCGATTTGACATCCGATGATTCCCCGTTCTATCATCCGGAAAACCGTCCTTGAGGAGCAAGATGATGGAGAATTCAAGGAAAAAATCGGCAGGCATGAGCCGCAGAAATTTTCTTGCGGCGACTTGTACCGGCCTGCTCACGGCAAGACTCCCTAAGGCCGCTGCCCTTCAAGAGAGCGCATCGACAAAGGCCGCTCGGATCGAGGCCTTCCGTATGCTCGGGCGGACAGGATTCAAGGCCTCGGACATCGGATGCGGAACTCCGATCAACGAGGGCCTGGTGCGGCGGTTGATCGAGTCGGGCGTCAACGTCTTCGACACATCTGAGATTTACTACCGGGGTCAGAGCGAAAGGACACTGGGCAGGGTTCTGAAGGAATTCGACAGAAAATCGTTCTTTGTCATGACGAAGGTATTTCCGCCCTACGAATCCGAGCAGGATGTCTACTCGAGAGCCACTAAAAGTCTTGAGCGGCTCGATATGAGTTACGTCGACGGCCTGATTCTCCAGAACGCCGAATCCGTCGAGATCGTCACGAATAAGGCTTTTCATGCCGCGCTCGCCAGGCTCAAGAACGAGGGAAAAGTGAGATACGGCGGCTTGGCCTGCCACGGAACGGCATGGTCTGGGAAACCTAAGAACACCCTTGAGGAGATCCTGATGACGGGGGTCGGGGACGGCCGTTTCGAGGTCGTCCTCATGGCCTATAATTTTCTCCATCAAGAGATGAGTCGGAAGGTCCTCGGCGCGTGCAGGGAAAGAAACATCGGTACGGTCATCATCAAGTCGAACCCCGTGTCAAAATATAGCCAGCTGGTCCAGATGGCCGAACAGATCGAGAAGGGGAGCGTTCCGGAAGGAGGGGGGACGCTCGAGGAATACAAAGAGTATCTCCCCTGGATCAAGGATACTTTGATCCCGCTCATGAAAGAGCAGTCCGGGAGAGTCCGGGACTATACTCGAGATAAGGGAATCGTTAGCGAGGACGCCTTCATGCGGGACGTGGCCATCCGGTTCATCCTGTCCAATCCGGATGTCGGCACCGTCTTGTACACGTTCGAGAACTTCGGAGACATCGAGAGCGTGTTGGGAGCCTCCGGGAAAACCCTCGAGGCTGCGGATCGCCCTTTGATTGATGAATATCAACGGGGACTGGGACGCCTCTACTGCCGTCCCGGTTGCGCGATCTGCGAGGACAGCTGTCCGCACGGTCTCCCCATCAATACGATCATGCGATACAACCATTACCGCATGGCCCAGGGGCGAGAGGATTATGCTGCGGAGATGTATGCCGACCTGCCAGGACTTAACGCCGGCGTATGCCAATCGTGCGAAGGATATTGCGGGCCGGCTTGTCCTCATCAAGTCCCTATCCCCATGCTCCTCCGGCTGGCCCATAGGAATCTGGCCCTCGTCTAGGCCTCTGGAGCCGGCGGCTTTTATCCTAAGCAGCGGGTCGGGAGTTCGAGTCTCTCCAGGCGCGCTCTCTTGTTCCTCGAGAAATCTAGCTTTTTTATCACCATGCCCGGCACTTCAAATTTATCGCAATTTTGTACACCTTTATACCGTTATGGGCATCAGTTGAGCACACATTTGAGCACACATTTAGCACGGCCAGGGCGGGGAGCGCCCTCGCAAGCTAGGCCCATCATTCCCCAGCCGTCTGTGCCGTACTTATTGGCTGCTCTTGTGCGCGCAATGTCCTTTTGGGCATATAGACCGTTGGACTCCGGATCCGAAGGTTGGGGGTTCGATTCCCCTCACTCACCCCACCTGTTTTCCCCGTCTTCCCCTAGTGAATAAGCAAGTTACCTTCTTCTCTTGTTCTATGCTCCAGTAAGCCAAACTAGGCGAGATTACGCACATTTTGTGACGCCCGGGTGACACGGCGAAGGGGTCTGCCCGGCCTGCCGAAGACTTCTGGCTCATTCTTTTTTGGGTCCATTTATGCTAGCCTAAACCCTTGCACTATGGGAGGCCTCGTTTGCGTAGGAGGATTTCAATGGCGGAAGTCAGAAGACCTCTGTTTTTGTTCGGGTTATCCGCTCTATTGGCAATTCAGTCGGCTTCTTCACTTACAGCCCTCCCCTCGGCGTCAGAAACTCTGAAGAATCGCACTATTTCTGGGCAGGATGTTCCTCGTGGGGTCACATATAAGAGGGCATC
The DNA here is from genome assembly GCA_963743755.1 of uncultured bacterium. Lineage (GTDB taxonomy): Bacteria > Acidobacteriota > Aminicenantia > Aminicenantales > Saccharicenantaceae > RBG-16-66-30. Next base: position 567,916 of record CAVUQU010000001.1, read on the forward strand.
AAAAGCTGTCAACGCCGAAGCACAGTCCTGGCTCGAGCAGATGATCCAAGATCCCAAGAAGGTACCGATTTGGTTCGTCGGAAACCTTGTGACAATTGGCCCAATGTTATGGAGGGAGGTCAATCCGACGACCGATAGCCGTTTCGGCGATACCGGACGGTTTATGATGATGATCCAGACATCCAAGCCGTTCGTCGTCCCAGGTGGGGTTCTTAGAACGGAAGCGGCCAGGGAAGCGTTCTGGGATGTCCTTTGGAGGCGGTATCCCGAGTTGGCGAAAGCATCCGTAAGGAAAGCGAAGGCCCCGGAGTTATCCTATTACTGGGCCATGATTCCCTACGACATCGAGGAACCGTTCTTCACGCTCGATACGGGAGAGAAACAATTTATTGTGAATTTCATTTACGAGAAGAAAGGGATCTCTTCAATCTGGATAGATCTAGTCGGCGATCTTGAGGACTTGGCGGGTCCAAAGAAGTAACTACAGCGTGTGACACCGGTGTGACACGGTGGACTGATCTGCCCTGCCTGCCCCACAACGCTTGCACCACTTCCCTGCCAAGACTCAGCTCATCCACCCGATACTCCTTTACTTCCCTCTCGTATCCTTGGAGGTTCTCAGAATGTCTTGGGGCGAAGATTACCCGGACAAGTCACATATGTTTCACCGTGCAGACATTGCCGGGGGTACCTTTACTGATACGGGTTGATTCAATCGGTGGCTGGAGGCATAATCGTCGTAGGTCTGACTTTCGGAGGTGAAGGAGCAAGTGAACCAACGAAACCGGGCTTGTCTCTTGGTTGCCTTCCTGCTGGCATCGGGCCTCTTGGCTTGGCTGGCAGTCCAATCAGACCTCGACTTTCCGCTCTATCTACTTGGCTCGTGGGGATTCGTTTTGGGGGCAGTCATACAGTCCGTTTTGATGTGGTTAATGCCAAACCACGGCTTCGGCCTTGGATTGCGATGGCTGGTTATTGTCATCTATTTTTTCTCCTTTGTACTTTATCTGCTCGGATTGATGAAACTAACTAAGCACCTGAGTCATCGAATCCATTTCCCACTTCCCGTTGTTCCTCTGGCCATACACTCGGCGGGATTCTTATTGTGCTGGCGGGTCCTTGAAATAACATACGGGAAGGAAAGCGTTTCGTCCCCTTGGTATTGGATTTTGCCCATCGCTGTCGTTACGGTCTACTTCCTCCTCGACTGGCAACTGGCCTTGAGAGCCAAGGAACCAGAGGCATAGTCAGCAGCAATGGCCCGCAACAGGCAAAGTGAGATGGCGAAGAACTGGCGACTGGCGGTATGCACGAAGTGGCGTCCGCTGGTTACGGTTCTTCTGATAATCGGGCTGAGTTTCATTGCTATCGCCATAGGATTTTTAGTTGAAGTAGTAGGACCGGATATTTGGGATAAGGCTCGGTCCCTCGCCATCGGGATGCCCGAAGAAGAGTTAACAAAGATTATGGGGACCCGATTCTATACGGAAACCGTGAATACCAGCCAAATTGCGGACAGATCCTCTTGGGCCACGCAGGATTATGGCCGTTTCCGACTTGCTTACGATCGAGTCATCGAATACACCTTTTATGAAAAAAGAAGTTTTGGAAGCCAGGCGGTCAGCTGGGTTGGCGGGATTTATCTTGATGAGTCTCGCCAGAAGATTGTCTTTCTTCAGCCGAGGATGGGATGGGCCGATCTTATTCCTGCCGGCAGATACGAGGCACTTCTCTTGCTGACCATATTCATTGCATTGCCTTGGATAGCCCTCCGGCTATGGTGCCATAGGCAAGAGGGGAAACGCCGGGCGGTTGAAGAGGATTCCAAGAGGAGCAGGGATGCCCAAGAAGCAAAAGCGACTCAGCCACGATGATATCCTAGCTCGTGACCTTGAGATCGTCAGGCTCAAGTTGTTCCCTCACTCACCCCACCTGATCTTTATGGGAACCCGATTTCATCATCTGCCCCAAGTCACCTTGCGGCTTGCGCGTTTGGTTTTAACCTCATAGCCGCGTTCTTCCGCCCAGCGCCTCGCATATTCTGACAAATACTCGTTGCCAGAGTTAAGCAGCAAAGCAGCCACCTCGCGTGGTCTGCCCGTATACTCGGTCAGGATGGAAACGATGATAGGCTCGGAGCCCGGGACTCCCATCGCGATCAGTTTTTTGGCAGCCCATTCTTGTCGCACGTAGTCGTCCTCAAGAATGAATCTGCCGAGTTTAGCCTTGATTTCCGGATCGGCAATTTCTCCCTTTTGCCAGGCCCTCAAGTCGGACTTCATTCTGGTGAAGGGTGCGCCGCCCCTCAAGATGCCGGCACAGACCAGAGCTGTCACTGCAACGAGAAGCAAACTGATGAAGATCCGTTGCCGTTTCTCCTTGGGAGAGACCTTAGAAAATGACCCTGTTTCCATAACTCCTCGCTATCGCAGGAGTATATGGCTGGCTGCGCAGCCCTGTCAATAACCGTGTCCCGGGTTTCGGGCTGGGTGTATAATAGATATTCCTCTCGTTTTCCCCTGGTGATCTATCCCCGGACGGAGAACTCAAAGCCAAAGGAGCCCTGTGCGCAGGCAAGATATCCGCAACGTCGCCATCATCGCCCACGTCGATCACGGGAAAACGACCCTGGTCGACGCGATGATGCGTCAGTGCAAGCTCTTCCGCAACATCGACCAGATGGGCGATTGCATCCTCGATTCGGGCGATCTCGAGCGCGAACGGGGCATCACCATCGTCGCCAAGAACATGTCGCTCGTCTGGCAGGGCGTCAAGATCAACATCGTCGATACGCCCGGCCACTCGGACTTCGGCGGCGAAGTGGAGCGCGTGCTCCGGATGGTCGACGGCGTCCTGCTCCTCATCGACGCGGCGGAAGGCCCGCTGCCGCAGACCCGCTTCGTGCTCAAGAAAGCCCTGGAGCTGGGCCTCCGGCCCATCGTCGTCATCAACAAGACCGACCGCCCGGACGCCCGGATCCGGGAGGTCCTCGACGAGACCGTCGACCTCTTCATCGAGCTCGACGCCGACGACGAGCAGTGGAATTTCCCGGTCATCTACGCTTCGGGCCGGAACGGCACGTCGACGGCGGACCTGGCCGAGCCCGGCGCGAGACCTGACCCCGCTCTTCCGATCCATCCTGGATCACGTGCCGGCCCCGGAATGCGATCCCGAGAGTCCCCTCTCCGGACTGATCACCAACATCGGCTACGACGACTATATCGGCCGCATCGGCATCGGCCGCCTCTATGGGGGCCGGGTCCGGACCGGAGACCCGATCGCGGTCCTGTCCGGGGACGACAAGCAGGTCCTCGGGCAGGTCCAGAAATTGTTCGTCTTCGAGGGGCTGGAGCGGACGGCGGTTCCCGCCGTCGAGGCGGGCGAGCTCTTCGCCTTCGCCGGCATCCCTTCCGTGACCATCGGCGATTCCATCACCGATCCCGAGAGGCCCATCCGGCTCAACGTGCTGACCATCGAGCCGCCGACCGTTTCCATGATCTTCCTCGTCAACAACAGCCCGCTCGGAGGCCGGGAAGGCCGGCATGTCACCTCCAGCAAGCTGCGCGAACGCGTCGAGAAGGAGCTGCGGACGAACGTCTCCATCTCCGTCGATTGGGGCGATTCGCCCGACCGGTTCACGGTCGCGGGCCGCGGCGAGCTGCAGCTGGCCGTCCTCATCGAGCAGATGCGCCGCGAAGGCTACGAGTTCCAGGTCTCGATGCCCCAGGTCATCACGAAGACGGAGGGAGACAGGGTGCTCGAACCCTACGAGACCCTGGTCGCCGGACATGCCGAAAGAGTGCTCCGGCACGGTCATCCGCATGCTGGGCGAGAAAAAGGGCGTGATTGGAGAGGATCATCGACCTGAAGGGGACCTATTCCCGATTGACCTTCACGGTGCCCATGCGCGGGCTATTCGGTTTCCGGATGGAGTTCCTGAGCCAAACCCGGGGCAACGGCGTCATGGCCCACACCTATCTCGGCTACCGGGAGTGGGCCGGGAAGATCTGCGGCCGCAGGAACGGCGTCCTGGTCTCCGACCGCACCGGGACCGTCGCCGCCTATGCCGTGTCGAACATCCAGGACCGCGGCCGCCTGTTCGTCTCCGCCGGAGACACGGTCTACGCCGGACAGATCGTCGGCGAAACCATGCACGCCCACGACCTGGCGGTCAATCCCACCAAGCAGAAGCATCTCACGAACATGAGGTCCTCCACATCGGACATCGCCATCAAGATCGACGCGCCCGCCGTCCTGGCGCTGGACCAGATGATGGACTACATCAACGAGGACGAACTGCTGGAGGTCACGCCCACCTCGCTCCGGATGCGCAAGAAGATCCTGGACTTCAAGGAAAGAAAGCGCGCGGTGCTGGGCCACGCCTCCCGCGTCTTTATCGATCGGTCCGGCGACGTCTATTGAGCTCTCAGGACCTCTTCCGGGCGGCCATGCGGACGACCAGGGAACCGGGGCCTCCCCAATCCGCCGTCATCTCCTTCTCCTCATAGGACACCAGCTCGAAGTCCGCGAATAGCGTCTTCAACCCGTCCGGTTTGAGCGCCCGGACCATCGGCGCGTAGGGATGCTCGCTGTCCGTGACGAAGTGCTCGAACAGGACGACGCCGCCGGGCTTCAGCGAAGCCTTCAGCCTGGCCACGAAGGAAGGATCTTCTACGGGGGCCCAGGCGAAAACAACGACGATGAGGTCCCACCGGTCGACGCCCGGATCGTAGGCTTCGTAAGTGCCCTTCACCGTCCGGATGCGGACACCGGCCTTGGCCGCGTTGGCCTGGGCTTCGTCCAACCCCGCCTGCGAGATGTCCAGGCCGGTGACGTCCCAGCCCTGTGCGGCGAGGTAGACGGCATTCCGGCCCTGCCCCGTCCCGAGGTCGAGCGCCGTGCCGGGCTTCAGGCCCTTGGCCGCCTCGACGACGAAAGCGCTCGGCGCGCGCGGCGAATCCAGGGACGGATCGCCCGTCAGCGGGCGGGAGTAGGCCCGGTCGTAGAATATCTCGGCGCCCTCGGGCCTTTCGGCGAACAGCTTGACGATGACCGCCAGCCTTCGCCGGACCTCGGCTTCGGGGACGCCCTCCGCCCCCAGCTTGGCCGAATACATCCCGAACAGGTCGCGTTCCTGCGGCGCCGTCCGGAACCAGCCGGTGAAGGCGCTCCAAACGGCGTCGTCGTCAGGGGCGTCCTGGGCCGCCGCGATGCCGGCAAGGAGCAGTCCGGCGACCAGCAGCATCAGCAGCTTCGATTTGTTCATGGGATGGCCTCCTGCCCTCATGGATAGCGTCCGGCCGGCATTTTGTCTATTACCCAAAGGTGGAAAACTGACCGCGGCGGGCCCTAAGAAACGGGGAAGATCCGCTTCTCGGGCTTCTTGAGTTTCCGCGCGATCTTCTGGGCCGGGGCAAACAGGCGAGGATATCGCTCCAAGGAACCGCGCCCCTTCCGATAGAGCAGTTTCAGGCGGAGCTTGGCCAGGCTCCTTCGCGACAACCGCCAGCCGAGCCCGTTCTCGACGGCGATCCCGCAAGGGATGCACACGCCGCATGGCTTTCCGTCCGGACGGGGGGTGTGGCAAAAAACGGTCAGGAGCATGAGCTCGTCGAATCCGTGCTGCTTGGCCTTGGCGAACATGTCCTGCTTGGTCGTGAAGATCAAAGGGAATCGATAGCACTTGAACAGACGATAGAGATCGTCGCCTTCGTAGTCCTTGCCCAACTCCCAGACGATGTCGTTCCCGGCATTGCGCTGCTCGAGATAGGGCCCGAAGACTTTGAACATGTGCCCGCCGCCGATAAGCGACAGCTCGAGCTCCGAGAGCCCTTCGGCGCGGGCGAATCGGGCGCCCCACTCGTATTGGACGCCGACATGCTCCCGGGCGCAGATCCTCTGATAGCAGGCCTGGATCTCGTCATCGGGCGGAATATCGAGGACATCCCTGAAGACCGTCGGCCGGAGCAGGGAGAACCGGTCCGGATATTTAGCGGCCAGACGCTGCTTGATGGCGTTCATGGCCAGGATCTCCGTGGCGAAGGACCGGCGCGCGGTGTCGATGAAGTAATAGGGCTGGACAGGCTTCTGCTTGACTAAAAGAAGATCCAGCAGTCTGTAAGTCGAATCCCATCCTCCCGTCCACAACAAGCGGGCCGGATTCATGCCGTGTGCCGTGTTTTCCAAGGTTGCGGTCATGACCTCCCCCTGATCCTGGAGAATGCTTTCAGGGCGCCGCGCCAAAGTATTTTCACGTATCCCAGATAGCCGGCGATCTCCTGTCTTCCTTTCGGCAAGAGAGCAAAGACGCCCAGGTAGATCAAAGCCCCCGCTGCGACCATGAGAGCGAGGAGAGCGGCGTCCGGTAACTCCGTGAATCGGCCTTCGATGAACACGAGCGCCGCCGCCATCGAGAGGCTGGCGACAGTGGGTTTCAGGATCGATCGATAGAAATCGGACGGGCGTATCGGCGTATCGTGGAAGGCATAGACCAAGGTCGGATGGAGGATGAGGTACGTGCTGATGACATAGCCGATGGCCACACCCCGGGCGCCCCAGGGCAGGCCGATGAAAAATGAGGCTACTGCGGCGACCGCGGTGATGAACGACAGGCGAAAAAGCCTGCCCCCCCGGCCCAGCGAGATCAGGACGATCGATTTCAAGCCGGCCGGCGCCTGGATGAAAGCGACAAGCGCCAGGATGCTGAACAGAGTGGATGCCCCGGTCCAGCGCGGGCCCAGGAACAGCCTGATGATATGTTCCGAGGAGGCGAACAGATAGGTCACAACAGGCATGGTGACGAACGAGAGCAGCGCACAATACTTTGTGAAATAGGAACGGAACGCCTGCGGGTCCCCTTGCAGCCGGCTCAAGGCGGGAAAGGCGACCCGGTTGAGGGGGTATCTCAGGTTGGAGACCGGCAGCATGAGCAGGGAGTAGGCCTTGTTGTAGAGCCCCAGCTCCCCGGCTCCCCAAGCCCGTCCGATCAGGACATTGTCCGCGTTCCGGTGGATGTAAGTGACGATATCGGCCCCGGCGACAGTGGCGCCGAAGCGGACGAGGGATCGAAGTTCGACCCCCTTTTTGTACCGTCCGGGACGGAAACCGGAGGCGATCCAAGTCCCGGCTGAATGCCAAAGCGCGGTGACCACGGCGCTCGCGACAAGCGCCCAATAGGTCCCTCCGGACAGGGCCACGGCGAGGGCGGCGAGGAACCCCGCGAGCAGGGCCGAGAGACGAATGACAGCCATGGTGGCAAAACGCATGTCCCGATTGATCAGGGCGCCGTGCTGGGTCCCCAGACTGTTCAAGATGGACGTCGCCGAGATGCCGGCTGCGACCAGGGTCAACTCCGGTTTGTGGTAGAACCAGGCCAGGATGGGACCGGACGCGGCGATGATCACGGTGATGGCGCCGCCGAGGCCGACGTTGATCCAGAAGAGGTTGCTGACCTGGTCATGGGTGATGCCGCGTGTCCGGACCGTGGCACTCGATAAACCCAGTTCCCGGAAGAGCTCGATGAACCCGGTGATGGCCGTGACCATCATGACGGTCCCATAATCCTCGGGCGTCAGCAGGCGGGCCAGGACGACGACCGAAACCATGTGGATGAGCGTGGCAAATCCCTGGTCTATCAAGGTGATGGCCCCGCCCCGCACAGATCTTTCCTTGAGCTCTCCCGGATCGATATCGAACCGGGCGTCGGAAAGGGGGTTCTTCGGGCGCTTCGGCAGTCTCAGTCCCATTCGGTCTCCGTTCCCGGATTCGCGAGGCGAAGGATCAGGATGCCAGGCTCTGTACGGGGCTCGAGATATCGGCCGTTAATGATAGGGTATGCCGTTGGCCCTGTCAACCGAAGTGCCTGCAGCACAACCCACAGGTGGAAAACCGAGGGACGATACGCCCCTTTTGTGGTAAATTCGGGGGTATGAGCACAGGGACCTCTGCTGGCGTTCTTTCTGCTCTTCGGCCTGGCAGGACTCGGGGTCTTCCTGGCCGACCGCATGTTCAGGGCCCGCGGCCAGACTTTTCTGAGGTCCTACGCCCTCCACCTGGCTTTCTGGAACGGTCACGCGCTGGTCCTGGTCATGCAGTTCATCCTGGGCACCGTCTTCCTTCCCCGGGTTTCCTGGGCGCCGCTGGCGTTCGTGACCGGACCGGTCATCCTTCTCCTGGCCGCCGTGAGCATGAATTTCCTGATCGTGTTCGCCGCCCAGGCTGCCGGCGCGCGCCCATCACGCTGGCTGATGGGCGTTTCGATCGCCCTATGGTCCGCCCTGGCCCTTTTCTTTGTCCTCAGGGCCGGCCAAGGGACCCTCGCGGACGGCGGCACGTTCACCCCGGTCTACTCGATCGCCTTCCTGGCCCTCAAGACGGCGACGGTCCTGGGCTCGATGGGCTACCTGTTCGTCCAGGCGCGAAGATGCGGGACGGCGGGCGAAGGCCGGGCCCTGCGCCTTGTCGCCGGCACATACGTTGCCGGATACCTGGTTTTCCAACTGTGCGTCTCCGGGCTTATCCCGGCCCACGTTCTCCCCGGCTCCGATTACATCATCGCCGTCATCCAGATCGGTTTCCACTTCCCAGTCCTGGCCGCCCTGGCCCTTTACGCCCGGCGCCGGGCCGGGGCCCGGCGGTCGGACCCGGAGGTTCCCGAGGCCTCGCAACGGCTGGAAGGGATGGGCTTCACGCCGCGGGAAGCGGAGATCGTCGCCCTGGTCAGGCGGGGGTACAGCAACAAGGAGATCGGGGCCGAGCTCTTCATCTCCCTCGACACCGTCAAGAAGCACCTCTCCAGCATCTACCAGAAGGCGCGCGTGAAGAACCGCCTTCAGCTCGGCCTGCTCGGCCGGAGACCGCCGGTTTGACTTAACGCCGTTCTCCGGCCGCCCTGTCCTGACCGCCGGGTATCGAGCGGCGCCTTCTCGACTTGAACGCATTCGGCCCAACTCAGTATTAATAGGTGGAGGATCCCATGACGTCCAGGGCACCCGACGACATAATTATCGAAGCCCGGGAGAGGATCCGGGCGAAGCAGAAGCTCGAGAGCTCCGTTCGCAAAGCCCGCCAAAGCCTGGCCTCCGAAAGGATGCGATCGGCCGAGCTCGGAGCCGTCCTCAAGAAAGAGGAGGCCGACGTCCGGAGGCTCGAGGGCTTGAGCCTGACGGCCATGTTCCAGCCAATTCCTGGGGAGCAAGGAGGACCGGCTCAACAAGGAAAGACAAGAGGTTCTTACGGCCAAGTTGAAGTACGACCAGAGCGTCCACGAAGTCGCATCGCTCGAGCGCGACATCGCGGACATGGAGGGCCGGCTGGCCGCCATCGGCGATCCTGAGGCCGAATACGCCCGGGCTCTCGAACAGAAAGAAGTTCGGATCGAGGGGGCCGACCGCGCCGACCTGGTCCGGCTGACGGAGAGGATCGCCGAGGTCAACTCCGACATCAAGGAGATCGGCGAAGCCGTCGCGGCGGGCGACGAGGTCCTCGCCGGGCTCGACAACGTCATCGCCTATTTCAAGAGCGCCGGGAACTGGGGGATCGTCGACCTCATCGGCGGAGGCCTCATCATCACGGCGGTCAAGCACTCCAAGATCGACCGGGCCAAGGCGGCGATCCACGAGGTCCAGACCCGTCTGGGGCGGTTCCGGAGAGAGCTCGCGGACCTCCGGATCGCGCCCGAGGCCCCGTTGGGCGTCGAGATCAGCTCCTTCGAGAAGTTCGCGGACTATCTCTTCGACGGCCTCATCTTCGATTGGATCGTTCAGTCCAAGATCAGCCGATCGCTCGACGCGGCCCGCAAGATGCAGGCCGGATGGCCGCCCTCGTCGCCGATCTCCGCCGGAGGCTCGATAGCCGGCAGAAGGACCGTAACGACTGCGTTGGGGCCAAGCGGGGCCTTGTCGAAGAGGCCTAGCGGCTGATTTCGATATATGCAGGTCCGGTATTGGGTCAGTTCTTAATGACCGCGTAACGGACGACCTTCGGGAAATCCCCCTCTCGTGCCGGCCGCCCGAAAGGCCCCCCTTCCTGTTCGGCCACATAGATCATGCCGTGGAGATCCGCCGCCATGGGCTCCCCCGGGAGGTCGATCGTTCCGATCTGCCGGCCGGATTGAAAGACGTCGGCTGTCATCTTGGCCTTGGGATCCATCGTCAATAGGGCGACGAAGACGAGATCGCCGCTGGGAACGATCTCCGCGACCGTGGACGCGAAGCCGAAGCCCGTTCTCTGGACGGGCTTGAACGCGTCACTCCGGCCCTCGATGAGGCCCTCCGGCTTCCGGTCCTTGAACACCGAGACCTCGTACTTATGGGGGTTCAGGACGAAAACGCGTCCGTCCTTAGCGCAACTGAACCGAAGAGGGGCGCCGAATGATCGGCGCCTGCTTCATCGACTCGAACTTATTGGGCGACCTGAACATGTCGCCGAAGGAGGCGACGAGCTCGCCCCGGGCGTCGAACACATGCAGGATCTTTCCCTCGTGCGGCCCCAGGACGACCAGTTCTTCCGTGCCGGGGCAGCCGATCGAAATGATCGTGAAACCGGCCGGAAACGTCCGGACATATCTGCCGTCCGGATCATAGACGATCACTTTCCGCGTATCGTTGATGAACAGCGTCCCGCCGGGGGTCACGGCGATGCCGGGCATCCCCGTCGTTTCCCGCGGGCCCTGCCCTTCCGGCACGGCGATCTGCCTCAGGAGATCTGCCCTTGCTGTCGAAGACTCCGACCCGGCTGAACTTGTAGTCGAGGATATAGATATTCCCCCGGCCGTCGACATCGACGCGGACGATCATGCCGAACATCAGTTTCTCGTCCCCGTCATCGACGCCGATGGTGAGGTTGGGGCTCAGAGTGGCCGGCGGAACCTGCCCGGGCGCTGCCGGCGGGGAGAACGCGGCCCAAGCCCCGGTCACCGCTAAGATACCCATTAGATAAGGGGCGAAGAGACCTCTGAAAACCAAGCGGGGCCTGCTCATCTCGAACTCCTCACTTCCGTCGCGATTGACCGATGCTACTATTTTGGAGTGATGTGTTCAATCCTGTTTGCTGCCGGTTTGACTTAGGGTTCCGCCTTGGTCATAATCGGCAGCGTCCCAGGAGGAACGCGATGCCCAAAGCCCTGGTTTCCTATTATTCCCGGACGGGAAATACCAAGAGAATGGCGGCCCGGATCGCCGAGGTCCTCGAAGCGCAAGGCCTCGAAGTGGATCTCAAGACGGTCGAGGACACGGCTCCGGCCGACCTGCTCGGCTACGACTGCATCGTCCTCGGGTCCCCGACCTACTACGGCACCATGGCCTGGGAGCTGAAGAAGCTCCTCGACGAGAGCGTCAAGTATCACGGAAAGCTCAAGGGGAAGGTCGGCGGGGCTTTCACGTCCTCGGCCAATATCGGCGGCGGCAACGAAACGACGGTCCTCGATATCCTCCAGGCGCTCCTCATTCACGGCATGGTCGTCCGCGGGGACCACCGGTTCGACCACTACGGCCCGGTCTCGATCGGCCGGCCCGACAAGAGGTCGCTCGACTGCTGCGAATCCCACGCCAAGAACCTGGCCGACCTGACGAAGAAGCTCTTTTCTGCTTGAGGCCCGAGACGGATAATCGCATGGGAACTGAAAAGAGCGGCCCGATCGTCGATCCCCCCCTCCACGTCCTCGTCGTCGACGACGAGATCAACATCCGGAAGACCCTGGCCATCGCTCTCGAGACGGAAGGGCATAAAGTCACGGCTGTCAGCAACTTCCAGGATGCCTTGGCGGAGGCCTCGCGCCGGTCCTTCGAACTCGCCTTCGTGGATCTCCGGCTGGGCACGGACGACGGCCTCGATCTCATCCCGGCCCTTCTGGCCACCTCGCCCTGGCTCAAGATCATCGTCATCACCGCATACGCTTCCATCGACACGGCCGTCGAGGCCATCCGGCGAGGGGCCACCGATTACATCCCCAAACCGTTCACCCCCGCCCAGATCTCCCTGTCGGTGCGCAAGGTGTTCGAGGTCCGGCTCCTGGAACAGAAGGTCGCGTCCCTGCAAGAGGACCTCGGGCGCCAGCATGCCGAAGTCGATTTTTCGAGCGCGAGCCCCCGGATGCAGAGAACCGTGGCCGTGGCGCGCCAAGCCGCCATATCGGAAGCCACGATCCTCCTCAGCGGAGAGAGCGGCACGGGCAAGACTGTCCTGGCCCGGGCCATCCATTCCTGGAGCGCCAGGACGGCCAAGCCTTTCAGCCTCATCTCCTGCCCCTCGTTCCCGGCCGAGCTCCTGGAAAGCGAGCTTTTCGGTCACGCGAAGGGCGCCTTCACGGGGGCCGTCCGCGACAACCCGGGCCGGATCGCGGTGACCGACGGCGGCACCCTCTTCCTGGACGAGATCGGCGACCTGCCGCTCCCCCTCCAGCCGAAGCTCCTGCGATTCGTCCAGGAAAGGGAATACGAGCGCGTCGGCGACACCGGCACGCGGAAAGCGGACGTGCGGTTGATCGCCGCCACCAACACGAACCTGGGAGACGCCGTCAAGGCGGGCCGGTTCCGGGAGGACCTCTATTTCCGGCTCAGCGTCATCCCGATCGAGATCCCTCCCCTCCGGGAGAGGCCGGAGGACGTGCCCGTCCTGGCGGAACGCCTGTTGGCCTTCCACGCCCGGAACAATCACCGTTCGTTCCTGGGATTCACTGACGACGCGCTCCGGGCGCTCGCCGCATATTCCTGGCCGGGGAACGTCCGGGAACTGAGCAACGCCATCGAGCGCGCCGCAATTCTCTGCCCGGCCGACCGCATAGGCCCGGAGTGCCTCCCCGCGAACCTCGCTCCCGGCGGGACCGAGGTCAGGATCGGCGACCCCATCAGCCTCGACAAGATCGAGGAATCCCATATCCGGCGGGTCCTGGCCAACACCAGGTCCCTTCAGGAAGCGGCCGCCGTTCTCGGCATCGATCAGGCCACCCTTTGGCGGCGGCGAAAAGAATACGGCATCTAGGCGCTTTGGAGCAGCCTTGCCGGGTGGTCAATAGAGCTGTTTCAGGACCTCCTGAATGCATCGCTCCAGCTGCGGATCTCGTCCCCGGGCCAAGTCCTCCGGCCGGTTCGTCACCTCGATGTCCGGATAAACCCCGACGTTCTCGACGAAATCCTCGCCTTTCTCGGTTTTCTTCCCTTCCGCCGGGTAGATGACAACGCCCCGGTCCATCAGGTTAAAACCCCTGGCCGAAGCCAGGTTCCCCGAAGTCCGCTTGCCGATCAGCGGGCCGCTTTTCAGAAGGCGGAAGATCGAGGCGAAATTCTCTCCCCCCGATTCGGCCCATTCATTGGTCAGGCATACTTTCGAGCCGAAGAAGCCCGGACCCGGCTCCTTGATGGGGGCCTTTCCATAGGGCATCCGGGAATAATAGATCATCGAGCGGTTCAGACGCTCGATCATCCAATACGGAGGATAGCCGCCGCTGTTGAAGCGGATGTCTATGATGAGCCCTTCTTTATGGATCTGGGGAGAGAAGTAGCGGAAGAAGGATTCCATCCCCGGATAGTACGTGTCGGGAATGTGGATGTATCCGACTTTGCCGCCGGTCGCCGCGCGCACTTTTTCGAGATTCCCCAAAACCCAGTCGTTATAGCGCAGCAAATCGCCGCGGCTTTCCGAGAAAGACGCCGCGATGACCTTGACCGTCCGGGCGCCCGTTTCGGCGGATTTTCCGCGGATTGTCAGCACGACCGCCTCGCCGGCCTTTCCGACCAGGAGGGAATCGGGATTCACGCGCTCTTCCAGGGGAGTTCCGTCGATAGCCAGCAGATAATCGCCCGCTTCGATGTTCATGCCGGGAAGCGTCAGGGGACTGATCAATTCCGCATTCCAGTTCTGCCCCCGGAAAATCCGGTCGATTCGATAGAGCCGCCGGCTCTGATCCCACTTCAGGTCGATCCCGAGCAGGCCGATGTTGGACTGAGGGAGCTTCGGCATGTCGCCGCCCTGGATCTCCACATGGCTTTGGCCCAGCTCCGAGAACAAATCCTCAATGAGATAATTGAGATCCCGGCGCGAGGCCACGGCAGGCAGGAACGCCTCGTACTTCCTTTTCATGGCCTCCCAGTCGACGCCGCGTAGATTTTCGTCGAAGAAAAAATCCCTCTCGATGCGCCAGGCCTCGTAGAACATCTGCCGCCATTCTTTGCGGTAATCGACGGTCAGGGTCAATCCGGAGAGATCGAGGAGGCCGTCGGCGGCCTTTTGATCCGCTTTGATATCCAGGATGCCGACGCGGCCGGAATTGTAATAGAGGAACTTACCCGCCCGGACGGCCGGCGAGATGGAATAAACCCCATCCACAAGATTGGATTCCTTTCCTTCCTGCAAGTCATAGATCTTGATCGCCGCATCCCCGCTGTCCGGCTCGGATCGATAGATCAGCTTCCCGTCCAGAGCGATCAGGTCACGATAGTTCGAGTTTCCGACGGGCAACGCCGTGATCCTCTGCCCCAATCCTTCGACGTCGATCCGCAGCGGAAGAGACGCGCTCTGATCCTTCCGCAGTGAGGCGGCGATGATCTTGGAGGGATTGGTCATGTAGTGGCCTTCATCGCCATAGGAATCGGCGACCGTTACGTTGCAGTCCGCGATCCAGAAGAGGAATTTTCCGGCCGGATCGAATCGCGGATTATAGGCGTTCGTCAACTCGTCGGTGACCCGGTAGGATTGGCCGGTTTCCAGAGAGAAAAGAAAGACGGAATTATACCAGTTTGGATTCCCGCACTCGTAGGCCAGCCAGCGGCTGTCGGGCGACCAGGCCGCCGTCACGAATCGCTCGCTGCCGAAGTACTCGTTGAAGAAAATCTTCCTGGTTTCTCCGGTTTCCAGATCGATGACATAAAATTCGGCCCGCTTGTCGGAATAGCCGATCTTCTTGCCGTCGGGCGACCAGCAGAGCCCGCCCAGCTTCGATTTGTCGCTTCGGCTGACCTGGACCGGCGCCGGAGCGCCCGCCTCGTCTTTCCGGACGTAGATTTGCTCCTCTCCGGACAGATCCGAGATGTAGGCGTATGAACGGCCGTCCGGGCTCCAGACCGCGGAGCGTTCATTGACCCCGGAGGTTCCGGTCAGGTTGCGCGGATCCTTCTTTCCAGGCTCCAGGAAAAACAGCTCGCCGCGGGCTCCCGCGATCACCTTCTTCCCATCGGGCGACAGGGCGGCGAAGGAGATCCTGTCCTTGACGGTTTTGACTTCGGGCTTGAGGAAATCGGCGGAAAGGGGGACCTCGATTTTGATATCCGAGATTTTCCCGGATCTGACGTCATAGGTGCGGAGCCGGCCCTCGTTTTCATAGACGATCTTGTCGCCGCCCTTGCTCGGCCATCGGACTCCCCAATCCCTGTAAAAGGTCAGCTGGCGGACGCCTTTGGTCTTACAGTCGTACGCCCAAAGGTTCCGCACCTTGGCTTCGCCCCGATCGCTGACGAAAAAGATGGAATCGCCGATCCACAGGGGATGGTGATTGACCGAGGCGTCGTCGATGATCAACTCAGACGTGCGGCTTTTGATATCATACGTCCAGATATTCGGCACGGCGCCGCCGCGATACCTTTTCCAGGGCAGTGTCTCGAGGCTGGTACGGCAAAACGCGATCCGGTCTCCCCTGATCGTCGAAGCCGGCCAGATCGGCCTCCCCCGGGTCGAGGACGGACGGAAGGCCGCCCTGAACGGAAACGCTGTGAAGCCGGTTGAACCTGTAGCTGAAGCTGCTGCCGTTGGAGCGGAAGATGATCCGGGTCCCGTCCGGGTGCCAATCGACGACGTATTCGTCCGCGGGATGGAAGGTCAACCGTTTGGGCTTCCCTCCCCGAACGGACATGACATAGATTTCCTTGTTCCCCTCGAATTCCGCCGTGAAGACGATCTGCTGCCCATCGGGCGAAAATTTCGGCAGGAGCTCTTCCCCCGGGAAGGACGTAAGCCGTCGGACGTTTTGCCCGTTAACAGAGGCGGTATAAATGTCCCCGCCATAACAGAATGCGATTTGGCCCTTTTGGATGTCCGGGTAGCGGAGTAAGCGCGTTTCCGCGGCCGCGCCCGCCAAGCCCGCAAATGTGAAAATGAGGACCCCCATAAACGGCATTTTGTCTTTTCATGATGCACTTCGTCTTTTCCTTACGAGCGAATCGATCGTCGGATGATCACCTCGAGCGACCCGAGTCGGCACATAGTAAAGACGGCCGGTATGCAAACAGGGTTGTCAAGATCGGAAAAAACGGAGCTGTCGTCGCTTTCTTTATTGATCGGCCAGGGTCACGGCGGTGAAGCGTTGTCCTTCATGCTTCGCGTAATTAGATATCGGCTTTCGCCCGAGCGGCTGATTCCATCGGCAGGATCGAGCTGTAAATGAACCGATTGACCGGCACATCGACGCCGTATTGCCGGCCCAATCGGACCACGGTTCCATTCTGGTATTCGATCTCGGAGGGCCTCCCCTCCATGACGTCCCTGGTCAGGGAGGAATTGGATTCGTAGGGATAGGAATCGATGAGGGCCATGGTTTTTTCGACGATATCGGGATCGAGCGCTTGTCCGGCCTTCGAAGCGACGACATGGATTTCGCGAAGCAGCTCGCGCATCAGGACCCGGGTCTCCGGAAGCTCCCGGACTCTCCCATAGGTGGAGCGGGTCACGGCCAGCAGGCCGCTGACGCAGATAGCCATGAACTTGCTCCACAATTCCGCGTGGATATCGTCGGCGATGCGCGAAACGATGCCGGCCGCATCGAACATCCTCTTGATATTCCCTATTCTGTCGGTCTTGCGATGGTCGAGCTCGCCGAAGGCGATGAACGGCTCCAATCCGGAGTGGCGAATGACGCCGGGAGACTCGATGCGGCTGATGATCCGGCAGAGCCCCCCGATGATATTTTTATCGCGAATACTCCGCCGAGCTCCTCGGCGGCCATGATCCCGTTTTGCAGGGGCAGAATGGTCGTCTGATCGCCGACGAGCTCTTTCATGCGCAGGGCGGCCTCTTTGACCTGCCAGGCCTTGACCCCCAGGATCACGAGATCGACTTTCCCAATGCTTCCAATAGTCGTCCGTCGCTTGGGCTCGGGAAACGGAGAAGTCGCCCAGAATGCTGTTCACCTTGAGACCTTTTTCCCGCATGGCCTTAAGATGTTCTCCGCGGGCGACAAACGTCACGTCATATCCGGAGGAGGAGATCTTCCCGCCGAAGTAGCCTCCGACCCCGCCCGCACCGACGACGGCGATCTTCATTTTTTGTCCAGTTCCCCGAGCCCGAACTTGGTCCATGCTGGCCTCGTTTTCCGATTCGTTAGCGCCTATTATCCTCCCCTTGGGGCCAGGTCTCAACACTTGACATAAATGTACACGTTTTGTTCCTGGTCCTAATCGCCTTGCGTTTTTCAATGGACCATCCGGCCGTTCCTTGATGAATGCAAGCCCATCCTCAACAGCCGTCTAGTCATGTCATTCATTATCAAAGGCTTATGGAACATTCGCGCTGGCATGAGTCTTGCTTAAGAAAGCGCGGAAGGATACGCATCATGCTAGGTCTTCGCCAAAAGATATCCCTGGGATTCGGCGCGCTCCTCGTCATCCTCATCGTCATCGGAACCCAGAGCATCCTCCATCTCTCCCAGCTGGGCGTATCGATCGACGTCATCCTCCGCGAGAATTACCGAAGCGTCATCGCCTGCCAGGAGATGAAGGAAGCCCTGGAGCGCATGGACAGCGGGATCCTGTTCGTCCTTCTCGGCCACGACGCAGGAGGGCGACGAGCTCATCCGCGACAATCAGGCCGCCTTCGAAAGCTCCCTCCAAGTCGAACTCAGCAACATCACCCTCCCGGCCGAAGGGGAAATGGCCGCCCGGCTGCGTGACCTTTACAGGCAATACGAGGCCGATCTCGAAGAGGGTGATCGATCCGGCCCGGTCCGCGGAGTTCCGGAAAAGTGCCTATTTCACCGAGATCCTTCCGCTATTCAGCCAGATCAAGAGCAAGGCCGACGAGATCCTGCGTCTGAACCAGCAGAACATGAGCGACGCCAACGACCGCGCCCGCCGGAGCGCCGCGTCCGCCAGAAGGCAAATGTACGTCCTTCTGTCCATCGGGACGGCGCTGGCCATCGTCTTCCTTTTTTTCACCAGGAGATGGATCCTCCGGCCGATCCACCGCCTCATCCGGTCGGCGGACGAGATCCGGCGCGGCAACCTGGACCTCGTCGTGGCCGGCGATTCCCGCGACGAGATCGGGCACCTGTCGGGAGCGTTCAACGACATGGCCGCAAGCCTGCGGGAGTTCCGACGAACGGACCAGGCCAAGCTGCTTCGTATCCAAAGGGCCACACAGCAGGCCTTCGACAGTCTTCCCGATGCGATCGCGGTCATCGACATGGAAGGGCGGGTCGAGATCGCCACGGAATCGGCGCGAACCGTCTTCGGGTTGAAGCCCGGGATCTTGGTCGGGGACCTGCCGTTCAGCTGGATGGCCGATCTCGTCCGCGACGCGCGTCAGGAAGGCCGGGCCGCGTGCCTCGAGGGGCAGAGGCCGATCCAGCAATTCGTAAGGGGCGAAGAGCGCTACTACCGCCCCGAGGCGGTCCCGATCCTGGATAACGAGCACATGACGACCGGGGTGATCCTCGTCCTCAAGGACGTCACCCAGCTCCAGCAGCAGGACGAGATCAAGAGGGGTGTCGTCCGGACCGTGTCCCATCAGCTGAACACGCCCCTCACTTCGGTGCGCATGGCCATCCATCTGCTCCTGGGCGAGAAGGTCGGCGGCCTGAACGAGAAGCAGGCGGAGCTCCTCGTGTCCGCCCGCGAAGACAGCGACCGCCTCCATGAGATCCTCGACAGTCTCCTGGACCTGAGCCGGTTCGAATCGGGCAAGGCCCAAATGGAATTCCAGGCCCTCGCCCCGCGGACGGTCGTCATGGATGCCGTCGAGTCTTTCCGCCGGGAGGCCCAGGACCGTGGCGTGACCCTCCATGTGGACGTGCCGCCCGACCTCCCCGAAGTTTGGGTGGACACGACCCGGATCGGCCATGTCTTCGGCAACCTCCTCTCGAACGCGCTCAAACACACCTCCCCCGGCGGCCGGATCGCGCTGACCGCGGAGGCCGACGAGGCCTGGGTCCGCTTCCGTGTCTCCGACACGGGCGAGGGCATCCCCGCGGCTTTCCTCTCCAGGGTTTTCGAGCCCTTCTTCCGTGTTCCCGGCCGTCAGAACGAGACGGGCGCCGGGCTCGGGCTGGCCATCGTCAAGGAGATCGTCGAAGCCCACGGCGGCACCGTGGGCGTCGAGAGCGGCGAGGGGAAGGGCTCCAGCTTCTCCTTCACCCTGCGACGGGTCGACCTGTTCCCGAAAGAAAAAGGCGAAAGGACCTGACGATGGCCGACATCCTGGGATTTATCGTCGGGATCCTGCTCATCGGCTATCTGCTCTTGAGCATCCTGCGGCCCGAAAAATTCTAGCAAGGCGATGACAATGGAACTCTCCGGCTGGCTTCAACTGGCCCTCTTCATGGGCATCCTGTTCGCCGTCACGAAGCCTCTGGGGCTCTATCTCATCCGGGTCCTCGAGCCCGAGGGCCGGACTTGGCTCGACCGCCCGGCCAAGCCGGTCGAACGGCTTCTCTACAGGGTCCTCGGCGTCGACCCGCGAAAAGAGCAGGATTGGCGGCACTATGCGGGGTCGCTGCTCCTTTTCAGCCTGGCCGGGCTGCTTTTCACCTACGCCGTGCTCCGACTCCAGCATCTCCTCCCATTCAACCCTCAAGGCTTCGGGCCCGTCCGGCCGGACCTGGCCTTCAATACCGCGGCCAGCTTCGCGACCAATACGAACTGGCAGAACTACGGCGGCGAAACGACCCTGTCCTATTTTTCGCAGATGGTCGGGCTCGTCTTCCAGAATTTCGTCTCGGCGGCCGCCGGGATCGCCGCGGCGGCGGCGCTCGTCCGGGGCATCTCCCGGCATTCGGCCAAAACCCTCGGGAACTTCTGGGTCGACCTGGTCCGGATCAACCTCTATCTGCTGCTCCCCCTTGCGATCGTCTTCTCGCTCTTCCTGACCTCGCAGGGAATGATCCAGAATTTCAAACCGTACGTCGAGACCGGGGCCGCTCAGACCATCGCCCAGGGGCCGGTGGCCTCCCAGGCGGCCATCAAGATGCTGGGGACCAACGGCGGCGGCTTCTTCAACGCCAACGCCGCCCATCCCTACGAGAACCCCACTCCCCTTTCGAACTTCGTCCAGATGCTCGCCATCTTTCTCATCCCCAGCGGCCTGACCTACTACCTCGGACGGAAGGTCAAGAACCAGAAGCACGGCTGGGCCGTCTGGAGCGCCATGGCCATTCTCTTTCTGGCCGCGGCCCTGGTCTGCTGGAAGGCGGAAGCCGCCGGCAATCCGCGCCTGCAAGCCCTGGGGGTCGATTCGGCTGGCGGGCAACATGGAGGGCAAGGAGGTCCGTTTCGGCATCTGCGGGCTCGAGCTCTCTTTGCCACCGTCACCACGGCGGCCTCCTGCGGGGCGGTCAATTCCATGCACGATTCGTTCACCCCGCTCGGCGGCCTGGTCCCGCTGTTCAACATCCAGCTCGGCGAGGTGGTCTTCGGCGGCGTCGGCTCGGGACTCTACGGGATGCTCGTCTTCGTCGTCCTGGCCGTCTTTCTCACCGGACTGATGGTCGGACGGACCCCGGAGTACCTGGGCAAGAAGATCGAGGCCTTCGACGTCAAGGTCTCCGTGCTGGCCATGCTCGTCCCGGTCTTCTGCATCCTCGGTTTCGCCGCCTGGGCCGCGGTGAGCCGCTGGGGCCTGGCCGGTCTCGCCAACGCCGGGCCGCACGGGTTGAGCGAGATCCTCTACGCCTTCTCCTCGGCCGCGGGCAACAACGGCAGCGCCTTCGCCGGACTGAACGGCAATACGGTCCCTGGTACAACATCACCCTGGCCCTGGCCATGCTCTTCGGGCGTTTCCTGATCATCTGTGCCGGTCCTGGCCCTGGCCGGGAGCCTGGCGGGAAAAAGGACCCTGCCGCCGAGCGAAGCGAGCTTTCCCGCCAGCGGGTCCGACCTTCGTCATCATCCTCATCGGGACCGTTATCATCGTCGGCGCCTTGACCTTTCTGCCCGCCCTGGCCCTCGGCCCCATCGTCGAGCATTTCCTGATGACCGGATCGGGGATCCTGTATTAAGGAGGCATGAACGTGCGCGCCCGCAACACATTCCCTTTTCGATACAAGCCATCGTCGGCCGGGCGTCGCTCGAGGCCTTCAAAAAGCTCAATCCGTCGCACCTGCTCAAGAATCCCGTCATCTTCGTCACCGAGGTCGGGGCGCCTGCTGACGACGGCCGGTCTTGCTGGCGAGATCGAAGGGTGAGCCGGCCGGCTTCGCGCTCCAGATCACCCTCTGGCTCTGGTTCACCGTGCTGTTCGCCAATTTCGCCGAGGCCATGGCCGAAGGCCGGGGCAAGGCCCAGGCCGACGCGCTGCGCAAGACGCGCGACCCCGACCATGGCCCGCCTGCTCCGGACCGACGGCTCGGTCGAGTCGGTCCCCGCGGAGCGCCTGCGCAAGGGCGACCTGGTCGTCGTCTCCGCCCGCGAGATCATCCCGGCCGACGGGGAGATCGTCGAGGGCGTGGCCACGGTGGACGAATCGGCCATCACCGGCGAATCCGCCCCGGTCATCCGCGAGGCCGGCGGCGACCGGAGCGCCGTCACCGGCGGGACGCGCGTCCTGTCCGACCAGATCAAGGTCCGGGTCACGGCCGACCCGGGGAAGAGCTTCCTCGACCGGATGATCGGCCTGGTCGAAGGGGCCCGGCGCCAGAAGACGCCCAACGAGATCGCCCTGACCATCCTGCTCTCGGCCCTGACGATCATCTTTCTGGTCGTCATCATGACCCTGAAGCCCTTCGGCCTCTATTCCGGGCGTCGGCCTTCACCATGACCGTGCTCGTCGCGCTGCTCGTCTGCCTGATCCCGACGACGATCGGCGGCCTGCTGAGCGCCATCGGGATCGCCGGCATCGACCGCATGGTCCAGAAGAACGTCCTGGCCATGAGCGGGCGGGCCGTCGAGGCGGCCGGCGATGTGGACGTGCTGCTCCTCGACAAGACCGGGACGATCACCCTGGGCGACCGCCAGGCCACGGCTTTTCTCCCGGCGCCGGGGGTCACGGTCGAGGAGCTGGCCGATGCGGCCCAGCTCGCCTCTCTGGCCGACGAGACGCCCGAAGGGCGGAGCATCGTCGTCCTGGCGAAGAAATACGGTCTGCGGGGACGCTCCATCTCCGACATGCCCGGAGCCGCACTTCATCGCCTTCTCCGCCCAGACCCGCATGAGCGGCGTGGACATCGACGGCGCACGCATCCGCAAAGGGGCCCCGACGCCGATCCGGGCATTCATCGGCGCGGAGCATCCCCCTCGAGGTTCGACGACACGGTCGATCAAGTCGCTCTCCGGGCGGGACGCCGCTTCTCGTGGCCGACGGAACGCAGGGTCCTGGGCGTCATCCATCTGAAGGATATCGTCAAGGGCGGCCTGAAGGACCGTTTCGAGCGGTTTCGGGCCATGGGGATCAAGACGGTCATGATCACCGGCGACAACCCGCTCACCGCGGCGGCCATCGCCCGGGAAGCCGGGGTGGACGATTTCGTCGCCGAGGCCAAGCCGGAAGACAAGCTGACGCTGATCCGGAAGGAGCAGGCGGCCGGCCACCTCGTGGCCATGACCGGCGACGGCACCAACGACGCTCCCGCCCTGGCCCAGGCGGACGTCGGCGTGGCCATGAACACGGGGACCCAGGCGGCCAAGGAGGCCGGCAACATGGTCGATCTCGACTCCAATCCGACCAAGCTCATCGAGGTCGTCGAGATCGGCAAGCAGATGCTCATCACCCGCGGCGCGCTGACGACCTTCAGCATCGCCAACGACGTGGCCAAGTACTTCGCCATCATCCCGGCCATGCTGGTCGGCGTCTTCCCGGTCATCGCGCCCCTCAACATCATGGGACTCCGTTCGCCGGAGAGCGCCATCCTGAGCGCGGTCATCTTCAACGCCCTGATCATCATCGCCCTCATCCCGCTGGCCCTGCGCGGCGTGCGTTTCCGGCCCTTGGGGGCGGCGGCCCTCCTCCGGCGCAATCTCCTGATCTACGGCCTGGGCGGGCTCATCGCGCCCGTTCCCGGGATCAAGCTGATCGATATGTTGTCAATGCCCTGCATCTTGTTTAGATATGAGAGAAGGACGCACGGAAATGAAGAACTGGCTCGACCGAGCTCCGAAGGTCGTTCCTGGCCGCTGGCCGTCCTGGCCGTCATTCTGTGCGGCTTCTATCCCGCTGACCGTCTGGGTCCTGGCCCAGGGGCTTTTTCCCGGCCAGGCCAACGGTTCGCTCATCGTGCGCGGAACGGGGTCGATCGCCGGGATCGAGCCTCATCGGCCAGGGCGTTCACGTCACCGGAGTATTTTCATCCCCGCCCCTCGGCCGCCGGGCGAGGGCTATGACGGCGGCCAGTTCCGGCGGCAGCAATCTCGGGCCCCTTGTCGAAGAGCCCTCGCGGAAACCGTCCGAGAGCGCGCTCGCCGCATACCGCGACGAGAACGGCCTCGCTGCCGCGAGCTCCGGTCCCGGCCGACGCCGTCACCGCTTCGGCGAGCGGCCTCGATCCCCACATCAGCCCGGAGAACGCCCGGCTCCAGGCCCGCCGGGTGGCCGAGGCCCGGGGGCTGACGGAGGCCGACGTCCTGGCCCGGATCGAGGCCTGCACCGAAGGCCGCGACCTGGGCATCTTGGGTGAGCCCCGGGTGAACGTCCTGCGTCTGAACCTCGCTCTGGACGGAGCCCGCGATGCCGGAAGATAAGGCCGACGCTTTCCTCCGGATGATCCGCCGCGTCCCAGCGCGGCCGGCTGAAGGTCTACCTCGGCTACTGCGCCGGCGTCGGCAAGACCTATCAGATGCTCCAGGAGGGCCACCGGCTCAAAGGCGAAGGGCATCGACGTCGTCATCGGCCTCCTCGAAACGCACGGCCGGGCGGAGATCGCCCGGCTGGCCGAGGGGCTGGAGGTCGTTCCCCGGCGCGCGCCAGGAATACCACGGCATCGCGGTCGAGGAGATGGACGTGGAGGCCATCCTGGCCCGCAAGCCGCAGGTGGCCCTCATCGACGAGCTGGCCCACACCAACGTCCCGGGCAGCCGGAACGCGAAGACGGTACCAGGACGTCCAGGACATCCTGGCCGCCGGGCATCCACGTCATCACCACGCTCAACGTCCAGCATCTCGAGAGCCTCTACAACATCGTCGAGAACGGCCGTCGGGGTCAAGGTCCGCGAGCGTCTTCCCGATTCCGTCCTGGCCGAAGCCGACCAGATCGTCGACGTCGACCTGGCGACCGAGGACCTCCGCAAGCGCCTCGAAGAAGGGAAGATCTACCCGGCCGAGCGCATCGAGACCGCGCTGGCCAATTTTTTCACGACGTCCAACCTGGAAAAGCTCCGGGAGCTGACCCTCCGCGAGCTCGCCTCGCAGATCGACCTGCGACGCCGCGAAGACCAGGGGACGGAAGAGAGCGCCGTCGCCGGACCAGGTCATGGTCTGCCTGAGCTCGCACGGGCCGAACAGCGAGAAGCTGCTGCGCTATCGGCTCGCGCCTGGCGGGGAAGCTCAATCGGAACTGGTACGCCGTCTACGTCCAGACGCCGTCCGAGGAGGCCACGGTCATCGACGCCCAGACCCAGCGCCTCCTCTCGGACACGCTGACCCTGGCCAAGCAGCTGGGGGCCATGGTCTTCACCTACAAGGGCGAGGACATCGCCGACACCATCCTCCGGTTCGCCGCGGAATACCGGGTCGGTCACATCGTCGTCGGCCGGGCCCTCCCGCGACCCCTCTGGAAGAGGATCGGCCGGAACAAGACGGTCGTCGAGGACCTCGTCAGGAACGCCCGGAAGGTCACGATCATCGTCGTCGATACGAGCGAGGACCGGCCGGTCTCCGTCCGGCCCGTTCCCGGACTGCCGGAGGAAGCCCCCCACTCCCCCACGGAGCCGGAGGCGGGATCGGGGATCCGGCCGATCGAGCGCCCCCGGCTCAGTTTGCTGACTTCTCCGCAGCATGTCGTGATCTGGGAGGCGGCGGTCGAGAAGGAGACCGTTCTCAGGACCCTGGCCTCGACCGTCGAAAAGGAAGCCGGGGCGGGCCTTTACGGATCCATCATGGAGCGGGAAGCCCAGAGCTCGACGTTCTTCAACGAGGGTGTGGCGTTTCCCCATGTCCGCGTGGAAGGCCTGGCGGCCCCGGTCATCGCCCTGGGATTGACGCGCGAGGGAGTCATCGACGTCGCGACGGACAAGCCCATCGAGATCGTTTTCCTGATCCTGTCACCGGCCCAAACCCCCGATACCCAGGTCAAGCTCCTGGGCCTGGCCAGCCGGGCCTCCCAGAACAGGTCGCTCATGCAGGCTTTGCGGACCGTCCGGACGCCGGCCGGGGCCGTGAAGGCCATCCGCGATTGGGAAGCATCGACATGAAGGAGGCGCTATGACGCTTAAAAAGAAGCTGATCTTGGGATTGGGATTCTTGTTCCTGATCATCTTCGGCCTGGCGCTCATGAGCTCCTATGAGATCGGGGAGCTCTCGCGGGACGCCGAGAACATCCTGAAGGACAACTACAAGTCCCTCGTCTATTCCAGGAACATGCTCGCGGCGCTCGAAGATACGCGAACGGCCGTCAGCGGCATCGTCTTCGATCCGGCCGCGGATGGCCGGCCTTCCGAGGAGAGGTTGAAGCTCTTCGAGACCGGAAGGGCCGAGTTCGAGAAGAACCTCGCTTCCGAGAACGGCAATATCACCGAGGTCCATGAGGCCGAGTACGTGGCCGCGATCAACAAGGAGTACGCCGTGTACGCCGGCCTCTGCCTTCGGCTCATCGAGGGGGAGGGCGGCCGCGCCCTCTATTTCGGCGAATACCAGCCGGCCTTTGACGCGCTCACGCGCGGCATCCTGGCCATCAACGACCTCAATATGCAGGCGGTCGAGCGGAAGAGCCGGACGGCCAAGGATGAGGCCGCCCGGATCATCCGCCGGGTGGCCCTCATCGGGGTCTTTGGCCTGATCCTGGCCTTCGGTTATTTTTGGTACTTCCCGTTCTACGTCTCCAACTCCATCGCCTATCTCGCAGAAAAGATGAAAGCGCTACTGGACAAGTCCGGGATCCCCATCGACGTCCAGACGAACGACGAGGCCTTTATCCTCCTCCGGGGCATCGAGCTGCTGGAGAATAAGCTGGACAAGAAGTAGGCCGCAGCCCCCCGGCTTCTCCCGATTTGTTGACACGCCCTGCGGCGCGGACTAGCATGAATCCGTGAAAGGACCGCTATGAAAAAGCCCGCCCTCCTCCTCTCGCTCGTTCTATTCGTCCTGGCTTCGGGCCTGGCCGGGGGGCAATCTGCCGCCGGCACCATCGCCGATAAGTACTCGGCTTCCCTGAAGAAGATCTTCGATCTCCAAGCTCTTTTCGCGCCCCTCCACCCGGCTTTGGAAAAGGTCTATCCCGTGGCCATCGTCGAGAACAAGACGTTCCATATTTTCGAGCCCGTCCCCGGGGAGAAAGCGTATCGTCTCGCGACGACCGCCCCGGACACTTTCGAAATCCCGACCGGGGTCCGGGCCGCCATGCCGCTGGCCTTTTGGGAAAACCGCATGGCCTGCGTCGTGACCGGGGAGGTCTTCGGCCAATCCGACGGCTACGTCTTCATCTTTCACGAGTTCGTGCACTGCGCCCAGTGGGAATCCTGCGAACGGAAGCTCAAGGACGGCCTCTCGATCTTTCGGGAGGCGATGAAGAACAAGGACTACATGTGGGAGCTTCAATACCCGTTCCCCTATTCGAGCCCGGCCTTCGTCGAGACCTACCCGGCGCTCTTTAAAGCCTGGGACGGGGATGACGCCAAGTCGGCCGGATCCCTGAGGGCGGCTTTGCGCCAAGCGCTGTCCCCGGCCGAATGGGAATACCTCACCTGGCAGGAGTGGAAAGAGGGGCTGGCCAGGCACCTCGAAAATCGCATGCGCGAGGCCGCCGGCCTGCCGGAGAACAAGGGGCAGGAACGCCGCCGTTCGGCCGCGTCACATTCTATCGGGGCGGCGACAAGCTCATCCGCTTCCTCGAAAGGCGCCGGCCGGGGATCGCCGACGATCTCGAGGAGCTCTATCGGGCGATCAGCGCCAAGGACTGAGCGACCGGCCGTCAGATTTTCGTGAGCTCCAGGAAGAACCACTGCTGGGCGGTTTTTTGGGAGACGATCTTGAAGCCCATCTTCTTCGCCAGGGCCTCGAAATGGGCCAGCCCCTGGCCTCCGGGGACGAGATAGGTGCTGTAGCCGGCGTCGATCTCTTTGCCGGGCAGCTTGACGGTGACCGGGAAGGTGGCGAACCTCTTCTTCGGATCCTTGAGGTCGGGAAAGACGACGTCCCAGATCAGGAGCCGCCCGCCCGGCTCGGTGACGCGGTAGAGCTCGCGGAAAACCTTCTCGTGGTCGGCCGGGGCCATGAACATGAAGGTGAAGAACACCGTGACCGTCGGGAAGGTGTCGTCCAGGAAGAGGAGCTGCCGGGCGTCCATGATGATCTTGAGGAGCGGCCCGGGCGGGGCTTCCACGAGCTCCTGCGGGCTGATGTCGATGGAGACGACCTGTTTGCCCTTGAGCTGTCCGATGACGCCCCAGCCTCCCCCACCGATATCCAGGATCAGGCCTTTCGCCGGAAAATCGAGGACGGGAACCGTCTGACGCGGGGCCAGCCAGATCTGTTCGGCCGGCGGGGCCGACATGTGCTGGGCTGCGGCCGGAAGCACAAAACAGAGCACGGAGAGAGCAAGCAACGGGAGAGATCTTCTTGTCCTCGGCACGGGTCGACCTCCTTCACGAATGTCCGGCCGCATAGAACGCGAGCTCATAATATATCATGCCGCGCCCTCGAAGGCCGCGGAGTTCCCGATTCCGGCCGCAGGCGCAGGCCCGGCGTTAAGGCCGGCCCTCCCGTTCCCCGCACAATATATTGGGTCGCCCCCTCCGGAACGCCCTTCATCTTGTTGCGCGAGGATATTTACAACTGATTGATAACAAATAGCTTGACAACATGCGCAAGCATGTGAAATATAGGGGAACATCGTCGCTGAAGAGCTGATCCGATGGAGCGCATGTACACCGTCAAAGAGATCTGCCAGGCGCTCGGCGTCACCCGGCGGAGCGTTCATTACTGGATCGCCAAAGGCGAGCTCAAAGCCTTCCACCTCGGGGGCAAGCGGATAACACGAGTCTGGGAAAAGGACCTGCGGGGCTTCGTGAAAAGGACGGGCCGATAGTGTGAGCATCGCGATCGCAGCCGGCGTTATTCCCCTCATCACCGCTGTCTATCTCTTCCGCCTGATCGCCGACGCCCGGAAGGTCCAGGCGAGGTTCCAGGAGCGGCCAGTCTCCTCGCCCGAGGATGTGCAACGGGAGGAAGGGCCGCTCCTCACGCTCGAGGTCGCCACATGGACGGCCCCGCATTTCTGCGAGGCCGATCGAAGCGGCACCGGATGCGAGATGTCGTTCTACGCGTCCGGCGTCGAGTCCTCCGGCGCCGAGCAGATCCCCAGCTAGAGCCCCGGGGATCCTGACCGTCTTTTTGTAAAACGGGGCCTTTCGCCCGACAAAACTCTCTCATGAAGTCCGCACATCCCTGTCCGTTCCTTGATTTACCCCCGGGCGCGTGGTATTTTGGATTCCCGGTCCTCGCGCAAAAGCCATGAAAAGAAACGTTCTGATCGCGTCCGCCCTCGCCTGCCTGGCCGTGGTCTGGCCGGCCCGAGCGGCCCAGGCCCAGGAACAGGTGAAGGACCAGTCCGCCCACGAGTACGTCGTCCGGGCCATCACCTTGGCCGTCACGGTCCAGGATTCCAAGGGGCGGTTCGTCAACAACCTGGTGGAGAAGGACTTCACCGTCTACGAGAACAACAAGAGGAAGGGCATCACCTACTTCGATCACGACTTCGGATCGCCCCTCAGCCTGACCGTCCTGCTCGACGTCAGCGGCAGCATGGGCCTCGAGAACAAGCTCGAGGAGTGCAAGGCGGTCCTGCGCCACCTGGCCACGAAGCTCCTCCGCTACCGGGACGAGATCGCCCTGCTCATCTTCGCCGACGGCCAGGTCGAGGTCGCGGCCAAGCACTCGACCGACAAGGCGGAGTTCCTCCGCGTCCTCGACAAGCTCGAGGCCTACGGCCAGACCGCCCTCAACGACGCCGTGGGCGTTTCGCCGGAGTTCGCGACGCGGGCCAGGAACGAGAAGCGGGCCCTGCTCCTCTTCACAGACGGCATCGAGAACGACAGCGAATCGACCCCCGAGCAGGCCCTCGAGATCGCCAAGCGGGTCGACGTCCCCATCTACACCATCGGTTACAAGATCCCCCGGAGCGAGCAGATGCTCAAGGCCCACAAGCGGGCCTCCGGCCTGACCTCGGCCGGCATCGTCGCCACCCTGGACAGGTTCTCGGCTGCCACCGGCGGCAAGGCCTGGTTCCTGAATAAACCCGAAGACCTGACCCAGGTCGTCCAGGAGATCAAGAACGAGCAGAGCCACCAGTACATCATCGGCTACACGTCCTACCAGGACACGGCCGAGCTCTACCGCTGGATCCGGATCACGACGCCGAATTACAAGAACAAGGTCAGGACCCGACAGGGATACTGAGGCATCACCCCGTTTCCGGGAATCCCCCGTTAGGGGTATTGACGCCCCCGGCTCTTTCTTTATTATGAAAAAGGGCCTATTATAGACCCAGCGGGGTTTGGGAGTGGCGGCGGATTCCCCGCCGCCCGTCAAGAATCACCGACAGGAGGTTTTCATGAAGAACAGGTCATTCGTCATCATCGCCGGGTTCGTCCTGCTGGCCGCCCTCGTCACCGGGCCGGCCTGCGCCACGAAGAAGTTCGTCCGGACGGAATCCGCCACCCTCGACCAGAAGATCGCCGAGGTTTCGAGCGACGTCGAGGCCAGCCAGAAGCGGCTCAAGGAGCACGACGACCAGCTGGCGACCATCGGCTCGCTCATCACCAAGCAAGACGGCGACATCAAGGCGGTCGACGGCAAGATCGAAGAGGTCAAGACCCTCATCAAGGGCAACCTCGTTCTGACGGCCACCCTGAAGAACAGCGACGCCAAGTTCGGTTTCGACAGCGCCGCGCTCAGCCCCGAAGCCAAGGGCATCCTCGACGGGTTCGTCCAGAAGCTCATCACCGAGAACAAGGGCGTCTACATCGAGATCCAGGGCCACACCGACAGCACCGGCTCCGACGCGACCAACCAGGCCCTCGGTCAGAAGCGGGCCGAAGGCGTCATGATGTACCTCTACAAGCAGCACCACATCCCGCTGCACCGCATGTCCGCCGTCAGCCTGGGCAGCTCCATGCCTGTCGCCGACAACGGATCACGC
This sequence comes from uncultured bacterium, assembly GCA_963743755.1. GTDB lineage: Bacteria > Acidobacteriota > Aminicenantia > Aminicenantales > Saccharicenantaceae > RBG-16-66-30. Next base: position 598,394 of record CAVUQU010000001.1, read on the forward strand.
GACGGCCGCAGCCAGAACAGGCGGGTCGAGATCCTCGTCTACGAATAAGCGAAGCACAGAACACAGGGGGGACACGTGCCCCGGGTACGTGTCCCCCCTTTAACTTCGTCTGGCGATCACCTGACGGTCGTAACGGCCGCCAGGCCTTCCCGGCCGCCTTCGTTGACGCCGACCAATTCGTAGAAATAGGTCCCCGTTCGGGTCACGCCCCGGTCGAGGTACCTGTTGGTCGTGTTCGACGCGGCCTTGGCCGTCTCTCCGACGAGCGTCCGCACTCCCCCCGTCGTCCGGTAGATCCGGTATTTCGTCACGCTCGTGTTCCGGGAGTTGTCCGCCCAGGTCAGGACGACGACGTACTCCCGGAGGAGCAGGCCGCGGTTGAGCGTCCGGACCGCTTTCAGGTTCGCCGGGGCGAAGATGTTCTCCGTGACGACGGAGACCTCCGCCGCGGCGCTCGTGCCGATCGTGTCGTACGCGACGGCCCGGAGCGTGTGGCTTCCGTTCGAAAGCAGGGTCGTGTCGAGGCTGAAGACGAAGGGCGCCGCGGTCAGCGTCCCGTTCAGGGCGCCGTCGACGGAGAGCTCGACGCGGTCGACGCCCTTGTCGTCGCTCGCCGTGACCTCGACCGGGACCGTTCCGTAGACGGTTTCGCCCTCGACGGGGTCGACGATCCCGACGACGGGCGCGGCGTCCTCGAAGACGATCGTCACGCCCATCGGTGTCGTCGAACCCGTGACGGACGTCATGAGCATGGACGTCGGCGTGCCCCCGTAACGCGAGGTGTCCGGGAAGGTCAGCGGCCCGAACGACACCCCCGCTTTGTAATAGTCCCCGGCGTCGGCCGAGGCGGAAAAGGCCTCGATCTCCTCCAGCCCGTCGGCCTCCATCAGGCGCAGGAGCTTGTGGTCCGTGTAGGAGTTGTCGTAGAGAAAATCGCTCCCCCAGCCGTTGAGACGCGCGTCGACGTGCCAGACGACGAGGCCGTCGGACCCGGTGAACAGGCTCGTGTCGTTGCCCGACCTGAAGCGGTTCTGGACCATGAAGAACTCGCCGAAGATCTCGCCGTCGACCGCGCCGGGCATGAAGAGCAGGGCGTCGGGATAGAGCCCCGAGGCCCTCAGGGAGACCGTTCGCGTCCCCCCCGGGACGACCGTCGGCGTGATCCAGTCCAGCATGAACTTGGAAAAGCAGTTGTGGTCCCCGGTGCCGTCCATGATGTCGAGGCTGCCGACCCCGCCGTCGGGACCGACGGCGTCGTCGTAGTCGTAGTAATCGGGGACGCCGAGGGCGTGCCCCGTCTCGTGGATGATCGTGCTCGGGCTGAACGTGCCGCTCGGGTAGTTGTAGAGCTCCCACTGCCAGGAGTAGTTCGTCAGGCGCTTGCCGTCGAGGCGGAAGGTCGAGTCTCCGAACCAGGTGTAGTAGCCCCACCAGAACTCCGCCCACTCGCCGTGCGGGCCGGCCCAGAAGACGCAGAAATAATCGACGGCCCCGTCGCCGTCGTTGTCGTACTGCGAGAAGTCGTGTCCCTGGGCCTCGTAAAAGTTCAGGGCCTCCTTGATCAGGTTCTGCCGGCCCGCGTCCGTTTCGGCGACGGTGCTCCGGGCGTACGGCGCCTGGTACCAGCCGAGGACGTTGCCCTCGATCGTCAGCTGGTCGTAGGACGAACGCAGGTAGAAGTCGCGGAGGCTGTCGTAGGGCGGGCCGCCGACCCCGTCTCCGAAGAGCCGGGAGGCGAAATAGCCCGGAGTCGTCGTTCCGGGATAGTCGTTGAAGGAAATGAGCAGGGCCAGGACCCTGACCGTACCTGACGTCGGCATCCCCTCCCAGGCCGGCGGCGGGGCGAGGAGCCCGGCGGCCGATTCCGGAGCTGACCCCGCTGCGTGCCAGGGCCAGCCGGCCGAGCTTCCGCTCCATCCGGTCTTGTATGCGCTGGGGGATCTTATGGTTGCCGAAGGCCTTGGCCCGGGCCACCCGGGAGGCCAGCGTCCCGTCGAGCCGGTAGCGCGCGAGCTGCTCTTTCGTCGGCGGCTCGAGGCCGCGGGCCGGCGGGGATGACGAGAACACCGCCGCGGCGAGGAGCGCGGCGGCGGCCAAAATGCGCGTGAACGGTTTCATGGCTTCGCTCCCTACCCTTCCGCCAATATAGGCGTCGCGACGGGCCCCGTCAAACGGGCCCCGATAGGTGAGTCGGTCAGCGGACGCCGAAATTGTGGCCGGTCCGCTCCTCGTTCCGGTCCGTGGCCGGCGCCGGCTCCGGGGAAAGGGCCGAGATCTCGGCCCGCAGCGCCGGCGTCATAGGGATCTCGACGGCGGCGAGCAGAGGCGCGAGCTGCGCGGTGTTCCGCGCTCCGACGATGGGCGCCGTGACCGCCGGATGAGAGGCGGCCCAGGCCACGGCCAGGGCGGCCGGGTCATGGCCTCGCTCGCGGGCGAAGGCGGCGAAGCGGTCGGCCACCTCGTAGTTCAGGGCGTCGGCGTAGCGCGTCCCGTAGATCTTGTTGTCGACGAGCCGCCCCGAATCGGGCCGGCGCGAGACGCCGTACTTGCCGCTGAGCAGGCCGCCGGCGAGAGGGCCGTAGGGGAAAACGCCCAGCCCTTCGGCCTCGGCCATGGGCAGGATCTCCGATTCCGCCTGGCGTTTGACCAGGTTGTACATCGGCTGGATGCAGGCGAACGCGGCCAGGCCCTCTTTGGCGGAGATGCCCAGGCCCTTGGCCACCTGCCACGCGGCGAAATTGCTCGCGCCGGTATAGACGATCTTGCCCTGCCGGACGAGGTCGTCGAAGGCCCGCAGCGTTTCCTCGAGCGGGGTCCGGTCGTCGAAGCGATGGATGTAGTAGATGTCGATGCGGTCGGTCCGGAGACGGCGCAGGCTGGACTCGACGGCATACATGACACGGCGGCGGGAGGCGCCCATGGCGTTGACGTCCGGCCCGGCCGGGAAATAGACCTTGCTGGTGATGAGGACCTCTTCGCGGCAACCCTCGATGAGCCCGCCGAGGATCTCTTCGGCCCGGCCCCGAGAGTACATGTCGGCGCAGTCGAAGACGTTGACGCCGGCGGCACGGCAGGCCTCGAAGAGGGCTTTCGAGCCCGCCTCGTCGGCGTCCCCGCCGAAGGACATCGTCCCGTAGGCGACGGCCGAGACCTTGACCCCTGTCCGGCCCAGGAATTTATAGATCATGACGTTCTCCTTTTGAGTTCGATCCCGTGTCCGACCGGATAGAGATCGGGGATGGGGACGGGCAGCCGGCCCGAGACGTCCAGCTCTCCCGCGATGGCCCTCGCGGCGACCGCCTGCGCTTCCGGCGTCCCCCGGTACAGGCAGACGTACGCGTCGATCTCGGGGAAGTGGCGGAGGAGATAGGGGCTGCCGAAGGACACCGCGACGACGGCCGGGCCGTCCGCGGCCGAGGCGAGCCTGCGGACGAGCTCGATGTGCCCGGGCTGGAGGCCCACCGTCCCCTTGCCGTCGCTGAGCCGGGAGAAGAGGGCGATGACGACGGTGTCGGCGGCCGCGGCCCTGGTGAACGCTTCTTCGAGCGCTTCCCGCCCCGTGTCGCCGTCGGCGTAGAAGGTGTCCGCGGCGGGGAACCGCTTCTTCATGGCGGAGACGAAGGCCTGTCCGGCGAAATAGTCGCCGAGGTCGCTGCTCAGGGAGAGGACGGCGATCTTCCCCGGCGCGTCGGCCGGAAGAAGCGGCAGGACCGGGCCCTCGTTCCTGACCAGCGTCGCGGAGCTTTCGTAGGTCTTGATGGCCTGATCGAGATGGGCCTTCGAGGCGATGCGGCGCTCGAGCTCGTCGACCCGGACGAAGCGCTCCCGGTCGAGACCGAGGGAGGCCTTGACCTCGAGGATGCGGCGGACCGACTGGTCGATCCGGGTCACGGAGATGCGGCCGTCCCGGACCGCGCCGGCGAGGTAGGCTATGACCTTGGCCGGGTCGGGCGGGAGAAGAAGCTGATCGACCCCGGCCTGGATGGCCTTGAGGGCCGCTTCCTCCGTTGAGAACGACCTTGTCACGCCGGCCATCTCGAGGGCGTCCGTGACGATGAGGCCCTTGAAGCCCATCTTCTGCCGCAGGACGCCGGTCATGATGGGGACGGACAGCGTCGCCGGCAGGCCGGGCGTCGGGTCGAGCGCCGGCACGGCGAGATGGGCGCTCATGACGGCCCTGACGCCGGCGTCGACGGCCGACTGGAAGGGATAGAGCTCGATCTTCTCCAGGCGCTCGAGACTCGCCTCGATCGTCGGCATGAGGCTGTGGGAATCCTGACTGGTGTCGCCGTGGCCGGGAAAGTGCTTGGCCGTGGCGATCATGCCGTTCTCCTGGACACCCCGGATGAAGGCATTGGCGATGCGGCTGACGAGGGCCGGGTCCGCGCCGACGGCCCGGGTATTGATGATGGGATTGTCCGGATTGATGTTGACGTCGACGACCGGGGCATAGGTCATGTGGATGCCCATGGCCCGGCCTTCGAGGGCGGTGATCCGCCCCATGGCATAGGCCAGGTCTTCGGAGCCGGCGGCGCCGAACGACATGAGGGGCGGGAAGAGGGTCGGGCCGGTGACCCTGTTGGCGGCTCCCCTTTCGAAATCGGAAGCCATGAGGATGGGGAACTTGGCCAGCTTCTGGAAGGCATTGGCGAGCCGGGCCGTCTCGCGGACCTCCGCGGGGGCGAAGAGGATCATGCCGCCGACGCCCGCATCGACGACGAGCGATTCGAGCTCCCGGAGGTGGCGCTGTCGGCGTTCCGGAACTCGGCCGTGAACCGGATGGCGACCATCTGCCCGATCTTCTCTTCGACGGTCATCCCGGCCAGGGTCCGGGCGACCCAGCCGCCGTGCGGCGCGACAAGGCGGGGGCTCGCGCCGGGCGCGGGCATCCGGGCGGCGCAGCCGGCGACGGACAGGATGAGAAGGACGGCCGCGGCCGCCGCTCGCGTATTGTTCATGGCTCTCCCCTTCCCTTACCCGCGCGGCCGGGGCGCGGCTTCAGTACCGGACGAGGGCGTGGACCGGGACCCCCGGGTGGGCCTTGCGGATGCGCTCGAGCCCGCCGAGGAAAGAGAGCTCGATCACGGCCCCGAAGCCGACGACGTCGCCCTTGAGCAGCCCGACGAGATCGATGGCGCTCACCGAGGAAGAACCGGTGGCGATGAGATCGTCGATGATGAGGACGCGCTGGCCCGGGGCGACGCCGTCCTCGTGCATCTCGAAGTGCTCGAGGGCGTATTCGTTGGGGGCGACGACGCAGACAGACTTGCGCGGCAGCTTGCCTTTCTTGCGGATGACGGTCAGGCCGAGCCTCAGCTCCCGGGCCAGGGCCGCGGCGAAGAGGAAGCCGCGCGACTCGATCCCGGCCAGGATCTCGGGCCGGAGCGGGCGGGCCCAGGCGGCCAGCTCGTCGACGGCGAAATGGAAGGCCTGGGCGCTCTGGACGACGGGGGTGATGTCCTTGAAGACGATGCCCGGCTTGGGGAAGTCGGGGACGTCGAGGATGTAATTTTTGAGGTCGATGCTCATGGCGTGCCTTACTTTATCAGAAGGGACCTGGTCTTCACAAGCCACGTTTGACAGGCAGAAGTGTGAAGACCAGGTACCGAGATTGGGGTATACTGGAAGGGATGGCCATCGACTATTCGCTCTACCTCGTCGCCGACGCCGATTTCGCCGGGGAGCGCGACCTCGCGGCGCTCGTCGACGCGGCCGTGCGCGGGGGCGTCACCGTGGTCCAGCTCAGGGCCAAGAACCTCGGCGGCCGCGCCTTCGTCGGACTCGCGCTCGATATCTCGCGGCGCCTGGCCGGGACGGGCGTCCCCTTGCTCATCAACGACCGCGTCGACATCGCCCTGGCCTGCGGCGCAGCCGGTGTGCACCTGGGCCAGGACGACATGCCCGTACCCGCGGCCCGGCGCCTCCTCGGTCCGGACGCGGCGATCGGCGTCTCCGTCAACACGCCCGAAGAGGCGGCTTTGGCGGAGAGTGAAGGCGCGGACTACGTCGGCGCCGGACCGGCCTTCGCGACGTCGACCAAAGAAACCCCTCTCGTCGTCCTGGGACCGGCAGGCCTCGCGCGGATCAAGCGCGCCGTCCGCATCCCCGTCGTGGCCATCGGCGGCATCTCAGCCGGGAACGCCGCTTCGCTCGCGGCAGCCGGGGCCGACGGGATCGCCGTCGTTTCGGCCATCCTCGGCGCCCCGGACCCGGCCCGGGCGGCGGAAGAGCTGACCCGGAGTTTCAAGCCCCGGGCCTAGAAAAGGAGATCGACATGGACATCAAGAAGCTGGCTGCGTTTCCCCTGGCCGTCCTCTTGGCACTCGCCCCGGCCCTGGCCGGTCCGGCGGCCGCGAAAGAAGATCCCTCGAACCAGGTCAAGAAGATCGACGACGCCGTCCGCGCCCTCGAAGAGATGATGGAAGAATCGGACAAAAGCATCCCTGTCAGCCTCATCGAGGGCTGCGCCGGGATCGCCATCCTCCCCGACGTCATCAAAGCCGGCCTCTTCATCGGCGGCCGGCACGGAAAGGGCGTGCTCCTCGTCCGGACACCGGACGGCGGATGGAGCGATCCGGCGTTCGTCGACATCAAGGGCGGCAGCGTCGGCTGGCAGGCCGGCGTCCAGTCGGCCGACATCGTCCTCGTTTTCCGGACGCCGCGAAGCATCGAGAACATCGCCGAGGGCAAGTTCACTCTGGGCGCCGATGCCGGGATCGCCGCCGGTCCGCTCGGCCGTTCGGCCGAGGCCAGCACCGACTCCGACCTCAAGGCCGAGATCCTGTCTTACTCGAGGAGCCGCGGCCTCTACGCCGGGCTGACCCTGCAGGGGTCCTCTCTTCAGGAAGACAGGAAGGCCAACCGGAATTTCTACGGGACGGAGATCTCCATGAGGGACATCTTCGCCGGGAAAGCCGGCCCGGCTCCGGCGGCGGCGGCCAAGCTCAAGACCGCCCTGGCGAGCTTCGTCAAAGACTAATTTTCGACGGTGATGCGGCGCTCGTCGTCGCCGGCCGTCTCGATCTTCACGGCCGTCCCCTTCACCGGAAAAGGCAGCTTCTCCGCCCATTCGACGAGGACGATGCCCTCGCCGATCATGTCCTCCCAACCGAGGTCGAGGATGTCCTGTTCCCGGTCGAGCCGGTAGAGATCGATGTGGAAGATGCGGTACCGTCCTTCGTAGATATTGACCAGCGTGAACGAGGGGCTCGAGACGCGGGCCGTGTCGGCGACGCCGGCGCCGGCGGCGATGCCCTTGGCGAAGACGGTCTTCCCGGCCCCCAGTTCGCCCGTGAGCAGGACGACCTCACGTCCCTCGAAGCGGGCCGCCATCTCCCGGGCCAGCTCGAAGGTCTCGTCCTCCGAACGTGTGGTCAGGACCCGGGTCACATTCGCTCTCCGGCCAACGCTTTCAAGGCCGGCGGCAGGTAACGGATGAGGTCGCCGGCAACGAGCGCCTTCTCCCCCAGCCTGTCCGCGGCGATGTCCCCGGCCAGCCCGTGGGCGTAGACGGCCGAGAGAACGGCTCCGGGGAGATCCTTCTCCTGGGCCAGCTGCGAGGCGATCATCCCGCCCAGGACGTCGCCCGTCCCCCCGGTGGCCATGCCAGGGTTCCCCGTCGGATTGACGAAGACGCGGCCGTCCGGGCCGGCGATGAGCGTCCGGTGGCCCTTCAGAACGACCGTGACGCGGTGTTTCACCGCGAATTCCGGAGCGAGCTCCAGCCGGGACCGGAAGACCTCTTCGTTCGTCCGGCCGACCAGCCGGGCGAACTCGCCCGGGTGCGGCGTGAGGACGACCGGCGCTGCCAGCCGTTTCAGGATATCGGTCTTCGCCGCGACGACGTTGAGCCCGTCGGCGTCGATGACGCACGGCACTTTGATCTTGGGCAGCAGGCCGAGGACGAATTCCGCGGTCCCAGGGTTCGTCGACAGACCGGGCCCGACGAGAACGGCGCTCTTCCCACCGAGCAGTCCGAGGGCCCGCGGCAGCGCCGCCGCGGCCACGGTCCCCTCCGGTGTCCCGGCCAGCGGTTCGGTCATGAGCTCGGCCATCGTCCGGGCGACCGACGGCAGAACGCCGGCGGGAACGGCCACGGTGACCAGGCCGGCCCCCATCCGCAGCGCCGCCCGCCCGGCCAGGGCGGCCGCGCCCGATTTGCCGACCGAGCCGGCCACGATGAGGAGATGTCCGTAGATGCCCTTATGGCTGTCCTTTTTCCGCGGTGCGAAGAATGGCCGGACGATCCCCTCCTCGACCAGCTCGAGCTTCAGCTCCGGCCCGTCGAGAAGGGCCGACGGTATGCCGATCGGGGCGACGACAAGCTCGCCGACGCGGTCCGCGGCCGGCGGGAAGATGTGGGCGATCTTGGGAGCGGCCAAAGCGACGGTCAGGTCGGCCTCGACCGAGGGACCGATCGTCTCGAACGTATCGCTCGACAGACCCGATGGGAGGTCGACCGCCAGCGTGAAGGCCGGCGACCGGTTGATATCGCCCACCGCCAGCGCAAAGAGGCCGTCGAGCGGCCTGACGAGGCCGGTCCCGAAGATCGCGTCGACGAGGACCGAGGCGTGCATGACCTTGATCCGGGTCTTCTTCCAGGCCGCGGCATCGCGGATCTCGGTGACGGGGATGCCCATGCCGCGGGCGACGGCCAGGTTGATCGCGGCGTCGCCGCCGACCTCCGCCTCCGAGGCCAGCAGCAGGACTTCGGGCCGCGCCCCCGCATTGAAGAGATGGCGGGCGACGACGAACCCGTCCCCGCCGTTGTTCCCCTTGCCGGCGACGACGACGATCCGCTCGGCCGCCGGATCGGAGAAGCGTCCTCTCAAGGCCCGGACGATGCCCAGCCCCGCGTTCTCCATGAGCACGACGCCGGGGATGCCGAGCTCCTCGATCGCCGCCCTGTCGACGGCCTTCATCTCCCGCGAGGTCAGGATCTTCATGGATGTCCTCCGGTCTCGTGGCGATTTTATCACAATTCCCGGCGCTCCGCGCATCCCGCCCCTCTCCGCGGTCCGGGCCCAATAAATGGGGTCTCCGACCGCGTTGACCTCAATATGTTGACATCCGGCTCGCCGCTGTGTTACGACATAGCCAGGATCCGTGCGGATCCCCGGCCACGAAGGTATCACGGAGAGTTGCAAGTTGACCGAGCTCCAGAAACCCCGTCCCCTATCCCGAAAAGTGCCCTGGCAGCTGCCCGGCATCCTGGTCTTTCTCGCGGCAGGGCTGGCCGCGGGCCTCAACGCTCCGCCGGCATACCGACTCGCCATCGCCGGCTCGTTCTTCGTTCTCTGCGGCCTTCTCCTCTGTCTCTTCTGGCGGCGAAACCTCGCCGCCCAGGAGGCGGCCGAACGGTCCAAGTGGGACCAGGCCAACCGGAACATGGACGAGTTCATGCGGCAGCTGATCAACGTCATGCCGAATCCGGCCTTCTTCAAGGATACCGAGGGACGCTACCAAGGCACGAACGTGGCCTTCGAGAAGCTCCTCGGCCTCTCCAAGAAGGAGATCATCGGCAAGACCCTCGCGGACGTCGCGCCGCAGGAGATGCTGGAAAAGCACGGCGAACACGACCAGGCCCTCCTGGCCAAGCCCGGCCACCAGGTTTACCAAGCCCCGCTCAAGGCCTGGGACGGCGAGCACCAGGTCATCTTCATCAAGTCGACCTACAGCCGTCCCGACGGCACGACCGGCGGCATCATCGGCATCCTCAAGGACATCACCCAGCGGCTGCGCGCCGAGGAGGAGCTCGATCAGCTGCGCAGGTTCACCGACTGCGCCGTCCAGACGATGACCGAGGGGATGGTCCTGACCGATTCCGAAGGCAAGTTCAGCTTCGTCAACCCGGCCGCCGCGGGCGTACTGGGCTACACCCCTTCGGAGATGATCGACCGCGAGGTCGCGTCGTTCCTGCCCAAGGACCAGCAGGCCAAGCTGCGCCGGGTGGACGAGGAGCGGACGAAGGGCGTCTCCGGCCGCTACGAGCTCGTCTTCCTGCACAAGAACGGCACCCGCCGGACGTTGCTCGTCAGCGGGGGCCCGCGACTCCAGGGCGCCGAGTTCGGCGGCACGCTGGCCGTCCTGACCGACATCACGGAGCGCAAGGCCATGGAAGAGGAGATCAAGGCCCTGTCCCTGCACGACGAGCTGACGAAGCTCCTGAACCGCCGCGGTTTCCTGACGCTGGCCGAGCAGCAGCTCAAGACCGCCAGCCGCATGAAGAAGAGGATCGCCCTCCTCTACCTCGATGTCGACAACCTCAAGAGGATCAACGACAGCGGCGGCCACATCCTGGGCGACCGGGCCCTCTGGGAGATCGCCTGCCACTTGAGGAAGAGCTTCCGCGAGTCCGACATCGTCGGCCGCATGGGCGGCGACGAGTTCTCGGTCCTGGCCATGGAGTCGACCAAGCTGGATGCGACTGTGCTGGTCCAGCGGCTCGAGGAAAAGCTGGAGATCTTCAACGCGCGCTCCTCGGCCGAGGCCGGCTTCACGCTGTCCGCCAGCATCGGCGTGTACACGCGCGAGCCGGACCAGCCGGCGACGATCGAGGAGATGCTCAGCCGGGCCGACTCCCTCATGTACGAGAAGAAGCGGGCCAGGAAGGGCGGCTCTTCGGACAAGTCGGCCGGACCCTCGAAATAGCCCTTTCCGGGCCCCGCCCGGCCTTGTAATGCCGTCCCGATTGTGCTATTTTCGGACTTCGCAAACACCTTATCCTGCAAGGAGATGAACATGGCTATCCGCATCGGCATCAACGGTTTCGGACGGATCGGGAGGAACATGCTCCGGGCCTCCTGGGACGACCCCGAGATCGAATACGTGGCCGTCAACGACATCACCGACGCCAAGACCCTGGCCCACCTGCTCAAGTACGACTCGGTCCTGGGCACGTTCAAGCAGAAGGTCGAGGCGACCGAGGACTCCGTCGTCGTCAACGGCCGGAAGATCCGCGTCCTGGCCGCCAAGGAGATCGCCGGGCTCCCGTGGAAGGACCTGGGCGTCTCCGTCGTCATCGAATCGACCGGGAAGTACACCAAACGGCCCGACGTCATCCAGCACATCGAGAAGGGCGGCGCCTCCAAGGTCATCGTCTCCGCCCCGGCCACCGACCCCGACGTCACCCTGGTCATGGGCGTCAACGAGAAGAGCTACGACCCGGCCAAGCACCATGTCATCTCCAACGCCTCCTGCACGACGAACTGTCTGGCCCCGGTCGTCAAGGTCCTCCACGAGAGCTTCGGCGTCGACAAGGGCCTCATGACCACCATCCACTCCTACACCAACGACCAGAAGATCCTCGACGCGCCGCACAAGGACCTGCGCCGGGCCCGGGCCGCGGCCATCTCCCAGATCCCGACGACGACCGGAGCGGCCAAGGCCGTCGGCCTGGTCATGCCCGAGCTCAAGGGCCAGATCGACGGCTTCTCCGTGCGCGTCCCGACCCCCGACGTCTCCATCGTCGACTTCGTGGCCGTCCTCAAGAAGACGGCCACGGCCGAGGAGATCAACGCCGCCTTCAAAGCCGCGGAGGCCGGGTCCCTCAAGGGCATCCTCGGCACGACCGACGAGCCGCTCGTCTCCTGCGACTTCCTGGGCGACTCCCGTTCGGGCATCGTCGACCTGCTCTCGACCAAGGTCGTCGACGGCAACCTGGCCAAGGTCATCGCCTGGTACGACAACGAGTGGGGTTACTCCTGCCGGCTCGTCGACCTGGCCAAATACATCTCCAGGTGATGCGCCCATGAACTTCGTCACCGACCTCGACGTCAAGGGCAAGCTCGTTTTCCTGCGCGTCGACTTCAACGTCCCCCTGGACGAGAGCGGCGCCATCCGCGACGACAACCGCATCAAGGCCTCTCTGCCGACCATCCAGTGGCTGCTCGAACACGGCGCCCGGCTGGTCATCGCCTCGCACCTGGGGCGTCCCAAGGGCAAGCCCGAGCCGAAGATGAGCCTCGCCCCGGCGGCGAAGAGACTGGCCGAGCTCATCCCCTTCAAGGTCATCATGGCCCCCGACGTCGTCGGCGACGAGGTCGCCCGCCTGAAACGGGACCTCCGCGAAGGCGAAGCGCTCCTGCTCGAGAACGTCCGGTTCTACAAGGAGGAGGAGAAGAACGACCCCGGGCTTCGCGGCCCGGCTCGCCGAGGGCATCGACATCTTCGTCAACGACGCCTTCGGCTCCAGCCACCGGGCCCACGCCTCGGTCGTCGGCATCGCCGACCACGTCCCGGTCACGGCCGCCGGCTACCTGATGAAGAAGGAGGTCGACTACCTCAAGAAGGCCGTCCACACGCCGGTCAAGCCCTACGTCGCCATTCTCGGCGGCGCCAAAGTATCGGACAAGATCGAGATCATCGAGAGTCTCCTCGGCAAGGCCGACCAGATCCTGATCGGCGGAGCCATGGCCTACACCTTCCTCAAGGCCCAGGGCCTCGGGGTGGGCAGGTCGCTCGTCGAGGAAGACCAGAGCGAGATCGCCCTCGTCATCCTCGACAAGGCCCGGGCGAGCGGGGTCGGTTTCCACCTCCCGCAGGACCACGTCCTGGCCAGGGCCGCCGAGGCCGGCGCCGAGACCCGGACCGTGGAGACCCTGCCATTCCCCGAGGACATGATGGGCGTCGACATCGGCCCCAAGACCGTCGACGCCTACGCCGGGATCATCGCCGGGGCCAAGACGATCTTCTGGAACGGCCCGATGGGCATCTTCGAGATCGATGCGTTCTCCAAGGGGACGGTCGGCATCGCCCGGGCTATCGCCGCATCGGGCGCGACCTCGATCGTCGGCGGCGGCGATTCCGCCGCGGCGGTGAAGAAGGCCGGCGTCAGGGACAAGATCAGCCACATCTCGACGGGCGGCGGCGCTTCCCTCGAATACATCGCCTACGAGACCCTCCCCGGCATCACCGCCCTGGAGAAATAGATGATCGGAACGCCGAGGGTCCCGTTCGTCGCGGGCAATTGGAAGATGAACCTGACCCGGGCCGAGTCCCGGGAGCTTGCCCGCAAGGTCGTCGAAGCCGGACCCGAGGTCCGTTCGAGCGACATCGTCCTCATCCCCCCGTTCACCGCGCTCGGCGATGTCGCCGCGGTCCTGGCCGGGTCGGACGTCGCGCTCGGGGCCCAGGACCTCTTCTGGGAGGACCGGGGGGCCTTTACGGGCGAGGTATCGGGGCCCATGCTCAAGGACGCCGGTTGCGCCTACGTCCTGGCCGGCCATTCCGAGCGGCGACAGTATTTCGGCGAGACCGACGCGACCGTCGGCCGCAAGGTCAGGGCCGCCCTGAAGGCCGGGCTCAAGCCCATCGTCTGTGTCGGGGAGGTCCTCGAGGAGCGGGAGGCCGGGCGGACCGCGGGCCGGATCGACGATCAGCTCGCCCGGGGCCTCGACGGCTTTTCCCGGGACGAGATCGAGCGGATGATCTTCGCCTACGAGCCCGTCTGGGCCATCGGGACCGGAAAAACCGCCTCCCCCGGCCAGGCCGAGGAAGTCCACGCCCATATCCGCAGGCGCCTTGAAGAAGGCTATGGAAAAGCGACCGCCTCCTGTGCTATAATCCTCTACGGCGGTTCGGTCAAACCGGCCAATTCTAATCCGCTGTTCAAGGAAAAGAACATCGACGGATTCTTGGTCGGAGGCGCGTCCCTCGAGGCCGAGACTTTCATCGGCATCGTCCGGGAGGCCCTCCTGGCCTACAGGGAAGAGAAGTGAGCGCTTTAATCATCATCCTGCACGTCATCGTTTGCCTGATCCTGATCTTCGCGGTCCTGCTCCAGTCGGGCAAGGCCGCGGACCTGGCCGGCGCCTTCGGCGGCGGCGGCAGCCAGACGGCTTTCGGCGGCCGCGGCAGCACCTCGCTGCTCTCCAAGCTGACGACCGCGGCGGCGATCCTCTTCATGTTGACGTCGCTCGGGCTGTGGATCGTCTCCGGCCGCGGCGCCTCGTCGGTCGTCGGCGGCGAAAAGGCCCCGGCCACCGAGACGACGGCCGTGCAGCCCCCGGCGACCGCGCCCGACGGCAAGGCCGCGGCGACGCAGCCGGCTGCCGCGCCCGAAAAGAAGACCGAAACTCCGGCGACGCCCCCCGCGGGCGAAACGCCGGTCAAGAAATAGTCCTTCGTGCCGAAGTGGTGGAATTGGCAGACACGCTAGCTTGAGGGGTTAGTGGCCGCAAGGCTATGGGGGTTCGAGTCCCCCCTTCGGCATTCCCAGTTTTAAGATCTCCGGTCGAACCGAAGGCCGGGCTATGTTCGGCTGGCCGCCCAGAGGGCGAAGCTGCTCTCGTCGAGCGCCCCCGCCGTCCTCCCCCGCTCGGTCCCCTTGTGGACGACGACGAAGGTCGGCACGCCCTGGACGCCGAACTCGCGGGCCAGGTCCTGGTGGCTCTCCACGTTGATCTTGATGACGGCGATCTCCCCGGCCCGGCGCGCGGCCAATCGCTCGAGGATGGGGGCCATCATGTGACACGGCGCGCAGGTCGGGGAATAGAAATCGGCCAGCACCGGCAGGCTCGAGTTATGGAACAGGGCGTCGATGCCTTCCGCGCCGGGCTCGAGGACCGTCCCCGGCTCCGGAAGCGGCGACTTGCACTTGCCGCAGACGACCGTCTTGCCCCGGGCCGCGGCCGGGAAGGCGTTGGTCGCCCCGCACGCGCCGCAGCTGACCTTGATCTTTTCGGCGTCCATCGTCCCTCCTACTTCTTGATCGGATAGGGCGGAATGGCCGGGATCTCCCGTCCCTTCGTCTTCAGCTCCTCGAGGATGACCTCGATGGCCTTGTCGAGCTGGTCGTCGTTGCCGGCGAACTCGCGCGCCGGGTCGTTGTCGACGACGATGTCGGGCTCGACGCCGTCGCCCTCGATGATCCACTCCTTGCCGTCCAGGTCGTAGCGCGCGAACTCCGGCTTGTTGAGCGTGCCGCCGTCGAGCAGCGGCAGCGAGCCGCGGATGCCGACGACGCCGCCCCAGGTCCGCTTGCCGATGAGCTGGCCCGAGCTTGTAGTGCTGGAAGCGGTAGGGGAAGATGTCGCCGTCCGAGGCCGAGAACTCGTTCAGCAGGCAGCACCTTCGGCCCGACGAACGTGCCGCCCGGGTCGGCGTTCGGCGTCGCCGTTGCGGGCGATGCCGACCATGGCCATCTCGCGGCGCAGCCGCTCGATGATCATGCGGCGAGACGTTGCCGCCGCCGTTGCCGCGGACGTCGACGATCAGCGCCTTCTTGCGCAGCTGCGGGTAGAAGTGCTTGGCGAACTCGTTCAGGCCCGTCGACGCCGCATGTCGGGGACGTGGACGTAGCCGACCTTGCCGCCGGTGGCCTTCGATCGACCTTCTCGATGTTGCCCTGCACCCAGTCGTAGTAGTAGAGGTCGCTCTCGTCGGCGATCGGGCACGACGACGACCTCGCGCGCGCCCCTTCGCCGTCGGCTCGGCCGTTCACCTTCAGCGTGACCTGCTTGCCGGCGGTGTTGCACCAGCAGCTTCGTAGATGTTCGGCACGCTCGTTGGTCGGCCGGCCGTTGACCGCGACGATGTAGTCGCCCTCGCTTGACGTCGACGCCGATCTCGGTGAGCGGCGAGCGCAGCGCCGGGTCCCAGTTCTGCGCCCTTGCAGGATCTTGGCGATCTGGTAAGAAGCCGGTCTTCGGCGTCGCGCTCGAGCTCCGCCCCGAGCAGGCCCATCGTTGCACCTTCGCGGCCGTCGGGCAGCTCGCCGCCGCCGACGTAGGCGTGGCCGGCGTTCAGCTCGCCGATCATCTCGCCGATGACGTAGGTCAGGTCGGCCCGGTGCTTGACGTGCGCGACCAGCGGCTCGTAGCGTCGCCGCATCGCCGGCCAGTCGACGCCGTGCATGTTCGGGTCGTAGAAGAAGTCGCGCATCTGCCGCCAGCACTCGTCGAAGATCTGCTTCCACTCCGCCTGGCGGTCGAGCGCGACCTCCATGCCCGGAGAGGTTCGAGCGTCTCGCTCGATGGCGATCGGCGCCCTTCGGCAGGTCGATGATGCCGTAGCTTGCCGTCCTTGCGAGACGAGCATCTTCTTGCCGTCGGCCGAGATCTCGTAGCCGCCGACCGCGCCGAGCTCGCGTCTCCTTGCGTTCGTGCCAGGTCGTAGACGTCAGAGCGACGGCCGCGCTCCGCGTGCCTGTGCGCGGATGTAGTAGACGGCGTCGCCGACCGGCATTGAGGTCGCCGTAGTTCGCCGCCGGCGACGGGCAGCGCCACGATGCGGTCCGCGAGGCCGTCGAGATCGACCTTGACCGGCGGGCCGGGCCCTCGGGTCCTTCTTGTCGGCGTCCTTCTTGTCGGCCGCTTCGGCTTTCGGCGTGGCCGTCCGGCTTGACCTCGACCTCGTCGCTCTTCGGCGCGGAACGGGCGACGTCGTGTCCTTCGCCAGCGTCACGAAGTAGATCCGCGCCATGTCGCGGTAGACGTGGTTCCACTCGGTCTGCGCCGTAGGTCGGGTTGAAGTCGCGGTCCGAGACGAAGAACAGGTACTTGCCGTCGCCGCTGAAGCACGGGCTCGCTCGAGTCGTACCAGCCGTCGGTGACCGGCGACGGTCTTGCCCGTAGTCGAGCGAGTAGAGGTAGACGCGGTTCATGCCGTCGGCCTCGGGCTTGCGCGTAGGCGATCCACTTGCTGTCCGGCGACCAGGCGAAGTCGCGGATCTCCCACGCCTTCGGCCTGGTCGACCGGCGTCGACCTTCTTCGTCGTCGACGTCGACGAACTGCAGCCGCAGCTTCTTGTCGGCCCAGAGGATCTTCTTGCTGTCGGGCGACCAGACGGAGCTCGTACTTGTAGGTGTCGCCGCCCGTGGTCAGCTGCGCCGGGCTCGCCGCCGCCGTCCTGGGCCGTGACGCCAGATCTCGTCCTCGCCGGTCGCGTCGGAGACGTAGGCGATCGTCTTGCCGTCGGGCGACCACTTCGCGTTGCGCTCGTGGACGCCGGGCGTCGCGGTCAGGTTGCGCGTCGGGCCGTGCTTGGCGGGCACGGTGAAGACGTCGCCGCGGGCGCCGAACAGGGCCCGCTTGCCGTCGGGGGCGATCTCGAAGTTGGTGACGCTCCTTGCTCGACGTCGGCCAGCGCCGCCGCGCCCGCCGACCAGGTCCTCGGCGATGTCGACCGGCACTCTTCTCGGCCTTCTCCGCGGCCAGGTCGAAGCGGTAGATGTAGCCGCCGTTCTCGAAGACGATGGCGTTGTCGCCGAGCGACGGGAACTTGATGTCGAACTCGGTGAAGTCGGTGAGCTGCTGCGTCGCCTTGGTCGCCAGGTCGTACGACGTAGAGGTTGAACCGCTTGCTCGTCGTCGCGGTCGGAGACGAAGTAGATCCTGTCGCCGCCCCACATCGGGATGATGTCCTGGGCCGGGTTCGTCGGTGACGTTGCTCGGTCTTCTTCGTGGCGAAGTCGTAGATCCAGACGTCGTCGGCCATGCCGCCGCGGTAGCGCTTCCAGGTGCGGAACTCGCGGAAGACGCGGTTGTAGGCGAGCTTCTTGCCGTCGGGCGAGTAGCGAGCAGAACCCGCCGCGCGGCAGCGGCAGCTGCTCGGGCAGCCCGCCGTTCGTCGAGGCACAGTGTAGAGCTGGCCGATGAAGTCGTTGAATCGGCGCATCCGCGAGCGGAAGAGGATCGTTCTTGCCGTCGTGGCGTCCAGCCCATGACGATGTTGTTCGGCCCCATGCGGTCGGAGACGTCGTCGCGGCCGAGCGTGGCGGTGTAGGTGAGCCGCTTCGGCACGCCGCCCTCGGCCGGCATCACGTAGACCTCGGTGTTGCCGTCGTACTGGCCGGTGAAGGCGATCGATGCTTGCCGTCCGGCGAGAAGCGGGGGAACATCTCGTAGCCCTCGTGGCTGCGTCAGCCGCCGGGCGACGCCGCCCGGCGGCCGGCACGGTGTAGAGGTCGCCGGCGTAGGTGAAGACGATCTGGTCGCCGGGATGGCCGGGAAGCGCAGGAGGCGGGCTTCCTGGGGGGCGAAGGAGAGCGTCGTCAGGGTCAGGAGCACGGCCACGAGGACCGTCGCGCGGATCGCTTTCATGGGACCTCCTCGCAGACCCTTCGGCCTGCAGCGTCTATTTCGTTTCGAGAAGAAGCGCTTTCCGCCTGGCTGGCGGAAAGCGCTCGATGGCATAGCGAAGGGTCGTCCGCGGGACGGCCGGGCCGTGCTCCAGGAGGAACCTCTCCAGGCGGGCCGCGTCGGCCTTGCCCGCCTCACGAAGGAGCCAGCCGTTGGCCTTTTGGACGAGGTCGTCGTCGACCGGGAAAACCGAGGCCGAGATCTCGTAGATCGCCGGGAGGAACCCGCGGCTTGCGGGCCAGCTTGATGAACGAGACGAGCGAGGCCCGCTTGACCCAGCGGTTCGGATGGAAGGCCCAGGCTTTGATCTTTTCGACGTAGGCGGGGTAGCGCTCGAGGAAGGCGCCCATGGCCGTCCGTGCAGAAGGTGTCGACCGAGGCCCAATTGTCGAGCCGGTCGGCGGCGAGCCAGGCTTTCACCCTGGCGAAACAAGGCGGGCGTATAGGCGTTTCTTGAACCGGCAAAGGACGAGAGCGCCGACCGACTTGGCCTCGAGCTCGGGATCGGCGAACCAGGATGTCGCAGAGCTCGATCGCGTCGTCGACAGTCCAATCCGCCTTGACGAGCCCGTAGAGCTCGGAAGCCAGGGCGTGGACGTCGGGAGCCGCGACGCCGTAGCACTTGATCGTGCCCTTGAAGTATCGTTCCGCACCGCGGGCCCGGACCGGATCGGCCTTGGCCCGGAGGGCGGCCCGGGCCTTCCGGGCGATATCCTTGGGTGCGAGCTTTCTATCCGCCACGTCCTGTGCCTTTCCTCGGGGGAATTACACCAGATTTTATGCCGTCCCCGACCGAAAAGCAATCCGAACTAGACGGGATCAGGTCCCATTTCCTAGATAAGACGGGAGAGGATGGCGTTGGAGACGAGGAGCTTGTCGGCGGGGATCCGGAGGCGCTCGCCCTCGCAGACAAGCAGACCATCCGAAAGGAGTTCGTCGATCTCCCGGGCGTAGAGCGTGAACGCGTCGGCGCCCGTCCGTTCCCGGAGCGCGGCCCGCTCGACCCCTTCGACGAGCCTCAGGCCAAAGACGAGGGCCTCGCGCGCGGCGGCCTTCGCGTCCAATGCGACGACGTCCCGGCCGCACGCTCTCCCCACGCCGGACCGCCCCGGCCCAGTCTTCCAGGGCGATCAGGATTCGTCCAACGCCGGCCGCCGGCATGGGAGGAGGCCGACGGGCCCAGTCCGATGAAGGGCTCGTAGCGCCAGTATTTGAGATTGTGGCGGCACTCTTTCCCGGCCCGGGCGAAGTTCGAGATCTCGTACCGGCGGATCCCGGCGGACTCGAGCGCGTCCTTGATCCTCTCGTAGCTGTCGACGGCGG
This sequence comes from uncultured bacterium, assembly GCA_963743755.1. Lineage (GTDB taxonomy): Bacteria > Acidobacteriota > Aminicenantia > Aminicenantales > Saccharicenantaceae > RBG-16-66-30. Next base: position 617,798 of record CAVUQU010000001.1, read on the forward strand.
CATCCTCGTCGACGGGACGGCGGGCCAGGACCTTTTCGAAGGGCAGTCCTTCCAGGTTCTCCAGGAAATAGAGGGAGACGTGATCGGGTCCGACCCTGAGCGCCGCCGCGACGGTGCGCTCGACCGCTCCGGGCGTTTCGCCGGGCACGCCGACCATCAGATCGACGGAGAGCGAGTCGAAGCCGGCGTCCCGCGCGGCCCGGCAGAACCGCACCGCCTCGGCCGCCGTGTAGGGCCGCCCGAGCGTGCACAGAACTTCGTCATCGAAGGATTGGACACCGACGCTCAGGCGGGTCACTCCAGCCTCCCGCCAGCCGCGCAGGGAACCGGTCTCGGCCCCGCCGGGATTGGCCTCGAGCGTGAACTCGACGAGGTCGGCGACGAAATATGCCCGGGCGATCTTCCTTATTTGGGCGACGTCGTCCGGCCCGAGAAGCGAGGGCGTCCCGCCGCCCAGGTAGAGGGTGTCGAAACGGAACCCGGCCGCGCGAGCCGCCGCTGCCGCCCGTCCGGCCTCCCAGTCCAGGCACTCCCGCCAGATCCGGAGTCCCGCCTCGGTCCAGGGAACGCTGTAGAAATGGCAGTAGGGGCACTTGGCCGCGCAGAATGGGAAGTGGACGTAGAGGCCGGCGCTCATGGTTCCCCCCGGTCCCGGCCGCCGCTTCCCACCCGGCCCTTCAGACCTGTTCCTCGTAACCGACGGCCGCGTAGTAGATGGCCCGGTCGAAGAAGACGAGGACCCGGTGCTGGATGTCCATGGCCTGGTAGAGATCCAGGGCGCTGTCGAGCAGTCCCGCCGACTGGATCTTGCCCCAGAGCAGGCGCCGGATGTGGCAGAGCGAGAGCACGATCTCCGAGATCGGGAACCCTTCCCTCCGCCGCTGGCGGCCGAGCGCCGTCCAGTAGCTCTTGACCTCTTCCTTGGTCGTCTCTTGGGAGATCCACTTGCCGAGCTGGCTGTAGACCCGGAAAGCCCGCTTGTAGATCTCCTTCTGGTCGAACCCCTGGTAATTGGGCATCCTGGGATCGCGGCGGATGTCCTCGACGTAGCTCGTGGTCAGCTCGTCCGCATTGCGCTCGACGAGGTCGACCAGGCGCCGGGAAGCGGTCGTCTCGAAAAAGACGTCCTCACCCGTATCAAGCACGATTCCCCTCTCTCTCGGCCAAAACTTAGCACGGTGCCGGGGCGCTGTCAATAAAAAAGGCCCCGTCCCCTTTCGGGGAGGGGCCTGAAGGGCTCGTTCTGGCCGGACCCGGTCCGGGCTTACTTTTTCATCATCGGGCAGTTCGCGCAGGCGCCCGCCTCGGGAGCCTTGGCGGCGGCCTCTTTCATCTTCTTCATGGACGCGACGTGCTCGGCCAGGTGCTCCTGGATGGCCTTGACGGTCTCGGCGTTCTTGGAGGAGAACTTGAGCGCCGCGCCGTCCTTGGTCTTCTCGACGACGATCTCGACGTCCTCACCGTGGAGCGGGCAATTGGGACCGCAGGCCATGCCCATGCCCTGGCCCATGCCCATACCCATGCCCTGGCCCATCTGACCGCCGTGCATCATGGCCATGTGGCCCATGCGGCCGCGCATCATCTTGCCGCGGGCCATCATCGGGCAACCGGCCATGGCTTCTCCCGCTGCGGGAGCGGCCTGGCCCATCTGCTGGCCGTGCATCATGCCCATGTGGCCCATGGCGGCCGGGGCCTTGGCCTGCTCGGCCTTAAGGTATTTATCGGGTTCCTTGACGAAAGCTTCCTTGCAGCCGGTGTTGCAGAAGTAATACGTGGTCCCCTTGTAGTCGTAGGTGGCCTTGGCATTGGCCTTGACGACGGTCATGCCACAGACCGGATCGACAGCCTTGTCGGTGGCGGCCTGTTGGGCCAGCCCGCCAATGGCTAAGACGACGGTCAAGGCGGCCAGGAGGACGATCGGAACGTGCGTGTTGGTTTTCTTCATTTCACATCTCCTTATAAACCAATATACTATCAAAATAGTCGGATAAAAGCAATTGGTTTATAATCGGTCCGGAGAGAACGACATGTCCGTTCCCGGTTCCCGCCGTTTGGGGGAGGTCCTCGCGGTGTCCGCCCTGGTCCTGTCGGCCGGACTCGCCCTGTCGTCCGGGCCTCCCCTCTCCGCGCAAGGGAAGGCGGACGTTCCAGGCCTCCTCCGCCGGATCCGCGACGAAGTCCTCGAGCTCCGGAGATACCCGGGCGAGGATTTCGTCCGCGGCGAGTTCCACCTGGGCGAAGGCGACGACGACACCAACAAGACCCACGCCGTGGGCATCCTGATCAAGGACGAAGACACGGGCGGGGGCCGACGCATGACCGTCGTCGTCACCCGGCTCGAGCCGTCCGCGGCCGATCCGCGGATCAGGCTCTCCCGGGAATCCGAGACCCTCGTCTGCCGGTTCGCGGCCGACGAGGTCGAGGTCCTGAGCTCCGATCATCCCCAGGAGAGCCTCGGGCGCCTGCTCCGGGACATCCTCAGGGCCGTCGTCGACAAGAAGAACCTGCTGAAGGAGATCCGGCGGCCTCCCGGACCCGTCACTTCCCTTTGAGGATCCCGATGAGCGTTTCCAGGGCCCGGGGATCGTCGCACTCGCCGAGCCAGAACACGGCCTTCTTGCGGACGCGCGGATCGGGATGGGTCTTGGCCAGCTTGATGAGGGCATCGACCCCCTGATTGTCCGGAAGCTGGGACAGGGCGAAAACCGCCTGTTCCTGGATCTCGGTGTCGGCGTCTTTCCGGGCGAACTCCTCGAGCACCCGGCCGGATTTCTCCGACGCCATCTGCCCCAGCCAGAAGACGGCCTGCTTCCGGACATCGCGCTTATCGGCGCTCCGCGCGAGCGCAATGATCTCGTCGACGGCCGCGGGGAGCTCGATCTGGCTGATGGCGAAAACGGCGCCCTCGCGCACTTCTTCCGATCTGTCCTGGCGGGCCGTCTTTCCGAGGAGCTTGAGCCCCTCGGCGTCGTTCTGCTGGCCGATCCAAAACGCGGCGTTCTTCCTCAGCTCGTCGGACGCGTTGCCGCCGAGGATCGCAGCGAGGAAGGGAACGACGAGCGCCGGTGTCCCATGACAGCCCGCCGCCGTGATGAGGTCTTCCCTGATGTCGTCGTTGCGGGCGGATCCGTAGAGCCTCTCGACCAGGGCCAGGCTCATGTCTTCCGGGACCTTGCCCAGCCAGAAGAGGGTCAACCCCTCGAAATCGAAGGCCAGATCCAGGTTGCCCGGCCGGGCCTGGCTCAGGACCGGCGTTTTACCGGGCTCGTATTTGAGGAAGAAGCCGAGCTCTTTGACGACCTTCTTCTCGGGCTTGCCCCGGCTCTCTAACTCCTCGAGCGCCTCCCGCGCCGCTTTCCGGACGACCTCGCCCGCGCTGGCAGAGGCTTCCGGGGCCTTCTTCCCGGCCAGGATCTCGGCGACCGTCAGGTCCCGCCCCGCGGATCCCGATCTGAACGAGCCGATGTGGGAGTGCTCTCCCTGGAGCCTGTCGATGCTGTAACCCACCCAGAAGGCCCGGCCCGGCGCGGTCTTAGGGGCCTGGCCGATAGCCCAGGCGATGTTCCCCTCGAGGGCCTGCCGGCCCGCCGCCGCTCCCGTCGCGTCCGGCCGCACAACCGTGCTCGGCGGCCGGTTGGATCCATGATCATCGGCCGCGGCCAGACCGGCCCCGGCCGCGAGCGCCGCCATGATCGCCAGTATCGTCGCTATCCGGCGCATGTTCTCCTCCCTGCCCCGGCCGCCGTCAGCCGGCCTTCTTCTCGAGAAGCTCGAGCAGGGCGGCCTTGGCCTTGGGCGTTCCGATCTCACCGAGGGCCGTGACCGCGGCCCGGGCCAGCCGGGCATCCTTGCCTTTGGCGACCTCGAGAAGGGCCGCCACCGCCTCGTCGCTCTTGGTTTGGCCGAGTGCGAAGAGCGCGTGTTCCTTGAGCTCGCGATCCGTCTCCGTTCTCAGGATCTCGAGCAGGACCTTGACCGGCGCCCCGCCCTCCTCGTCCGTGAGGGCCAGAAGGACGGCCCGGCGGGCCCGCCCGGACTTGGCGTTCTTCATGACGTCGAGGAGGACGTCGTTGCCGATGTCGCCCCGCATCTCGGACAGGGCGAAGACGGCCATCTCGGCCATCTCGTCGTCCTCGCTCGTCAGAGCGGTCTTGAGCAGTGCGTCCTTGGCTTCGACGCCGCCGTGCTCGCCCAGGGCCATCAGGGCGGTCCGGCGCATCTCCTCGTCCTTGGACGAGGTCAGGATCTGCTGGAGGAGGGCCAGAGATTCTTTGCCCTCGATCTCTGCGATCTGGAAGAGCGCCGCCCGGGCCATCTCCTTGTCGGACTCGTCGAGCACGATCTCCTTGAGCAGGGGCAGAGATTGGATGTCGTCGCGGTCCATCAGGGAGAACAGGGCGGCCTGGCGGATTTCGCGGTCCTTGGCCTCCTTCAGGATCCGCCGCAGCGCCTCGGTCGCCTCCTTGCCCTCGATCTCCTGCAGGGCGAAGGCGGCGGTCCGGGCCATCTCCCGGTCGGGGTCGGTCAGGGCGATCTGCGAGAAGAGCGCGACCATGCCGGGGTCCTCCGTTTCGGCCAGCGCGAAGAGCGCGTTGCGGCGGTGCTCCTCCGGCGCATTCGAGGCCAGCACTTCCTTGAGCAGCTTGACCGGCTTCCGGACCGCCCTTGGAGCCGACGGCGAAGAGGGCCGCGCGGCGGACCTCCTCGTCGGTCTCGCCGAGGGCGATCGCACGGAGCTTGGCGAAAGCCTCGGGAGATTCCATCTCTTCGAGCATGAAGACGATCTGGCTCTTGAGCTTGGCGCTTTCCGCCTTGTCGTAGAGGCCGAGGATCGTCTTGAGCGCGTCCTCGTCGCCGATGTTCTGGAGGGCGTAGAGGGCCGTCATGCGGACGTCGTCCTCGGCCGCGTCCTCGTAGGACTCGATGATCGTCAGGTATTCGGGCTTGTCCGGCCTTGGCCAGGCCCTGGGCCAGGCGGATCATGTTGGACTTGGCGTCGTCGGCCCACTCGCTCCCGGGGTTTTCGCCGACGAACTTCTGATAGCACTTGAACACGGTCTCGGGGGACTGGCCGGTCTTCTCCAGGGCGTAGCAGGACCAGAAGCGGGCGTCGTCGACCCAGGCGCTCTTGGGGAACTGGCGGACGAGATCGTCCATGGCCGTCTTGGCGGGCGCCCATTTTTCCTCGAGGACGAGCGCGTAGGCCTGCTTGTAGGCCATCGGCGTCCTTGTCCTGGCTTTCGATTTCCCCGGCGGCGACGGCCGCGGGGCCGGCCAGGCCGGCGGCCAGAACGAGGGCCAGGATGAGGATCGTTCCGAACGGATTTCTTTTCTTGCTGTTCATTTCGTATCTCCTTATATTTTGCTGATCTTGACGGTTCCGGGCGCTCCCGGCACGGTGACGGCCGGCCGGGCGTCGCGGCCCATCCGGTCGAGGTCGATCTTGAGGAAGATGCCGCGCGCGTCGACGCCCTGCTTCACGAGCTCGATCCCTTCGACGTCCTGCCCGGACCTCGAGGTTGGCGATCTGCATCATGATGACCTCGAGCTCGGCGACGAGCTCCGCGGAGTCGCTTCTGGTCGCGGCCGGTGAGGGCCCTGGCGGAGAGCCGGCGCTTCGGCGGCCAGGTTGCGGGACATGGCCTTCTTCCCGTCGAGGTCCAGGCCGTAGGCGTCACTCGACCGCCGGGTCGAAGTTGACCAGGCCGAGGAGCAGGACCTTGGACCGCTCGACGAAATTCCCGGCCTGGACGACGGCCGCGGCCGGCGCACCGGCGCCCCCCGCGGCGACCGACGCCGCAGTCTCGCGCACAGGCCCGCCGGACGGGAGCGATGAGCCGGCTGCCGATGAGGATCCCGATCGAGAAGGAGCGCGGCCGCACCGGCGGCCTGGTAGGACCAGCGGGGAAGCGCGGCGAGATATTCGGCGAAACGGCGGACGAGGGAGGGCTTCCGGCCCTCGTCGATCGACTCCCAGAGCATCCGGCGGGAGAGCCGGTCCCAATAGCCGTCCCAGAACTCCGCGCCGGGATCGGTCCGCTCGCGCCCGTCCATCAGCCCGAGGGTCGAGCGCGAGCACGGCGAGCTCGGCGGCGCACTCCGGACAGGAAGCGACGTGCCGGTCGAGCTCCTCGCGATCGCCGGGTTCGAGCTCGCCGTAGTAAGCTTCGATCATTCGGTCTTTGTATTTTGAGCATTCACTCATCGGATGTCCCCGTTTCCGGAAATGAGGGCCGGGCGGCCCAGCTCCTTCTGAAGCTTGCGGACGGCCCGGAAAAGGTAGCTCTTGACCGAGCCGATGGACAGGCCGAGCGACTCGGCGATGTCCTTGAGCATGAGGTCGTCGTAATGGCGGAGCATGAAGACGGCCTTCTCCTGCGGCGAGACCTTGTCGAGGGCCCGGTCGATCCGGTCCCGGAGCTGGCTCGACTCGGCGGCCGCGGCGGGGTCGGACGGGACGGCGCCGGGCAGGCCCGAATCCGCCTGGCTCCGGCTCTCGAGGACCGCGTCCTCGACGGGCTCGGGCGCCGCTCCCCTTTTCCTGAGATGGTCGATCGACGCGTTGTAGGTCACCCGGTAGAGCCAGGAGCCGATCTTGGCCCCTTTCCGGAAGGTCGAGAAGGAGCGGTAGACCTTGAGGAAGACCTCCTGGGAGATGTCCTCGGCGTCGATGGGATTCCCGGCCATGTCCAGGGCCAGGTAGTAGACCTTCTTCTTATAGCGGTCGACGAGCTCCCGAAAGGCCCGCGGGTCTCCCCGGGTCATTCCTTCGATAAGCGCGTTTTCGTCCATCGGGTCCATCTCAGGCTTTCACCCGGTTAGACGGACGGCCGGGCCGGAGGGTTGGCAGGCGCCTAGAATCCCCTGATGGCGGCATAGGCCTGGTAGGCCTCCCCGACGCGCCCCGCCTTGGCATCGCCGCGGTGGACGTAGATCCGGTAGCGCAGCGAGACAGGCACGCCGTCGGGCAGGACGGCCCGGTCCAGGCCGGGCCAACAGGGATTGAGTATGCCGGCATAGCTGTTGCGGACGAGCCACGGCAGGGGGAAGCCGGGGTGGTCGGGCGAGACGAAGACGGCGATCCCGCCCGGGGGATCGCCCGCGGAGAGGTCGGCCCAGCGGAATTCGCGCCCGGTCGAATCCTCCGTGAGCGGGCCCGCGTCTGTCGTGAGAGCGGCATCCTCGAGGAGCGGCGCCCCGCGGAAACAGAGCCCGCCGTAACCTTTGCCGTCCTCGGCCGCGCCGCGAAGCGTGATGGGCCCGCCGACGGGCCTGAGAGAGATCTCGACGTCGATGGCCCGGCCGAAGCGCGAGGCGCTGTGGACGAAGAGAGAGACCGTTTCCCTGGCCACGTCCTCGGTCTCGCCGAGCCTCCAGGTGTTCTCGACGACGAAGCGGGCGCCCGCGTCGGTGACCGCGCGCGCGACCCACCTCGCGAAATGCTGACGGAGCGATGGCTCGGCCGGATGCCAGGACTGGGTCGCGACGCCCCGGACCTCGACGGCCGGCCAGGTCCAGAAGAGGCCGTGGTGGTGGAGGTGGTCGGCGGGAAAATCGGCCGTCAGCACCTCCCCGTCGAGCGAGCGGAGCGGGTGGATGTAGCACGATCTCGTGTGCTTCGCTTCCAGGTCTTTCGGATCCCTGTCGCCGTAATTGTAGGTCAGGACCTCCCGGCCGCCGTCGAGGACCGTCAGCGCTCCGCCGGCGGACAGCCCGCCGCTCTCGACGAAGCTCATGGCGGAGGCCGGCGTCCGGGCGGCCTTCATCAGGAGAAAGAGCAGGGCGGCCGTGAACAGGACGGCAGCGAAAATGACGGGCCCGACGCGCGCCCGATCCCGGGAGCAACGGAGGCCGGTCATTCGAACCCTCGCCTTGCGTACTTCTCATAGCGCTCGCGGACGCGGCCGGACGAGACGTCGCCCGAGTGGACGAGGACGCCGACGCGCTGGGAGACGGACTCTCCCCTCTTCAGGCTGAACGGCTTGCCGCTGAGGTCGTCGGGGCGGCGCGGGCCGAAGCAGCCGTATTCGCGGGTCAGCCAACGATGCTCGCGCCCGTCGGGGAACTGGAAGACCGCGACGCCCTCCGTGACGCCGTCCACGGTGTTCGAGTAATCGATCCAGAGGGCGGGCTTCATGTTCGTGGCTTCCTGGCCGGCCGCGCCGGTGTCGGACGTGATGCGGCCGCCGTGCTCGCCGTTCCAAGACGTGTCGAGCCGGAGGAAGGGCCAGGCGTAGTGGACGTCGTCGCTGACGAAGGCGACATCGCCGTTGGACGGCGTCAGAGTCCAGGTCAGGTCGAGGAGATACTCGCCGCCGCCGAGGCTGTGGACGACGAGCCGGCGCTTTTCGGCGATGACCGGCCGGTCGTCGGAGCTCCAAGAGAGTTCGGCGACGATCTCGGCCCGGCTGTTCCTGGCCGCGACCTTCGGCAAGGAGATGAGCCGGATTTGTTCGCGGAAGGGAGCGACATAGTCCCCGGCCTCGGTCTTAGTCCCCGAATAGAGCGCATTGTAGAAGCTGAGGTCCCTCTCCCCCGCCTCGGGCCGGACCGTGTCGGCGAACCAGAAGGAGCGGTGATGGGGATAGGGCTCGGTCTTCTGGACGAGCATGTTACGGCCGCTCGGACTGCTGAGCGGCCAGTAGTGGGGGATGTCGACCTCCGGGCCATAGTTGAAGACGAAGGCCTCCCGGCCGCCGACGAGGACCGCGAGCGTCCCCGCGGCGTCGTCGCGCGCGAACATGAGGTGCGGCTTGTCCGCGCACGAGGAACAAAGGACCGGGGCAGCGGTGGCCAGCGCTCCGGCGAGTAGGACGAGGGCCGGCCGGCGGGCCCGGTAGCCCCGGATCAAACCTGCCATGGCGCGCGGTGCGGATAGTCGAGCCGGCGGTTGGCCTCGTCGTCGCCGACGAATCGTTCGGCGGCCGGGTCCCAGACGAGCTTGCGGCCGAGCTTCATGGCGATGTGGGTCATGATGCAGATGGAGTTGGAGCGGTGGCCGACTTCGACGGGGGCGATGGGGTCCTTGCGGCCGCGCACAGCCTCGAGGAAGTTCTTCATGTGGTTGCCGCTCTGGAGGAGCTTGACCTCTCCCTGGCCGGGTTTCCACTTGAGGATCTCGGGGTCGGAGGCCTTGATGGCGCCGCGCTGGACGAAGACCCAGCCCGCGTCTCCCTCGAAACGGACGCCGGCCGGGTCGCCGGTCTCCATGATCAGCCGGACGCCGTCGGCATAGACCGCTTCGGCCTGGAACTTGGTGTGGACGTCGAACAGGCCGCGGTCGGGGAACTCGGCGGAGGCTTCGACGCTGACGGGACCGGTGAGGTCCGTGCCGTGGCCCCACTGGGCGATGTCCATCATGTGCGAGCCCCAGCCGGTGACCATGCCCAGACAGTAGGGCTCGATCTGGAGCCAGCCGGGCCGCTCGTAGCTCGTCTGCGGATGGACGCGGTCCTCGGCGAATGGCGCCGCAGCCGTTGGGCCCATCCAGGCGTCATAGTCGAGATTGGGGGGGACGGGTGTCGGACGCGCGTCGCCGCTGCCCTGGTCCTCGGGGAGCCAGAGGCGGATCGTATGGAGCTTTCCGACTCGTCCGTTGCGGGCCAATTCGCAAGCCATGAGGAAGTGGATGGAGGACCGCTGCTGGGAGCCCACCTGGAGGATGCTCTTGTTCTTCCGGACCGCGGCGACGAGCTTTCGGCCCTCGGCGATGGAATAGGTCAGCGGTTTTTCGAGGTAGATGTCCTTACCCGCTTCAGCCGCGGCAATGGCGTGGGCCGCATGCCAGAAGTCGGGCGTGACGATGAGGACGCCGTCGAGGTCCTTGCGGGCCAGGAGCTCGCGGAAATCGCGGTAGGCGGCGACGCTCTTCGCAGCGTCTTGGCCGGTCTCGAGGGTGTAGATCTTCTCGGCCAGCCATTGGGCGTCCTGGAGGCGGTGGGAATCGGCGTCGCAGACAGCCCTGACCCGGGCGCCGGATTCGAGGCCACGGTAGATGAGCTCCTGCATGTCGGCCTGGCCCTGGCGGCCGACGCCGATGCAGCCAAATTGGAGCGTGTCGCTCGGGGCCGGGCGGGCGAAGACGGAGGCCGGGACGATCGTCGGCGCGACGGCCGCCGCCGCCGCTGCTTTGAGGAAGTTCCTACGGTTCATGCTCGCCTCCCGGACCGAATGTATAACGCGTGCCTCTCCCCTGTCAACGCCACCATTTCCTAGATCAGCGATATGATCTTGACTATCGCGCCGGCGGCTACGACCAGGATGGCCAGGATGAGGAGGACGTTCCAGGCGGACCCCTTGAAGCCCTTGTTGACCTCATCGCCGAGGTAGCTCCGCTTGTTCTGGAGGATGAAAAAGGCCACGTAGGCGATGGGCATCATGACCAGGGCGACCGACGAGGCCATGACCGGCAGCCAGAAAGGCGTGCGGGCGAAGGCGCCGAGGATGCCGATATTGGCGACCATGGTCGCCGCCCGGTAACGCCAGCCGCTCGGCTCGAAGCCCAGCATCTCGCTCAGGACGAAGCCGCAGATGACCATCTCGATGGTTAGGGTCGTGAAGCACATGCCCAGGATGCCCAGCGAGAAGATGACCCGCCCGGCGGCGACCCCGGCCACCGGCGCCAAGGCGTGGGCGGCGTCGACGGCCTCCCGGACACGGATGCCCTGGACGTGGAGCGTGTTGGCGCAGGCGATGACGACGAGACTCGTGGTCAGCACGAAGGGGGCGAACATCGACACAGCCAGGTCGAAGTTCTTGAGGCCGCGGTGCTCCCTCCCCCAGCCGCGGGCGAGGAGCGTGTAGGGATAGAGGAAGGTCATATTGACGCCGACGGCGGCGCCCAGGGCGCCGAGGACGATGGTCAGGCCTTCGCGGTCGCGCGGGATGTGGAATCCGAAGAGCCCCTTGAACAGGGCCCCGAAATCGACGCCGGTCTTGACGACCACGACCAGGAAGAAGAGCGACATGAGGAGGACGAGGTACTTGAGGACGCGCTCGAAGAGCCGGACGGCCCGGCGGCTGCCCCGCCCGTAACTCCAACAGAGCGCCGTACCGGCGGCGAGGAGGGCGAGGGCGATCGGGCGCCCGCGGCACGTCGAGCCCGGCGACGTCGAAGATGTCGCGGGCGACGCTCGTGGCCAGCGCGTACTGGGGGAATTGCCAGATGATGGACGCCACGAGCACGACGCCGCCCCAGGCGAAAGCCAGGGCTGGGGTGGAGCTTCTTCCGGAAAGCGTCGTAGGGCCGGGCCTGGGTGATCAAGGCCTGGTGGCCGATGGCAGCGAACATGACGACGCCGAGGAACATGGCGACCGGCTGGACCCAGAGCAGGTCGTAGCCGTAGACGGCGCCGGCGAAGATGGACGATCCGGCCGAGCCTGCGCCCAGGGTCAGGGCACTCTGGACCCAACCCGGGCCGCTTAGGGACCAATAGCCGCGCCAGCGCCGCCACAGGCCGGGCCGGGAATCGATCTCCCTGAGGCGGGCTTTCTCGCGCTCCAGGGCCTCCGGATCGCGGGCCCCGACCATGGGCAGGCCCCGGCGCAGGTCGGTGTCGGTGCCGGGTGTATCTGTCGGGCACGGCTCGTCCCCTACTTCGAGATGGAAGCGTCCTTGGCCGGTCCAACCGGCTCGAGCTTGGTCGACCGGGCGCAAGATGCCGCACATGCCCAGGGTCGGCGTCGTCCGACGGCACGTGGACGACGGGTGACTTCGCCCACGGTCGCCGCCCGGCAGGTTCGCGAGCCTCTGCCGGAAACGCTCTCCCCAGGCCACCGGCCCCGCTTCGACCGCTTCCGAAAAGCCGGGCCGGAGCGCCTGCGGCCGATCTCATGTGGACGCCGATGAACCTTTCGAGCTCGCGGAAATAGCCGGCCCGGTCTTTCGTCCACAGCTCGAGGAGCCCGGCGTAGGCGCGGACGGCCGCGTCCCGCCGGTCGAGGGCGCCCTTGAGCCCCATCGGCCTGGGCGAGTCCCGTCGAGCCGGGCGAACTCGGCCGGATCGTCGTCGACCGCCGGCCCGAAGTAGATGCGGGCGTCACCCCGCTCGGCCAGCCCGGCGTTGCCCATGACCACGAGGAGGACGAGACTGTCCGCGTTGACCAGGCGGTGGAGGACGTCCCGGGCGGGAACTGGAGGTACCGGCCGGGCGAGAGATCGACCGTCCGGAAGCCGTTCGCGAGATCGTGGAGCTCGACGCTGCCCTTGCCGCTCATGACGTAATAGCCCTCGTCGGTCACGGCGTGGACGTGAGGCGAGCCGGACATCATTCCGTCGGGGGCCGGACGCTGATCGTAGACGGTGAGCTGGGTCAAGCCGATGCCGCTGATCAGGTCCTCGCCCGCGGCCCTCGAGGGAATGGCGGCCAACGCGACGAAGACCGTCAGCACGACGGCGGCAGACAGGATGCCCGGCAGGGCGGGCGCAAGAGCTCGTTTCGACCGGCGCATGGAGGCCTCCTCGTACGCACTCTTTCTATCAGATGCGCCGGAAAATGCCAAGACAAGAAAATGGGGATCTTAGAGGGTGCCGATGAAAGGAAGCGGGTAGAACGAGTCGACGGAGGCGCCCGTGGGCTTCGCGGTCTTCGATTTCAGCAGGGACAGCTTCTTGCGCACGATCTCGACCTCGGGGATCTTGGCGTCGGCGTGTTTCCACAGGGCGGCCAGGCTCTTGTACTGCTCGAAGGCCCGGTCCAGGTCCGCCCTTGGCTTCGTAGAGAGCCGCCAGCCTGAGGCGGGCGAAGGGATGGATCAGGGCGCTCTCGCGGGCTTTGGCGTCGGGCGAGACGAGGCGCTCGTACTCCCGGAGGGCCGGCGTCCTTCTCGCCCTTGGCGAGATGGACCCGGGCGACGAAGTCGCCCTGGAAGGGCAGGTTCTTGCCCTGGACCGTCGGCGCCATCGAGAGGTCGATGCGGACCGGGGGCCCTTCCTTGAAGGCCTTGAGCGCGGCGTCGTACGCGCCCTCGGCGAAGAGGATCTCGCGCTCGAGGTGGTTGGCCGCCAACTCGTTGAATTCCTTTTCCTGCCCTTCGACCGAAGCGGCCTGGACCAAGATCGCCTCGAGCTTCTTCTTGGCCTCTTCGGGCTTCCCCGTCCTGACGTCGAGGAGACCCGTGTAGAGGAGCTGGTAGAGCCTTGTTCAGGCTCTCCGTCCCCTGCTTGGTCTCGGTCCTGTAGGCCATCCTCTTCTCGAGGTAGGCTCTGGTAGAGGTCGAGCCGGTCCCAGTCGTAGCAGATCCAGAGCGCGTCCCGGAGGATGACGTCGGCCAGCGATTTGTTGCCCGATTCCTTGGCCAGCTTCTCGGCCACGCCCAGCTCCACGAGCGCTTCGTCGAAGCGGCCCTGGATCGAGTAGTAGAACCCCTTCCACTGGTGACCGTCGGCCCGCATGCCGTCGCTCTGGGCCTGGGAGACCATATGATCGGCCCAGCGGAGCGCCGCCTCGTAGTCCCCGTCCATGGCGTAAAGATAGGCCAGCTTCCAGGCCGAGGGAAAATCGGGACGCATGGCCAGGGCCTGCTGGAAATTGCTCCGGGCCTTTTCGAACTCGCCCATCTGGAAATAGAGATCGCCCACGGAGTCGTGGGGATTGGCCTCCCCGGGGTTGGCCGCCGCGTAGCGGTCGAAGGTCTTGATGGCCTTCTCCGTCTGGCCCATGTTGGCGTAGGTATAGGCCAGGAGGTTCAGCGCGTAGCCGAAATTCGGGTCGATGGCCAGGGCTTTCTCGTACTCGACCACCGCCTCGGAGAACTTCTTGTTCAGGCGGTATATCCAGCCCAGGTCGGCGTGGGCGCGCTTGTCGTCGGGATCGGCCTTGATGATCTCCTGCAGACCGCGGATGTAGCCCTCGGTATCTTTCTCGACGAGCGCGGAAACGGCCTTCACGTAGAGGGCGTCCTTGCCCTTGCCGGGGTTGACCTTGCTCAGCTTCTTGAACTGCTCCATCGCCTTGACCGCCCGCGGCGCGTCGGCCAGATTGTTGTAGACGCGCGTCAGGTAGAAATAGGGCAGGGCGAACGAGGGGTCTTTCTCGACGGCCTTTTCGAAGGCGGCGCGGGCGTCGTCGAAGTAATAGCGCTCGAAGCTCTCCTGGCCCTTGACGAAGTACTCGTAGGCCTCCATCGAGCCGGTCGTGACCTCGGTGATGGGCTTGGCGTGGCGGGCCGCCGCCCGCTCGGAGAGTCCGGCGCCCTGGGAGATCTCGCGGCTCAGGTCGTCGATCTGCGACCTGAGGATGCTCCCGATGCCCTCCCCGCGCGAGCCGGCGCTCTTGAGGAGGTTCCTCGTCGGCACGTCGTAGATCTTGGCGTCGGTGGCGAACATGGTTCTCGGCCTTGGTGAAGCTGCCCAGCACGATGATGTCGACCCGTTCGCGCCGGCAGATGTCGAACCAGGCGTCGCGGTCGGCCGCCGTGACGACGTCCCGGTCCTGGAACCCGGCCAGGTCGGCCAGCCTCTCCCACGACGTGACGTCGATGTATTTCGACTGTTCGAGGCTGGTGATGAGCAGGTTGGGGATGGCCTTCTTGAGGTAGTCGTAGGACGGATCGCCGGTCAGGTTCTCGAAGCCGACGACCGCGACGGTATGGACGGCCCCCGTGGCCCGGGGCAGCAATTCGCGCAGGACGACGCCGAGGCCCATGATGCCCGCGAACGCGAGGACCGGGATGAGCGCCTTCTGCCAGGGGAAGGCCGGCACGGCGGCCTTCAGGCGCGGTCTTCAGGGTCGTCGACTTGGCCCGGGGCGCGGGGACGGGCGTCGTGTGCAACGTCTCCTCGACCCGGCTGAGCTCGCGGCAGACCTCGTCGGTCGTCTGATATCTCTTCTCGCGGTCCTTCTGCATGCAGCGCAGGATGATGGCGCTCAGCGCGGCGGGCGTTTGCGGATTCAGGTCCTCCGGATTGGGCGGCAGCTCGGACTGGTGCTTGAAGGCGAGGGCGAAGGGCGTGTCCGCGGAGAACGGCAGGCGCCCCGTGATCATCTCGAAGAGGATGACGCCGAAGGAGTAGATGTCCGAGCGGCGGTCGGATTCCAGGCCCTCGACCTGCTCGGGCGACATGTATTCGGGCGTGCCGATGACGCTCCCCTCGGCCGTGACCCCGCGCATCCCGACGGCCCGGGCGATCCCGAAGTCGAGGATCTTGGCGTTCCCCTCCTTGTCGATCATGATGTTGCCGGGCTTGAGGTCGCGGTGGACGATGCCCGCGTCGTGGGCCTCGCTCAGGCCGCTGCAGATCTGCTTGGCGATGGCCACGACCGTGGAGATGTCGAGCCGCCGCGAACGGCGGATGAAGCTCTTGAGGTCCTCCCCGGAGACGTACTCGAGCGTGATGTAATGGAGGCCCTTGTCCTCGCCCAGGTGGTACATCCTGCCGATGTTGCGGTGGGAGATCCGGTGGGCCAGCTTGATCTCGTTGACGAAGCGCTCGAGCGTCCGCGCGTCCTCGGCGATGTCGGGACGGATGAGCTTGATGGCCACTTCCTCGTTCGTCTTCGTGTCGAGGGCACGATAGACGCGGCCCATGCCGCCCCGTCCCAGGAGCTCGATGATCTGATAGCGCTCCCCGAAGATAGAACCGGTCGGGAGATGCCAGGTGGGGGCTTCGACGGTCCGGGTGACCGGGAGGGGCAACGGCACGGTGCCGCTGCCGCTGCTGTCGGCGTTGCCGCTGCCGGAGGCGCCGGCGGCGTCCGTTCCCGGACGGCGCAGGGCCGTGGCGCAGTTGTTGCAGAACTTCGCCGTCTCTGAATTCTCGGTCCGGCAGGTCGGGCACAGGGTGGCCATTGTCCGTCTTTTCTCCGGGCTCTGATCTCGAGCCTTTTCTCCTCGGATCCTCCGTTTATATGCGCCCGCCCCTCACCCATATATACGCTATAAGCGGCTGGAATGTTTCCTTGCAAAGAACATGCCAAGAGGCGGAACCGCAATCTCCCCTGTCCCTCCCCTGGAGGGAAGCGCCGAAAAGCCGGGCTCTTTACACCTGTCGGCAACGTTTTTTACACTGGGGACGGACGGAGGACGCCCCCAAACCCGGGCCGCTAGGGCCGGATCGACAGCGAGATCTTGACGACACCGCGGTCGCCGAGGGGGTTGAACCGGCTCCTCGGGTCCCAGATGCGCTCCCAGTTCCTGTTGTAGACGAGGTAGATCTCGTTGCCGGGCGAGAGTCTGCCAGCGCAGCCGGGCGTTCCAGCCCAGGGTGTTCGAGATGTCGTCGAACTGAATGTAGTTCATGAAGCCCAGGTCGGGCGAGAGGAAGATGTCGGCCTTGACCTGGAAGACGTTCTCGCTGAAATTGCCCTCAGGCAGGCGGCCCCGGACGAGGTTGGCGTCGAAGGCCAGCGTGGCGTAACCCTTGAATTTCAGGGTCAGCCCCAGGTTGACGTCGTCGTAACGGCCCGAATAGAACTCGCCGAAATTCCAGCCGGCGTCGACGACGATGGGCCGGTGGCTGGCCGAGCTCGCGTTGAGCCGGAAGCTGGTGAAGCTGTAAGGCCCGGCCGGCAGGACGACGCCTTCCGAGACCTCGAAGTCGAAGGGCAGGACATCATGGTTGGCCACGGCGCTGAAGCTGAAGCTCTCCCCGCTCTGCGTCCTGAAGCTGAGCGGCGACGCGCTGAGCGTGCTCGTTTCGAGCCCGCCGGCCAGGTCCCAGTAATAATCGGCGCTGACGTCGAAGTAGAACTGCCGGACGAACCCGGTCAGGAACCCGCCCTTCGGCCGGGGCTGGAAGGCGACCCGGACGTAGCCCGTCTGGATCCCCTGGCGCATCATGTAGCCCAGACCGGGATCGAGCGCCTCGCCGTAGTAGGCGTACGTCGTCTGGACGTTCCAGAGGTCGTTCGGGTAGTTGGCCCGGAAGCCGAAGCCGTGGTGGCGGCCCTCCTCGGTCTCGTTCCAGTTGTAGACGGCCCAAGTGGCCAGCATGAGGTTCTTGTCGCCCAGGAATTTGGACGAAGAGAAATTGAAATCGAAACCGGCCAGGGAGTTCTTCTCGCCCGTCGGACTGCCGTTGGTGAAGATGAGGCCGATCTTGCTCTGGTCGAAGATGTTCTGGGTCACCCGGGCGGCCAGGAGGTTGCGGCCGGGCAGGTCGACGCCCCCGACGGTCGTGGCGCGCGTCTGGACGTCGAGCACTGTCAGGTTGGTGTTCCCGATCTTGCCGTAGACCTTGGTCCCCAGCAGGACGGGGATCTGGCGTCCCCTGGTAGAGCCCGATGGTGCGGCTGAAGAAGGGGGTGAAGCTGACGCTCGAGCTGAAGCTGAAGTTCTCCGAGCCTTCGAGGAAGAACATCCGCTTTTCCGGGAAGAACATCGGGAAGCGGGTCAGGTTGATGCGGCGCTCGTCGACTTCGGTCTCGGCGAAGTCCATGTTGTAGCTGACGACACCGACGAGGTTGGGCGTGATGCTCTTGTAGAGGTCGAAGCCGCCGTCGAAGTCGCCGTCGTACCGGGACGAAACGCTGGTCGTCCTGGCGGCGCTGGCCAGGCCGTAGGGCCGGAAGGTGATGCCCAGCCCCTGCTTGACGTCCTCGATGCCCTCGAGCGCGGCCGCCTCGTTGGGATTGTAGAAATTGCTGTCCAGGGTCGTGCCGGAGAGGCGGATCGTCTCCATCTTGCGGGCGATCGTCCTCTCGATGTTGAGGCCCCAGGCGGTCAGGCCCGGGCCTGAAGGAGATCGTCTTGAAGGGGATGCGGATCTCGGCCGACCAGCCGTCGGCGAGGCGACGGCTCTTGGCCTCCCAGATGCCGTCCCAGTTGAGGCTGGAGTCGCCCGCGTAGGCCAGGCCCTCGCCGCGGGCGCCGCGCGGATTGACGAAGAAGACATAGGCGTTGCGCTTGTCCTGGAAGGGATCGAGAAGGACGCGGACGACGTCGTCGCTCGACGTGGCGGCGCCGTGGTATCCGCCGTACATCCCGTAGCCGCCGCCTCCGCCGCCGCTGTCGTGGGCCATGGTGTTGGCCGAGATGCGGCCGGGCTCGCTGTCGTAGCAATAGACGCCGACGTAGAGGCTGTGCCCGTCGTAGAGCACGCGGGCCTCGGTCTTCTCGCTGGGGTCCTCGCCGGGCCGGGGCTCGACCATGCGGAAGCCCGTGATGGCCGGGACCGACTGCCAGACGGGATCGTCGAGGAGGCCGTCGATGCGGGGGCCCTCCGCGACGCGGACGGCTTTGATCTCGTCGGCGGGAAGCGCGGCCGGTAAGAGCCGGGCCCCGGCGAGGAGGACGAACATCAGTGTGGCGGGCATTCGCCCGTATGAACAGTGTCTCATCGTGATCGGTTAACTCCGGATCGAATTAGACGGGTGCGAGTCTCTGACTTAACTTAGACGGCTCCGCCCCGGGAATCTTCCCTGTCCCCTATTGGGGCAGCCAGCTGACGATCTGCCGTGAGACCGTGCCGGCCGCGGGCGGATCGAGGTTCGTCAGGACGATGACGATCGTTCCGGCCCTGGGGTCCCACTCGACCGTCGAGTTGATCCCGGGCGCCCCGCCGGCGATGCCCAGGCCCGCCGACGTATCGGGCAGATAGAGCTTCTTGTCCTTCAGGGCCAGGACGTACTTGTGCATGTCCGCGGCCGTCGAATAGCCGCCGCCGGCGGACGAGCCCCGGCCGGGCAGCGTGGCGTGGTTGAGAACCCGCTCCCCCGCCGGCGCCCCTTCGGCCGTGTAACCCTTGGCCAGGTTGACCGTGCCCGCGTCGCGGGCGAAGGAATCCGTGTCGAGCATGCCGGCCGGCTTGAAGACGTTCTCCCGGACGTATTTGTAATAGTCGATGCCGGACGCTTTCTCGATGATCAGGCCCAGAACGACGTAACCGCCGTTCGAATATTTGTTCGACGTCCCCGGTTCGAACTCGAGCGGCAGGTCGGCGAAGAGCGGCAGGTAGTCCTTGAGCGACCGGATCTTTTCCTTGGGCGTCGCGTCGTAGCGGTCGCCGAAGAAATCGCCGATGCCGGACGTCATGTTGAGCAGCTGCCGGACGGTCACCTTGTCCGCGGCCTGGGCGTTGGGATAGTCGGGCAGGAACCGCTTGATCGTGTCGTCGAGGGCGATCTTGCCCTGCCGGACCAGCTGGAGGACGGCGACGCGGGTGAAATTCTTGTTGATCGAGCCGAGGTTGAACTTCGTGTCCTTCCGGTTGGGGACCTTCGCGTCGCGGTCGGCCAGGCCGAAAGCCTCGTGGAACAGGACCCGGGCGTCGCGCGCGACGAGCACCACGCCGGAGAATTCGTCCGTCCGGGTCTTCTCTTCGAGGTACGACCGGATGGCGGCGACGAACTCCCCGTCGTCGGCTTTGGGATCCGGCACCGTGATCATGGAGGGATCCTCGACGCGGTCGGCCAGGATGGCCGTGAGCTTGCGGGGTGACGTCTTTTCGACGAGGCCCCGCAGGAGGATGTCGTTGCCGTTGCCCGCCCGGGTCAAGATGGCCGTCTGGTGTTCGAGCTCGGCCACGATCCTCTGGACCTCGAAGGACTTGAGCTGGGCCTTGCCGCTCTGGTAACGGGCCAGCCTCTGGGGCACCGGCGTTTCCTTGAGCGCGGAGGCGGCGAAATGCTCCTCGAAGAAGGCCTTCATTTTGTCCAGGCTGCCGGAGTTGAAGGCCTCGATATAGGCCTCGAGGTGGGCCGTTGCCGGCTTTTTCGCGGCCTTTGCCGCCTGGGCGGAAGCGGGCGCGGCCGGCGCCAGGCTGGCTATCGTGAAGGCGGCCGCAAGGGCCGCCGCGGCGAACGATCGTCCGTGCCGTCTCATGTGTCCTCCTCGGGCGCGGGGAGTTCCTTCCCCGCGAGAAGGAAATTATAGCACGAGACGGGCCGGAAGTAAGGAGAAGCGCGCCGGGCCCCGGCGGGCAGGGGGTGAGAAATCACCCGCGGATTGACCCTTGGGGGTGATTGCTCCTTTCGAGGGGCCGTCCGAGAATGGGGTCTGGCGCTTTCATACGTAAGAAGTCTGCGAGGAATTGATCATGGCTTTAGGGCTCGATGTCGACGACGTCCTGTTCAATTTCCTCATGAACTTATGGCCCGACAACAAGCTGGTCAATACCCGCGTCCGTCCCTTTATCGCCGGGATCCTGGGTATGAATTGCGGGACCGGCTGCGAGATAAGAAAGAACATCTATTTCGAAGGGCATCGGAGGATCGTTCTCGGGAACGATGTCGCTCTGAACAGGCAATCCTATTTCGACGCAGGCGACGGGTTGCACATCGGCGACAACGTGAAATTCGGCCCCCAAGCCCTGCTCATGGCGGGGAGCCACGAGATCGGTCCCCAGCACCAAAGACTGGGCGGCGTCGTATCGAAGAGGATCCGCATCGAGGACGGCTGTTGGATCTGCGCCCGGGTCACGATCACCGCGGGCGTCACGATCGGGACCGGGAGCGTCGTCGCCGCGGGATCTGTCGTCCAGCGTTCGATGCCCGCCAACTGCCTGATCGGGGGAAACCCGGCCCGGGCCGTCGAGGTTCTGGAGAAATCCAAAGGTGACCCAAGGCAGAGACTGCGGGGGATTGACAGCGTTTCTCCGACGGCGATATGATCAGAACCGGCGGCCGGCGGGAACCCCGGCCACCGCAGGCGACGCTCCTCTCGCCCGCCCGAATCCGGGACCAAGGGGGACTGCACATGAGCCTTGCTTCCGACCGTCCGTTGCCCAAGGGGATCCGCCTTATTCCGGCGGCCGCCGTCGTCGCCCTCGTGCTCGCCGCGGCGATCTCGGTCGCGGCGCAGCTGAAGGACTCCGAGATCGGCCGGGGACGGACGATGCTCAAGACGATCAAGAAAGACCTCCGGAGCCATTATTACGATCCGACCTTCCACGGCATCGACCTCGACGCCCGCTTCCTCAAAGCGGAGCAGGACATCGAGACGGCCAATTCGCTCAGCCACATGTTCGGCATCATCGGCCAGACCGTCGCCGACCTCGGCGACTCCCACACCCGCTTCATTCCGCCGTCGCGCGCGGCCGAGTTCGAATACGGCTGGCGCATGCGGCCGGTCGGAGACCGCGCCTACGTCTTCGCCGTCAAGCCGGGCAGCGACGCCGAGGCCAAGGGCCTCAAGGTCGGCGACGCCGTGATCTCGGTCAACGGCCGGGCCATCGGCCGGAAGGACGTCGGCACGTTCCGGTATATCTATTTCAGCCTCCGCCCGGTGGCGCAAATGAGGCTGATCGTCCAGAGCCCCGGCGGTCCGCCGCGTCCGATCGACATCCAGACCAAGATCGTTCAGGGAGAAAAACGGGTCAGGGACTTTACTCAGGGCGAAGACGTCTGGGACTACATTCGCGAGATCGAGGACGCGGCGGAGATGCACCGGTTCTTCTGGACCCCCGACAACGGCGTCTTCGTCTGGAACGTCCCGTCGTTCATCGGCGACGTTGACGATTTCAAGCAGATGGCGGCCCGGTTCTCCAAATATAAGGCCGTGGTGTTCGACCTCCGGGGAAATCCCGGGGGCCAGGAGAACGCCCTGGCCAGCCTGCTGGGGTGCGTCCTGGACCACGACGTCACGATCGCGGAAAGGCGGGGCCGGGGCAAGCCAAAGAAGCCGCTGGTCGCCAAGACCCAGGGCGAAAAGGCCTTCAAGGGCAAGGTCGTGGTCGTCGTCGACGGCGATTCGGGCTCGTCAGCCGAGCTCTTCGCCCGGGTCATCCAGCTCGAGAAGCGCGGCACGGTCATCGGTGACCGGTCCGCCGGCGCGGTGATGGAGGCCAGGCTCTACAGCCGGGAAATGGGGGCCGAGTTCTCCATCTTCTATGGGCTCATGATCACCGAATCCGACCTCATCATGGCCGATGAACAGAGCTTGGAAGGGACCGGCGTCGTCCCCGACGAGTTGCTCCTGCCGACCGCCCAGGACCTGGTCGCCGGTCGCGACCCGGTGCTGGCCAAGGCCGTCGCACTGGCCGGCGGGCTCATCTTGCCGGAGGAAGCGGCCAAGCAGTTCCCCTACATCTGGGATTGACCGCCGGTGAACGGCCTTCGGCCGGCGATTCCAAGCCGCGCTATAATTAAATTCCTGTCACGCTAAAGATTTCATTACGAGCGACGACACCTTATTCCCTTCCTCGACGGCATAGTTCGTGCCGCGGTCGTCCGGATAGATCTGGGAGAAGTTCGAGATATAGACATTCTTGATCGGACTCTCAAACGGCACGATCTTGCCGTCGTAATCCGTGCCGACGATATGCTGGGCGTTCCGGAAGCGGAAGAGCCGCTCATCGGCGATCAGCGATCCGTCGAAGGTCGGATACATCTTTTTCAAGGCATCCTTCCATTCGCTCATGACAGAAGCCGCGTCCCGTGAAAAATATTCATGGTCATCCGGAACATACGCACCGATATAGTAGACATGCTTGCCCCCGAACGCTTCCGAGCCGACAAGTTCGGACATCGAAAGGAACACGAGGAAGGGCACTTCCGGATCGTTGATATTGTGCCAATAGTATTCCGTCAGACGCTGATCGGAAACGAATACCATGACGATAGCCCCGAGATAATCGATACTCCGAAGCGTCGAGAGATATTCCGCCGGCACGCTCGCATCCTTTTCGATGAGCTTCGCGAAGACATTCGACGGCGTGGTCGCGATGATAGCGTCATACCGTCTCCGCTCGCCCTTCACGACGAGGATCGCCCCGTTTCCGCCGGCATCGGATTCGATCGCATCGATCGATTGGTCAAGAAGTATGGTCCCGCCGAAGCCACGGATCCCTTGCTCGACGGCGTTCACGAGAGTCATGAAACCGCCCTTGAAATATCCGAGTCGCTCCGTCGACTCGCCCGGTTCTTTGGAAAGGGCGCGGATCTGGATCCGCCGCCACAACCATGACATGGAAATCTGCTGATAGTATTTGTTGAATTTCCCGCGGAGAAGCGGCTCCCAGATGACATCCGTCGCGGCTTTTCCCGCCCACTTCCGCAGCCAATCATAGGCCGTCACCTTGGAAAGAGGCTTCCAGTTCGTCAGCTTCGAGAGATAGAGCGCGACGACACCTGTCCGGATCCGGTCGAGGAACGGAAGCGGCGTGAATTTCAGAAGATCGCCAGGGGTCATGAACGGATAATATTTTCCGTGATCGTATGAAACGATGGAGCTTTTATGGAAAACGAGTTTTTCACGGACGCCGACCTCTTCGGCGAGACCCAGGATATGCGAATCCGTCTTATAGAGAAAATGATACGCTTTCTCGAGCGGCATGCCGTTCATGGAAAACCCGCCGGCGAGACCGCCGATCGACGACTCCTTCTCATACAGCGTCACCTCGACCCCCGCTTTCCCCAGGCGATAGGCCGCCGCCATTCCGGTGAATCCCCCTCCGATGACCGCTACTTTTTTCTTCATGATCCGTTCGTTAGGCGATGTATTATTCTTGCGCTGATTTCCTGAACGTGACCGCCTTGTTGATCGAATACTGGATGACGAAAATAAACGGGAGCGAGAGAAGCTTCATCACGTTGCCATCGTATCCGAGCCGGACATTGAAGACATACAGGAAGGCCATGCTGAACAGCATGCCGATTCCGCTCACGATCGAATAGGAAGCGAAACGGAACAGGATACGATCGCCGGTCTTGAAGTTATACTTCCTGTTCAGGATAAATCCGTACACCGTCGCGGTCCCTATCGAAAGCGCTGTCGAAAGAACCGAAGGAATATTGAAAAGATTGAAGCACACGAGAAAAATCCCGTAATCGACCGCTGCCGCGGAAACGCCGATAATAAAATAAAGAACGATATTCCTATGCTTCGCGAACAGACGGGAAAATTGTTTGGATTACCATAAAAGTCCATAAATAAATGCAATTGCATTTACAATTACATTTTATTAAATAGAGCAAATATATCGGCGGTTTGTCAATCCGGGAAGCGGGATAGGATTCAGACGTCCTCTATTAAACTGGATAAAAGAGAGCGCGCCTGGCCCGATTCGAACGGGCGACCTGCGGATTCGGAGGGCCGCGATTGGTGAATCTAAATGGTTTCAGCTAAATAGTTTATCGCCGCGCATTCTATTAGGTGTGCTGTAGATGTGCTGTGGACGGAGAGCTTCTTCAAACGTCTCGTTTTATCGTTTGATCGATCGGATGCGGGTGGCTCGGGCCTCGAGCTCTTCGGCTTCTTTCTCCCGATGGGTCGCTCGATACAGCTCAGAGAGGAAGTTCAAGGTCAAGGCCAAATCGAGGTGATCCGGCCCGAGAGACTTCTCCCGGATCGCGAGCGAGCGCTTCCAGAGAGGCTCTGCCTCCGCGTACTTGCTCTGGACCTGGAAGAGCATCGCCAGATCGTAGAGGTTCGTCGCCACGTCGGGATGATCCGGGCCAAGCGCCTTCTCCCGGATCGCGAGCGAGCGCCTCCAGAGCGGTTCTGCCTCCGCGTACTGGCGTTCGTAATAATGGAGACGCGCGAGCCTGTCCAAGACGGTTGCCACCTGGGGATCTTCAGGCCCGAGAGTCTTCTCGCCGGATCGCCAGCAGGCGGTCGCAGAGCGCTATCGCCTTGGCATTCTGGCCGAGAGACTCGTAAAAATCGATGTGGCCGCTCAGGTCCTTCACGACATCGGGATGATCAGGGCCCAGGGCCTTTTCCCTGATGGCCAGCGCGCGCTCGTAGAGCGTCCCCGCTTCCTGGGGCCAGCCCTGGTCGACGTAGAGATCGCCCAGCGTATCCAGGATCGGGGCCAGCTCGGGACCGTCCGGCCCGACGCTCCTCTCGGCGATCTTGAGCGCTCGTTCTCCCACCTCGATCGCGCGGTCCAACTCGCCTTTGCCGCCGAGGTCCTTGGCCTCCTCGAGGAGGGCCTGCCACTTCCCGGCCGCTCGGGGGATCGCGGGAGGAGCATCGCCCACGATCCGCTTCATGGTGATGGTTTCCCCGCGGTTGACCTTCATATCGGATCCGCGGTCGGGCACGGACATTTCGACCGTTATCGAGGTTTCGTAGGTAAGGGATTCGGGCCATCCCGACGTCAGGTCGAGTGCGACTTCCGTCTCGGAATCCACGGAGACGGCCTTGAACATGTCTTTGGGCATGGTGTCCGCCAGCTCCGGGGCGAACTTCTCGACGAAACCGCGAGCGATCTTTTCCATCATCTCCGGCGTCCGGGAGGGGTCGAGACTCGCCGTCGCCAGGATAACGGCCCGGTGATGGGCCTGGTCGTATTCCTTGAGGGAGAGCCGGCCTCGCGCCGGGAAGGGATCGCCGCTAAAAAAAGGATTCGGAAACGCCATGTCGTATTCGACGGGCTGAGCGGTCGGGATCCTCTTGCCCAGGTACGCGAAAAACAGGGTCGGCTCCTTGGTATAGTAGGCCGACATGAACTCGCGATTCTCGTAGAACGTCTTCACCTGGGATGCGAGCTTGCCGGCCACCTCCCGGCCCGCTCCCTGGGCCTTCATTTGCTCCTGGATCAATTCGAGTCCCTTGGTCAGCCGTTCTTGGATCTCTTCCCAATTCGCGAGTTTCAGGCTGTCGGCCCCCCGCTCCAGTCTGAGCAGCAGGCGTACGCTTCGCATGAGATCCACGATCCTCTGCTCTTCGAAGCTAGCCTCCTCATCTGGCGGATCGGGGCGGAACTTTCCGTATGTCCACGTGATCAGGAATCCGGACTCGTCCGCCCCGGAGATCTCGACGGTCACGTCGGTCGTCATCATCGGCACGCCGGCCTCACCCTTTTGGGCCATGGTCATGGCGTATCTCGCCCGCTCGCCCACCCTTGAAGGGAATGGCGTCTCAACCTCGTCCTTCGCCGCGGGCTTCTGTGCGGGCGCTTGCACCGCCCAGCCGGGCGCGGCCACGGCAAGGACCAAGGCCACGGAGATAAACAGGGCAACGTTCTTTTTCATGGTTCCACCCATCAGATGCCATAAGTATATTCCGAGCAACAAGAAAGTTGTCAAGATTCTGCAAAGATTTCAAGTTTCAGAGATTTCCTAGCGAAGAAAGAGCGCGCCTGGCCCGATTCGAACGGGCGACCTGCGGATTCTCCAAAGGGTCCGACCGCTGTTGATAGCCGGTTTCAATTACTAAAGTTTAGGGCAATGAGGATTCACTGCCCCGTCCCGCGGGGCATTTCTTGACAGCGGGATTCCTTGATGTAAAGATATTCCCGTGATGAGGGCGTTACGGGCTCACCGTGCCCCAAGACCGCGTGCGGCCCTTGTAAATGAGGTGGGAAGCGTGAAGTCCCAACGAAGAATCATCCTTAAAGCGCTTCTTTTCTTATTCATCATCGGGGTTGGGATTCAACCTGGGTTCGCCCAAACGGCAGACGGGCCACGATTGGCCATTCAGGCCGATAGCCTGCTTTTCTTCCGAGGAGATTCCGAATCATTCAGCTCCGTGGCCTTCTCTCCGTTCATAGCCTTCGAGTTGAGCATCCTTTCGAGAATGAGCCTCAGAATTGGACTCAGCCCCCCCTTGGGCCAGCAGTCCGGTCAACAAGCTTTTGCTACAAACATCGCCTTGAATGTCTGGCTCGGCAGGGGGCCGGACTTTTTTGAGACCGGTATCGGATCGTATTATCAAAACACCTGGTGCAATGGCATGCCCGACTACAGGGCATATTCTCTCTATCTGGGGTGGCGCCACGTCTCGCGCGCGACCGTCTTCCGGTTCGGGGGGAACGTGGGCATGACCCCCGAGGGGAAAATGGTCATCGGCATCGGTGTTGGTTTCGGGAGATCCATCGGATCGGGGACCATCTGATCGGTCCAGACGTTCGCTTCCCCCTCAGAAATTGTTAAGCGGACCGGTTTTATGGGGGAATGGTTGGAATAAAGAGAGAGCGCGCCTGGCCCGATTCGAACGGGCGACCTGCGGATTCGAAGTCCGACGCTCTATCCAGCTGAGCTACAGGCGCGCGGAGAGCCTCGAGGCCACCCCATCATAAGGGCTGGGCCGCGGGAAATCAAGGAACGCAGAGCCCTTGCCCGGGGAACCGATATCGGGTAAAGATATCTAACGTCAGGTAGATATCGTGAATCCGCTCAACATTTGGTCGGTCCTCCTCCTTTCGGCCGTCCTCGCCTGCGCGATCGTCTTTGTCATCAGACAGAGAGACAAGGCCCATCGCCTGCTGGCCGAGGAGCGGGAGAGGTCGGAGAGCCTCCTGCGGCGGATCGAAGCGGACCTCGAAAGGGCGGCGCGGATCCAGAAGGACCTTCTGCCCAAAGCCGGCCCCCGGCTCACGGGCTTCGACATCGACGGCGTCAACATTCCCTGCTACGAAGTCGGCGGGGACTATTATGATTTCATTCCCATCGACGCGGATCGGCTGGGCATCGTCATTGCCGACGTTTCGGGCAAGGGCATCGCGGCTTCCCTCCTCATGGCCTCGCTCCGGGCAGCCCTCCGGGGAGAACTACGGCCGGATTACGATCCGGCCCGGCTGGCCGCCCGCCTCAGCGACTTCGTTTACACGAGTTCAGGCCCGTCGAACTTTGTCACCTTTTTCTTCGGCGAGCTGGACCGGCGGACGGCGGCTATGCGCTACGTCAACGCGGGGCACAACCCGCCGTTCGTTCTTTGCCGGGACGGGCGGACGCGAACGCTCGAAGCCTCGGGCTTGCCGCTGGGCATGTTCGCCGGCACGGTCTACGAGGCGCGGACGATCGATCTGGAACCGGGCACGCTCGCCGTCCTCTTCACCGACGGCATCCCCGAAGGGCGGAATGACCGGGCAGAGGATTACTCCGTGGAGCGGCTCGAACGCATCGTCCGGGATAGCCGCTCTGCTGAGGTCGGCGGACATCTGCCGTCAGGTCATCGACGACATGCGCGGCTACGTGTGCGGCACCCAGCCTTGCGACGACGTCACGCTGGTCGTCATCAAGCGGACGTCCGCCTGAGCGCGGGCCCTTCCTCTCCTCCCCTACTTGGCCTCGTTCCAGTCCGGCGGCTCGACGCCGAGCAGGCTGCGGACGAAGAAGTCGTACCGCTTGCGCTCGCCGTAGGCGCCGCCCGATGCCGTGGCCGGCGCCCGGGATGACCAGCAGGTCGAAGTCCTTGTTCGCCTTGATCAGGGCGTTGACGACCTGCATGGTCGAGGCGGGATCGACGTTGGTGTCCATCTCGCCGACGATGAGCAGCAGCTTGCCCTGCAGCTTGCGCGGCGTTGTCGACGTTCGAGCACGCGGCGTAGTGCGGGCCGACGCGGCCAGCCCATCCACTGCTCGTTCCACCAGATCTTGTCCATGCGGTTGTCGTGGCAGCCGCAGGCGGCGACGCGCGGCCTTGTAGAAGTCGGGATGGAAGAGCAGCGCGCCGAGCGCGTTCTGGCCGCCGGCCGAGGTGCCGTAGATGCCGACGCGGGTGATGTCGTACCACGGGTACTTCGCCGCGACGGCCTTGTGCCAGAGGATGCGGTCGGGGAAGCCGGCGTCGGCGAGGTTCTTCCAGCAGACGTCGTGGAAGGCCTTGGAGCGGTTGCTCGTGCCCATGCCGTCGATCTGCACGACGATGAAGCCGAGCTCGGCCAGCGCCTGCATGCGCGCTGAAGGCGCTGAACGACTTGGGCACGAAGGAGTCGTGCGGCCCGGCGTAGATGTACTCGATGACCGGGTATTTCTTGCGTCGGGATCGAAGTTCGATCGGCCGGCAGATGACGCCCCAGATGTCGGTCGTGCCGTCGCGGCCCTTGGCGACGAAGACCTCCGGCGCCTTCCAGCCGGCCGCGACGAGGGCCGATGATGTCGCCCTTCTCCACGGTCATCACCGTCTTGCCGTCGGCCGCGCTCCGGAGCTCGGTGACCGGGGCAGGTCGACGCGCGACCAGCGTGTCGACGAAGTAGGCCCCGTCGGGCGAATAGGCGACGGCGTGGTTGCCGTCGCGCTCGGTCAGCCGGGCGAGGCCGGTGCCGTCGAAGTTGACGCGGTAGGCGTGGACGAAATAGGGATCCTGGTCCGGGTACGACGCCGCTCGCCTGAAACCAGACCTGGCGCTTCTCCTCGTCGACCCGGTCGACGCCGCGGACGACCCACTCCCCCTTCGTGATCTGGTTCTTGACCGCGCCGGTCGCCCCGTCGTAGAGGTAGAGGTGGTTCCAGCCGTCGCGCTCGGACATCCAGACGATCTCGCGGCCGTCGGCGAGGTCGCGGCGGAATTTTTTGCCGCCCCACTCGCTGTAAGTGAAAAAGGTCTTGGCGCGCTCGTCGACGACGGCCCGGGCCGCGCCGGTGGTGCCGTCGACCTCGATGACCCGGTAGGCCTGGTGGCCGCGCTCGTTGTACTCGAAGGTGAAGGCCCGGCTGTCCGTCGCGCCAGACGAGGGCGCGAAATCTCGTAGGGGTTCGGAAAGAGCGCGGGATCGACTTCGATCCGGGCCTTGGTGTCGACGTGGAAGAGGACCGGGCGCTCGACGTCGAGGACGTCGCCGGGCTTGGCGTATTCCATGGCGTGGTATTTCGGTTGGAGTTGGTCGGCCGGCGAGGACTCGACGTATTGGATGACCCGGTGATAGCCCCGGCGCAGGCGGCAAGCCGCGATCCTCTTCGAGTCGGGCGACCAGGCGATGGAGTCGAAGGTGTAGTAATCGCCCTCGGTACCGTCGCGGCTGAGGACGGACTCCGGCTTCTGGCCCTTGGCGCGGAGGACGACGTTGTAGTTGCGGATGGCGGCCTCCCACTTGCCGTCGGGAGAGGCTTTCCATTCTTTGGAGGCGGCCTGGGGCGCGGGGCCGCGCTCCCACATGGACAGGGGGTACCCGGAAGGATCGCGGGGGGCCAGGGCCTCGAGCCGCTTGAGGGCGTAGGTGGCGAGATCGCAGGACCAGCGGCCTCCGGCCGCGCCGAACTCGACCGACTTGCCGTCCTCGCTGAAGGTCAGAACGACGAAGGGCAGGGCCAGGGCTTCGAACTTCTCGCCCGAGGCGGCGGTGAGAGCGGCCGCGAGACGGGCGTGGTCGAAGGCGAGGGATTTCTTCTTTGCGGCCGCGTCGGCGATCCAGAATTCGTTGCCGCCGGCGACTGATTTCCGGTACCAGTAGCGGGAGGTCTTCCCTATCCAACCGCCCCTGTCGACGACGTCGAGGGCGAGCGGCTGGTACTTCGCTCGCAGGCCGGTCGCCCGGGCGTAATCGGCTTCGGTGGTCTGGGCGGAAGCGAGGCCGGGAGCGCCGATGATGATCGCCAAGATAGCGAGAAGGATGAAGACGGTCGAGGTGTGCTTTTTCATCTCGTCTCCTCGATGATAAGTTGGGCTAATCTTATTTGATGGCCGGGCCGCGGCGCAAGTCCGTGCGGGGTTCGGCAGGAGGCAATTTGTGTATTTTCGGGCCCGAAAACAACGAAATTGCGGGTGGCTCAAACTGTACGAGCGGGAGCGATTTTGACCTAAGCGGTTTATTGTAATATAAATGCTGTGGTCCGACCCCGCTACACCCACCCCGCTACAAGGAAAGCTGAGCGTGGGCCATGGCCAAGAGCGCCCGGGCGGGCACGCCGTAAGGGCAGGCCCGCTCGCAGAAGCCCTGGCAGGTGCGGCAGGCGTCGGCCGTCGCGGTCTGCAGGGCGGCGTACTTCTCCATGGCGAACTTCTCGCTCCCCTGGGCCTCGAAATAGTGGTTGTAGCGCAGGACCGTGTTGACCGGGACGCCGTGGGGGCATTCCGTCTCGCAAAGGCCGCAGGCGTGGCGGCAATAGAGCGAGCCGAAGTCCTTCTCGTAGGAGGCGAGCAGGCCCTTGTCACCGCCGCTCAGACCCGATCCCGAGAGGCCCAGCAGGTTGCCGATGTCGTCGAAAGTGTTGAAGGCCAGGTTGAGGGTGTGGACGCGCGGGTCGGCCAGCACGAATTTGAGCGCCGCGGCCTTGATCTCGGCCGGGGTTTTAAGTCCGTGCGTCTGGATGAAGGACTCGGCCTTTTTAGCCTGCTCCTCCATCTGGGCCATCGACTGCTGCATGCGCTCGTCGATGGGCTGGCCGTCCTTCTTCATCTGCTCCACGCGGTTCTTCATGTCGTAGTAGCGGCCGAGCGGATTCGACTTCATGATGGTCGTGCCGACGTCTTTTTTGGCCGCGGCTTCGAGGATCTTCTCGCCCGGTTCCTTCTGCAGGAAGTTGTAGACGAGCAGCACCACGTCGAAGCGGCCGTCATCGACGGCGGCCGTGAGAACGCTCTCCATGGGCTCGCCCTGGCCGGGCTGGCGCGGCCCGTGGCTGGCGGCTCCGGCGAAGCGGACCTTGCCCTGCTTCTTCAACTCCTCGATGGCCTTGTGGTAGACCTCGTTCTTGACCGCGGCGGCCGTCTGGGGCCCGAGCATGAGGCAGTCGACATAGTCGGTCTGGAGGCGGCCCAGGCTCTCCTCGAGCTTCGCGGCGACGGCGGCCGGATCGGCCAGACCGTCCATGCGGAACTTGGTCGTGATGAACAGGGACTTGCGGTCCCGGCCCTTGATGGCCTCGCCGATGCTGCGCTCGGCCTGCCCGCGCCCGTAGCCCTCGCCCGTGTCGAAGTAGTTGACGCCGGCGTCGAGAGCGGCCTTGAGGATATCGACGGGGAAAGTCTGGGAAGTGCCGATGCCGATGTCGGACGCCTTGAAGCCCGTCCGCCCGAGCGTCCGGTAGGATCTGATCTTGGCCGAGGCGGCGGGCGCCGTCTGCGCTGCGGCTACGGCCGGTCCGGCCGCAAGCGTCGTTCCCACGCCGGCCAGCCCGGCGGCCGAAGCCTTGAGGAAATCCCTGCGGTCCATGCCTTTCGGGTTGCTCATGGTCGGTGCCTCCTGCTCGGTGATGCCACGATCATATCACAGTCGTCCGGACGACCGAATGAAAAGGGGCGCGGGCCGTGAAGCCCGCGCCCCCGCGAAATCGCTGTTTTTGGCCTCGAAAACATCGAAATTCGAGGCCCGGCAAACTGATGGACAGCCTGCCATTCAGGATATCTAGCTCATTCAGCTAGAGATGCTGTGGTCCGACCCCGTTACTTCTTTTTAGCGGTCCACTCGACCTCGTTGTCCATCCGCATCGTGGTGCCTTTCATGGTATCGCCGTCCACGGTGCCCTTGTATTCCATCTTCATTTCCTGGCCGTCGGGCCGCTGGAAGCTGAACGCCCACATGATGGCGTTGCCCTCGATCGTGCCGTCGCCGACGACTTCGCGGGATTCGCCGCCGGGACGGCCCATGGTCATGGTGACCTTGATCTTGTTGCCGTCCTGGGCGATGGTGATGTCCTGCTCCCTCATCTGGCCGTCGCGGCCGGGGCTCGACATGACCCAGGTGCCGGAGACGTCGGCTGCCAGCGCGGCCACGGTCATCAGGACCGCGATGGATAAAACTGCGAGTGAGGTCTTCTTCATGTTCGATTCTCCTATTGAATGGATTTATCCTTCACCCTTTTAGACACCGATCGGCGGGATTTCTTCCCGATCGGGCGCCCTCCCGGAATCGGGAGATGAAGCCTATTTTTCCCCATAGACGACGGCCAGGACGGTCTTTCCCACCACCGCCAGGGTGTTCCGGTCGATCTTGTCCAGGGTGTCCCCGACGGTGTGCCAGGAGTCCGGGAAGCCGTTTTTCCGGCGCTCGTCGTAGTCGATGATGTCCGCGGTCGGGATTCGGGCATACTGGTTGATGTAGAGATGATCGTCGATGAGCGTCCCCGATTCCCTGTCGACGAAGTTCTTCGCATACCCGAGCGCCCGGGCGGCGGCCCAGATCTTGTCGACGACGGCCGGGGCGAAGTAGAGCGACGTCCCTTCCCTGGGGAAGACGGCCCCGGCCCCGCCGACCATGTCGAGCAGGATGCCGAAGCGGGCCGTGTAGCCGGGCCGGTGCGGGTTCCTGGACCAGTGCTGGGAGCCGAGCCCCCAGGTGTCGTCCGAGGCGCCGTGCCAATTGGCGTGTGCGCCGAAGTCCTCGAGATCGAGAAGGACGATGTCGACACCCACGGCCGGCTTCCTGACCGAGAGGCACCGGGCCACCTCGAGCAGGACCCCGACGCCGCTCGCGCCGTCATTGGCCCCCATGACCGGCCGGAAGTGGTTGGCCGGGTCGGGGTCGTGGTCGGCGAACGGCCGGGAGTCCCAGTGGGCGCAGAGGAGGACGCGGTCCTTCTTGTCCTTGTCGAACGACGCGACGATGTTCTTGCCCTCGAGCGGCCGGCCGTCGTAAGCGCGGGCCTTGAACTCCTGGACGATAACGTCGGGCGTCCATTGTTTCAGCGTCTTGACGAACCAATCGGCGCAGGCTGCATGGGCGGGCGTGCCGGGAACCCGCGGCCCGAACTCGACCTGCGCTTTGACGAAGCCGTAGGCCGAAGCCGCGTCGAACTCCGGGCTCCCCTGCCCCGCTGTCACCGTCGCCTGCTGGCTGCCGCAGGAAAACCCCGCCAGTAGAAGAACGACCGGTACGAGCAATGTTCTTTTCATCCCCACTATTATACAAGAATCCAAATGATTGAACATGGCGCGGGTTTTCCAATATAATCCGCCCTTCCGCACATCTCCCAAGGAGGTCGGCATGAAATTCGGCGTCAAGACGGCCCTCCGGGCGTCCGTCATCCTCTTCCTGGTCCTGGCCTTCTCCGGCCCATTCGTTGCGTCCCAGTCCGCGCCCGCGGCATCGGCCGCGCCGGATCTCATCGGGCACCTCAAGTGGCGGTCGATCGGCCCGGCCAACATGGTCGGCCGCATCTCCGATTTCGAGGCCCTGGACAAGGACTTCACGCAGGTCCTCCTGGCCTCGGCGTCCGGCGGCGTATTCAAGTCCGTGAACGCCGGGACGACCTGGGAGCCCATCTTCGAGCGCTACGGCTCGGCCTCTATCGGCGACGTCGCCTTTTTCCAGAAGGACCCGAACATCATCTGGGTCGGCACGGGCGAGGAATGCGTCCGCAACAGCGTCGCCTGGGGCGACGGCGTCTACAAGTCGACCGACGGCGGCAAGTCCTTCACCCGCATGGGCCTCGAGACGACCCAGACGATCGGCCGGGTCCTGACCCATCCGACGGATCCGAACATCGTCTACGTCGCCGCCTCAGGCCACCCCTGGGGCTACACGGGCGACCGGGGCCTGTTCAAGACGGCCGACGGCGGCGCGACGTGGACCAAGCTCGCCGGCGGCCTGCCGAACGACGGCAAGACCGGGGCCATCGACCTGGTCATGCACCCGACCGAACCGGAGACCCTCTTCGTCTCCATGTGGCAGCGCCTCCGCCAGCCCTGGCGCTTCGACTCCGGCGGCCCGAACGGCGGCATCTTCAAGACGACCGACGGCGGCAAGACCTGGACGAAGCTCACCCAGGGACTGCCCGCGGGCGAGCTCGGCCGCATCGGCCTGGCCATCTCCCGCTCCAACCCGAACGTCCTGGCGGCCATCGTCGAGCACGGCTTCCAGCCGGCCGCCCGCCTTGGGGCCGATCAGAAGCCTAACCCCGAGTACGAGGACATGACCAAGCTCGGGACGGGCGTCTACCGCTCCGAGGACGGCGGCGCCTCCTGGACGTTCATGAGCCGGCAGAACAACCGGCCCTTCTACTACAGCCACATCTACATCAACCCGCTCGAGGACAAGTGGATCTACTGGCTGGCCACGAATATGAGCTACTCGGCCGACGGCGGCAAGACCTGGAACCAGGTCGGCGGCCTCCACCCCGACTTCCACGCCATGTGGCTCGACCCATCCAACAAGAACCGTTTCTACGTCGGCCAGGACGGCGGCGCCTCGCTCAGCCACGACCACGGCAAGTCCTGGATCTTCTTCGACAACCTGACCGTGGCCCAGTTCTACGCCGTCAGCGCCGACATGCGCGACCCCTATTACGTCTACGGCGGCCTCCAGGACAACGGGACCTGGGGCGGCCCGTCGACGCACCGCGAGGGCCAGCTGCTGACCGACTTCTGGTTCAACATCGGCGGCGGCGACGGTTTCCATACCCAGAACGATCCGACCGACTGGCGCACCGCCTACTGCGAGAGCCAGGGCGGCTCCATCCAGCGGATCAACGTCGAGACGCGCGAGTCGAAGCAGATCCGGCCGACCTCGCAGACCATCCTCAACTACAAGGAATTCTTCCCGCCGGCACCGCCCGACAAGAAGGCCCCGGCGGCCAAGCCCGAAGCCAAGCCTGCCGCGCCCGTTCCGGGCGGCCCGCCCGCGGGGCAGCAGCGGGACCGCGGCCCCTTCCGCTTCAACTGGAGCTCGCCGATCGTCCTTTCGCCGCACAATCCCCAGACGCTCTACTTCGGCGGCAACCACCTGTTCCGGTCGACCGACCGGGGCGACCACTGGATGATCGTCAGCCCCGACCTGACGATGAACGACAAGGCCAAGAACGCCCCGAAGAACCGGCCCGACGGGCCGGGCCCGACCGGCGGCATGACGCCCGACGTCACGGGCGCCGAGACCTACGGCACCATCATCACCGTCTCGGAATCGCCGAAGCTTCCCGGCCTCCTCTGGGTCGGCACCGACGACGGCAACGTCCAGCTCACCCGCAACGGCGGCGTCACCTGGACCAACGTCCGGCCGAACATCAAGGGCGTGCCCCCCGGAATTTGGTGCAGCCGGGTCGAGGCCTCGCACTTCGACGAGGGGACCTGCTACGTCACCTTCGACGGCCACCGCTCCGACGACTTCCATCCCTACGTCTTCAAGACCACGGACTTCGGCAAGACCTGGACCGCCGCCTCGGCCGGCATCCCCGACGGCGAGCCGGTCTACGTCGTCCGCGAGGACCCGGTCAATAAGGACCTGCTCTTCCTCGGCACCGAGTTCGGTGTCTACTTACAGCCGCGACGCGGGCGCGAGCTGGGCCGACTTCGGCCTGAACATGCCCACGGTCGCCTTCCACGACCTTCTCATCCACCCCCGCGACCACGACCTGATCGCCGCGACGCACGGCCGCGGCCTGTGGATCCTCGACGACATCACGGCCCTGCGCAAGGCGACGGACACGGTCATCGGCCAGGACGCCGTTCTCTTCGAGCCGGGCAAGCCCGGCACCCGGTGGCTCCGCGTCCAGCGCGGCGGCTACGGCCGGGGCGACCTGTTCTTCAAGGGCGAGAATCCACCCGACGGGGCCCTGGTCCATTTCTACCTCAAGGCCAAGCCCGACTCGCCGGCTACGCTCGAGATCTCCGATCCGACGGGGACCGCCAAGACGACCTTCATCCTCGACAACGCCCGGGTCGGCATCAACCGGATCGCCTGGGACCTTCGCTTCGACCCGCCGGGCGCGACGGCGCAGACGATGGCCGCCAATCTCAAGAAGCAGATCGACACGGCCCTCCTGCGGACCGATCTCACGGACGAGCAGAAGGCCGCGCTCAAGGGCGCCGTGGCCGATCTCGACAAGTTCGGGACGAACTTCCGCAAGGTCTCCGAGATCCAGAGGTCCGTCATGCCCATCCTCCGCCCGGGCATGGGCTTCTACGGCGGCGGGCGCGGCGGCATGGGCGGCCAGGCGGTCGAGCCCGGCACCTACGCCGTCAAGCTGACGGTCGGCGGCAAGACCTACACGGGCAAGGTCACGGTCCGGCTCGATCCGATGCAACAGGGCAATTAGTTCGGCGAAGACCTGGTCCGTTCCGAGAGAAAAAGAAGGGGCGCCCCGCGGGGGGCGCCCCTTTCGTTTCGCTGCGGGACAGTCCCCTCCGGGGACAGCTCATTAACTTACTTAAACTTTGGATCGGGACTGACCTTGACGGTCTTGGTGGCCACGTCCTTGTCGTCGACCGTGAGAGTCACCTTGTAGGTGCCGTAGTCGACGTAGTTGGCCCCCCGGCCGCGCATCCCGCCGCCGGGCGGCGGCGCCTGCTGGCCGGGCTGCTGCCGGCGGGTCAGGTTCCAGGAGACCTTCTGCAGGCCCTTCTTGGCCGTGCCGTTCAGCTCCTGGACGACGGTGCCCTCGAGGTCCTTGACGACGATCTTGACCGACTTGGGCTCGGCCTTGAGGTAGTAGTAGATCGTCGCGCCGATCGCGGGATTGTCGACCTTGGCGAACTCGCCGTACTGTTCGCCCCGCCGCTCGAGGCGGTTCCAGCGGATCGTCTCCTCGATGTCGAAGAGATAGGCGTCCTTGGCCAGGTTCTCGGCCTTGATCTCCTTGAGCGGCGCGATGTCGGCGATGTAGATGCCCCGGCCGTAGGTGCCGATGACCAGGTCGCGGTCGCGCTTCTGGATGGCCATGTCGCGGATGATCACGTTGGGCGCCGAAGTCGAGAACGGGACCCAGGTCTTGCCCTTGTCCAGGGTGACGTGGACGCCGTAGTCCGTGCCGGCGTAGAGGACGTTGGCGTTGTCGGGGTCCTCCTCGAGGTCGAAGACGGGGTTCATCATGCCGCCGGAGATGTCCTCCCAGGTCTTGCCCAGGTCGTGGGTGACGAAGATCCAGGTCTTGTCCTCGTTGTGGGTCCGGTAGCCGTTGAAAGCGACGTAGCAGACGTTCTCGTCGAACCGCGACGGGACGACCCGCTTCACCCAGCGGTCGAACGGGATGAGGTCGCCCTTGACGCCGGGCTTGGCTTTGCCCGTCTTCATGTCGTAGAAATCGGCCGTGATGTTCGTCCAGGTGACGCCGCCGTCGGGCGACATCTGGACGTTGCCGTCGTCGGTGCCGGCCCAGTAGAGGCCCGGCTTCTTGGCCGACTCGGCGAAGGTGTAGATCGTCGCGTACTGGAGGTTGGTCTTCTTCGACTCCTCGAGGCGCGTCTTGTCGGCCCGGGACAGGTCCGGGCTGATGGTGACGAAGGTGTCCCGCTCGCCCCGGCTGAGGGAGCGGTGGACGAACTGCGAGCGATGTAGACGATGCCGGGGTTGTGCGGCGAAAGCACGATCGGGGCGTTCCACTGGTAGCGCAGGGCCGGCATGCCCTTGGCCAGCTCCTCGGCGGTCGTCCGCTTGGCCAGGCCCGAGATCTCGCCGGTCTTGAGGTTCATGCGGCTCGACGCCCCGAACTGGCTCTCGTAGTAGATGTAGTCGGGGTTCCACCAGTCGCGGACGACGTAGAAGGCGTCGCCCGTCGGCAGGTAGTTCCAATCGGCGGCGAAGACACCCCAGGAGTTGCGGTTCTGGGAGGGGCCCCACCACGCGCCGTTGTCCTGGGTGCCGCCCATGACGTTGTAGGGCTGCTCGTTGTCGACGGCGACGTCGTAGAACTGCTGGGCGCTGATGGTCGACTTCTGGTTCCAGTGCTTGCCGCCGTCCCAGGTCTCCCCCGCCCCGCCGTCGTTGCCGCTCAGGATGTGATTGGAGTTCTGGGGGTCCACCCAGACGACGCGGTGGTCGACGTGGGGCTTGTAGGCCCCGTGGTCCCAGCCGGTGGCCTTGAAGGTCTTGCCGCCGTCGGTCGAGACGGTCGTGTTGGTGTCGCCGCCGTAGAGGGTCTGGTCGTTCTGGGCGTCGACGTTGATGCGGCCGTAGTAGCCGCCCTCGGTCTGGTTGACCTGGGCGCTGCCGCCCGTGAGCTTGTACTCGGTCGCTTTCACCCAGGTCTCGCCGAGGTCGGCCGACCGGTAGACGACGCCCGAGCGCTTGACCGGCTGCTGGTTGCGCAGAACGCCGCCGTAGAGCATCTCGAGGACGTGGCGGTTCGTCACCTGGACGCGGCCTTTGGCCTCGGCCGAATCGGCCTTGGGCGCCTCGCGCTTCTGGAGCTTCTCGATCTCGTCGATGGCCGCGACGAGGTCCTTGTTCTTGGCGTAGACCTTGCGGGCGGCCGCGTTGAAGGCGGCCAGGTCGATCCCGGCCTTGGTCAGGAAGTCCTTGTCGGCGATGTGCTCGTTGAGCTTCTTGACCAGTTCGGCCTCGTCGGCGGCGACGATGGGCGCGAACTTGGGGGCCTGCTTGGCCAGCAGGGGATCGATCTTGAAGGCCTTCCACGAGTCGAAGGACTTGTTTTCGGCGTAGTTCCCGCCTCCCCCGAAGCCCATGCCGCCGGAGCCCATCGGGGCCCGGAAGTTGGCGACGCCGTCGCGCTCGGCCAAGCCGAGGTTGACCTCCTCGTCGATCCGGGCGTAGACGATGTCGGGATTCTTCACGAAGATGGCCAGGCCGGTCCGGCCGACGTCGAACGCCGTGGGCAGGCCCTGGGTCAGCTTCTTCCAGGTCTTGCCGCCGTCGGTCGTCTTGTAGAGGTCGTTGCCGGGCTGGCGGTCGATGTAGGTCCAGGCCCGGCGGTAGAGCTTGTAGGCCTGGGCGATGACGACGTTGAAATCGCGCGGGTCGATGACGAAGTCGCCGACGCCGCGGTCCGCCAGGGGCCAGCGCTTCTCCCAGGTCTTGCCGCCGTCGGTCGTCTTGTAGAGGCCGCGCTCGCAGTCCATCTCGTTGTCGTAGAGCTTGCCCTCGGCGGCGACGTAGACGATGTCCGGGTTCTTGGGGTCGACCTCGACCTTGGGAATGAAGTAGCTCTTGTCGAGCCCGACGTTCGTCCAGGTCTTGCCGGCGTCGATCGACTTCCAGACGCCGTTGCCGTGGGTGCTCGAGCGGGCGTGCATCGGCTCGCCCGTGCCGAGGTAGAGGATGTTGGGATCGGACGCGGCGATGGCCAGGGAGCCCATGCTCATGTTGCCGTACTTGTCGAAGATGGGCTCGAAGTGCGTGCCGGCGTCCTCGGTCTTCCACACGCCGCCGCTCGCGGCGAGGACGTAGTAGGTCGTGGTCTGTCCGCGGGGCACGGCGAACTCGGTGATCCGGCCCGAAAAGTTGACGGGCCCGACCCAGCGCCAGGTGAACTGATTGAGGTCGTCGGCCGTGACCTGCGCTTGGGCCACGACCGCCCCTCCGGCGCCCAGGACGAAGCCCAGGGCCAGAACGATCGCGAACGAACGGGCGAGACGGGTAGACATCGATTTCCCTCCTGTGGATTTTTGAACGGACGGATTGGTCAAGTCGTCGTTTGGACGACGGGCGGACGGCGTTTCTTCCATGGGAAAGGGCAGTCTATCAGAAAATGTGGCCGAAGTTGAAGTACAGGCCCATCCCTTCCCGGCTCCAGGCGACATCGACGCGGACGACGAAGTCGGGCATGTAAAAGCGCAGGCCCAGGCCGGCGTCGACGGCGGTCTCCCCGAGGTCGATCGTCCGCAGCGAATGCCAGACTGTGCCGGCGTCCGTGAAGACGTTGCCGCCGAGCTTCCAAAAGAGCGGGAACCGGTATTCGGCGTTGATCAGGAACTTGCCCCTGTCGAGGAAGCGGTTGAGGGGGAAACCGCGCAGGGCGGTCATGACGTTGCCGCCGCCGAGCGAGGCGTGGTCGAAGAACGGGACGGCGTCGCCGCCGACGTACTGGGCCAGGGCCCGGACGGCGAAGACGTCCTTTTCGCCGAAGACGCGCAGGTAATTGCGGAAGTCGACTGTCAGGCGGCTGAAGGCCGCGTCCCGGCTGCCCATGTAGCTCCCGGAGAGGTCCTCCTGGAGGATGAAGCGGAAGCCGCGGGTCGGATGGATCTGGCTGTCCGAAGTGTCGTACTTCAGGGCGAAGGTGAGGTAGGGGGCGAAGAGCCGGCCGGCGGCGGCGAGGCCGGCGAACTCGTCGACGAGGGGCCCTTCCCTCGGATCGAGGTAGCGGAGCCAGCGGACGACGTAGGCCGCCTCGACGACGAGATGCGGCGTGACGCCCCGGCTGAAGGTGAAAGCGAGGCTCGTCGTCGTGTGGGTCAGGACGGTCTTGTCCTCTTCGGGCGTGGCGGCGCCGAGACCGTAGTAGCTGTAATTGAGGAACTTGTCGTACTCGGCCTTGAGGTCGAAGGCGATGCCGTAGCGCTTGCCCTGGCGGATCTCGGGATCGGCGACGGAGAAGGTGAAGACGTACCAGCGCTCGCCCTTCGTCGAATTGAAAAGGATGAGGTCCAGCGATTCTCTCTTCTTCAAATAGTCGACGAACTTGACCCGGCCGCCGTAGCCGAAGCCGATGTCGGTGTCGTACATGAGGATGGGGAAAGGGCTGAAGGAGCGGTAGGAGCCCGGCGCGCTGACGTCGGACGGCTGCGGCGCCTCCTGCGCCGCAGCCGGCCCGGCGGCAAGCGTTAGGGCCAAGAAACTCAATGCTACGACAACGAAGACCGAGAGCTTATTGCCGTCCATCGCCCCCTCCTGCCGATCTTCAATATGCCGGATCCCCTCGCCCCCGGGGAAGCCCCAGGCCGGACATGCCCGTGAGGCAGGCTCAATAGCGCCTGATCGTCAGGTTCTTCGGCGGCGCCATCCAATAGCCCGTGTAGCCGGCCGCGTCGAGCTCGGACTTCTGGGCTTTGACAGCCAACTGCGCCGCGACGAATTTCTTCGAACACACCTGGATCGAGATGATCGCGGCGAAGATCAGCACGACCGCGCCGGGCACTCCCGCGATGAACAGCGCACCGATGATCCGGCTCACGAAGGTGTCGGTGGCGCCCCGTGAGAACTCCGACCACGCCAGGACGAAAACGACGATGCTGGCGACGGCCGCGATGGCCAGGGAAACGAGCCAGTAACGCCGGACCCTCCTGGCCGTCCTCTCTTTGACGCACTCATCGCAGATGGGCGTCTCGAACCGGTAGATCGGAACGATGCCGACCTGCATCTCACTGGATTTGGCGCAATAGAACGGGACAGCGCTCTGAGCGATCCGCGTCTCGCAGGCGCGGCAGATCCCGACCATCCCGAAAGTCGCGTTATCGGATGGCATGGGCCCTCCTGATACTCGACGATCGCGCCCGATGATAGCCGCGCGGGGGGCCGAAGTCAAGGCAGGCCGGAACGCGCTTGTATCGGTTCCCGCAAACGGAGTATGCTCGCTGGCAAACCGTCCGGATAACGAGGCCTTCGCGCCGAAGGAGGAAGGAACGCCATGATCCGAGCGAACGTGGTGATCTCGAGGGCGCGCCGGGACATCTGGGATTGGCTGATGGATCCGGCACACTGGAAGCTCTGGGGACAGGGCGATCTCGTGGGGGTGACGCCCGGCTGGCAGGCCGGCGCTTCGATGAAATGGGCCATCGGGCTGCCCTCGAAGCTAGCCGCCTTCAAGGAAGAAACCGTCATCGGCATCGAAAGCGAGTACCTGCTTTCGACGATCGGCCTCAATGCCGTGGGGCCCGGGCAGACCAAGGTCGAGATCGTCGAAGCGCCTCTGCGGGGGGCGTCGTTTTCCGGCGCGGGCGAAGGGCGGCTCGCTCAGGCTCGGCAACAATCTCCGTGAGCTCAAACGGCTGATGGAAACCCATCCGTCCTTCCTGGCGCCGTTTGAGCGCCCAGGAGAAGCTCGCGGCGGGGAATTTCCCGCTGGACGTTTACGAATCCGTCATCCTCGAAAAGACTCCGGGCGTTCCCAACATGGTCATGGCCTCGCCGGGCCCCGATGCCTTCGCCCGCCTTCAGGACCAGCAGGACATCCTCCGTAAGCTGGATGCCGGGGATATCCGGCGTCTCAAACAGTCCGTCGCCCAGGTGATGGAGGCCGACCTCGTGTCCCGGGGAGCGAAACCCGTCGGATCCGTGATCGTGGCCAAGGGCGGGAGCGTCCAAGACCTCGTTCGCGGCGCGGAGCTCTACGGCCTGGCCGCCCGATGGAACCCGTACAACACCCTGGCCCTCATGAGCTGCGGGGTCGCCCTGGCCAGGGCGGGATATCTGCGAGAGGCCTTGCCTTGGCTCGAACGGGCGCGCGAGGTCGATCCCGAGAGCGAGAGGATCAAGACCAATATCGAGGCCATCCGGGCCGATGTCGCCAAGAGCATGCGAGCGCGGACTCTCCCGTTGGATCTTCCCGGCGGCCTGCCGGCCAGCCTGGCGGCCGAGGCCATCCCGCCATTCGACCTCGTCTGGCCGCCCGTACGACAGGCGGCTCCCGAGGCCTCGAAGGGCCGTCCCGCGCACGGGCCCCAGGCCCAACCCCAGCTGCAGCCTCAGCCGCCGGCGGAAACGTCCTACGCCGCGCCGGGC
The DNA here is from genome assembly GCA_963743755.1 of uncultured bacterium. Lineage (GTDB taxonomy): Bacteria > Acidobacteriota > Aminicenantia > Aminicenantales > Saccharicenantaceae > RBG-16-66-30. The sequence continues at coordinate 660,670 of CAVUQU010000001.1, forward strand.
GCGCGGCTCGCGGCGGCTCTCATCGATGGGCTGATCATCTCGCTGGCCACGATCCCGCTCCATGTGGCGGCGGTGATCGGCGGGCAGGGACCCGCGAGCCGCGGCCCCAAGCCCGGGTGGACCCTCGCGGTCCTTGCCGTCTGGTGGCTCTACTATGCGATCCTCGAATCCTCGGCGAGAGGAGCGACCTTGGGCAAACGGATCCTCGGCCTGAGGGTCGTCGATATGGACGGCCGGCGCCTCGGCTTCGGCCGCGCGACCTGGCGCTTCTTCGCCAAGCTCCTGAGCCTCCTGACCTTCATGATCGGCTACGTCATGGCCGTCTTTACGCCGAAGAACCAGGCCCTCCACGACTATCTGGCAAAAAGCCTGGTCATCAAGATCTCCTGAAGGGTGCCGCCATGTTAAAATCCAACTCAAGGCCGTCAAGAAGATCGCGGAAAGTCCCGATCCTGGGAGGGATCGTGCTTCTCGGGCTCGTTCTATCGATCGCATTGCTGGCCGGGACGAAAAGGCTGGCCGCCCAAACGGACCCCGCCCCAAGGCCCAAAGCGCAAGATCGCAGCCGGCTTCCGGATGATCAGGTCCCGTTCGTCGTCATCGGTGTTCTGGCGTTGACCATCATTCCGGTCGTTCTCGGGATCAAGGCGGCCAAGCGAAAGGGCGTATCGCCTCACTGGATGTGGTTCGGGCTTCATCCCGTCGGCGGCTGGATCGCCTATCTTGTCATCCGCAGCCGACCGGACCGGTGGCCGGCTCCTTCGCCTCGAACGGGACACGCGGACAGGATCGTCCCGGCGGAGCGCCCCCGCGACCCGGCCGGGCCGGTCGCCCAGGCCGCTAGGGCCGAAGCGAAAGTCGTCCCGGCTCCCCCGGTGACGCATCTTGTCAATCGGGGGGATCTGCAGGATGATCTGCATCAGGCGATGGCCTACTGGATAGAGCGCATGTCCTCTCCGGTGAAGGACCCGTACGTCATGTACTTTTTCGACACCGGGAAAGATGCCCGCGAGGCGCTCTTGGACCTCCCCTGCATCCACGAAGGACCGGACGGGAAGCTCATCTGCACCGAGCCTTTGATCTTCGGCTATTACCGGCAGTCGGACGGTCAATACGAGGCGGTCATTTGCGGGAAAAAGTTGACCCACGAGCTGTGGGAGCGCGCAAAATCCAGTTTCGAGAGCCACGGCGGCCGGAGGAAGAACGATCTCGAGCCCGCGGTGTCCGGCCCTCCCGCTCCCCCGGCCGGCCTCGCTTCGCCTGAGGACGTCGTCTTCGTGAAGGAAGAGCGAAAACCCACGAAGTTGGGATTGGGGATCGCGACCTACCGGATCCATAAGGGGCCTGACGAGGCTTCGGCCCGGGCCTTCTTGGAGCGCCAGCCCGTCCCCGCGGAATTTCATTATCTGGTCGTCGAAACTCCCGAAGGCAAGCTTCGGGCGCGATATCCAGGGGATCTATGAAGAATCCGGCAGCCCGCCCACCGTGCGCATCAACTCGGACGGCTCCGGGTGGTTTGAGGCGCTCGCGGACCTCTGCCGTGCCTATCAGCAGAACGACCGGGCGGCGATCGACCGGCTTGAACCCGTGGCCACGGCCATCGGAGAAGAGCTCAACCGCCTGGGAGGCAAAGGGGCTATGCTCGCGATGTGGGAGAGCTTGGAGAACAGGCCCGGTGCCAGGACCTTGGACATGCATTGGAGCGGCATCGGAGAGTGGCTGGGCTAGGGCCCCGGTCCAGCCGGCCCTAAGCGGCCGGGCGGAGACGCTTGCGGAACCAGGGCTGGAGGGCCTTCATCTTGGCGACCTGGGAGGCCGGCGACGCGGCGCCGGGCGGTACTGAGCTCGGCGCTGCCGGCGGGGGCGCCCCAGCGGATCTCGATGCTGTCGTTTGGGTTGTAGCCCATCTCGAAGGCCTCGGTCCTGCGGAAGATCTCCGCGATGGGGAGAACGCGGGGCGAACCGTCCGAGCCCGTGTATGTGATCGAAAGCTCCGAGGCCCGCTTCCGCTGGAGCTCGAGGAGCCTGCGGCGGATCTCGTCGGGCGTCTTTTTGCCGGCCATCTCGTAAGCGCCGGGATTGGCGGCGGCCTTGTCCGGGAATTCGAGGATGGTGTCGATGGCGATGAGCAGGCGCAGGTCGCGGTTGGGGGTCGAGTAGTCCTCCCACTGTCCCAAGGTCTGGAACACGGCCTTGCCCGAAGGCATGGGGATGACCATGCCGGGATGGGCTTGCATGTAGGCCTCGCCGTTCCGGACCGAGTCGACCCGGACGAGGAGCTGTTCGTGGAGGGCCCGGAAGAGGTCGTCGAAGGCGGCTTCGGCGTCGAGGGGCTCCGGGTTGATGAGCTTCTCCATCGCGGCGTAGAATTCCGCGCCCCCGAGACGCTCCTGTTGGAGCGAGTAGTCGCCGTAGTCGGGGCTCGCCGCGATCTCCCGGTTGTCGAGAAGACGCGGCCTGCCGGACTCGACGACGACGGGCCGGAAGGCCTTGAAGCCCGGTTCGCCGATGACGTCCTCCGTGGTGAAGAGGAAGTTCCCCTTCCAGAACCTCTTGACGCCGATCGTGCCGTCGGGCTGGGCGTCGACGCCGAGGAGAAGGCCGGGGCTTTTCCGCGTCTGGGGGATCCAGCGGACGAGGGTGTAGGTGTGGCCGTAGGGGTCGGCGTAGACCGTTCCGGGCCGGAGGGCCCGAGCGGGCAAGCGGCAGCGGGTAGTAGTCGGTCCCGTCCGCCCGGAGCGCGGTCCGGCCGCTGCCGGCGTGGACCGTGTTCTTGACCTGGTTGAGCAGGCGCCTCACCGAGGCGACGGGGACGGGGTTACCGGACGGCGGGGGCGCGTCCGCGGTGATGAAGCGGCCGGCCCGCGGAGGCGATTCGACGGTGCCCCAGCCCGTTTCGTGGAAGCCGAAGGGCAGGCCCAGCTTCCAGGCGAAATAGGCCCGGAGGAAGTAGGGATTGTCGGCGCAGTCCGGGACCATCTCAAGCGCGTTCGCTCCGGCCGCCCCGTCCTCGCCGAGGCCGAGGTGGTCGTGGAGGAGGTTCCGGGCGCGGTCGCGCATGACCTCGTGGAGGGCTTTCCATGAGGAGCGCTCGTCGGCGTCGGCGAACAGGGCTTCGATCCAGGCCGAATAGAGGATCTCGGCCTTGCGGGACCAGCCTTCGCCGGCGGCGATGCGGGCCTCCGGGCCGGCGGCGATATCATTCCGGCCGGCGCGGAAAACGACGACGGGATCGGCGGAGGGAGCGGCGGTGAACTCGGCGGCGATCCAGTACGGGGGGCCGCCTCCCCTTTTCAGACTCGCGGGATCGATGGGGCCGTCCGGTCCGCGGAGCGAAACGGAGACCTTGGAGGCGTCGGATTCGAAGGCGGCCAGCACGCGAAGGGGTGTGCCCGGACGCGGGTCACCGGGCGAGACGAGGACGGCGCGGGGTCCGGAGGGCGCGGGCGCGTCGTCAGCGGGTGGCGGTCCGGCCGGAAGATCGGACCCGCAGGCTGCCGGGATCAGGGAGACGAGGCAGAGGACCGCTCCCGCCGATAGAAAGGAGCGGAGTGTCTTAAATGGAGTCCGCCGGATCAGAAATAGTACCTGAAGCCGACCGCGCCGGCCATGCCCATCTCGGTCGCCGGGATCAGGTCGATCATGGGCACGACCTCGAGGAAGAGCTCGATGGGCGTCCTCTCGAACTCGTAGGATAGGCCGAACGGGATGCGCAGGCTGAAGACCGTGTCGGCGGCGAACCAGATCCGGGCGCCGGCGCCGTAGTAGAGGGCCATGCGTCCGGTCTCGACCCGGAAGAGGTTGAAGTTGTGCAGGAGGATGTCGCCGTGGATCTGGAAGTGCTTCTCTTCGACGATGGACCAGGCGGCGCCGGCGTCGAAGGCCACGGTCTGCCTGTTCCAGATCTTGAAGCTGATGCCGGTCGGCTCGCCGAGCATGAATCCGAGGCCTATATTGTGCTTGCTTTGGCCGAAGGACAGGCCGGCCAGGCATCCGAAAAGAATGAGGACGATGGCGGCTCTTTTCATGGTGGTGACTCCTTGTTCCCTACAGGTCATTGAAAACAATATCATAAAACACCGCAACGGTCAAACCGCGAATTCATTCGTACCCATTTTGTGTTGAAACGGCGGGAAAAAAGGGGTAGTTTGTCGCCGGGAGACCGAAGGATGAAGGTCGCCGAGATCCTGAAGAGACACCGCACGCGCCTGGAGGCGCTGACCTTCCTGCGCTACATCGGCCCGGGGCTGCTGGTCACGGTCGGTTTCATCGACCCGGGCAATTGGGCCTCGAACATCGCCGCCGGCGCCTCCCACGGCTATGCGCTGCTCTGGATGGTCACCCTGGCGACGGTCATGCTGGTCATCCTCCAGCACAACGTCGCCCACCTCGGCATCGCCACGGGCCTGTGCCTGTCCGAGGCGGCGACCAAGCACATGCGGCCGGCCACATCGAGGGTCGTGCTTTCGAGCGCCGTGCTCGCGGCCGTTTCGACGGCCATGGCCGAGATCCTGGGCGCGGCGATCGGCCTGCACATGCTCTTCCCCTGGCTTCCGCTCCGGGCCGCGGCCGTGCTCGTCCTCGGCGTCGTCCTGGCACTTCTCTTCTCGAACTCCTACCCGCGCCTCGAGAAATGGATCATCGCCTTCGTCTCCCTCATCGGGCTGTCGTTCCTGTTCGAGCTCACGCTGGTCGACGTCTCGTGGGGCAAGGCGGCGGCCGCCTGGGTCGTGCCCTCTTTCCCGGCCGGTTCCCTGCCCATCATCATGGCCGTGCTCGGCGCCGTGGTCATGCCCCACAACATCTTCCTGCACTCGGAGGTCATCCAGAGCCGGCAGTGGAACCTCGGCGATGAGGCGGTGATCCGCCGCCAGCTCAAGTACGAGTTCGCCGATACGCTCGTCTCCATGGTCGTCGGCTGGGGTATCAACAGCGCCATGATCCTGGTCGCCGCGGCGGCGTTCTTCGGCCGGGCGCCGGTCACCGAGCTCGGGCAAGCGCAGAAGATGCTCGGTCCGCTCGTTGGGCCGGCGGCGGCGGTCGTCTTCGCCCTGGCCCTGCTTCTCGCGGGGCTATCCTCGTCGATCACGGCCGGGATGGCCGGGGCGTCCATCTTCGCCGGGATCTTCGGCGAATCCTACGACATCAAGGACCTGCACTCGCGCATCGGGGCGGCCGGGACGCTCGTCGCCGCGACCGCGATCATCTTCCTCATCGGGGATCCCTTCCGGGGACTCGTCGTCTCGCAGATGCTGCTCAGCATGCAGCTGCCGTTCACGATCGTCACCCAGATCCGACTGACCTCGTCGCCCAAGGTCATGGGGAAATACGCCAACGGACGGGCGCTCCAGGCGCTGCTCTGGACCGTCGCGGCCGTCGTGATCGGCCTGAACGTCCTGCTGCTGAAGACGCTGGTCTTAGGATAAGTCCCTTATTCAAGAAGTCCGGAGCGAGGCGGCGAGGGAATTATCCTCGCAGATCCCCGTGGTGGAGGGGGGACCCGCGCAGCGGGGGGAACCGCGCGCACTGGTTCCCGGGGCCGGGGAGCTAGAGGATATTCCCGAACAAAGCCGGGCGGAGGACTTCTTAGCCTAGGGCTTATCGACCGCCGCGAGCCGGGCAGCTACGGCCAGTTTGATCCCCTCTTCTTTATAGCGCGCGTGGAGCCGCCTGTAGAATTCGTGCCGGATCTTGTACTGCTCCCGGAATTCCTTGATCCGGAGGATGACCGAGAACCGGACGCCGATGTCGGTGTAGGCGTTGAAGCGGACTGGCGGGCGCGAAATCCGGGATGGCCCGTTCCGGCCCGGCCAGGACCTCCCGGGCGACCTCGAGCGTCACCCGCTCGACCAGGACCAGATCGCTGTCGAAGGCGACCGTGACGGGCAGGAACAGCCCCATCTCCTTCTGCGGCAAGTGCGTGTTGGTGTAGATGGCCGAGGCCAGCTTGGCGTTGGGCACGACGACCATGTTGTCCTCGGGAGCGCGGAGGGTCGTGTTGCGCCAGGTGATGTCGCAGACCTCGCCTTCCTCGCCGGTCTCCAGGCGGACGTAATCGCCCGGCCGGATCTTCCGGGTCATGAGGATGTTCAGCCCGGCGAAGAGGTTGGAGAGCGTGTCCTGGAGGGCCAGGGCGACGGCCAGGCCGCCGACGCCCAGGGCCGTGAGCAGCGGCGTGATGGAGATCCCCAGGTAGTCGAGGACGAAGAGGAATCCCAGGATGTAGATGATGCCCGTGGCGAAGTTCTTGAAGATCGAGGACGTCACCTCGACCTTGCGGTCGATGTAGATGTGGATGGCCCGGCGGGCCATCCGGGTGAAGAAGACGACCGCCGACAGGATGCCCAGGACGCCGACCGTGCGCCGGACGATCCGCAGGACCTCGGGCTGGAGCGGGACGAATTTCAGGACGACGGCCAGGCCGATGAGCAGGAACCACACCACGACGAGCCCCCTCATCGATTCGACGACGATGTCGTCCCATTCGGAGGCCGTTCTCTTGGCCCGGGCATGCAGGGTCGACGCGACGACCCGCTGGACGACGACGCCCAGCAGGACGGCGGCGGCCAGGATGCCGGCCGTGAGGAGGAGGTGGAAAAGCTCGAAGGCGGGCGCCGGGACCGGTATCTCGGGGTTCATGCGCATTTGCTCCAGCCGCAGTTGATGCAGACGGGGCACTTCTCGTCGGGAAGCAGGGCGCCGCAGATCTTGCAGCGGACGGTGTAGAAGTCCTTGGCGTTGTGCTTGACCTCGCCGAAGTGCTTCTCGAGGATCTTGGCGATGGCGTCGGGGATGGACTGGATGAGGCCGCCCTCGGTGAAGATGGGCTCCGAGCCGCCGATGCCCTTGAGCTGGGTGATGACCTCCTCGGCCTCGACGCCGCTGCGGAGGGCGGTCGAGATGAGGCGGCCGAGGGCCTCGGCGTCGGCCATGGTCGAGTAGCCGCTCTTGCCGATCGAGGCGAAGACCTCGAACGGCTTCTGGTTGTGGAAGGAGATGGTCACGTAGAGGTTGCCGAAGCCCGTCTTGATCTTGTCGGTGATCGGAGGGCAGCGAGTCGGGCCGGCCCTCGGGATGGCTTGATCTCGGTGCCGTTCTTGTAGAGGACCTGGCTTTCGCGGCAGCCGTCGCGGTAGATGGTGATGCCCTTGGTCCCCAGGTCCCAGGCCAGCAGGTAGGCCTTCTCGACGTCCTCGACCGTGGCCTCGTGGGGGAAGTTGATGGTCTTGGAGACGGAGTTGTCGACGTGCTTCTGGAAGGCCGCCTGGGTCTTGATGTGCCATGCGGGCGCGATCTCGTGGGCGGCCTTGAAATAGTCCGGCAGGGGCTTGCCGGGGTTCTTCTCCAGCCACTCGGCGTAGATGGGATGGACGTCCTTGAGCTCGGAGTCGATGATCTTCGAGGTGACCTCGAAGGCGAAGACGGGCTCGATCGAGGAGGAGCAGCCGGCGATGCGCGAGATGGTGCCGGTCGGGGCGATGGTGAAGACCGTGGCGTTGCGCATCTTGCCGCCCTTGTAGACGGACTTGCCGATGGCCGGGAACGAGCCGCGCTCGGCGGCCAGCTCGCGGGAGGCGGCCGTCGCCTCGGCCCGGAGGAAGCCGGCCACCTTGTCGGCCAGGGCCAGGGCCTTGGCCGAGTCGTAGCGGACCTTCATCAGGAGGAGCAGGTCGGCCCAGCCCATGACCCCGAGGCCGATGCGGCGCGAGGCCCGGGTCGTCTGGTCGATCTGGGGCAGCGGGTAGCGGTTGACGTCGATGACGTCGTCGAGGAAGCGGACGCCCAGGCGGACGATCGTGCGGAAACGGTCCCAGTCGAAGCGGTCCTTCGCCTTGGGAGCGTGGAAGTTGGCCAGGTTGATGGAGCCGAGGTTGCAGGACTCGTAAGTCGTGGAGGGGCTGCTCGCCGCAGGGATTGGTCGCCCGGATGGGGCCGAGGCCGGCGGTGGGATTGGCGGCGTTGATCCGGTCGATGAAGATCAGGCCGGGGTCGCCGATGGCCCAGGCCGATTCGACGATGAGCTGGAAGACCTTGCGGGCGTCCTTCTTGCCGGCCGGCGTGCCGGTGTGGGGGTCGATGACGTCGTAGTCGGTGCCGGCCGCGAGCGCGGCCATGAAGGCGTCGGTGACGGCGACCGAGATGTTGAAGTTCGTGACCGACGTCCCGTCGAGCTTCATCTGGATGAATTCCTCGATGTCGGGGTGGTCGACGCGGAGGATGCCCATGTTGGCGCCGCGGCGCGTGCCGCCCTGCTTGACGGCCTCGGTGGCGGCGTCGATGACCTTGAGAAAGGAGACCGGGCCGGAGGCGACGCCCTGGGTCTTGCGGACGAAGCTGCCCTTGGGCCGCAGGAGGCTGAAGTCGAAGCCCGTCCCGCCGCCCTCCTTGTGGACGAGGGCGGCGTTCTTGACCGTGTCGAAGATCGAGTCGAGCGAGTCCTCGATGGGCAGGACGAAACAGGCGGACAGGCACATGCCCCGGCCGGCCCCGGTCAGGGTGGGGCTGTTGGGCAGGAAGTCGCGGGCGTTCATGGCCTCGAGGAAGAGCTGGGCGTACTTCTTGCGGTCGGCCTTGGACTTCTCGGCGGTGGCGACGTAGGTCGCGACGCGGCGGAAGAGGTCTTCGGGGGACTTGTCGAGGAGATCGCCCTTCTCGTTCTTCAGGAAGTAGCGGGCCTTCAGGATCTTCAGGGCGTTGTCGGAAAAACCGCCGGACGCGGGCATGGGGACCTCCAAGTATCGACGAATTCCCACCCGAGGAAATTAAATCCTAGTGGAATACTAAGAATAACAAATTTAATCCGGGGACACAATACCTGTTCACCAATTTATTTAATGGGGGACATGATGCCTATTTCCAATTTATTGGTCTCGTAGGATAAATGGGAAACGGGTAACATGTCCCCGAATTTCTGGTACAATCAATGTCCGTCGCAGGGAGTGAACCAATGAGCGAACACGGCATCGTCGACAGGCTGGGCCAACCCGAGATCGAGGAGGGCGCCTGGGTGGCCCCGGGCGCGGTCCTCGTCGGCCGGATCACCGTCCGCAGGGGCGCCAGCGTCTGGTACGGCTGCGTCCTGCGCTCCGACATGGAGGGCGCCGCGATCGACGTCGGCGAGGACTCGAACCTGCAGGACGGGACGGTCGTCCACGTCGACGAGAACCTCCCCTGCCGCATCGGGGCCCGGGTGACCGTCGGCCACGGCGCCATCCTCCACGCCTGCGTGATCGAGGACGGGGCCATGATCGCCATGGGCGCCACGGTCCTCTCCGGGGCCAGGGTCGGCCGGGGCTCGGTCGTCGCCGCGGGGGCCGTCGTCCCGGAAGGCATGGACATCCCGCCCGGTGTCATCGTCGCCGGCGTCCCGGCCAAGATCCGCCGCGAGACGACCGACGCCGACCGGGTCCGCCTCGACCACGCCTGGCAAGCCTACGCCCGCCTCCGCGACCTCCACAAATCGGGGAACACAATACTAATTTCCGAATTAGGGTGCGCTCAATGACAAAAAAGAAATCGGAAATTAGTATTGTGTCCCCGATTTCGGCGGTCATTTTCGACATGGACGGGACGCTGCTCGACACCATCGAAGACATCGCCGACGCCTCGAACCGCGTCTACGTGCCCCGGGGCCTCGCGTCCTGCAGCATCGAGGAGATGAAGTCGCTCGTCGGCGACGGGGCCGAGGAGCTGATCCGCAGGGTTTTCGTCTCGCGCGGCAAGCCCGCGCCGGACGACACCGAGGTCGCCGCGATCCTGAGAGAATACCGCCGCGAGTACGAGGCCTGCTGGCGCGCTCCACAGCCGCCCCTACGCAGGCATCCCCGAGCTGCTCGGCGAGCTCTCCCGCCGCGGCGTGAAGACGGCCGTGCTCTCGAACAAGGCCCAGATGTTCACGGGCCTGATGGCCGAAGAGCTCCTGGCCCCCCATCGATTCGACATCGTCCGCGGCTCCCTTCCCGGCGTCCCCCTGAAGCCGGACCCGGCCCCGGCCCTGGCCATCGCCGCCGAGCTCGGCGTCACGCCCGCCGCCTGCGCCTTCGTCGGCGACACCAATGTCGACATGATGACGGCCCGGGCCGCCGCCATGCTGGCGGTCGGCGCGCTCTGGGGCTTCCGCACCGCCGACGAGCTTCGCGCGAACGGCGCCACCGTCCTCATCGCTTCGCCGCTCGATCTGCTCGATCATCTATGAAATCTGCAATAGATCGATAACGCCTCACGGAGGTCGTCGATGAAAAAGGCCGTCCACTCCCACTTCGTCCTCGTACTCGTCGCTGCCCTCTCCCTCGCCGCCGGCTGGATCGCCGGGACCCTCATCCCCCTGCCCGTTCAAAAGAGCATTCCCACCGCCCCGGCGGCTCCCGTCACCGCCCCGCTCACTGCTTCCTCCCCTCTCGTTTCCCTCCTCCCCTCCTACGCCGCGGTCCCCGACGTCCGCCAGAGCACGGGCTACACCTGCGGCGCGGCCGCCCTCCAGGCCGTCCTCGCCTACTGGGGCACGTCGGAGCGCGAGGACCGTCTCGCCGCCCGCCTCCGCAGCACGCCCGAGGCCGGCACCCATCCCGACGACATCGTCCGCGTCGCCCGCGAGTTCGGCCTCACGGCCGAGCTCCGCGAAGGGCTCGACCTCTCCGACCTCGAATCCGCCCTGGCCGCCGGGACGTCGGTCATCGTCGACCTCCAGGCCTGGCGCGAAAACACGGCCGTCCCCTGGACCGAGACCTGGGACGACGGCCACTACATGGTCCTCCTGTCGACGGACGCCGAGAACCTCTATTTCGAGGACCCCTCCCTGCTCGGGCCGCGGGGCGTAATCCCGCGGGCCGAGTTCGTCGACCGCTGGCACGACTACGAGGGCGATCCGCCCCTCGACCCGACCGACCGGAAATACGTTCGCATGGCCATGTTCTTGAGGGGCAGCCGCCCGGCCCCGGCAGCCCCCGTCCCCGTCGAGCGGGTATACTAGCCAGCCTCGCTCCCCCGTTTCCGGGACACGTACGACAACGTACGGGGACACGCCTATCGAAGCTCGGGACAGGCCCCCGCCCCCTGTCCTCCTTCCCGTACCCCGCTCCCCTGCGCCCCGCCCCATCCCCGGGGGGCCCTCCCTCGTGAGGTCATGGGAGGGGATGGACAATCCCCCCCCCTTTCACCCCCAGCGGCTATGGACGCTCCGCGGGGGTGGTTTATGATCGTGTCGTTGAGCGCGATCGCCGGGCTCCCCAGAGCGCGCCGCGATCGGCCAGAGACAAGAGGATCGGGAAGAGGGCGCACGATGCGCGAGAACAGGAAAGACAAAAGGATCGTCGAAGAGAACCGGGTGGCCATCGAGCTGCCCGGCCCCTCCCCTTCTGCCGAGCCGCGCATCATCAACGCGCTGACCAAGGACATCTCCCTCGGCGGCGCGCGCATCGTCACCGACCGCACGTTCGAGGTCGGCGCCTTGCTCCGCATGACCCTCTACCTGTCCAAGTCGAAACAGATCGTCAAGGTCCGGGCCGACGTCCGCTGGAACCGCATGGTCGAAGAGGGCCTCTACGAAATGGGGGTCGAATTCGAGCACGGCATCCCGACCGGTGTCCTGGTCCTCATCAACCATCTCTACGGCAAAGGCCTGATCGCGCCGCCGTCCGTCCAACTCTGAAGGAGGTTCCCATGAATCCGAACGCCGAATCCCAGATCGATCCCGCGGCCTTTCTCGACGACATCGAAAAGCGCGTCAGCGAGATCTTCTCGGCCCAGAAGAACGAGGTCGAGCAGACCCTGATCGAGAAGATCAACCGCGAAAAGGAAGAGGCGCAGCGGCGCATCGAAACCGTCAACCGCGAGTTCGCCCAGGTCCGCGGCTTCCTCGACGAGCACAAGCAGGCTATGGCCGAGCTCCAGACGACCGAGACCTACCTCCGCGGCGAGATCCGCGGCCACTTCGAGCGGGCCGTCAACTACCAGAAGATGATGGAGAACGCCGCCGCCCTGGCCGGCGACGAGCTCGAGAAGATCGGCGGCCTCAACCGGGACCTCGAAAAGGTCCGGGTCAAGGCCGAAGAGGAGTACGCCGGCCTCAAGAAGAACCTCTCCGGTTACGCCGGCATCGTCGCCCAGATCCCCGCGCCCGCCGCTCCCGCCGAAGAGAGCGATGTCGATTGGAACGAGGAGATGGGCAAGCTCCGCAAGGTCCGCGACCTCCTGGCGACCCTCCGCCAGCCCGAGACTGCCGCGGCCCCGGCCGACGACGAGACACAGACGACCGCTCCCGCGCCCCCGGAGGCCGAAGAGCTGGCCGCTTCCCTTGGCCTCTTCGACTCCGACGACGACAGCGTCAGCGACGACCGCGATTTCGCCCTGGGCAACGACCCGGCCCCCGCCGGTGAAACGATCCCCGACGTCGCCGACCTCGCTGCCGAGATCGAGCCCGAAGCCGCTCCCGAAGCCGTCGTCGAAGTCAAGCCCGAGTTCGCCTTCTCGGCCGAGCCCGACGCTGCCTCCTCCCCCGAATCCGAGGCTATCCTCGGCTCCCTGGCCCGCTACCGCAAGACCGAGCCCATCAACAACGGCACCGAGATCTGCTTCTTCTCCGGCGAAGCCGTAGCCTTCCTGGACGCCGAGTCTTTCGTGGCCGCGATGGGGAAGATCGTGGAGAACGCCGGCCAGCTCCACAGCCAGCTGGCCCAGACCGCCTCGGTCAAGGAGCTCTTCCTGCTCAAGCAGGAGATCCTCAACCAGCAAGAGGTCCTGCGCAAGCTCTTCTTCCGCGTCGTCCGCTTCTGCGACAAGGAGAACGGCCGCCTGCCCGAGACGCTCGGCGAATTCCTCGGCTCCCAGGGGATGAAGGACCTCATCGAGCGGCTGACCATGGCCAACTGGAGCGACCCGTCCGACTTCAAGCCCTTCCAGTTCGAGATCAAGTCCATCAAGCGGGCCTTCGACAGCCGCGCTGCCGCCGATCCGCGCTATCTCCAGACGGTCCTCGACCAGGTCGAGGGCCGCGAGAACTGAAGAACCGACCTCCTGTTTATCGCCGGCCGCCCGACGGAAGCCTCGCCGCCGGGCGCCGGCCCTCCTAGATCCGCTCAGATGATGGCCAGATAATCCCTTTCCGGAAGCTTGGGGAACTTGGCGTGCGGCTCGGTCTGGTACCAGAACGCGACCGAGGCGATGTCGTCCTGGAGCGGCAGGTAGCGCCCGCCCGACTGCCAGCCCAGCGCCTGGATCGTCACCTTGAGGTCCTTCTCGAAGCGGACCGGATCCATGATGTGCCAGCGGTACAGGCCGAACCGCTGCATGGACCTGGTAGTGGCCGTCGCCGCGGATGACCTGCGGCAGGCCCGCGTACGGCGTCGTGAACTCATGGTACTGGATCGAGCCGTCCGGGGCCTTGGCGTCGAAGTCGTACGAGCCGCAGAAATAGTCCTCGGTGCCGGTGCCGCAGATCGTCGGGAACTTCGAGTCGCCGTCCATGTAGAACTTGATCTCGCCCTCGCCCCACCAGCCGTTGTTGTGGACGCCCCAGGCCATGTAGGTGCCGACGTAGTGGCCCTGGCCCTTGACGCCGTCGAGGATCGTGTAGACGTCCTTGTAGGGCAGCGGGTTGACGCGGCGGAACTGGGCGTGGAAGTAGGCGGCGTCGTCCGGGACGTCGGTCAGCGTGTAGTTGATCTGGTAGTAGACCGTGAACTGGTTCGTGGGCGCCTCGCCGGCCGCGGCTTGGCGGCGATGTTCTCGATCGTGATCTTGAGCCCTTGCGGAAGGGCATCTCCCAGTAGCAGTTGAAGGCGCTGCCGGGATTGACGCAGACGGGCAGCGAGGTGACCTGGGCATACTGGCCCCAGCCGCAGGCGAAGAAGTCGCCGACGGGGCATTCGACCGAGGGCTCGGTCTCGCCGTCCCAGTAGATGCGCAGGATGGCGTGGCGCCAGGTGCCGGCGGGCGTCATCCAGATCTGCTGGATGGCGCCCTCGCCCTTGACGTCGGCCATGACGAAGGTCTCTCCGGCCGGAACGCGGACGTAGGGCGAGACCTTCCAGCCCTGGCCGAGGTCCCGGGCCGCGCTCAGGGCCGGGCCGTCGGTCGACATCGCCGCCTTGCCCTTCTCGCCCGTGAAGTTCTCCGGGCTGATCGGACCGGGTCTGGGCTTTCGACAGGCGCGACAGGTTGCCGAGCCCCATCCCGAGCCCGCTGAAGCCCTTGTCCTTGTCGCTCTGCTGGGACGCGGCCGTCGCGAAGACCGCGAACATCAGCACGGCCAGTCCGGCCTTGATCAGGATCGCTTTGTTCATGCATGCCCTCCTGTGGATTTCGCGCCCATTCTATGACAGACAATACGGGGACACAATACTCGTTCACCAATTAAACGGTCGCCCGGTAACACACGCCGGGGCCAATAAAGGGCGAACGCGTATTGTGTCCCCCTATTAATCTTGACTAAGCCGCCGGCAGGCGCTATTGTATAAACAACGCTATTGGTCATATGACCAATAATGATGTTTAATCGGCCGGGGAGTCAGCCCCTATGCTCGAACCTCTTCTTGGATCCGAATTCAAAGAAAAGATCCTTCTTTATATTCATACCCACAGCGAATCCTATCCCCGTGAGATCGCCACGGCTTTGGGACTCTACGTGAACACAGTGCAATCCCAACTCATCAAGCTCGAGAGCGGCGGTGTGCTCTACAGCAAATTAAGGGGAAAGATCCGGCTCTTCGGATTCAATCCCCGCTACCCCTTCAAAAAGGAACTCGAGGCCCTGCTGGAAAAAACTCTCATCTTTATCCCGGAGGCCGAGCGTAAAAGGCTCTATACGCCACGGCTGCGACCGCGACGCACGGGCAAGCCTATATAACAATGATCTGCCGATAGGGATTTTTTCAATGTGTCGACTGTATAAAGAGAGAGCTTAGGTCGGATAACATTCGGATTCCGCTCAGGGAGGATCGCATGAATAACCCGCACCGGAACGGGAACGATCTCAAGACCGAAAAACAACGCAAGCGCGGGCCGTCCGCCGCGGCTCTGGCCATCCTCCTGGTCGTTTTGGGCGCCGGGCTCTACGCCGTCGTCGACAATCGCCCCTGTCCCATGAACGCGGTGCTCGTTGCCGCGAACGAGCTACCGGGGCTCGGCGTCGCCCGCCATCCACGGAGGAACCAGCCATGACCGATGATCCCCAAACGTCCGCTCAATCCAAAGCCGCCCGAGCGGCCGTCGAAAAGCTCGTCGACGAGCAGAAGTTCGAGGCCGCCGCCGCGGAGTGCGCCCGCATCCGCGAATCGGCCCGTGCCGCAGGCGACAACACCCTCTGGACCTGGGCCCTGATCAAGGAAGGACAGCTGCGCTCGGCCCTCCACGGCTACGAGACCGCCGTCCGCTTCTTCAAGGAACAGCCCTGGCCCGCTTCCCCCGTCGAGCACGATATGCTCGAGCTCTTCTACGCCCGCTCGCTCGTCACCTACTACCAGGCCTATTCCTGGGAGATCAACAACCGCGAGAAGGTCGAATCCAAGGGCCCGATCGACCTCAAGTCGTGGACGCGCGATCAGATCTTCGACGAAGCCTGGCAAGGCCTCATCCGGGTCTGGAAAGACCGCGATCGCCTGGCCGCCCATAAAGCCGCCCAGTTCCCCGACTTCTGGAGCCCCGGCGACTATCCGGCCGGCGTCCGCGACAGCCTGCGTGACGGCGTCGTCTACCTCATGGCCGAGCTCCTCGCCGACACCTCCTTCTGGACGCCGCGCCAGTCGAACGAAACCTGGCTCCTCGACCTCGCCGATCTCCTCTCGCAGGCCGGGAAGTCCGGCGCCGCCGACGCGGCCGCCGTCCTCTCCGACGCCTCGCGCCACCCCGTCGAAAGGGTCGCCGCCCTCCTCGGCGAACACGAGGTCTGGAGCCGCCGCAACGACCGTCCCGCGGCCGCCCTCGAGGCCCGCTTCGAGCTCGTCAAGGCCCTCTACGAAGCCTTCGACCAGGACGACGACCGGGCCCTTCTCCGCAAGCACCTGGCCGCGTTCCTGGCCGGTAACCGCAAGGACTCCTGGTGGGCCGTCGGGCAGGCCCTCCTGGCCGAATACACGCGCCAGGAGAGCGCCCCGGACGCCCTCGTCCGGGCCCGCAAGATCGCCCTCGAAGGTACCGAGCGCTTCCCCGACTCCCCCGGCGGCGACCACTGCCGGCACATCGTCAAGTCGATCGAAGCGCCCGATTATTCCTTCGAATCGATGCGCCTCGACGCGGCCGGCCGCCGCTCCGTCCGCATCACCCACCGCAACCTCGACCGCGTCCACCTGCGCGCCTACGCCCTCGACCTCGAGGCCGAGATCAAGGCGGCCCAGGACTACAACCTCTTCCCGCAAGGCGACGAGGCCCGCGAGATCGTCGCCAAACGGAAGCCCGACGCCGCGTGGAAGGCCGAGCTCCCGAAGACCCCGGATTACCGCGACCACCGCACCTATGCCGACCTGCCGGAAAGCCTGGCGCCCGGCCTCTATCTCGTCGTCGCGTCCGTCCGCGAGGATTTCCGTGAGGAGGACAACAAGGGCGTCGGGGTCGGCGTCATCGTCGGCGATCTCGTCCTGGTCAAGCGCCAGGGAGGCGGTGCCGGCCCCGGCGGTTCTGTCCCTATCGGGACGGCCCGCAACAATACGACGACCGATGTCGGCGGAGCCGAAGTCCTGATCCTCTCCGGCGCCACCGGCCGTCCCGTCGCCGGGGCCACGGTCGACCTCTACGCCTACAACTGGCGCAAGGGCCACACCAAGATCGAGACGAAGGAGACCGACGCGCAAGGACGGGCCTGGTTCGCCCCGCGCGACCGCGGCGCGTCGTTCTTCCTCCTGGCCAAGAAGGGCCGGGACGTCGTCATCGACGCCAACGGCTTCTATCTCGGCAAGCACAGCGAGCCCGGGGACGAGCGGGCCGCGCTCGTCTACACCGACCGCTCGATCTACCGCCCCGGCCAAAAGATCTATTGGAAGGTCCTGGCTTACAAGGGCCGGACAGATCTCGGCCGCATCGCCCCCGAATCCGGACGGCAAGTCACCGTCTGGCTCGAGGACATCAACGACGAGCGCGTCGCCGAAGCCACCGTTTCGACGAACGCCTTCGGGACTGCGAGCGGCGAGTTCATCATCCCGGCGGCCGGCCGGCCCCTCGGCGACTGGAGCTTGTTCACGACCCCGGACGGAAACGCCGACATCCGGGTCGAGGAATACAAGCGGCCGACCTTCGAAGTCACTGTGAAAGACCCCGAGAAGCCCCTGCGCCTCAACAAGTCCGCGGCGCTCAAGGGCGAAGCCCGCTATTACTTCGGGCTCCCCGTCACGGGCGGCGAGGCGGTCTGGCAGGTCAAACGCGAGCCGGTCTACCCGCGCTGGTGGTGGTGGGGCTGGCGGGAGCCCGGCGGCAGCCGCAGCCAGACCGTGGCCGGCGGCCGGGCCAAGATCGACGCCGACGGCGCGTTCGCCGTCGAGTTCACGCCCCGCGCCGACGAGAGGAAGGACGCCGCGTCGTCCGGCCTCTCCTACCGCTACACGCTCACGGCCGACGTCACCGACGAAGGCGGCGAGACCCGCTCGGCTTCGCGCTCATTCCGCCTGGGCTTCGTCAGCATCGAGGCCCGCGCCGCATCGGACGCCGAATTCCTGAGCGCCGACGTCAAGGGCAAATTCACGGTCGTGCGGACCGATCTCAACGGCACGCCCAAGGCCGGCAAGGGCTCGTGGCGCGTCGTCAAGCTCATCCAGCCGGAGAAAGCGCTTCTGCCCGGCCGACCAGCCGCTCCCCGTTAGCGCCGGCTCGGACGATCGCCTCTACCCGCCGACGCCCGGCGACTTGATGAGGGCCCGGTGGGAGACGGTGGACCCGGCGACCATCGTCCGCATGTGGAAGGAAGGCGCGGAAGCGGCCAAGGGCACGGCCGAACACGACGACAAGGGCGTCGCCGCGATCGCCGTCCCGGCGCTCGGCGCCGGGGCCTATCGCCTGCTCTACGAAACGAAGGACGATTTCGGCGCGACGGCCAAGGACAGCCTCGACTTCCTCGTCGCCGGCACGGCCAAGCCCGCCTTCAAGCTGCCGCTCCTGCTCAAAGCGGAAAAGGCGTCCGTCCCGGTCGGCGGCAAGGCCCGCCTCCTCCTCGACAGCGGCTGGAGCGGCCAACCCGTTCTCTTCGAGACGTTCAAGGGCGGCGCCCTCTGGGAGCGCCGCTGGATCGAGGCCGGCAAGGACGGCGGCATCGTCGAGATCCCGGTCGCCGAGGACATGCGCGGCGGGTTCGGGGTCCGGCTCACGGCCGTCCGCGACCATCAGCTCATGAGCGAGGAAGCGGCCATCTTCGTCCCCTGGGACAACAAGGAGCTGGGGATCTCGTTCGCCACGTTCCGGGACAAGCTCGTCCCGGGCGGCCGCGAGACCTGGCGGGTCACGGTCAAGACGCCGGCCGGGAAGCCCGCGGAGAAGGGCGCGGCCGAGCTTCTGGCCTACATGTACGACCGCAGCCTCGACATCTTCGCCCCGCACCGGCCGCCGCGCCTCACGGGCCTCTACCCGTACCGGGCGGGCGCGCCGGCCTGGGACTCGGTCCTCGGGACAGCTCACCACATGCTGTCCTTCGAGGACGACTGGAGATTCATACCCGGCTACCGCACTTTCCGCGCGGACCAGCTTCTCTCGCTCGGCGGCTACGGCATCGGCGGTCCCGGGCGGCGGTATGCCGGTGGAGTCGTCGGCGGCGTGCTGGGCGGGGTCGAGATGGCCGAAGACTCCCTGCAAGTCAACATGATCAGCCCCAGCGCCATGAAAATGGAGAAGCCGAAGGAATCGGCCGAGTCAGAAGGCTCACCGTTGCCGACGATCATCGAGGCGGTCGAGCAGCCGACCGAGCTGCGGACGAACTTCGCCGAGACCGCCTTCTGGCAGCCGCACCTCCTGACGGGCGGGGACGGCACGGCCACGATCGAGTTCACCGTGCCCGACTCGGTCACGGGCTGGCGCGTCTTCGTCCACGGCGTCACCCGCGACCTGGCGGGCGGGACGCTCGAGGCGCAGACGAAATCGGTCAAGGACCTCATGGTCCGGCCCTACCTGCCGCGCTTCTTCCGCGAGGGCGACAAGGCCGACCTGCGGGTCGTCGTCAACAACGCCGGCGAGAAGGAGGCCTCGGGCGAAGTGACCCTCGAGGTCACCGACCCCGCGACGGGCGAGAACCTGGCCCCGGCCTTCGGGCTTCCGGCGGTCGTGCCGGCCAAGGCCTTCACCGCGGCGGCGGGCGGCGGCGCGACGGTCGTCTTCCCGCTGGCCGCGCCGGCCCGCGTGGGCACGGTCGCGTTCAAGATCACGGCCAAGTCGGGGGCGCTTTCCGACGGCGAGCTCCGGCCGCTCCCGGTCCTGCCGGGAAGGATGCACCTCGTCCAGTCGCGGTTCGCGACGCTCAAAGAAGGGAAGACGCGGGAGCTGCGGTTCGACGACATGGCCAAGGCCGACGATCCGACGCGGATCGACGAACAGCTCGTCGTCACCGTCGACGCCCAGCTCTTCTACGGGCTGCTCGAGGCCCTCCCCTACCTCGTCAACTATCCCTACGAGTGCACCGAGCAGACGCTCAACCGGTTCCTCGCGACGGGCATCCTGACCGGCCTCTACGACAAGTACCCGGCGGTCGGGCGCATGGCCAAGGAGCTGAGCAAGCGCGAGACGGTCTACGAGTCGTTCGACGCGGCCGACGCCAACCGCAAGATGGCCCTCGAAGAGACGCCCTGGCTGCAGACGGCGCAGGGCGGCAAGGACGAGGGGCTCGACGTCGCGAAAGTCCTCGATCCGCGCGTGGCCAAGGCGCAGCGGGAGGCGTCGCTGGCCAAGCTCCTCGCGGCCCAGACCTCCCTCGGCGCTTTCCCCTGGTGGGCCGGCGGGCCGCCGTCGCCCTACATGACGCTCTACATCGTCCACGGTTTCTCCAAGGCGCTCGAGTTCGGGGTCGATGTGCCCAAGGACGCCGTCGTCCGGGCCTTCGCCTACCTCCACCGGCACTATCTCGACGAGATCGTGGCCGAATTGATGGCCCACGATTCGGGCTGGGAGTTCGTCACCTTCCTCAACTACGCGCTGAGCAATTTCCCCGACGCGTCCTGGACCGGGAAGGTCTTCACGGAGGCCGAGCGCAAGCAGATGCTCGACTTCTCGTTCAAGCACTGGAAGGACCACGCCCCCTATCTCAAGGGATATCTGTCCCTTACGCTGAAGCGGGCGGGCCGGGCCAAAGACGCGGAGCTCGTCTGGGCGAGCGTCATGGACAGCGCCAAGACGACCGTCGACGGCGGGACGAGCTGGGCGCCCGAGGACCGCGGCTGGCTCTGGTACAACGACACGATCGAAACGCACGCCTTCGCCCTGCGGACGCTCATGGAGCTCAAGCCGGCCGACACGCGGAGCGAAGGGCTCGTCCAGTGGCTCTTCCTCAACAAGAAGCTCAACCACTGGAAATCGACGCGGGCCACGAGCGAGGTCATCTACTCGGTGGCCTGGTACCTGAAGCAGACGGGGGCGCTCGGCGCGCGCGAGACGGTCGCGGCCGAGGCCTGCGGTCAGAAGACGACCTTCACCTTCGAGCCCGACAAGTACACCGGGAAGAAGAACCAGATCGTCATCCCGGGCTCGAAGCTCGGGCCGGAGTGCGCGACGGTCAAGGTGACCAAGGGCGGGAAGGGACTGGCTTTCGCCAGCGCGACCTGGCACTTCTCGACCGACCGGATGCCCGAGAAGGGCGACGGCGACCTGTTCTCGGTCGAGAGAAGCTATTTCAAGCGCGAGAAGCGGGGCGAAGAGGTCGTGCTGAAGCCGCTCGCCGAGGGCACGGCGCTCGCCGTGGGCGACGAGATCGAGGTCCATCTCTCGATCCGGGCCAAGCACCAGGCGGAGTACGTCCACCTGAGAGACCCGCGGCCGTCGGGCTGCGAGCCGGTGACGCTGAGGTCGGGGTATAAGTGGGACCTGGGACTGGGCCGCTACGAGGAGATCCGCGACAGCGGCACGAACTTCTTCGTCGAGTGGCTGCCCCAGGGCGAGTACACGCTGAAACACCGCATCCGGTGCGCCATGGCCGGGACGTTCAAGGCGGCGCCGGCGACGCTGCAGTCGATGTACGCGCCGGAATTCGCGGCGTATTCGGCGGGAACGTTGATAACGATCAAGTATAAAGGGCGAGTACCATCGATAAAAATCGGGGACATGACCCATTTCTCCTGAAATGGGATCTGTAAGAATAATTCGAGGAAACATACGAAAGGTATCATGTCCCCATTTGTATGTCCCCGATTTGCAGATTGACACCCGCTCGCCGCCGTTCTACCATCCCCTCACCATGAAAAAAACAACCGCCCTGCTCGCGCTCGCTCTCACGATAATCCTTGTCTGCTCCGTCACTGCCCATTCGGCCGGTCCGCGGGCCGCCGCGATAGCCGGCATGTCAGGTGCCGCGACATCGCAAGCCGCAGCCGGCCTGCCACGGCCCCCGCCAAGCCCGCCCTCTCCCCTGCCGCTGTCCTCCCGCCCGGCTTCGACGCCTACGTGGCCAAGGTCCTGAAGACCTTCGAGGTCCCGGGCATGGCCGTCGCCGTGGTCAAGGACGGCCGGGTCGTCCTGGCCAAGGGTTACGGCGTCCGCAAGCTCGGCGAGCCGGCGCCGGTCGACGCGCAGACGCTCTTCGGCATCGCCTCGAACACCAAGGTCTTCACGGCCGCGGCGCTGGGCCTTCTCGTCGAGGAGGGCAAGCTCGAGTGGGACGGCCCCGTCACGCGCTACCTCCCCTGGTTCCAGATGTGGGACCCCTACGTCACGCGCGAGATGACCGTCCGCGACCTCCTCGTCCACCGCAGCGGCCTCGGGCTCGGCGCGGGCGACCTCCTGCTCTGGCCGGAATCGACCTACAGCCGGCGCGAGATCGTCGGCCGCCTCCGCTTCATCCGGCCGGCGACGAGCTTCCGCACCGCCTACGCCTACGACAACATGCTCTACATCGCCGCGGGCGAGGTCATCGAGGCCGTGAGCGGCCTGACCTGGGAGGACTTCATCTCGGAGCGCATCCTCAAGCGCGCCGGCATGGCCTCGAGCCGGCCGCGCCACGACGCGTCGCTCGCCGGGGGGAACGTGGCCATCCCGCACGCCGTGCTGGAGAAGGGCCCCGCGCCGGTCGCCATCGACGAGAACGACAACATGAACGCGGCCGGCGGCATCATCTCCTGCGCCGAGGACATGGCCCGTTGGATGCTCGTCCACCTCGGCGAGGGCGCTCTTCCGGACGGGACGCGCCTCTTCTCGGAACGGACCGGGCGGGAGCTGGCGACGATCGTCACGCCCATCCCCATCTCCGCGCCGCCCGCCGAGCTCGCGGCCCAGCGGATGAACTTCAACGGCTACGCCCTCGGCCTCCGGGTCAGCGACTACCGCGGCCGCAAGGTCGTCAACCACACGGGCGGCCTCTCGGGCTACGTTTCGCGCGTCTTCATGGTCCCCGAGCTCGAGCTGGGCATCGCCGTCCTGACCAACCAGGAGTCGAGCGACGCCTACAACTCGGTCATCTACGCGGTCGTCGATAAGGCGCTGGGCGCGCCGCCGACCGATTGGGTGGCCGCCTACCTCAAGATCAGGGCGCGGGAGGCGGCGACGACGGGCGAAGCCCTCGGGAAAGCGGCGGCCAATCGCGACGTGTCCCTCAAGCCTTCCCTGCCGCTCGAGGCCTATGCCCGGACCTACGAGGACGCCTGGTACGGCCCGATCGCCGTCACGCACGATGGTGAGGGCGAGGCCGGCAAGCTGGTCATGAGCTTCACGAGATCGCCGGGATTCGTCGGCGACATGGAGCCCTGGAGCCGCGAAACGTTCGTCGTGCGCTGGCGCGACCGGGAGCTCCGGGCCGACGCCTTCGTCACGTTCGTCATCGATCCGGACGGCAACATCGTCGAAGCCAGGATGAAGGCCGTTTCGCCCGATACGGACTTCAGCTACGACTTCCACGACCTGCTGCTGAAGCCGGCGAAGAAGTGACCGCCCCCGCAGGAGGACTCGCATGATGACGCGCAGGCAGTTCGTCGGGAGCGCGGCGGCACTCGCCGGGGGCGCGGCCCTGTTCGGTGGCTCCCCCGCTTGCCGGGGCCGAGCCGCGGCCGCGGCCAAAAGCCGGGTGGTCTCGGTCGCCGCCGGCGACATGCTCGTCGACCTCGACTACAACCCGGCCGCTGTCCATCGGGCTTTCGAAGCCGGGCTCAAGGAGCTCACGGGAGAACGGACGCTCGCGAACGCCTGGGCCGCGCTCGTCACGCCCGACGACGTCGTGGGCATCAAGATCAACTGCATCGGCGCGCCGCGGATCTCCTCGTCGCTCGCCTCGATCAACGAGACGATCGCCGGGCTCAAGGGCGCGGGGGTCAAAGAGAACGCCATCGTCGTCTGGGACCGGATGGACCGCGACTTCCGGCGGACGGGCCTGGCGATCAACCGCGGGACGACCGGCGTCCGCGTCATGGGCTGTTCGGTGGATTGGGAGGGCGTCGTGCCCTGGGTCGCCGGCTACGACGCAAATGTCTTCGTGTCGTTCGAGGACGGGACCCTCAAGAAATTCCGGGAGCTCGTCGGGCGCGGCTTCACCCAAGAGGGTTCGCACCGGGAGATCTTCAATTCCGTCTCGTGGCTCTGGACGCTGGCCACGCAGGGGAACGAGAAGGCCCGGAAGTACGAACAGGAGCTCCGCCGGCTCTACATGGATTATGAGGACCGCGAGGGGATCAAGAGGATCGCCGAGGAGGTCGCGAACGCGTTCGACGGCCTGACGATCGAGAACGAGGACCGGTCCTGCTTCGCCGACATCGTGACCAAGGACATCACCAAGCTCGTCAACATCGCCGTCCTCAAGCACAACGAGGACAGCGGCGTCACCTGGGCGGCCAAGAACATCGCGCTGGGCGTGACGACGAACAAGGTCCGCTTCCACATCGACTTCTGCGAGAAGGCCATCCCCGAGATCCTGGCCAGGCCGTGCATCAAGGACAAGACGGTCCTGCACATCGGCGAGGCGGCCAAGATCTCGACCGTCAGCGTGGCCGGGGCGCAGATCGCCCGCGACAACCGCATCTTCTTCAGCCGCGACCCCGTGGCCATGGACCGGATCGGGCTGGACATCCTCGAGGAGAAGCGGGCCGCCCAGGGGCTCGAGTCGATCCGCGGCATCGCGACGCACGTCGCGGCCTGCGCGAGGAAGGGGCTGGGGACGGACGATCTGGCGAGGATCGACCTTCGCGAACTTAAGGCCTAAAGAAGATCCGGACAGGTAATCGTTGACAATTCGTTTTGCTTCTAATAGAATACATATGCATCTTTTAGAAGGAATATGAACCATGTCAAAAACGATCACGTTGAGGATTTCCGAGGACCATTACGAGGCTTTTAAGAAATATGCCCGACAGGACAACCGCAAGATCTCCAATGCAATCGAGACCCTGGCCTTGAAACAGCTCGAAAGCGCGCAGTTCGCCGACGGTCTCGAGATGGAGGCGATCCTCGCGGATAAGGATCTTCTGGCAAGGATCAAAGCGGGGACGAAACAAGCGGAGGAGCGGAAAGGCCGCTTCGTTGAGTGAGTTCCGTATCTTCGAGACCGTCCAGTTCCAGGACGACCTCGAGCGGATAACGGCCGCAAGGCGGGAGAAGATCGCGCTTAGGCTCAGGACTCTCGTCTATCCCCAACTCAGAGATCAGCCCTATTTCGGGACGAACATCAAGAAGCTCAAGGGGCTCAGGCCCGAAACCTGGCGCTACCGGATAGGCCCTTATCGATTCTTCTTCCAAGCGGACGATAAGGAAAAGATCGTTTTCATGGTCGCGGCGGAAACAAGACAGGCGAGCTACTAGTTCGGGGGCAGTTCGGAGCAATTAGTCCGAACGTCGTCCAGGGTCATCTGATAATAGGCGTCTTTGATGTTCTCGACGAGTTCCTTCAGAGTTCGGCCTCGCGACATTATCTCAGGATTCTCGGCGAGCTTGCCAAGCCAGTATATTGCCTTTCCAGTATAGAGGCCATTGTAAATCGTTCAAGAAATGCGCCCAGCTGGATAACCGGAAGATCTCTAACGCCATCGGAATACTGGCCCTCAAACAGCTCGAATAGGTCCGGTTCGTCGATGATCAGGAGATGAAATCGATCCTCTGGAGCATTCTTTCAGGGATAGGATTCCGCTGTTTAATTAGCCTGCAGATAATTAACAAGAAAATGCAGGATCTGCCAGCTATTATCGGCCTGTCGCTGCCAAACGATGCCACATCTTGCAAGAGCACGAACGGGCGGCTGGCTACCCTCCTGTTCCAGCTCATTGATCGTGACAAACGTGTAGGCTTTTGAGCCGACGACATCACAGTGAATGAGAGTGAATGTCATCTCGAGAACTTTCATTGCCGGCATCCCTTTTGTGAATAGCTCTTGAAGGCTATCGCGACCCATGAGCTCGGGCATGTCGGGGTAGATCAGAACGGCATCCTTCGTGAACCAACCGGCACATTTATCCGGCTGCAAGGTCTTGACAGTCTCGATATAGTCGGTCAAGAGGCGCGTGCAGAGTTCCTTTGCAGCAACGGCATTCATGGCCACTTCACCCTTCTGTTGGCAGCCAATGCCGAAAACAAGAAGTGATAACATGAAGACGGCGGCCAAAAAGACAGGATGGCATCTCGACGTTCTATTCATTGGCATATCCTCCCCCTAGGGTCCAAAATCGTCCCTATTTCTTTAGAGCTTCCATCGGCTTGAGTTCCATGCCGAACTGCTGATAAAAATCCAGATAATTCTCGACGGCCCAGAATTCCTTGACACAAGCAGCCAGCCGCCTGCGATGAACGCGGCCAGGGTCTCGATAATTCGGCGCCTTCTGAGCTTGGTGATAATGGCCCTTAGCCCGGATCCCTTGACCTGAGGGAGCGTATCGGGGCTCCGCAGAGGTGTCTTCCCCTCGCCTTCCGGCATTCCTGATACCCCTTTCTTCTCAGGAATATGACGTTATTGGCGTTTCCAGGACTATAATCCAATGCCTGAGCCATTTCAATAGGAACTCACTTTGAAACAGGTGACCTTCGTTTCTTGACACTGATCCCACTGCGGACTACCATCACTCCGCCCGAGGGAGGACAGAATGAACAAAGCCGGTCTGTCAGTCTCAGTCTTAGCTGCGGCATTTCTTCTCGCGGCCGTCTCCCCGACGCCGGGAGCGGCCCCGTCCTCGCCTTCCAAGACGGGTCCGGCGGGCTTGCCCCAGAGCAATCCGGACATGGCCGACCTGGCCCGCTGGGAGAAGCAGCTCACGCTGCCGCCCCACGTCGCAGCACGTCTCGACTGGGCGCGCAGGTCCTTCATCCCCTCGGGCTACCGGAAGCTCGAGAGCCTGGCCCGCGCCAAGGCCTCCGCCATCGCCGCGGGGAAGGACTTCGCGGCCTTGGAGAAAGAAACGGCCTCGGACCGCGTCTTCAGCGCCGCCGGGATCTCCGGCACGGATGCTTCGGAAGCCGCATTTCTTGTCCTGGCCATGGCCACGAAGGACATGGACGACGACCTCCGTATGATCATGGCCGAGATCAAGGCCGCGAATGCCGCCAAGCAGAAGCTCCGCGACCAGATCAAGGACCTCAACGATTGGATCTCCGAGGCGATGGGCAAGGCCGGCGACCGCTCCAAGTCATCCGACATCGACAATACCAAGGTCTCCGGGAAGCCCCCGGCCACGGCGGCGAGGACTCAGCCCGCGAAAGTCGCGCCTATCCGCTCCGTCTCACTTCAGAAGGCCTCTTCCCCTGTCATCCGCTTCGAATACGTCAAGGCACCCACGATCCGGCCGCTTCCGCCCAGGACTTCGGGTGTCTCCGTGTCGAGCCTGAAGTCCCTTCTCGACGAGAAAAAGGACCAGCTCGACGGCCTGAACGAGTTCTCTGAGATGACCACGCTGAGGCTCCAGATGACCATGGACCGGCGTTCGAAGTTTATCTCGACTCTCTCCCAGATGATGAAGAAAACGAGCACGACGCAGGACACCCTGGTTCAGAACATCAAGTGAGCCGGTCAGGCCGTGAATCCCCGGCCTGAACACCACAACATCGTCGAAGGCAAAGAACCACCCGCTTCATGGTTGCGGAGGAAACAAGACAGGCGAGCTACTGAACGGGCGGGAGCTCGGCCAGAACGGCGTCGAGGCGCTCGGTCGAGCCGTAGCTTCGGGTCCAGCGCGCCTGGAGCTTGACGGGGAAGGCGGCGTCGCGGGCGAGCATGGCCCGGTAGAGGCCGGCCGCGTAGGCCTTCTCGGCGCTCTCGAGCGTCGGCCACCAGGAGAAATAGAGGTACAGGACGTTCAGGTTGATCATCTCGTCGGCCGGCTTGAGGACGAGCGCCTGGTGGAAATAAGCCTTGGCCCGGTCCTGGAAGGTCATGAGGGGGTAGTTGTAGAGCAGGTAGGCCATGGCCGTCTCGTAGTGGACGGCGGCGTCGATGGGGTTGGCGGCGACGGCCCGGCCGTAGCGGGCCACAGTCTTGTCGCAGAGAGTGTCCCGGTCCTCTTCGCGGCCGGCATCGTTGGCGACCCGGGCCATTTCCATGGTCAGGCGGGCCAGCTCGATGTCGAAAACGGCGCGCGGCGAAGAGGCGGCGGCCTTCTCGAGACGGGCTTCGAGCGCCGGGAAGGCGCTCTCGACGCTGCGGGCCTCGCTACGTGCGGTCCGGTAGGCGTCCAGATGACGGAAGCCCGCGAAATCGCGGACGGCCGGGACGAAGAGGGCGGCGGCGAGGAGCAGGGCGCCGAGCGTCTTCAGCGGCGACATCCCCCCATACTTCTTCCTGTCCCCTCCTAGCACCGCCACGCCCAGCATCGCCAGCGCCGTGAAGGTGACCGCGTTGGCCGGGATCTGGAGGTTGAAATCGGTGAAGCCGTGGACGAGGATGGCCGTGACGCCGAGCCCGGCCCCGAGGCCGATGCCCTTGACGAGCGATCCGCGGCGCCGGCGCCACATCGCCGCGAGCCAGACGGCGAGGCCGATTCCGGCGAGGATGAGCGCCCCGCCGGCCAGGACCCCGTTCTCGGCCGCGAATTCCAGATAATCGTTGTGGGCATAGGAGAGCCGGAGACGGTCGTCGACCTTCTCGTACATGGGATAGGCGTGGACATAGGTGCCCTTGCCCGTGCCTGTCAACGGGAAATCGCCGATCATGTCCAGGGTGTTCGCGTAGAACGTCCGGCGGTTCTCGGCCGAGACGTCCACTTCGGAGAAACGGGCGATGATCGGACCGATGCCGAGCCAGATCGCCGCGGCCAGGACGACGGCAGCCACGATACGGACGATCCGCCCGAAACGGCGCTTTCCGCCGGATCCGTCGCCCGAGAACTCCCGCCACGAGCCGGCCGCCACGGCGGCCAGGACGGTCGTTAGGATGAGCACCAGGATGCCGGACCTCGACTTGGAGAAGACCAGGCCGAGCCCGATGAAGACCGGGACGAGGCCCAGGAGGAAGGTCCACTGCAGGCTCTCCTGGCCGAACCAGAGGATCTTCCGCCGCAGGGACATTCCCTTCTCCATGGCGAAGTAGCGGGCTTTGACCAGGAGATAGCCCAGGCTGAGCGGGAAGGCCATCTCCAGGTAAGCCCGCGAGGTGATTGCGGTTGACATAGGTGCCCGTGACTGAGCCCGACGTTGTAGCGCTTGGGCCGGCCGAGGATGGCCTCGTGGCCGCTGAAGACCTCGGCCATGCCGTAAAAGGCCTGGAAGAGGGCGGAGGCCAGGATGACGACGACGAAGATCTCGATCCGGCGGCGCGAGTCGACCGTCCTCAGGACAAGATAGCCGAACAGACCGTAGCAAAGGATGAGAACGAGCTCGGAGACCGTGGCGCTCGGGCTGAGCGACAGCGTCAGCCAGTTCGACGGCGCGGTGATCCCGTCGCGGACGAGCCCGGAATAGATGGCGTAGGCTCGCGGAGACAGGATCTCGACGAGTTTGGACGGCAGGGGGACGATCTGGAGGATGGAAAAAGCCGCGAAGACGCCGAGAAGGATCTTGACGAAACGGGGCAGACGGGCGGGGCCGCGATGCTTGCCTTCCGGTCCGGCTTCCTCCTCCAGTCCGTTTTCCGTACCTCTTCTCCCCTGCGTTTTGCGATGCGAGAGGGATCTGCCGCCGATGTAAAGGATGAAAAGGGCGATGGTCGCCGCTTCGAAGACGAAGATCGCCCATTCTTCGACCGAGCCGATGGGCAGCGGCACGAAGACGAGGACCGCGCACAGTCCCCAGAAGACAATGTGATCGATCAATTCATACCCTTGGCGGTATCATATGAAAAACCGGGCGGAAAAACAAAACCAGAAGGGACCAGGTCTTCGCAAATGCCAATTTTCCCCTGGCGCTGCGAAGTCCTGGTCCCTTCACACAAAACTCCGACGCCAAACCGATTTTGTGTTTTTGGGGGTAAAAACAGCGATTAGAGGCCTAAAACAGGCCTAAAAACGAGTCTAATCTGTTTGTTTTGTGTGAGTTGTTTTGGTCCGACCCCGTCACCGGATCGGAGAGGATTCCTGGCCGGGGACGATGAGGAGATACAGGCCGACGCCGATGGCGGCGATGATCAGGACGCGGCCTGCGACGGAGCTGAAGAATCCCACTTTCGCCGTGGCCGCCTCGCCCGCCTCCTGGCCCCCGGCGCCGGGCGCGAGCGACACCGAAAGCTTGGCCAGCTCGCCGTCCTTGACGAAGAGGGTGTAGTCCAGGTTGAAATCACCGGCCGCCGAGGTCACGCCGAGGATGTAGCGGCCTTCGGGGACGGCAGCCAGGGTGAACATGCCGTTGGCGTCCGTCGGCAGCGAGGCCATTTCCTTCCGATCGGTCAGGTTGCGGACTTTGACCACCGCCCCCGCGACCGGGGTCTTCATGTCCTTCGCGTAGATGAAGCCGGAGAGCGTCCCCGCGCCAGCGACGGACACACCCGCTTCCGCGAATTGCCCAACTGGCAGCACCAACAGCGCGAACGCCGCCAGGACTCCGTAAACCAGGCTCTTGCTTCTGACGACAGACTTGAACGCCATGTCATTACCCCTTTCTACGGAACGCCAAGGTTCCCGAAATCGCGCCCCGCTTCGCGATCTTATCTGACTATCTATACCGGCGCTCGGCCGGTACGTCTCTATACTAGTCGATGATCGGAGACGCCTCGTCCTCCTCGAGGAGAACGATGGCGAAAAGAGTGGCCTCGACGACGGTGAGGGCCGTTATGATGCCGGCCGGGGACTTGAAGAACTCGACGACGCCCGACTTCTTCTTCTCGGCGAATCCCGACTGGAGCATGACCGGCTCGGAGCCGGGCTTCATGGCCACGGACAGCTTGGCCAGGGCGTCGGACTTGATCAAGATGCTGTAGTGGAAATTGTAGGAGCCGGTGGGCGCTTGAACACCCATCACATAGCGGCCTTCCTCGATCGCGGGGATGTTGTACATGCCCTCGGTGTCGGTCGGCTCGCTCACGTACTCCTTCAGGGTGATGACGTTGCGGAGCTTGACCACGGCGTCGCGGACCGGCGTCCGCATGTCCTCGTTGTAGATGTGGCCGGCCAGCGCCCCGTTCCCCTTAGGCGCCGGGGCGGCGAATTCCCAAACCGGGAGGAGCAGCAGGACGAACGCGCCCATCAGAAAAACGGCCAGAATTTTTCTCATGCTATACCTCCCCACCAAGGCTCCCCCCAATGATAGTATTATCAACCGCTTATGTCAAGAGTTATTTTCAGCGGTCGGGCGAGACTTCCTCTTCCTTCTTCGTCAGCTCGTAGATGCCGAAGCCGGCCGCGCCGACGGCAGCCACCAGCACCAGGATCCCCTCCGGCTTGGAGAAGAAACCCTTCTTGCCGCCGCTGCTGCCGCTCTTGCCTTCGAGCATGCCCCCGGGCATCATCTCGACGGAAAGCTTGGCCGTTTCGCCGGACTTGATGTAGACACCGTAGTTGAGATTGAAGTCCCCGGAGGCCGTGGTCAATCCCAGGGTGTACCAGCCTTCCTCGATCATCAGGATCTTGTAGCCGCCCTTGGCATCGGTCGGCTGGCTGGCATATTCCCTCTGGGTGTTGAGGTTTCTCAGCTTGACGACGGCGTTGGCGACCCGCGATCTCATGCCCTCGGAGTAGACGGTCCCCTGGAGCGTCCCTTGGCGGACGGAAGTCGGAGTCTGTGCCTGGGCAGGCGCAGGGAGCGGGACCGTCAGCAACAGGAAAGCCGCGATCATTACCCCGGCTAAAACCCTGGACCTGAACGCCCCTGAATTAAACATTTTTGGCTCCTTTACCACATAATAGGCCAAAAACTGGCGATGTCAATGCCTATTTAATCCTGAAGAGGGTCGTCGGGCCCGACTTGGAGCGCCGGGGCATGCCCAGGAGCCTCTGCGTCCAGGTCTTCTGCCTGAGGGGATTCTCGGGTTCCCCCCAGTCCGGGAGGGCCTTATTGTCGAGGATGGCCCGGGGCATCTCGGTCACCATGGCCCGGGCCTTGCTCTCCCCGACGATCTTGGCCGCCGCCCCGACCGCCCGGCTGAGCCCGGGCGGGCGCCCGATGGCCCCGTGGGCGTCGCTGGCGATGATGTGGACGAGGTTGTGGGACATGAACAGCCCGGCCGTCGTCCGGACGTCTTTCCCCATCTCGCCGGTCAGGCTGGCCGCCGTCACCTGAGCCACGCAGCCCATCGAGACGAACTCGAAGAGCAGCTCGGGATGCGCGGCGAAACCCCGATTGCGCTCCGGATGGCTGATGATGGGCACGAAACCCTTGCTCATGAGCTGGGCCAGCACGTTCGCCGCGCCCACCGGCACCCCTTCCGAGGCGAACTCGAGAAAGACGTAGCTCGTCTGGTCGATGGTGAACCGGTACTTCTCGACGGCCCGGACGACCTCGGCGTGGACGAAGACCTCGGCGCCCCAGTGGAATTCGATCTCGTCGCCGATCCCGGACTGCGCGCATCTCCTCGTCGAACTCGACCATCCTCCGGCTGCAGGACGCTCAGATCGTCCTCGTGCCGGGTCATACGGAAGATGTGGGGCGTCAGGCAGATCGTGCGCGTCCCGTCCTTGGCGGCCATGCGGCACATGGCCCGCGTCTGGGAGAGATCGTCCGGCCCGTCGTCCCAATCCCAGAGGATGTGCGTGTGGAGGTCGATCATCTGTGCCGGCGGATCTCAGGACCGATGGTACTGATGGTAATAGTCTTTGTAGTAATACGCCCCGTGATGCGGCAGGGTGACGTTGTTGATGACGACGCCGAGCGTCCGGATCTTCAGCAGGTCCAGCTTCTCGCGCGCCTTCCGCAGCGCCTCGCGCGAGGTCTTGTCGCCGTGGACGACCAGCATCAGGCCGTCGACCTTGGCCCCGAGCACGAGCGCGTCGCTGATCTCGAGCATCGGCGGCAGGTCGAAGATGACGAAGTCGGATTCCTCGGCTCATCATCCGGATGAACCGGGCCATCCTGTCCGAGCCCAGGAGCTCGGCCGGATTGGGCGGGACGGGTCCGGCGTTGACCAAGAACAAATTCGCGATCTCCGTCGACTTTGATGACGTCCTTGATCTCCACCGAATCGGTCAGGTAGGTCGTCAGGCCGAACGTGTTCTTGACCTTGAAGATGCGGTGCTGGCGCGGCCGTCTCAGATCGGCGTCGACGATGAGCACGGTCTTCCCCGACTGGGCCAGCGTGACGGCCAGGTTGGCGGCCGTGACGGTCTTCCCTTCCCCGGGCATGGCCGAGGTCACGGCGACCGTTTTGACCGGGCTGTCGGCCGACGACAGCAGCAGGGCCGTGCGGATGGACCGGTAGCTCTCGGCCAGGCGCGAATTGGGGAAGAAGTGAGGCACGAGCTCGATGCTGCCGGGATGCTCGGCCTTCCCGACCTCGGCGACGAAGGACGCCGCGGAAGCTGTTTCCGCAGTCGCGGCCCCTGCGTCCGGCGTCTCGCCCGTCTCCTCTGTCGCCGTCCCCGGCCTCGAGCTGCGCCGGCACCTTGCCGGCCTTCAGCCTCCGGCCGTAGCTGTAGGCCTTGTTCGCGCCTTCCAGGCTGAACTTGGGCACGACGCCGAGCGTCGGCAGGCCCGCGTACCTCTCGACGTCCTCGCTCGTCTTGACGCTGTTGTCCAGGAAATCGAACAGGAACGCCAATCCCACTCCCCCGCCGAGCCCGAGAAGAAGGGCCAGGATGAGGTTACGCTTCTTGTTCGGGCTCGAGGGATGCACAGGCACCCTGGCCCTGTCCACGACCCGGATGTTCGACGTCCGCAGCCCCTTGAGCCGCGCCTCGACCCCGGTCTCGCTCTCGCGCCTCAGCAGCGAGTCGAGCAGCGTCTTCTTGTTCTGGATCTCGACCTTCAAGCCGTTATACAGCACCGCGCTCGAGTTCATCTTGAAGGCCTCGCCCTTCTGCTCGTTGAACTCGGCCTCGAGCGACCGCTCCCGGCTGAGGGCCGTCTGATACTCCGAGTAGGCCCCCTTGACCAGGTTCTGGGTCTCGTCCGCGAGTGATATCCGGGCTGAGTCCAGCTCCACCTTCGTCCTCTGGAGCTCGGGATAATCCGGCTGGAAGCGCTCCTCCATCTTCTGGTATTCCCGCTTGAGCCGGACGTAGTCCTCGCGCAATCGCTGGATGAGCGGATTGCTGATGGCCTCGGGCACGTAGTCGGGGCCGACGTTCTTCAGCCCGTTCCAGGTCGCCTCCTTCTGGGACCGCTCGACCTGGGCCTCGGTCAGGGCCTTGTTGAGCTGGCTCAGCCGGTCGATGACCGTCGTCTCGGTGTCGCTCAACGCGATGATGTTGGCGTCGGCTTCGAGGCCCTGGAGCTCTTTCTCCTTCTGCTCGATCTCGGTCTGAAGCCCCTTGATCTGCTCCGAGAGGAAGGTCGTCGCCTGCTCGGTCGCGGCGTACTTGATGTTGATGTTGAGGTCGATGAAGGCCGCGGAGAGCTCGTTGACGCAGTCGGCCGCGAGCTTGGGGTCGCGGGCCGCGAAGGAGGCCTCGACGAGCCGGGTCAGCCGCACCGGCCTGACCGCAAGGCCGCTCCAGGAAGCCGTCGATGAGCCCCTCGCGGAAGACGTGATCGGTCGGATCGACGGGCTTTTTCCGCTTCTCCGGGCGGCCGACGAACTCCTCGTTCTCGTAGAGCTTGAGCCGCTCGATGACGGTGTCGGCCAGACCCCGGCCGCTCAGGAGCCGGTATTGCGTCTGGTAGAAATCGTCCCGCATCGATTCGATCTGGAGGACCTGCTCGAACGAGAGGATGTTCGGCTCCTTCTCGATGAGGAGCTGGGATTTGGCCGTGTAGACGGGCTTCTGGATGAAGGTCCAGAAGGCGCCCAGGATGAAAACGCCGAGCGTCACGGCGAGGATGGTCCCCTTGCGCCGGAGCAGGCGGTCCCAGTAATCGCGGAGGTTGATCTCCTGCGCCTCCGCGACTTCGTAATCCGCCAGCTGTATCTCGTTCCCGTTCTTCATCTACGGCCTCATCCTCTATGCGTCCAAAAGCTCTCCGGCACATACACCACATCGCCCTCTTGCAGCACGATGTCCTTCTTCTTTCCCCGGATGATATCCTTCAGGTTGACCTTTATCTTCTGCTCTTTCCCCGTTTTGTCCTTCCGCGTGATGGAGATGGCGCTCTCCTTGGCGCCCTCGGCCAGCCCGCCCGCGTCGGCGATCGCCTGGAAGAGCGTGATGCCCTCCGAAAGCTTGGCCTTGACCGCACCCGGCCTCGTGACCCGGCCCATGACGAAGACCCGGATCTCCTTGTCGACCGGCACGTTGATGACGTCGTTCGGTTCGATGGGTATGTTGAGGGCCTGGTTGCCGTTGACGAGGAGGTCCTTGAGGTCGATGGAGACGGTCGAGGTCGCGCCGTCCGGCCCCTTCGCGCAGGATGAAGACCTCGTTCCCGGCCGTCTCGCTGAAGCCCCCGGCCATGGAGATGATCTGGAGCAGGTTCTTGCGGCCGACCAGCTCGTAGCTCCCGGCGTTCTCGACCGCCCCGATGACGGCCACCTGCTGGTTCTTGTATTCCTTGATGAAGATCGTCACCTGGGGGTTCTTGACGTACTTGGCCTGGAGCAGACTCCGTCAGCTTCTGGACGACGCCCTCCTGGGTCAGCCCTTCGACCATGACGCGCCCGAGGAGCGGCAGGGTGATCGATCCGTCTTCCGACACGCGAACCGTCTGGCTGAGCTCCTTCACCTGGAAGACCTTGAGCTCGAGCAGGTCGCCCGGGCCGATGCGATAGGCCCGGACGAGGGCGTCTTTGGCTTCCTTGACCTCGGCCGGCACCTGGGCGGCAGGCTTGGGCTTGGACCTGGGGCGTCACCTGGGCCAGCCCGGCCGCCGCGACGATCGCCATCAGGGCCACGGCGAAAAACGCAATCTTCTTCATCGTCCTCTCCAACTGTGCGTTCCCGAGAACGCCAAGGCCTAAAAGTCGTACGTCAAGTTTACCCCAAAGAACGTCCTCTTGTCATCTTCCGCATCGAGGTTCGAGTCCCTCTCCCACCAGCTGGCGATGAATCCGAGGGCCACGGTCTTCCTGATCCGGACGTAGACTCCTCCCGAGTGGATCCTGAAATCGTCGCGCCTTTTCTCCTCCGGCCCGCCGCCGCCGATCAAAGGGTAATTGTTCCGTCCCAAGGAATAATCGTAGTCGAGCCGCAGGAACCGGAAGGGATAGACCGAGACGCCCGCGCCCGGCCGGCTCTCGATATAGTAGGGATTCTCATACCAGAGCGAGAACCGGACATCCCTGACATACGAGCCGCGGATGACGAACGGCTTGGCCACCCGGATCGAAAGCTGAGAATCGCCCACGATCCCCGCATGATCCGGGCCGTCCGCCGACCTCACGTCGAATTTCTTGTAGCCCACCCGGATGCGCCCCCGCACCCGGCGGCCCAGCCGCGACAGCTCGAGCACCGGCATAGGCCGCGCCGCTCCGGGCGTCCCCGATGGCCGCCTGTGAGGCGAAATCGAACTGATATTCGCCGTACTCGAAGTCCAGGAAGAAGCGCCTCTGCGACGTCGCCTGGTAATAGAGCGAGACATTGCCGTAGCTTTCCCGCCTGTTCAACCGTTCCCGGACATCGAAGCTGTCCCCGTACACGACGCTCTCGTAGTCGTACTTGACCGTCCGGATAGGCCAGGGAGAACGAGGTCTTATGGGCCAGATTGACCAGCATGGAGCCGCCGAGGCCCTCCTCTTTCCGCCTGGGCCGGATATCGATCTCCGTGTTCCACCGTTCCCGGGCATCCGAATAGGTCCCCTCCAGGCTGAAGAAGACGTTCTTGAGGCTCAGCTGCGCCGCTCCGCTGAGATAGTAATTCCAGGTCCTCTCCTGTTCCGTCTTGGAATACCAGACGTACTGCGGCGATCCGTAGGCCGAAAGCACGAACCTCCTGTGGATCGGCAGATAGATCGTGGCCGCCGGCCCGGCCGTGACGGTGTAGTCCTTGACCGGCGCGCTCGGCGAATAATAGACGTTCGAATCGACGCCCGCGTTCGAAATGACGAGCGTGGGCTGGATGCGGAACGGCCCGAAGTGCCAGGGGGCCTCTCGCATGTTCCTCTGGAGATCCAAGCCCTTCCACGTTTCAGCCGAAGCCGCGACGGCCAGCGCCGCGAGCAGGACGATCCCTGCCGCTGCTAGGCCTCGCGAGCGCGACCGCCGCGTCATCTCCATGCCGTTCCTACCAACTCCCCGGCCTCGGCCCGCTCCCCATCGCCTGGGGCTTGTAAGTCGGGCACGATGTCCACCAGCCCACCGACAATGCTGGCCCGGTCACCGCCTGCCTGGCTTACGGCGATGAGCCTTTCGATCTTTTGGATAGTCTCCTCGTCCGGCTTGACCTTGGGATTCCTGGCCTTGAAGATCCGGGCGTGTTCGGTCGGCTCGGACCCTTCCTCAGCGCCGAGAAGCTCTTCGAAGAGCTTCTCCCCCGGCCTCAGGCCGCTGAAGACGATGGGGATATCGACGTCGGGCTCGTGGCCGCTGAGCTTGATCATTTCCCGGGCCAGGTCGAGGATCTTGATCGGCTCGCCCATGTCGAGGATGAAGGCCTCGCCGCCCTCGCCGATGGCCGCCGCCTCGAGGACGAGCAGCACCGCCTCCGACGTGGCCATGAAATACCTCTTCATCTCCGGGTGGGTGATCGTCACCGGCCCGCCCCGCTTGATCTGTTCCTCGAAGATGGGGATGACGCTGCCCCGGCTGCCGAGGACGTTCCCGAACCGGACCGAGATGAACTTCGTCCCGTTCCGGCCGTTGAGGATCCGGAGCATCTCCTCGCCCGCCCTTTTCGTCGAGCCCATGACGCTCGTCGGATTGACCGCCTTGTCGGTCGAGATGTAGACGAACCGCTCGACACCGTACTTCTGGGCCAGCTCGCCCAGGATCTTGGTCCCCAGGACGTTCGTCTTCACCGCCTCCTCCGGGTAGCTCTCGAGCACCGGCACGTGCTTGTAGGCGGCCGCGTGCAGGACGATCTCGGGCCGGAAGTCGGCGAAGACGCTCTCCATCTTGGACCGGTCGCGGATGTCCGCCATCACCGGGAAAACCTCCGAGGCCGCGCCGCGGAAACGGTTCATCAGGTAGAAGAGCTCCGTCTCGTCGACGTCGAGGAGGGCGGTCGACCGCGGCTCGAACTGGAGCACCGTCCGGGCCAGCTCGCTCCCGATCGATCCTCCCGCGCCGGTGATCAGCACCCGCTTCCGGTTCAGGAACTCCCGGATGGCGGCGTAATCGATCTCGACCTTGTCACGACCCAGCAGGTCCTCGACCCGGACCTCCTTGATGTCGGCCAGGGTGACGTTGCCGTCGACGAGATCGAGGATTCCCGGCAGGATCTTGACCTTGACCGGCCCCCCGGCTTCGCGGATTATCCCCATGACGGCCCGGATGTCCTCCGAACGGACAGACGGGATGGCGATCAGAACTTCGTCGACGGCGATCGCCTTGAGCAGGGCCGGGATATCATGCCGCGTTCCCAGCACTTTGATGCCGTGGATGCTCATGCCCTTCTTGGACGGATTGTCGTCGACGTAGCCGATCGGAAAGAACTTGGATTTCTTGCTGATCAGCATGTCGCGGCCGATGGCACTGCCGGCGTCGCCGGCGCCGACGATCAGGACCTTGGAGCGTCCCTGCCTT
>CAVUQU010000002.1:0-433846 GCA_963743755.1 uncultured bacterium
GACCGTGACCTCCGTCGCCCGGCGCGATCGGGAGCCGCCGGAATGGGCCAAGGGAGGCTTGGGGAGGTGGGGCTCCGAGGTCCACGTCATGTTGAAGGCATTGGGAGACACCTGGCCGGCGGCCGGAAGCGGAGAGCCGGGGGCGGGGCCCGGCGAGGCCGCGCTCGTCCGGATGGCCCGGGACGTCCTCGTCTCCGCGGAAAGGAACCCGGCCGATTCACGCGACCTGGCCCGCCACGTCGCGGCCATCGTCGGGTCGGAGTTCTGGCTGAGGGCCATGCGGGCCGGCAGGCGCTTCTTCGAAGTGCCGTTCTCGATCGCGGTGAAACCCGGCGAGTCCGGCTACGAGGACCTCGCCCCCCGATTCGGATCGGTCCCCCTGGCCGGCGGTCGGCCCGTCGTCCCGGTCCCCGGCGCGCCGATCCTCCTCTCCGGAGCCGTCGACCTCCTGTTCGAGGAGAAGGATGGCTGGGTCATCGCCGATTACAAGACCGACCGGCTCCCCGTCGCACTGTCGGGGGCCGGCGGGGCGGAACGGCAGGGCGCCCTCGACGCGCTGGTGGCGTTCTATGCGCCCCAGGTCCGGCTGTACACACGGTTCTGGCGCGAAGCGAGCGGGGAGCGGGTCAAGGAGTCGGGGCTCTTCTTCACCGCCCTCGACAGCTGGGTCACGATCCCGGTCTAGCGGAATAAACGCCGCTCAGCGGATGACCGGATCCGGCGCCTGGGCGTCGACCAGGACGACTTCCGCGAAGGCCGAGAACGAGAAGGGGAACTCGGCCAGCCTGTCCTCGCCCTTCTTCATGACGAAGGCGGCGTCGGATTTGAAATCGATGCGGTATTCGG
The DNA here is from genome assembly GCA_963743755.1 of uncultured bacterium. Lineage (GTDB taxonomy): Bacteria > Acidobacteriota > Aminicenantia > Aminicenantales > Saccharicenantaceae > RBG-16-66-30. Next base: position 847 of record CAVUQU010000002.1, read on the forward strand.
AGAACCAGCCCTTGTCGACGCGGATCTGGAGCGAGCCCGCTCCGGCGCCCTGGCCCTCGAAGACGCCCCGGGCCTCCCCGAGTTCCCTGGCTCCCGAGACGGTGACCCTGTAGACGGCCGAGACATAGGCCGTCTGCCCGCCGTCGGCCGGGAGGAGGTCGTCGAGCGTATAGGTGATGGCCAGGTCGACCTGGATGTCGAGGCCCTGGAAGGGAATGGTCAGGCGACGATCTTCGCTCCAGGAATCCCCGCGGCCGACCGGATCGACGGGGAACGTCGGGAAGTAATCGCGCAGGATCTGGGCGAGCGAGATGTTGAAGGGATTGTCCCCGCCGACGGCCTGGGGGTTGCGGATGGATTCGACCTTGCCCGTCCGGTTGAAGACGACCTCGAGCGGCTCGTCCCGGGTCGTGCCGAGCTTTCGGGAGAGGACCCGGTCGGGCAGGCGGGCATTGATGTCGATGCCGGACGTCGTGAGGTCCACCCGGACCGTGTCGCGCGAGGTCGCCCGGGCCAGGAGCCGGATCTCGCCGCGGGAGTCGGCGTTGAGGGCCAGGTCCTTGCCCAGGAAGTTCTTGCCGTCGACGTTGATGACGCTCGACACGCTGTAGGTCAGGCGGGATCCCTCGACCGGGGCGAAGCGGAGGGCGACCTTGTCCTGGCCCGCCGGGAGGGACGCATCTTGTCGTTCTTCGGTGTACGAGCGAGGCGGTGAAGAGGCCGCCGGCCGCAGTAGCTGGCGGAAGTTGCTCGAGGCGCCGTAGGTCAGGCCCCGCTTGATGCGGAGCTCGGTGTTGATCCAGGAGGTGAACCGGCCGCCGAATAGGGTGTTCATGACCGCGGCGGGCGGCGTGATCTTATCGCCCACAGGCATAGCCGGGGGCGCCGAGGACGAAATAAGCCTGGGTCGCGTCGGGCTTGTCGACAAGCAGGAGCCTCTTCCCGCGGGCCGGGGGAGGGGAGGGATGGCGGCGGACGGCGCGGCGTTCGGCTGGTTTTTTCCACCGGCCGAGGGTCGACTCGAGGAGGGCGACGAGCCGGCGCTTTTCGATGTCGCCCGACGACGGCGGCGATCGGCGCTATCGGGCCGGTAACGGCCGGCGTGGAAATCCTTGAGCGTCTGCAGCGGGATCTTCGCCCAGGGACGTTTCCGTGCCCGGCGCCAGGCGGCCCATGCGGGTGGCCGTCCGTAGTAGGCCTTTTGGAAATAGTAACGGACGGCGGCCCCCGGGTTGTCTTTGGCGGCCTTGAGGCCGTCGATGCGGCGATCCCGTTCCTTGCGGAACTCGTCCTCGTGGAACGCGGGGGAGATCAGGCAGTCCGCGACGATCTCCATGAGCCGGGGGAAATGACTCCGCCAGGCCGTCGGCGCCGACCGAGGCGTACTCCTCGGCGGCGGCGATCGAGAGGTCGGCGCCCATGAAGTCGAGGGCCTCGGCCACGGCGTCCGCGTCCGCGGGTCGCCGTGCCTTTGAGGAGCAGGGCCGCCGTCAGGCCGGCCGCGCCTTCGAAGTCGGCCGGCTCGTGGGCCGAGCCCGCGCCGCGAATCCACATCCGGAGGCTCGTCGAGCGGAACGTCGATGCTCCGGGCAGTAATACACGGTGAGCCCGTTCCGAGGATGATCTTTTCGGGGGCGGGCAGCTTGAACGCGGCCGCGGCGGACGCCGGTCCGGCCAGGACAGGGCGGCAGCCAGGAGGACGACGGACCAGGATTTAAGCCGGGCGTGTCATTTCGCACCTCCTTCGGGGACGAGGCGGCCGACGGTCTTGTTGTTTTCGGCGAACACCTTTCGCGCCGCCTCGCGGACCGGTCGTTCGTGACGGCGGCGTAGGCGTCCATCCGGGTGAACGCCTTCTCGCAGGCGCCGAGACTGGAGCTCGGCCTGGCCGAGGACGTTGGCCTTGCCGGCGATCGTCTGCAGCCGGGCGAAGAATTCGGTGCGGACCATGTTGAGGGCTTTGCGGATTTCGTCACCCGTGAGGCCTTCCGCCTTGACCTTGGCCAGCTCCTCTTCGATGACGGCTTCGATGCGGGCCAGGTCGGCGCCCGGCCGCGGCTTGACGGAGATCGTGAAGAGGAAGGGGTCGATGGTCTCCTGGACGCCGCCCGAGACGGCGATGGCCAGCTGTTCCTCGCGCACCAGGCGGCGGTAGAGCCGGCTGCTCTCCCCGCGAGAAGAGGCTCGCTCCAGGACGGCCAGCGGGAAGAAGTCGGGCGTCCTGGACGCTCGGCGCGTGCCAGACCGCGAGGAAGGACGGGGTCTGGGCCTCCTTGCGCACGAGCGACGCGCTTGCGTCCCGACCTGCGGCGGCTCGACCGTCGTGACGGGGGGCGGCGGAGGGGCGGCCTTGGGGATGGGCCGTAGTATTTCCGGATGAGCGTCGAGCGCCGCCGCGGGGTCGAAGTCGCCGGCGACGATCAGGACGGCGTTGTTCGGCGCGTAATAGGTCCGGTAGTAGGCCATGACCTCGTCGCGCCGCCAGCTCAGGATGTCGCTCATCCAGCCGATCACGTCCCAGTGGTAGGGATGGGCCATGATGGCCGTGGCCCGGACGTTCTCGTCGAGGATGGCAGTCGTTGTCGTTCTCGACCCCGAGCCGGCGCTCGGAGGCGATGACGCCGCGCTCGGACTCGAAGACCTCCGGCACGAACGTCAGGCCCTGCATGCGGTCGGCTTCCATGGCGATCATGGGCTCCAGGGCGGCCGGCGGGGAACCAGTCCGTGTAGGCGGTCAGGTCGTCGCAGGTGTAGGCGTTGTTCGAGCCGCCGCGGAACTCCATGGTGCGGTCGAATTCGCCGGGGCCGAACTTGGCCGTGCCGTTGAACATCATGTGCTCGATGAAGTGGGAGACGCCCGGTGAGGCCCGGCCGCTCGTTGCGCGAGCCGACCCGGAAGAAGGTGTAGAGGGCGACGTTGGGGATGTCGTGGTCCTCGACGAGCAGGATCTTCAAGCCGTTGTCGAGGTTGATGGGCCTTGACGTCGTCTTTGGTGAAGGCGGCGGGAGAGAAGCGTCAGGCGCCAGGGCCAGTCAGGATCGGGAACCGGGCGATTTTCCTCATACGGTCACCTCCGCCAAACTCAATTATACCACGCGGGATCGTCGGACCGGACGGGAGAAATGGGGACGCTTCTGGTTTTGGCCTCGAAAACCAGAAACGTCCCCATTTCCGGCGCTTGACGGGGGAAGAGGGAATGGGATATATAAAACCGAGAGTCCGAGGCCTCATGAGCACACCGGAAACGCGGTTCGATTACCAGAGATCGCTCAAGAACGTCAAATCCTACCCCTTCCTTCACAAATACATCCCGGTCGACCGCCTGATCGTCCGCCCGCCGGCCGCCCTGGTCGTCCGGGCCGTTTTCAAGACGGGGATCACGCCCAACCATCTGACTTTCATCTCTTTCTTCCTGGCCCTGATCGCCGGCTTCGCGTACGCGGTCGGCAAACCCGCCTGGGTCGTCGCCGGGGGATGTCTGGCCATGCTGTCGGACGTTTTCGACAACGCCGACGGCATGCTGGCCCGGGCCAAGGGCATGTCCAGCCGTTACGGGGCTTTCCTGGATCTCTTCCTCGACCGGGTCGCGGACTTCGCCGTCCTGCTGGGCGTCACCTTGGGGATCTACCGGACCTCGGCCGATCCCCGGGTCCTCATGATCGGCATGCTCACCCTGAGCCTCTATTTCCTGGGAGTGGCCCTCTATTACCTCAAGAACATCTATCTGGGGGTCGCGAGCAACGGGGAAGGGGCCGAAGCCAAGAATCTGGCCGTCTTCGTCATCCTGATCTTTTCGCTCATCGGCTGGCCGCTCGGGATCCTGATCGCGGTCGGATTGATGGCCGCGGTCGGCCTGGTCGTCAAGCTGATCAGCTTTCTGAGGTTGGGCAAGAATCCGCAGGAGGCTCCGGCCCGCTGACCGGCGTCGCCGACCGTTTCTTCATCAGGGGGAAAACGCCGATCCCCGCCCAGACGAGGCCGATGACCCGCCGGATGAGGATGACGGCCATGCCGGACGACATCTGGATCCGGAGCAGGGCGAACAACGTCACATAGGTCAGTTCGTAGACTCCCACCGATCCCGGCACGGGCAGGAACGAGTAGAACGATCCCAGGGTGACGATCAGGAAGCACTTGAAGAATGTCGGCGTTTCGCCCCCGAGGAAGCGGAAGGTGAAGTAGATCTCGGCGGCCCAGAGCCAGGCCTGGGCGAAGTAGGACGCGAACAGGACCAGGAACAGTCTCGGGTTACGGCTGTAGAAGTCGGCGATGTGGGCGTCGGTCTCGAGGATCTTGTCGCGCCGGTTCTCGAAGAAGGGGATGCGGATCTTGACCTTCCGGAGGGTGTTCAGGGCCCAGGTGAAGAGCCCCTGCCTCTGCTTGAGGATCAGGAAGATGAGAAGGAGGACGAGGAGGGCGATGGCCACGAAGAGCTCGATCTTCTGGCGCCGGGGCAGGGCGAACTCGGTGATGAGGAAGACGACCGACAGGGCTATCGTGGCGAGGCCGGCCAGGAACTCCACGGTCTTGTCGACGACGACCGTGGCCAGGGCCTTGTTCCTCCCGACCCGGTCGAGGCAGAAGATGCGGACCGTCTCCCCGCCGATGTTGCCCGCCGGGGTCAGGTAGCTGACGGCGTAACCGGCGATCCTCGCGCCGAGGATGTGACCGAAGGGAACGCGTTCCCCGGAGGCGACGAGCAGGGCCCGCCAGTTGAGCGTCCGGATGAGCCAGTAGAGAAGGCGGAGGCCCATCAGCGCGGCGATCTCGAGGAGGCTGAGGCGGCCGATGGCCTTGACGATCTCCTTGGGGCCGGCCTTGACGATGAGGTAGACGAAGAGCCCGACGCCGGCCCAGCCGATGAGCCTCAGCACGATGGTTCGGGCCCGGGACCCGGCCGTGGGCGGGGCGCCGCTCTGCTGCCCGATCCGGCCCAGCCTGAACATCTCTTGACTCTCCTCGAAGGTTGGCTTATTTTAGTCCCCTATTTTGAGAAAAGCAAAGATCGCGGCGCTGCTCCTCGTCCTGGCCGGGCTCGCCGTCCGTCCGGCCGCCGGGGCTTCCGTACCGTCCTTCTCCCTGGCCGCCCCCGCCCGCCCGTCTTCCGCCTTTTCGCTGGCCCCCGGCCCGGGAGGGCAGGAGGCGCCGGCGCCGTCCCTTTCCCCGGCGGTCATGCCCAAGAGGATCAAGCGGGCCTATCTCGAGCTCGGGGTGGTGGCGGTTTATTCCACGATCAGGTACTGGGCCGATTACCACAGGTGGATCGAGGACTGGCAATACGAGCTGACCTGCGAAGACCAGTACCGGCGCTTCCTGACGACCGAGGCCATCCGCTTCGATTCGAACAACTTCGTCACCAACTGGACCCACGTCATGGCCGGGGCCTTCTATTACCAGATGGCCCGGACGAACTATCTGAGCTGGAGGGAGTCGCTGTTTGCCGCCTTCGTTTCGTCCCTCGTCTACGAGTACGTCTCGGAGTGGCGGGAGGTCATCTCCGTCAACGACATGTTCATGACGACCTTCGGGGCGATCTCCGTCGGGGAAGCCTGGTTCCAGCTGTCCGATCACCTCCACCACCGCAAGTCCCTGTTCGCCCGGGCCCTGGCCTTCATGAACCCGGTCAACGAGATCAACCAGTGGCTCGACCGGAAGAACCCGGCCTCGAAGGTCTATGCCGCCCCGGGCTGGCACGGCTTCGCTCTCTCGGCGGGCTGGCGGCATTCTTCCGAGACCGGCCGGCCGTCGTTCGACGCCGGCTGGATCGGGCTCGAGACGGAGATCGTCCGCACTCCGGAGTACGGCCGGCCGGGGACGTTCCGCAAGGTCCTTCGCGACATCTCGCTGAGCGAGCTCTCCATCGACGTGGCCCTCGCGGCGAGGCGTCCCGAGGACGATCACCTCAGCGACGGCCTTTCCGAGGAAGTCGATTTCTACGCCCGGACCGTCCCCATGGCCTGGTACCGGCAGGACGTCGACGAGCTGGGCCGGGGTTACGCCCTGTCGATCGGCCTCGGCTCGGCTTTCTCCTACGTCCGCAAGAGGCCGGCCGTCTACGACGCGACGAACGTCCAGGTCCACATCGACCCCCTGCCCGAGCGGCCCACGGATTTCCGGGACAAGATGTCGGTGACCCACCTCGTCGGCCCGGTCGTCGATTGGACGAGGTTCGGCCGCAGGCTCAAGGTCCGGGTGGTCGCCGACGCCTACGCCGATTTCGCCATGATGAACGCCTACGCCTTCAACGCCTACTCCGCCGTCCACGCCCTCGAAGGCATGAAGACGACGCTCGCCTACTTCGGCTATCACTACGCCTTCGGGGCCAGCGCCTCGGGACGGTCGATGTCGACTGGGGGAATTTCTGGGTCCGCGGGCTGGCCAGCGCCCACGTGTACGACTCCTGGGAAGGCCTGGACCGGTTCGAGTCGGAGCTGACGAACGACGTCGGAGCGGTCGATACGCGGACGCGCTTCCTGCTCAAAGCCGGGTGGCGCCTGCCCTCGGTCCCGCTCCGGGCTTTCGCCGCCTTCGAGGGCATCCGGCGCTGGGGCCGGATCGGGGATGTCCGCGCCGTGGGCAACGAGACGCGGACCTTCGCCGGGCTGAGCTACCTCTTCTGAGCGCCCCGGCTAGCGCTTGCCGATGATCTCCCAGCCCCTCTTCCGGGCCAGGCGCCTCAGCTTGCGGTCGGCGTGGACCGCGACCGGGTGACCGACGAGCTCGAGGACGGGCAGGTCCGACAGACGGTCGGCCAGGGCCCAGGAGCCGCTCCAGTCGATCCCTTCCGGATCGATCCTCCGGGTCAGGGCCTCCACCTTCATCGGGCCGTAGGGGAAGATGCCCGTTTTCCGGCCCGTGAGATTCCCGTCGGGGCCGACCTCGAGCCGGGTGCCGATGAGGATCTCGGCCTCGAGCCTGTCCTTGAGCTGGTCGACGAGGAGCTGGAGCGAGCCGGACAGGAGCACGATGCGGAGGCCCTGCTCTTTGAGGCTGAGGATCTTCTGCCGCAGGTCCTCGGGGACGGCCTTTTTCAGGAAGACCCGGCCGAACGCGCGGGCCCATTGGCCGACCTCCTCCGGGGTCCTGTCCTTGAGGATGTAGGAGTTCGACCCGATGGCCGGGCGGAAACCCATCCGAAATGTGTCGCGGATGAGCGACAGGAGGAATCCGGCCATGCGCAGGCCGCCGACGTGTCCGCCGGCGAGGAGGTGGAGGTAGAAGATCCTTTCCGCGTTCATCCCTTTGAGGAGCGTGCCGTCGAGGTCGATGACGGCCAGGCGGGTTCCCGGGGGAAATGAGATACGGATATCATCTAGGGGCGTCATGGCGGAACGGCGCGAATCCGCGCCCGAACGACAGATATAGCATACGCGCCGGGCCGAGTCAAAAAACGTCAGCGGGCCCGGGTCCGGACGTCCTTGGCGATGAGGAGGGTCGTCGGGTCGAGCTTCAGGCGCATGTCCTTCGGGGCCAGCCGGCCGTGGTCCTGGACCAGGTTGAAGTGGACGTGGTCGCCGTGGTGCTGGAGCGAGATGAGGACGTCGATGACGCCGAGGTGGGCCTTGAGCTCGTTGGGGATGCCCGATGCGTCGAAGAGCGGCTCTTCCCCCTTGAGCGAGGCGCTGAACCAGAGCTCGAGGCCGAGCCGCCCCGCGAAGTCCTTGAACTGGGCCAGATCCTCCGGCCCGGCCTGGGCGAAGTCGAGCCCGTCGACGATGACCGTCTCGGCCCGGAAGTTGGCGTGGACGATCATGGCCTCGAGGCTGCGCAGGACCTGCTCGGTCTTCGTGCCGTCCTGCTTGAAGTTCATGATGACCCGGTGGCGGATGAGCTCGTCGAACCCGTCCAGGGCCGCCCGCATCTTCGGCTTCTTGGCGATCTCCTTGAAGATGTCCTCGTACCAGGTGATGATGTGGTCGACCCGGCTGGCGTAGGAGACGTGGATGACGTGCTTGCCCTGGAGCAGCTTGTCCGCGGCGATGTGGACGAGGCAGGCCGTCTTGCCGACGCCCTTGCGGCTGGCCAGGACGCCGATCGAGCCCTGGCCCAGGCCGCCGGAGATCGACTTCTCGAGGATGCGGAGCGGGCTCCGCTTGATGAGTTCTTCCTTGACCGTGAGCGTCATGATCGTCCTCTCCGTTATCTCTGGGATTCTTTGCGCTGTTTCTCGAGATGCTGTTCCGTCAGCATCTCGGCGACATGGGGCGGCACCCGCCCGTACTTCAGGAATTCCATGGTGAACTCGGCCTTGCCCTGGGTCAGCGAGCGCAGGACGGTCGAGTAGCCGAACATCTCGGCCAGCGGCACCTCGGCGTCGACCCGCGAGAACTGGCCGTCCTCGACCGAGCTGACGATCGTCCCCCGCCGCTGGCTGATGGTGGCGAAGACGTTGCCGGCGAACTCCGTCGGGCCCTCGACCGAGACCTTCATGACGGGCTCGAGGATCTGCGGCTTGGCCTTCATGTAGACCTGCCGGAAGGCGCCCTGGGCGGCCGTCTGGAAGGCGATGTCCGACGAGTCGACGGCGTGGTACTGGCCGTCGTTGATGACGACGCGGATGCCGACGACGGGGAAGCCGATGAGCGGGCCCTTCCGCATGACCGCGCGGAAGCCCTTGTCGCAGGAGGGGATGAACTCCCGGGGGATGCGGCCGCCCTTGACCTCGTTCGAGAACTCGTAGGCGCCCTTGGCCAGGGGCTCGAACCGGCCGATGACCCGGGCGTACTGGCCGGAGCCGCCGGTCTGCTTCTTGTGGGTGTAGTCGAATTCGACGGTCTGGCTGATGGCCTCGCGGTAGGCGACCTGGGGCATGCCCGTCTTGACCTCGGCCCGGTACTCGCGCTTCATGCGTTCGACGTAGACGTCGAGGTGGAGCTCGCCCATGCCCTGGATGATGGTCTGGTTGGACTCGGGGTCGACGTGGGTCCGGAAGGTCGGGTCCTCCTTGGTGAACCGGTTGAGGGCCTTGGCCATCCGGTCGGCCGCGTTCTTGTCCACGGGCTCGATGGCCAGGGAGATGACCGGCTCGGGGACGTAGATGGCCGTCATGGCCATGTTCAGGCCGGGATGGCAGAACGTGTCGCCCGAGGCGCACTCGACGCCGAACAGGGCGACGATGTCGCCGGGCCCGGCCTCGGTGATCTCGGACATCGCGTCGGCGTGCATGCGGACGAGACGGCCGACCTTGATCTTCTGGCCCGAGCGGGAGTTGACGAGCTCGTCCCCCTTGCGGAGGCTGCCCTGGTAGATGCGGATGTAGGTCAGCTGGCCGTAGGGGCCGTCCTCGAGCTTGAAGGCCAGGGCGACGGTCTTGGCCGCGGGGTCGGACGTCAGGACGTGCTCCGCGCCCCCGCCGTCGAGGTCGACGGCCCGGTTCTCGACCTCCGAGGGGTTGGGGAGGTAGTCGACGACGGCGTCGAGGAGGGGCTGGATGCCCTTGTTCCGGTAGGCCGAGCCCATGAAGACGGGGACCAGCTGGCGCGCGATCGTGGCTCTGCGGACGGCCGAACGGATGAGCGCCTCGGTCGGACGCGCCCTCGAGGACGGCTTCCATGAGCTCGTCGGAGTGCATGGACGCGGCGTCGAGCAGCTCCTCGCGCCGTCGGGCGGCTTCCTCGGCCAAGCCCGGCCGGGATGTCCCCGATCCGGATCGTCTCGCCGTCGGGTCCGTCGAAGTACATGGCCTTCATGGCGACCAGGTCGACGAGGCCTTCGAGGGCGCTCTCGAGGCCGATCGGGATCTGCATGAGCACGGCGTTGCGGCCGAGCTTCTCGGCGATCTGGTCGCGGACCTTGAACGGGTTGGCCCCGACGCGGTCGAGCTTGTTGACGAAGGCGATGAACGGGACGTTGTAGCGGCGCAGCTGGCGGTCGACCGTGATCGTCTGGGACTGGACGCCGCCGACCGAGCAGAGGACGAGGATGGCCGAGTCGAGGACGCGCAGGGACCGCTCGACCTCGATGGTGAAGTCGACGTGGCCGGGCGTGTCGATGATGTTGACCGAGTGGTCGGCCCACTCGACGTTGGTCGTGGCCGAGGCGATGGTGATGCCCCGCTCGCGCTCGAGGTCCATGGAGTCCATGGTCGCGCCGACGCCGTCCTTGCCCTTGACCTCGTGGATCTTGTGGATCTTCTTGCAGTAGAAGAGGACACGCTCCGTCAGCGTCGTCTTGCCGGAGTCGATGTGGGCGCTGATGCCGATGTTGCGCATGCGGGCGATGTCGGTCGTCATGGAAAGCTCGCTTTCGAAAATTCACGCCTGTCGGGTCGTTCGGGGTTATGCCGGTGAGGGACCAACGGATGCACCGATTGGGGACAGTCGAACCGCCATTATAGCGGAAACCTGCGCCGGGCTCAAGCGCCGGGACGGACGTCTGGCTGAAGCGGCCTCGGCTTGACAGACAGGGCCCGATTGATGCATATGGTAGTCAACTTGGGCAGAGCCCGGCGCCTGTAGAGGCCAGTGGGGTGCTTGGACCGGGCAGGAGGAGGAAGATGATCATTCTCAGACACCGTAAACGAGGTTTGGCATCGGTCGTTCTGATCTCAGCCCTGGCCCTCGTTTCCTGCGGAACATCGGGCGGGAACGGGGATGGGGACGGGGACGATGTCGAGGCCAAGGCCATCCCGGCGGCCACGATGAGTTACGTCGCTTTCGCCTGGAACGACCTCGGCATGCACTGCCTCAATCCGACCTACGACAAAGCGGTCATCCTCCCGCCCTACAACACGATTTGGGTCCAGGTCGTCAAGCGGGGCGATCCTCCCGAGATCGTCACCGCGGGCGTAACCGTCGAATACGCCATCCGCGGCAACACCTATTCCTACGGCAAGCGCTCATACGGCCAGTTCTGGGACAACAGCCCGGCTCTTTTCGGGATCGCCCTCGTGCACGACACCGGGCTGAACCTCGAGGACCCGGGCATCCACAACGGCCTCTCCGGCTCCATGGTCGTCAAGGGCGATCACTTCCAGGCCAACGGGATCCCCGTGGTCCCCGTCGACGACACGCTGGCTTGGAACCCGTATCAGGTGGCCGACATCATCGTCAGGGATTCCGGGACGAACGCCGTCCTCGTCCAGACCCGGGCGACCGTGCCGACGTCCGACGAGATCAATTGCGGCCGTTGCCATGGTGACGACCCGCTCCTCGACGTCCTGCAGGAACACGACGACGAAGAAGGGACGAACCTGGCCGCCAACCGGCCGGTCCTCTGCGCGTCCTGCCACGGCAGTCCCGGGCTCGGTCAGAGCGGGCCCGGATCGTCCGGCAAATACTTGTCCCAGGTCATCCACGGCTCCCACTCCTCACGGGGAGCGACGTGCTACGATTGCCACCCCGGCCCGACGACCAAGTGCAGCCGCAGCACGGCCCACACGGCCGCGGACGGCAATTGCGTCGCCTGTCACGGGACCATGGCCGACGTGGCCAGCTCCATCGCCTCCGGCAGCCGGATCCCCTGGGTCGGCGAGCCGCTGTGCGCGACATGCCACGCCGGGATCGCCGAGATCGCCACGGGCACGACGCTCTATCGGAACGCTTCGGGGCACAGCGGCATTTCCTGTCCGGCCTGTCACGGCAGTCCCCATGCCCAGGTCCCGACGAGCCAGGCTGCGGACGGCTATCAGTCGGCGCAGTACCAGACCGCCGTCCTGCCGATCGGGACCTGCAAGGTCTGCCATGACACTTCGAAGGGCGAAGGGATCGAAGAATTCAGCGAGGCCCACGGCGGCACGCGGGCGACGGCCTGCCGGGTCTGCCACACGACGGGCCCGTCGGCGACGGTGTCCCGGTGGCCGCACCAGTTCCAGTGGAAGAGCCGCTGACGGAGGAAGACTGCCGCGGGCGGGCCGGCCCTCCCCGGCGTCGCGGGTTGTCTCCCGCTTGCCGGAGCCCTATAATGGCCGGGAAGACCCAAGGAGACCCCCATGCGCAAGACCGTCCTCGCCCTTCTCGTTCTGACCGTTTCGCTCCCGTTCCTGGCCGGGCCCGCGCCGGCCGCCCAACAGGCTCCTCCGGCATTCGACGAGTTCTTCGTCGACAAAGCCTTGCGGGTCGACCTCTTCCAGTCCGGCGACGCCAGGGAGGAGCGGGTGACCATCCACCAGATCTACGAGGAAGGCATCTGGCCGGAATCCCGGACGGGCCTCATCCCGCCCTTCGACCAGGGCCGGTACGTCCTGAAGGTCTACGACGCCGCCTCGAACCGCCTTGTCTTCCTGCGCGGCTTCGACACGATGTACGCCGAATATAAGACGACCTCCCCGGCCCTGGCCGGCGAGGTGCGCGTCTTCGAGCGGTCCGTCCGCATCCCCCTGCCCAAGCGGCCGGTCCTCTTCGTCGTCGAGAAGCGCGACAAGCGCAACCTCCTCCACCCGGTCTTCGACCGGATCATCGACCCGGCGGACTACCATATCGTCAGGGAGACGCCCGCGTCGGGGGATGCGATCTTCGAAGTTCAGATCAAGGGCGATCCCCACGACAAGGTCGACTTCGTCTTCGTGGCCGAGGGCTACACGGCCGGCGATAAGGACAAGTTCAAGGCCGATGTCGGCCGGATGACGGAATTCCTCTTCAGCATCGAACCCTACAAGGCCCTGAAGGACCGCTTCAACGTCCGGGCCGTCTTCCGGCCCTCACCCGAGAAGGGCGTCGACGAGCCGCGCCAGCGGGCTTACCGCAAGACCGCGCTCAACGCTTCGTTCAACGCCTTCGACCTCGACCGCTACCTGCTCATCGAGGAGGACCACCGGATGCACGAGATCGCCGGCCAGGTCCCCTACGACGCCCTCATCGTCCTGGTCGACAGCAAGCGCTACGGGGGCGGGTCGATCGCCTTCGACTACTGCGTGACCACGGTCGATCACGCCCGCAGCCCCGAGGTCTTCGTCCACGAGCTCGGCCACTCCTTCGGCGGGCTCGCCGACGAGTACTACCAGTCCGAGGTCTCCTACAACGACTTCTATCCCAAGGGCATCGAGCCCCTCGAACCCAACATCACCGCCCTGCTCGATCCCGTCGCACGTCAAGTGGCAGGACCTGCTCTCGCCCGGGATCGGGATTCCGACCGAGTACGGCAAGGACCGGACCGAGGCTCTCCAGGCCGAGCTGCGGGAGACGCGGGCCGCCCGGGCCAAGGCCGTCGAGGCGGCCAAGAAGCGGGGTGCGGGAGCGGCGGATCAGAAGAAGATCGAGGACAAGGCCGGGGCCGTGGAGGCGGCGCTCAGGGCCAAGATCGAGGCCGTCCGTCAGGAGTACGCCTCCCTGGTCGACAAAGTCGGCGTCTTCGAGGGGGCCGGCTACGCCGCCAAGGGGCTCTACCGGTCGCAGATCTACTGCATCATGATCGGCAACCCGAAGAACGAGTTCTGTGCTGTCTGCCAACGGGCCATCGCCCGGATGATCGACTTCTACAGCCGCTAGCGGCGGCCGGCCGGCGGACCGGCTATTTCTGCGGGCCCGTCATGTTCTTGAAGTCGATGACCGGGATGATCTTGTCCGGCATGATGCCCCACTGGATGTTGGGGGCCAGTTTCTGGACGAACTCCCACTGGATGATGGTCGGGTTCTTGGTCAGCGCGGCCTGCCGGATCTCGATGCTCTTGGCGTCGCCCTCGGCCTCGACGATCTTCTGTTCCTTGCGGATCTTCTCCTGCTCGAGCTTGTTCTTCTCGGTCGTGATGTTCTCCAGGGCGATCTGCTTCTCCTCGAGCGTCTTGGCGTACTCGGGCGTGAAGGTGATGTTCCGGATGACGATCTCGTCGAGGATGAGGCCGTTGGCCTCGAACTTGGGAGCGATCTCGTCGAACAGGGCCTGCTGGGCTTCGTAGCTCTTCTTGGTGTAGAGTTCATAGGCGGCGAACCGCGTCGGAACGCGCCGGCCCGAACCGCGGATCTCGGTCTTGACGACCTTCTCGACGTACTCGCGCTCGGAGCCCAGGTTCTGGAGGATCCAGGCGGCCTTGCCGGGCGCGATCATGAACCGGGCGGTCAGGCCGACCTTGATCTGCTGACCGTCCGAGGTCAGGGCGGAGACGATGATGTCGGGATAGTCGGCTTCGCTGGACTGCGGATTGTCGGAGGCTTCGTAGTTCTTCTTGAGCGTGGGGAAGATGACGACCTTGTCGATGAACGGGACGATGACGTGCAGACCGGGATTGAACTCCTGGCGCACGGCGCCGAGGCGCTTGACCACGCCGACCGTTCCGGCCTGGACCGTGACCAGGGACTGGAAGAGGAGGGCGACGGCGACGACCGCCAGGAGGAGCAGGACGGCCAGTCCCTTTTTCGCCCTGAGCCAGGCGTTGAAGCCGCCGCTCCCGAGCTTGTCCCTTTGGGCGATCAGGGCGCCCATGATGAAAATGCCGAAGACGAAGGCGATGAGATAGCCGGTCATGGTGGTCCTCCTTGGGGGATGTCGGTTCCCGCCGATTATAACCCGGATCGGGGTGCGGGGGAAGGACGGATTAATCGGCGGAGGCGATGACCCCGCCGCCGACGACGGTGTCGCCGTCGTAGAAGACGGCCGACTGGCCGGGGGCGACGGAGGAGACGGGATCGGCGAAGTCGACGCGGGCCCGGCCTTCGGGAAGAGGCGCGACCGTCGCCGGGACGGGCCGGCCGCCCGAGCGGACCTTGACCCGGACCTCGATCGGCGCGGCGAGCTCGTCGAAAGGACCCCAGACGCAGTCGCGGACCGTCGTCGAACGCCGGTAGGTCTCGCTCTCCGGGCCGACGACGAGCCTGTTCGCCGCCGCGTCGATCTCGACGACGTAGAGGGGGGAGGGCGCAGCGATGCCCAGCCCTTTGCGCTGACCGATGGTGTAGCTTCGGACGCCGCGATGCCGGCCGAGGACGCGGCCGTCACGATCGACGATTTCGCCTTCGCTCGCCCCGCCGCCGAGGATGTCGGCCAGATCGCCGTCGTAGAAGTCCTGGCTTTCCTTCCGGTCGTGGACGGGGAGACCGGCCTCCCGGGCGATCGCCCGGACCCGGCTCTTGGCCAGGTCTCCGAGCGGGAAATGGACCGCGGCGAGCTGTGCCTGGCTCAGACGGTAGAGGAAGTAGGACTGGTCCTTGCGGGCGTCGGTCGCCCGCTTGAGGAGGAGCCGGCCCGACGCGGCGTCGGATTCGACGCGGGCGTAGTGGCCCGTCGCGAGGCGGTCGAAGACGAGACCCGCGGCGCGGGCCGCCTCCGGCAGGACGCCGAACTTGAGCAGCTGATTGCAACGGATGCAGGGGTTCGGGGTCGTCCCGGCGGCGTAGGCGTCGCGGAAATAGCGGAGGACGTACTCCTCGTAGGCCGCGGAGCAGTCGACCGTGCGAAAGGGGATGCCCAAGCTGTCACAGATCCCCCCGGCCGAGCGGATGGCTTCGGCCTCGTCGTGGCCGAAGCAGGCGTTCCGGGCCGCGGCCGGCGTGGCCGGGCCGGACCGGGTCGTCATCAGGACCCCGGTGAGGTCGTGACCGGCCCGGAGGAGGAGGAGCGCCGCGACGGAGGAGTCGACCCCGCCGCTCATGGCGACGGCGATCTTCATCGCGGCTTCTTGGGGGGGCTTTCGGCGACCGCCCGGTTGAGGCTCCCGGTGCGGAAGCCTTCGACGTCGAGGGCGATCCAAAGGTAGCCGAGCGAGCGGAGCCGCCGGGCGATCTTGCGGGCCGTGTCCGGCTTCGTCAGGCGGGCGAAGTCGGCGACCGGGACCTCGATGCGGGCCAGGCGGTCGTGGTGGCGGAGCCGGACAATGGGGAAACCCAGGCCCCGGATGTATTTCTCACCGGCCCGGACCTGGTCCAGTGTCTCCGCGGTGATGGGCGTGCCGTAGGGGATGCGGCTGGCCAGGCAGGGATTGGCCGGCTTGTCCCAGGAGGGGAGGCCGAGATTCTTCGAGAGGCGGCGGACGTCCTTCTTGGCCAACCCGGCCAGGAGAAGGGGACTCGTCACGCCCCGCTCCTCGGTCGCCCGGCGGCCGGGCCGGTAGTCGGAGAGATCGTCGGTGTTCGTGGCGTCGTAGACCGTGTCGATCCCCCGCGCCGCGGCCAGGGCCAGGATCCCGTCGAAGAGCTCGCCCTTGCAGTGATAGCAGCGGTCGGCCGGATTGGCCGCGAAGGCCGCGCAGGCCAGCTCGTCGGTCTCGAGGAGGACGTGCTCGACACCGAGCCTGCGGGCGACGCGGCGGGCGATCGCGAGCTCCTCGGCCGTATAGGTCTGCGACACGCCGGTCACGGCGAGGACGTTCTCCGGTCCGAGGACGTCCCGGCAGACCCGGAGAAGCAGGGTGGAGTCGACGCCGCCGGAGAAGGCGACGACGGCCCGGGGCCGGGACTTGATGACGGCTTCGAGCCTGGCGGCCGCCGACGGGGAGGCTCTCATCTACGACTGCTTCAAAGCCCAGTCCTTGAGCTTTTCGTATTCTATCTCGCCGCAGACGGCGTCTTTGGTCTCGGGATTGAGGAAAGCCGGGACGCGGAGCTGGCCGCCGCACTTGGGCTTGAGGACATCCTGGTAGGTCCGCATCAGGTCCTGGTTGGCCTCGTCGTGCCAAACCTCGCGCTTGTCGAGGCGGACGGCGGTCTCGGCTTCGAGCTTCTCGACCAGGGGCATCATCCGGTGGCAGTGCGGGCATTCCCGCCCGTGGAACATCAGCAGCTTGGCCATCATATCCTCCTGACGAAGAGGCCGCACCAGCACTCCCCGTCCTTGATACCTTTATAGGTCTCGTGAATGGTGAAATTGCAGGGGCAGACGATCCTGAGGTCCTCGTCCCATTCCTTGGTCCTGACCCGGCAGGGGCAGAATTTCAGCCCGTATTTACCCTCGTTCTCGAAGATGCCCTTGAGGAGCAGATCGACCCGCTCGCCGTCCGGATTGAGCCGGAACTCGTTCGCGGCGGCGAACCGCTCGAGGGCCGCCCGGAACTCGTCCGGGGTCATGGCCGCGTCGGGGCCGAGGCCGAGGATCATGCGGGCCTCCGCCGCCGAGATCTCGACGTAAGCGTGGAGGACCTTGCAGGTGGGGCAGAGCTCCGGCGGCGCGATGCCGTAGTGGATGTCGTTGCAGACGAAACACCGCCAATAGCGCTTCTTCATGGGCCCTCCACCCGAAAATTCACTACTAATATAATAGGAAATCTTTTCCAAATCAAATCAATGATCTCCCCCCGGCCGAGGGGGCGCACAGATTGGACAGATAGATCGGATCGACGGGCGGGCTCCCAAGGCCGCAGAAGGTAGGGCTGAGGGGTGTCGTTGGAGCGAGCATGAAGCGGTCATTTAGCCGGCATCGGGACGGAGACGCCCCATCGGCTTCGGACCGGGACGGCGTGAAGAATGACCGCAGCGAGCGGAGACGATCCCCGAGGCCCTCTGCGGCCGGAGGCCTATTTAGAAGTTTACGACGATGGACGTCGTCAGGAACGTGTCGACCTTCTTCAGGGGATAGAACACCGTCAGTCCCGTCGGGTCGCCGCCGATGTCGAAGAGCGGCATTCCCTGGAGGGCCGGTTGGTGGGCGTAGAGCGTCCTCAGGCTGACCTTGAGGGCCAGCGATTTGGAGAGCGAGGCCGTCAGCGAGTTGGCCCAGTCGAACCGCCAGTCGGGCGAGTCATTCAGGTTCTGGTCGAAGACGAAAACGGTAGAGACAGACGCGCTCTCGGAGATCTTCCGGTCGGCGTTGACGCCGAAGCGCAACCCGGCGAACGATTCCCAGTCGAGTCCGACGTATTGGCGGCGGGTGAAGGTCAGGGAGGCCGAGGTCTTGATCTGAGTCCGGGGCTTTTCGATCCAGGCGTAGCCGAAGCCGAGCGTGGCGATGAGCCGGTCGTCGATGCCGGCGAAGCGGTTGCGGTCCCATCCCGCGCCGGCCTGGCCGGTGAGCTTCTTGGAGATGCGACGGTCGTATTGGCCGGCCAGGAGGTAGTTCTCGGCCACTTTCCGGGTGATCGACTGCTCGAGGACGTCGAAGTCGGTCTCCGTGCCCCGGGCGGTCCGGGTGGTCGTCGTGGCGTTGCTCTTCATGACGTAGCTCTTGATCAAGAGCGTGTCGTTGGTCCACTTCCGGGTGAACGAGGTCCCGAAGCTGAGGGCCGAGGTGGCCGTGTTGCCGCCCGTGACGACGTAGCTGAGCTCGGCCGTGGCTTTCCACGGACCGAGCAGACCGTGCTTTTCGGCATCCTGGCCCGATCCGACGGCGGGCGCGATCACGAGAAAGGTCAGCAGGCCGAGCGCCAGAACGGCGCGCGGGCCCGCGGGGATCGGCGGCGTCTTCGACATGCGAGGGCTCCTTCGGTGGCTGTCTTAGCCAACTATTAGAGCCGCTGGGGGATAGGCTGTCAAGGCCTTTCCCGTTCCCGGGGATGATTTTCGTCCCGCGAACGGCTAGCCGCGCCGGGCGTCGAAATACAGGGCCGCGGCGCCGAGGATGGCGATGTTCTCGGTTTCCGAGACCTCGATCCGGAGGCGTTCTTTCGCGATCGAATAGGCGTACGTCGCGAAAGCCGCCTCGAGGCTTTCCCGGAAGAAACGGAACGACTTGCCGACCGACCCGCCGAGGACGATGATCTCCGGATCGACGGCGTAGCAGATGGCCTTGACGGCTTCGCCGAGATGGCGTCCGAACTCGGCGAAGATCCCGAGGGCGCCGGCCTCCCCCCGTTCGGCCCGTCCCGCGATCTCCCGCCCCGATGATCCGTGGACCCGACGGAAGTACTGGCCGCTGGCGTAAGCCTCGAAATTCCGGTCGAGGTAGGGCAGCATGCCGAACTCGCCGGCCCCGCAGTTCGCGCCCGAATAGAGCCGCCCGTTGGCGATGACGCCGGCCCCGAGACCCGTTCCGACGATGAGCCCGACGGCGTGGTCGTAGGGCCGGATCCTCCCGAAGTGCTTCTCGCCCGCGGCGAAGCAGTTGGCGTCGTTGTTGACGTAGACGGGGAGGCGATAGCGCTCCTCGAGGAGGGCTTTGAGCGGGACCTTCTTCCAGGAGGGGATGTTCTGGACGTCGTAGACCGTGCCCGTCTTGAGGTCGATGACCGAGGGCACGCCGGCCCCGATGCCGGCGACATCCGGACCCACGACGGGATCGACGGCGCTGAAGAGGTCCCCGAGGACGTCCTCGACCGTTCCCTGGCCCCTGACCGGGACGGACCGGACCTCGGTCAACCGGCCGTCCACGACCCGTCCGGCCCGGACGTTGGTCCCCCCGAGGTCGATCCCGACGACGGCCGGGTCGCTCATACGCTCTCCTTCTTTTTCTTCATGGCGATCGTTTCGTTGGCGATGAGCGGCCTGGCCCAGAGGCCGATCGACAGGATGTAGCCGAGGGTCAGGTAGAGGACGAACATCCCCTGCCTCAGACCGAGCCGGTCGCCCAGCCATCCGATGAGGAGAGGCACGAGCGCGCCGCCGATGATGCCGGTGCACAGGATGCCGGAGAAGGAGCCGTGGTGGCTCGAGACCGAGTTCAGGGCCAGCGAAAAGATGACCGGCCACATGACCGACGCGGCAAAACCCATGAGCGGGAACATGACCAGGGCCAGCGGTCCGGAACCGAATAGGGCCAGGGTCAGGAAAACGAGCGCCGCGGCGGTGAAGCCCAGGAGGACCTTGCGGCTGTCGATGAATTTGAGCAGGACGAGGCCCAGGATGCCGCCGACCGTCATGAGGCCCCAGAAGAGGGAGACCTTGCCCGCCCCGACGGTCTGGGGATCGTACTTGTGGTAGGTCAGGAGGAATTGGGAGATCCAGTTGGCGACGCCCTGTTCCGTCCCGACGTAAGCGAAGATGCCGAGAAAAAAGAGGCCGACCGTCCTGTTCTTGAAGAGCGCCTTGTGGGTATCCCAGGCGCCAGCCCGCTCTTCCTCCTTGCGGACGACGATCGGGAAGCGGACGACGGCCAGGACGACGATCATGACGACGACGAGGACGGCGAAGATCCAGTAGACGGAAACCCAGGGGAGGGACGCCGGCACGAGCTTCGACATCAGCCCGACGAGAGGCTTCGTGTCTCCGCCGGGCTGGCCGATGTTCCTGACGAAATAGGTATAGATGAACGGGCTCAGGAACGAGGCCCCGCCGAAGATGAGCTGGGCCAGGACGGAATTGAAGGCGTAGTGCTCCTCGCCGCCGGCGACGCGGAGCAGGGGGTTGATGGCCACCTGGAGGGCGGCCATGCCGGCCCCGATGAGGAAGAGGGAAACGATGGCCGTGGGATAGCGGGGGACCGAGGCGAAGAGCAGGGCCCCGGCGAAGGCCAGGACGAAAGCCCCGATCATGACCGGTTTCTCCCGATAGCGCTCGACGAGCATGCCCGAGGGGATGGACATGACGCCGTAGGCGATGAAGAAGGCGAAGGGCAGCAGGGCGACCAGGGTCAGGCTGAGCTCGAAGCTCTTGATGATGTCGGGGACGAGCGGCCCGACGATGTTCGTCAGGAGCGAGATGACGAAGAAGGTCAGCATGACGAGGGCGACCATGCCGGCCGACCGGCGTGGGGCGTTGTTATTCATGGGCGTACTCCTCTTGTCAGCTCTCGGCCGGCCGCTCGCGCCGCCCGCTCACTTCCGGCCTCCCGTCTTCTCCTTCTCGCGCTGGAGCTCGATCAGGTCGACCGTCTGGGAGAAATCGCCCAGGAGCCACTTGCAGAAGTAGTCCGCCCGGAGCCAGAACCAGTAGTCGCCCATGTCGCCGTAGCCGTGGCGCTGGCCGGGGAAGACGAAGAAGTCGAAGCGCTTGCTGGCCTTGATCAGGGCCGCGGCCAGGCGCAGGGTGTTGGCCGGGTGGACGTTGTTGTCGATGTCGCCCGTCGTGATGAGCAGGTGGCCCTTGAGGTTCGCGGCGATCTCGGAGTTCTTTTCGATCGAGTACTCGAACTTGACGTTGCCGTCCTTGTCCGTGACCTCCTTGACGCCGTGGTGCTTCTCGCTCCACCAGCGGTTGTAGATGTTGTTCTCGTGGTTGCCGGAGGAGGAGACGGCGACCTTGAAGAAGTCGGGGTAGACGAGCATGGCGGCCGTCGACATGAAGCCGCCGCCGGAGTGGCCGTAGATGCCGACCCGGTCGATGTCGATGGAACGGATGGAGCGTCGCCAGCTGCTCGATGGCCCGCTTCTTGTCGGCCAGGCCGTAGTCGCGGAGGTTGCCGTAGCCGAAGTTGTGGTACCACTTCGAGCGCGACGGGTGGCCGCCGCGGTTGCCGACCTCGATGACGATGAAGCCGAGCTGGGCCAGGCGACGTTGGCGTTGCGGGGGACGAACGTCTTGGAGACGCTCTCGGTCTGCGGCCCGGGGTAGACGTAGGCGATGATCGGGTACTTCGGCCTTCGGGTCGAAGTCGAACGGCTTGTACATGACGCCGTAGAGGTCGGTGACGCCGTCGTCGGCCTTGACCCGGAACGGCTCGGGATACTTGAATCCGGCCGCAAGGAGGGCCGTGACGTCGGTCGCCTCGAGCTCGAGGAGCAGGTCGCCGGCCGCGTCGCGGAGCTCCGACTTGGGGCCGCGTCGACCCGCGAGAAGTTGTCGATGAAGAACCGCGCCGAGTCGTTCATGGACACGGCGTGCGAGGCGTCGCCCTTGTCGATCTGTCTCAGGCCCGAGCCGTCGAGGCCGACCCGATAGAGGTGGGTGTAATAGGGGTCCTCGCCGGGCTCCCGGCCGCAGGCCGATGAAGTAGAGGACGCGGGTTTTCTCGTCGACCTGCTACGATGCCCTGGCCGACGAACTCGCCCGAGGTGAGCTGTGCTCTTGAGCTTGCCGTCGCCGTCGTAGAGGTAGTAGTGGCCCCAGCCGTCGCGCTCGGACCACCAGAGCATCTCCTTGCCGCCGTCGAGGAGCCGCAGGTCCTGGAATTCGACGTAGGTGTTCAGGCGCTCCTCGATGAGGACCTTGACTTCGCCCGTGGCCGTGTCGGCGACGCAGGCCTCGAAGCCGTGGAGGTCGCGCGACTGGCGACCGAAGTAGAGCTTGTCGGACGTGTCGGAGAGCCACTGGGCGGGCGGCGGGATACTCCTTCTCCCGGTCGAGGGCTTGGCGCGGCGCCGTGAAAATGTCCAGGGTCGGGTCCTTGAACTTCTCCGCCTTGACCTTGACCTTGGCCTTGGTGGCCAGGTCGAAGACGAGGATCTCGGGCTGGGGCTGATTCTCCTCCCCGGGCATCTCGTAGCGGTAGGTCTCGAGCGTCGGCCGGGGATCGGCCAGCGCGTTGATGACCCACAGATCGGCGACCTTGCGCTCGTCGCTGCGGACGAGGGCGATCTTTTTCGAATCCTTGGACCAGACGATCATTCCGGCGGGGGCGCGGAAGTCCTTGCGGTCCTTCTCGTCCTTCTGCAGTTCCTTCTTGTCCTCTTCGTTGAGGCTCCGGGCGTAGCCGTAGTGCTCTTCGCCGTCGGTCGTCAGCTGGACCTCCCGGATGGCCTTGTCGTCGGCCTTCTTCTGGGCCAGCTTGAAGCTCTCGGCGTCCATCGTGAACAGGTTCTCGCCGCGGGCGAAGACGACCGTCTTCTCGTCGGGCGAGACGGAGGCCCATTTGGGCCGCTTCAGCGGCTCTTTGTAATCCTCGATGAGGGCGAGCTTGCCGGTCCCGAGCTCGTAGGTGAAGGCCAGGACCTTGGTCTTCTTCTCCGGTTCCTTGGGCTTCTCGGCGTCCTTACCCTTTTCCTTCTGGGTGTCCTGCTCCTTCTCCTTGTCCTTCTCCTTGTCGACTTCCTGAACCTTCTCCTCCTCCTTGGCGATCTCGGAGGCCTTGACGATCTTGCCGCCGACGAGGATGTCGTTGTCCTTGGGCACCTCGATCTCAAATTGGAGGACCGTATCCCTCTTGATGAACTTGATCGTCTTGATGGGCAGGTGCTGGGCGTCGTAAGGAGCGAGCAGAATGCGCGTCAGCTGGGCGGCCATCCGGGCGTTGTCGAAAAGGGGCTTCTTCGTCCGGGCGGCCGGATCGACGAGGAACCACTTCTTGCCCTGACTCGTCTCGAAACTGTACCAGAAGCGGTCGCCCGTCTCGAGCCAGTGGGGCGTGACGGCCGTGTCGAAGACGAGCTTGCCGACCTTGGCGGGCGTCCAGCGCGAGGCCAGGTCGTAGTTGGCTTTCTTTACCTCGGGAAGCGCGGCGTGAGCGCCGACGGCGGCGAGCGAGACGCAGAGAAGGACGGCGGCGGCCGCGACGGCCGCGGCCCGGGGGAGAGTGCGGGGAGTCGACATGTCCGGGACCTCCGGTGGTGAAATGGGACGTCGGAGCGGGATTATAGCATTATCCGGGCCCGAGGGGGACAGGGCGCCCCGGAGGTCGGGAAGATCAGTCGTTGCCGAACAGCTGGATGCCGACGCTGACCGCGATCTTGAGGCCGCCGAGGCGGACCGACTGCCGGCCGGACAGCACGGGGTCGAGATCCACCACCGTGGCCGCCAGGTAGCCGACCTTGACGCCCATGTAGACCCGCTCGTCCTCCGGCACGATGAGGAGCCCGCCTTCCGCGGCGAGCCCCGTTTTTCGGCCGGTGATGAAAGTGCCGAGCGCGTCCTCGCGAAAGCTCAGGGCCGCGACACCCGCCCCCGCCTGAAAGCACAGCAACCGGGAGATCCGTTGGAGGTACCCGAGGCCGGCGGTGAAGTAAGTCTGCACGGCCCGGGTCTCGAGCCCCAGGTCGGGCGTCGTCCCGTTCTTGGCGAACCGTCCCATGCTGCCCGTGACGCAGAGCCCCGCGACGAGCCGGACGGCCACCGAATACTCCGGATAGATCACCTGGTTCCCGTAAACGACACGGTAATTCTCGTCCGCGGGGCGGATGTAGTTCGCTCCGGCGCCGAGAAAGAAGCGGCTTTCCGCGGCGGCCGCGGTGCCCAGCAGGAGAACGGCCGATATCAGGAGCAGCGGTTTCTTCATCGCGGTCCTCTTCTCCGTACGCTCAGATGGTGACATCGTTGGACGTGCCGATCGTGCCGCCCAGAGCGTTCAGGGCGACGACCCGATAGGTATAGCCCGTTCCGGGCTCCAGGAACGTGTCATTGTAGACCCAGGACGTCCCGGCCACGGCCGACCCGGCGACCTCCTGCAGGACTTGGAAGGCCCCGCTCCCGACCTTTCTGTAGATGACGTATCTGTCGATGACGATGGAGGCCGGGTTGGTCACCGTGACCGTGAGCCGGCCGTACTGCCGGCTGATGATCCAGGCGCTCTCCGTGAGCCGGGCCGCGCCGAGGGTGAGACTGAAGGCGCCCGAGGCCTGGGTCACGGTCACGTTCTTGGGACTGCCCGAGGCGCCCGCGGCGGTGACGCGGAGGATCCCGACCCGTTCCGAGGACGTCCGGTTGGCCGCGAACGCGACGGTGACCGTGCCGTCGCCCGTGCCGCTCGCGCCCGAGGAGACGGTCAGCCAATCGCCGCCCGCGACGACGGCGGCCGTCCAGTTCATGGTCCCGCCCCCGGTGTTGGACACGTCGAACGTCGTTGTCCCGGAGTCGGAGGTCACGTTCCGTCCGGAGGGGGAGACGGAAAGGACGGGGCCGACGCCGATGTCGAGGGCGACCGGCCGGGTCGTGTTTCCAGTTCCGTTGGTCGTGTTGGTGAAGGAAACGGTATCGCTGTAGGCCCCGACCGCGAGCGAGTTGGCCGCGGCGTTGATCGAAACCGTGACTGTGGCCGTCGCCCCGGCGGCCAGCGTCCCGGACGTCGCCGAGAGCGACGTCCAGGCCTGCGTTTTCGCGGCCGTCCAATTGACGGGCGATCCTCCCGTGTTCTGCAGGCTGTAAGCTTGGCTTGCCGGCGTGAACGGGCCGCCCACCAGGCCGGACGAGGACAAACCTCCGGCCGGGGTCACGGCGAGGGCCCCGGCCGGCGACGATACGGTCAGGGTGACGGCGCGGGACGTGTTGCCGGTCCCATTGGTCGTGTTGGTGAAGGAGACCGTATCGTGGTAGGTTCCGGCCGTGAGCGAGTTGGCCGCGGAGTTGATCGAGACGGTGACCGTGGCCGTCGCCCCGGCGGCCAACGTCCCGGATACCGCGGACAGCGTCGTCCAAGGTTGCGTTTTCGCGGCCGTCCAGGAGATCGATGTTCCGCCGGTGTTCTCGAGGGTGTAAGCCTGGTTCGGGGGCGTGAACGGTCCGCCGACGGGGCCGGACGAGGCGAAATCCCCGGCCGGGGTAACGGCGAGGGCGCCGCCCGGCGACGAGACGGTTAGGGTGACTTCGCGGGACGTGTTGCCGGTCCCGTTGGTCGTGTTGGTGAAGGAGACCGTGTCGTTATAGGTTCCGGCCGTGAGCGAATTGGCCGCGGAGTTGATCGAGACGGTGACCGTGGCCGTTGCCCCGGCGGCCAGCGTCCCGGACACCGTGGACAGCGTCGTCCAAGATTGCGTTTTCGCGGCCGTCCAGGAGATCGATGTCCCGCCGGTGTTCTCCAGGGTGTAGGCCTGGCTCGAAGGAGCGAACGGGCCGCCCGTGGGTCCCACTGATGCGAACCCGCCCACAGGAGCCACGGCGAGAGCGCCGGCCGGCGACGAGACGGTCAGGGTGACGGCGCGGGACGTGTTGCCGGTCCCGTTGGTCGTGTTGGTGAAGGAGACCGTGTCGTTGTAGGTTCCGGCCGTGAGCGAATTGGCCGCGGAGTTGATCGAAACGGAGACTGTGGCCGTCGCCCCGGCGGCCAGCGTCCCGGACACCGCGGACAGCGTCGTCCAAGATTGCGTTTTCGCGGCCGTCCAGGAGATCGATGTGCCGCCGGTGTTCTCGAGGGTGTAGGCCTGGTTCGGGGGCGTGAACGGGCCGCCGACGAGGCCGGACGAGGCGAAATCGCCGGCCGGGGATACGGCCAGGGCGCCGGCCGGCGACGAGACGGTCAGGGTGACGGCGCGGGACGTGTTGCCGGTCCCGTTGGTCGTGTTGGTGAAGGAGACCGTGTCGTTATAGGTTCCGGCCCCGAGTGCGTCGGCCGCGGCGTTGATCGAGACGGTGACCGTGGCCGTCGCCCCGGCGGCCAGCGTCCCGGACACCGCGGACAAGGTCGTCCAGGTCTGCGTTTTCGCGGCCGTCCAATCTATGCTCGTCCCCCCGGAGTTCTCGAGGGTGTAGGCTTGGCTGGCCGGCGTGAAGGGGCCTCCGGTGACGCCGGACGACGCAAAGTCCCCGGCCGGAGTTACGGCCAGGGTGCCCGGCGGGGCCGAGATCGTCAATATGACGGCCCGGGTCGTGCTGCCTGTTCCGTTGGTCGTATTAGTGAAGGAGACCGTGTCGTTATAGGTCCCGGCCGCCATCTCGCTTGCGGCGGCGTCGATCGACACGGTGACCGTCGCCGTCGCTCCGGCGGCCAGCGTCCCTGACACCGCGGACAGCGCCGTCCAGGGCTGCGTTTTAGCTGCGGTCCAGTCGATGGACGAGCCGCCGGTGTTCTCCAGGGTGTAGGTCAGGTTGGAAGGTATGAAGGGCCCTCCGGACGGTCCGGCCGAGACGAGATCCCCGGCCGGGGTCACAGCCAGGACGCCGGCCGGCGCCGTGACCGTCAGAGTCACGGCGCGGGTCGTGTCGCCGTTCCCGTCGGTCGTGTTCGTGAACGAGACCGTGTCGTTGTAGGTCCCGGCCGTGAGCGTATCCGCCCCGGAGTCGATCGAAACGGTGACCGTGGCCGTCGCCCCGGCGGCCAGTGTGCCTGAAGTCGCGGAGAGGGTCGTCCAAGGCTGGGTTTTCGTGGCCGTCCAGTCGAACGAGGTCAGGCCCGTGTTCTGGAGCGTGTACTCCTGGCTCGACGGAGCGAACGGCCCGCCCACGAGGCCGGTGGACGCGAGCCCGCCGACGGGGGTGACGTCGAGGGTGCCCACGGGGACGCCGTCCTGGGTCACGGTGACGCTTACGGCCGGGACGGCGATGTCGGCCGGTGTGACCTGTATCGTTCCGACCCTCTGGATCAGATCGGGGTTCTCCTGGTAAGCTGCGACGATCGTCCCCGCGTTGGTCCCGGAGGCTCCCGATTGGATGGCGAGCCACTCCTGGCCGGACGTGACCGCGGCGGTCCAGTCCACCTGGCCCTTCGCCCGTTTTGAGTGACGGCGAAACTCGTGGTCCCCGCCGTGTAGGGCACATCCTGGTTGGCGGGAGTCACTTCGAGCGTCGCCAGGCTGAGGGGGAGGATCTCCGATCCGAAGTAGATGTCGAGGTCGGCGCCGCCGACCGCCCAGAGCGTCCCGGCGGTCCCGGAGCCGTCCCGGCCGGGGACCGGCACGACGGCGACCGGCCCGGCCGCGGCGGAGGCCCGGCCGTCTTCGACGACCGCTTCCGTCGTCCAGACACCGGCTCCGGAAGCCTCGTCGCGCAAGACGAGGACCCGGGCGTTCTCCTCGATGTAGGAGGCGAAGAACCGGGGCGTTCCGGTCCCCTCCGAAGCCCGCACGTCGGGGGACGTCTCCGCGGCCGCCGAGGCGGCCAGGTCCGCGCCTTTCGTCCAGCTTCGGGCCGAGTCTCGGGAATGGGCCGATCCGATGTCCGGGCCGGCCGCGGTCTGGTGCTCGTAGACGACGATCACCCGGCCGCCCGCCGCCGCGATCCGGGGGGAGGAATCGGTCAGGCCGTCGGCGGGGGTCACGAAGACAGGCCGCGACCAGGAGGCGCCGAAATCCCGGGACGTCGCGACGGCGATGCCGGTCGACGTTCCCTGGGGCCGGGTGTAGGCGATGTGCAAGGCGTTCCGGTCCGGATCGAAGGCCGCGGCCGTTTCCACGTCCATCCCTTCCGGCACGGGGAAAGAGTCTATCGTCGCCGCCCGGCTCCAGGACGCGCCGAAGTCGGGGCTGACCCGGAATTCGACCGACGAGGCCGCGTCCGTCCGCTCGATATAGGCGATGTACGCGTAAGCTTCGGGGTAGGCCGCGCGGTCGGTGGCCAGGGACGGGCTCCTCTGGTCGGACCGGCTGAGCGCGACCGGGAAGGCCGCGTCCGCCGCCAGGTCCGCGGACAACCGGACGAAGTGGATGTCGCCGTCGCCGGAGTCCCGGTCCTTGACGAAGGCCAGGCCGATCGTGTCGTCGGAAAGCAGCCTCAGCGAGGGGTCGGTCCAGGGATGGCCGTCGCCGAGAGCCACCGTATCGAGCCAGGTCAGGCCGCGGTCTGAGCTCTTCCGGACGCGGATGTCCCGCGGTCCGGCGCCGGACCATTGCTCGGCCGCCGAAAAGATCGTGACTTCGCCGTCGACCGAAAGACGGGTGTCGGCGGAGGGATTCTTCTCGTGCTCCGGGGAGACGAAGACAGGGCTCGCGTGATCGCTTCCGGCGACCGCCTTGTCGTTCGCGGAAGTGCCCTCGATCCGGTTCGAAAGGGGGGAAGCCGCGGTCTTGGCCGCGACCGACGGATCTACGACGGAGTCCTTGGGGAAGATCTGGGCGAAGACCCGCGCGGCGCTTTCGCGGTCCCCGATCGACCGGAAATGCTTCAGGCTCTGGACGAGCCGGCGGAGATCGGCGTCGTCCTGCCGGGCCTCGGTCCGGCCGGCCGGCGTCCCGGGCCGCGCGGTCTGACGCGCTCCGCCGCTTTCCGCCTGTGGGATCCCCGCGGCCTGGACCAGGGTGAATCCCGCCAGGACCAGGGTCGGAAGGAATGCTCGTCTCGTCGAAAAGCGGCTCCCCATGGCCTTTTCTCCTCGCGTGTTATACGCCCGTTCCCGAGGGCGCCTCGGCTGAGAAAAGAATCATATCACACGCCGGAGGGCTGTCAAACCACCCTGCCCGATCCGGGGAGGGTCAGAACAGGGCCAGCGAATACTCCCGGAGGCGGACGATCCGCGCGGAAACGTCGGGGACAAGCCGGCCGAGCTCCGTCCAGAAGGCCCGGCTGTGACCCCTGATGCGTATGTGGACGAGCTCGTGGAGGATGACGTAATCGGCGAGGTCGGGCGGCAGGACGGCGAGGCGGGCGTTGAGCTGGATGCGCCCGGAACGCGTGGCGCTGCCCCAGAGCGTGGCTTGCCCCCGGACGCTCAGCCGGCCGGGCGTGAATCCGTGCTCCCGGGCCAGCGCGTCCAGGCGTCCGGCGAGAAGGGCGCGGGCCGCCCGGCGGTCGAGACTCGCGGCCGCGTCAACGGCTTCGCAGCAGCCGTTCTCTGGCCAATGCGACGCGGGCCTGGGCCCTTCGGATCCAGACGCCGTTTGCCGAAGGCGATCCGGCGGGCCTCGTCGAACGAGACCCGGGCGGGCAGCGCGACCCGCACGCCCCGCGATGCGCGGACGGTCAGGCTGATGCGGCGGGCCCGCCGGTTCTTCACGAACAGGACGGGCCCGACGCCCTCGACCTCGAGAACGCGCGCCGGCTCAGTCTTCGTAATTGAACCGCCTCCGCGAGGACTTCTTGTTGACCGTGTTCGCGTCGAGCGCCCACATGCCGCGGCCGTGCGTGGCGATGACGATGACGTTGTCGCGCGGGTGGATGACCAGGTCGTGCACGTAGGCCGTCGGCAGGTTCGCCGCCCAGGACCGTGCCAGGTCTTGCCGCCGTCGGTCGTGACGTAGACGCCGGTGTCGGTGCCCGACGTAGAGGATGTTCTCGTTGACCGGGTCCTCGCGGATGACGTTGACCGGCCCGACCGGGATGCCCGTGGCGATGCTCGTCCACGTCTTGCCGAAGTCGGTCGACTTCCAGACGTACGGCGTGAAGTCGTCGTCGCGCTTGCCGTTCTGGGTCATGTAGACGGTGCCGAGGTCGAAGGCCGAGGCGACGACGCGCGACATCCACTTCTGGTACGGCAGGCCGGCCGTGATCTCGGTCCAGGTCTTGCCGCCGTCCCTGCGTCACGTGCACCTTGCCGTCGTCGGTGCCGACGTAGATGAGGCCGACGCGCAGCGGCGATTCGGAGATGGCGAAGATCGTCTGGTAGCGGGATGTCGCCCATCTCGCCGCGGTCGTTGTAGGTCAGGTCCGGGCTGATCATCTCCCAGGTGTCGCCGCGGTCGCGCGACATCGGAACACGTACTGCATGCCGTGGTAGAGGATGTTCGGGTTGTGCGGCGAGAGGATGTCGGCGCCAGCCACTCGCCGCGCAGCGCGCGGCTCGTCGGGGTAGCGGCACGGGCAGGAGGTCCTTGCTGCGCAGCGCGGTTGCCGCGCGGGCTTGCCGACTCGGCTCCGGGAGAGCGTGCCGTAGAAGCCGGACGAGTAGACGATGTTCGGGTCGGTCGGGTCGATGGCGTGCGTCGAGCCTTCGCCGCCCGGCGCGCCCTCGAACTCCGCGGCCGGGATCCGGTCGCGGCCGCGGCTGAGGTCGACCGGCGCCGCGGAAGCTGCCGTGGTCCTGCATCGAGCCGTAGACGTGGAACGGCGTGTCCATGTCGTAGGAGACGTTGAAGAACTGCGCGAGCGGGAGCGTCGAGCCGCGAAGTCCTTCCAGGTCGCGCCCCGGTCGTAGGAGATCGCGAAGCCCTGGTCGAAGCACGTTGACGAGGTAGTTCGAGTTGTCGGGATCGATCCACAGGCCGTGGTGGTCGCCGCCGGCGTCTGCGAGCCGCTTGAACGTCTTGCCGCCGTCGGTCGAGACGTGCAGGCCGAGGCCCATCGTGTAGACCGTGTTCGCGTCGTTCGGGTCGACGCGGATCTGGCCGAACACCCAGCCGTAGGTGTTCGGAGTGCCGCTCCATGAACGTCTTCTGCTCGGGCGTCAGGCCGCTCACCTGCGTCCAGGTCGCGCCCTTGTCGTCGGAGCGGTAGACCGTCGCGCCCTTGATGAAGCCCGACGAGGGCAGGCCGTAGGAGTCCTTCTTCTCCTCCTCGGTCGGCTCGCGCGCGATCTCGTAGTTGTCGACGAAGGCGTAGAGCACGTTCGGGCTTCGACAGGCAGACGTCGAGCGCCGATGCGGCCCGCGGAACTTCGGCCGTCGGGCAGCCCTTGTTGATCGGCGTCCAGGTCTTGCCGCCGTCGGTCGTCTTGTAGATGCCGCTGCCGGTGTAGTCCGGGAAGTTGCGCGGGTCGTTCCACTTCTGGCGGATCCGCTGCCACGTGGCGGCGTAGAGCGTGTTCGGGTCGGCCGGGTCCATGACCAGGTCGATGGCGCCGGTCTCGTCGTTGACGAAGAGGACCTTCGCCCAGGTCTTGCCGCCGTCGGTCGTCTTGTAGACGCCGCGCTCGGCGTTGTTCGTCCACTCGTGGCCCGACGGCCGCGACGTAGACGACGTCGGGGTTCGTCGGGTGGATGACGATGCGCGCGATCGTGTAGGTGTCGGCCAGGCCCATGTGCTGCCAGGTCTTGCCGCCGTCGGTCGACTTGTAGACGCCCGCGCCGGCCTGCGAGCTGCGGAAGATGTTCGCCTCGCCGGTGCCGATCCAGACGATGTTCGGGTTGGACGGCGCGATGGCGACGTCGCCGATGGCCGTCGTGACCTCTGCTCGAAGATCGGGCGTCCAGGTCGTGCGCCTCGTTCTCGGTCTTCCAGAGGCCGCCGGACGCCGTGGCGACGTAGATGGTGTAGTTCTTGCCCGGGGGGCGACGACGGCGACGTCGGTGACCCGGCCGCTGATGTTGGTCGGGCCGAGGAACTGCCACTTGAGGTCCTTGAACTTCGACGCGGCCTTCATGGCCTGGTGCTCCTCGAAGCCCTTGAGCCGCAGCTCGGGGCTCGTGGATTGCAGGACCTTGGGCTTGGCCGCCTTCGTCTGGGCCGACGCTCAGGGCGGTCAGGACGACCAGAGCGGCGCAGAGGAAAAGGACGGCGGTCTTGACGGGGGATCGGCGGAAGCGCGACATCGGACACCTCCTCAGGAGATCGGGAAAGCGAACTATAATGAAATGCTTCGCGCGATGTCAATGAGAAAGCCGAGGGAGATCGATGAAATTCGATGGTCCCTTTGGCCGAATGAGTCTCCGGACGGTCAGGTCAGGAGCGAGGCCAGGGCGATCGAGTAGAACTTGGTGTCCTCGGAATCGCCGCGCGAGGTCAGGACGCACGGGCAGGTGGCTCCCACCACGACCGCGCCGAGCTCCGCGTTGGCCAGGTACGTGCAGGCCTTGAAGAAGATGTTGCCGGCCTCGATGCTGGGGAAGACCAGGATGTCGGCGTCCCCGGCGACCGGCGAGACGAGGCCCTTGATCCGGGCGCTCTCCTCGCTGAAGGCCACGTCCAGGGCCAGCGGACCGTCGACGATGGCGCCCTTGATCTGGCCGCGGTCGGCCATCTTGGCGATGATGGCCGCTCTCCGTCGTCGAGGGCATCTTGGGGTTGACCTTCTCGACCGCCGAGAGGAGGACGGCCTTGGGCTTCTCGATCTCCAGCTTGTGGGCCACGTCGATGGCAGTAGTTCAGGATGGCGATCTTGGCCTCGAGGTCCGGGGCGGGAATGACGGCCACGTCGCCGCAGATGATGAGCTTTTTCCAGGCCGGGGCCTGGATGACCGTCACGTGGGACAGGAGTTTGCCCGGCCGGCAGCAGGCCCTTTTCCTTGTCGATGATGCCGCGGATATAGAGGGAAGAGTCGAGCAGGCCCTTCATCAGGAAGTCGGCCTCGCCCGCGCGGACCTTGGCGATGGCCAGGGCCAGGGCCTTGGCCTTGTCGGGCTCGTGGAGGATCTCGAAGATCTTCGGAGTCGACCTTGGTCTCGGCGGCGACTTTCTCGATGGCCTTCTCGTCGCCGGTCAGGGTGGCGTGGACGAGCTTCTCCTGGACGGCCCGGCCGACGGCCTCGATGGTGTGGGGGTCCTCGCCGCGACGGCGACGGCCAGCCGCTTGGTGGCCTTGCCCTTTACGCGTTCGACGATCTGGTCCAGAGTCGTGATCATGATGGCTCCCTTCGGTCCTGCTCGTATTATGACGGATAGATGCGGGCCGCGTCCTCGCCCCGCAGGACGCGCAGGCCGGCCTCGGCCAGCGCGACCATCTCGTTCTCCCCGGGATAGACGAAGACGCGGTCCGAAGGATCGGACGTGCTCGGTGATGCGGTCGATGAATTCGGTGGCCGAAGGCCAATCCGCCGGTCAGGACGATGCCGTCCACCCGGCCCTCGAGGACGGCGGCGCAGGCCCCGATCTGCTTGGCCACGGTCTTGACCATGGCCTCGAAGACGAGGGCCGCCTGGGCGTCGCCCGCGGCGATGCGCTTGAGCGTCTCCCGCATGTCGTTCGTCCCGAGGTGGGCGACCATGCCCGCCCCGGCCCGTGATCATCTTCTTGAGGTCCTTCTCCGCGTACTTGCCCGAGAAGGCCAGAGGCGACGAGATCGCCCGCGGGCACCGTGCCGGCCCGCTCCGGAGTGATCGGTCCTTCGCCGTTCAGGCCGTTGTTGACGTCGACGACCCGGCCGTGTTTGTGGGCGCCGACGGTGATGCCGCCGCCGAGATGGCAGACGACGAGGTTCGAGCGATTCATAGCTCTGGCCGAGCTCGCGGGCGGCCAGGCGGGCCGTGTACTTGTGGTTCAGGGCGTGGAAGATGCTGCGGCGCTTGATCTCGGGGATGCCGGAGAGGCGGGCCCAGTCGTCGAGCTCGTCCACGACGACGGGATCGACGATGAAGGCCGGGATGCCGAGCGGCCGGGCGATCTCGTCGGCGATGAGGCCGCCGAGGTTCGAGGCGTGCTCGCCCTGGACGCCCTCGAAGAGGTCCTCGAGCATGCGGTCGTTGACCCGGTAGACGCCGCTCGGGATGGGGACGAGCAGGCCGCCCCGGCCGACGACCGCGGCCAGGTCCTCGGGCTCGACGCCCCTCTTCCGGATCGCGTCGAGGACGATGTCCTTGCGGAAGCCCTTCTGGTCGACGATCCGGGCGAACGGCGCCAGCTCCTCCGCGGAATGGGAGATGTTCTCGGACAGGACCTCGCGTTCGTCCTCATAGACGGCGATCTTGGTCGAGGTCGAGCCGGGGTTGATGATCAGAAGGAGCATGGTCCACCTTTTCCGTCGCCGGCGTTAAGGGGGAATACTACCGCCCGGGAGAGGGCCTGTCAAGGCGCTCCGGGCGTGGTATAATGGGCGGAAATGTCCGTACGAAAAGCCCGTCCCGAGGACGTCGGGTCCGCCGTCGAACTGGCCCGGCGCCTGAGCCTCGACTACCCCGGTCTCGAGGCCGATCCTCTCTGGGTCGCCGAAGCCGAGGACGGCCGGATCCTTGGCTTGGTGGCCCTCAAGACGCACTCCGATTGCCTGGAGCTCTGCGCCCTGGGCGTCGACCCCGGAGAGAGGGGCAGGGGACCGCCAAGGCGCTCGTCGAGGCCCTGATGGCCGACGCGCCCGGCCTGGTCCACCTGGCGACCGTCATCCCCAGCTTCTTCGCGGCCTGCGGATTCCGGACAATAACGAACGACATCCCGGCCACGTTCCCGGCCAAGCGGCAGACCGACTGGTGCGAGGGCTGCCCCCGGGAGCGCTGCACGGTCATGCTGAGAGAGAAGTAACGTGAGCCTGCCCGTCTTTCCCGCGCTCAAGCCCGTCGGCCTCGAGGACAAGGCCGTCTTCGACGCCTATCTTACGCGCGATCCCTCCGAGGTCTGCGAGCTCGTCTTCGCCAACATCTATATGTGGAAGGATTCGGAGCACCCCCGTTGGACCACGCTCAACGGCAGCCTCTGTGTCCTCGTGGAGCCCGACTTCGAGCCGCCCTATTTCCTGCCGCCGGTCGGCGGGGAGCGCGTCCCGGAGACGATCGCGGCCCTGCTCACGCACGCCCCGCGCCTGTCGCGCGTGCCCGAGGATTTCGTCGCGCGCTACGGCGCCGGATTCCAGGTCGAAGAGGACCGGGGCAACTTCGATTACGTGTACTCCCGGCCGGAGCTGGCCGAGCTCAAGGGCAAAAAGTACGACGGCAAGCGCAACCGCATCCGGAAGTTCGAATCGACCTGCGCCCATGAATACCACCCCCTGACGAGGGCCGACGTCCCCGGCTGCGCCCGCCTGCTCGAGGACTGGTTCGAGGAGAAGAGGAACGGCGATCCCTACATGAAGGCCGAGAAGATCGCCATTGTCGAGGCCCTGGCCTCTTTCGAGAGCATCGGCCTCAAGGGCGGGGTGGTCAAGGTCGGCGGCCGCATCGAGGCCTTCACCATGGGCGGGCGCCTCACCCCCGACACGGTCGTCATCCCCATCGAGATCGCCAACCCGGGCCTTGTCGGGCTGGCCCAGTGGATCAACCGCGAGTTCGTCCGGCGCGAATGGGCGGACTACGCCTTCGTCAACCGGGAGCAGGACATGAACGTCGAGGGCCTGCGCAAGGCCAAGCTGTCTTACCAGCCGGTGCGGCTGGTGAAGAAGTTCAATATCAAGCCATAAGGCTATCCCTCGGAGGCCTCGGGACTGCTTGTCGCTTAGCTAGCCATCAAGCTGCCCTTCGGAAACCCTCAGGACTGCTTTTGATCAGCTAGCCATCAGGCTGCAGATCGCGGCGACGTTGACCATGTCGTCGGCCGAGCAGCCGCGGCTGAGGTCGCAGTAGGGCTTGTTGAGGCCCTGGACGATGGGCCCGACGGCCTCCGCCCCGGCCAGCCGCTCGGTCAGCTTGTAGCCGATGTTGCCGGCGTCGAGGTCGGGGAAGACGAGGACGTTGGCCTTGCCGGCGACCGGGCTGCCCTTGCACTTGCGCTCGCCGATCGAGGCGACCAGGGCGGCGTCGGCCTGCATCTCGCCGTCGAGGAGCAGCTGCGGCGCCTTTTCCTTGGCGATCTTCGTGGCGCTGACGACCTTGTCCACGTCGGCGTGCTGGGCCGAGCCCTTGGTCGAGAACGAGAGCATGGCCACGCGGGGCTCCTCGCCGGTCACGGCCTGGAAGTTCTTGGCCGAGGTGATGGCGATGTCGGCCAGCTGGGCGTCGGTCGGATTGGGCACGACGGCGCAGTCGGCGTAGCAGAGGAGCTTCTCGGGCATGACCATGATGAAGTAGCTCGAGACGGTGGCGATGCCGGGGGCCGTGCCGACCGTGTGGATGGCGGCCCGGATGACGTCGCCGGTCGAGGAAAGATTGCCCCCGACGACAGCGCCGACCTTGCCGGTCGCGAGGAGCAGCCCGGCGTAGTAGAGCGGGCTCTTGGCCGTCTCGGCGGCCTGCTCGGGCGTCATGCCCTTGGCCTTCCTCTTCTCGTAAAGAACGCCGGCCAGATCGGCCTTGGCGGCGTCGGTCGCGGGATCGACGATGGGGACGGCGCCGATGTCGAGGCCGTTGTCGGCGGCGATCTTCTTGATGGCGTCGGCCGGTCCGACGAGCAGGGGATCGGCGATCTTCTTTTCTTTAAGGATCAGCGCGGCCTTGAGGGTCCGGACGTCCTCGGCGTCGGGGAAGGCGACCTTGAGGAATTTCCTGGCGGCTTTGTCGCGGATGTCGGCGATGAATGTATTGCCCATGTTATTTCTCCTAAGGGGATTGTCGAGAAGGCTTTTTATACCCCAGGGTCACGGACCTGTCAACCCCTCTCAACACCTTGACTTTTCAGCGCTTCCGCGCGAAAATAGACGCTCATTTTTCCTAAGGAGTCATCCATGATCGTCCTGTCCCTCAACTGCGGCAGTTCGTCCGCCAAGTACCGCCTCTACGACTACGACAAGAAGGAAACGCTGGCCACCGGCATCGTCGAACGGGTCGGCATCGGCAAGAGCTACATCAGCCAGGCCGGCCTGGGCCGCGAGCCCATCAAGTTCGACCACGAGTGCGCCAACCACAAAGAGGCCATCAAGCTCATCATCGACACGCTCCTCGATCCCAAGATCGGGGTCCTCGACGACCTCAAGAACATCTCGGCCGTCGGCCACCGCGTCGTCCACGGGGGCGAGAAGTTCACCAAGTCGGTCAAGATCGGCCCGGAGACGCTCGAGACCTTCAAGAGCCTGTTCAGTCTGGCGCCCCTCCACAATCCCCCGAACGTCCTGGGCATCGAAGCGGCCATGGACGTCCTGCCCGACATCCCGCACGTCGCCATCATGGACACGGCCTGGCACCAGACCATGCCGGCCAGTTCCTACATGTACGCCCTGCCCTACGAGTGGTACGAGAAGTACGGCGTCCGCCGCTACGGCTTCCACGGCACGTCGTTCCTCTACGTCGCCAAGCGAGCGGCCCTGCTCCTGGGCAAGGACCCCTTCGACTGCAACCTCGTCTGCCTTCACATCGGGAACGGCGTCTCGGCCAACGCCATCAAGAACGGCGTATCGTACGACACGAGCATGGGCTTGACCCCCCTCGAGGGACTGGTCATGGGCACCCGGTCCGGCGACCACGACGCCGCCATCGACCTCATGGTCATGGAGAAGGAGGGCATCGCCCCGGGCAAGATGAACGACATCCTCAACAAGAAGTCGGGCCTGCTCGGCATCACCGGCAAGCACACCGACCGCCGCGACGTCCAGAAGGCCGCCGAGGCCGGCGACGCCCGCGCCCAGCTGGCCATCGACGTCGAGTCCTACCGCATCAAGAAGTACATCGGCGCCTATTCGGCGGCGATCGGCGGGGCCGACGCCATCGTCTTCACGGCCGGTGTCGGCGAGATGTCCGACCTCATCCGCGAGAAGTCGCTCGAGGGCCTGGAGTTCCTGGGCATCAAGCTCGACAAGGAAAAGAACAGGCTGGCCAAGACCCGCAACGCCGAGACCGAGATCTCGGCCGCGGATTCCAAGGTCAAGGTCTTCGTCATCCCGACCGACGAGGAGCGGGTCAACATCGAGGACGTCATCGCCATCCTCGAGGGCAAGTACGACGAGCACACGCACTTCACCTACCGTTTCCAGTCGCCGGAGTACGTCAACTCCCAGCGCGAGCAGGATTTCGTCAAGGAGTGCGAGGCCAAGCCAGGACTCAAGGCCATCCAGGTCAAGCCCAAGAAGCGCTAGAGCCGAGGTGCGGGCCTCAGAGCCGGTTCGGAGGTGCCTGCTCGCCCTCAGGGTATTCCCAACCGTCGGCCGCTCGCCGTGCCCGGCGCTCCGGCTCGCTCACTTCGGCCGGCAGGAAGCGGACTCAGGGCAGCGACCATCAGAAGTGAGGCGGAGCGACTCGGAGACGCACTTCTGAGAAATATCCGGAAAGAGCTCGTTTCAGATATTTCGCAGAATCGCGGCCTCGAGTGCTCGGGCACGATTCTGCAGGTCCGTTCCGAAGACTTCACTCCCCGCCGCAGGGAAACGGCCCTCGTCCGTCACGCGGCCCGGCTAAACTTTTCCAAATCGGGCTCGACAGTCCTCCTCACCGTTATTCCGGCCCTCTCCGGGAAGCGAGCGCGAACGAAGGGGCTCGAGCCGGCGGCTATTTCCACTCAGAAACGAGGGCGAGGATGAGGTCCGTCAGGGCCTCCAGGTCGCGGCGGTCGATCTTCTCGATGAGCGAGTGGGCGTAGGAGCCCGGCCAGGAGAGCGGGATGTCGACGGCGCCGCCGGCGAGGAAGACCGAGCCGTCGTTGCCGCCGCGCGAGTTGCCGATCTGGATCGGGATGCCCCGCCTTTTGGCGATGGCCGCGACCTTGAGGATCTCCGTCTTCGGCGTGATGTTGCTCGAGTCGATGGCCCGCAGGACCGCACCCTTGCCGACCGGCAGGTAGGCCAGCCGCCGGGATTCGAGCGGCGAGTCGGTCGAAACGAACGTGTCGATGGCGAAGACGTAGTCCGGTTTGAGGGTCTTGGCCAGCTCGGCCGCCCCGAAGAGGCCCGTCTCTTCCTGGACGTCCCAGGCGAAGGTGACGGTCTTTCCCTTGACGAGCTCCGGTTTGAGGCGGAGCGCCGCGTCGAGCAGGGCCGCGCAGCCGGCCCGGTCGTCGACGGCCCGGGTGGCCATCAGGCCGGGGCCGAAGTCG
This sequence comes from uncultured bacterium, assembly GCA_963743755.1. Taxonomy (GTDB): domain Bacteria; phylum Acidobacteriota; class Aminicenantia; order Aminicenantales; family Saccharicenantaceae; genus RBG-16-66-30. The sequence goes on from CAVUQU010000002.1 coordinate 39,566, forward strand.
GTCAGCGTCTTTTTCGCCGTGACCGGGTCGCCTTCGGCGACGCCGAGCGCCCGGGCCTCGGCCTCGGTCCCGACGCCGAGATAGATCTCGAAGTTCTCGGCCGTGAACGGCGTGTCGGACGCGTCTTCCGGCGGCTGCCGTTCGTCGTAGCCCGGCCGCGGCGAGACGATGCCGGCGACGATGCCCTTGGCCGAGTGGATGAGCACGGGCCGTGCTTCGACCGTCTGCGGCAGGATGCCGCCGCCCGGCTTGACCCGGACGCGGCCGGAAGGCGTGACCCCGCCGACGATCCAGCCGAGCTCGTCCGTGTGGGCGACGAACAGGAGATGGGGTTTCCCGGAGCCGACCGTGAACCAGACGTTGTTCATCCCGTCGCGCTCGGCCTTGAGGCCGGCGGGCAGCCGGCCCTGGATGAAGTAGGACACAGGCCCCTCGTGGCCCGAGACGCCGGGCACGAGGACGATCTCGCGGAGGATGTCCCAGGCCTTGGACTGGGCCGCGGCCGGGGCGGCGAGGAGGGCCAGGGCCAGTAACGATGCGGCCGCCCGTCCGAGCTTCGCGTTCACTTCGCACCTCCCGGCTCGAGGAATCGTCCGAGGAGATCGCGCAAGGCCTGAAGGTCCTTGGCGTCGACCACCTCCGAGGGCGTGTTGAGGAAACGAACCGGAAGGGCCAGGGTGATGACCTCGCCCGGGGGAGCGGCGAACGGCAGGGCCAGCGGCGAGTCGTCCGCGGTCATGTACTGCAAAGAGATCCCGGCCGCGGCCGCCGCCTTCTCGAAAGCCTGGCGCAGCGGCGTCGCGGTGTCCTTGGACTGGATGAGGACGGGCCCCCCGCCCGGGAAGGGGAATCCGTCGCCCTTGCCCGCGGCGATGAGTCCGACCGCCACAGTGCGGCGTGGCTGCCATTTCGATCTCGCCCGGACCGCGCCGACGGCCGGACGCGCCCCCCGGCCGCGGGCGGCGAACTTCGTCTGAGCCGCCCAGGCGACGATCGTCTCCTCTCCGGCGCCGCGCCCGGCCAGGTCCCCGACGACGGAAACGAGCGCGGCGGCCACGGCCTTGAGCCCCAGGTCCGGGCCGGCCCACTGGTCGCCGGCGAGCTCCGTCAGGACGGCCGGGTAGGTGACGGCGTCGAGGATCTCGACGCCCTTGGCCCGCGCTTCCTTCTCGGACCGGACGCCGATGTCGACGAAGGCGTTCTCGAGCGAGAACCCGTCGACGAGCGTTCGCCGCCGTTCCGGCGTCAGGAGATGGAGCGCGGGCTGGGAGATGACGCCCGCAACGGGTCCTTTGGCCGTCGAGACGACCACCGGCTGTCCGAGCAGGAAGGCGTCGAAGCGGATGTGCGGCGCCGCGACCGGCCGGTCGAGGGTCAGATAGCCTTCGGGCGTGATGCCGCTGACCATGTGGCCGTAGCCGTCGAGGGCGGCGATGAGGAGCGTCGGCCCGGCGGCTCCGCTGAGCCGCACGGCGACCGTCCCGAGGCCGTCCGTCTCGACGGCGAGCCCCTTCGGCAGGAGCCCGCGGATCTTCGCGGCGAGGGCGTCCTCGTTGCCCGTCGTCGACGGGACCGCGAACAGCTCTTTCGTCAGGCCCTTGAGGTCGGCCGCTCCCGCGACAGCGGAAACCAAGACGGTCGTCAGGGCGACGATCCCGGCGATCTTCGCGATGCGTTGCGCCATGATCTCTCCTTCCCTTCCCTTGTCCATGACGTGGGGGACAGCCCTCTTGGGCAGCCCCGAGCTTCGAGGGACCGCCCTCGTGGGCAGCCCCGAGCCGTGAGGGGCTCGTCCCCGTTTATCCGCGCTGTTCCTATTATCTAAAAAAGAAGGGGCATTAGGAAGCCCGGGGTCCCTATTCCTTTTACGACCGATTTTCGCTAAGATGAGGGCACAGGATTCGGCATGGACAATAACAGGTGGCTCAAGATCGGCGCCGGCATCATCGTCCTCTTCCTGCTCGGCGTGTTCCTGCGGCTGGCCCGGCCGATCCTCATCCCTCTGGCGCTGGCGCTCCTCTTCGCCTTCGCCGTCTCGCCGGTCCTCGACGTCCTCGTCCGCCGGAAGGTCCCGAAGCCCCTGGCCCTGGTCCTCGTCCTCATGATGTCCTTCCTGGTCCTCTATTTCATCGGCACTGTGTTCTATTCCGGCGGCAAGTCGCTCGCGTCGGAGCTGCCGTCCTACACGGAGATGATCCGGTCTTTCCTGGAGAGGATCGACGCGCTCGTGCCCGACCCGCGCCTCAAGATTGGTTTGACCGAGTGGATCCAGAACCTCAACATCGGCCGGCTGGGGACTTTCCTCGTCTCCGCCCTCGGCCCGTTCCTGGCCTTCATGTCCGACCTCCTGCTCGTCTTCGTTTTCATGATCTTCATCCTGGCCGGCCGTGGCCGGCTGATCCACAAGATCGACGAGGCTTTTCCGCCCGGACAGGCTTCGGCGCTGACCAAGACCGCATGCGGGATCGACCGGGAGATCCAGAAGTACCTCGCCGTCAAGACGCTGACTAACGTCCTCCTCGGTGTCCTCACGGCTTCGATCCTGGCCGTTTTCGGGGTCCGCTTCGCCGCCGTTTTCGGCGTTTTGGCCTTCCTCTTCAACTACGTCCCGACCCTCGGGGCGATCGTCTCTGTGGCCCTGCCCGTGCTCCTGACGCTCTTCCTGGAGGGGGGATTCACCTGGAAGTTCTGGGTGGTCCTGGTCCTTCTCGCCGCGGTCCACTACGTCCTCGACCGTTTCTTCGAGCGGCGGCTCATGGCCAAGGAGATCAACCTGTCCCCGCTCCTCGTCCTCTTCTCGCTGTTCTTCGGGGCCTGGCTGTGGGGGATCCCGGGACTCGTCCTGGCCGTGCCCATCCTGACGGCGCTGAGGATCGCCTTCGAGAACGTGCCGTCGCTCCGCTCGCTCGGGGCGATGATGGACAAGTAGGGCGGGGGAGAGGCTCAGGCGTCGAGGCCGGCCGCGGCCAGGAGCTGTTCCAGGCGGTCCTCGATCTTGCGGGCCGTCTCCTTGTACGTGGCGTAATCCGAACCCAGCGGATCTTCGATGTCCCAGCCGTAGAGGACCGCTTCGGGGACCTCCCAGAAATCCCGGAGGTTGTTGTAGATGGAGACGTCCATGGCGATGATGGCATCGAAGGCGCCGAGGTCGAAGGCCCCGACGGGACGGGCGACGTGGGACGAGATATCGACCCCGTAGACGAGCTTCATCACCAGGACGCCCTCTTCCGAAGCCGGCCCGCCCGTCGCGCCGATGCCCGCGCTGGCGACTTCCACCGAGGGGCCCAGGCGCTTGCGGGCGATCCCCTCGGCCATCGGGCTGCGGCAGATGTTCCCGTAGCAGACGAAGAGCAGGCGCTTTTTCTTCTTTTTCATGATCGGGAGGTCAGTTCCGCCCGGCCCCGGCGCTCTCGGCCGCGACTTCCTTGGCTTTCTCGTAGAGGAAAGCGGCCAGGACGTACTGCTCGGCGGCCTGGGGGACGAGGCCGTCATTGCCCTTCTCGCGGGCCCCGTCCTCTTCGGCCTTGGCCCGTTCGTAGAGCCAGGCCTGTTTGGACGGCGCCTGGGCGGCGTCGGCCTCCGCGCGGATCGTGGCCGTCAGACTCCTCAGGGCGGCCAGGCCTTCATTCTCGTCCGCGGCCCTGAGGCTCAGGAGGTGGACCCGGCTCAGGAGGCCGCAGAGGATCCGGGCCCCGGAAAAATCGTTCTTGCCGAAAGCGTCCGAAGCGTCCTTTTCCTTTTCGAGGGCGATCCAGGTCAGGAGGTTCGGCCGGTCGCCGCGGCCCTGGGCCGCGACCTTCCTCTTCGTGTCCTGGAGCTCCGCGAAGGCCTTTTCGGCCCGTTCCCGCTCGCTGACCTGGGCCAGGAGCTTGCGCATCTCCGACTCGCCCCGGTCGAAGCTCTTCCGGGACGCTTCGAGATTTCCGGCCTGTTGTTGCTTTTTCCCCTCGCTGACCCTGATCTGGATGTTGTCGAGGAACCGGGACATGGCCGCGGACTCGTCGGGGTACTTTTTCCTGATCGCCGCGAGGGTCTTCTCGAGCTCCAGGGCGTCCTTGTCGCTCATGAACTTCGTCGGGTTCAAGAACGGGGCGAGATAGCCCATGATATCCGAGGTCTTCCCCCCGCCGGACGAGGGGGACGCAAGGCCGCTCGAACCCTCGGGCGGCGCCGGCTCCGCGAGGACCTTCATCGCTTCGCCGGGACCGGATTCGTCGACCCTTACGGACCTGTGGACGGCTTCCTGGCGGGACGGCCCGGGCGGCCCGGCGTCCCGGCCGCCGTCGAAAATCGAGACGAGTCCGACGATGACCAGGGCGCCGACGGCCAGGGCCGGAAGGAGGATCTTCCGGAGCTTGAACTTGACCGTGATCTCCCGTTGCGTGGCGGGCTTCGTCCGGAGGGTCATCGGGCGGGTGACCGGCAGGCCCTTCTCGACCGCCTCGAGGTCGGCGAGCACTTCGGCCGCGCTCTGGTAGCGGCGCTCCCGCGGCTTTTCCAGGCACTTCAGGATGACCCGGCTCAGGCCGGTCGAGATCTGTGTATTGAGCGTTTTGGGATCGGCCGGAGGCTCGCTGCGGTGCTTGAGGACGATGCTCAGCGGCGTCTCGCCCTCGAACGGGACCCGGCCCGTGACCATCTCGAAGAGCACCGTCCCCAAGGCGTAGATGTCGGCCCGGCGGTCGACGTCGCGGCCGTCCGCCTGCTCCGGGGCCATGTATTCCGGCGTCCCGATGATGACCCCGGTGCCGGTGACGCTGCGGGTGTGGAGCGAGCGGGCGATGCCGAAATCCATGATCTTGGCGTTGCCGTCCTTGTCGATCATGATGTTCTGCGGCTTGAGGTCGCGGTGGATGACGCCCAGCCGGTGGGCCTCGGCCAGCCCTTCGGCGATCTGCCGGGCCAGGCCGACGGCCTTGGTCTCGTTGAGGTGGCCCGACCGGCGGATGAAGCTCTTGAGGTCCTCGCCGGCGACGTACTCCATGGAGATGTAGATGGACAGCCACTCCTCGCCGATGTCGTACATCCGGCAGACGTGCCGGTGGGAGACCTGGCGGGCCAGCTTGATCTCGTTGCGGAAGCGCTCGACGATCTCGATGTCCGATGCGATCTCGGGCTTGAGGAGCTTGAGGGCGACGACCTCGCGGATCTTGCTGTCGTAGGCCTTGTAGACCATGCCCATGCCGCCCTTGCCGATCTCCTCGATGATCTCGAAACGGCGGGCGAAGGTGGTGCCCCGCTCGAGGCCCCGCGACGGGGTCTGGAACGTGGCCGTTCCCGAGGCGACGGTGTCGCCAGGGGCGGGGAGCTCACGGCCGCAGCGGCCGCAGAAACGGGTCCCCTCGGGATTTTCGTTCTCGCAGCGCGGGCATTTCATCGGTGTGGCTCGAATCCTCGATTATATAGAGGATACCAATTCAAATCGTCAATTTCAAACCCATACTTGTATACTCCCGGCGGGCCGGATTGGTTCCCCCTCGCGCGCCTCAGCGGGCCGCCTTGGCCGCGGCCGCGGGATCGTCGCCGGGGCTCGAGCGGCCGGAGGACGAAGGTGAAGCGTAGTCCTTCGGCCGGCAGGGTGTATTCGGGGTGCGATGCGGGCCCCCCAGGAATCGTCCCCGCCGACCCCCATCTGGGCGTGGTCGAGGGTCAGGCAGGTGAAATCGCGCACCGGTGACGTCCGGCGGATGCATCGAGCCGCGGCTCTCCTGGGTCAGGTCCTCGGGGAAGTGGGGGTGGGCCGAGAACTCGAGGACCGGGTCGCCGGAGAACGAGCAGGCCCCGGCCCTCGGCGTCGCGGAACGGCCACCCAGCGTGTATCGGTCCGGTTACCGTACTCCTGCGGGCTGACGTAGGGGAATGGCTCGCGGGCCGTCGTTTCGTGGATCCCGACGAAGGCCGCGGTCTTGCGGTCGCGGTAGTTCTCGAACGGGCCGCGGCCGTACCAACGGACCTTCTCGAAAGATGCGGGCATGGCCAGCTTCAGCCCGACGCGCGGCAATTCGGGCAGCTTCGACCCGGAAGGCACGGTGAGCTTGCCGCTGACCGCCACCCGCCCGTCGCCGCCGACCGCGTACTCGAGCGTTTCGTGACGCCCCCACCGAGGCCGTACGCCACGGAGACGGTCACGCGGCCGGCCCGGTCTCGCGGGCTTCGAGGGACTCCAGATCGCGATAGAGGCTGGCCTGCCGCCAGAAGGCCAGGCGGCGGGGCATCTGGTTGCCGAAGTCGTTGTCGGTCGGCGCCCGCCAGAAATTCGGCTCGATCCCGGAGGCGAGAAGCTCGCGTCCGCCGTGGACGAAGGAATCGAGCGCTCCCGTCAGCCGGTCGAAGCGAAGCGCGAAGCCTTCGCCGGCGATGCGGACGAAGCGCGGCCCGTCCTCGACCGAAAGCGGCGGCAGGGCGGACGCCGCCGCGGGGGAGGCCGGAGCGGCGACGGGAAGAGCGATCTGTTCGGCCGCGACGACGTGGCCCTTGGGCAGGCCGGGCGACGGCGTCGCGGGTGCGGAGAGAGAGGTTGAGGAAATACTCGACGCCGGGCTGGGCCTGGAAGCGGGGGAGGGGCAGCCGGAGGACGAGGCTTCCGCGGGGAGCCACGACCGGCTTAGGCGACTGTTCCCGAAGCCATCGTCTTCCCCGAGGCCGACAGTTCCCAATCGAGGTCGAAACGGTCGAGGTCGATGAAGTCGTAGCGGTTCGTCGACTTCGATCTTCCCCGCGTTCGCGTCGCGCGGCCCGGAACTTGACGAACTGGTAGACCTTCTTCACTTCGAAGTAGCGCGGGGTGGGGCGTCCGGTCGGGCCCGACCATGCCGTTGCAGCAGAAGTTCTGGTCGCGACGGGACGTCGGACGGGCCGTAGTCGCCGCCGTAGGCCCAGATACGTACTCGCCCGTCTCGTCGGTCTTGGCGCAAGCCCTGGTCGACCCAGTCCCAGATGAAGGCGCCCTGGAGCTGGTCGTGGCTCTCGATGACGTCCCAGTAGTCCTGGAGGTTGCCGGTGCGAGTTGCCCATGGCGTGGGCGTATTCGCACAGGATGAGGGGCCGCGCCTGCTTCGTCGAGCGCGTAGCTTCGACCATGCTCTCGATCGCAGGCGTACATCGGGCAGAAGATGTCGGTGTGGCGGCCGCAGCTCGGCCCGCTCGTACTGGACCGGGCGCGAGGGATCGCGCTGCTTGATCCAGGCGTAGGTCGGCCTCGAAGTTGACGCCGTCGCCGGCCTCGTTGCCGAGCGACCAGATGATGACCGAGGGGTGGTTCTTGTCGCGCTCGACCATGCGCTCGATGCGGTCGAGGTGGGCCGGCCCCCACGCCGGGTCCTTGGCGAGGCTCTCCGGCGCCGTAGCCCATGCCGTGCGATTCGATGTTGGCCTCGTCGATGACGTAGAGGCCGTACTCGTCGCAGAGCTCGTACCAGCGCGGGTCGTTCGGGTAGTGGCAGGTCCGCACGGCGTTGATGTTGTGCCTGCTTCATCAGCTCGATGTCGCGCCGCATGGACTCCTCGGAGATGACGTGGCCCGTGTCGCGGATCGTGCTCGTGGCGGTTGACGCCCTTGAGCAGGACCGGCGACGCCGTTGACGAGCAGCAGGCCGTCCTTGATCTCGACCGTCCGGAAGCCGATCTTGCGCGGTTACGGCCTCGAGCGTCTTGCCCGCGCCGTCCTTGAGCTCGATCGACAAGCGAGTAGAGGTCGGGCGTCTCGGCGTCCAGCGCCGGACGCCCGGGATCGTCCCGTCGAGCGGACAGCGGCCGACCGGCCTCCGTCGATCGCGACGGCGACCGGCTACGTTGCGGAGAGGATCTTCCTGCCGGCGGCGTCGAGGAGCGTGATCGTCGACGGACGGGCGGCCGACCGCGCGTTCCGGTCGCGGCCGTTCGGCGATCTCGACCGTCAGGCCGAGACGGCCGTTCCGGTACGCTCCGTCCAGTCCGGCCCGGACCCAGAAGTCGCGGATGCGGACCTCGGGCGCGGCGTAGAGATAGACGTCGCGCTCGATGCCGCTCAGCCGCCAGAAGTCCTGGCACTCGAGATAGGAGCCGTCCGACCAGCGGTAGACCTCGACGGCCAGGACGTTCTCGCCGGGCACGAGGAACGCGCGTGATGTCGAATTCGGCCGGCGTCTTCGAGTCCTTGCTGAAGCCGACTTTTCGCCGTTGACCCAGACGTAGAAGAACGGACTTGACGGCGCCGAAGTGGAGGAAGACCTCCGTCCCGCCCACTCCGCCGGGACGGTGAACGTGCGGCGGTAGGAGCCGACGGGATTGCGATCGTGCGGCACGAACGGCGGTTTGGGATTGCGGGCGAATTCATAAGGGATGTTGACATAGATCGGATAGTCGTAGCCCTGGAACATCCAGTTCGACGGAACGGGCGTCTCTTTCCAGCCGCCGACATCCGTCCCGGGTTTCCAGAAATCGAGGGGCCGGTCGGCCGGCCGCGGCGACCAGTGGAATTTCCACGGGCCGTTGAGCGAAAGATAGCGGGGCGATTCTTTGGGGCCGAGTCCGGAGCGCCGAAGCCGCGTCCGGGAACGGGGACGAACGTCGCCCGCGGGCGCTCCGTGCCGGCGTGCAGGAGCGCAGGATTCTCCCAATCCTCGGGTGCTGTCTGGGACGGAGCCGCGGCGGCGGACAGGAGGCAGAGACATGCGATCAGGGCAGCGGTTTTCTTCATCGTCCCTTCCTTAATGGATGCTTTATCTTCCCGAGGTCGCCGCCCAGAGGTCGCGGGGATAGACGCCCGCGTCGACGAGCCCGCGGATGGCCGCTTGGAAGATCGGCCGGTCCGCGGGATAGGTGACGCCGAACCAACGTTCCCGGGTCGGCAGGACCCGGACCCGGGCCCGCTTCTCGCGGATGAGCTCGCCGACGACCTCGGGGATGAGGAATTCCGCCTTCTCGATCCGCGCGGCGTTCGCCTCCAGGAACTTGGGGAAACGGCCTTCGAGCTCGCCGAAGAGGTCGGGCGTGAAGCCCCACAGGTTCATGGACGTCCAGCTTTCGGGTTCGAGCGGGATCCAGTCGACGTCATTCTCGGTGTATTTGATTCCGTCAGGGAAACGCTTGATCTTGAGCAGCTCGCGGATGCCGACAAGCTCGCCATCGGCCGTGGCCGTGCAGACGCCCCGGGCGACCGTGCCGTGCTCCGAGAGCGTGTTGGCCAGCCGGTAGCCGACCATGGCGAAATCGCCGCGGGCCCCGGCGCCTCCGGGACGGCTTAGATACCCGGCGACGGCCCCGAAGGCCGTCTCTCCGTAGTAGTCATCGGCATTGATGGCGGCGAAGGGCGTTGCCACGGCGTCCTTGCAGGCCAGGATGGCCTGGGCCGTGCCCCAGGGCTTCTTGCGCCCGGGCGGGACCCGGAAGCCCGGCGGGACCTGGTCCTGCGACTGGAGCACGTAGGCCGTGTCGACCGCCCGCTCGATGCGGCTCCCGATCCTCTCCCGGAAGGCCTCCTCGATATCGGCGCGGATGATGAAGACGACGCGGTCGAAGCCGGCCCGGAGGGCGTCGAACACGGAGTAATCCAGGACGACCTCGCCGCTCGGGCCGACCGGGTCGATCTGCTTCAGTCCGCCGTAGCGGCTGCCGATCCCGGCCGCCATCACCACCAGGGTTAAAGACGACATCGGGCCTCCTCTCGCCGACAGATGCGACCGTATCTTATTAAAACGGCCGATAGGGGTCAATCCGGCCCCGGGCTGCCTTTACTTAGGCCTTCCTATCTTATATCATTGAATGACGATAGAAGGTGAGCTCATGATCCGTTCGACGACAGTCATCTGTGTCCGCCACAAGGAAAAAACGGCCATGGCCGCCGACGGCCAGGTGACCCTGGGCCAGACCGTTCTCAAGAAGACCGCCCAGAAGATCCGGCGGCTGGGCAAGGGGGACGTCCTGGCCGGCTTCGCCGGATCCACGTCCGACGCTTTCGCGCTCTTCGCCCGGTTCGAGACCAAGCTCGACGAGTACCGCGGCAACCTGGCCCGGGCGGCCATCGAGCTGGCCAAGGACTGGCGCATGGAAAAATCGCTCCGCCAGCTCGACGCCCTCCTCATCGTGGCCAACGCGGAAACGGCCCTGCTCATCTCCGGCACGGGCGACGTCGTCGAGCCCGACGACGGCATCCTGGCCATCGGCTCCGGCGGCCCCTTCGCCCTGGCCGCGGCCCGGGCGCTCCTCCGGAACACCGACCTCGGGGCGCGGGCCGTCGCCGAGGAGGCCCTCAAGATCGCCGCGGGGATCTGCGTCTACACGAATTCCGAGATCACCGTCGAGGAGCTCTGAATGCCGATCGTCCTGCCCGAAAGCCTCGAGCGGCCGGCCGCCGAAGTCCCCCAGGTCGAGCTCACGCCGCGGGAGATCGTGGCCGAGCTCGACAAGTACATCATCGGCCAGAAGGCGGCTAAAAAGGCCGTGGCCATCGCCCTGCGCAACCGCTACCGGCGGCGCCGGCTCCCGCCCGCCCTGGCCGACGAGATCGCGCCCAAGAACATTCTGATGATCGGACCGACCGGCGTCGGCAAGACGGAGATCTCCCGGCGCCTGGCCAAGCTGACCTCGTCGCCCTTCCTCAAGATCGAGGCCAGCAAGTTCACCGAGGTCGGCTACGTCGGCCGCGACGTCGAGTCCATGATCCGCGACCTCGTCCGCATCTCGGTCGACATGGTCAAGCAGGAGAAGGTCGCCGAGATCGTCGAGAAGGCCCGGGCCGCGGTCGAGGAGAGGCTCCTCGACCTCCTGCTGCCGCCGGCCCCGAAGAAGCGCGACGATGCGGCGGGGGAGGAGGAGGAGACGAGCTTCCGCGAAACGCGCGAGAAGCTCCGGGCCCAGCTCCGCAGCGGGGCCCTCGACGAACGGACGGTCGAGATCGAGGTCAAGGAGAAGACGACGCCGCCCGTCGAAGTCGTGTCCAACGCCGGGATCGAGGAGATCGGCTTCCAGATCCAGGACCTCCTGCCGGGGTTCCTGGGCGGCCGGACCAAGCGCCGGAAGATGAAGCTCAAGGAGGCCCGCGAGCTCCTCCTCGAGGAGGAGGAGAAGCGCCTCGTCGACATGGACCAGGTCTCGCGCCTGGCCGTGGAGCGGGTCGAGCAGTCGGGCATCATCTTCCTCGACGAGGTCGACAAGATCGCCGGCCGCGAGTCCGGCCGCGGGCCGGACGTCAGCCGCGAGGGCGTCCAGCGCGACCTCCTGCCGATCATCGAGGGCACGACCGTCAACACGCGCTTCGGGCTCGTCCGGACCGACCACATCCTGTTCATCGGGGCCGGCGCCTTCCACGTCTCCAAGCCTTCCGACCTCATCCCCGAGCTCCAGGGGCGCTTCCCCATCCGGGTCGAGCTCACCCCGCTCACCCGGGACGATTTCGTGCGCATCCTGACCGAGCCGGAGAACGCCCTCATTCGCCAGTACGAAGCGCTCCTGGGCACCGAGGGCGTCCGCGTCGAGTTCACCCCCGACGCTGTCGACGAGATCGCCGACATCGCCGAGAAGGTCAACGCCGACGCCGAGAACATCGGGGCCCGCCGCCTGCACACGGTCGTCGAGAAGGTCATGGAGGACATCTCCTTCGCGGCTCCCGACGTCACCGAGAAATCCCTCCGCATCGACCGGAACTACGTGCACGACCATCTCAAGGACATCCTCGTCAGCCAGGACCTGCGGCGCTTTATCCTGTGATGACCAAGCCGTTCGGGACGCTCCTCGTCGGACTGGCCCTCGTCTGCGTTCCGGCCTGCGGGCGCAAGGGGCCGCTCGAGCTGCCGCAGGGCCGGGCGCCCATGGGCGTGGAAGGGCTTGCGGCCGCCGTGCGCGGCGGCGAGGTCGTCCTCTCCTGGACGAACCCGTCCAAGACCGTCTCCGGGCGCCCCCTGGAAGGCCTGCGGGCCGTCGAGATCTGGGTCTTCGAGGGCGGCCCGCCCGCGGCCGGACGGAGCCTCACGGCGGCCGAGGTCGAGGCTTCGGCCCGGCTCGTCCGGAGGATCCCGGCCGGCGCCCCTGCCGCCGCGATGACCTTCCCGTTCAGTCCGGTCCCCGGGCCCACGGGCCCGCGGACCCTGGCCTTCGTCGTCCGGGTCGCCGGGGCCGGGGAGCGCGTCTCGGATTTCTCGGCGCCGGCCGTCGTGACGATCGGAGAGAGGCCATGAAGATCTACCGTTTCCGCTACCGCAAGAGGATCCTGCAGGGCGTGCTCAAGGAGGAATATCTCTTCCCCGTCGTCGGGTCCGTCTTCGGCGATTTCCGCCTCGGCGCAAGCCCCGTGCCCATCGCCGACGTCCGCATCCTGCCGCCCGTCCTGCCGACCAAGATCATCGGCATCGGCCGCAACTACCGGGACCACGCCAAGGAGCTGAACAACCCGCTGCCCGAGGAACCGCTCGTGTTCCTGAAGCCGCCGACGGCCCTCATCGGCACCCTCGACGCGGTCGTCATGCCGCCCGCCTCCGCGCGCGTCGACTACGAGGGCGAGGTCGGCGTCGTCATCCGGAAACGGACCCGTCTGCTCCGCGACGACGACCCGGTCGACGACGTCATCCTCGGCTATACCTGCTTCAACGACGTCACCGCCCGCGATCTCCAGGCGAAGGACGTCCAGTTCACCCGGGCCAAGGGTTTCGACACCTTCGCCGCCGTCGGGCCCTGCGTCGCGACCGGGCTCGACCCGGCCGCCCTCCGCTTGAAGACCTTCCTCAACGGCAAGCTCGTCCAGTCGGGGACGACGGCCAACCTCATCTTTCCCATCCCCCATCTCGTCCGGTTCCTGTCCCGGATCATGACCCTCAATCCCGGCGACATCATCGCCACCGGCACGCCGGCCGGGGTCGGGCCCGTATCCCCCGGCGACCGGGTGGACGTCCAGATCGAGGGGATCGGCGTGCTCTCGAACCCGTTCCGCCGCCCGGCCGGCAAGGAGGACCCATGAAGCTGTTCCTGGATTCGGCCAATTTCGAGGAGATCCGCGAAGTCGCGAGCTGGGGCGTTCTCGACGGCGTGACCACCAACCCGTCCCTCTGCTCCAAGGAGACTGTCTCGTTCGAGGATAACATCCGCAAGATCTGCGCCCTCTGCCCCGGCCCGATCAGCGCCGAGTGCGTGTCGCTCAAGGCCGACGAGATCGTCGCCGAGGCCCGGGGCCTGGCCGGGATCGCCCCCAACATCGCCGTCAAGATCCCCGTCGGCTTGGAGGGGCTCAAGGCGACGAGCGTCCTCCGCGGCGAGGGGGTCGCGGTCAATATGACGCTCGTCTTCTCCACGGGCCAGGCCCTTCTCGCCGCCAAGGCCGGGGCCCGCTTCGTCAGCCCCTTCATCGGCCGGCTCGACGACGTCTCCGAGGACGGCATGGCCCTCATCGAGGAGATCGTCCAGGTCTTCGAGAACTACCATCTCGGGACCGAGGTCATCGTCGCCAGCGTCCGCCATCCGAGGCACGTCATCGAGGCGGCGCTCATCGGCGCGGACATCGCCACCGTTCCCTACGGGGTCATGGAGAAGCTGGTCAGGCATCCGCTGACCGACATCGGCGTCGAGCGGTTCCTGGCCGACTGGAGGAAAGTCAAGAAGTGAGGGTCCACTCGGTCTTCCGGATCCGCGAACAGGTCCGGGCCCTCGTCCTGAGGCTGCGCCGGATCGGGGTGCTGATCCTCGTCCTGGCCGTGCTCGCCGTCAGCCTGGTCGTCGGCAAGAACATCCTGCTCAACGAGGTCCGCAATGAGGTCCGGAAAACCCTCACCTACGACCGGCTGAAGTTGTCCTATTTCCCGCCGGCCCTCGTCATCGAGAACCTTCGTTCGATCGAAGAGCCGGCGGCGATCCGGGTCCGCCGCGTCCGGATCGAAGTCCCCTACATGTCGCTCCTGCGCAACCGCAAGGTCCTGTCCGTCGTCCTCGACTCGCCGGAGCTGCGGATCAAGCCGCGGGCCAAGGACGCGCCCCGGCGCAAGTCCCGGCCGCCGCTGTCCATCCTGTCGCTCCCGTTCGTCATCGAACAGGGCCTCGTCGAGAACGGTTCGGTCGTCTTCGAGACGGGGGGGGCAACGGTCGAGGTCCGGGACATCCGGGCCCTCGTCACGCAGGACGGGGAGGATTTCTCGATCCGGGCGACGGCCGGGCGGAGCGGCTACTCCACTCCCGCGCGGGGGGCCGCTTCCCTCGGCGCCCTGACCGTCCTCCTGACAGGGAAGGGCGAGAATGTGGCGATCGACCGGCTTTCGATCGACGGCGACGGACTCACCCTCGAAGCCAAGGGCGGCCTTCGGGATCCCTTCGACCCCGACGGCGAGCTCGAAGGCCGATTCGAGGTCGACACGGAGATCCTCGACACTCTCCTGCACCTGCCCTTCGACTGGCGGGGGGTCGCGGCCGGGGAAGGCCGGATCGTGCGGCGGGACGGCCGGATCTCCGCGGCGACCAGCCTCGGCTCGAAGACGCTGGTCCTCTGCGACGTGCCCATGGGCAGCCTCGAGGGCCGCTTCGAGCTCGCCCCGGAGACGGGCGGCTGGCTCGAAGCCGCCTTCCAAAAGCCGGGGCGTCCCGCCGAGCACCTGAGCCTGACCTTCATCGGGGGCCGGGTCGAGGGCCGGGCGGCGCCTCTCTTCATCGATCCGGTCTTCCGCGAGATCGACATTCCCTGGCCGGTCAAGTCCCCCGTCTGGGGCGAGTTCAGCCTCCAGGACCGCAAGCTCACGGCCGAGGCGGAATTCCGGGACGGATCGCTCGAACGGAGCGGGGACCGCTTCGCCTTCCGCGGCGCCGCCAAGGTCGGCGTCGACTTCGCCGCACATCTCGTCAGCATCGCCGCCCCGGGCCTCGAATCGAGTTTCGGCCGATTCGAAGCGACGGCGGAGATCGACCTCAAGGGCGCGATCGACACCCGGATCCGGGGAGAGATCGCCGACGTCAAGGAGACCCGGGAGTTCGTCTCGCTGGTCCTCGACCAGGAGTTCGGCTTCGGAGAGATCCGCGGCAAGGGTTACGTTGATGTCCGGCTCAGCGGGCGCGCGGCCGCGCCGGACGTTTCCCTCAAGGCCACGCTCTCCCCCGGCGGCTTCGGTCTCATCGATGCCGCGACGGCCGAGGCGGACGTCGTCTTCTCCGGGGCCGGCTTCGAAGGCAACTTCGTCATCGACGATCCCGAGCTCAAGGGCCGGGTCCGAGTCAAGACCGCGGGCGATAGCCTCGAGGTGGACGTCCGCGGCGGGGAAGGGGAGCTGGCCAGGATCCTGCCCTCCCTCGAGGTCCCCGTCGCCCTGGCCGGCCGGGCCGCGGGGGACTTCCGTATGACCGACTCGGCCGGGGCCCGGGAATTCTCGGGGACCTTCACGAGCCCCGAGGTCACAGGCTACGGCGAGACGGCCCGAAACGTCTCCGGCCGGCTCGAGTGGAAGAACGGAGTCCTGTCCTTCCCCGAGCTCGCGATGGACTTCCACGGCGGGCGCTTCGACGGCCGGCTGTCCCTCGGCCTGGTCGGCGGCGCATTCGACATCGATGTTCGCGGCGAGGAGCTCGATTTCCGGACGATCGTCCCGTCCGCAGGCGGCCGGCTGTCCCTGTCCTTGGCGGGCCGCGGCGTCTTCGGCCGGGACAAGCTCCCCGGACTTTTCAGCATCACGGACTTGGCCCTCTCGCCCCTCGACCGGACCGAAGCCCGCGGCGAGCTGCGGCTCGACGTCGCGAGCGGCCGGGTCCTGCTCGACCTCGACGGCCGGCTCGCCGCCGGCGCGAACCCGTTCCAGGCCGCCTTCGTCTTCCCGCTTTCGGGCGAGCCGTTCACGGGCACGGTCACGGGATCTCTCAACGACCTCGACCTCGTCATGCCCTGGGACGGCGCAAAGGGGAAGCTCGACTTCACGGCCGACATCGCGGAAGCGGAGCCGGCGGCTCGCATCTCGATCGCCCTCAGCGGCGCGGGGCCGGTCATCCCGCTTCCGGGCTTCGCCTACGCCCTGACCGATTTCACCATGACCGGGAAATTCGCCGACAACCGGCTGGCCTTCAGCGCCATCACCGGCAAGCTGGGCGGGGGAGCCGTCCGGATCTCCGGGGACATCGGCCTCGGCGAGGCCGGCATCGCGGCGATGGACCTGCGGTTCGAGGGCAAGGACATGGTCCTGTCGCCGATGACCAGGCTGCGGATCCAGGCCGACGCCTCCCTGCGCCTGCTCAAGGACGACAAGCGCTTCGTGACGGACGGGGAGATCCTGTTCAAGAGGATGGACTGGCGCCGCGAGATCTACGAGGAGTTCAGCTTTTCCACGCCGACCGACGAGCCGGAGGCCGAGGGCCCCTCGTTCTTCGACGGCATGACCCTGAACATCCGCCTCCGGGCCGACGAGAACGCGGTCATCGACAACTCCCTCGGCCGGTTCAACGGCCGGTTCAATCTGACCGCGACCGGGGCTCTCAGCTCGCCCGTGCTCCTCGGCGACCTCGACCTCGGCAGCGGGGATTTCTACTTCCAGGACCGGAGCTTCCGGGTCATCTTCGGCCGCCTGAGCTTCACCGATCCCGTCAACACGGAGCCCTTCCTCGATTTCCGCGGCGAGACATACGTCAAGGACTACCGGGTGACCCTCGACATGAGCGGTCCGGTCAGCCGGCTCAAACCGGAGTTCTCCTCGTCGCCGCCGCTCCCGCCCGAGGAGATCCTGTCGCTTCTCGCCCTGGGCGAATCCTTCCGGCGGATGTACTATTCGTACGCGGGCGACCGGAGCACGGCCCTGAACACCGCCTCGCTCCTGACCTACCAGATCGCCGACCTGGCCAAGAAGCGGACGGGGGGCCTCTTCTCGCTCGACCGCTTCCGCATCGATCCCTACATCCCGGAGCGCGCGCCGGGCGGCATCGCCGCGCGGATCACCGTGGGCAAGAAAGTCTCGAAGAACGTCCTGTTCATCTATTCGACGATCCTGGCCAACTCCACCGTCATGGCCGAGATCGACGAGGTCCCCATTTTCCGCATGGAATGGGACATCAGCAAGAGGTTCTCGCTCGTGGGCGGGCGGGACGACAGGGGGAGGCTTGGCCTCGATATCA
This sequence comes from uncultured bacterium, assembly GCA_963743755.1. GTDB lineage: Bacteria > Acidobacteriota > Aminicenantia > Aminicenantales > Saccharicenantaceae > RBG-16-66-30. The sequence continues at coordinate 56,603 of CAVUQU010000002.1, forward strand.
AGTTCCGCAAGCGCTTCTAGTCCGCTCCGGAAGGCCCGCCGGGCCCGGGTTGCCGTGGTCTTCGCCCTTTTTCTGACCCTGGCCGGGACGCGGATCCTCCCGGCCCAGGAGGGCGGCGCGGCGGTCGTCGAGCGCATCATCGTCGAGGTCGACGGCCAGGCCGGGGATCCGGGTCTCTTCGACCTCATCCCCATCCGGCCGGGCGACCCCTTCTCGCCCCGGCTCGTCGACCAGGCCGTCAAGCAGATCTTCGCCACGGGCCTGTTCGCCGACGTCCGGGTGTCGCGGGAGGGCGGCGACCGGGTCGCCCTCTTCTTCACCCTCGTCCGGAACGTCTTCATCGACGCCGTTCGCTTCCGGGGCACGAAGGCCTCGCCGGCGCGCCTGGCCGCGAGCCTGACGTCGCTCCGGCCCGGCGGTTACTTTCAGGAAGACCTCGTCGAAGCGGCCGTCTCGGAGGTCCGGGCGGGCCTGAGAGAGGAGGGCTACTTCGATGCCGTCGTCGTGTGCGACGTCCGGCGGAAGGCCGGGTCCACCGCCGACCTTGTCTTCGAGGCCAGGGATTGGAGGAGCTTCCGGATCGGCGGGCTCGAGGTCGAGTGGCAGGCCGAGATCCCCGAGCGTATCGTCCTCAAGAGGATGAAAAGCAAGGTCGGCGACGTCTACGTCCCGGGCCGTCTCGCCGCCGACCTGGCGGCCCTGTCGGAAGGCCTGGGGCGGCTGGGCTACCCGCGGGCCGAGGTCGCTCTCTCCGGCGAGGTCTTCGACGACACGAGCCGCACGGTCGATCTGCGGATCGACATCGTGCCCCATGAGAAGATCACCGTCGTCATCAGCGGGGCCAAGGTCCCCGCAAGGCTCGTCGCCCCGATCTGGGAAGAGCGCGTCTTCGAGCAGTGGGGGCTCGACGAGGGCGAAGTCCGCATCCTCAACCATCTCCGGCGCAAGGGCTACCTGTTCGCCTCCGTCGAGAGCCGCGTCGAGGCGGCGGGCGGCGAGCTCCGTGTCGTCCACGACGTCACGCCCGGGAGCAAGTACAACGTCAAGACGGTCGATTTCCGGGGCCTCACCGCGTTCTCGAACCTCGACATGAAGACCCGGCTGGCCGTCCGCGAAGGCGTCCCGTTCTTCTCCCTCCTCAAATACGACCGGCTGTTCACCATGCCCCGGGTGATCGAGAACGCCTACCGGGAGAACGGCTACGCCGACGTCCAGGTCCGTCTCGACCTGGTCAGGGAAAAAGAGGGCGTGCGGGCGGTCTTCGACATCCGGGAGGGCCCGCGGACCGCGGTGGAGGCCGTCCGCGTCGAAGGAGCGTCGCTTTTCCCGGCCGAGGATCTCACCCGCGAGCTCACCAGCCGCCCGGGCGGCCCGTACTATCCGCCCAACGTGCAGAGGGACGTCGGTCAGATCGAGACGTTCTATCTCAATCGCGGCGTCCGCGGGACCTCCATCCTCGCCCGGGTCGAGCCCGCGGGGGAAGGCCGCGTCACCCTCGTCTACGAGGTCGATGAGGGGAGCCGGGTCGTCGTCAGGAATATCTTCGTCACGGGGAACACGACAACCAAGTCGCGCGTCATCAGCCGGGAGATCCAGGTCGAGAAGGGCGCGGAGGCGGACTATGCGAAGGTCCAGGAGACGAAGCGACGGCTCGAGCGCCTGGGCATCTTCTCCGACGTCCGGGTCGAAGAAGTCCAGACCGGCCCCGGCGACGAGATCGTCGTCGTGACCGTCCGGGAAGGGGAGAGGAACTACGCCGGGCTCGGGCTCGGCTTCGAGTCTCTCACGCCGCTGTCCGGCTCGCTGTCGTCCTGGCCCAACGATTTCCGGCCCCGGGGCACGGCCGAATACATCCGCAGCAACGTCTTCGGCCTCGGCGCCCAGGTGGGCGTCCTCGGCCAGATCAGCACGCGCGAAAGGCGGGCGGTCGCTTCCTGGAACCAGCCGTACATCTTCGGCCTGTCCATGCCGACGACGGTCCTGGGCTGGGCCGAGCGGGAGGTGCGCGAGAGCTTCACGCTCGACCGGCGCGGCATCAGCCTCAGCGCGGTCAAGTCGCTGAGCAAGGCCCGGCTCCTGCTCGCCTCGCTGAGCCTGACCCGGACCGCCCTCAAGGACATCGACCTGGACGATCTCCCCGAGGACATCGACCGGCAGTTCCTGCCGTACTCGGCCGCGCTGGCTTCGGTCAGCATGAGTTGGGAGAGGCGGGACGACACGCTCAATCCGACCAAGGGCTTGTTCTTCAGCGCCGTCGGCGAGTGGGGCGTGCCCGTCTTCGGCATGCAATCGGACTACCAGAAAGTCTTCCTCAAAGGCCAGCTCTACAGGCCCCTGTCGACGGGGATCAATCTCGGCCTGACGGCCCGGTTGGGGCTCGGCAACGGGCTGCGGCACCTGCCGGAGAGGTTCTTCGCCGGCGGCAGCAATACGTTCCGCGGCGAGGACTTCGAGATGCTCGGACCGCTCGATGAGACGACCCTCAAGCCCTACGGCGGAGAGGCCGTCCTGCTCCTCAACGCCGATGCGACCTTCGCCGTCGTCCCGTCGTGGCGGGAGCTGCGGCTGTCGGCCTTCTTGGACCTCGGCAACGTCTACGGGACCCTCGCCGAGTTCCGCCCGTTCGTGCTCCGCGGCGCGGCCGGCGCGGGCCTCCGCTACAGAACGCCGCTCGGCCCGGTCCGCGTCGAGATCGCCTGGAAGCTCTGGGGATTCGACGCCCAGGATAAGAGGGGCCGGCCGCTGATCTTCCTGACGATCGGCCACATCTTTTAACGAGGCGGGTGCGACGATGTTGAAGAGGACCCTGCTCGCGACGCTCCTCACGGCGGCCCTGCTGCCGGCCCAGACGGTCAACTGCCTGGTCGCCGTGGTCGACGGGGGGATCATCACCCTGCTTGACGTCCAAGTCGCTGTGGAGTTCGGGCTTGGCTACCCGGCCGCGGAAGGCGAGGACCCGCGCCTGCGAGCCCTCGACGCCCTGATCGACCGGCGGATCGTCCTGGATCTGGCCCGGGAAGCCCGGGGCCTCACCGGAGAGGAATTGGACGCGGCGATCGACGGCCTGAGCCGGGAGCTGGGCGAAGCCGCCTTCGCCGCCAAGCTCGGTAAGTTCGGCCTGCGCGCAAGCGATCTGGCGCCCTACCTCGAGGAGCGCATCCTCTTCGAGCGGGCCCTGGCGGTCCGCTTCAGCCAGTCCATCCCCGTGACGATGACCGAGGTCGAACGGCACTACCGCGACATATACGTCACGGAGCAGGGCCGCCTCGGCCTGCCGGTCGAACCGCTCGAACAGGTCTCCGGAGCGATCGAGTCCCGCATCCGGGACGAGAGGCTGGCCCGACAAACCGCCGTCTGGGTCCGCGACCTCAGGGGCCGGGCCGATATCCGGATCAGGAAGGATTGCCTGAAATGAACGTCGCCTATCTTTTTCCAGGACAGGGATCGCAGGCCGTGGGCATGGGCAAGGATTTCTACGACGGCTCCGCCGAAGCCCGGGTCCTCTTCGAACGGGCCGACGAGATCCTGGGCTTTTCGCTCACCCGGCTCTGTTTCGAGGGTCCCGAGGAAGAGCTGCGGCTGACACGGAACACCCAGCCGGCCCTTCTCGTCGTCAGCACGGTCGCGTGCCGGCTCCTCGGCCGTGATCCCGCGGTCGCCGCCGGGCACAGTCTGGGGGAGTATTCGGCCCTGGTCGCCGCGGGCTCGCTCGGCTTCGAGGACGCCGTCCGCCTCGTCCACAACAGGGGTCGCTACATGCAGGAGGCCGTGCCCGTCGGCGTCGGTGCGATGGCCGCGGTCCTCGGCGTTCCCGGCGACGCCGTCGAGGCCCGGCTCGCGGAGGTCCGGTCGGGGGTCGTCGAGATCGCCAACTGGAACAGCGACGACCAGATCGTCATCTCCGGCGACAAGGCGGCGGTCGAGGAGGCGCTGGCCGCGATCAGGGCACCGCGGTCGGTCGTTCTCCCGGTCAGCGCCCCGTTCCACTCGCGGCTGATGAAGCCGGCCGAGGAGAGGCTGGCTGTTGACCTCGACGCCGTAACCTTCGCCGATCCCCGCTTCCCGGTCGTCACCAACGTCGACGCCCGGCTCATCCGGACCGGTGCCGAGGCCCGGGACGCGCTCAAGCGGCAGGTCAGCCGGTCCGTCCTCTGGACGAAGTCGATGGCCGTCCTGAGAGACACGGGGATCGATGCCTGCGTCGAGTGCGGGCCGGGCAAGGTCCTGTCCGGGCTCCTCAAGCGTATCGGCCGGGGCTGGCCCAAGCCGCCGGTCCTCTACAACGTGGAGACCGGCGAGGGTGCGAAGAAGGCGAAAGAAGCCCTATTCGGGCCGCTGTGAGATGACCTGCGGGCCGTAGCGGATAAAATATTCGACGGCCGAGATGATCGCCAGGGCGACGACCAGCCACAGGCCGACGTTGGCGATCCCCATCATGAGCTTCCCCAGGTAATTCGGGCCCAGGACGAGGGCCCCGAGGATCCAGGATTCGCTGCCCATCTTGGCCTTGCCGAAGGCCGAGGCCGGGATGTTGATCCCCTTCGACGAGGCCATGGCCCGGAAACCCGTGACGGCGATCTCCCGGCCGATGATGATGATGGCCGCCGAAGCCGGAACGAGCCCCAGGTCGACGAGACAGATGATAGCCGAGGCGATGAGGAGCTTGTCGGCCGTCGGATCGAGGAGCTGGCCGAGGACGGTGACCTCGCCCTTGCGCCGGGCCAGCCAACCGTCGACGGCGTCCGTGAGCGTGGCGAAGATGTAAATGGCGAGGGCGACGATCTCGTGCCCCTTGAAATCGGCCAGCATCATGGCGACCAGGGCGGGGATGGCCAGGATCCGGGCGATGCTCAGGTAATTGGGGACGTTCACGCCTCCGAATCTACAACACCGCCCCCTCTGGTGTCAAACTCCAAAAAGCCGTATCCCAGGTGTGAGGAACGAGCACGCAGGGGAAGTTGCAAAACGCAGGGGCGGTGGGTATAGTGAGGGCTCGCTCATGGCCAACGACACCTCTCTCACCCCCATGATGGAGCAGTATTTCCGCATCAAGGAGCTCCATCCCGACGCCCTGCTGTTCTTCCGCCTGGGCGACTTCTACGAGATGTTCTACGAGGACGCGCGGACCGCCGCCCCGGTCCTCGAGATCGCCCTGACCTCGCGGCAGAAGGTGCCGATGTGCGGCGTACCCTATCACGCCGTCAGCGCCTATCTGCCGAAGCTCCTGCGCCAGGGCTTCAAGGTGGCCATCTGCGAACAGGTCGAGGACCCCAAGGCGGCCAAGGGCGTCGTCAGGCGCGAGGTCGTCAAGGTCCTGACGCCGGGCACGGCCGTCGAGATCGAGACCGAGGAGGCCAAGGAGAGCACCTACATCGTCTCGCTCGCGCTCGGGGACGAGGGCTGGGGCCTGGCCCTGGCTCGACCTGGTCCGCCGGCGAGATCCGCGCCCTCGAAGGGACCTGGCCCGAAGTCCGGGCCCTGGCCGACGAGCTCTTCCGGTCGGCGCCGAAGGAGATCCTCTATCCCGAAGGCGCGGAGGAGGCCCTCAAGCGCGTCCTGGCGCAGGCGGGCCTCGACGGCGCCCACTCTGAGCCCGGCCGAGGGCTGGCTCTTCGACCCGCCCGAGGCCGCGCGCGTCGTCCTGGGCCACTTCGGGGCCAGGTCGCTTGCCGGCTTCGGGCTCGAGGACCGGCCGCGGGCCGTGGCCGCGGCCGGGGCGCTCATCGCCTACGTCCGAAGGTCCGCCGCGATTCCCTGGCCCTCGTCAACCGCATCTCCTACATCCACTCCGGCGACCACCTCGTCCTCGATGCGACGACCGTCCGCAACCTCGAGCTCGTCCGCAACCTCCGCGACGGCCGGACCAAAGACACCCTGCTCGACGTCATCGATTTCACCGTGACCGCCCCGGGCGGGCGCCTGCTCCGCTCGTGGCTGCTGCGGCCGCTCTTCGACGTTGCGGCGATCGTTGCGCGCCAGGACGCCGTCGCCGAGGCCCTCGGCGCGACCATCGCCCGGCGCGAGCTCCGGGAGATCGCTGAAGGGCGTGCTCGACCTGGAGCGGCTGGCCGGCAAGATCGCCCTGGCGGCCGCACCACCCGCGCGATCTCGTGGCCCTGAAGAATTCGCTCCGGCTCCTGCCCCGCGTCGAGCGCGAGCTTGGCGCCTTCTCGGCCGGGATATTCAAGGACATGTCCGGCCGCTGGGACAACGCCGCGGACGTCGCCGACCTCGTCGACCGGGCCATCCTCGACGAGCCGGCCTTCCTGCTCACCGAAGGCGGCATCGTCCGGGACGGCTGGAACGCCGAGCTCGACGACCTGCGCTCCGTCAGCCGCTCGGGCAAGGGCCTCATCGCCCAGATCGAGAGCCGCGAGCGGGAGCGGACCGGCATCGGCTCGCTCAAGGTCCGCTACAACAAGGTCTTCGGCTATTACATCGAGGTGACCAAGCCCCATCTCGCCCGGGTCCCCGCCGACTACATGCGCAAGCAGACCCTGGTCAACTCGGAGCGGTTCCTGACCCCGGAGCTCAAGGAGTACGAGGAGAAGGTCCTGCACGCCGAGGAGCGGATCGGCGTCCTCGAGAACCGGCTCTTCCTCGAGGTCCGCGAGAGCGTGGCCCGGGAGACCCCGCGGCTGCAGAGGATCGCCGCCGACGTCGCGGCGCTCGACGTGCTGCTGGCCTGGCCGAGTGCGCCGCCCGCCGCGGCTACGTCCGCCCGGAGATCGACGACGGCGACGCCCTGCGCATCGAGGCCGGGCGCCACCCGGTCATCGAGACGAGCCAGGCCGAGCCCTTCATCCCCAACGACCTCGAGCTCGACGCCGGCGCGAACCAGATCCTGATCATCACCGGGCCGAACATGGGCGGCAAGTCGACCTTCCTGCGGCAGGCGGCGCTGATCACCATCCTCGGCCCAGATGGGCTCCTTCGTCCCGGCCAAGGCGGCCCGGCTCGGGCTCGTCGACCGCATCTTCACCCGCATCGGGGCCATGGATTTCCTGAGCGTCGGGCAGTCGACCTTCATGGTCGAGATGCTGGAGACGGCGACCATCCTCCACAACGCCACGTCGCGGAGCCTCATCCTCCTCGACGAGGTCGGCCGCGGCACGAGCACGTTCGACGGCCTGAGCATCGCCTGGGCCGTGGCCGAGCGCCTCCACGAGCGCGAGAACCTGCGGCCCAAGACCCTCTTCGCCACCCACTACCACGAGCTGACCGAGCTCGCCCTGACCCTGCCGCGGATCAAGAACTACCACGTGTCCGTCCGGGAGTGGAAGGACGAGGTCGTCTTCCTGCGCAAGATCGTCCCCGGGCCGTCCGACCGGAGCTACGGCATCCACGTCGCCAAGCTGGCCGGCATCCCGCGCGACGTCATCGACCGGGCCCGGGAGATCCTGTTCAACCTGGAGAAGCAGGAGCTCGACGAGGCCGGTCAGCCGCGGCTGGCCAGCCGCGGCCGTCCCGCCGGGGACCGCAGCCAGCTGATGCTCTTCGCCGAGGACCGGGAGTTCGCCCTTCTCCGCGAGCTCAGGGAAGAGATCGAAGGTCTCGATCTCGCCGCGTTGACCCCCCTCGAAGCGCTGAACGTCCTGGCCGGGTTGAAGGGCCGCCTGGGCCCAAGCCGGCCGGTCAATAGGTCTCGGGCTCTTCCTCGACGGAGAACCCGTCCTTGATGTCCTCGTCCGTCTTCCTCGTCCTCGTCCTCGTCGAAGTCCTTGTCGCCGTTCTCGTCCTCGGGGAGCGCCTCGCCGTCGTCCTCCTTGCGCTCTTCGAGGGCCTCGTCGAATTCGTCGCGGTCTTCGAAGCGGCGCAGGACGTTGGACGCGGCGTCGTTGTAGCAGAGCTCGAGGTAGTCGTCCTCGATGATGCAGAAAACGGACTTCGAGTGACCCGTCTGCAGATTGCCGACGGTCTCGACGATCTCGGCGTTCTTCGATTTCTTGATCGCGTCGAGCGTCAACCAGCTCGCGACTTCCATCTCTTCCATAACGCGCTCCTACCGACAATAAATATGCATTTTTCCGCGCTTGTCAAGGGGGATCGGCGAGGCCCGCGGAGCGCGCCGCGCGGCGCCTTGACAGGCCCTCGCCGGGGGGCTTAAATAGATGGGAAATCCCCCCGGAGGTGAGTGCGATGCGCTGGGAACAGTTCACCGTCATGTCCCAGGAGGCCATCCAGAAGGCCCAGGGCAAGGCCGAGGAGCTCGGCCACCAGGAGATCCGCGCGGAACACCTGCTCTGGAGCTTTCTCGCCCAGGACGAGAACGTCGTCAACGCGCTCCTGGCCAAGATCGGCGCGCCGGCCGAGAAGATCGCGGCCGAGCTCGACGCGGCCCTGGCCCGCCTGCCCAAGGTCAGCGGGGGAGGGGAGACGGTCCTGTCGTCCGAGCCTGCGCCAGATCCTCGACGCGGCCCGCAAGGAAGCCGAACAGCTCAAGGACGAGTACGTCTCGACCGAGCACCTCTTCCTGGCCATGCTCAAGGACGGCACGGAACGAGGCCGCCCGCATCCTGCGCGCGAACGGCGTCACGGAGGAGGCCGTGCTCAAGGCCCTGGCCGCCGTCCGCGGCTCGCAGCGCGTCACCGACCCCGAGCCCGAGGGCAAGTACCAGGTCCTCGAGAAGTACACCCGCGACCTGACCGCCCTGGCCCGCCAGGGCAAGCTCGACCCGGTCATCGGCCGCGAGGACGAGATCCGGCGGGTCATCCAGGTCCTGTCGCGGCGGACCAAGAACAACCCCGTCCTCATCGGCGAGGCCGGCGTCGGCAAGACGGCCGTCGTCGAGGGGCTGGCCCAGCGCATCGCCAACGGCGACGTGCCCCAGTCGCTCAAGAACAAGCGCCTGCTGGCCCTCGACATGGGCTCGCTCGTCGCCGGGACGAAGTTCCGGGGCGAGTTCGAGGACCGGCTCAAGGCCGTGCTCAAGGAGATCGAGCGAGTCGGGCGGCCGGATCGTGCTGTTCATCGACGAGCTCCACACCATCATGGGGGCGGGCGCGGCCGAGGGCGCGATGGACGCCTCGAACATGCTCAAGCCGGCCCTGGCCCGGGGCGAGCTCCGCTGCGTCGGGGCGACGACCCTCAACGAGTACAAGAAGCACATCGAGAAGGACGCCGCCCTGGAGCGCCGCTTCCAGCAGGTCTACGTCGGCGAGCCGTCGGTCGAGGAGACGATCTCGATCCTGCGCGGCCTCAAGGAGAAGTACGAGGTCCACCACGGCGTCCGGATCAAGGACTCGGCCCTGGTCGCGGCGGCGACGCTGTCGTCGCGCTACATCACCAACCGCTTCCTGCCGGACAAGGCCATCGACCTCGTCGACGAGGCCGCCTCGCGCATCCGCATCCAGATCGACAGCCTGCCCGAAGAGCTCGACGAGCTCGACCGGCGCATCCTCCAGCTCGAGATCGAGCGCCAGGCCCTGAAGAAGGAGAAGGACGCGGCCTCGAAGGAGCGGCTCGAGGGGATCGAGGCAGGAGCTGGCCGACCTCAAGGAGAAGTCGTCGGCCCTGCGCGGCCGCTGGCAGAAGGAGAAGGAGACGCATCGAGGCGGCCGGGAAGCTCAAGGAGAGGCGCGACGCGCTCAAGATCGAGGAGCAGAACGCCGAGCGGCGCGGCGACCTGGAGAAGGCGGCCGAGATCCGCTACGGCAAGCTCATCGAGGTCCAGAAGGAGATGGACAAGGCCGCGGCCGAGCCTGGCCGCGCTCCAAGCCAAGGGCCGGATGCTCAAGGAGGAGGTCGACGAGGAGGACATCGCCGAGGTCGTCTCCAAGTGGACGGGCATCCCCGTCTCCAAGATGCTCGAGGGCGAGGTGGACCGGCTCATCCGCATGGAGGAGATCCTGGGCGAAGCGCGTCGTCGGCCAGGAGAAGGCCATCCGGGCCGTTGCGGACACGGTCCGGCGGTCGCGGGCCGGGATCCAGGAGGCGGGCCGGCCCATCGGCTCGTTCATCTTCCTCGGCCCGACCGGCGTCGGCAAGACCGAGCTGGCCCGGGCCCTGGCCGAGTTCCTGTTCGACGACGAGAAGGCCATGGTCCGGCTGGACATGTCCGAGTACATGGAGAAGCACACGGTCAGCCGGCTCATCGGCGCGCCCCCGGGCTACGTCGGCTACGAGGAGGGCGGGCAGCTGACCGAGGCGGTCAAGCGGCGGCCCTACGCGCTCGTCCTCCTCGACGAGATCGAGAAGGCCCACCCCGACGTCTTCAACGTCCTGCTCCAGATCCTCGACGACGGCCGGCTGACCGACGGCAAGGGCCGGACGGTCGACTTCAAGAACACGCTCGTCATCATGACCTCGAACCTCGGCGAGCCAGGTCATCAAGGAGCTCAACCGCGACTACGAGGCCATGGAGCGGGAGGTCCGCAAGGTCCTCGAGGCCCAGTTCAAGCCCGAGTTCCTCAACCGGGTCGACGAGGTCATCATCTTCAGGCCGCTGGGCGAAGGACGCCATCCTGAAGATCGTCGAGCTCCAGCTGGAGCTCCTCGGCGAAACGGCTGGCCGACCGCAAGATCGGGCTCGAGGTCGACGGACAGAGGCCAAGGAGCTGCTGGCCGAGCGGGGCTTCGACCCCGTCTACGGGGCCCGGCCGCTCAAGCGGGTCATCCAGCGCGACGTCCAGAACCCCCTGGCCATGAAGATCCTGGCCGGCGAGTACGGCGAAGGCGACACGGTCGTCGTAGGCGTCGACAAGGCCGGGGAGATCGAGTTCGGGAAGAATATAATGGAAGGCGAATCGATCAAGGGAGACCACGCTCTCCGTCGGTGCCACGGTCAATATTCACTATGGAACACTGAGCCTGATGAGGCCGGAATTCATGGGGTTCGACGATGGATTTATCGATCTTCAATACGAGGAGCATACGAGCGGCTGGGGCATCGGGGCCACCTTCGGAGTGCTCGCGAAACCCCTCAAGCGGCTAGCGCTCGGCTTGACGGTACGGACACCCTCGTCCATTACGTACAAAGGCACGGCCCGAATGCCCGCGCTTCCGCTCTACGGGCTTCATGAAACGTCCGAGCTCTGGCATAAGATCACCTGGCCGTTCTGGATCGGGGGCGGCATCTCCTTTAGACCATTTGAGAGGCTCCTCTTGAGCGCCGATGTCCACTGGACCCGATGGTCTCATGTCCGTCAAACTACGCTCTACCTGGATCAGGTCTGGGTACTCCACATGCCTGGATCCATTGACGACGGAGGCCACGATTTTGGCCTTCCTTATCTCGGCGGGGCAGACACCACTCAGTTCAGGTTCGGGGTGGAATACAAGGTCGACACCACGACATCCCTTCGAGCCGGCTATTACAACGATCCGTCGCCCGGACAACGTCTCACCCCTATTCTTTTTCCCTTTCCCGACTTCAACGCTTTTGCGGTCGGGATAGGCAAGACGATCGGCGGCCTTCAGTTGGATCTCGGGCTGGAATACCTCGCCGCGGAGGAGCGGTCGAATGAAATCGGATACATGGGCAGTGCCTACGGCATGAGCATCGTCGTTCCGTCGGCCTCGGTCCAATACCGCTTTTAAGCCCGGAAATCTGGGGAATGCGTGAGCGCGTCCGCGCGGCCGAGGGGAGACTTGGTATATAATAGAGCCACATTTCTCAAGCCAACGATGAGACCGGAGAGATTGAAATGTCCAAGAGAAACCTGATCGCTGCACTGGCCGCCATCCTCATCCTGACCTCCCTGGCTTCTGCGAACGGCCTCAATCTCAACGGGCTGGGGACGCGGTCCCAGGCCATGGGCGGGGCGTTCGTCGGCATCGCCGACGACTTCAGCGCCGTCTTCTGGAATCCGGCCGGTGCGGCGAACTTCCGGCAGACGACCTTCGGTGTCTACGCGGTCGATCTCATCCCCAGGGCGACGTATCGCCTCCAGTACGAGGGCAGCATTCCCGAGGTCTATCCCATCGACGCCAAGACGAAGGTCTCCCACTACCTCGGGGGGATGGCCGCCTATTACAAACCGATCAGCTCCCGGGTCGTCGTCGGCCTCGGTCTCAGTACGCCCTCGGGTCTCGGGACGATGTGGGACGGCATGGATTTCGTGACGCACGATGGGCGGGACGGCCTACGACCTGTCGAGCAAGGTCGGCGTCTTCTCCTTGTCGCCGCTCATCGCCGTGAAGCTCAACGAGTGGCTGTCCGTCGGGGCCACGCTCAACATCAACAAGGGCAACTTCAACCTCAAGATGCCGGCCGGTTTTGCCGACCTGGGCGAGGGAACGGTCGACCTGGGGCAGTACGAGGAGAACATGAACGGCTGGGGCTTCGGGGCGACCTTCGGGGTGCTGGCCAAGCCCGTCGACAAGCTCGGCATCGGCTTGACCGTGCGGACCCCGTCGACGGTCTCTTTCAAGGGCTCGGCCCGGATGTCCTACCTCTCGCTCTACGGCCTCGCCGACACGTCCGATCTCACGCGCAAGATCACCTGGCCGCTGTGGATCGCCGGAGGCGTGTCGTTCCGGCCGACCGGGCGCCTGCTCTTGAGCGCCGACGTCCACTGGACGCAGTGGTCCAAGCTCGACCGGATCACGACCGAGTATCTGGATTCGGTTTGGGCGGCGCTGATGGAAGCGAGCGGAAACGACGTTCGAACGCTTCGATGGGAGGATAAGGCCCAGATCCGATTCGGGGCGGAGTACATGCTGAACGCCACGATGGCCCTACGGGCTGGCTACTACAATGACCCCGCCCCGGCGCCCGACGCGACCCTCAACGTTCTCCTGCCCAGCCACACCTACAACGCCTTCTCGGTCGGCGTCGGCAAGACGATCGGCGACCTTCAGCTGGATTTCGGCATCGAGTACCTCGCGGGCAAGGACCGGTCGCCGGAATCCCTCTACTACGACGAGAACTATGGCATGCGCATCGTCGCCCCGTCGGTCTCGGTGAGCTACAAGTTCTGAAAAGAACGCCAGAAGTCGGGGCGATTCCGGAGGGGTGAGGGGCGCCTTTTCATTTCGGAGGTGTTAAAAGAAAAAATGGCGAGGGACGGAATTGAACCGCCGACGCAAGGATTTTCAGTCCTTCGCTCTACCAGCTGAGCTACCTCGCCGATCTATGGCGCGTCGCGCACTCGCCTTAAAAATCCCATTGGAAAAAAAGTCAGGAGATACTTCTCCGGGCCCCGATCGATCTCGAAGGGACCGCCTGCTTCAAGATACTTCAGGGCCGCCTTGAGCGGCCCCTCGTCGTCCGGGTAGATCTCTCTGCGGGGCGTAGGTGTCATAATTGGTATCGCAAGGATCAGAAACCCCCTCGGGGGACGAAGGCCGCGTAGAGCGACAGTTCTTTGAGAACATGGCGCCAGCGGCTCGGCCAGTACGGCCAGCGTCCCGCCCTTCGCGTCGATTCGGCAAAGGGCGTGGAGGCTGGTCAGATCATGATCCGAGTCATTGCGCATCATGACCACGAAACCGGCCGGCGCGGCCGGGAAATACTCAGCGAGTCCGCCTTTCGGACGATCGACCGGATGTACGTCCCCTGGCCTTCGATGATCTGGATCCGCCGGAAATGATCCATGAAATGGAAGCGCTTCTGTCGCCCGGAGCGGATGAGCGTCGGGTATTCGAACTCGCCGAGTCCTTGACCGGGCCGGCCGATCGTCCGAAGAAAGTCGCGCCGAGGACCGAGCCCTGGATGCGCCGTTGCTCATGTCGACGAAATCGAGGTTGCTTGGGTGTCAACGATGATCTCCTGGACGCGATAGATCTGGGTCTGCTCGTCGTGGTCCCTGCCGATGCGGAGCTCTTCCTCGAGATCGAGCTTGATGTCGCCATAAAGCGGATCGGCCGGATTGACCACGACCCGGACGCGTCCTCGGTTAGGATCTTAGCCTTCCAACTGGCCGTCTGATCGCGGCTGGCGGGAAGGGCGAAGCCGCGCAGAACGCGAAGGATGCTACTCCAGTCACGACGAGAGGGTACTTCATAAAGCCGATGTACGCTGGCTTTGCGGCTGCATGATCATGAACCCAACTCATGCAGGATATCATCTCGGAGAAGGGTTTTCTACACGTCAATCAAGCTGAGACCACCTTGACGGGATTTCAGACCAATACGGGGGAAAATCCAATAAAATCAGTAACGCGGCAGAACGCGCTGATAAACGGTTTGCCCAGGAAAACGGGTTTTTTCAGGCTTTCTATGGGAGGGCGAAAAAGTCTACCAACTGAGCTACCTAGCCATCGACCCTCCGGCGACCGCCGGAAAGCGCGACCAGTATAGTAATTCGCACCTCCAAAGTCAACATTCCGGCCGCTCATGAAGGGGCCCGGGGACACGTGCCAGGGTACAGCGGGCAGTCCCGAGCCCCGAGGGATGCGTCCCCGCCAAATTGAATCCGCTCCGTCGATATGATATTCTGGCCGCCGGAGGGACCGAACGGATGGACGAACAGGCGCTCAAGGAGCTTCTCCTCAGGGAGAACCCCGAATTCCGCAGGGTCCACGACGACCACCTGGCCTGCGAAAAGGCCCTCGACGCGATCCGGGCCAAGGGCTACCTCTCGCCGGCCGAGGCCGACGAGGAGCGGGAACTCAAGAAGAAAAAGCTCGCCCTGAAGGACCGGATGTACCGGCTGATGTCGGACCGCCTCCGGACGGACTGAGGACCTCCATGGCCCCGACCAAGTCCCGAAAGCTCCGCCTCGCGCTCGTCGGCTCCGATTCGCTCCGGGGCAAGGAGATCCTCGGCGTCTTCGCCGCGGCCAAGTTCCCCCTCGCCTCGTTCGAGCTCTTCGATCCCGACGTCGAGGAGGAGTTCGCCAAGCTCGGCCAGTTCCGCGACGAGGCCAAGGTCGTCCACGCCCTGACCCCGTCCGCCCTCGAAGGCCTGGACCTCGTCTTCCTGGCCGCGGACGAGAAGACCAACCTCCGTTACGGACGCCTGGCCGCCGAGAAGGATTACCTGGCGCTGGACCTGGCGGAGACCTTCAACGCCGACCCGAAGGTCCCGGTCGTGGTCGCCGGGATCAACGACGCCGAGGTCCTCAAGGGGAAGCCCTCCCTCATCGCCAACGCGAGTCCGGCCGCCATCGTGCTCTCGCACCTCCTTTCGACCCTCCGGGCAGGCTTCGGCGTCGCCCGGGCCGTCGCCACCGTCCTCGAGCCCGTCTCGGCCTACGCCGAGGAGGGCATCCAGGAGCTGGCCGAGCAGAGCTACGCCATGCTGGGCAGCTCGGCCATGACCAAGAGGATCTTCCGGGACCAGGTCGCCTTTAATCTGCTCGCGCGGGCGGCCAAGCCCGACCGGAACGGCTTCTCGACCCTCGAGAACCGCATCGCCTCCGAGGTCCGGCGGGTCCTCGGCCCGAAGGAGATCCCCCTGTCGCTGACGGTCGTCCTGGCCCCCGTCTTCCACACCTACGCGATCATGACCCACGTCGAGCTCGGGCGCGACGCCGCGCTGGCCGAGGTCCAGGCTACGTTCAGCAAGAACGACCGGTTCCGAATGCCCGCGGTTGAGGACGCGGCCATCTTCTCGCCGGCGACGGTCGCGGGAAAGGACAGGATCCACATCGGGCAGATCAAGAAGGACCCGGTGAACGCCCGGAGCTTCTGGATCTGGGCCATCGCGGACAACCTGACCGTGGGCTCGGCCCTCAACGCCCACGGCATCGCCCGGACCCTGGTCGGGGACGGCCGGCGGGAAGCGTGAGCGCGCGCGGGCGCCAAGGAGCAGAGTCCATGATCCTGGGAATGACCGGATTCGCCGAACGGAATTTTACCTCGCCGGCCCTGCGGCTGAAGATCGGCATCAAGACCCTCAACCACCGCTACTTCGACTGGTCCTACAAGGGCGCCCCGCTCGGGCGAGGTCGAAGACCGCATCCGCGCGCTCTGCCAGAAGCGAATCCACCGCGGCCGCGTCGAGGTCGTCGTCGACCTGGTGTCGCTCGAGCCCCGAGAGCTGGACGTCACCGTCAACGAGGGCCTCCTGGAGAAGGATCATGGCGCCGCTCGACCGGGTCTCGCGCCGGCACGGGCCGCCGCTTCGACATCTCGCTCGACAGCCTTTTTCGCGTCCCCCAGCTCGTCGAGGTCGACGCGGAAAGGCCTCGGCGCGTCCGAAGGACGCGGTCTTCCTCGAGAAGTGCTTCTCCCGCACGCTCGACGACGTCCTCGCCCTCCGCGCGCCGGGAGGGCCTCGAGACCGCCCGCCTGCTCCGGGTCCACATCGCCTCCGTCCGCCGCTTCGTCCGCAAGGTCGAGGGCCTGTTCAATCGCCAGCCGGCCCTGTTCCAGGCCAAGATCAAGAAGCGGCTCGCCGAGCTACAACGGCGGCGCCCGGTCGCGCAGGAGAAGCTGGCCGAGGAGGCCTCGATCCTGGCCCAGCGCTACGACCTGGCCGAGGAGATCGGCCGCCTCAAGAGCCATCTCGAGACGTTCGAGGGGTTCCTCGCGCCCAAGGGCGGCGAGCCGGTCGGGCAGACAGCTCGATTTCCTGGCCCAGGAGCTCAACCGCGAGGCCAACACCGCTGGCCTCCAAGTCCCAGGACCTCGCGCATCACCCGGGAAGCCTGGCCATCAAGAACGAGCTCGAGAGCATCCGCCAGCAGGTCCAGAACATCGAGTAGGGGAGGCGCCGACATGCTCTTCGTCGTCACCGGGCCGTCGGGCAGCGGCAAGTCGACCCTCATCCGGCAAAGCATGCGCCGGCTCGGCGGCCTCGAGTTCTCGGTCTCGCACACGACCCGGGCCGCCGCGCCCCTCGGAGAAGGACGGCGGTCGAATACCATTTCGTCACCGGGAAGGTCTTCGAGCGCATGGTCCGCGGCCGGCGCTTCCTCGAGTACGCCGGCGTCCACGGCCACCTCTACGGCACTTCCCTCGCCGAGGTGGCGAAGAAGGGCCGCCGCCGCGACGTCGTCCTCGACATCGACGTCCAGGGCGCCCGCCAGGTCCGGCGCCGCGTCGCCGGGGCGCCGTCCTCGTCTTCGTCATGCCGCCCGTCTGCGGCCGAGCTCCGCCGCCGGCTCGTCGCGCGGCGCGAGGACTCTCCCGACGCCGTCGAGCGCCGCCTGAAGGACGCCCGGGCCGAGGTGCGGGCCTGGACGGAGTTCGATTTCGTCGTCGTCAACGGCGATCTCGACGCGGCCGCGGCCGAGCTCGAGGCGGTCATCGTCGCCTCCCGCCGCCGGACCGGCGTCATGGCCCCGGCGGTCAAGCCCATCCTCGAGAGCTTCCGGAAGGGCCGCTCGTGAACAAGAAGATCGCCCTGGGCGTCTCGTCGTCGATCGGCATCTACAAGGCCTGCGAGGTCGTCCGCGGCTTCCAGAAGGACGGGCGTCGACGTCCAGGTCGTCATGACCCCGAACGCCACGCGGCTCGTCTCGCCCCTGCTCTTCAGCACGCTTGCCGGGACGAAGACGATCGTCGACCTCTTCGAGGAGCCGGACACGCGGACGATCCGGCACATCGAGCTGGCCAAGGAGATCGACGCTGCTGTGCGTCGCGCCGGCCACGGCCAACGTCATCGGCAAGTTCGCCGGCGGGGTCGCCGACGATTTCCTGTCGACGCTCTACCTGGCCACGCGGGCGGCCGTGCTCATCGCCCCGGCCATGAACGAGGCCATGTACCTCGATCCCGCACACCCAGGCCAACATGGCCCGACTCCGGTCGCTCGGCGCCGAGTTCGTCGAGGCCGGGCCGGGCTACCTCGCCTGCGGCGACATCGGCTGGGGACGTCTGGCCGAGCCGGAGGCGATCGTCGCGGAGGGGGTGAGGATCCTGGCCCGGACGGCGAGCCTCGAGGGCAAGACCGTCCTGGTCACGGCCGGGCCGACCCGGGAGCATCTCGATCCGGTCCGGTTCCTGTCCAACCCGTCGACGGGGAAGATGGGCTACGAGCTGGCCCGCGAGGCGGTCGGCCCGCGGGGCCAAGACCGTCCTCGTTTCCGGCCCGACCTCGCTCATCCCCCCGGCCGGGGCCAAGACGGAGATGGTCCGGACCGCCGACGAGATGCGCGCGGCCTGCCTCAAGGCCTTTCCCAAGGCGGACGTCGTCGTCATGGCCGCGGCCGTGTCGGATTTCCGCTTCAAGGAGACGAGGGCGAAGAAGGCCGCGAAAAGCGAGATCGGGACGACGCTCGCGGTCGAGCGGACCCCGGACATCCTGGCCCTCCTCGGCGCGAAGAAGAAGTCCGGCCAGCTCCTGGTCGGCTTCGCCGCGGAGACGCACGACGTCGTCGCCCGGGCCCGGAAGAAGATGGCCGCGAAGAGAGCCGACCTCATGGTCGCCAACGCCGTCGGGGACGGCAAGGGATTCGGGACCGACGACAACGCCGTCCGCATCATCGCCCCGTCCGGACCGGTCGTGGAGTCGGGGCTCCTGAGCAAGCGTGAGATCAGCCGCATCATCTTCGACCGCATCGAGGCCGCCCTTGAAAAAAAGCGCCGCTGAGCTCAAGGCCGATCTCAAGGCCCACGTCGACTTCCTGGCCGAGGCCGGGGCCGGATTCGTCCTCCGCGGCGCCGAGGCGGACGTCCCCCGCGGGCCCGAGCCCCGGGCCGCGTCTTCCCCCGCCGCCGCGGGGCTCCCGTCGCTCGCCGGCGCGCCGCCGCAGACGCCCGCCGAGCGAAAGGCCCTGGAGGAGATCGACCGGAAGGTCCTGGTCTGTCAGCTCTGCCCCCTCCACCGGCTCAGGACCAAGGCCGTCCCGGGCGAGGGCGACCGCTCGGCCGAGCTGATGTTCATCGGCGAGGCCCCCGGCCGCGACGAGGACGCCCAGGGCCGGCCGTTCGTCGGCCGGGCCGGCCAGCTCCTGCGGAAGATCATCGCGGCCATGACCTTCCGCGAGGACGAGGTCTACATCACCAACATCGTCAAGTGCCGGCCGCCCGACAACCGCGTCCCGCTCCGCGAGGAGGAAGAGGCCTGTTCGCCCTACCTCGTGCGCCAGATCGAGCTCATGCGGCCGCGCGTCATCGTCACGCTGGGCCGGACCCCGACCGATTATTTCGCGCCCGGCCGCGAGAGCATGACGGCCCGGCGGGGCCGGTGGGGCGACTACCGCGGCATCCCGGTCATGCCCACCTTCCACCCCTCCTACCTCGTCCGCAACGAGGGCAACCGCGAACTGAAGCGCATGGTCTGGGAGGACATGCAGAAGGTCATGACGCTCCTCGGCAGAAAATGACCGTGTTCGCCCGGGTCGTCTTCCCCCTGCCCCTCGACCAGTCCTTCCTCTACGCCGTTCCGGAGGAGCAGCGGGCCCTGGCCAAGCCCGGGGCGCGCGTCGTCGCGCCGCTCGGGCACGCGCCGGCAGAACGGCTTCATCGTCGAAGTGACGGCCGAGCCGCCCGAAGGAGGGTTCAAGCTCAAGGATCTCGTCAAGGTCCTCGACGACCGGCCCTTCCGGGACGAACGGTTCCTCGAGTTCACCGGCCGCCTCTCGGCCGAGTTCCATTCCTCGTGGGGCGAGGTGCTCCAGGCGTCGCTTCCCCCGTCACTCGCGGCCCGGATCAAGGTCTCCGTCGTCCTGACCGAGGCCGGGCGGGAGGCGCTCGAGGCCAAGGGCATGGGACCCAAGGCGCGCCTGCTCGCGGAGGCCCTGAGGCTCGCGCCCCAGGGGCGGAGCCCGCTGTTCCTCCTCCGGCGGACGGGCGTCAAGGACGTCAACGCGCTCATCGCCCGGATGGAGAGGGCGGGGCTCGTCGAGGTCCGAAAGGAAGCGGTCCGGCCTCCCGCCCCGCCCAAGGCCGGCGGGGAAGAGGCCGCCGTCCAGCTCGGCCTGGCTTTCCCGGAGTCGATGAGGGACGAGGGCATCCTGGCCCCGGTCGAGAGGGCTGTCGCCTCCGGCCGACCGGGCGCCTGGTATCTCTTCGGCTCGACGGCCCAGAGGCGGGCGGCTATGCAGATCCCTGGTGCGGCGGGCGGTCGGGGCCGGCGGGCGGGTCCTCTATCTCCTGCCCGAAGTCGCCCCGACCGGGGGACTCGCGGCCGCCTTCAGGAAGGACTACGGCCGGACGGCGGTCGTCTTTCACGGCCGGATGACGGAGAGACAGAAGGAGGACGCCTGGCGGGCGCTCCGGAGCGGACGGGCCTCGCTCGTCGCCGGGACGCGCTCGGCGCTCTTCGTGGAGATGGATGCGCTCCGTCTCATCGTCGTCGACGACGAGCAGGACGAGTCCTACGTCCAGGCCGAGAGCCCGGCCTACGACGCCCGGCGCGGGGCGTTCCTCCGGGCCCGGTGCCGAAGGCGCCGTGGTCGTCCTCGGCTCGTCGCGCCCGACCGTCGAGGCCTACGCCGAGGCCCGGAAAAAGCCGGGATCCTCATCGGGCTCGGGACGGAGCCGCCGCGGACGGGAGTCGTCCTCGTCGATCACCCGCGCGACGTGCCGCTCGTCTCCCGTGAGCTCGAGTCGCAAGCTCCGGGCCACCACGGGCGGGGCGAGCCGGCCATCCTCTTCCTCAACCGCCGCGGCTATGCCGCGCAGATCGAATGCGGCGGCTGCGGCCGCGTGCCGCGCTGCCCGCGGTGCGACATCGCCCTCGTCTTCCACAAGGCCGAGAGTCGCCTGGTCTGCCACTACTGCAACCATTCCGTCGACGTCGACACGGGCTGCGACGGCTGCGGCGGCCGGGTCGTCGTCCGGCGCGGGGCCGGGACCCAGGCCGTCGAGGAGGAGCTCAGCGGCTGTTCCCCGGCGCCGGGTGGCCCGGTTCGATTCGGACACGGCCGGGACCCCGGCCGAGCGGGAGGCGCTTCTGGGGGATTTCGCCAAGGAGCGACCCGCTCCTCGTCGCGACCCAGCTTCTCGTCCATCAACCGGGCGTGCCGAAGGCCGGGCTCGTCGGCCATTCTCCGGCCCGAGTCTCTCCTCGGCTTTTCCGACTACCGCGCCGGCCAGAAGACCTTCGAGGCCGTCTCGGCCATGCTGGACTTCCGGCGCGACGGGCCGGGCGCGGAGGCCGTCATCCAGACGGCGGCGCCGGCCCACTTCTCCGTCGCCGCGGCCGCGGCGGGGGATTACCTCGCGTTCTTCGAGAAGGAGATCGAGTTCCGCCGGATGCTCAACTACCCCCCGTTCGCCAGCCTGGCCGAGGTCACGCTCCAGGGCCGGGACGTGCGGGCCCTCGGAGGGAAGTCGCGGGAGCTCCTGGCCCTGTTCCAGAAGCACGCGCCGGAGCTCGAGGTGCTCGGCCCGGCGTTCGCGCCGGTGGCCCGCGTCAGGGACCTGACCCGGGTCCAGCTCATCCTCAAAGCCGCGGAGCGCGAGACGATCGACCGCGCCCTCCGCGACGCCCTGCCCAAGATCCGCCTGAAGAAAATCGGTCGTCTTCTCCTACTCCCCGTTCCGCGAATAAACAAAGGTATTTCTCGCGATTCCGGGAAGTCCCTTCAAGCTTTGGCTCGGGATATACCTTTGCTCCCCGGTCCCGGGGAACGGGAGCGGACTCCGGGGAGCGACCGGGCAGGATCGGGACGGAGTACCGGAGTCCAGGTCCTGCGAAATATAGGAAAAAGGGCTTTATCCCGATATTTCCCAGCGCCGTTCCTCCGAGTTGCTCCGAAGCGGCGCTGATGGTCGCTACTCGGAATTCGCTCCCTGCCGCTCGCCGCCTCGAGAGGGAAGCCCGGAATGGGAGAAGAACCAAAAAAGGCCCGTCCCGAAGGACGGGCCCCGTGAGCGACGCGGGATCGAAGCTTACTTCTTGACGGGCGGCGAGACGACCTGGTAGTCGGCGAAGTAGATCGTCAGGTAGCCGGTGGCCGTGACCTGGTGGTCGGTCAGGTCGTGACCGAAGATCTCGATCTTGGCCTTCGTCTCGATGACCGTGTTCGTGCCGACGAGGCCGACGAGGGGCGCGGCCAGCTTGGCCGACTCGAGGACGACGACGAAGGGCACCGACGGTCGTATTGTCGACCCGACAGAGGACCGTCGAGAAGTTGCCGTCGAAGGGCAGCGGGACGTCCGACGCCCGGCGAGCCCGGTCCCGTCGGCAGCTCGTAGGTCACGCGGTAGTTCGTCAGGACGACGTCGTTGAACTGCGGTCGGGCGCGTCGACGGAGCCGGGGTTGACCAGGCGGACGATGACGTTGACCGTGGCGTTGCTCACCCGGACCAGGCCGTCGCTGTCGCGGACGTCGGACTGGAGGTAGGCCACGGTCTCGCCTTCCAGGTCCGTGCCGGTGATGCTCTGGATGATGATCATGCTGCTCGACTCGGTCTCCTTGGAGATCGTGTTGCAGCCGGCCAGGGCGAGGATAACGGCCGCGGCGGCCAGGATCCTGAGGGTCATGGTGTTCTTTTTCATGGCGCTTTTGCTCCTCTTACTTGATGATCCTGGGTGTGATGAAGATGAGCAGCTCCCGGCTCTGTCTTCGTCCGGGCGAAGTTCTTGAAGATGTTGCCCAGGATCGGGATCTGGTGGAGGAAGGGCACGCGCTCGCGCGTGACCGAGTCCTCCGTGCGGTAGATGCCGCCGATGACCGTCGTGCCGCCGTCGGGGACCATGACCGTCGTCTTGGCGCTCTGCATCGTGATCGGCGGGATGCCGTTGACCAGGTTGGCGAAGTCGGCGGCGTTGTTCTGGATCTCGATGGTCATGATGATCGTGCCCTCGGCCGTGATCTGCGGCGTCGCCCGCAGCTCGAGGGCCGCGTTGACGTACCGGGTCGTCACGGTGAAGTTGGCCACGGTCTGGACGGGGATCTGGCGGCCCTGGATGATCTCGGCCTGCTGGTTGTTCTGCGTGACGACGGACGGCCGGGAGATGATCTTGCCGTCGCCGCCCGTCTCCAGGGCGGACAGGGCGATGTCGACCCGGAAGCTGTCGAGGACGTTGGCGAAGGAGAAGCCGATGGCCGAATTGAAGGACGGCGCCGGCAGGTTGACGGCGTAGCCGCCGAGCGGGCCGCCGATGCCCTTGGTCACGATGCCCTGGGGGATCATGGCGCCGTCGACGAGGACGCTGTTGGGGAACTGCAGGTTGGTCGCGTTGCCGTAGTACGGGCTGGCCTCGCCCCGGAAGCCCCACTGGACGCCCAGGTTGCGGACGAAGGTCGCCGAGGCCTCGACGACACGGGCCTCGATCGACACCTGGGGCGTCGGCGTGTCGACGACGGTGATGAGCTTCTCGAGGAGCTCGAGCTTGTCGCGGACCTCGGAGATGAGCAGGGTATTGGTCCGGTCGTCGACGATGATCTCGCCGCGCTCCGAGATCTTGGAACGGAGGAGGGCGGCGACGTCCTTGGCCTTGGAGTAGGACAGCGTGATCGTCTTGACCATGACCGGCCCCGAGAGCTCCTTGCTCTCCTTGAGCTGCCGCTGTTCCTCCTCCTCGCGGGTCAGCACGCTGATGGGGGCGATGCGGAGGATGTTGCCCTCGATCGTCTTGCCCATCTTGTTCTGCTTGAGGATCATCTCCAGGGCCTGGTCCCAGGGAACGTCCTGGAGGTTGACGGTGACGGTGCCCCGGACGTCCGGGTCGAAGACGACGTTCAGCCCGGCGAACTCGGCCAGGTAGAGGACGACGTCCTTGAGGTCGGAGTCCTTGATCTTGAGGCTGATGATGTCGCCGGAGTACTTCTCTTCGTCCCCGACGATCGTTGTGGGCTTGAACTTTTTCTGCTGGCCTTCGGCCACGACGGCGGTCTCCTGAGCGGGAGGCTCGACCTCGCGGGTCGGGCAGGGGGCCTCGGCCGTCACGGTCTTGGCCTCGGCCTTGGGCGCGGGGGCCGCCGGCTTGGGCTCGATCCGGGGTTCTTCCTTCTTCGGGACCGGAACCGGGGCCGGGGCCGGGGGAGGCGTCGGCTGGACGAGCGCCGCCGCGGTCGTCGCGGCGGGGAAGAAGGACACGACCAGGCCGTCGCTGCGGGAGTCCAGGGCGTAGAGCCCGGGCTCCTTGAGGTCGAAGACCATCCGGGTGATGGGCCGCGGGCCGCCCGTCTGGAACTGGGCCACGCGGACCCGCTGGACCGTGGACCGCGGGTCGTCGATCGGCCAGACGTCCGACTTGGAGGCGAGGAGCGTGTCGAAGAGGTCGACGACGAGGCGCGGCGGGTTCTCCAGGGCGAAGACCTGGGTGACGGCGGCGCCGTTCAGGGCGGCCTTGATGGCGACCGTATCACCGCCGGCGGAGGTGTCGATCTTGCTCAGGCGGATGTCGCTCTTGGGCGTGCGGTCGAGCGCGGCCTGGGTGGAGCCGTCGATGACGTAGCCGGCCTGGCCCCTCTGGATGGCGTTGAGCTCGACGACGGTCCGTCCGGATTCGTGGACGATCCGGGCCGGGACCCGTTCGCTCAGGCGGACGAGGAGACGGAGCCCGTCGCCGGCCTTTTCGACCTGGACGTCGCGGACGAGCCCCGATCCGGAGGAGGGGAGGGCCGGCGCGGCGGCCGTCGAGGCCCGGGCGATGTCGAGGGCGAGCGTCCGGGGGGAATCGGCGAGGTAGTAGGCCTTGGCGACGTCGAGCGGCCCGTCGGTCTCCATGACCAGCCTCGTCGAGAGCGTGCCCGCCTGGACCTGGATCTTGCCGATATGGACGGCGGGGGCCGGGCCCTGGGCTTGCAGGGCGACGAAGGCGAGCGCGCACAGCCCGGCGAGTACGGCCGGAAGGATTCTCTTGTTCATGTTACAGCTCCTCCGTGATTTCCTTGATGATGTCTCTCGGTCTGATGAGCGGGATCCCCCGATCGTGGGTCTTCCGCAGGACGACCTGCGTCTCGGTGATGGACAGGACGTACCCGTCCGCGAACTTGTCGCCGACCTTGGCGAACATCGGGAATCCCTGGGGCTGGCCGATCATGGCGGTGAAGACGTTCTTGTTCTTGACGATGCCGAAGAGGACGAGGTCGTCGATGAACATCTGGTTGTCGCCGATCGCCACCTTCTCCTTGAGGTCGCGGCCGGCCAGGAGATTCTTGAAGGGGTCCCGGCGGCCCGCGGGGCTGTAGGTGAAGCCCGTCTGGACGGTGAGCGCAGGGGTGGCCGTTTCGGGCGGCGGAGCGGCCGCCGTCTCCTGGGCGAGGAGAGGGGCCAAGCCCGCGAGAAAGATAACGGTCAGGAGGACAGCGGCTTTTCTCATCGTTTTGGCCTCGCTTGCTTTTTGGCCGGCGCGACGGCGGCCGTCGGCTCGGCGAAGAAATAGGTCTTGGCCGTCCAGTTGGCGGAGACCGTGTTGAGGTCCGTCTGGCGGTTCAAGGTCTTGAGGCTGAAGTTCTCGATGGTGAAGACCCGGGCGAACTTGCTCAGCTTGTCGAAGAACGTGCCGAGGTTATGGAAGTTCCCGGAGACCTGGATGGGGATCGGCCATTCGGCGTAGTATTCCTTGTTGATCTCCTTGCCGGGGGCGAAGCGCAGGACGTCGAGCCGGGAGTCGTAGGCCAGCGCCTGGATCTGCCGGAGGATGTCCGCGATCTCCTTGCGCTGGGGGATGTTGATCTCGAGGGTCTTGAGCTTGGCGGTCATGGCGACGATGTCGGCCTCGATCTTGTCCAGCTCCCGCTTCTTCTGCTTGAGGTTCTGGACCTCGCTCTCGACCTTGACCCGCTCGGCCGTCAGGGCCTTGAGCTTGGCGTTCTGGGGCTTGAAGTAGAAGAAGAAGGCCAGGGCGAAGATGAGGACGGCGAACAGGAGATATCCGTACCAGGGCCAGTTTTTCATTTCTTCACCTCTTTCTTCGCCGGCGCTGCGACGGGATCCGTCCTGACGGGCAGGGGCTCCGGCCTCTTTTCGAGCATGGCCTGCAGGGTGAACTCCTGGTACTGGTCGCCCTGCGTGGTCTTTTGCGCCGTGACGACCACTCCGACGTTCATGATCTGGGGACTGGCCTCCAGGTTCGTGACGTAGTCCGCGACGAGATTGTTCGACAGGGCCCGGCCCTTGATCTGAATGCCCTTGTCGTCGTAGACGACCTCGGTCAGCCAGACCCAATCGGGCAGGCAGCGGCTGATCTCGTCCATGAGGCGGGGCGCGATGTCGCGCTGGGCGTTGAGAGCCTCGATCAGCGAGATCTTCAGGTTCAGGGATTCCCGGGCGGCCTGCTGCTTTTTCAGCGCCTCCTCGACGTAGGAGAGCTTGTTCTTCTCCTGGCGGGCCGTGTCCAGGAGGGCGTTCTCCCGGGTGAAGGCCTTCTGCTGGAAGAAGTAGAGGGCGCCGAGACCGAGGACGAGGACGAGGAAGATGAGGCTGCCGAGGTTCGGGCCCTTCCGGGTGCCTTCCGTGGCCTCGCCGGAGGCGACGATCGGTTCCTTGTCTTTGGTTTCCGGCTTGAGGAGGTTGATCCGTATCATGGTTACTTCTCCACCTTTCGGGTTGCCAAGCCGACCGCGACACCGAAGATCGGCGCCATGTCGGTGAAGTAGACCGCGTCGAACTTCTTGTCGTCGACCCGGATGTTGCGGAAGGGATTGATGATCTCAGTCTTGATCCGGAACTTCGTCTCGAAGGCCCCGACCATGTTCACGACGTTGGCCAGGCCGCCGCTGAGGAAGATCTGCTCGATCTTCCGCTCGCGCTTCTCCGAAGCCTCGTAGAAGGAGAAGGTCTTCTCGATCTCGTCGAGCAGGTCGCGGACGTTCATCGACAGGAGGGTGGCGAACTGGTCGGGCGTGGTCGATTTTCCGGGGATGCCCTTGAGGAGCTTCTCCGCCTCTTCGAACGAGATGCTGAGCTCCTTGCGGATGTTCTCGGTGAAGAAGAAGCCGCCCAGGGACAGGTCGCGGAAGAGCTGCGGCGTGCCCCGTTCGACGATGACGACGTTGGTGATGTTGGCGCCGATGTTGATCAGGGCGATCGTCTTGTCGGCGAAGCTCTCGGGGTAGTTCGCCTCGAGGACGTTCTGGAGGGCGAAGACGTCGACCTCGATGCTCTGCAGGTTCTTCCGGGCCTGGGCGATGACGTTGCTGTAGTTGGCGATCTTGTCCTTCTTGGCGGCGACGAGCAGGATGTCCAGGTTCTTCTCTTCCGTCGCGTGCGACGGCTTGAGGATGGCGTAGTCGACGTTGGTCTCCTCGTACGGGTAGGGGATGTTGTGCTTCGCCTCCCAGATGATGGATTCCGCGAGCTCCTGCTTTTCCATGACCGGGAGGGAGATCTTCTTGATGATGACGGAGTTGCCGGAGATGGAGATGGCCACGTCCTTGGTCGAGATCTTGTTCTCCTCGAAGAGGAGGCGGATGGTCTCGACGACGGCGGCCGAATCGATGATGGTCCCTTCGACGATGGCGTCGTGGGGGAGCGGCTCGTAGCCGATCTTCACGAGATCGTAGGCCTCGCCCCCGCCCTTCTTCCGGGCCCGGAGCTCGACGGCCTTGACGGAGTAGGAGCCGATGTCCAGTCCGACCACGCTTTTTTCCCGAGAGAGTCCGAACATGTTTGCCCGCCTTTATGGATTTTTGGCTTTTTGGAACGCGCTCATCTTGGCCCGCAGCTTCCGGGAGACCAGACCGGGAACGAGGCCCTCGACCGAGCCGCCGAGACCGGCGACCTCGCGGACCACGTTCGAGCTGAGGAACGTATAATTGACGCTCGGCATCATGAAAAACGTCTCGATGTCCGGGGCCAGGCTGCGGTTCATGAGGGCCATCTGGAACTCGTATTCGAAGTCCGAGATGGCCCGCAGGCCCCGGATGACCACCCGCGTACCCTGAGCCCGGGCGAAGTCGACGAGCAGGCCGTCGAAGGCCCGGACCTCGACCTCCTTTTTGGAGGCGAAAATGTCTTGAATCATTCTTACCCTCTCTTTAGTCGCGAAGAGAGGCTGCTTTTTGGGGTTTTTCAAGACGGCGATCACGATCCGGTCGAAGACCCGAAGACCCCGCTCGATGATGTCCACGTGCCCGTTGGTGATGGGGTCGAAGGATCCGGGGTAGATGGCGCTCGCATCCCTCATCTGGACCCGCAGTTAGTTCCTCATCTCGATTTAGTATCCAAATATCAAAAAAAATGAGGCTTGTCAACGAAAATCCTCGGGGAAACGGGGCCGCGCAGAACCCGGCGCGGCTCTCCGCGGCGGCCGCTTTTTGGGGACAGAGGACGGGCCCCGAGGCGGCGACCGGGCGAGGGGAGCCTGAAAAGGGGGGGCGTTCTCACCTTTGGCCTAACCGGGTGTCACCGCCGGGGGTGATAGCCGGTCCGGCGGGGAAGGGGCGTTCCGGGGGCTCCCGTTGCTTTAAACGCCGGCTTGTGCTAATTTTTGGGCGATGATGATCCGATTCGGCACCTCAGGCTGGCGCGGGGTGATGGGCGAGGACTTCACCTTCGCCAACGTCCGCGTCGTCGTCCAGGCCGCCGCCAACTACCTGCAGTCGAAATACGGCGACGCGCCCGTCGCCGTGGTCGTCGGCTACGATACCCGCTTCCTCTCGGACCGCTACGCCCTCGAGGCGGCCAAGATCCTGGCCCGGAACAAGATCCAGGTCCTGCTCTCCGACCGCGACGCGCCCTCCCAGGCCCTGGCCTGGCAGATCATCAAGCGCAAGTGCCAGGGCGGGATCAACTTCACCGCCTCCTTCAACCCGCCCCGCTACAACGGCCTCAAATTCAACACGGCCACGGGCGCCCCGGCCCTGCCCGCGGTCACCGATGCGATCGAAGAAGAGGTCCGCAGGCTGATGCCCGGATTCTCCCGGCTGTCCGCGCCCGCCCCGGACGAGAACGTCTCCCGCATCGACCTCCAGGCCGACTACCTGGCCTTCCTCCAGGACAAGATCGATTTCGCGGTCATGCGCGCGGCCGGTCTCAAGATCGTCGCCGACCCCCTCTACGGGACCAGTCGCGAGTACCTCGACGAGATCCTCGAAGAGAACGGCGTCGAGGTCGAGGGCCTCCACGGCTACGTCGACCCCTACTTCGGCGGGGTCAGTCCCTCCTGCACCGAGGAGAACCTGGCCGAGCTCAAAGCCCACGTCGTCCGGACCGGATGCCACCTCGGCCTGGCCACGGACGCCGACGGGGACCGCTTCGGCATCGTCGACGAGAAGGGCGGGTTCGTCCACCCCAACATCATCCTGGCCCTCCTCCTCGACTACCTCGTCAGGGTCAAGGGCCGGCGCGGCGGCGTCGCCCGCTCGATCACCACGACCCATCTCCTCGACCGCATCGCCCGGCGGTACGACCTGCCGCTGACCAAGACCAAGGTCGGCTTCAAGTACATGGCGGAGCTGTTCCTCCAGGGCCAGATCCTGTTTGGCGGGGAGGAGAGCGCCTGCATCGCGGTCAAGGACCATCTGCCGGAGAAGGACGGCATTTTCGCCGGTCTGCTGGTCGCGGAGATGATCGCCGCCACGGGCCGCAGTCTGGGGACGCTGCGCGAGGACCTGTTCAAGGAGTATGGGGAGATGACGAGCGGCCAGCGCACGCTGCCCCTGACCCCGGAGCGGGCCAAGAAGCTCAAGGCCCTCGTCGAGGATCCGCCGTCGAAGCTCGGGCGCCGCAAGGTCGTCGCCGTGGAAACGCTCGACGGCCTCAAGCTCGATTTCGAGGCGGACCGCTGGCTGGTGCTCCGGCAGTCCGGCACCGAGCCCCTCATCCGCTGCTACGCCGAGGCCGAGAATTGCAAAGAGGTCGAGGCTCTCCTGAAGAAAGGGCTGGGGGCGGTCCGGTGAAGAAGAAGATCGCCGTCCTGGCCGTCGCCGGCGTGCTGCTGATCATGGCCGTCACCGCGTTCTTCGGCAAGAAGGGCGTGATGGACCTGCGCCGGGACCGCCGGACGCTGGCGTCCCAGGCGGAGAGGATCCGGGAGCTCGAAGCCCGGAAGGCCCGGCTCGAGTCCGAGATCGCCCGGCTCGAGACCGATCCGCGGGCCGTCGAGAAAGCGGCCCGGGAGAAGCTCGGGCTCGTCGAGCCCGGCGAAAAGGTCGTCGTCGATCCCGCCGGACCCGTCAAGAAGTAGATGCCCCGGCCCGCCAGGACTCGACGACAGCCGGAAGAGCGGGCCCTGCTCGAAGGTCTCAATCCCGCCCAGCGCCGGGCCGTCGATCACGGGACGGGACCCCTGCTCATCGTCGCCGGCGCGGGGACCGGGAAGACCAAGGTCATCACCCACCGCATCGCCCGTCTCATCGCCGCCAAGGCGGCCCGCCCGGACGAGATCCTGGCCCTGACCTTTACAGAGAGAGCGGCCGGCGAGATGGAGGCCCGGGTCGACGTCCTCGTTCCTTACACGTCGTCCTTCGCCGAGATCAGCACGTTCAATTCCTTCGGCGAGCGGGTCCTGCGCGATTACGCCCTGGACGCCGGCTATCGGCCGGATTTCCGCCTGCTGGCCGACGTCGATCAGGCCATCTTCTTCCGCGAGAACCTCTTCCGCCTGCCTCTCGATTACTACCGTCCCCTCGGCCAGCCGACCCGCCACATCCAGGAGGTCCTCGAGGCCATCCGGCGGCTGAAGCAGGAGGACGTCCGGCCCGAAGAATATGTCCGCCACGCCGAGGAGCTGTCGAAACACGCGGCCGGCGAGAGCGAGAAGGAGACGGCCCGCAAGCATCTCGAGATCGCCCGGGTGTTCGCCGCCTACCAGTCGCTCTTGAAGACCGAAGGCCTGATCGATTTCGAGGACCAGGTCACGCTCGTCGTCGACCTCCTCCGGCGCCGCCCGGCCGTGCTCGAAGAGCTCCGGCGCCGCTACCGCTACATCCTCGTCGACGAGTTCCAGGACACCAACTTCGTCCAGTTCGAGCTCCTCAAGATGCTGGCCGCCGGGCACCGCAACCTGACCGTCGTCGGCGACGACGATCAGAGCATCTTCCGTTTCCGCGGCGCCTCCCTCAGCAACATCCTCGAGTTCGAGGAGGTCTTTCCCGAGGCGGAGAGGATCGTCCTGGTGCGGAACTACCGTTCGACCCAGTCCATCCTCGACGCCTCGCACCGCCTCATCCGGCACAACGACCCGAACCGTCTGGAGTTCAAGGACAAGATCGACAAGCGGCTCAAGGCGGCCTCGCGCGGCCGGGGCAAGTCCGTCCACATGCGGACTTTCGACACGCTTGCCGCACGAGGCCGACGCCGTGGCCGACCATGTCCGGGAGATCCACGACCGGGGCGCCGCCTGGCGGGACATCGCCGTGCTCGTCCGGCGCAACGCCGACGCCGACCCCTACCTGAGGTCCTTCAATATCAAGCAGATCCCCTTCCGTTTCTCGGGCAGCCGCGGCCTCTATCAACAGGAGGAGATCAAGGTCATCGTCGCCTTCATCCGGGCCCTGACCGATTTCGAGAACAGCCGCGACCTCTTCTATCTGGCCCTTTCGGACGTCTACAAGGCCGGGCCCTACGATCTGAGCCGGATCGCCGGGCACGCCGAGAAGAAGAACCTGTCCCTCCACGACGTCTTCAAGGCCATCGCCGGGGACGCGAGCCCGGTCGAGATCGCCGCGGAAACGGCGGAGACGGTCAAGAGGATCTTCGCCGACATCCGGGCCTTCTCCGAGCTCGCCGCGACGCAGAATGCCGGCGCCGTCGTCTACGCCTTCCTCGAACGGACGGGCTACCTCAAGTCCCTGGTCGAGCCGATGACCCTCGAGTCCGAGGTCCGGGTCAAGAACGTCCGGCTCTTCTTCGACAAGATCCGGGGCTTCTCGGACCTCGTCGAGAACGATTCGATCCGCTCGTTCGCCCGCTATCTCGACCTGCTCGGCGAAGTCGGCGACAATCCCGCCACCTCGGAGGCGGAGCTCGACGAGGACGCGGTCAACGTCCTGACCGTCCACAAGGCCAAGGGGCTCGAGTTCGGGACGGTCTTCCTCGTCGGCCTCATCGAGGACCGTTTCCCCGGGCGGGAGAGGCGCGAGCGCATCCCGGTGCCGGAGGGTGTTCTCAAGGAGACTCTGCCGGGCCGGGAGAACTACCTTCAGGAGGAGCGGCGGCTCTTCTACGTGGCCATGACCCGGGCCCGGCGGGCCCTCTACCTGACCTGGGCCAGGGACTACGGGGTCCGGCGTCTGAAGAAGATCAGCCCCTTCGTCCTCGAGGCCCTGGACGTTCCCAAGCTGCCCGAAGAGGTCCTGCGGGCCTCGGTCCTCGAGGACATCCGCCGTTCCGCCCTATCGCCCGGACGCCCCGCGGCCGCGGCGGCGCGCCGGCCGGGCGGGACCCTCCGGCTGAGCCACGTCCGGGTCGAGGACTACCTCGTCTGCCCGCTCAAGTACAAGTTCCGTCACGAGATGAAGGTGCCCGTCCTGCCCCACCACTCCCTCGTCTTCGGGCGCGTCCTGCACGAGACAATCCACGCCTATCTGAAGTTGAGGATGAAGGGGCGGGCGGTCGACGAGCAGGCGGTCGTCGACGATTACGCGAAGAGATGGGTCAACGAGGGCTTCCTCAGCCGCGAACACGAGGAGTTGCGCAAGGCGGCCGGCGAACGGGCGCTGCGCCTCTTCACCCAGCGGGAGGAGGCCTCGGGGCGGCGGCCCGACTTCCTGGAGAAGCCTTTCCGCTGGCAGGAGGCGGGGATCCGGTTTTCGGGACGCTTCGACCGGATCGATTTCGAGACGGCCGGCCCGGTCATCATCGACTTCAAGACGACCGAGGTGGCTTCCGAAAAGGAGGCCGACCGGGCCGCGGCCGACAGCCTGCAGATGGACGTCTACGCCCTTTCCTTATTAAAGACGGAGGGGATGCTCCCGGTCGAGACGCGCCTGCACTTCCTCGAATCCGGCATCGTCGGCCGGGCGGTGAAAGGCGAGAAGGAGCTCAAGCGGGCGGCCGAGAGGATCCGCGAGGCGGCCGCCGGCATCCGCGCCGGCGACTTCAAGGCCCGCCCCGACTGGCACAACTGCTCGGCCTGCGTCTTCAAGACGATCTGTCCTTCATCTTTCGCTTTTTAAGCCGTTATTGAGGCTTCGTCCAGAAGGGCATCACCGCCCAGATCTTGGTGCGGCTCATCATCCGAAGCGCCTCGACGATGCGTTCCTGTCCGGCCGCGCTCTTCGTCTGGATGCCGAGCATGGGATTGGTGAGGAGGGTCTGCCAGAGCGTACGCTTCCTGGGCCAGACGTCCAGGCGGACGTCCTCGTCGGCGGCGATCCCGGCTTCCTTCTTGGCGATGCCGATGGCCATGGTCAGCCCGCCGATCTCGTCGACGAGCTTCCTCTCCTTGGCCTGCCGGCCGGTCCAGATGCGCCCCTTGCCGACGGCGTCGACCTCGTCCCGCGTCATGCCCCGGCCCTCGGCGGCCTTGACGAGGAACTGTTCGTAGGTCCAGAGGATCTCGTCCTTGAGGACCCGGCGCTCCTCGGGTGTGAAGGGCCGGAACGGGGAGAAGACGTCGGCCCTCTTCCCGAAGGAGAGCTTTTCGGTGGTCACGCCGAGCTTCTCCAGGAGCCCGTCGACGCTGAACTTGCCGGCCAGGACGCCGATGGACCCGGTCAGGGTCTGCGGCTGGGCGACGATCTTCGTCGCCGGCATGGCGATCCAGTATCCGCCCGAACCGGCCACGTCCGACATGGACACGACGACGGGCTTCGCTTTCCGGGCCAGGGCGACCTCGCGGGCGATGACGTCCGAGCCGACCGAGGAGCCGCCCGGGCTGTCGATGCGCAGGACGATGGCCTTGACCGAGGCGTCGTTGCGGGCCGCCCGGATCCAGCGGGCGACCGTCGTGCCGCCCATGACCTGGGGCAGGCT
Organism: uncultured bacterium; assembly: GCA_963743755.1. GTDB lineage: Bacteria > Acidobacteriota > Aminicenantia > Aminicenantales > Saccharicenantaceae > RBG-16-66-30. The sequence continues at coordinate 90,192 of CAVUQU010000002.1, forward strand.
CTCGCCGGTCATGATGGTGCCGACGGCGTAGACGAGCGCGACCTTGCCGGGGCCGGTCTCGAGGCCGACCGATGCGGGCTTGATCTTCGTGTAGTCGTCGAAGCGGATCCGGGCCGGCGCCCGTCCGTCGCGGGCCAGGAGGTCCTGGAACTCGTCCTCGTAAAGACAATCGTCGACGAGCCCGGCCGCCTTGGCCTTCTCGCCCTGGAAGAAGCCGTGGTCGACGAGCGCGCGGAACTCCTCGGGGGTTTTGCCCCGGGCCTCGGCCGCCGCGGCGACGTATTGGGCGAACAGGTCGCCGTAATAGGACTCCGTCTCCTCGCGGTGGGCCGGCGTGAATCCCTTCTCCGTGAAGACGTTGTAGGCCGTCTTGTATTCCTCGACGTGCTCGAACTCGGCCCGGATGCCGAGCTTGTCGAAGGCGCCCTTGAGGAAGGGAACGTAGCCGCCGAGGCCGTTGATGCCCAGCCAGCCCAGGGGATGGAGGACGATCCTGTCGCAGGCCGTGGCCACGAAGTACTCCATGTCGCAGTCGGGGGCCTCTTCGATCACGGCGTAGGCCTTCTTGCCGGAGCGGCGGAAGTCGAGAACGGCCTCGCGCATCTCGGCGGCCTTGGCCCAGTCGCATTGGAGGAGACCGAGGCGCAGCACAACGGCCCGGATGCGGCGGTCGACCTTGGCCTTGCGGAGGTTCTCCCAGAAGTCGTGGACGGCGAGAGGGCGCGAGCCCAGCAGGAGGGACGTGAGGGAATCGGTCGGGGCGATCTCGGCGACCGGGCCCGCCAGGGGGATGTCGAGGTAGGCGGTCGCGGGGACTTCCACGCGCTTTCCTCCGATGTCCTCGAAGAAGACGAAGACCGTGCCGGCGGCGGCCAGAAGGAAGAAGAACAGGATGATCAATCCCACGTAGGAGGATCTTTTCATGGGGACTCCTCGGTTCCGGGTGCTTCCATCTATAGCAGAAACGCACTTGATTTCAAAGTTTGAAACGTGGAGAATGGGCCCCAGAGACAGGAGGTCGCGGGAATGGCCTATTCCAAGCTCTATGTGGGCAATCTCAACTTCCGGGCCGCCGAGGAGACCCTGAAACAGCTGTTCGCGCAGCACGGCGAGGTGACCTCGGTCAACATCCTGCAGGGGCGCGGCTTCGGCTTCGTCGAAATGGCGACGCCGGAGGCGGCCCAGGATGCCAAAGGCAAGCTCAACGGCACCGAGTTCGAAGGCCGCAAGCTCATCGTCAACGATGCCCGGCCCCGGGCCGAGAGGCCGGGGACCGACAGCCGTCCCGGCGGGGGGTTCGGCGGCGACCGCCGGGGATCCTCCCGGTCCTGACCGGCTCCCGTCACGTCATCCGCCAAACCCTCCTCGAGGGGTAAACTTTCCGGGGGAACCGTCCGTTGTACTCTGAGAGGTCCCATGAGTGAAGTCCCGAGGAACCGCGAGGCCGAGGCGGCCGAGATCGCCTCTCTCCTCGAGCGGATCCAGGCGGGGGACCGGGAGGCGTTCATGACGGTCATCCGGCTCTACCAGCAGAAGGTCTTCGTCATGGCCTACTCCATCCTCCGGGACCGCGAAGACGCCCTCGACGCCGTCCAGGAGACGTTCCTCAAACTGTATCAGAAATCCGGCCTCTACAAGCCGGGGAATTCCTTCCAGGGCTGGCTGCTGCAGATGGCCAAGAACGTCAGTATCGACAGCTACCGCAAGAACCGGAAGAAGCGGCGGGAATGGGAGACGACGACACCGCTCGAAGACATCCCGGTCGCCACCGAAGACCGGGCCGGGGACTCGGCCCATTCCGACCTGCGGATCGCCTTTTCCAGATCCGTCGAGACCCTGGCCGAGCGGCAGAGGATGGTCTTCGTCATGCGGCACTACAACGAGCTGCCGTTCAACGAGATCTCCGCGGCGATGCGGATCTCGGTCGGGACGGCCAAATCGCTCCACTTCAAGGCCGTGCAGAACCTCAGGAAACGCTTGGCGCCGGTCCTGGGGATCCAATGAGCGAGAAAGCGGATGGGCGGATTCGGGGGGAGAGGGAGGCCATGTCCGAACATAACGACAAGTGCCCGCACTGCCGGGCCGAGGCCGATGCTTACGAAAAGCTCGTCCGGGAGACCGAGGCCGTCAAGGCCGAGATCCGCCGGGCGGCCGCCTCGGTCGACTGGGACGCGCTGCCCGCCCTGATCGCCGACCGGGCCGCGGCCGAGCTCCCGAAGCCCGCCGCGCGGCACCGGGCCTGGCTCGCTCCGTTCCGCATGACGCCGGTCCTGGCCGGAGCGGCCGCCGGCCTCGTCGTCGGTGCCGTAGTCATGTATTTCGCCCTGAGGGCGCCCGGGCCCCGGCCGGACCCGGGGATGGGCTATTTCGCTTCCGGGGAGTTCCTGGACCGGGCCGAGCTCGAGCAGGCCCGCCGGAACACGGTGGATTACCTGGAGAAAAGCCAGTACATGCTGCTCGAAATGCTGGATTCGGCCGAGCAGGGCCCCGTCGTGCCGCCCGCCATCCGCGCCGAACGGGCCCGGGACCTCGTCCAGAAAAAGAGATACCTCAACGCCCAGCTCGAGAGGTACCCGATGGCCAAGGCCAAAGCCATCTGCGACCAGATCGAGCTTCTCTTCCGGGAGCTCGCCGAGCTCAACGACGAGCTGCCGGCCGCCGAGCTCGGCCGGGTCCGCGGCTTCGTCGAGGAGCGCCAGCTCCTCCTCAAGATCAACCTGGTCAAGAAAGAACTGCAAAGCGGGGTTTGACATGAAAAAAACCATCTGGACGATCTGTTTCGCGCTGGTCCTGGGCTGGCGCAGGCGGCCGTCCTCCCGGCTCGGCTCAGGACAGGCCCGGGACGGACGAAATCCTCTACCGCGAGGCCAAGCTCCTCGTCTTCGACAAGGGCTGGAAGGCGGCCCTGGAGCAAGCTCGACGAGCTCATCGACAAATTTCCCGAAAGCCCGCTCGCCGGCCAGGCCCTCTTCTATAAAGGAGAGTGCCTGAGCGGCCTCGGCGGCCGGGAGCGGGACGCGCTGCGGCGCCTACAAGGGCTACATCAGGCTCGACGACGCCAAGCCCAGCCTCGTCGAGGAATCCGAGGGCTCCATCATCGACCTGGCCTTCGATCTCTACCAGGACGGGGACGCGGCCGCCATCCGGGACATCGAGAGCCGTCTGGACCACGCGAACAAGGTCGTCCGCTATTACGCGGCCTACAAGCTGAGCGGCGTCTCCGACAAGAAGCGTCGCGGCCAAGGCCGCGCCCGTCCTGACGGGGATCGTCGAGTCCGAGAAGGACCCCGAGCTCCTCGACCGGGCCCGGATCGCCCTCCTGCGCGTGTCGCCCGAGAGCCTGAAGATCCGCCGAGGAGAGGGCCCCCGGACCGGCGGCCCGGCTGCTCAGGATCCGCGTCCTGGAAGGCGGGTATGAAGGAGCCCGCCTTCTCGCTCAACATCCCCTTCGCCCTGGCCGACCTGGCCCTGAGCGCCATGGACGATGACGACAAGGCGGCCATGCGCAAGAAAGGGCTACGACCTCAACAGGATCATGAACGAGCTGTCCGAAGTCCAAGGAGAGCATCCTGCGCATCGCGGGCGACGACGGCTCGATCATCGAGATCTGGATCGATTGATAAGAACCAAGGAGAACAGACCATGAAAAAAACCATCATCGCTCTCATCGGCCCTGTTCCTGGCGGTCACGCGCCTGGCCTTCGCCGCCGCGGCCGGCCATCCGCGCGACGACTTCAGGACCATCCAGAAGGCCGTCAAGGAGAACCCGGCCTACGAGGAGGGCAAGGAAGTCAGATGGTTCAAGGTCCTGGTCACGGACAGCAAGATCGAGCCAAGACCAAGGTCAAGGTGACCCTGCCCATCGCCCTGATCGAGCTCATCCTGAGCTCCGAGCGACACGCCACGTCAAGATCGACGAGCACGGGTGCGACGTCGACCTCAAGGCGCTCTGGATGGAGCTGAAGAAGGCCGGCCCCATGGCCATCATCGAGATCGAGGACGACGGCGCCGTCATCAAGGTCTGGCTCGAGTAGGACGGTTTGACAAGGCCTCCGGGGCCCCATAAAATGGGGGTCCGGGAGGCCGCCGTGGGAAAAACGTTTTCGGAAAAGATCCTCGGCCGCAAGGCCGGGCAGGACGTCCAGGCCGGCGAGGTCGTCACCGTCTCGCCGGATTACGTCCTGTCCCACGACAATTCGGCGGCCATCATCAAGGAGTTCCAGAAGCTCGGCGTCGCGAGCGTCCGGGCGCCGGAGAAGATCGTCATCGTCCTCGACCACATCGTCCCGGCGGCCGACGAGAAGTACGCCCAGAACCACAAGACGATCCGGGAGTTCGTCGCCGCGCAGGGGATCCGGAATTTCTTCGACATCAACGCCGGGGTCTGCCACCAGGTCCTGCCGGAGCAGGGCTTCGCCCTGCCCGGGCCGGCGTCATCGTCGGCAGCGATTCGCACACGACGACCTACGGAGCGCTCGGCGCCTTCGCCGCCGGCATCGGACGGACCGAGACCGCCTGCATCTGGGCGACCGACGAGATCTGGCTCCGCGTCCCGGAGACCCTGCGCGTCGACTTCTCCGGGCGGATGCGGCCGCGGCGTCTTCGCCAAGGACGCTCAGCCTCAAGCTCATCGGCGACCACGGCGCCGAGATGGCCAACTACAAGGCCGTCGAGTTCGCCGGGCCCGCAGCCGGGCGACTTCAGCGTCGGCTCGCGGCTGATCCTGGCCAACATGTCCGCCGAGATGGGCGCCAAGAACGGGTATTTCGCCCCCGACGACCAAGGCCCTCAAGTGGCTCGAGGGCCGGGCCCGCGCGCCGTTCGACGGTCGTCGCCTCGGACCCCGACGCCGCTACGAATCCGTTCTCGCCTACGACCTCGCGGCGCTCGAACCCCAGGTCGCCTGCCCGCACACGGTCGACAACGTCAAGCCGGTCTCCGCCGTCGCGGGCACGCCGCGTCGACCAGGTCCTCATCGGGACGTGCACGAACGGCCGCCTCGAGGACCTCGAAGCCGCGGCCGCGCATCCTCGGGGGCCGCAAGGTCCACCCCTCGGTCCGCGTCGCTCGTCATTCCGGCCTCGTGGCAGGTCTACCGGGAGGCCTTGGCCTCCGGCGCCCTGGCCGCGCTCGTCGAGGCCGGCTGCGTCGTCCTCAACTCGGGCTGCGGGCCCTGCCTCGGCGCGCACGAGGGACTCATGGCCGCCGGCGAGGTCTGCCTGAGCACCTCGAACCGCAACTTCCGGGGCCGCATGGGCCACCGCGATTCGGAGATCTACCTGGCCTCGCCCGCCACGGCGGCGGCCACGGCCGTCGCCGGCGCGGATCACGGACCCGAGGGAATTCTCATGAGCCAAGGCAAGGTCTGGAAATACGGCGACAACGTCAACACCGACGTCATCTTTCCCGGGCGCTATACCTACCAGATCATGACGCCCGAGGAGATGGCCCGGCACGCCATGGAGGACCTCGACCCGGCCTTCGCCGCCGGCGTGAAGCCCGGCGACGTCGTCGTGGCCGGCAAGAACTTCGGCTGCGGTTCCTCGCGCGAGCAGGCCGCCGCCTGCCTCAAGGCGGCCGGCGTCCAGGCCGTGGTGGCCAAGTCCTTCGCCCGGATCTATTTCCGCAACGCCATCAACCTCGGCCTGGCCGTCCTGCAGTGCGACGGGGCCGTCGACGCCCTGGAGAACGGGGACGAGGTCGACGTCGATTTCACCCGGGGCGAGATCCGCTCCGCCCGGGGCACCTTCCGCTTCCTGTCGCTACCGGAGTCCGTTCTCGGGATCATCGAGGCAGGCGGTCTGCTCGAATACACTAAGAAGAAGCTCGCAAAGGAGTGACCATGTCCAAGTACAAGATCGCCATTCTCCCCGGAGACGGGGTCGGCAAGGACGTCGTGGAAGCCGACGATGATCGTCCTCGACAGGATCGGCCTCGACGCCGAGTACATCACCGGCGACATCGGCTGGGATTTCTGGTGCAAGGAAGGGAACGCGCTGCCCGACCGGACCATCAAGCTCCTCCGGGAGACCGACGCCTGCCTCTTCGGCGCCATCACCTCCAAGCCGAAGGAGGACGCCGAGCACGAGCTCGACCCGCGCTCCGGGGCAAGGGCCTGACCTATTTCAGCCCCATCGTCCGGCTCCGCCAGGAGTTCGACCTCCACACGAACCTCCGGCCCTGCAAGGCCTACCCCGGCAACCCGCTGAACTATCAAGGAAGGCATCGACCTGGTCATCTTCCGCGAGAACACCGAAGGGCATGTACGGCGGCGTCGAGTTCTTCCCCCTGCCCGACGGTCGTCCGCGACGCGCTCCTGCACCAACCCCAAGATGAAGCGGTTCAAGGACGGGCCCGGCGAACGAGATCGCCATCTCGACGCGCATCATGACCAAGCCGGCCTGCGCCAGCATCGTCCGGGCGGCCTTCGAGTTCGCCCGGAAGCACGGCCGCAAGTCCGTCACGCTCGATCGAGAAGCCCAACGTCCTGCGCGAGACCGGCGGCCTGATGCTCGACACGGCCCGCGAGGTCGCCAAGGACTACCCCGACATCCAGTTCTGGGACGCCAACGTCGACGCCATCTGCATGTGGCTGCTCAAGAACCCGCACGACTACGACGTCCTCGTCGCCGAGAACATGTTCGGCGACATCGTCTCGCGACCTGGCCGCCCAGCTCGTCGGCGGGCTCGGCTTCGCCTGCAGCGGCAACATCGGCGACAAGTACGCCGTCTTCGAGCCGACCCACGGCTCGCGCCCCGAAGTACGCCGGGCAGTACAAGGTCAACCCCATCGCCATGCTCCTGACGGCCAAGATGATGCTCGACTGGCTCGGCGAGACGGACAAGGCCGCGGCCTCGAAGCCGCCGTCGCCGCGGTCATCCAGGAAGGCAAGGTCCGGACCTACGACATGGGCGGCAAGGCCTCGACGCCTCGACATCGGCCGCGCGGTCGCCGCCAAGCTTTGGCCCCGCCGGCAGGGGAGCGACGTCATGCTCGTCCTCGCGGTCGACACGACGACGCCGCAGCGGGTCGGTGGCCCTCCTCGAGGCGGGACGGTCCTGCTAGGCGAAACCGGCGTCGAGTCGCCGGCGACCCATTCGGCCCGCCTGCTCCGGCGGATCGACTTCCTGCTCGGCGCGCACGGCCTGCGACGTCAAGCGACGTCGACGGCTTTCGCCGTCGCCGCCGGCCCCGGCTCGTTCACCGGCATCCGCATCGGCTCGGCGCGGTCAAGGCCCTGGCTTTCGCTTCGGGCAAGCCGGTCGCGCCCGGTCTCGACCCTCTTGGCCCTGGCCGCTGAAGCTCTGCCGGGACCGGGGACGGCCTCGTCTGCCCGTTCCTCGACGCGAAAAAGGGCGAGATCTACGCGGCCTCTTCGAATCGGGCGCGGCCGGCCTCACCGAGATCATCCCCCAGGGCGCCTACGCCCCGGACGCGTTCTTCGCCCGGCTGCCGCCGGGGCGGGCGATCGCCTTCGTCGGGCAGCGGCCTCGCCGTCTACCGGGAGAAGCTTTTAGCCGCCGTCGGGGACCGGGCCCGCTTCCCGCGCCGCTCGTCCTTCATCGCCGCCGAGGTCGCCCGCATCGGCGCAGCGATCGTCCGCGGCGGCGATGCTGTCGATGCCGCGGCCCTCGAACCGATCTATTACCGGCGGTCCCAGGCCGAGGAGAAATGACCACCCTGATCGAGGGTGAGGACCGCTACTTCGTCCGGCGGATGAAGGAGGCGGACCTCCCGGCCGTTCGGGCCATCGAGGCCCTGTCCTTCTCGAATCCCTGGAGCGACAATACCTTCCGCGGCGAGATCCAGAACATCTCGATCTCGTCGCCCATGGTCGTCGTCCGCAGACCCGGCGACCCGGTTGTCGCGGACATCCCGGCTAGTCGCCGACAACCCGAGCTGTCGCGGCACGACCCGGTTGTCGCGGACGACCCGGTCGTCGCCGACAACCCGATTGTCGCGCACGGGGAGGTCGTCGCCTACATCGTCTACTGGCAGATCCGCGACGACGTCCAGATCAACAACATCGCCGTCCACCCCGGTCACCGCGGCCTCGGTCTCGGCGAGGCCATGATGCGCTACGCGATCGCCCAGGTCCGGGCGGCGGGGGCGGGCTTCATCTCCCTCGAGGTCCGGCAATCCAACACGGCGGCGGTCACCCTCTACAAGAAGCTCGGTTTCGAGATCCTGGGAACGCGGAAGAACTATTATACGAAGCCGGACGAGGACGCCCACGTCATGGGCCTCGTCCTCGATCAGTAGTCGACGCGGACCAGGGTCAGGCCGCGGGCCGGGGCCGTTGGCCCGGCGAGCGAGCGGTCCCTGTTCCCGAAGATCTCCTCGATATCGGCCGGGAGGATGCGGCCGCGGCCGACCTCGAGGAGCGTCCCCACGATCGTCCTGACCATGTACCGCAGGAACCCCTGGGCTTCGACGGTGTAGACGATCTCGTCGCCCGATCGCCGCAGCTCCGAGCGCGTGACAGTCCTTACCGGCGAGCGGTCGCGGTTCGAGGAGAAGGCGGTGAAATCGGCTGTCCGGACGAACAGCCGGGCCGCCTCGCGCATGGCGCCGAGCTTGAGGGGATAGGGCCAGTGGAGGACGTAGCGGCGATCGAGGGGGCTCGCCTGCGGGGCGTGGACGATGCGGTAGCGGTAAAGCTTCGAGCGGGCGGATCTCCGGGCGTGGAAACCCGGCGGCGCCTCCTCGAGGGAGAAGACGCGGACGTCGCGCGGGCAGGACGGCGTTGAGGGCCCGGAAGAGGACCTCGTCGGTGAGCTTGAATACGCCGCGGATGCTAGCCACCTGCCCGAGGGCGTGGACACCGGCGTCGGTCCGCCCGGCGCCGTGGACGACGGTCCTCTTGCGGGTGACCTTGAAGACCGCCTCCTCGAGGACGCCCTGGACGGTCCGGCCGTCGGACTGGCGCTGCCAGCCGCGGAAGTCCGTGCCGTCGTAGCCGATGACGAGCCTGTAGTTCTTCATGTCAGGTGGCGATTCCCCCAGGGCCAGGCGGATTGCGGATCTCTTTCATGGAGTGTCCTTTGGGCGTTTCGCGGGCCTATTCTATCATATCGGGCCCCGGCGCTCCCGCCGCGACGCGCATTGACTTGGCGTACCGGGTGTGTTAGGAATGACTCATCAATACGGGTTGAATTACGAATGTCGTTCATCAATCACGCCACCAAGTCGATCGTCATCAAGGTCGTCTACTATGGGCCCGGCCTGAGCGGCAAGACGACCAACCTCCGCTACATCTACCACAAGCTCGACGCCTCCAACCGGGGCGAGCTCGTCTGCCTCGAGACGGAGACCGACCGGACCTATTTCTTCGACCTCCTGCCCATCCGGGCCGGGATGATCGGCGAGTTCAAGGTCCACTTCCAGCTGATGTCCGTCCCCGGCCAGGTGTTCTACGAGGCCTCGCGCAAGAGCGTCCTGCGCGGCGTGGACGGCATCGTCTTCGTCGCCGACTCCCAGATCCCGCTCCTCGACGCCAACCTCGAGAGCTTCGACGGCCTCCGGCGCAACTGCCTCCAACACGACATCGACCTGATGAAGATCCCCCTCGTCTTCCAGTACAACAAGCGGGACCTCGACTACCTCATCCCGGTCGAGACGTTCAACAACCTCCTCAATCCGCGCCGGTCGCCCTGGGTCGAGGCCGTGGCCATCAGCGGCGTCGGCGTCTTCGAGACGCTCCGCGAGATCTCCAAGCTGACCGTGCCCATCGTCCGGGACCGGCTCTTCGGCGCTGCGCCCCGTCCGGAACCCGACGCCGCGCCGCCGGTGCCCGACGGACCTTCCGGCAAGGGCCGCGGAAGGGACCGGCGCGCCGGCCGGGAACACGACCAGGATCCTGGTCAAGTCCCGCCAGGAGATCGAGGACGAACTCGATAACCTGTCCAGGGAATACACCGACAAATAATCCCGCCGCGTGACGCAAACGCGCCCTCCCTTCCGTCCTTTGATAAGGGCACCATGCTGTTCAAGATCACGAGCGCCGCGCTCCACGGGATCGAGGCCTATCCCGTGGAGGTCGAGGTCGACATCTGCCCCGGATTCCCCACCTTCGTCACCGTGGGCCTGCCCGACGCCGCCGTCCGGGAGAGCAAGGAGCGGGTCCGGGCCGCGCTCAAGAACTGCGGCTACGACATGGAGTCCAAGCGCATCACCATCAATCTGGCCCCGGCCGACCGACGCAAAGAGGGCTCGGCCTTCGACCTGCCCATCGCTCTCGGCTTCCTGGCCTTTCTCGAGGTCGTCCCCGCGCAGCGCCTCCGGGATTACCTCTTCGTCGGCGAGCTGGCCCTCGACGGGCGGCTCAAGCCCGGCCGCGGCCTCCTGCCCATCGCCATGATGGCCCGGGCGATGGATTTCCGCGGCATCGTCGTCCCCTTCGCCAACGCCCGCGAGGCGGCCCTCGTCCGCGGCCTCGAGGTCTTCGCCCTCGAGGACCTCGTCCGCGTCGTCCGCCTCCTGCGCGAGCCCGGCGAGGTCGCGCCGTGCCGCTTCGACGAGCGGGAGCTCGTCGCCCCGGCCGTCTATCCGGTGGACTTCGAGGACGTCAAGGGCCAGCAGCACGTCAAGCGGGCCCTCGAGGTGGCCGCGGCCGGAGGCCACAACGTCCTCCTCGTCGGACCGCCCGGGGCGGGGAAGACCATGCTGGCCCGCCGCCTGCCCTCGATCCTTCCCGACCTGTCCTACGACGAGATGCTCGAGGTGACCCGGGTCTACAGCGCGGCCGGGCTGCTGGCCGGGCAGGGGACTATCGGCGCCAGGCCCTTCCGCGCGCCCCATCACACGGTCACGGACGCCGGTCTCGTCGGCGGCGGCCTCGTGCCCAAGCCGGGCGAGGTCAGCCTGGCCCACCACGGGCTTCTCTTCCTCGACGAGCTGCCCGAGTTCAAGCGCAAGGTCCTCGAGGACCTGCGCCAGCCGGTCGAGGACGGCCGGGTCACGGTCGCCCGGTCCGGCTACTCCATCACGTTCCCGTCCGCCTTCATGCTGGTCGCGGCCATGAACCCCTGCGCCGACGTCCGGCGCGGCCTCCTCGGCAAGACCGCCGACTGCACGGAGAGCGAAAAGGCGCGCTACTATTCCAAGATCTCCGGCCCGCTCCTCGACCGGATCGACATCCAGCTCGACGTCCCCGAGGTCAAGTTCGGCGACATCGTCTCGCGGACGCCGGCCGAGAGCTCCGCTTCGATCCGGGCCCGCGTGACCGCGGCCAGGGAGAGGCAGTCGGTCCGGTTCGCCGGCCGCCGCCTTTTCGCCAACGCCCGGATGGGGCCGAAGGAGGTCAAAGAGTTCTGCCGCCTTCCTCCCGATGCGGAAAGGCTCCTGGAGATGGCCGTGACCAAGCTCGGCTTCAGCGCCCGGGCCTTCGACCGGGTCCTCAAGGTGGCCCGGACGATCGCCGATCTCGCCGGACGCGACGCCATCGAGACGCCCCACGTCTCCGAGGCCATCCAGTACCGGATGATGGACAGGTTGAGATAAAGGGGAGGGCTCGTCGCTCATTTCCCCTTGCCGGGCTCTACGATCCAGCTCAGCGAATAGCGCTTGACGACGTTCCCTCCCTCGCCGTCGGGCTCGATCGCGTACAATTTGCCTTTTTTGATGATCCGGATCGTCGGATTGATGAGGTCCTCATGTCGGGGCAAGGCGACCCGGCCGAAATACCGGCCTTCGGCATCGAAGATGTCGTGGATATCCTGGGCCTTGCCTGGAGGCCTCTCCCAGGTCTGGACAAAGAGATGCCCCTGGTCGTCGACGAAGAAGCTCCGATAATTGGCGTGGCGCGCGGAAAAATCGTAGGTCGGATTGACGCCGGAGGGCGCGCCTCTCTTCAGGAACTCGTCGATGTCGGCTTTAGTGACCTTCAGCGGTTCGTAGTCACGCCTGATCTTGCGGTCCAGACGGCCGCTGGGATCGAAGACGTCGAGCTCATAGGATGTCGCGGTCCCGACGATCAGGCGATCCCGTGGATCCACGATCCACCTCGTTCGGGCCTTGAAGGGATCATGGCTTACGTCCTCGGGCCGGTCGAAGATCTCGGTCAAAACGGCCGTCATGTCGGGGGCCATCTTCTTCAGCGATTCCCGGCCGCCCTTGATATCGGTCACCTTGACATAGATATCGGAGCGCGAATCGATGACCGGATCGGAAGTCAGGCCCCGGAGGGGCACGTTCTTCTCGAAAACGCCATCCAGAGAGAAGAACACCAGCCGCCGGCCTAAAACGTCGTTGAAGACCAGGGTCTTCGATCCCGCCGGGATGATAATGGAGAACGCGGCGCCGACCTCGCCGGGTCCCTGCCCGCGCCGGCCGATGGTCCGAAGATAGGCGCCCCGGTCGTCATAGACCTTGACGCAGGCGTCCTGGACATCGAGCACATAGAGGAGTCCCTCATCATCGACGGCCATGCTCCAGGGCCGGGCGAGCCCCTGATCTCCCGTTGAAGCCGGGCCTCCGATCGTCCAATCTTCCCGGAGGCTCAGAACGGGCTCCTTATGGATCGGGTCCCTGGGATTCTGGACGATCGTTACGTCGCCTTCATTGAGAACGCGTCCTTTCCAGATCTGGGCCTGGCCGGGCGTCGAGAGGGCGGCCACGAGGGCCAGGAAAGCGGCGGGCCGGCTCAGCCGGCGTTGCGGATATGGCATCTTCCGATACTCCTTTCCCCTTGAGGGAGGACCGTCATGTGCCTTGCGACCATCATGCGCCATCCCCGGAGCTTTATCAAGTCCGGCCGGCATCCGGGGGGAGGGATCGGCCGGGTTTGCCCTTTTCGCCGGCTCTTGCTAGAATCGCCCCGGAGCGAGCCCCGAGACGGAAGGAGTCGAACCGCATGGATCCAGCAACGCTCCCGCCTGCCCCGTCGTCGACAAGACCAAGATCGCCCTGCCGCGCATCCTGAGCCTCTGGGACGTCGTCATGATCGTCATCGGCGGCGTCGTCGGCTCGGGCATCTTCCTGTCCCCGTCGGAGATCGCCGCCGTCGTCCCGCGCCGCTCCTCATGCTGGCGGTCTGGGTCGTCGGCGGCCTGCTCAGCTTCTTCGGCGCCGTGGCCTTCGCCGAGCTCGGCGCGGCCATGCCCGAGGCCGGCGGCATCTACGTCTATCTCCGGGAGGCCTACGGCCCGCTCATCTCGTTCCTCTTCGGCTGGACCCTCTTCCTGGTCATCGACTCGGGCTCCATCGCGACGCTGGCCGTCGCCTTCTCCCACAACATCCTGCCCCGATTCGTCGACATGACGCCCGCTCGTCAAGAAGCTCATCGCGGCGGGCTTCGTCGTCTTCCTGGGGGCCGTCAACTACGTCGGCCTCCGCTGGGGGTCGCGCCTCCAGAACTGCTGACGACCTACATCAAGACGGCGGCCATCGGCATCATCGTCGTCGGCGTCTTCTTCTTCACCAAGGGCCAGGGCAACGTCCGGAACTTCGTCGACCCGTGCCCGGGCCCGTTCAACCTCGGCCTGCTCGGGGCGTTCGGCGTCGGCCTGGTCGCGTCCCTCTGGGCCTATAAGGGCTGGGAGTCGGCGACCTACAGCGCCGGGGAGGTCAAGAACCCGCAGAAGAACCTGCCCCTCGGCATCCTCATCGGCACGGTCGCCGTCATCGTCCTCTACGTCCTGGCCAACCTGGCCTACCTCTACATCATGCCCGTCGGCAAGATCGCGGCCTCCGAAGGCCGGGTCGCGCTCGACGTCATGCAGATCGTCGGCGGGCCCTTCCTGGCCTCGCTCATCACCTTCCTCATCCTCTTCTCCATCCTGGGCGCGGCCAACCAGAACATGCTCTGCTCGCCCCGGGTCTATTTCGCCATGGCCCGCGACGGCATGTTCTTCAAGAAGATCGCCGAGTGCCATCCCAGGTTCCTCACGCCCTCACGTCGCCATCGTCGCCATCAGCCTCTGGAGCATCCTCCTGACCCTGACCGGGACGTTCAAGCAGCTCTTCACCTACGTCATCTTCGGCGAATGGATCTTCTTCGGCCTGACCGTCGCCGCGGTCATCGTTCTGCGCAAGAAGAAGCCCGACCTGCCGCGGCCCTACAAGACCTGGGGCTATCCGGTGACGCCGATCATCTTCTGTCCTGGCCGCCGTCTACGTCGCGGTGGGATCGCTGCTCAGCTCCTTCAGGAACGCCATGTTCGGGCTGCTGATCATCTGCCTGGGCATCCCGGCGTATCTCTATTGGAAGGGAAAGCTCGACAAGGCCGCCAAGCCCGCGGCTTGAAGAGAGCAGAAGGGCGGTCCTTCGGGAGGGCAGCATGAAGTACTTCGTTCTCGGTTCGTCCTATGTCATCCGCCTGGACGCGGGGGAGAGGATCGTCGAGACGCTGAAGTCCCTCTGCGCGAGGGACGCGATCGGCGGCGGCTTCTTCGACGGCCTGGGCGCCGTCGGCGAGGCCGAGATCGGCCACTTCGACCCGGGCTCGAACGATTACACCTGGGTCAAGCTCTCCGGCCCGTATGAGATCGTCTCCCTCTACGGAAACATCGCGACCTTCGACGGCAAGCCCTCCATCCACGCCCACATCGCGCTCGGCGACAACACCTTCGCCGTCAGGGGAGGGCATCTCAAGGAAGCGGTCGTCTCGGTGACCTGCGAGATCACGCTGACCCGGTTCAGGGACGATATCGCAAGGACAAGGGACGAGATGACCGGCCTCTTGAAGCTCGCCCTCGAGCCGGACGGGGATTGACGGTCAGGGTCGAGTAAGCCGCCCGCCGGCCGAGCCAGGCGACGCGAAGGACATAGAGGCGTGGACTCAGGCGGGGGGACATCAGCGCGGAGAGTTCCTTCGGCCGTCTTCGACGACGATCTTCCCATTCTTGATCACGGTCCGGACCGGATTCCGTCCGGCATCATAAGCCAGCGACACGTGGTCCGGGACGTCGCAGAGGATCAGGTCCATTTTCTTCCCGGCTTCGAGGCTCCCGACCGAGCCGTGCCGCCCGATGGCGTAGGCCGCGTTCCCGGTGCAGGCCATGATGGCTTCTTCGACCGTCAAGCCGAGGGTGAAGACGCCGAGCTGGAGGACGAAGGGCATCGAATTGATATGGGAGCTTCCGGGGTTGAAGTCGGACGCGAGGGCGATGACGGCCCCCGCGTCGACGAGGCGCCGGGCCGGGGCCCGCTTGTCCATCATCAGGAAGAACGACACGCCCGGGCAGGAGGATGGCCGCGGTGTCGCTCGCCCCGAGGCGGGCGATGCCCTCGTCGGAGACGGCGATGAGGTGTTCGGCCGAGACGGCCCCGACCTCGGCGGCCAGCTCGGCCCCGCCCTGCGAGACGAATTCGTCGGCGTGGATCTTGATCTTGAAGCCGGCGGCCTTGGCCGCTTCGGCCAGCCGCCGCGTCTCCTCGATCGAAAAGACGCCGGGCTCCGAGAAGACGTCGAAGAACTCGGCCAGGCCGCGCCGGGCGATCTCCGGGACGATCGTGTCGATGAGGAGGCGGATCCAGTCCTCCCGCTTTTCGCGGTACTCCGGCGGGACCTCGTGGGCGCCCATGAAGGTCGGGACGACGTCGACGGGGTGGAGGGCGGCAGGTCGCGCAAGGCTTCGAGCTGCTTGATCTCGTCCTCGAGGTTGAGGCCGTAGCCGCTCTTGGCCTCGACGGTCGTCGTCCCGGTGAGGAGCATGCGGTCCAGCCGCTCGAGGCACAAAGCCAGGAGATCGTCGAGGCTGGCCGCCCGGGTCGCCTTGACCGTCGTCAGGATGCCCATGCCCCGCGCGGCCAGCTGCTGGTAGGTCCAGCCCTGGACCCGCAGCCCGAATTCGCGGGCCCGGTCCCCGGCGAAGGGGAGGTGGGTGTGAGCGTCGACGAAGCCGGGCAGGGCGACCTTGCCCCGGCCGTCGACCGTGACGGCTCCCGGCTCGGGCTCGATCTCGGGCCAGGAAACCCTCTTCGTCCCCGGCGAAGACGACGACGCCCTCGCGACGAGGCGACCCAGCCGTTCTCGACGACGCCGATCTGCCGCAGGGCCGGGCCTCGCCGGGGCAGGGGCCCGGCGCAGGTCACGAGCTCACGGCAGCCGGCGACGACGAGATCAGCTGATGTCATGGGGCGATTTTCTCACGGTCGAGTGCTTGGTCCGGCGGATGAAGGAAGGCGTCTCGTAGCCGTCCCACTGTTTCTCGCTGAGCGACGACGGCTCCCACAGGGGCGCCCCGGCTCCGGCCCCGCCGCCCGCGCCCTTGCCCTCGAAAAGATAGGGGGGCGTCTGCGGGCATGACGGGGAACGGCGCGGCCGGTCTTCCGGAACGCCGGGCGCGCGGGCGCCGGCTCGGCCGGCGTCGGGTCCGCGGCCTCGCGCTTTTCCTGGGGCTGGTCGAACCCGGTGGCGATGACCGTGACCTTGACCGTGTCCTTCATGGCCTCGTCGATGACCGTGCCGAAGATGATGTTGGCGTCGGGATCGGCCAGGCTGTGGATGAGCTGGGAGGCCTTGGAGACCTCGTGGAGGGTCATCGTCCTTGCCGCCGGTGATGTTGATGAGGACGCCGTGGGCGCCCTCGATGGACGTGTCGATGAGGAGCGGGCGACGAGATGGCCTTCTCGGCGGCCTCGACGGCCCGGTTCTCGCCCGAGGCGAGGCCGGTGCCCATGAAGGCCATGCCCATGCCCTTCATGACCGACTTGACGTCGGCGAAGTCCAGGTTGATCAGGCCGGGCTTGGTGATGAGGTCCGAGATGCCCTGGGCGGCCTGGCGCAGGATGTCGTCGGCCAGCCGGAAGGCGTCCTGGATCGAGGTGTCCAGGTTGACCGTCTGGAGGAGCCGCTCGTTGGGGATGGCGATGACCGTGTCCACGGCCGATCTTGAGCTCCTCGAGGCCCTGCTGGGCCTGCTTGGCCCGGACCCGCCCTTCGAAGCCGAAGGGGAGGGTCACGATGGCGATGACCAGGATGTCGAGCTCGGCGGCCAGGTTGGCGATGATCGGCGTCGCGCCCGTGCCCGTGCCGCCGCCGAGGCCGGCGTCAGGAAGACCATGTCGGCGCCCTGGAGGATCTCGAGCAGGCGCTCGGTGTCCTCCATGGCCGCCTGCTTGCCCGGTCTCGGGCCGGCCGCCCGAGCCGAGGCCCTTGGTCAGCTGGGTGCCGATCTGGATCTTCGTCGTGGCCCTGTTGCCGTTGAGGGCCTGGACGTCGGTGTTGACGGCGATGAACTCGACGCCCTGGATGCCGTGCTCGATCATCCGGTTGACGGCGTTGCCGCCGCCGCCGCCGAGGCCGATGACCTTGATCTTGGCCCCGAGCTGGTCTTCGACGAGATGGAATTTCAGCCGGCTGGATTCGTCGCTCATGATGTCCTCCTTATCCTTCCTTGAACCAGTCTTTGAATCTGGCGATGGCGCCTTTTTTCCGGTCCTTGGCGAGACCGCGGTCCTGCCAGATGCGGAAGCCGTAGAGGATGAGCCCCACGGCCGTGGAGAAATCGGGGGTCGAGACGCGGTCGACCAGGCCGCCGACGCCGCTCGGGTCGCCGCGCCGCACGGGCAGGTCGAAGATCTCCTCGGCGACCTCCTCGAGGCCCTCGAGGAGGGCCGTGCCGCCGGTGAGGACGATGCCCGAGTTCAGCGACTTGTCGTAGCCCAGGCGCTTGATGTCGGAGTCGACCAGCCGGAAGATCTCCTCGGCCCGCGGCTGGATGATGTCGGCCAGGAGCTGGCGCGACAGGACCCGGGGCTTGCGGCCCTTGCCGACCGAGGGCACCTCGATCGTCTCCTGGTCGTCCACGGGCGGGCCGGCGATGCAGCCGAACTTCTTCTTGATCCGCTCGGCCTCCGGGATGGGCGTCCGCAGGCCGACGGCGATGTCGTTGGTGAAGTTGTCGCCGCCGAGGGGGATGGTCGAGGTGTACCACAGGCTGCCCCGCTCGTAGATGGCCACCTCGGTCGTCCCGGCGCCGATGTCGATCTGAGCCCGACGCCGAGCTCGCGCTCGTCCTGGGTCAGGATGGCCTGGGCCGTGGCGATCTGGTTGAGGACGATCTCCTCGACGCCGATCTCGGCCCGCGCGACGCAGCTCCGGAGGTTCTGGAGCGAGGTCAGCGGCCGCCGTGATGATGTGGACGTTGACCTCGAGCTTGATGCCGCTCATGCCGGTCGGATCCTTGATGCCGTCCTGGTCGTCGACGATGAACTCCTGGGGGATGATGTGGATGATGTCCCGGTCGGGCGGGATGGGGATGGCCTTGGACTGGTCGACGACGCGGCGGATGTCCTCGCGGGTGATCTCCCGGTTCTTGCCCGAGACGGCGACGACGCCGCGGCTGTTGAGGCTCTTGATGTGGGCCCCGGAGATGCCGAAGAAGGCCGAGTCGATCTCGACGCCGGCCATGAGCTCGGCCTCCTCCCGGGCCTTTTTGATGGCCGAGGTCGTCGCGTCGAGGTCGACGACGACGCCCTTGCGCAGACCGTGGGACTCGGCCGTGCCGATGCCGATGATCTCGACCTTGCGCTCTTCGGTGACCTCGCCGATGACGGCCACGACCTTGCGCGTCCCGATGTCGAACCCGACGATGTAGTTGTTCTTGGGCATGGCTCAGTCTCCTTGGTCAGGTTGGGGGACGTCGTCCCCGGCCGGCTCCGCGGCCCGCACGTAGATCCGGCCGTCGAAGCCCATGTTGACGAGGGCCAGCGGCCCGAAGAGGCCTTCCCAGCGGTCCGGCTGCTCCGGAACAGGGCCAGGTCCGCGGCCGCGGACGCGGCGCCCGACGATGATGCGGACGGGGTCGTCCTTGAAGCGAAGCTCCATCGTCCCGAAGTCGCCGCAGCGGATCGTAGCCAGCCGGGCGCTTTCGGCGGCGGAGGG
Organism: uncultured bacterium; assembly: GCA_963743755.1. GTDB lineage: Bacteria > Acidobacteriota > Aminicenantia > Aminicenantales > Saccharicenantaceae > RBG-16-66-30. The sequence goes on from CAVUQU010000002.1 coordinate 109,023, forward strand.
CAGGCCAGGAAGCACCGGCCGGCCGCCTCCCATTTCTCGCTGAAATCAGAGGCGAAATCCCGTCGTCCGAGACGACCGGAAGAGCGTATTCGTCGGGGGAATAGACCGGCTCGAGGACGCGGCCCTCGCGCGTCGGCCAGGCCAGAGGCCGTCCGCGCTCGAGGAGGAGGAACGGCGTCCTCACCTCGACCGTGATCCGCAGCCGCGACGGGAAGATCTTCTGGACGCTGGCGTCCTCGACCCAGGCCAGGCGGCGGACGCCGGCCCGCAGGGTGTCGAGGTCGCAGAGGAGGATGTTGCCGAGGCGCGTCCCGGCGAAGTGGCTTTCCAGGGTCCGGCGCAAGTTGTCCTTGGCGCAGACGACCTCCACCTTGCGGATCGTCAGCTCGTCCCAGGTGATGAGGAAGAGATAGGCCTCCCGGAGAGGCCAGGAAGAACCCGGCCTGGAGCGCGATCAGGAGCAGGACGTGCTTGATCCCGAAGACGCGCCGCTTCCTGTCCTTACGGAGGGCGTGGGCCCTGCCGCCGGGGCGGAGGAACAGGCGGTGCGTGCGGACGTCGGTCGACATGTCTAGCTCCCGGCCTCCAGAACGGCGATGATGTCCGGGATCGTCCGGCTGACGTTCCCGGCCCCGAGGACGAGCACGATGTCTCCCTGGACCAGGATCCCTTTGAGGAGGGCCGCGACCTTCGTCAGGTCGGGCTCGAAGTGGACCTGCTTGTGGCCGAACTGGCGGACCTCTTCGTAGAGGGCCTTCCCGGTCGACCCCGGCGATGGGGTCCTCGCCGGCCGGGTAGATCTCGGTCAGGACGAGGACGTCGGCCTGGTTGAAGGCGGTCGCGAAAGCCGTCATGAGCTTGGATAGCCGGGTGTAGCGGTGGGGCTGGAAGACGGCCACGACGCGGCGCGCGCCAGCCGCGCTTGGCCGCCTCGAGGGTGGCCTTGATCTCGGTCGGGTGGTGGGCGTAGTCCTCGATGACCATGATGTCGCCGACGGTCTTGCGCAGCTCGAAGCGGCGGCCCGTGCCCGGTGTAGCTCTCCAGGGCCTCGAGGATCGTCCGGGGCGGGATGTCGAGGTCCAGCCCGACCGCCGCCGCGGCCATGGCGTTGAGGATGTTGTGCATGCCCGGGACCTGGAGCTTGAGCGCGCCCAGGGGCTTGCCCTTGGCAGAAGGACCGAGGCGCTGCGGAACTCGTCGAAGGCGAAGTCCCGGGCCGAGAGGTCGGACTGGGCCGAGAAGCCGTAGGTGATGATGCCGGCGCTCGATCTGGGGGATGATGCTCTGGAGGTTGCGGGTCGTCGAGGCAGAGGATGACCGGGCAGTAGAAGGGGACCTTGTTGGCGAAGTTGATGAAGGTCGTCTTGAGGTCGTCGACGCCCTGGTACTGGTCGAGGTGCTCCTCGTCGATGTTGGTCAGGACGGCGATGAAGGGCGAGAGGTAGAGGAAGGACCGGTCGCTCTCGTCGGCCTCGGCGACGATGAAGTCGCCCGGCGCCGAGCTTGGCGTTGGCCCCGATCGTGTTCAGGCGGCCGCCGACGATGATCGTCGGATCGAAGCCGCCGGCCTCGAGGACGAGCGCGGTCATCGAGGTCGTCGTCGTCTTGCCGTGCGAGCCGGCCACGGCGATGCCGTACTTCATCCGCATGAGCTCGGCCAGCATCTCGGCCCGGGGGATGACCGGGATGAGGCCGGCCCGGGCCTTCGCCGGACCTCGACGTTGTCCTCGCGGACGGCCGACGAGATGACGACGACGTCGGCGTTCTCGAGGTTCTCGGCCCGGTGGCCGATGGCGATGCGGGCGCCGAGGCGCACGAGGCGGCGGGTGGCGTCGTTCTCCTGGAGGTCGGAGCCGGAGACATCGTAGCCGAGGTTGAGGAGGACCTCGGCGATGCCGTTCATGCCCGTGCCGCCGATGCCGACCATGTGGATGTGGTTGAGCTTGCGGTAGCCTTTCTTGGTCATGCGGGGTTCTCCTTGCGGACGCCCGCTTCATCAGGGACAGGCAGAGGGCGGCGATCCGGCCGGCGGCGTCCTCGGCCTGGAGGCGGCCGACGGCCGCGCTCCATCGCGTCGAGCTCTCTCGGGATGGTCGAGGAAGCGCAGGATGCGCCCGGCGAGGCGCTCGGCCGTGGCTTCGGCCTCGGCCAGGACCTCGGCGCCCGCCGACGCGGTCGAGCTCGCGGGCGTTGCCGGTCTGGTGGTCTTCGGACGCCCCGGCGAAGGGGACGAGCAGGGCGGCCTTGCGGGCGGCGATGAGCTCGGCGCAGCGTCGTCGCGCCGGCCCGGCAGACGACGAGGTCGGCCTGCCCGAAAGCGGGCGGGCATGTCGGGGAAATAGGCCGCGATCCCGGCGCCCGGCGAAGCCGCTCGCGCCGGTAGGCGGCGGCCGGACCCGGCTCGAGATCGTTCTGTGCCGGTCTGGTGGGTCGAGCGCGCAGGCGGTCCTTCGCGGCGGCGAGCAGGGGCAGGGCGGCGGCGACGCGCTCGTTGAGGAAGCGCGAGCCCTGGCTGCCGCCGAAGACGAGGACGTCGAGACGTCGCCGACCGCGGCTTCGGCGGGCAGAGCGTAGAACTCCGTCCCGGACGGGATTGCCGAGGCCGACGCCCTTGCCCTTGAAGACGGGCAGGGTCGCGGCGAAGGCGACGACGGCCTTCGCCGCCCGCTGCCGGGCCAGGAGCCGGTTGGTGAACCCGGGCCGGGCGTTCTGTTCGAGGATGAGCGGTCGGCAGGCCGAGCCAGGAGGCCAGCAGGACGACGGGGCCGGAGCTGTAGCCGCCGACCCCGACGACCAGGGCCGGCCGGAGTCGCAGGCGAGGAGCCAGAGCGAATGGACGAAGGCCAGCGGGCAGGAGGACGAGCCCGCGGAGCGCTCTTGAGCCCGCGGCCCTTGAGCCCCTCGATGGGCATGGGCGACGAAGCGCACGCCGTGCTCGGCCATGATCCGCGCTCGACGTCGCGGCGGCTGCCGACGTAGAGTGAGCGCGAGGCCGGGATCGCGGTCCCGGAGCTTCCGGCCGAGGACGAGGGCGGGGTAGAGATGCCCGCCCGTCCCCCCGCCGCTGATGATGACGACGCGCGCGCTCCCTCATATCCGCGGCCCCCGTGTCCGCCCGGCGCCGGCGAGATGTGGAGCAGGATGCCCGACGACGCCCAGGCGTGCAGACGAGCGACGAGCGGCCGTAGGAGATGAGGGGCAGGGGAATTCCCTTGGCCGGGCCGAGCCCCAGGACGACGGAGATGTTCAGCAGGGCCTGGGCCGACGATGGCGAGGTCAGGCCCGCGGCGATGAGCTTGTAGGCCGCGGTCGGCGCCTCGAGGGCGATGTTCAGGCCGCGCCAGAGGAAGAGGCAGAACAGGCCGAGGGTGAACGATGGCGCCCAGCGAGGCCCGGTCTCCTCGCCGATGATCGCGAAGATGAAATCGGTGTGGGCGAAGGGCAGGAAATAGAGCTTTTGGGTGCTCTGGCCCAGGCTCACGCCGACGATCCCGCCCGAACCCACGGCCAGCTTGGACTGGGTGACCTGGAAGCCGTTGCCCTGCGGGCGTCCTTGTCGGAGGCGAGGAAGCCCTGGATGCGGTCGATGCGGTAGTCGGCCTGGACGAGATAGAAGACCGAAGAGGAGCCGGCCGACGAGGCCGGGGCGGCGAGGTAGCGCAGCTTGACGCCGCCGAGGAACAGGACCAGTCGCCGCCAGCGCCGGCGATCAGGACCGCGGTGCCGAAGTCGGGCTCGAGCAGGATGAGGCGACGACGCGCGGCGATCACGGCCGCGAGCACGGCCAGCGTCTTCTTGTCGTTGATGCTGTCCTTCCGGCTCTCGATGAACATCAGCCAGGAACAGGATGAGGCTGATCTTGGCCAGCTCCGACGGCTGGAAGCGGAAACCCGGCAGGACGATCCAGCGGTTGGTGTTGGCCACGGACGGCATGACCAGACAGAGAGCCAGGAGCAGGCCCGTGAATCCGAGGAGGCCGTAGACGAAACGGGGCTCGAGGAAGAAGTCCTTCTTGACCGAGACCAGGAAGGCGATGACGGCGAACCCGGCCAGCGCCCCGAGGATCTGCTGGACCATGAAGTGCAGGGACTGTCCGTATTTCTGACTGGCCATGAAGCTCGAGGCGCTGAAGACGAAGAAGATGCCGAGCCCGACGAGGACGAGGGTGACCGCGAGGAGCTGGACGTCGAAGCTCGAAGCGGCGGCGCACGCTCATCTCCGGGCTCCCTTCTTCCGCAGGCCCGCGTCGAGGCGCCGGACCTCCCGCTTGAAGGTCCGGCCGCGCTCCTCGAAATCCCGGAACATGTCCCAGCTCGTGCAGGCCGGGGCCAGCAGGACGACGTCGCCGCGCACGGCGCCGGGCGAAGGCCGTCCGGACCACCTCGCGGTAGTCCGAGACCCGGTCGACGGGCACGACGCCGCCGAGCGCGGCCTCGATCTTATCGGCCGCTTCGCCGACCAGGACGACCGATCGGACTCTCTTCCCGACGTCCTTGCGGAGAGGGGAGAAGTCCGCCGCCCTTGCCGCGCCCTCCGAGGATGAGGACGACGGGACGGTCGAAGCTGGCCAGGGCCTTGAGCGTCGCGGCGACGGTCGTCGCCTTGGAATCGTTGACGAAGCGGACGCCGCCCACGCGCCCGGCGTCCTCGAGCCTGTGCTCGAGCCCGCGGAACGAGAGGATCGAACGGCGGAGGGACGGGGCCGGGACGCCCAGGAGCCGGCCGACGAGGGCCGCGGCCAGGACGTTCTCCAGATTGTGGGCGCCGGGGAGGGGGAGTCGCGAGACCGGCACGATCCGCTCCGTCCGGTCGCCGCGGACGACGACCCAGCCGTCCTCGACAAAGGCGCCGCGGGCGAGGCGCCGCTTCCGGCTGAAACCGCCGGACGGCGGAAGCGGCCTCCGCGGCCAGGCCCCAGACGAGGCGGTCGTCGCGGTTGAGGACGGCCGCGTCGCCGGGGCCCTGCCGGAGGACGAGCTTCTTCTTGGCCCCGAAGTAGTCCTCGAAGGTGCCGTGCCAGTCGATGTGGTTCTCGGAGACGTTGAGGAGGACGGCGACGGCCGGCGTGAAGCGCTCGGTGATAGGCGAGCTGGAAGCTCGAGATCTCGGTGACGTAGACGTGGTCGTCGCGGCTCCTGTCGACGAACGACGATGAGCGGCGTCCCGATGTTGCCGGCGAGACGGGCCTTGAGCCCCGCCTCCTTGAGCATCCTGTGAGACGAGGGTCGCCGTCGTCGACTTGCCGTTCGAGCCGGTGATGCCGACGATCCGGCCGCGGAGGAAGAGGAAGGCCAGCTCGATCTCCGGGACGACGGGCACGCCCTTGCGCGCGGGCGGCCTTGATCTCGGCGAGGCGGCGGGACGCCGGGGCTGGGGACGATGAGGTCGGCTTCGAGGAAGGACTCCGGCCGGTGGCCGCCCAGCTCGAAGACGACGCCCGCGCTCGGCCAGGGGCCGGACCGTGTCACCGAAGGCCTCGGCCGGCTTCCTGTCGGTGACCCGGACGCGGGCCCCGCGGTCGAGGAGGAACGCGGCAGACGGCCCGGCCCGTTCGCTCGAAGCCGACGACGAGGACGTTCTTGTCCCGCAGTTCCATGGCTATCTCAGTTTCAGGGTCGACAGGCTGAACAGGGCGAAGATGATGCCCAGGATCCAGAACCGGACGACGACCTTCTCCTCGGGCCAGCCGGAGAGCTCGAAGTGGTGGTGGAGCGGGGCCATCTTGAAGACGCGCTTGCCGCCGCTCAGCTTGAAGTACGAGACCTGGATGAGGACGGAGAGCGCCTCCAGGATGAAGACGCCCGCCACCGTGAAGAGCAGGAATTCCTGCTTGATGAGCAGGGCGATGACGCCGAGCGTCCCGCCGATCGCAAGCGCTCCGACGTCGCCCATGAAGATCTGGGCCGGGTGGCAGTTGAACCAGAGGAAGCCGAGACAGGCCCCGGCGAGTGCGCCGGCGAAGACGGTCAGCTCGGCGGCGAGCGGCACCCGGACGATGCTGAGGTACTGGGACCAGAGGGCGTGGCCGGCGACGTAGGTCAGGGCGGTCAGGGCCGTGGCGCTGATCAGGGACAGCCCGATGGCCAGACCGTCCAGCCCGTCGGCCAGGTTGACGGCGTTGGAGGAGCCGACGAGGATGAAGGCGATCCAGGGCAGGTAGAGCCAGCCCAGATAGGGGACCCACTGCTTGAGGAAGGGGAAGCTCAGGCGGAGATCGAACTCGCCGCGCAACGCCCAGCCAGATGAAGACGAGCCCGACCAGGGTGGCGAGCAGGACCTGGAGGACGATCTTCTGTCCGGGCCGGAGGCCGAGGGACCTCTTCCGGCGGAGCTTGAGGACGTCGTCGAGGAGGCCGACGAGTCCGAAGAGGACCATGGCGACGATGGCGACCCAGACGTAGATGTTCCCGAGATTCCCCCAGAGGAAGGTCGGGACGAGCGTGCAGAGGATGATCAGGAGGCCGCCCATGGACGGCGTGCCCTTCTTGGCGAAGTGGGACTGGGGGCCGTCCGCCCGGATCTCCTGGCCCGATCTGCTTCTTCCGGAGCAGCCGGATGAGCGCGGGGCCGAGCAGGAAGCTCAGAACGAGGGCGGTGATCCCGGCCAGGGCCGTGCGGACCGTGATGTAACGGAAGACGTTGAAGAAGAAGATCTGGTCGCGGAGCGGAACGAGGAGCCAGTACAGCACGGTCTACTCCTTTCCTCGGGCCGTGAGGGTGGCGACGATCGCTTCCGTCTTCATGCCCCGCGAGCCTTTGACCAGAACGAGGTCGCCGTCCCGGACGATGTCTGCGACGGCCGCGGCCGCGGCCCCGGAGTCGGGGAAGCGATGGACGGCGGCCGGATCCAGACCTGCCGCGACGGCGCCTTCGGCGATGAGGGCGGCGAGCGGGCCGACGGCGACGAGGACGTCCCAGCCGCCGCGGGCGACGGCGTCGCCCGCCGCGCGGTGGAACTCCGCGTTCGCCCGTCCCGAGCTCCAGCATGTCGGCCAGGACGGCGACTTTGCGCGCCGGCCGGCAGGGCGGCCAGGCTGCGGAGGGCCGCTTCGAGGGCCCGGGGATTCGAGTTGTAGGAATCGTCGTAGATGCGGACGCCGCCGGCGGGCCTCGACCAGGAGGCCGCGCCCGGCGGCCGGCCGAGCGACTCGGCGGCCGGCGCGATCTCGCCGAGCCGGAGGCCCAGGGCGTGGGCGACGGCCGCGGCGGCCAGGAGGTTCGCCACGGCGGCCTCGTTGACGAAGGGGAAACGGACGCGACCCCGTTCCTCTCCGCAGCGGAGGTCGATCTCGAAGCCGGCGAAGCCCTTCGGCGCGACGGCCTCGGCCCGGACGTCCGCCGCCCGGGTTCCGGCCGAAGGTCGACCTTGCGTCCGGCGAAGCCCGCGGCGATCCGGACGACGAGCGGGTCGTCGCCGTTGAGGACGGCCGTCGCGCCCGGACCGGCCCCGTCGAGGATCTCCTTCTTGGCCAGGGCGATCTCGTCGAGGCTCCGGAAGAACTGCAGGTGGACCGGGCTGACGTTGGTGATGACGGCCACGTCGGGCGGGGCGATCCGAGTGAGGGCCCGGATCTCGCCGGGCGCGCTCATGCCCATCTCCAGGACGGCCGCGTCGTGGTCCGGTCCGAGCCGCAGGAGGGACAGGGCCAGTCCGAGGTGGTTGTTGAAGTTGCCCTCGGACTTGAGGACCCGGAAGCGGGGGGCGAGCAGGGCGGCGGTGAAGTCCTTGGTCGTCGTCTTGCCGACGCTCCCGGTGATGCCGACGACCTTGACCGGCCGGCGGCGGAGGACCTCGCGGGCGAGGGCCTGGAGCGCGGCCACGGTGTCCGGGACCAGGACGAGACCGAAGACCGGGCGGCGCGTCCGGGACCGGGCGGGAGACGACCGCGCCGGCCGCGCCCGCGGCGGCGGCGGCGACGACGAAGTCGTGCCCGTCGCGCTTTCCGGGGACGGCGAAGAAGAGCTCGCCGGCCGCGGCGAGCCGGGAGTCGATGCCGAAGCGGTCGAAGGCCAGGGCGGGGGAGCCCTGGAGGAGGTCCCCGCCGGTCGTCCGGGCGATGTCGTCGAGACTGAGCACGGCCACGGTCAGACCGCCTCTCTCGCGCGCAGTGATTTCCGCGGCGACCTCGACGTCGCTGAAGTGCACGGTCCGGTCCTTGAAGACCTGGTAGTCCTCGTGGCCCTTGCCGGCGATGATGACGATGTCGCCCTTGTTCGCCGTGGCCAGGGCCCGGACGATGGCCTTGCGGCGGTCCGGTTCGATCTCGTAGGTCTTGACGGCTTCCCTGACGAAACCGGCCTCGATGTCGGCGATGATCGCCCCGGGCTCCTCGGAGCGGGGATTGTCCGAGGTCAGGACGGTCCAGTCGGCCAGCCGGGCCGCGACCCGGCCCATCCGCTCGCGCTTGTCCCGGTCCCGGTCGCCGCCGGCGCCGAAGACGAGAACGATCCGGCGGGGTTTGAACTCCCGGGCCGTCATGAGCACGTGCTCGAGGGCGTTGTCGGTGTGGGCGTAGTCGACGACGACCTGGATGCCGCGGTCGTTCGGGACGCGCTCGAAGCGCCCCGGCACGCCGGCCAGCGCGGCGACGCCCTTGACGATGTCCGCCGGCGCGACGTTGAGGGCCAGGGCGGCGGCCGCGGCGGCCAGCATGTTGTAGAGGTTGTGCCGGCCGACGAGCGTCGACTGGAGCCTCATCACGCCGCCGGGGTAGGCGACCTGGGCGTCGATGCCGGCCTCGGACAGGACGAATTTGAGGGCCCGGACGATGGCCGCCGGCTCGAGCCCGAACGTGACCGTCGTCATGGGCAGCTCCGCGACGAGCCGCTGGCCCCAGGGATCGTCCATGTTGACGACGGCGGCGCGCTTCTTGTGGTTGAGGACGAACAGCTTCTTCTTGGCCTCGAAATAGTCCTCCATCGAGGGGTGATAGTCGAGGTGCTCGCCGCTGAGGTTGGTGAAGACGGCGACGTCGAACCCTACGCCCCAGACCCGTTTCTGTTCGAGGGCGTGGGAAGACACCTCCATGACGCAGTGGCTGACGCCGGCCCCGAGCATCTCCCCGAGCAGGGCTTGCAGGTCGGGCGCTTCGGGCGTCGTCCGCGGCGCCGGGATCTTCCAGCCGGGCCGGCGGTACTCGATCGTGCCGATGACGCCGGGCGCGGTCCCGGCCGCCCGCAGGATCTCCTCGAGCAGGTAGGTGGTCGTCGTCTTGCCCTTGGTCCCGGTGACGCCGACGACCTTCATCCGGTCGGACGGGTGGCCGTGGAAGTTGGCCGCGGCCAGGGCCAGCGCCTCCCGGGCGTCGGCGACCTGGATCCAGGCCGCCCGGCCCGCGGGGGGCTTGGGCCACGCGGACAGCACGGCCGCGGCGCCGTTCGCCTCGGCCTCGGCGACGAAGTCCATGCCGTTCTGGGCCGCGCCGCGCAGGGCCGCGAAGAGGAAGCCGGGCCGGACCGCCTTGGAGTTGTAGGCGATGCCGGAGATCTCCAGGTCCCCCGCCGCGCCGCCCGACAGGACCGGGATGCCGAGGAAGACGTCGGCGAGCTTCAACGCGTCCTGCCTTTTCCCATCTCCGCGGTCAGGACGCCGGAGGGCAGGGGCCGTTCCGGCGGGACGCGGAGATAGCGGAGGACCTGGCGGGCGATGTCCCGGAACACGGGTGCGCAGGCCTGCCCGCCGTAGTAGTATTCCTTGGGCGAGTCGAGGACGATGATCATGCTGAGCCGCGGATTGTCGACCGGCGTGAAGCCGACGAAGGTCGCGGTGTAGTTCTTCGTGTAACCGCCGACGCCCGGGTCGTACTTCTTCGCGGTCCCGGTCTTCCCGGCGATGCGGAAGCCGTCGAGCCGGCCTTGCTTAGCCGTGCCCTCCTCGACGACGGCCTCGAAGACGCGGCCGACGAGGTCGGCGGCGGTCTTGGCGCTGATCGCCCGAACGGGAACCTTGCCGCCCGCGGCTGCTGCGTCCGTCACGCCGTCCTTCACGATCCGGGGCGTGACCAGCAGCCCGCCCGTGGCGAAGACGTTCATCGCCCGGAGCATCTGGAGCGGCGAGACCATGACCTCGTAGCCGATGGCCACATGGGGGAGCGAGTTCTTCCGGTTCCACTGGTCGGGCGGATAGAGCCGGCCGGAGACCTCGCCCGGAAGCTCGATCCCGGTCTTCGTCCCGATGCCGAAGGCCTTGATCGTCTCGTGGTATTCGGGGATGGTCAGCCGTTGGGCGAAGAGGACCGTCCCGACGTTCGAGGACTTGATGAGGACCTGGGGGAAGCTCAGAACGTGCTCCCGGTCGTGATCGGTGATGGTCGTCCCGCCGACCCGGATGAATCCGGCGCTGCAGTCGAAGACTTCGGAGAAGCCGACCCGGTTCCGTTCCCGGGCCGCGGCCGCGGTGATGATCTTGAACGTCGAACCGGGCTCGTAGGAGACGGCGACCGGACGGTTCATCCAGGCTTTCTCCGGACCGGGATAGTCGTTGAGGTCGTAGGTGGGCGAACTGGCCATGGCCAGGACCTCGCCGGATCCCGGGTCCATGATGACGACGGCGCCCCAGGCCGCCTTGTGCTCGACCACGGCCCGGTCCAGCTCCTTCTCGGCGATGTACTGGATCGTCGTATCGAGCGTCAGGACGATGTCCCGGCCGGGCACGGGCGGCTGGAGGATCTGGGTCTGGTAGTCCCGACCGCCGTTGACCTGGTAGCTCAGCCGGCGCCCCTTCTTTCCCGCCAGCGGCTTGGCGAAGAGGTATTCGATGCCCCGGCTGGATTCGCCGGTCAGATTGATGCCGCCGATGACGTGGGCGGCCAGGGAGTCCATCGGATAATAGCGCCGCGTCCCCGGCTCGAGTGCGACGCCGGCGAGCTTCAGGGCCATGACCCCGGCCGCGGCCTCCTCGGTGACCTTGTTCTTCACGTAGGTGTACGCCGAACCTGAGGTGAGGCGGCCCAGGATGCGGGCGACATCATTCTCCGGGAGCCCGAGCTCCTTCTGGAGAGTACGGACCTTGCGCCGCGTCGCCTCCGGCGTCTCCTCGACGACGGGCCGGATGATGACGGAAGGGGAGGGCAGGGAGCAGGCCAGGATCTCGCCGTTGCGGTCGAGGATGTTACCGCGCCGCGGTTCGATCGCCGTCTCGTCGAGGGCCTGGCGGAGAACGGCGGCCTTGGCCCGGGCGTGACCGACGACCTGGACCTGGACGAGGCGCAGGGCGACGACCGCGGCCCATGCGGCCAGGATCGCCGTCAGGACCTTGGTCCGCTTCCGGATGTCGTTCTCGTAGAATGTACGCATGGCCGGGTCCTCAGCGGGACGTGTCCCTTTTCGTAGACGATCTCTTCGTCCTTGGGATCGACGAGGCCGAGCTTCTCCCGGGCGATCGATTCGACCCGGCGGGGATCGAGGAGATCGGCCTTGCGCAGCTTCAGCCCTTCGATATCGATCTCGAGCTCGCGGATCCTGGCCTCGCTCCGGCCGAGGTCGAGACCGAGCTGGACCGATTCGGTCTGGTACCAGACGTAGAAGGTCAGGAGGACGACCCCCGCGAGGACGAAGGTCGCGACGACGGCGATGCCCTTCAGGTCGACCTTGCGCCGGACCATCAGATCCTCTCCGCGGCCCGCAGCTTGGCGGACCTGGACCGGGTGTTGGAGGCGATCTCCTCGTCCGAAGCCGTCAGGGGCTTCTTGGTCAGGATGGCGAGGATGGGCGAGCCCTCGGCCGGGGAGGCCAGGGCGTGGAAGGTGCGCTTGACGATGCGGTCCTCGAGCGAGTGGAACGAGATCACGACGAACCGCGTGCCTTTCGCCGGACCGCCGGACCGTGCCCTCGAGGAAAGCCCCGAGCCCTTCGAGCTCCCGGTTGACCTCGATGCGGAGCGCCTGGAAGGCCTTGGCCGCCGGGTGGATCCGCCCCCTCTGGGGGCGCCAGCGGTAGATCCGCTCGATGAGGAGCCGGAGGTCGCCCGTCGTTTCGAGGCGGCCGAGCTTGCGCAGGTGGGCGATCTCGCGGGCCAGGCGGCGGGTCTGGTCGAGCTCTCCGTACCGCGCGAACATCTCGGCCAGCTTCGGCTCCGGGTAGGTCTGCAGGATCTTGGCGGCCGTCGTCTTCGTCCGCAGGTCCATGCGCATGTCCAGCGGCCCCTCGTGGGTATGGCTGAAGCCGCGCTCGGGGGAATCGAGTTGGAAGGACGAGATGCCCAGGTCCGCCAGGACGCCCCGGACCTTGTCGAAGGGGATGTCGAGCGTGGCGAGGTCCTTGAAGTCGGCTTGGTACAGGGTGACCCGCTTCGCGTAGGGCGCGAGCCGTTCCCGGGCGATCTCCAATGACAGGCCGTCGCGGTCCAGCCCGATGAGGCGGGCCCGGGGATTCCTCTCCAGGACCGACAGGGCGTGTCCGGCAAGTCCCAGGGTGCAGTCGATGTAGACTCCGGCCCGCCCCACGTCAAGACATTCGAGGACTTCCGTGGGGAGAACGGGGCGGTGGGCCGTCTCCGTCATTCCGGCTTTCCTCGAGGGATGAGGCGGGCGATGCTCTCGAAATCCTCGTCCGAGAGCGGTTTCTCCTCGAGGGTTCCGTCGAGAACGTCCTTGTTCCAGATCTCCAGGTGATTGGACAGACCCAGGACTTCGACCTCGTCGCGCAGCCGGGCTTTTTCCCGCAGGGCCTGGCTGATCAGAACGCGACCCTTGGAGTCGAGCTCGTGCCGCGAACCGTTCCGGTTGACGCGGAGCATGAACTTGCGGACATCGGGCCGGAGATGGAGGGCGCCGTCGGACGTGAGGTCGGTCATGGCCAGCCACACGGACAGCGGATAGATCTTGATCGAGTCGTCGGAGAGGGAGGTCACGAAGAGGTCCTTGCCGTAAACCTGTTCGATGACCTCGCGGAATTTTTCCGGGATCTTGATGCGGCCGCTGGCGTCGAGCCGCGCGGTGTAACTGCCTATCAGAACGTTGGCCATGATTATTTCGTCCCGCTTTGTCCCGTTTCTTCCCAAATATATGGGTTTCGATATCTGTTGTCAAGCAAAATAAGCCCAAATAAAGAGAGAAAGGAGGGGCCCTAACGATGGGCGGAGATCAGGGGCGGTACACCAGCGGTTGCGCGGGGACGGGCGGGGGCGGCCTCAGGCCGGGTTTTCAGACCCCTCTTCGCCGTCGGGCGAAGGCATCGCCGTGATGAGGTCGCGGGCCTTCGCGACGTTGGCCGCTTGGACGAAGATCTTGAATTCGGCCATGCCGTCGACGGTGAGCGGGTAGACGAAAGGCGCGGTCCGGCCGCGGACGATGGAGGCGATGCCGTGGCTCTCCAGAAAGTTCTTGATCAGGTCCGCTTCGAACGGGCCCTGGACGCACGCGATCTCGACGAGGTCGGCGTTGTCGGTTTCCGGCATGGGGACCTTCCTTTCCAGTCGCGGAGATAATCGTCGAGGATGCGGCGATGATCGAAAGCGAGCGGTCGGCTCCGGTCGCGGGGATCGGCCACGACGGCCGTCCGGGCGTCGTCGGCGCCCCGGGGAACGCCTTCGGCCCGGGCGACGAACACCGTCGAGATCGTATGCAGGCGCGGGTCCCGGTCCGGATCGGAGTAGGCCCGGAACTGGCCGACGAGCTCGACCGCAAGCGACGTCTCCTCGCGGGCTTCACGGACGGCGGCCGCTTCGAGCGTCTCGCCGTAGTCGACGAAACCGCCGGGCAGCGCCCAGCCGGGGGGCGGGTTCTTCCGCTCGATGAGGACGATGCCGCGCTTCTTCCCGGCGATCCCGATCTCGATGATGATGTCGACGGTCGGGACGGGATTGCGGCAGCGGGAGCGGGCCATGATGTTTCGTGTCTGCGGGGCCATTGTAGGGGTCGTCCGCGCGCCTTGTCAACGCAAGAAAATGGGGACGTTTCTGGATTTCGCCGAGAATACCAGAAACGTCCCCATTTTCTTGCGATTTGGGCGCGGCAGTCCTCTTTGGATGACACCCCGCGGCGCCGTACGTTCCGCCATAAGGGGAGGGCGTTTGGCACGAATAGTGCTATTATTATTAAGGAAAGAAGATGTGTGAACCGAGGAGTCTGCCATGAAAAACGGGGGGATCCGGCGGATCGTCTTTTGCGCTGTTATTCTGGCCGCGTCCACCGGCCTTTGGGGGGCCGATCACTACAGGGTCGTCAATGGTCCGAAGGACTTTTATTTCGGCCACATCAGCTACATCGAGCCGACGCCCGAGGGGACGGATCCCAGCGTCCTTCGCGAAGGCCGTTCCGAGCCCGAGCCGGGCATCCTCAACACGCCCATCGGCCCGGGCGATACCGTCCGGACATCGGCCGACCGGCGCTGCGAGATCCAGTTCGACACGGGGACGATCGTCCGCCTCGACGTCGCGACCGAGGTCCGGGTCGAGACCATCCTGGCCCGCAGCCTGAGCGGCCCAGACGCGCTCTCGGTCCTGACCCTCGGAAAAGGCCGCATCTACGTCATGTACAAGGAATACGGCCGCCGGGAGATGTTCCAGGTCCTGACGGCCAACGCGGCCGTCAAGCTGAAGCACAACTCCGTGGCCCTGGTCTCCGCGGCCGCCGACGGAACGACCGAGACTCAGGTGCGGTACGGCCGGGCCCAGGTGCTCTTCGGCCCCGATCCCAAGCTCCTCGACGACCGGGCGGTGAAGAAGGGCGAGCGCTTGATCGTTTTGAAGGACCACCAGTTCGAGCTGGCCGCGGCCATCGACGGCACGGCCTTCGAGCTGTGGAACCGGGATGTCAACGCTCATTTCGAAGACCTCCACGAAGGCCTGACCTCGCTGCCGAAGCCCCTGCAGAAGCTGCCGCCGGCCGTGTTCTATTTCGCCCAGACCTACGGCAACCGCTACGGCGAATGGCTCTGGGACGATTTCTACGGTTACGTCTGGCGCCCCTTCATCGACAACGGCTCCTATCCGTGGGGCTGGAGCCCGTATTACTACGGCCAGTGGTCCTACGCCGCCGGCCAGATGTTCTGGGTCCCCCAGGAGCCCTGGGGCTGGATCCCATACCACCTGGGCGTCTGGCAGTGGGACAAGAAACACGGTTGGTTCTGGCTGCCCGGATCGATGTTCGCCCCGGCCTGGGCGACCTGGGACTTCTACTTCGGTTACGCGGCCTGGCGGCCCTGGAGCCTCTACGACTGGATGTACGACGGCTCTTACTGGGCGTCCGGGCTGGGCTGGTCGGGAGACGGTCTTTACTACTCCCCTTACTGGGCCAGCGGTCCGAATACGGCCGGCTCGCTCGGGAGGACCGTCGTCCGCAAGAACTCCCTGAAGCAGCCGGCGCCGGCGTCCCTGCCCATTCCCGCCGAGCTCCGGGGGCTCGTCAAGAAGGTGACGACCGCCTACGAGAACGGCGATCCCCGGATACGCGGCGGAGCGGACGAGATCTCGCGCCGCCTCGTCCTCGTCGCCAAGGACGATCTCGGCTCCCGGGCGATCCACGAGAAGACGCTGACCCTGGACGCGGTCTCGAAGCGGACCGTCGCTCCGGCCGGCGAAGCCGCCGTGTCGCAGACCGTGCCGGATCCCCGCCGTGAGGCCGCCCGCACCTTCCTCGGCGTCGACGGGCCCGTGACGTCGCCGAGAAAAGTCCCGGCCCCGGAATCCGTGCGGGTCGAGGGCCGGGGCATCACCGCCTACCCGTCCGCCCCCGCCGTCCGGACCGGTTTGCCGGTCCGCCGGACGGAAGCTCCGGCGATGCGTTTCCGCGATTGGAATCCCGACCTGCGCGTCGCCCGCGAGCTCGGCGTCCGGATCGAGTATTCGAGCGCCCGGAACGAGGTGCGCTGCCCCGAGCTAAACCTCTCTTCGAGGGACAGGGAGCGGGCGACGGGGCTTTCCCCTCACCTGACCGCGCACGGCGTAAGCTACGGCCCGGCCGTTTCGACCGGCGGTGAGTACGCCGGCGGTTCGAGCGCCTCGCCTTCTTCGCGCTCGGCCGGAGTCCGGTCCGAGGGCGTTTCCACAGCGACGCGGGGGGAAGCCAAGAGCGGCGGCGAAGGCGGGAAGATCAAAAACTGAAGCCGGCCGCATAGGCCCGGACGATCTCGGGCAGTCGAAGGGCGATGCCGAGCCTGTCGACCTCCTTTTTGTAGTCCTCCAGGAATTCCCTGCGCAGGGGATCGGCCGGTTTGAACTTATGCCCCAGCGGGTTGACCGGGCTGCCGTGGTAGTAGATCCGGTAGTCGAGGTGGGGACCGGTCGAATCGCCCGTCGACCCGACATAGCCGACGATGTCGCCGCCCTTGAGGGCGGCCCCCTTGCGTACCCCCGAACCGAAGCGGCTCAGGTGGAGGTAGGCCGTGCCGTAGGCGTTCTTGTGGGTCATCTTGACGGCGTTGCCGGCCGCGCCGTCCCTCCCGGCGAAGGTCACGGTGCCGTCGGCCGTCGCCTGGACCGGCGTCCCGATCGGGGCCGCGTAGTCGACGCCGTAGTGCGGCCGGTAGATCTTGTGGATGGGGTGGAACCGGCTGGCCGTGAACCGCGAGGTGATCCGGGCGAATTTGATCGGCGAGCGGAGGAAATCCTTGCGCCGCGAGCCGCCGGCCTCGTCGAAGTAGTCGGACGCCTTGGTGTCCGGGTAGGTGTAGCGGTAGGCCCGGAAGACCCGGCCCTCGTTGACGAACTCCGCGGCCAGGATGTCGCGATAGCCGGCGAAGCGGCCGTCGAGGTAGCGCTTCTCGACGAAGACGCGGAAGGAATCGCCCTTGCGCAGGTCGGTGTTGAAATCGATGTCCCAGCCGAAGCAGCGCTCGACCAGGTCGATGGCCAGGCTGTCCTCCTCGCCGGCCGCGTTCAGGGCCGCGATGAGGCTGTCTTCGATGACCCCGGAGACGAAGGCGGTCCGGAACTCGACGGGGACGTACTTCATCTCCGCTTCGATCCCGTCCTCTTTCCGGCGGACGACGAGGTACTGCGTCGCGTCGACGTCGTACTCGAGCCTCTGCCACGGCCCGTCGGCCAGGGAGGCCAGGCGGATCTCCTGGCCCGCCCGGATCTTGCCCAGGTCGTAGACCGGCTTGACCGATTCCCGGAGGTCGTGGATCTCGCGGTCGGAGAAGCCGCGCCGCTTGAGCAGATCGGCCAGGGTCGAGCGCGGGGTGACGAGGATCTTCTCCTCGACGAGGGCCGGCCCGGGCGGAGGCGGGGCGACCACCGGTCCGGCGGCCGCGGCCGGCACGGGCGCGGCAGGCGGGAAGAGGGCCCTGGCCAGAAAGACGAGGCCTGCGGCCGCGCCGACGACGACCGCGACGGCCGCCGCGACGCGGGTCCTGTTCAGCTTGGCTCGGTCCATCCTCTCGGCATTTTCACGAAGGGATGACCTTGGGCTCGGTCTTCTTCCGGGGGTGTTTCTTGAATAGGCGGACCAGGGCGACCGTCGGTCCCGAGAGGACGTTCAGGCCGAAGTAGAGGAGCATGAAGTAGCGCGCGTAGAACAGGACGCCGAAGAGGGAGACGGCCACGACGAGGGCGGTGCGGATGTTGATGCGCTGGCCGATGAAGGCCTTGATGAAGTTCGGATAGGGCAGCGTGCTGACCATGCACAGGGAGACGAGGAGCATGGCCACGGCGACGAGAAACCCGGACTCCCGGGTGGCCAGCGGGACGGGGTGGAAGTTGACGATCGCGCACATGAACATGGCCGCCGAGGGGACGGTCAGGCCCTGGTAGTGCTTCCGGTCCGTCGGCACCTTGCTGCGGACGTTGTAGCGGGCCAGACGGAGGACCCCCGCGGTCAGGAAGACGAAGCTGAAGAAGACGGCCGGCGTCCCGGCCGTCTCCATCCCCCAGAAATAGAGCAGGATGGACGTCGCCAGCCCGAACGAGACCGCGTCGGCCAGGGAGTCGAGCTCGACCCCGAAATCGGACGGCGTGTGGGTGGCCCGGGCGACCAGGCCGTCGAGCCCGTCCATCAGCGCGGCGATGATGATCAGGATCGCGGCCATCCGGTAGCGACCCTGGAACGTCAGCAGGACGCTCATGAAGCCGAAGAACAGGTTGGTCAGCGAGAACAGGCTGGGCAGGACGCTGACCCCGTACTGGACTTTTTTCGATCTCATGGTTGAACCTCGCCGATGACGGTCTGGCCGGCCTTGACCTTGTCGTGGAGCCGGACTTTCAGGACGACGCTCCGGGGCACGGTCAGCTCGACGCGCGACCCGAAGAACATCAATCCCACTTTCCCGCCGCGGGCCGCCGTGTCCCCGGCCTGGACGAAGGATTTGATGCGGCGGGCGGCGACGCCGACGATCATCTTCATGACCGCGTCGATCGCCGCGCCTTTGAGGACGAGGGTCGTCGATTCGTTGTGCTCGCCGGCCTCGGGCTTGTAGGCGGGCAGGAACTTGCCGGCATGATGGTCGACCGAGGCCACGGTCGCGGCGAGCGGCGCGCGGACGATGTGGACGTCGGTGAGGGAGAGGAAGATGGTGATCCGCGAGACGGGGCCCGGCAGAGAAGGATGGGCGTCGAGGGCCTCGAGCCCCAGGACCTCGCCGTCGGCCGGGGAGACGAGGAGGTTGTCGCCCGCCGGCGGGACGCGGTCCGGGTCGCGGAAGAAGAAGGCGAAGGCGCAGGCGAGAACGAAGAAGACGACGGCGAGGACGCTGAGGCCGAGCGCGCCGAAGAGGAGGGCCAGGCCCGCCGAGGGGAGGATGAAGCGCAGGCCTTCTTTGGCGATCTTCATCGGGCTCCTCAGCGGTCGGCCCACGCGTGGGCGGCCAGGAAGGCCAGCTTGGCGGCGTCGGCCATGATGTCGGGATTGATCCGGTAGATCGTATCCCCGGTCTGGTGGTAGGCCAGGTGCGGTCCGTTCGAGCCGAAGCTGGCCGCGGGGATACCATCGAGGAAGAAGGGCGCGAAGTCGGAGCCGCGGACGCCGACGCCGCTGATGACGCCGAGGCCGCGGAGGATCTTGACCGACGCGTCGGCCTCTTCGATCGTTCTCTTGAATTCGGCCGGTTCGGCCGAGACGGCGCCCCAGAGCCCGTCGCCCTCTCCGGTCATGTCGAAGTTGAGCATGCCCGCGACCTTGTCGAAAGGCCCCGGAACGTGGTCGACGAACCAGCCCGAGCCCTGGAGTCCCATCTCTTCCCCGCCGAACAGGGCGACGACGATCGAGCGCTTGGGCTTGCGGGCCAGCGCGGCGAAGGCCTTGCCGGCCTGCATGACCGAGGCGCTGCCGCTGGCGTTGTCGTCGGCGCCCGGGAAGAGCAGGCCCATGTGGGCGCCGGTGTGGTCGAAGTGGCCGCCGATGACGACGCATTCCCGGCGCAGCTTCGGGTCGGAGCCTTCGACGTAGCCGACGACGTTGTAGCCGACGGCCTGGGGGAAATGCCGGGACTCGACGGCCAGGCGGATCTTGGCCTTGAGCGGGAACGAGACCGGCCGCTTCCAGGTCTGCAGGGATGTCCTAAGGTCCGCCGAGGTCGCATCGACCTCCTTGAGGATGGCGTCCATGACCTTGAGACCGATCATGGCCGGCGTGAACCCTTCGAGGAAGTCGCCGTTGGGATTGGAGGCGATCTCGTCGTAGATATAGATGATGCCGAGCGCGCCCTTGTCGCGGGCCGTCGTCATCCGGGTCCGGTGTTCGTCGAAGTGCACGTACTTGGGGTCGCGGTCGGGCGTGCCGCGAAAGCAGAGGACGAACTTGCCCTTGACGTCGAGGCCGGCGTAATCGTCATAGCCGATCTCTGGCGCTGAGATGCCCCAACCGGCGAAGACCGTCCCGGCGGTCCTGTCGCCGCTCGCGGAATAGAGCAGGGGCAGGAAGTCCTTCTCGGGAACGAGCTTCATCTCTTTAAACGCCTGGCCCTTGGCCGCGTCCGCCGGGCCGTCGGGCAGCAGGAGGGTCATCTCGGCCTTGTCGACGATCGTGTAGGGCGACGGGTAGGGCTGGAGGTAGCCGTCCTTGCCCGAAATGGGCTTGAGTCCCCAGGCGGCGAGCTTCTTCGCCGCCCACTGGGCGGCGGCCGTGTAGCCGGGATGTCCCGTCAGCCGGCCGGCGTACTCGGGAGAGGCGAGGGTCTTGACGATGTCGTAGGTCTCGGCCGGGCTGATCGCCTTGAGGCCGGCCTTGAGATTGTTATCAACGAGTTGCGCCGGCAAGGCCAGAGCAACGAGGAGAACGAGCGCCGTGATCGCGAGGGGACGGGTTTTCAGCATGGGCCCAGGGGTCTCCTTTCCGGGCAAACTTCTTCCACCTGGGATAATAGGCCGTTCCGGGCTAAAAGTAAATCCGGACGGGACTGCCCCGCCTCCCGGGCTATTTCTTCAGCGAGCGCCGTCGGGCGATCTCCTTTTTGACGGCGGGGTGGAGGATGAAGATGTAATAGAGGGCCAGGAGGGCCAGGATGAGCAGGAAGCGGGGCACGTTGCCCTTGGCGAGGGAGAGAAAAGCGAACACCAGGACGGCCAGGAGGCCACCCAAGTGGACGAAGGCGAAAAGGGTGTCTAACAAGCGCCCCCGGCGCTACTTCACGACCGTGGCGGAGAGGATCGTGATCGGCGCGAGCGGGACGTCCCCGTGGCCGCGCTTGTTCACGGTCGGGACCTTGGCGATGGCGTCGACGACGTCCATGCCGGCGACGACCTTGCCGAAGACGCAGTAGCCGAAGCCCTCGGGCGTGTTGTCCTTGTGGTTCAGGAAGGCGTTGTCCTTGAGGTTGACGAAGAACTGGCTGGTGGCGCTGTCGACGACGTTGGTCCGGGCCATGGCCACGGTGCCGCGCGTGTTCTTCAGGCCGTTGCCCGCCTCGTTCTTGATGGCGGGATTGCCCGACTTCTGGCGCATCTCGGCGTCCATGCCGCCGCACTGGATCATGAAGTTGGGGATGACGCGGTGGAAGATCAGGCCGTCGTAGAACTTGGCCTCGACGTAATCCAGGATGTTCTGGACGGTGATCGGCGCCTTGGCCGGATAGAGCTCGATGGTGATGTCGCCCTGGCTCGTCTTGAACAGGACCTTGGGATTGGCCTCCGGGGCTTGAGCCATGACCGTGCCGGCCAGGAAGACCGTCGCGGCGAAGAGAACGGGCAGGATATTCCGGGTCATGAGAACCTCCTAAGAGACTCGGTCAAAAAACCAAAATAGCAGATTCGGAAGGCCGAATCAAACGGGAGATGCTATAATGCCCCTTCGTTCTTTCAAGGAGCCAGCCCGTGAAAAAGCACGAAAGCCAGAGCCCTGAGACCCTCGCCATCCACGCCGGCCAAGCGCCGGACCCCGTCTACGGCGGGGTATCGGTCCCCATCTACCAATCCTCGACCTTCGCCTTCGCGAGCGCCGAGCAGGGGGCGGCCCGGTTTGCCGGGACGGAGAAGGGCTTCATCTACACCCGCATCGCCAACCCGACCGTCCGGGCCCTCGAGGAGAGCCTGGCGACGCTCGAGGGCGGCTTCGATGCCTCGGCCACGGCCTCGGGCATGGCCGCCGTGACGACGATCTACACGGCCCTGCTCGACAAGGACGCGCACGTCGTCGGCACCGCCTCGATCTACGGGCCCTCGCGGACGGTCATCGAGAACGAGTTCTCCCGTTTCGGCGTCCGGTCGGATTTCGTGGACACGTCCGACATCCGCAACGTGGAAAAGGTCCTGCGGCCGGAAACGAAGCTCCTGTTCGTCGAGACGCCGGCCAATCCCACCCTGGCCCTGACCGATCTCAAAGCCTGTGCCCGGATCGCCCGCGAGCGGGGCATCACGTTCGTTGTCGACAACACGTTTTCGAGCCCGCTGCTGCAGAATCCGCTGGCCTTGGGCGCGGACGTGGTGATGCACAGCCTGACCAAGTTCATCAACGGCCACAGCGACGTCGTGGGCGGCGCGATCATCGCCCGCGAGGAGGCGCTCCACAAACGGCTCCGCAAGGTCCTCGTTCTCATGGGCGGCACGATGGATCCCCACCAGGCCTGGCTCGTGTTGCGGGGGGTCCGGACCCTGGCGCTCAGGGTCGAGAAGAGCCAGGCCAACGCCGGCGCGCTCGCCCCCTGGCTGGCCGCCCACCCCAAGGTCGCCTGGGTGAATTATCCCGGTCTCGAGAGCCACCCTCAGCACGCGCTGGCCAAAGAGCAGATGAAGGGCTTCGGCTCGATGCTCTGCTTCGGCCTCCGCGGCGGCTACGAGGCCGGCCGCAAGATGATCAACGCGGTGGAGCTCTGCACGCTGGCCGTTTCGCTCGGCGGCATCGAGAGCCTTATCCAGCACCCGGCCAGCATGACCCACGCCGGCCTGCCGAAGGAGCACCGGGAGATGGCCGGCATCACCGACGACCTCATCCGGCTGTCTGTCGGCTGCGAGGGCGTCGAAGACATCCGGGCCGACCTCGATCAGGCCCTCGCCAAGGCCTGACGTGCCCGGCGGGCGTCGCGCGAATCGCCCGGGCGCTTTGACTTGGAGGCGGGACCGAACGTAGAATACTCCTCCATCCCGCCGACGAAGGAGGAGTCGTCATGAAGAGTTCCCGCCGGTTCTACGTCGCCGTCCTGCTCGTTCTCGCCCTCGCGGGGACGGGCCTGCACTCCCAGGCTCCGAGACAGACCGCCGCGCCGCAGACGGACGAGGCCCGGATCCTCGAGGCCATGCACCTCATCCAGAGCCAACCCCTCTACGATTACGTCGCCGAGCTCGTCTCCGAGAAGTACGGCGGCCGGCTGACCGGAACCAAGGAATACGAGGCCTGCGTCGAGTGGGTCGAGTCCCTGCTCAAGGGCTGGGGCATCGAGCCCGGGGGGGAGAACGGGACCTACCGCCAGCTCTTCCCCAATCCCTACACCGTCGTCCATAAAGGCGGCGTCTGCGAGATGCTCATTCCGGCGGGGAAGGGCGGCGTCGTCAGAAAGAGCTACACGTACGAGGACGAGTTCATCCCGGGCGGCACGTCGGGCTCCGGCGAAGTGACGGCCGAAGTCGTCTACGTTGGTTACGGCATCACCGCCCCCGAGCTCGGCTACGACGACTACAAGGGCGTCGACGTCAAGGGCAAGATCGTGCTTCTGGACTCCGAGGTCCCGGTCGGTCCGGGCGAGAAGACCCTGGAGCAATTCAAGAAGTGGCGGCCCTACTCCTTCCATCAGTACAAGCTCAAGAACGCCGCCGCCCACGGGGCCAAGGGCATGATCTACAACTACGGGCCCATCGGCAACCCCAACAACGCCTACGTCGAAGGATTCGTCTACCACCACGTCGGCACGGCGGTCGTCGAGGACGTCTTCGCCGGGACGGGCCGGGTCCACAAGGACGCCGTGGCTGCGATCCGCAAGGACCTCAAGCCGCAGTCTTTCGCCACGGGCAAGACGATGACCCTCAGCAACAAGACCGAGCACCATCCCGACGGCGTCGGCATCAACCTCCTCGGCAAGATCACGGGGACGGATCCCGCCCTCAAGGACGAGGTCATCATCGTCGGCGGGCACCTCGACCATCTCGGCCGGCTGTGGGAGCTTCTGCCCGGGGCGAACGACAACGCCACGGCAGTCGCCGTGACGCTGGGCGTCGCCGAAGCCATGGCCAAGTGCCCCGTCAAGCCCAAGCGGACGGTCGTGTTCTTCTTCTTCGGCAGCGAGGAGCAGAGCGAGGACCAGGGCACGGAGGGCTCGCACTACTACACGGAACACCCCATCTACCCGCTCGATAAGACGGCCGTCTTCATCAACATGGAGGGCCCCGGGGCGGGCGACAAGATCTCCGCATCGGGCGGGACGACCTATCCCGGATTCTGGGCGTTCGTCGAGAAGGCCAACACGGGCTTCGTCCACCGCGCGCTCAGCACGGGGCCGGCGTCCTACCCGGCCCGGCCGCGGCAGGACTCGGCCTGGTTCTTCTGGAAGGGCGTGCCGTCGCTGACCTTCGGCGCCCACGGCGGGCCGCGGTCACCCCTGCCGACCTATCACAACACGCGGGACAACCTGAGCCTCGTCACTCCGGAGATCATGGAGGACATCGCCCAGCTCCTGTTCATGACCATCATGGACATGAGCGACGAGCCTGCGCTCGACTTCCGCAAATAGGCCGGGCTTAAATGTGGAGCTCGACGACGTCCTCGTCGGCGAGGACGTAATCGCGTGTGACCCGCAGGCCGTCGAGGCCGGCGGCGTTCCAGACGCGGGCGTACTGGAGCTTCTCCGCAAAATCCTTGTGGACGGCCTTGGCCATGTCCATCACCGTACTGCCGGTCCGGAGCGCGAACGGCGAGTCCTTCTCGGGCTTCTTCCCCGGGATCTTGCTGTAGACGCGGACGACGCGGAGCAGGCCGAAGATAGCCCGGCGCAGCGTTTCCAGGCCCCGTCCGGAAACAGCCGAAACGGGCAGGCGCTCGAACGGACCGTCGAGCAGGACGCCGAGGTCCTCGAAAGCCCGGGGCGCCCCGGTGACGTCGATCTTGTTCGCGGCGAGGGCCGCGCGCTTGCGGAAGGGGAAGTAGGGCGGCGGGATGTCCGCGTCGGCCGGGACGAGCTCGACCTTGCGCTCCGCGAGCCGGCCGACGATGCCCTCGATCGCCGGGGCCGTGTCGGGATCGGTGAGGTCGGCGACGAGGAGGACGGCGTCGGCCATCTTGACCATTTCCGGGAACCACGTTTCCATGAGCTCGCCCGTGACCGGGGGCGCGTCGACGAGCTGGACCTTGACGTTCTCGAACGGCATCATGAACGGAGCGGGGGAGCGGGTGGTGAAGGGATACTCGGCGATCTCGACGGCGACGCCGGTGAGGGCCTGGACGAGGCTCGATTTGCCGGCGTTCGGCGGACCGGCGAGGACGACCTGGCCGGCGCCGGACTTCTCGATCTTGTGCGTCGGCGCGTGCTTGGCCGTGGAGGCGCGCCGCTCGCCCTCCTCGCGGGCCTTGGCGATCTTCTGCCGGTACATGGCGAGGAGTTTGTCCGTGCCCTTGTGGTGGGGAATGACGCGGATGAGCCGCTCGTAAATGTCGATCTTCTCTTCGGGCGTGCGGGCCGTACGCAGCTCGGACTCGATCCTGTGGTATTCGGGCGGCAGGTTGGCCGGCATAGGAAAATTATAGCAAGAAGGGGTCAAACCTAAACAAATTAACTTTCTGGGCGTCTCCGGTAGTCCCCTCTAAAGAAACCGGGAAAGGTTAATTTGTTTAGGTTTGACCCCCTCTCACCCCCTCCTAACTGTGAGAAAAAAAGACCCCTTCGGACGTCTCTGTCAAAGGGCCCGCTAAACGTCCCGGTCGGGGGGTCGAGAAAGTGCCGTAAAACGTTGATATCAAACAATATTAAATTCAGCTAAAATCGCGCTTTTTTCTTGCTTTCAGGGCCCCCGATTTGGTACAATAGTTCCGAGAAAAATGGCCCCCGGGTCCCGTGTCGCGCAAGCGCCGGGAACCCGCATTTTTTTATAAGTGAACGGACATGACGCAAGAAAAGTATACCGCTGAAAGCATCAAGGTCCTCAAGGGCCTGGAGGCCGTCCGCAAGCGCCCGGCCATGTACATCGGCAGCACCGGGACGGAGGGCCTCCATCACCTCGTCTACGAGGTCGTCGACAACAGCGTCGACGAAGCCCTGGCCGGGTTCTGCAACGAGATCGACGTCTTCGTCCACGTCGACAACTCCATCACCGTCATCGACAACGGCCGCGGCATCCCGGTCGGCCTGCACAAGAAGGAGAACAAGTCGGCGGCCGAGGTCGTCATGACCATGCTTCACGCCGGCGGCAAGTTCGACCAGAAGAGCTACAAGGTCTCCGGCGGCCTGCACGGCGTCGGCGTCTCGGTCGTCAACGCCCTGTCCAAGCGGCTCGACCTCGAGATCAAGCGCGAGGGCGGCATCTTCACCCAGAGCTACGAGCGCGGCAATCCCGTCTCGCAAGCTGAAGCAGATCGGCAAGACCAAGAAGACGGGGACCAAGATCACCTTCTGGCCGGACGACGAGATCTTCGAGTTCACCGAGTACAACTTCGAGATCCTGTCCCAGCGCCTGCGCGAGCTGTCGTTCCTCAACAAGGGCCTCAAGATCGCCATCACCGACGAGCGCACCAGCAAGTCCCACGAGTTCCAGTACAAGGGCGGCATCCGCGAGTTCGTCGAGTACCTCAACCAGAACAAGCAGACGATCAACCCCAAGCCGGTCGTGTTCGAGGGCGAGCGGGACGGGGTCGGCGTGGACCTGGCCATCCAGTACAACATGTCCTACGCCGACAACGATCTTCTCCTTCGTCAACAACATCAACACGACCGAGGGCGGGACGCACCTCATCGGCTTCAAGGCCGCCCTGACCCGCTCCCTCAACACCTACGCCGGCAACCACAACCTGCTCAAGGACCTCAGCGAGAACATCACCGGCGACGACTGCCGCGAGGGCCTGACCGCCGTCCTGTCGGTCAAGCTCCACGACCCCCAGTTCGAGGGCCAGACCAAGACCAAGCTCGGCAACTCCGAGGTCAAGGGCATCGTCGAATCCATCGTCAACGAGCAGCTCGCGGCCTTCCTCGAGGAGAATCCGACGGTCGCGAAGAAGATCGTGATGAAGATCATCGACGCGGCCCGGGCCCGCGAGGCCGCCCGCAAGGCCCGGGAGCTGGCCCGCCGCAAGGGCGTCCTCGAATCGACGTCCCTGCCCGGGAAGCTCGCCGACTGCCAGGACCGCGACCCGGCCACCTCCGAGATCTTCATCGTCGAGGGCGATTCGGCCGGCGGCTCGGCCAAGCAGGGCCGCGACCGCCGCTTCCAGGCCATCCTGCCGCTGCGGGGCAAGATCCTCAACGTCGAGAAGGCCCGCTTCGACAAGATCATCAAGAACGAGGAGATCGGGGTCATGTTCGCCGCCCTGGGCATCGGCGTCGAGGAGAGCGAGGAGCGGACTGGCCAAGCTCCGCTACCACAAGGTCATCATGATGACCGACGCCGACGTCGACGGCGCCCACATCCGCACCCTGCTCATGACCTTCTTCTACCGCCAGATGGCCCAGCTCATCGAACAGGGCCACCTCTACATCGCCCAGGCGCCCCTCTACAAGGTCACCCGGGGCCGGGACATCCAGTACATCAAGGACGAGCGCGAATACGAGAAGTTCATGGTCCGCAAGATCTCCGAGGAGTTCAAGGTCCGGGCCGGCAACCGCAAGGAGGTCATCGAGGGCGAGAAGTTCCGCAAGTTCTTCCGCAACCTCATGGCCAAGAAGAGCTACGCCCAGTTCTTCGAGCGCAAGAACTACCCGCTCTTCCTCATCGACCTGCTCATCCAGGAACGGCGTCGACAGCCAGGAGTTCCTGAGCTCGAAGAAGAACGTCGAGAAGGTCATGAAACAGATCGCCGAGAAGGGCTTCACGACGAAGCTCGGCCGCGACGAGGAGTACGGCGTCTTCGAGATCGAGTTCGGCTACAAGCTCAACGGCCTGGCCGCGGCCGGCAAGATCGGCATGGACCTGGTCACCTCGGCCGAATACAAGAACCTCTACCGCATCACCCAGGAGCTCGAGGAGGTCAAGGGCCCGTACGCGGTCCTGACCAACGGCGACGGCGTCGAGAAGGACATCCTGGAGAACGAGAACAAGCTTCTCGACTACCTGTTCGAGCGGGGCAAGAAGGGCATCGCCATCCAGCGCTACAAGGGCCTGGGCGAGATGACCCCGACCCAGCTCTGGGAGACGACCATGGACCCGGAGCGCCGCACCCTGCTCAAGGTCTCCGTCGTCGACGCCGCCGAGGCCGACCGCATCTTCAACATCCTCATGGGCGACGAGGTCGACGAACGCAAGAAGTTCATCGAGACGAACGCCCTGGAAGCGCTGAACCTCGATGTCTGACGAAGCCGCCCGGAAGCCGTCGCGCGCAGGAGTTCCCATGGACAGCGAAAAGCCGAAAGAGCACTTCCCGATCGTCGGCCTCGAAGAGGAGATGCGCCGGTCGTACCTCGACTACGCCATGAGCGTCATCATCGGCCGGGCCATCCCCGACATCAAGGACGGCCTCAAGCCGGTCCACCGCCGCGTCCTCTACGCCATGTACGAGAGCGGCACCTACCACAACAAGCCCTACAAGAAGTCGGCCCGCATCGTCGGCGACGTCATCGGCAAGTACCATCCGCACGGCGACCAGGCCGCCTACGACACGCTGGTCCGCATGGCCCAGGACTTCAGCCTGCGCTACCTGCTCGTCGACGGCCAGGGCAACTTCGGCTCATCGACGGCGACCCGCCGGCGGCCATGCGCTACACCGAGGTCCGGCTGAAGAAGCTGGCCCACGAGCTCATGGCCGACATCGACAAGGAGACGGTCAACTTCATCCCGAACTACGACGAGAGCCTGACCATGCCCGAGGTCCTGCCGTCGAAGTTCCCCAACCTCCTCGTCAACGGCGGCAACGGCATCGCCGTCGGCATGGCCACGAACATCCCGCCCCACAACCTGACGGAGGTCTGCGACGGCGTCATCCACCTCATCGAGCACCCCGACGCCACGCTCAAGGACATCCTGAAGCACGTCCAGGGCCCGGACTTCCCGACGGGCGGCATCATCTACGGCCGCCAGGGCTTCCTCGACGCCTACCGGGACGGCAGGGGCATCCTCCATCTCCGGGCCAAGTCCCTGATCGAGCGGGCGGCCAAGGGCGAGAAGGACAAGATCGTCATCTTCGAGATCCCCTACCAGGTCAACAAGTCGCGCCTGCTCGAGTCGATCGCCGAGCTCGTCAACGAGAAGCGGATCGAGGGCGTCGCCGACATCCGCGACGAGTCCGACCGCGAGGGCATGCGGATCGTCATCGAGGTCAAGCGGGGAGAGCTGCCGGAGATCATCCTCAACAACCTCTACAAGCACACCCAGCTCCAGATCTCCTTCGGCATCATCATGCTGGCCATCGTCGACAAGCAGCCGAAGACGCTGGGCCTGCTCGACATCATGAAGTACTTCGTCGCCCACCGCAAGGAGGTCATCCTGCGGCGGACGCGCTTCGAGCTGAGGAAGGCCGAGGAGCGGGCCCACATCCTGGAAGGCCTGGTCATCTGCCTCGACAACCTCGACGCCGTCATCAAGCTCATCCGGGCCTCCAAGACGGTCGACGAGGCCCGCAAGGGGCTCATGGAGAAGTTCGGGCTGACGCTCGTCCAGGCCCAGGCCGTCCTGGAGCTCCAGCTCCAGCGGCTGGCCCAGCTCGAGCGGCTCAAGATCCAGGAGGAGTACGCGGCCCTGAAGAAGCGGATCGCCGAGCTGCGGCGCATCCTCAAGGACGAGAAGCTCGTCTTCGCGATCATCGTCAAGGAGCTCAAGGAGATCAAGGAGGAGTACGGCGACGAGCGGCGGACCGAGATCCGCGACGAGGCCGTCTCGGAGCTCCGGCCCGAGGACCTGGTCAAGGAAGAGGACGTGGCCATCGTCTACACCTCGAGCGGCTACATCAAGCGGACCTCGCTCACCTCGTACAAGTTCCAGGCCCGGGGCGGCAAGGGCCGCCGGGGCATCGAGATGAAGGCCGAGGACATCGTCGAGGACCTCTACATCTGCTCGACCCACAGCTACCTCCTCGTCTTCACCAACCAGGGCCGGCTCTACTGGCTCAAGGCCCTGGAGGTGCCGGACGTCGGCGTCTCGGGGCGGGGTAAGCCCATCGTCAACCTGGT
Organism: uncultured bacterium; assembly: GCA_963743755.1. Taxonomy (GTDB): domain Bacteria; phylum Acidobacteriota; class Aminicenantia; order Aminicenantales; family Saccharicenantaceae; genus RBG-16-66-30. The sequence continues at coordinate 138,628 of CAVUQU010000002.1, forward strand.
CGAGTTCCAGCCCGGCGAGAAGCCGGCCAGCGTCGTGGCTGTCAAGGAGTTCAGCGAGAACCAGTTCGTCGTCATGCTCACGACCGACGGCGTCATCAAGAAGACGCGGCTGTCGGATTTCCGGAACGTCAGGAAGGGCGGCATCCTGGCCATGAACATCCGGCCGAAGTCGGAGCTCTTCTCGGCCCAGATCTCGACCGGCAAGAACAACATCGTCATCGGGACGAAGCTCGGCCGGGCCCTGAGCTTCAAGGAATCCGACGTCCGGCCGATGGGCCGCACGCGCCTCCGGCGTCCGCGGCATCCGGCTCAAGCCCAAGGACCGGGTCATCGGCATGATCATCGTCGGCCCGGACGACAAGTTCATCTTCACGGCGACGGACCGCGGCTACGGCAAGAAGACGGCCTCCGACATGTACCCCATCAAGCACCGCGGCGGACAGGGCGTCCTCAACCTGCGCGTGACCCCCAAGGTCGGCCACGCCCTGGGCATGGTCGGCATCAACGAGGAGGACCTGCTGGTCATCACCGTCGAGGGCAAGGTCATCGGCATCCCGACGACCCAGGTCCGCTCCTCGGGCCGCGCCACGCAGGGCGTCCGCCTCATCAAGCTCGACGACAAGGACCGGGCCTGCTCCATCGCCAAGGTCCGGGAGAGCTGATCTCCCGGACATCGGCCTGGCCCTCGTGCGAATTCCTCTATTTGAAATCCCTGCCTTCAATTCTATATATTGAGTGAGGGGAGGCCAGGAACGAGCATGCCCGGGAAACGGCGCTGGAAATCTGACGGGCGTTGGGACATGGCCGTTGGGGTGGCCTTCCTGCTGCTGGCGCTGGCGACCTGTTGGGGCACGATCGGATCCGGTTTTCAGCTGGGCGGGGATGAGCATCATGAGGTCACCAAAGCGTTCTTGTGGTCCGAGGGATTCAGGCTCTACCATGAGATCTGGAACGACCAACCACCGCTGTTGACGGTCCTTCAGGGCTCGCTCTTCAGGTGGTTTGGAGTTTATGCCGTTCTCGCGCGGGGGCTGGCCTTGGCTTTCGGAGCGTTGCTGGCGGCCGGTCTTATTTCGCTTGGTGCGCAAGAGCCTCGGCGTGCCGGCGGCGTTCGGGGCGCTGTTCAGCCTGTTGGCCGCGCCCCATGTGTTCGAACTCAGCCTTTCGCCCATGAGCGAGGTCCCCGCCTTCGCCGTCGGCCTTGGGGCTCTGGGAGCGATCCGGCGCTGGGATAAGGATGGCCGCGGCGTCTGGCTGGCGATCTCGGGATTGATCCTGGCGTTCGCGCTCGAGATCAAGGTGACGGCGGTCCTTCTCGCTCCCGCGCTGGGCCTCGAGCTGGCGATCCTCACGCTGGCCCGATCAAAGACCGGGAGGATGGCTAAACTGGCCCGCAACGGGGCGATCTGGGGCGGGAGCGTTCTCGGCGGATTGGTCCTTCTGGGCCTGGCGCTGGGAACCGGCTATCTCCAGGCCTATGCCTCGCACTTTTCGACCTTGGGCCAGGCGGCGGCGGCCGAGGTCCGCCAGCTGGCGTTCACACTCGGCGATCTCCTGAGGTATCGGCAGGCCCTGGTGGCGTTGGCGGCGGCGCTGGGCCTCGCGGCTTGGCGGCGGCATTGGAGGCCGCTCGCGTTTCCCCTGGCGCTCTTCGCCACGGCCCTCGCCGTTCATCTCGTTCATCGCCCGTTCTGGCCCTATTATTATCTCCATTTCGCAGTGCCCATCGCGTGGCTGATGGGTTACGCCGTCGGAGAGCTGTGGAAGGCGGCGCTCGACGCGGTCCGGCGCACCACACCCCGGCTCTCTCTTTGGGGCGCCGGCCTGGCCCTGGCTGCGGCCCTCCTGAGCGCCGGAGTGGTCGCTTACGCCGGGGTCACACTCGCGTCGGAGACAAAGAAGATCCGCGGCGTGCGCCGGGTCGATGCCGATCCTATCGTCGCGGCGATGAAAGCCGCCGCGCCCGGCACGCAATGGGTCTACACGCGGGCCACGATGTACGCCTTCCATGCCAAGCTGCGGGTGATCCCGGAGCTGGCGTTGATGCCGCGGAAGCGTTTTTGGTCCGGCCAGATCACTCGAGCCGGGATATTGGCCCTGGTGAAGCGCTACAGGCCGGAGCAGCTCCTGCTGGATGACCGGGACATGGCCGACGCGGAGATGGCGCAGTTCGTCGGCGAACACTATAGGCCCTCGACCCGGGACGCCGGTCTGACGCTTTGGCTCAAGGCCGGACGATGATCCTGACCCGCCGGGATCCGACCATGGCAGGGCCAAGCGAAGGAAGTCGGTGAACGCAGAGGGGAAGCATGATCTCCGTCATATTGCCGACGTACAACGAAGCCCAAAACATCGCTCGCATCATCTCGGCGATCACGAAGGTTTTTTCGGATGAAGCGATCGAGGGAGAGGTGATCGTCGTCGACGACAATTCGCCGGACGGGACCGCCCGTATCGCTTCGGGTCTCTCGGGGTCCTGCCCGGTCCGCGTTCGCGTGCGGACGGGGACGAGAGGCCTGTCGAGAGCCGTCATCGAGGGTTTCGGCCTGGCGGGGGGAGACATTTGCGTGGTCATGGACGCGGACCTGAGCCACCCGGTCGACTCGATACCGGCCCTGATCGGACCCATTCTCGCGGGGACCTGCGATATCGTCGTGGGCAGCCGCTACCTGGCCGGAGGCGGAGTCCCGGACTGGCCTTGGCGAAGAAGGCTGGTCAGCCGGGCGGCCGGGCTTCTGGCCGGGGGAGTCACCACCCTCTCCGATCCGACGAGCGGATTCATGGCCGTGAAAAAGGACGAGCTCGAAGGAGTCGAACTCGATCCCCTGGGCTGGAAGATCGTGCTCGAGGTCGTCGTGAAAACTAAAGCCCGGGTGCGGGAGATCCCGATCGTATTCAGAGACCGGACCCAGGGCCAAAGCAAGTTCGGCGTCAGGGCCCAGGTGGATTACCTTCGCCAGCTCCGGAGGCTCTACGCTTTCCGGTATCCGCTGTTTCGCAAGAGGCGAAGCCGGTCTCTCCCTAAGAGATGACGTCGACGCTCAGGGGGAACTTGGACAGGGGCTCGCACCCTTCGGGGCCGATGACGATCGGGTTCTCGTAGCGGAATCCGATGTTCTCTTCGGGGCAGGCGTACTGCATGGCGCAGATGAGCACCTCGTTCTCCCGGTAGAGGTGGTCGGGATTGGTCCAGTAGGGGAAGGGGCCGTCGTTCATCCCGATGCGCCATTCGTCGCCCATCATCCCGATGCCGTGCTCGAAGCCCGGCACCATGTAATCGGCGAAGCCGCGGTCCTCGGCGAAGCCGATCATCTTCTCGGCCAGCTCCGAGGGAGTGATGCCCGCCCGGTAGGTCTTGAGCGTCAGGGCCACGATGTCGGTGAAGTTGAGGGCATGCCAGCGCTGTCGGTCGCTCGCCGGGGCGAGAAGATAGTTGTGGGAATGGTCGCCCAGCGCCCAGCGGAACATGGCGTGGATGTCGACCATGAGCGGCTCGCCGGGCCCTGAGCTCCCGACGCGAGGCCGGCGTGCATGCGCCGCCGGTAAGGCCGGTGCGGTAGCCCGACGCGATCTCGTTGCCGCCGGTGAACGACCATTCCCATTCGCTCCCGGCCTGGCGCATGGCCAGGGCCGCCAGGCCCGCGATCTCGGTCTCGGTCAGCCCCTTCTAACCGCCGTCCCTCAGGGCCTCGAAGACGGCCTCGTGCCCGATGTCGACGATGCGCGAGGCCTCGCGGAAGCGGTTGATCGTACCCGCGTCCTTGATGAGCGACAGCCGGTCGACGAGGTCGTGGGCGTTGACGAGCTCCGACGGCGCCAGGGCGTCGCGGAAGCGCTCGAACTCGTAGTGGGTCAGGTTGCCTTCGGGCAAGATAGTTCGACATCCCGCTCTCGATGCCGATGCGGCCCCGTTTCCCCTTGAGCAGATCCTTGACGAAGTCGGCGATGAGCTCGATCTGGTCCTGGCCGCCCATGGGCGCGAAACCGAAGACGCGGTCTTCGGGAAGCCAGGACTCGTCGGCGACGCGGGCGGCGTCGATGACGAAGGTGAAGGCGGCCGGCCGGCCTTCCGCAGGGATGACGACGAAGCTCCGCCAGGGGCAGAACGCGTCGAGGAGCCACGACAACGTGCGCAGGCGCGAACCGAGGTAGACGTCGATCCCGGCCCGGGCCATCTCCGCCTGGAGGGCCCGGACGCGGCCGGGAAAATCGATGAAGTAGGGGCTTTGCGGATCGACGGTCTTCATGCCGCCCTCCTCAATACGTCGCGGGAATGCCGGCCAGGACCTTGTTCAGCCGGTCGGCGATCGCGGCCAGCTTCAGGGCCTTGATCATGTTGCCCTTGAGCTTGAGCTTCCCGGTCATGAGGGCCTTCTGGGCGCCGATCTCCGCCCGGGAGATCTGGGCGAAGACGTCGTAGGCGCCCGTGATGCGGAACTCGGCCTCAGGCGGTTCGCCGGTCCCCAGCGCCAGCTCGGCCAGCGCCCCGTCCGCGAAGCGGAAGAGCAGGTACTTCGATCCGCCGCCCGGGCAATCGAGGTAGACGTTGGACATGGACGACGTGATGTGGTTCATGCGGTCCGGCGTCAGCTCGGCTTTGAGGCGGCGCTCCGCCTCGGCCCGCCATTCTTCCGACAGGTACTGGAACGTCGTCATGGGCACCTCCTTCAGGCCCTCCTTATAGACCAGGCGCCCGGGGCTGTCAATCGGCCGGCCCGCCGCGTCCTTGACGCCGGGCGACGGCCTGGACTATCCTCTCGGTCGTGAAGACCGAAGCCGCCCCGGCCCGCATCTGGGAGATCGACTTCCTGCGCGGCGTCTCCATTATTCTCATGGTCGGCTACCATCTTCTTTACGACCTGGGCGAGTTCCGGGGGATGACCAAGGTTCTCTTTTTCTCGACGGACCTGAACAGCACCGGCTGGACGATCGCCCAGTCGTTCTTCGCCGCGCTCTTCGTCCTGCTCTCGGGGATCAGCAGCACGCTCAGCCGGAGCAACTTCCGTCGCGGCCTGAGGCTCCTCGCCGTTTCCCTCGCCGTCACCGCCGTCACCTACATCATCGACCCGTCGCAGGCCATCTGGTTCGGTATCCTCCAGTGTCTCGCCTTCTCGATGCTCCTCTACGGTGCGGCTTTCGCGAAGGCCCGGCCGGCTGCCTGCGCAGCCTGGGGAGCGCTCGTCATCGCCCTCGCCGCCGTGCTTCCCGCCGTCAAGCAGGCCTTGGTCCTGCGCTCCGATTGGCTGCTGCCCTTCGGCATCCCCGGCCCGGGCTTCTCGTCCTTCGACTATTTCCCCCTCATCCCCTGGTTCGGGGTGTTCCTCGTCGGGGCGGCCCTGGGCAAGACGGTCTACGCCCCGCGCCGGAGCCTTCTGCCGTGGCGCCTGCCGGTAACCTTCGTCAACATCGCCGGCCGACACTCGCTCCTGATTTACATCGTGCATCAACCCGTCCTCTATCTCATCGGCCTCGCGAGGTAGGGCGCTATGCCGTCATCCCGACAGTCGAGGAGGTTCCCGTGAGCGGTCTGAAAACCTTGTCCCGGCGCCGTTTCCTGCGCTCGTCGATCGCCGCGGCCGCCTTCGCCGCCGTTCCGTCGGCGGCGATGATCGTGCCGCGCCGCGTCCTCGGCCGCGGCCCGACGCCGCCGAGCGATATGCTGGGCATCGCCGGGATCGGCATCGGCGGCATGGGCGCGGCCAACCTCAAGGCCCTCGAGGAAGAGACCATCGTCGCGCTCTGCGACGTCGATCCCGGCTACGCCGCCGCGACGGTCAAGCGCTATCCGAAGGCCCGGTTCTACACCGACTACCGCGCTCTCCTCGACAAGGAGAAAGGCGTCGACGCCGTGGTCATCGCGACCCCCGACCACACGCACGCCGTCATCACCATGGCGGCGCTGCGGGCCGGCAAGCACGTCTATACCCAGAAACCCCTGACCCACAGTGTCTGGGAAGCGCGCGAGCTCACGCTCGCGGCCCGGGCGTCGAAGCTCACGACCCAGATGGGCATCCAGGGCCATTCGGGCGAGGGCATCCGCCTCGTCGTCGAATGGATCCGGGCCGGCCTCATCGGCGAGGTCCGCGAGGCGGACGCCTGGTGCGACCTGTCCTACTATCCCTGGGGCCACGCGTACTGGAGCTCGAAATGGGGCGAGCGTCCCGCCGACGCACCCGTTCTCCCGTCCGGCCTGTCCTGGGATCTTTGGATCGGGCCGGCCCCGTTCCGGCCGTACCATCCGGCCTACCATCCTCTGGTCTGGCGCTGCTGGTGGGACTTCGGCGTCGGCATGATGGGCGACCGTGGGGCCCACACCCTCGACGCCGCCGTCTGGGCCCTCGGCCTCGACGCTCCCGAAACGGTCGAGGCCACGAGCCTGGGCCTCAATCCGGAGACACATCCGCTCTCGGCCGTCGTCACCTACCGCTTTCCCGCCCGCGGCGGCCGGCCGCCGGTCAAGCTGACCTGGTACGAAGGGACGCGGGCGCCCCGTCCGGAGGCCCTCGAGGACGGCCGGAAGATGCCGGAGGAGGGCGGCCTCGTCTTCAAAGGTTCGAAGGGGCTCGTCATGTGCGGCGTCTACGGCGATTCGCCCCGCCTCGTCCCCGAGTCCCTGATGCGCGACGCGAAACGGCCCGAGCGGTCGATCCCGCGGATCGAGGGCTCGCACGAGCAGGACTGGGCCCGGGCCTGCAAGAAAGGGGAGAAGGCCGGGGCGGCCTTCGAGTATTCGGGACCCCTGACCGAGATCTGCCTGCTCGGAAACGTGGCCAAGAAGCTCGACACACGCATCGCCTGGGACGCGGCGAACCTCCGCGTGACCAACGTTCCGGAGGCCGAGGCGCTCATCCGGCGTCCCTGCCGGCCCGGCTGGAATCTCTGAATCGGATCCTGGAGAACCAACATGAACCGATCGATCGCGACGATCCTCCTGTCGGCGGCCTTGGCCTGGCCGCAGCCCAGCGCTTCGGCCGGCGCCGTCACGCCGGCCGTCCAGCAAAAAGCCCGCCCGATCCCGCTCCGCGACGTCCGTCTGACCGGCGGCCCGCTGAAACAGGCCCAGGACCTCAACGCGAAGTACCTGCTCGTCACTCTCGTCCGGACCGGATGATGGCTTTCCTCCGCAAGGCCGCCGGCCTCGAGCCCAAGGCACCAAGGCTACGGCGGCTGGGATGGGGACGACCGCCAGCTCACCGGCCACATCGCCGGCCATTACCTCTCCGGCGTGAGCCTGATGTTCGCCGCGACCGGCGATCCACGCTTCAAAGAGAGGGCGGACTATCTCGTCTCCGAGCTCGAGGCCGTGCAGGACAAGCACGGCGACGGCTACATCGGCGCCCAGACCGACCGGGCCAAGACGCCGGGCAAGGCCCTCTTCGATCAGGTCGCCGCGGGGGACATCCGCTCGGCCGGGTTCGACCTCAACGGCATGTGGTCGCCGTGGTACGTCCAGCACAAGATCTTCGCCGGCCTGCGGGACGCCTACCGCTTCGCCGGCAACCGGACGGCGCTCGAGATCGAGACGCGCTTCGCGGCCTGGGCCGAGCGCGTCCTTTCCAAGCTCGACGACGCGCAGATCCAGAAGATGCTCGGCACCGAGTTCGGCGGCATGAACGAGGTCCTCGTCGACCTCTAGGCCGACACCGGCGACGACCGCTGGCTCCGCCTGGCCGACCGCTTCGAGCACCGGGCCTTCGTCGAGCCCCTCGTCCGGGGCGAGGACATCCTCCGGGGCAAGCACGGCAACACCCAGGTGCCGAAGATGCTGGGAGTGCTGGCCCGCCATATCTTCACGGGGCGGCCCTCCGACGGCGCCGCCGCGCAGTTCTTCTGGGAGCGGGTGGCCCATCACCACAGCTTCGCCACCGGCGGGCACGGCAGGAACGAGTATTTCGGCGAACCGGACAGGTTCGGCGACATGATCGATGGCCGGACGGCCGAGACCTGCAACGTCTACAACATGATCAAGATGACCCGGGCCCTCTTCGCCCTCGATCCGCAGATGCGCTACGCCGACTTCCACGAGCGGGCCCTCTTCAACCATATCCTCGGCTCGATGGACCCCGCCGACGGCGCGACGTGCTACATGGTCCCCGTCGGCCAGGGCGTCGTCCGCGAATATCAGGACATGCAGGAGGACTTCACCTGCTGCGTCGGCTCGGGCATGGAGAGCCACGCGCTGCACGGCGACGGCCTCTACTACGAATCCGGGGACACGCTCTGGGTCAACCTCTATGCGCCGTCCGTCGCGGACTGGAAGGCGGCCGGGGTCAGTCTGACCATGACGACGTCCTTCCCGGAAGGGGAGGACGCCGCTCTGACGATCGGAACGACGAAGCCGCGCCGGTTCACGGTCGCGCTGCGCCGTCCGTTCTGGGCGGGCGAGGGGTTCTCGGTCGAGGTCAACGGCAAGGCCGTGAAGGACCCGGGCCCGGCCGGCACGTACGTCCGCATCACCCGGAAGTGGAAGTCGGGCGACAAGGTGGCCCTGGTCCTTCCCAAAGCGCTCCGGCTGGAGCCCTTCCCGGCGATCCGGACCGGGCGGCGATCCTGTGGGGCCCCCTCGTCCTGGCCGGCGACCTGGCCCCCATCCCGAAGAGACAGCCCCGCGACGAGGCCGTCGCGACGCCCGCGACGGCGTCCGAATGGCCGACGACACCCGTGCTCGTGACCGCCGAGACGTCACCGGACAAGTGGATCACACCGGCGGAAGGCCGGCCCGGCGTCTTCCGGACCGCGGGCGTGGGCCGCGACCGGGACGTCGACCTCGTTCCGTTCTATCGCCTGCACCGGCGCGTCTATACCGCCTATTGGGACATCCTGACTCCGAAGGAATGGACGGAGCGGGCGGCGGCCCTGAAGGCCGCCGAAGAAGCCCGGCGCAAGCTCGATGCGGCCACGGTGGCCTTCGCCCAACCCGGCCAGATGCAGGCCGAGAGGGACCTCGCCATGCAGGGCGGAAAGACGTCGCCCGTCCAGATCCGCGGCCGCTACGGCCGCCGGGCCGAGGACTGGTTCTCGTTCGACCTCCCGGTCGACCCCGCGTCCCCGCTCGAGCTCGTCGTCACCTATAACCGCGACGAGCGGGCCGACCGCGCCTTCGCCGTCCTCGTCGACGGCCGGAAGGTGGGGGAGGAGCGCATCGCCCGGCGCAGTCCCCAGGAAAAGGAGGGTTTCTTCGACGTCGCCTACCGCATCCCGGCCGAGGCCGTTGCCGGCAAGGCGAAGGTCACGGTCCGGTTCGAGGGGATCGAAGGCCGCGAGACCGCCACTGTGTTCGGCATCCGCGTCATCCGGGACGACCAGCGCCCTTAAGTCCGCGGCCTTAGGCCCGGCTATCCGATCGGCCCGAGACGGAAGAGGCAGATATACAGATCGTCGGCTTCGAGCGATCTGTCGATGCACTCGAGGACGAACCCGGCGTCGGCGAACACAAAGAGCCGGGGCCTTTTTCCGTTCGCCCTCCTCCTCCGGCGCGGTGTCTTGATATCGGGCGACCGATATCTCAGGACTCGCTAACCGGGTCACTTACCGAAGGTCCGGGCCGGCATGCCGGGCAACAGGAGGAAGATGTCCTTATAGAAATGCCGGACCTGATCGATCTTGCCGGGCGCATCGCCTTCGAGCTTGATGGGGAGATGGGTCAACGCGATGTGCCCGGGCGCGAGGACCTCTTGGAGGAAGCGGGCGCAATTCGGCTCGAGCGGGAACCAATAGTGGACAATGGCCAGGTCGATAGGAGCGCCCCCCAGTCCGAACCCCTGGAAGACGTCGGGCTTGCCGTTGGTATCCCCTTCGTGCCAGATGTGCCGGCCGCCGAGCTCGAAGAGGAACATGAGGTTCATCGGGGTGTCCCTGTCGCCGCTGTGGAGGGTGCGGCACGCCGTGAGGGAGATCCCCTTCAGGTCTTGGGTCTCTTTCTCTCCGACCTTGAGGTCGATTGCGACGACGCGGGGCCCGATTTTGGCCCAGTCCGCCGACGCCCGGCGCATGGCCTCGACGGCGTCCGCGGGGGCCAGGAGGAGGGGCTCGGAGTGGGTTTCCAGATAGCGAACAGCCAACCCGGCGTCGAAATGGTCGGGGTGATCGTGGGTGACAAGGACGAGGTCCACGCCGTCGAAAGGCGCGGCCCCCGTCATGATCTTCTCGAGCGCCTCGGGCTCGGGGGCCCGGTATTCCGGATTCGGCTTGTCGAAGAGGGCGTCGATGAGGACTTTGGTGTCCCCGGAGCCGACCAAGACGCCCATGTTGGCGACATAGGTGAGTTCGAGCGGCCTCTCCTTCGCGAAGGAGAAGTGCTGCTGGACCATCACCCAACGTCTGTCCCGTTTCTCCAGCACGCCTGTCCAGCGGGCGTTCTCCCAGTTCGCCGGCCGTCCCTTCCACTCGTTGATGTCGTCGAGGATGGCGAAGAACCAGGCGACTTCGCCCGATCGCGCGAGCTTGATCCGGAGATCCCGAACCTCGAAGCGGACCGCCTTGAAATCGGGGCTCCGCCAGAGCGCCTCCGCTTTTTTAAACTCATCGATGCCCTTGACGACGGTGCCGTCCGGATGGACCTCGAGAAAGTCCGGATCGTCCGCGATGACGCCGTAAAGAAGCCCGAAGTCCTTGTCTTTGGCCCAGCCGATCGCGTCCCGGATGGCCTGTTCGATGCGCGCCTTCTCGCTTTCCTCGGCCCGGCCGACGCGCGCCGACAAGCTCCCCGCGGCGAGCGCGGCGGCGATGACGACGAGCCCGGCGCCGGCCGCCGCCCATGCCAGCCGTTTTTTCATGTCCGCGACCTCACTTCTTCCCGGCCGTCCGGAGCTTCTCGACGATGTCGGCCCGGACCCAGTAGGCGTGGCTCTCGCCGCCGCGCTGGCTCAGGAAAAAGAGATATTTGCCGTCGGCGGTGACGATAGGGCACAGCTCGATCGACGGGCTGTTCACTTCGGGGCCCATATTCACGGGCGCGGTCCAGGCGCCGTCCGGGCCCCGGAAGCTCGCCCAGAGATCGTATTGGCGCGAGAACAGGAGGTAGCTCCCGTCCGGAGCGACGAAGGGCGTATCCTCGATCTCGGGGGAGTTGATGGGTTCGCCCAGATTGACGGGCTTCCCGTACGCTCCGCCGGAGAGACGGGCCACGTAGATGTCGTTCAGGCCGCGGCTGTCCGGAGCTCGTCCGGCGACATAGAGGCTTGCCCTTCCGGTCGAGCGAGAACTCCCAGTGCATATTGACGGAGTTGACGTTGGGATCGAGGGGCCTGGGCTCGCCCCAGCCGGAAGGTGTCCTGTCCGTGTACCAGATCTTCTCGCTCCCTCTTGGCCGTTTCCCCGGGAAGCGGCCGGCGGGAGATGAAATAGAGCCTTTTCCCGTCGGCCGAGAAGAAGGGTACGTCGTCCGGCCTGTCGGGCCCGAGAAGGGCGCCCAGGCCGGCGGCGTCCAGCGGCCGTTGACGCGTTTCATCGTCAGCAGGCCGCCGCGCGAATAGATCTCGCCGGGGAACGTCATCATCGGCGCCCAATAGACCTCGTTCCCGTCCGGAGAGAAAACGGCCGTGCTGTGGAGGCCCCAGACCGAGGAGATGATGCCCGGGGCGAAGAGTTCGGGCGTGTCTCCGGGGGGCTTCTGTCCCAAGTACTCGCCCTCGAGGACCGGGAACCGAGTCTCCGAAAGGTCGGCGCCCTTTTTGGCCAGCAACCCCGCCACGGCGTCCATCTTCCGCTCAACGGCGACATTGTAAGCGGTCTGGCCCATGAGGGTCCGGGTGTCCACGGGTGCGCCCCGTTCGATCAGGCCCCGGGCGACCTCGGTCCGGCCGTCCCGCGCGGCGTAATGGAGCGGGGTCCAGCCGAAGCGGTCGGCCTTGGACTGCGGGAAGCCCTTTTCGATCAGAAGTCCGACGATCTCGGCCGACCCTCCGGCCGCGGCGGAATGGAGGAGCCCTTCGCCGGCCGGGCCGAGGGCCGTGAGGTCCTGCCCTTTCTCGATCAGCCGGTGGAAGAGCCTCGTCAGGCCGTTGGCCGCGGCTTCGGAGAGAGCGTCTACCCATTTATCACCGGACTCCGGTACGTTGGCCCCTTTCTCGAGGAGCAGATCGACGAAGTCGGCCTTGCCCCGCCAGGTTGCGAGCTCGAGGGCGGTGGAACCGAATTTGTCCTCGGCGTTGACGTCCGCCCCGGCTTCGATGAGGACGCGGCCGGTGGCGGCCTGGCCCCGCTCGCGGGCGCAGAGGATCAGGGCCGTCCGCTGGTAGTCGTCCCGCGGCTCGATAGCGGCGCCCCGCTCGAGGAGCGCGGCCACCGCGTCCCGGTGGTCGTTGATAGCCGCCAGGTGGAGCGGGGTCTTTCGTCCCGCGCCAGGGAGATCGAGCTTCGCGCCTTTGTCGATGAGGAACGAGACGAGGTCCGCGTCCCCGAGGGCAGCGGCGTAATGGAGCGGGGTGTCGTCGGCGCCATCACGCTCCGAGACGAGCCGAGGCGATTTCTCGACCATCGCCTTGACGGCCGGGATATCGCCATTGCGGAGCAGATCGAAGACCTCCTGGGCCCGGGCAGGGATGGCCAACGTCGCCGTCAGCAGAAGAGAGAGGATCAAGGCCGGTTTCTTCATCGCGGTCTCCTCGGGTGGATCAGCGTAAAGTTAGTTCACAGCTTTACGGCCAGAGCGGCCCGGGGCGAAAAGTCCCCCCATGCGGCCCTGATCGTGGCTGTCACCCCATCATGACTAGCAAGCGCCGTGCCAGACGCCGTCGGGAATGAAGGGGTCGCCCTCCCGGTCGAAATATGATAAAATAGATAGGAATTAGGGAGTATGAGGAGTGATGCAATGAATCGGACGATCCGGCTGCTCGCCGCCTGCGGTTTCATCTTCCTCGCGTTCGCGGCCCTGGCCGCGGCCCAGCCCGCCGGCTCCTGCTGCAATTCGCCGGGCGTCACCCCGAGCGGCAAACAGGGGGAGCCCGTCTTTCAGGACCTGGCCAAGTCCGGCAAGAAATGCTGGATCGGCGAGGTCAATTACTTCACCTGGGAATTCGACAAGACACCGAAGATGGGGATGTCCGTCCTCATCGTCAAGCTCTACGACAAGGACGGCCGGCGCGTCTCCGACCTGACGATCACGGGACGCTGCGACATGCCGTCGATGCGCGGCGCCCACGACACCGGCGAGGTCGCTTTCAAGACGAACAGGGCCGGCGATTACCTGCTGCCCGTCAACGTCGTCATGCCCGGCGACTGGGAGGTCCTGCTGACCTTCTCCCGCAACGGCATCGTCATCTTCCGGGGCCGCATCACGTTCGATGTCTGAGCCGCGCGATCCGGCGCCGAACCTTCCCGCGCGTGTCGCGTGTCGGGCCGGGACGAGAGCGCTCATCGCCGGGATCTTCCTCGTGGCGGGTCTCGCCCCCGGGCTCCTGCGGGCCCAGAGCACGCTCCTCTTCCTCGAGCTCCAGGCGGTCGGCGCGTATTCGACCGCCGCAAACGGCATCGAGCTCTTCTCGCTCATGCCCGACGACGCCATGCAGAAGCCCAGTCTCGGCTTCGACCTGGTGAAAAGGTTCTCGGGGAGGACCGGCGATATCGGCGTCCTGGCCGTCCAGGCCCGCCTGGCCTACGACCAGGAAGGCGATCATAAGCTCGAACCCCAGCTCTACAACGCCTATTTCCGCCTCAAGACGAAAGTCGCCGGCATCTGGATCGGCCACAACCGGCCCGCCCTCGGCCTCTCTTCCGTCCTCGACGGCCACGCCCTCCTCCTGCCGGCGCCGGCCATGCTCGGGTACGGCTTCGACCGGGACTGGGGGGTCGGGCTGGAGCGGGATTTCGGTTGGGGGAGCGCCGCCGCCTCGTTGACGGCGGGCAGCGGCATGCCGCTCTATTTCAAGGGCAATTTCCTGGCCGCGGCACGGGTCTCCAAGGGCGTCCCGGCCCGCGACAATTACAGCGTCGGCCTGTCCCTGGCCCGCGGCGACGTCCTGGAGACCATGGGTTACACGCTCGTCGGGCCGGAGCCCATGGCTTGGACCGCCGCGGCGATCGACGCGACCTACTTCTGGCGGAACTTCGAGAACCGGGCCGAGATCCAGCTCGGCCGCCGCGACGGGGCCGCCGAGTTCCTCTTCTTCTGGCGGACGGGGCTGTCCCTGCTCGACGAGGGCCGGCTCAAGGTCGAAGCCCAGCCGGTCCTGACCCGGCGGGCCGGCGCCTGGGATTATTCCCTCGGCTCCGGACTGACCTATCTCGTCAGCGCGGACCTGGCCGCGAGGGGCGCCGTCCTCTACGACCATGCCCGGAGCGACGTCCGGTTCGTCGTGCAGCTGTATTTCTACAAGAGGTTGTGAGGATCCGAAAAGTTCGGGAACGGCGACGGAGGTTCGTCATGAGAATGAAGAGAACGATCGTCCTCGCGGCGGCGGGGCTCGTCCTGGCCGCGGCCGCGTTCCTCCTTCACGCCGCCGTCGGCTGCGACCTCAACGATCCGGACCGGGACGTCAAGCGCCTCTTCCCGGGCTCGACCGGATTCAAGACGCTCTACGTCTCCATCTCTAAGAAAGGCGGCGACGAGCTCTTGAAGAGGATCGAGGCCCGCCTGGGCGACCGGTTCACCGGGCTCTTCGAGACGGCCGACGTGCCGTACACGATGTACGAGATCTACAAGGGCGAGGACCTCATCGGCTACATCCACGGCGTCAACCAGAAGGGGACGTACGGCGGCCTCCAGGTCTTCCTCGCCCTCGACACCGCCGGCGTCATCCGGGGCTTCTACTACCAGAAGCTGACCTCCAAGGCCGCGAAGGCCTTTCGCTCGCTCGCCTTCGGCGAGCAGTTCCGCGGCCTGAGCCTGGAGGATTTCTACAGGTACGACGTCGTGTCGGGGCGGGAGGATCCCGCCGGCCCTGTCGGCCGCATCGCCAATCCCGACCCGGGGGCCGAGAAGGATTTCCGGGCCACCCTGCGGGCGGTCAAGAAGAACCTCGTCCTCGTCGACGAGTTCCTCCTCGGCAATCCCCACCTGAAATTCTTCAAAGGATAGCTCCGCATGAAAAAGATCTCCGTCTTCGCGGTGGCCTATAAGACCCTCCTGCGCAAGAGGACGAGAAGCCTGCTCACCGTCCTGGGCATCGCCATGGCGGCCTGGGTCCTGGTCAGCCTGTTCGGCTTCAACAAGGGCTACGAGACCTCCCTCAACCGGGACATCGACAACCTCGGCTTCCAGATGCTCGTCGTGGCCAAGGGCTGTCCCTACGAGGCGGCGACGCTGATGCTCAAGGGCGGCACCGGCCTCAAATACATGGACGAGACGATCGCGGCATCGATCGCCGCCGAGCCCGAGGTCGACGGCGTGACGCCCATGCTCATGCAGGTCGTCTTCGACCCGAACAAGGGCGAGACCGGAGGCATGGCCGCGTTCCTCGGCGTCGACCCCGTCACGTTCCCCAAACTCAAGAGCGCCCTGCCGTTCAAGTCCGGCGGCTGGTTCGAGGCGCCCGAGGCGGCCGAGGCCGTCTTCGGCTACGAGGTGGCCGAGCTCGAACAGCGCGAGGTCGGCGACCTCTACCTCATCCCCGAGAAAGAGGTCGAGGTCAAGGTCGTCGGGATCCTCGAACGGACGGGGACCCAGGACGACGGAACGATCTTCCTGCCCATCAGGACGGTCCAGAAGATCTTCGGTCTCCGCCAGCTGACCTCGATCGGCATCAAGGTCAAGAAGGACGCGGACCTCAAGGCCTTCGAGGACAAGATGTACAAGCTGCCCGACGTCCAGGTGGTCAGCCTGAGCCAGGTCAAGACGACCATCATGACCCTTGTTTCGACGGCCCGGGTCATGGTCTTCTCGATCGCTCTCATCGCCATCCTCATCGCCATGATGGGCGTCATCAACACGGTTCTGATGTCGGTCATGGAAAGGCGCCAGGAGATCGGCATCCTCAAGTCCATGGGGGCGATGGCCGGGGACGTCTTCAAGCTGGTCTGGCTCGAGACGATCATCCTCTGCCTGTGCGGCGGCTTCCTCGGCACCGGCCTGGCCCTCGATAACGGCCCGGCTGACGGATATCCTGGTCCGCCGGCTTCTGCCGTACTCGCCGAGCGGGGGCCTCGTCGCGATCGACCCCGGGCTGGTCCTGGCGACGCTCGGCGTGGTCACTGCGATCGGCCTGGCCAGCGGCATCTACCCGTCCTGGAAAGCGGCCCGGATGAGGCCGCTGGACACGATCCGCAGCGAGGAGCAGTCGTGAGCGCCCGGGCCGCCTTCTCGATCGAAGCCGAGCACCTCCGCCGGGTCTACCGCCGCGGCCAGGAGGAGATCGCCGCCGTCGACGACGTCTCCCTCCGGATCGAGCGAGGGTCGTTCCTCTCGGTCGTCGGACCGTCGGGGTCGGGGAAAACGACGCTCATCAACGTCCTCGGTTGTCTCGACAATCCGACCTCGGGGCGGCTCACGCTCGGAGGCCGCGTCGTCTTCGAGGATGGCAAGGGGCTTTCGGAGGCCAAGCTGACGCGCATCCGGCGGGACGTCTTCGGCTACATCTTCCAGAAATTCTACCTCATCTCCACGCTGACCGTCCTCGAGAACGTCATCCTGCCCTTCACCTTCTTCAGGAAGCCGGGCGCCGAAGAGGACGTCGGGCGCGTCCTGAAACTCCTCGGCCTCGACAAGCGCGCCGGCCATCTGCCCGGCCAGCTCTCGGGCGGGGAGATGCAGCGCGTGGCCATCGCCCGGGCCCTGGTCAACAAGCCCGAGATACTCCTGGCCGACGAGCCGACGGGCAACCTCGACACGGCCCGGAGCGAGGAGATCGGGACGATCCTCAAGGACCTCAACGAACGGCAGGGCCTGACGGTCATCCTGGTCACCCATAACCCCAGGCTGGCCGCTCTGGCCGGCCGGACGATCGAACTGCAGGACGGCAGGATCCGTTCAGCTTGACAGGGCCCCCGGGGAAATATACGATCGGGCCACTTTTGTAAAGAAGAGAGGGAAAATGGTCACAACTCTGGCCGGACTCTTGGCCAACACCGTCGAGACTTATCCGAAACCCGATCTCATGCTCTTCAAGAAGGACGGGGCCTTTACGCCCATCTCCACCCGGGAGTTCGGGGAGAGCGTCAGGAACCTGGCGCTCGGGCTCAGGGCCCTGGGCTTCGAGGCGGGGCAGAAGCTCTGCCTCCTCTCGGAGAACAGGCCGGAGTGGAGCATGACCGACTTCGCGACGCTCACGGCCGGCGGACTGACCGTGCCGATCTACACGACCCTCGTCCCGGACCAGATCCGCTACATCATCGACGATTCGGACGCCGCGATCGTCGTCGTCTCCAACGCCGACCACTGGAAGAAGATCGAGATCCTGAGGCCCGGTTTGACCAAGGTCCGTCACTACATCACCTTCGCCGACGCGGCCCCGGCCGGCGCGCTGACGCTGAAGGAGGTCCTCGAAAAAGGGAAGGCCCTGGCCGCGGCCGAGCCCGGCCTCTACGGCGAGCTCGTAGCCCGGGTCAAGCCGGAGGACGAAGCGACCCTGATCTACACCTCGGGGACGACGGGCGTCCCCAAGGGCGTCATCCTGACGCACGACAACCTCGTCAGCAACATCCGGACGGCGGCTTCCCTCGTCGAGTTCACGGACAAGGACACCGCGCTGTCCTTCCTGCCGCTCTCCCACGTCCTCGAGCGGATGGTCATGTTCACCTACATCTACAAGGGCTGCACCGTCGCCTTCGCCGAGAGCGTCGAGGCGGTGGCCCAGAACCTGCTCGAGGTCCGGCCGCACATCATGGTCAGCGTCCCGCGGGTCTTCGAGAAGATCTACACCAAGGTCATGGACCAGGTCCTGACCAGCCCCGCGCTGCGGCGGAAGATCTTCTTCTGGGCCCTCAAGGTCGGCAAGGCGTACGGGGCCCTGAAGATCGACGGGAAGCCTGTCCCGGCCGGGCTGAGCCTGCGCCAGGCGATCGCCGCCAAGCTCGTCTTCTCGAAGATCACCGCCAAGACGGGCGGCCGGGTCCGCTTCTTCGTCTCGGGCGGGGCGCCGCTGTCGAAGGACATCGCCGAATTCTTCTACGCCATCGGCCTGGTCATCCTCGAAGGCTACGGCCTGACCGAAACCTCGCCGCTTCTCTCGATCAACACGTTCGAGGCCATCCGCATGGGCACGGTCGGCAAGCCCGGCACCGGCATCGACATCAAGATCGCGCCGGACGGCGAGATCCTGGCCCGCGGGCCCAACATCATGAAGGGCTACTACAAGAAGGAAGCGGAGACCCGCGAGGTCCTCGAAGGCGGCTGGTTCCACACCGGCGACATCGGCCAGTTCGACGCCGACGGTTTCCTGATCATCACCGACCGCAAGAAGGACCTCCTCGTCACCTCCGGCGGCAAGAACATCGCCCCCCAGCCCATCGAGAACATGGTCAAGTCGAGCCCCTACATCGTGAACGCCGTGGTCATCGGCGACCGCCGGCGCTTCGTCGCGGCCCTCGTCGTGCCCGAGCTTCGAGAAGCTCGAGGCCTACGCCAAGGCCCAGGGCATCGCCTTCGCGACCGTCGAGGATCTGTGCCGGGACCGCCGCATCGTCGACTTCCTCAAGTCGGAGGTCGACCGGGCGACGCCGCTCCTCGCCTCCTACGAGAGGATCAAGAAGATCGCCGTCCTGCCGCGCGATTTCGACATCGAGCGGGGCGAGATCACGCCGTCCCTCAAGGTCCGCCGGGCCAACGTCACGGCCGAGTACCAGAACGCGATCGACGCGCTGTACCGGGAGGACGCGGAGGAGGGGCGGGACGACGGGGCGATCGGCGGCTGACGCGGCCGCGGGGCCTATTCGGCGGCCGCGGGCCCGGGCTTGACCGGCTCGGGCTTGACCGTCAGGTAGAGGATGCGGCCGCAGTTCTCGCAGAGGACGACCTTGGCCTTGTCGCGGATCTCGTTGAGCATCTGCGGGCGGACGCGCATGTGGCACATGGCGCAGAATTCCCCGGTGACGGGGGAGAGGGCGGCGCCGCCCTTCTTCTGGGACAGGGACTCGTAGATCTTGAGCTGTTCGCGGGGGATGCAGGGGACGAGGGCCTCCCGCTCCTTGTTCAGGACCGCGAAGCGGGATCCGGTCTCCTTCAGCTTCTCGTCGAGGACGAGCTTTTCCTTCTCGAGGACGTCCTTCTCCTGGCTCTGCTTGTGGAGGGCGGCCTTGATCTCCTCCTCGACGTCGTCGGCGGCCAGCATCTCGGCGATGATGGACTCCTCGATGCCGTCGATCTTGCGCTGGGTCTCTTCGAGCTCGTGGAGGAGCGAGGTGTATTCCTTGTTGGTCTTGACCTCGTTCAGCTGGCGCTTGTATTTCCCGACCTGGACCTTCATGTCCTTGACCTCGTTCTCGAGGTCGCGGCGCTTCTTCTGGTTCTGGGCCATCTTGTCCTTGGCGTCGGCGACGAGCTTCGTCGTGGCCTGGATGCGCTTGTCGACGTCCTGGACGAGGCGGGGGATGCCTTCGATGACGAGGGCGGCGTTCCGGATGTCGGAATCCAGCTGCTGGAGCTGGATGATCAGTTCGAAATCGATTTCCACTCTCCGCCTTTCTCCGGGCCCTCGGTCACATGGGCCTACCAGGATTCGAACCTGGGACCAACCGGTTATGAGCCGGTGGCTCTACCGCTGAGCTATAGGCCCTCGGCCCCTCTTTATAACAAAATATTGACCAGCCGTCAATTACGAAATGGATGCGAAATGGGGACGTTTCCGGTTTTCGCCGCGAAAACCGGAAACGTCCCCATTTCGTCAATGGTTGTTCGTGAAACTCTTGAGCTTGCGGCTGCGGCTCGGGTGCTTGAGCTTGCGCAGGGCCTTGGCCTCGATCTGGCGGATGCGCTCGCGGGTCACCTTGAACTGTTGGCCGACCTCCTCGAGCGTGTGCTCGTTGCCGTCCCCGAGCCCGAAGCGCATCTTGAGGACCCGGCCCTCGCGGTCGGTCAGCGATTTCAGGGCCTCCTCGATCTGTTCCTTGAGGTTGATGTGGATGACCGTGTCGGGCGGCGAGGGGATGAGCTTGTCCTCGATGAAGTCGCCGAGGTGGCTGTCCTCCTCCTCGCCGATGGGCGTCTCGAGGGAGATGGGCTCCTGGGCGATCTTGATGATCTTGCGGACCTTGCTGACCGGCATGTCCATCTTCTTGGCGATCTCCTCGCTCGACGGCTCGCGGCCGATCTCCTGGACCAGGGCCCGCGACACGCGGATGAGCTTGTTGATCGTCTCGATCATGTGGACGGGGATGCGGATCGTCCGGGCCTGGTCGGCGATGGCCCGGGTGATGGCCTGCCGGATCCACCACGTGGCGTAGGTCGAGAACTTGTAGCCCCGCCGGTACTCGAACTTCTCGACCGCCTTCATCAGGCCCATGTTGCCTTCCTGGATGAGGTCGAGGAACTGGAGGCCGCGGTTGCTGTACTTCTTGGCGATGCTGACGACGAGGCGCAGGTTGGCCGCGACGAGCTCCTTCTTGGCCTGGTCGCTGACCTTCTTGCCGGCCGTGATGGCCCGGACGGCCTTCCGCAGGGACTCGGGATCGAGGCCGATCTCGGTCGTCTGCCGCCGCAGCTCCCGGCTGGCGTCGCGGATCTTCTGCTTGAGGACGGGATCGTCCTTCTTCCGCTTCTTGGCCAGGGCGGCGGCCCAGTCGTCGCGGGCGTCCTCGAGGTCGTTGATCGACTTCAGCCGGGTCCGCAGCTCGTCGATGATCTGCTCCCGGTGGGCCGAGCGGAGGTTGAGGTCGCGGATGGTGCGGCTGATCTTGACGATGACCCGGCCGCGGCCGACCAGGGTCTTCCTCTTCTCCGGGATGCGGTCGAGCCGGCGGCTCAGGTCCCGGATCTTCTTGATCTTGCCCAGGATCTGCTTCTTCTTCTCCTCGAGCTTGCCCTCGGCGATGTCCTCCTCGGAGACGTCGAACATCTCCTGGATGATGAACGGATTCTCCTTGATCCGGTCCTCGAGGGCCAGGACCTCGTTGAGGACCAGGCGCGTCCGGCTGAGGGCCTTGATGATGCTCTTCTCGCCGCGCTCGATCTCACGGGCGATGGCGATCTCGCCCTCGCGGGTCAGGAGGGAGATGTTGCCCATCTCCCGCAGGTAGAGCTTGACCGGGTCGGTCGTCCGCTCCAGCCCGTGGGTCGACACGAGATCGCTCTTGCGGCGCTGGGGGATGCATCTCCTTCTGCCGCGAGTCGAGGATCTTGATCCCGTAGTCGCCCATCGACGACAGGAAATCGTCGAAGTCCTCCTCGGAGTCGAGGTCCTCGGTGAAGGTCTTGTCGATCTCCTCGAACAGCAGGTAGCCCTGCTTGCGGCCCTTCGAGATGAGCTGGGAGATCTCGTCCTTGTGGAATTTATTGTCCAAAGCCACGGCGCGCACCTCTTTTCCCGTTCCCTGTTCTATGACGGCATCGCATGACGTTTTCTTCCCTTCACTGGAGCGACAGGATCTGCTTGGTGACATCCTGCTTCTGGTAAAGGAGGGCCAGGAGCTCCTCCTTCTCGCCGGCCTTCTCCGACCGGGCGATATCCCGCTGGATGGATTTGAGGCGGTTCTGGAGGTGGACCCGCCGCAGGGACCTCAGGCATTCCTGGGCCTCCTCGACCGTGCCCGCCGAGGCCTTCTCGAACAGGGCCGTGGCCAGCTGGGACAACAGGGCGGGCGGGACCTTGCCCTGGAGGCTGGGGAAGCTCCAGTCCTCGTCGTTCTTGAAGCCGGCCATGATGTGCTGGAAGACCTGCTCGCCCCGCAGGCCCTGGAAGATCTCCCCGCCGCATTCGGCGAAGATCTCGTGGGCGATCGCGCGGTCGGTCATCAGGATCTGGAAGAGGCGCTTCTCCGCCGGGCAGAAGAGGCCCGGCTCGTCCGCGGCTTTGTCCGGGCCTTTGCGGCCGACGAGGCTCCGCAGGAGCTCCTCGCCGATGCCGAGCTTCGAGCTGGCCCGCCGGAGGTATTCGCTCCGGGCGACGGTATCGGGGACCTTCTCGATCTCCCGGACGACGGCGTGGGCGACCTTGCCCTTCTCCTCGGGGACGCTCATCCGGGCGCCGGCCGTCATAGCGTCGATGAGGAAGTCCAGCCCGCTCACGGTTTTCTTCAGCAGGGACTGATATTTGTCCCGGCCGTGCTTCTTGATGTAGGCGTCGGGGTCGAGGCCGTCGGGAAGGACCAGGACCTCGACGTTGAGGCCCTTCTCGAAGCCGATGGGCACCGCCCGGGCCATGGCCGTGCGTCCGGCTGTGTCGCCGTCGTAATTGATGATGAGGCGCTGGGCGAAGCGCATGACCTGGCCGACCTGCCAGGCCGTCAGGGCCGTGCCCAGCGAGGCGACGACATTGGTGAAACCCGCCTGGTAGAGCGACGAGAAATCCGTGTATCCCTCGACCAGGATGGCCGTGCCCTCCCGGCGGACGGCGTCTTTGGTGAAGTTCAGGCCATAGAGGAGCTTCCCCTTGGAGTAGAGGGGCGTCTCCGGCGAATTGAGGTATTTCGGCTCGGCGTCGACGATCGTCCGCCCTCCGAAGCCCACGACCCGGCCGGTCAGGCTGAAGATGGGGAAGATGACCCGGCCCCGGAAACGGTCGCGGTACTCGCCGGGCCGCGACCCGGGCAGGACGAGTCCGCCCTTCTCGAGCAGCGACACCGGGACGTCCTTCGACCGGAAGGCATCGAGGAGGGCGGTCCACGCGTTCAGCGCGTAGCCGATCTTGAGCGTCTGGATGGTCTCTTCCGAGAGGCCCCGATTTTTCAGATACTCGAGGGCCTTTTTGCCCTCCTGCGTGTTGTAGAGGTTCTTCTTGAAATAGCCGACCGCGAGCTCGTTCGTCTTGAACAGCTTCTCCTCGAGCTTGAGGACTTCGGGCCGGACCCGTTGCTGGGCCGGCAGGGGGATGCGGTATTTCTCGGCCAGGCTCTTGAGCGATTCGGGGAAGGTCAGGTTCTCCCGCTCCATGAGCAGGGAGAAGACGTCGCCGCCGACGCCGCAGCCGAAACAGTGGTAGAGCTGCTTCTCCTCGTCGACGGTGAACGAGGGCGTCTTTTCGGTGTGGAACGGGCAGAGACCGACCCACTTGCGGCCGCGCCGCTTCAGGGTCGTGTACTGGGAGGCGATCTCGACTATCGACGAGGCTTGCCTGACCTGGTCAATGATCTCCATGAATGCTTTTGGACCCGCGCGTTCTCATAGAATATAGGGACGGGACAGCACCTTGTCAAGGTGTTCTATCTATTATTCTTTCGGACGTTTTCCGCCCGTTCCTATGCGCTAGAGATGGTTGATCTGGCTGGCCAGGAAGGCCGCCCCGAAGCCGTTGTCGATGTTGACCACGGCCACTCCGCCCGGGCAGGAGTTGAGCATGGCCAGCAGGGCGGCAAGCCCCTTGAACGAGGCCCCGTAGCCGACGCTCGTCGGCACGGCCACGACGGGGACCCGGACGAGGCCGGCGACGACGCTCGGCAGGGCGCCCTCCATGCCGGCGACCGCGATGATCACGCGGGCCTGCCGGAGGCGGTCGTACTGCCCGAGGAGGCGGTGGAGTCCGGCGACACCGACGTCGTAGATGCGCTCGGTCGCGTTGCCCAGGACCTCCGAGGTCACGGCCGCTTCCTCGGCCACCGGGATGTCCGAGGTCCCGGCGGTCAGCACGACGACCGTGCCCCGGCCGGCCGGGGGAGGGGACTGGATCCGGCTGACCGTCCGGGCCGCCTCGTTATAGACCGCGCCGGGGAGCTTGGTCCGGATCTTGGCCCAGGCGGCGGGTTCCACCCGGGTGACGAGCAGGTTCGAGCCCTTGCCGAGGATCTCCCGGGAGATGCGGACGATCTGGTCCGGCGTCTTGCCCAGCCCGAAGACGACCTCAGGCGAACCCTTGGCGACCTCGCGGTGGTGGTCGACTTTGGCGAAATCGAGTTCGCAGTAAGGAAATCCCTCGAGGAGCTCGAGAGCCTTGGCGGGCGCGAGCTTGCCGGAGTGGACTTTCTCCAGGATCTCTTCCAGGCGCTTTTTCACCCGTCCATTTTACCACATCCGCCAAGCGACCGGACAATGGGGACGTTTCCGGTTTTTCGCCGCGGAAAACCGGAAACGTCCCCATTTTCCGATGTTGTCAAAGGCGGGCAAGTCGTGTAAAATAAGCGCAATTCAACTCCAATCGAGAGGAACAACCGTGCGCGAACAACGATCGAAGAAGGACGAGTATCAGAAAGCCCTGGCGGCCTACGGCCTGGCCGTCAAGGAATTCCAAAAAGGCGAGTTCGAGAAGGCCGCCGAGTCGTTCGGCGCTTTCATCGAGAAATTCCCGGCCGAGAAGGAGATCGTCGACCGGGCCCGGACGTACATCGCCATCGCCCGGAAGAGGCCGAAAAAAGAGATTGCGCCGCCCAAGAGCTTCGCGGAACACTACCGCGCCGGCGTGGTCAAGATCAACCAGAAGGATTACGAAGGGGCGGTCAAGATCCTGGAGAAAGCGCTGGAGTTCAAGGAGAACGAAGGCCTCGTCTATTACCTGCTGGCCGACGCCCATAGCCTGATGGGCCAGGGCGACGCCTCGCTCGATCTGCTGAAGAAGGCCGTTCAGAAGGACAGGAACTTCTCCATCCTCGCCCAGAACGAGCCCGATTTCGAGGCGCTCTGGGACGACAAGAAATTCAAGCTCATCACCAAGCTGGCATGAAAAGAAAAACCGTCGTTCTCTTCCTGGGGGGAAAAGAGGACGCGGTCTTCCGGCCGGTCCTCGGACGGCCGCTCGGCGCCTACGCGTTCGAGGCCGTTTGCGGGCTCGGCCCCGATGCCGTCCTGGTCCTGGCCGAAAGCGGCGTGCGAGACGGCTGGGAGGCCCTGATCGAAAGCGCCGGCCCGAAAACGCCCGTCTTCCTGCTCGCCGCGAAGAAGGCCAAGGGTGGCCGTCGCGGGGATTCCCTCGCGGCCCTGCTCGCGGCCCGGACCGTCCTCGAACGATACCCCGATTGCGACGTTCTGATCGTGCCGGCCGATGTGCCTCTCATCCGCGAAAAGACCTTGAGAGCGCTGCTGCGTCCCCACGTCGTCAAGCGCCAGTCCCTGACCTTCCTCGGCGTGGGAGGGCAGAGCGGGATCTCGGACATCCTGGCCGTGCGGTCGTCGGACGCCTTCCCGTTCCTCCGCGGGATTTCCCCGTCCGGCGGCATGGCCGGATTCGAGGTCCTGGCCCGGCGGCTGGTCGAAGCGGGGAAGCGGATCGGCTTCCACGAATGCTCGGACGCCGAGGAAGCGGTTCCGGCCGCGGACGCGACCGCCGTCGGTAAGGCCGCGGCCCGGCTCCGGGAGCGCAAGAACGACGCACTCGCCCGCGCGGGCGTCGTTTTCCTCGATCCGGCCTCGGCCTGGATCGACTGGGCCGCCGAGATCGGCCCCCGGACGGTCGTCTATCCCACGGTCGTCATCGAAGGCGCGACGCGCGTGGGCGCCGACGGCCGCATCTATCCGCACGTCCACATCATGTCTTCGACGATCGGCGCGCGGGTGAAGGTCCTGACCTCGACGGTCATGGAGGACACGGTCCTCGAGGACGACGTCCAGGTCGGGCCGTTCTCCCGGTTCCGGCCC
This sequence comes from uncultured bacterium, assembly GCA_963743755.1. Taxonomy (GTDB): domain Bacteria; phylum Acidobacteriota; class Aminicenantia; order Aminicenantales; family Saccharicenantaceae; genus RBG-16-66-30. The sequence goes on from CAVUQU010000002.1 coordinate 164,216, forward strand.
AAGACGCGGGTCTGCGCCGGGGCCAAGGTCGGCAATTTCGTCGAGATGAAAAACACCGTCTTCGGCCGCGGCTCCAAGGCCCAGCACCTGAGCTACGTCGGCGACAGCACCGTCGAGGAGGGCGTCAACATCGGCGCCGGGACCATCACGTGCAATTACGACGGCGTCTCGAAGAACCCCACCCACATCGGCGCCGGGGCCTTCATCGGCTCGGGCACGGAGCTCGTCGCCCCGGTCAAGGTCGGGCGGGGCGCCTACATCGCCGCGGGCTCGACCATCACCAAGGACGTCGCCGCCGGCGCCCTGGCCGTCGCCCGGGCCCATCAGGTCGAGAAGCCGGGCTGGGCCCTGGAGCGAGCCCGGAAGATGAACAAGGCAGGGGGGGGACACAAGCCATGAAACGCAGCGAGATCCGACAGTACTTCAAGAACGGCCGGGCCGTCGTCTCGCCGGGGACCTACGCCATCGTCAAGTCGCGCCGGGCCCTGGTGAACGCCTTCGCCGTGATCAAGGACGACCGGGAGACGACCTGCATCATCGACGAGGCCAAGCTCGGCTCCCAGAAATTCCTAGGCTTCGAGGGCGACTGGCGGCTGATCACCTTCGACATGGTCCTACCGCTCAGCCTGGTCGGTTTCTTCGCCGCGGTCTCCGGGGCCCTGGCCGACGCCGGGGTCAACATCTTCGCCGTCTCGGCCTATACGACGGACCACGTCTTCGTCAAGAGCCTGAAACTCGACGTCGCCGTCAAGGCCCTGGAGAAGATGGGCATGACCGTCCGGCAGCCCTGAGCCATGCCGGCCGTCGTCCCCCTCGCCGAGATCAAGCGGGCCCTGGCCGCGATCGACCCGTTGCCGCTCATCGAGGCGGGTTTCGTCGCCTATTCGCGGGGCGAGGTCGTCGTGCCGCCGGTCGGCGAGCTCGTCTTCGACGACCCGCCCGGCGACGTCCACATCAAGTACGGCTACATCCGCAAGGACGACGTCTACGTCATCAAGATCGCCTCGGGGTTCGTCGACAATCCGAAGCGGGGCCTGCCGTCGGGCGACGGCCTGATGCTCGTCTTCAGCCAGAAGACGGGCGCCCTCGAGGCCATCCTCCTCGACGAGGGCTACCTGACTAACCTGCGGACGGCCGCGGCCGGGGCCGTCGTTGCGAAGTACCTGGCGCCGGAGAAGGTGACGGCGGTCGGGATCCTGGGCGCCGGCGTCCAGGGCCGGATGCAGCTCGAGTGGCTCCGGCGCGTGCGGCGGTTCGACCGGGCGGTCGTCTGGGGCGTCGACGAAAGCGAGCTCGAAGCCTACAGGCGGGACATGGCATCGCCCGGCCTCGAGATCCGGACAACGCTGCGGGCCGAAGAGGTCGCCGCGGCGGCGAACCTCATCGTCACCTGCACGCCCTCGACGACGCCGCTCCTGCAGGCCGGTTGGATCCGGCCGGGGACGCACATCACCGCGATGGGCTCCGATACCGCCTCGAAACAGGAGCTCGATCCGGCCATCCTGGCCCGGGCGGACCGGGTCGTCGTCGACAGCCTGAGCCAGTCTGAGCTCCGGGGCGAGGCCTACCGGGCCGTGAGCGCCGGCGCGATCGGAAGGGAGCGGCTGGTCGAGCTGGGCCGCGTCATCGAGGATCCCGGGTCGAGGCGCGCCTCGGACGGGGAGATCACCGTGGCCGACCTGACCGGCGTCGCCGTCCAGGACATCCAGATCGCCAAAGCCGTCTGGCGAGAGATCCGCTAGAGATACTTGCGGACGACGGCGTCCATCTCTTCCATCCGCCGCTCCATCTCGGCCACCATCTTGAACTGGGTCCGGGCCCGGTCGAGGTTGTGCCCTGGGCGATGGATCTTGAAGTAGACGTCGCCCTTGAGGTGGTCGGTCAGGAAGCGGATGCCGCACTCGAGCGTCAGAAGCTTGGCCGAAAAGGCCAGCCGCTCCGTCTCGGCCGGAACGAGAAAGTCCCGGGCCGCGTCGAGATAGCCGGCGGCCAGCCGGTCGAACATCCCGAGGTCGAAGCCGACCTTGTCCAGGTCCCGCTCGTCCTCGACGGCCGTGGCCGCGCCGAGGCGGACCGAATCGCCGAAATCGTAGAGGACCGATCCCGGCATGACCGTGTCGAGGTCGATGACGCAGACGCCCTCGCCCGAACGGTTGTCGATCATGACGTTGTTGAGCTTGGTGTCGTTGTGGGTGACCCGCTCGGGGATGAGGCCCGAGGCCAGGCCGTCGACGACGACGCCCGTGTCCTTCTCCCGGGCCAGGACGAAGTCGACCTCGGGCCGGACGCCGCCGGCGCGGCCGTTCGGGTCGAATTCGAGCGCGGCCAGGAAGGCGTCGTAGCGCTTCCGGGTGTGGTGGAAATCCGGGATGGTCTCGTGGAGCCGCCCGCCCGGCAGGCGGGCCAGCATCTTCTGGAAGTTGCCGAAGGCCTTCGAGGCCGAATAGACGTGCCGGAGGTCCTCGACCTGGTCGTAGGTCCGGGCGCCGTCGATGTAGCGGAACATCCGCCAATAGGTACCCTCCGGGGTCCGGTGGAAGGACTTTCCGTCGCGCGTCGGGACGATGGTGAGGGTCTCGCGGTCAGGGTCGCCCCCGGCGGCCGTGATCCGCTCCCGGGCGAAGCGCGTGACCCGCTCGATGTTCTCCATGAGCTGTTCGGGCTCGCGGAAGACGAGGTGGTTGATCCGCTGGTTGACGTACTTGATGCGCCGCCCGGACTCGTCGAATTCCGAGCAGTAGGTGTCGTTGATGTGGCCGGATGGGATGGGGCAGGACGAGAGCCACGTCCCCGCGCAATCGAAGGCGGCGCAGATCCGGTCCAGCTCGGGCAAGGGCTTCTTCTCCATGACTGACCTCGGCTTTATGTCCCCCGGCCCCCCGCGGGTCGGGCGCCCATTCTAGCGGAGGCGCATCCCGGCTGTCAACGCCGCCTTCAGCGCGGCCGGCCGCTCCCGCCGCCCCGGCCGCCGGCGCGGCTCGTACCGCCGGGCCTCCGTCCGCCGCCGCGGTCCCCTCCGGCCGGGCGACCCGACGGGCCGCCGCTCCGCCGCCCCGACGGCCGGCGTCTCTCGAGATCCTGGCCGGCCAGCCGCTCCAGGCTCATGTCCCGGACGAACATGTCGCTCGTCACCGGGAACTCCGGGATCTTCTGTCCGATGAACTTCTCGATGGCTTCGAGGTGGTCGGCGGTCTTCTCGCTGGCCAGCGTGATGGCCAGGCCGGTCGCCCCGGCCCGGGCCGTCCGGCCGATGCGGTGGACGTAGTTCTCGCAGTCCTGGGGGATGTCGTAGTTGATGACCATCTCCAGGTCGTCGATGTGGAGCCCGCGCGAGGCGACGTCCGTCGCCACGAGCATGGGGAACCGCCCGGCCATGAAGTCCTCGATGATCCGCAGGCGCTCGCTCTGGGCGAGGTCGCCGCTGAGGAAGTTGGCCTTGTAGCCGTTGGCCTGGAGCTGTTTGGCGAGCAGGAAAGCCGTGTGCTTCATGTTGGTGAAGATGAGCGCGTTCTTGGGCGTCCGCCGCTGGAGCAGGCCGAGCAGGAGGTTGAGCTTGATGTGGCTGCCGACCCGGTAGAGCTCCTGGGAGATCGTATCGACGGTCAGCTGCTCGGGCGTCACCTCGATGAAGGCCGGCGCGTTGAGGTAGGCCGCGGCCACCCGCTGCGACAGCTTGTTCAGCGTGGCGCTGAAGAGCATGCTCTGACGGTGCTCGCGCTCGGGCATCTGCTTGACGATGTCCCTGAGGTCGGGCAGAAAGCCCATGTCGAAGAGCCGGTCGGCCTCGTCGATGACGAGGAAGCCGCACTCCTTGAAATTGAGCCGCTTCTTCTCGGCCAGGTCGAGGAGCCTCCCCGGCGTGCCGATGATGATGTCCGGGCCGGCTTTGATCTGGGCCAGCTGGACCGTGTAGCCGACCCCGCCGTAGAAACAGCCGATCTGGAGCCCGATGGGCCGGTTGAGGAGCAGGGCCTCGCCCTCGATCTGGACGGCCAGCTCGCGGGTCGGGACGATGATCAGGGCTTTGCGCCGGGCACTCTTGGAGTGCTTGAGCAGGTGCGAGAAGAGCGTGATGAGGAAGGCGGCCGTCTTGCCCGTCCCGGTCTGGGACTGGACGGCCACGTCCTGGCCCTTGAGCGACTTGGCCAGGGTCAGCTCCTGGACGTTGGTCAGTTCGGTGTAACCTCTGTCGTCGATGGCCCGTTGGAGCCTGGGATCGAGGTCGAGTTCTGTGAAAAGCATGTCAATTCCTTCTCGGATCGGGGGTCAGTCCTGGGGCAGGGACTCCGCAGGGAGTGATCTCACGGGCGGGAGTTCTTTCCGCGTCGTTTCCGTCCTGTTGAACCTATGAAAAAGTATTTTACCACAAACAGGCCCTTTGCCTCAAGAAAAAGGGTCCCCGAACGCCTCTCAGGACCGAAATTCCGCCTTGACAACCCCCCGCCCTTGCCTTATTTTCTCTTACTCCCATGAGCGGCAAAAGCATCCGGTCCCTGGTCCAGAGCTGGGAAACCGTCAGGTTCGAGCTCCTGAAGACCCCCGTCTCGAAGCTTTCCCTGGCGGTCGACGGCTCGCCCCTCGAGCGCTACGTCCGCCGCCTGCGCCGGGAGATGGAGGCCAAGCGGTTCCGGTTCAAGCCCGATGTCTACCTGACGGACGGCTGGGGCTGCCCGGACCGCACTCCGGTCATCGGCATTCCCTTTTACCTGGCCGATCCCCGCCTGGTCCGCCTCGAGGAGGAGCAGACCGGGGAGGTCGAAGATCCGCGGACGATCATGATGCTCCTCCGGCATGAGGCCGGGCACGCCGTCAACTACGCCTACCGTCTCTGGCGCCGCCCGAGCTGGGGCGAGATCTTCGGGCGGTTCACCAAGCCCTACCGGGATTCCTTCCGGCCGGACCGGATGAGCCGCCACTACGTCCGGCACATCGCCGTCTATCCCTACGGCCGGACCTACGCCCAGAAACACCCCGACGAGGATTTCGCCGAAACCTTCGCCGTCTGGCTGACGCCCGGATCCCTGTGGCGTCAGCGCTACCGGAACTGGCCGGTCATCAGGAAGCTCCTCTACGTCGACCGGCTGATGAAGGACGTCCGGAGGGATCTCCCCGAAAGCCGCAGCGCCCGCCGCCTCCTCCCGGTCGACCGGATGAGCCTGACCCTGGCCGAGCACTACGGCAAGAAGGCCGAGCGCTTCCGCCGGGACGCCCGCGGCTACGTCGACGACAGCCTCCACGACGCCTTCCCGGCTTCGCGGGGCCAGGTACTCCGGCCGGCCGCGGCGCTCTTCCGGCGCTACCGCGAGCGTCTCGTCGAGCGCGTGGTCCACTGGTCCGTGCTGACGCCGGCAGAGGCCGGAACCCTCGTCCGCAAGCTCGAGGCCCGGGCCGCCGCGCTCAAGCTGAGCTACCGGCCGGGCGCGGAAGGGGAGAGGCTGATGGACGTCGTGTCCCTCGTCATCGCCCTGGCGCTCGACTACGCGTACACCGGCCGGTTGACCGGCTGACCGTCCTACCGCCCCCGCGCCAGTCCGGACATCCCGGGATTGAAGATCGGTAGGTGCAGATCGTAGGGCGGGCCGTCGAAGGCCGCCTTGACGATGGTCTGGAGGAGGTGGGGGTAGTCGATGCCCGCCGCTTCGGCGGAGCGGGCCAGGCCCATGCCGCTGTCGAGGCAGGGATTGCAGTTGACCTCGAGGATGACGGGCTGGCCGTCCTCGTCGAGCCGGATGTCGACGCGGCCGTAGCCCCAGCCCCCGACCGACCGGAAGGCCTTGGCCGCCGTCTTGCTTATGGATGCGGCCAGGGAGGCGTCGACCCGGGCCGGGCAGATGACCTTCGTCCGCTGATATTCGACGGACGTTTCGACCCACTTGGCCGCGTAGGACATGATCGGCGGGATCTTCCGGGGCAACTGCGAATAGTCGACCTCGGCCAGCGGCAGGACCTGGATCTTGCGGCCGCCGAGGAGGCCGACGTTGAACTCGCGTCCTTCGAGGAAGTGCTGGACGAGCGCCGGCTGCTTGTAGGTGCGGAGGATCTCCCGCGCTTTCTCCCGGAGGGCCGTCTTGGTCAGTACGACCGAGTCGCGGTCGAGGCCGATGCCGGCGTGCTCCTGGGCCGCGTGGACGATGAGCGGGAAGACCCACTTGTGCTCCTCGATGTCGGAGAGCCGCTCGACGAGGGCCGTCGACGGCGGCACGGGCAGGCCGGCGCCCTTGAGCAGGCTCAGGGACATGTACTTGTAGCGGCTCAGGCCCAGGCCCAGGGCGGGGGAGCCGGTCATGGGATAGCCGAGCATGCGGATGAAGGCGGCCACGCGCATCTCGTAGAGGGCGCCGTGGACGACGTCGTCGTACTGGTTGAAGACCACGTCGGGCCGGAGCCGGTTGAGCTTGCGCTGGAGGACGGACAGGTCGCCCGCGAGTGGCAGGACGACGACATCGTGGCGGAGGCGACGGAGGCCGCGGGCGATGCCGCGGATCATCTGGCGCAGATAATGGACGCTCCCCGTGTCGGACTTCTCGTCGGGCTGGGAATCCGTGTAGGCGTTGTAGATGAGCGCGACACGGAGCTTCTTCATGCGCCTGCGGATGACCCTCTGGGCCTATCTTAGAATATTTGCGAGGGACTCTTCAAGCGCGGCGTGCGGGAGGGCGTTCCCGGTCCAGGGAAAAAAAGACGGGGCCGGATCTCCTTCGCCCCGCTTTCGCGACGGGAAAAGAAGATCCGGCCCCGACGATCTGACTAGTCTTTGTCGGCGAAGGCGTAGACGGTCAGGTAGCCGTGCTGGCTGATCTTGGCGATGAGCTCGCCGCTGACCTTTTCGACGCTGTCGCTCGGCTGATGGTAATCGGCCGTCATGGCCGCCATGTAATAGACGTAGGGGACATTGACCGCGGCGAAGGAGGAATGGTCGGAACCGCCGCCGCCGACGCCCAGGGCGTTGAAGCGGAAGGCCAGGTCGAGCCCGACGTACTGGTTCATCTCACGGGCGATGTCGGCGAAGGGCGTGCCCTCCGTCAGGTTGACGCTGACGAACCAGGGGGCGCGGACCTTCTTGACGATCTCCTCGGCGCCGGGGACGTTGTAAGCCCGCATGGTCCGGGCGAGCATCTCGGCGTCGTAGGGCCGGCTGATCATGTCATAGTTCAGGTAGCCGACCGTCTTCTCGATGGGGTAGGCGGGGTTCGCGGCATAGTAGCGCGAGCCGAGAAGGCCCTCTTCCTCGCCCGTCCACAGGGCGAAGACGATGGACCGCTTGGGCTTGACCGGGCTCGCCGCGATAGCCTTGGCGATGTTCAGGACGCCGACCGAGCCGGAGCCGTTGTCGTCGGCGCCGTTGTAGACATAGCCTTCCCATGCCCCGTTATGGTCGTAGTGGGCGCCGACGACGAAGTATTCGTCCTTGAGCTTGGGGTCGGAGCCCTCGATGATCCCGAGGACGTTCGTGCCGCGGACGAGCGCGGTCTTGGCCGTCGTGGTGACGGTCATCTTGGCGCCCGGGACGTCCATCGAGGCGGGCTTCATGGTCGACTCGATCTTCTTCTTCAGGTCGTCGATCGTCTGGCCCGTGCCCTCGAGCATGAAGTTGGCCATCTCGCGGGTGATCTGCGTCGCCGAGGCGCCGCCACGGCCCATGCCTCCGCCCGCGACGCCGGCGAGAGAGAGCCTCCGGCGGGGCTTGTTCACGATCGGACGCTCGTCGCTGGGCGGCCGGACCATGGACAGCGCGTTGTAGATCTGGGCATCGTTGCCCGTATTGGAGACCTGGACGATGGCCGCGGGCTCGAGCTTGGCGATCGCGTCGAGCTTGTTGAACCGCTGCGGGCCGCCCCGCATCATCTGGGCCATCATGTCGCCCTGGGGCGCCGCCGGGAAGTACTTGTCCTTGAGCTCCTTCTTGGCCTGGAGCGGGGACTTGGGGTCGTCCCGGCCGGGCGCGTCGCCGAGCAGGAGGACGATCTTGCCCTTGAGGTTCATTCCCTTGAGCTCGTCGAAGCCGGCGGACGGCTCCGAGATGCCGTAGCCGACGAATACGACGGGCGCGGTCACGGTGCCCTCGGCCGCGCCGCCCATGCCGCCGAAACCTCCCTGGAAATCGAGGCCGCCCTGGAAGGAGCGGCTCTTGACCATGCCGCCCCTGCCGACTTCGATCGAGATGGCGGTCTGCGTGTCGGTGGTCTCCCGCATGGCGAATTCCTGGAAATAGGACCGCTCGCGGGGAGCCTGAGGCGCCTGAGTCCGGCCCATGCGGAAGCCGCCCATGGCCATCGGCATGTCGCCGGCGGGCTTGACGCCCCACATCTTGAGGAGCGATGCGGCGTACTCGGCGGCCATCGCATAGCCGCGGGTGGCCGTCTCGCGGCCTTCCATGAGATCGGAAGCGACGTAGGTCAGCATCGCCAGGGTGTCCTTGGCGGTGATGGCCTCGAGGCCGGCTTTGAACTTGTCGGGCGCGGGCTGGACTTTGTCGACCAGGCTCAGCGCCTTCTGGACATCCTCGAGCTTCATCTGCTGCTGCGGGGGGCCCTGGGCCCGGAGGCCGACGATCAGCGCGAAGACGAGGACGACGGAAAACAGATTCTTCTTCATATATACCTCCACCTGGATTACAACGTCACTTGTTTGGACGCCGGGTGCGCGCATTTCTTCCCTTCTTTTGACGGGAGCCCGGCGATGGGCTAAAATAACCTCTTCGTCCGAATTCCGCCTGGGAGGTCCCGTCCGATGAACGTCAAGAGCTCGCTTCTCCTTGCCGGCCTCTGTCTCGGCCTGGTCTTCATGACCGCCGGCTGCAAAAAGAAAGAACCTGCGCCCGAGCCCGCCGCCGCGGCCGCGCCGGAGTTCCAATGGCAGATCGACCAGTTCGCCGACCTGAAGATCCTGCGCTACCAGGTCCCGGGCTTCGAGACCCTGACGCCGCAGCAGAAGGAGCTGGTCTACTACCTCGGCGAGGCGGCCCTCTGCGGCCGGGACATCTTCTTCGACCAGAACTACAAGCACAACATCACGATCCTGCGGACCCTCGATGCCGTCGTCCAGGGCTACAAGGGCGACCGGACCGACCCCCGCTGGGCCGAGTTCATGACCTACGTCAAGCGGTTCTGGTTCTCCAGCGGCTTCCACCACCACTATTCGACCGATAAGTTCCTGCCCGGGATCGATGCCGCCTACTTCGCCACCCTGGTCAAGGGCACGGAGGGCGCGACCTTCCCGCTCGCCGCGGGCCAGTCGGTCGACGACCTCGTCGCCTTCCTCACGCCCATCCTGTTCGACCCGGCCATCGCCCCCAAGAAGCTGTCCCAGGATTCGACCAGGGACCTGGTCACGAATTCCGCCGTCAACTTCTACGAGGGTGTTACCCAGGCCGAGGTCGAGGCCTACTACAAGGGCATCGTCGACGAAAAGGACGCGACTCCGATCTCCTACGGCCTGAACACCCGGGTCGTCAAGAAGGACGGCAAAGTGGTCGAAGAGGTGGCCAAGATCGACGGCCTCTACGGCCCGGCCATCGCCAAGATCGTCTTCTGGCTCGAGAAGGCGGCCGGGGTGGCCGAGAACGAGCAGCAGAAGAAGGTCATCGAGGCCCTCGTCGCCTACTACCGGACGGGCGACCTCGCCAAGTTCGACGAATACGCCATCCTCTGGGTCGGCGACACGGCCTCGCTCGTCGACTTCGTCAACGGCTTCACCGAGGTCTACGACGATCCGCTGGGCATGAAGGGCAGCTGGGAGGCGGTCGTCAACTTCAAGGACCTGGCGGCGACGAAGCGGGCCGACGTCATCTCGGCCAACGCCCAGTGGTTCGAGGACAACTCGCCGGTCGACCCCCGCTTCAAGAAGAAAGAGGTCAAGGGCGTCTCGGCCAAGGTCATCACCGGGACGACGATCGGCGGCGCCTGCTACCCCTCGACCCCCATCGGCATCAACCTGCCGAACGCCAACTGGATCCGCAAGGACCACGGCTCCAAGTCCGTGACCATCGAGAACTTCACCTACGCCTACGACCAGTCCTCGCTCAAGTCGCCCTTCGGCGCCGAGTTCACCTATTCCCCGGAGCTTCTCGAGCGGGCCAAGACCTACGGCCCCCAGGCCGGGAACATCCACACCGACCTCCACGAGGTCCTCGGCCACGGCTCGGGCCAGCTCCTGCCCGGGGTCGGGCCCGAGTCGCTCAAGAACTACCACTCGCCGATCGAGGAGTCGCGGGCCGACCTCTTCGCCCTCTACTATATGATGGACGACAAGATGGTCGAGCTGGGCCTCCTGCCCAGCCTCGAGGCGGCCAAGGCCGAATACGACCTCCAGGTCCGCAACGGCCTGATGACCCAGCTGACGCGGATCGAGCTCGGCAAGACGGTCGAGCAGGCCCACATGCGCGGCCGGGCCATGGTCTCCCAATGGGTCTACGAGCAGGGGAAGGCCGAGAACGTCATCGAGAAAAAGTCCCGGGACGGCAAGACCTTCTTCGTCGTCAACGATTATCAGAAGCTGCGGGGGCTCTACGGCCGGCTCCTGGCCGAGGTCCAGCGGATCACGAGCGAGGGCGACTACGAGGCGGCCAAGGCCCTGATCGAGGACTACGGCGTCCGGATCGATCCGGAGCTCCACAAGGAGGTCCTGGACCGCTACGCCAAGCTCAACCTGGCCCCCTACGCCGGATTCGTCAATCCCGTCTACACCCCGGTCGTCGAGAACGGGAAGATCGTCGACGTCAGGATCGATCTCACCGAGGGCTACGTCGAGCAGATGCAGAGGTACGGCCGGGACTACGCGTTCCTGAAGTGAGCGGCCCGGCGGGCTCGGACGGGCGGGCCGTTCGCGCGGCCCCGCCCCGAGGACCGGGAAGAAATCCGTCTCCCGGGCGTCTAAATCGAGTACGGATGGACAAGTCTGGCGCATTGTGAGGTTTGCCTTGCCAAAGATCGACTGGAACAAGCTGAAAAACCGGCTGTGGGCTAAAAAGGCCAGGCCGTTCACCGTCCTGGGATTCCTCTTCCTCGTCTTCATGGCCTGGCAGATCGTGGCCCGGCTCGGCGGCGGCGGCCAGGCCGGCGGACCGCGCGGGGCAGCGGTCGCCGTCGAGATCGCGGCCGTCGAACGCGGCGGCATCCGGGATATCGGCACGTTCTCGGGGAACCTGATCCCCAAGTCCTATTTCACCGTCGTCCCCAAGATCTCCGGCCGGATCAAGGCGCTTTATGTCGACATCGGGGACCGGCTCACGCGCGGCCAGCTCGTGGCCCTTCTCGAGGACGAAGAGTACCAGCAGGAGGTCATCCAGGCCGAAGCCGACCTGGGCGTCGCCAAGGCCAACCTGGAAGAGGCCCAATCCGCCCAGGAGCTGGCCCAGAAGGAGCTCGAGCGGGCCAGGACCCTTCACCAGAGAGGCATCCTGTCGGACGCCGAGCTCGATGCCGCGCAGTCGGCCTTCTCCACGCGCGACGCCCGCTCCAAGGTCACTGTGGCGCAGATGGCCAACCAGCAGGCCGCCCTGGAAACGGCCCGGGTCCGGCTGTCCTACACCCGGATCCGCGCCGCCTGGGAGACGGGCGGCGACGCCCGCTTCGTCGGTGAGCGCTTCGTCAACTCCGGTGCCATGCTCTCGTCGAATACGGCCATCCTGTCGGTCATCGAGCTCCAGCCGATCACCGCGGTCATCCATGTCACGGAGAAGGATTACTTCCGGCTGAAGCCCGACCAGTCCGTCGTCCTGACGAGCGGCGCCTATCCCGGCCGAAATTTCGAGGGCCGCGTGGCCCGTGTCGCGCCCCTCCTCAAGGAGACCTCCCGCGAGGCCCGGGTCGAGGTCGACGTCGATAACGTCGACGGCGCCCTCAAGCCCGGCATGTTCGTCAACGCCCGGATCGAGTTCGCCAGCCGGGCGGATGCGACGGTCGTGCCCACCAGCGCCGTCGTGACCCGGGGGGCCGGGCAGGGCGTGTTCCTGGCCGACCTCGAGAACAAGAAGGCCGTCTTCCAGCCCGTCACCGTCGGTGTCGTCGAAGGCGATCGGGCCGAGATCCTCGAGCCGGCCGGGCTCGCGGGCCACGTCATCACGCTCGGCCACCATCTCCTCGAGAACGGCACGCCCCTCCTCCTGCCCGCGGACGCGCCCGGGGCCGCCGCGCCGCCCTCCCAGAAAACGCCCGGAGACAAGCGATGAAGCTCTCGGAATTCTCCATCCGCCGGCCCATCTTCACCTGGATGGTGACGTTCGTCATCATCATCATCGGCCTTGTCTCGCTCACTCGCCTGCCCGTCGACCTCATGCCCGAGGTCGTCTACCCCACGCTCAACGTCAACGCCTCCTACCCGAACACGGGGCCCGAGGAGATCGAGGAGATCATCACCCGGCCGATCGAAGAAGCCTTAAGCGCCGTGCCGGGGGTCGAGGAGGTCTTCTCCTCCTCGTCGGAAGGCTCGAGCTCCGTCCGGATCATGTTCGCCTGGGGCACCGACCTCGACGCCGCGGCCGACGACGTCCGGGAGCGCCTCGACCGTATCGTCGGGCGCCTGCCCGACGAGGTCGACCGTCCGACCCTGCGTAAGTTCGACCCGGCCCAGCAGCCGATCCTGCAGTTCGGCGCCCTCAGCAACCTCGATCCCGTCCAGGCCCGGCGCATCATCGACGAGCAGATCGCCTACCGGCTCGAGCGCGTGGCCGGGGTGGCCTCCGTCGACGTCTACGGCGGCCGCCAGCGGGAGATCCAGGTCAACCTCGACCCGCTCAAGCTCAAGGCCTTGGGACTGCCGCTCAACGTCATCACCGGCAAGATCCGCCAGGAGAACGTCGACATGCCGGCCGGGGTCATCGAGCGGGGCAACTACGAGATCCTCCTGCGCATCCCCGGCGTCTTCACCGATCTCGACCAGCTCCGGGACACGGTCGTCGCCGTCCGGGACGGCGTGCCCATCCAGCTCCGGGAGATCGCCAGCGTCGACGACACGTTCCAGCGCGTCACCCGGGTCGCCCGCATCAACGATCGGGAAGGGATGCGACTGGCGGTCTACAAGCAATCGGGCGAGAACACGGTCAACGTCGCCGAGCGCGTCCTCGGGGAGATCGCCGAGATCCAGCGTGACATCCCCCAGATCGAGCTCTTGCCCACGTCGAACAGCGCCGAGTACATCCGCCGGGCCATCAACAACGTCGGCTCGTCGGCCATGTGGGGCTCGGTCCTGGCCATCCTGGCCCTGCTCGTCTTCCTGGTCAGCATCCGCAGCACGATGGTCGTCGCCATCTCCATTCCCATCTCGCTCGTCGGGACCATCGCCCTGATCTACTTCGGCGGCTTCACCCTGAACACGATGACCCTGGGCGCCCTGGCCCTCGGCATCGGCCAGCTCATCGACAGCTCGATCGTCGTCCTGGAGAACATCTACCGCATGCAGGAGGGCGGCGTCCCGCCCCTCAAGGCGTCGATCGACGGCACGAACGAGGTGGCCGCGCCGATCGCCGTCGGGGCCATCACGACCTGCGTCGTCTTCCTGCCCATGATCTTCATGCGGGGCATGTCGGGGGTCATGTTCAAGCAGTTGGCCTACGTCGTCAGCTTCGCCAACCTGATGGGGCTGTTCGTGGCCCTGACCATGGTCCCGATGCTCTCGAGCCGCCTCATCCGCGTGGCCAAGCCGTTCGACCCGAAATCCAAAAAACCCCTCGAGCGGACGGCCAACTTTTTCCTGACCGGGTTCCGCAAGCTCGAGAACTGGTACAAGCGGCTCCTCCACAAGGCTCTGGACCACCGCGTCCTCGTTCTCGGCAGCGTCGGGGCCCTGCTCCTCGCCTGTCTCTTCCTCATTCGCCTCGTCGGGACCGAGTTCATGCCTGCGACCGACGAGAACGAGGTCCGGGTCACGGTCGAGATGGAGGTCGGCACGCGGCTCGAGGTGATGGACAGGACCTTCGCCACCGTCACCGAGATCGTCAAGGCGGCGGTCCCCGAGATCGTCAGCCACGAGGAAAGCTTCGGCGGCGGCGGCTGGCGCAGCGGTGCGAACACGGGCAACATGACCCTCAAGCTCGTGCCGCGGGACAAGCGCTCGCGGTCGAGCGAGGAGATCGCGGTCGACCTCCGCAAGAAGCTCTCGAACATCGCCGGCACGGTCGTCCGGACCCGGGCGAGCGGCGGCCAGATGATGTTCGGCATGCGCGGCGGCGGCGGCCAGGAGCGGCTCCAGATCGAGGTCCGCGGTTACGACCTGGAGGTGTCCGAGGCCCTGGCCCGTCAGGTCCAGGAGATCGTCAAAAAGGTCAAGGGCGTCACGGACACCCGGCTCAGCCGCGAGATCGGCAATCCCGAGGAGCTCCTGGTCATCGACCGCCAGGCCGCGGCCGACATGAAGCTCTCGGTCAGCGAGATCGGCCAGTCCATCCAGACGATCCTCTCGGGAACCCAGGCGAGCTACTTCCGCGAAGCGGGGCGCGAGTTCCGCATCCTGGTCAAGGTCAAGGACTCGGAGTTCCTGGACCTGCAGGACATCCTCGACTTGACCGTGAACAACTCGGACGGGGAACGGATCAGCCTGCGCAATGTCATCGACACCCGGCCCCGGCGGGGGCCGATCCGCATCGAGCGCCGGGACCGCGAGCGCGTTGTCACGGTCTCCGGCGAGATCGCCGGCCGGGACATCGGGCTCGGTCATCGACGACGCCCGGGAGGCCCTGCGCGCGGTCCCCATCCCCCGGAACTTACAGCATCCAGTTCACCGGCGACTACGAGGAGCAGCAGAAGGCGAACAAGGAGCTGCTCCAGAGCATCATCCTGGCCCTGATCCTGGTCTACATGATCATGGCCATGCTCTACGAGTCGCTGCGCGATCCGTTCATCGTCATGTTCTCCGTGCCGCTCGCGGCGATCGGCGTCATCCTGATGCTCTTCGTCACCAAGACCAGCTTCAACATGCAGTCGTACATCGGCCTGATCATGCTCGGCGGCATCGTCGTCAACAACGCCATCATCATCGTCGACTACACGAACCTGCTGAGGCAGCGCGACGGGATGCCCATCCGCGAGGCCATCGAGGAGGCCGGGCGGCGCCGGCTGCGGCCGATCCTGATGACCGCCTTCACGGCCATCATGGCCACCCTGCCCCTGGCCCTGGGGCTCGGCGAGGGCGGCGAGGCCCAGGCGCCCCTGGCCCGGACGGTCATCGGCGGGCTGCTGAGCTCGACGCTCATCACACTTATCGTCGTCCCCGTCGTCTACAACATCTTCGAGGACTTCCGGCGGAAGAAGGAGCGGCGGCGGCCGACGGCGGCCGGCCAAGACGGCCGTCCGTTTGACGGCGCTCTCGGATTGCGGCTATCATTCCCTCCGGACTCATTTGCATGATCAACCTCGCTGACTACGGCTGGAACGGGGCGCTGGCGGAGGCGTTCGAAGCCTTAAGTGGCCAGGGCCTGGTCCCGGCGCGCGTCATCAAGCAGTCCCGCGATCTCTCGACGCTCGTCATGGCGGAGGGCGAGTGCGAGGGCGAAGTCTCGGGCAAGTTCCGGCACGAGGCCTCGGGCCCGGCCGATTTCCCGGCCGTCGGCGATTGGGCGGCGGTCCGCACGGTCGCGGGCGGCCGCGCCGTCATCGAGGCCCTTCTGCCGCGCCGGAGCGCTTTCACGCGGAAGGCGGCGGGCGAGGCCGTCGAAGCCCAGGTCGTCGCGGCCAACGTCGACACCGTCTTCCTGGTCAGCGGCCTCGACGGCGACTTCAACCTCAGGCGCATCGAGCGCTACGTCACGACGGCCTGGTCGAGCGGGGCCGCTCCGGTCCTCGTGCTCAACAAAACCGATCTCAGGACCGATCTCCCGGACGTGGTCGCCGCGGCGGAGGCCGTCGCCCCCGGCGTTCCGGTCGTGACGACGACCGCGCTCGGGGCGGGCGGCCGCGACGGACTGGCGCCCTACCTCTCAGTGGGAAAAACAGTGGCTCTCCTCGGATCCTCGGGAGTGGGGAAGTCGACCTTGATCAACAGTCTCTTGGGCGAGGAGCGCTTCGCGACGGCTACAGTGAGCGATGCGGAGGAGGGCCGGGGCCGTCACACGACGACCTCCCGCGAGCTCGTCCGGCTCTCCGGCGGAGCCCTGCTCGTCGACACGCCCGGAATGCGTGAGCTCGGGCTCTGGGCGGACGACGAGGGGCTCGACCGGACCTTCGAGGAGATCGAACGGGTCGCGGCAGAGTGCCGGTTCCCCGATTGCGGCCACGAGCGGGAGCCGGGCTGCGCCGTTCGGGCCGCCGTCGAGGCCGGGACGATCGACGTCCGGCGGTACGAGAGCTTCCTCAAGCTGAGACGCGAGCTGCGCTCGCTGGAACTCCGGAAAGACGAGAAAGCCCGTCGGCGGAACGAAAAAGCGGTCGGGCGGGATTTCGCCGCCCGGCTCAAGGAAGTCAAGAAGAACAAGCCGCGGTACCGTTAGCGGGGACATGTACCTGAGGTACGTGTCCCCGATCTCTTCGGGAGGAGAGCCCCCCATGATGCGCCCGATCCGCCGAGCCACCCGTGTTCTGATCAGCCTGCTTGCGGTCTTCACCCTTGCCGCTTCGACCGGCCGCAGCCAGGCTCCGCAGGATCCCGCGATGCCCGTCCTCGTGCTGGCGGCTGATGCCAAGGAGTTGGCGCTGACGAAGGGACTGGCGGTCGGACTCATCGGCACGTACGGACGCGCGGCGGTTGCGTCGGACCTGCTGGCCTGGCAGATGGCGCAGGGGACGATGGCCGAGCCGAAGGAAGGCGCGGTCGTCGGCAAGAACGCCAAAGGTGAGGACGTGGCCTGGGCGGCGGTCGAGGCCGGGAAAGAAGGCTGGATCGAGAACCGGGCCCTCTCGGGCGGCTACCTTTATATGGCCGTCGACAGCGCGAGGCCGAGGACCATGATCCTAGACGCGACCGGATTCTACGTCGCCTGGATCAACGGGGAGCCCCGGGGCGGCGAGAAATACGGCGCGGATTATCTCCGCCACCCCGTGCGCCTGACCAAGGGCCGCAACGTGCTTCTGTTCCGGGGCGAGCGGGGCCGGTTCAAAGGGCGACTCTACGAGCCGCCGGCGGACGTGTTCTTTACCGACAAGGACATGACCCTGCCGGACCTCGTCCTCGGTGAGAGAGGGCCGGTCTGGGCCGGATTGCGGCTGGTCAACGCAACGGGGGAGAGGCTGGAGAGGATCGAGGTCCTCTACCGGACCGGCGGACGGGAGGAAAAAGCGGCGATCGGCGTGAGCGTCGCGCCGCTCCTCACCCAAAAGCTGGCCGTGCCGCTGGCGATCGATGCGCCTGCCGACGGAAGGGGCGGTCAAGATCGAGATCAGGGCCCGGGCCCGCGCCGGACGGCGGACGGTCGAGACGCCGCCGTTCGCGGTCGAGCTCAGGGCCGTCTCGCCTTCGGCCCATCACTCGCGGACTTTCGTCAGCGGGATCGACGGGAGCGTCCAGTATTTCGGCGTGGTGCCGATGGCGAAAGGGGAGGGCGGAGAGAAGGCCGGAACGGCCCCAACGAAGCCCGCCCTCGTCCTGACGCTCCACGGCGCGAGCGTCGAGGGCATCGGGCAGGCGCGCGCCTACAAGCCGAAGGATTGGTGCTGGATCGCGGCCGCGACCAATCGCCGGCCGTACGGATTCGACTGGGAGGATTGGGGCCGGCTCGACGCGCTCGAGGTCCTGGCCGAGGCCCAGCGCCTCTTCGGGACCGACCCGGACCGGACCTACCTCACGGGACACTCCATGGGCGGCCACGGCACCTGGCAGATCGGCGCGACGGTCCCCGGACCGTGGGCGGCCATCGCTCCGAGCGCCGGCTGGCACAGCTTCTCGTCCTACGGCGGCGGGGCGGTCTTCAAGGACCCGACCCCGGTCGAGAAGATGCTGGCCCGGGCGAACAATCCGAGCGAGACGATGGGCCTGGCCCGCAATTTCCTCCATTATGGGATCTACGTCCTTCACGGCGACATGGACGACAACGTGCCCGTGACCCAGGCCCGTGACATGCGCGGGCTTCTCGGGAAGTTCCATCCCGATTTCGCCTATTACGAGCGGCCGGGCGCCGGCCACTGGTGGGGGAACGAGTGCGTCGATTGGCCGCCGCTCTTCCAGTTCCTGAAGGAGCGGGCCCGGCCGGCGGACGCCGAGGTCAAGCGGGTCGAATTCGTCACGACGGATCCGGGGATCTCGGCGGGCTCGCGCTGGGTCGGGATCCTGGCCCAGAAGAAGCCGCTCGAGCTGAGCAAGGTCGTGATCGAAAGGGACGAAGCGGGGAGAGCGTTCAAGGGGACGACGGAGAACGTCGAGCGGCTGGCGATCGATATCCTGCCGGCTACGCCGAAGAGCGAGGCCGGAAAGGCGGCGGGCGGGGAAGCGCAGGAAGCCTCCGGCAGAAAAGCGGGGG
Organism: uncultured bacterium; assembly: GCA_963743755.1. Taxonomy (GTDB): domain Bacteria; phylum Acidobacteriota; class Aminicenantia; order Aminicenantales; family Saccharicenantaceae; genus RBG-16-66-30. The sequence continues at coordinate 182,598 of CAVUQU010000002.1, forward strand.
ACGTGATCGCAGTCGAACTTGACGGATCCAAGCTCGAGGTCCCGGGCGTACCCAAGGCAGGCCGGATCTTTCTCGAGCGCGGCGACAAGGGATGGACGGTCGCGGCCGGACCGGCGGGGCCGGGCTGGAAGGGCCCGCACCGCGCGGGAGGGTTCAAGGACGCCTTCCGGCACGGCTTTGTGTTCGTCTACGGCACGCGCGGCGACGCCGCGGAGGACGCCCGTGCCTTCGGCAAGGCCAAGTTCGACGCCGAGATGTTCTGGGTCCGCGGCAACGCGGGCATCGAGGTCCTCCCCGACACGGCTTTCGACCCGGCCAAGGATAGGGACCGGAGCGTCATCCTCTACGGCAACGCCGACACGAACGCCGCCTGGGCGAAGCTCCTGGCGGGCTCGCCGGTCGAGGTCCGGAACGGATGGGCGAGAATAGGGGAGAAGCGGTATACGGGGGCGGATCACGCGGCCTATTTCGTCAGGCCGCGTCCCGGGAGCGATGTGGCCTCGGTGGGTGTCGTGGCCTGGACAGGGAAGGCGGGCTGGGTCGCGGCTTCGCCGGGCCAGTACTTTATTAGCGGTGCGGGCTTCACCGACCTCCTGTTCTTTTCAGCGGAAGCGCTGCGTTCGGGGACCGACGGCGTCCGGGCCGTCGGCTGGTTCGGCAACGACTGGTCGCTCGAGCGCGGCGACATCGTCTGGAACGAGGGGCGGGAGAGATAGCCGGACAATAATCAATAGGCTCTTCCGCGGGGCTCGACAGCGTGGACGACGATCTCTGTTTTGTCTGGAGTCCAGTTCGAAGATCACTCGATATTCGCCGATCCGAAATCGATAGAGGCCCACAAGCTTTCCCTCGAGCGCTCGGACATCTTTATGTCTGAGCGGATTCTCGAGTTCTTCCAGCTGTTTTAGGCGGTCCCGAATTCGTAATTGTACGGACTGTTTCCGATCTTGTCCGAGGGCTTTTCGAGCGGCTCTTGAGAGATTTACGGTCCAGGAATGCTTTCTGACATCCTCTAAAGAGACGCCCTTCCCCTCCCGGTATTCTCGCTGGGAGGTTCTGATCCTTCTCAAGAAGCCTGGAATAGCCAGCAGTTCCAGGGTCTCTTTCCGGCTTTCAATGTACTCGTCGATCAACTCGATGACGATGTCGTTCATCTTCCGGTTCTCCAGGCTGGCGGCGGCCTTGAGGAGGTTCTTCTTCTCCTCGGGGATGCGGATCGTGGCGGTTTCCATGGGGTCCTCCTCAAAAGTAGATTAATCGCTTAAGCGCTTTTTGTCAACAGCCTCAGTCGACAAGCGGCTTCATTATGAGGAAGACGAATGAGAGCGAGTGAACTTCTCAGCGAACATGACTTGAGTTTTCCGCCCGGAGGGACTTAAATAGAAAAGTCCGTCCGGGACCTGAAAATGGCAGAAATGAGAACAACCGTCGATAAGATCGTACTTTTGCTGCTGGCCTTGCTCGCTCCGTTCTTTATCGTTGCCGCCGCGCCGAACCAGGCCGACCCGGCGCCCGCCGCCTTCGATCCCCATAAGACCATCCCGGTCGAGGCGCTCAAGGAGGACGTGAGGATCCTCTGGGACGTTCTCGAAGAAGGGCACGGCGGATTCGACCGGTACACCCCGTCGAGCGTGCTGCGAAAAAGCTTCGACGCGGTCGCGAACGGCCTCAGCGGCCCTCTGACCGAGATCGACTTCTATACCCGCCTCTTGCCGCTTGTCGCGGAGATCAAGGATGGTCACACGCTCTTGAGCCTGTCTTCGGCGGCTACCGCCTATCTCCAGGGACGGCCGGTGTTCCTGCCCTTCGGACTGCGCTTCCTGGGGGAGCAGGGTCTACATTCTCAGGAACCTGGGCTCGGAGTCGAGCATTCGGGACGGAGCGGAGCTCCTGGCGATCGACGGGACGCCCATCGGGGACATCGTCGCGGCGCTCCTGCCTCTCGTTCCGAGCGACGCGGGGATACGGACCTCGAAGCTCCGGCGGCTCGAGAATGCGACCGTATTCGGCCGCTTACTGGCCCTGAAATTCGGCGAGCGGGAGTCCCGCCGGATCCGGTTCCGGCCGGTCGAAGGCGGGGCGGCGAAGGAGATCACCGTGCCGTGCGTCACGGCCGCCGAGACGGTCCGTCTCCTCAGGGAGAGATACCCCGCGGCCACCGAGCGCCGGCCGATCTACGAGCTCAGCTTCCGGGGGCCGACGGCCGTGCTGACGGTCAGGCAATTCGGCGACGAACCGGACAAGGCCCGGCCGCGGTATCCGGATTTTCTGAAGGATGCGTTCCGTGCTCTCGCCGAGAAGAAGACCGCGAACCTCGTCATCGACCTGCGCGGGAACGGCGGCGGTCGGGACGAATACGCCAAGCTCCTCTTCGCCCATGTCATGGACCGGCCGTTCATGTATTACGCCGGACTGGAGAGCGAAGAAGGACGATTACGACCTGTTCAAGTACACGAACGAAACCGCGGCGGACAAGGACGGAGCTGAAAAGCCCGCTGCGGAAGAACGCCCGGGGCTGGTTCGATGTCCTGGGCCATCCCAACCGCGGCCTGCAGATCCCCGCGGAGTCGCGTTTCGCCGGACGGGTGGCCATCCTCATCGACGGCGGCAGCTTCTCGGCGACGGGGGAAACGACCTCCGCCTTCCACTACTACAAAAAGGCTGTGTTCTTCGGGGAGGAATGCGGCTCCGGCTACTACGGCAATACCTCGGGATTCATGGTCACGGCGACCCTCCCCAACAGCCGCATCCAGATCCGCGTGCCGCTCGTCCTCTACACGATGGCCGTCGATAATTATCCCAAGGACCGCGGCATCGTGCCGGAGTTCCCCGTGACGCCGACGATCGAGGACCTTCTCATGGGCCGGGACCCGGTCATGGAGAAGGCGCTGGCCTACTTGGAGAAGAAATAGAGGTTGGTGCCCAGGGTGGGATTCGAACCCACAAGGCCTTACGGCCGCGACATTTTAAGTGTCGTGCGTATACCAATTCCGCCACCCGGGCCATCGGCGCGATCACCGCTGTCTCCCCCGAGCCGGCAGCCTGGTTCGGGCCTGGGAGACCGGCCCGATTATATGATACGGGGGATCTAAAGACAACGGACGTCCGGGGACAGAATGGAAACGCCCTGACACTCATTGTCCGGTCGCTTTTTCTTGTGTTATGATCCGTTCCGGCGAAACCGGACCGCGGGGGCCGGTCGGCGCGCGGGCCAGCCTCGAAGGAGGAACGGCGATGACAGAGAAAAGAACCGTGATCGTACTCGCGGCGGCAGCGCTCCTGGCCGGCACTGTCCTAGGAACCGCGAGCTCGCAGAATACCGTTCGACACCGTGGGCGAGGGCAGGGCCCTCTGCAGAACGCCCACGCCGAGGTCGACGGCCTGGCCCTGACGCCGCCCATGGGCTGGTATCCCTGGAACATGTTCGGCGAGGAGCCGCAGAACGAGACGCTCATCCGGGAGATCGCCGGCGCGCTCGTCGCGAGCGGCATGAAGGACGCGGGCTACGCCTACGTCGGCCCCGACGAGGGCGTTTGCTTCTCGCGCGGCAAGGACGGCCGGCTCACGCCGAACCTGGAGCGCTATCCATCGGGCCTGCGCGGGCTCGGCGATCATATCCATCGCCAGGGCCTCAAATACGCGCTCTACACGGACGCCGGGACGAAGACCTGCAGCGGGGCCATGCCCGGGACGAAAGGATACGAGTTCGAGGACATGCGCTCGTTCGCCGAGTGGCGGGCCGACTACGTCAAGATCGACTGGTGCAACAGCCAGGGCCAGGACATCGTCGACGCGTACTCGATCCTCGGCAAGGCCCAGCGCGCTGCCGGACGACCCGTCGTCCACAGCCTTTGCTCCTGGGGCGACGGCTATCCCTGGACCTGGGCAGGCGCCATCGGTCATTTGTGGCGGACGACGGCCGACATCTGCGGCCCGGGCAAAGCCGACTGGGCCCGGGCCCTGCGCATCGCCTTCGCCAACGAGAAGCTGGCCGAGTTCGCGGCGCCCGGGCGCTGGAACGACCCGGACATGATGATCGTCGGCATGCCCGGATTGACCGAGGCCCAGAACCGCAGCCTGTTCAGCCTCTGGTGTCACATGTCCTCCCCACTCATCGCCGGGAACGACCTCCGCGGCATGAGCGCGTCGACGGTCGGCATCCTGACCAACCTCGAGGCCATCGCCGTCGACCAGGACCCGCTGGGCGTCCAGGGCCGGGTCGTCTGGAACGACGGCAACGTCAGCCTCTGGGCCGGCAAGCCGCTCTTCGACGGCAGCCTGGCCGTGCTCGTGCTCTACCAGGGCCGGTACCGGGCGGAGAGGAAGATCACCTGGGAAGAGCTCGGCCTCGAGGCCGCCGACGAGCTCTACGTCCGCGACCTCTGGAAGCACGAGACGAGCGGGCCGCACGCCGGGAGCTTCACCGTCTCGGTCGGCCCCGACGACGTGGCCTTCCTGCGGCTCTCGAAGAAGCCCGATTTCCCCGTGCCGCCCATCATCGTGGCCGACACCTATCTCGTGTCGCTCCGCTCGACGGGAGACGCGTCCCGCCAAGCTCTCCGGGACGGTCACGGCGACGAACAGGGGAAGCGCAGACCTCCCGCCTTGGCGCGTCGATCCCCGATCGCTGCCGCCGTGGCTTTCGGTCGAGGTCACGGGAAGCGGAAGGACGCAGACCTTCGTCAACACGGTCTCGACCGCCGGGCTGAAGAAGGGCTCCTATCACGCGGTCGTGCGGGCCGACAACGTCGAGCCCGTATCGGGGAAGCCGATGACCGCCTTTTACTACGACGTCGACCTCGAGGTCCCGAGTACCGTCAAGAGGTGAGCCATGACCGATGCGATCCCGGCGGCCGTATCCGCCGCCCCGCCGTCCCTCAAAGAGCGCCTCCTCTCGCTCGATTTCTTCCGCGGCTTCACGATGTTCATGCTCATCGGGGAGAGCACGCTCCTCTACGAGCACCTCCGCGACCCGAGCCTCGCCGGGAGCGTGCTCGGCGCCATCGGCTCCCAGCTCGAGCACCATCCTTGGGCCGGCTTGCGCAGCTGGGACCTCGTCCAGCCGTTCTTCATGTTCATCGTCGGGACGGCCCTGGCCTTTTCCGTGGCCAAGCGGGAGGAGCGAGGGGAGAGCCGGTCGAAGATCACCAGGCACGTTATCATCCGGTCCGTTACCCTGCTCGTGCTCGGCTGGGCCCTCTACTGCATCGGACCTGGGCACATCACCTTCCGCTTCCAGAACGTATTGGCCCAGCTCGGCGTGACCTATCCCATCGCCTATTTCCTGATGAGGAAGAAAGTCCGGACTCAGATCGCCTGGAGTTTCGCGCTCCTCGTCCTGACCGAGATCGTCTACCGGACGTTCTGGGTGACGGGGTATAACCAGCCCTTCGTCCCGGACCACAACTTCGGGTCGTGGGTGGACATGCTTCTGGGGGGCGAGCTGTCGGCGGACCACTGGGTCGCCTTCAATGCCATCCCGACGGCGGCCCACACGATCTGGGGCGTTCTCGCCGGGCAATGGCTCATGCGCGCGGCGGCGCCGAAGAAAAAGATCGCCTGGCTCCTCGGCCTCGGCACGGCCGCCGTCGCCGGCGGCTTCGCCCTGACTGCGGTGACGCCGATGATCAAGCGCATCGCCACGAGCTCGTTCGTAGTCGCGACCGGCGGCATCTGCCTCCTGGCCCTGGCCCTGTCCTACGGACTCGTCGACGTCCGGAAATGGCGCCGGGGAGCCGTCTTCTTCAACATCGTTGGGATGAATTCGCTGGCCATCTATCTCTTCCAGGAGAGCGGCGGCACGGTCTGGGTGGGGAAGCTCGTCCGACCGTTCACCATGGCCTTCGGCGGCTGGACCGGGGAGCTCCCGGCGGAAATATTGACGAGCCTCGCCGCCTGGGCGATGCTGTGGGGTATCTGCTACTGGCTATACAAGCGGAAGATCATCATCAAGATCTAATAAAAGATGGGGTCAAACCTACTTATCGTCACTTTCTGACGTTTTTTGCTGAAAGTGACGATAAGTAGGTTTGACCCCTTCTTATGTTTCTATTTCGTTCCTTCGCTGTTCTTCTTGGGGAGCGGCGGTGCGCTCAGATCCGGCTTCGGATCGCCGAAGATGTAGTGGCCGAACCAGGCCAGGTTGTGCTCCATGACCGCCCGCATCGACTTCGGCTTGGTGATGCCGTGGCCGTAGCCCTTGTAGACGACCATCTCGACCGGTACGCCCCGGTCTTCCAGTCCCTGGCGCAGCTCGTAGGCGTTGGGGATGGGCACGCGCCGGTCGAACTCGCCGTGCTGGATCAGGGTCGGCGTCGCCGCCTTCTTGATGTAGGTCATGGGCGAGGTCTTGGCGTAGATCGCCGGATCGTCGGCCGGATCGTCTCCCAGGTAGTTGATCGTGAACGGCGTGATGTCGGTGTTGTAGTAGTAGGTAGCCCAGTTGGAGATGCCTGCCCCGACCGAGACGGCTTTGAACGCCCGCGACGACGTCGTCAGGAAGGCCGAGATGTAGCCGCCCTGGCTCCAGCCCATGCAGCCGACCCGGCCCGGATCGACCCAGCCCTTCTTGACCAGATGCTCGACTCCCGACAGAACGTCCCAGGCGTCGCCCACCCCGAGGTTGCGGATGTTGAGCATGCGGAACTTCTCGCCGTAGCCCGCGCTGCCCCGGTAGTTGACCTTGAGGACGAGGGCGCCCCGGGCGGCCCAGATGTCCGAGGGGTAATAGCGCGTGTCGCCCGAGAGCAGCGCCGGCCGGTCGACGCCCGTCGGACCGCCGTGGATGACGCACAACAAAGCGTACTTCCTGGCCGGATCGAAATCGGCCGGCTTGATGAGCACGCCCTCGATCGTCGTCCCGTCCTTGCTCTTCCAGGCGACGAGCTCGCGCGTCCCCAGGACGAACCCCGCCACCTGGTCGGTCATGCGGGTCAGCGGGCGCGGCTTCCACGGCCATTCCGAGACGCAGATCTCGGGCAGGGCCGTGGCGGCGGCCGACTGGAACGCCACCCGCCGGCCGTCGGCCGAGAACGTGAATCCCGAGACCATGGCCTCGTCGGGCCCGCTCACCCGCTCGATCGCGAGCGTCGCCGGGTCGAGCCGGAAGAGGTGCCCGGCCGTCTTCTGCATGGCCGAAAAGTAGATCCCGTCCGCGTTCCAGACCACGGCGTACGGATTCTCGTCGAAGGCGCTCGTCAGCGGCTTGACCGCGCCGCCCGCCGCGGCCACGACGGCCAGGACGCTGTTCCGGGCGTAATAGTCCGGCCGGCCCAGGGCGCTCGAGAAGAGGATCGACCCGCCGTCCGGCGACCACAGGGGAGAGGAGTCCGGGCCGGGCTGGTCGACGATCTTCTTCACGCCGTCGCCGGCGAGGTCGAGGACGTAGATGTCCGACGTCCCGCCGTTGACGAGGTCGGGATCGACCGTCGCGCCGAAGGCGATCTTTTTCCCGTCGGGCGACCATTCGAATCCCTCCACCGTGAACGCCTTTCCGCTCGTCCGGCGCCGCCCCGCTTGGGGCGCCCGAAGGGCCTCGGCCACTTCGACCGTCCAGAGATGGGAATGGGTGTATTCGCCGCGGACGACGGCGTAGTCGCCGTAGAAGTCCTTGCGCGCCTTCGATTCGTCCGTCACCGGGTCGCTCGCCGTGAAGGCGATCACCTTCCCGTCCGGAGACCAGTCGAAGCCGCCGACGCCCGTCTCCGCCTTCGTCAACGGAATGCCCTCCCCTCCGTCCGGGTTGATGACGAAGAGCTGGGGCTTGTCGTCGGCCCGGCTCGAAGTAAAGGCGATCCAGCGGCTGTCCGGAGACCAGGTCGGATCGGACGAAGATTTCTTGCCCCGCGTCAGCTGGATCGTCTTTCCTGACGCGGCATCGAGGAGCCAGATCTGGGTGACGTAGGCGTCCTGGTCGAAGTCCGTCTCCGTGAGCGTGTAAGCGACCCGAGTCCCGTCGGGGGAGAGGCGCACGCTTCCCGGAAGCTTGAGAGCCATGAGCTCTTCGACCGTGGGCACGCGCCGCGCGTCCGCGGCCTGGACCTGGGCCAGGATCGTGAATGCGGCCGCGACGGCCACAACGACGAACGACAGGCGGGCGATTTTCTTCATGGGATCTCCTTGGGGTAATCCTACGCCAGGATATACTCCGGGACAAGGCCCGAGGTTGCCGTCAGTGGGACGAAGCGCAGGGGAGGCTTGGACGAAAGAGAAGGATCAGATCGGTTTCAGCGCGCCCGCTCGAGGCGGCCGCGGACGTGTTCGAGATTCATGGCCATGATCTTCCGGCAGTCCTCGGACGCCTCGGGTATGGCCAGGCCGTCCTCGAGGAGCTGCCTCGCCGGCTCCAGGTCGACCGTCGGGTCCGCGCGGTGCATCTTGATGATCATATAGGCGGCGTTGTTCATGCCCCAGGCCGTGCGGACCGGATTACTCAGTCCCTTGGCCTGCCGGATGTACTCGAGGTAGTACTGGAGCGCGGCGACGAGGTTGCCTTCGGCGTCATACTTCTCCGCCTTGGCCTTGGCGGCGAGCCAGGCGTCCCAAGAGACGGGCTGGATGCCGGCCTCGTTCGAAGTCTGCGAGGGATAGGCGGCGGCAGGCGTCGCGCCCAAGACGGTGGCCAGGATGACCGCCAGCCCCCAGACCGCTGTCTTGTTCATCTCAGAACTGGGCGTTCAACCCGAAGCTGATGAGTCCCTTGTATCCGGCCCCGAGCTCGGCGAAGAAGCCGACCTTGTTCCCGAAGCGTACGCCGAGGGCGTTCAAATGGAAGGTCGGCAGGACCTTGTTGTATGTGTCCGTCTCCTCCGCGTCGCGGTAGGTGCCGTGACGGTAGCGGACGCCGAATCCGGCGCCGGAATAGAGCTGGAAGCCGGGCCGCATGACCCAGTGGTAGTCGAGCTCGGCCGCCACGACGTAGTTCTGTTCTTTGAAATCGCCCACCACCGAATCCAAGACCTGCAGCTCTCCCGAGGAGGTGTACCCGCCGACCGCCGCGCCGAAGCCGAATTTGGAATTGGCGGAATAGTGGTAGGTCAGGAACGGCACGGCGGAGTATTCGAGGTTGTCCTTTTGATAGGTTCCGAGCGTGAGGACGACAGTCAGGACGTTGCCGAGAAGGTCCGCCATCTGATCGATGGACAGGAAGCCGCAGGACGCGGAGATGTCGTGCTGGCGCGTCTGCCCGAATCCCGCGCCCGTGAATACCAGAACTGCGAGGGTCAGGGCCAGGACGGGCTTGAACAGGCGTTTGAGCAACATCGGGAGGACCTCCTGTACTGGAACTTTTACATTCTATTCATTTTGTCGGGAAATAGCCCAAAATATTGAATTTCCGGCCAAAGCATATACGGGCTTGCGCGTTGTTCGCGCCGAGGCAAATAAAAAATTAGGAAAAAGCCGCCCAGATATTGAATATATCAGACGCCTGGCCGATAATGAGGCCGGGATGAAGCCCGAGACCACATTCTGGTTCCGCAGCCTGAGCGCCCTCGCCTTCACGGCCGCGGTCATCTTTCTGGCGGCCGGCCGCCTTGACTACTGGCAGGGCTGGGTCTTTCTCGGCCTGACGGCGGCCTCTCTAGTGACGACGATCGTCACTCTCCGGAACAACCCCGACCTCATCTCCGAGCGGAGCCACCCGGGCGGCCGGATGAAGTGGTGGGACAAGGGCTATTACCTGCTCTCGACACCGCTTTGGTTCGCGGCGATCATCCTCGCCAGCCTCGACGCCGGGCGCAACCACTGGAGCGGCGAAATCCCCGGGTTCATCGTCCTCTCAGCCACCGTTGCATACGCCGCCGGCCAGGGGCTGTTCCTCTGGGCCAAGGCGGTCAATCCCTTCTTCTCGAGCGTCGCCCGCATCCAGGTCGAGAGGGGCCAAACGGTCTGCCGGAACGGCCCGTACCGGTTCTGCCGTCATCCCGGCTATCTCGGCGGGATCCTTTTCGGTCTGGCGACCCCCCTCGTCCTCGGCTCCTACTGGGCTTTTCTCCCCCAGGCGGCCGCCGTCGTCCTTCTTCTCGGCCGGACCTACCTGGAGGACCGCATGCTGAGGAAAGACCTCCTCTGGTATGAAGAATACGCCAAGACGGTCCGATTCCGGCTTGTTCCGGGCATCTGGTGACGTCATAACCCTATCCGACTTCCTTCAGGAGGCTGTCGCGTGTCCATGAGAACCTGTCCCCGCACCGTTTCCCGCATCCTGCTCGCCGTGATGGGCGTCTGCGCCGTGCTCGCGGCCCTCAGACTGCCCGCGGACGCGGCCAAGGTCACGAGCCCGAAGGAGCAGTTCGGGTTCGCGATCGGCGACGACTACCGGCTCGTCAACTACAAGCAGCTCACGGCCTATTGGGAAAAGCTCGACGCCGAATCCGACCGGATGAAGCTCGTCGAGATCGGAAAGACGGCCGAGGGCCGGACGATGATCATGGCCATTGTCACCTCTCCGGCGAACCACGCCCGCCTGGCCCATATCAAGGACACCGCCCGCCGGCTGGCCCTGGCCGAGGGCCTGACCGATGGAGCCGCCCGCAAGCTCGCCGCCGAGGGCAAGGCCGTCGTCTGGATCGACGGCGGGCTCCACGCGACCGAGATCCTCGGCTCGCAACAGCTCGTCGAGCTCGTCTGGCGGATGGTCGGCCGGGACGACGCGGAAACCCGGCGTATCCTCGACGACGTCGTCCTCCTCGCCGTTCCCGCCAACCCCGACGGGCTCGACCTCGTCGCCGACTGGTACATGCGCGAGAAGGAGCCGTCGAAGCGGTCGATGAACGGCGTCCCCGTCCTCTACCAGAAGTACATCGGCCACGACAACAACCGCGACTTCTATATGAACACCCAGGTCGAGACCAAGGCCATGAGCCGGCAGCTCTACATCGAATGGCACCCCCAGATCCTCTACAATCACCACCAGACCGGGCCGGCCGGGACGGTCCTCTTCGCGCCGCCCTTCCGCGACCCGTTCAACTACGCCTTCGACCCGCTCATCCCGGTCGGGCTCGACCTCGTCTCGGCCTCCATGCACAACCGCTTCGTCACCGAGGACAAGCCCGGGGCGACGATGAGGTCCGGGGCCGGCTATTCGACCTGGTGGAACGGCGGGCTCCGGAGCACCGGCTACTTCCACAACGTCATCGGCATCCTGACCGAGGCCATCGGCAACCCCACTCCGATCGACATCCCCTTCATCCCGGAGCGGCTGCTGCCGAAGCACGACTACCCGTATCCCATCGCGCCGCAGAAATGGCATTTCCGGCAGTCGGTCGAATACGCCATCACGGCCGACATGGCCATCCTCGACGTCGCCTCCAAGCACCGCGAGGACTTCCTCTACCGGCGCTATCTCATGGGCAGGCACGCCATCGAGCTGGGGAGCAAGGATTCGTGGACCGTCGTGCCCGGGACGATCGCCGAGGTGCGGGCGGCCGTCGAAAAGGACAGCAAAAGCGCCGGCGGAACGGCGCAGGCGCAAGCCCCGGGTCAGGCCGGCCCGGGCGGCGGATTCGGCCGGGCCCGGGGAGTGGACAAGAAGTACTACGACGGCATCTTCGACAAGGCCAAGCGCGACCCGCGCGGCTACATCATCCCTTCCGACCAGGCCGATTTCCCGACGGCGGTCAAGTTCGTCAACGCCCTGCTCGAAAGCGGCATCGCCGTCGAGCGGGCGAAGGCGGATTTCGAGGTCGCGGGCCGGAGATATCCCAAGGACTCGTTCGTCGTCCTGACCGCTCAGGCCTTCCGGCCGCACGTGATGACCATGTTCGAGCCCCAGGACCACCCCAACGACATCCCTTATCCGGGCGGGGCGCCCAATCCGCCCTACGATGCGGCCGGCTGGACGCTGGCTTACCAGATGGGCGTCGCCTTCGACCGGATCCTCGACGCCTTCGGCGGGCCGTTCGAGCGGGTACCCGGTGTGACCAAGCCGCCGGCGGGCGTCTTCGACGCCGGAACGGACGCGGCCGGCTTTCTCCTCGACCACCGGGTCAACGATGCGTTCATCGCCGTCAACCGCCTCCTCAAGGCCGGCGAGAAGGTCCTGTGGCTGAATTCCGGCTTCGCAGCGGACGGGAAGGCCATTCCCGCCGGCGCTTTCTGGGTCCCGGCCTCGACGGGCGCGGCGGGCATCCTACGGAAAGCGGCGAAGGAGCTGGGGTTGAACATCGACGCCGCGGCGGCCGGGCCGAAGGGCGAGGCATTCGAGCTGAAGCCGCTGCGCATCGGGCTGTGGGATTCGTACGGCGGCTCGATGGCCTCGGGCTGGATCCGCTGGCTCCTCGAGCAGTTCGAATTTCCCTACGAGCTCGTCTTCGCTCCGGCGCTCGATGCGGGTGGCCTCGAATCCCGGTTCGATGCGCTCATCCTCGTCGGAGGCTCCGTCCCCCGCGTCCCGGCCGCGGGACAGGAGGGTCCATCCGGCGGCTTCCGCGATCTTCAGCTTCCGTCGCCGGCCAATGTCCCCGATGAATACAAGAACAGGATCGGCCGGATCTCCGCGGAGAAGACCGTCCCGATCCTCCGGCAGTTCGCGGAGGCGGGCGGGACGATCCTGGCCCTGGATTCGGCCACCGTCCTGGCCGAGCACTTCAAGCTGCCGCTCGCGAACGCCCTTGTGGAGAAAACCCAGGACGGGAAGGAGACGCCGCTCCGGTCCGAGAAGTTTTACGTGCCGGGCTCGATCCTGAGGGCCAGGGTCGATCCGAACCACCCTCTGGCCCACGGCCTGGCCGAGACGATCGACGTCTTCTACGACAACACACCCGCGTTCACGCTCCTGCCCGATGCCGAGCTCAAGGGCGTGAGCCCCGTCGTCTGGTTCGACGACGGCCGGCTCCTCCGCAGCGGCTGGGCCTGGGGCGAAGGCTATTTGCGCCGGAGCGTCCAGGTGGCCGAGGCGATCGTGGGCCGGGGCAAGGTGTTCCTCTTCGGGCCCGAGATCGCCTTCCGGGGCCAGCCCCACGGCACCTTCAAGCTCCTGTTCAACGGGCTCTATTACGGTCCCGCCGCTCCCGTCGTTCTTAACTAAAAAGAAGGGACCAGGTCTTCGCGAACGCCATTTTCCCCCTGGAGATGCGAAGACCTGGTCCCATCTTGTTTCTCAGGACGTGTCAGGACCAGATGCCGGCCGGGACCACGCAAATCAGCACGGGCTACCGGATCAAAGTGCGGAGGAGGAGCAGGGCACCCATCGCGGCGAGACAGCCGTTGACGAGCCCGGCGAAGAGGGTGTGGGGGATGCGCTTGTTCAGCAGGCCCCCGAGGATGACACCGAGCCCGATGGCCGGCAGGGACCACAGATAGGACGAGATCACCTCCGCCGTCCACAGCCCCGCGAGACCGTGGCCGGCGAGGACCATCAGCCCCGTCGGCAGGAAATAGCCCGACAGGGTCGCCCGGAAATCCTCCGGCGGCCAGCCCTTGAGCATTCCGTAGGCGACGACCGGAGGCCCGTTGGTGTTGTATGCACCGCCGAGGACACCCGCGATCCAACCGACGGACCAGGGCAGCCACGGCTTTTCGCTCCTGATCCGGGCCTTCGGCTTAACCAGGCCGAAGGCTCCATAGAGAAGAATGAGGAGTCCGAGCAGGAGTTTGAGCGGCTCCTCGGGCAGACGGGCGAGGCCGTAGATCCCGACGGGGATGCCCAGAAGCGAGGCGACGATGAGCCGCGCCGCCGATCTCAGCTCGATCCGCCGCCAGTTCCCGGCCAGGATCATCAGGGAGATCGTCGGACCCATGAAGGCGACGAGCGGGGAGGCCGTCTTGAGACCCACGGCCATGGCCAGCAGGGGCATGGCTACGACCGCGTCGCCGAAGCCCAGGGCCGACCGGATGAGCGCCGAAATGAAAATGATGCCGACGACGAACATTCCAGCCGTCCTCCCGATCCCGGACGACGGACTGAGGCTGCTGCGGAACTCAGTGGCAGCGGTGCTGCCCGCAGGCGTTCTCGACGGTCATTTCCTCGAGCTCGCCCTTCGCGAGCTTGGCGACGACCTCTTCCACTGTCCCGGCGATCGTCCGGAAAACCCTTATACCGCCTTCGTTGAGCCTCTGCAAGGCCCTCGCGCCGATCCCGGCACAGACCACGGCATCGATGCTGCGGCCTTCGAGCATACCCATGGGATGGCACATCCCGTGGGCATGATGCTGGCCGGAGTTAGCGACGATCTCCGTGGCTCCCGTGACCGTGTCGACGATGGTGAAGTGGGGGGCGCTGCCGAAGTGGCCGTAGGCCGTCGCCTTGACGCCCTCGCCGGTTTCCGTGGGTACGCATATTCTCATGTCATCTCCTGTTCTTACAGTAATAACCGACGGCTCAGCCGCAGCGGTCCTCTTTTTCGTGCCGGCACTTCCCGCACAGCCCGAGGAACTCGATGTTGTGATCGAGGATCCGAAAGCCGTGCTTCCTGGCCAGCGATTCCTCGGTTTTTCGGACGAGGTCGAGCTCCTCGCTCACGAAATCGCTGTAATCGACGATCCGGCCGCAGGCCGTGCAGATCAGATGATGGTGGTGGTCCCTCTTCGCCGTGGGCCTGAGCTCGTACCGGGCCTGTCCGTCCGCCAGGGCGATCCTGTGGACGACCCCCGTGCGCTCGAGGAGGTCCAAGGTCCGGTAGACCGTCATCAACCCGATGCCGGGGCCATCGACGCTGAGCGAAGCGTAGATGTCCTTGGCGCTCCAGTGACCGGGCTTCCCGCTCAGGTGATCCAGCACGGCCTGCCGGGAGACGGTCCAGCGGGCACACTGATCACCAAGCCGGTTCTGCCATTGTCGCGGTCCGCGCACGGGATGGGGCTCCTTGCAGGAATGATAATGATTATCAATAATAATATAGACCTGATCGCATCGCCTGTCAAGAAGGGAAGGGCCGGGACGATCGGAAGGCCGGCCCCCAAGACGATCAGGAGGACGACGGAGCGGCTTCCCCCGACACGAGTGAGATCGCCGTGGCCCAGTCCTCCGGGTCGAGGCCCGGCGAATCGACGGACAAGGCTCGGTATATTTCCGCGACGACGGCCAGGACCGCCCCGCGGTCCGGTGACGATCCCCTCAGTGCTTGTTCGATCGACCGGACTGCCGTTCCCGGGAAGATCGTGAAATCCCCGGAGACCGTGATGTCGTCGATGCGCCCTTCCCGCAAGCGCGCCGTGACCCGGAGGAGCCCGCCGGGGGCCTTGTGAGCCGATTCCCGGACCTGGACGTCCTCGTGGATCTTGACGCCCGCGTGCCGGGCGGCCCCTTTCTGCTCGAGCCATTCCTCGGAGCCGAGGACCCGGTCGAGCTCACGGGCCCGGGCTTCCTCCTTCGCCGTCCATTCCCCCGGGACGATCTCGGCCCCGAGAACCCCGGCGAGCTCATTCAGGTAGAGCCCGACGATCTCGCGCCGGTCGGGCGCCCGGCCCAGCTCGTCCCGCAGGGTCGTCATATAGTCCTGGAGACTTTGGAAGACCTTGTCCCTCATCTTTTCCGAGGAGACCTTGAGGACCCGGGCCATGGTCGCCCGGTCGAAATCGAACATCAGGCTGCCGACGACGACCTCGGCCGGGCCGATCCGGGCCGCGCCCGTCCCGCCGATCTTCTTGCCCCGGACGTGCACGTCGTTGACGGGGCGATGGACGGCCGCGACGCCGAGCGCGCGATAGGCCCGGACGAGCGGTTCGACGTAGAGGCGGTAGCGCTCGTCGACCTTGGACGGAAGCGAGGCCGGATGGAAGACCCACTGGATGAAGACCTGGTCGTGATCGAGGTAGACGGCGCCGCCCCCGACTTCCCGGCGGAACACGGGCAGGCCGTGCTCCCGGCAGTAAGCGCGGTCGACCTCCCGGTCGGCTTCCTGATGATACCCGACGCAGACGTAGGGCTCCGATGGGCTGACGAGGATGACCGTGTCCGGCGTCCCCTCGTCCAGGCTATAGGCCGCCGCGTGGTAACAGGCTTGGGAACGGACGGCCGGGACCGATCCCAGTTCGAGCAGCCGGATCGTTCTCATCTCAGACGAGTCTCCAGTCTTCGAGTATGGCCAGGGCCCGGGCGGCGATCTCCGGGAGGACCGCCTCGATCTCCGGGCTGAGGCCGATGCCGATGGAGATGTCGGCCGGCTGGGCCCCGACGAGGCCGAGGTGTTCCGGGAGGTTGCCCCTGACGCCGGCGAACTCGCAGGACTTCCTGGAAGCCGAGCTGGTGCAGGGAGAGCTTGAGCCGGGCGAAAAGCGGGTATCTCCTCCCGCCGAAGCTCGGTCACGGTCGCGGGCGGCGAACCGGTATCGACCGCGTCGAGGAGCAGCAGATGGCTGCAGGATTCGACGAGCGGTAGGAGGCTCATCCCGAGCACGCCGCCGTCCAGGAGCTCGACATCGCCGTGCCCGCCGAGGAGCGCCCGGAGCGGCTCGAGCGCGCAGACGCCCATGCCTTCGTCCCTGTTGAGCGTGTTGCCCAGGCCGAGGACGACCTTCCGGCCTTCGCCGGTCATGGCGCCCCGCCCGCGCCGGGGGATCCGCCGCCGGACCGCATGCCGCCGCTCAGGGCTTGACCACGACGTTGAAGCCGGTCCCGACCTCGCCGAGCGAGTTCCCGTTCGCGTCGACCATGTGGACGGCGCAGGCCATGCACGGGTCGAACGAATGGATCGTCCTCAGGATCTCCAGGGGCTGGTCCGGCACGGCCAGCTTCGTCCCGACCAGGGCCGCTTCATAGGCCCCCGGCTGGTCCTTGTGGTCCCGCGGCGACGCGTTCCAGGTCGTCGGGACGACCATCTGGTAGTTCTGGATCTTGCCGCCCGTCGATGACGATCCAGTGGCCCAGGGCCCCCCGGGGCGCTTCCGCGAAGCCGAACCCCTCGGCGTGTCCCGGCCAGGTGCGGGGCTCCCACTTGCTGCCGTCGAAGGTGTCCGTGCTGCCGGCCTTGATCTCCTCGACGAGCTCGCCGTAGAACTTGGGCAGCAGGTCCCCGATGACCTTGGTCTCGATCGCCCGGGCCGCCGTGCGGCCGAGCGTCGAGAACAGGGCCGCCGTCGGCGCCTTGAGGGTTTCCAGGACGGCGTCGACGAGGCCGACGGTCGCCTTGTTCCCGGAGGCGTACATGACCAGGACCCGGGCCAGCGGCCCGACCTCCATGGGCGCGTCGTTCCAGCGCGGCGCCTTGAGCCAGGAGTACTTCCCCTCGACGTCGAGGTGCTCGTAGGGCGGCTTCGGCCCGGTGTAGTTGAAGACGGTCTCGCCCCGGCCGGGGTAGAGGCCCGTGCCGTCGCCGCCTCTGTACGCGTACCACGAGTGGGCGACGTATTCCTTCATCTTCTCGAAATCGCGCGGGTCGGGGACGACGGGGTTCTTCAGGTCGCGGTTCAGGATGACGGCCCGCGGCACGACGAACTTCGACCGTGTCGCCGATGTCCCCGCCGGGGAACTCGCCCCAGGTCAGGAAATTCCCCAGCCCTTCGCCGAGCCCGGCGTATTCCAGGTAGTAGGGCGCGATGGCCAGCAGATCGGGGATGTAGACCTGGTCGACGAAAGTCGTTGATCTTCTCGATGGAGTCGGCGATGACCGAGAGCTTCTCGGCGTTGAGCGCCTGGTCGTTGTCCATGTCGATCGGCAGCGGGCACGCCGCCGACGACGAAGTTGGGGTGGGGGTTCTTGCCGCCGAAGATGGTGTGGATCTTGGTGACCTGGGACTGCCAGTCGATGCACTCCAGGTAATGGGCCACGGCCAGCAGGTTGATCTCCGGCGGCAGCTTGTAGGCGGGATGTCCCCAGTAGCCGTGGCTGAAGAGCGAGAGCTGGCCGCTGTCGACGATGGCCTGGACCTTCTTCTGGACGTCGGCGAAGTAGGCGGGCGACGAGTTCGGCCAGGCCGAGATCGACTGCTGGATGTCCGAGGTCTTCGTCGGGTCGGCCTTCAGAGCGCGCCGACGACGTCGACGAAATCGAGGGCGTGCAGGATGTAGAAGTGCATGACGTGGTCGTGGACGTACTGCTGGGCGATCATCATGTTCCGGACGAGGTTGGCCGCCTGCGGGATCGTGATCCCCAGGGCGTCCTCGACCGCGCGGATCGAGGCGAAGGCGTGGACGGTCGTGCAGACGCCGCAGGCGCGCTGGGCGAAGGCCCAGGCTTCGCGCGGGTCGCGGCCTTTGAGGATGGTCTCGAGGCCGCGGACCATCGTGCCCGACGAGTAGGCCTCGGTGATGGTGTTTTCCGCGTCCAGGCCGGCCTCGATGCGCAGGTGTCCCTCGATGCGGGTGATGGGGTCGATGACGATGCGCGGGCTCATGGGAGATCTCCTATTCATTCCAGGGCCTGGGCGACCATCTCGGTCAGGCCGCGGACCTGGACCCCGGCCTCGAAGTGCGCGACGCCTTCGGTGAACTGGAGCCGGCAGTTGCTGCAGACCATGCAGACCGATTTCGCCCCGATCTGCTTCATCTGCTCGACCTTCAGGCCGAAGACGGCGAAGCGCAGGGGATCGGCCTCCTTGATGGAGATGACGCCGCCCCCGCCGCCGCAGCAGATCGCCTGCTCTTTGGCCGGCGTCATCTCCTTGAACGCCTGGGGCGCCAGCCATTTCAGGATCTCCCGCGGCTCCTTGATGTGGCCGCCGCGCCGCTGGATCTTGCAGGAATCGTGGAAGGTGAGCGGCGCGTCGTCGTAGGCGCCCGCCTTGAGCTTGATCCGGCCGGCCTTCCACAGATCGTACATCGCTCCGGACGATGTGCGTGATCTCGATCCCCGGCGGCACCTCCATGATGTTGGCCGCCGTCCAGCGGAAGGCGTCGTAGGCGTGGCCGCATTCGCTGATCACGATCCTCTTCACGCCGAGCTCCTTGGCCGCGTCGAAGACCCGGGCCATGAACTTGATCGGTCAGGGCCTTGTCGGCCTCGAAGAAGCCGAAGTTGACGACCTCCCGGCCCTTGGAGCTGATCGTCCACTTCTCGCCGGCCTTGTTCAGGATCTTGGCGACGGCGGCGATGTTCTCGGGAAACTTCATCACCTCGATGGAGGTGAACACGACCAGGGTGTCCGCCCCCGGCTTGTCCCTGCGGGATATCGACCTCCCATTCCTCGGCGATCCAATCCATCCGTTCCGCCCAGGTCGCGTCGGTGACGCCGAGCGGGCTGCCGATCTCGACCTGCTTCGCACGTGCCGCCCTCAGGTCCGCCGGGACGAGGCCCGCCGCCGCCATGCCGGCCCGGACGTCGTGGATCAGGGGACCGAGCTGGATGCCCATCGGGCAGACCTAGCGCGCACTTGTTGCAGATGGTGCAGGCCTCGTAGACGATCGTGCTCCAGTGCCTCAGGTCTTCGTCGGTGACGGGCTTGTCCAGGCCGAGGGCCAGTCTCAGCCGGCCGGCCGGCGTGAAGCGCTGCTCGTAGGCCCGCCGGAGCGGCTCGATCTTCCAGACCGGGGCGTACTCGACGTTGCCCGTCGCCTGGTAGAAGTGGCAGGCCGTCGGCGCAGAGCCCACAGCGGGTGCAGGCCTCGAGTTGGCCGGCCACCCAGCCGCCGATTTCCTTGACGTAGGTGTTGATGGCCGATTGTGCGTTCATGATGTCGCCTCTCCTCAGGGGTTGACGGCCCGCTTGCCGGCCTGCGCCCCGTGGATCGTCCGGGAGAAGAAGTAGAACAGGAAGTGGGAGATCCGGCTGAACGGGATCCAGATGAGCAGGACGTCCACGGTGATCATGTGCAGGCTGAACAGCGACCTCGTAGCGGAACCCAAGATGGTGGGTCATCATGTACCCGGTGACGAACGGCAGGAAGACCAGGAGCCAGTTCAGCCACGCCGGGGCCTTGGTGATGCAGCTGCAGCACCGGGTGCGTCAGCCGGTTGACGAGGAGCACGACCAGGGCAACGATCCCGATCGCGGCGAGCCAGTCGCTGACGGCGAACGGCAGGGTCGGCCAGCCGAAGCCGAGCAGGCTTTTCCAGACCAGCATGTGCGGCGTCCCGAACAGGACCACGGCGACGAGCGCCAGATGGAAAAGCCCGCCGCGCGATGTAGGTCAGGGCGTTCGGCGTGAAGGTCCTCCTGACCCAGGGAATGAAGGGCAGGACGATGAGCCCCTTGAGGTAGGACTTGACCACCCCGCCGGCCTTGCTGCCCCGGCTCGGGACCTTGTCGCGCTGCCAGCCCAGGAGAAGCACCCGGACCAGGCGATAGGCCATCCCGCCGACGAAGACGAGCAGCGACACGGCTGAAGAACGGCCCGCGGAAGAAGCTGCAGGATAGCTGTCCAGTCCATGGCGTCCTCCTATTCCCGCGGCTGTCGCCGCTTCTGCGCCGCCTTCGCGGCTTTTCGCTTCCGGCCGCGTTCGCCGCGGCCAGGGCGGCGCCCGAGGACGATGCCCGGCCCCGGCCGCGATGCCGACGGCTCCGACGGTCGGACGCTCCAGCGGCGCCGACTGGCCCTGGTAGAATCCGCCCCCGTCCCAGAAGCTGCGGCTCCGAGCAGCCGAGGCAGGGTGGCCCGATTGGACGGGGAAGGACAAGCCCTTCTCCCACTTGAGCGAGGCGCAGGCGTTGTAGGTCGTCGGCCCCTTGCAGCCCAGCTTGTAGAGGCAGTGGCCCGCGCGGGCGCCCTCGTCGTCGAACCAGTCGGCGAACTTGCCCCGTGTCGTAGAAGGGGCGCCGCAGGCAGTGGTCGTGGACGGTGTGACCGTAGAACGTCAGCGGCCGTTTCAAGGCCGTCGGTCGGCGGGCAGGGCGCCCATCACCAGGAAGTGGGCGATCGTCCCGGTCGTGACCTCGGGGATGGCCGGACAGCCGGGGATGTTGACGACCGGCTTGTCGGTGATGATCTCGCAGACGCCGCGCGCGCCGGTCGGGTTGGGATTGGCCTTCGGGATGCCGCCGAACGCCGCGCAGTTGCCGGTGGCGATGATCGCCGCCGCTCCGGCGGCCGCCTCGCGCAGGATCTCGAGGCCGCTCTGGCCGCCGATGGTGCAGTAGATGCCGTCCGGCCGATCGAGGGACTGCCCTCGACGACGAGGACGTACTGCCCCCGGTACTTCTCCATGATCGCCCGCCGGGCCGCCTCGGCCTGGAAGCCGGCCGCGGCCATCAGGGTTTCGTGGTAGTCGACGCGCGATGCTTGTTCAGGACCAGGTTGACCAGGCTCGGCGACTGGGAGCGGGAGATGGCCTCGGTGCAGCCGGCGCAGTCCTGGAGCTCCAGCCAGATCACGGGCAGGCGCGGCTTGGACTTCAGCGCCTCGGCGACGAGTCCGGCCGGGTCGGGCCCGGCCACGGCCCCGAGGGCCTTGATCGGCGGGGCGAACTCCAGGCCCATCATGCCGGACAAGAGTGCCGCAGAACTTCATGAAGTCCCGCCGCGAGACGCCGCTCGCTCGCGAGGCTGTTCGTAAACGGTTTTCTCGGTCATGGCTCCCCCTTTCGGCGCCGGCGCCGGTCTACTCGCAGGAGATGTTGTCGGCTTCGAGCTTGGCCTTGTAGGCGGCCAGGCCCGTCGGGCCCGGTCAGCAGGCTCGGCCTTGTCCGCTTCCCAGTCGGCCCGCCTCGAGCTCGACGATCCAGCCCTCGCCGTAGGGATCGCGGATGGCCAGGTTCGGGTCGGCGGCCAGCTTGTCGTTGGCCCGCTTGAGGACGCCCGTGACGGGGGCCGGGACGGGGCCGACGTACTTGCTGCTCTCGACGGTCGCGACGCTCTTGCCGGCCGCGATCTCCGCGCCGATGTTCTTGGCCCGGACCGTGACGGCGTTGAGCTTGCCGCCCGAGAGCTTGCCGGCGACGGTGTTCATCCCGACCCGGACGATCCCGTCGCCCACGGCTTGGCCCAGACGTGTTTCTCGGCGAAGTAGATAGAGGTCTTCCGGAAGTTCGCACCCGCGGATCTTGCCCATGTCGTTTCCTCCTTCTCGCGTTTCCGGTCTAGAAAGAGACCACGGTTTTGGCGCCGTCCGACATCTGCCAGAAGGACGCGCCGCCGACCATCTTCACCTCGTCGATCAGGTCCTCCGGGACGAGGTCGTGGAGCTCGGTCGAGGCGGTGCAGGCGGTCATCTTGACCCCGGCCTCCAGGGCCTCGTTCAGGTAGGATTCGCCGACGGACTTGCCGCCGGCCTTGGGATAGACGGTCTCGGCCAGGCCCTTTTTCAGGAGCAGGGTCCCGTCGATCGTGAAGAACATGGTCACGTCGTACTCCATGGCCGCGGCCAGCGTGGCCATGAAGAACGGCGTGGCGCAGCGGCGCGGCGTGTCGGGCCCGCTCGTCATCATGATCAGGATTCTGTCTTCGTCCATCGCGTCGCTCCTTGCGCTCAGAACGTCAGCGTGATCGCGTTGCGGCTGGCGAACTCCAGGAAGGTCGCCGCCCCGCCGATCTCCAGCCCGTCGATGAGGTCTTCCTTCTTGATGCCCATGACGTCCATGGTCATCTGGCAGGCGATGAGCTTGACGCCGAGCTCCTTCGCCATCTCCAGGAGCTCGCTCAGCTTGGCCACCTTGGCCTTCTTCATCCAGGAGTTCATCATCGCCGGTGGCCGCGGCGGTCATCCCCGGCAGCATGCCGACGATGTTGGGCATCGGGACCGGCATGGCCGGGTTGGCGATGGGCGCCACCTTGAGCTTGTCGATCTTGCCCTTCTTCAGGATCTCCAGCCCGTAGAAGGTGAAGAAGATGGCCACTTCCATGTCCATGGCCGCCGCCGGCGGTCGCCAGAATGAACGGGGGATAGGCCACGTCCAGCGTCCCGTGGCTGGCGATGATGGCCAGCCGCTTAGCCGTTTCTTCTGCCATGGGGGTTATCCTCTCGCGGCCTATTTCGTCTTCTTGATGTAGAAGACGTGATTGCCTTCGGCCTCTTCGTGGCCGAGGAGTTCGTGGCCCGGTCTTGCCGGTCCAGGCCGTAATGTCGCTGACCGAGCCGGGGTCGGTCGAGATCATCTTCAGGATCTCCCCGACCTGCATGGCGTCGATGGCCTTTTTCGTTTTGATGATGGGCATGGGGCAGGCGAGCCCGCTCGCGTCGAGGGTGTGGTTGGGTGTGATGTCCATGGATGCATGCTCCTTATAGAATGGGATGGATCGGGATCGGAGACGACCGGGGAACGCGGACCGGAGGCGCAGACCCGTCCTCCGGCGATATGAATGTCCTGATCCCGGGATTATGGTCCGACAACCCGGCCAAATCTATAATAGGCCCGAACCCCCTGTCAACCCGAGAACCTTATCGGAAAACGGGAATTTGCCGGGGGCTCAGCCCTTCCTTCTCTTCCGCCCCAGGATGCCGCCGCTCAGGAAGAGCCCGGCGCCGAGGACGAAGCCGAAGTTGTACCACGTCCCGTTGTTGTGGACCTCGTAGAGCCGGACGTTCCGGCTGAAGATCGAGACGATGAACGTGACGGGAGAGATGAACCCGTGCCAGAGGCCGAGCAGGAACCCGGCCGTCTTGCCGTCGGCGCCGGCCGTCTTTTCGAGGCTGTTGGGCCCCGGCGCGCAGCCGGCGAGAACGAGCGTCGCGACGAGGACCGCGGTCAGGATGATCGAGCGTCTCATGGTGCCCTCCTTCGATGTCGGCCTATTCTAGCCCAGAACGGGGCCCGCGCTCAACCGGCCGCCGCGCGACCGCCCGGCCCCTTGCCTTGCGCCGCCGAACCGGATAGAATGAGTTCTCAGACGATCCTGTTTGAAATCACCGACGGAGGAGGACATCATGAAAGGGGATCCGAAACTCATCAAGGCTCTCAATTCGCTGCTCGCCGACGAGCTGACGGCCATCAACCAGTACATGGTCCATTCCGAGATGTGCGCCAACTGGGGCTACGAGAAGCTCCACAAGACCATCGAGAAGCGGGCCATCGAGCGAGATGAAGCACGCCGAGAAGCTCATCGGCCGCATCCTGTTCCTCGAAGGCCTGCCCATCGTCAGCGAGCTCAGGAAGCTCTTCATCGGCGCCGATATCCCGAAGATGTTCGCGAACGACGCATCAGCCGAGGACGGCGCGATCAAGTCATACAATGACGCCATCGTCCTGGCCGGGAATGTCAAGGACTTCGCCACCCGGGAGATCCTCGAGTCCATCCTCAAGGACGAGGACGCCCACATCGACGAGATCGAGGAGGTCCAGGACCAGATCGGCCAGATGGGCCTGCAGATCTTCCTGACCACGCAGGTCGGCTGAGCCGGGTTCCGCCGATGTGGGCCGCGGCCCTTTTCTGGGGGTCCGTCTGGGGCCTGGGTGAGGCGACCCTCGGGCACCTCCTCCACCTGGCGCGCGTTCCCGGTCTTCCGGGGCTCGTCATGGTGCCGTTCGCCGTCCTGGTCATGGGACGGGCGGCGGCCCGGTCGCGGAGCGCTTCGGCCGTTTTCCTGACGGGCGTCGTGGCCGCCGGATTCAAGCTTCTCGATCTCGTCGTCCCCGGGACGGATCTCCTCGCCATCGCCAATCCCCTCCAGGCCATCCTGCTCGAGGCCCTGGCCGGCGCGGCCTGGGTCTCTGCTCGAAAAGATCAAGAAACCGGAAACGTCCCCATTAAAATATCCATCTTGCGACTGAGCGGGGGATGAAGAAAAAGATCGAGACCGCGGCATGAGCCGGCGGAGCTTCCTCCGCTGGAGCGCCCTCGTCGGCTCGTCGGCCGCCGCCTCGAAAGGCCTCGCCGCGGGCTTCCGCCGGCGCGATCCCCGGCACGTCTTCGCCGAGGCCGCCCGATCGGGCGCCGAAGAGCGCATGATCCGGACGGGCTGCCCGGCCCACAACTGCGGCGGGCGCTGCCTGCTCATCGTCCACGTCCAGGACGGCCGCATCGTCCGCCTCGAGACCGACGACCGGCCGCCGACACGCTGGCCGCGCCGCAGCTGCGCGCCTGCGTCCGCGGCCGGGCCTACCTGCGCCGCCAGTACCACCCCGACCGGCTGCTGCATCCGCTGAAGCGCAGCGGGCAAGCGCGGCGAGGGCAAGTTCGAGCGCATCTCCTGGGACGAGGCCCTCGACCGCGTCGCCGCGCGAGTTCGCGCGCGTCAAGGACGACCTACGGCAACGGCGCCCTCTTCGTGCCCTACGGCACGGGCAGCTACAACCAGATCAACGGCTCGCCAGACGGCCCAGCGGCTGATGAACCTGTTCGGCGGCTGCCTCGGCATCTACAACAGCTACTCCTGGGCGGCCATCAACGCGGCCACGCCGACCGTCTACGGCACGCAGCGTCACCGGCAACCAGCGCCAGGACTGGCTCAACGCGCAGCTACATCCTGATGTGGGGCTGGAACCCGGCCGAGATGCGCGACGGCACCAACAGCGAGTACTTCGTCAAGCTGGCCCGCGAGAACGGCGCGCGCGTCGTCTGCATCGACCCGCGGCATGACGCCTGAGCGCCGTCGCCCTGGCCGACGAGTGGATCCCGATCCGCCCCGGCACCGACGCGGCCATGATGTCGCGCCATGGCCTACGTGATGATCACCGGAGGACCTGCATCGACGCGGAGTTCGTCCGCACGCACTGCGTCGGCTTCGACGCGATCGCAGATGCCCGCCGGGCGCCGAGGGCGCCGAGAGCTACAGGGACTACATCCTCGGGACGCGCGACGGCGTCGCCCAAGACGCCCGAGTGGGCCGAGGCGATCACCGGCGTGCCCGCGCGAGACGATCGCCCGCATCGCCCGCGAATACGCCACGATCAAGCCGGGCGTGCTCTACCAGGGCTACGGCATGCAGCGCCGCGCCTACGGCGAGCAGGTCGTGCGGGCCGGCTGCGTGCTGGCCGCGATCACCGGCAACGTCGGCATCCCCGGCGGCTGGGCCAGCGGCCTGGCCCTCCAGGCGCCCGACGGCGGCCCGCTCTGGACTGTCTTCCCGACCGGCGAGAACCCCGTCAAGGCCAGCGATCCCGATCTTCCTCTGGACCGAGGCGGTCCTCCGCGGGCAAGGAGATGGACGCCGGCCGACGGCGTCGCGCGGCGCCGACAGCTGGACAACGACATCAAGCTGATCTACGCCGTCGCCTCGCAACGCCCTGATCAACCAGCACGCCAACATCAACCGCACGGCCGCGCATCCTGCGCGACGAGAAGCAAGGTCGAGTTCCTCGTCGTCCAGGACAACTTCCTGACCCCGACGGCGCGCTTCGCCGACCTCGTCCTGCCCGGCCTGCACGCAGTTCGAGACCTGGGGCGTGGAGGACGGCTGGAAGTACGGCGACGAGGTCATCCTCATGCCCAAGCTGGTCGAGCCGCCCGGCGAGACGCAAGAGCGACTACCGCATCTGCGCCGAGATCGCCGGCCCGGCTCGGCATCGGCGAGGCCTACACCGAAGGCCGCGACGAGCGCGACTGGGTGGACTGGTCGCTCGACCGCTACCGGCCAGCGCGCTTCCCGGACCTGCCCGACGCTCGACGAGTTCGAGGCGTCGAACGCCGGCGTCTATTCGCGTCCCGGTCGACGCAAGCCGGCCATGGCCTTCGCCGATTTCCGGCGCGACCCGGCAGGCCACCCGCTGCAGACGCCGTCCGGCAAGATCGAGATCTTCTCCAAGCGCCTCCACGACATGAACGAGCCGGCCGAGATCCCGGCCGTCCCGAAGTACATCCAGGAGTGGGAGAGCCCGTTCGGCCCCGAGGCGGCGAAGTACCCGCTCCAGGCGATCGGCCACCACTACTCTGCCGCGCGTCCATTCGACGCTCGACGACGATCGACTGGCTGGAGGAGGCCTTCCCCCAGCGCCTGTTCATCAATCCCGTCGACGCCGAGCCGCGCGGCATCAAGAACGGCGACCTGGTCCGGGTCTTCAACGACCGCGGCGCGATCGATCGTCCCGTGCCGGCTGACGCCGCGGATCATGCCCGGCGTCGTGGCCATCCCGCAGGGCGCCTGGTGGACGCCCGACGAGGACGGCGTCGACCGGCGCGGCTCGGTCAACGTCCTGCTCGTCCGAGCGCTGGACGCCGCTCGCCTTCGGCAACGCCCAGCACACGATCATGGTCCAGGTGGCGAAGGCGGAGGCGGCCTGACATGGTCACGCAGTACGGCTTCTACTTCGACGCCTCGGCCTGCTCCGGCTGCAAGGCCTGCCAGATGGCCTGCAAGGACCGCAACGACCTCGAGCCGGGGCGTGCTGTGGCGCCGCGTCTACGAGGTCGCCGGCGGCGGCTGGCAGAAGAAGGGCGAGGCCTGGGTCCCGTCCGTCGTCGCCTACAACCTCTCCATGGCCTGCAACCACTGCGAGAATCCCGTCTGCGGCCTGGCCTGCCCGGCCAAGGCCATCTCCAAGCGCGAGGACGGCATCGTCTTCATCGACACGGGCGCCTGCATCGGCTGCCGCTACTGCGAATGGGCCTGCCCCTACGGCGCGCCCTGCGCTTCGACGCCCGGACCAACACGGTCTCCAAGTGCGACTTCTGCTACGACGGCGATCGACGCCGGCGGGACGCCGGCCTGCGTCGCCGCCTGCCCCAGCGGGCCCTCGACTTCGGCGACCTCGTCGAGCTCCGGAAGAAATACGGCGACGTCCGTCGCATCTTCCCGCTCCCCGATCCCGCGCAGACCGACCCGGCCCTGGTCATCAAGCCCCACCGCGACGCCGCCCGGGCCGAGGAGCGCGGCGCCGAAGTGGCCAACTGGGAAGAAGTCTAAGCGCCGATGCTCAAGGAGTGGCCCCTCGTCGCCTTCACCGTTCTGGGCCAGGCGGCCGTGGGGATCTTCGTCCTCTTCCACCTGCCCTTCCTGGCCCGGTTTCGCACGCCCGCCTACGGCTGGCGCATCACCTGGCTGGTCACCCTGGCCTTCGTCCTGCTGCTCGCCGGCCTCGCGGTCCTCGTCTCGTTCTTCCACCTCCGCCATCCCCTGCGGGCCCGTTTCGCCCTGAGCAACCTGCGCTCGTCCTGGCTCAGCCGGGAGATCCTATTCGAGCTCGTCTTCATGGCCCTCGTGGGCGCAGTGGGTTGGCTGGCCTGGAGCCGGACCCCGTCCGCCGGGTTCACATGGGTCCTCGTCGCCGCGACCGCGCTCGCGGGCGGCCTCTTTCTCGCCAGCATGGCGAAGCTGTACATGTTGCCCGCCCTGCCGGTCTGGCGACGGGGCTATACGCCCGTCTCGTTCTTCCTTACGTCCTTCGCGCTGGGTGCCTTGGCAACCGAGACCGTCGTCCGCACCGTCGCCGGTCCGGGCGTCTTCGGGCTCGACCTGATGCGCGGCGCTCAGGTGCTGGTCCTGACGGAGATCCTCCTGGCGGTCCTGCTCACTCCCCGGCACGGGGTCCTCGGGATCCGGTCCGAACCGTCCCTTCGCCCGTCCGCCGGTCCCTCCCGGCTCCTGCACGGAGTCCGGATCGTCCTCCTCGCCGCGGGGCTCGTGTTCGTCGCGGCGGATATCGGGAGCGGGGCCAACAGCATCATGAACGAGAAGGGCGCTGGCCCGAGCCTGTTGCTGGCGTTCGCGTCCGTTCTAGCGGGGGAGGTCGCCGGCCGGTTCCACTTCTACGGCCTCGTCGGCCGTCCCGCGAGCGAACGCAGGTAGGATTCGTAATCGGCCCGGGTGTTGAGGTTGCGGATCCTCCCCGCGTCCTCGAACCGGACGACCGACGTCCGGCATCTCCCGAAAAGCGGCAGGACGCTTCGTTCGCCGAGGGCCAGAAGCACCTCGACTTCCGGGACGACGGATTTCCGGTAGACGGCGAAGAGCGGTTCGCGGAGGCCCGCCGGGCCGACCGGGACCGCGATGTCCGCGTCCCGCGCGGCCCGGGCGACCGAACGCAGGAGCGGCAGGTCGATCTCGGGGATGTCGCAGGCGATCACGGCGCAGGCCTCGTGCCGCGCGGCCTTCAAGCCGGCCAGCAGGCCGCCGAGAGGTCCGAGCCCGGGCGTCGCGTCCTCGACGATGCGCAAGGTCCCTGCCCGCGTCTTTTCTCCTAGCCGCAGCGACTGCCCCGGCGACAGACTGACCAGGACCTCGTCGAAATAGGGCTCGATCTGGGCTAGAACGTGCTCGAGGAGGCTCCGGCCGCCCACGGCCAGCCCGGCTTTATCGGCTTTCATCCGCCGTCCGCGCCCGCCGGCCAGGACGACGGCCGTCATCGGCTTTCCGGCGCAGCGGATCTTTCTCTTCACGCCGCCCATCATATGTTTCCCGCCCGTCTGTTTCAACCGCCCCCATTTTAATTGGTACTTCTCCCACTTCCGGGATAACCTCTCGAGGCGGCGAGGGGATTATCCTCGCAGATCCCCGTGGTGGAGGGGGGACCCGCGCAGCGGGGGGAACCGCGCGCACTGGTTCCCGGGGCCGGGGAGCTAGAGGATATCCCCGAACAGAGCCGGAGAGAGGGATCTCCCGGAATCTGGAGAAGATCCGTTTTTCGGGTCGTTCTGCTTGACATCGACGAAGGCGGCTCGGATAATGGGCGGGCGCAGCACCCCGATGCTCTTGAAACAGCAGGAATTCTACCGCTCCCTCACCGCCTTTTCGCCCGGCCTCGTCGAGCGCGTCCGGCGTACGATCGAGGACGCCGAGAAGAAGTTCACCGGCCGCAAGGACGGCCAAGCCGGGTTCCTCTGGGAGCACACGGTCCTGGTCACCGGCCAGTCGTTCAAGCTGGCTAAGGCCGAGAAGGAGAACCCCGACCTGGCCGCCGTCACGGCGCTATTCCACGACGCCGGGAAGTTCGGCGGCGGCCGCTACCACGCCGGCAAGACGCCCGAGGAGGAGGGGAGCGCGCGCCTGGCCCGGAAGATCCTCGAGGAATCCGGCCTCGGCATGGCCGACATCGGCCGCGTCGTCAGGGCCCTGCGCTCCCTTTATAATTCCGGCTCGGGCCGCAACCGCCTGGCCGACATCGTCCACGATGCCGATTTCCTGTCGAAGTCCGGCTACCTCGGGGTGGCCAACTTCTTCGTCAAGTCGACCCTCCGCGGCCGCAACCTCGAGTCCGCGGCCATGGACTTCCTGAGCCGGGAGCTGACCTACGCGGCCGTCCTGCCGGCCAACATGCGCACGGCGGCGGCCCGCCGTCTGGCGGCCAAAAAGTCGGCCGACGCGCTGCGCTTCTACCGTTCCTACCTGGCCGAGCTCAACGAATCCCGCGGCCTCGAGCTCCGCGTCCGCGCGGTCGACGTCCCCCGCGCCGGCGCGCGGGCCCGCAAGGCCAGGATCTCGCTCGTTACACCCACGTCGTGCGGGGCGTGCGGCGGCAAGTGGGAGACCGCCTTGCGGACCGACAAGGGCCTCAAGTGCGAGAAGCTCGAGGCTTCCTTCCGCTGTGTCGCCTGCGGCGAGGAGCGCACGGTATCGTTCTGCCTGCCCGAGATGGGCTGACGGGGAGGGCCGATGCATAGATCATCCCGGAACGCCCTTGTCCCGGCCTTGCTCGCCGCGGCCTTGATCCTGGCCGTATCGTCCGGCTGCGGCAGGAGAGCCCGGCCCTCTCCCATGGGTCCCGTCATCGGCGTCAAGATCTACGAACATCCCGGCCCCTTCGGGCCGCTCTTCGACGAATGGCGCGGTCTCGGCGTCGATACGGTCTTCGCCGGCGAATCCCTGGCCCGGAACGCGGATTTCCGCAACCTCGTCCGTTCGAACGGCCTGACCCTGTATCTGATCTTTCCCGTTTTCCAGGATCCCGAGGCCGTCAAAACCGACCCCGGACTGGCCGCCGTGACCGCGGCCGGGACCCCGGCCCGCGAGGAATGGGTGGAGTTCGTCTGCCCCGCCCGCGAGGATTTCCTGGCCCGCCGCATCGACGAGCTGAGGCGCGCCGTCGCCGCGGCCGATCCGGACGTCGTCAGCCTCGATTTCATCCGCTACTTCGTGTTCTGGGAAAGAGTCGCTCCGGACAGGACGCCGGCGTCGCTGCCCCGGACCTGCTTCTGCCCCGTCTGCCTGGCCGGATTCGAGAAGGAAATGGACGTCCGAGTCCCCACGGACCTCGCGACGACGCCTGAGAAGGCCGATTGGATACTCGATCGCCACGCGGCGGAGTGGACGGAGTGGAAGTGCCGGACGATCGCCCGGGCCGTCGAGCGCCTGGCCGCTGCGGCCCGCGCCGCCAAGCCCGGCATCCGCGTCAATCTCCACGCCGTCCCGTGGCGGGAGGCGGACTTCGGCGGGGCGGCCGCGTCCGTGGCCGGTCAGGACCTGGCGCGTCTCGCCCCTCTCGTCGACATGGTCTCGCCCATGGCCTATCACCACATGGTCGGGCAGGACCCCGCCTGGGTCCACTCCGTCGTCGAGGACGTCTCGCGCCGGACGAAGACGCCGGTCCTGGCCAGCATCCAGGTCTCTAACGCTTATATCGAGACCGAGCTCCCGCCGGCGGAGTTCCGGGCCGCCCTCGTCGAGGCCTTGAAGCCTCCGTCCGTCGGCGTCGTTCTCTGGTCCTGGGACGCCCTGTCCAAATCGCCGGAGAAGATGCGGATCCTGAGGTCGCTCGCCGGATTGAAAAAATAGCCCTGATAAGATAAGAATAGGCGTCAGGAGAGTGATCATGTCTCACCCCCGACGTCGGACGCTTTCCCGTGCCGCCGGAGCGACGCTCGGCCTCTCGTTAGCCCTCTTCGTTTCCGCCGCCTGCGAAGTCGCCCATGTCCCGCCGGAGCCGTCCCGGCCGAACAAGATCGTCATGGGCTACTACAGGACCTCGAACAAAGCGGTGCTCGGCCACGCCCAGATCGCCTACGGTTATCTGACCCATATCGCCCACGCCTTCGCCTGGCCCGACGCGTCCGGCAATCTGGTCGTGCCGGCCGGATTCCTCTACCCCGAGCTCAACGCCGCCGCCCACGCGGCGACGTCAAGATGATCCTCAGCCTCGGCGGCTGGGGCAACTGCGCCGGCTTCCCGGGCGCCGCGTCGACTCCGGCGAACCGGACCCGGTTCATCGGCCAGCTCGTCGATTTCTGCCGGGCCAACGCCTACGACGGCGTCGACATCGATTGGGAGTTCGTTTCCAACGACACCGAGAAGGCGAACTTCACCCTGTTCATCGAAGCCCTGGGCGCGGCCCTCAAAGCCCAATCGCCCCCGCTCCTCCTGACGGCGGCGGTCCCGTCCGGGAATTATTATGGCCGCTGGATCGACTACGAGCGCCTGGCCGACGACTTCGACTTCATCGGCTTCATGACCTACGATTATCACGGGACGTGGTCCGACCACTCCGGCCACAACTCTCCCCTCTACACTCCGGCCGGGGACGCCTGCGGCTCGCTCGACGAGACGTTCGCCTACGCCCGCAGCCGCCAGGTGCCCCTGGCCAAGCTCGTCGTCGGCGTGCCCTTCTTCGGCCGGTCCTTCGACTGCGGCGGGCTGGGCCAGCCGTTCACGACGAGCGAGGGCTGGGATTACGCCGACATCCTGGCCCTGCCCGCGTCCGAGTGGAGCCGGATCTGGGACGGCCACGCCCAGGTCCCGTACATGCGCCGGACCGACGGGACGAAGATCATCTCCTACGACGACCCGAGCTCGGTCGGGCTCAAGTGCCAGTACGTCAAGGACAAGACCTCGGCCGGGGTCATCATCTGGGAGCTCGGCGGGGATTTCCGGTTCGGGAATTCCGATCTCCTCGAAGTCATCGGGAGAGCGTTCGGCGTCGATTGAAGCCCGGACCGGGCCATTTTTCGGAGAGGTGAGTGCCATGAAGAGACTCAGACGGATCGGAATCCTCCCGGCGCTCGTCGCCTTGGTTGCGGCCGGCCTCGCCGTCGCGGCCGCCGCCGCGCCCGCTCCCGACAAGACCAAGGGGTTCTTCCCGGTCTCGGTCTGGTACGCGGGCGGCAAGGCCCGGGCCCCGATGCTCGAGACCGTGACCCCGCTCTCCCGCGAGGCCTGGAAAAAGGACGTCGACCAGATCAAGCGGCTGGGCTTCAACACCGTCCGGACCTGGATCGAGTGGACGGCCTGCGAGAAGGCCGAGGGCCGGTACGACTTCTCGGCCCTCGAGCTCCTGACCGACCTGGCCGGCGAAGCGGGCCTCCGGGTCATCGTCCAGGTCTACATCGACTCGGCGCCCGACTGGGTCGAGACGCGGCACCCCGATTCCAAGTTCGTTTCGTCGAACGGCGTCGTCGTCGAATCGCAGGCCTCGCCCGGGTTCTGCTTCGACCACGCCGGGGTCCAGGAGAAGATCCTCGATTTCTTCAGGGCCGCGGCCCGCGCCCTCAAGGGCAAGCCGGCTTTCTACGGCTGGGACCTCTGGAGCGAGCCCCACATCATCAACTGGGCCGAGGTCTACTACGTCGGCGATCTCAAGTCGGTCCAGTTCTGCTACTGTCACTCGACCCAGGCCCGCTTCCGGGAATGGCTCGGGAAGAAGTACGGGACGGTCGAGGCCCTGAACAAGGCCTGGTACCGCACCCTCTCGTCGTGGGCGGAGGTCGAGCCGCCGCGCTTCGGCACCATCCTGACCTTCACCGACTACATCGACTGGAAGGAATTCATCTCCGACAAGCTGGCCGAGGACCTGGCGCTGAAGGCCGCGGCCGTCAAGTCGGTCCTGCCCGATTCGGTCGTCACCAGCCACTCGGCCGGGCCGGGCCTCTTCACCCGGCCGGACTGGTCGGGGACGCCCGACGACCGCAAGATGTCGGACAGCGTCGATTTCTACGGCGCTTCGATCTACCCCAAGCACGCCTGGACGATCAAGCCCTGGTCGCCGACCTACCGGTCCTCGGGCCTCGACTTCGTCCGGTCCATGGGCCTCGGGAACGGCGGTTTCTATATCGGCGAGCTCCAGGCCGGTTACGGCGTTTTCGGCATGAAAATGAGCTACCCCAGTCGTCGGCACGGACACGCGCGACTGGATGTGGAGCACGGTCGCCTACGGCGCGCGCGCGGTCAACATCTACGCCTACTATCCCATGAGCACCGGCTACGAGGCCGGCGGCTACGGCCTGGTCGAGCTCGACGGCAAGGTCACCGAGCGGGCCGAGGCCGGCGGCCGGATCGCCCGCCTCATCACCGCCAACCAGGACCTCTTTCTGAAGGCGCTTCCGGCGCGGGCCGAGATCGCCATCCTCTATAATCCGCTCTCGCACATGGTCGGCGGCCAGCAGGCCTTCACCGGCGAAGGCCAGACGATCGGGGTCAACAACCTCAGCGAATCGCTCCAGGGCGTCCACCGGGCCTTCTTCGAACGCAACATCCCGGTCGACTTCCTCCACGTCGGCGACCTCGGCACGGCCCGCGCCGCCGGGTACAGGCTCATCATCGCCCCTTACCCGGTGATGATGTCCCGGCCTCACGTCGAGGCGCTCGGCGCCTACGTCCGCAACGGCGGGACGCTGCTCACCGAGGCGCGCTGCGGCTGGGTCGACGAGAAGGGCGCCTCGAGCCCCATCGTCCCCGGCGGCGGCCTCCACGAGGTCTTCGGCTGCCGCGAGACGGAGCTCACGCCGCTCGCCAAAACGGGGGTCGTCGAGATCAAGGCCGCCGACGAAGCCTTCCCCCTGCTCGCCCCCGGCGACAAGCTCGACAGCCTCTTCTTCGAGGAGACGTTCGACGTGTTCGGCAAAGAGAGCCGCGTCGTGGCGACGTTCGCGGACGGGCGGCCGGCCGTCGTCGCCGCGCCCTTCGGCAAGGGCCGGGCCATCATCGCCGGGTCCTTCCTGGGCTCGGCCTACCATCATTTCAAGAATCCCAACAACGGAAAGTTCTTCGCCGGACTGGCCGAGTGGCTCAAGATCCGGCCCGCGGTCCGGGTGACCGCGTCGGAGCCCGACGCCGTGGTCGAAGGCCGCCTGCTCCAGGGCGACGGTTACGCGATCCTGTTCGGGTTCAACCGGGGCGACAAAGCCGTTACGGCCAAGTTCGGGATCGTGTCGGGGGCCAAGCGCATCACTGCGGCCGACCTGGAAACGGGTCTGGCCGTCCCGACGGTGAAGGACGGCGAGCGGACCGTCGTCGAGAAGCGCCTCGAGCCTTCGGAAGTCTGGGTCGTCCGGATGTCCGAGCGATGACCGTCTTCTGCGGCGGGATCGACGTCGGCGGGACGAAGATCGCTTCCGCGCTATTCACCCGCGAAGGGGAGATATCGGCCCGGGAGAAGGTCCCCATCGACAGGACCGGGGGAGACGCGGCGGCCGCCCAGGTCGCCGGGCGGATCCGGGCCCTTGCCGCGGCGGCCGCGGAGTCCGGCGGCCGGTTGGAGGCCGTGGGGATCTGCGTTCCCGGCATCGCCTATTCGGCGAGCGGCAGAGTCTGGGCGCCCAACATCCCCGGCTGGGACCAGTACCCGCTGTTGGAGAAGATCAGGGGACACGTACCTTGCGGTGACATGTCCCCCTTGTCCTCGAATCCGACCGGAGCGCCTACGTCGCCGGCGAGGCTTGGCGGGGCGCCGCGGCCGGGGCCGCCGACGCCGTCTTCCTGGCCGTCGGGACGGGCATCGGCGCCGGCATCATTTCCGGCGGCCGCATCCTCCACGGCCACGAGGACATCGCCGGCGCGGTCGGCTGGTTCGGGCTCGATCCGGACTTCAAGGCCGAGTACGCCGCCATGGGTTGTTTCGAAGCCGAAGCCTCCGGCAATTCCCTGGCCCGGAAGGCCCGGGAGCGGCTGGGGCAGGGAAGGGCGTCGTCGATGCTCGATCTCGCCGGAGGCCGCCTCGACGCCGTGACGGCCGAGGTCGTGGCCGCCGCAGCGAGGGCCGGCGACACTCTGGCTTTCGAGATCGTCGCCGAGGCCGTCCTCTACCTGGGCATGGGCATCGCCAACATCGTCAGCCTCCTCAATCCGGAGATCGTCGTCGTCGGCGGAGGCCTGTTCCACGCCGCCGACGTGCTTCTCGAGCCCGTCCGCCTCGCGGTCGGTCGCTGGGCCCAGCCGCTCGCCGCGCGCGGGGTCAGGATCGAGCTCTCCCGGCTCGGCGAGGACGCCGGTCTCTACGGCTGCGGAAGATTGGCCTGGCAATACCACCAAGGCGGGGGACACATCATTGAGGAGCGTGTCCCCGGGGAGAAATAGCATGTCCGCACACAACTACCTCGGTATGGTCCAATGGATCCTGGCGGAGATCCAGTCGCGGGAGATGACGGCGATCCGGGCCGCGGCCAAGCTGATGGCTGCCGCCATCCGGAAAAAGGGCCGCGTCTACATGTTCGGCAGCGGCCACTCGGTCATCCCCGTCCTGGACATCTTCCCCCGCTACGGCAGCTTCGTCGGGTTCTTCCCGCTCTACGACCCGCGGTTGATGTGGTCGAACGTCATCGGCCCCGGCGGTGCCCGGGAGCTGCTCTGGCTCGAGCGCCAGGAGGGCTACGCCAAGGTCTTCCTGCAGAGCTACCCGCTCGAGAAGCGCGACGTCATGCTCGTCTTCTCCCACGGCGGGTTGAACGCCGCGGGGATCGACATGGCCCTCGAGGCCAGGGCCCGCGGGCTCAAGGTCGTCACCGTCTCGTCGCACGCCAACATCCGGATCGGCAAGCGGTCGCATTCGTCGGGCAAGATCCTCGCTGAAATCGCCGACGTGGCCATCGACAACCACGTCCCGCCCGAAGACGCCCTCGTCGACGTCGGTCAGCTCGAGCGGGTCGCGGCGGGCTCGACCGTGGCCGCCGTGTCCATTGCTATGGCCCTCGTCGCGGAGACGGCCGCCGTGCTGGCGAAGACCGGCAAGGTCCCGCCGACCTTCGTCTCGCCCAACGTCCGCGGCGTGCCGCCGGGACACATGGCCGGTGTCTATCAGGCTTTCACCGAGTTCTATTACGCCCGGCCCTTCAAGGCCGGAAAGAAGACCGTCCGGAAGCCCGGAAAGGCCAAGTGACCGTGGGCGCATCCGATCGTCCCGGTTCCCCCGAAGTCGCCCGGCTGCAGGCCTCGGCCTGGGCGGGCATTTTCGTCTTCGGCATCGTCATGGCCATCCTGGGCGCCATCCTGCCCTCGCTTTTCGAGCGCATCGGCTTCGGCGCGGGCGCGGCCGGCAACCTCTTCCTGACGATGAACTTCGCCATGCTCGTCACCTCGCTCTGCTTCGGCCCCCTCGTCGACCGCTTCGGCTTCAAGGCGTTGCTGGCCGTCTCGGCCTTCCTCGTCGCCGGCGCCTTCCTGCTCCTGTCCCGGGCGACGAGCTACGGTCTCGTCCTCGCCGCGGCGGTCGTCCTCGGCATCGGCGGCGGCGGGCTCAACGGCGGGACCAACGCCCTGACGAGCGACCTCCACGAGGGCGAGAAGCGCGCTTCGGCCCTGAACGTCCTGGGCATCTTCTTCGGCTTCGGCGCCCTGTCCATTCCCTTCCTCATCGGCACTCTGCGCGATGTTCTCGGCCTGGATAAGATCTTATGGCTGGCGACCGGGCTCGCCCTCGTGCCCTTCGTCATCTACACCGTCCTCCGATTCCCCAAGGCCAAGCAGGCCCAGGGCTTCCCCCTCAAGGAGGCGGCCCCGATCGTCCGCAGCCCGCTCCTGTGGCTCGCCGCGCTCATTCTCTTCTTCCAATCGGGCAACGAGTTCACGGTCGGCGGCTGGATCTCGACCTACCTCGAGAAGACCTTCGGGTTCGGCCCGGGACCGGCGGCGCTCGTGCTGGCCGGATACTGGGCCGCCGTCATGGCCGGACGGCTCGTCTCGAGCCGGCTCGTCCGCAAGGTCGGCAACGAGACGGCTCATCCTCGGCAGCGCCGCGTTGGCCCTTGTCGCGGCGGCGCTCATGGCCTTCGCCCCGTCGGGCGCCGCGGCCGCGGCCGGCGCGGTGGCCATCGGCCTCGGCTTCGCCGCCATCTACCCCACGACCCTGGCCATCGTCGGCGGCCGTTTCGCCGCGTTCACCGGGACGGCCTTCAGCATCGTCATCTCCGTCGGCCTCGTCGGCGGGATGCTGGCCCCCTGGCTGGCCGGAAAGATCGCCGAGGCCTCGAGCCTGCGCCGGGGGCTCGTCATTCCGGTCTTCAACTGCGCCATGATCGTCGTGCTGACGACGCTGCTCGCGCGGCAGACAAAAAAAGTATCCCGATAAGGAGCAAGCCATGCGCGGATCAAAGAGCCGGACGGCCATTTCCTCTCTGGCCCTGATAATTCTCGTATCGATCGTCTTTGCCGGTCCCGCCGCGGCCTCTCCTTCGGGCGACGCGACGGCCGACGCCGTCCGGGCCGAGCTGGCCCGCCGCTACGCACCGCTCCTCGCCGAGAAGGCCGTCACGGACGACACCGGCCGGGAGATCGGCGGACGCCTCACTGATCTCATCGCCGCGGCCCGCGCCAAGGGTGCAAAGGCGCCGAAGGACGTCGTCCGGGCGGTGCTCGAGGCCTTGAACTTTTCCGCGACAAACCTGGCCGGGTTCCCGCAGGCCGCCTTCGACCGGCCCGTCGGGACCGTGCTCGAAAAATACGGCCGGACGATCGCGCCGGGTGACATCGAGGCCCGGGCCGAGGGGAGCGCCTGCCCCGTCGGCGGCATCGGCGCCGGCGGATACGAGCGGCTGATGAACGGGAATTTTTCGACCTGGTTCCTCAAGCCCGGCTGGATGGTCGAGGACACGGTCTGGGCCGACCAGTTCCACGTCTACGCGAAGTCCGCCGGCCGCACGGTCGCCCGGACCCTGTCGACGACGGCCCCCCCGGACGGGGCCGGCCTCTCGCGCTGGGCCTGGAACTACCCGGTCGGAAAAGGCGATTATTTCGCGCTCTTCCCGAAGTCCGGTTTCTCCTACGAGGAGAACCCGGACCTGCCGGTCGATCTGGCCGTCGTCCAGTTCTCGCCGGTCATCGCCGGCAATTACAAAGAGACGAGCTATCCCGTCGCGGTCTATAAATGGATCGCGGCCAATCCGACCAAACAACCCGTCGACGTCAGCATTCTCCTGACCTGGGAGAACATGGTCGGCTGGGAAGCCGTGCGGGCCCGGCCCGCGGCCGGCCAGGCCCCGCAGGCGTCCTTCGTCTGGGACCGGAAAAGCGCCGGGAACGTCAACGAGTTCGTCGAGGCGGGCCGGGCCAAGGGCATTCTCTTCCGGAGACAGGGCCAGGACGTCCGGACCGGCAACGCCATGTCCGGCTCGATGGCCATCGCCGTCCTGGACAGCCCGACCCGGACCCGGGTCCACTTCCAGGCCGCCTTCGATCCGAAGGGAGACGGCGCCGACATCTGGACCAGGTTCGCCGCCGACGGCACGCTCGACGGCACCAAGGCGTCGACGGCGGCCGCTCGCGGGGCAGGCGACCGGCGCCGGCCTGGCCGTGTCGTTCACCCTCAAGCCCGGCGAGCGGCTGGAGATCCCCTTCGCCGTGGCCTGGGATCTTCCTTACTACGAATTCGAGGCCGGGGCCAAGCAGAAGAGGAAATACACGGCCTTCTACGGCGCCGACGGCACGAACGCCTTCCGCATCGCCGCCGAGGGCCTGACCCGGGCCGGGGAGTGGGAACGGGCCATCGACGCCTGGCAGAAGCCCATCCTCGCCGACGCCAAGCTCCCGGACTGGTTCAAGCAGGCCCTCCTCAACGAGCTCTACGTCCTGGCCGAGACGAGCATCTGGGACGCCGTGACCGACCTCCACACCTACCTCGAAAGCGCCGACTACCTCATGTACGGGACGACCGACGTCGACAGCTACTGCTGGCACGTCCTCAAGCTCTGGCCCGAGCTCGAAAAGCGCAACATGGAGTTCATCGCCCGGACGATCCCGCTCGAAGACTCGACCTTCCGGGCCTACCAGTACGCCGTCACGTTCCCCGGCGAGGTCCCGGCCGACAAGCTCGATTATTATTGGAGCACCATCAAGGTGCCCGGCATGGTGCCGCACGACCTGGGATCGCCGCGGAAAAGGCCGTGGACCGTGCTCAACGGGTTCGACTGGCAGAACGGCAACGTCTGGAAGGACCTCAATCCGAAATTCCCCCTGCGCGCCTATCGCGATTTCCTGGCCGACGGCGGGATCGACATGGGCTTCCTGATGAAGATGTTCGAGGCCTCGGTCGTCGCGCTGGACACGCTCGAGCGGCGGTTCGGCGACAAGGTCAGCCACGTCCCGCTCAACGAGGGCATCCCCGACCAGACCTACGACACCTGGCGCATGGAAGGGCAGAGCGCCTACGTCGGCCTTCTCTGGCTGGCCGGCCTCAAGGCGACCGTCCGGATGGGGGAGACGCTCGAGTTCCGCGGGCTGGCCCGGACGAGCGGCGTCGACATTTCCGGCGCCGTCGCCAAGTACCGGCAGTGGTTCGAGACCGGCCGGGCTTCCCTGCGGAAGCTCTGGGACGGGGAAGCCGGATACTTCCATATCGACGCCCGGACGGACGACGTCATGGCCGACCAGCTCTTCGGGGTCTGGTACTCGGCCATGCTCGGGCTCGAATCCGCCGACGCCGGCGCCATCGTCCCGCCCGCCGATGTCGCCCGGACGCTCCGGACGATCTACGAGAAGAACGTCCTCGGCTTCGGGGGCGGCGTCATGGGCGCCGTCAACGGCCGCAAGGCCGGCGGCGGCCAGCTCCGCGTCCAGCAGGGCGACGAGGTCTGGGTCGGCACGGCCTACGCCTTCGCCGCCAACTGCGTCCTCAACGGGCTCGCCGCGGAAGGCCTGCACACGGCCTTCGGCCTCTACCACGTCGGCTGGAGCCCGTTCGGCCAGGGCTACTTCTTCAAGACGCCCGAGGCCTATCTGGATCCGGACGAGACGCTCTGGAACGACGCCTCCGCCAAATACGGGGACAAGGTTTTCCGGGCGATGAAATATATGCGCCCGGGGGCGGTCTGGGCGCTTTACGAAGCGCTGTTGAAAAATCGGTCCTGAACGGCTATCTTGATTTTCGGTCATGCGTAAGAAAAGCCGTTCGGTCCCGTGGTGGCTTGCGGCCGTGGCGCTCGCCGCCGTCGCGGCGCTGGGCTGGGTCCTCATCGGTCCCGGCCGGGGCCGCTCCGGCTCCGTCGCCAAGCTCTGGTCGGGCCGGGGCGTGGCCAAGCCCAACGTCATCCTGGTCACCCTCGACACCACGCGGGCCGACCATCTCTCGTGCTACGGCAGCACCCTCGTCAAAACCCCGAACCTGGACGCCCTGGCCGCTCGGGGCGCGCTCTTCGAGCAGGCGGCCACCGCCGCGCCGCTGACCCTGCCCGCCCACTGCACCATCCTGACGGGCATGTACCCCACCTATCACGGCGTCCGCGTCAACGGCAACACGGCCTTGAACGAGGACCAGACGACCCTGGCCGAGGTCTTCTCGGCCCGGGGCTACCGGTGCGGCGCGTTCATCTCGGCCTTCGTCGTCGACGGGCGCTGGGGCCTCAAGCAGGGCTTCGAACTCTACGACGACCAGCTCGACATGGGCCAGCGCAAGCACATCGACCTCGGCGCCATCCAGAGGCCGGGCAACGCGGTCATGGACGCGGCCCTGGCCTGGCTCGAGGCCCGCAAGGACGCCCCGTTCTTCTCCTGGATCCACCTCTACGATCCCCACACGCCCTACGAGCCGCCCGAACCCTACCGGTCCGAGTACGGCGGCCGCGGCCTGGCCGGCCTTTATGCCGGCGAGGTGGCCTTCATGGACGAGCAGATCGGCCGCCTCTCGGCCTGGCTGGAGCGCACCGGGCTCGACGAGTCGACGGTCGTCGTCCTCGTCGGCGACCACGGCGAAGGCCTCGGCAGCCACGGCGAGAGCGCCCACGGCTATTTCGTCTACGATTATGCCGTTCACGTCCCGCTCATCGTCGTCGCGCCCCTGCCCGGTCTCCAGGCGAAACGGGTGGCCTCGCAGGTCAGCACGGTCGACCTCTTCCCGACCGTCCTCGAGCTGGCCGGGATCGCCGGAGGCCCCGGATCCCAGGGCCGCTCGCTCGTGCCGTCGATCCGCAAACCCGGCTCCGGCCCCGAAGTCCCCGCCTACGCGGAATCCATGGCCCCGAGCATCCAGTTCGGCTGGAGCCCTCTGCGGCTCCTGCGGACGACCCGCTACAAGTACATCGATTCCCCGAAGGCCGAGCTCTTCGACG
The DNA here is from genome assembly GCA_963743755.1 of uncultured bacterium. GTDB lineage: Bacteria > Acidobacteriota > Aminicenantia > Aminicenantales > Saccharicenantaceae > RBG-16-66-30. The sequence continues at coordinate 224,458 of CAVUQU010000002.1, forward strand.
TCTCCCGCGATCCCGGCGAGACCTCGAACCTTCTCGCCGAACACCCCGATGTCGTCCGCGGCATGAAGTCCGACCTGGACGAGCTCGTCGAGAGGACGGAGAGGGGAGCCCCGACCCCGCAGGCGGCCAACCTCGACAAGGACACGATGGAGAGGCTGTCCGCACTGGGCTACGTCGGGACGCCCGTCGCGGCCCGCAAGGCTTCCGGGGCGGGCGCGCCGCTCGCAGATCCCAAGGACAAGTTCCTCGTCTTCCAGAAGGTGACCACGGCCGGAGAGCTTGTCACCGGGGAAAAGTACGCCGAGGCCATGCCCCTGCTCGAATCGGCCCTGGCCGAAGAGCCGGGGATACCGCAAGCCCTGCTGGTGCTTGCGACCTGTTACAAGGAGACGGGGCGCCTGGGCGAGGCCAAGTCCACCCTGGACCTTCTTCTCAAAGCGGACCCTGAAAACGTCCAGGGCCTCATCAGCCTGGCCAATATCCTCATCGACGAGGGCAGGAACGAGGACGTCATCGCCCTCTCGAAACAGGCCCTGTCCGTGGACGAGAAGAACACCCAGGCCCTGCTCCTCATCGGGGAGGTCTACATGGGTGATCTCGACTTCGGCCAGGCGCTGCCCTACATCGAGCGGGCGTCCGACCTCCAGCCCAAGGCCGACCGGACCCGCTTCAACCTGGCTGCCTGCCTGATCGGCCTGAAACAATACGACCGGGCCGAACCGGTCCTGCGCCAGGTCCTCGAGACGTCCCCGAAGTGGCCGCTGGCCAACTTCAACCTGGGCCTTCTCCACGAGGAGCAGGGCCGGCTCGAGGACGCGCGGACCGCCTACGCACGCGAAGTCGAGACCTATCCCGGCGAGTTCAAGGCCCGCTTCAACCTGGGCAAGGTCCTGTTCAAGCTCGGCGACCGGGCGGGATCGCTCGCGGAGATGCGCGAGGTCGTCAAGCTCACGCCGAAGCTGGCCGAAGGCCATCTCTTCCTGGCCCGGGGCCTTCTCTACGAGGACGTCCCCCTCGACGAGGTCAAGGCCGAGGTCGACAAGGGGTTGGCCCTGGCCGATACCTCCGAGCTCAAGGCCATGGGCCATTTTCTGATGGCCGACATCTACAACCGCACCGGGGAAACGGGTAAAATGGAGGAGGCCCTGCGCCGGGCCAATGCGTTCAAGGCGCAAAAGGAGAGATCATGAGATACCTGCGCATTCCCGCCGGCCTGGCCCTGGCGGCCGGCCTGATCTCGGCCCTGGCCCTCACGGCTTCGGCCCAGTACCGCGAATACAACATCTCGGGCCGGGTCATCGACAGCCAGAAGAACCCGCTGGCCGGAGTTTCCATCACACTGCGGGACCAGGGCACCAGCCGGAGCCTCGTCCTGAAGACGAAAAAGGACGGCTCGTTCAAGTACGTCGGCCTGCCCCACGGCCTCTACCAGGTGGTCTTCCGCAAGGAGGGCTTCGCCGAGAAGACGGACGAATGGAAGTTCCAGGCGCCTCAGGACCAGATGCTCAAGGTCGAGATCCCGCCCGTCGTGATGGTCTCCCAGGACGTCCTCGCCGAGGCCGAGAAGATGCAGAAGGCCGCGGCCGATGTCAAGGCGGCGGCCGAAAAAGTGAAGTCCGGGGATTACGACGGCGCAGTCGCCGCCCTCGGGCCCATCCTCGAGAAGAATCCCAAGGACTCCAACGCCCTCTACATCCTGGGCATGGCGCACCAGAAGAAGGCCCGGTGGCCCGAGGCCGAGGCGGCTTTCCTCCAGGTCCGGGAGCTGACCCCGAATTTCGCCGCCGTCCATTACCAGCTGGGGGTTTGCTTTCAGCAGACCGGCGAGGCCGACAAGGCGCTGGCCTCCTATGCCCGGGCCATGGAGCTCGACCCGGCCAATCCGGACAGCGCGTACAACTCCGGCCTGATCCTCTTCAGCCAGTCCCGGGTGGCCGAGGCCCTGGCTCTGTTCGAAAAGGCCCTGGCCCTCGCGCCGGAAGATCCGGTCTTCCTCGAGATGGCCGGCCGGTGCCACATCAACCTCGCCGCGGTCCGCAAGCCGGACGGGGGGATCGAGATCGACAGGTCGTCTTTCGAGAAAGCCCTCGCTTATCTCGAGAAGGCCAAGATCGGGTACGCGGCCGACCCGGACAAGACCAAATTCATCGACGAGCTCATCGGCCTGATCAGGGAACAGCTCAAAAAATAGGCTCCTCTCCCGATTCCGGGAAGTTCCTCTCTCCGGTTGTGCTCGCAACGGGGAGCGGACTCCGCTCCCTGCCGCTCGCCCGCCGCGAGAGGATATCCCGGAAATGGAAAATGAAATAAGAAATAACGCTGCCGGGATCCGCACGCGCGGGGGGGGGCTTGACAGGGGGGGCCGGAATAAAGATAAATATGGGGCAGACAAGGGAAGGAAGGAAAATGCCCGCCGCGCATCGGTCGGATGGCTTCCGCTTCTTCATCAATACCGCTCTGAAATCAATACACATCCCGGCACAAGGAGGAAGGCAGAGGTGTCTTCAACATAGGTAACAAGGGCCGTCTCCGTCCGCCGCGCGGACGGGGGCAGGGGTGGAGGCGTATCGGGGAAGAGAGAAGAGGCCAAATAATGACTCGAAGATATCTTTCCGCAGCTCTCGTTCTTGTGTTGGGCCTCGCCTTCGTCGGCGGGACCGTGTTGAAAGCCCAATCCGTCATGGAAGGGAAGATCACGGGCACGGTCACCGACGACCAGGGCGAGCCGCTCCCCGGGGTCGGGGTCGAGCTTACCGGCACGGCCATCATGGGCAAGCGGGTCACCGTGACCTCGGGCAAGGGGACTTTCGTCTTTCTGAATGTCCCGCCGGGAAAGATGACCTTGACGGTCTCCCTGGCCGGATTCAAGACCTGGATCCAGGACAACCTGGTCCTGGGAGCGGGCAGCACCATGGAGATCAACCCCGCGCTCCAGGTCGGCTCCATCGAGGAGCAGATCACGGTCCTGGCGTCCAGCCCGATCGTCGACGTCAAGACTTCGACCGTCGACTCGCGGCTGGACAAGGAACTCCTGGCCAAGCTGCCGACCAGCCGTGACGCGTTCTACGACCTGGCCCTGACGACGCCGGGCATGTTCGACGTCGGCAGCAGCGGCAGCTGGCTGCCGAGCCCGACCGCCTACGGCGGCTCGAGCATGGAGAACGTCTTCCTGGTCAACGGCGTCAACACGACCAATCCCCGCGGCGCCGCGTTCGGCTCCCTGGTCAAGGTCAACTACGACGCCGTCGAGGAGGTCCGTGTCGTCGCGCTCGGCTCCAAGGCCGAATACGGGAGCTTCTCCGGCGCGGCCATCGACGTCCTGACCCGGTCCGGCAGCAACGAGTTCCACGGCAACCTGGCCTACTACACGGAGCTCAGGGGAGGGTTCTTCAAGGCGAACTACCCGATCACCGAGGTCGGGGACCCAACGTCCCCCTGGCCGCTCCCGATGACTGGTTGTTCTACCTGGCCGGCGACCGGCTGGCCGGCGAGACCAAGAAGAACTGGGAAGGCAACTTCACGATCGGCGGCCCGATCGTCAAGGACAAGGTCTGGTTCTTACGGCGCCTTCGACTACATCCGGTCGGCGACGCTGCCCGTCAACTGGTCCCTGCTGAACAACTACACGGGGCGTTACGCCGACCTCAAGATCTCGGCCGCGCCGTTCCGGAACACCCGGGCCTGGGTGTCCTACCACTACGAGAACAACGAGGGCGACGGCTGGAGCTGGGGCACCCAGCCGAACTGGGACACGTCGATGACCTACGGCGTCGGGTCCAAGAACAACACGGTCTCGGCGCAGTGGCAGTGGCTGCCCTCGAGCACCACCATCTTCACGGCCAAGTACCTGGGCTTCTGGACCGACGACCAGCCTTTCGTCCCGGACGACGCGCCGAGCCATCCCGGCTACATCAACTGGTGGAAGTGGGGGCCCAATTTCGGGATCGACGGCGCCTTCCCCTACGTCGAGGCCCAAAAATCCAACCGCCAGACCTTCCAGGGCGACATGTCGCACTACGCCGAGGACTTCCTCGGCGAGCACGACATCAAGTTCGGCGTCCAGTACACGAAGGGCCGCGGCAACTGGCAGGGCGGCTACTTCCAGAACTACGTCAACTTCACCTATCCGGTGGGCGGCTGGTGGGGCTATTATTCGGGCCTCGGCTACGCCATCTGGGCGCTCCAGACGCAGACCTGGTACAGCTACGGCGGCATCGGCTTCGACGACGGGTTGCTCTTCTACAACAACAAGACCATCGACAACCCGTTCCTGACCGTGCGCACCGCCGACTCGCTGGGCCTGTTCATCGACGACCAGTGGTCGCCGACCAAGCGCCTGACCTTCAACCTCGGCTTCCGCTTCGACCGCATGACGACCAAGTACGGCGAAGGCAAGGTCTACGACTACCTGGACCAGCCGAGCGACATCAACGATCCGGGCCTCGGTGTCCTGCGCAACCGGGCCGGGTCCGGCAACATCTTCGACTTCAAGACCTTCTCGCCGCGCCTCGGCGTCACCTACCAGCTCACCAATGACGGCAAGACGGTCCTGCGGGCCAATTACGGCCGCTACTACATGCCCCTGACCGTCGAGTTCCTGCGCCGCTTCGGCCCCGACATGCAGACCACCAATCTCGACTACGAGATCTACTATGTGCCCTGGAGCGTCGCGGACGCCGACGGCGACGGCTACATCGATTGTACCGGCGTCTCCGGCTACAACGAGCTCCAGGGGGCCGTCCGCGAGATCTACGGCCAGACGCCGCTCTCCGTCGACCACCGCACGACCGACCGCTCCTGGACCCTCAACGTCGGCGACAACGTCAAGGACAAGTACACCGACCAGTTCTCCTTCAACATCGAGCGGGAGATCGTCAAGGACTTCTCGCTGAGCGCTACCTACATCTACAAGCACAGCGCCAACATCTTCGTCAACGTGCCCATCAACGAGGTCACGGGCCAGGAGTGGGAGTACGAGCGCGTCCCGTTCGATCCCGAGTTCGGCGATCCCGTCGATCTCTACAGCATCGTCTGGCAGGATTACACGGGCGACGGCAAGATCGACGGTAACGACGTCGTCTGGATCGGGACGCACGGCGACTACCGCGTCGAGAACATGTCCTCCTACAGCTACACCGAGGACGGCGACCTGATCAAACCGCAGCGGACCTACCAGGCCCTCCAGCTCGTCTTCAACAAGCGCTATTCCCAGCGCTGGCAGGGACTGGCCTCGGCGGTCTATTCCTGGTCGAACGGGTCGGCCCAGCGCACCATGCGCCAGAGCGACAACATGATGGGCCCGATGATCACCGACGACACCTGGATGGGCACGGTCAACTACACCATCAACAACATGGACGGCGTCCTGCCGTTCGTGCCCAAATGGGAGGTCAAGGCCTCGGGTTCGTACACCGTCCCCGTCATCGACGCCGACCTCGGCCTCCGCTTCCGGTTCCACACGGGCCGGCCGATCTGGAGACTCGAGAACTACTCGATCCACACGCAGTGGGGGTATCCCGAAGGTTCGGTCATCCCCGGCGGCGGCACGGGCCGCATCGTCTCCAGCACCACGCCGCTCTACCTGCCTTCGCTGGCCCTGTTCGACCTCCGGGCCGAGAAGGCCATCACCGTCAAGGGGTTCGGCTCGCTCCACATCGTGCTCGACGTCTTCAACATCTTCAACAGCTCCAACGTCACCAACGTCGAGTACGCCGGGCTCTGGGGCCGGATCACGGGCATCAGCGACGCCCGCCGGTTCCGCCTCAGCTTCATGTACCAGTTCTAGCCCGCGCCACGCAGATGTTCGCCCGGGGGGCGCCGCCCCCCGGGCTTTTTTATTGGTGCTTCTCCCGACTCCGGGAGGTCATTCTCTCCGGCTTCGCTCGCAACGGGGAGCGGACTCCGGGGAGCGCCGCCTCGAGAGAGACGCCCGGATAGGGGAGAAGCCCATTTCAAGGCCCGTTGAACTGGCCGCCGAAAACCGCTAGAGTAGTTGCGCGTGAGGCCGCCGATGAGAAAAACCGTCGTGACCGCTCTTCTCCTGATGTTCCTCGTCCCCCTGGCCGGGGCCCAGAAGAAGCCCGACCTGCCCCTGCGCTACAAGAAGTGGTTGGACGAGGAGATCGTCTACATCATCACCGCGCGGGAGAGGGCCGTCTTCCTCCAGCTCCGGACCGACAAGGAGCGGGACATCTTCGTCGAGGCCTTCTGGAAACAGCGCGACCCCTCGGTGGGGACGCCCCGGAACGAATTCGAGGAGGAGCACAACCGCCGGCTGAACCACGCCAATTCCTTCTACGGCCGGTCGACGCCGCTTCCCGGCTGGCGGACCGACCGCGGCCGGATCTACATCATCCTCGGCCCGCCCCGGAACATCGAGCAGTATGACGCGGTCAACGGGGTCTACCCGACCGAGATCTGGTTCTACCTCGGCGACCCGGACCTCGGCCTGCCCACGGCCTTCAACGTCATCTTCTTCAAAAGGGACGGCGGCGGCGACTACGTCCTGTACTCGCCGACCGAGCACGGTCCCCGCAGCCTCATCGCCAGCTCGATGGGCGGCTACCGGGACGTCACGCGCACCTCGTCCAGCATGACGAACGACCAGGCCGCCTATAAGGAGCTCAAGGAGCTCGAGCCCAACCTGGCCCAGCAGGTCCTGAGCCTCATCCCCGGCGAGTCGGTCCAGCCCGGCTACGAATCCCTGGCCTCCAACAGGCTGATGGCCACGATCTTCAACGCGCCCCAGAAGAAGGTCGAGGTCGACTACGCCGACGCCATCCTCAAGTACAAGGATTTCGTCGAGGTCGAATACACGGCCAATTACGTCGGGAGCGAGGTTCAGGTCCAGGTCATCCGCGACGCGACGGGCGAAAGCCTCGTCCACTACACCATCGAGCCGGCCCGGATCTCCGCCGAGGAGGGGGGCGGCCGGTACGACCTGCGCTTCCGGCTGACGGGACGCGTCTCCGACGCGGCGGGGAAGACCGTCTATCAATTCGACAAGGACTTCCCCTTCAGCCTGAGCCCAGCCGAGCTCGAGGACGTCCGGGCCAAGTCCATCTCCATCCAGGACGTTTTCCCCCTGGTCCCCGGGAGCTACAGCTTCGACATCCTGCTCAAGAACGTCCTGTCCAAGGAGTTCATGGGCGCGGGACGGAAGATCGTCGTTCCCGATCCGGCCGGGCCTCCGGGCCTCGGCCCCATCCTCCTCGCCTACGGCACGGAGACCAAGGCGGCGGGGACGCGGGAGCGGGTGCCCTTCAAGGTCGGCGACGCGCAGCTCCTCTGCCAGACGAGGAAGATGTTCGGGACGAAGGATTCCCTGGTCCTCTTCGTCCAGCCCTACGGCCTGACCGCCGGCCTCAAGGCTTCCGGCACCCTCCGCTACGAATTCCTGCGGGAGGATGCCGAACACCTGACCCGGACGAGCCGGCTGGCCGACGCCCCCGCCGCGGGAGTCATCGACGTCCAGCCCCTGGCGAATTTCCCCCCGGGCTACTACCAGGTCCGGGTGACTCTCGTCGACGGGCAGGGGAAGGAGATCGCCGCGGTCAAGGAGAATTTCGAGGTCTCGTTGGCCCCCTCGGTCCCGAGGCCCCTGGTCATGGCCAAGGTCACCGCCGCGGCGGCCGGGGAGGACGAGCTCCTGAATACCGGGCTGCAGCTCGCGAACAAAGGCGACCTCGAAGGGGCCCTGCCGAAGCTGGCCGAAGCCTACGCCCGGGCGCCGCAGAGGCCCGATGTCGCGGTGGCCTACGCCCAGGGCCTCTTCCGGACGAACGACTTCGTCCGGACGAAGGAGGTCCTCCTGCCCTTCGCCGAAGCGGAAAACGCGCCGGCCGAGGTCCCGGCCCTGCTGGGCATGGCCTGCCAGGCCCTGGAAGAGTTCGAGGACGCCGCGAAGCACTATACGGCTTACCTCGTCCGTTTCGGCACCAACGTCGACGTCCTCAACTGGCTCGGCACGTGCTACAACAGCCTCGGAAACGTCGATGAGGCCCTCAAGGCCTGGTCGAAATCGCTCGAGGTCAGCCCGGGCCAGCCCCGGATCAAGGCCCTCGTCGACTCACTCAAGAAGAAATAGCTATTCGCGCGGACGGCGAAGCAGCTCGTCGATCCGGGCGAAGGTGTAGCCCCGGGCTTTCAGCTCGCCGATGAGATCCCCCAGCCGAAGATAGAACTTGTCGGTGCGCTCGGGGTCCGTGCCGATATGGACGAGGAGGATGAAGCCGTTGAGGCCGTGAGGATCGCCCGCCTCGTGGGCCAGGATGCGGCCGTAGATCGTCCGCGAGTCCAGGTACTCCGGCATGGACGGCGTCGTGTAGTCGGCGTTGGACGACGTCCCCGGGGTGAAGTTGAAAAGGACGAGGTCGAGCTCGCGCGACCAGGCGGCGATCTCGTCGTTATACCATTCGTAGGGCGGGATGAAGAAGTGCCCCTTCCCGCGCGCGATGCCGAAGCGCTCCATCTCGCGGAAGTTGGCCAGGATGTCGTCCCGGAACTCGTCCCGGGTGACGAGCGTCTTCGACCGGTCGTCCCAGTCGCAGTAGAGCAGGTGGCGGTCGGAGTGCGGCCCGAGGTAATGGCCGTCGACGGCCAGGCCGCGGATCGTCTCTGCGAACTCCGGTATCCGGTAGAAATCCCCCGTGAAAAAAAAGCCCGCCTTGACGCCCTCGTCCGCGAGGACCCGGCGGATGTGCTCCCCGCCGTCGGCGAAGGAACCCCCGGTGAAGACGAGCGCCATCCGACGGACGGACGTATCGCCGCGGACGATCGCGCCGCTGTCCCACGTGAACGCGCGGCCGGGATCGGCGGCCGGGGCCGGGCCGCCCTTGCAGGCGCAGAGAGCGACGAGGAGGACCGGGACCGCGCCCCTCATTTGTCCGCTTGCCGGACGTTCCAGCCCCTGATCCTGACGGCGGCCGTCTCGCCGAGGAGGTCCTCGGTGTTGAAGAGTCCGGCGATCTTGCGCGTCTCCTTCGGCAGCAGGGTGATGTAGTTGTCGTCGAGGTAGACCGGCAGGACCGGTTCCCCGGTCGCCTCGCGGACGACGCGGATCTCGACCATCAGGGCGAGATCGTCCGAGGGGTTCTCGAGCTCGACCGAGACTTTGGTCGAGGGGCCGTCCTTGTCGAACTTGCTCTTGAGCTTCACGGCCACGGGCTTCAGTGAATTGAGGGCCGTGAGGTCGGCGTAGTCCTTGACGGGCGTCACGTACCAGGTCGCGTTGGCCTGGTCGAGCGTCTCGGGCTTGGCCGACAGGCAGTAGAAGTTGGCATCGACGAGCTGGTTCTTCTCCTTGAAGATGCGCAGGTCGAGGAAGTAGATCGGGGACGGGCCGGCGGGCAATTGGAGGACGTCGATCGTCTTGACCTCGTCGGCCAGGAGACCGAAGTCGACCGTCTTGGCGACGACTTCCCGGAGCCCCGAGTCGAGGAGGCGGACGGTGGCCTTGAGCTTGGGCGAAGGCGTCGAGGTGCTGTTCGCCGCGACGATCTCGCGGTTGCCGTAGTTGTAAATGAGGTGGACGGGCTCGCCGGCCTTGCGGGCGCCGTAGAAGGCCCCGTTGGGCTGGAGGTAATAGTCGTAAAGCTGCCACCAGAGCTTGGGCCAGGCGGAGTTGTACATCCACTGGATGACGCCCGTCGCCTCGTGCTTATTGGCGACGAAGGCCTCGAACATCGCCCGCATGCCCTCGTAGTTCAGGAATTGGGCCTTGCGGAGGTAGTCGTCGAGGTCCGTGGCCTTGCCCAGCCGTCCGTCCATGGCCTCGGTGTAGCGCTCGAGCGTCTTGAACAGGCCGCGGCAGCAGTGGAAGTCCCAGACGTCGTTGATCGGCCAGAGTTTGTCCTCGGGGATCATCCGCCGCAGGCTCTCGAGCGGCGGGACCTGCGGTCCGGGGCCGGTCTCGGTGTTGAAGCCGAACGCGCCGCCGTTCTCCGTGTCGACGTACCAGTAGACAGGCGGGACGTAATCGTAGGGCCCGCGCATCTTGACCCCGGACGGTCCGGTGATCTCGCTCGTCTTGTCCTTGGTCGAGACGAGCGTCGGCCGGGTCGGATCGACCCGCTTCTGGATCTCGATGTAGCGCCGCTCGAGGTCGGGGTGGGGGATCATGTCGCTCGCCTGGGCCCAGACGAAGATGGAGGGATGGTTGCGGAGCCAGAGGAGCTGGTGCTCCCAGGACTCGGCGACGAGGTCGATGAGCTCGGGCGTGGTGATGCCGCCGTAGGGCTCGTCGGCCGGCTTGCCGAGGTAGTTCTCCCACTCCCAGTGGCAGCTCCAGCCGACCATGACCAGGATGCCGATGCGGTCGCAGAGATCGTAGAGGGCCGCGCTCGTGCCCCAGAAGCCCTCCAGCCGGAGGGCGTTGAGGTTCATCTGGCGGGCGTAGAGGATCTCGGCGGCGAGCTTGCGGGGCTTGACGTCGAGGAGGAGGTCGTCGGCCCAGCCGCCGCCGCGGATGAGGATCTTGCGGCCGTTGAGCTTGAAGCCGCGGTGGCCCTTGTCGGTCCGGTAGTCGGCGACTTCGCGGATGCCGAAGCGGACGGACCGGGCATCGGAGGGTATGACCCGGGGCATGCCGGGGACGCGGGCCTTGCCCTTGACCCGGGGCTTCTCTTCGTCCTGGTCCGGGGGCGGCGGAGGCGGCTCGGCCGCGGCCGACTTGTCCTTCTTCAGGGTGAACGAGAGATTGAGGACGTACAGCTCCTGCTTGCCCAGGTCGTGCGTCCACCAGACCCGCGGATCGGCGACGACGAGCTCGGGTGTCGTCTCCGGGGTGAACTCGACGCGGCGCGTCTCATTGGGGCGGAGCGTGAGCTCGCGCGAGAAGCGCTGGCCCTCGATCTGTCCCTCGAGCGTGCCCGTGACGTCCGTGCCCGCGTGGTTGACGACGTCGGCCGAGACCGTCAGCCGGGCCTGCTTGAACGAGGCCAGGTCGAGCTTGGTGACGACGAACGGGTTCTCGACGGAAACGTCGCCCGTGGCCCGGATCCGGACCTCGCGAAAGAGGCCCATGGCGTTGTCGGGCGGCGCCGGGTTCCAATCGACCCAGCCGACCGTGGGCTCGCCCTTCTTGGGCGGGAAGACCTCGACGGCCAGGACGTTCTTCTCGGTCGACTTGGCGTCCGCCGTGATGTCGATGACGAATCGCCGGTAAGCGCCGTAGAGGTCCTTGGCGTCGGCCACCTTCTTCCCGTTGAGCCAGATGTTGGCCCGGTAGTTGATGCCGTCGAACTCGAGCCGGGCGCGGGTGAGGCCGGGGCCCTGCGGCACGGTGAATTCCTTGCGATACCACCAGGAGACGGTGAAGGGCTCCGTGGGCACGTCGAGGAGGTTCTTGCCGAAGAAGATATCCTTGTAGACGTTGTTCTCGACGAGTGTGCCCAGCACGGTCGAGGGGACGACGGCCGGGTACCAGGACTCGACCTTGAAGCCGGGCAGGGAGATCTGCTCGCCCGTGCCCTTGACCTTCGCCGAGGATTGGAGATACCAAAGGTCACCGAGCATTACGGCCCGGTCGAAGAACATCCCGGGTTTGAAGCGGGGCTCCTCCCTTCTCTGATCCATGGACGAGTATTGAGCGAAGGAGGCCAGGGGAAGAACGGCCAGGACGGCCAGCAGGCCGAGAGCGGCGATCTTCCCGAAGAACTTCCCATGGGTGCGGATCTGGGCTGTAGTCATGTTCCCTCCCGGATCGAGGATATATCCATTATATCGGAACCCTCCGGGAGGGCCAAACCGTTGCCTCCCGATCGGATGTCCTGGTGCGTCAGCGAATAATTCGAAGGGTCAGGATGCCGGACGGCGGAACTTCCAGGGAGGCGGGGAGGGCGGCGCTTTCGGCGCCGTCGACGTCGCTGAGGAAGACCCGGCCTCGGCCGGCCGCTTCGCCCGAGAGCCGGAGCGTTTCCGACCGGTCGGAAGCGTTGTAGAGCCGCAGGATCCAGGCTTTTCCGTCCGCGGCGGGCTTGAGGGAAACGGCGACCAGGACATCCGACTCGACGGTGAGAGGGAATCGCGGCGCGGGCGTTGCGGGATCGGCCGCGACCGCGACGAGCGGGATCGAAGCTTCCAGTCCCAGCCGCTTGGCCTTTGCCGGGTCCGATCCGAGGTGCGGCGAGACGGCGTAGCGCAGGGTCACCGGTCCTTCCTGGTCGGCCTTGTAGTTCGTGTGCCAGTAGTTGTTCATGGCGTAGGAGTAGAGCGTCGTCGAGGGCTCGAGCTTTCGGAGCCAGATCCGCCGTTCGCTCGCGCGCGGGGTCTCGTCGGTGAGGGCCCCGACTTCGACGAGCGGCGCGTCGAGGGAGGTCCAGGTCACGCCGAATTCCCCGTTCGAGACGTCGACGCTGTCCCGGGCGCCGAAGAAATCGCGGCAGGCCCCCTCGATCTGGCCGGATTCCGGCCGCACCGAGGCCCAGCCGACGTCGACCCGGGCCGTGCCGCCGGGGACGGCGAAGGGGAAGGCGATGTGGACGCTCTCCTTTTCGCGCACCTTCTCCTTGTCGATGGTCACCGCGATATCGAGACGGTCGACTCCTTCGACGAAGCGGTATTCGCGCAGGAGCCCTTTTGCGCCCGGCGCGTCCGATCTCAAAACGATCGAAGACAGGACGGGGCCCTGCTCGCCGGAGCGAAGCCCCGCGTTGGAGACGGTCACGGCTTTCCCGGGATCGACGCCCGGAACGTAGAGATAATGCCCCAAACCCGGGAGCTTCGCGGCGTCGACGAGCTCGCGGCCCGTCCCCGCGCCCGTCCAGACGAGGCTGCGGACGGTGCCGGATACTCCGTCGACGACCGCCCGCATCGTCCCGTTCCGGACCTCGTTCCCGTCGGCCCGGCCGGATTTCGTCGCGTCCGCCTGTCCCGCGCCTGCGAAATAGCGTCTGGCCCCCAGTCCCGGCACGTCCTTGGCGACGAAGGCCAGCTCGCCCGTTCGGAGGCGCTGCGAGGGGACGGGCGCGCCCGACTCGTCCTCGATCCGATCGCCGGCCTCGGAGAGCGCCCGCGGGACGAGGACGAGGTCCGTCCTCGCCCATGAACAGGTGTTGACGACGTCGACGGCCTGCCGGCCGTACTTGACGGCGGGCGCCGCGGCGCTCCCGGCCGCCCCGGCGAGAAGCTCGTTCGACATCCGCTCAGCCCGCTCGGCGAATGCCTTTTTGTATTCCCACTGGTCCCGCGGACCCTCGCCGTCCGGGTTCGAGACGCTGTCGTGGGCGCCCCAGGTGTGCTCGCTGAAAAGGACGACCTGGCGCCAGGCCTCCTCGTCCTTCTCCCCGGGGAAGCCCGGCCGGCCCAGGATGGACCACAAGGCCTCGGCCTGGACGATGCGCCCGGCGCTCGTCCGGGACATGGCCGTCTCCTTGGCCGTCGAAGCTGCCCCGTCCTCCCAGTAGCCGGTGAAGTCGCCGCGGACTTCGGGAATGAGGGCGCCGTGCCGGCGTTCGAGCTCGGCGAACATCTCGGAGGCCGTGGCGATGACGATCCTGGGCGAAGCGTAGGTCGCGTTCCACTTCGCGACGTAGTCCGCGAGGTCGGGGTCGGGCGGCCCGTTGTCGCCGCCGATGGTGTATCGCACCTGGACAATTGAGTAGGGATAACCCTTCTCCTCGAGCTCGTCCATATATTCGAAGATGCGGTAGCTCGGAGCCTTGGCGAGCGAGCCCATGTTGAGCCCGTGGAACCAGGAATAGCCGCGGCCGGCCATCCAGAAGAGGATGCGCTCCTGGCCCGAAGGGGAGAGCCAGTAGAACGGCTTGTCGCCCCAAGCCTTCAGGGCCCAGCCGATCCGGTCCCCGCCGTCGAAGAGGCTCGGCATGTAGTTCGGCCCGCTCGACACGTACTTGATCCCGGCCAGGGCCAGCGCCTGCATGAAAGACCACGATTGGCCGGGGATGTCGGTGACCATGACCGAGTCGACGGGCACGCCGGCCTGTTTCCCCAGGCTCCGGGCGAACGCGGTGAGGCGGACGAGCTCTTCGGGATGGCAGAGGCCGGTCGAGGACCCCGGCCAGCGTCGCCTGGAGCTCGATCGAGCCGTCTCGCATGGCCGCGATGAAGGCCGCTTTCTCGGCCTCGCCGGCCTGACGGAAGTACGTTTCGACCGCCCAGGCCTGCTCGGTGTTCCACTTGAACCGCGCCCCCTCGGGATGGCCGGCCGACTTCCCGGCCAGCGCGATCGCTTCCCGGAAATATCTCCAATGATTCTTCTCGACGACGGGCTGGGGATCCGAGTAGCCGATGTCGACGTGCGAGTGGGGCAGGAGCCAGATCTCGCGGGGGACGACCGGTTTCACCGCGAGCTCGCCGCGCCGGACCGAGCCGTCGTCGAGGGCCACCTCGATGGAGACGCGCTTCTCTTCTTCGACCGCGGGAACGAGGAATTCGAGGGCGTTGTAGCCGAGCTTGAGCTCGAGCCGGGCCTTGGCCGCGTCGCCGCAGGAGACGTTCGCCCCGCCGGGCGCCCCGAGGTGGCTCATCTCGACCCGGACCACCTGGAAAAGCCGGCCGTCCTTGCGGACGAGGGCCTGTTCGCTCCGGGCCCAGACGTCGCGGCGGAGGTCGTCGCGGAAAGTCATGACCCAGTCGTCGCTCCCGGCCTTTTCGCCCGTGACCTCGATCCGGAGCGGCTGCCCGGGCCGGAGATGCGAGGCGGGCACTTCGAGCCACATGAAGCCGAAGAGCTCGTCGAACTGGTCGACCATGACCGTTTCGAACCTGAGGGCGAAGCCGTCCGGCCCCCGTCTCCCGCCACTCCCGGCGCGACGAGTCGGCCGAGGTCCGGAAGCTCAGGGCCTTTTTTCCGTCGACGGCGAGGTCGAAGCGATGGGCGCCCTTGCCCGTGGCGTGTCCGGCCAGCCAGACGAAGGTCGCCGGCCCGCCCTGCCAGTCCGCCGGGACGGCTTCGGTCTCCCAGGCTACGGTCATCGTCCCGTCGGACGCGCGGCTGATGAGCGCCGACGAGATATCGGGATAGGGGGAGTGGTAGGACAGGACCGCGCCGTCGATCGTCCGGCTGTATCCCCGGAGCCATTCGGCGCCGGCCGGGACCGCGGCCGCCACGACGAGGGCGAGGAGGACCCCGGGACGCCGGGCCGTCATTCGCCTGTACCCTTTTCGGTCCGGGCCGCCTTGAACCGGAAGACCCAGGCGTAGCGACAGGGAGGCTTGGCGAGCACGCTCTGCGGCAGGGTCAGAAGGGCCCCCTTCCCGACTTTTTCCCAGCGGACGGCATCCCGGACGCCGAGCATGCGGACCGTACTGCCCTCGGCCGGGGCGATCGACGTCAGCATGATCTTGGCCGGAGGCGTTGCTTCGTCCTCGTCGGCGAGGTAGATGGCGTGGACGGTGCCGTCGGGAAGCGCCGTGTAACAGGTCTTGGCTTCTTTGTAGGGGGCGATCGGCCGCGTCCCGTAGATGGCCTCGCCGTTGATCTTCATCCACTCGCCGATCGCGCGGAGCCGGTCGAGGGCCTCGGGGGCGAACTCGCCTTCGGGGCTGGGGCCGATGTTGAGCAGGAAGTTGCCGCCTTTGGAGACGATGTCGACGAGCAGGTGGATGAGCCGGTTGGCGGACTTGTAGCGGTCGCCGGGGACGTAGGACCACGAGTCGCCCATGGTCATGCACGTTTCCCAAGCGTAGGGGAGGGGCTTCTCCGGGACCTCCTGTTCGGGCGTCCGGTAGTTCTCGTATCGTCCGGTGACCGAGCGGTCGACGACGAGCAGGCCGGGCTGGTGGCGTCGGGCCATGGCCGCGATCTTCGGCATGTCGACGTCCATGTTCTTCGCGTTCTTGACGAAGTGGCCCGGCGCGATCTCGACCATCGGCGCGGGCCGGACCCAGCCGCCGTCGAGCCAGAGGATGTCGAGGGGGCCGTAGCCGGAGACGATCTCCTCGATCTGGCGGTAGGTGAAGTCGCGGAAGCGCTGCCAGCGCTCGGGGTAGCGGTCGATGCTGTAGTTGACGTTGCGGTCGGGGGTGGCCCACTCGGGCGCCCAGAAGTCCGGGTGGTGCCAGTCGGGCTTGGAGAAGTAGGCGCCCGTCCCGAAGCCTCGCGACCGGAAGGCCTCGAAGACGGCCTTGAGCGCGTCGGCCTTGGGGTGGGTCCGGAAGGGGACGCCGGGCCCGGTGATGCGGTAGTCCGTCTCCTTGGTGTCGTACATGGAGAAGCCGTCGTGGTGCTTCGAGGTCATGACGACGTAACGCATCCCGGCGGCCTTGGCGGCGTCGGCCCATTTGTCCGGATCGAACTTCACCGGATTGAAGGTGCGCGGCAGAGCCTCGTAGGCTTTCTTGTAGGCGACGTAGTCCGGCGTCGAGCGGCGGCACCACGGCTCGTCCTCGGAACAGATGGACCACGACTCGACGACGCCCCATTGGCTGTAGGGCCCCCAGTGCATCATCAGGCCGAACTTCCAGTCCTGCCAGCGGGCGAGCTTGGCCAGGACGAGGGGATCGGTCTCGCGGTCCGGGTCGGGAGCCTGGGCCGCCGCGGCGATGAACGATAAAGCCAAAACGAGGCCGGCGATGACCGGCAGGGTTTTTCCGGCGAGCTTCATGACGGCCCTCCCACGGAGATTCCTACCCGGGCATTATAGCAAACCCGGGCCGCGGGGGGTTCAGTGAACTTACTTCCCCGCCGGCTTGGCCGCCTTCGCCTGGTGGTCGAGAAGGATGTTGGCCATGAGGGCGACGCCGATGGGGATGGCGGCCTCGTCGGCGACGAAGGTGGGGGAGTGGACCGCGGTCGCCTGGAGCTCCGGGGGAACGACGCCCAGGTTGAACATCACGGCCGGAGCGACCGTCCCGAAATAGCTGAAATCCTCCCCGCCCATCTCGGGTTTCTGCTCGACGAGGGCCGCCTTCGAGCCAAGGACGCGCTCGGCCGTGGCCAGGGCTCGGGCGGTCAACGCCGGGTCGTTGTAGACAGACTTGGTGCCGAAATTGTAGTCGAGGTCGAACTCCGCGCCGGCGGCCTCGCACAGGTTGGTGACGAGGCGGGTGATCTTTTCCTCGAGGACCCGGCGCTGGTCCTCGCCGTAGTTGCGCACGGTGGCTTCGAGCCGGGCCGACGGGGGGATGACGTTGGGGGCGCTCCCGCCGTGAAAGGAGCCGACGGTGATGACGGTGTTGTTGTGGACGCTGAATTCCCGCGCGACCATGACCTGGAGTGCGGTGACGATCTCCGCGCCGACGACGATGGGATCGACGCAGGACCAGGGGCTGGCGCCGTGGCAGCCGGTAGACCTGATCTCGAGGCTGAAGCCGTCGACGTTGGCCGACATGAAGCCCGAGGTGTAGCCGATCTTGCCGGCATGGAGGGTGTCGTCGACGTGGAAGGCGAAGAAAGCCTCGGGGACGACGTCCTTGAAGGCGCCGTCGGCGATCATGAGCTTGGCGCCGTCGCAGCATTCCTCGCCGGGCTGCGCGACGAAGACGACCGTGCCCGGGAGATCGGCCCTGACGGCCGCGAGGACCGCGGCGACGCCGAGGAGCATGGTCGTATGGATGTCGTGCCCGCAGGCATGCATGACCCCGGTCTCGCGTCCTTCAACGACCGTCTTGTCCTTGGAGGCGAAGGGCAGGCCGGTCTCCTCGGTGATGGGCAGGGCGTCCATGTCCCCGCGCATGGCCACCACCGGGCCGGGCTTGCCGCCCTTGAGGATGCCGATGACGCCGCTTTCGGCGTAGCCCGTCCGGACCTCGAGCCCGAGCTTGCGGAAGTACGCGGCGACGATGGCCGAAGTCCGGGGAAGCCGGTTGCCCAGCTCGGGGTGACAGTGGATGTCCTCGCGGATGGCGATGAGCTCGGGCGTGAGCTTCTCGGTGAGGGCCTTGATCTTCTTTTCGAGCTGGGACGCCGGGGCGGTCGCGCCTTGGACGGTGGAAGCCGCGGCGAAAACGACGATAAACAGGGTCGCAAGGGCGAGAGCACGGCGCATCATGGGTTCCTCCTGGCGGAAAGCGTGAGGCTATGGTAGCCGAAAAACGGGAAGTCAAGAAGGGGTCAAACCTACTTATCGTCACTTTTTACATTTTTTATCAGTCCCGAAACAGGAGACATAAATTGTCCAAAGTGATGAAAAGTAGGTTTGACCCCTTCTTTTAAAATAAGTATGATGAGGCGAAAAGACAGGAGGGGCCCGGCATGAACGCCAAAAAGTTCATCGAAACCCAGCTCGAGGAGATCAAGAGGACGGTTGGCGACGGCACGGCCATCTCGGCCCTGTCCGGCGGCGTCGACAGCTCCGCCTGCACCGTCCTGGCCCACCGGGCCCTCGGCTCCCGGCTCAAGTCGGTCTTCATCGACCACGGGCTGATGCGGGCCGGCGAGCCCCGGGAGATCGCCGCGATCTTCGCCGGGCTGGGCATCCCCGTCGAGATCGCCGACAAGAAGAAGGAATACTTCGCCGCCCTCAAGGGCAAGGCCGACCCCGAGGAGAAGCGCAAGGCCTTCCGCTATGCCTTTTACAGCTCCTTCGGCAAGGAGGTCCTCAAGAGCAAGGCCCGCTTCCTCATCCAGGGGACGATCGCGGCCGACATCATCGAGACCCAGAAGGGACTCAAGACCCAACACAACATCCTCGAGCAGATCGGCATCGACCCGCAGGAGGGCTTCGGCTTCAGGGTCATCGAGCCCCTCAAGGAGCTCTTCAAGCACGAGGTCCGCCTGGTGTCCAAGGAGCTCGGCCTGCCCGAGTCCATCTACAACCGGATGCCCTTCCCCGGCCCGGCCCTGGCCACGCGCATCATCGGCGAGGTGACGCCCGAGCGGGTCGACCTCGTGCGAGCGGCCACCGTCATCGTCGAGGAGGAGGTCGCGGCCCACAAGCCCTTCCAGGCTTTCGCGGTCCTGCTCGAAGACAAGGGCACCGGCATCGTCGAGGGCAAGCGGCACTTCGGCAATATCGTCATCGTCCGTTCCGTCGAAAGCCAGGACGCCATGACCGCCGAGCCGTCGCCCCTGCCCTGGGCCACGCTCATGAAGATCTCGAAGAGGATCACGGCCGAGCTGCCCGCCGTCACCCGCGTCGCCTACGAGCTCACGGGGAAGCCGCCGGCCACCATCGAATACATTTGACATCTGACAGGCGTGGGGCCGCGCGCGCCGCCCGTCACGGAGGAAGCCATGCCCTACACGGGAAAGAAGAAGCCCGGTGCGCCCACCCTGGGCGTTTTCGTGCCCTGCGATCCGCGCATCGATGAAGAATCGAGGACGCGGGCCTTCAACATCGGCCGGATGACGGCCGCCCTGCTGGCCAAGCGCCTGCGCCTGCCCGACGGCACCGCCCCGAACGTCTTCACCTGCTCCAGGCTCGTCGACAGCGAGAGCACGGCCGACGCCGGGGCCCGGGAGATGCTGGACGCGGGGGTCGGCGGCATCGTCATCGTCCCCGACACCTGGTTCTTCCCCGGCAAGACGGCCATGGCCCTGACCGCCCACTTCGCCCCGACCATCCCCCTGGCCTGCGTCGGCGGCAACAACGCCCCCAAGCCCGGCGTCGTCGGCATCGACGCCCTGGTCGGCGCCTACGCCCAGACCGGCCGGCTCTGTCCCATGGTCATCGGCAACATGCCCGAGACCGGCATCGATCCGGAGTACGACGCCGGGACGCAGGACGCGATCGTCGACCTGGCCTACGCCATGCTCGCCCGCATCGCCCTTCAGGGCAAGCGCTTCGTCTCCATCGACACCGACTCGATGCAGATGGAGACCGCCCTCAACCACGTCCACGCGGCCCGGCGCTTCTTCGGCCTGGAGAGCACGCGCGAATCGATGAAGCTCTTCGCCGACATGCTCCGGAAAAAGGGCGGCTACGATCCCGAGGAGCTGAAGGCCCTGCGCGATTGGGTCGTCAACGTCAAGTTCAAGGACCGCATCTTCACCGACTCCGAGGACATCACCCGCCTCGGCCGCGACATCTATACGGCGAAAAAGACCAAGGCGCCGGCCCTCTCCGCCGCAGACAAGGCCAAGCTCGACGAGGCCCTGGCCCTCTACCTCATCATCCGGAACTACATGCGCGACGTCAACGCCGTCGGCGGCGGCTGGACGAACCAGCTCGCCTGGGGCTCGGACCGCCGCGGCCTGCCGATGACGACGGGCGACATCGCCGAGTCCCTCTTCAATTCGACCGAGGACCACACCGGGAAGAAGACCGTCGTCCCGTTCGCCACGGAGAACGACATCCAGGCCCTCCTGACCATGATCGCCTACTGTTATCTCTCCGGAGGCAAACCCACTCTTTTCATGGACTTCCGCAAGGTCTACGAGCCCTGGGAGATCGAGGCGAACGCCCAGGCCCTCGGCCTGGACCTCAGGAAATTCCAGGGCGAGCCCTGGATGGAGCGGGGCTTCATCGACGGCGACAACTCCGGCTCGGCCTCCCTCGACTACGGCGAGAAGTGGTTCCTCTTCAAGGCGGTCGAATTCTATTTCCCGGGCCTCGGCTACTCGGTGGGCTATCTTTCGCCCAAGGGCATCAAGGGGATGGCCGGCCGCATCGCCTACTCCGACCTCTCGGGCCTCTTCACCATGGTCCAGGACGAGGCCCAGTCGATCGAGCTCCCGGCCCCGCTCGCCGAGCGCGTCTGCCACGCCTCCGACTACACCTGGCCGCACACCTTCCTGACCTTCGACCACGTCCCCGCGAGCCTGGCCAAGATGGGCATGCCGGCCAACCACTTCCACATGGTCACGGGTCTCGCCCGCCGCCGCTGGCAGCACTTCTCCGACTACGCCAACATCCTCAATTACCGCTGGGAGAACGCGCCGGAGTACGTCGAGGGCCTCGACCGGCCCCTGCCCATGCTCTACCGCACCAACGGCGGCGAGACCGCGGCCAAGATGCTGCTCGCCGGGCGGCGCTGAATTAGAACGGCGCTTCGTCGATCTTCTTGCCGGCGAGGACCTCGAGGAAGCGGCCCATCGAGAGCGGCGCGCTGCCCTCGTAGTGGTTGTTCAGGTTGAGATAGGTCAACACCCGCTTCTTCGCGTTGGCCCGGACGATCTTGGCCGCGGCCTGGAGGCCCGTCGGCTTCGGGGCGACGATCCTGTTCCAGACCTCGCCCGTTTCGCCCTCGATCTCCAGCCTGTCGCCGCCGTGGAGGCGGATGACCTGGAAGGAGGCCGTCTCCGGGCGGTACTTCTCGAAGACCTCCCCGATCGGCGGCATGTAGTAGCCGTCGAGGTAGACGAAGCCCAGACCGTGCGCCTTCAGGAAGTCGAAGAACGCCGTCGAATAGAAGTTGGGGTTGCGGACCTCGACCGCGTACGGATAGCCCTTGGGCGCCCGTTCGACGAACTTCCCGAACCGCTCGAAGAACGCCTCCTTGGACGGCATCTTCTGCTTGTTGAGGTACTCGAACTGGAACATGATCGGGCCGAGCCTGGACTCGAGCGGGGAGAGGGCCTCGAGAAAATGACACAGGACGTCGTGGTCGAGGAAGAAGGGATTGGGCTTTCCGGCGAAGGCGGCGTTCTGCGGCGTCTGTTTGGCGTAGTAGTGGGTCAGGGTCAGCGCGTTCGGGGCTTTGACCGTGAAGACGAAATCCTCCGGGACGCTCTCGGCGTAGCGCCGCACGACCGCCGGGTCCGGCAGGCGCATGTTGCCCGCAAAGAGGCTCCAGAACCACTGGTCGACCTCGACCGAGTCGAGCGTCTTGGCGTAATCGGCGAGATAATCGTCGGGCCGGTACGTCTTTCCGGCCTCGTAGACGAGCCCCTTCCAGGAGTCGTACTTCCAGGAGCACGTCCCGAGGCGCAGGAGGCTCCGGAATTCCTTGGGGACGGTGAGATCGAGTGCCATGTGACCGCCTCTCCCCAGAGAGTAGGGCAGGGGAGTCCCGCTGTCAATGTCCCCGTTTTCGGTTGACACCCGGGGGCGATTCTGCTATTTTTGATGCCCCTTGCGGGGCCATCGTCTAGAGGCCCAGGACAGATGGTTCTCAGCCATCAGACCGGGGTTCGAATCCCCGTGGCCCTGCTTGAATCAAGATCCTGTTTTTCCCCTGGTGTTTCCCAAGTTGTCCGACTCTCTGGCTTTTCAGGGTCAGCCGCCGAGCTTCTGGACCCAGATAAAATCGAGGCCGATCTCCGGGACGGCGATCCCCGCGTCCGCCGCCTTGAATTCGATGACGAGCGTGTATTCTCCTGGCGCCAAGTCCAAGGGCTCCAGGGAGAAGGTCCGGAGAAGCGTACGGAAAGGCACGTTCAGATCGATCGTCTCGGGCTTTCCCGCTCTGCCCGCCGGAAGACCGTCGAGCCAGGCGGCCACCCGGCCCGACCTTGGAGTCAGGGCGGCCGTGATGTGGACCTGCGTTTTGCCCGCGGAGCCCACGGTTATTTTCAGCTTCTTTCTCTCCCCCGGCTTTTCCGGCGTCCAGACGAGGAGCCGTCCGCCGGCCCAGAGCGGACCGTCCCGAAGGGACGTGTTCTTCGGGTCGGCCATGACGTCTTCGGCGGCGTAAAAAACAGAATTCCGGGCGCCGAATCGGGCGGCGGGCTGCCATCCGTCGGGAAGCCGGAGCTCACGAAGATCGTCCGGCATGATGGCCTCATGATCGTCGATCGTACCCGGCCGCGCGTAGTAATAGCTGGTTCGCGCATACGATAGGCCGGGTGTCCGTTCGTGACTATTGAGCTCCATGGCGAACCCAATGGACTCCGCGAAGGGAATGCGGTCGAAGATGTGCCAGCGGAAGTTCGTCACGAATCCCCTGTTCCCCGGCCCGTCGTTTCGCGGCTGGCCGCAATAGGGGTAAAAGAAGATGTCCGGCGAGGACCAGGAATAGTTGTAGTAATCCTCGGAGCCCGTCCCGAAAATGGACGGGAATGTGTCGTCGTCGACGAAGACCTTTTCGTCCCCTTCCCCCCACCAGTTGCCCCAAGGTGTCGGCACGGTCGCCGGGTTGAGAATGATGGAGGTCGAACCGACATAAACGCCTTTCCCCCTGGCCAGAAGGAAAGGCAGGTCCTGAACGTCCTCGCCCGAGGCGATGAGGTCGTGATCGACGCGCCAGCGCGCCCGGAAGTGCATCGTTCTCTCGTCCCAGGCAAAGTCCCCGGGCACGGCCTCTCCGGCCACACGGACGGCCTGGCGGCCGCGGTTCTCGAGCACCAGGCTCAGTGATCTCTCGAAGGGCATGACGAACCGACAGGTCATCCGGCCGTCCTCCGCGACGGAAAACGGAAGCGACCGGTAAGGATTGATACCCGGCGCGGCCCCGAAAAAGTCGCCCAGGGGAGATTGGACCTGCCCCTGCGGAAAGCCGTCACAAACGATGTTGAGGACGGTCTGTCTCAAGGCCAAGTCCAGATCGTCCGCCTGCAGGCGGAGCCAGAAATTTTCGAGGGCTCCCGGGCCTTCGAGTTTGAGCACTTCGCGCTTTTCCCCGGCCGCGAGG
Organism: uncultured bacterium; assembly: GCA_963743755.1. Classification (GTDB taxonomy): domain Bacteria; phylum Acidobacteriota; class Aminicenantia; order Aminicenantales; family Saccharicenantaceae; genus RBG-16-66-30. Next base: position 247,870 of record CAVUQU010000002.1, read on the forward strand.
GAGACTTCAAAGGGCCGAGCGGTCTTCGACGATGTCGAGACCGGACGCGCGTCGGGGTCGGCGAGGGCCATCGTCGTACGGTCGATCGTTTCCTTGTATTTTGCGATGTCCTCCGGGCGGAAAGAAGCGACGGCGGTCCCGGCGGCGTACTTGCGGACCTGGATATGATAAAAGTGGATCTCGTCCAGTTTTCCGATCCAGATCACCCGGAGCCGCTTGGCGAACGGGAAGGGGGCGTAAGAGGCGTCCCGCTGGTAGACGGTGGCCCTGAAGCGTTCGAGGTCGATGGCCTTTATCTCCGGAAAAACGTCATAGGGGCGGCGGAAGAACGCGTCGGCGTCGCCTTCGAACAAGGGATGGTCCATGTCGTCCACGAAGAGCCGAACTTGGCCCGAGATCGACGCTGTCCACAGCCGGACGACCGCGCCGGGACCGGGGACGTCGGCCATGAGGTACTCGCCGGGGTTGGCGCCCTCGGGCGCCTTGAGGATCTTCTCGAAATTCGGGATCGGCTCGCCTCCGAAACCGTCCGCGTTGGCGAACCAGTCCGGACCTCCGGGCACGCGGCTGAGCCGGTCGTAGGAGGAGAACTGGACGGTCCGGAAATCGGGATCGGGAAACCGGGCCAGGGCCTCGAGATCGGCCATTTCCTCAAATAGGGACCCGACGCTCACGCGGGGCCGGGTGTCGCCGCAAGCCGTGGATAGGACGAAAACCAATCCCAAGAGGGGGGCGATGTAAGTGGATTTACCGCTCATGTGGCCTCCTCGTCCCGTCCCAGAGCGGATCTGTGGCATGACAATCCGATCGGCTTGAGAACCGGATGATAATTTGGGCCCGTCCGAGTGTCAAGCCCGATCCTGCCCGTGAAGGAGGCGGCCGCCGCGGAGGCTCCCAACCGCCGACAGGAACGCGCAACTGTGGTCCTTATGGAAAATAGCGCTTGAGGGCTGCCGGGAGAGAAAATATAATTGGATCCGTCGCATGGAAGGAGGATCGATGATTCATAGGGATCTCCGCTTGTCTCTCATGATGATCGCGCTGGCCATGATGGTCTCCGCGACGCCGGGACTCGCCGGCGCCTCAGACGACGCGGTCCATCTCAAGGTCTATTCCACCCCGCTCCACGGCGGCCGCATCGACCCGATGCTCTACGGGGGTTTCGTCGAGCTCCTCGACGACCACGTGCCGGGGATGTGGGCCGAGATGCTCGGCGACCGTGGATTCGAGGGTGTCCTCCCGACATCGACCTGGGATTACTTCCGCGGCGAGCCCAATCTCTGCGACCGCGACTGGGATAAGAGCCCCGACTGGAGCTATGACACCGAACGGCCGTTCAACGACAAGCAGTCCTGCCGGCTTGGCGTCCCCGGCGGCCGCCCGGCCCGCTTGACCCAAAGCCAGCTTGCCGTTCGCAAGGGCATGACCTATATCCTGACCGGCTACGTCCGAGGCGATTCGCCTTCCGCCGAGCCGACGGTCTCTCTCAAGGCCCTTCTCCCCGACGGATCCTGGACAACGCTCGCCTCATCCAGACTCCCCAAGGCGGGGGCCGAGTGGCGCATGATCACCGCCCGGCTCATCTCCGCGGGCACGACGGATCGGGCCGTGCTCGAGTTCGATGTCCGCGGCGCTAGTGTCTGGCTTGACAAGCTCTCGCTGATGCCCGAAGACAATATCCAGGGCTGGCGTCGGGACGTCGTCGAGGCGATGAAGGAACTCGCGCCTCCCATCCTGCGCTGGGGAGGCTCGACCGTGGACCCCGGCCCCTACCGCTGGAGCGACGCCACGGGCGACCGCGACCTCCGGCCGTCCTTCGTCAACCGGGTCTGGGGCCGGCGCGATCTGAACGACGTCGGCGTCGAGGAATTCGTCCGTCTCTGCCGGATCGTAGGCGCCGAGCCTCTCATTTGCGTCAGTCTCGGGGACGGCGTCGCCAGCGCCCGCCGCATGGTCGAATACCTCAACGGACCGGCCGACTCCGAGTGGGGCCGGAAACGGGCGGCCAACGGCCGCCCCGAGCCCTACGGCGTCAAGTACTGGCAGGTCGGGAACGAGATCCTCGCGCCCGGATATGTCCAAAACCTCGGGGAGTTCGCCCGGGCCGTCCGGGCCGCCGACCCGGGCGCGATCGTCCTCTCGTCCTTCCCGACAAAGGAGATCGTCGAGGTCGCCGGCCCGGACATCAATATCGTTTGCCCCCACTACTACCAGCCCGATCTTGACGGCGTGGATGCGGAGCTCCGGAGGATCGAAGGCTGGATCAGAGGATCGGCCGGCCGCGACCGGATCCGCGTGGGCGTGACGGAATGGAATATCGACGCCGGAGACTGGGGCCTCGGCCGGGGCAAGCTCAACAGCCTCCGCTGCGCCCTCTTCGAAGGGCAGTTCCTCAACGTCCTCCACCGCCATTCCGAATTCGTCGTCCTGGCCTGCCGGTCGAACATGACCAACAGTTTTTACGCCGGTTCGATCCAGACCAACGCCGCGGGCCTCTACCGCACGCCGAGCTTTCTCGTCATGAGCCTCTACCGGACGCATTCCCGGCCGTTGCCTCTGCGCCTGGCCGCCGACGTTCCGGTCCCCGTGGATGTTACGGCCTGCGCTTCCGAGGACAAGACCGAAGTCACGATTTTCGCGGTCAACCCGCGGAGTGATCCCGTCCGGATCGTCGTCGACCTCGCGGAGTTCGGGCCGGGCTTCGGCATCAGGGGAGGGGAGGTCGTCAAGGACGCTCAAGACAGACGGCAAACCGATATCATCAATAACTTCGCCGACCCCCGGAGGGTGGTCAAGGTGAAACTCGAGCGGGAGTCCGTGAGCGTCGTGACGATACCGGCGCTCTCGATCGTCGCGATCGATTGCGGCAGGTAGCGGCTTCGGCTAATCCCGATCGATCTATTAGCCGGCATCTGCGATAGAGGAAGCCGAAGGTCATCAGCCGTCAGACCGGGGTTCGAATCCCGTAGCCCTGCTTCTTCTTTCTCCGCGTCATTTCCGGCGATTGACAGTCTCCCGTCCCTGCCCCTAGAATGGGGCCGTGGCGAATGCGGGGCACATCGATATCGTCCGGGACCGGATCGATCGCTGGAACGACTGGCGCCGGAAGAACTCCGGGATCGTCCCCGACTTCTCGGGCGCGGACCTCTCCGAGCTCAACCTCGCCGGGGCCAACCTGGCCAGGGCCGATCTCGCCGGATCCCGCCTCGGCGGAGCGAACCTCAGCGGCGCCGATCTCTCCCGGGCCAAGCTCTTCCGGGCCGACCTGAGCCAGGCCGACCTCAGCCGGGCCAACCTGTTCAAGGCCAACCTCAGCCAGGCGGACCTCGCCGGGGCCAACTTCAACGGCGCCGACCTCAGCGGGGCCTACCTCATCCGGGCCAACCTCAGCGGGGCCAGCCTCCTCGATGCTTGTCTCAAGGGCGCCAGCCTCGGCCAGGCGTCCCTCTTCCGGGCCAAGCTCGGGAAGGCCGTGCTCAGTCAGGCGTCCTTCTTCAAGGCCGACCTCACCGAGGCCGACCTCGCCGAGACCGACCTCACGGGCGCCAACCTCCAGGAAGCCGTGCTCGAGGGGACCAATCTCCGCGGGGCCAACCTGGCCAACGCCAACCTCTGCTTCGCCACCCTGCTCAGGACGAACCTCGAGAACGCCGTGCTCGACAACTGCGCCGTCCACGGCACGTCCTTCTGGGACGTCGCCGCGGCCGATTCGAGCCAACGCGACCTCGACATCATGCCCGGCGAGCAACGCGTGCTCTCGGTCGACAGCATTCTAACGGCCCAACTCGTCGGAATGCTGCTCCACCACGAAAGGGCGCGCTACGAGGTCCTCTCCATCACCCTCAACACGGTCCTCGTCATCGGCCGCTTCCCGCCGGAGAGGAAGCCGGTCCTCGCGGCCATCAAGGAGGCCCTCCGCCGCGGCGATTACTCGCCCCTCGTCCTCGACTTCCACCTGCCCGGCTCGGGCGACAAGAACGAGATCGTCAAGACGCTCGGCCGGATGTCCCGGTTCGTCATCGCCGACCTGACCGGGGACCGGCGCATCGCCGAGACCCTCGACGCCGTCGTCCACTTCCTGCCGTCCATCCCCATCCAGCCCATCGGCCAGGCGGGCGACGGAGGAGAGGGCGTCGCCGACAGCCACTACGGCAAGTACCGCTGGGTCCTGCCGCTCTGGCGCTTCCGGGACCCGACCGACCTGGCCGCCCGGATCGATCGGGAGGTCGTCGAACCGGCCGGGCGTAAGGCGGCCGAGATCCGGCAGTGATACCTCTTCCCCTCCGGCCGCGTCTGATGATAATATCGTCCTGGAGAAGAGATCATGAACGCCCTTGTTCCCGTCATCGCCGAGAAGTTCCGCAAGCACTTTCCCGATAAACCCCTCCTCGTCGTCTCCCCCGGCCGGGTCAACCTCATCGGCGAGCACACCGATTACAACGAGGGCTTCGTCCTGCCCGGCGCCACGGACAAGGCCGTCGTCTTCGCCGTCTCCCCCCGGACCGACGACGTCTGCCACCTCGTCTCCCACGACTACGATCAGGAATTCCGCAGCGAGATCGGCCAGTTCCACCGGTCCCCGCTCCGCTGGCCCGACTACCTCCAGGGCGTCGTCGACCAGTTCCTCAAGGCGGGCTACCGCGTCGGCGGCTTCAACTGCGTCTTCGGGGGCGACATCCCCATCGGGGCGGGCATGTCCTCGTCGGCCGCGATCGAGGGCGGCCTGGCCTTCGCCCTGAACGCCCTCTCCGGGCTCAAGCTCGACGACCTGACCCTGGTCAAGCTGGCCCAGAAGGCCGAGAACGAGTTCGTGGGCGTCCATTGCGGCATCATGGACCAGTTCATCAACATCCACGGCCGGGAGAAGAGCCTCCTCAAGATCGACTGCCGCTCGCTCGAGTTCGAGCGCATCCCCTTCGAGCGGGAGGACCTCCGGGTGGTCGTCTCCGACACCCTGGTCCGCCGCGAGCTGGCCTCTTCCGAGTACAACGTCCGCCGCAGCCAGTGCGAGGCCGGGGTCGGCGCCCTCCAGGCCTACGATCCGTCCATCCGCAGCCTCAGGGACGTCAGCCTCGACCTCCTGCGCGAGCACCGGGCCGAGCTCGATCCCATCATTTATCGCCGGTGCGAATACGTCGTCCGTGAAAACACCCGCGTCGGCGATGCCTGCGCCGCCCTGGCCCGCAACGACTTCGCGGTTTTCGGGGGGCTGATGAACCTGTCCCACGCCGGCCTGCGCGACGACTACGAGGTCTCCTCGCCCGAGCTCGACTCGCTCGTCGAGGCGGCCCGCCGCGTCCCGGGCGTCCTGGGTTCGCGGATGATGGGGGCCGGCTTCGGCGGCTGCACGATCAGCCTGGTCGAGGCCGGTGCCGTGCCGGAGTTCCAGGCGCGGGTCAGCCGGGATTACGAGGTGGAGACGGGCAAGGCCCCCAAGATCCACGTCGTCCGGATCGAGGCGGGGACCCGGGCCATCGAGCTCCCCTGATCCCCCCTGGGGGAGCCGCCTTCCCCCTCTTTCCCCTTGACTCCTTATTGGCGTTTTATTAACATCTTCTTGACAACTCGGCAGCGGGGAGCCTTTAACTTGATCTCATGAGCGCCACACCTCTCATCACCCTTTTTTAGGGTGAATTCCGTTACAAAAGGAGGATTCGTCATGATGAGCAAGTTGGGTAGAATTCTGGGAATCCTGGCGTTGGTCCTGGGGCTCTCCGTCATGGGCCTGGCCCAGACGAAGCACCTGACCATCCTGCACGTCAACGACACGCATTCGGCCCTGTTGCCCTTCGGCCACCCGTCCATGCCGGGCCCCTTCGCCAAGCTCGTGGACCACGGCGGGCCGGGCAGCCGCGGCCGGGCCGCGCTCGTCCGCGAGGTCGGCGGCATCGCCCGCATGGCCGCGCTGATCAAGCGGGCCCGGATGCGCGACCCGAACGTCCTGGCCCTCCATGCCGGGGACGCCTTCGTCGGTAGCTTCGAATTCAACAAGTACCTGGGCTACCCCGAGCTGAAGATCATGGAAAACCTCTATGACGCGATGTCGCTCGGCAACCATGAGTTCGACCTGGGCCTGGACGTCCTGGCCGGACTGGTCAGCGGGCAGCTCGGCGGGGACGGCCCCGTGAGCCTGCCGCTTCTCAACGCCAATTTCGACCTCTCCGGTCATGCCCTCGAGAGCATGATCCGGAAGTCGATCGTCAAGGAGATCGACGGGGTCAAGATCGGGATCTTCGGCCTGCTCAACGAGGACGCGGTCAACTTTTCCGCCGAAGTCATCGCCCGGTTCTCAGGGGATGTCTACACGGTCGCCGGCATGCAGGCGGGCGCCTTGAGGCAGGCCGGGTGCGACATCGTCATCTGCCTGTCCCACATGGGCACCCTGGGAGACACCTTGGGTCTGACCCAGGTACCCGGCATCGACATCATCGTCGGCGGCCACAGCCACGATCTGTTCGACGACGCGATCGTCAGCAACGGGAAGATCATCGTCCAGGCCGGGAGCCACGGCCAGTGGCTGGGCGAGCTCAAGGTGGACTTCGAGGCCGGGCAGGGCGTCACCTTCCGTGACTGGAGCGTCTGGCCGGTCGATAGCCGCATCAAGCCCGATCCCTACATTCAGGCCCAGCTGAACCGGCTCCGCGAGGGCGTGGTCCGTGATCCGCGCTTCGGCCCGGTCTACTCCCGCATCGTGGCCCTGGTCGGCCGGGATATCGGCCACGATTGGCCGGAGACCGGCCCCTACCGTGACGCGCCGCTCGGCAACCTGGTCGCGGATTCGATCAAGAGCGCCCTCGCGGGCGCCGGCTACCAGGTCGATTGCGTCCTCGACGCGATGGGCTATACCGAGTTCGGCATACCGGCGGGCAAGGTCGTGGGCAACGACGTCATGCGCGCCGTCCCCTACGGTTACGATCCCGAGTCCGGGCTTGGCTTCAAGCTGGTCGTCGCGCCCCTGCCGGGCTGGCTCATCCTCGGCGGCCTCGAATTCACGGTCGCCTACGTTCCGTATTCGCAGGCCGTTTGCGCCCAGGTGTCCGGGTTGACCTTCGCCTACGATTCGAGGCTGCCGGCGCTCGACGATCTCTCCGGGCTCAGCCGGGTCGACCCGATGTCGGTCAAGATCAACGGCGAGTACGTGGCCCTCAATCAGAGCAAGTACTACATGGTGGGGATGACGGACCAGGTCTTCAACTTCCTGAACGGCCTGACCGGCGGGGCGCTGGTCAAATACGACTCCGGCATCTTCGAGTACAACGCCGTCCGGGACTACATGAAGTCGCTGCACTTCGTCAACTATGTCTCGGAAGGGCGGATCATCGACAAGGCGGGTTTGCCGGCTGTAACGGCAGTTCCGGCCATCAGGCGTAAATAGCGATCGCGGCCCGCAGGGGCCGAAGGCGGCGGGGAGAACGACCCTCGAAGGGGGAGAGGGATTCTCCCTCCGCCCGCCCTGCGGGCTTTCGTCTTTCTTCGGGGCGCGGCAGAGGCGCTTATTCGGCTCCGATGGGCCGGTCGATCGACTCGGCTTCGAGACCTCCGAGGTGCCTGGCGCCCGACTCCGTGACGACCATGCAGTCCTCGGTCCGGATGCCGAACTCGCCGTAGATGTAGATGCCGGGCTCGTTGCTGAAGGTCATGCCCGGGACGATCTTGAGCGTATTCCCCTTGACGAGATAGGGGTACTCGTGTCCCTCCATGCCGATGCCGTGGCCGAGGCGGTGGGCGAAGTACTTGTAGCCCGGTCCGAATCCGGCGTCCTCGACGACTTTCCGGGCCGCCCGGTCGACCGACTCGCAGGTCGCGCCGGGCCTGGCCGCGGCGAGGGCCGCCTTTTGGGCATTCCGGACGATGTCCCAGACCTTCTTCTGCTTGTCCGTGGGTTTGCCGAAGACGACCGTCCGGGTGATGTCGGAGCGGTAGCCCTCGATGGCGCAGCCGCCGTCGACGAGCACGGCATCGCCGGGCTGGAGATTGCGGGGGACCTGGGAGCCGTGGGGGAAGGCCGTGTTCGGGCCGAACTGCGGCCCGCCGCCGCCCTGCGAGCCGAGCTTCTGCGTCGCCCCGGCGATAGCCATGGCCAGGTCGCGCGTCGTCATGCCCTCGCGGAGCGTCTTGAAGCCCTCGCGATAGGCGAGCTTGGTGATCTGGTTGGCCAGGTCCATGTAGGCGATCTCCTTGGCCGTTTTGACGCCCCGGCAGCCTTCGGTGACGGACGCGCCGTCGACGATCTCGATCCCCGTGAGTGTCCGCCGCAGGCCGTGGATCTCGAAGGCCCGCAGGTCCGGGGCCGTGCCGAGCTTCCCGGTCGAGGCGCCGAGGTCCTTCATGACGCCGCCGATGAGGGCGTAGGGGCTCTCGTGCTCGTCCCAGGTCCGGATCTCCTGTCCGGCCGGGACGAGCTCCTTGGCGCGCTCCACCTCGAAGGATGGACAGACCCAGATCGGGTCATGCTTCCGGCTCAGGAGGACGCCGAAGACGCGCTCGCTCAGCCACCAGCCGACCTTGGTGAAGTAGAGGAGGTTCGTCCCGCCGCCTACGAACAGGGCGTCGAGCCCCTGCCCGGCGAGCAGGCGCCGGGCGTTCTCGCGGCGCGCGGCGAAATCCTCCGGCGTCAGCGGTTCGACGCCCGCGGCGAGGTTCTTGAGCTCCTGGCCGGGCCCGGAAGCGGGCGCGGCGATTGCGTGCGGATCGAGGCTCAGGGCGGCGAGGGATACGGTCCCGGTCTTGATGAACGAACGGCGCGTCAGTGACATGTCGGCCTCCTTCGAAGGACGGAAAAATATCACATCCCCGGCCGCGATTGAAGGACTATTTGTGGGGATCTGCGAGGACAATCCCCTTGCCGCCTCGAGAGGGACGGCCGGGGAGGGAAGTAGGGCTTTTTTTCGCAGCATTAAATGCGGATAATAGGCGGACATGGCAACATTCGGATTGTCTGCGAAGTGCCAGGTCCTGACGCTAGCGCTCTGTCTGGCTCTTCTCGCCGGAACCCCGGCTTGCCGGAGCGACGAGAAGGCCCCCGCGTCCGACTCTGCCCCATATGCGGCCGCCGTCGCCGCTCCGCTTTCAGTCGATCGGGAACTTGACGACCGTTTCGCCTTTATCGCCGGGCTGGCCACCGGCTCTCCATCCTTTTCAGCATTGGAAGCCGAACCCGCTTGGCGGGATTATGCCAAGGCCGCCGATAAGGCCTGGGGGGAATTCGAAGCCTCGGTCCTCGGACCGATGCGGACCTGGGCTGCCTCGGACCTCGCCCTGGCCCGGGAGAGAACGGAGACCCTGTTCTATCCCTTCGGCGGGCCCGATCTGGCCACGGCCCAGGCCCTTTTCCCGGAACAACCGGTGACCGTCCTCCTCGGCCTCGAGCCGGTCGGCAACCTGCCCGAACTCGACCGGTCGACGTCCGCGGCCCGGACGGTCTTCTACACGGATATGGCAGCGCTCGTCCTCGACTTCCTGACGCGCGGGTATTTCATCACCAAGGAGATGACGGACATCTATTCCCGGCGCGAGGTCGACGGCGCTCTGCCGGTCATCGGCTTCTTCCTGAAGAGGGGAGGGTATGCGGTGGCCGGCGTCCGGCGGCTGGCGCCCGCGGCCGATGGCACCTGGACGGAGACCCCCTATGAGCACGCAGCCGAGCGGCATCACCGTCCCTACGGCATCCGGATCGATTATTTCAAGCCGGGCGAATCGCTCCTGAGGACGGTCTACTATTTTTCCTGCGACGTCGAGAACCGCGCGTTCAGTGCGGGTTCCCCCCTTCACAGCTTCCTGGCCGGGCTCGAGCGCCCGACGACCTTCATCAAGGCCGGCTCCTACCTCCTCCACTGGGACAACTTCTCGACGCTGCGAAGCCTCATCCTCGACCGGAGCCTCTATGTCCTCGAGGACGATACGGCCATCCCGTATCGCTTCTTCGTGAGGGGCGGCTGGGGCATCACGCTCTTCGGCCGGTACGCGACTCCGGTCAAGGATTTCTCCAATGTCGAGCAGGCGGACCTGCGCGCCGCCTACGAGGACCCGGAGACGAAAGTCCGGCCGCTCCCGTTCCACTTCGGCTACCGCTGGCGGTCGCAGGTCGACAACCTACTCCTCGCAGAGAGACCTCGAAAGCCCTATAAAGTGCCAGTCGTCAGGTGAGGGCGTCTGGCGGGGATTGAGGATTCGAACATTCCGCAGGGATCCCGTGTCAGAGCATTATTTATGCTTGCCATAGAGCCATTCTATTCTGTAAAATTATTGAGCCTTAAAGATTAAGGAGGGGAAATCATGAAGCTCTGTTTCTGCCGGTTTTTGTTGGCTGTAGCCGCAGTGGTTATCGCAGTATTCTGGTGGCCAGCGTCTTGGGCCAAATGGGCGATCATCGCCGCGGCCGCGATCCTGGCTATCATGAGCCTCTTTTATCAGACGTGCTGTTGCCGGAGCTTGAAAAAGGAATAACCAGGGACCGGAAAACCCTGGGCCTAAGAATCCCCCTTCTGAGTTCTTCTTTCACAAGGGAGGAATTCGTCTGGTTTTATGTTCCAGGTGAGAAGGGGAGTTGGCTGGGAAGCAAGGATTCGAACCTTGATTGCATGATCCAGAGTCATGAGTCCTGCCGTTGGACGACTTCCCAGCAGGGAGGTCTATATTAAAGAAATCGGGGACAAAATTCAAGTCAATTAGGGATTGTGGTAAGATTCCTGCGCCCATGAGCAAACATGTTCGCAGCCTCGTGGTCGGCATCGTCCTGACGGTCGTCTTCCTCTATTTCTTCGGCCGCAGCGTCGCCTGGAAAGAGGTCCCCGCCCAGATCGTCGACGTCAGCATCCCCCTGTTCCTCCTGACCATCCCCCTGGCGGCCTTCCACTTCGTCACCCGGGCCCTTCGCTGGCAGGTGCTCATCGCCCGGGAGAAGCCCGACGTCCGCTTCCGCAACCTGGTCGCGGCCAACGCCGTCGGCTTCACCGTCAACGCCGTCGTCCCCGGCCGTCTGGGCGAGCTCGTCCGCCCCATGTACCTGGCCCGCAAGGAGGGCCTGAGGACGGGCTTCGCCATCGGCACGGTCGTCGTCGAGCGGATCTTCGACGCGATCACCAACTGCGTTCTCCTCGCCCTCTTCATGGTCGCCCGGCCCCTTTTCTCCTCCTCCTGGCCCATCGGCCGCGAGGCGGGGGAGAGCCTGGTCTACTGGGGGACCGGCGGGGCGGTCCTCGCCGCGGTCCTGATCACCCTGACCCTCCTCATTTATTTCTTCCGGGAGAAGGCCGAGCGCGTCTTCACGGTCCTCGTCAAACCCCTTCCGGCCAAAGCCGGCGCGGCCGTCCTCAGGGTCTTCCACGGCTTCATCGAGGGACTGGAGTTCATCCGGACCCCCTCGCAGCTCGGCCTCTACTTCGTCCTGTCCCTCATCGTCTGGCTGGGCATCACCCTCTTCTACTGGGTCTTCTTCCTGGCCTACCGCGTCGATGCGCCTTTCTTCATGATCTGGCCCTACGTCTTCCTGACCGCCATCGGCGCGTCCATCCCCACGCCGGGCATGGTCGGCGGATTCCACTACTTCAGCAAGCTCGGCATGACCCTCGTCCTGGGCATCGCCGCGAGCCGGGCCGCCGGCATGACACTGGTCGTCCACGCCCTCCAGATCGCCGTGACATGCGCGGTGGGTTATGGTATATTGGCCCGCGAGGGTTTGACCCTCTTCCAGCTCAAGAGGATGGGAGAGAGCGAAAGACGATGAGGTGCCCGTTCTGCGGCTTTCTTGAGAGCAAGGTCATCGACTCCCGCGAGAGCAAGAAGGGGATCTCCATCCGCCGCCGGCGGGAATGCCTGTCGTGCAAGCGCCGGTTCACGACCTACGAGAAGATCGAGGAGATCCCCTACATGGTCGTCAAGAAGGACGGCACCCGCCAGCCCTTCGACACCCAGAAGCTCCTGCGGGGGATGATGAAGGCCTGCGAGAAACGGCCCATCCAGATCAGCCAGCTCGAGGAGATCATCGAAGAGATCGAATCGCTCCTCCAGGAGAGGCCGGACAAGGAGATCGCCGTTTCCGAGATCGGACAGCTCGTCATGGACCGCCTCAAGGGCTTGGACATGGTCGCCTACGTGAGGTTCGCCTCGGTCTACCGGGAGTTCGGCGACGTCGCCGAGTTCCGCCGGGAGCTCGAGGACCTCATGAAGGAAAAATAACCTTCACACCGTCCGCCATGGTCCGCCACATCAAGCCCGTTTCCCGCCCGCGCAAGGCCGAAACGCGTGTCCGGACCACGGACCGGGCCCTCCGCCCGGCCGATCCGGGCCTGCCCGTCCCCGGCGAAGTCACCCTGCCGGCGGTCGACGTCTACGAGACGGCGACGGACTACATCGTCGAGATCGAGCTCCCGGGCGTCGAGGAGAAGGACGTCAAGGTGCTCCTCTTCTCGAGCCGCATCGAGGTCAGCGGCTTCAAGCGGGAGCTCGGGGCGCCGAGCGGCTCGCGCTACAACCGGCTCGAACGGGAGTTCGGGACCTTCCGCCGGGACGTCGTCATGCCCGGGGCGGTCGACCCCGACCGGGCCTGCGCCGCCCTCGAGAACGGCGTCCTGACGGTCGTATTGAGGAAGCCCCCGCGCAAGCGGAGGGACGTGGACATCAAGACCCGCCGCGACGGCGGTTGAGATCGGAGATCTTTTCATGGCCAGCATCGACAACAAGAACGGCGAAGAGCTCGAAGGACTGCTGGAGGGCCAGAATCCCAAGCTCCAGGTCCCGGGGAAGCTGCCCATCCTCCTGCTGCGGGACGTCGTCATGTTCCCCTTCATGATCGCCCCGCTCTTCGTCGGGCGCGAGAAATCCAAGAACGCCATCGACGTCGCCCTGTCGACCAACCGGATGATCCTCCTCCTGACCCAGAAGGACATGGAGGTCGAGGACCCCAAGCGCGAGGACGTCTACGACGTCGGCACGGTCGCCCTGATCATGCGCATGCTCAAGCTCCCCGACGGCCGGGTGCGCATCCTGGCCCAGGGCCTCGTCCGGGCCCGGGTCGAGTCTTTCGAGGAGGACGGCGCCCACCTCACCGCCGGGGTCGCGGTCATCGAGGAGCCCGACAAGCCCGAGAAGAGCCTCGAGAGCGAGGCCCTCATCCGCAACGTCCGCTCCGGGCTCGAGCGGGCCGCCTCGCTCGGCAAGGCCCTGCCGCCCGAGGTCCTCATCATCGCCTCGAACGTCGACGAGCCCGGCCGGCTGGCCGACCTGACCGCCTCGAACCTCGAGCTCAAGGTCGAGGAGGCCCAGGGCATCCTCGAGATCGCCGACCCGGCCCAGCGGCTGAAGAAGGTCTACGAGCTCCTGACCCGCGAGCTCGAGCTCCTCGACGTCCAGTCCAAGATCTCGACCGAGGCCAAGGGCGAGATGGACAAGCTCCAGAAGCAGTATTTCCTGCGCCAGCAGATGAAGGCCATCCAAAAAGAGCTCGGAGAGGGCACCGAGATCCAGGAGGAGATCCGGATCTACCAGGACAAGCTGCGCAAGATCCGCGTCTCCGACGAGGTCAAGGAGGAGCTCGAGAAACAGATCAGCCGGCTGGCCCAGATGCACCCGGAGTCGGCCGAGACCTCCGTCGTCCGTAACTACCTCGACTGGATGTTCATGCTGCCGTGGAACAAGGCCACCGTGGACACGCTCGACCTGGTCAAGGCCAAGAAGATCCTCGACGACGACCACTACGGCCTGGACAAAGTCAAAGAGCGCATCCTCGAGTACCTGGGCGTCCGGAAGCTGTCGAAGACGGCCAAGGGGCCCATCCTCTGCTTCGTCGGGCCGCCCGGCGTGGGCAAGACTTCGCTCGGCAAGTCGATCGCCCGGGCCCTCGGGCGCAAGTTCGTCCGCATCTCCCTCGGCGGCGTCCACGACGAGGCCGAGATCCGCGGCCACCGCCGGACCTACGTCGGGGCCATGCCCGGCCGCATCATCCAGGGCATCCGCCGGGCCGGCTCGGAGAACCCGGTCTTCATGATGGACGAGGTCGACAAGATCGGGTCCGATTTCCGGGGCGACCCGTCGTCGGCCCTGCTCGAGGTCCTCGATCCCGAGCAGAACAACCAGTTCCGCGACCACTACCTCGGCGTTCCCTACGACCTGTCGAAGGTCATGTTCATCACCACGGCCAACCTCCTCGACCCCATCCAGCCGGCCTTCCGCGACCGCATGGAGGTGCTGGAGCTGCCGGGCTACACCGAGGAGGAGAAGCTCCAGATCGCGGTCCGCCACCTCATCCCCAAGCAGGTCGCCGAGAACGCCCTGACGCCCAAGCTCATCTCCTTCACCGGCGGCGCGATCAAGAAGATCATCTCGCTCTACACGCGGGAGGCGGGCGTGCGCAACCTCGAGCGCGAGATCGCCTCGGTCTGCCGCAAGGTCGCCCGCAAGGTGGCCGAGGGGAAGAAGGGCCTGACCACGGTCACGGCCCAGTCGATCGAGCGGCATCTCGGCCCGCCCAAGATCTTCAAGGACCAGCTCCTCAAGAAGGACCAGGTCGGCGTGGCCACCGGCGTCGCCTGGACGGCGGTCGGCGGCGAGATCATGTTCGTCGAGGCGACCAAGATGCCGGGCAAGGGCGCGCTGCAGCTGACCGGCTCGCTCGGCGACGTCATGAAGGAATCGGCGCAGGCCGCCCTGAGCTACGCCCGGGCCCACGCCGCCGAGTTCGGCATCGACTCGTCCATGTTCTCCAAGAACGACTTCCACGTCCATTTCCCCGAGGGCGCCATTCCCAAGGACGGGCCGTCGGCCGGCGTGACCATCGCCACCGCCTTCCTCTCCGTCTGCGCCAACATCAAGGTCAAGTGGGACGTGGCCATGACCGGCGAGATCACCCTGCGCGGCAACGTCCTGCCGATCGGCGGGGTCAAGGAGAAGGTCCTGGCCGCCCAGAGGGCCGGGGTCAGGAAGATGATCATGCCGGCGGCCAACAAGAAGGATCTCTACGACATCCCCAAGAAGGTCATCCGCGACCTGGAATTCATCTACGTCGAGGACGTCAAAGAGGTCTTCCGGGAGGCCATGGCCGGTCCCTTTCCCGAGGCGCCGAAGACGGGCGGCGGGAAGGCCCCGAAGAAAAAGGATAAAAAGGCCTGAGGGGAGGGCGCGATGCGGCTGAAGCATCTGGGCGAGCGACGCGTGATCGCGAAGATCCGGCGCTCCTTCGACCGGGGGCGGAAGGACGTCCTGGTCGGCATCGGCGACGACGCCGCCCTTGTCCGGACGCCCGGTTCGCTCCTCCTTACGACCGACGTCCTCGTCGAGGACGAGGATTTCCGCCTCGCCGATCACCCGCCGCGCCTCCTCGGCCGCAAGGCCCTCAACGTCAACCTCAGCGACATCGCGGCCATGGGGGGGCGGCCCCTCCACGCCCTCGTGGGTTTGGCCCTGCCCGGGACGGTCGAGGCGAAATGGCTCGACGATTTCATGGCCGGTTTCCGGAGCGCCGCCCATCAGGCGGACGTGGCCCTCATCGGCGGCGACCTGTCCGGTGCCGAGAAGGTCATGATCTCGGTCACGGTCACGGGCTCGGTGAAATTCCCGGTCAAGCGGAGCGGGGCCCGGCCGGGCGATTCGATCTACGTCTCCGGGACGCTCGGCGACGCTGCCGGAGGACTGCGCCTGGTCGAAAAGGGCGGGGTCAGCGGGGTCGTCAAGGCCGTCCGGCCTCTCGTCAAGGCCTTTCTCGACCCGTCGCCCCGGTTGGAGCTGGGCGCATGCCTGGCCGAGGGGAGGCTCGCCTCGGCGATGATCGATCTCTCGGACGGACTGTCGGTCGACCTGGGCCACATCTGCGCTGAGAGCCGGGTGGGGGCGGAGGTCGAAGCGCCGCTCGTCCCGATCTCGGCGGCCCTCGACTGCCTGGCGCGGGACCCGCTGGCGATGGCCCTCAACGGGGGAGAGGATTACGAGCTGCTATTCACGGTCCGGCCCGCCAAGAGAGCGGCGGTCGAGGCGCTGGCTGAGCGCTTCGGATTGACCCGGATCGGCCTCATCACGCCCGGCCGGAGGATCGTCCTCGCCGGCCCGGGCAAAAAACGCAGGCCGCTGAAGGCCCGAGGGTTCGAGCACTTCTCCGGCTGACCGCGTCAGCGCACTTTCACCGTGACGATGAAGTCCTGGGACCGTCCCTCGGCCTCCCGGCGGACGAGCAGGATGACCTCGTCGCCGCCGGCCGTCTTCTTGAGGATGTCCTCGAAGTCGCGGACCGCGGTCACGCTCTTGCGGTTGACCTCGACGATGATCATGCCGGCGGCCAGGTTCTCGCGGGCGGCCTCGCTGCCGGGGCGGACCTCGGTGATGAGCAGGCCCTCGGTCGTCCGGAGGCCGTAGCGCCGGGCCGAGGTGGGCGTCAGCGCGACCACGGAGACCCCGATGTCCTTGTCGGTGCTGGCGATCTGGCCTTTCTCGGCTTCGGGCTCGAGCTCGTCGGCGACCGCGGTCACCTTCATCTCCTTGCCGTCGCGGACGATGGTCAGGTCGACCTTCTTGCCGGGCTGGATGTCGGCGATCTTGAAGCGCAGGTCGTCGCCGTTCTTGACCGGCTCGCCGTTGACCGCGAGGATGACGTCGTACTGCTTGAGCTTGGCCTCTTCGGCGGGGGAGTCCGGTTCGACGGAGTTGATGATGGCGCCGGACTTGGACTTGAGGTCGAGCTGCTTGACCATGCCGTCGGTCAGGTCGCGGATCTGGACGCCGAGGCGGCCGCGGACGACCCGGCCCTTCTCCTTGAGCTGGACGATGACCTTCTTGGCGATGTTCGAGGGGATGGCGAAGCCGATGCCGATGTTGCCGCGCGAAGCCCGCGGTCAGGATGTTGGAGTTGATGCCGACGACCTCGCCCTTCATGTTGATGAGCGGACCGCCGCTGTTGCCGCGGTTGATGGCCGCGTCGGTCTGGATGAAGTCCTGGTAGCTCTGGGTGTCGATCTGGCGGCCCTTGTAGCTGACGATGCCGGCCGTGACGGTGTGTTCCATGCCCAGGGGGTTGCCGATGGCCAGGACCCACTCGCCGACCTTGACCTGCCCGGAATCGCCGAGCTCGATGAAGGGCAGCGTCCTTGGCCTGGACCTTCAGCAGGGCCAGGTCCGTCCCCGGGTCGGTGCCGACGATCTTGGCTTCGTATTCCTTGCCGGCCAGGGTGGTGATGGCGACACGCGTGGTCTTGTCCTTCTCGACCAGGTGGTTGTTGGTCAGGATGTATCCGTCGGGGGTGATGAAGAAACCGGTGCCGCCGACCTGGACGGTGTTGGATTCGGGCTGGTTCGGGCGGGGCTGGCCGAAGAAGCGGTCGAAGAAGTCGTCGCCGAAGGGCAATTCGCCGCCGTAGCCCCGGGACCTCGACTGCTCCCGGCGGTCGGCTTCGATGCGGACGACGGCCGGGCCGGCCTTCTCGGCGATGGTGACGAAGTCCAGGGTCGCCTTCTCCTGGGGCAGGGGCGAGGCGAACAGGTTCGGCGTCGCCGCCGCGGTTTCGGCCGGAACGAAAGCGCTCGTAACGGGCGCTTTTTGGTCCGGGGTATAGAGGAAGATGTAGCCTGCGAGGAGCAGGCCCAGGGTGAAGCTCGTAAAGGCCACCCAACCGTATTTCTTCATGGCAGTCCTCCCAACGTGAGTCTTATTAATAGCATATCGGACCCGGAATTTCAATTGCTCCAACCCCTTCCCAACGCCGGCCGGCGGGCGTTCGTTGCGCCGGGAATTGAATCATTCGCTCATCCGGGCTAAGATTGCCTTGTTATGACCGTTAAGCGCCGACGCGGCCTCCTCATCGTCCTCGAAGGGATCGACGGGTCGGGGAAGACGACCCAGGCCCGCCGCCTGCTGCGCCGGCTCCGCCGCCGCGGCTTCAAGGCGGCCTTCTTCAGGGAACCGACGCGCGGGAAGTGGGGCCGGGAGATCAAGCGGCAGGCCGCCCGGGCCGATTCCCTGACGCCGGAGCAGGAGCTCGATCTCTTCGTCAAGGACCGCCGCGAGAACGTCGACAGGAACCTCCGGCCGTCCCTGGCGGCCGGGAAGGTCGTGGTCCTCGACCGCTACTACTTCTCCACGATCGCCTACCAGGGAGCCAAAGGCGTGGACATGCGGCGGATCCGCCGGGTCAACGAGGCTTTCGCCGTCCCGCCCGACCTCGTCGTCGTCCTCGACGTCGAGGCCGGGGCCGGGCTGCGGCGCATCCGCGGCCGAAAGACCCGGGACGAGCTCTTCGAGCGCGAGGACTACCTCGTCCGGGTCCGCGAGATCTTCCGGAGCTTCGAGGGGCCGGAATTCGTCCACATCGACGGCCGGGACGATCCCCGCGCCGTAGCCCGGGCCATCTGGGCGGAGGTCGAGCCCCTCCTGTAGCGCTCCCCCAGCCTTTGTCATCGAGGGGCTGTTTTGCTATGATGGCCTTCAGACGCCCATGAAGATCCCCAGCTTGAAGATCAAGATCCACAAATTCAAGAAGGGCACGGTCCTCCGCACCCTCCTCATCCTGGCGCTGGCCGGCCTGGCCGTCGGCCTGGGCGCACTTTTCGGCGCCTACATCGCCATCAAGGACAACCTGCCGAACGTCGCCGACATCGACACATTCCGGCCCAAGCTCATCACCACGATCTACACCGCCGACGGCCAGCCGCTGCAAGGAGTTCGCCGAGGAGAAGCGCGTCGAGGTCCCGTACAGCCGGCTGCCCCGGTCGCTCGTCGATGCCATCGTGGCCACCGAGGACCCCAGCTTCTTCCGCCACGGCGGCATCGATCTGCGCGGCATCCTGCGGGCCGTCTGGGCCGACGTGTTCAAGGTCCTGGGCGGCAAGCGTCCCGAGGGCGGCAGCACCATCACCCAGCAGCTGGCCCGCTCGCTCTTCCTCCACCGCGAGGTCAGCCTCCGCCGCAAGCTCAAGGAGCTCTATCTCTCGCGCGAGATCGAGAAGCTCTACCCCAAGGAGAAGATCCTCGAGCTCTACTGCAATCACTTCTACCTCGGCCACGGCACCTACGGCGTCCAGGCCGCGTCCAACCTCTTCTTCGGCAAGGACGTCAAGGACCTCGCCGTCGTCGAAGCCGCCACGATCGCCGGGATCTTCCGCGGGCCGTCGCTCTATTCGCCTTACACCAACGCCCAAGGTCACTTTCGATCGCCGCAATCACGTCTTCAACCGGCTGGTCGCCGAGGGCTACCTGACCCGGGCCGAGGGCGACGCCCTCAAGCGGAAGCCGATGGAGGTCCTGCCCCTGCGGCGGACGAGCGCGGAATTCGGCGCCTACTTCTTCGAGGAGGTCCGCCGTTACCTCGAGAAGAACTACGGCTACGACGGCCTCTACCGGGCCGGGCTCAAGGTCTATACGACCCTCGACCCGACCCTCCAGCGCTACGCCGAGCACGCCCTCCGGACGGGCCTGCGCCGGACCGAGAACGGGCTGAAAGGCTGGCGCGCGGACAAGCCCAATCTCCTCACGGCCGGGCCCGAGGTCCTCAAGAACCTCGTCGCCTCTCCCCAGGCCGCCCTCGAAGAGCATTGGCTCCTGAGCTGGGAGAACCAGGCGGTCGAGCCGGACGAGGCCTACGATGCCGTCGTTCTCGAGGCCGCGCGCACCGAGGCGACCGTCCGGATCAAGAACGCCGTCGGCCGGATGACCGCCAAGGACATCGGCTGGACCAAGGCGAGCCGCCTCGACGCTCTGATCAAGCGGGGCGACGTCATCCAGGTCAACGTCCTCTCCTACGACGACGCGGCCCGGGAAGCCAAGGTCTCCCTCACGCAGAAGCCGCTCCGCAACGGCGCCTTCATCGCCGTCGATCCCCAGACCGGCCAGGTCAAGGCCCTCGTCGGCGGCTACGCTTTTCGGGACAGCCAGTTCAACCGGGCCGTCCAGGCGCCCCGCCAGACCGGATCGTCCATCAAGCCCTTCCTCTACACGGCCTCCATTGAGAACGGCTTCACCCCGGCCAGCCTCATCGCCGACGAACCCGTGACGTTCATCGACCGCTGGGACGGCGAACCCTGGTCGCCCAAGAACTACGACAGGAAATACAAGGGCATGATCACGGTCCGGGCGGGCCTCGAACAGTCCCGCAACGTCGTGACAGCCAAGCTCCTGGATTTCATCTCGCCCCAGGTCGGCGTCGACTACTGCCGCCGCTTCGGCATCACGTCGCCGCTCAACCCCTACCTGTCCCTCAGCCTGGGGACCTTCGAGGTCACCCTGCTCGAGATGGTCTCGGCTTTCTCGACCTATCCCAACAAGGGCGTCCGGTTCCAGCCCTATTTCATCACCCGCATCGAGGACAAGGACGGCAACGTCCTCGAGGAGACAAGGGTCGAATCGCAGGAGGTCGTCTCGCCCCAGACCGCCTACATGATGACCTACCTGATGCGCGGGGTCGTCGAGTCGGAGGGCGGGACGGCGGGTGCCGTGTCGGTCCTCGGCTGGCCGCTGGCCGGCAAGACGGGGACGACCGACGATTATTCGGACGCCTGGTTCATCGGCTTCTCTCCCGAGCTCTGCGCGGGCGTCTGGGTCGGCCACGACCTGCCCATACCCCTCGGGGAGCGTCAGACGGGAGCAGCGGCGGCCCTGCCCATCTGGCAGAACTTCTTCACCCGGGTCATCGAGGACGCCAAGAAAGCGGCCGCGGACGAGGGCATCGTCGACTTCCTGCCACCGGATTTCGAGGTCCCGCCGAACCTCGTCTTCGTCGAGATCGATAAGAAGACGGGCCTCCTGGCTACGCCCGCCTGCCAATTCCCGTTCCGCGAGGTCTTCTTCCCCGGAACGGAACCCGCCCGCTTCTGCACGCTCGCCGACCATCTCCGCGTGCTCGATTACTACGCGAGCGAAAAAGCGGACGAGGACCATTGAGTGTCTATTCGCGAGATGATCGGCTAAGAACGAAGATCATCCAAGGGGCTATCTGCGTTTCTGAAACCCAACGGTAGGATTCCTCTTTGTAGCCTAATGGTTTATAAACGGCTTCCACTTCCAATCCAGACAAGGCGAACAATTTGTGATAATCTGCGACGGTCCAAAATATATCGTCTACCGGCCTGCGATCTTCGACATCGAGCATGATATCCCGCACGATATCGCCTGTTTTCGCGTTCCAGTTATCGGAGAAGTCCTTGGTCGAGAACGACGCCCATTCATTGATATAGAGTTCCGGGGTTGAATCGAGGCAAATCAACCTCCCCGTCGGCTTCAACAGATCCCGAAGTCCGATCAGGATGTTCGTTCTGTTCTCCCAGCCCGGAATGTTGTCAAAAGTAAAAACCGATTGCACCAGGTCGAATTCGCCGGTCCCGAGATGGCCGTATTGGCCGTTAGCGACGGCTTGGTAATCACCTGATCTATCGAGATCTCTGGCGATCTTCAGCATATCGTTGGATATATCGATTCCGATCACATGGAATCCCAATTGCCTCAAGAACCGTGTTGATCTTCCCGTCCCGCACCCGAAATCTATGGCCTTGTTGCCTGACACATGGGCGGCAATAATATTGGGAAGGTCACGGTACGCCAGATAATAGGTATTCGGAAATTCGAGCTTGGAATATGATTCTGCGCGAATACGGTTTCCCCAGGAGTTTTCAAATGAAGGATCATGTTCTGTCATGAGTGGGGAGCGTTCCTGGCGGATATCTCCCGTCCCGGGCTTGGGATCAGCCCTTGCCATCGAGAAACGAGGTTAGCCCGGCCGCGGGAAGAAGTCAATAACAAGAAGCGGAGTGTGGCTGGGAAGAGCAAAAAAATGGGGCGCCCTTCCCAAACCGGCCGACGGGAAGGACGCCCCCCGATGGAAAGGGGTTGCTATTTCTTGTGGGCGCTGCCGCCTGAACTCCCCCGCGAGCCGCCCGAGGACGATCCGCGGGACGCGGAGCCTGAAGAACCTGCCCGAAGAAGATGAGCCGCGCGAAGCGCCGCCCGACGATCTTCCCGAAGAGGACGAGCCCGCGCGGGCGCCGCTCGACCGGCCTGACGAAGGCCGGGAAACGGTGCCGCTCGAACGACCCGAAGAGGGCCTCGAGTACGTGCCGCCCGACGACGTGCGGGAGGCGGGGCCCGAATAGCTTCCGGACCGGGCCCGGCCGCCGTCACCGTAGGACGTCGCCGGCCGCCGGATCGTCGGGGACGAGGGATAGCCGTTGGCCGTCCTCGTCGAGCCCACGCGCGGGCTCGTCCCGGCGACCGACGGATCGCTCTTGTATCCGACCGACGAGCTCTCGGCCGTCGCCGGCTCGCCGTCCTTCTTGCGGATGTTGCGGCCGCTCGTGCTCGTCGGCTTGGCCGTGCCGGCCTTCTCGCCCCGTTCGCCGCTCTTGACACTGGGCTTGGCCGCAGTGCCGCCCTTCGTGCCTTGCGTCCCCGTCGGGGCGTCGGGCTTGCGGATCGCCCGGGGGCCCGTCGAGGTCGCCGACCCGGAACCGGTCCGGCGGTCGATCCGCGCGTCCCGCTCGAGCCCGGTCGCCCGGTCGTTGCGGAGCATGACCCGCCCGCCGTCGAGAGGCTGGACGGAGATCTTCGTGCCCGCGGGCCGGACGTTGGGGCTCTGGTTCGCCAGGTTCATCTTGTTCAGGCTCTTGAGCGAGTCGCCGCGGAGGGCGTTGGCGGCGATGTGGGGGTCCTTGAGCCCGTCGCGGCGGACGACGGTCAGCGCGCGCGATCCGTTAGGGGTAGTAGCCGCCGTAGTAGTGGCCGTAGTACATGCCGCCCATCAGCACGCCGGGGTAGCCCCAGTAGCTGAGCGGCGCCCAGCCGAAGTACATGTCATCCCACCACCAGTTGACCCAGGCCGGGCCCCACATGTTCATGGGGATCCAGTACCAGCCCATGTCGACGCCCCAGTGCCAGCGGCCGTAATGGAAGGTCGACCAGCCCCAGGGTTCGTAGGGCCACCAGGTCCACCCGGAGAGGGGCAGCCAGGTCCAGCGGCCGTTGTAGTAGGGCCGCCAGTCGTCGTCGATCCCGCCGGGGACCCAGACGTTGCCGTAGGGGGCGAGGTACGTCCACTCGCCGTACTCGTCGAGCTCGCCCTCGTAATCGGAGAGCTCCTCGGGAAGGTTCGTCTTGGCGAACTGCCGCCCGGTGACGGAGGTCCGCGATTCGTTGAACTTGTCGAAGCCGTCGTTGGCCACGGCGATGAACGAGGCCGGCTTCGAGGCGAAGCGGCCCTCGGCGATCTCGAGTCTCTGTCCGGCCTTGAGGAGCGGTCGAGCCCTCTTCGCCGGCGGCCTCGACGAGGCCCTGGTAGACCTGGATCTCGGTCTCCTGGTTCTCCCTGACGTCGACGCGGTAGACGCCGCGGTCGAGGACGTAGAAGGAGGTGTCGGCGGTGTGGAGCTCGATGCCCTTTTCCTTCTTCAGGGAGCCGACGACGAGGTAGATGTGACCCGACCAGATGCGGATGCGGGCGATGTCGTCGTCCTTCTTGGGCAGGTTGAGGATGTCGATCTTGGTGTCGTTGTCGAGCCGGATGTAGTTGCCCTTGCCGAAGTGGACCTCGGACCGGCCGTCGGCGGTGCCGATCCGGTCGCCTTCGCTGATGGGCATGTTGAGCGCGCCTTCCTCGTAGCCGAGGTCGGAAGCCCTCTGGACGAAGGCCTTGCCCTCGACGAAACTCAGGCGGGCGACGGATTCGTTGGTATATTTCGCGTCCTTGACCTCCTGAGTGGTCTGCGGGCTCGGGGCCTGAGCCTCCTGGGCGTAGGCGCCAGCCGCAATCAGGAAGAGCGAAGCCGCGATGATGAGTGTCTTCTTCATTGTCCTTCTCCTAGTCCGCTTTTTCTTATTGCAAGAACTATGCCAATGCCCCTGCCTGATATCAGGGGGGAAAAGGGGCTCTTTTGTCCTAAATAGGGGACGCCCAGGAGCAGCGGCTCAAAAAATGGGGACGTTTTAGGCGGGGATGGCCCACTTCTTGCGGAAGATCCGAAGGGTTTCTACGAGCTCGAACGGGAGGGAATTCGAGACGGGATGGCCCCCGGAGGGAGTCGCCTCGCTTGGCTCCGAAGGCCGGCCGTCACTCCCGTCGAGAGCCCTTAGCACCTGCCGGACGCCTTCCCGCAGGGCCGTGAGATCGTACCCGCCTTCGAGGACCATGGCCAGCCGTCCGCCGGCCGTCTGCGAGGCCATGGCCATGAGGGAGGCCGTCAGGAGCCCGAATCCGGCGGACGTGACCTCCATCGCTCCGAGGGGATCTCCGGCGGCGATGTCGAAGCCGATGCTCGCCAGGATGAACTCCGGTCGGTACTCCGCCGCGACGGGGGCCAGGACCTTCTCGAAGATGTGGAGGAAATCCGCGTCGCCCTTGCCGGCGAGGAGCGGCACGTTCAGGTTGTAGCCGAAGCCTTCGCCGCGGCCGAAGAAGCGGGCGGCCCCGGTGCCGGGGAAGAGGGGGATCTGGTGGGTCGAGAAGTAGAGGACGTCGGCGCGGTCGTAGAAGGCCTGCTCCGTGCCGTTGCCGTGGTGGAGGTCCCAATCGACGACGAGGATCCGCTTCAGGCCGCGCTTCCTGGACGAGGTGCTCGGCGGCGATCGCGGCGTTGTTGAAGAAGCAGAAGCCCATGGCCCGCGAGGCCTCGGCGTGGTGGCCGGGCGGGCGGACGAGGGCGAGGGCGTTGCGGGCGGTCCCGTCCATGACGCGGTCGACCGACTCGAGGAAGCCGCCGGCGGCGAGAAGCGCCGTCTCCCACGTCTTCGGGCCGGCGACCGTGTCGCCGTCCATGGGCACGGTCTGGCCCGCGGTCGACCGGATGAGGTCGATGTAGCCGCGCTCGTGGACGTAGGCCAGCTCGTCGTCGGTCGCGGCGCGGGGCTCGATGGAGAGATAGGGGACAGGCGGATCGTCGGCGAGCATCCGTTCGAGGACTTCGATGCGGGCCGGCGACTCGACGTGCCAGGCGCCCATGTCGTGGTCCCGGTAGCGCCGGTCGATGAGCACGCCGGTATTCATCATTTGCGTTCTTGGGGAAGAAGCGCTCCAGCTCCTCGGGCTGCGGTTTGGGCGTCAGCAGGCTGACGATGACCAGGGCGCCGAGCGAGGCGATGAGCGACGGGTAGATGATCGGGATGCCCCAGGGATCGCCGTCGGGCGCCGGGACTGCCGGGGATCTTCGACAGGACGAAGAAGACGAGGCAGACGACCGTCCCGGAGATGATCGAGGCCAGGCCGCCGGCCTTGGTCACCCGCTTCCAGGCCAGCGCGGCGATGAGCGCCGGGGTGATGGCGACGCCGTAGATCGTGTAGGCGAAGAAGCTCATCTCGAGGACGCGACTTGAGCTGGGTCGCGAGCAGGAAGGCCACGACGCCGATGGCGACGATGAGGACCTTCTGCAGGGCGACCATCTTCTTCGGGATCGGCGTCCTTCTTCATGAAGCGCTGGTAGATGTCGCGCATGATGGTCGTCGACGGCGAGAGGAGGTAGTTCATGCCGGTCGAGATGACCACGGCGCAGGCCGCGCCGAGCAGGAGCACGCCGACGGGCATGGGCACGAGCTGCTTGGCCGCCATCAGGACGACCTTGCCGCCCGCCTTGGGCACGCTCAGGTCGATCTGGCCCTGGAGCTTGCTGTAGGCGAAGACGGCGATGACGACGACGATCGTCTCGACGAAGATCGTCCCGACCGTCCACCAGGCCACGGCCTTCTTGGCGTCCTTGCCCGACTTGGCGCTGTAGAATTTCTGGTACATGCTCTGGACGCCGAGCAGCAGGAACATCGTCGACAGGAAATACCCGATGGCCTTGAGCCACGGATGGACGCCGAACTGGCTGTTGACCACCGCGAAGTAGCCCGGGTCGAGCGCGGCCTTGGCCGCCGGCAGGCCGCCCGCGGCGGCGACGACGAAGGGCACGGCCAGCAGGCAGGCCAGGACGATGATGATGCCGTTCGGCAGGTCCGTGTAGGCGATGGCCACCATGCCGCCGAGGGCCGTGAAGAGGATGACGAAGGCGGCGGCGATGAAGCGTGCCCGTCGCCTCCGAGATCTTGCCGTCGGTGATGACGTTGAGGATGAAGCCGCCGGCGACGAACTGGTAGGAGACGATGGACGACGAAGGACAGGATCAGGGCGACGGCCCCGAAGAGCCGCGCCGCCGGTCCGTAGCGGACCTCGAGGACGTCCCCGACCGTGTACTGCCCGAAGGTGTGGATCTTGGCGGCCAGGAAGTAGATCAGGATGATCCCGACCCAGGCGCCCGCGGCCAGCCACAGGGCCGAGAAGCCGGCCTTCGAGGCGAACTCCGCGCCGCTGATGAAGGTCCCGGACCCGATCCAGGTGCAGATCAGGGTGAAGACCATGACCTGCCACTTGAGGCTCCGTCCGGCGACCATGAACTGCTCCTGGCTCTTGATCCGCCGCGAGCGGACGAAGTTGAGGACCGTCAGCGCGACGAGGTAGGCGAGGATGATGATGACGTAGATCGACATGCCGCCCTCCTATCGGCCGGGGTGACCGGCGCTATTCCGCTGCCGGAACGGGCGCCGGCTCGCCGCCGCCCTTCCGTTCGAGCTTCACCGAAAGGAGCCGGGTCATGTTGGGCTCGGCCATGGTCGTGCCGTAGATGTAGTCGGCGACTTCCATCGTCTTGTAGTTGTGGGTGATGAGGATGAACTGGGTCTGGTGCTTGATGGTCTTCAGGAGATCGAGGAAGCGGGACAGGTTGACGTCGTCGAGGGCCGCGTCGACCTCGTCCAGGAAGCAGAAGGGCGAGGGTCGGTAGCGGAACAGGGCGAACAGGAAGGCCAGGCTCGTCAGCGACTTCTCGCCGCCCGAAAGCAGCGAGAGGTTCTGGACGCGCTTGCCCGGCGGCTGGGCGATGATCTCGACGCCGCTCTCGAGCGGGTTGTCCGGCTCGAGGAGCTTCACTTCGGCGTTGCCGCCCTTGAAGAGGGCCGTGAAGAGGTCCAGGAAGTTCTTGTTGACCTCCTCCAGGGCCTTCAGGAACTGCGTCTTGCTCTCCTCGTCGATCTTGCGGATGGCCTCTTCGGTCGCGTTGATGGAGTCCCGCAGGTCCTGGCGCTGCTGGGTCAGGAACTCGAAGCGCTGCTTCTGCTCGATGTACTCCTCTTCGGCCATCAGGTTGACGGCCTTGAAGCGGTTGATCGACTCCCGCGACTCATCGAGCTCCTTCTCGACGTCCTCGTCGGTCATCTCCGCGAGAGGGCGCCATTTCTTGACCAGGCGCCGCGGCTTGGGCGCTTCCGCGGCAGCCTCGGGGCCCGCGGCCTCTGCGCCGGCATCTCCGCCGGCCTCGCTGCCGGCTTCGCCGGCTCCCGCCTCTTCCTCGGCCTCCTCTTCGACCTCGGCTTCGGCCTCGGTTTCGGGCTCCTCGGCGGGCGTGGGCCCCGCGGCCTGCGCGGCTTCTCCGGCTTCCCGGGATTCCGCCCGAAGCTCGGCCAGCGTCTTCTTGAGCTCCTGCCAACACATCTCGTCGAGATTGACCAGGTCGCGCTCGACTTCGGCCTTGCGGATCTCGTGGCGCATCCGCTCGTCCTTGGCGGCTTCCTCCGCCTGCCGGCATGTCCCGACTGAAGACTCGAGGTCCTCGAGCGACTTGCGGGCGGCTTCGAGCCCCGCTTCCGTGCCCTCCAGGCCGGTCTCGGCCTCGAGGCGCTCGCGGCCGAGTGACTCGGCGGCCTCCCGGAGCTTCGCGATCTCCTCCCGGAGGCGCGTCTTGTCCTCTTCGTTCTTGCGGGCGTCGGCCTCGAGCAGCTCGATCTTGGCCGTGGCCGCCTCTTTCCGCTTTTCCGTGGCCCGGAGCCGTTCGCCGAGCCCGTTGATCTTCTCCTGGACGAGGTCGAGCCCGGACCGGGTCTCGAAGAAGCGGCGCTCGAGCTCGGCCGCGCGGGCGACGAGCTCGGCCTGGACCCGCTCCTTTCCGTCGAGCGCGTCCTTGAGCGACCGGGCTTCGTTGTCGTGGGCGGCGAGGCTTTCGCCGGCCCCGCGGAGGGACTCGTCGAGGCGCACCTTCTCGCCGCGCAGGTTCTCGAGCTCGCGTCCCAGGATCGTCTGGGTCATCCGGATCTTTTCGCCGTCGCCGAGGCCGTAGCGGTGTTCGCGTTCCCGGTCCTGGATCACACGTTCGGTCCGGTCGAGCTCGTCCCGGACGCCGAAGAGCTCGGCCTCGAGGGTCTCGATGCCCTTCGCCTTCTCTTCGATCTCGGCGGCGAGGGGCGCCGACTCGGATTCCGCGCGGGCGATCTCGGCCTCGAGCCGGCGCATCTCCGCGGCCAGGGCGACGACGCCCTCGGCCTTCTGTCCGACCTTCATCAGGCCCGACGCGAGGAGCAGGTCTCCCGAAGGCGTCAGGAAGTTCAGCTCGGGATGCTCCAGCCAGATCTTGACGGCGTCGCCGACGTTCGCGACGATGACGGCGTCCTCGAGCCCGGCCAGGCGGTCCCGGAGCTTCTCGTCGGGCTCGATCAGGCTCTTGAGCTGTCCGACGACGCCGGGCCGCGACAGGACGTCGGCCGGGATGGCCGGCCTGGCGGCGGCCGGAACGAGCGTGTAACTGCCCCGGAGGCCTTCCGGTACGCCGCCGAGGAACTCCTCGGCCGGGACGACCCGCGACCGGGCCCCTTCCCGCCAGAATGCGTCGAAGAGGCGGGCGTTCTCCGGGCTCGTCCGGATGAGGTCGGCCAGTATGCCGAGCCCGCCGGGCACGTCGTCGGCCCGGCTCTCCTCGCGGCCCTTCTCGTCGATCTTCCGCAGGGCCTGGAGGTGATAGGCGGATTCGTCGCGCTGGGACTTCAGGGCCTCGAGCCGGCGGCGGGCCTCGTCGGCGGACGCGCGCGCCGTCGCCGAGGGCCGTCTTGATGTCCTCGGCCCGGCTGACGAAGTCCTGCCGCAGAGCGCGCTCGTCCGGCGATGTCGTTCAGCATGGCGGCCAGGCGGCCCGCGTTCTCGAGCAGGAACCCGTCCTGCTCGCCCAGCTGGGCCGAAAGCTTCTCTTCCTGGCGGAGGAGCAGTTCGAGCTCCTTGTCGGTCTTGACGCTTTCGTTCTTGGTCTCGGTCAGGGCCTGCAGGGCCTGGAAGTAGCCCTCGCGCAGGCGATCGATCTCCTGGGCGCCGGCAAGGCGCGCCTGCCGGGCTTCGTCGAGTCCGGACTCGGCCCCGGCGACTTCGGTCCGCTTGGCGCCGAGCTCTTCCTCGAATCCCGAGAGACGGGCCTTGTGATCTTCGATCTCACGGGTCAGGAGGAGGACGTCCTCGAGGAGCTCGTCGCGGTCGGCCTCGGCGCGCTTCTTCGTCTCCTCGAAATACTCGACCCGTTTGGTCTCGCGCTCGATGTCGCTCTCGACACGGGCGGCCTGGGATCTGAGGGCGAAGAGCTTCTCCTGGCCTTCCTTGAGCGCTTTTTCCCGGTCCCAAAGGTCCTTGCGGCGGGCGGCGGCGTCCTTTTCCCCTTCGCGCAGGCGCGCCGTGGCCTCGTTCTCGCGGAGGAGGCTCTCTTCGTGGAGCCCCGAGGCCTCCTGCCGGGTCTTTTCGAGGACGACGAGCTTCCTCTGGTAGTGGTGGGAGGTCAGCTCGCGGACGCGCTCGCGCAGGCGCCGGTAGCGGTTGGCCGCCTGGGCCTGGCGCTGGAGGGAGTTCTTGGCCTTCTCGACCTCGATGATGATGTCCTCGAGCCGGATGAGGTTCTGCTCGGTGCTGTCGAGCTTCGACTGGGCCTGGCGCTTCTTGTCCTTGTAGTAGGCCGTGCCCGCGGCCTCCTCGATGAACGTCCGCTTCTCGGTCGGCTTGGAGGTGACGAAGTTGCCTATCGCCCCCTGCTCGATGACGAAGTATTCGGAGCCGCCGATGGCGTGTTTCCAGAGCTCGTCCTGGATGTCCTTGAGGCGGACGGTCTTGCCGTTCATCCGGTATTCGCTCTCGCCGGAGCGGAAGGCCCGGTGGGAGACGGCCAACTCCTGGTCGTCCCCGGTCAAGGTCAGGACGGAGTCGGCCATGCTGAGGGCGGGCCGCTTGGCGTTGCCGGAGAAGATGACCTCGTCGGCCCGATCGCCGCGGACGGTCTTCTGGCGGTGCCCGCCGAGGGACCAGAGCATGGCGTCGACGAGGTTGCTCTTGCCCGTGCCGTTGGGGCCGACGATGGCGGTGATGCCGGGGTGGAAGACGATCTTGGTCCGCTCGGCGAAGGACTTGAATCCCTGCAATTCGAGCTTCTTGATGATCATGCTCATGGTGTCGAGGCGCTTTCGGTCGAATGTCCCGGCCGGGGGGCCGGACGGAACGGGTATTGTATGCGAATCCCTCTTATTTTGGAAGGGGACATGTACCGCCGCGGTACGGGGCATCCGCTCGAGGGGCGAGTCCCCATTCTTCCGGAATATCCGAGTCGGGCGATTGTAATAGAAGTGGAAGCGCAAGAGCTTCCGGAACGCCCCGAAAGGAGGCTCAGATGTTCCAAGACGCACTGTTCGTGCCGGACAGGGGACTGCGGGCGAGGGCTGTGGCGCTGCCTTCGGCCGCGCTCCTCCACGTGGTCGCGCTGGCCTTCCTGATCACGGCGCCGCTCCTGCGGGTCGGGGACCTGCCGACCGTCGATGTCTCCGGCGTCATCGTCGTCCCCGCCCTGCCGTCGAACCCGCTGCCTCCGCCCAAGGCGAGGGCCGGTAATCCCGGGGCGAGGGTCAAGGCGAGGCGGGCCCCCGTCGCGGCGGCCGATCCCTGGCGCGTCGCTCCCGTGGCCATTCCCGACGGCATCGTCGAGGAAGCCGGTTTCGGGGCCGACGGGATGCCCGGCGGGATCGAGGGCGGCGTCGACTACGGCGCGGACGCGGGCCTTCCGTCCGACATCGTCGGTTCCGCGCTCTATGCAGTCGTCGGCGAACCGGTCGAGCCCGTTGTCCGGGCCGCGGGCGATGTCAAGCCGCCGCGCCTGGTCAAGCGTGTCGAACCGGGGTACCCCGCGATCGCCCGGGAAGCCCGGATCGAAGGGACCGTCATCCTCGAGGCGACGACCGACGTCTTCGGCCGCGTGACGAATGTCCGGGTCCTGCGCTCCGTCCAGTTCCTCGATGAGGCCGCAGTTGAAGCCGTCCGGCAATGGGTCTACGAACCTCTCGTGCTCAACGGCCGTCCCCGGCCGGTGACCTTCACCGTCACCGTCCGCTTCGTCCTGCAGAAGTAGTGGAAGGGGAAAATGGGGACGTTTCTGGTTTTCGCCCCTGGGCAGAACCGGAAACGTCCCCATTTTCCTCGCCTGTCGTGATTTGACAGAAGCCGGCGTTTCGTTTAACTTAATCGAGCCTCCAAGCCAGCGTAGCTCAGTCGGTAGAGCAGCTGATTCGTAATCAGCAGGTCGGAGGTTCGATCCCTCTCGCTGGCTCCACCAAGTCCTCCACCTAAGCACTGGTCATCATTGTTTGACTTCCCGCCCGTCCCTCTGTTAGTCTGAGCCCACGCTAGAGTAGGGGGTTCGTTTGGCCAACAAGTGCCCGACCTGCCATTCCAACAATCCAGATACCTTGAAATTCTGCGGAGAGTGCGGCACCCAGCTTCCTCCGCCTCAGAGCCATCTTCCGGACGTAACGGAGACTCTTCAAACACCCGTCCACGAACTCACCACGGGCTCCACTTTCGCCGGCCGCTACCAGGTCATCGAGGAACTGGGCCACGGCGGCATGGGACGCGTCTACAAGGTCTACGACACCGACATCAAGGAGAAGATCGCCCTCAAGCTCCTCAAGCCTGAGATCGCCTTCGATAGGGAGACGATCGAGCGTTTCTCGAACGAGTTGAAACTCGCCCGGAAGATCAGTCACCGCAACGTCTGCCGGATGTTCGACCTGGGCAGGGCCGAGGGCACGACCTTCATCACCATGGAGTATGTTCCGGGCCAGGACCTGAAGCGGCTCATCCGCCAGACGGGCCCGCTCGGCATAGGCCGGGCCGTCTCGATCGCCGAGCAGCTCTGCGAGGGACTGTCCGAGGCCCATCGTCTGGGGGTCGTCCACAGGGACCTCAAGCCTCAGAACATCATGGTCGACGAGGACGGGAACGCCCGGATCATGGACTTCGGGATCGCCCGGTCGCTCCGAGGCAAAGGGATCACGGGCACTGGGGTGATGATCGGGACGCCGGAATACATGTCGCCCGAGCAAGTGGAGGGCAAAGAGGCGGATCAGCGGTCGGATATTTATTCGCTGGGGATCATCCTCTACGAAATGCTGACGGGCCGCGTTCCGTTCGAGGGAAACGCCCCTGAGCATCGCCGTCAAGCAGAAACTCGAGAAGCCCAGGGATCCGAAAGAGCTGAACGATCAGATCACGGACGACCTTGGCCGACTGGTTCTTCGCTGTCTGGAGAAAGACCGGAGCAAGCGGTACGAGAGCACCGAGCAGGTCGGACGGGAGCTGGAGAATATGGCCAAGGATCTCCTGACGACGGCCCACGGCATCCCCAAGACGAAGCCGCTCACCTCGAAGGAGATCACGATCACGCTGGGATTGAGAAAACCCTTAGTCCCCGCGTCGCTCGTTATCGCGATGGCCCTGATCGGATTGTTTCTGTGGCATCCCTGGTCCGCGAGAAACGGAAGCCCTCTGCACCCTGCCGACAAGCCCTCGATCGCGGTGGTGTATTTTGAGAACAATACGGGAGACGAAAAACTCGATCATTGGAGAAGGGGATCGCCGATCTGCTGATCACCGACCTCACGCAATCCAAGTACCTCAAGGTGTTGGGCGGAGACCGGCTCTTCGATATTCTCAACCGAATGGGCCAGCTCGAGGCCAAGGGCTATTCTTCAGAAGTCCTGCGGGCGGTGGCGGCCCAAGGAGGGGTGAATCGCGTCGCCAGAGGAAGCTATTCGAAAGCCGGCGATACCTATCGCATCGACATGGTCCTGCAGGACGCCCGTTCGGGGGAACCGATAGCGACCGAAAGAGTCGAAGGAAAAGGCGAAGAGGGCATCTTCGCCATGGTGGATGCGTTGACACGATGGACCAAGACGAGCCTGAAGCTGACCTCCGAACAGCTGGCGTCTGACCTCGATGAGACTATCGGAACTATCACGACCTCATCCCCTGAGGCCTATGGGTTTTATGCCGAAGGAAATGCTCTGTTCAACAAGCTAAGAAACGGCTGGCGGGGCCAGTTGGTTCGTAATCAGCAGGTCGGTGGTTCGAGGCCACTCGATGGCTCCATTAATTCCCCCATCTAAGGCTGATGATTCAGTCACTTGGGGGGGGGATCCGTCGTTAATATGGACTTGCTTATTCAAAAAGTTGCTGACAGAATGGGCGAGAATCGGGGTGCGGGTCAAGAGGAGCGCGGCAGCATGGAGCATGACCATCATCACGAGCAAGGCCGCTCAACGAGCCACGGGGATCATATGATGCCCGAGATAGGCGAGGGAAAACGGACGTACACTTGCCCCATGCATCCGGAGATCAGGCAGGCCGAACCCGGCCGCTGCCCTCTATGCGGAATGGCCCTCATTCCGAAGAAAGCCGGGCCGGCCGCGCGGACTGACGAAAAGAAAGAATACGACAAACACGCCGGTCATAAGATATCGTCATTCCTGGCTAAGTTCTGGATTGCTCTAGCCCTGACCATCCCGATCCTGGTTTACTCCGAGCTCCCGGAAAAACTTTTCGGATTCAAGTCTCCGGCCTTTCCAGGCTCCGCATTTCTTCCGCTTGTCTTGGGTTCTTTTATCTATTTTTATTGCGGCTGGGTATTCCTGGCCGGTGCATGGAGAGAACTCCGGGCCCGGCTGCCCGGAATGATGACTCTGATCGCCTTGGCTATCACCGCGGCCTATGCCTTCAGCGTATATGTCACGCTGACGGGGGGCGAGCACACGCTCTTCTGGGAGCTCGGCACGTTGATCACCATCATGCTTCTCGGCCACTGGATCGAGATGCGCGCCGTCCAGGGGACACAGGGCGCCCTCAGGGACCTCGCCAAACTCCTGCCCGATCAAGCTGAAGTGATAAGAGGCGAGAAGACCGAGATCATTCCTCTGACTGAGCTGAATGAGCGAGACGTCGTTCTGGTGAAGCCGGGGGAAAGGTGCCGGCTGACGGACGAATCTTGGAAGGCCGGTCCGAGGTTGATGAATCGATCATCACGGGTGAATCAAAGCCCGTCCCCAAGACCGCCGGTGACGAAGTCATCGCCGGGTCGATGAACGGCGACGGGGCCCTCAAGATCGAAGTCACAAAGATAGGCGAATCGACGTTCCTGGCCGGCGTGATGAGACTCGTCGCAGAAGCCCAGGCCTCGAAGTCGCGCCTCCAAATCCTCTCCGACAAGGCGGCCTTCTATCTCACCATTGTGGCGATAACGGCGGGAGGGATCACCTTTTCCGCCTGGCTCCTGTCGCGAGCCGGGTTCGCCGTCGCCACCGAAAGGCTTGTGGCCGTGCTCGTCATCGCCTGCCCGCATGCCCTCGGCCTGGCGGTCCCCCTTGTCGCCTCGATCTCCACCGCGATGGCCGCCCGGAACGGACTTCTGGTCCGCCAGCGCCTGGCGCTCGAGGCGGCTCGTAAGGTCGACATCGTCCTGTTCGACAAGACCGGGACTCTTACGAAGGGAGCATTCGGGGTCCACGCTGTCGTTCCCTACGCGAATAGCACCAAAGAACAAGTGCTGCAAATGGCGGCCTCGGTCAACAGCGAGTCCGAACACTCCCTCGCCAAGGCGATGGTCGAGGAAGCGAAGAAGCAGGGGATGGCTCTTCTTGCGGTGAAGAATTTTGAGCGCTTGCCGGGGAAGGGGGCCAAGGCCGAGGTCGATGGACGTGAGGTGCGGGTGGGCAACGATGCCTTGCTGAATGAAACGGGAACATCCGTACCTCCCGGGCAGCAGTCCCTGATCGCCGAACTTTCCGGACAGGGCAATACAGTCATCCATGTCATCGCGGATGGCCGGCTTCTGGGAAGCATCGCCCTGGCGGATGTCATTCGCGAAGAATCCCGCGAGGCCATCCGCTCCCTGAAGCAGCTCGGCGTCAAGGTGGCGATGATCACGGGGGATTCCGAAGACGTCGCTTCGTGGGTTTCGCGGGAACTGGAACTCGACGAATATTTCGCCAAGGTCCTGCCTCAGGAGAAAGCCGAAAAGGTGAAATCCCTGCAAAAGAAAGGCCTGAAGGTGGCCATGGTGGGCGACGGCATCAACGATGCCCCGGCGCTGACCCAGGCCGACTTGGGCATCGCTATCGGGGCGGGCACGAACGTGGCCATAGAGTCCGCCGGGATCATTCTGGTGAGGAGCGATCCGCGCGATATACCCAAGATCATCAAGCTCTCGCAATTGACCTACGCCAAAATGATGCAGAACCTTTTTTGGGCATCCGGCTATAACCTCGTGGCCCTGCCGATCGCAGCGGGTGCCCTGGCCTCACAAGGCATCATTCTTCAGCCGGCCGTGGCGGCCATGTTCATGTCGCTGAGCACGGTGATCGTCGCGGTGAACGCCTTGTTGCTAAGGGGCCGGAAGCTTTAATAGGCTTTGACAGGGCTGATCGCCCGAGGGCACGATTCCGGCTTCCGACGATCGGCTTCCTTGCGGCCATGGCCGCGTTCTCGCCGCTGTCGGCTCGACACCATTGCGCTCGCTGTCGGCGTGTTGTACAATTTTTCGAGTTGGCAATATCTAACGAACGGGAACGCGCGCACGGAGACGGTCGCAAGGGCCGCCTGAAACGGGGGTAAGGTGGATATTATCGAACGGCCGAGGGGTCGCACTTTGCTGCGCCGGCGCGGCGTACGGCT
This sequence comes from uncultured bacterium, assembly GCA_963743755.1. Lineage (GTDB taxonomy): Bacteria > Acidobacteriota > Aminicenantia > Aminicenantales > Saccharicenantaceae > RBG-16-66-30. The sequence goes on from CAVUQU010000002.1 coordinate 283,588, forward strand.
CGCCTGGCTCGCGGCGCTCGCATCGCTTGCCGCGAGCCTGAACGTTCCGCTTGTGGAATCTGCGCAATTCTATCGATTCGCGGCGCCGGCCGCCTGGGTCGCGCCGATCGAGACCGGGTCCCCGGCGACGGCCCCGACTGGCGGTGCGGACGCCTCGACTTGGGTCCAGTTGCTCGACCGTCAGATCAATATCAGCGACACCGGCGATGATTTTTATCGGCACATCGCGGTTAAAGTACTGAACTCCGTCGGTGTCGACGAATACTCGCAGATCGACCTCGCCGTAAATCCCGCTTTCCAGACGCTCGACATTCACCGTCTTCGAGTCGTCCGTGCCGGCGAGATCATCGACCAGCACAAGCTCGCGCGTATCACGGAGCTGCCTCAGGAAACCGAGTTGCGCAACCGTATCTATAACGGCCGCTACAACATCGATATTGTTTTGTCCGACGTGCGCGCCGGCGACGTCATCGAGTACTCTTACACCGTCCATTCTCGCGAGTTGATCTTCCCCGGGAGCTTTTATGCCCGGCTCGATACCGGCTGGACTGTGCCGGTCGATCATCAACGGATCCGTGTGCGCGCCCCGGTCACGCGGCAGATCGCGGTCCTTTCGAGTGACGGTTCGCCGGTGCCATCCCCGGCCACAGTGGGCAATCGGCATGAGCTCGTGATCGAATGGCACGATCTCGCCGCGGTGCCGGCTCTGAGCTCAACGCCGGGCTGGTACTCCGATTGGCCTTATATCGAAATCGGAGACCGCGACAGCTGGGCGGAGGTCGCGCGGGCCGTCGAGCCGCTGTTTCGCCTGCCCGCCAAGCTGGGCCCCGGCGTCGGCGCAGTGCTTGACGGGATTCGCGGACCCGGGGGGACGCCAGCCATTCAGGCGCTGAGGGCCCTTCAGTTCGTGCAAGAGGAAATCCGCTATACGAGCATCGCGATCGCTCCAGGGTCCTATGAGCCGGCCCCGACCGAGCTCGTCATGAAGCGGCGCTTCGGCGACTGCAAGGACAAGTCGTTGTTGCTGGCGACGCTGCTGAACCGCCTCGGCGTCGAGGCGCAGGTCGCCCTCGTGCATTCATTCCGGGGCCGGGCACTCGATGGCTCGCTGCCGACCCCCTATGCCTTCGATCACGCCATCGTGCGCGCCGTTATCGGCGGCGGAGTCCATTGGCTCGACCCGACCGCCGCGACCCAATACGAGCCGCTCTCGATCTCGCATCACCCGGATTTCGAACGAGCCCTGCCCGTGGGCCCGGCCCCCGCGGGCCTCGAGGTCATCCCGCCGCCGGCGTCGGACATGCGCCGGAGGGAGATCGCCACTACGCTCGACTTGAGCGCCGGATTGAAGGCCAAGGGCCTGATGGAGGTCACGACGCGCTACGAAGGCGCTTACGCGGACGAGATGCGGCCGCCGCTCTCGAGCGTGAACCCGGAACAGCGGCAATCGGATTACGAGAGCTACGCGGCCCATTACTATCCGGGCGCCCGATCTCTCGCGCCCATCGAGGTACTCGACGACCGAACCAACAACGTGGTCACGGTCCGGGAGCGCTACCGCCTCGAGAACGCGTTCGCGCCGGACGACGAGGGAGTCCTCGAGCTCGTCCTGCACGCGGACGAGCTGTACAACTATGCGCAAGCTCTCGGCGCGGCCGGGCGTCAGGTGCCCCTGGCTCTCGAATATCCCCTCCGTATCAAACAGCGCGTCGTCGCGAAGCTGCCGGAAGATTGGGCGCTGAGGGCCGATAACGTGGCCGTCGACAATCCGGCCTTCCGTTATCGCAGCAGGGTCAGTTATGCCGACCGCACCCTGACGCTCGATTACGAGTACGAGGCACTGGCGGCCTCCGTCGCTCCCGAGGACATCGCGAAGTATGAGGCCGACCGGGCCCGTGTCTACGACGACCTCGGCTATAGATTGACCCGGGACGACCCTGCGATGAAAAGCGGCAGCCCCGGCGGCGTCGCGCCGCTCCCCATGCTGGTCATGCTCTTCACGTTCGCTCTCTCGATCGGGGCCGCGGTCCGCTGGGGATATCGCTACGACCCCCCGGCGAGAGAGGCCGAGCCCGGCGCCCCGGCCGGGATCGGCGGGTGGCTTTTGCTGCCGGCGATCTCCATGATCCTGACGCCGTTCTTATCCGGGGCCGCCGTGGTCTCCTGGTTACCCTCGATCGAAGCGAAGGCCTGGTACGCGCTGCCGACGGTCGTGAACCAGGCCTATGCCGGCACGACGCATCCGGCCGCGCTTTCGTTCATGGCGCTCGCCGTCCTGCAGACCATCTTTGCGGTGCTGACGGCCGTGATGTTCTTCGCCAAGCGGACTTCGGCACCGCGGTTTTTTGTAGCTCTCACCTGGTTCGTCGTGGTCACCGATGGCGCTGCAGTCCTCTGGACGCTGGCGGCCGGTTTCGATAAGGAGTTGAACGCCACCGGCGTTTCCAGCAATGTCATGCGTAGCCTTGTGACGGCCTTGGTATGGACCGCGTACATGTCATCGTCCAAACGCGTCGGGGCCACGTTCGTCCGCCGGCTTGCGCCCTCTCTGCCGGCGACCGTGCCGGCCCCACCCGAGCCGGCGGATTAGCTCAGGTCCTGCAGCGGTCGAGCGGGGACCCGATGTCGACATGCCGGTCGCCCCAAGCGAGATGATTGAAATCGGATCATCAAAATGATATACATCCGGTGTTGCCGAAAGGGGTAGACCGTTCCACACGTGGGCCTTTCAACGCCCTGTAGTGCCGCCGCCTCTGGTCGGACGGTATGCTGGACGGCTTTTCCCACGGTAACACGCACCTGTCAAGTGCGCCAGACTCAGGATCTGGTTCGATGAAGCTGATCGCTTCTAAAAACGATCAACGGAGGGATGATGGCGGGAGTTCCGGGCGGTACCGACACGGCGCTCGTCGTCATGCCGGTACGGCAATCGGCCCTGGGCCTTGCAGTCGTGCGGATACCGCGGCGGTATGTCCCGGTGCTGACCATGAAGACCGCGCCAGCGCGAACATGGTCAAACAAACGGGATCATAGACCGCTCAAGCACGGCTCCGCCCGACGGCCGATGGATCTCCGACGCGCATCCCGCCGTTCTTTTGCCTATCATTCCATCGAGGGGGAAATATGAGAATAGACATCGACAAGCGGGGTATCGTCTACAAGCGCAGCCTTTCGCTCCAGGGAGGCTTGGGATTCAAGCGCGGCGAGTATCTGCGGATGCTCAAGCCCGGCCAGCACTCGATACCGCTGTGGCAACAGGCAGAACTGCACGATATTTTCGATCCCTTCAGGCCCAAAAGGGATCTGTCTCTGTTCCTGCATGACCAGGAACTCGTCGACGAGCTGCACGTCGTCGAAGTCAAGGACCATGAGATCGTGGCGCGGTTCGCCGACGGCCTTTACAAGGAACTGCTGCCACCCGGCAAATACGCGTTCTGGAAAGGCCCCAAAAGGCAAACGTTCGTCCCCATCGACCTGTCGAGACCGGAGATCGACGTCTCGTTCGCCAAAGCGCTTTTCTTGAGACCGGAGATCCAGAGGTTCCTGTACGCCTTCACGGTCGAATCGCACGAGAAGGGGCTTCTGTTCTTCAACAGGGAATTGCAGAAGCTTCTCGAGCCGGGGGATTATTTCTTCTGGAAAGGGACGACCGCCGTGGCCGTCCTCAAGGCCGACATGCGGCAGCTTCAGCTGGACATGACCGGCCAGGAGATCATGACCAAGGACAAGATCATGCTCAGGGTGAATTTCGTCTGTCAGTACCGTATCCATGATCCGGTGAAAGCCCTGAATACGATCAAGAATTACGAGGAGCAGCTGTACATCCTCATGCAGCTCGCCCTGCGCGAATATATCGGTGCGTTCACCCTGGACGAGATCCTGGAACGCAAGGAGAGCATCAGTGCGCAGGTCGTGACGGCCATCAAAGACAAAGCGTCCGATATGGGCATCGATCTTCTCTCCGCCGGCGTGAAAGACATCATTCTGCCGGGCGATGTGAAGGACATCATCAACCAGGTGCTGATCGCCGAGAAGAAGGCCCAGGCGAATGTCATCATGCGGCGTGAGGAAACGGCTTCGACGCGCAGCCTGCTGAATACCGCCAAGATCATGGACGAGAACAAGACGCTCTACCGTCTCAAAGAACTGGAGTACATCGAGCGCATCAGCGAGAAGATCAGCTCCATCACCCTGTCGTCCGGGCGGGCAGATCATCGATCAGCTGCGGCAGGCCTTCCAGGCGACGAAGACTGAACAGGGCAAGAAGGATTGAGCCGCGGCGTGGACGCCTAAGTCGCTTGCCCCGGCTTCCCCATGTGCACGAGGAGGCGATGTTTAACGAGATCCCGGCCCAATGGGATCACTCCATCCCGCATGCGCTGACCATCCATCTCCACCCACGACACACCCCGCTCGCAGTGTTCCGGGTTCTCGACCTGGATCTCATAGATCGCTTCACCGTGACGGTAGCGCAGATGGAAGCCATCCCACCACCCGGGGATGACCGGATCCAGCCGCATGTGATCCCCCCGGACCTTCAAGCCCAGGACTTCTTCGACCCAGGCACGGTACATCCAGGCCGCCGAACCCGTATACCAAGACCAACCACCCTGGCCGATCCGCCCGGGCAATCGGTACACGTCGGCGGCGACCACGTAGGGCTCAACCCCGTAGCGCCAGACGGTTTCCGGATCACGCGTGCGCTCGATCGGATTGAGCATGCGCAGGATTTTCGCCGCTCCCGTCCCATCCCCTTGACGCGCCAAGGCCATGGCCAACCACAGGGCGGCATGGGTGTACTGGCCTCCGTTCTCCCGCACCCCCGGAGGATACCCCTGAATGTATCCGGGTGACGGATTCGATCTGTCAAAGGGAGGCGTTAAAAGCAGCACCAGACCTTCGTTCTCGCGAACAAGGTGTTTCCACGCGGATTCCATCGCCCTGGCCGCTCGATCTGTGTCGGCCGCTCCGCTCAGCCAGGCCCAGGATTGGGGCAGGGAATCGATCTTCGCCTCTTTGTTCGCAGAAGACCCGAGCGGCGTGCCATCGTCGAAGGTCGCCCGCAGATACCACTCCCCATCCCAGCCGGCCCGCTCGGTACGCTGGATCAGAGCCATTCTATCTTGCTGATAAGTTTGGCTTAAATCGGGCTGCTCCAATAGCCTGGACAACTCGGCCATCCCCTGAAGCACGTCCGCCATGAACCACGCCAGCCAGACGCTTTCCCCCTTGCCCCCGGCGCCCACGAGGTTCATCCCATCGTTCCAGTCGCCCGTGCCCATCAGAGGCAAACCATGGGGCCCGAAGGTCAGGCCATGCGAGACCGCGCGCCGGCAGTGCTCAAACAGCGTGGCGTGTTCAGGCGCGACCTCCGGCGTGAAGAAGATCTCGTGCTGATCCCTCTCGAGAGTGGGCCCGCTGAGGAACGGAACTTCTGTGTGCAGGATGGCCACATCGCCGGTGACCGGACGTAGTGCGCGACGACGTAGGGCAGCCAGAGCAGGTCATCGGAGATCCGCGAGCGGATGCCCGCGCCGCTCGGCGGATGCCACCAGTGCTGGACATCTCCTTCCTTGAACTGACGGCTGGCCGCGAGCAGGATGTGCTCGCGCGCCAGCTCGGGAGACGCGTAGAGGAATGCCATAACGTCCTGCAGCTGATCGCGGAAGCCGAAGGCGCCGCCCGGACTGGTAAAAGGCGGAACGTCCCCAGATGCGGCAGCTCAGGCTCTGGTACAGCAGCCAGCGGTTGATCAGGAAGTCGGCGGCCAGTTCGGGGGTGTGCACTTCGATCGTCCCCAGCAGGTCATCCCACCACGCTTTCGTCTGGCTCAAGCGCGGTCTTCGAGGGCCGAGCCTTTCCGGTAGGCCAGAACCAGCGCTTGCGGACTTCCTCCACCGACCCGGCCTGGCCCAGCATGCAGGTGATCTCAGCCGACTCCCCGGGAGCCAGTTCCAGCGTGACCCGCAGGGCCGCACACGGGTCGAATGCCGCTCCCGGTCCGGCGTGACAGCCCGGTCCGCTCCATCGCCGCCGGGTTGCCCAGCGAGCGGTTGCGGCCGATGAAGGCGCGTGCGATCGCCGCTGTAGGACTCCGCCGGCGGGTCGATGGCCACGAAGGCGACCCGATCCCCGTACTCGGGGTGGTAGCGATTCCGGGCGATCAGGGCCCGGGCTTCGTCATCCCAGCCGGTCACGACATGCATCTGGGAGGTTTCGCGGTTCTCGCCCAGGGTCCACTCCACATAGTAGGTCACCGAGAGCCTGCGCCGCCGGGAGGAGTCGTTGCTGAGCCGCAGCCGCTGCAGCTTGATCGGCTCTCCGCCGTTCTCATCCACCGGGACGAAGACCGTCAGCTCCTGTTCGATGCCGTGGCTGTTATGCTCGAAGACCGTGTACCCGGCCCCGTGCCTGGCCCGGTAGGCGGTCTCTTCGCGGATCGGCGCCGCGGTCGGCGTCCAGAAGACGCCGGTCTCCTCGTCCCGGATGTAGACCGCCTCCGACGGCGGATCCAGCACCGGGTCGTTCGACCATTGCGTCAGGCGATTGCGCTGGCTGTTGCCATACCAGGTGAAGCCGGACCCGGTTTCGCTGACCAATGTGCCGAAGGTCGGGTTGGCGATGACGTTCACCCAGGGTGCAGGGGTGTTGGTGTCGGGGCCGAGATAGATCGCGTATTCACGCCCATCCGGGGTAAACCCGCCCAGGCTGTTGAAGTAGGGCAGCTCCATGAAGGGCAGCGGAGCCGAAGGCTCCCGGGGAGCGCGCTTCTCGGCGCAGCGGTTCCGGCAACTCGGGAGACCTCCGCAGGCACGCCCAGTTGCTGGGGAAGGTGCCGCGGGCGGCCACCATCACGACACTGGCCGCGGCCTTGAGGAGCGTCAGATCTTCCTCCGGGATCTGATCCGCGTTGCGCAGGAAGATCCCGCCCGGCCGATCCGTCCCCGTATACGCCGAATGCGCCTGGATCAGACCGCTCGAGCCGTTCCTGCAGCGGCCGCTCATAGCCGCCGGCCTCCTCGTTGAGGATCACCAGGTCGGTCGTCAACCCATGCATGCGCCAATAGGTGTGGGCCTGGAGCATCTGGCGGACCAGGCTGATATCCCGCGCCTCGCCGATGGTGATCAGGGCGATCGGCAGGTCTCCCGAGATGCCATAGGGCCACAAGCCCGCCTGGCCCTTGCGGTTCTCTGTCGAGGCGTTCGGCGGGTGAGCGCAGGAGCGGATTGGGAAACAGCAGGTGGCTTGCCAGCTGCTGGAAGCGGCGCGCTTCGTCGGGCTGGATGCGCAGCAATCGCAACTCCAGCTGGGCCGAAGCCCAGGCGAAATCCATCGCCCGATCGATGGCATGGGGATCGCCGTACTTATCCATCAGCATCAGGACCTGCTCGCGTGTTTCGCCGGCCGCGAGCACCAGGGAAACCTGGACACGCTGGCCCGGTCCAGGGTCAGGCTCTGGCGCAGGCTGAGGATCGGGTCCAGGACAAAACCCTGGCTGTTGCCGAGCTCCTGGACGGCCCCCATCGGATTCGCGAGGGTCCGTCCGCGGCCGATGAAGCGGCGCCGGTCGGTCTCGAACTGCAGGGCTTCGTCCCCGGCCTGTTCAAGCGTCAGGCGGTGGGCCACATAAATGGGCGGGTCGTCTTCCGCTGCGAGGCCGGCGGTAGGCGAGGAGCGCTTGCTGCTCGGGCACCGCTTCGGTCTGGATGAACAGCTTGTTGAAGGCCGGATGCTGCCGGTCGGCGTTGTGCGGCGCCAGCGAGAGTTCAACGTAGCTCGTCAGATCGAGATGACGCGTGCGCAACGGAACGGTTGATCAGGGTGATCCGCCGGATCTCCACATCGTCTTCCGGCGAGACGATGATCTCCGTTTCGGTGTGCGATGCCGTTGTCGACGCGCCGGAACACGGCCCGGTCGAGCGCGAAGTCGACGGAATACGCCTTCAACCTTCCCGCCGACCGGGTGATAGGTGTTGGACCACAAGCGAGCCGCGATCGGCCTCATGGATGTAGCAGAAGGTGCCCCACGGATCACAGGTCCGATCCGACCGCCAGCGGGTGATCTCGAAGTCGCCCCACCGACTGTAGCCGCCGCCGCGTTGGTGATCATCAAGCCATAGCGGCCGTTGCTGAGCAGTTGGGTCTTGGGCGTGGTCGTATGGGGCGTATCGAATGTGCTCACCGAAGGGCGCGACCTCGCCGAGGCCTGCCACGGCACGAGCATTCGCTCCCGCGTCGAGATCAGGTGCAGCGGCGGCAGGGTCGGGATGCGTTCCTGGAGCAGGGGTTCAACGGCGCGCACGCGCGGGTCGGCATGGAAATCGGCGCTGGAACGGATTGCCATGGAGGAAGTTGGTCAGCGCCAGGAAACCCATCCCCTGATGATGGGCCATATAGGCCTGCGATGATCACCCCACGCTCGCCCTTCGCGTGCCGGCTGCCGGCTGAAATCCATCGCTTCGTAGTAGCCGTAATCGCTCAAGCAGCCCCAGACCGGCCAGTCGTTTCAGATTCTGCACGGTCTCGCGCGGGCGCCACGTTCAGCGCCAGCAGGGTGGCGTAGGGCGCGACGACGAGCTGTTCCTCCAAGCCGCGCTTCAGTCCGAGCGCCGGCACGCCAAAGGCCTTGTATTGATAGGTCTTGTTGATGTCCAGATCGGCGAAGGCGGACTCCGAAATCCCCCACGGCACGCGACGCTGTGCGGCCGTAGGCGATCTGGACCGCCACCGCTTCCCGCGCCGCTTTGTCCAGCAGCGAGTTGCCATAGGAGCGCTGGAAGAGCAGCGGCATCAGATATTCGAACATGGTCCCGGTCCAGCTGAGCAGCACCCGCCGCCGGCCGATGGCACCGTAGGGCCGGCTCATGGAGAACCAGTGCTCCAGCGGGAACATCACCCCGGGCGATGGCAACGAAACTTCCGAGCCGCGCCTCGCTGGCCAGGAGATCGTAGTAGGAGCTGTCCAGCCGGCCTTCGGACACGTTGTAGCCGATGGAGAACAGCCGCCGTTCGGGGTCATAGAGAAAGCGCATGTTCATCGATCCGGATAACTCGCGCACGTCCTGGATCAGCCGCTCGCCCGACCCCAGGATTTCACCGGCCAGCCATCTGCGACCTGGCGAAGGCCTCCAACAGGCGGTCGATCCATTCGAAGAGGGGGCGCGCGGCCGGGGGAATCCTTCTCCCGGATCGATTGGAGAATCGGCATGCAAGCCGATGCGCCCGTGGGCGAGATCGAAGAGCGAAGGCGCGCGAGACAGGTCCTGGCGGATGGCGAGCAGGGCCTCCGGCCCAAGCGGCGTGATCTCTCTTCCGTTTTTTCAGCGAGGATTTCGATCCAGGCGAGATAGCGATCCGCGATCCTCAGCCAGGCCGCTATCTGCTCCTCCATCTGCCTGGCCCAATACGCCGCTTCCGTTTCGAGCTCGGCGGACTTGCGAGCCGCATCGGATCGAGCCCTGACGCTGCTCTCCACCCGCCGCAGCAGGCGGAGCGCGTCGGCGATGCGGGCCGGCGGCGTTTCCCACAGCGCGCATCAGTGCGTCGAGCGACGTGGGCATCCAAGCCCGCGATGGCCGGTCCTGTTCGACGACCTGTTTCAGGATCTCCCCGGTATCGCGCAGGCCGGCAAAGGCTTTCCCGTCCAAGAGCGGGTTCCTGCATCAGCTCGCCCAGTCCCTGTTCCAGCGCCCAGAGGGCACCCAGCAGGTTGCCGCTGTCGACGGTGGAGACGTAGCGAGGTTCGAGAGGGGCCAGGGTCTGGATGTCGTACCAGTTCAGCAGATGGCCCTCATGGCGCTCCAGCCGGCCGATCGTCTCCATGGTCCGGGTCAGTTTTTCGACGACCTGATCCACCGTCAGGTACCCGAAATCATGGGCGCCCAGCGCGCTGATCATCCAGAGGCCGATGTTGGTCGGACTGGTGCGCATGGCCAGGCGGTTCTGATGGGAGACCTGGTAGTTGTCGGGCGGCAGCCAGGAGGTGTCGGCGTTGACAAAGTCCGAGAAATAGCGCCAGGTCCGCCGGGCGACCTGCCTGAGGAAGCGCCGGTCCTTTTCCGGCAGCGGCTGTGGCTGTTGTTCTGCCCGCGGCCGCAGGTTCAGGAGCCAGCCGAGCAGCGGGGATAGGAACCACAGGACGAGCCAGGGGCCGGCCATCGCCAGGCTGGCCGGCATCCGAGCGCAGCACCGCCCAACCCACGATCCCGCTGAAGAGGCTCGCCAGGGCCAGGCAGGCGACAAAGAGCGGCTGTCGACGGGCGCACTCCAATGGGTCACCTGGGCCGAAGTCCACTCCAGCAACCCGCGGTGAGAGATGAGGCGGCGGTACCAGACCCGCACAATGGCATCCAGGGCCAGCCGCGGCCTGGTGCGGCAAGCAGCGCCGCATCGACGACCGCCCGCAGCAGGTCGTGCGCCAGCTTCGAGAGGGAGAAGCTCTTCAGCCCCTGGCGGGTGGTGGCCATGGTGAAGGGCTGCGCCAGAGGGTGGAAGAGCAGCTGCATGCCGACCACCAGCGTGGCGATCCACGCCAGTCCGGGGAGAAATCAGCCAGGAGGCCATGCAGCAAGCCCAGGCTGGTCGCGGGCAGCAGGCTGCGGCGCAGGTTGTCGAGGATCTTCCAGCGGTCGAACCAGGAGAGCGGGTTTGGCCCTCGTCCGCCTCCAGGCTGGGGAACGCGCGGCAAGATCCAGTCCGCGATCTGCCAGTCGCCGCGAATCCAGCGATGTTGCCGGCTGCTGTAGCTCAGGTACCCCTGCGGGAATTCATCATAGAGCTCGATATCGCTGGCCAGGCCCACCCGGACGTGAGCCCCTTCGATCAGGTCGTGGCTCAGCACCCACTCTTCGGGAAACCGTCCCGACAGCACGCGGCTGAAGGCGCGCACATCGTAGATCCCCTTGCCATGGTAGGAGCCTTCACCGGTCAGGTCCTGATAGACATCGGAGACCGCCTGGGTGTAGGGGTCGATGCCGACCGCGTCGGCGAAGAGCCGGCTGAAGGGCGAGACGCTCGTGCTCGGCAGCGATCGGGCTCACGCGCGGCTGGATGATGGTGTAAGAGCCGGCCATGATCCTGCCTGCGGCATCGAAGCGCGGCTGGTTGAGCGGGTGCGCCAGGGTCTCGATCATCCTGCGGGCCGTGCCGATGCGGCAGCTGGGTGTCGCTGTCCAGGGTGATGACGAACCGCACATCCGCCAGATGATCCGGGTCGCCGACGTAGACCAGGCGATCGGCATCTTCCGGCCGCGTGCCGTCGATCAGGCGATTGAGTTCTTCCAGCTTGCCCGCGTTTGCGCTCCCAGCCGATGAATTTCTGCTCGGATTCACTCCAGGTGCGCTCCCGATGGAAGAGGAAGAAACGCTCGCCGCCATAGCGGTCGATTGAGATCTTCGATGCACTCGATCGCGGTCTGGAGCAGCCGCTCGTCGTCCTCCCGATGCGCCTGATCCGCATCGGTGTAGTCCGTGAAGAGGCTGAAGAGCAGATTCGCCTTCCTTGTTGGCCAGGTAGCGGATCTCCAGCTTCTCCACCTCGGCCCGGATCGTCTCCGCGTCCACCAGCATCATCGGCACGACCACCAGGGTCCGGAAGGCGTCGGGAATGCCCGAGATCCTCGAAATCCATCTTGGGCAAGGGTGCGGGGCGGCAAGTAGCCGCGTGACCAGGTAATTGACCACCTCGATCGCCAGCTGGCTGACGGGAATCAGCAAAAGGCAGAGCGATCAACAGCCGGATCCAGAGCGCCTGTCCGCGCAGACCCAACCAGACGATCAGGAAGATGAATACAGCGGAGAAAACGCCGAGCCCAAGAAAGTAGACGGCGGCATGATGGCGATAGACCCACTGCAGGACGCGGAAACGCGGCGCTTCACGGCAGGCGAGCAGCCGCGCCAGCTCGCGCCTTCCTTCACCGATCAGATAGGTCCCGACATGGATCCGACCGTTCATCTTCCGTCGCTTCACGCGCGGCCTGCGTCGCCAGCTCGATGACGCGCTGCGCGACCTGATCTTCCGCCTGACCGGACCGCGCGGGCGAGTTCTTCAATCGCCCGGCGACAGCGATCACGGGTTTCGAAATCCATCTGGGGATAGACCCCGGCTGGATCGAGGCGCAGCAACTGCTCCACCCGGCTGAGACTGCTCGAAGATCTCCCGCCAGTCCAGCAGGGCGAGCTGGCGCAGGCTGGTGAAGGCATTGCCGATGGATATCTGATCCCTCGTCTGGCGGTTCTGCTCACGCAGGTTGAGGTCGTTCAGGGACTTGTGGAACGTGCGCTCCAGCCAGCTCTGGACCGGCGACCAGCGCCGCCTCTTCGTCGTAGAGATGATCGACCAGTTGCGCCGCGAAATAGGGGCTCGGGCCGGGCTGCGTTCGCGGCAAGTTCCGCCAGGATCGCGAAGAGCTGGTTGGGATCGCGCCGGTTGGCCGTGATCAGCCGGTTCGCCCAGAAGTCGGCGATCTCGCCGCTCGCGCAGCTCGGTCAGGGCGCGTGGCGGCCAGATTCTGGATGCTCTCGATCAGCGCGATGCGCAGCATCTGGGGGATGGCCCAGAGTTCGCCGATCGTCAGCGGTGCGCACGGATTGATAGGCCTCGATGAACGCCAGGATGTTCTCCCGGTCCAGGCGCAGTTCCGTATGGGAGACGAGTTCCTTCGCCAGACCGTAGATGCGCGGCAGCCCCCGGTAGGGCTCGTTGGCGAGTACCGGCAGCTGCCGGTAAAAACGCCGGGGAAGGTTCAGCAGAACATCGCGGGCGTTGCTCTCGATGATGTACTCATTGTCGAGGATCCACTCGGCGGTCGGAGGCGGACACTGTTCCAGACGGCTCGCTTCGGAGAGATCCAAGCAGACCTGGTGGATCCACTGATGGGCGTTTCCGACCCGCCTGAGCAGCTCGGGGTTCCGCAGCGGCCTTGGGTCGACTTCGTGGATCATGGCCAGGCGCTGGGCATGCTCCTGGATCTGCGCCGGAGAGAGCGGAACCCCGGCGCTCCGGACGTCTTTTATGGGATTCTCGCGTTTCGGATGCAGGACGAAGATGGCGGGGGGGATGTCCCTGCTTTCTCGAAGCACCGCCACCGCGAATGGCACCGTTTCGATCGGCGCCTGGAGGATCAGGACGGTCTCTCCGGGCACCAACCACCGGGCGTGATCCTCGAGCAGCTTTCGTTCGACACCGTACTTCGATCGTCGTATCCACACCGTACCGAAGAGAATTCCGATAGATCCGCCCGCAAAGATCGAAACCAGGGTAGACAGACTTCCGCTCAGGAACGGCCCCGGCCAGTGGAGGACCAGCGAAACCACGTCGGCGAGAACCACGAAAAGAATGGCGGTCAAGGTCGCCCCGAGAGCCCGGCGCCAAAGGAAGGGGTCCCGTTTGCGGACATCTCCGTCCGCGGTCTTATGCACTATGGCGGCGCGGCGGAAGCCCCTTCTCTGCAGTTCCCGCAGAGTTCTGCGAGCCTCATTCCGTACTGAGAAGTAGCCTAAGAGGGTGCCGGCTTCCATATTTTCGTCCCTGTATCACCGTTGGGCATATGTTCCCGGGAATCGCGGCCGATTCCACCAGGTGGGAGCTTGGAACACAGTTGCCGCCAGTATATCGTCTGATGGCGTCGCCGGTCAAATCTCGAGGACGCGGCTCTTCGACGAGGTCTGGGCGGCCACCGAATTCGGCCAACGTCTTGACAGACTAGCAGACATATGCTAAATGCCAGATAAGGGCTGAGGGAGGGAGACGGCGGATCATTGTGAAGACCACAAGGTCAAAGAATGACCGCTATGCCATTCGCTCGGGTCGATGTTGAGATGCTTGGCTTTTCAAAGGTCGGGTAGGAGGAGCGGGAATGGGAGCAAAGAAAGCCAAGTCGAAGAGAGAAAGAACGGAAATCGAGTTTCCCATTGTCGGCATCGGCGCCTCGGCCGGCGGACTGGAGTCTTTCGAGCAATTTTTCAGAAAGATGCCGCCCGATAGCGGGATGGCGTTCGTCGTCATCCAACATCTGGATCCCACGCATGTCAGTGGTCTCGCCGACCTGCTTCAAAGATATACCAAGATGCCCGTGTTCGAGGCAACGGACGGCGCGCGGGTCAAGTCCAACTCGGTCTATGTTATCCCCCCCCACAAGGACATGGCCCTGGTCCGGGGGACACTCCAGCTGGTGGATCAGACCCGGCGCCAGGCTGTCAGCAATACTATCGATATCTTCTTCCGGTCCCTGGCGGAAGAGCGGCAAGCCAGAGCCATCTGCATCGTACTTTCCGGAGCCGCGACGGACGGCACGTCGGGCTTGGAAGCCATCAAAGCCGGGCTCGGCATGGCCATGGTCCAGGACCCGGTTTCCGCCAAGTACGATAGCATGCCCCGGAGTGCTATCGCCACCGAACTGGCAGACTACATTTTGCCTCCGGCCGAGATGCCGGAGAAGCTCATATCCTATGTCCAGAGGTTTTATGGAAAACCGGCGACGAGGCTCCCTGAAGATGTCAAAGAAGACGCGGATTCGATCCGCAAGATATTCTTCCTCGTCCGTATGAGGACGAAGCACGATTTCTCGGGCTATAAACTGCCGACCCTCAAGCGCCGCATTGAAAGGCGCATGAACGTCAATCAGCTCGATAAGATCTCGGATTATATTCGTTTGCTGGGAGATAACCCCAATGAGGTCGATGCTCTCGGCAGGGATTTCCTCATCAACGTGACCAGCTTTTTCAGGGAACCGGAAGCCTTCGACATTCTCAAAGAAAAAGTGAAGGGCCTGCTGAGGGACAAGCCCCGGGACAGCGTGATCAGGATGTGGACGGTGGGCTGTTCCAGCGGTGAAGAGGCCTATTCTCTGGTCATCACGGTCAAGGAGTGCATGGATGAGTTGGGTCGGGAGTTCCCCTTGCAGGCTTTCGGCAGCGACATCGACAGTCATGCCATCACCAGAGCGCGCGCCGGTATCTACCCCCTCCGCATTGCCGCCGATGTCGGCGAAGAACGCCTCAAGCGGTTCTTTATCAGCAAAGATCATGCTTACCATATCAAGAGGGAAATCAGGGAAACGATGGTCTTTGCGGTCCAAGATATCATCAGCGACCCGCCCTTCTCGAAGATGGATTTGATCTCCTGCCGGAATCTCCTGATCTATCTGAACCGGGACACGCAGAGAAAAGTGATACCGCTCCTGCACTACGCCATGAATACGCGCGGCATCCTTTTTCTCGGATCGTCTGAAACGATAAGGGAATATACCGACCTCTTCTCGGAACTGGCCCCGAAGTGGAAGATCTATGAACGCAAGGAGCAGAAAAACCCGGCGCCGCTGGCGTTTCCCATTAGACTGCTGACTCAAAAAGCGCAGGGTCTTCCCCCCGTGGGAACCGAAGCGGTCGTCAAAGCCGGTGCCCGCCAACTGGCGGAGAAGGTGCTCCTGGAAGCTCTTCCGCCATCCGTGCTTATCGACGAAAAGCGGCATGTCATTTATGTTCATGGCGAGATCGACAAGTACCTGAAGCTGCCCCGTGGAGAAACCCGATTGAGCCTGCTCGACATGGCCAGAGAAGGCTTGAGGGCGGGGCTGACGTCGGCGATCCAGGACGCCTCTTCACAGAACAAAGAGGTCCGCCGGGAAAGCCTCCGAATGAAGGGCGACGGCGGCATTCAACTGATCAATGTCAGCGTCAGGCCGGTGGCGGGCCCGGAAGAAGGGCAAAGGCGGTTCGTCGTTGTGTTCCAGGAAGCAGGTCACCCTGAAGAACAGGGATCCGTGAAGTCGGGACCTCAGATCACCACTGAGGCGGAGGCTCGCATTGCCGAATTGGAGCAGGAACTGGAGGAGACCAGAGAAACCCTTCACAGCCGTATCGAAGAATTGGAGACCGGCGTTGAAGAACTCCAATCCACGGATGAGGAGTTCCAGTCCACCAATGAAGAGCTGCAGAGCACCAATGAGGAACTGCTGACTTCTCAGGAGGAACTGCAATCGGTCAATGAGGAATTGGTCACCGTGAACGCGGAACAGCAGACAACGAATGCGAGCTTATCGGCCGTCAACGATGACTTGATCAACCTGTTCAGCAGCACCGATATCGCCGTCGTGTTCCTCGACGAGGAGCTAAGCGTCAAACGCTTTACACCCGCGGCCACCAAGCTTTTCAGTCTCATCGCCAACGATATCGGTCGACCGCTCTATCACATTACGACGGTCCTGGCCTACGACACCCTGGCCGAAGAAGCCAAAGAAGTGCTGAACACGCTGAAACCCATAGAGAAAGAGGTGAAAGCTAAGGACGGGCGGTGGTTTACCATACGCATGTTTCCATATCGGACTGCGGAAAACGTGATCGCCGGGCTGGTTTTAACCTTCGTGGAGACCAGCAGACTCCAAAAATTGAATCAAGAACTCAAGGCGGCCATGGATTATGCCAATAGTATTGTGGCGACCATTCGCGAGCCTTTTCTGATCCTGGACGCCGAACTTCGAGTCATCTCAGCCAATCACGCCTTTTACCGGACGTTCCATGTCGAGCCGGGGGAAACGGAAGGCCGGTTGATATTCGATCTCGGCGATGGCCAGTGGGACATCCCGAGACTCCGAGAACTCCTCGAGGATGTTTTACCCCAGAATTCCGCCTTTGACGGTTTTGAGGTCGACCACGATTTTCCCAACCTGGGACGTCGCAAGATCATTCTCAATGCGCGCCAGCTGTTTGTCGAGGAGGGGGGGGCCAGCCACCGGGTGTTATTGGCGATGGAGGATGTCACGGAGCGATGAGGCCGCGCGAAGGAGGGAGAGATGACCAAGGATAAGACCAAGGGGAAGGCGGTTGAATTACGCCAGCGCGCCGAGAGCTTGCTTTCCGAACGCGTCGCGAAGGGTCCCGAGGTGCCGACCGAAAACGTCCAGAAGCTGCTCCATGAGCTGGAGGTCCACCAGATCGAACTCGAGATACAAAATGGGGAGCTGCGCCAGACGGAGATGGAGCTCAAAGAATCGCTGGAAAGGTCCCTTGACCTCTATAATCTCGCTCCGGTTGCTTACCTCACTTTGGGCAAAAACAACCTTATCCTGCAGATCAATGTGGCCGCCGCCAGGCTTTTTGGCGCCGAAAAGCGCACCCTGCTCAACAGAAGAATGACGGAATTCATCGCTCCGGGATCACAGGATGCGTTCTATTTCCACTGCAAGATCGTTTTAGAAACCCGCAGCGTACAGACTTGCGAGATCGAGATGCTGAGAGCCGACGGCGCCTCATTCCCTGTCCGGCTCGAGAGCTTGGCCAGTACCGACAAGACCGATGAATCCGAGCAGCACCGGGTCGCCATTTTTGACATCACCGAGCACAAGCAGGCGGAGAGAGGACTTCAACAGGCCCACGAAACCCTGTCCGTCGTGAATACGAAACTTGAAGAACGCAATCATCAGAACAGCATCCTGAGCGAAATGAGCGAGCTGCTCCAATCCTGTCCGACCATCCAGGAGATGCCTCCGATCATCATGAATTACGTCGCCAAGCTCTTTCCCGACTCAGACGGCGCGTTGTTCTTGCTGAACGACCCCCGGACGGCCTTGGAATCGGTTGCCAGGTGGGGGGATTTCCCCGAAGATGTGAATGACAACATCTTCGCCCCTGATGCATGTTGGGGCCTGCGGCGCGGACGGATCTACGTGATCGAAGATATGAAAACCGGGCCGATTTGTTCACATCTTCAACAGCCGCCCGGCTTAGCCTACATTTGCCTGCCGTTGGTCGCAAAAGGGGAGACGATCGGTTTGCTCCATTTGAGGACTAAGCCCCATGTCCCAGGAGAAGACAGTCGTCGCACGATAGCCGAATGGAAAGACATCGCCGTCCTTTTTTCGGAATACCTGTCGCTTTCGATCGCCAATATCAAACTTTGGGAGAAACTGACCGACCAGGCCATACGAGATCCGCTGACCGGCCTGTTCAACAGGCGGTATATGGAGGAAAACATACAGCGCGAGTTCCTGCGCGCGGCCAGGAAACAAACGAAGATCGGCATCGTTATGGCCGATATCGACCATTTTAAAAAGTTCAACGATGCGCATGGGCATAAAGCCGGCGATGAACTGCTCGTCAAACTGGCCGTCTTCTTCAAAAGGAATATCCGGGGGTCGGATATCGCCTGCCGCATTGGCGGGGAGGAATTCATATTGATCCTGCCGGAATCGTCCCCCGAGGATACTTATAAGCGTGTCGAAAACCTGAGGGAGGAGATCAAAAAGATGAAGATCGTTTTTAACGACCAACTCCTCCCTCCCATTTCCTTATCGATGGGCATCGCGACATATCCCGACCATGGAATGGAATTGGATGAGCTGACACGAGTCGCCGACATGGCCCTTTACGAGGCCAAGGAGCAGGGTCGCGATAAGGTCGTCAGTGGATGACGCCCTCAGGCCGGATCGGGCGCGAACGAGCCGGTCTGCAGGCTCCCGGCCGGGCGGTAGACGCTGACGACGACGCCCTTGCCGGTCGTTCGAGCGCTAACCAGCCTCAGAGTGCGCGGCACCGCGCCGGTCCCGAAGAGCCGTTTGCCGGTCCCGAGGACCACGGGAAAGGTCAGGAGGCGGTACTCGTCCACGAGATCGTGCTCGATCAGCGTCTGAGCGAGGCCGGCGCTCCCATGGACCTGGACCTCTTGTCCGAATCTTTTCTTGATCGCGATCACGTCCTTCACCACGTCGCGGACCAAAGTTGTTTGATTCCAATCGAATGCCTCTTGCGTGCGTGAAGCGACGAACTTCGGGAGCCCGTTGAGCTTGCTCGCCACGGGATCGGCGGGGTCGGTGATCCGAGGCCAGTAGGCCGCGAAGATCTCATACGTCTTCCGCCCGAGCAGGAACGCCTCCGCTCTCGAAAATATCTCGACCATGGTCTTCCCCATATCTTCGTCGGCATGGGGAACGACCCATCCGCCGTGAGGGAAGTTCCCGCTCGGGTCCTCCTCGGGCCCGCCGGGCGCCTGCATGATCCCATCGAGCGACAGGAATGTCGTCATGGTCAGCTCAGCCATGTTGCCCTCCCGTGGTTATCGGCTTTGATCGCCGCGATGTGTTCGATATACCCTGTATCCCGAATGAGTGTCAAGTTCAGGTCCGTTGGTTGGTAATCATCGGCCGGCGGTTCGATCCGGAGGATTATCTCCGGCGCCTTAACGGTAGTTGAAAATGACCGGAAAGAGCGCCGTCACGAACCACGCCCAGACCGCGAACGCCGGCATGTAGGCCGTCTGCCAGCGCTCGAGGCGCGTGAACGGGATGCGCTTTCTGAGGAAACGCGCGTAGAGCACGGCCGACCAGGCCAGATTCACGAGCAGCAGCAGGTTCAGGCCGAGCGCTGCCGTCTTGTTGGGACTGAAACCGGCTTCGGAGATGCGCGCGGCGATCGCCCACAGAGCGAGGGCGTCCACGATGAGAGCGCTCACCACCAGCAGGAGCTGAAGAACGTCGAACCGGCCGGGAGGCGCCTGCGGGTCGCGGGCCGAAATGGCGTACAGCAGCAGGCCCAGCACGACGACAAGCAGCAGGTCGAAGCCGATGAGCACCTCCCGCTCGACGCCGATGGGGTTGCCGGTCCAGATCATGGCCGCCACGAAGACGAGGAGCAGCACCGTGAAGAGCGGCGTGAAGAGCCACGTGAGCACGGGCGCCATGTTCTCGATGACGCTCTGCTTGTGCTCCACCAGCCAGGCGGCGATGATCACCGCTCCCATCGCTCCGCACGGCATCACCCATCCGACGAGCGCCTTCTCCGCGTCGAGGCCGATGGCTTTGAAGATGAAGAGCGTGAGGCCCATCAATGTGCCTCCCCCGAGCGCGATGAGCGTGTAGTAGATGAACCACTCGCCGGAGAACCGCACGTAGTTCATGCGCTGTTCGTGCGAGCGCCATTGGCCGCCGGTGTAGGCGTAGCACATTGTCGAGCCACAGCGCGATGGGAAGATGGATCGCGGCCAGCAGCCCGGTGTGACTGTCGGGTTTGAACGGCAGGAGGTTCACCACCAGCCCCGCCGCGGCGAACGGAATGGCGAGCCAGAACCATCCGCTCCGGGGCAGTCCGCGTTTCACCGCGAAGAAGACCGGCCAGGAACGGAAGGACGAAGAGGCTGAGATTGCGCAGGTAGAACGCCATGTCCGCCGAGGGTTCCAGGAAGCGGAGGCCGAAAAGCTCGGGGATCTTGAAAGCGACCGCCGCGGCGATCGCCAGCCCCACGGCCAGGGCGGCATGGCGCGGCTTGGCCGGCGACGATGCGTCGCTCTCGGGAGCACCCACGAGCTGCTTCCAGAGCCGCTCGGAATATTCGTTCGCGAATTCGCGTGCCAGAGTGTCCTGATCGCCCAGACGCTTGACGGCCACCAGGAACGCTTCGTCCTCGTCCAGGCCCGCCCCGCGCAGCGCGTCGATCTGGCTGCGCAGGTGGTCCTCGAGCTCCTCGACGTCGGCGGCATGGACCGCCTGCCGGCTCCGGAGATACTGCCGCCACTGTGCGATGCGTTCTTCCAGGTTCGTCTTGTTCGTCACGGTCTCACTCCTCTCGAGGTCGGTCAGACAGGCTGTGCCGCCGGGTCGAGGGCCATGCACCGGATGCCCCTCATCGCTTGATCCACCACCCGCCATTGGCGGCGCTGACGGTCGAGGTGCTCGGAGCCGGCCCGGGTCAGCCGGTAGTACTTGCGCCGCCTTCCGGTTTCCGACAGGCCCCAGAACGCCTCGACGAGTCCGTTGCGCTCGAGGCGGTGCAGGAGCGGGTAGAGCATGCCGTCGGTCCACTGTAGCTCGCCGCCGGACAGCTCGGCGACCCGCTTGATGATGGCGTAACCGTAGCTTTCTCCCTCGCTCAGGATGGCGAGCACCAGCGGTGTGGCCGAGGCGGCGACGAGGTCCTTGTCGATGATCACGGCGGCTGAACTCCTTTACCTAGGGCTACTATACATAACAGTTCTATGTATGTCAAGCCGGACGCACCGGGTGTAAAGTGAGTGCGGGGTTGCGGAATCCGGTCGCGCCGGACGAAAGGAAGGTGCGGAGATGTTTTCATTCATACTCGATGGCTTGGAGACCCTTCTTGAGCTCCTGCCCCGCCTTCGGCGAAAAAGAGATCGCCTCAAGGAGTGGACGGGGACCGTCGAAGCGAAGAAGACGCGGGCCCACTCCAAGCAGGCTTATCTTGTGATCTTCCGGACAGACGAGGGGAAGAGGAAGAAATTCGGCATTTGACAGGAAAGAGGATTTCGACGTCTACGAGGAAGGCAAGAGATACATCAAGAAAAAGGGGACGACCTACCGGATACAAAGCCGTATCGGTGAACCCGAAAGGCCTGCCGTACTAAAGGAGGATGCGCGTGAGATCGCTCAAGCGAAGGCGGCTGAGCACCGGCGCGATCGCCGCGCTGGGCGTGGTCCTGCTCCTCGGCGGCCTGTTCTTTTCTCTGCGCAATGTCATCCTGCGCAGCGTCCTGGACAGCCGCATCCGTTCCTACGAAGCGACCCACGCCGGGGAAATCCTCCGCGTCGGCACGGCGAGATTCAGCGGCCTGGCGGCCATCGACCTGGAAAACATCCAGGTGCTCGCCGCCGCCAAGGACCTCGCCGCGACCGTGAAAAAATGCTCCGTCCAGATCCATTTCCTCAAGATGCTCAGCGGCCGCGTGCGGCTGAAGCGCCTGGCGCTCAGCGACGTGATCCTCGATCTGAGCCACGAAGACGTTCCGGGCCCGCTTCCGACCGGCTCGAGCGGTACGGGCGTGACCGTGCCGCCTCGGACCCCCCCGGGCCCGCCGCCCGACTTCGGAGCCCGGGGGGCGCGGCTGCTCGACCTGTATTTCAGCCTCATCCCCGACAGCCTGGAGATCGAGCGGATCACCCTCCTTTCCGTTTTCGGCGATGTCCGGCAAGGTCTCTTTTTCCCCCGCCTGGACATCCGGGGTTCCGCCTTCGAGACCAAGCTCGAGGTCTTCGACCAGGGGGACAAATGGGTCTACCTGCTGGCCGGAGAGATCGCGAGGGAGGAAAGGCGGCTCGAGTTGCATCTGCTGCCTCGGGAGCGCAGCGGTCCGGCCGTACTGCCTTTCGTCGAACGGCAATGGGGCCTGAAGGTCGATTTCGATTCCCTGGCCTTCGGCCTGCACAGCCGGGGACGCCGGGACGGCGTGCTCCGCCTGGACGGCTTGCTGGCGGTCACTGGCTTGGTTCTCAACCATCCGAGTCTCGCGGCCGAAGACGTCCACTTTCAGAACGCCTCCATCGCCTACGCTCTGCGCGTCGGCGCCGATTCTATCGAGCTGGACAAGGCCACGGAGATCTCATTCAACAGGCTGACCTTCCATCCGTACTTCAAGTTCCGGGCCGGCCCGGCCGCGCAGGTGACCCTGACGCTCGACAAGACCGAATTCAAGGCCGACGATTTTTTCGGGTCATTGCCTGCCGGTCTGTTCACCGAGCTGGCCGGTCTGCAGACCAGCGGGGATCTGGCCTACCACCTGGATTTTTTCATCGACTTCAGCCGCCCCGAGGCGCTCCGGCTCGCATCGGGCCTGGAGAAACGCGATTTCGCGATCAGTCGCTTCGGCCGCGTCGACTTCACCGCGGTCAACGCGCCGTTCCTCCACACGGTCTTTGAAGCCGATCAGGCGCCGAGGCCGTTCATGGTCGGGCCGGAGAACCCCGATTTCCGCAGCCTCGAGCAGATCCCGCCTTTTCTGAAAAGCGCCGTCATGATCTCGGAAGACGGCGCGTTTTTCAGGCATCGCGGCTTTCTGCTCGATCCGTTCAAGGAGTCCATCGCCGCCAATCTGAGGCAAAAGCGTTTCGTGCGCGGTGCCAGCACCATCTCCATGCAGCTGGTCAAGAACCTCTTCCTCAAGAGGCAGAAGACCATCGCCCGCAAGGCGGAGGAGATGATCATCACCTGGCTGATCGAGGAGAACCGGCTGGTCAGCAAGGCCCGCATGCTCGAGATCTACATGAACATCATCGAATGGGGGCCGCAGGTCTACGGCGCCCAGGAAGCGGCGCGTTTCTATTTCGACAAGGATGTCGCCGACCTGACCCTGGCCGAGGCGATCTTCATGGCCAGCATCATCCCGCAGCCCAAGCGGTTCATGGCCTCGTTCGACGAGGATCAGCGCCTGCGCCCGGGGCTGCAGGCCTACTACGCCGACGTGTCCGCCAAGATGCTGCAGAAGGGATGGATCGACCAGCGGGATGTCGACGCGCTGATCCCCGACGTGCGGCTGCAGGGCCCGGCCCGGCTCCTGCTCAAGGGCCATGAAGTCGGGCCGGACGAATTCGGAGGGGTAATCCGATGAAAGGGAAATGAAGGGACCATGAAAAAGATAGCTTTTTATTTTCTTATCCTGCTGATCGCCGGCATCGGGACCGGCTGTCGTCACGAAGAAACCGCTGCCGCCGGGGACAGCCCGAGCACGCACTATGCGAACTCCGAGACGGGGATATCATTCACATATCCCGGATACCTCACGGCGGACACCGCGGCCGGTGCCGTCCTCCTGCACCATGATATCCCCTACGAGAACGCAGGCCCGTGCGACATGATGGGGGATGACAAAAAATACGACCGGCTGACCGATTTCGAGATGAAGATCCAGATCATCGACGGCAATATCACAAAGACGGTGAGAACGTTGAGCCCCTACATACCCGAGGAAAACTTCGTGAACGGGGAGCTCGTGGCCTCCCCCGGATTTATCGATCCTGCCACGATCGGCCGTTTCTCCGGCTTTGCCATCTACGAGGGAGCGGAGGGTTGCGGACATACCCGATACTACTTCCGGCTCCCGGGCGACAGAACGCTCGTTTTGACCAACGCCTCGATCCAAGCCCTATCGGGAGCCATCGTCCAGGAAAAAGTCGCTGAGGTTTTGGCCGTGCCGGGCGTCATATCCAGAGAAAAGAATATGGAAATATTCGAATCCGTCGTCAGAAGCCTGACGATCCGTGAGTAATAAGCGGAAGGATCTCCGCGCCTAAAGACGCTGTCGCCGGCCCGGGAGCCCGTCAGCAGATCGACGCGCCTTGACACCCCGCCCTCCTTGTGACCAAAATAGCCGCGGCGTAGCGCAGGGCGCTCGCGCTTCGATGCGGCCGTTCTCAGCGGTCCGTAAAGAAGACAAGGCTGGAAGGAGGCGCGCGTGTCCGAAAAGATCGACCGACGCGGGTTCTTGAAGAACTCCCTGCTGGCCGGCGGGGCGACCCTGGCGGCGATGCACAGCTTCGAAGAGAAGGCCCTGGGCGCCGAGATCGACGGCGGCCGGCCTTCCGGCGGCACCGCTCCGGCCGCGGCTCCTGTGGAGATCCCGAGAGGCAAGATCAAGGGCCTGGAGATCAGCCGTGTTATCGGCGGAGGGAACCTGATGGGCGGCTGGGCGCACAGCCGCGACCTCATCTACGTCTCTCCGCTCGTCAAAGCCTACCACACCGACGAAAAGATCCTCGAAACGTTCAGGCTGGCCGAGCAGCGCGGCATCAATACGTTCCTGACCAACCCGGTCTCGAGCCGCCTGGTCAATGCCCATCGCAAGGCCGGCGGCAAGCTGCTCTGGATCTCCGACTGCGCGGCCGGTGGCGGGCTGAAGGATTCCATCGAGAGATCGATCGACACGGGAGCCGACGCCGTCTATATCCAGGGCGGGATCTGCGACAAGCTCGTCAAAGACGGCCAGATGAAAGCCCTCGAAGACGCCGTGAGTGTCATGAAGGACCAGGTCGTGCCGTGCGGCCTGGGAGCGCACAGCCTCGAGACCGTGCGCCAGGTGCGTCGAGGCCGGCTTCGATCCCGATTTCTGGGTCAAGACCCTCCACCGGGACGATTACTGGTCGGCGACGCCCGAGAGCGGCCGCTTGCCCTTCGACGAGATCACCGGATTCAAGACGGATCACAACTTCAACCACGACAACATGTGGTGCAGCGACGCCAGGGAGACGATCGAATACATGGCCGGGCTGAAGAAGCCGTGGATCGCCTTCAAGGTGCTCGCCGCCGGCGCCATCCATCCGCGCGACGCCTTCCAATGGGCGTTCGAGAACGGGGCCGATTTCATCTGCGTCGGCATGTTCGATTTCCAGGTCGTCGAGAATACGGACATCGCCGCGGCGGCCCTCGCGGCCGTTTCCCGGACGAAGCGCGCCCGTCCCTGGATGGCCTGACGCGGTCCGGCCGAGGAGTTCCGATATGAAAAACCAATTCGAGATCCTCATCCTTCTGGGGCGGCCCGCCTCGGGCAAGTCCGAGGTCATCGACCATCTGAAGAAGACCCCGGTCGAGGAGCGCCTGGAGCGCTTCCACATCGGCGCTTTCGAAGAGATCGACGACTTCCCGATGCTCTGGACGTGGTTCGAGGAGGACGCCATCCTCGAGAAGATCATGCACCAGCCCCGCGTCCACTCCGATCCCCAGGGGTATTTCCTCCACCGGTATCAATGGGACCTGCTCATCGAGCGGATCTCCTTCGAATACGGGAAGAAGCTGCGCGACCCGGGCTACGCGGAGCGGGTGACGACGCTCATCGAATTCAGCCGCGGCTCCGAGCACGGAGGTTACCGGGCGGCGTTCCGCTCGCTCTCGGCGGGGATCCTCGAGAAGGCCTGCATCCTCTACATCGACGTGTCGTACGAGGAATCCCTACGCAAGAACCGGCGCCGCTTCAACCCGGCCCGCCCGGATTCCATCCTGGAGCACGGCCTGCCGGACGCCAAGCTCGAGCGCCTCTATAAAGAAGTGGACTGGGAGGCATTCAAGGGCGAGGATCCGGAATTCGTCCGTTTTTCCGGCCACCGGATCCCTTACGTCGTGCTCGCGAACGAGCCCGAGGTGACGGACGAGCCGGGGAAGCTCGGACCGGCCTTGGCGGAATGCCTCTCCAGGCTTTACCAACGACTCGGCCGGAGATAGGGGAGAGGCCATGGACCGGCAGGGATTCAGGAAGACGCTCTCCGAATACAGCATCTGGGGCTTCGCGTTCGGCTATTTCGCCTGTTACATCCCCTACAGCCTGATGACGAAGATCATGAGCAAGGGATTGCTGTCTTCGCTCCACGGACGGTCGCTCGACGGCTTCGTCATCCTGCCCGTCGTCGCCGTCGCCACGCTGCTGACCATGATCCTCGTCATCAGCCTCCTCGGCTGGTGGAAGTACGCCACCCATTCGAAGATCTTCGGCCTGTCGGTGCCGCGCCCGACGAAATGGACGTTCCTGTCCGGGCTCTTCACGTCGCTCATCATCGGGACGACGACGCTGGCCTACACCTTCGAGGGCGTCAGCATCGTCCTGGCGATGATCCTCATGCGGGGCGGCGTCCTCATCACCGGCCCGATCGTCGACGCCGGCACCAGGCGGAAGGTCCGCTGGTACTCCTGGGCCGGCTTCGCCGGGGCGTGCCTGGCCCTGCTGCTCAACGTTCGGGACACCCGGGGCCTCCGCATCCCCCTGGCCCTGGGCCTGGTCATCCTGGTCTACATCGCCAGCTATTTCATGCGCTTCCAGTTCATGAGCCGCAACGCCAAGTCGGAGCGGCGGGACGTGAACCTGCGCTACTTCGTCGAGGAGACCATGGTCTCGACGCCGATGCTGGTCATCATCCTGGCGCTCTTCACTCTGCTCGGCGGCAAGGTCGGGGCCGACGTCCGGCTGGGCTGGACGGCGCATTGGAACCAGCCCTACCTCTGGGCGCTCGCCCTGATCGGGGTGATGTCGCAGGGAACCGGATTTTTCGGGACCCTGGTCTTCCTGGACTGCCGGGAGAACACCTACTGCATCCCGGTCAACCGGGCCTCCAGCGTCCTGGCGGGGGTAGCCGCGTCGATGCTCCTGACGCTCTTCCCGGGTCAGAGGCTCCCGGCGACGGCGGAATTCATCGGCGCGGGCGTGATGATCGTCTCGATCCTCTTCCTGAGCATCCCGCCGCTCGTCCAGGCGCGGCGCAGGAAAAGAACGGAGGGCTAATAGAGCACCGCCGCCTCTCCCTTGGCGGCGACCAGGGCCTCGAAATGGGCGACGATCTTGTCGCGCCGGGCCATGACCCCCTTGACCTCGGGCGGCCTCAGGAAGCGTTTCGTCCGGGCCGTCACTTCCACCGGATCGAGCTTGCGCAGCCGGTCGAGGAGCTCGCGGCTGCACCGGACCAGGGCCTTGGGATTGTCGAGGCCTTTTTCCAGGCGGAAGGCCCGGGTGAAGTCGATCATGTAGATCTCCCAGTTCGGGCCTACGAGGACGTTCACCGCGTTCCGGTCGGTGTCGCGGACGAGCTGGCTGAAGACGGCCATGTCGGACATCTGGGCGTTCCAGGCGACGGGATCGGGGGAGCGATCTTCTCTGCGAGCCGCGTCAGCTCGTCGAACTGGGCCGGGAGCCACCAGGACAGGCAGCCGCGCTCCCCGAAGAGCTCCCGCTCCACGGACACCGGCATCATCCTCTCGAGCCCCAGCAGCGTCGCCAGCTCGTAGGCGGCCAGATTATAGAGGTAGGAGTCGACGAAGTTCAGCTCGATCCGGCCCATGACCTCCATGGAGCTGCGCCGGTCGTCGACGGATTGGAACAGGGCATCGTGCGTGATCGTGCCGTCGCTCAGGGTGCAGCGCCGGGGCGCGGTGACGCCCTCGCCGGTCACCCGGCTCGAAACGAGCTTCGCCGTTCGCAGAAATTCTTTCTGCTGCTCGACCGTGAGCCGCGGTTCCTCCTGCGCGCCGGAGGCGAAAGCGACCGCGAGGGCCGCCAGGCCGACCGAGAGGACGACGAGAGACCGGAAACTCTTCATGACCCCCTCCTCATTCCCTCTCATTGTACGACGGAGAGCCGCCGGCTGGCAAGCGGAGCCGGGCGCCGCGGAAAGGAGGTCGTGCGCCGGCCCGGCATTGACACGGCCGGACGGGCAGGATAAATTGCCCTTGTGATCGAGACGGATCTGAAATCGCGGACGGGGCGAAAGGACGCACGCATGGACCCAGTCGATAGCCTCAGGAAACAGGGACTTTTCATCACCATCGACGCCAACATCGGGGCGGGCAAGACCAACGCCTGCCACGCCATCGGCTCGGCCGCCACGGCCACGGGCTGGCCGACCCGGATCATCGAGGAGCCGACCCACCACCCCAAGTTCGCCCATTTCCTCCATCACTACTACGACGACCTGCGCACGGGGACCAACACCGGCGGCGGCTTCTCGATGCAGATGTTCATGCTCTGCCAGCGCTACGAGCAGCACCGGCTGGCCGTCGAGCTGGCCTGGGGCCCGCAGGGCCAGGTCGTGATCCAGGACCGGCCGATCTACGGCGACACCGTGTTCGCCACGACCGCCATGGAGCGCGGCTTCATGACCCCCCAGGAGTTCGAGCTGTACGTCGACGTCTTCCGCAACATGAGCCGCGACGTGATGCCGCCCGACGTCTTCGTCTACCTCGACGTCCCGCCCGAAGAGTGCTACCGGAGGATGAGCAGCCGGGCCCGGGAGCAGGAGGAGGGCGTGCCGCTCGACTACCTGCAGCACCTCGACAAGAACTACAAGCTGCTGATCCAGGAGATGCGGCGGCGGGGCGTCCGGGTGATGGTGATCGACTGGAACGAGTTCGGGCCGCCCGTCGACGTGTGGAAGCAGATCCTGCGGATGGCGATGTCGGCCGACTCCTGGTACGAGCAGCTGGCCTTCTCCTTCGCCAAGCACCCGCGCCTGCCGGTGATGCCGGGAAGCGGCGAAGTCAAGTAGCGCCCATGGCCGACCGGAAGAAGGACCTGCTGGCGGCGGCCCGGAAGGCCCGCGGCCGTGCCTATGCGCCCTACTCGGGCTTCCCCGTGGGCGCGGCCGTGCTCGGCGCGAACGGCCGGATCTACGGCGGCTGCAACGTCGAGAACGCCTCCCTGGGGCTGACCTGCTGCGCCGAGCGCAACGCCATCTTCGCCATGGTCGCGGCGGGGGAGAGAGAGGTCCGGGAGGTCCTGGTCGTCGGCGACACCGCGGAGGCCCTTCCGCCCTGCGGCGCCTGCCGGCAGGTCCTGGCCGAGTTCGCGCGGCCCTCGGCCGTCGTCCACATGTGCGACCGGACGGGCGCCGGCCGGTCCGTCACCGTGGCGGAGCTCCTGCCCCACGTCTTCCGCCTGAAGAAAAAGCGGCCCGCCCGGGCGCGAAGCCGTGCATGACCCCTCGGGAGGGAGAGCGATGAACGACCTGAGCCGTGAGGCGCTCGTCCGGATGATCGACCACACCGAGCTCCGCGCCCAGGCCGGCGAGAAGAGGATCGCCGAGCTCTGCCGCGAGGCCCGGGCCTTCGCCTTCCGCACCGTCTGCGTCAACGGCGCCCAGGCCCGTTTCGCCGCCGCGGAGCTCGAAGGAAGCGGTGTCCTCGTCTGCGTCGTGGCCGGCTTCCCGCTCGGCGCGGCGACGAGCGCGGCCAAGGCCTTCGAAGCGGGGGAGGCCGTCCGCAACGGCGCCGCCGAGATCGACATGGTCCTCAACATCGGGGCGCTCAAGGACGGAAGGCACGGCCTCGTCCGGGACGACATTCGGGCCGTGGTCGAGGCCGGCCGGCCGGCCCTGGTCAAGGTCATCCTGGAGACGTGTTACCTGACGGACGACGAGATCATCGCCGGCTGCCGTCTCGCCGTCGAAGCCGGGGCCGGGTACGTCAAGACCTCGACCGGCTTCGGGCCCGCCGGCGCCTTAGCGGACCATGTCCGGCTCATGCGCCGGACCGTGGGCCCGGAGATCGGGGTCAAGGCCGCGGGCGGGATCCGGACATTCGATGACGCCTGGCGGATGATCCGGGCCGGGGCCTCGCGCCTGGGCCTGAGCGCCAGCGTGGCGGTCGTCGAAGGATTGTCGCATTACAAGTTCGATCCCGACGACGAGGGATCCTGAGGGCCGGGAGAACCCGATGACAGGCGGCATGTACGAGATCATCTCCAAGAAGCGCGACGGGGGCGAGCTCACGAGGGAGGAGATCGCGTTCGTCGTCTCCGGATGCGCCGGCGGCGGGATCCCCGACGAGCAGATCGCGGCCTGGCTGATGGCCGTGTACATCCGCGGCCTGAACGGGCGGGAGACGGCCGACCTCACGGAGACCATGCTCGACTCCGGCGGCCGCATCAGTCTGGACGGCCTGCCCGGGCCGAAGATCGACAAGCACAGCACCGGAGGCGTCGGCGACAAGATCAGCTTCGTCGTCGCGCCGCTCGTCGCCGCCTGCGGCGTCCGCGTGCCCATGCTCTCCGGCCGGGGACTGGGCCATACCGGCGGCACCCTCGACAAGCTCGAGGCCGTTCCGGGGATGAACGTCTTCCTGACGCCCGCGGAGTTCCGGCGGGTGCTGGCCGGGACCGGCATGGCCATCTGCGGCCAGACGGACGAGATCGTGCCGGCCGACAGGAAGCTCTACGCGCTTCGCGACGCCACGGCCACGGTCGGCAGCATCCCGCTCATCGCCTCCTCGATCATGAGCAAGAAGCTGGCCCTGGGGACAGACGGCATCGTCCTCGACGTGAAGACCGGCCGCGGCGCCTTCATGACGGACGAGCGCGACGCCCTGGACTTGTGCCGGACCATGGTCGCCATCGGCGAGAAGACCGGCCGGCCGACGGTCGGGCTCATCTCGGCCATGGACCAGCCCCTCGGCCGGGCCGTGGGCAACGGCCTGGAGATCGCCGAATCCGTGGCGACCCTCAAGGGGCAAGGGCCCGGACGACGTCCTGGAGGTCTCATTCGCCCTGGGCGAGTGCATGCTGACGATGGCGGGACGGACGGCGACCGGCGCGGAGGCGGGCAGGATGCTCCGCGAGGCCGTCGACTCGGGCCGGGCCCTCGACGTCTTCCGCCGTTTCCTCGCCGCCCAGGGCGGCGATCCCCGGGTCTGCGACGATCCGGCCCGCCTCCCGGCGGCCGCGCTGCGGACGGAATTCCTGGCTCCCCGCTCCGGCTTCATCGAGGCCATCGACGCGTTCGAGGTCGGCATGGCCGCGATCGACACCGGCGCCGGCCGCAAGAGAAAGGAAGACGCCGTCGCCCCCGGCGCGGGCTTCGTCTTCCAGGCCAAGATCGGCGACCCCGTCGAGAAGGGCCGGCCGGTCGTCGCCGTCCACAGCGACCGTCCCGACAGGCTGCCGGAGGTCCTGGAGCGCCTGGCCGGGGCGATCCGGATCGGACCCGGCCCCGTCGCCGCGCCGAAGCTCATCCGTCACCTGGTGGACAGGAACGGCGTCCATCCCTGGGCCGGCTGAGATGCGGCTCGGCCTCTAGCCGAGAAGGATCCCGGCCAGCGTCGCCGTCATCAGAGTGGCCAGCGCACCGCCCAGGACCGCTTTCAGGCCCAGAGCCGCGATGTCCTTGCGGCGGTGAGGGGCCATCGGGGAGATCCCGCCGATCTGGATGGCGATCGACGAGAAGTTGGCGAAGCCGCACAGGGCGTAGGTGGCCATGGTGATGCCCTTGGGGGTCAGGGCCCCCTGCTTGATCAGGCCGACGAGATCGACGTAGGCCACGAACTCGTTCAGGGCGATCTTGGTCCCGAAGAGACTGCCGAAGTGGAACGCATCGGAGGCCGGGACGCCGATCCCGATGGCGAGATAGCGCAGGATCACGCCGAAGACGAGCTGGAGCGAGAGGGGCTGGCCGTAGTGCGCCGTGAGGTAGGCGTTGATATGGACCAGGTCGCCCAGTCCCGTCAGCATGTAGTTGATCATCGCGATGCAGGGCGATGAAGGCCAGCAGCATGGCGCCCACGTTCAGGGCCAGGTGCATGCCGTCGAGGCGCCGCTGGCCGCCGCCTCGATGACGTTGGAGGCGTTCTTCTCCACCTTCAGCCGCACCGTGCCCTTGGTCACCGGGTCGCCCGTCTCGGGGTAGAGGACCTTGGCGATGACGAGCGAGGCCGGGGCGGCCATGACGCTGGCGGAGAGCAGCTGGACGGCGAAGCGCAGCTGGGCTTCGGCGAGGGGGATCTTCTGGACGTCGGCCAGGGCCTGGCCGAGCATCTGGATATAGGCGGCCATGACGCCGCCGGCGATCGTGGCCATGCCGCCGACCATCACGGTCAGGATCTCGGAGTTGGTCATGGCGCCGATGTAGGGCTTGATGAGCAGGGGCGCCTCGGTCTGGCCGACGAAGATGTTGGCCGTGTTGGAGAGCGATTCGGCCCCGCTCGTGCCCATGAGCTTGGCCATGACCCAGGCCATGCCCCGGACCACGGCCTGCAGGATGCCCAGGTAGTAGAGGACCGAGGTCAGCGTCGCGACGAAGATGATCGTCGGCAGGACCTGGAAGGCGAAATAAACGCCCAAGCTGTCGGGACCCGAGTTGACGGCCAGCCGGCCGAAGACGAATTGGGAGCCCGCGGCCGTGAAGTTCAGCAGGCTGACCACGGCGCCGCCCAGCCAGGAGATCAGGAGCTTCGGCCAGCCCAGCGGGGCGAACCAGGCGCTGAGCCTGTCGCTGTAGAGAATGAAGATGGCGAAGACCACCTGGAGGCCGATACCGGCCCCGACCAGCCGCCAGCTGATGCGGCGACGGTTGTTGGAGAAGAGAATGGCCAGGCCCAGGATGAGGGTCAAGCCCAGGATCCCTCGGAGGAGCGATGTCATGTTCATCGGTCACCTGCTGTCCGCTCGCGCGAATTGTCTCTCGATCTTCTCGTAGTAGGCGATGACCCGGTGCGTGTACTCCCGCTTTTCGAGATAGGTCCCGGGGAAAAAGCTCCGCTTGAAGCCGTAGATGATGAAGTTCTTGAGCTCGTGCGGGTTCAGCCGGAAGGCCCGGACCGCCTTGCAGATCTCGTCGCTGACCGTCGTGTTCGAGACCGTCCGGTTGTCGGTGCAGAACGTGGCCGACATCCGGGCCGCGCGCATGTGCCGGAACGAGTGCTGGGACAGGCGGCGGATGGCGGGATGCGTCTGCAGGTTCGAGGTCAGGCAGACCTCGATGGTGATGCGCCGGTCGGCGATGAACTGGACCAGATTGGCGACGTAGGCCTTCTTGTCCTTGATCTCCGGGCTCTTGATCATGTCGGCGTCGAAGAGGTGCAGGGCGTGGCCGAGGCGGTCGGCGTGGAGGTCGGTGATGGCCTGGAAGATGCTCTCCGGCCCGTAGGCCTCGCCGGCGTGGACGGTCTTCTTCAGGAAGTTCTTATGAGCCAGGGCGTAGGAGGCGGCGTGGTCTTCGGCCGGGAACCCGGCCTCGGCCCCGGCCAGGTCGAAGCCGACGATCGGCAGGCCGAGACTCCGTCCGGGCCTCCACGGCCGCCCGGACCAGCTCCTGCGAGGCCAGGGCGAAGACCTCCTTGCGGCTGCAGTGGGCGTGCACGCCGAGCAGGGCGTCGTAATAGTCGGAGAAGCCGGCGTCGAACATGCGCAGGGCGCAGGCGATGATGCCGTATTCGAAGGGCGGCTCGGCGCCGCGGACCACCTCGGCGCGGGCGTTGAATTCCGCCTTGGCCCGGGCCAGGCCGCGGTCGAGCGCGGCCATGGCCTCGATGCCGGTCAGCCGGGCGTTCTGGTGCAGCTGGGGCGCGAAGCGGACCTCGATGTAGCGGACGCCTTCGGCCTGGTTGTCCAGGGCCAGCTCGTAGCCCGCGCGCTCCAGGGCGGGCCCGGTCTGCAGGACCGCCGTCATGTACCTGAAGCCCTTGAGGTACTCGGTCAGGCCGGAGTATTTGCGTCTTGAAGACCGTCCGGCGCAGCCCCCGCTCGTCGGAAGCCGGAAGCCGGACGCCGTGCTCCCGGGCCAGATCGATCAGCGTGGCCAGGCGGAGCGAGCCGTCCAGGTGCAGGTGCAGGTCGGTCTTGGGGATGGCCCGGATGAAGGCGGGGCTGATGGTCATGAGGCGTTTTCCTCGTAGATGATCCGCGCGATCTCGGGCTTGTGGCGTGCGATCTCGTCGCGGGTGAGGCCGTTCAGCTCGTGGGGGAAGACGAGCCAGCGGTCGGTCTCGTGGATGAAGTAGTCGGGCGGCCGCCCGGTCCGGTTGTTGCCGGGCTTGAAATAGACGGTGGCCACGCGGAGGTCGTGGGGCGTGTTGCGCCGCGAGAGCCGGCCCAGGGTGTCGACGACGGCCTTGATGCTCAGCCCGGTGTCGTAGACGTCGTCCACGATGAGCAGGCTGTCCGAGGCCTCGGCCTTGTCGACGATGTAATTGAGGCCGTGGACGCGGATCGTCTCGTTCTGCCGCTCGATGCCCTCGTAGGCGGAGGTCCGGATGGCGATGTGGTCGCTCCGGATGCCGAAATGCTCGAACAGCTCCTGGACGGCGATGCCGACCGGCGTGCCGCCCCGCCAGATGCCGACGATGAAATCGGGCTTGAATCCGCTCCGCAGGACCTTGAGCCCCAGCCGGAAGGAATCGTCCAGCAGCTCCTGGGCCTGGATGTACCGTTTTTCAGACATGGGCGTTCTCCGGTCCGGCCTCAGCGTCCGCCGGGCCCCTCCTCGAGGAGCTTCTGGCGGATCAGCGTGACGACGAGGGCGGTGGAGACGGGATTGTGGCCCTCGGGGATGATGATGTCGGCGTACTTGCGGCTCGGCTCGACGAAGGCGGTGTGCATAGGCCGCACCGTCTCCAGGTACTGGGCGACGACCGAGTCGAGGCTCCGTCCCCGCTCCTGGATGTCGCGCTTCAGCCGGCGGATGAAGCGCAGGTCGCCGTCGGTGTCCACGAAGATCTTGAGGGCCATCAGGTCGCGCAGGGCCCGGTCGCAGAAGATCAGGATGCCTTCGACGATGATGACCATGGCCGGATCCAGGGACACGCCCGTGGGCCGCCGGGTGTGGGTGGTGAAATCGTAGACCGGTACCTCGACGGGCCGGCCGGCGGCGAGCGCCTCGAGGTGCCGTACCAGCAGATCGGTCTCCAGGGCGTCGGGGTGGTCGAAGTTGATCCGGGCCCTCTCGGCGGGCGGCAGGC
Organism: uncultured bacterium; assembly: GCA_963743755.1. Lineage (GTDB taxonomy): Bacteria > Acidobacteriota > Aminicenantia > Aminicenantales > Saccharicenantaceae > RBG-16-66-30. The sequence continues at coordinate 318,504 of CAVUQU010000002.1, forward strand.
CTCCCGCGTCCTTGTAGTAGGCGTCGTGCTGGATCAACGCGATCCGGAAGGGGTCGATGGCGGCGATGATGGCGTTGGCGATGGTCGTTTTGCCCGAGCCCGTGCCCCCGGCGACGCCGATGATGAGGGGCTTGTTCGTCACGGCGGCATGATAGCACAAGGCCGGCACCGAGGGAATGCCGGCCGGCCGTTTTTCCGGCCGGACCGGCGATTTCGGGGGGTCCGCAGGGCCCCAAAAAAAGAATTTTTTGATATTGATTTTTTCCGTTCGGAAGGCTAATATCCTCTTCTCCAATTCGCGAATACAGAAAGAGGAGTTTTCCATGAAAAGGCTTGTTCTAGCGCTGTTTTTGGTCTGCCTGGTCCTGGCCGGATCGGGCCTGGCCCAGAGCGTCACGACCGCGTCCTTCAACGGGACGGTCGTCGACACCGACGGCAAGGCGCTCCCCGGCGCCTCGATCAAGGCCGTCCATGTCCCCTCCGGAAGCGTCTTCACGGCGGTGACCCGCGCGGACGGCACGTTCGACATCCTCTACGCCAAGGTCGGCGGCCCCTACACCATCACCGCCGAGCTGCCCGGATTCAACCCCTCGACGCTGAGCGACATCACCGTCAAGCTGGGTGAGATCCGCAGCCTGAAGTTCAGCCTGAAACAGGCGACGATCGAGGAACAGGTCACCGTCACGGCCCCGAACCCGATCATCAGCCAGTCCCGGACGGGCGCCTCGATGAACGTCGGCACGACGGTCATCGAGAGCATGCCGACGCTCGGCCGGACGTTCGACGATTTCGCCCGGCTGGCCCCGCAGGTCGATGCCCGCGGCGGCGGCGCCTTCTCGGCCGCCGGACGCAGCAACAAGTACAACAGCATCTGGATCGACGGCGCCGTGAACAACGACCTGTTCGGCCTGAGCGGCAGCGGCACGCCCGGCCTGTCGGCCCCGATCTCGCTCGACGCCATCCAGGAGTTCGAGCTCGTCGTGGCCCCCTACGACGTCCGCTACGGCGGCTTCACCGGGGCCGGCCTGAACGCCATCACCCGCTCCGGGACCAACAAGGTCCGCGGTTCGGCCTATTACTTCGGCCGGAACCAGAGCCTGGTCGGCAAGGGACCGGACCAGTACAAATACAGCGATTTCTCGGAGGCGGAGTTCGGCCTCCGCGTGGGCGGCCCGGTCGTCAAGGACAAGGTCTTCTTCTTCCTCAGCGCCGAGCTGGGGCGCCGGACCTCCCCGACCACCTACGTCATCGACGACAGCGGCAACGCCAACGACTTCGGCGGGGACAACGTCTCGGTCGCCGACGCCGAGCGCTTCGCCGAGATCCTGCAGAACACGTACGGCTACGATCCCGGCGGGTTCGGCACGGGGTACAAGAAGATCAAGGGCGACAACGACAAGATCTTCTTCCGCCTCGACTTCAACCTCAGCCCGAAGCACCGGCTGACCCTCCGCCACAACTACATCAACGGCTACCGGGACAACACCCCCTCCAAGGCCTCGAGCAGCGTGTTCCCCTTCGCCGACGTCTACTACGGCCTGGCCAGCAAGACCAATTCGACCGTCCTCCAGCTGCAGAGCACGCTCGGCCAGAACCTGTTCAACGAGCTGATCGTCAACTACACCACCATCCGCGACAGCCGCACCGTCCCCGACACCCTGTTCCCGCAGGTCAACGTGCTCGTCGCGGGCGGCTACCGGCTGACGGCCGGGACCGAGCAGTACTCGGGCGCCAACTCCCTGGACCAGAACATCCTCGAGATCACGGACAACGTGACCTGGACCCTGGGCAAGCACATGCTGACGATCGGCACGCACAACGAGTTCTTCAAGTTCGCCAACGTCTACATCCGCAACCTCTACGGCTACTGGGAGTTCAGCAGCCTGGACAACTTCGAGAGCGGCATCTCCACCCGCTACTACCACGACTTCTACACGGCCGATCCGACCGAGAAGTGGGCGCCCGAGTTCAGCGTCGCCCAGCTCGGCGGCTACATCGGCGACAAGTGGGCCGTCCGGGACAACCTCTTCCTGACCCTCGGCGCCCGCGTCGATGTCCCGTTCATCAACAAGATCCCGACCGCCAACGCGGCGGCCGAAGCGGCCTACGGCGTCCCGACCGACCAGGTGGCCTCGGGCAACGTCATGTTCTCGCCCCGGGTCGGCTTCAACTGGGACGTCCGCGGCGACAAGACCACCCAGGTCCGCGGCGGCGTCGGCCTGTTCTCCGGCCGGACGCCCTACGTCTGGATCTCCAACCAGTATTCCAATACCGGCATGGAGTTCACGCGCCTCGACATCCGGAACCCGGCCTTCGCCTTCGAGCCCGATCCCCTCAACCAGCCCGCCGGCGGGACCAGCCTCACCAGCGAGGTCGACCTGATCGACACGAACTTCATGTATCCCCAGGTCGCTCCGCGGCAGCCTGGCCGTCGACCAGGAGCTGCCCTATGGGATCATCGGGACGGTGGAGTTCGTCACTCCAAGAACGTCAACGAGATCCTCTATCAGAACCTGAACCTGCGCGCCGTCTGGACGACCTCGGCATGGGCGACCGCTACCTGTACGCCCGGGACGTGTCGAGCCTCTACACCGACGTCATCTACCTGACCAACACCAACAAGGGCCACCAGTACAGCCTGTCGGTCCAGCTCCAGAAGAACTTCACCGACCGCTCCTGGATCAACGCCTTCTACACCTACGGCGAGTCCAAGGACGTCAACTCCGGCACCTCCTCGCAGGCCTCGTCCAACTTCGCCTACAACACCGATCCGCTACGACGTCAACGATCCCGAGCTGACCTGGTCGAACTACGACGTGCGCCATCGCTACGGCGTCGCCTTCTCCTGGCAGCTCAACTTCCTGCGGAACGCCCCGACCACCGTCAGCATGTTCTACGGCGGACGGTCCGGGCGGCCCTATTCGACGACCTACAACTACTTCGACGCCAACGGCGACGCGGCCACGGGCAACGACCTGGTCTACATCCCCGCGAGCCAGAGCGAGGTCATCTTCGTCGGCAGCACGGGCACGCCCGTGGCCGATCAGGACGCCGCTTGGGCGTCCTTCGACGCGTTCATCAGCGGCGATCCCGGGCTCGACAACTACCGCGGCCAGATCGTGCCGCGCAATTCGAGCCGCGAGCCCGGGTACCCGCACCTGGGACATGCGCATCGCCCAGGACATCCCCATGCCGATCCGGCCGGACCACCGGCTCCAGCTCACCCTCGACATCATCAACCTCTTCAACCTGATCGATTCCAGCAAGGGCCTGAACTACTACGTCAGCAACCAGAACGACATTCCCTGGACGCTCCAAGGCTCCAACTTCGGCGTCGATCCGGACACCGGCCAGATGAGGATCCGCTGGTCGGAGCGGCCCAACCGCTTCGCCCTCAGCCAGCTCGGCTCGCGCTGGCAGATCCAGTTCGGAGTTCGCTACAGCTTCGACTGAGTCTTTCTCAGGTCTGTTCGACCCAAGCCCCCTGGCCCCTCGGCCCGGGGGCTTTTTTTTAGGCCAAGCGGGGGAGGAACGAGGTCGAGGAGGCGGAGGAAGTCGGCCCTTGACCCTTCTCGCCCGTCTCGGTGACTTCGCGGTGGTCGAGCGGCCGGGCCGAGAGCGCCGGCGGCCAGGTTGGTGATGCAGGAGATACCGGCCAGGCGCAGTCCCATCTGGCGGGCGCAGATCGCCTCGGACACGGTGGACATGCCCACGGCGTCGGCGCCCAGGACGGCCAGCATCCGGATCTCGGCCGGGGTCTCGTAGGACGGGCCGCTCAGGCCGGCGTAGACGCCGCGGAGAGCGGGCCGGCCGATCTCTTCCAGGGCGGCGGCGATCGATCTCCTGGAAGGCCGGGTCGTAGGCGGCGCTCATGTCGGGGAAGCGGGGCCCGAGGCGTTCGTCGTTGATACCGCGCAGCGGGTTCGTCCCCGTCAGGTTGATGTGGTCGCGGATGATCATCAGGTCGCCGGGGCGGAAGGACGCGGCCGGATGCCGCCGGCGGCGTTGGTCAGCAGAAGGCTCTGCGACGCCGAGCTTGGCCAGGACGCGAATCGGGAAGACCACGTCGCCGATCTCATGTCCCTCGTAATAGTGGATGCGTCCCTGCAGGACGGCGACGGGGACGGATCCCGACGCGTCCCAGCACCAGCCGGGCGGCATGCCCGGCGACGCTCGCGCCCTTGAAATGGGGGATGCCGTCGAAGGCGAAGGCCGTTCGGCCGGAGAGGCGATCGGCGAACTCGCCCAGGCCCGAGCCCAGGACCACGCCGACCTGAGGCGGCTCGGGGCAGGCCTTGCGGACGAATCCGGCCGCTTCCATGACACGATCGTAGAGATCCATGATGCCTCCTCAGGCCGCGGGGGAAAGGATTTTCGGCAGGAAGCTCCGGCCGGGGACTTCGAGCTTCAACCCGAAGACGTCCAGGACGGACGCGCCGACGTCGGCGAAGGTGCTCCGTACGCCGAGGGGCCTGGCCGGCAGGCCCGGGCCGTAGACGAGCAGGGGGACGTACTCCCGGGTGTGGTCGGTGCCGGGATAGGCGGGATCGCAGCCGTGGTCGGCCGTCACGATGAGCATGTCGCGGGGGCCGAGCCCGGCGAGCAGGCGGCCGAGCTCCGCGTCGAACGCCTCGAGCGCCGCGCCGTAGCCCGCGGCGTCGTTGCGGTGGCCGTAGAGCATGTCGAAATCGACCAGGTTGGCGAAGACGAGCCCCCGGCGGGCCGCCGCGAGCTCCTCGGCGGACGAGGTCCATGCCCTCGGCGTCGCCGTGGCTCGGGAACGACCGGACGATGCCGCGGCCGGCGAAGATGTTCTCGATCTTGCCGACGGCGGTGACGTCCAGGCCGGTCTCGAGGAGGAGGTCGAGCGCCGTTTTTCCGGGGGGCGGCATGGAGAAGTCGCGCCGGTTGGTCGTGCGCGTGAAGGCGCCCGGCCGGCCGACGAAGGGCCGGGCGATGACCCTGCCGATCAGCCAGTCGTCGCAGACCTCCCTGGCCCGCAGGCACATCCCGTAGAGATCGTCCAGCGGGATGACCTCCTCGTGGGCGGCGATCTGGAAGACGCTGTCGGCGGAGGTGTAGACGATGGGCCGGCCGGTCCGAACGTGCTCGGCCCCGAGCTCGGCGATGATCTCCGTGCCCGAGGCGGCCTTGTTGCCCAGAATGCCCTCGACGCCGGTCCGGTCTTCGAACGCGGCGATGAGCTCGGGCGGAAAGCCCCCGGGGAAGAGGGCGAACGGCTGGTCCAGGACGAGGCCCATGAGCTCCCAGTGCCCGTTCAGGGTGTCTTTGCCGCGGGACCTCTCGGCCATGCGGCCCCAGGAGGCCAGCGGCGCCGGGACCGGGGGGACGCCCGGGAGGGACACGATGTTCCCCAGGCCGAGCTTTCCGAGAAGGGGCAGGCGCAGGCCGCCGCAGCGCTCGGCGACGTGGACCAGCGTGTTGGCCCCCTCGTCGCCAAAGTCGGCGGCGTCGGGCAGGCTGCCGACGCCGACGGAATCCAGGACGATCAGGACGGCGCGGTCGATCGAAGCACCCGTCACTTGATCTCCAGCTTCTGGGCGTAGCACCGGCGGCAGACCGAGATGTACTTGTCGTTCCCGCCGATCTCGATCTGCGGGCCTTCTCCGACGGGCCGGCCGTCCTTGTACTTGAGGAGCATGGTCGCCTTCTTGGTGCAGTACCAGCAGACGGCCTTGACCTCCTCGATCTTGTCGGCCAGGAGGAGCAGCGCCTCGCTGCCGCTGAACAGGCGGTTGCGGTAGTCGTTCTTGAGGCCGTAGACGATGACCGGGATGTTCAGGTCGTCGACGATGCGCGCCAGGACGATCACCTGGGCCCGGGTCAGGAACTGGCCCTCGTCGACGAGCACACAGTGCGGCCGCGCCTCCCGGGCCAGGCCGAACATGTCGGTGGCGTCGTCGATGATCTGCGCGTCGCGCTGGAAGCCCATCCGCGAAGTGATCTGGCCCCGGCCGAAACGGTCGTCGATGGCCGGGGTGAAGAGCAGGACGCGCTTGTTCTGTTCCTCGTAGTTGTGGGCGATCTTGAGGATCTCCGTGGACTTGCCGGCGTTCATCGTCGAATAGCGGAAGTAGAGCTGGGCCATCGGGGGCCTCCCCTTCGATCAATTCCGCGAGGCGCCGGGGGCCCTCTCCGAGAGCGCCCGGACCAGGTCACGGGTGTAGACGCCGAGATCGGCGCCGCTTTCGAGATAGCCGAGCAGGGCGTCGGCGACGGTCGTCTGCAGCGACCGGCCCGGGTCCTTGTGGCCGAACGCATAGGAGGAGCCGATGTAGCTCGACAGGCCGACCGAGTACGTCCGGTCCTCGGCGAGCGGGGTCCCGTCCGGAAGGCGGAGCCGGACGTCCAGGACCCGCTTTTCGGCGTCCGTGCGGACCACATACGCGAGGCCGGAGACCTGGAGATCGATCGCGCCGTTCCTCTCGAACGAGCTCCGGACCAGGCCGCGGATCTCGGCCGGGGTCATGTCGAACCGCACGACGGGATTGCCGAACGGCTCCAGGGTATACACGTCTTTGAGGGTGATGGACTGCGGCAGGCGGTTGAGCCGGATGCCCCCGTTGTTCTGGAAGGCGACGTCCAGGCCGTGGGCCCGGCGGATGGCGTCGGACATCAGGCTGCCCAGGGCGTCCTTGCCGCCGATCTCGAACGGGGCCCGGGCGACGACACGGGCGAGGGCCGGGCTCCGCTGGTACTCGGCGACAAGCGCCTTGATCCCGGCGTCCTCTTCGGTCGCCCGGCCGAGATCGATCAGGACGCCCTTTTTCCCGACGACCCGGCCGTTCCGGAGATGGATGTCGATCCGGCCGAGGAAGCGGTTGTCGCTTCCGGCCTGCGCGACCAGCACGCCGTTCGACGTTCTCCGCGGGGTCGACCCGGGTGTGGGAGTGGCCGCCGACGATCACGTCGATCTCCGGCCACTGCCGGGCCAGGGCGAGGTCCTGCTGGTAACCGATGTGGGTCAGGGCCGATCAGGATCTCGCCGTCGTCGCGCAGCCGCTTCAGCTCCGGCGGCCCGGGCCAGCGGTTCGCTGAATTGCAGTCCCCGGAGCTTGTCGGGGTGAGCGGAAGGCAGGCCGTTGCCGGGCTCGACCTGGATCAGCCCGAAGACGACGATCCGCAGGCCGTCCCGGGTCTTCAGGACGGCCGAGGGCTGCGAGCCCGGGGAGGACGCCCGCCGGGGCTTCGATATTGGCCGAGACCGTGCGGAAGCGGGACAGAAGGTCCTTCAACGCCTCCTGGCCGTAATCGAACTCGTGGTTGCCGAGAGTCAGCAGATCGAGTCCCAGGCGCTCCAGGATCTCCACGATCGGACGGCCGGGCGGATCGAACCGGTCGACGACGGGATCGCCCGTGAAGATGTCTCCGGCCGAGAAGAAGAAGACCTCCGATCCGGTCTTTCTCTCGGCGTTCAGGATCGCGGCGATCTTGGCGAAGGCGTCGATCTTGGCGTGAGTGTCGTTGATGTGGAAGATGACGATGTGCGATTCGGCGGGGGGGACGGGTGCGGGGGGCCTGACGGCGCACGACGCCAGGCCGAGAACGGCGAGAAGGGCGACGAGGACCGGGCGGAGGCCCGGACGGGCCCGGCGGGACGCGGGTCACGGGAGGGCCTCCTCGGGCGGACAGGCCTTGATGAAGAGTTCTTCGCCGCCGCCGAGCTCGCCGTCGAGCGCGACCTCGTGGCCGTACGCGTCGTAGACCTTCTTCTCGTTCGCCCGGACCTGCTTCCAGGCGGTCTGGGAATACCGGCGCACGACGTCCATGATCCGGGCGCCCGCGAAGATCTCGACCGTCTTCCCGTCGATCTTGATTTGCATGTGTTGCGCCTTTCCGGCCGGGACCGGAGTTAGATTCTAGGGGACTCCCGGGGCGCTGTCAAACGGCGGCCGTTTGACGGATTCCGGAGCGGTGTGCTATATCCGTGTCTCGGGGTCCCCGCCGGGGGACGCGAGCTTCAATCCCTGGAGAGGTGGAACATGCGTCGGACATTCCTCGCCGTCCTCGCCGTTTTTCTGTCGGTCGGATTGCCGGCCCGGGCCGCGGCCCCGGCCCAGGCTCCGGAGAAGACCCATCCCCTGACCATCCACGATATGCTGGCCATGGACCGGATCTCGGACTCGCGGGTCTCGCCGGACGGGAAATGGATCGTCTTCAACGTCCGGCAGACCGACCTCGAGGCCAACCGCGGCCGGACGGACCTCTGGCTCGTCGGGACGGACGGGAAGGGGCTCCGCCGCCTGACCAACCATCCCGCCGCGGATTTCAACGGGCGCTGGACGCCGTGCGGCCAGTGGGTCTTCTTCCTGTCGACGCGCTCCGGCTCGTCGCAGGTCTGGCGGATCAAGGTCGACGGCGGCGAGGCCGAACAGATCACGCATCTGCCGCTCGATGTCGGCAGCCTGGTCCTGTCACCGACAGGCCTGCTGGCCGTCACCATGGAGGTCTTCCCCGGCGCGACCCCCGAAGAGACGGCCGCCAAGCTCGACGCGATCGAAAAGGGCAAAGCCACCGGCCGTCTCTATGAGAAGCTCTTCGTCCGCCACTGGGACACCTGGAGCGACGGCCGCCGCTCGCATCTCTTCGTCGTCCCGATGCACGGGAACGGCGAAGCCAAGGATCTGATGCCGGCCATGGACGCCGACACGCCCAGCAAGCCGTTCGGCGGCCCGGAGGAGATCGCCTTCACGCCCGACGGGAAGGGCCTCGTCTTCACGGCCCGGGATGTCGGCCGCGAGGAGGCCTGGTCCACGGACTTCGACCTCTATTATGTCCCGATCGACGGGTCGGCGGCCCCGAAATGCCTGACCGAAGCCAACCAGGCCATGGATACAACGCCCGTGTTCTCGCCGGACGGCAAGACCCTGGCCTATCTGGCCATGGTCCCGCCCCGGTACGAGGCCGACCGCTTCCGCATCGTCCTCAAGGCCTGGCCCGACGGCGAGGCGCGCGTCCTGACCGAGGCCTGGGACTATTCGGTCGTCATCGCTGGGCTGGACCAGGGACGGGACGAAGCTCCTGGCCACGGCCCCCAACAAGGGCCAGACCTCGCTCTTCGCCGTCGACGCCGCGACCGGAAAGGCGGAGACGCTCGTCGCGCAGGGCACCGTGGCTCGGCTTCGCGCCCGCGGCCGAGGGCATCGTCTTCGAGCGGAACACCCTGAAGTCGCCGGCCGAGATCTATCTCGTCAAGCCGGGCGCCGGGGAGAACGGCGATCACGGCGATCAACGCGGCCAAGATCGCGGCCGTCCGCATGGGCGAGCCCGAGCAGTTCAGCTTCAAGGGCTGGAACAACGAGACCGTCTACGGCTACATCGTCAAGCCGGTCGATTTCGACGCGGCCAAGAAATATCCGGTCGCCTTCATGATCCACGGCGGCCCGCAGGGCTCGTTCGGGAACGATTTCCACTACCGCTGGAATCCCCAGGCCTACGCCGGCGCGGGCTACGCCGCGGTCATGGTCGATTTCCACGGCTCGACCGGTTACGGGCAGGCCTTCTGCGATTCGATCCGCGGCGACTGGGGCGGCAAGCCGCTCGAGGACCTCAAAAAGGGCCTGGCCGCGGCGCTGGCGAAGATATCCCTGGATGGACGGGACGCGGGTCGGCGCCCTGGGCGCTTCCTACGGCGGCTACATGATCAACTGGATCGCCGGGAACTGGCCGGACCGCTTCAAATGCCTCGTCGCCCACGACGGCAACATCGACGAGCGGGCCGCCTATTTCGAGACCGAGGAGCTCTGGTTCCCCGAATGGGACCACATGGGGACGCCGTGGGACAACCCCGCGAACTACGAGAAGCACAATCCGGCCAACTTCATCAAGAACTGGAAGACGCCCATGCTCGTCATCCACGGCGGCCAGGACTTCCGGGTCGTGGAGACGCAGGGGATCGGGTCGTTCAACGTCCTGCAGCGGCGGGGCATCCCGAGCCAGTTCCTCTACTTCCCCGACGAGAACCACTGGGTGCTCAAGCCGGCCAATTCCATCCTCTGGCACGAGAAGGTGATCGGCTGGCTCGACCGCTGGCTGAAGTAGCCGCCTCTCAGACGGCCGGAACCGGCGGCGCCGGCACGGGCGCGGCCGGCCGCGGGAACACGTCGTAGTCCGGGCCGAACTGGGCCAGGAACTCCAGGCTGAAGGCGCGGTAGGCGTACCATACCGGAAGGGTCACGACCGTCGAGATGTAGGGGATGACGAGGAAGAGCGCGCCGATGCAGCAGGTGCCGATGACGGCGAAGACGACCGCGACGGCGAAGACGAGCACCAGCAGGAAGGTGATGATGCCGAAGCCGATGAACGGCCAGGGCTGGCTCCTGAAGAGCGCCAGGAAGCGGGTCCAGGCCTCGCCGGCGGAGATGCGGTGCTTGAACATCAGGGCGGAGACGAATTCCCTGAGGAAGAGCGCGATGTAGCCCCAAACGAGGACGATCGCGAGGGTCAGGAGCCCGGCGCCGACGATGAGGCCGACGGGCAGGGTCGGGTCGGCGCCGCCCTCGTAGAGAGCGGCCCCCCGGACGAAGAACCAGGCCATCAACCCGCCGAAGACGACGAAGCTCGCGAGCCCGAAGAGGAGCCTCCAGACGAAGAACGAATTGCCCTCCTTCTGGTAATCCCGCCACGGCCCGGCGATCTCGACGCGGTCGTGCACGACGCTCGAGAGGAACATGAAGACGCCGCGCGAGCTGACCCAGGTGAGGACGACGATGACGGCGACGGCGATGAAAACGCCGAAAAGAATGGCGATGCCCCAGCCCGGATGGCTCTGGAGCCAATCCCAGGCGGTCCGGGGAAGGTGAACGAGATCCCCGAAGCTTCCGCCTTTCTGGATCCTGGATCCGCCCGATCCGCCGTTGTGTTCCATCAGTCCGGCCAGGAAGGCATTGAAGCCGATGACGAGCCACTTGTGCAGGTCGAACGGCTTGAAGAGGGCGACCTTCATTCTCTTCCAGGCGCGGTTCAAAGGCTCCATGAATTGCACGTTCATTTTTCCCTCCGTTCGAACAGGCCGATGATCGGGCTTCCCCTAAGCTTATTGTACGGCGGCCGGGCGGAACGGTTCAAGCCTCCCGCCCGGGCCCTCGGGTTGCCAAACCCGGTCATATCCTATAATATTGATAGAGTTTCGGCGGCCGGGCCGCCGGGGAGAGGACTCGGGCATGCGTTCCATCTTCAAATTCTTCTCGTCGGTCAGGCTGGCCATCGTCCTGATCATCCTCATCACCCTGGCTTCGGTCCTGGGCACCTTCATTCCCCAGGGCCGGAGTGCCGCCGAGTATGCCGCCCGCTACGGCAGCCTGGCCGGGCTTTTCGCGTCGCTCCAACTGACCCGGCTCTACAGTTCCGCCTGGTACCTGGCGCTCCTCGTCCTCTTTGCCCTGAATCTCGTCGTCTGCACGGTCGTTCGGTTCGGACCGAAATGGCGCCGGGCTTTCGGCCCGGCTCCCGCGGCCGATCCCCAGGCCCTCATGGCCATGAAGATCAAGAGCCGGTTCCGCCTGTCGCTCCCGCTCGCCGCCGCCAAGGACAAGACGATCGCCGCGCTCCGGGCCGCCCGCTTCCGGGTGACCGGGACGCCGGCGGGCGGACGGACCGTCCTCCGGGCCCGAAAACGGCGCCTGGGTCTTTTCGGCTCCGATATCGTCCATCTCGGCCTGCTCGTCATCCTCGCCGGCGGATTCGCCAGCGGGCTCGGCGGGCGCCGCGCGGAGATCGGACTGCTCGAGGGCGAGACGGCCGACGTCCCGCAGGCCGCTTTCCGCATCCGCCTGGACAAGTTCGAGACCGTGTATTACCCGAAAGGGGGCGTCAAGGACTGGAAGAGCACGGTCACCGTGGTCGAGAACGGGGCGCCCGTCCTCACCCGTGTTGTCGAGGTCAACCACCCGCTGACCTACCGGGGCGTCTCGTTCTACCAGACGAGCTACGGTTGGGACTGGCAGAAGTCCGCCTTCGAGCTCGAGGTCCGCAAGCGCGCCGACGCGTCCTTCTCGAAGTCGGTGTCGCTCAAGCTCGGCGAGCGCGCCGCCGTCGACGACGCCGGGATCACCCAGGTGGCCATCCGCCAATTCGTCCCCGATTTCGTTCTCGGCGAAGGGGGGAAGGTCCAGAGCCGCTCCCAGGAGCCGCGCAATCCGGCCGCCCTCGTCGACGCCTGGAAAGGGGAGGAACGGGTCTTCTCCGGCTGGGTGTTCGCCAGGTATCCGGATTTCGGGCCGGGCCACCCCGAGGGTAAGTCGCCGTTCGCCTTCGTCCTGAAACGCTACGAGGCCGCCCCGTTCTCCGTCCTCGAAGCGGCCAAGGACCCGGGTGTGAACTTCATCTGGCTCGGCTCGCTTTTCGTCGTCGCCGGGCTCTTCCTCGCCTTCTACTGGCCGCCGCGCGAGATCACGGCCATCCTCGAGGAAACGCAGGGCAAGGTCGAAGTGACCGCCGGCGGACATGCCGCCAAGGGCCGGGAGGCCTTCGCGTCCGAATTCGAAACGATCTTCGAGCACGTCCGGAGGCCGTCATGACCGAGTCGACCCTCTTCACCGTCGCCTTCATCCTTTATATCGGCGCCCTCGTCGTCTTTTTCGTCGCGCTCTTCGCCCGCCGGGAAAAGGGAGCCAGGGCAGGGCTTGTTCTGGCCGCGGCCGGGTTCCTCTTCCACACGGCCGCCCTCGTTCTCCGGACCGCCTCGAGCGGTCACGCCCCTTTCACGAACATGTACGAATCGCTGTCGTTCCTGTCCTGGTCGGTCGTACTGGCCTTGATCGTCTTCGGACGAAAATCGCGCGTGCCCAATCTCGCGCCCTACCTCATGCTGATCGCCGTGGGTTTGGTCGCCCTGGCCTCGTCGCCGCTCATGCCCAAGGACGCGACGCCCCTCGTGCCCGCCCTCCAGAGCTATTGGCTCTGGCTCCACGTCTCCGTGACCCTCCTCGGCGAGGCCTTCTTCGCCGTCGCCTTCGTCGCCAGCCTCCTTTTCCTCGGCGCCGGTACCGAGGAAAAGAAGGAGCGGCTCGACGCGCTCGCCTACCGGGCCGTGGCCGTGGGCTTCCCCCTTTCACCCTGGGGGGGCTCGTCTTCGGCATGGTCTGGGCCTATCGGGCCTGGGGCCGCTACTGGGGCTGGGATCCAAAAGAGGTCTGGAGCCTGATCACCTGGTTCGTTTTCGCCCTTTACCTCCACACCAGGATCGTCATGGGCTGGAAGGGGAAACGCTCGGCCTGGATCGCCATCATCGGCTTCCTGGCCGCCCTGTTCACCTATTTCGGCGTCAACTACATCCTGGCCGGACTCCACAGCTACGCGTAAGAGAGGACAGCCGATGAAAAAAAACGCGCCCGTCATCCTCGCCGCGATCGGGCTGGCCGCGGCGGCCATGGCGCTCTCCCCGGCCCCGAAGGAACGCACCTACGTCGGCGCCGACGCCTGCAAGCTCTGTCACAAGGCGGAGCTGCAGGGCCGGCAATTCGTCATTTGGGAAGAGAGCCTGCATGCCAAGTCCTTCGCCAACCTGGGTACGGCCAAGGCCGCCGAGATCGGCAAGGCCATGGGCGTGGCCGTTCCGGCGGACAGCCCGCAATGCCTCGGCTGCCATTCGCCCCTGGCTGCCAAAGCCTCTGAACTCAAGGCCGAGGGCGTGACCTGCGAGGTCTGCCACGGTCCCGGCAGCGGCTACCGGAAGCTCGCCATCATGCAGGACAAGGCCAAGGCGGTCGAGAACGGGCTCGTCCTCTATGCCGACGCCGGGGCCATCGAGGCCGACTGCCTCAAGTGCCATCAGGATGCCCACGGCGTGGTCTTCGACTTCAAAAAGGCCTGGGAGGCCGTCAAGCATCCCGTCCCCGTCAAGTGACACGGGAATAACTTCCGCTGCGAGGTGTATGACCTATGGGAGCTCCGACGGGACCGGTCGGGCATTCGGATGATGCCGCTCTCGTCAGGAAAGCCCAGCAGGGAGACATGGACGCCTTCGAGAGCCTCGTCCGGGAGTACCAGCAGAGGATCTACGCCCTCTGCCGGCGCCTGACCGGCGCGCACCAGTCGGCCGACGATCTGGCCCAGGAAACCTTCATCAAGGCCTACTTCGCCCTGGCCCGGTTCGACGCCGGGTTGCCCCTCTACCCCTGGCTCCGGAAGATCGCCGTCAACTCGGCCCTCAACTACCTCAAGACCCGGAGCCGGGAGAGATCGCTCGACGACGGCCCGCCCGGGGACCGGCGCCTGCCAACGGCCGCCCCGGCCGACGGCCCGGTGGAACGGCTCGAACGGGCCGAGTTCCAGGCCAGGTTCGACGCGGCGGTGGGCTCGCTTCCCGCCGACCAGAGGAGCGTCTTCGTCCTGCGGTTCAACGAGAGCCTGAGCTATGAGGAGATCTCGCGGGCGCTCGATCTGCCGCTCGGCACCGTCATGTCCCGGCTCAACCGGGCCCGGCAGAGGCTGAAGGGCCTTCTGGACGATTTCCACGGCAGGGGTACTTGAGATGAGACACCGCAAACTCCAGGAACTCATCGGAGCCTACGCCGACGGCGAGCTCCGCGCGGCCGACCGCTCCAGGGTGGAGAAGCATCTCGCGAAGTGCCCGGAATGCCGGCGGGACATCGAATTCATCCGCAGGATCGAAGGCCTGCCCAGGACGTCTCCCTCCATTCCGCAGGAAGCGGATTACTGGGCTTCTTTCTCAGGACGCGTCCGGTCCGGGATCGCCCGGCGGGGCGCCGGAACCCCCGCATCCCGGAGCGCGGTCGAGATGTTCAGGGATTCGTTCTACAGGCCGGAGAAAAGGACGCGGACCAGGGCGGTCCTCTTCCCGCTGTCGCTCGCCGGTCATGCCGCAGTCATCGTCCTGCTCATCGTCATGCCCCTGCTTCGGACGGGGGAGCTGCCGACGGTCGAGGTGTACAGCGCCTTCCTCGCACCGCCACCCCCGCCGCCTCCTCCGCCTCCCCCCCCGGCCAAGCGGGCCAGCTCGGTGAAGAGCGCCCGGATCAAGCGCGTCCAGGCTTCGGCGCCGATGGAGGTGGGCAAGCTCGTCGCCCCCGTCGAGGTCCCCGAGCAGATCTCCGAGGAGACGCTCTCCGACATCGGGGTCGAGGGCGGTGTCGAGGGCGGTGTCGAAGGCGGTGTCGTCGGCGGTGTCCTCGGAGGCGTCGTGGGCGGCGTCCTCGGCGGGGTGGTCGGCGAGGTCGAAGCCCCGGTCCGGGCCATCGGCGACGTCAAGCCGCCCAAGCTCGTCCGGGAAGTGGCTCCCGTCTACCCCGAGATCGCCCGGCAGGCCCGGGTCGAGGGCATCGTCATCGTCGAGGCGACGACCGACGTCTACGGACGGGTGACGGGGGTCAAGGTCCTGCGGTCCATCCCGCTCCTCGATCAGGCGGCCGTCGACGCCGTCCGGCAGTGGGTCTACGAGCCCATGATCCTCAACGGCCGCCCCAGGCCCGTCGTCTTCACGGTGACCGTCAGATTCCAGTTGAAATAGCCCCCGGAAAGCCCGTCCCTGGGGCCGGCCCTCCCCCCTCCTACCCTTCGGGGTGAGGGAGATATCCCCCCCGTTATCATCACCCGTGGGGATTGCCCCGTGCGGCTTCCCGACCGATACTGGCCCCAAGGGGAAGATGGAAAGGGCCAAGCAAATGAATAAGGAACATCGAACCGGGACCGCCGCGGGACTCGTCCTGTCCCTTGTGATGGCTGCCCTTCTCTCGCCGGCCCGTGTCCGGGCCGAGATCGTCGTCCGGCTCGAGATCACAGCCGACAAGGCGCCCATCCACCTCGAACCCGATGCCCGCAGTCCCGTGGTCGAGACCCTGAGCCGCGGCGCCGTCGTCAAACTGTCGAGCGCGACCAAGTTCCGGACGAGCTGGTTCTATGTCCTCTTCTCGTCCTCGCGTTCCGGCCGGACCCTGGCCGGCTACGTCGACGACAGTGTCGTGCGCAAGCTCAACTCCACCCTCAAGATCATCGACCTGACCCCGGCCGAGCCCGAGATCTCCGATCCGAAGGAATTCGACCTGCCCGAAGGCAGCCTGCCCGACGTGGCCTGGGGCAAGTCCGAGGACGGCCTCCTGCGGGCCGAAGGCCGGCCCCTCAGCCGCGAGTATTCCGGGGACATGGAGTTCCTGCGTTACCACCGCGACGTCTTCGGCAAGCGATGCCTGGTCACCTACGTCCTGGTCGACCGCCGGCTCGCCTCCGTCCGGGTCCACCTCCTCGAGCGGTACGCGGACAAGGACCGCTACATCGCCGACTACAACAGGATCCGGGAATTCCTGAACGCCAAAGTCGGGGAGCCCCGCTTCAACAACGTGGTCTGGAAGGACCGCGCCTACGCCGAACGGGGAGAGAAGCTGGGGACGGCCGTCACCTCAGGGAGCCTGACCCTGTCCTCCGAGTGGGTTTACCAGTCGACCGGCGTGAGACTGAGCCTGTCGGGAGAGAACAGCGAAATTCTTTTCGCCGCAGAGTTCAGCGATCTAAAGGCCAAGAATCCGGCCTCTTTCTAACCCTCCTTTCTGTCTTCGCCCCCTTCTCCGCCCCCCGGGGAAGGGGGTTTTTTTATGGACCTCTCAGGCCATCTCTTTCTGAACGAAACTCATGCTGACGCGGTTCTTGCCCAGCCACTTGCTGTGCATCATGAGCTGCTCGCCGCGCTTGATCAGGGATTCGACCGTGTCATAGCGCAGGACGAGCGTCGCGCCCATGGACACCGTGGCGTTGAGCATGCCGGTCTCGGTGGTGATGTAGGACTCGGCCACGAGGAGGCGGAGCTTGTTGGCGACGATGTCCAAGCGGCCCTCGTCGATGTTGAGGAGGACGACGAGGAACTCCTCGGCGCCCCAGCGGCCGACGATGTCGAAGAAACGGATGTTCTTGTGGAGGGTCCGGGCGACGGTCCGGACGATCTTGCCGGCGTTGAACCGGCCGTGCTTTTCGAGGATCTTGCCGTAGTTGTCGAGATCGACGTAGATCAGGCCGAACGACAGCCCGTACTTCTGGAATTCCTCGAGCCGGGTGGCGAGGACCATGTCCAGGTACGACTTGGAGGGAATGCCCGTTTCGGGCTCGACCAGGCCCATCTTCTCGAGCTCGGTCAGGGCCAGGGGGATGGTCACCTTCGGTGCCGTGCCCGTGAACGTCTCGACCGCCCCGATGACCGTCCCGTCGTCCTTTAACACGGGGATAATCCGCAGCGAGGCGGGTGTGCGGAATCCTTCCTTATGCTCGAGATAGACGTCGAGAGCTCGCGGGGACCCGTCCTTGAGGGTCATGGCCACGGGGCACTTGTCCCGGCAGATGCTGACGCCTCCGAAGTCCACGAACAGGGTCGGCTCCTCGGAACAGGCTTTGCCGACGACCGAGGCGGCCTCCCGGCCGGAGATCCGCTCGGCGCCCTTGTTCCAGTAGACGACCTTGCGGTCCGCGTCAACCCAGATGACGGCGTCCTGGACCTGGTCGAGGACGCTGTTGCAGAGGCTCTGTGAGGCATCCTTGAAGATATCGAGAATGTTCGCTGCGGCCATGGATTTTTACCCTCGTTTTTATTTCATTCTAAGGGCGCTCCGGGATTTGTCAATCGTTATTTTAAGGGGAACGGCGGTTGACACACCTCTAACCCCGTGTTATCCTTCCGCTGCCGCCCAGGGGTGCGCCGCCATGGACATGCTTCTCGGGACACGACTTAAGAGGGCCCGCGAGGAGATCAACCTCAGCCAGGGTGCCTTCGCCAAATCCCTCGGGCTCTCGTCGGAGTACATCTCCCTCCTCGAGTCCGGCAAGCGGACGCCGAGCTTCGAGACCCTCGTCAAGATCGCCGGATTCCTGAACCGGAACGTCTCCTACTTCTTCGAGGACAGGCGGCCGGCCTTCGAGGTCCTGTTCGACCGGGCGGAGGCGGACGAGAGGATCCGCAAGGACCTGCTCAAGTTCAAGGCCTCCTGCGAGAGGTATCTCGAGCTCGAGGAACAGACGGGCCGCCGGCTCGACCTGGCTCCCCAGTACCCCCGCATCTCCGCGGAGAGACTGGCCGAGGAGGAGCGCCGCCGCCTGGGCCTCGGCAACGAGCCCATCCGCGACGTCCTGAACCTGTGCGAGGCCAACGGCCTGCGCATCGTCCGCCAGACGCTCCCGGAGGAGTCCCGCATCGCCGGCATCTTCGTCTTCGACGAGGAACGGAAGGCCGCTTTCGCCCTGATCGACGCCAACGAGCCGTCCGGGTTCCAGACGCTCGTCGCCGCCCATCTCTACGGCCACTATCTCATGGACCGGGACGAAAGCCCGATCGTCGACGATCCCGACGTGGTCGTCGAGGAGTACGTCTCGCTCTACCCGCCGCGGGAACAATTCGCCCAGACCTTCGCCTCGAGGTTCCTGGTCCCCCCGGACAAGCTCCGGGAGCTCGTCGAGAAGGATTTCCGTTCGAAGAGCCTGTCGTTCGACGACGTCCTCTTCCTCAAGCGCTATTTCGGCGTCAGCACGCGGGCCATGCTGCGGACCCTCCGCGGCCGGGGCATCCTGCCGGAAGCCAAGTTCGAGGACTATTTCAAGCGCAATCCCGAGGACCGTGAGCAGGAAGTCTTCGGCAGCCTGGCCGGGCAGGAGGAGCGGCGCACGCGGACGCTCTTCCGGAAATCGCGGAGCATCCCGTCCGACCGCTACCGCCTGATCGCCGCCGAAGCCGCGGCGATGGACAAGGCCCGGGCCGAACATCCCCTCGCCCAGCCTAAGACAGGAGACACCGATGAGTAAAGCGCTCCGCATCCTCGTTATCTTCCTCGTCGTCGACGCCGTTGCGATCGGCCTCTACTTCGGGATCAAGGCCCTGGGCTCCGGGGGCGGAGGCGACCCGACGGAGGGCACCGACTGGTTCACCATGGACGCCTATTACCAGCCGGCCTCGGAGATCGAGGAGATCGTCAAGAAGAGCTACGAGGAGATGGAACTGCTGCCCCTCCAGGTCCGCAATTTCGGCAGCAACACTGCCGTCCTCAAGAAGTTCCGCGGTGCCAAGCTTGTCGGGGCGAGCGAGTCCGTCCTGGAGATGACTTTCAAGGGCGTCGAGGACTGGGCCATCGTCGAGATCTGGTTCAAGGGCGAGGAGGGACGGGAGATCCGCCGGACCATCCTCTACATCCTCTCGGGCAACGAGTGGAAGGTCGGCGACAGCGGCCGGCTCTCCGACTGACGGCGCGGCGCGAAGCGGAACGCCCATGGACATCCGATCGCTCAAGACAGACGTCCTCATCGTCGGCGCGGGGCCGGCCGGGCTGACCGCCGGCCTTTACGTGGCCCGGGCGGGCAAGAAGGCCCTCATCCTCGAAGGCCGGGGACCCTCGCGCCTGGCCATTCCCTATACGCTCGAGAACTACCCCGGCTTTCCGTCGATCGGGAGCGCCGAGCTGCTGGCCATCATCCGCGGCCAGGCGGTCTCCTTCGGGGCCGAAGTCGTCGCGGGGGACGCCATCGCCTATGCCCTCGACGGCAGCCCCAAATACGTCACGACGAAAGAATCGGTCGTCGAGGCCGGGGCGGTCATCCTGGCCACGGGCAAGCCGGTCCCCAAGGAGCGGATGATCCCCGGCGAGGACAGGCTCGTCGGACAGGGCGTCAGCTACTGCGCGACCTGCGACGGCCCGCTGTTCCGCGGCGCGACCGTGGCGGCGGCCGGCCACGGCGACGAAGCCCTGGAAGACGTGCACGCCCTGCAGGCCATGGGCTGCAAGGTCGTCTGGGTGCCCGGCAAGGCGGGCGGCGCGGCCGATTCCCCGGAGGCCCGGGCTCTCGAAACCCAGGGGGTCACGATCCTTCGCGACGGCAGGCTCAGGGAGATCCGGGGCGAGGAGCGCGTCGAGAGCGTTCTCGTCGAATCCCCGGCCGGTCCGGAATCCGTGCCGGTCTCGGCCGTCTTCCTCTTCCGCGAGATCCCCGCCGGGCCGCTCTTCGCCAAGGCCGGCATCGGCCTCGATCACAAGCAGTGTGTGGCCGTCGACCGCTTCCAGCGGACCAACGTCCCCGGCGTCTTCGCCGCGGGCGATATCACCTGCGGCGGCCTCCAGGTCGTGGCGGCGGCCGGCGAAGGGTGCGTGGCCGCCATGCAGGCCCTCATCTACCTCAGAAAATAAGGACCATCTCCCGATTCCGGGAGATACCTCTCTCCGGCTGTGCTCACAACGGGGATCTGCGAGGATAATCCCCTTGCCGGCTCGTTCGGGATTTTCCGGTTGTCGGGAGATTGGGGCTTATGGATCTCAGAGGGCAGAAAGGGAAATTCAGGCCAGATGGCGGGGGGATTGCCGGTTGAGCCTGAAGGTGATTTTTTTAGAACGGGAGATGGTCACGTGTCCGCCGATCGGCACGGCCATGAGGTTGCGCCGGATGTCGTGGCCGAAGTTCGCGACCGTCAGGATGGGCAGGGGACAGCCCTGGCGCCGGCGGTCGCGGATGACGTCCGCGAGATAGGACCGGACGAACCGGACGGCCTCCCGCTGGTGTCTTCTTCGGGAACAGGCTTTTCCCCGGCGGCGTGACCGATCCGACGACGACACCCTTGATGCCGGCGAAGACGTTGTGCCGGCGCAGGGCGGCCAGCAAGCGGTGCAGGTCCTCGACGTCGACCTGGACGTCCTCGATGAACAGGATGTGCTGCCTCCAGCTGAACTTGGGCGGCTTGCCGCGGTTGAGGAAGTTGACGAAGGTCGACAGGTTGCCGCCGATGGGGATGCCCGAGAGCTTCCTCGGCGGCGGAGGGGTCAGCCAGGCCGCTCCGTTGTAGTGGATCTCCTCCCCGCTGATGAGGGCCAGGAGGTTGCGGAAATCGCCCTTGCCGACCTTGAGAGAGGGGAAGTAGATGACCGGGACCCGGCAGGCGTAGTAGATCTCGCTCAGCAGGAAGGTGAAATCCGAGAAGCCGATGAACAGGGGGCGCCTCGCGCGGATGACGCGGAGGTCCTTGGCGTCGATCTTGCGGACGAGGTCCTCGGCGCCCGTGCCCCCGGCGATGGAGATGATGAGATCGAGCTCGCGGATGGCTTCCTTGAAGACCTCGGCCCTGGCCTCGAGGGGGGCCGTGACGTGGTCGATCTCGGCGTCGCTCGAGAAGAGATGGGGGCTGAAGTAGACGTCGCGGACTTCGAGGGCCTGCCGGAGGAGCCGGGCCGTCCGGCGGAGGATGGGCTTCTCCTTGACGGAGAGGCAGCTCGAGGGAGCGATGAAGCCGATCCGTTCGTAGGTCATGGAGCCACCGGAAGCCGAAAAGGAAATAGGGACGCCGGCGCGGCCGGGGCGTCCGGCCGGATCAGAACGATTTGAGCTTCTGGCCGGGGCCCGAGAGCTGCAGGGCCTTGAGGGCCTTGAGCTCGATCTGGCGGATCCGCTCCCGGGTCAGCTTGAAATGCTGGCCAACCTCTTCGAGCGTGTATTCCCGCCCGTCGCCGAGGCCGTAGCGCATCCTCAGGACCAGGGTCTCCCTCTCCGGCAGAGTCCGCAGGGCCGCCTCGATCTGCTCGCGCAGGTTGATGTGGATGACGGTGTCGGGCGGCGAGGGGAAGGACTTGTCCTCGAGCAGATCGCCGAGGGAGCCCTCGCCGTTCTCGCCGAGCGGGGTTTCGATCGAAACGGGGTCCTGGGACGAATAGAGCATCTCCAGGACCTTGGCGACGGGGAGGTTCATCCTCCGGGCCAGCTCTTCGGGCGAGGGGGCCTTGCCGTATTCCTGGACGGACGCCTGCGAGATCTTTTTGAGCCGGTGGATGGTCTCGGTCAGATGGACGGGGATGCGGATCGTCCGGCCCTGGTCGGCGATGGCCCGGGTGATCGACTGGCGGATCCACCAGGTCGCGTAGGTTGAGAACTTGTGGCCGCGCCGGTAGTCGAACTTTTCGGCGGCCCGCATCAGCCCGATGTTGCCTTCCTGGATGAGGTCGAGGAGCTGCAGGCCGCGGCCCTGGTACTTCTTGGCGATGGAGACAACGAGCCGGAGGTTGGCCGAGACGAGGTCGCTCTTGGCCCGTTCCCGGGTCCGGCGGCCGGACTGGATGGCCTGCAGGATGGACTTGCGCTCCTTGCGGGCCTGCTTGGAGGTCCGCTTGAATTCTTCCTTGAGGCGGATCTGGACGGCGTGGA
The DNA here is from genome assembly GCA_963743755.1 of uncultured bacterium. Lineage (GTDB taxonomy): Bacteria > Acidobacteriota > Aminicenantia > Aminicenantales > Saccharicenantaceae > RBG-16-66-30. The sequence continues at coordinate 340,632 of CAVUQU010000002.1, forward strand.
CGATCCGGTCCTGCTGTTCCGGCTTGAGCTCGAGCTCCCGGGCCAGGCGGACGATACGGACGACCAGCCGGCCGCGGGCGAAGCGGTTGCGGACGAGGGGCCGGACCTTCACGAGCCGGGTGCTGAGGGCGCGGAGCTTCTGGATCTTGGCCAGGACTTCGTGCCGCCTCGTCTCGAGGCTGTCGTCGGAGAATTCCTCTTCCGTCATGTTGAACAGCTTGACGAAGGCCTCGGGGTTTTTCTTGAGCATGGCCTCCAGGGACGCGATCTCGTCGAGCGTGAAGGCCGTCCGGGCCAGGGCCTTGAGGATGGCCTTCTCGCCGCGCTCCATCCGGCGGGCCAGCGTGATCTCCTGTTCGCGGGACAGGAGCAGTATGCTGCCCATCTCGCGCAGGTAGATCTTGACCAGGTCGGCGGTCTGCTCGATGTCTTCCGGAGAGTTCAGGGCTTTCCCGCCGCGGCCGTTCTTGGGCTCGCCGAGCCGGGCGTCGAGCGGGGTCGAGCCGGCCGCGGCGAAGACCTCTTCCTCGTCGGAAAAGAGCTTGCCCCCGGGGGCGTTGGGTATGAGCTGAAGCAGCTCTTCGTCGTTCTTGTACTTGTATTGAGAAGCCATTTCGATCTCCCTTAAACTACATTTATTATAGGAATACTATAAATATGGCCTTTTCGTTACCGGCCCGCTGCCTCTGTCGCATTTTCTCAGCTCCCGACTCTGATCAAATAACGGGGCTGAGGGCGGATTCGTTACACCCCCGGGGGATGGGACACTCCGATACGAAGCGCGGAGGATACGTCCACCCGTCCTGTTTGTCAAGAAAAAACTTTACATCTTGGGACAATTTACAGCCCAGGCCGGCCGATTGGGGCCGTTCCTGCCTGGAAACCGCCCTGATCCTTGCCATTTTCATCTTTTTCTCCTGGTTGCGGTCCTAATTACTTCAAGATTCGTGCCAGGAGCATAGCCTGAAGAGGGGAGAGGGAAGTGCCCGCCCTCGAGGGCAGGCCGTCTCAAATAGGGGACACCGGTGACGCGGGTTTAATAGCAGACGAAGCCGTTCTTCTCGAAGTACTTCTGATGGTACTCCTCGGCCTTGTAGAAGGCCGAGGCGGGGACGAGTTCCGTGGCCAGGCGCTTCTTGTATCGACCCGAGGCCGCCAGCTCGTCCATGACCTCGCGGGCCGCCGCTCTCTGGGCCTCGTCATGGAAGAAGATGGCCGATCGGTATTGGCTGCCGCGGTCGGGCCCCTGCCGGTCGACCTGGGTGGGATCGTGGATAGAGAAGAAATGCCGGACGAGGCCGGCGTAGCTCACCTGCTTCGGATCGAAGGTCACCTGGACGGCTTCGGCGTGGCCCGTCCGGTCCGAGCAGACCTCCTCGTAGGTCGGGGCGACCGTTCTCCCGCCGGTGTAGCCGACGACCGTGGCGACGACGCCGGGGAGCTTGCCCAGCTTGTGCTCGACGCCCCAGAAACAGCCGGCCGCGAAAGTCGCGGTCTCCGTCCCGGAAGCCGCCGTCACCGGCCCTGCCGCCGCGGGGGCGGCCGTCTCGGGCTTGAACTGGAGGGAGGCCGAGTTGACGCAATAGTGCAGGAAGGTCGGCTCCGGCCCGTCGTCGAAGACGTGGCCCAGGTGGGCGCCGCAGTTCGAACAGCGGACCTCGACGCGCTTGGACAGGAGCGAGTAATCGTCGCGGTATTGGATGTTCTTCTCGTCGACGGGCGTCGAGAAGCTCGGCCAGCCCGTGCCGTGCTCGTATTTCGTCTCCGAGAGGAAGAGCGGGGTGCCGCAGCCGGCGCAGACGTATACCCCCCTGTCCCAAAAGTCGTTGTATTTTCCGCTGAAAGGCACCTCGGTCCCGCACTTCCTCATGACCTCGTACTGCTCGGGCGTGAGGGCGGCCTTCCAGTCCTTGTCCGTTTTCTTGACCTTGGCCGGCATGTCCTGACCTCCCTGCGTGGCGATCGCGAGCCGGGGCGAGCCCGGGTCGAGCAGGGCGTTCAAGCCCTTCCACCACGCGAGGCCCAGGAGCGTGGCCAGCGCCAGGATGGCGATCTTTACGCTCGGTCGCATCGGGGCCTCTCTTTCGTTAATTCCTACTAATTCAGTATACATTAAAGCGCCGGAAAATCAAGGCCGGCCCGGTGCGAATAATTTCCTAAATTGGACACTTTCAGATTGACAAGGGCGAAAAAGCGGTCCTATAATGGGTTCGCTGGCTGGAGAGGGATCCTCCTTAGCCCCGCTTCCTTTTCCTTTGAAACCTTGGCGCCTCACCAGCCAGCCTTGGTTTATCCGGGAATCCCCCTCGATCAGACAGGCCCCTTTCCGGGAGATGGCTTCTTCCGCGCCGGAGCCAACTCCCCGTTAGCTGCCGCGCGGGCCGTCCGGTTCCCCCCGCGACTACTTCTTGGCGGGTTCTTTCTTGTCCGCTTGTTCCGCCGGCTTGAGGTCCTTGGCCCGCTCCTTGAGATGGTCTTTGAGCTTGAGGTAGGGGATGCCTTCCGTGTACCAGGCCGGGGCCGGCTGGCCCATGAGATGGTGGTCGAAGAACTCCTTCATCCGGACCGTGTAGTCCTTGCGGTTGGCCGGCTTCACCAGGCCGTGGTTCTCGCCGACGTACTGGAGCATCACGACCGGCTTCTTCATGCGGCGGAGGGTGTTGTAGTACTCGATGCCCTGGTTCCAGTCGACCGCGCCGTCCTTGTCGTTGTGGAGGATGATGAGCGGGGTCTTGACCCGGCCGGCGTAATAGACGGGCGAATTGCGCTGGTAGGCCTCGAGGTTGTCCCAGTACCCGCCCTTGAATCGCCCCTGGCTCGACTCGAAGATGGGCTGGTTGGCCGAGCCGCTGTTGAAGTAGATGGAGCTGTACATGCTGATCATGTTGGTCAGCGGCGCCCCGGCCACCGCTGCGGCGAAGTCGGCCTGGGTGACGAGGAAAGCGGTCTGATAGCCGCCCCACGAGTGTCCCTGGAGGCCGACCTTGGCGCGGTCGACGACCCCCGAGGCCACGGCCGCGTCGAGGGCGGGCAGAACGCACCAGACCGCGGACATGCCGGGGTCGTTGATCTTGTAGGTGATGTCGGGATAGAGCACGGCGTAGCCGTGGCTGGTGTAGACGGACTTGTTGAAGCCGTTGGCCGTAGGCGGAGCGTAACGGTTGAGCTGCTGCGACATCTTCTCGTAATAGTAGACGATCGTCGGATAGCGCTTGCCCTTCTCGTAGTTGGCGGGGAGGAAGAGCGCGCCCTGGAGCTTGTCGCCCTTGGCGCTCGTGTAGTCGAGCAGGATCGAACCGCTCGACCAGTGGAAATCCTTCTGCTGCGGGTTGGCCTCGGTCAGCCTCTTTCCGTTCCGCAGGAGGGCGTCCGCGGCGTAGTGATCGGGATACTCCTTGAAGGTGTCGCGGGTGTAGACGTAGACGCCGGCCTTTTTGGCCTTGGCCAAACCCCCGAATCCGGCATCGTCCCAGAGGAGCATCGCCGGCGCGGGCCGGCCCTTTTCGAGCCGGGCGATCCCGGCCTTCTTCGTCCATTCGCCGTAGACCGAGAAGTACTGGGGCTCGTCGAGGTCAATGGCCTTCTCCTCGGTGTCTATCCGAAGGCGGCGATAGCGGAGCTTGTCCTTGGCCCCGTTCGCGGTCAGGTTGACGGCCTTGCCGGCGCCGCTGACGGGAATGCTCCAGACGTCCCAGCCGTCCGAGAGGAGGACGTTCAGCCCGTCCTTGGTCGAGCCGACGGGGTAATCGGGCGGCTTGACGACGTTGTGGTCGTCGTCCTCGTCGATGAACGACGCGGGCACGTCCCGGGTGATGTTGACGGACTTGCCCGTCGCCATGTCGTAGGTGTGGAAGTGGCCGTCTTCATAATAGAGGAAGTGGGCCCCGTCGAAGAGGGTCCCGAAATAATGCTCGTTCCCGGTCAGGGCCGGCTTTCGTTGGCCCGTCTTCATGTCGATGACGGAGATGTCCTGGCGGCCGCGGCCGACGAGATTCGTGTCGAGCTCGTAGGCCCGGTTGTCCTGGCCGACCGCGAAACGGTGCTTGGGGGCCGGAGCGACGAAACGGAGGTCGTCGTCGGCCAGCCGGATGAACTTCTTTTCGGCGACCCGGAACTCCGACAGGTAGCTGAAATTCTTGTCCCGCTGTTCCTGGACCTGCTGTTGGGACTGGAGACGGCGGTCCTGGCCGTGCCAGATGACGAGGTCGGGGAGGTCCTCGTCGGCGACCTCATCGGGCTTCGGGGGAGCCGCCGGGGCCGCGTCCGCACCGGCCTTGGCTTCGTCCGCGTCCTTCTTGCCGGCGTCCTTCTTCTTTTCGACCTTGTGGATGCCGAAGAGGATGGCGTCGAAGCTCTCGGTCCATTCGGGGGCCCGGTTGGGGCTGACCGTCATGCCCTCGGGGAAGGCCTTGTCCGCGGCCGGGTCGTAGACCGTTTTGCGCGGCCTCTTGGCGGCCGCGAAGCCGTCGAAGCCGAGGACGCTCCAGAGCTTGTCCTCGTAGGCCTTGTCCTCTTTACCCTTGAGGACGGCCAGGGCTTCGCCCTTCTCCGTCCAGGTCAGGGATTTGTAAGAGGCCTTGTCGTTGTCGAGGGAGACGACCGCGCCCGTGGCCATGTCCCGGAGCTGGAGGCCGTTGCCGGCCAGGCCCTGGGCATCGATGACGAGGGCCAGGCGGCCGCCCTTCTTGTCGAAAGCGTACTCGGCGACGTTGCCGATGTTGACCTCGTTTCCCGTCGCGAGCTCGCGCAGGAGGAGGTCGGACCCCGTCCACTTGTCCTTCTCTTTCTCCTTCTCCTGGCTCTCGGGGGCGTAGCGGTGGAGGGCGACGAAACCCGGGTTTTCGCCCGAGAAGGCGGCGGCGCGGACCTTTTCGAGCTCCGTCTTCTCGCCCGTGGCGAGGTCCACCAGCACGGCCGTGGTCGTGATCCTTTTCCGGTCCTTCCGCAGCGACTTCGTCTCCTTCGAGCCGGGGTAGACGAGGAAGGCGGCCCACTTGGAATCGGCCGAGAAGCCCGGCCGGACGGACGAGCCGAACCGCGGCGCCTCGCCGATGGGGAAGCGGTGTTCCTTGGTCCCGGCCGTCTGGCGGAGGACGACCTCGCTTTCGCCCTCGACCGGGCTGACCTGGTACATGAACCAGCTCCCGTCCGGCGAGAGCTCCGACGGGCCGATCGACTTCCAGGCCAGGATGTCCTGGAGCCCGATCGGGCGAGGAACGGCGGGTGCCGCGGGGGCCGCCGGCTTGTCGACGGGCTTGTCCTGGGCGGCCGCGGGCATGAGGCCGGCGAGGAGGAGCACGGCGGCGGCGAGAGCGAAGGGTTTCGTTTTGGTCATGAGGTCTGTTCCTGCCTTTCTTTCTTTCTCTTCTCTTGATACATCAGAAAATCGGCGTGAGCCAGGAAGTCGTCGAGCTGCTGGTATTTCTGGGGGTCGATCCGGACGATGCCCATGCTGATCGACAGGCGGAGCCGCGGGTTCTGTTTGATGCGGAATCCCTTGACGCCCTCCTCGATCCGGGCCAGGAGGCTGCGCTCGCCCAGGCCCTTCGAACGCATGGCCAGGACGGCGAATTCGTCGCCGCCGATGCGGCCGATGACGTCGGACTCGCGGAGCGTGCTCCGGAGGATGGTCCCGACACCCTGGAGGAGCAGATCGCCGACGGCGTGGCCGTAGGCGTCGTTGACTTCCTTCAGGTTGTCGATGTCGAGGAAGACCAGGTAGTTGTCGGACTTGAGGCGCTTGGCGATCTTCATCTGCTGGAGGCCGAAGGAGAAGAAGCCGCGGCGGTTGTTGAGGCCGGTCAGATGGTCCAACGTGGACAGGTTCTCGAGCTTCTCGTTGGTCATCTGGACCTTGCGCAGGGCCTGCTCGAGCCTCCTCCCGGCCGTCTTCATTTCGGTGATGTCGACGAGAATGCCGTCGCAATGGGCGATCTTCCCGTCGGGGCCCTTGACCCCGCGACAGTAGTCGCGGGCCCAGAACTTGCGCCCGTTGGCCCGCCGGAGCTCGAACTCCTGGAAAGCCGTGGACTTCGTCGTCAGCTTGGCCAGGTGCCGGGCCCGGTCCTCGCCCCGGACATAGAAGTCCTTGACGTTGCAGGTGAACAGGTCACGGGGTTTCTTGTAGCCGAGCATCCGGGCCAGGACGCGGTTGGCCTCGATGATGAGGCCATCGGGGGTGGTCCTGTAGACACCGACGGGGAGCTGTTCGACGAGGGCCTTGTAACGATCCTGGCCGTCGCGGCTTCCGGCTTTGGGCTTTTCAGGTGCGTTCATGTCCGTCAAAATCTAACAAAGACGCCCGCCCCTGTCAAAAAAATGGGGACGTTGCTAGAAACGTCCCCCTTCTATTTCCTCTGCCGGCATTTGACGGGAGGATGACAGGGGGCGGGGAAAGATGTACCAATAGAAGGAGGGGAGAGCGGTCCCCCCGGACGCCGGTCCGGCTAAACGCCTGCCCCGGCCCGGGCGTAATCTCGGTGGGAGAAAGGACAAGGCATCCGGTGGACGAGCAGGAGATCATCGAAGGTTGTCTCCGGGAGAGCCCCGTCGCCTCGAGGGCGATGGTCGAGGCTTACGGCAACCTCGTCCTGTCGGTCGCCCTCAACGTCATCGGCAACAGGCAGGACGCCGAGGACGTCTGCCAGGAGACCTTTCTCCAGGTCTTCCGCCGCCTCGACCGGTACGACCGGGAGAGGAGCTTCAAGACCTGGCTCCTGACCATCGCCTACAGGAGATCGCTCGACATGCTCAGGAAAAAACGGCGCTTCTCGGAATTCTCGGCCCGGGCCAAGTTCGAGCCGGCCGTGGCCGGGCGGGGAGGGGATCCCCATCCGGCCGATCCCGAGCCCCTGCCCTCGGCCCTCCTCGAGCGCCTGTCGCCGAGGGAGCGGACCGCCCTCTGCCTCTGGGCGAACGAAGGCTACACCGCCGGGGACATCGCCGGGGTCCTGACCTGTTCGGCCTCGACGGCCCGCGTCTACCTCTTCAACGCCCGCCGGAAGATCAAAGCCCTCTTGGAGAAAGACCATGGCCTTCTGCAGAACGGCTGAGTTCCTCTACGACGCTCTTCCCCTGAGGTCGGTCCGCGGTTGGCTGATCCGCGGCCACATGGAGCGATGCCCCCGCTGCCAGGCCCGGCTCGTCGGGCCCGAGGAGGCGCGGGGCCTGCTCGTCATGCCCGGCCGGCTGGGTGATCCCGAAGCCCTCTGGCGCCGGCTCTCGGTCGAGACGGCCTGCGCCGCGGCCGCGCCGGAACCGGCAGCCGGCCCGCGCCGGGCTCGCCTGGAGGCTCGCCGCCGGCGTGGCCATGGCCGCCGTCGTCGCCGTGGCCGGATTCTGGCTTCTTCGCGAGGTCGAACGGCCGGGCTTCGACGCGCGGGCCGTCGCGCCGGCCGACCGGTTCGAGATCGACTACGTCAACGTGGGCGGCGAGCCCGCTCAAACCTTCGTCTATCAGCCCCAGGGGACGGACACCGTCTTCATCTGGGCTACGAGAACTCCCTAGCAGGAGGGGTGTGATGAAAAAAGCATTTTGGTTGGCAGTCGCAATGGTTTTCGTCGGCCTGGCGACGATCGCCCCGGCCTCCGGCGGCGATGACGCGTCCCAGAGCGCCAAAGCCACAGTCGCCTCGTTCGAGCTGAAGATGAGGATCCTCGAAGGCGTCGCGAGAGAAAGCGCCGGGTCAGCCCAAGCCCGTCACGTCGTCGTATTTGACGTTCACGGACTTCGCCAATTACGAGCTCGAGGAGGACGTCAAGGCCGACCGGCAGATCAGGAAGGTCTACAACCTCGAGGACGTCGGCCTGTTGACCGAGGCCACGCTCGCGTGGGACCGGAACGGGAAATCCGAAAAGGCCTTTCACATGTTCCGTATCAACGGCCACGAGTACGCCGTTTTCGTCACGCCGGGGAAGGTCGCCGGGCGCAACCAATTCCGCATCGAAGTCTATGAACAGGAAGCGGCCAAGAAGTCGAATCTCCTCGACACCGAATTCTCACTGCCCGACAAGTCGGAAGCCGTCTTCGGTTTCGAGAACACCCAGATGAAGCCCTACTTCATCACCCTGAGGGTCGCCAAGTGGCTCGGCGAACCCGCCGGCGCCGCCACAGGCGGGGCAGCCGGCGGCGTCGTCGGGGGGGTGCTGAAGGCCGGCGGAGGCGAAAAGGTCAAGCCGCCCAAGCTCGTCAGAGAGGTCCAGCCGGTCTATCCGAAGGAAGCGGCCAAAGCCGGGGTCGAAGGCGTCGTCATCATGGAAGCGACGACTGACACATTCGGCCGGATCGCCGCTGTCAAGATTCTGCGCTCGATCCCGCTTCTCGATCAGGCCGCCGTGGACGCCCTCAAACAGTGGGTCTACGAGCCCATGGTCATCGACGGTAAGCCGCATCCGGTCGTCTTCACCGTGACCATGCGCTTCAATCTCGACGACAAGAAGAAGCCGGAGGTGGAGGCGGCCGTCGGCGGCGTGCAGGGCGGCGTCCAAGGCGGGGTCGAGGGCGGCGTCGTCGGAGGCGTCCCGGGCTCCAAGCCCGACCTGCAGTTCGAGGGCGACGCCGTCCGGGCGGTCGGCAAGATCGAGCCGCCCAAACTCGTCAAGAAGGTCAATCCGGTCTATCCCGAGATCGCCCGTCAGGGCCGGGTGGAAGGCGTCGTGATCCTCGAGGCCAAGACCGACGAGGATGGGAATGTCGTCGACGCCCGGGTCCTCCGCTCCATCCGGGTCCTCGACCAGGCGGCCATCGATGCCGTCAAGCAGTGGAAGTACGAGCCCCTGATCATCGACGGGAAGGCGCACAAGGTCGTCTTCACCGTGACGGTCCGCTTCGTTCTCGACGAAGGCATCAAGAAGGACGTCATCAAGAAATTCGCCGCCGGCGCCGTCCGGGCCGAGGGCGAGATCCAACCGCCCCGGCTGATCAAAGAAGTCGCGCCCGTCTATCCCGAAGTCGCCCGCGTCGCCGGCGTCCAGGGCGTGGTCATTCTTTCCGTCAAGACCGACGAGACGGGCAAGGTCGCGGACACGATGGTCCTGCGCTCGATCCCGCTCCTCGATCAGGCGGCCATCGACGCCGTGCGGCAGTGGGTCTACGAACCGTTCCTGCAGGACGGCAAGCCCGTCCCGATCGTCTTCACCGTGACGGTCCGCTTCCAGTTGCAGTGATGGCGCGGATCACTTGAGGCCCGAGATCCAGGTCGCGAGGACCTGGATCTCCTCGGCGGTCAGGGCTTTGCCGGGGGGCATGGGCTTCCCGGCGATGCCGTCCTCACGGCGGACCTTCTTCATGAGATAGCTCGCACCGGGGTCACCCGGAAGGATGAGCATCGCCTCCGGGACCTCGGCGCTCGGCGCATCGATCGCGGACGCGATCTTCGCCGGGATGAAGCTCCGCCCCTTGGGAGGCTTCGGCCCGGTATGGCACCGGACGCAGTTCTTCTTGAATACGGACAGCACGTCCGCGGGAATGTCCCCGTCTTCCCGGCCAGGGGCCATGACCAGGGCCGCGCCGGCCCCGGCCAGGACCAGGAGTCGCCAAGCTCAGATAGGCCGATCTTTTCATCCGTTCCCTCCCTGTCCGATCTTCGAATAATCGTATTCGGATCCCAACAGACTGTGGGGGATGAGGAAGACGACGAGCGTCACGAGCGAGGCCGCGATGACGAACGGCCGGGCCGGCCGGCCCCTGCGGCCGGTGACCAGGGCCACGATCCAGGCCAGAAAGGCGATGAGGATTTTATTGTCCGTCAGGTCCGTGCCGAGGGGGAAACCGGACCAGGCCACGCCGAAGGCGAACTTCTGCATGAGCGGACCGAGGACGAATCCGCCGAGGAACATCAGCCCGACGGTCCAGAGGACGAGCCGCCGCGGGTTCCGCTTCTTGTCGAGCGCGGCCAGGCCCGCCGCCGTCGAGAAGAGCATGGCCGCGAAGATGATCAGGACGTGGGGGATGAGGATCCAGACCGGCACGGGGTCCTTGAAGCGCAGGATGGCCGGGTCGTCGCCGGTGAGCGACGCGGACTCGCCGCCCGCCGTCAGCGTGACCCGGTAGGCGACCTTGCCGGCCGCCGGCTGTTTCGGCAGGCGGGCGACGAGGCGGTCCCCTTCGCGGACGAACGGAATCCGCGTCCAGGCGTCATCCGTCGGGAAGCGGCGCCAATCGAGTGCGCCCCCGATCGCGGCCGGGGCCGCGACGGCCACCTCGGCGTCCGCCGTCGTTTCGGCGCTCCGCGGCAGTTCGAAGCGGATCTCCGATCCGCCCAGGGCGACCGTTCCTTTCAGGGGGTACGTGGGCCCGGTCATCCTCTGATAGACGGCCGATCCCAGGGTGATGACGACGGCCAGGGACCAGAGTAAACTCTTCTTCATCGCCGCCCCCGCTAGTCCTTGATCTCGATCGATCCGAACACGGCCGCTCCCTTGACGGTCAGCGTGGCCGTCTTTCCGGTCGCGGGCACGGCCGACTTGCGATTCTCGATCGAGCCGAGGACGGGCGTGCCTTCGAGCACGATCTCCCAGTCGCGGGGGACGTGGACCTCGATGCTGCCGAAGACCGCCGACAGGTCGATCGTGGCCCGGTCGCCCGCGAGCTTGGCCCCGCGGAGATCGATCTCGGCCGAGCCGAAGACGACCTCGGCATTGCCGCCCCGGAAAGCCTGGGATTCGATCCGGCGCGCTGTGCCGGAGAAGACCTGACTGATCTTGAGGTCGTCGCCGCCTACGTCAGAGATCGTTTTTTTTTTGTCCTGGCCCAAGGCCGGCCGGAGCAGGATCCACAGGCCCGTGACGATGATGGCCACCGGCCAGATGTACCGCCCGATCGTGTGGAGGACGTTCCAGCGGATGAGCAGGAAGAACGTGCCGAAGAGGATGAAGAAGACGCCCGATCCGACGTTCTTGAAGTTGTTGGCGACCAGCATGGAGATGCCGAGGAGGATGAAGATGACCGGCCAGAACCGTCCGACGACGTGGCCGAAATTCCAGCCAGCTCCATCTGGGCGAACAGGAACAGTCCGCCCAGGACGATAAGTAAAAGGCCCCAGAAGACGCGGCCCTGGGTTTTAGAATCGCTCATAGTTCCCTCCGTTCCGGTCTAGGATAGCACAGCGGGCCCGGCCCGCCAAGAACGCCGTAGCCGGGTCAGAGCCGGCGGATGTCCATGCCGCCGCTGACCTCGATCACGGCCCCGGTCGAATAGCCGAAGTCGCCGCGGACGAGGGCGGCGACGGCCCGGCCGACGTCCTCGGGCTGCCCCCAGCGGCCCTGGGGCACGAGCCCCGCGGCGATCTTCCGGTCGTATTTCTCTTTGACGCCGGCGGTCATAGTCGGTGGCGACGATGCCCGGGCGGATCTCGTAGACGCCGATGCCTTTTCCCGCCAGGGCGTCGGCGAACACCGTCGCGGCCATGCTGAGGGCCGCCTTGGAGATGCAGTATTCGGCCCGGTCGGCCGAGGAGACGACGGCCGAGAGGGAGGTGATGAAGACGATGGCCGGCCGGACGCCGTCCGGCCTCGGTCCCTGCGCGGCCATCCGCCGGGCCGCGTTCTGGGTCAGGAAGAACGGGCCCACGGGCGTTGATGCCCATGAGCCGGTCGTAGCTCGCGGGCTCCGTCTCCAGGACGTCCGCGCGCTTCGCGGGGGCCACGCCGGCGTTGTTGACGAGGACGTCGATCCGGCCGCACACCCCGGCGGCCGCGTCGAGCATCCGGTCGTGGTCGGCGATCCGCGAGATGTCGCCCGCGACGGGCAGGAAACGGCCCCCGATCTCGGCGACGCGGCGTTTGACCTCGAAGAGGCCCGACTTCGTGTCGCGCGGATCGAAGAGGACGTCGATCCCGACGACGTCGAAGCCCTCGCGGGCCAGGGCCAGGACGATGGCCCGGCCGATGCCCCGGCCGGCGCCGGTGACGACGGCGGCGGGCTTGGTGCCGAGTTTCTTCTTGGCCAAGCTCATTCCTCCTCGACGACGATCCTGTCTTTCCGGTAGTCGTCCCAGACGGTCTCGAACCAGCCCTCCGGACGGGGCACGGGCCGGACGGGGACCCAGCGCTTCCGGACGCGGCCCGCGGCGTCGAGCCGGACCTCGAGGACGTTCGTCCCGACGGCATCGCCGGGTTCCGCGAGCGAGAACGCCCAGCGCCTGCCGAGGAGCGGGTGCGGGGACGATGCCGGCCGCGTCGGGGACGAGGGCGGAGCCCCGGCTCTTCCCGCCGCGGTCGAGGTATTCGCCGATGGCCTCGAGATAGACGTCGTGGGTCAGGGCGAGGTCGACGACCCTGAACGCGCCGGGCAGGTCCCGGCGGCGATGCGATCGCGCATCTCGCGCCGGGCCCTCAACCAGAGCTCCCGGGCGCGGACCCTTCCGGCCCGGACGGCCGCGGGGTCCCGGACGGCCGCGCCGCAGGCCGACATCCTCGCCCGGATCTCGGCCAGGCAATCCGCCGGCGCGAGGGATGCCCCCTTCGTCCGGCGGAGCAGCGAATCGGCCAGACCCGGCCTTCTCCGCGACCGCGGCCTTCGGCCGCGCGGACGAAGGCGCGCTCCGGGAGCGGCCGGCCGCCGCGCCGGCGGGCGATGAAGAGCGCGGCCCGGGCGCTCCCGACCTGCCCGGCGTTCAGCGCCGAGCCGCCCGGCCGCGTGACGCCGTGCGTGCCGCAGGCCTCGCCGACGGGGAAGAGGCCGCGCACGTTCGATTCCCACCAGATCGAGCCCTTGAAGCCGCCGTTGTTGTGCTGGGCGCAGACGGCGATCTCGAGCGGCTCACGGGCGAGGTCGATGCCGTGTGACTGCGTAGAGGTCGACGGCCGGCGGGTTCATCTTCCTCAGCCGGGCGATCGGCGTCGGCCATCAGGGCGCCCGACCGTTCGAGATAGGCGAAGGCCTCGGGCGCGAGCAGGCGCGGCGCGAACGGCGCGAGCCGGCCGCCGCCGCCGGGATCGCTGCGGAAATCGAGAAAGACGCGGCGGCCCTTGACGACGGTCTCCTCGTAGACGAGCAGGTCGATGAGCGACGAGCCGCCGTCCGCAGGCCTTGCGCGGATCGAACGGCCACTGGTAGCCCTTGAGGAAGACGGCCGTGGCCAGAGCGCCCAGGTCGGGGAAATAGTCGTTCAGGAACTCGCGCTCGTCGCCGCCGCGGGCGTCCGTCGAGATGTAGCGGGGCACGACCTGCTGGTAGGTCCCGGAGACGTTCCAGCGGAACTTCGATCGAGGCCAGGCCGAACTGCGACTCGGTCAGGTTGTGGGCCGACGGCGCCGGCCTCGAAGAGCCAGCCCGTGCGAGCCCGTCTGGCCTTCGGGGTAGACCGAGTGCGCGTACATCCCGCCCGGCCCGCCGGTCGCGACGACGACGTTGACGGCGTTGAAGAGGACGAAGCCGCGGTCGCGGGCCGCCGAGCCGGCTCCGGATCGAGGGCGACGGCGCCGACGACCCGCTTGGCCGCGCCCCGCCCGGCCGTGAGCGAGCGCGACGACCTCGTGGCCGTCGAAGACGCGGGATCCGCCGCGCGCCGGACCTCCGCGGCCAGCGCTTCGACCATGAGCTGCGAGGTCAGCGGTCCGGCCGAGGTCGCCCGCTGGCGCGGGTCGTGGTCGGTTTTGTAGCCGACGAAGGCGCCGTAGCGGTCGTGGGGGAAGGGGACGCCGAGCGCGACGAGATGGAAGAAGGCCTCGAGCGAGCCCTGCGCTTCGGCCAGGGCGATGTCGCCGTGCATGGAGCCGCCGGCGACCAGGTCGCGGGCCATGTCGAGCGGCGGAATCGGGCTCGGTCGCCGGCGAGGGAGAGCTTGTAGTAGGTCTGCTTGTCCGATCCGGAGTTGGCCGAGGTCCCGGCGCCGAAGCGGTCCGTGACGATGGCGAGGTCGGTCTGGCCGAATTCGTGGAGGCGGACCGCGGCGTTGAGCCCGGCCGCGCCGCTGCCGATGACGACGGTGTTCAGGGAGACGATCTTGTTTTTCATTCCCGGGGGCCTTTCCGGTCCGCCGTCAAAATATAACAACAGGCGCGCGGGCGTCAATCGATCGGGCTCAGGCCCAGCGGGCGGCGGCGGTCCGCCCGACTTTCCGGGCCAGGGCCATGATGGTCAGGCTGGGGGGATTGCCGAGCGCGGCGGGGAAGAGGGTCGAGTCGGCGACGTAGACGTTCTCCGGCAGCCGGTCGTCCCGGAGAGCGGCCGCCGACGCCGCGGTCAGGGGAAGCGTCCCCCCGGGATGGCCGGCGTTGAGGATGCCCCGGAAGGTCCGGTCCGCGGGGATCCCCAGGCGCGCCAGGACGTCTTCGGCCAGGCGGACGGCGCCGGCCAGCCGGTCCCTGTCGGCGGCGCCGAGGGGCTTGCGGATCCTGCCGTTCCGGACGTCGCCGGCCCCCGAATCGGCGAACTTGATCATCAGGCTGACGATGTCGCCGGGCCCGGCCTTCCAGCGGCGATCGAAGAAGTAGCTCAGGAAATCGAAATAAGGAGAGAGGATGTAGCCGTCGAGCCCGGCGGCGAAGGGCATCGGCACTTCCCGGTTCTGGAGGGCGCCGGGCCAGGGGGCGGCGACGCACAGGACGGGGTCGACGAAAAGCCGCGGTTCGCAGGCGATGCCCGAGCGTCCGAGGATCGCCGGGGTGCCGAATCCCCCGGCGGCCAGCACGATCAAGTCCGCCGGGACGTGCCGGCGGCGGAGACCGCGCCGGACGACGACGCCTGTGGCCCGTCCGCGTTCCGCGCTGATCCGTTCGACCTTCGTCCCCGTGACGATCCGGGCGCCTCGCTGCCCGGGCCGCGGCTAGGAAGCGGCGGGCGTCCCACTTCGCCCCCGTCGGGCAGCCGAGGATGCACCGGCCGCAGCTCACGCATTTCGCGTCGTCGGCCATCTTCGGCATGGACCGGGGCGCGAGTCCCATCTGCTCGAACGTCCCGTAGAGCGTTCGGGTCGATTCGCGCCAACGGGCCCGATGGCCGTCCGAGATGGGTATCTCCCGGCCGAGCTCTTCGAATTCCGCGTCGAGATCGACGCCGAGCTTCCGGAGGTCCCGATCCAGGCGCAGCGCGTTCCCCGCCGTCATCGGCGTGGTGCCGCCCGTCGCCCGGCCCCAGACGAGGATCATCCCGTCCCGGGTCCTGGCCGTCCGCATGGGAGGAAAGGCGAGCCCGACCAGCCGGGCGTCCGCGAGGAGCCCCGCCCTTTTGAGCTTTTCGAAGGTCCCCAGGCCCGGCGCGAGCGGGCGGAACTCGCGGCCGGCCTCGAAGACCGTGACCTCGAACGCTTCCTGGAGCGCGAGGGCCGCGGTCGCGCCCGCCGCCCCGCTGCCGACGACGACGGCGCGCTTCACGGCCCGGTCTCCTCGAACCGGAAACGGCCCCGGCACGCGGTCTCACCCGAGGTCAGCCTGTCCGAGAATTCGAGCCGTCCGCCGCCGCTGACGCCGGCCATGAGCCCCTCGTCGAGGGACGCGATCAGCCGGCATGTCCCGGGCGTGTAGAACTCCCGGAAAGAACAGCGGCTGACGAGGACCGTTCCGTCCGCTTCGAGTCTCAGATCGATGCCGATCGCCCGATAGGCGAGGCGGATGAGCCGGCGGGCCTCGCCGCGATCGCGGATCCCGAATTCCGCGGCCAGCGTCCTGCCGAAAGCGAACGCCTCCCGCCGGAGCCCGGCCGCCAGAAGTCCGAGATCGGCCTTGTCCCCGACGGCCCGGTCCGCCGATTCCCGGGTGAACCGGGCGTAGTCTTCGAGGGCCCGCCGGACCGGACGGTCCGGGAGGGGAGGCGGAGCGGTCCCGAAGGCCCTGGCCGTGAGTGCCGCGAGCTCGCGGATCTTTTTCAGGCGGATGCGGGCCGGCACGTGAATCCCGGCGAGACGGAGCCTGAGGTTCACGACGCGGCGTCCCGGTCCTTCTTCCGAGGCCGGCTCAGCCAAAGGACGAAGAGTCCGATGAGACCGTCGACGACGCCGTTCACGAGCACGACGAAGGTCCCGGCCCGCAGGGCGAAGGACCCCAGCGAGAGGACCGAGCTCGCGATCTTCGCCAGGGCCAGGAGCCGCGGGTAGACGGGGTTCCCGGGCTGCCGGGCCATGCCGACGGCCAGGGCCGTGACCACGACCATGTACGATACGGCGAGAATGACGTAGAGGCCGGGCTCTCCCGCCGGGGCGGCAGGGAAACCCCAGGGAGCCGACATCCGGTTGAAGAACGTGACGACGCCCGACGGGATGATCAGGAACGTCAGCCCCACCGCCGCGAAGGCCCCGGCCAGGATGACGCCGGCCGCCCGGATGGCTCTAGTCCGCATGGGGAAGGCTCCGCTCGCGGGGTTCGAGGGGCTTTTCGTAACGGCGGAAATATTTCCCGGCCGGGCCGAAGCGCGCTTCGGCCACGACCTCGTCGCTGGCCGCCCGGCCGAGAGGCAGACCTCGCGAGGCGCGTTTCTCCAGCAGCCGGTAGTTGCCCCGGATGAAGCAGGACTCCGACGGGCGGAATCCCCGCCGCATGCCGGCCAGGATCTCGCCGAGCGGTCGCTCGCGCACGTTCCCGAAGGTCATCGGGGTGAACACGCACGGGCTGACCTCGCCGAAGGCGTCGACGTAGACCATCTTGCATCCGGCCGTGCAGCCGAAATTCTCCCGGCCTTCGAAGTGCCCGAGATAATTGACCGTCAGGCCGGGCCGGCGGTTGGCCCGGTCCTGGAGGCGGGTCAGGGTGAGCCGGTCCTTTTCGGTGATGAGCCGGTCTTCGTTCCAGAACGGCGCCGACGCCGGTTTGACCTCGCTCAGCCAGGCTTCGTGGATCCCGAGGCCGGCCAGGAACTCGAGGAACCGTTCCGTCCCCCCGTTGCGGATCATCTCCCGCGAGAGGACGGCCGAAACGCCGACGTCGAGCCCGGGCGTCGCCAGGAAGACGTCGATGGCCCGGAGCGCTTCCCGGAAGGCCCCCCGGAAGCCGCGGCCCGCGTCGTGGACCGCCTCGTCGGAGCTGTCGAGACTGACGGACACGGAGAACAGGCCGGCCCGGCGGAGGTCCCGGGCCCTGTCGGCCGTGATGCCGGTCCCCGTCGTGAAGAGCTTGACGGCGCAGCCGTCGGCTCCCGCTTCGACGATCCGGACGAGGTCTTTTTGGAGGAGCGGCTCTCCTCCCGTCAGGCCGAGCCAGAAGACGCCCGCTTCACGGAGCTCCCGAACGACGCGGAGGAGAACCGCCGTGTCGAGGGGCCGGCCGGCCCGGTCGCGGTTGTAGCAGAACGCGCAGCTTTGCGGGCAGGCGTTGGTGACGGCCAGCTGGGCGTGCGAAGGCCCGTCGGTTCTCCCGAGCAGATGATCGCGGATGAACCGGCCGTACGCCGCGCTGTCGAGGGGCGGGAGATGGGAATGGACGATGATCGAGCCATCGATATTGCGGACCCTGAATTTCCGCATGTAGCGGAGGAAGAACAGGCCCACGGCCGGCCTCATCCGCAGGGCTCCGGGTTGGCCGAGGACAGCCTTGAGAACCTCTCCGGAACGGGCCGGCCGGCCTGTTTTCATCGCGCCTGGAGCCCTTTCGCCGCCAACACGGCCAGCGTCGCGAAGACCGCCAGGAAGACGAGTCCGAAGACGATGAAGGCGTCCGCGGCCAGGAAGAGGACTGCGAAGCTGTAGATCGCCATGAAGGAGAGATAGATCCACCACTGCCGGCCGAAGGCGATGAAGCCGAGGACGACGAGCGCGAGGGCCGTGAAGCCGACGAGAGCCGCCCGCAGATCGGAGGTCGAGATAAGAATAAGGACGGCGTACGCGGCGGGCAGGAGGAGCCAGAAACCCCTCTTCTTCCGCGATCCTATGATCAGGGCCGCACCGAGCGCGGCGGCGGCGAATCCCGCCGTGGCCAGGACGACGAGCCAGCCGGGCGGTCCGCTCCGGCCCTCGGCCAGACGCTTGATCTCCGACAGCATCGTCTTTTCCATGATGAAATGGGACGGGTCGAGCAGCCAGAAGGTGACCAGCCGCCCGGCCGGTCCGGCCAGGGGCTCGCCCTTGCTCCGGACCAGGAATCGGGTCCCGTTCGCGCCCTGCGGCTCGAGGACGAAGGAGCCCCAGTTCTTGAGCGTCAGGACCCGGTTCGGTTCCGCGGCCGACACCTTCCAGCCCGTGTAGCCCTCCTTCTCCTCGAGGAGCCCGAAGAGGTAGTCCCGGCGGACGCTCGGGACGATGTCCTTGACCTTGCGCTCCTGCCATTCCGGCCGGATCTCATACGTGTTGTGGATGGACGAGAACACCAGGTTCTCGAGCCAGGTGTAGCTGTAGAAACCGGCCCGGTCCTGGCCGAGCTGGATGAGCCAGGGCCAGACCTTCCCGGGCGGCGCGTCGATGTCGATCGCCCGCGTGCCCGTGACCACGCCGCCGAGCCAGGCGTCGTCGCCGTCGAGCGGCCGTGTCCTGTCCGCCTCCGTGGCGCCCCAGTGGAGGAACCACGGCCGGACGAGATAGGTGTAGGAGAAAATGGCCGCGAGGATGACTATGAAAGCGGCGACCGATAGGACCAAGTCGGATCTTCGAAGCTTGCTCATTCTTCACTCCTCGCCGCGGCGGCGTTCTTGTACTCCGGGTCCCGGACGACGCAGCCCACCCGCTCCTGCTGCCGGAGGAGATAGGAGCAGAGCGAACACGTCGTGCAGGCTTTCCGCGCGTCGAGCGCCCCGCGGCGGACGAGATCGGCGGCGAAATCCGGATAGGCCAGCGCGCCCCGGCCCAGCCCGACGAAAGACGTCCGGCCGGAGGCGACCATGGCCGCCCCCACGCCCGGCGCGAGGGCCCTCAGCCAGGAATATCCGGCGCCGACGACGGCGGTCTCCGGCGCCGACTTCTGCAGCTCGGTCGCGACGGCGAGATGGCGGGCGACGCCCTCGAGCGGGTGCTCGCCGGGGAGCCGGCCGCCCGGGACGGGCCTGTCGTAAGGCCGCCCGAAGTGGGGTTTCCAGGCCGGGATGCCCAGGGACAGCGCCAGGAAGCGGACGCCGGCGCCGGCGAGAAGCCCGATGACCGCCCGGGCTTCGGTCAGGTCGATCCTCTCCGGCTCGTCGGGGTCCATCCCGAAGCCGAAGGGGAAGGGAACGGCGTCCGTCGCGGAGAGCCGGCTCGTGACGAGACGGTCCGGGATCTCGTTCCGGATGAGCCGGACGGTCTCGAGGAGCAGACGCGTCCGGTTCTCGAACGGGCCGCCGTAGCGGCTGTCTTCGCGGTCGTGGGCGGCCAGCGTCTCCGAGACGAGGTAGCCGTGGCAGGCCTTGACGTCGACGCCGTCGAAGCCCGCCGCGGCGGCCAGGTCGGCCGCCTCGACGAAATCGTCCCGGACCGAGACGATCTCTTCGTCGGAGACGAGCGGGTAGTCGGGCGGCAGGCCGTGGAGGGGGTCGAGGTGGGGATTGTGCTGGACGATCCTCGGCCGGGGCGTCCCCTCGGGCTTGGAGAAACGGCCCGAGTGCGTCAGCTGCAGGACGAGGAGGGGCCGGTGGCCCGCGCCCCATTCCTTCTTCGCGGCGGCGCGGATCTCGTCGACGAGCCGGGTGAATCCGCCGACCGTTCGCTCCGTGATGAGGAGCTGGCCGGGATTGGAGCGCCCCTCCGGACGGACCGCGGTCGCCTCGCACCAGACGAGCCCGCTGCCGCCCGCGGCGTAGCGCCGGTACCGGCGCCGCGTGGCCTCGGAAGGCGCGCCGCCGGGCTCGGCGTCGGCCCCTTCCATGGGCAGGACGGCCAGGCGGTTCGGGAGCGTCCGGCCGGCCAGGTCCGCCGGTCCGGTCAGAACGGAGAGATCTTCGCTCCAAGGGACGTCGACACCGAGGCGCGCGGCTTCGGCGCGGAGAGCGTCGGCCGTACGGAGCCGGAAGACCGCGTGCGAGGCCATCCCGGCCTACTCCCGCCTGCCGCCGGTGATACGGCGGACTGCCTGAATGTCGCGCTTGACCCTGGGCTCGCAGGCGGCCGGCCAGCGGTCGCGCGGCAGGACGGCCAGCTTGCCCGCGTCCCTGAGTTCCCGGGTCCGGACCGCGAGACCGAGAAGGCGGACGAGCTCCGGCACGGCGAGGTCGGGGAAGCGGGCCAGGAACTCCGGGTCGTTGACGGGGATGAGGAAGTCGCCGCCGTGGTCCTCGACGGTCAGCGTGATCCCGGGGTGGACCGCGGCCAGGGTTTCGAAGACGGCGGCCAGGTCGACGACGCCCTTGCCCGCTTCGGCCGTGAACGAGACGAATCCGTCCGCCGTGAGCAGGAGGCCGCCGTCCTTGATGTGGGTCGTCACGACCCAGGGGAGGAGCCGGCGCGTCGCGAGGACCGGGTCCTCGAGCATGGTCAGGAGGTTCATCGTGTCCAGGCAGATGCCCAGGTATTCGCCCGGCACGGCCCCGCACATGTCGAAGAGACGGAGGAGCTCGAACGAGGTGAATTCGAAGTGCGTCTCGATGGCCAGCACGACGCCGAAATCCCGGAACATCGGCTTCTGGGCGCGGAGGGCGGCGGCCATCGCTACGAGGAACGCCTCGGTCGACGGCGCCTCCTTCTTCCAGCGCATCAGCCCGCCCGAGCAGGACCGGACGGTCGACGAGCCCAGGTGGAAGGCTTGTTCGGCGGCCCTGCGGTTCCCGGTTAGGATGTCCCTGGGCCGGCCGGTTTCGAGGTCGAGGGGGATGTGCTCGCCGCCGCCCCACTCGATGTAGAGGTTGTTCCCCTCGGCGTAGCTGCGGAGGTCGCTGAGGAAGGCCCGGTCGATCGCCGTCCCGGCCGGTACGTTGATCTCCGAGAACTGGACGCCGTCGGCCCCGTTCACGGCCGCCCACTCGAGGAGCTCGAACGGCGAGAGATCCAGGGGTTTCAGGCTGTAGCTGTCGACTCCGACCTTGAGCTTGCGCATGGCCCTGTCCGGCAGCGATCATTCTATCAGTTTTCGAGCCGCCGTGAACAGATTTTCTTGGCTTGAAAACGCGGGGGCCTTGGGATATCCTACCGCCATTATGAAGAGGATCGTTCTGGCACTCGCGCTGGCCGTCGCCCTCGCGCCGGCACCGGCCCGGGGCCAGGCTTCCGTCATCAGCCAGATCGCGGGTGACAAGGCGGCGACCGACAAGCTCTATTTCGGTCTGAAGGCCGGCATGAGCTGCGGCCGGCTGAAGGGCTTCGAGGGCGCCGAGAGGCGGGGCGGACCCCATGTCGGCCTCCAGGCGACGATCGCGCTCGGCGACCGTCTCTCCCTCGTTCCCGAGGTCACCTTCGTCTCGCCCAAGGGCATTACGGCCATCCCGTTCTTCACGACCGGGGACCCCGGGCTCGATCCTTTCTTCGCGGACCCGGATCGGTCGGCCCTGATGCTCAGCTACGTCGACGTCCCCGTCCAGGTCCGCTACCGGCTGGGGCGCTTCCACATCGGCGCCGGCGGCTTCGTCGGCTTTCTCGTGTCCGCGCGCGAGACGCTTTCGGGCGGCGCGCCCGGAGGGCGAGGACCTGCTCTTCGCGAGGGACGTCGCCGCCGATTACCGGAAACTCGACTACGGGCTGCTCTTCGAGGCGTCCTGGACGATCACCAAGCCGCGCCGCGGCTCGGGACTCGTCTTCCACCTCCGCTGGCAGGAGGGGCTGGCCGATATCCTCCGGGAATATTCGGGGCCGCTCGCCTTCTTGCCCCCCGGGCCGGTCCGGACGTCTGGCGTACAGGTTTTTCTGACTTTTCCGTTCATCCGCTGAAGGGAACTAGGGAGGTTCGCCATGCTCAATGAGATGCAGGAAGCCCTGATCGTCGGGAAGAAGGCCGAGGTCGAATCGCTCGTCGACCAGGCCCTGGCCGCGGGACTGCCGGCCGGGCAGATCCTCAACGAGGGGCTCATCCCCGGCATGGTGCGCCTCGGCGTCCAGTTCAAGAACAACGAGGTCTTCATCCCCGAGGTCCTCGTCGCCGCCCGGGCCATGAACGCCGGGCTGGCCAAGCTCGAACCCCACCTGGCCAAGGCGGGCGTCAAGCCCAGGGGCGTCGTCGTCATCGGGACGGTCAAGGGCGACCTCCACGACATCGGCAAGAACCTCGTGGCCATGATGCTGCGCGGCAACGGCTACAAGATCGTCGACCTCGGCGTCGACGTTTCGCCGGAGAAGTACCTCGAAGCGGCCAAGGCCAACGAGGCCGGGGCGATCGCCCTGTCCGCGCTGCTCACGACGACCATGGTCCAGATGAAGGCCGTCGTCGAGGCCGTCGAGAAGGCCGGCCTCGCCGTGCCCGTCGTGATCGGCGGGGCGCCCGTCACCCGCGAGTACGCCGAGCAGATCCGGGCCCGCGGCTACGCTCCCGACGCGGCGTCGGCGGTCGAGGAGATCGGCCGGCTCATCGCCGCCGGATGATTGTGCTATAATTCGACCGGAGGCCGCCATGAAATTCAAAACCATCGCACTTCCCCTGGTCCTGATCGTTCTTTCGGCCGTCGCGACGCCGGTCTCATCCAAGGACGCGGTCGTCGAGAGCATCTGGGCGGCCCGGCCGCTGACGATCGACGGCGTCGGCCCAGGACTGGGACGACGCGACGCCCATCACCGACAAGAATTCGAACGCCCAGTATGCCCTGAAGAACGACGGGAAGAACCTGTACGTCATCATGGTCTTCAGGGACGCCCTGTCCCAGTCGACGCTCGCCCAGACCGGGATGAAGATCTACGTGTCCGCCGACGGCAAGAAAAGCAAGGATTCCGGCATCCTGTTCCAACAGAAGCCGATGACGGCCGACGAGCTCATCGCCTCCCTGGAAGCCAAGGGCGAGGTCCTGTCCGAGGACAGGAAATCCGAGATCCGCAAACAGACGGGCTACAAAGCCTTCCTCGAGGAACCCATCGTCCCGAAGAAGGGCGCCGCGGCGGCCGGGACGGAGTCGAAGCCCGAGCCGGCGACGTTCCGGTCCGTGCAGCAGGGCAAGCTGGCGATCTACGAGTTCAGGATCCCGCTCAGCCGCATCGGCCAGCCGGGAAGCGTCCAGCCCGGGGCCGCCCTCAAGGTCGGGTTCGAGTGGGGCGGGGTCACGAAAGAGATCATGAAGAACATCATGGCCGACCGGGCCGCTTCCGGGGCGTCCGCCCGGCAGGGCGCCGGTTCCTCGGATTCCGGATTCAGCGATTCGGGCGGTGAGGGCGGCGGCGGCGGCCCCGACTTCAGCTACAGCCGCGATCCGCGCTACAAGAAGCACGCGTTCTGGATCGACGCCAAGCTGGCCGCGCATAAAATCGGGGACATGATACCGTTCCCTTCTTTTTTTAAAACGGCATCGAGGCGAGGTAGGCCCCGAGGAAGGCCAGGACGACCGCCAGCAGCTTCCAGCCCGTCAGCTTCTCTTTGAGGAAAATCGCGGCGATGATGACGATGAAGATCGTGTTGAGCTGGTTGAGGACCGCGGCGACGGAGGCCTTGGCGTATTTCATGCCGCCCATCCAGAGGATGAGCGACAGGTAGGAGCCGAAGAAGGCCGCCGGGACCAGGGCCTTCCAGTTGCGGCGCTCGAGCAGGGGGGCGAGGATGGCCCGCCTGTTCCTGAGGAACGGGACGAAGACGGCGAGAGCGACGGCGCCGCCGGCCACGCGGACGAAGGTCGCCCAGAACACCGAGACCTCTTCCAGGATCGGCTTGACCATGACGATGCCCAACGCGACGAAGAACATCGACAGAATGCCGTAGAGGATGCCGAGGAAGAGGTCCCTGCGCGGGAGCTTCTCGATCTTGCCTTCCTTCGACAGCGTCAGAACGGCCGAGACGACGAGCGCCGCGCCGAGGAACTGGACCGGGGTCAGGCGCTCGCCGAGGAAAAAGAAAGACAGCGCGATGACGAACGGGGTGTAGAAGCAGTCGACGATGGCCGTCAGACCGGCACCGAGCCGGTTGAGGGCGTGGAAGAAGAGCGTGTCCGAGACGGCGATGCCCAGGATGCCGCTGAGGAGAAGCAGGCCGACGGTCGCGGCGGGGACGGCGGGGAAGAGCGGTTCGCCCAGGACGAGCAGGGTCGGCAGGATGAACAAGAAGGCCAGGACGCACTTGGCCAGGTTGAGGCCGAGGGGGTGGATGCGCCGGCCGCTGACGCGGAACAGGACGACGGCGACGGCCCAGACAAGACCCGAGGCCACAGCGAGGATCTCGCCGAGCGAGCGCGAAGAGGCGAGTGAGTCGAACATCGCTAATCACCTATAGCAAACTCCCCCCCGGCGCGTCAACGCCGATTGACCATCGCAAGCGCCGCGTGTTATAAACGGCCGGTGAGGAGACGCGCGATGAGAAAGCAGACGAGACTGTCGTTCCTGATGCTGGGCCTGGCCGTCCTGGCCCTGTCGTTCCTTCCGGCCTCGCAGGCGGTTGCGACGGGGGCGGACGGGTCGCTCGAGTTCGATTCCTGTACGAGCATCCTGGTCGGCCGGCTGGCCTCGGTCGACGGCTCGACCATGACCTCCCACTCCTGCGATTCGGGCACCGACCGGACCTGGATGACCATCGTGCCCAACGCGAAGCACAAGCCCGGGGCGATGGCCAAGGTCTACTACGAGCCCAAGCGCACCAAGGGGCCGAACGATCCGGACCGTCTGGAGACGGGCGAGATCCCGCAGGTCGCGGAGACCTACGCCTACCTCAATGCGGCCTACCCGATCATGAACGAGCACCAGCTGGCGATCGGCGAGACGACGATCGGCAGCCGGGGCGAGCTCACGAGCGAGAACGGCATCATCGACGCGCCCGAGCTCTACCGCCTCGTCCTCGAGCGGGCCAAGACGGCCCGCGAAGCCATCCGCATCGCCGACGAGCTGACGAAGGCGTACGGCTACAACGACTGGGGCGAGTGCTTCACCTTCGCCGACACGAAGGAGGTCTGGCACTTCGAGATCCACGGGCCGGGCAAGGGCAAGAAGGGCGCCGTGTGGGCGGCCCAGCGCGTCCCCGACGACGAGATCGGGGTCTCGGCCAACGCCGGCCGCATCCGCGGGCTGGACCTGGCGAACGCCGATTACTACCTGGCCTCGGCCAACGTCGAGTCCCTCGCGGAGGAGTTGGGCTGGTGGTCGAAGGCGAGCGGCAAGCCCTTCGATTTCACCTACGCCTACAATCCCGATTCGCGGAACAGCCTCGACTGCCGGCGCCGCGAGTGGCGCGTCCTCAGCCTGCTCGCCCCGTCCCTCCGGCTCAACGCCGAGTCCGAGAACTTCCCGTTCTCGGTCAAGCCCGACAGGAAGGTCGGCGTCGCCGAGGTCCTGGCCATCTTCCGCGACACCTACGGCGGGACCGATTACGACATGACCCGGACCCTGACGGCGGTCAACCGGAAAGGGGAGACGGTCAAGAGCCCGGTCGCGACCCCGTTCATGAACGGCGATACGCTGGCCCTGTTCCGGCTCAAGCGGGAGCGGACGATCTGTTCGCCCGCGGCGACCTACCTCCAGGTCACGCAGTCGCGGGACTGGCTGCCGGGGCCGATCGGCGGGGTGGTCTGGCTCGGCTACGACAATCCGGCCACGACGCCGCACGTGCCCGTCTACATCGGGATAGCGCAGATGCCCGCGTCCTTCATGGTCGACGGCCGCTGGGCCTTCAGCCGCGACTGCGCCTGGTGGGCGTTCCGGACGGTCAGCCGCCTGGCCAACTTCCGCTGGCAGGAGATGTCGAAGGACATCGAGAAGGTCTGGAAGGGGATCGAGGACAAGGCCTTCGCCGGGCAGGCCAAGTTCGAGGAAGAAGCGCTGGCGCTCTACAAGAAGGACCCGAAGAAGGCCCGCGAGCTCCTGACGAAGTACACCCACGACCTGGCCGACGAGGCCGTCTCCGCTTACTGGAAGCTCGGCGACGATCTCTGGCTCAAATACTCCGGCAACTTTTAATGACCGTCCTCGGCCTGCACGTCCTCGATTTCGCGATCGTCCTCGTCTTCATCGTGTTCGTCCTCTGGCTCGGCTGGCGGGCGTCGCGCCAGACGAAGACGACCGATGATTTCTTCGTCGCCGGCCGCCGCCTGGGCAAGGTCTACCAGTTCTTCCTCAACCTCGGGACGTCGACCAACGCCGACCAGGCCGTCGTCGTCTCCCGCGAGGTCTACCGCCAGGGCGTCGGCGGCATGTGGATCCAGTACCTCGTCCTCTTCCTGACGCCGTTCTACTGGTTCACCACGGCCTTCTTCCGCCGCGTCCGGCTGGTGACGATCGGCGATTTCTTCACCGAGCGCTTCAAGAGCCGGTTCCTCGGCGGCGCGTTCGCCGTCTTCACCCTGTTCATGGCCCTCCTCGGCAACGGCGCCGGCTACATGGTCGCGGCCAAGACCATGATGGCCCTGACGCCGAAGCCGGCCGCGAAGTACACGGTCCAGGAGAAGCAGAGCGTCGACCTCTTCCACGAATACCGGTCGCTCCAGGCCAAGGCGGACAAGGCCGAGCCTCGAACCGGTCGAGGCGGCCCGCCTGACCGAGCTCGGCGAGCGGCAGAAGAAAGGCGAGCTGAAGGCGTTCATCTCCTACACGGATTCCGTCTCGATCTACCTCATCTACACGGTCATCGTCGCGGTCTACACGATGATGGGCGGTTTCATGGCGGCGGCCATCACCGACGTCCTCCAGGGGATCCTTCTGACGACTTTCTCGCTGATGCTCATCCCCATCGCCCTGCAGCGCGTCGGCGGCTTCGCCGGCCTCCACGCCGCGGTCCCGGACTACATGTTCCGGCTCTTCGGCTCGTCGGCGACGAGCGAATACGCCTGGTACACGATCCTGGCCATGGTCCTGGCCAACCTGGTCTCCATCATCGCCGTGGCCACGGGGATGCAGACGGCCGGCTCGGCCAAGAACGAGACGACCGCGCGGGTCGGGATGATCGGCGGCATGTTCTTCAAGCGCATCATCATGATCTTCTGGGCCCTGACCGGCCTCCTGGCCATCGCCCTCTACGCGGGCCAGCTCCACGACCCGGACCTCATCTGGGGCCACATGACCGTGGACCTGCTCTTTCCCGGCGCCATCGGGCTGATGATGGCCGGCGTCCTTTCGGCCAAGATGTCGAGCCTGGCCGGGTCGAGCGTCTCCTACTCGGCGCTTTTCATCCGCAACCTCTACCAGCCCTTCGTCAAGCCCAAGTCCGACCGCCATCTCCTCAACGTCGGGCGCGTCGCCATCGCCGTGACCCTCGTCGGCGGCGTGGGCGTGGCCCTGTTCATCGGCAACCTGCTCGACATGTTCAAGTACTTCATCTCGCTGCCGGCCATCTTCGGGGCGGCCATCTGGCTGGGCTTCCTGTGGCGGCGCGTGACCAGGACGGCGGTCATCGCCCAGGTCTTCATCTGCTTCGCCATCTACGCCCTCATCCCCAACGTCTTCCAGTCGCTCGAGTGGGCCCGGACGCGGCCGGGCTTTCTGCAGGAGACCCGGCGCCCGGACGGTCACCATCAGCACCCAGGCCGTGCGGGAGGACGTCGAGGCCGGGCGCGCCGCGGCGATCGGGGAGACCATCCGCAAGGACTACACGAGCCCGCCGAGGGCATCTTCTTCGAGAAGATCGTCCGGACCGATCCGGAGGACCCCGCCTCGCCCAAGATCGGGCTCGGACGCTTCCACGCCGAGGTCTGGGTCCTGAGCTGGTTCGGGGTCGATTTCTCGGGACTTCTCCAAGGCCCAGTTGAGCGCGGTCCGCTTCGGCTTCGACGCCCTGTTCCCGTTCCTCCTGCTCTTCCTGCTGAGCGTCTTCACCAGGCCTGTGCCCAAGGCCGATCTCGACCGCTTCTTCGCCAAGGTCCATACGCCCGTCCAGCCGACCGCCGAGCTCGAGGAGCGGGCCTTGCGGCGCGCCGTCGAGCACTACGACGAGGCGGTCGAGGCGCACAAGCTGCGGCCCGGCTCGAACTGGGAGATCATGAAGCCGAAGCGCGTCGACATCCTCGGCTTCGCCGGCTGCTGGGTCCTCGTCAGGCGTCATCGTCTTCCTGCTCTGGTTAGTGGTGAACATCCGCTAAAAATGGGGGACATTTCCCCCATTTATCGCCAGATGAGGACGTCGGCGGGGCGGAGGGGGTTGGACCCGAGGACGATCCGGGACCCGGAGGCGACGGGGACGCTGAAGGGCCGCGACGAGTAATTGACGGCGACGAAGAAGCCGTCCCGCCACTCGACGTAGACGCCGGGCGGATAGCTTTCGGGCGCGGCCCCGGCCCGTTCATAGACGAGGCGCATGACGTCGCGCTCGAGCCCGCCGTCCAACGTGTCCACGCCGATGTAGGTCACCGTGCCCCGGCCGAGCGTGCGCGTGACGACGGCGGGCTGGCCGGCATAGAACTGATCGGCGTAGACGGCCAGCGTCTCCGTTCCCGCCCCGGCGGCCGGGGCGAGGACGTCAGCCCAGCGGTTCCAGGCGTAGCCCTTCCCCCTCATGCGGACGAGGCCGCGGCGGTCTTCGGGGAGGCTGTCGAAGAGCTCGACCCCGGCCCCGACGAGCGGCGCCACGAGCCCGGCCCAGGGCGCCTCCGGCAGCTGGCCGCTCGGCACCTTCTGTCCCGTGCGACAGGTCAGGACGAGGTGGCCGCCGCCCTCGGCGTAGCGCGTCCACTTCGCGACGAGCGCCTCGTCGACGAGCTGATAGGCCGGGGCGACCAGGAAGGGATAGGCCGCGAAGTCGTCGCCCTCGCCGATGTAATCGAGGGGCGCTCCCGCCGCCTTGATCGCGGCCATCCACTTGTTGCGGTGGTCCCGGGTGTCCCACAGCGCGGTCTGCCTGTGCGTCTCGAGGTCCCACATGACGTCGTGGCTCCAGAGGAAGGCCGTCCGGCGCGCCGCGAGCCTCGCCGGCATTCGCGCGGCCGGATCGTAGAGTTTGCGGAGGTCGCGCATCTCGGAGATGACCCGGACGAATTCCTGCCCGCCCCGCGATGTCGTGACGCCGTCCGGTCCGACGATCCCCGCGTGGTAGAGCTCGCTGCCGAAAAGCGGCTGGCGGTAGCGGTAGGTGCAGGCGAAGGACAGGCCGCCGCCGAAGGCGTGCCAGAGCCACATCCGGACGGCCCCGGGCGCGGGCTGGGGATTGATACGGGCCCAGTTGACCTGGCCCGGCTGGAGCTCCATCACGCCGGTCACGCCCTTGAAGGACCGGAAGTAGTCGACGGCCATGGCCATGCGGTTGGGATCGCCCAGCCGGAATCCGAGCTCGCCGAGATATCCGTCGCCGCGCACGGGGTACATGGTGAAGGTGATGAAGTCGAGCCGGTCGGTCCGGCGCGGGTCGCCCGAATCCGTGATGTTCATGTAGTTCGTCGTGATCCACTGCTCGGGCCGGACGAGCCCGCGCAGGATATCGTACTGGAGATGGAGGTACGAGGCCTGCGTGTCGGCCGTGAAGCGGTGGAAATCGAGGACGGCGTGGGGGCTCAGGGAGTCCTCGCCGAAGAGCGTCTCGTTGGGGATGAGGACTTGGGCGAACGAGTCGTACTTCGTGCTCCAGAACGCGCCGCCCCAGGCTGTGTTCATTTTCTCGACCGTGCCGTAGCTGCGTTCGAGCCAGGCCTGGAACGCGAGGCGGGAGGAGGGGCTGTAATCGGGCGGCCCGTAGGGCTCGTTGTCGAGCTGCCAGCCCCAGACGCGCGGGTCCCGGCCGTAGCGGCGGCCGAGCTCCTCGACGATGCGCTTCGTGTATTTGACGAATACGTCGTTCGCGAGCGATCCGTTGGCCCGGGTGCCGTGTTCCATGCGCCGGCCGTCGCCCCTGACGAGGTAGATCTCGGGGAATTTCTCGCCCAGCCAGGCGGGCGGGCAGGGCGTCGGCGTGCACAGGATGACCTTGAGCCCGGCGCGGGCGGCCAGGTCGACGGCCCGGTCGAGCCAGGCGAAGTCGAACTTCCCCTCGGACGGCTCGAGCTGGGCCCAGGCGAATTCGCCGAAGTGGGTGAACTCGAAGCCGAGCCGGGCGATGTTCCGGAGATCGCGATCCCATTGCGACTCGGGCCAGTGCTCGGGGTAGTAGTAGACGCCGACGGTCATCAGGTCGGACTTGGGGAAGAAGCGCTGGGCCGGGGGATCGTCCGGACGGGCGGGAAGGGCGGAGAGGACCGCCGCAGCGATGATGAGCGGGAGAACAAGCGCGAAAACGGGCTTGCGGGAAATCGTCATGGCTTCCTCGCCGCCGGGGTCGTCCCGGCCTCGTCCTTGAATTTCCCAGCCAGCTGGCCGCAAGCGGCGGCGATGTCCCCGCCCTTCGACAGGCGCATCGTCGTCCCGACCTTGCGCTCTTCGAGCCAACGCTTGAAGCGGGCGACGTCGGCCTCGCTCGGCGTTTGGAACGCGACTCCCTCGACGGGGCTGTAGGCGATAAGGTTGACCTTGGCCCTGAGCCGGCGGGCGATCCCCGCCAGGCCGTCGGCGTCGTCGAGGGAATCGTTGACGCCGCGGATGAGGATGTACTCGAGCGTGATCATCCGGCCGCCGGAGCGAATATAATGCTCGGCCGCCCCGACGACCTCCTCGAGCGGGAAACGACGGTTGATGGGCATGAGGCTGTCGCGCAGCCTGTCGGTGACGGCGTGCAGGGAAAGCGACAGGTTGAGCTGGAGGTCGAGCCCCTCGAGCTTCCCGAACGCGTCGGCGAAGCCCGCGGTCGAAACGGTGATGCGACGGGCGGCGATGCCGAGGCCTTCGGGCGCGTTCATGATCCGGATGGCTTTTTCGACGTTCGCCCAGTTGTCGAGGGGCTCGCCCATGCCCATGAAGACGTAGTTCGTCGGCTCGCGGCCGAAAGCGCGCCCGGCGGCCAGGACCTGGCCTGTGATCTCAGAGGGGGTGAGATGGCGCTTGAAGCCGTGGCGGCCGCTGGCACAAAAGGCGCACGCGAATTTACAGCCGACCTGGGTCGACAGACAGATCGTCAGGCGCGGGCCGGCCGGAATAAGGACCGTCTCGACGTGTTGGCCGTCGCCGAGCCGGAACAGGTATTTCACGGTTCCGTCGGCGGATGCGCTCCTGTCGGACGGCTCGAGCGCGCCAAATGAGAAGCGCGCGGCGAGCTTCTCGCGCAGAGATTTGGACAGGCTGGTGAAGTCCTCGAAGCGGACCGCCTTTTTCTTATAGAGCCAATCGAAGATCTGGGCCGCCCGGAACGGCTGCTCGTCCATTGCCGCGAGCTCGGCCCGCAGCTCTTCGAGCGTCAGATCGCGGATGTCAAATCGGGGACGTGATACCATTTTCGGTCCCCGAATCATGACATGAGGACGGGATCGCGGCGCACGAGTACGGCCAGGGTCTCGATATGCGGCGTGTGGGGGAAGAAGTCGTAGACGCGAAGGTCTTTGATATCGTAGCCCCGGACGAGCCCCTTCAAGTCGCGCGCCAGGGTCGTCGGATTGCACGAGAGGTAGAACACGAGCGGCACGGGGTCGTCGACGAGACCGGCCACGACCGCCGGATCGACGCCCTTCCGCGGCGGATCGAGGATGACGACCGCCGGCATCCTGTCCAAAACCTCGGCCAGCCATTCCTCGGTCGTTCCTTCGCACACGGCGAAATTCCCGATGCCGTTGAGGGCCAGGTTCTTCTTCAGCAGCCCGATATTCGCGGCGTCCGACTCGACGCCGAAGACCTCCCGGGCCTTCCTCGCCAGCAGGATACCGAAGGTCCCCAGCCCGCAGTAGAGGTCGGCGACCGTCTCTCCCGCCCACGGTGCCGCCGCCGCCGCGATGTCGTCGAAGACGCGCTCGAGGATGCCGACGTTGGCCTGGAAGAAGGACCGGGCGCCGATGCGGAAGGTCAGTCCGCCGACGACCTCCTCGATGAAATCCCGCCCGAACAGGCGCTCGTCCCGCCACCTCTTTCCATCGTAAACGGACGCGACGGCCCCGACCAGCCCGAACTCCCTCTTGACCGGCGCGAGCGCCGCGCCCAGGGCCTCCGCTTCGCCACCCGAGCTCAGGTCGACGACCGCCAGCGACTCGCCCCTGGCCCGGCTCGTCCGGACCTCGATCGCCTCGACCGAGGCGAACGGGCCGTCATCGACGATCCCGCGCAGGCGCGCCAGCAGATCGTTCACCCTGTCGGGAACGAGGTGGCAGCGGTCGACGGTCACGTACGAGGCCTGCTCGCCGGGCTCGTTGTAGACGAAGCGGGCCGCTCCGCCCGCCCCCTCCCGCAGCACCCGGAGCCGGATCTTGTTCCGGTAACCCCACGTCCCGGGCGACGGCGTGACGCTCAGGTTCTCGAACGACAGCCTGAGCTCGCGGGCCATGATCTCCGCGACCTGGCCCTTCTTGATCTCGAGCTCGAGCCCGTAGTCCATGTCCTGGTACGGCGAGCAGGCGACGTAGTGGGCGCACCGCGGCTCGACCCGCGCCGGCGACGTCTCGACGACCGCGACCGTCCGCGCTTCGGCATAGCTCTTCCTGTCCCGGGTGATCTCGACCTCGACGGTCTCGCCCGGAAGGCCCAGGTCGGTGAAGACGACCTTCCCGTCGAGGAGGCCCATCCGCCGGCCCGGGTAGACGATCTTGTCGATCCTGATCCGCATGCGCTCTCCCACTTTCTCTCCCGCTGCCTACCGTGACGGGTACGCGGCGTAGTCCCGCAGGTCCACGGCCGCCCCCGCGGCGCTCCAGTCCAGGCCCATCTCCGAAGGCAGTCGCCCGGCGTCGTAGCATCCCGCGAGCGCCTCGTCGAGGCCCTCGACGATCCGGCGCCTGGCGCCCGGCGTCGCGACGGCCAGCCGCCCCGCGCCCGGCCCCTCGACCGTCCGGACCATGGCCGCGGGGAAATCGCGGATCTCCGGCATCGAGTCCTGGAGGCCGTTCATGCACAGGGTCTGGCTCGCCGACGCCTCCAGTCCGCAGAGGGGCCGCGCGCCCTCCTCGCGCACTCCGGCGATCGACTGCCAGAGCTTGTTCATCGGTTCGGCGTCGGGCACGCCGTAGTCCTTGCGGCTCCCGTCGGGGAACTCCGCCCACAGGCCGGAGGTCCGGCTCTCGCACCTCACGACGGCTTTCTCGAACTCGTAACGGACGACCGGTCCGCGGTCCTCGCTCGAGGCGTGGCTCACCAGGAACAGGATCTCGACGCCCTCCTCGGTCCGTACCCGGGCGGCCGCCGTGTCGAAGTTCTCGATGGCGTTGGCCCGGTAGAGCTCGGCCACGACCTCGACCGGCCGCGCGCTCGTCTCCTTCTCCCGGCCCAGGATATAGAACATGTTGTGGAGGTCGTGGGCCATGGCGTTCTGGACCGGGCTGTCGAGGACCCAGGCCCCCTCGGCGTCGCGCCGGCGTCCGGCCCAGTCGTTCCTCGCGTAGTAGCCCTCGTCGCGGGGCCAGAGGTAGAGGCACTTGAACCGCTTCGCCGCGCCGAAGAGACCGGCCCGGATGTCCGTCTTCAGGGCCTGGACGGCCGGGCTGAACGACCACTGATAGCCGACCGCGACCCAGCGCCCCGACTCCCGCTCCGCCGCCATGCCCGCCCGGACCTCCTGGATGGTCCCGGCCGCGGGCTTCTCGCACAGCACGTGGCTGCCTTTGGCCAGGGCGAACGAGGTTTGGGGGATGTGGAGCTGGATCGGCGTCGACAGGACGGCCAGGTCGGCCTTGCGGTTCCTGTAGAAATCCTGAAGGTTGACGAAACACGGGACGCCCTCGGCCCGCATCTCGGCGTACTGCTTACAGCGGTTCGGCTGCGGATCGACCGCCCCGGCGATCCGGAAGAGGCCCTCGTCCTTTCGTTCGAGAAGCGCCTGCAGGTAGACGGCCCCCATGCCGCCGACGCCGACGATAGCCAGGGATACGGGTTCGGCCACGATCTGCACCTCGGGGCTAATACTGACACAGACGGGCGTGCTCGTCCAGCAGGGCCAGGTAGTTGTCGTACTTCGTGCCGACGGCGACGCTGTGGCTCGCCCCGAGGATGAACCGTCCGCCCGGCTTGGCGCAGGCCATGGCCCGCCGGACATCGGCCCGGACGTCTTCCGGCGTCCCGCCGACAAGATGCTCGACCGCGACGCCGCCCCAGAGCGCGATCCGGTCGCCGTAGTCCCTCTTCAGCCGGCAGATGTCCATGCCTGCGGTCGGTTGGATGGATTGGTAGGCGTCGAAACCGATATCGATGAAGAAGTCCATCAGCAGGTTGATGTTGCCGCAGCAGTGCTTGAGGATCTTCTTGCCGTACCGCCCCTTGACGCTCGCGACCCGCTCCTTGTTGGCCTCGAGGAAGAGATCGCGGAAAGTCGCCGGCCCGATGAGCGGCCCGGTCTTGTAGCCGAGGTCCTCGGCCCAGAGCACCGCGTCCGAGTCCGGGTGGATCATGACCGCGTCGGCCGCGTTCTGCCGCCGCACCTCGTACCGCGTTGCCGCCCGCACGACGTCCGGGTTCGCGCCGATCTCGAGCAGGCCCCGTTCCATGCCGCCGAGGAGGACGATGCCGACCGACCCGCCCGACGGCCCGCAGATGAACTTTTCGTCCTTGAACTCCCGCACGACGGCGTCGAGGATCTTCCAGGACCGCTCGTCGCGCCGCGCCGGCCCGGGCTCCTTCCCGAACTCGTCCGCCGTGAAGACCCTCGCGTCCCGGACCGGATCGTGGACGCAGGTGATGTCCTGCGTCGCTTCCGAGAGCCTGTAGATCCGGCCTTCCCGGTCCTCCCAGGTCGCGGCGTCGATCCGCCGCGGCGGCGGTCGGCGCGTCAGGCGGCGGGAGCTCCCAGGTCGCCATGGGGAAGGTGACGATATCGAGCGGCAATTTCCGCTGGAGGGCGATGTGGTCCTCGCGCCAGCTCTGGGCGACTTCGTCCGCGCGGCCCTCCCAGAAGGCGATCTGCGACCGGGCCTTGGCCCGGAGGTAGGTCTCGTGGCCGAGGATGCGCTCGACCGTGTCGAAGTCGACGGCGAATTCGGCGTAGGGGACCCGGTCGGGGATCCGTCCCTCGAGGGCGGCGGTGACCCGCTCCTTCGAGGTCACGTCTTCTCCGCCTTCTTCTCGAGCAGGTCGGTCGTGATGAATTTTTTCGCCCGCCGGTCGTAGCGCAGGGTCAGGACCTCGAACCCACCGAGCCGGACCGCCGTTCGCGCCCCGACAGCCGGGAGCTTGACCACGACCCGGCGCGGCTTTCCCGTCGGCTCGAAGAGCCGGACGACGGCGTCCCGGCCGTCCTCGGACCGCTTGAACGCGCTCATCTCGACGGCGGCGCCCTCGACGACGACCCCCGCGGCCGACCGCTTCCCGCCGCCCGGCGGGAAGTAGGGGAGGACGTAGGGCGCTTCGTTGTGGGCGAGGGCCTCGCGGCCGATCCTCTCCAGCCGTTCTTCGAGCGGGCCGCCGCAAAGCCAGAAGCGGAACGTCCGCTCGCCGGTGTCCTGGCGGGGGATAAAACGGTCGGTGGCGACGGCGAGCCGGTCCTCCCAAGTGTCGGCCGCGTAGGCCGGCGACCGCAGCAGGGATAGCCGGAGCTCCTGCCCGTTCCAGTCCGAACCGTAGACGCCGTCGTTCACGACGGTCAGCGCGGCGCCGTCGGCCTCGGACGCGAGGGCCAGCCATTTCTGGGCGACGGCCTCGTCGCCGTTCGAGGGCAGCTCGTCGGCGCCGAAGGCGACCTGGCCCAGGAATCGGGGCGAGCGAAGCTTCGGCCGCAGCGCGAGCTTGAGCATCGCGTCGCGCTCGGCCCAGAAGACGCGCACGCCGACCTCGATCTCCGTCCCGCGCTTGGGGAGGCCGTAGCGGAGGACGAGGCGCGAAGCGCCGTAGGAAAAGACGGCTTCGACGACCGTCCGGACCTCGCCGTCCTCGATGACGCGGACCGGAGCGAGCGTGCCCTCGCGGATCCCGGCGAAACGCGCCGCCTCATCGGGCGTCGCGAGGGCGAACATGCCTTCGAGGGCCCGGAAGCTCCGGACCTTCATGCCCCACGGATCGGCGTTGTCCCGGATGACGAGAGGCGCGAATGCGCCCGGCTCGAGGAGATCGACGCCTCCGGCCCGGAAAACGTCGAGCAGGCCCGTTCGTGTGCCGACCGCCGCTGCGAGGTCGGGAGTGGCGACGGCGATCGCGCCGCGCTCTGCCCCGGCCGCCACCGCCGGCGCGCCCGGCTTATCCTTCGCTTTTTCGAGGCGGCAGGAGAACCTGTTCAACCGTCCGGGCGCGAGCTCGGCCTCGAACACGACCCGCTTGCGCCACTCGACGCTGAGGTTGCTGTCTTCCTTCTCCGCCTGCGCCGGGAGGGGCTTCCCGTACGCATGGATCCGAGGTTCCCAGCGCGTCTTTTCGAAGTTCGGCTCCCAAGGCTCGAATTCGCACTCGACCAGGGCCTTCACCGGGTGCGGGTGGGGATTGAAGACGAAAACGGGGATCTCGCCGGCCGCCGCCTTCGGCTCGCCCGCGGCCAGAGCGAAGAAGGCTTTGGCCTTGATCCGGGACAGGATCTCCAAACCGTGGCCGATCATGCGCACGGCGCCCTCTTCACCGGCCGGGATGGCCGAGCCGGGCAGGATGTCGTGGAACTGGACGAAGGCCAAGTCGCGCATGACCTCCCCGAAGGCCGCCTGCGGGTAAGGCATGAGGTCCTGGAGCCAGGCCGTCGCGGCCATCTTCTCGGCCGAGTAGAGCTCGTTCTCGAGCCGTCGGTGGCCTTCCTTCACCCGCCTCATCGAGGTGTAGCAACCGACGGCCCAGGGATTGAGGTCCTTCTCGCGCCGGGGGAGGGCCTCCCGCTCTCTCCCGAGCTCGCGGAAATAGTCGTCGGGGGTCGAGTGGACGATCTCGAGGTCGGTCCGCTCCTTCTTCATCGCGTCGAGGTCGGCCAGGTCCTTGCGCGACGGGCCGCCGCCGTGGTTGCCGATGCCCCAGAGGTGGATGACGGGGTCGCCCGCGGGATTCTCCGCGAGCCACTTCTCCAGCCGTTCGCGCTCCTTGCCGCCGACCGAACAGTAGTGGGCCGAGGCCCGCGTGGCCAGGACCTCGGAGCCGTCGTAGCCGACCCAGACGAATTCGTCGCGGGGCAGGGGACACTCCCTGTTGCCGGGGCGGCAGCAGAGATAGGCCGTGTAGCCGCTCTTGGCCAGGATCTGGACGAGGCCGCGCGTGTGGCCGAAAGGGTCGAGATTGACGGCCGTCCGCGGCGCGACGCCCAGCTTCTTCCCGAAGTAGCTCCGGCCGAGAAGGACCTGGCGGACGAACGATTCGCCGCTCGGCATGTTGCAGTCGGGCTGGACGTACCAGCCGCCCATGACGTGCCACTTCCCCTCCCGGACGAGCTTGCGGATCCTCCTGAAGAGCGCCGGCTCGTGCTCCTCGACCCACTCGTAAAGCACCGCCTCGTTGTGGCAGAAGACGTAGCCCTTCTTCTTTTCGCAGAATTCGGCCGCCTGGCGGAAGGTCGACAGCGCTTCGCCGGCCCCTTCCTGCCACTCCCAGAGCCAGACCGGGTCGAGGTGGGCGTTCGAAACGAGGTGGATCTTGCGTTTGGCCATGGGAGTCCTTTCTCAGGGAATGACGGCGCGAACCCGGATGCGGCCGGTGCCCGCGGGAAGATCGATCGAGACGCCGTCGGTGCTGTAGGGGACCCGGTGCGGGCCGATCCTGAAGCCGGGTTCCTCGCCGCGGCGGGCCCGTCGTACGGAGTATTCCAGCCGGCGACCCCGGACGGTGAGATCGGCCTCCATCCGCTCCTGGCCGGCGAGGAGTCGCGGCCGGAGCCTCAGGGCCCCGTCCGAGGGCCGGACGCCGAGGAGGTGGTGGATGAAGAGGAAGATCATCTCGGCCCAGGTCCAGGGAATGATCCCGACCTGCGGATAGGGCGGCACGGGGCGCGGCCCGTAGAACTCGAACCACGAAGCGGCCCGTGCGCCCGGCACCCGGCCGAGCCAGTCGAGGACGCGCCGCGCCGCGGCCCCGTCGCCCGCTTCGAGCGCCGCCCGCGCGACGAAGAGCGAGGCGAAGGGCCAGGGTCCGGGGGAGTCGGCCTCCGACGTGACGTTGTAGCGGCCGTAGCCGCCGCCCCGCCAGCGCTGATTCCAGAGCGTCTCCATGGAGGCCAGGGTCTTGCGGGCGAGCGGGCCGCCCGGATCGATGAACTCCCAGGCGACCGGCAGGACGGCCGACGTATCCGGGTCAAGCCAGTGCGGCCCGGGCTCGAAGAGCGGGGCCTCGCGGGGCAGGGTCGAACCGGCCTCAGGGACGATCTCGCGTTGGACGGCGCCGTCGACGCCCCGGCGCTTGATGAAAACGCCGTCCTCGACGAGCGAGAACTTCGGGGACCGGAGCATGGCTTCGCGCAGAGCGGCGGCGGCCCGGGCCCACTTTTCGGCTTTTCGCTTGCGACCGGCGAGACCGGCCAGGCGCGCGGCCGCGGCCAAGCCCATCGAGACATAGAGCTGATGGGTGAGCTCCAGGCCCGGGAGGATGCCGTGGGCGCCGTGGCGCTCCCAGAATTCGCGGCTGTTCGCGAGGAGGCCCGAGCCGTCGTGACGGAACCCGGGTTCGAGCGTGAAATCCGCTGTCCGTTCGATCCTGCTCCAACGCTCCTCTATGAGACTCCGGTCATCCGTCCAGTCGACGTACGAGGCCAGGGCGAAAAGCAGAATGCCGTTCTGATCGAGCTCGCTCTCCTGCCACGGACGGAATCGGCTCGAATCCATGGCCGCGCCCCGGCCGTCGATGAACTCGTCGAGGAGACGGACGAGCATCGTCCGGCCCTGCGCCGCCCGGCCGGACATGGCCAGGGCCAGGGCGATGAAGGACTGGTCGCGGACCCATTCGAGGTTGTACTGCCAGATGCCGCCGTCGAGCCGGCCCGAGGCCGAGACCGCGGCCGGGAGCTGGAACTTGGCGGCGGAGAAGAAGCGGTCGAGGAGAGGATCGTGGAAGCGGCAGGCGGCGGCGTCGGCCCAGGCCGTCGCGGCACCGGCTTCCGGTCCCGGACCGTCGACGGCCCGGACGGCGACGGAAGTCCGTTCGCCGCGGCGGACGAGGCGGTATTCGAAGACGACGGACTTCGGAATGCCGGGCCGGAGGGAGAGCGGGATCTCGACCGTCCGGTTCCCCACGCCCGTCCGGAGGCCGATCCGGGCCGGTCCCGACGACGGGCCGGCGACGGTGACCCGGCGCAAGAGACGCGCCGACCGGTCGTCGGGGCAGTAGAAAAGCTCTGTGACGCGGCATCTCCCGCCGCGCCAGGCGACTGCGACGCGCGGCGCGACGCTTCGCGGCAGCCAGCCGGCCCGGACGGAGCCTCCATGTGCGGCGTAGACCTGGCCGCGGTCGAGGAGCGAGACGGCCGTCGCGGCGAGCCCTTTCTCCGGGTCGAACGTCAGCGCCATCCGCTTGGGGCCGAGGCGCTCGGGATCCATCACCGCGAGACCGACGGAGGTCGCGCCCTCCGCCGCGGTGACCTGGACGGCCGCCTGGATGCGGCCGTTGCCGAGGAAGAAGTAATCGACGCCGTCGAGCGTGGTTGTGCCGTCGACGGGTCCCCGGGAGGGGTCATCGGCGTAGAAATGTTCGCGGACTTCCATGCCGACGATTATATGAAGAGGACGGGACGGAAAGCAAACCGCCGCGGGCGGCGCGGGCTCAGGCTTTGGCGGGGCCGCGGAGCAGACGGGCCGGCAGCGTGATGACAGCCTTGAACAGGTCCAGGACGGCGGAGACGGTGATGCCGAGCAGCTTGAAGGGGAGGAGCAGGAGCCAGGCGACGGGATAGAGCAAAAGGGCCAGCAGAGCGATCGGCCAGCAGAACACGAGAAGGATGAGCCACAACAGGAATTTCGTCATCTTTTCATCTCCTCGCCTAACTATACGGACGGCCGGCGCAGAAAGTTCACCCGGGCTGTTGGCTTGCGGCCCCGGGTCGGGTAGAATACGGAACCGGAGTCATCCGTGGTCCTCATCAGCGGCATCGCCGTCGTCGACCTGATCGCGAGCGGGCTCGAGCGGATAGCCCGGCCGGGCGAGCTCCGCTTCGGCTCGGTCCGGACGTCGCTCGGCGGACACGCCTGCAACGTCTCGGTCGATCTCGTCCGCCTGGGTTTCCCACGGTCCCAGGTCCGGGTCGTCTTCCCGGCCGGCCGCGACCTCTTCGGCGACTTTCTCGTGCGCCGGCTCCGGGAACAGGGCCTGCGGGCCGAGCCCGTCCTCGCCGCCGCGGCCCCGACCTCGCTCGACCTCATCCTCGTCGCCCGGGGCGAGGACAGGCGCTATCACGCCGACCCCGGGGCCAACGTCGCGATGCGGGCCGAGCCCGTCCTCGCGCTCCTCGAGAAGCTCAGACCGCGCGTTTTTTACGCCGGAGGCGTGGGCCTCCTCGGGCGGTTCGACACGGACCTCGGCGCAGTCCTCCGCCGGGCCAAGGGCCTGGGCGCGACGACCTTCGTCGACGTCGTCAGCCCCTACCGCAAGACCTGGGCTTTTCTCCGCCGGGCTCTGCCTGCGATCGACGTCTTCCACTGCAACGCCGACGAGGCGGCCTCGCTCGTCGGGGAGCGCGAACCCTCCCGGGCCGCGGCGGCCCTGCGCCGGCTCGGGGCCGGGAGCGTCTTTGTCACGCTGGGCGGGGAGGGGGCGGCGGCGGCCGTCTCCGGAGCGGCGCTGCGTCTACCGGCCTTCCCCGTCCGCGTCGTCGACCCGACGGGCGCGGGCGACGCCTTCTCGGCCGGGCTCATCGCGGGGATCCACCGTCATCTCGCCCGCGGCCGCGGGATCGGGGACCTCGTCCCGGAGGAATGGCTGGACCTCTTGGTCCGGGCCTCGGCCTGCGGGGCGGTTTGTGCCACAGGCGTCGGCACGACGACCGTCGTCGATGCCGGCAGGGTCGAGAGGCTGCTCCGCAGGAAGGGCCGGGCGATCCGCGCCGGTGCCGTCTTCGGCGACGACCCGGCTACCTGCGTACGCGCCGGCGGGGACTAGCGAGTCGTCGGCGACGACCCGGCTACCTGCGTACGCGCCGGCGGGGACTAGCGAGTCGTCGGCGACGACCCGGCTACCTGCGTACGCGCCGGCGGGGACTAGCGAGTCGTCGGCGACGACCCGGCTACCTGCGTACGCGCCCTCGGGGACTCACGAGTCGTCCGGAGAACCGGCTAGGTCCGGGCGAACGCGTCGCGGGCTTCGCGCAGGGCGAGGACGTTCGCCGGATCGCAATCATAGGCCACGACGCCGCACCCGAAGAGAAGCCCCGGCAAGCCCGCGGTCGCCTCGAGCAGACGCCCGGCGACCCCGCGGATCTCGTCCGGCGTGCCCCGGTGGACGAGGCGGGCGTCGACGCTCGCCCTCAGGGCCCGCCGTTCTTCCCGGCATCTCCGGCCGAAGTGCGCGAGGTCCGATCCCGCGTCGCAGAGGAGCTGACCGGCCCCGGTCGCCAACAGCTCCTCGAGGATCGCCGTCGTGTCGCCCCCGATGATGAGCGGGACCGTCCGTGCGCCCGCTTCGCGGAGGGCGGGGACGACGAGGTCGCTGTAAACGGGCCTGACGAATTCGCGGAAGACCCGGGGCGACGCGGCGGCCGGCGAGGCCTTGGAGTCGAAGAGGACCGGCTCGACGCCCTTGGCGAGGAAGGCCGTCCCAAAATCGACGGCCACGCGGGCGGCGAAGTCGAGGAGCGCCCGGACGAACCGCGGCGCTTCGATCGTCGCGACCAGGACCTCCTCGGTGCCGGCCAGGGCGCAGGCCAGGGAGAAGGGCCCGGTCACCGCGCCCCGGACCATGACCTCCGTGCCCTTCGCTTTCTGCAGTCGGGCGGCCGCCTCGATGAAGAGCGGCATGCGGCCGTCGCGTCCCGGGTCGGGCCGGCCCAGACGGCCGAGATCGCCCGGCCCGCCGAGGACGGGGGCTTCGATCGCGGGCACGTCGGGCGAGGCCGTCGAAGTAGCGGACCCGGCAACCGGCGGCTTCCGCTTCGACGTTGTAGACGTCGATGCCGACGGTCAGCACGTCCGGGCCGTAGATCTCGTCTTCCCGCTCCAGGGCCTCGAGGAGCAGGTCGAGGCTGCGGCAAACCTCCGAGGGCGCGCGGCCGATGAGCCGCGCCTTGTGCTCGTAGACCGCGGGGACGAAGGGGATCCTGTCGACGGCCTGAAGCGCCCAGGCTTTTTCGACCCGCTCGCGTCCGGTCATAGCAGCTCGAACAGCGCCATCCCGAGGATGACGATGCCGAACGCGGCGAGCAGGAGGCCCAAGTAGAAGAGGAGCTTGCGGAAGGTCTCGATCTTGAGCCGGTGCTGGCGGCGGGAGACGAACCGGACGAGCGAGAGATACCAGGCGAGCGACCCGATACCGACGGATGCGGCGAAGGCGACGGCCCGCCACCCTTCGAGCCGGCCGTGGAGGACGCTCGTCGCAGTGCCGGCCACCGCGATCCAAAACATGTAGAGAGTGGGATTCGTGAGATAGAGCAGGATGACGCCGAGGATGGGCTTGGGCGACGCGGAGGGGATCTTGTCACGGTCCTGGGGGATCTCGAACCTTTTGGCGTCGTGAAGGAGCTTGCGGGCGAGCAGGAGGATGATCACGGCCGCCGCGGCCTTCATGTAGGTGACGGCGTGGGGCGGCAGGGCGACCCTGATCTTGAAGAAGCCGGCCAGGGCGACGAAACAGAACGTGACGTCGAGCGTCACGGCCGTCAGGCCGGCCAGGAGGCCGTGGAGGAAATCGCGCTTGAGCGCCTGGGAGATGACGAACACGTTGACGGGCCCGACAGGGACGGCGGCGAGCAGGCCTGCGGCGATACCGATGAGGACGAACATAACGTAGCGAGTGTATAACAAAACTCCCGGCGGCAGTCAAACGCCGGGAGTTCGTTCGGGGGAGGGACCCGCGGCCGGGAGGCGGCCGGGCCGCGGGGCGGCGCCGGGCGCCTTACATCTTGGCGATGGAGGCGGTCTCGTCGCCGGATTCTTCCTCGGACTCGAACTCGACGCCGAGGAGCTTGGCCGTGCCTTCGTAGACCATCTTCAGCGACTTCTTGGATTCCTGGAGCTCGGCCAGGCGCTTCCGGACCTTCTGGAGTTCCTTTTCGACTTCTTCGTCCAGGTGTTCCAGCTGGTGCTTCACCTCGGCCATCGTCTTTTTGTAGAGATCCTCTTGTTCCTTGCTCAGACCCATGTGAAACTCCTTTTGGCTCGTGATGTCCCTTTATTCCCTCAAGCGGCCGATGTGCCCTCGGGCTTGAAAGCGATGACGAACGACTTCCAGACCTTGACGGCCACGCCGTTTTTGCGGGCCGGCTGGAATTTCCATTTCTTCACGGCGGTCTCGGCGGCTTTGCCCAGGCCCATGTCGTCCTGGATGCCCTTGAGGATGGCCGTGTCGATGACGTTACCCTTCTCGTCGATGAGCGCGTTGACCGTGATCGAGCCGGAAATGCCCAGGCGCTGGGCCGAGGAGGGGTAGACGGGATTGACCGATTTCACCTGCTTGGGAAGCTCGGTGGCCGCGCCGAGCTCGATGAGGTCGCCCTCGCGGACCGGCGGAGCGGCCGGAACGGGAGCCGGCTCGGAAGTGATCCCGGAGCCG
The DNA here is from genome assembly GCA_963743755.1 of uncultured bacterium. Classification (GTDB taxonomy): domain Bacteria; phylum Acidobacteriota; class Aminicenantia; order Aminicenantales; family Saccharicenantaceae; genus RBG-16-66-30. Next base: position 384,077 of record CAVUQU010000002.1, read on the forward strand.
GTCTCGCTCCCCTGGATCGGGGTCTCTTCCGTCTTCACGACGGGGGTTTCTTCCGTCTTGTTTGCCGGGGGGTCCGACTTGGCCGCGGCGGTCCCTGCGGCCGGGTCGGACTGCGGGGGGACCAGGGGCGGGGCAACGGATGTGACCGAGGCCGGAATGATGGCCTCAACGCTCGAAGGGGCGGGGTCCTGCTTTTTGGCCTGCGGCTGGGGCTTCGGCTTGACCGGCGCCGGATCGACCTTGGGCGCGGGGGCCTCCTCGACCGGGGCAGCGGGGACGTTGGCCGTGGCCGCCACCTGCTGTATCGGCAGGCTCTCGGTCTTCGGGGCGGATTTCTTCGGCCGCAGGACGAAGAACCCTGCGACGGCGAGCGCGGCGACGCCGAGGCCGACCAGGACGAGGGTCGGAAGGCCCTTGCGGGTCTTCGTCTCCTCGAACGTGCCGAACAGGTCCGTCGCGGCGATCACCTCGGCTTCCCTGGCCTTGGCTTCGGAGTTCGCCGGCGCGGGCGTTCTCTCCCGCGCCTCCGCCGGCTTGAAGGTGATCTTGGGGGCCGGAGCGGGCTTCACCGGAGGCGCGGGGGCCGCGTAGACTCTCGGCTTCTCGACGGGAGCTTCGGGCTTCGGCTTTCCGGGCGTGAAGAAGGGCGATATGTCGGAACCGGGATCGCCCGGCGTCAGCGTGTTCTTCGTGGCGGGCTCGAGGGGCGCCGCGGCCGGAATTTCGGGGGCCGGGGCGGGCGCGGCCTGGGCTATCGGCTTCTCGACGGCCGGCGCCGGAGGAGTCTCGACCTTGGGCTTGAACGCGACCGTCGGGGGCGGCGTCGGCACGGGCTTGGGTTTCTCGGCGGCGGGCGCGGGCTTGGGCGCCTTGACCTTCTCTTTTTCGATGTCGAAGCCGGCCAGTGCCGACTTGAGGAATTGGTCGATCTCGGCGTTTCCCCTGCCGTTGCCGTTCCCGTTGCCGTTCCCGTTCGACGGCTTGGGCGCGACCGGCGTCTTCGGGACGGCGGATTCGACGACCACCGATTTGAGGAGCTCGTCGGCGAGCGCCTGGTAGTTCGCTTCGGGCGGCGCGTCGTGGCGGACCGGGGCCGGGACCTTGACCTTGGGGATCTCCCGGCTCAAACGGTCGAGGTCGGCGGGCAGAGAGAACCGGTCTTTGTCGGACCTGGACTTCTCGCGCCGGCGGGGTTCGGCCGGGGCCGGCTCGGTCCCCGTCTCCCGGACCGGCTGTGCCGGCGCGGCGAAGGCGGAGTACGCTTCGGCCGGCCCGGCCTCGGACCTGGCCTCGGGCTTGCCGAGGACGGCCGCGATGGACGCCAGGAGCTCGGCCATCTTGAGCGGCTTTTCGAAGTACTCGGCGGCGCCGTAGGTGCGCAGGGCCTCGGTCCTGTAGACGCGGTCCTTGTAGACGCCCGTCATGATGAACACGGTCGCCTGGGAGTTCCGTTCCGACGTGATCCGCTGGCAGAGCTCGAAGCCGTGGACCTTGGGCAGCATGGCCTCCATGAGGACGAGGTCGGGCTGTTCCTTGTTGTACTTGTCCCAGCCGGATTGGCCGTCGGCGGCCGTGACGATCAGATATCCCTCTTTCGAAAGGATCCCCTTGAGGGATGCCAGAGAGCTCTGGTCGTAATCGATGACTAGGATCTTTTTCATGCCCATGTCCTATGGCTTCCTCCCGCCGCCGGACCTGCCGTTGCGCCGGGGATCGTTCCCGCGGACGGTCGTTCGGACGGCGTTGTCGTTCGCATGTACCATTCTCCCTCACCCCCGAACAGGGTCAATCACCCCTACAGGTGATTGGAGGGATGATTTCCCCCTCCCCCCGAGGGGAACGGCCCCGTCCGGCCTCGGGGCGGGCCGGTTCTCGGTCCGGTGAGCGGCCCGGGAATCATCTCCGCCCGCTGCTGCGATCTTTCAGCCGTCCCGGCGGGAAGCCGGTCCGTGAACCGCGCTGGGAAGGTTGCGTAAACAATAATTAAGGAGGGTGAGAATGAACGAGACACCGACACGCGGGTTCGGGTGGATCCCGGACCTGCCCGACATCCGGGACTACACTTCGGAGACGCAGGACGTACGCGATGTCCTGGCCGCGACCGGGCTGGCCTTTCCCGCTTCCGGACGCCGGCGCCGGACGGAGCTCCCCGCCGCGGTCGACCTGCGCCAATGGGCTTCGCCCGTCGAGGACCAGGGCGCTCTTGGCTCCTGCACGGCCCAGGCCGGAGCCGGCATCATCGAGTATTACGAGAAGAGATCGTTCGGGCGTCATATCGAGTCCTCACGGCTCTTCCTTTATAAGGCGACCCGAAACCTCATGAAGACGAAAGGGGACACGGGGGCCTACCTCCGGACGACCATGGGCGCCATGGTCCTCTTCGGCGCGCCGCCGGAGCGGTACTGGCCCTACACCGACGACGAGGCGTCGTTCGACAAGGAGCCGCCCGCCTTCTGCTACTCCTTCGCCCAAAGCTACAGGACCCTCCTGTACTACCGCCACGACCCGGCCGGCGCGACCCGCGCCGAGGTCCTCGAACGGCTGAAGACGTACCTGTCGGGAGGACATCCGGCCATGTTCGGCTTCACCGTCTACAGCTCGATCGGGCAGGCGGAGACGACGGGCCGCATCCCGCTGCCGTTCGGCCGGGAGAGGATCGAGGGCGGGCACGCCGTCGTCGCCATGGGTTACGACGACGGCCTGACCGTCGCCAACGCGTCCGGCGGCGGGCCGGCCCGCGGCGCGTTCCTCATCCGTAATTCGTGGGGCAAGGGCTGGGGCGAGAAGGGCTACGGCTGGCTGCCTTACGACTACGTCCGGAAGGGCCTGGCCGAGGACTTCTGGTCGGTCCTCAAAAAGGAATGGATCGACACCGGCGAGTTCAAGATCTGACCCGAATAGGCTATAATCGTTGTTCTGACCGATCTTCGAGGAGGCTTCGATGAAAACGAACGTTCGTCTGACCTTGTGTCTGATCGCGCTGGCGGCCGTCGCGGCCGTTCCGGCTTTCGCCCAGGAGACCGAGAGCGCCGTGCCCGAGCTCTCCGCCTTCCACGAGGTCATCTACCCCATCTGGCACACCGCCTATCCCGACAAGGACATCGTCCTGCTCAAGAGCCTGGTCGCCCCAGGTCGACGAGCTGGCCGCGAAGGTCTTCGCGGCGAAGCTCCCCGGCATCCTCCGCGACAAGCAGGCCAAGTGGGACGCCGGCCTGGCCGAGTTCCGCAAGTCCGTCGAGGCCTACGACGCCGCCGCCAAGGGCTCCGACGACAAGGCCATGCTCGACGCCGCCGAAGCCCTCCACGCCAAATACGAAGCGCTCGTCCGGACCATCCGCCCCGTTCTCAAGGAGATGGATGAGTTCCACAAGGTCCTCTACGTCGTCTTCCACACGGACCTCCCCGCCAAGAATTGGGAGGCCATCCGGGCCGCCGCGCCCGAGCTCAAGGCCAAGGCCGAGGCCATCGTCCCGGCCAAGCTCTCGACGCGCCTGCAGGCCAAGTCAGAGCCGTTCGCCAAGGCCGCGGACGAGCTCGTCAAGGCGGCGACCGTGCTGGCCGGGCTCGGGCCCAAGGCCGACGGCGCGGCCGTCGAGCAGGCGGTCCTCAAGCTCCACTCGCGCTATCAGGAACTCGAAAAGATCTTCGACTGAGGCCGGCGGGGCGCTACTTCGACGCTCTGTCCTCGATCAGGATCTGCAGGATCTCCAGCTCGTCGGAGTCGAACCAGATCTTCGAACAGGACAGGCACTTGTCCACCGGGACGAAATACTGGTAGTTGTACGGCCGGAGGACCATGCGGGTGCCGCAGGACGGGCAGGGGACCGCGGCGCCGAGGGCGTCCTCGATCTTCTGCCGCTTGAGCGGATTGCGGACGGCCCGCTCGCGGAACCGCCGGGCCTTCTCGCGCAGCGGCTCCGAAAAATCGATCTCGCGCCGGGCGACGATCCGGTCGACGGAGCCGGCGTCGACGAGGCGGCCCCGGCAGCGGCCGCAGGCGCGCACGGCGACACCTTCGTAGAACGATTCGGTGAGGGGAATGCGGCAGCGGGGGCAGAGGTTCTCCCGGCCGGGGGCGAGGGGCTTTCTGCGGGCCGGGCTGTGGAGCGCGATCCTGATCTGGGGGAATTCCCGGGCCAGGGCCGTGACGCCTTCCTGCGTGTTCCTGATCCTCACGAGCGGGGAGAAACGGGTCCGGCACAGCAGCTCGGGCAGCGTGAACGGTCCTTCCCACGTCTCTTCGCCGGCGCCGGCGAGCTGCCAGATCCGCGCCTCGTCCCCGGCGCCCGGAGCGCCTGACGCCCTGTCCGCGGCGGGGAAGAGATCGAGCTGCTCCTTCCGGAGCTCTTCGTAGGAATGGAGGACGCCGCGGGCCTTGTCCCGGCCCCTCTCTTCCTCCCAGACCGCTGCGACGACCGCCTCGGGCTTCTTGCGGACCATGGCCGCCAGCGCGCCGAGACGCTTCATGATAGGGGGGTGCGAGCTGAAGATCCGGCCCAGGAAATTGTCCGGCGTGTCGCGCGAGTCCGGGCGGACGATGAAGAGGGGGGCGTAGTTCAGCGAAAAATCCCCGATGAACGAGTTCTTGATGTGGGCCTTGTAGACGATCCGGGCCAGGGCTTCGGGGGCGCGGCAGAGCTCGACGGCCGCGGCGTCGGCCAGGAGCTCCCGCTCCCGGCTGACGAGCGTGCTCAGCAGGCGCATGACCAGGGCGGACAGGGCGACGGCCGCGTAGAAGAGGACCGGCGGGAACGAGCTGCCGCCGCGGGCGGACGGGCCGCAGCCGGTCCGGACGTCGTCCTCGGGCTCGAGCGCGCCCTTGAATTTCTCGAACAGGTTGGCCAGCGAACAGACGAGCGTCAGATAGAACGCGTCGCCGCGGGCGATGTGGGCCAGCTCGTGGGCGGCGACGGCCTGGAGCTCGTCGCGCGTGCCCTCCGCCAGGAGACCCTCCGTGACGGCGATGGCGGGCGTGCCGTCGTCCTCGATGACGGCGAGGGAGTTGACGGCGAAGGACGGCAGGACGTAGGCGTTGACGCGGGGCAGTCCGGCGGCGATGCGGATCTCGTCGAGCGTGTGGAGGAACTGGACGTGGTAGCGGTCCGCGGCGTCGGGCGTCGAGGCCTGGAGGCGCTTGAGAATGAAGCGGGGGCCGTTCTTGCGGGCGTCCAGGAAGTGGAGGACGGCGACGACCAGGGCCACCGCGAAGGTGCCGAGGAGGAAGCGCGGCCAGAACCCCGGCGAGCCGGCCCAGCCGGTGCCGACGATGAGGCCGAAGCTGGCCAGGAAGGCCAGGCCGACGACGCCGAGGAGGACGAAGTGGAAGGCGAGGACCGCCGCGAAGAGCGGCAGGCTCCGGCGGCGCTGGCGCTTCTGGATCTCGTAGAAATCGCGCGGCAGTCTGGCCATGGCGTTGCGGACATCATAAACGAACGCTCGCCCTCCGGTCAACGCGCAAGAGGGGACCTGGTCTTCACAAACGCGAAATCTCCCCTGGCGCTGTGAAGACCTGGTCCCTCTGCGTTTGAAAAAAGCTTTGACCCGATCCGCCCCGCCGGCGTATATATCATCTTGACGTCTTTCGACCAGGAGGCCATCCCGTGAGAAACACCCGCTTCGCCCTTGTCTTCGCCCTGATCCTCGGCCTGTGCGCCGCGACCGGCCTGCGGGCCGTCGACACGAACGACACGAAGATGCTGACCAGGCCGGCCGTTTCGGCCGAGCGCATCGCCTTCGTCTACGCCAACGACCTCTGGACCGCCGACCTGGAAGGCCGGAACGTCCGCCGCCTGACCTCGGATGTCGGGACGGAGTCCTATCCCGCCTTCTCGCCCGACGGCCGGCTCATCGCGTTCAGCGGCCAGTACGACGGCAATCTCGACGTCTACGTCGTCCCGGCCGGCGGCGGCGTTCCCAAGCGCCTGACCTGGCATCCGGCGGCCGATATCGTCCTGGGCTTCACGCCGGACGGCCAGTCGGTGCTGTTCGGCTCGACCCGTTTCTCCAGCAACCGCGCCTATGCTCAGCTTTTCACCGTGCCCGTCGCGGGCGGCGAGGCCGGCATGCTCAAGGTGCCCTACGCCTCCGACGCCGAGATCTCACCCGACGGCCGGTTCATCGCCTACAGCCCCTTCCCCGAGGCCTTCAACCAGTGGAAGAACTACCGCGGCGGCCGTTTCTCCCGCATCTGGATCTTCAACGCCCGGGATGACGAGCGTCGAGAAGCTGCCCCAGCCCGAGGGCCGGTCCAACGACGTCGACCCGATGTGGGTCGGCGGCAAGATCGTCTTCCGCTCCGACCGCAACGGCGAGTTCAACCTCTTCGCCTTCGATCCCGCGACGAAGAAGGTCGAACAGCTGACCGAGTTCAAGGACTTCCCGGTCCTGTCGGCCTCGGCCGGGGCCGGCAAGGTCGTCTTCGAGCAGGCCGGCTCGCTCCACCTCTACGATGTCGCCCAGGGCAAATCCCGCCGGCTCGTCGTCGGCGTCGCCGCCGACCTGGCCGAGCTCCGCGAGCGCTTCGTCAAGGGCACCCAGTGGGTCTTCGCCGACGGCGTGTCGCCGACCGGCGCGCGGGCCGTCTTCGAGTTCCGGGGCGAGATCGTCACCGTCCCGGCCGAGAAGGGCGATCCCCGCAACCTGACCATGACGCCGGGCGTCCACGAGCGCCACCCGGCCTGGTCGCCCGACGGGAAGTCCATCGCCTATTTCTCGGACGAATCCGGCGAGTACGACCTCCACGTCCGGGCCCAGGACGGCGGCGGCGACGTGAAGAAGTTCAAGCTCGCGGGCGCGGGCTTTTACGGCTCGCCGAACTGGTCGCCCGACGGCGCCAAGATCGCCTTCGCCGACAACGCGCTCACGCTCTTCTGGCTCGACGTCAAGACCGGGGCCGTGAAGAGGATCGCCGCCGAGTCGCTCTATGTCCCCGGCGGCCAGTCGACCATGGGCACGTCCTGGAGCCCCGATTCCAAATGGGTCGCCTACACCCTCATCACGCCGACCTTCTTCCGCCGCGTCCATGTCTACTCGCTCGACCAGGACAAGTCGTTCCCCGTCACGGACGGGCTGAGCGACGTCGACGAGCCGATCTTCGACGCCGAGGGCAAGTACCTCTGGTTCCTGGCCTCGACCGACGCCGGCCCCGCCAACCAATGGTTCGACATGTCGAACGAGGACACGCGGCGGACCGCGGCCCTCTACCTTGCCGTCCTGCGCAAGGACCTGCCCAACCCGCTGGCCAAGGAGAGCGACGAGGAAAAGCCCAAGGACGAGAAGGCGGACGCGGCGAAGCCGGCCGACAAGCCGGATCCGGCCGCGGCCAAGGCCAAAGCCGGCGAACCGGCCAAGCCTCAGGACGCCTTCCGGATCGACCTCGACGGGATCTCGAACCGCATCGTCGCCGTCCCGATCGCGGCCGGCGTCTACCAGCAACCTCCAGGCAGGGGAGAACGGCAAGATCTTCTACCGCAAAGAAGAGCCGCCGCCGACCTCGACCTCGGGCGGAGACGGCGATTCCTCCATCCGCGTCTACGACCTGGTCACGCGCAAGGACGAGGCGATCGGCCCGGTCAACTTCGGCTTCCGTCTGACGGCGGATAGGAAGAAGATGCTCGTCGCCTCGCGCGGCGCGTGGTCGATCCTGCCGACGGCCGGCAAGCCAGAGCCGGGCAAAGGAAAGCTCGCCGTCGAGGCCGTCGAGGTCCGCGTCGTGCCGACGGCCGAGTGGCGCGAGATCTTCGACGAGGCCTGGCGCATCAACCGCGACTTCTTCTACGATCCCGAACATGCACGGCGCCGACTGGAAGGCCATGAAGGCCAAGTACGCCGCCTTCCTGCCGCATCTCTCCTGCCGGGCCGATCTCAACCGGCTCATCCAGTGGATGTGCTCCGAGCTCGCCGTCGGCCATCACCGCGTCGGCGGCGGCGATTCCCTCGCCGAGCCGCAAGCGGGTCCCCGGCGGACTTCTCGGCGCGGATTACGCGGTCGAGAACGGCCGCTACCGGTTCAAGAAGGTCTTCGGCGGGCTCAACTGGACGCCCGAGCTGAGGGCGCCCCTCGCCGAGCCCGGAGTCGGAGGTCAAGGCGGGCGAGTATCTGATCGCGGTCGCGGGCCGCGACGCTCGTGCCGCCGGACAATCTCTTCGCCCGTTTCGAGGCGACGGCCGGCAAGATCGTCGAGATCACGGTCGGGCCCAACCCCGACGGCAGCGGCATCGCGGACGATCAAGGTCGTGCCCGTCGCCGACGAGGGCGCCCTGCGCAACCGCGACTGGGTCGAAGGGAACATCCGCAAGGTCCACGAGGCGACGAACGGCCGGGTGGCCTACGTCTACGTCCCCAACACGACGACGCTCGGCCACATCTATTTCAAGCGCTACTTCTTCCCCCAGGCCGACAAGGAGGCCATCATCGTCGACGAGCGCTTCAACGGCGGCGGGTCGGTCGCCGACTATTACCTCGACTGGCTGCGCAAGCCCGTCTCCGCTTACTGGGCCATGCGCTACGGCGCCGACCTCAAGACGCCGAGCGCCTCGATCCAGGGACCGAAGGTCATGATCGTCAACGAGGTGGCCGGATCGGGCGGCGACTTGCTGCCCTACATGTGGCGCAAGTTCGGGATGGGCAAGCTCGTCGGCACGGCGACCTGGGGCGGCCTGGTCGGCACGCTCGGCTTTCCCGTGCTGATGGACGGCGGCATCGTGACCGCCCCGAACCTGGCCTTCTGGGACGAGGGCGAGGGCTTCGGCATCGAGAACGTAGGCGTGCCGCCCGACATCGAGGTCGAGCAGACGCCGAAGGACGTCATCGCCGGCCGCGACCCGCAACTCGAGGCGGCCATCAAGGTCGTCATGGACGAGCTGAAGGCCAACCCTCCGGCCAAGCCGAAGCGGCCGGCCTATCCGGTCAGGGTGAGGAAATAAGGGGGGCATATACCGCTCCGGTACGTGTCCGCATTTGAGCGGGCAATAAGGGACCAGGTCTTCACGCCGCCAGGAGAGAATCGGCGTTTGTGAAGACCAGGTCCCTTCTCTGAGTTTACTTTTTGTCGATCGCGCTCTTCGCGGCGTCGACGAGCTTCTTAATGATCGTCTCGTCGGTCTTCTTGCCTGCGGGCGCCGAGAGCTTGAAGGTCATCGTGCCGTTCTCGGCGTCGTATTTCTGTTCGGCCAGCGTGTAGCCCTCGGGCAGCGCCTTTTTCAGCGCGACGATGGCCCGCTCGAAAGACGCTTGGCCCGCTTCGCCATCCTGGCCGGTGAAGAGCAGGCTGATCATCCCGTCATCCTTTTCCCCGATACCGATGACGGCCTTGGCTTTCGCTTCCCCGGCCGTCTTATCCTTGGCTTCCGTGGTCACCCAGGTGAAGCTCTTGCCCTCGACCTCGTCGCCACCGGACTTCTTGAAGACGAACGTCCCCGGCTCCATTTCGAACTTGTGCTCGAACGACCGGAATTTCTCTTCCTTTGCCTTGAGCTCGGCTTCGAGCTTCTTCAGCGATTCCTCGAGGGCGGAGAGGTCCATCTTCTTGGCTTTGATGGCCTGGAGCTGCTCCTGCAAGGCCTGGACCTTCTCCAGCATGTCCCGGCTCGCCGCCGGAGAGAAGGCGAACGCTTCGCCGGCCGCACCGGGCTTGGTCGCCGTCACCCAGACGCCCTTCTCGTCGCCTGCCTTAGCGGTCCAGGCGGTCGCGGGCTCGCCCTTCTTGACGATCGTGACGCTTTTGGCCTCTTCTCCGGGCGTGGCCGCGACCCAGGTTTCGCCCTCCTTCATGTCTTTCTTCATCTTGACGATGACCTGGCCGGGGACGGCCTCTCCCGCCTCGGCGATCTCGATGTGCTTGCCTTCGACGACCTTCGGCTCGCCCTCCCCGTAGAAGACGATGGTCTTGCCCTCGTCGCCGATCTTCCTGGAGATCCTGAAATTCTCGCCCCCGGCGACCGCCCAGGCTTTGCCCTCTTTCAGGACCTTGATCTCGCCGCCTTTGATCTCGATCCGCACGGGTTCGCCCTTGAGGACGAGCGGCTCCTTGCCTTCGGTTGTGAGGACGAGGATGTCGCCGCCCGCCTCCTTGGTGATGGTCAGGGATTTATTCAACACGAGTTTCTTGACGACGTCGCCCTCGGTGATGACGATCTCGATGGGTTTGCCCTCGACGCTCACGGGGTCGATGACGATCGTCTTTTCGACGGCGGCCTCTTCTTTCGCCGCTTTCTCCGCTGCTTTGGCCTTTTCGGCCGTTTTGGCTTTTTCGGCGGCCTTGGCCTTTTCTTGTGTCTTCGCCTTCTCTTGGACGACGACAGTTTCCTGGACGACGGCATCGCCCGTGCCCGGGGCCGGCAGGGCCGTTTCGGCGAGGACCGTCACGGCTTCGCTCGGGCCTGCCCCTTGAGTCGGACGGGCCATGCCGACGAGGCCCACGGCCGCGACGAGAGTGACAGCCAGCATGATCTTGGTTTTCATCTTGACCTCCATTAAAACGATCTTTTGTCTGAGGATGGACGCCAGGCGCTCCTGAAACGACGACCGGCCCAGCATTCCGAGCAGGGCCGTCGACGGGTTCCAGCGCAACCCGGCCGAGCGCCGGAAGGCCAGCAGGCTGGCCGCGTAGGCCGACGGCCTGATCCCGGCGCGAAGGACCAGCTCGTCGCAGGCGATCTCCTGTGCCTTGAGGAGCTCGCGGTAAGCGATCCAGCAGAGCGGATTCCACCAGTAGAGGGCCAGGCTCGTCCGCACGAGCAGCATGACCAGGAAATCCGCCCGCTTGATGTGCGAGAGCTCGTGGAAGAGGGCCGAGGAGCGTTCGTCCTCGGCCCAGGCGTCGGCGCCGGCCGGGAAGAGCACCACGGGCTTCCGCCAGCCCCAGGTCAGCGGCACCATGACCTCGGGATGGCTTTTCAGGCGGACCGGGCGCCTGAGGGAGACGAGCTTGAGGAAGCGCTCGAGGAGGGCGTGCCAGCCCGGGCCGCCGAGCGGCATTCCCTCCGCGGTCAGTTTGACGGCCCCGGCCAGGCCGGCGGCGAGCCTGAAAAGCAGGATGACGAGCCCGATGGGCCAAAGGACCGTGACGAGCGGGCGGAGCCGGGCTTCGAGCGTTCGTTCGGTCCGGCCCCCGGTCGCGGCGGGCCCGGCCATCTGTGTCGCCATTGCGGCCGCCGGGGCCGGGGGAGTGTCCGCGCCGTCGGTCCGCGCTTCGAACGCCGATGCCCCGCGTGGGATCGATGCGGTCGTTTCCGTCCTTTCCGCCGGGCTGTCGCTTTCGTTCGACAAAGCACCCGGACCTGTGAGGCGGACGGACCCGAGTCTCGATGTTCCGGCATCGCCCGAAAGCCCGCCCGCGGCGGGTCCCGCCGGGATCAGGGACGTCCGCCAGCCGAACGGAACGAGCGAGAGAACGGGGAGAAGGAGCAGCCCGACGAGGGCGAAGGACAGGATGAAGTGCCGGAGCGCGGCCGAGCGCTTTCTCGCCGCAACGGCCGCGATGAGGGCCAGGGTCAGGACGACCGTTGTCTTCAGGAGATACCCGACCATTCTAACGTCCTTCCGTACGGGCCTTTTCGATGAGCTCGGTCAGACGGCGGTAGTCTTCTTCGGAGAGGTTGTCTTCGGAGATGTCGAGCAGGGCGGCTACGACGCTCTCGGTCGAGCCGTCGAAGAACGTCGTCATAAGGTGGCTGAGGGCGCTCTTGCGGGCCTTGTCTTTGGGCAGGCGGGACGTGAAGACGTAACGGGGACCGTCCTGCCGGTGGAGGAGATGGCCCTTCTGTTCGAGGACCTTGAGCAGGGCCCGGACGGCCGAGTAGGAGGGGGGCGAGGGCAGACGCTCCATCACCTGGAGGGCCGAGACCTCCTTCATCTCGTAGACGATGTCCATGATCTGGCGTTCCCGCCGGCTCAGGCTCTTGTCGTTCTTCATGCGCGGCTCCGTCGGGCCCCGGGGGCCTTGGGTACTGTGCTAAATAATTAGCATGCTAAAATATTAGCATCCGAGGCGGGGCCTGTCAAGCGGTTCTGCTAAAATTTTAACATCCACGCCTCATCTAACGGCCTGGCCCGTCGAAAAGTTGCGTTCGAAGTGCGGCGGGAGATGGGGGACGGCGGGGTTTTCTTGACGGTCGGCGGTCCTCCGACTAATATAAAGGAAAGCTAAGGGATCCATGAAATACCGCACCTTGGGCCGGACGGGCCTCAAAGTTTCCGTCATCGGGCTCGGCACCTGGCAGCTGGGCGGGGAGTGGGGCAAGACCTTCGGGCAGTCCGAGGTCGACGCCATCCTCGACAAGGCGGCCGAGTCCGGCATCAACCTCATCGACACCGCCGAGTGCTACGGCGACCACCTGGCCGAGCGCCTGATCGGCGACTACCTGTCGCGGCACGACCGCGACCGCTGGATCATCGCCACCAAGTTCGGCCACACGTTCCACGGCTTCATGGACAGGACCGACCGCTTCGGAGCGGAAGAGGTCAAGGCCCAGCTCATCGCCTCTCTCCGGGCCCTGCGGACTGACAGGATCGATATCTACCAATTCCACTCGGGGTCCGATGAAGCCTTCCTCGACGACGGGCTCAGGCAGGCCCTCGAAGACGCCCGCCGCTCGGGGATGGTCGGCAACCTCGGCGTGTCCATCCGCGGCGCCGGGAGCGAGATCCAGGCGCGCGAGGCCTTCGGCCGGGGCTACGGCGTCCTCCAGGTGATCTACAACCGGCTCGACCTCCGGGCCGAATCCGAGATCTTCCCCCACGCGCGCCGCTACGGGCTGGGCATCCTGGCCCGCGTGCCGCTCGCGAGCGGGCTGCTCACCGGAAAGTACGAGCCCATGGACAAGTTCGGACCCGACGACTACCGCTCGAAGCTCGGGCCCGCGGAGATCGCCCGGCGGGTCCGTGAGGCGGAAAAGCTGGCCGACGAAGAGCTGCCGCCCGGCGTCTCCCGGACACGCTGGGCCCTGGCTTGGTGCCTCCGCGATCCGGTGGTGACGTCCGTCATCCCGGGCGCGAAGAGCCCGATGCAGGTCGCCGAGAACGCCTCGGCCGCCGACCTGTACTCTGTCAAAACCCCCTAAAAACGGCGTTGTGCGCCGCCGCCCGCTACCGATCGACAGGCGCGGGGATCGCCGCTCCCGGCTTCATGCACTCGTCCCGGAAGCGGGCGGCGAACTCGTCGACCTCGGCGGGGGTGAGGGCCGTTTTGCCGCGCTCGAGGTATTCGTTGAAGATCCGGTTGAAGCAGGACTGGAAGCGGAACCTCTCCGTCCGGCCCTTCTCGTCGACGGCCGGCTCGTCGTAGAGCCGGACCGAGACGAGGTCCTCGCGGTCCTGGATCAGGTTGTAGACGAAGTTCGCGGCGGCAAAACAGCTTTCGCTCGTCGCCTCGAGGTCCTCGTGAGGGTTGAGCTCGAGCGGGGAACCGGCGGCGAGTTCGAGCAGGCCGCCCGGCGTGAGCTCCCGGGAGTAGAGGAAGTTGTCGCCGTCCATCCGCGGCGTGAGGATGCCGCCGTCGCAGGCGCTGCCCTCTTCCCACGACCGGATCAGGCCGAGCCAGGCGCCGGACTTCCGGATGAGCAGGATGTTGTTGACGTCGGCCGGCTCTCCCGCGTTGAAGGCGATCGAGAGGACGTAGAACTCGGCGCCGTCGGAGATAGGGCCGGCGAAGGCGGCGTAGGCGAAGAAGGGCGACCGGCCGCTCACCGGGTCCTCCTCGAAATCGGTCACCCACCAGGCGAACTGGTCCTCCCACTGCCGGGCCTCGAATCTCGTCTTGAACGCGGCCAGGTCGAGCTGGCCGTCGGCGGACCGGTAGAGGGCGCTGACCGCGGCCGGGTGGACGGCCGTGCCGTGGTACGTGAATTCTCCGGGGACGTCGGCCGGGACCCCGGTCTTGCAGCCGGGGAGGGCGGCGAGCAGGACCAGGAGAGACAGGGCGGTGGAAATGGCGGAAAATGCCGGCTTTTTCATCTTCTCGCTCCTTCTGCCTGTTAGACGGCCCTGCCCGGGGCGTTCTTCCTGAAAACGGGAACGTTTCTGGCTTTTCATCTTTTCCGTCAACGTCGCCATTTTTTTCCAGAACTCCCGGTTTTTTACCCCAGGGGGAACCTATGGGCAGGGCCGTCCGTATTAAAGCAAGACAGCCAAGTTATGTCCAGAACGAGTACGGAGTCCGCTTTGAAGAGAATCCCGGCCGCCCCCGGCCTCCTCCTGGCCTTCGCCCTGATCCTCGCCGGTCCCGCCGTCCTCGCCGCGCCGCCTGGCGGTCCGTCCGAGGAAAATCCGCCCGTCCTCGTCAAGACCGCCGTGCCGCCCGTCATCGACGGCGTCCTCGACGATCCCGCCTGGGCCGCCGGGCTCAAATTCGACGGCTTCAAGACCTTCAAGCCCGATTACAACAAGGACGCCTCCCAGCGGACGGAGGCCTACATCGCCTACGACGCCGAGAACTTCTACTTCGCCTTCCGCTGCTTCGACAGCGAGCCGGCCAAGATCAAGGCCGCCGTCTGCAAGCGCGACAACGTCTTCCAGGACGACCTGGCCTTCATCAACATCGACACCTTCAACGACCGGCAGAGCGCCTTCGCCTTCATCGTCAACCCGCTGGGCATCCAGGGCGACGGCATGGTCAACGTCCAGGGCAACCTGGAGACGAGCTTCGACGCCGTCTGGTACAGCAAGGGCGCGATCGACGACAAAGGCTGGACGGCCGAAGGCCGCATCCCGCTCCAGAGCATCCGCTTCCCGAACAAGGACGTCCTGACCTGGCGGATCCTGTTCGTCCGCTTCTTCACCCGGACCTCCGAACAGGTGAGCTTCCCGCCCATCGACCCGAACTACGGCTCGCTCATGGGCCAGGCCCAGCCGGTCCAGCTCTCGGGCCTCAAGTACGAGCGCGTCGTCGAGCTCCTGCCCGCGTTCACTTTCGGCCGGACCCAGGAAGCGACCGAAGCGAGCGAAGGCCGGCTCGTCCGGAACAGGGAACTGGACATCGCCGACGTCAGCCTGACCGGGAAGCTCGGCCTCACCTCCGACCTGACCCTCGACGGCACCTACAATCCCGACTTCAGCCAGGTCGAGGCCGACGCCGGCCAGATCGATTTCAACCAGCGCTACGCCCTGTATTACGAGGAAAAACGGCCGTTCTTCCTCGAGGGCAGCGACCTGTGGCAGTTCGGCGGGGCGATGGAGGACGCGCCTCTCTATTCCCTCGTCTACACGCGGACGATCGTCGACCCGACCTTCGGCTTCAAGCTGACCGGCAAGGTCACGCCCCGCGACACGTGGCCGCGATCTACGCCCAGGACGATCTCGGCGCGGGCGAGGAGGTCGACCGCCATCCCGACGTCATGATCGCCCGCTACAAACACACCCTCAAGGACGACGCCTTCATCGGCGCCTTTTATACCGGCCGGGAGTACGGCGAAGGCTTCAACCGGGTCGGAGGGATCGACGGCCGCTTCCGGCTGAGCCCCACCCAGACGACATCGTTCCATCTCTTCGGCTCGTTCACCCGGGACCCGGGCGAAGAAACGACGGCCTCCGACCACGCCCTCTCGCTGAACTACAATTACTCCAACCGGAAGGTCTACATCGACCTCGGCTACCAGGACATCTCCGAGGGCTTCCGGGCCGACTCGGGTTTCCTCACCCGGACGGGGCTGCGGCAGGTCGTGACCCTCGGCATGTACACCTTCTATCCGAAATCGAAATTCTTCCAGAGGATCCAGCCCTTCTACTGGGGGGCACAGCTCTACGACACGATCTACAAAATGTGGGAGTCGACTAACGTCTTCGTGCTCCGGTTCAACCTGCCGCGGAACACCATGGTCCGCTTCGACGGCCTGCTCGTCAGCGAGGTCTATGCGGGCGAGCGCTTCAGCGACAGCGGTTACGGCGCCATGTTCGAGACCCAGCTGGCGAAATCGATCTATGCCCAGGCGCGCGTCCGGCGGATGAACAAGATCTATTACGACCCGGACGATCCCTACCAGGGCTACGGGACGACGGCCACGGCGGCCTTGCGCTACCAGCCCATCGACCAGCTCGACTTCATCGTCAACCTCAGCTACGTCGATTTCTACCGGACGCTCGACAAGGAAAAGGTGTACGATTACCTGATCCTGCGGAGCCGGAACACGTTCCAGATCAACAAGTACCTGTTCCTGCGCGGCATCGTCGAGTACAACAACTTCTACAAGCGGATGACGCTCGACGGGCTGGTGTCGTTCACGTACATCCCCGGCAC
This sequence comes from uncultured bacterium, assembly GCA_963743755.1. Taxonomy (GTDB): domain Bacteria; phylum Acidobacteriota; class Aminicenantia; order Aminicenantales; family Saccharicenantaceae; genus RBG-16-66-30. Next base: position 400,309 of record CAVUQU010000002.1, read on the forward strand.
GGTCGTCCATCTGGGCTACGGGTCAGCCCTCGAGAAGGTCGAGTGGGACGAAAGCCTGCCGGGATTTGCCGAGAGCGGCCGCTTCCACCAAATGGCCCGCGGCTTCTTCTTCAAGGTCGGCTACAACCATCGGTTCTAATCGGGGTCGGACCAAGCTTATCGGTTGATTTAAAACGATTTGCCTGCTAAAAGTGTGAAATAAACCGGCGAATTTCGCTGTTTCCGGGGCCAAAAACACGAAAATCCGATCTCTCCGTTTCGCGGAATTTCGGCGATCGGGAATCTGCGGAAATTGGATCGCGAAGGCTCTCGATTTGCAACTTTTCCGAAGGTCGGTTCGTCTATATGAATGGAGACAGAAAGTGGCTAAAGCAAAGAATGATAAGCAAGTCGAGAGCGCCCGGCACGGCGCTTCGCGGATAAAGACGCTCCGGATCTCCGTCAGGCCCGGGGCGTCGGCGATCACGCAGCTGGCCGCGGTTATCACCGGTCGGCGGCGGCGCGGAAGCGTCGTCCCGATGACCGTGGCCGGCTTCTTCTATCCCTATTTTCCGGGATTCCCCGTCCTGGCCTGCCCGGGAAGGAGATCCCTCGCTCCGGCTTATCTGCGGAAATCCGCTCACCGTCCATAGACCTCCTGTCGGATAGGGGACTCGCGCACCGAGCGCGGGTCCCCGCTTTTTCCAGTTGGATCGGGTCTCGCGCCGCCGCGCCCATCCCCCTGCTAGACCCTCGCTTGGATTCGCGTGCGGAGCGTTGTATATTGCCCTTTCCGATGCAGACACCAAGTCCCCGCCTATCCCTTTTCGATGCCGTCAACATCTCCCTGGGCTCGATCATCGGCGCGGGGATTTTCGTCATCCTGGGAGCGGCCGCTGCCGTCTCCGGGCCTGCTCTCGTGGTTTCGGTGTTCATCGCCGCCCTCGTTTCCCTTCTGACCGGCCTGACCGCGGCCGAGCTCAGCCGGATGTATCCGAGGAGCGGAGGGGTTTATCTCTTCGCCCGGGAAACCCTGTCCGACTTTTTTGGCTTCCTCGTCGGCTGGGTTTGGCTGTTCTCGAACCTCGTCGCCGGCGCGACCGTCGCCGTCGGCTTCGGGCATTATCTGACCGTCTTCTTCCCCGGCCTGCCGTCCGGCGCCGGAGCCGCGTCCGTCATCGTCGCCGCCGTTCTCATCCATCTCCTGGGGGCCAAAGAAACGAGCCGGCTCAACAATGCCCTGGTCATGTTCAAGATCGCCATCCTCCTGTTCTTTGCGACGGTCGCCTTCCTCCATTTCCGGACCGCCAATTTTCGCCCCTTCCTGCCCTTCGGCTTCCCCGGCGTGTGGGCCGGGGCGGCGACGATCTTCTTCGCCTATGCCGGCTTCGCCCGGGTGGCCATCGTCGCCGACGAGATCGAGAACCCGCGGCGGAACGTGCCACGGGCGACGTTGATCTCCATTTTCATCTCCACCGCGATCTATATTCTCGTGGCCGCCGCCGCCGTGGGTGGCGCCGGCTTCAAGGTCCTGGCTGGGTCCGGGTCCCCCCTGGCGGACGCCATCGCCGCCATGGGGATGAGCTTCGGCGCCGGGCTCGTCGCCGCGGGAGGCTTGGCGGCGGCCGGGACGGTCGTCCTCGCTTCCGTGCTCGGTCTGTCGAGGCTGACCCAGATCATGGCCCGCGACCGAGAATTGCCTTCCGTCTTCGCCGTCGTGTCTCCCAAAACGGGCGCCCCCCGGAACGCCATCGTCCTCGGCGGCGCGGCCATGCTCATCCTCGTCTTCGTCTCCGATCTGCCCCACATCGCTTACATCAGCAGCTTCTCGCTTCTCCTTTATTACGCGGCGATGAATTTGAGCGGGCTGAAGGTTCTCAAGGGTCGCATCCGCTTCGTCACGGGTCTCGGCCTTTTGTCGTGCCTCGTTCTGATGGTCAGCCTTCCCATTCTTTCCTGGGGCGTTGGCGCCGCGGCCGTCGCGGCCGGAGCGGCTTACTACCTGCTCTTCAGACCGAAACGAAAGGAGCTTCCGTGAAAAGAAAAGAATTCCTGAAGATGACCGCGGGTCTGGCCGGCGGGATCGCCGGACTGCCCCTCACGGCCCGGCTGTCGGGCGCGGCGACGCGCGTCCCGGCCGCGGCGCGGGCGTCCGCGTCCGCTCCGCTCACGTCCGCTCCGTTCGCCGATCTTCTCGCCCAGGCCGCCGCCGCCGGTAACGAGGAGTTCTATTGGAAGCTCATCCGCGACCAGTTCATCCTCGATCCCGAGTGGACCTTCCTGAACTTCGGCGGCCTCGGCTCGTGCCCGCTGCCGGTCCTCGACGCGCTCGTCGGATTCACCCGGGCCGAGGAACGGGCCCCGAGCGCCGGCCACGACGAGAAGCCCTGGCAGGACGTCAAGGAGAAGCTGGCCCGGGCGCTCGGCCCGACGTGCCGCAAGGAGGACCTCGGCCTCATCGGCGGCGCGACCGAAGGCGTCAACGTCATCGTCAACGGCCTGGCGCTCAAAAAGGGCGACGAGGTCATCACCTCGACCCACGAGCACGTCGCCGTCCACTCGGCGCTCCTCAACCGGATGCAGCGCGACGGCATCGCGATCCGCCTCTTCGATCCGGACATCGCGAGCGCGCAGGGCAACGTCGACCGCATCGCCCGCCTCATCACGCCGCGGACGCGGCTCGTCATCTTGAGCCACGTCACCTGCACGACCGGCCAGCTTTTCCCGGCGAAGGAGATCGCCGCGCTGGCCCGGGCGAAGGGGATCTGGTTCGCCCTCGACGGCGCCCAGGCGCCCGTCAACGCCCCCTTCGACATCGTCGCAACGGGCGTCGATTTCTACACCTGCAGCACCCACAAGTGGATGATGGGCCCCAAGCGCACGGGGTTCATCTACGTCCGGCAGGGCCTGGTCGACGCGCTGCGGCCCCAAACGGTCGGCGGCGGCTCGTCCGTGCGCTACGACGCCGCGAAGGGCGAGTTCGTCCTCAAGCCGACGGCCGAGCGCTTCGAGTCCGGGACGCAGAACGACGCCCTGTTCTACGCCCTGGGCACGGCCCTCGATCTCGTGGAGACGATCGGCGTCGACCGCATCGCCGGCCGCTGCCGCCCGATGGCCGAGCGCTTCTACCGCGGGCTCGGCGAGATCCCCGGCGTCGAGCGCCTCTCGCCCGAGGAGGAGGCCTACCGGACGCTCATGATCGGCTTCCGGATGAAGGCCCGTACGTCCGCCGAGATCATGAGCCACCTGGCCAAGGACAGGATCCGCGCCCGGCCGGTCGGCGAGGGCGGGCTCGGTTCGATCCGCGTCTCGTTCTACCTCAACAACCGCGACGAGGACGTCACGGCCATCCTCGATTCGCTGAAGAAGCTCGCCGGCTGAGCCCCGTCTCCGCTCTTTCTGCGGGCTTTGAGGTAAAATAGGCGGCGATGGACACCAACGCGCCGCGCCGCCCGCCGGGGGGGGCGCCCGCCGACTCACGCCGCGCCGCCCAGGCCCGGGCCGAAGCCTGGCTCGCCGCCCGGGCCCGGAACGTGCCGCGCGTCTCCTACCCGCCCGAGCTCCCGATCGCCGCCCGCGCCGACGAGATCGTCGCCGCCCTGCGCGCGCCGCGCCGCCGCGTCGTCATCGTCTCGGGCGAGACGGGCTGCGGCAAGAGCACCCAGATCCCGAAGATGTGCCTCGAGGCGGGGAGGGGCGTGGCCGGCCGGATCGGCGTGCACCCAGCCGCGCCGCCTGGCCGCCATGACCATCGCCCACCGCATCGCCGAGGAGCTCGGCGAGCCGCTCGGGCGTTCGGTCGGCTACAAGATCCGTTTCCAGGACCGGACCTCGCGCGACGGCTACATCAAGGTCATGACCGACGGCATCCTCCTCGCCGAGACCCAGGGCGACCGCTTCCTCCACGAGTACGACACGATCATCATCGACGAGGCCCACGAGCGCTCGCTCAACATCGACTTCCTGCTCGGCATCGTGCGGCGCCTGCTCGACGACCGGCCCGACCTCAAGCTGGTCATCACTTCGGCGACGCTCGACACGGAGAAGTTCTCCAAGGCCTTCAAGAACGTGCCGGTCATCGAGGTCAGCGGCCGCCTCTATCCGGTCGAGGTGGAATACCGCGTCCTCGACGAGGAGCAGGCCGAGGACAAGGACTATGTCGACCAGGCCGTCGAGGCCATCGAGTATCTGCGGCGCGAGAAGCCGCCGGGCGACATCCTCGTGTTCATGCCGACCGAGCAGGACATCCTCGAGACCTGCCGCATGCTCGAGGGCCGGAAGTGGCCGCTGGTGAAGGTGCTGCCGCTCTTCTCGCGCCTGCCGGCGGGGGAGCAGCGGCTCGTCTACACCGTGACCGCGCCCAAGATCGTCGTGGCCACGAACGTCGCCGAGACCTCGCTGACCATCCCCGGCATCCGCTACGTCGTCGACACGGGGGTGGCCCGGATCTCCCAGTACCAGCCCGGGACGCGCATCAACAGCCTGCCGATCTCGCCGATCTCGCGGGCCTCGGCCGACCAGAGGAAAGGGCCGGTGCGGGCGCGTGAAGGAGGGCCTGTGCGTCCGGCTCTACAGCCAGGTCGAGTATGAGGGACGCGACGAGTTCACCTCGCCCGAGATCCTGCGCTCGGACCTGGCCGAGGTCATCCTGAGGATGACCGACCTGGGGTTGGGCGATCCGCTCCAGTTCCCGTTCATCGACCGGCCCGCGTCGAAGGCGGTCCATGACGGCTACGACACGCTCGCCGAGCTGGGCGCGATCCGAAAATCGGGGACACAATACCAATTTCCGAATTCCCGCTGGGAGCTGACGGAGACGGGCCGGACGATGGCCCGCATGCAGCTCGATCCGCGCCTCTCGCGCATGCTGGTCGAAGCCCGGGTCGAGGGCTGCCTTCCGGAAGTGGCCGTGCTGGCCGCCGCCCTGAGCATCCGCGACCCGCGGGAAAGGCCGCCGGAGAAAGCCCCGCAGGCCGACGCCGTGCACGAAGCGTTCAAGCACCCCGACTCGGACTTCCTCGCCCGGCTCAACATCTGGAACCGCTACCACGGAGATTTCGAGAAGCTCGGCTCGCTCGTCCAGAAGCGGCGTTTCTGCCACGAGCACTTCCTGTCGTTCCCGCGCATGCGCGAGTGGGTCTACCTGCACGCGGAGATCACCGGGGCGCTGAAGGAGCTGGAGGCGGGCGGGAGCGGGCGGAGGCGCGGAAACGCGGAGCCGAAAAAGCGGGACAGAGTATCATGCCCTCGGTTCAGGAAGGAACCGAGGACTCGCGCTTTCGGCGCGTATCCCCCATTTTGCATACCGATATTTCGCCGGCGCTCTACGGGGCCGTCCACAGGTCCATTCTCAGCGGGTATCTCTCCAACATCGCCGCGCACAAGGAGAAGAACCAGTACACGGGCGCCAAGAACCGCGAAGTGATGCTCTGGCCAGGGTCGGTCCTCTTCGGCAAGGGCGCGGGCTGGATCGTCTCGACCGAGGTCGTCCGGACGTCGCGTCTCTTCGCCCGGACCGCGGCGCGCATCGATCCGGCCTGGCTCGAGAAGCTCGGCGGCCCCCTCTGCAAGCGCACCTATAGCGATGCCGCCTGGGACCGGGCGCGGGGCGAGGTGACGGCGAAAGAGCGCGTTACGCTCTTCGGGCTCGAGATCGTCCGCGAGCGCCGCATCTCCTATGGGCGCGTCTCCCCGGCCGAGGCCCAGGAGATCTTCGTCATGAGCGGCCTCGTCGAGGGCGCGATCGACGACCCGCCGCCGTTCCTCGAAGCACAACCTCGCCCTCCAGCGCAAGGTCGAGGCCATGGAGGAGAAGCTGCGGCGCCGCGACATCCTGGTCGCGGAGGGCGAGATCGCGAAGTTCTACGCGGAGAGGCTGCCGGGGATCCGCGACGTCCGCAGCCTGCGCAAGCTCCTCAAGGACGTTCGCGACGGCGGCGGCGACGATGCGTTCCTGCGCCTGAGCGAGGACCGGCTCCTCAACTACCGGCCCGAGGCGGAGGCCGTTGGCGCGTTCCCCGACAGCGTCGAGATCGCCGGGCGCCCGTTCCGGGCCGTCTACAAGTTCGCCCCCGGGGAGGACGACGACGGCGTGACCCTGAGCGTCCCGGTCGGGCTGCTGCGGGCCATCCCGGTCGAGCGCCTCGAGTGGGGTGTCGCCGGGCAATACCGGGACAAGATCGCCGCGCTCATCAAGGGCCTGCCCAAGCGCTACCGGAAGCTCCTCGTGCCGGTCGGCGAGAAGGCCGAGACGATCGCCCGCGAAATGACCCAGGCGCCCGAAGAGGTCCCGCTCTTCAAGGCCGTCGCCGAGTTCGTCAGGCGCCGGTTCGGGACCGACATCCCCGCGCGCGAGTGGGCGCTGGCCGACGTTCCGAAGCACCTGCGGATGCGCGTCGAGGTCGTCGATCCGGCGACGGGGAAGGTCATCGACGCGGGGCGCGACGTCGACCTGCTGCGGAAGAAGATCGGCGCGGCGGACCAGGCGCCGTCCAAAGTGGAATCGCCGGCCTGGCAGGAGGCGAGGCGTGTGTGGGAGAAGGATGGTATCACGGAGTGGGACTTCGGCGATCTCCCGGCGCAGATCGCGGCCGGCACGTCGCTGACGGCCTATCCGGCGCTCGTCGTCGAGAAAACCGGGGACACTATCGTGAAAATGGGTGACATGATACCCATTTCCCATTTATCAGGACATGAAAGCTCGGCGAAAACCCGTCCGATCGTGACGGGCGATCTTGCAGATTCTGCTGGCGGGTCCGGCGCTACAGTCGCTATCCGGCTCTTCCCGACGCGGGCCGAGGCTGAGGCATCGCACAGGCAGGGGGTTCGGGCGCTTCTGATGCACAAGTTCGCCAAGGAACTGGCTTTCGTCCGCCGCTACCATAAGATCCCGGCCGAACACGAGCGCGCGGCCCTTTTCTTCGGCGGACGTGAGGCGGTCGAGAAAGCGATCGAAGGGACCTTGGCCCGGGACGTCCTTGAGCGCGACATCCGCACACAGGCGGCGTTCAAGGCCTATGAGGCCGAGGTCGGACGGACGCTCTTCGACAAGGGACACGCACTGACGCAGACCGTCATAAAGATCATAGGGCTGAACGCGAAGGTCCGCGCCGTGCTCGGGACGGGGAGCGGGGGATGGGGCGGCGCGGGCGGCGGAGGCGCCGGAAGCGGCAAGGGCGCGAAAACCCTCAGCCTCTACGAGCTCAGCAAGCTCAAAGAGCGCGTCAGGCCCGAATACCTCGATGCGGTCGTCGCCGATCTCGAACGGCTCGTGCCGAAGGACTTCCTCGCGGTCTACGATATCGCCCGGCTCGTCCGTATCCCGCGCTACCTCGAGGGGCTCGCGATCCGGCTCGAGCGCGCCCGCATCGGACCCGAGAAAGACAAGGCCAAGGCCGCCCAGCTGGAGCCCTACGCGTTCGAGCTTGCGCGCCTCGAGGGCCTGCTCAAGCGCTCTCAAACGGGGACGCAATCTCGCGAGAAGGCGGGGGCGGTCGAGGAACTTCGCTGGATGATCGAGGAGTTCAAGCTGTCCCTCTTCGCCCCCGAGATCAAGACCGCCTTCCCCATCTCCGCCGTCCGCCTGGCCCGCAAGATCGCCGAGATCGACGCCCTCGCCTGAGAAAATTTCGCCGAGGTTTCGCAACTCAAAGCTTTCTAAGGCAGGTTCCGCAGGCGGTCTCCACGCGTTTTCCGTGTTTTCATGGGTCAAAACATAGAAAATCGCCCCTTTTTTTCACACTTTGAGCCTGTAAGTTATTTGTATTAAACAATATTACCTGGTCCGACCCCGAATATGCCGAATATGCTATAATAAACGACTAAACCCTCTCAGGAACATATGAACACATCAAATAAAAACCCCCAAGAAAAGCTCTGCGCTGCGCCCTCCGCTCCCGTCTCGTTCGCCTCCGACGAGCACGCTCCGTCCCACGACTGGGCCGCCGCCCGCGATGCCGCCATCGCCGACTTCCTCGACCGCTTCACCCCCGACTGCGCCGACCGCGACGTCCTGGCCGACCTGATGATCGCCATCACCCGCGTCGCCCGCGACGGCGCCCACCGCGGCGACCTCAAGCTGCTCACGAACTCCTTCAAGGAGCTCCGCTACGCCTTCAAGGTCTTCGCCCCCTATCGCGGCATCCGCAAGCTCTCGGTCTTCGGCTCGGCCCGTACGCCCTCCGACCACCCCGAGTTCGTCCAGGCCGTCGAGTTCGCCCGCCGCATGCGCGAGCATCAGTGGATGATCATCACCGGGGCCGGCGACGGCATCATGGGCGCCGCCCAGCATGGCGCCGGCCGCGCCGGCTCGTTCGGCGTGGCCATCCGGCTCCCCCAGGAGCAGAAGACGAACGTCGTCATCGCCGACGACACGAAGCTCATCAACTTCAAGTATTTCTTCACCCGCAAGATCCTCTTCATCAAGGAAGCTTCGGCCGTCGCCCTCTTCCCCGGCGGCTTCGGCACACAGGACGAAGGCTTCGAGGCCATGACCATGATCCAGACGGGCAAGACCAACCTCATACCCATCGTCATGATCGACGCCCCGGGCGGCACCTACTGGCAGCACTGGCGCACCTACATCAAGGCCGAACTCCTCCACAACGGCATGATCAACGAGCAGGACATGAACCTGTTCAAGCTGACCGACGACGTCGATGAAGCCGTCGAGGAGATCGTCGGATTCTACCGCCGCTACCACTCGATGCGCTACGTCGGGCCCCAGCTCGTCCTGCGACTCTCTTCGCCCCTCGCCCCCGATGTCCTCGAGCGACTCAACGACACCTACGCCGCGCGCCTCCTCGCCGAGGGCCGCATCGAACAGCACCTCGCGCCGCTCGAAGGGGAGGGCGAGGACGCCGAGTTTCCCGAGCTGCCGCGCCTCGCGCTCGCCTATCACCGCAGCGCCGCCGGCACCCTGCGCCTGCTCGTCAACGACATCAACGCGGCCTATTCGGCTATTCGGGGACACAATACTATTTTCCGATTTCGGATAGGACTCTCCGCCCCTTTGCGGGCTCCCGGCTGCCTCTACCTCAGCTTATATGGGCAGAATGCAAAGGCGTGCTTTTTATCACCGAAGCCTCGGGCGTCTCGAGTGACGAGCTTGATATCCAATCTTTTAGCCAAGGCCGCCTGCATGGCATCCGGCACCGGCCAACCCAAGTTTCATGCATTATTGACCGTTTCTTGACAACTTGGCGCCTCTCCCGGCCGAACATAGGGGTGAAAACAAGGTCGAGGAGGCCGCCATGATGACCGAACGCTCCTTCCGTGAGCTCCTCCGCGCCAGCGTCGAATCCCAGTGGCAGAGGTTCGCCTACTACCGGCAGCTTTGCGCCCGCCGGAACATCTACCTCGCCGACCTCCTGGCCATCATCGCCGACGGCGCCTACCACCGGATCCCGAGCGTCGCCTCGTCGGCCTTCAAGCTCTCGAAAGATATGATCGAGGAGCTCAACGACCTCTCCGTGCCCGGCGTCTTCCAGATGTCGAGCAGCACGTCCGGCGATCCGAGCTACGTCTACACCGGCCCCGCCGAGCTCGCCCAGATCACCGAGCGCTACGGCGAAACCTTCAGCTTCGCCGATGTCCCGGTCGGCCTGGCCTTCGCCCCGTCCCTCCGCATCCTCCGCGCCCTCTCGAAAAAGGGCGCCCTGAAAGGCCGCCAGGCCGTCCTCCGGATGCAGCTGGGCCTCGAGGGGAGCACCGGCCGCTACGAACACAGCCGGACCACGGTCGACGTGAACATCCCGCGCACCCTCCTCAACCGCCTCGGCGGCCGCCCTGCCTGCATCCGCAAGATGCCCGCCTCGGAAGTGGCCGCCATCGTCCGTGACGCCGAGAGGCGCGGCCAGGGCATCTCTCTCGGCGGCCTGGCCCTGCTTCTCCGGCCCTACCTCGACGAATTCCGCGAGGGCGAATTCGCCCTCCATTCCCTCGGCCACGTCGCCTTCAGCGGCGGCGGCTATTCGGGCGCCAAGGGCTCGATCCGCGGCGCCAGGATCGACAAGCCGGCTTTCATCGCCCTTATCGGGGCCGTTTTCGGCATCGAGCCCGCTCTCTGGCCGACCCATATCAAGGACATCTACAGCTTCACCGAGACCTCCGCTCAGATCGAGGGATTCTGGAGCCGCGATCTCGACGATTTCCTCTTCCGCCCCGCGCCAGACCACCGCGTCTTCATCGTCGATCCCGAGACGGAAGCGCCCCTCCGCACCGGCCGCGGGCTCATCAAGATCGTCGCGCCCTGCATCACGGGCCGGCCCACCGCCGCCAACATCGCGGTCCTCCAGTTCGACGAGGCCGAGATCGTGAGCGTCGACGCGGACGGCTCGGTCGGCGCTTTCACCCGCGTGGGGCGATCCGCGTTCGCCGAGGCTTCGGGCACGGTCGGGTGCGCCTTCAAGGCCGCGGAGATCTCCGGTGACTGAGCCGCCGGCCGCGATCGTCTTCGAAGACCCCTACGTCGAGGCCTCGAAGGCCGAGACGGCCGCGGGACAGGACCTCCGCTTCCCGCTTTTCGAAGCCCGCCACCTCCCCGGGGTCCTCGAAGCCCTCATGGCCCGCTCCCGCGAGGTCTTCGCCGCGCTCACCCCCGCCGAGATCCAGGATGCCATGCTCCGGCTCGATTCGTTTTTCGCCGATCCCGCCCGTCCCGAGATCCGCTCCATCGTCGACCTCATCCACCGGGTCGACGGCTTCTCCCGGCACGACATCGAGCGCTTTGGATTGGGCATCTTCCGCCCTCTCGTGAGCTACGACCGGGCCTCGATCGGCCGGTTCGTCGAGGCAGCCTTCAAGACCCGGCGGCCCGTCGAGACGGCCTTCGGCCACCTCCAGCGTTTCGGCCTGAATTCCCCTTTCATCGGGAGGCGCACCCCCGGCCTCGTCAGCCATTTCGCCTCGGGTAACGTCGCCGGCTACTCGGCCATCCTGACCCGGATCGGCCTGCCGCTCGCAACCACCGGGGGGGCAGCAGGGGACTGGGCCAGGGGAGCGGCCCAGGTCATCAAGCTCCCCTCGACTTCGGCCGTTTTCCCGATGCTCTATCTCTCCAAGATGGGCGAGGTCGCGCCCCTCGTCCGTGAGACGATCGCCTGCGGCTACTGGAAAGGGGGAGACGCGGCGATCGAAGACCCGCTCCTCGCCGCGTCGCAGGCTGTCAACGTCCTGGGCTCGGAGGCGACGGTCCGGGACATCGAAGCCAGGGCGAAGCGCCTGGGCCGCGGCCCCATCGTGCTCGGTCACGGCCACAAGATCGGGGCGGCCTACATCGCCCGGGAGTTCGCCGCGTCGCCCGCTCTCTCAGACAGGGTCCTCGACGGACTCGTCCGCGACATCTCGGCCTTCGACGGCGCGGCCTGCTACTGCGTCAAGAACATCTATGTCCAGGGCGATCACCGCGCTTTCGCCTCGAAGCTCGTCGAGGCGCTCGAGCGCCATGCCCTTTACACCTCCCCCGTCAATCCGGCCATGAAGCCTGTCGGCCGAAGCCTGGCCCGGATCTACGCCGGGTCCGCCGGCGTCCTGGTCGCCGGCGACGGCACCGCTCTCGTCCGGATCGCGGACAAGCCCGTCTTCTGGATTCCCGACGAAGCCTTCCGCTACGTCCAGGTCATGCCCGCGGAGAACGCCGCGTCCGTCGCCGGAGTTCTCGCCTCCGCCTCTCATTTCCTGCAGACGGTCGTCGCAGCCGTCCCCGATGCCGAGATCCTGCCTTCCCTTCGCCTCTTCGGAGAGGCCGGCGCCAGCAACGTCCATTACCCCGGCTCCGCGCCCCTCCTCAACGTCTACGAGGAACCCCACGACGGGGACTTCGACTTCGTCAAGATCCGCTACCCCTACCGGGTCCGCTTCGCGGCCACGAATTTCAAGAAGAACGCGGACTGGATTGGAAAATAGGGAAATAGGTATCATGTCCCCCATTTTGAATTGACTTGCCTTCCGGTCCGCCCTATACTCTCATTTAAGTGGGGTTTGTTCCGGCGATCCATCCGCGCCAATCCCGAGGCCCTGGCCTCTTTCGTATTCCGGCCCGGATCGGGACGCGCCGCCGTTCGGGGAAGGAGATGGGATGGCTGCTCGATCGAGAGACGTCCGACGATTCCCTCTCGGTCTCCTTATAGGCGTCTTCCTGGTCGTGACCACCGGGATCCTCTTCGCCGCACATACCTACTACCGGAAGTACCGTGAGAACTTCAAGCGAGGCGTCGAGCAGACGCTCCTCTCCATTGCCGACCTGAAGGCCAGCGAGCTGATCGATTGGCGAGCCGAGCGCCTGGCGGACGCCGAAGCCTTCTATAACAACTCCACCTTCATGGGCTTGGCGCGCCGGTCCCTCGAGTGGCCCAAGGCCCAGGAAGCGCGAGAGCAGCTCCTCTCCTGGCTCCGCTCGGTCGAGCAGGCCTATCAATACGACCGTCTCTTCATCCTCGATGCGCAAGGCATCGAACGCCTGTCGACGCACGACGTTCCCGGCCCTCCCGCCGCCCATCTCCGTGATCAAGTCCCCGAGGTCCTGCGCTCGGGCCGGATCTCGTTCCTCGATTTCCACCGTGATGCGCCCGATCTCCCGATCCACCTGGCCATCCTGGTCCCCCTTCTCGCCTCGGGCGACCCGCCCCAGCCCTTGGGCGTCCTCGTCCTCAAGATCGATCCCAGCACCTATCTTTTCCCCTTCATCGCCCGCTGGCCGACGCCCAGCCGGACGGCCGAGACCCTCATCGTCCGCCGCGAAGGCGGGGAAGTTGTCTTTCTGAACGAGTTGCGCTTCCGGAAGGGAACGGCCCTCGCCCTGCGCTTCCCGCTGTCCGATACGACCGTGCCGGCGGTCCGGGCGGCCCTCGGCCAGGAAGGCATCGCGGAAGGCCGGGACTATCGCGGCGTTCCGGTCATCGCCGCTTTGCGCCAGATCCCCGGTTCTCCCTGGTCCCTGGTCGCCCGCATGGACACCGCGGAAGCCTACGCGCTTTTGCATGAGCGCTTTCTCGAGGTGGGCCTGATCGTCGGCGCCCTCCTCCTCGGCGCCGCCGCCGCCGTAGGCCTGGCCTGGCGGCAGCAGAGCGCGAAGTTCTACCGTTCGAGATACGAGGTGTCCGAGGCGCTGCGCGCCGTTTCCCTGCGCCAGGAGGCCCTGCTCGCGGCCGTCCCGGACATCATCATGGAAGTGAACGCCGGCAAGGCGTACACCTGGGCGAACCCGGCGGGCCGTGAATTCTTTGGCGAGGACGTCATCGGCAAGGAAGCCTCGGACTTCTTCGTAGGGGAGCAGGACACCTACGAGAGCGTCTGGCCCCTCTTCAACGGACGTGAGGATGTCCTTCACGTGGAGAGCTGGCAACGGCGAAAAGACGGCGAGACGCGCCTGCTGGCCTGGTGGTGCCGCGTGCTCAAGGACGAGCGCGGACGCGTAACGGGCGCGCTTTCTTCAGGCCGCGACATCACCGAGCAGAAGCGCTCACAAGAGGCCCTGAACGCCTCCGAGGTCCGCTACCGGCGCCTCTTCGAAGCGGCCAAGGACGGCATCCTGATCCTCGACGCGGATACGGGAACGATCCTGGACGTCGAATCCGTTCCTGGTCGAGATGCTCGGCTTCTCGCACGACCAGTTCCTGGGGCAGAGGATCTGGGACCTGGGCTTTTTCGCGGACATCTTCGACAGTCAGGTGAAATTCCTGGAATTGCAGCGGAATAAATACGTCCGCTACGAGAACCTGCCGCTGGAAAGGTCGGACGGCCGCAAGTTCGACGTCGAGTTCGTCAGCAATGTCTACATGGTGAACGGACAGAATGTCATCCAGTGCAACATCCGGGACATCACCGAACGCATGCGGGCGGAAAGGGCTCTGGCCGTTCAGAAGAGGATCGGCGACATCTTCCTGGCCCGTCCCGGCGACGAGATGTTCTCCGATGTCCTGCAGGTCGTCCTGGAGATCTTGAAAAGCCCCTTCGGGGTCTTCGGCTACCTCGACGAGGAGGGAGCCTTGATCGTTCCCTCGATGACGCCGCACATCTGGGACAAGTGCGAGGTTCCCGACAAGTCCATCGTTTTCCCCCGGGAAACGTGGGGCGACAGCAGCTGGCCCCGGGCGGTCAAAGAGCTGAAGCCGAATTTCACGAACGAAATCTCGACCAGGACCCCCGAAGGGCACGTCCGCCTCACCCGGCACATTTCCCTGCCCATCCTGTTCCATGGCGCGGCCATCGGCCTTTTCCAGGTCGCCAACAAGGTGACGCCCTATACGGAGGACGACATCCGTCAGCTGGAGGCCATCGCCGGGTACGTCGCCCCCGTCCTCAACGCCCGGCTCCAGCGCCAGCGGCAAGAGGCGGAGCTGCAGGCGAAGAACGACGAGTTGATCCGCTTCACTTACACCGTTTCCCACGACCTCAAGAGCCCTTTGGTGACGATCCGCACCTTCCTGGGCTACCTCGAGCAGGACGTCCAGAGAGGGGACGTAGCGACTGTCGATAAAGACCTGGGCTACATCCGGAACGCGGCCGACAAGATGTCCCAGCTCCTGGACGAGCTCCTGGAGCTGTCGCGCATCGGGCGCCAGGTCAATTCGCCCGTCGAGGTCAGTCTCCAAGAAGTGGTCCACGAGGCCCTGGACCTCGTCGCGGGCCAGATCTCCGCCCGGGGCGTCGAAGTCACAGTCACCCAGGAGAATGTCCGGCTTTGGGGCGACCGGGTCCGCCTGGTGGAGATCTTCCAAAACCTGGTCGACAACGCCGTCAAGTTCATGGGCGACGAGCGCCACCCGCGCATCGAGATCGGGGCGGAGCCGGAAGGGGACGGGACGGCGCTGTTCGTGCGCGACAATGGGATGGGGATCGACCTGCGGCATCAGCCCAAGCTCTTCAACCTGTTCGAAAAGCTCGATGCGAACTCCGAGGGTTCCGGGATCGGCCTGGCGCTTGTTCAGCGCATCATCGAGGTGCACGGAGGGAGGATCTGGGTCGAATCGCCGGGCCCCGGGCACGGCACGACCTTTCGATTCACCCTGGCCAAGACCAAACGGCCTTCGCGCAAGAAGGAGGCAACGTGATCAAAGGACAGCCCATCAACATCCTGCTCGTCGAGGACGACCTGGCCCACGCCGAGATCGTCCGGCGCAACCTCAAGGACTTCCGGGTGGCCAACCGGATCATCCACGTCGAGGACGGCCAGGCGGCGCTGGACTATCTGTTCCGCAAGGGCGCTTACGCCGATCCCGAGTCCTGCCCGCGGCCCCACCTGATCCTCCTCGACCTCCGCCTGCCCAAGGTGGACGGACTGGAAGTCCTGCGGGCCATCCAGGATGACGAGGACCTGAAGAGCATCCCCTCGGTCGTTCTGACGACGTCGAGCGCCGAATCGGACATGGTCAAAGCCTACGATAACGGCGCCGGCAGTTACCTGGTCAAGCCGGTGGATTTCGATAAATTCACCAAGCTGATGGACTCTTTCGGATTCTACTGGTTGGCCTGGAACAAATACCCGGAATGAAAGACCACGCCTTGCAGGTCCTTCTCTTGGAGGACGAGCCGGCCCATGCCGAAGCCGTCCGGAGGGCCCTGCGTGCGTCCGACCTCGACGCCGAGGTGCGCGTCGTCGGCACCCTGCGCGAGTTTCGCGAGGCCGTCGCGATCAGCCCGCCGAACATCGCCCTCATGGACCTGGTCCTGCCGGACGGCCGGGCGCTGGACGCGTTGGACTCCCGGCTGGACGCGTTGCGTTTCCCGGTTTTGATCATGACCAGCTACGGCGATGAAAAGTCGGCCGTGGAGGCCATGAAGGCCGGCGCCCTCGACTATATCGTCAAATCCCCGGAGGCCATCGCCGCGATCCCCCGGGCGGTTCAGCGGGCCCTCCGCGAGTGGAACGTTATCCAGGCGAACAAGCGGGCGGAAGAGTCCCTGCGGGAGAGCGAGGAACGGTTCCGGACCCTCTATGAGAATTCCACGCTCGGCCTCTACCGGACGACCCCGGCGGGGGTGATCATCCTGGCCAACCCGGCCCTGATCAGGATGCTCGGCTATGCGTCGTTCGAGGAGCTGGCCGCCCGGGACCTCCGGAAGGACGGCTTCGAGCCCTCCTCTCCGCGGGACGAGTTCTTACTGCGCATCGAGAGGGAAGGCACGGTCAGGGGCTTGGAGTCCGCCTGGAAGCGGGGAGATGGGACGACTCTGTACGTCCGGGAAAGCGCCCAGGCCATCCGCGACGCCGAGGGCCGGATCCTGTATTTCGACGGCACCGTCGAGGACGTCACCAGCCGGAAGGAAGCCGAGCTGGAGCTGGCCTTCGAGCAGAGCCTCCTGCAGGCCCTTCTGGAGAACGCCACCGACCAAGTCTATTTCAAGGATGTCGAGAGCCGCTTCCTCAGGATCAGCCGGGCCCAGGCCTCCCGGTTCGGCCTGAACGATCCCGCGCAGGCCGTGGGCAAGTCGGATTTCGATTTCTTCGCCGCCGAGCACGCCCGGCACGCCCTCCGCGACGAGCAGGAGATCGTCCGGTCCGGCCGGCCCTTGGTGGATCAGGAGGAAATGGAGACTTGGCCCGACGGCCGGATGGCCTGGGTCTCGAGCACCAAGGTGCCTCTCCGCGATCAGCGGGGCCGGATCTTCGGGACCGTCGGCATCTCCCGCGACATCACCGAGCGCAAGCAGGCGGAGGAGCGCCTGAACGAAACCCTCCGCCGCCTGCGCCAGGCCATCAACTCGACGATCCAGGTGCTGGGCATGACGGTCGACGCCAGGGACCCCTACACGTCCGGGCATCAGCTCCGGACGACCCTCCTGGCCGAGGCGATCGCCCGCGAGCTCGGCTGGCAGCCCGACCGGATCGAAGGGCTCCGTATGGCCGGCCAGGTCCACGACATCGGCAAGATCTCCATTCCCTCCGAGATCCTGAACAAGCCCACGGTTTTGACCGCGACCGAGTACAAGCTGATCCAGACGCACGCCAAGAGGGGTTACGAGATCCTGAAGAACGTCGAGTTCCCCTGGCCGCTGGCCGAGATCGTGTATCAGCACCACGAGCGAATGGACGGCTCCGGCTATCCCCGGGGCCTCAAAGGGGAGGGCATCCTCATGGAGGCCCGGATCCTGGCCGTGGCCGACACGGTGGAAGCCATGGCGGCCGATCGTCCCTATCGCCCGGCGCCGGGGATCGCGGCCGCCCTGGCCGAGGTCGACGAGAAGAAGGGGCGGATCTACGACGCGAGCGCCGCGGAATCGTGCCTCAGGCTTTTCAGGGACAAGGGCTTCAGGTTTCCAGCTTGAATCGCTTGTGCTTGAAGAGGTCGAGGCAGGCCTCGACGACCCGAGGATCGTAGATCTTGCCCTTCTGGCTATCGATCTCCTCGAGCGCCTTCTTGAGCGTCAACGCCGGCCGGTAAGGCCGGTGCGAGAGCATGGCGTCCACGGTCTCGGCGACGCTCAGGATCCTGGCTTCCAGGAGGATCTCCCGGCCGGCGAGCCCGTTCGGATATCCGGATCCGTCCATCCTCTCGTGGTGCTGGTAGACGATCTCTGCGACCCGGTCCGGCAGATCGATGGATTTGAGGATCGCGTATCCGGTCGCCGGGTGCTCCCGGATGAGCTGGAGCTCCTCGTCCTCCAGCCGGCCGGGCTTGGTCAGGATCTCCGAGGGGACCGAGATCTTTCCCAGATCGTGGATGAGGCTGGCGATGTGGAGGATATCCACGTCGTCCGGCGAGAGCTTCATTTCGACGGCGATCGCCTGGGCCAGGTCGGCGACCCTCTGCTGATGCCCGGACGTATAGGGGTCGCGCATGTCGATGAGGGAGGCGATAGCCTGGATGATCGCGTCCCGTGAGCGGAGGCGATGCTGGAATTCCTCTTTGAGCTTGTCCTCGGCCTTCCGGCGCTCGGTGATGTCGTGGGCGATCCCCAGGACCACCGTCCGGCCCTTGAGCGAAACGGGATAGGTCCTGATCTCGACGAAGATCAAGCTCCCGTCCTTCCGTCTGAGCGTGAATTCGTCGGGCCCCGTCGGCTGCTTCATGGCGTTCATGGCCAGCAGCTTGAGAGCCTTGGCGATCTGGTCCCTGGGGAGCATCTTCAATGACATGAAGCTCTTGCCGGCGATCTCGTCCCGCTGATAGCCGGACATGGCTTCCGCGGCCCTGTTGCCGGTGATGAACTTGCCCCTGGCGTCGGTTAGATAATAGGCGTCGGGGGCGTACTCGAAGAGGATCCTGAACAGGTTGTCCGATTCCGCCTGTCCCCTGGCGTTCAATTCGGTGAGGACCAGCTCGACCGTTGCCGAAGGCATCATCCGCCGCTCGCTTTCGCCACTTTTGTTTCGAGATGATCATAGGCGTGAGGGGGCGGGGCCGCCATAGCCGTTCGAAGTGATTCCCGGGGGGAGATTAGCCCCCCTCGATCCCCCGGCGAGGGGGAGCGGCCGTCATCGTCCCGCGCCGGCGGGGGGGGCCGCGGCCGGCCGTAAGTTGCGGATGCGATTCCGCTTCCGCCTCTCACCCCGGGGGGCCCGGAATACCCCCCCCCAATCCATCTTGAGCGGCGATGCTTCGCCTGAAGGGCCGGTGCCATCATAGGACTGGGGAGATGAAGTGACAGGGACCCACATGAACGACAAGGCCTCCGGCCAAAAAGCCCGGACCGGTCGATCGCGGCCGAGTCCGGACCGGTTCCGGTCTATCGCCGATCATTCCCTCATGGAGGACTCCAACGCGATCTCCAAGGTCGTCTTCGACTACGCGCCCGACTGGATCTACCTGACCGATCTCAACGGTTTCCTGATCGACGGGAACTTCATGGCGGAAAAGCTCACCGGCTACTCCAAGGAAGAGCTCGTCGGGAAGAACCTCTTGACCTCGGGGCTCCTGCCGGCCGGCGAAATCCCCAAAGTCGCCCGGCTCCTGACCTTTAACTATGTGGGGAAGCCGTGCGGGCCGGACGAGTTGATCTTCAGAAGAAAGGACGGCAGCCTCGTGCCCATCGAGATCCGGTCCTTCCCGGTCAAGGTCAACGGGAAGACCATGATCCTGGGGATCGCCCGGGACATCACGGTCCGCAAGCTGGCCGAGGAAGACTTGCTGAAGAGCCGGGAGGATCTCGAGACCCTCGTCCGGGAGCGGACCCGGGAGCTCGAGAGCGCCAAGCAGGCGGCCGACGCGGCCAACAGCGCCAAGAGCATGTTCCTGGCCCACATGTCGCACGAGATCCGGACGCCGATCAACGCCATCATGGGATTCTCCCAATTGATGCAGCGCGACGACACCCTGGCGTCTCACCAACGCCAGCACCTGGACGTCATCAACCGCAGCGGCGAGCATCTGCTGGCGCTCATCACCGACGTCCTGGAGATGTCGAAGATCGAGGCCGGCCGGATCACCCTGAATCCGACGACCTTCAGCCTGCTCTCCCTTCTCGAGGACTTGGAGCTGATGTTCCGGATGCGCGCCGAGGCCAAGAAACTGACCTTCGCCCTCGAGGTCCCCGGTCCGATCCCGCGGTACGTCGAGGGCGACGAAGGCAAGCTGCGGCAGATCCTCATCAACCTGCTGGGCAACGCCGTGAAATTCACGGCCGCCGGGGGGATCGTGCTGAGGATCCGGGCCGGCCGAAAGGACGCCGGCGGGATCCGGCTGGACACGGAAGTCGAGGATACCGGGCCCGGCATCTCCGAGGAGGAACAGAAGGACCTGTTCAAGCCGTTCCAGCAGGCCCGGAGCGGCCGCCTGATGCGGTCCGGCACGGGATTGGGATTGGCCATCTGCAAGGAGTTCGTCCACCTGATGGGCGGGGAGATCACGGTCAGGAGCCAGGCGGGAAAGGGGAGCCTGTTCAAATTCCACGTCGACCTGGGGGAGGGCGACGCGGGTTTCGTCGAGAAACGACCGGGGTCCCAGCGGGTCAAATGCCTGCGTTCCGGGCAGACCCCGCGCCGGATCCTGATCGCCGACGACGAGGAGCTCAACGGCACGTTCCTGTCCAACCTCCTCGGCGGCATCGGCTTCGAGACGGAACGGGTGACCAGCGGGAAAGAGGCCCTTGACGTGTTCCGGGCCTGGCGGCCGCACCTGGTCCTCATGGACCTGCGCATGCCCGAGATGGACGGCTGCGAAGCCATGCGCCGCCTGCGGGCGAGCGAGGGCGGAACGGAGGTCAAGATCGTCGGCGTGAGCGCCAGCGCCTTCGAGGAGGACCGGCGCGAGGCCCTCGCGGCGGGGGCCGACGACTTCCTGACCAAGCCCTTCCGCGAAAACGTCCTCTTCGAGAAGATCGAGCGGCTCCTGGGGGTCGAATTCGAGCTTTCCGAAGTGATGCCGTCCGGGCAGGCCCCGGGCTGCGGCGTCGGGGCCCGCGGGCTGACGACGGACGCCCTGGCGGTCCTGCCGGCGGGCTTCGCGCGAGGGATGCGCGACGCCGTCGTCAAGGCCGACTATGACCGGATGATCGGGCTGATCGACGGGATCGGCGGCCGGGACGAGCCGGTCGCCCGGGAGCTGCGCGGCCTCGTCGAACGCTATGAATACAATGCGCTTCTGAACCTGTTGCCCATGGAGAGGAGTGACCGATGAACCCGACCCTTGCGTTCCCGGACAAGCCGAGCATCCTGGTCGTCGACGACACCCCGGCGAACCTCCAGCTTCTGGCCGGCATGCTCAAGGAGCGGGGATATAAAACGCGGCCCGTCCCGAGCGGCATGCTGGCGCTCCAGGCCGCCTTGAGCGAGCCGCCGGACCTGATCCTGCTCGACATCAACATGCCGGAGATGAACGGCTACGAGGTGTGCCAGAGCCTGAAGGCCGACGAAAAGCTGAAGGACATTCCCGTCATCTTCATCAGCGCCTTGAACGAGGTCCTGGACAAGGTGAAGGCCTTCGCCGTCGGCGGCGTGGACTACATCACCAAGCCTTTCCAGTTCGACGAGGTCCAGGCCCGGGTCAATACGCACCTGAAGCTCTGGCATCTCCAGCAGGAGCTCGAGAAGCACAACCGGCAGCTGGGCAAGCTCGTCCAGACCCAGGTCAAGAAGATCTCGGACACCCAAATGGCCATGATCTTCGCCCTGGCCAAGCTCGCGGAATCGCGGGACGACGATTCGGGCATGCATCTCGAGCGCGTCCAGGCCTTCTGCAAGAAGCTGGCCGAGGGACTCGCTCAGAGGCCCCGTTTCGGCCGGCAGGTCGATCCGAAATACATCGAGACCCTCTACTATGCGAGCCCGCTCCACGATATCGGCAAGGTGGCCATCCCCGACCGCATCGTCCTCAAGCCCGGCAAGCTGACCCCCGAGGAGTTCGAGGTCATGAAGACCCACGCCGCCCTGGGGGCCGAAAAGCTCGAAGCGGTCCAGCGGCAGTTCCCGGGCAACGCCCTGCTCGACATGGGCATCGACATCGCCAGGTTCCACCACGAAAAGTGGAACGGGGACGGCTATCCGAAGGGCCTGGCGGGGGAGGCCATCCCGCTCTCCGCGCGCATCATGGCGGTCGTGGACGTCTACGAGACCCTGAGGGCCAAGCGCTGCTACAAGGAACCCTTCTCCCACGAACAGAGCGTGGGCATCATCGTTTCCTCGAGCGAAACGCACTTCGATCCCGAGATCGTCAAGGTCTTCGTCGACCTGCAAGAGGACTTCCGGGTGATCCGCGAAGAAATGAAGGATTAGGGCCGGTCTGACCTTTTCAAGGCTGCCAGGCACCTTTTCTCCCTTGACTTGAGCCGTTCCAATTGATATAAACCGACACCGGGGTTGAGGTTGATCATCCAGCGCGAAAAGCCATCTCATCCCCGCCGATGAGCCGAGCCATCGTCAAGGGTGAGGCAAAAATCATCGCGGCAGGGGAGGGGGAAAGCATTGACAAGTTATTGATATCAAAGAGATAATACAAAGACACGGTGAACCAAAAAAGCATGTCGTATCTGCATCAAGGCAGGGGAGTTTCACTTTGAAAAAATCCATCACGACCCTCGCTCTATTCTCCCTATTCGCTATCGCCGGGATCCTGCCAGGCGCGATCCCCGCGACAGGACCATCGGATGCCTTCTTGAAAGGGGCAAGTCAGCCCATTTTTATTCCGGTGATCACCGAGGGCGAATCGATCAATGTCACCATGGACGAGGACGGCAGTCCATCGCCCTTCACCTTGACGCTCCACGCGACAGACCAGGACGGCGACTCGCTGACCTGGAGCATTTATTCGGGGGCGACCTACGGAAATCCGGCCGTGCTCAATGAAACGGGAGACAGCACGGGCATCAGCTACGTACCGGTCGCGAACTTTCACGGTACCGATAGCTTCGTTGTGCGGGTTATCGACGGCGTGGACGGAGGCGACACGATCACGGTCAACGTGACGATCAATCCCCGCAACGACGCACCCGTGAACACGGTGGCGCCGGCCGTCTCCGGCACACGCCATGTCGGACAGATGCTGACTGCCGGGACGGGGACCTGGAACGATAGCGCGGACCTGACGCCCGGAACCATCTCCTTCAGCTATCAATGGCAGCGGGCCGACGACGCCACCGGCAGCAATGCGGTCGATATCGTTGGGGCCACGACCGCGGCTTACACCGTTGTCGTCGCCGACAGCTCCAAATGCCTCCGTGTCCGTGTCACGGCTACCGACGACGGCGAAGGCCTTCCGGCAACATCTGCGACCACGGTAAGCACGGAATGGCAGCCCGTCACCAACCTCTCCCCGGCCATCACGGAGGGCACGATGTTCTCCGTGACGCTCGACGAGGACAGCAGCCCAACGGCTTTCTCCCTGACCCTCAACGCGACCGACGGCGACGGCGACACGCTGACATGGACCATCTCGTCGGCGGCCTCCCACGGTAACGCGACCGTGGCCACCGGCACGGGAGAGAGCCAGACCATCAACTACACCCCGACGCCGGATTACAATACGGCGGCAGGTGGTGCGGAGAGCTTCGTGGTCGAGGTTTCGGACGGCCTCGGCGGGTCCGACACGATCACGATCGACGTGACCGTCAATGCGCGGAACGACGGGCCCGTCAACACCGTGCCGGGCGCCCAGACGGTCGACGACGACACGGACCTCGTCTTCTCCTCCGGGGCGGGCAACGCCATTTCAGTGGCGGACCTGGACGTCGCCGAGACCGTCGACGGGAAGTTGCAGGTCACCCTGGCGGTCGGACACGGCTCTCTGACCCTGGCGACGGTTGCCAACCTGACGTTCGTCACGGGCGACGGGTCATCCGACCCGACCATGACCTTCCAATCCCCTCCGGGCAACCTGAACAACGCGTTGAACGGGCTGATCTATACGCCGTCCGCCGACTACTCGGGTGCGGATAGCTTGAGCGTCAGCACGAACGACCAGGGCAATACCGGTGCCGGCGGCGTCCTGACCGATATGGACATCGTTGGCATCACCGTCCAGGATACGACCGCCCCGACCGTGACCAATGTCACCTCGAGCACTGCGAACGGCAGCTACCGTGCGGGGCAAGCGATCACGATCCAGGTAGCCTTCAGCGAAGTCGTGTATGTGAACGGCTCCCCCGGCTCACGCTGGAGACGGGAAGCGACGACGGGATCGCCGGATACTCCTCCGGAAGCGGTACGGCCGTCCTGACCTTCCTCTACACCGTTTTGGTCCCGCATGAATCCGGGGACCTCGACTATGTCGGCACGGACGCCCTGGCGCTTAACGGTGCGACGGTCCGCGACGCCGCGGGCAACGATGCCGTTCTGACTCTGCCCGTCCCCGGCGCGGCCGGGTCCCTCAGCATAAACAAGGACATTGTCATCGATACCGTCGCACCGGTGGCGCCTAACGCCCCCGACCTCCGGGCGTCGAGCGACATGGGGACGTCGAGCATGGACAATGTCACCGACGATACGACGCCCACCTTCGACATCACAGGCGTGGAATCCGGAGCCACGGTGACCTTGACCCTCGTGCCCATTGGCGGGGGAGAGCCCATCGTGGTTCAGGGCCAGGTCGTCGCCGGCGGCAGTTCTTGCGCGATCACAGTGGCCTCGCCCTTGAGCCCTGGGGTCTATACGGTCACGGCCAGACAGACAGACCTCGCGGGGAACGCCGGTTCGACCTCCGCGGCCATGGCACCCAGCCTTGTCATCGATAACGTTGCCCCGGCGGCGCCGCTCGGCCCCGATCTCCAGGCGACCAGCGATACGGGGGCTTATAGCACTGACAACATCACGGACGTCACGACGCCAACGTTCGATATCGCCGGGTTGGAGTCCGGCTCCTCGGTGACCTTGACCCTCGTGCCCGTTGGCGGGGGAGACCCCGTCGCCGCGACCGGAACCGTGATCGCCGGCGGCAGTACGTGCACGATCACGGTGACCTCGCCCTTGAGCCCTGGGACCTATACGGTCACGGCCAGACAGACAGACCTCGCGGGAAACGTCAGTGACGCTTCCGCCGCCATGGCACCCAGCCTTGTCATCGATAATGTTGCCCCGGCGCCGCTCGCCCCCGACCTCCAGGCGACCGAGCGATACGGGGGCTTACAGTACTGACAACATCACGGACGCCACGACGCCAACATTCGATATCGCCGGGTTGGAGTCCGGGCTCCTCGGTGACCTTGACCCTCGTGCCCGTTGGCGGGGGAGAGCCCATCGCCGCGACCGGAACCGTGATCGCCGGCGGCAGTACGTGCACGATCACGGTGACCTCGCCCTTGAGCCCTGGGACCTATACGGTCACGGCCAGACAGACAGACCTCGCGGGGAACGTCAGCGACGCTTCCGCCGCCATGGCACCCAGCCTTGTCATCGATAATGTTGCCTCGGCGCCGAACGCCCCAGACCTCCAGGCGTCGAGCGACACGGGGACCTTGAACACGGACAATGTCACCGACGATACGACGCCCACCTTCGACATCGCAGGCCTGGAATCCGAGGCCACGGTGACCTTGACCCTCGTGCCCGTTGGCGGGGGAGAGCCCATCGTGGTTCAGGGCCAGGTCGTCGCCGGCGGCAGTTCTTGCGCGATCACGGTGACCTCGCCCTTGAGCCCGGGAGTCTATACGGTCACGGCCAGACAGACAGACCTCGCGGGAAACGTCAGCGTCGCTTCCGCCGCCATGGCACCCAGCCTCCATATCGCGGTCGCACCCTCCGTCACCACACAGGCCGCCACCGACGTGGCCTCTTCCACGGCGACGGGCAACGGGACGATCGTCGCCCTGGGTTCCCCCAGTCCGACCGCCCACGGCGTGGTTTGGAACACCACGGGTTCGCCGACCCTGGCGGACAGCGCCACAAATGAAGGTGGCGCCACTTCGGCCGGTCCTTTCACGAGCTCACTCACCGGCTTGAGCCCCAACACGCCATACTATGTCCGGGCCTATGCCACGAACGCCGTGACGACGGTTTACGGCGATCAAGTGACTTTCACCGCGCTCCAGACCTTCACGTTGGCCTACACGGCGGGCCCCGGCGGTACCATAACGGGCACCACTCCGCAGACGGTCGATTACGGCGGAAGCGGCCTGCCGGTGACGGCGGCTCCGGACACGAACTACCATTTCGTGTCCTGGTCGGACGACGTCACGACCGAAACGCGAACGGACATCAATGTGACGGCCGATCTCGCCGTCACGGCGACGTTCGCTCCCGACGCTACATCCCAGCGTGCGGCCTTGATCGCTCTCTATAACGCGACGGCGGGCGATTTCTGGACCAACAACTCCGGCTGGAAGGCCGAGCCGCTTTATTCGGACGGATTCGCCATGCCGGGCACGGAGGGCACTTGGTTCGGCATATCGGCGAGCGGGCTGAATATCTTGGGGGTCAGCCTCCCGGCCAACAATCTCGTCGGGACCCTCCCGTCCGCCATCGGCGATCTGCCCAATTTGACGGCCTTGGACCTCGCCTCGAACTCGCTGAGCGGTACTCTTCCTTCGAACTTGGGCAGCCTGACGAACCTCACGGTGCTCCGGCTCAATTATAACCAGCTCACGGGCACGCTGCCCGCCGAGCTGTGGGACCTGGTCAACCTTCAGACGCTCGACCTGAGCGCCAACCTACTCAGCGGCACTCTCCCGGCGGCCATCGGCGACCTCACCGCTCTCCGGGAGTTATCGCTGTACACCAATTCATTCAGCGGCTCGCTGCCTGACGAAATGGGGAGCCTGGTCAGCTTGAGAACGCTCGCCCTCCATGAGAACGAATTCAGCGGCGTTCTCCCCGCGGCCATCGGTGGTCTGACGGCCCTCCAGGAAATCCTGCTGCATGACAACCAGTTCACCGGGTCGCTGCCCGAGGCGTGGGGCGGCCTCGCCGCTTTGACTTTCCTCAGGATCGAACAGAACCAGCTCAGCGGACCCATTCCGACGACCTTCGGCAACCTGTCCAATTTGACCGCTCTGATCGCAGGCAACAACCAGCTTAGCGGAGAGCTTCCGATCGAGCTGGCGGACCTGCACCAACTCGTCACGCTGGATCTCCGATTCAACCGGCTGACGGGGGCGATCCCGGCGTTCTTGGGCGGGATGACCACTCTGCAGGTACTCTATCTTCAGCACAACAAGAACGTGGAGTTGGGCAGGATCGGCTTTAACGGTCCGATCCCTCCGGAGCTCGGGAACCTTGCTTCGCTAAGGGAGCTTCTCCTTCACGGCAACTCGCTCACGGGCGGGATTCCCGTGGAACTGGGGAATCTGGCGAACCTGCAGCTGTTGTATCTCAATGAGAACGAGCTTACCGGTACGATCCCCTCGGCCCTGGGGAATCTCCTCAACTTGATGAGGCTGCACCTCCAAGTCAACCAGCTGACCGGATCGATCCCGCCGGAGCTGGGATCCTTGGCTCAGATGTACGATTTCAACGTCAGCGATAACTCGCTTGAGGGGACGATCCCGACGGAACTTGGTAATTTGGCGCAGCTGCAGATCCTGAACGTCTATGGGAATATGTTGACCGGGCCCATTCCGGCGTCCTTGGCGAATCTGACCGCACTTGTTCCCGGTTCGACGGACCTCGGCTACAATATGCTTTACACGTCGGACGGAGCGCTCATTACCTTCCTGAATTCGAAGGATCCGGACTGGGCGGCGACGCAGACGATCGCGCCCGCGAGGTAACGGCGTCTTCGCTCGACAATGCCGTCATCCTGGTCTCCTGGCTGCCGATCGCCTATACGGCGATGGGGGATATTACAGCGTTTGGCACTCCGAGACCGCAGGCGGTCCTTATGCACACTGGCCGGACAGACCGTGGACAAGGTGGCCTCTTCGGTCGAGGTGTCGGGCTGACGCCCGGTCGCGGTACTACTTCGTGTCCGGACCCACACCGAGCGTCCACTCCGCCAACACGAACCTCGTCGACAGCGAGCGACAGCGCCGAAGTCACGGCCGTCGCCTGGACACAGATCAACTGTCCAGATCTCGGGCACGGTGACGCTCGGCGGCGCGCCCCTCGCCGGGCGTCGTCATGAACGGGCTCACCGGGAGCCCGGTGACCGACGCTTCGGGCATCTACACCGGAGACGGAGGCCGCCGGTTGGAGCGGCACGGTGACGCCCACTCTCGCGGGTTATACTTTCACACCGGCTACTCGCGAACTATACAAACGTCACGGCCAATCAGACGGCGCAGGATTATTCCGCCACGGCTGTCATTCCGACCCTCGCGGTGACCTCCCCGAACGGCGGGAGAGACCTGGGCGGTGGGCTCGACGCACGCCATCACCTGGACTCAGACGGACCTGACCGGGTCGGTGACGGTCGATCTCTACAAGGGCGGGGTCTATCTGAAGACCCTGGGCACGGCCGACGCAACGGCCGGGACCTTCTCCTGGACGATCGGGACGAGCGAGACGTCGGTACGGACTATATGGTCCGCGTCTGGCAGGACGGCGGCGTTTCGGACGATTCGGACGCCGACTTCGCCATCACGCGCCTGATTAAAGTCGACTTCAACAGGGACGGCCAGGAAGACATCCTGTGGCGCTACTAGGGGACCGGGGAATACCAGGGCTGGGGCGTGGTCTGGCTGATGAATCAGACTCAAGGGCTCTCGCTGCTGCTGCTGCAAAGCACAGCGCCCGTGTCGATAACCCCGACGAAGGGCTCCTCCCCGAGCATGATCTACGATACGCCTCTGGATGCCGGTGACGGGAAGGAGACGGCCTCGATCAAAGCCACCCGGAGTCCCATGGGCATCACGGATCCGGCAGTTGGGACGCCGAAGAGCGTCTTGAAGACCCCGATGGAGCCGGACCGGGATCGGGCGCTGCGGACGAAGGATGAACTCCCCGCGAGAGTTCCGACGATGAGAGATGCGGAAACGCTCTCGGCCCCGGGCTCGGGGACGATGGAGCTCGCCGCGCTGGGGAT
Organism: uncultured bacterium; assembly: GCA_963743755.1. GTDB lineage: Bacteria > Acidobacteriota > Aminicenantia > Aminicenantales > Saccharicenantaceae > RBG-16-66-30. The sequence goes on from CAVUQU010000002.1 coordinate 428,613, forward strand.
AAGCGACTATATCTATCTCAATACGATCTCGGACCTGTCCTGGGAGATCGCCGGGACCGGGGACTTCAACGGAGACGGGGACACCGACATCCTGTGGCGCAACTACGGGAACGGGGAGTTCAGCGGCTGAACGTGATCTGGTTCATGAACAACGGATGGACCTCGGGCTTCGGCTATCTGAACGGGATATCGGACCTCGACTGGAGGATCGTCGGGACGGGCGACTTCAACAGGGACGGCCGCATGGACATCCTGTGGCGCAACTACGGGCTCGGAGAGTACAGCGGTTGGAACGTGATCTGGTACATGGACGGGGAGGGGATCGCTGGGTTCGGATACCTGAACGGGATCTCGGACCTCGACTGGCAGATCGTCGGGGACGGGCGACTTCGACAGGGACGGGCATATGGACATCCTGTGGCGCTACTACGGGAGCGGAGAGTTCAGCGGCTGGAATGTCATCTGGTATATGAATCGGGACGGGGATCGCGGGCTTCGGATATCTCTACGCGGATCTCGGACACGTCCTGGCAGATCGCGGGAACGGGCGACTACGACAGCGACGGCGACATGGACATTCTGTGGCGGTACTACGGGAGCGGGGAATACCAGGGCTGGAACTGTCATCTGGTACATGAACGGCGAGGGGATCACGCGGCGTCGATTATCCCAATACCATCCCGGATACAAGCTGGAGGATCGTAAGTCGCTAGTGAATATATCGGGAATCGTTAGAATCTAACCCCGATAGCACAATTTTTAGGTCCTATTTTTTGTACTTGTATTGTTTTTTCTGTTGCCGCACAATGACGCCGTGTTAGGCAGCCGCCGGGCCCCACGCCAGCCGTCTTTTTGTATCTCTCTTTCCCTGTCATGAGTCGTTCTCTACCTTCGGCCGGCGTCTAAAGGTCCGGATATGCGATCGAGGAGGATCCCCGCATGAAACCGAAAACTAAAAAGTCCATCGTCCTGTTCGCGTCCCTGGCTCTCATTCTGGGCTTCGCCGCCGCGGAGCTCCAGAAGAGCGTCCGCGTCGTCGTCTCGACGGGAACGGCCAAGGGACAGCCGGACGTCGCCTACGACACCCAGGCCGAGCGCTACCTCGTCGTCTGGCAGGAGCGCTCCGGCAGCGGCGACGATCGCGACATCAGGGCGAGGGTCGTGAACCGGGACGGGACCCCGGCAGGCGATGTCGTGGCCTTGGCCTCCTCGGGCGAAGACGAGAGACTCCCCAAGACCGCGGCCACCGGTTCCTCCTCCTGGACGGTCGTCTGGTCGACGGGGGCCTCGATCGAGGTCTGCACCGTGGACGCGGCCGGAAAGGCCGCCGATTTCCGGACCGTTACCTCGGTCGCTTCCCGCCCGGTCGACCGGCCGGACATCGGCGCCGCCTCCTCCAGCGGCGCCTTCCTCGTCGTCTGGGAAGAGCTCGACGAGACCGGGCTGACGGTGATCAAGGGCCGCCACATCCACGCGGCCGCCGGCCTGGACGGGGAGGAGTTCCTCCTCGCCCGTTCGCCCGAACACGATCTGCGCAATCCGTCCGTCAATCCGTCCGGCAGCGGCTCGTTCGTCGCCTGGGAAAAGCCCGTCGAAGTCCGCCGCACCGACATCGAGGGACGGCTGGTTCCTGCCGATGCCGCGTCGCCCCTCGAACTGGGGGACATCCTCGCGATCGCCGCGGACGGCGCCCAGAACACCCTGCCCAGCGTCACGGCCTTTTCCGGAGCGGACGCATTCCTCGTGGTCTGGCAGAACTCGGACGGCCGCCGCGATTCCGACATCTCCTTCGCCAGCGTGACCGGCACGGAAGTCCAAGCCTCCGGGAAGCTCACGGACACCCCCAACTTCCGGGAAACGCGGCCCTTCGCTTCGAGCGTCGGGATCGCCGGTCGCGCCCTCGTCACCTATCAGATCGCCCCCTCCAACAGCCCGCGCATGCGGGAGATCGCCGCCCGCACCATCGGCTGGGGCGATCAGGCGGCATCGGCCGAGGTCGCGCTCGATCCGACCCGGGCTGGCGGGGGCAATCCCGCCGCCGTGCCCGCTTCAGGCGCCGAGGGCCGGGGCCTCGTCGTCTGGGACGTCAAGGAAGGAGCGGGGACGGACCTGTATTCCAGGGAGTGGCTGGCCTCGGATCTGTCCGGAGACGGCCTGGGCCTGGATATCGACGGGCCGATCGTCCCCCTGGCCGATGTCACCATCTCCGGGGTGGTGACATTCAACGGTATCGCCCAGGCCGACGTGCTTTTATCGGGATTCCCGATCGCGGTCAGGACCGACGCGACGGGGACCTACTCCGCCTACGTACCGGCCCCGTGGTCGGGCACGGTGACCCCGGTCCAGCCCGGCTTCACGTTCTCTCCGGCCAGCAACACCTATGCCGACGTGAACGCGAGACGTCACAGGCCAGAACTACACCGCGACTTACGTCGGCGGCGCGGAGGATATCTACGAGGACAACGAAGACTTCGCGACGGCGGTCGAGCTGCCGCTCGGCACGACCCACGACCTCATCCTCAACGACGTCGACTGGTTCAAGTTCTACGTGCCGATCGCTGACGCGGGCAAGGATCTCAAGATCCGCATCTTGGGAACGGGTTTCCCCGACACTGTCAATCGCCGGGACTTGGACTTCGCGATTTTGGACGCCTCCGGGAAGATCTTAACCTACAACACCAGCGGATTGCATGACGAGACCGCCTATATTTGCGGTGCCGTCGAAGGGTATTACTACATTGTTCAAGACTACATCCCCGACCCCGCGGGGATCGTCTACTCGGTGACGGCCGAGCTGAGCGACGCGTTCGGGCTCGGCTATGTCACGGGTCAAGTGACCGACGACGATGGGCAGCCCATCGAAGGGGCGACCGTCGAGCTTCTGGGCGTCGCGGTGGATTGGTGGACCGTCAACAATCCGTTGGTCTACACCGACGCCGACGGGAACTACAAGATCGGTTGGTACCCGGGACAATACACGATCCGGCTCAACGGCTCGGACTTCGGCAACGACGGCCTCGACTATACGCCCGATGCGAATTATCTCGCGGGAGATGTACAACTGGGGAGAGGTCGTGACCCTTGAATCCGGCGTGACCCTCCCGGACATCGACGCGGCCCTTACCCCCGGCGGAGTGATCGCCGGCCGGATCACGGACGGGTCGGGGAACCCGTTCCCCTATGTAAATAATCGTACTGCGCTCGCCTATGCTCATGTGGGCGATACGTCGAGGCTCGGATATGGCTATGCCGACGCGAACGGCGAGTATGTGATCGACCGCCTGAGGGCCGGAAACTACTCGGTCCTGTTGCGGACGACGGCTGGCCCCATGATCGTTGAATGGCACGACGACCAGGCCCAGTTCGCCTCGGCCGATCCGGTCGGGGCCGAGGCCGAGATCCCGACGTTGGGCGTTGACGCGATGCTCGAGGAGAGAACGTGGGGGACCATATCGGGCTCTGTGACGGATACCGATCTGAATCCGGTCAACAACCTCCCCGTGGCGGTCGTCGATCCCGCGGGAATGTCCCTGTGGTCGACCAATACGGATCCAAGCGGTCACTATACCCTTCCGCGCGTGCCGGCCGGCGCATGGAAGGTCTTCTTCAACGCGGCGTCGATAGGAACGGCCTATCTCGTCCCGCAGTATTACCCGGGCGCGCAACTCATCGGCGACGCGACGACGGTCCAGGTCGTCGCCGGTGAAACGACCGGCGGGATCGACGCGACTCTCGCCGCGGCCGGGAGCATCTCCGGCCAGGTGCTCAACAACGCCGGCGCCGTGAACCTCATCGCCTTCGACACGGCCAGCACATATTCCAGCGTCCGTGACCGTGAATCCGATCCTGCCCGACATACGGCCCGCCGACTTACAGCATCGACAATCTGCCTCCGGGAACCTACAAGGTCCTGGCCCGGCCCAACTTGCAGGGGGAGCGGATGCTGCACTGGTACCCGGACGCCGCGTCCTACGCCGATGCCGGTACCGTGACCGTCGCGGCGGGAGCGGTGACGAGCGGTATCGATATCACGCTCGCGACCGGCGGCGCTTTGATCACCGGGAGAGTGCTCGACACGGTCGGGAATCCCATCGCCGGCGTCGTCGTTGTCGCCCTGGATGCCTCCAAACAGTTGAGCTATGCTTCGGCCCCCTCGAACGAGGAAGGCTATTACACTATCCGGCAGGTGCCCGTGCCCACGGGCACATCGGGCGCTGTCAAGGTCTATTTCAACGCCGATGCGAACTGGCTCCTCTATGTTTCCGAATACTACGACAACAAGGCCGACCACAGTACGGCGAACACCGTCACGGTGAACGAGGGGGCCACGACGACGGTCCCCGATGCCGCGCTGGAATATCGAGAGTCATTGGCGTTGGCGACGACGTCGCTTCCGGAGGGCGAGCTCGCCGTCGCCTACAGCCAGCCGCTCGCGGCGACGGGCGGCCGGACGCTCTATCGCTGGACGATCTATAGCGGCGCCTTGCCGCCGGGCTTGGTGTTGAATTCCCGGGGGGAGATCTCCGGCACGCCGACGATGCAGGGCACCTTCCATTTCATGGTCGATCTGACCGATTCCAGCCTTCCGCAACAGACATGGACTTCGGAGCTGACGATCACGGTCGGCGCCTACACGGGCGTGGGCTACACGATCTCGGGGACCGTGACCGCGGACGCGACGCCCCTCGCGGGCGTGACGATGAGCGGCCTTCCCGGGAGCCCGGTGACCAACGCCGCGGGCGCCTACGTCGCCGTCGTCCCCTCCGGTTGGAACGGGACGGTACGGCCGGTCCGTGCCGGCTACGCCTTCACCCCGGCTTCGATGACATACGCCAACGTCTCAGCCGACAGCACGGCCCAGGATTATACGGCCGTCGCGGGCTACACGATCTCGGGCACGGTGACGCTCGACGGCGTCGGACAGGCAGGCGTCGTGATGGCGGGGCTTCCGGGCGAGCCTTCGACGGACGCGGCCGGAGGATACGCGGTGACGGTGCCGGCTGGCTGGGACGGAGCGGTCACGCCCACCCTGCCGGGATTCACGTTCGCCCCGGCGAGCATCCCCTTTACGGACGTGTCCGCCGACATGACGGGACAGAACTTCATCTCAACCTACGCCGGCGGCGTCGACGACTCGTTCGAGAACAACGACGACTTCGCCACGGCGGCGGTGGTACCGCTGGGCACGACCTCCGGGCTCGTACTGCGCGACGAAGATTGGTTCAAGGTTCTCA
>CAVUQU010000003.1:0-488544 GCA_963743755.1 uncultured bacterium
GCCACGTATTGCTGAGAGCTGGCCGCCTACGACGCGGCTTTCGGCGATTTCCGGCCCGGCCTCGAAGAGGCGTCCATCCTGCTCCAGGACGCCGCCGACGCGCTCGTCCGCTTCAAGGACCGGCGGGCCGCGGCGCCGGAGGACCCGGAGACCGTCGAGGAGCGCCTGAGCGTCATCGAGAAGCTGAAGCGCAAGTACGGCGGGACGATCGAGGCCGTCCTGGCCCGGGGCGACGATCTCCGCCGCGAGCGGACCGGGCTCGAGTCCGGGCGCGAACGGCTCCGCGAGCTCGAAGCCGCGATCGGCGGCGGGTTCCGCGAGTACTCCGGGCTCGCCGCCCGCCTCGGCGCCGCGCGGAAACGGGCCGCGGAGAACCTCGGCCGCGTCGTCGAGAAGGAGATCGCCCAGCTCGGCATGGACAAGGCCCGCTTCGCGGTCCGGCTGACCGCGGTCCCGGCCTCGCCCGACGAGCCCTCGTCCGTCCGCGACCAGGGCGCCGAGGACGCGGAGTTCCTGCTCTCGCCCAACCCGGGCGAGGAGCTCCGGCCCCTGCGCCGGATCGCGTCCGGCGGCGAGCTGTCGCGGATGATGCTGGCCCTCAAATCGGCCGGCAAGGACAAAGAGGTCCGCAAGACCCTCATCTTCGACGAGATCGACGCCGGCATCGGCGGCCGGACGGCCGAATTCATCGCCCGCAAGCTCGACGGACTCGCCGCGCGCCACCAGGTCATCTGCATCACGCACCTGCCCCAGATCGCTTCGGCCGCGGCCCATCATTTCCACGTCGACAAGCGGGTCGAAAAGGAGCGGACGTTCACCGTCGCTGCACAAGCTCGATCGTGAGGAACGGATCGAGGAGATCGCCCGTCTCGTCGCCGGGAGCCGGCTGACCGAGGCCTCCCGCCAGACCGCCCGGGAGATGCTCGACCGGACCTCCGGGAAGGGAAAGAAGCCATGACCAGATCCGACGCGGCCGTCGCCTGTTTCCGCCAGGGTTTCAGCTGCTCCCAGGCCGTCTCTCGGCCTTCGCCGAAGACCTCGGGCTCGACCGGGAGACGGCCCTGCGGCTCAGCCAGCCCTTCGGCGGCGGCATCGCCCGCCGGGCCGACTGGTGCGGCGCCCTGACCGGGGCGTTCCTGGCCGTCGGTCTCGAAGCACGGCCGGACGCGGGTCGAGGACGCGGCCGCGCGGGACAGGACCTACGCCCTCGTCAAGGAGCTCGTCGCCCGGTTCAAGGCCCTCCACGGCGCGGTCAAGTGCCGCGACCTCCTCGGCTGCGATATCGGGACGCCCGCGGGGCAGAAGGAAGCCAACGACAGGAATCTCCACCGGACGATATGCGAGGAGTTCGTCCGCGACGCGGCCGCTCTTCTGGAGAAGATCCTCTGACCCTCCCATGAGCGCCTCCCTCGCCGGGCTGAAGGTCTTCGTCCGGACCTTCGGCTGCCAGATGAACGAGAACGACTCGGAGCACATCGCCGGCGTCCTCGTCCGGGCCGGCGCGGCGCAAGCGGCGGGTCCCGAAGACGCGGACATCGTCGTCGTCAACACCTGCGCCGTCCGGCAGAAATCCGAGGAGAAGCTCTACTCCTATCTGGGCCGCCTGTCCCGGCTGAAGAAGCGGAGGCCCTTCCTTCTCGGCGTCGCCGGCTGCGTCGCCCAGGTCCGCAAAGCGGAGCTCTCTCGGGAAGCTGCCGTTCGTGGACTTCGTCGCCGGCCCGGACAGCTACGCCGACCTGGCCGAGGTCGTCGGCGCGGGCGGCGGAAAGCCCGGTCGTCGCCGGACCGGCTTCGAGCGCGAATGGCGGGAGATCGGCGCCGGAGTCCACGGCCCGGGAGGTCCCCTGGAGCGCCTTCGTTCCTGTCATGGAGGGCTGCGACAACTTCTGCTCCTACTGCATCGTCCCCTTCACGCCGCGGCCGCGAGAAGTACCGGCCGCTCGAGAGCGTCGCTCGCCGAAGTGCGGGCCGCCGCGGCGGCGGGCGACCGCGAGATCCAGCTCCTCGGCCAGAACGTCAACTCCTACCGCGATCCGGGCTGCGGGCCGTCGCTTCGCCGGGCCTGCTCGAAGCCGGTCGCGCCGTCCCCGGGACCGGAGTGGGTCCGCTTCGTCACCTCCCACCCGAAGGACTTCGGCGACGAGCTCGTCCGGGCGATGGCCGCCGAGCCGAAGATCTGCCCGTCGCTCCACCTTCCCGTCCAATCGGGATCCTCGCGCGTCCTGGCGCGGATGAACCGCGGCTACACGCGCGAGGATTATCTCGCCCTCGTCGACCGGCTGAAGCGGAGCGTTCCCGGCCTCCTGCTGACGACGGACGTCATCGTCGGTTTCCCCGGCGAGACCGAAGAGGACTTCGAAGAAACGTGCGCTCTCCTCGGCGAAGTCCGGTTCGCCACGATCTTCTCGTTCCGCTACTCGCCGCGGCCCCTGACGGCGGCGGCCGCCCTGCCCGACGACGTCCCCCTCGAGACGAAGCGCCTCAGGCTCATCGCCCTCCAGGACCTGCAGAAGACGATCCAGACCGGGATCCAGGGCTCGTTCGTCGGGCGGGACCTCCGCGTCCTCGGCACAGGTCCGAGCCCCAAGGGGGGCGGACGCTTTTCCGGGCGTACGGCCGGCAACCTGGTCGTCAACTTCGACTCCCCGGCGGACCCGACCGGCCGTTTCGTCACGGTCCGCATCACCGGCTCCGGCCCCTACAGCCTCCACGGCGTTGCGCTTTAGGGGATTTTCCGATATAATCCCTCGCCTTGAGCCCCCTCGACCGGGAATTGAGAACAGCGGATGAAAGTCAACGTCTGGAATACGATCTTGCAGCTCAGCAAGGAGCGGGGGGTCGAGGCTCGCATCATCATCCAGGCGATCGAAGAATCCCTTAGGGTCGCCTCCTCCAAGTTCTTCTCCCAGAAGGAGAACGTCCAGGTCCTGTTCAAGCCCGAGAAGGGCGAGCTCCGCGTGTTCGCCGTCAAGCGGGCGGCGGCCTCGCTCAAGAACCCCGCCGAAGAGATCTCCCTCGCCGAGGCCAGGGCCATCCGCGCGGACGTCAAGGAAGGCGAGACCGTGGAGGTCGACCTGCCGGCCGACACCCTGGGCCGCATCGCCGCCCAGGCCGCGAAGCAGGTCATCTTCCAGAAGGTCCGCGATGCCGAGCAGGATAAGATCATCAGCGAGTTCGCGCCCCGCATCGGCGAGATCGTTACGGGCGTCATCCGGAGGATCGAGGACAGCTTCGTCGTCCTCGAGGTCAACCGGACCGAGGTCGCCATGCCCCTGCGCGAGAAGCTCCCCGGCGACCAGCTCCGGGCGGGGGACCTGCTCAAGGCCGTCATCACCCAGGTCCTCAAGGGCTACCAGGGACCGCAGATCATCGTCTCGCGCAGCTCCAGCCGCTTCCTGGCCAAGCTCCTCGAGAACGAGATCCCGGAGATCGCCAACGGGACGATCGAGATCAAGGACATCGTCCGGCAGGCGGGCGACCGGTCCAAGGTCGCCGTGGCCAGCCGGGAAAGGGACATCGATCCCGTCGGCGCCTGCATCGGCGTCAAGGGCAACCGGATCCTGGCCATTTCCAAGGAGCTCCAGGGCGAGAAGATCGATATCATCGAGTGGTCGCCCGACATCGTCGCTTACGCCAAGGCCGCGCTCAGCCCGGCCAGGGTCGAACGCCTCCAGATCGCCAGCAAGCTCGAAAAGGCCATGCTGGCCATCGTGCCCCTGGACCAGCTCTCGCTGGCCATCGGCAAAAAGGGCATCAACGTCAAGCTGGCCTCCCGCCTGGTGGGCTGGAAAATCTCCATCAAACAAGAAGACGCGCATGACTGAAACAACCAAGAAAACCGTCAAGAAGGCCGTCAAGGCCGATCCCGCCAATCCCGGTGAGGCCCCGACGAGGGCCCCGCTGAAACCCGCCGTCCCCCTGCGGCCGGCGAATCCCATCCGGCCGGGGCAGGCCCGTCCGCTCGCGCCGGCGAAGCCGCTCGCGCCCGGGTCCGCCAGGCCGGCAACCACTCCCGCCGCCGCTCCCAAGCCCGCCGTTCCGCTTAAGCCGGCCGTTCCCCTGAAGCCCGCGGCCCCGATCAAGCCGGCCGCTCCGCTCAAGCCCGCACCGGCACCGGCTCCGAAGCCCGCGACTCCCCCGCCGCCCCCGGCGTCCAAACCGGCTCCGGCCGCCAAGCCCGAGGCCCCGGCGGCCAAGCCTGCGGCAGCCCCTGCGCCCAAAGCCGCCGCCGCGCAGCCCGCTCCGGCGAAGCCGGCCGTTCCGCCGGCTCCGGCCGCGTCGAAACCCCAGCCATCCCAGCGCCCGGCCGCTCCGGCACCTCACAGACCCGCGCCCGCCGCCCCTGCCAGGCCGGCCGCCGCGCCTCAGCCGGCCCGCCCGACGCACCCGGCCGCACCCGTCAAGCCGACCCCGCCCCCCGCGCCGCCCAAGCCCAGGGAAAGGATAACCTTCCGGGAGGGCTGGCAGATCAAGGACGCCGCGGAGGCCATGAAGCTCCGGCCCAAGGACCTGATCGACAAGCTCGACGCCAAGGGAGTCTCCGCCAACCTCAACGATTTCGTCGACGCCGAGTCCGCCGCGGCCATCTCCCGGGTCACCCACTACGACGCGGAGTTCATCACGCTCGACCAGACCATGCGCGCGCTGGCCGAGGCCCGGGCGTCCGAGCTCGTCGCCGCGCTCCGCCCGTCGTCACCATCATGGGCCACGTCGATCACGGCAAGACGACCCTGCTCGACGCCATCCGCTCCTCGAACCTCGTCGACAAGGAATCGGGCGGCATCACCCAGCACATCGGCGCCTACCGGGTCCCCATCAAGAACCGCTTCGTCACCTTCATCGACACGCCGGGTCACGAGGCCTTCACCCAGCTCCGGTCCCGCGGGGCCAAGGCTACGGACATCGTCGTCCTGGTCGTCGCCGCCGACGACGGCGTCATGCCCCAGACCAAGGAGGCCATCGACCACGCCAAGGCGGCCAACGTCCCGATCATCGTGGCCATCAACAAGGTCGACAAGCCCGACGCCAACATCGACCGGGTCAAGCAGCAGCTCTCGAAGGAGAACCTCCTCGTCGAGGATTGGGGCGGCAAGATCATCAGCGTCGAGGTCTCGGCCAAGGAGCGGAAGAACATCGGCGACCTGCTCGAGATGATCCTCCTGCTCAGCGACATGCAGGAGATCAAGGCCAATCCCAAGGTCCCGGCCCAGGGCGTCGTGCTCGAGGCCCGCCTCGACAGTCAGAAGGGCCCCCTGGCCACGGTCATCGTCCAGCAGGGGACGCTCGCACAGGGACAGGCCTTCGTCTCGGGCCTGACCATGGGCAAGGTCCGGGCCATGTTCGACGAGCACGGCAAGGTCCTCAAGAGCGCCGGGCCTTCGGTGCCCGTCGAGATCATGGGCTTCGACGACGTTCCCGTCGCCGGGGACCCCTTCCAGGTCATGGACGATCCGAACGCCGCCAAGCTCGTCGTCGCGTACCGCAAAGCCCTGGCCAAGAGGCCCGAGGCGGCCCGCGACAGCGGCGTCACCCTCGACGACCTGTTCAAGAAGATCGAGGGCGGCCAGGCCAAGGAGCTCACGCTCGTCCTCAAGGGCGACGTCCAGGGCTCGGTCGAGGTCCTGAGCGATGTCCTGCCCCCCCTCAGCACCGACAAGGTCAAGATCAAGATCGTCCACGCCGCGACCGGCAACATTTCCGAGGCCGACGTCATCCTGGCCTCGGCCTCGAAGGCGATCGTCATCGGATACAACGTCAAGCCCAGCCCGAAGGTCCTCGAACTGGCCAAGAAGGAAGATGTCGAGATCCGGACGTACAAGATCATCTACCAGCTCACGGACGACCTCAAGAAGGCCCTCATCGGCCTGCTCGAGCCGGTCATCAGGGAGACCTTCCAGGGCCGGGCCGAGGTCCGCAAGGTCTTCCAGATCCCCAAGATCGGCACGATCGCCGGCTGCTACGTCCAGGACGGCAAGATCACCCGCAACGCCGAGGCCCGCGTCCTGCGCGGCCGCGAAGTCCTCCACCAGGGCCGCATCACGTCCCTCAAGCACCTCAAGGAGAACGTCACCGAGGTCAAGAAGGACTACGAGTGCGGCATCGGCGTCGGCGGCTTCAACGACCTCCAGCCCGGCGATATCATCGAGGCGTTCGTCAAAGAAAAAGTCAAAGCCGTCTGACGGCGCGGGAGGGTTCCGATGGTCGTCGGCGTCCTGACGCTCGATCTTTTCTTCCCGCACGCCCGCTCCCTCAAGGACAAGCGGCGCGTCCTCCACGGGTTCAAGGACCGGATCCGCCGCCACAACGTCGCCGTGGCCGAGCTCGACCACCAGGACCTGTGGCAGAGGACCCGGCTCGGCGTCGTCACGGTCCACGCCCAACCGGCCGTGGTCGACGAGATCCTCGGACGCGTCCTGGCCGACGCCCGGAACCTCGGGGAGGCCGAGATCTCCGGCCAGGAGATCCGCTATGTCTGAGAAGGGCATCCGGACGCGGCGCGTCGCCGAGCTCGTCCAGTCCGAGCTCAGCCGCCTTCTCATCGTTGAGTTCCAGGATGCCGCCTCGGGGCTCCTGACCGTCACCCGGGTCGAGATGACCCCGGACCTGCTCACGGCCCGGGTCTTCCTCAGCGTCTTCGGGTCGGGCGACCCGGCGGCGCTGCTCGAACGCCTCGAAAAGCGCAAGGGTTTCCTTCGGCAAGGACGCTTGCCTCCCGGATCGAGTTGAAGTATAATCCGCAACTATTTTTCATCCTGGATCCGGGTCCCGGACACCAGGACCGGATCGACCGGCTCATCGAGGAGACGAAGAAACATGAGCGCTGACCCGAGAGAGCTCATCGCGGCCCGGATCAAGGCTTCGCGGCGGATCGCCGTGACCTCCCACCTCCGGCCGGACGGCGACTCCCTCTGCACCGCCTTGGCCCTGGCCCTGATGGGCGCCCTTCTCGGCAAGGAAGTCTCCATCGTCAACCACGATCCGACGCCGGTCCCCTTCTCCGGTTTCCCCGAGCTCCGGGGCATCCGCATCGGCCAGATCGCGGCGGCCGATTTCGACACGGTCGTCCTCCTCGAATGCGCCGACGTCTCCCGCTCGGGCCACGAAGGTCTCGACGGGGTGTTCAAGATCAACATCGACCACCACTACTCGAACACGCCCTACGCCGACATCAACTGGATCGATCCCGAGGCCCCCGCCGTCGGCGAGATGGTCTTCGAGCTCAGCCGCTTCCTCGGCGTCCGCCCGACGCCCGAGATCGCCGAGGACCTCTACTGCGCCATCTTCTCCGACACCGGCTCGTTCCACTTCTCCAACACGACCCCCCGGGCCCTGGCCGCCGCAACCGAGCTGGCCCGCCTCGGGGCCAGTCCCAACCGCGTCGCCGAAAAGATCTACTACAACAACCGTCCGGAGAAGATCCTGCTGCTCGGCCGCGTCCTCTCCTCCCTGATCATGAACGGCAAGGGGACCATCGCGATCATCAGCATGTTCAAGCGCGACACCGAGGCCTTCGGGCTCCGGGAGGTCGACACCGAGGACATGACGACGCTGGCCCGGTCGATCCAGGGCGTCGAGATGGTCATGTTCTTCAAGGAGATGGCTCCGGAGACCTTCCGGGTCAGCCTGCGCTCGAAGGGCAGCGCCAACGCGGCCCGGGTGGCCGAACACTTCGGCGGCGGGGGTCACGTCCACGCCTCGGGATTCACCGTTTACGGGCCCTACGAGCGCCTCATCCGCGAGATCCCGGCCCAGGTCGAAAGCCTCCTCGACGAGGCCTCCTCCGATCCCGCCTCCGGCGGGGCCGTCTGAAAGACGGACCGGTCCGGATGTTCCCCGACGGCCTCCTCGTCATCGACAAGCCCGCGGGGCCGACCTCCCACGACGTCGTCCAGCGCGTCCGCCGGCTCCTGGGCACCCGGCGCGTCGGCCACGGCGGGACGCTCGACCCGGACGCGACAGGCGTCCTCCTCGTAGCGGCGGGCCAGGCGACGCGTTTCTTCCCCTACCTGGCGGCGGAGAGCAAGGTCTACGAAGGCCGCATCCGCCTCGGATTCTCCACGGACACTTACGACGCCTCCGGGAACCCGACCTCCGCGGAGCGCACCGATGGACCATCCCCCGAGGCCCTCACCCGGGCCATGTCCGCCTTCGTGGGGGACATCCTCCAGACTCCGCCGCGCTTTTCGGCTAAGAAACTGGCCGGTCGCCCGGTCTATAAGATGGCCCGGGCCGGCGAGGCATTCAGCCTCGCGCCGTCTCCCGTCACCGTCTTCCGGTTCGATCTCAGGGATTTCCGGGCGCCCTACGTCGATTTCGAAGCCGTGTGTTCGTCCGGGACCTACATCCGGTCCCTCGCCCACGATCTCGGCGCGAAGCTGGGCTGCGGCGCGCACCTGGCTTCGCTCCGCCGAACCTCCGTCGGCCCCTATGGCCTCGCGGATGCCGTCGCGCTGGCCGACCTCGAGGAAGCGGCCGAACGGGGCGAAGCCGGCCGGCACATCGTGCCTCTCGAGCGCCTCCTCCCCGGGGTGCCGGCCATCACCGTGCTTCCCGAGGCCGAGATCCGGGTCCGGAACGGCTCCCCTCTCGAGGCTGCCCATCTGGCGGCCCCGCCTCCCGAGCTCCCCCCGGGTCCCGGGACGGCGAGCCTCGTCAGGCTGTTCTCAGGCTCCGGAAGGCTCCTGGCCCTGGCCCGCCCTACCGCCGACGACGGCGGTCTCCATCCGATCCTGGTCATTATTCATCCTTGAATTTTGACCCGGGGTGGTGTATGGTATCGAGGTTATGCGGCTGAACAAGAACCAGATCGAGCACCTCGCTTCGGTGATCCTGCGCAGCCTGGCCAAGGAAGGCAAGATCATCATCGAGGACAGGACCCGTCTGTCCGAGGAAGTGACGAACCTCCTCATCGACGAGTTCCAGAAGGAGGACCGCCTCGATCAGGAGGTCCGGGAGCTCCTCAGCCAGCACATCGACAAGATCCGCAAGGAAAACATCGAATACCAGCAGATGTTCAAGATGATCAAGACCAAGCTGGCCCGGGAAAAGGGGATCGTGCTGTGAGCAGCCGCCTGTCCCGGGAAAAGATCAACTACCTCTCCCGCCAGGTCCTCTCCGTCCTCGAAAAGGACGAACAGGTCGATTTTCTGGACGATCCGAACGAGATCCGCCTGATCATCGTCAAGTCCATCGAAGAGGAAATGAAGCTCTACGAGACCCTCGACCAGAAGGCCATCGACAAGATCCAGTCGCAGAAGAAGGCCATCGAGGAGGGCTCGCGCGAGTGGGAGATCCTCTACCGCAAGTATTACAACGACGAGCTGGCCAAGCTCGGCAAGCTCAGCGACTAGACCCATCCCCGATCTGCGGGAAATCCTCCGGTTTTCGTCGACACTCCCCCCTCGATACTTATCAAGATATTTCCCAGCCCCGCTCCTCCGAGTCTCTCCTGGAGCGGTTCTGATCGGTCGCTCCTCGGAAGCCGCTCGCCTGCCGCCCCATCCGCTACGGGGATCTTCGGGGTGGTATTTATTGCCGCCGGAGGTTCGATGGAATCGGGACAGCGCTGGGGATAAAACGGAAGAAACCAATGGAAGCACTTTCTCCCGATCCAAAAAAAGGGCCGGGGACCTCTGTCCCCGGCCCGGGTGAGCCGTTGAGATCGGGGGCGGCTTAGAACAGGAAGCGGAAGCCGACGCCGCTCTTGTAGTTGGCGTTGAAGTTGCGTCCGAGCGGGGCGCGGAACTCGAAGAACAGCTGGCCCTTGCTCGTCCACTTGTCGAACACCTGGAAGCCCAACTGGAAGGGCAGATCGACGCCGAACTTGTGCAGGTCGTCCTTCGGCTGGGTCGCCGAGCTGACGCCGATGCCGGTGCCGATGAAGAAGCTCTGGAAGTGGCCGTTGATCAGCGCGTCGGCCGGTGAAGACCATCTTCCAGGGATCGCCCTTGAACGGGATGCCGCCGCCGCCGCTGAGCGTGAAGCTCCACTTGTCGGGGGTGATCCAGGCGAACATGCCGGCGCGCAGGAATCCGTAGAGGGCCGTGCTGCCGCCGTAGAGGCCAAGGCCGCCGCCGACGGTCCAGAAGAGCTTCTTCTGGGTCACTTCGAAGGTCAGCCGGCAGGGATCGGACGCCGGCGACTGGGCGCCGTCGTTGTCGAAGACGGTCGTGTTGATCGTATAGGTCCCGGCCTTGGTGAAGACCTTCTCCCAGGTCCAGGGGGCCCGGGTCGTCACGCAGGTGTCGATGATGTTGCCCTCGGAGTCGAGGAGCTCGAAGACGACCTTGACGATCTTGCCGTCGGGATCGCTCGAACCCGTGGCGTCGAAGGTGATGGGCCGGCCGACGTAGTCCTCACAGGGCATACAGGAGGTCCAGAGCTTGCAGATGGGCGGGAAGTTGATGGCGACCTTTCCGGCACAGGGGTTCGTGGTGGGCTCTCCGGCCATGTTGATGGCCACGCCCTTGAAGGAATATTCGCCGGGCTTGTCGAACTTGGTCTGCCACTTGGGCGAGGCCGGGGTCAGCTCCTGCGTGGCCAGCTTCTGTCCCTGGGAGTCGAACACCTCGACGGTCATCGACTTGGCGTTCAGCGTGCCGCTCATGTCCACCGTGATCGGGTCGTTGGCGTTGGCCCGCTCGGGGGTGATGACGAGCGAGCAGGAGGCCGGCTTGATGGCGTCGACCGGAGGCTTGCCGCTCAGGGCGATGTTGCCGCAGCCCTTGGGGATGACGAATTCGTAGATCTTCCAGTCTTTCTCGACGTTGACGAGGAAGATCGGCAGGGGCTCCTTGCCCGCCCACTCGATGTTCCGGGCGACCTTGACCTGGTTGTGCGACTTGAAGAGCATCCAGGGCAACACCTCACCGACGGGCAGGGTCGTGTCGATCCAATCGGCCGTCTTCATCTGTTCCATGAAGGGCTGGTAGAGCTCGGGGTTCCCGGCCAGATCGAAGCCGATCTTGATGTCTGCGGCACGGGCGTCGAACAGGCCCTTCATGGTGGCCTGGGTCGGATCCTGGCCCTTGACCGTGCAGAAAGTGTAGAGACCGATCCTCTTGAGCTTGGTGGTCTGGGCGAATGAAATCGCCGTGAACGACGACGAGCGCCATCACGACGAAAAGAACTGCAGATTTACGCCTTCTCATAGAAAGCCTCCTGAATTTTTTATAAGGATACACGACTTCTAAACAATTATATGTTCTAGCCGGGGCTATTTGTCAAGCAAAATCAACGATTTCCCCCGCTAGAGGTGACCCCCGGCCAGGAAGGATGCGACGATCCTGCGGATCAGCCCGGAATCCCGAGGCTCCTGTTTCAGCGCCTCCAGGCAGGCCTCGCGGCCCTTGGAGCCCCGGGCGGCGAAATCCCGCAGCGTCCGGGTCCCGTCGGGAATGTCGATTTCGGGATGGCTCTGCAGGCCCCAGATCGGCTTGTCCCCCACCCGGAAGGCCTGAACACGGCAGACTTCGGTCGAAGCCAGGACCTCGAAGGGGGCCGGCAGGTCGCGGACCTCGTCGAAGTGGACGGAGAAGACGTGGTGGACCGTTCCCGCCGGGCCGAGCAGGTCTCCGTCCCTGTCCACCCGGACGGAGATCCAGCCGATCTCGGGACATGGGCAGCGCGCGACCGAGGCCGGGCCGGCCAAGGCGTAGGCGATGAGCTGGTGACCCCAGCAGCTGCCCAGGACGGCGGTTCCCGCCGCGGCCGCCCGGCGGACGAGCTCCGCCTCGGTCTCGACCCAGGCGTCCCTCTCGAGGATCGAAGCCTCCGAGCCCGTCAGGATGATGTGGCTGAACTCGGCCGGATGCGGGAACTCCCCTTCCCGCGCGATGAAAGCCCGCCAGGGCGTTCCCGCAAGATACCGGCTCCAGTGCCCGACCGGATTGTAGATCTCGGGCTCGATGGAATTGTCGACGATGGCGATCATTCTGCGCTCCGCGGGACATTATACCGGCCCCTCCGGAAATGACAAGACATCTTGTCGCGGGCCTCGGGAATCTGGTATAATGACCCCCCTAGGAGAACGACCGTGACATCCGTGAGCGAAGACACCGAACTGACTGTCACCACGCCCGACGAACCGGGCATCTTCGGTCGGGTCCTGGGGACCCTGGCCAACGCCGGCGTCAACGTCAAGGCCTTCTACGTCTATTCCGAGACCGAACAGGGGCACTTCCACCTCGTCACCTCGGACGCCAAGAAAGCGGAGACGGCCCTGCGAACCCTCGGCTACAAGGTCAAGGCGAAGAAGGTCCTGACGGTCCGGGTGACCGACCGGATCGGCGCGGGGGCCGAGATCGGCGCCCTGCTCGGCAACGCCGTCATCGACATCTGTTACGCCTACGGAACGTCCTCGGGCGAAGGCAAGACCCTTCTCGTTTTCCACACGAGCAACAACCGCAAAGCCCTGGACACCCTGAAATAGAAAAGGCCCTTTAATTTCGTTGACAAGACGACCGAGTTGTCTTAAAATATCCGCCTTGGAGTTGTCTAAAGGAGGCCACTGTGTCTAAAGCCGAGCCTAACGTCGTTCCTCTCTGCGACGTCCTTCTCGTTCTGCTCATCATCTTCATGGTCATCACGCCCCTCGTTCAAAAAGGCATAGATGTCAAGCTGCCCGAGACGTCCGACTCCTCGAGCGGCGGCGGCCAGCCGACCGGCCTCATCGTCCTGACCCTCCAGGCCCAGGACGCCGTCGAGATCAACGGCATCAAATACGAGCTCCGCGGCCTGCTCGAAGAGCTCCGCCGTCTCTACAGCACGCGCCAGGACAAGACCATCTTCATCCGCGCCCTGGCCAAGCTGCCCTTCGCCAAGATCGTGGAAGTCATCGACATCGCCCGCGGCGCCGGGGTCGAGACGCTCGCCCTGATCCCCGAATACATCGAGTAGGATCGGTTCGCATCCCGCCGCGGCTCCGCCCGTGCGCCCATCGATCCTTTTCCTTTCGTTCCTTTCGGCCCTGGCCGTTGTCCCCTGCCTCGCCGCTGAAGAAGAACTGACCGGCCCCGTCACCCGCGAGATCCTCTACGAGAAATTCCCGGAATGGCAGGCCGTGGCTGCGGCCTACCAGCCCCGTCCCGATTGCGTCGACAAGCTCCGCGCCTTCGGCCGGGAGGTCCTCGTCGAGATCTACCTCGGGACGTGGTGCTCGGACAGCCAGGCCCACGTCAACGAATTCTTCAAGGTCATCGAGATGGCCGACTCTCCCCTCTTCCGTTTTTCCTGCACGGCGATCCCCGAGGACAAGGACAAGAGGGCGCCTTTCTATCAGGGGAATGACATCGTCAAATTACCGACCTTCCGTGTCTTCGTCGACGGCCGGGAGATCGGCCGGATCGTCGAAACGCCGGAGAGATCCGTGGAAGAGGACCTGGTCCGGATCCTCGGGCTTTAGGGAAAGGCGGCCGGCTCAGCGGCTCTTGATCGGGCCGATCACATCCCGCGATATCACCAGCCGCTGGATCTCGTTGGTCCCCTCGTAGATCTGCAGCAGCTTGGCGTCCCGCACCAGCTTCTCGACCGGGTAGTCCTTCATGTAGCCGTAGCCCCCGAAGATCTGCAGGGCCTCGAGGGCGTTCCTCATGGCCACGTCGGAGCCGAGGCACTTGGCCATGGCCGACTCTTTGCCGTTGGGCCGGCCCTTATCCATCAGCCAGGCCGCGCGCCAGACGACGAGGCGCGCCGCTTCGACGTCCATGGCCATCTGGGCGATCTTGAAGGCCGTGGCCTGGAACGCGGCGATCGGCTTGCCGAACTGAATCCGCGTCTTGGAGTAGTCGACGGCGTGTTCGAGGGCGGCGCGGGCGATGCCGACGCCGGCCGCGCCGACCGCGGCCCGGGTCTTGTCGAACGTCCGCATGGCCACGATGAAGTCCGAGGCCCTCGCGCCCGATGAGGTTGGCCGCCGGCACCCGGACGTCCTCGAAGAACAGTTCCGTCGTGTTCGAGGCCCGGTGGCCGAACTTGTCCTCGACCTTGCCGACGGAGACCCCCGGCGTGTCCCGGGGGACGGCGAAGACGCTCAGGCCGCGCGGGCCCTTTGTCGGGCGCCGAATTGGCGAAGACGACGTAGAGGCCGGCGACGCCGCCGTTGGTGATGAAGCACTTGGACCCGTTGATGATGTAATCCGATGCCGTCCTTGCGGGCCGTCGTCTTGATGGCCGACGTGTCCGAGCCGGCCTCCCGCTCGGTCAGGCAGTAGGAGGCGAAGGCCATCTCCTTGAGGAAGGGCGCGAAGAGCCGCTTTTTCTGCTCGTCCGTCCCGAAGAGCAGGATGGGCGTGAAGGCCAGCGAGTTGGCCATCATCGTCGTGTACATCCCGGCGCATCCCCAGGCCAGCTCCTCGCTGACGATGGCCGTGTCGAGGTCGCCGAGGCCGACGCCGCCGTACTCGGCCGGGAACCGTGCAGGTCAGGAAGCCGACCTCGAAGGCCTTGCGCATGACGTCCTCGGGGAACTCGTGGCCCTGGTCGTAGTTGCGCGCCGCCTGGGGCCGCATCTCGTTCGCGGCGAATTCGTGGGCCATCTCCTGAAGGGCGATCTGGTCTTCGGTCAGTTCGAAATCGATCACGTGTCACTCTCCCCTGTGAAAATCACGGCGGAGTGTAGCGGATTCACCGGCACTGTCAATTGTGGAGGCGGATCCTCGTCCCGCCGGATCAGGAAGACCGGGCTCCTCGACGCCGAAGACCTCCCGGACGATGTCCTGCGCCCGGATCCCCCGCGGCCGGAACGGGCGGGAGATGGCCAGCAGGAGGCGCCGCCCGGCGATCTCGAAGCCCACCTTGCCCCCCCTCCCGGCCGGCCTTGAAGGCTTCGAGGGCCAGGCCCTGAGCTCCCGGGCGCCCTTGACGGGTCCGAGCTCCCCGTTCCGGCGGTCGATCGAATAGACGCATCCCGGCCGTGGCTTGGCGAGCGATGGCGAGCCCGGCGGAACAGGATCGAGGCCGGGAGAACCGGATCCCCGGCGGCACCGATCGGTTGACCCGGGCCAGGAACTGCGCCGCTTCGATCCGGCGGGGCGAGCGGAATTCCAGGACCTCCCGCAGGGCCTCCATCCCCAGACGGCAGGGCGGGGCCGTAGGTGAAATCCATCTTCGGGTGGAAACCCTCGGTCTTGCGGACCTCGATCCCGGCCCGGCGGAAGCTCCTGTGGATGACGTGGATGAGGTCGATGTGGGAGAGGAAGCGGGCCTTGCCCCGCTTGGAGTAGACGGCCCTGTACCGCAGGATCTCCCGGCGGGCTCCCCCGCAGGGGCGGGGGCCGCGGCCGGCGGACCGATCTTCGGACCGGCCGGGCCGGCCTCTTCCAGGCACCGCTCGTCGCACCCCAGGCACTCGCCGCAGGCCCGGTCGAGACAGCCCGGGCGTCCGCTCCGCGCGGAGGGCCGCCTCGAGCTCGCCGGGCGAGATGGCCCTTCCTGATCCCGGTCTCGATGACGTCCCACGGAAGGGCCGCTCCGACAGGGATCGGCCGGAGATAATCGCGGTGATCGATCGCCGTCGCGGCGAACGCGGCCTTCCAGGCCGGCGAGGTCGAGCTTGTCGTCCCAGCCGTCGAACCGGGCGCCCCTCTCTCCAGGCGTCGACGAGGACGCCGCCCGAGCCGCCGGTCGCCCCGCGAGAAGACGGCCTCGAGGACGGAGGTCGCCGACGGGGTGGGTCTTGACCTCGACGCGTCCGGTAGCCGCCGGAGCTCCGAGCGGAGGAGGTCCTGCTTTTCGACGCGAGCACGTCCTCGTCGTCCATGCCCAGCCACTGGAACGGCGTGTGCGGCTTGGGGATGAACGAGGACGACGCTGACGTGGATGCGCGGGGCCGACCCAGGATCGACCGGCCGAGGTCGACGGCGTCGCCGACGAGCCGGACGATGCCGGCCAGGTCCTCGTCGGTCTCCGTGGGCAGGCCGACCATGAAGTAGAGCTTGACGAGCCGCCAGCCGCCCTCGAAGGCGAAGGTCAGGGCGTCCCGGATCTCGCGGTCGTCGAGCTTCTTGTTGATGACGGCCGCGGAGACGCTCGGTCCCCGCTTCGGGCACGAGGGTGAAACCGGTCTTGCGGACCTTGAGGATGTTCTCGACGAGCTCCGCGCGACAGCCGCCCCGGCCGGAGCGACGAGAGGGAGAGCGAGATCTTCTCCGCGGCTCGAGCTCGTCCATGAGACAGCCGGACGATCGCCTCGAGCTGGGGGTGGTCGCCGACCGACAGAGCCGAGAGGGACGGCGTCCTCGTAGCCCGTCTGCCGCAGGCTGCGGAGCGCCGTACGGTGGACGACCGCCGGGGTCCTTGGGCCGGTGGGGAAATAGAGGCTCGTGGCCTGGCAGAACCGGCAGTTCTGGGGACATCCGCGGGCCGCTTCGACGGCCACGCGGTCGAAGACGACGCGCAGGCCGGGGACGACGATCTTCTCCGGGAAAGAACGACCGGGAAAAATCCTTCGACCAGGCGCTTGCGGACGCAGGCCGCGGGCGCCGGCGCCGCGCGGCCGGGGACGACCAGGGGCGAGCCCTCGCGGACGCGGCCTCGTAGAGGGACGGCACGTAGACGCCCGGCGATCTTGGCCAGCTCGCGCAGCCGGTCGCGGCGCGGCACGCCGCGCCGGCGCAGGTCCGCGGCGGCCCGGACGATCTCCGGGAAGCCCTCCTCCCCGTCCCCGAGGAAGACGAGGTCGAAGATATCGGCGACCGGCTCGGGATTGAAGGCGGCCGGCCCGCCGGCGATGACGAGCGGAGCGTCCTCTCCCCTCCCGGCCGAGGTCAGGGGGATGCCGCCGAGGTCGAGGATGGTCAGGACGTTCGAGAAGTTGAGCTCGTAGAGGAGGGAGAAGCCGACGATGTCGAAGTCGCGAAGAGGGCATGCCGTTCTCGAGGCTAGCCAGGGGCATCCCGGCCGCCCTGCAGCTCCGCTCGAAGTCCGGCCAGGGGGCGAACACCCGCTCGGCGAGGACGTCCCGGTCCCGGTTGAGCAGGCCGTAGAGGATCTTCTGCCCGAGATAGGACATGCCGATCTCGTAGACGTCGGGGAAGGCCAGGGCGACCTTGGTCCGGACCCGCGCGGGGTCTTTGCGGATCTCGTTCCATTCGCCGCCGACATAGCGGCCCGGCTTCTCGACGCGGGCGCAGGACGCGGGCCAAGTGTCCCGGTCAGACATTGGCGAATCGCCTCATCTTCACGTTCAGGACGAGGCCGCACGGCGATGAAGGTCGTCAGCAGCGACGAGCCGCCGTAGCTCAGGAAGGGCAGGGTGATCCCGACGACCGGGAAGAGCCCGATGATCATCAGGACGTTGATCAGGAACTGGAAGGCGATGAGCAGCGAGGCCGTGAAGATGATGTAGACCCCGGCCCGGTCCCGGGCCTTGGCGACGGACAGGAACATCCGGGCGAGGAGGACGAAATAGAGCGCGAGGACGACGAGACACGCCGAGGAAGCCCGTCTCCTCGCCGATGACCGAAAAGATGAAGTCCGTGTGCCGCGCCGGCAGGAAGCGGAGCTGGCTCTGGGTGCCTTTGCTGAAGCCCTTGCCGGCCAGCCCGCCGGAGCCGATGGCGATCTTGGACTGCAGGACCTGGTAGCCCGAGCCCCGCGGGTCCTCGCCGGGATTGACGAGGGTCGTCAGCCGCTTCTTCTGGTAGTCCTTGAGGGCCGAGGTTCCAGCCGCCGATGCCCGAGGACGAGGGCGGCCAGCGAGGAACACGACGACGGCCTTCTGCCTCAGGCCGGCCAGGATGAAGGCCCCGCCGATGATGGCGATGAAGGTCATGGCCGTGCCCAGGTCGGGCTGGAGGACGATGAGCGCCGAGCGGGACCCGGCGACGAGCAGGGCCGCCGATCGTGTATGCGGGTCGTCAGGGTAGGCGCCCTTGTATTCGGCGAAGAGCCGGGCGAAGACGAGGATCATGACGATCTTGGCCAGCTCGGACGGCTGGAGCTGCATGAGGCCCGAAGGTGATCCAGCTCTTGGTCCCGGCCACGAGCCGGGCGAAGACGAGCGGTCGCGAGCACGAAGGACGACGACGAGTCCGTAGAGATAGGGCGGAGAGTCGAGACGAAGATACTTGTAGTCGACGGCCAGGACGAGGAGCATCGCCAGGAGGCGAGACCGCGATCCAGACGAGCTGGCGGACGTGGAAGGCGCCGGGCATGAAATGGGACGAGCTGTAGATGAAGACGACGCCGATGAGCGATTAGGACCAGGACGAGGCCGAGGCAGGATCCAGTCGATCTCCTGGACGAGCCGCCGGTCGATCATCATCGTTCGGGCTTCAGCTCCGCTTGGACGCTTCGAAGATCCGCCGGGCCACCGGCGCGGCCGTCGCACCGCCTCCCCCGCCGAACTCGACGAGGACGGTCACCACGATCGCGGGTCCTGCGCGGGGGGCGAAACCGGAGAACCAGGAATGGGTCTTGATCTCCCGGCCGGCCCGCGTCAAGCTCGGCCGCGCTCTCGCGGCTCATCGTCTGGGTCGAGCCGGTCTTGCCGCAGACGTCGAAACCCTCGACGCGGGCGCCCTTGCCGGTGCCGCCGCTCGTTGGCCGATCGCCACATGCCGGCGATGACGCTCTCGAACGTCGACGTCTCGAAGGCGCGGCCCGCGTCGGGGTCGGGCCGCCGCATCTCCGGCAGGGGGCCCTCCCGCGAGAAGCGAGGGCGACGGGGCCCCTCGGTTGGCGAGCGATAGGCCGTCAGGCCGGCGACCTGGAGCGGCGTGACCTGGAGCTGGCCCTGGCCGATGGCAACGGAGATCGTCTCCCCGGGATACCAGGGCTTCGTGGAACGTCTGCTTCTTCCACTCCTCGCTCGGCACGAGGCCGTCCTTCTCGCCCGACGAGGTCGATGCCCGGTCTGGCGGCCGAGCCCCAGCCGGGCCGCGGCGCGGGCGATGAGGTCGATGCCCATGTCGCTGGCCGAGCGTTATAGAAATAGATGTTGCACGAGTTCTTGATGGCGCCGATCGAGGTCCATCGCCCCGTGGCCGGGCGTGAACCAGCAGTGGCGCGACGGCGCCGTAGATCTGTGTCGAGCCCGAGCAGTAGACCGTCGTCCCCGGCGTCGACGAGGCCGGAGTCCAGCCCGCCCACGCTCATGACCGAGCTTGAAGATCGAGCCCGGCGCGTAGAGGCCGCGGATGGCCCGGTTCTCGAGCGGCGAGAGCGGGTCGGTCATGAGCTGGCTCAGCCACTCGTCCGGGGTGAACCGGGTGATGAACCTGTTCGGGTCGTAGGTCGGATAGCTGGCCAGGGCCAGGACCCCGCCGGTCTCGCGGGTCGAGGGCGACGACGACGCCCTTCCCGGCCCTCGAGAGCCGCCTCGGCGATGGTCTGGAGGTCCTCGTCGAGGGTCAGGACGACGTTGCGTCCCTGCACCGGGAACTGGCGGGCCTTCTCGCCGCGCACCCGGCCGAGGCTGTCGACGACCTCGTAGACGGCGCCGTCCACGCCGCGGAGGGTGTCGTCGTATGCTCCGTTCGACGCCGGTCTTGCCGACCATCTCGCCCCGCCCGCGCCCGGCGGTCCGGCCGGGCCCGGATCTCCTCGGGCGTCCGCTCCTGCAGATAGCCCAGGACGTGGGCGGCCACCGTCGCCGAGCGGATAGTGCCGCTGCGGCTCCGACTCGACCACGAGCTCGGGGAACTCGAGCCGGCGGCTCTCGATGGGGGCGACGTCGCTCGACGCTCAGGCCGTCGGCGACGACGATGGGCTCGAAGAGCGGGCAGGTCCTTGTGCAGGTCGACGCGGGCCCGGAGCGTCGGCTCGTCGAGGCCCAGGAGCCGGCTGACCGCGGCGAACGAGGCGTCCGGGTCCTTGACGTTTTCGCGGATGATCGAGACCTTGAAGGCGGCCTGTGTTGTCGGCCAGGATGACCTCGTTCCTGTCGAGGATGAGACCGCGCGGCGCGGCCAGGACGCCGCATCCGGATCCGGTTGGCCTCGGCCAGCGCAGCGATACTTCCCGTGCTCGAGGATCTGGATCTTCCAGTAATAGGACAGCACGAGGAAGACGAGGACGGCGACGGCCGAGAAGACGGCGCTCGCCCTCCGGCGGACGAGCGTCAGGTCTTCGTAGATCCCGTCTTCCGGCATCAGCCGCCTCGGGCGCTCCGCTTACGGATCCTCCGCTCGAGGACGAAGAGGGAGCCGGCCAGGACCGCAGTGACCAGGGGCTGGACGAGGAGGAGCCCGCCATGCAGGTTGACGGATTCGAGCCGGACGATCGCCGTGATGACGACCCAGAGGATCATCTCGAGCACGGACATGACCAGCATGAACAGCGCGCTGCGGCCGAACGGCGCCACGTCGATCCGGCGGGAAACATAGCCGGTCCAGAAGCCGAGCAGCGTCTTGGTCAGGCCGGCGACGCCGAAGACGCCGATCGAGAACGCATCCTGGACAAGCCCGCACATCGTCCCGAGCAGGGCCCCGAAGACCTCGCCGCGGCGGATCGAGAAGTACAGCACGACCACGGTAAAGGCGTTGAACACGACGAGCAGGCCGGGCGCGGCCGAGCCGGCCACGGAATAGATCAGGACCGCGATGAGCGTGGCCGCGAAGGCCCGCAGGACGTCCTTGAACGCCGTCTCCCTCATCCGCCGCCTCCGGGACCCTTGGTCAGCACGGCGACGACGTCGAGGGTGTTGAAGCGGAAGTAGGGCGTGACGATGATGCGCCGGAAGACCGGCGAGGCCTCGTCCGGCTCGAGGCTCTGGATGGCCCCGACGCGGATGCCGGGCGGGTAGATCTTGTCGAAGCCCGTCGTCAGCAGCTCCTCGCCCGGCTGCCCCCCGGCGGCCGAGGCCAGAACGTAGCGGAGCTCGCAGACGGGCCGCGAGAGCCCGGTCATCGTCCCGGTCAAACCGTCGACGGCCGAGATGACGGAGACGCTGCTGTCCTTGTCGGTGACGAGCTGGACCATGGTTTCTTTCAGGCTGACCGGCTGGATGGTCCGGCCGACGAGGCGGCCGAACCGGTCGCAGACGGCCATGTTCGCGGCGATCCCGTCCAGACTGCCCTTGTCGATGACGACGGACTGGTACGGGTTGGCGCTGTCGATCCCGATCGTCCGGGCGGCGACGACGGAGCCCCGGAATTCGGCCAGGTTGCGCTGCAGCTCCTCCTCGGAGCCCCGGAGGACGAGACGGTCCTGGAGGTAGCGGACGTCCTGACTGAGGAAGAAGGCCTCCCGCCTGAGCTTCCGGTTGTCCGCGCGGACGCGGCGGAGATCGAAGTAGCCGGTCCAGAGGGAGCCGGCGCCGCGGACGACGCCCGTGGCGGCCCTCTGGACGGGCGAGAACAGGAAGAAGATCGACCTTTCGAAGAGGGACTTCTCGGCCCCCCGCGGGACCTGGACGGAGATGAGCACGATGTGGAAAAACGTCAGTCCGGCGAGGACGAGAGCGCTTCGTCGATTCTCCCAGAAGGGCATGACACCTCGCGAGCCGCAGCGGCCGAACCCTCTAGATGAGGGAGATCTTCTTCAGGAGCTCGAGGTCGTCGAGCATCTTCCCCGCGCCGAGGACGACCGTGGTCAACGGGTCCTCGGTGATGAAGACGGGCAGCTGGGTCTCCTCGCGGATGCGCTTGTCCAGGTTCTTGAGGAGGGCGCCGCCGCCGGTCAGGATGATGCCCCGGTCGATGATGTCCGCCGAGAGCTCGGGCGGGGTCCGCTCCAGGGCGATGCGGATGGCGTTGACGATGGCCGCAACGGTCTCCTCGATGGACTCGCGGATCTCCTGGTCGTCGACGACGATCGTCCGCGGGATGCCCTCGCGCAGGTCGCGGCCCTTGATCTCCATGGTCATCGGCTCGTCGAGGGGGTAGGCCGACCCGATCTGCATCTTGACGATCTCGGCCGTCCGCTCGCCGATGAGCAGGTTGTACTTTTTCTTCAGGTAATGGATGACGGCGTCGTCCATTTCGTTGCCGGCGACGCGGATGCTGTGGTTGAAGACGATCCCGTCGAGGGAGATGACGGCGATGTCGGTCGTGCCGCCGCCGATGTCGACGATCATGTTCCCGGTCGGCTCGGAGATGGGCAGGTCGGCGCCGATCGCGGCCGACATCGGCTGCTCGATGAGGTAGACCTCCGAGGCCTTGGCCCGCATGGCCACGTCCTTGACGGCCCGCCGCTCGACCTGGGTGATGCCGGTCGGGATGCCGATGACGATGCGCGGCCGGAGGAGGAAGCCGCGGTTGTTCATGGCCTTCTTGATGAAGTAATCGAGCATCTTCTCGGCGATCTCGAAGTCGGCGATGACGCCGTCGCGCATCGGCTTGATGGCCACGACGCTCGTCGGGGTCTTGCCGAGCATCTCCTTGGCCCGCGTTCCGACCGCCTCGACCTTGCCGGTCGCCTTGTTGACGACGACGATCGAGGGCTCCTGGACGATGATGCCCTTGCCCTTGAGGAAGACCAGGGTGTTGGCCGTCCCCAGGTCGATGGCCAGATCGCAGAAAAACCTGTCTTTCAACCAGCTGATAAGGCTCATGTTGCTTCTCTCTCCGCCGCGGTCATTTCTAACACAATTCGCTTCCCGAATCAACTCCGGCCCCGGGCCGGGCGTTCCGGCTTGACTTTGCGTCCGGACTTCCCATATACATTAAGAACATTTTAGTCGGAACTCTCGGAAAGGAGTGCGCCTTGAGTTATCAGCCCTACGTCCCCGAAAAGACTCGAACATGAAGGAATTCACCCTCCGGGCCGTCCTCATCGGCCTCGTCTTGACCGTCATCCTCGGCGCGGCCAACGCCTACCTCGGCCTGCGGGCCGGCATGACCATCGCGGCCACCTATCCCGCGGCCGTCATCGGCATGGCCGTCCTGAGGATCATGAAGGGCTCGATCCTCGAGGAGAACATCGCCCGGACGGTCGGCTCCATCGGCGAATCGATCGCCGCCGGGGCCATCTTCACCATCCCGGCCTTCGTCATCGCCGGGCGCCTGGACGAACTTCAACTCCCTCGACGCCTACATCAAGTCCACGGCCCTGATGTTCGTCGGCGGCCTGCTCGGCATCCTCTTCGTCACCTTCCTCCGGCGGGTCATGGTCACCGACCCCGACCTGGTCTTCCCCGAATCCGTCGCCGCGGCCGAGATCCACAAGGCCGGCCAGAAGGGCAGCCAGGGCTCGAAGTTCCTCTTCCAGGCCATGGGGCTCGGGGCTCTCCTCTATTCGCTCGGCGTCGTCCAGCTCTTCGCCGCCAGCAAGGACTTCATCGTCAAGGTCGGCCAGATCGGAACGAGCTTCGTCCGGCTCGGCGCCGCCAAGGACTCTCCGACGATCGCGGCCGGCGGCACCGTGGCCGTCTCCGGGCCCGGCATCTTCCCCGCCTACATCGGCGTCGGCTACATCATCGGACCGCGCCTCGCGGCCCTCAACTTCGCCGGCGGCCTCCTGGCCTGGGGCCTCTTCGCGCCTCTGCTGATGTTCTTCCTCGGGCCCCAGCTCATCCCGACGTTCTACGGGCCGGGGGTCGCGGCGGCCGACGTCAACTGGGTCGACATGGTCACCAATGTCTGGAAGTTCATCATCCGGCCCATCGCCGTCGGCGGCATGCTCGTCGGCGCCGGCTACACCCTCTACAAGATGCGCAAGAACCTGAAGGCCGGCCTCAAGCGTTCGATCGGCGACGTCAAGAAGGCGGCCGGCCAGGCCGAGGTCGTCTCCCGGGTCGAGAAGGACCTGAACATGAAGGTCGTCATGATCCTCATGGCCCTGACCTTCGTCCTCATGGTCTTCGTCTACCAGACCTTCTCCAAGTCGTTCGGCTCGGCCATTCTCGCCGCCGTGGTCATGGCGGTCGCCGGCTTTTTCTTCGCGGCGGTCTCCGGCAACCTGGTCGGAACGATCGGCTCGTCGAACAACCCCATCTCGGGCCTGACCCTTTCGACCCTCATCATCGCCGCCCTGCTGATGGTCCTCGTCGGGGCGACCGGAACCGAGGGCGTCGCGGCCGTCCTGGGCGTGGCCGCGGTCGTCTGCGTATCCTCGGCCGTCGCCGGCGAGATGCTCCAGGACCTCAAGGTCGGCCACATTCTCGGCGGCACGCCGTACAAGATGCAGATCGGCAACATCCTGGGTATCCTCGTGGCCTCGCTCGTCATGTACTTCCCGCTGATGCTCCTCAACGGCGCCTTCACCTTCGGCAGTAAAGAGCTCCCCGCGCCCCAAGCGGGCCTTATGGCCGCACTGTCCAAGGGCATCGTCGGCGGCGAGATGGCTTGGCCCCTCGTCATCGTCGGCATGCTCATGGGCTTCGCCTTCATCCTCGTCCAGGTCAAGTCGCCCATGCTCGTCGCGGTCGGCATGTACCTGCCCCTCGAAACGACCTTCGCCATCTTCGTCGGCGGCATGATCAAGGGGATCGTCGACAAGTCCATGGCCAAGAGGAAGTTCAATGCGGCCCAGACGGCCCGGGCCACGAACGTCGGCATCCTGCTCGCCGCAGGCCTCATCGCCGGCGAGGGCCTGATGGGCCTCGTCCGGGCGGCCTGGAAGTTCTTCTTCCTCCAAAACGTCATCAAGTTCGACATCCCGACCATCTTCAAGGGCGGGAAATACTTCGGCGTCGTCGACCTCTACGTCGGCGGCCTGGTGGTGCTCTTCCTCATCGGACTCTACCTGGTCAAGATCCCGCTGAAGAACGCGGGCGCGGCCGACGAGCCTCCGCCCCCCTCCGCCGTCATCTGATCTCCAGGGGGGCACGTACGTCCGGTACGTGCCCCCTTTTTCTGCCTCCCGGCGGGCTTTGCCTTTGATCGCGCTAATCATGTAAAATACCGCCGGAACACACCATGGCGCTCCGCGAGATCCTCATCATCGGCGACCCGATCCTGGCCCAGAAGGCCGCTCCCGTGGAGCGCGTCGACGAGGAGATCGTCCGCCTGGCCCGGGACATGGTCGAAACACTCCTCGCCGCGCCGGGCATCGGTCTTGCAGCGCCCCAGGTCGGGGTCAGCAGGCGGCTCATCGTCGTCGACTTGTCCGTGGGAGCGGACAAGGATGCGCTGCACATCCTGGTCAATCCGGAGATCGTTGAGAAGGAAGGCGAAGCGGTCTGCGAGGAGGGCTGCCTCTCCGTCCCCGATATCCGGGAGAAAGTCGCACGGCCCTACCGGGTCGTCGTCCGCGGCCTCGATCTCGAAGGCCGCCCGGTCGAAATCGAGGGCGAGGACCTGCTGGCCCGGGCCTTCTGCCACGAGATCGACCACCTCGACGGCATTCTCTTCGTCGAAAAGCTCTCAGCCCTCAAGCGGACGCTCATCCGTAAAAGGTTGAAGAAGAGCGCGGCCGCCCCCCAAGAAAGCATGAAGACCGTCTTCTTCGGGAGCCCGCCCGCGGCCCTCCCCTCGCTCGGCGCCCTCCTCGATGCCGGCCACACCGTCGAGCTCGTCGTCACCCAGCCCGACAAGCCGGCCGGCCGGGGCCGCCGGCTCGTCCCCTCGGCCGTCAAGGCCTTCGCTCTCGATCGCGGACTTTCCGTCATCGAGCCGGCCAGGATCCGGACCGATCCGCAGGCCCTCGAAAGGCTCCGGGCGGCCGGGCCCGAGGTCAACGTCGTCGTCGCCTACGGCCAGATCATCCCGCGCGACATCCACTATTTCCCCCGTTTCCATTCGCTCAACGTCCACTTCTCGCTCCTGCCGAAATACCGCGGCGCGGCCCCGGTCCAACGGGCCGTCCTCAACGGGGACACCGAGACGGGCGTGACCGTCATCGAGCTCGACGACCGGATGGACGAGGGCGACATCCTGGCCTGCGAAAAGGTCGGCGTCGGGACGCGGGAGACCGCCCTGGCCCTCGAAACGCGGCTGGCCGCGCTCGGCGCCCGGCTGCTCGTCGAAACGATCGGGCGGATCGACACCGTCACACGCCTGAAACAGGACGTCGCATGCGCCACGCTGGCCCCCAAAGTGCGCAAGGAGGAAGGCCGGATCGACTGGACCGAGCCGGCCCGCACCGTCGATAGAAAGGTCCTGGCCCTCGGCGACCGGCCCGGCACTTACACGATGTCCGGCGGGAAGCGGATCAACGTCCTCCGCGGCCAGGCCCTCGAGGCCGGGCCCCCGGCCGCAGCAACGCCTGGCCGGATCGTCGCGCTCGGCAAAGCCGGCTTGGCGGTCGCCTGCGGCGCCGGGACATTTTATCTTGTCGAGGAGCTTCAGCCGGAAGGCAAAGGACCCATGTCGGCCTACGCCTTCTCCCTCGGGGCAAGGCTCAACTCCGGCGATTTCCTGAGCGGAGCTGAGGCGACTCCCGAGCGATAGCCGGAACGGCGTTATTCTTCGAGCAGGAAGTTGCGGGGGTCGACCCGCTTGCCGTCCCGGAACACCTCGTAGTGGACGTGGGGGCCGGCGGCCTTTCCGGTCTGGCCGATGTAGCCGATGATGTCCCGTCTCTTGACGCGCTGTCCGGCCTTGACGTTGAAGTTGCTCATGTGGCCGTAGACGGTCGTGAAGCCGTTGCCGTGGCTGATCGCGACGTTCTTGCCCAGGTACTTGTCCGTCTCGACCTTGATGACGATGCCGTCGGCCGTGGCCATGATGGGGTTGCCGACGTTGGTGGAGACATCGAGGCCCCAGTGCATCGTCCAGGCGCCCGTGAAGGGATCGTTCCTGTGGCCGAAGACCGAGCTGATCCAGCCGGCCGTCGGCATGATCGAGGGCGTCGTCGCCAGGCGGAGGCTGTCGCTCTCGAAGTAGCTGAGCAGGCTGTTGAGGTTGCCCTCGATGCTCAGGGCCTTCTGGTTCAGGTTCTGGATGGCACCCGGAGAGAAGACCTGGGGGCCGCTCGCGGCGGGAGCCTGGACGGGGTCGATCTCGGGTTCCGGGACTTCGTTGTCCGGCGCGCCCCCGCCGACCCCGGCCGGGGCGGTCAGGACGTCGGGCGACTTCATCCCGGCCATGACGTTGAGCTTCTTGGTGTAGTTTTCGAAGTGGGAGATGGTCGCCTGCAGCTCGCTGATGGATTTTTCGTAGCCGGCGATCACCGTCCTCTGTTCGGCCGTTTCCGCCTTGAGGGCCTTGTACCGGCCCCGGATGATGTTCATGCGGACGTAATCGACGAGGACGGCCGCCAGGACCAATCCCAGAGCCACCCCGGCGACGGCCAGGGTTTTCAGCGTCCGGCGGGAGAAACACAGGGTTTTGGTGCTGGTTTTCGTATGCGGAACGATGATGACCGAGAGGTGCTTTTTGGGCATTGGTGACCTCTGACCTTTTTACCACATCCGCCGAAAAAGAGTCAATACTTAAAAGGGGGTATTCTTTGCCCCCCTCCGTTGGCTAGCCCGAAGCCTTTACCCCCCGCAGAGGACCGATCCTCCGTTGACGTCGAGGATCTCCCCCGTCACGTGGATGGCCAGATCGGAGGCCAGGAACAGGATCGGGCCGGCGATGTCCTCGGCCAGGGGGATCCGGCGTAGGGGGATGGTCTGACGGACCTTCTCCTTGAATCCCGGCTCGCTGAAGCTCGGCGCGCTCATGTCGGTATCCACCCAGCCCGGGGCCACGGAGTTGACCCGGATGCCGAACGGCGCCAGTTCGACGGCCAGCGACTTGGTCAGGGCGTGGAGGGCGCCCTTGCTGGCCGCATAGTGGGAGTGGAAAGCCTCTCCGCGAACCCCGGCCGTCGAGGTGACGTTGATGATCCAGCCCCGGCCGTGGTCCTTCATCGCAGGCACGACGGCGTTGATGCCGTAGAAGACCCCGTCGACGTTGACCCCGATCGTCTCGCGGTAAGCCGCTTCGTCCATCCGGCCCATCTCGAGATAGGTCCAGATGCCGGCGTTGTTGACCAGGGTGTCGAGCTCGCCCCAGCGGGCCAGGACATCGCCGACCATGCGGTCGATGTCCCCCTTCGAGGACATCTCGGCTTTGTAGGCGAGCGCGCGGCGGCCCATCGTCTCCACTTCCTTGACGACTTCCTCGGCCGCCTTTTGGTTGCTGACATAGCTTATCGCGACGTCGGCTCCGGCCCGGGCGAACAGGATGGCCGTGGCCCGGCCGATGCCGCGCGATCCTCCGGTGATCAGGGCCTTCCGGCCTTCGAGGCTGATCATCGGACGTACCCGAGGCTGAAGTCGCCCATCTTGTGGAATTCGAGGTAGCGGTAGATCTCCCCGGCCCGCGGCAGGACCTTCTCCTTCATGACGGTCATGTACTCGTCGACCGTGGGGACGCGGCCCAGGAGCGCGGTCAGGGCCGCGAGCTCCGAGGACCCGAGGTAGACGCGGGTATTGTCGCCCAGGCGGTGGTCGAAGTTGCGGGTCGAGGTGGCGAAGACCGTCGTCCCCGCTCCGACCCGGGCCTGGTTGCCCATGCAGAGCGAACAGCCGGGCATCTCGGTCCGGGCGCCGAAGGAGACGAAGATCGCGTAATATGCCCTCCCGCATGAGCTGGGCGGCGTCCATTTTGGTCGGCGGGGTGATCCAAACTTTGGCCGCCGGGGCGCCGGCCTTGTCGAGGATCCGGGCGGCCGCCCGGAACTGGCCGATGTTGGTCATGCAGGAGCCGATGAAGACCTCCTGAACGGGGTCGCCGGCGACGGCCGAGAGCGGCCTGACGTCGTCGGGATCGTTGGGGCAGGCGACCAGGGGCTCGGTGACGGCCGCGAGGTCGATCTCGAGGACGGCTTTATACTCGGCGTGGGCGTCCGCCTTGAGGAGCTCGGGCTTGGCCAGCCAGGCCTGGCAGGCGTCGATGCGGCGCCGGAGGGTCTCTGCGTTCTGGTAGCCCTCCTCGATCATCTTCTCCATGAGGGCGACATTGCTCCTGAGGTATTCCGCGACGCGTTCCTCCTTGAGCGCGATGACGCAGGCCGCGGCCGAGCGCTCGGCCGAGGCGTCGGTCAGCTCGTAAGCCTGGTCCCCGGTGAGGTCTTCGCAGGCCTTCGATCTCGAGGACGCAGCCGTTGAAGACGTTCTTCTTGTTCTTCTTCTCGACGGTCAGCAGGCCCTGTTTGACGGCGAAGTACGGGATGGCGTTGACCGCGTCGCGCAGGGTGATGCCCGGATTGAGTTTCCCCTTGAAGCGGACGAGGATGGATTCGGGCATGTCGAGGGGCATGAAGCCCAGGGCGCCGGCGAAGGCGACGAGGCCCGAGCCGGCCGGGAACGAGACGCCGATCGGGAAGCGGGTGTGGGAGTCGCCGCCCGTGCCGACCGTGTCGGGCAGGACGAGCCGGTTGAGCCAGGAGTGGATGACGCCGTCTCCCGGACGCAGGGACACGCCCTTGCGGGCGACCATGAAGGGCGGCAGGGTCTTGTGGACCTTGACGTCGGCCGGCTTGGGATAGGCGGCGGTGTGGCAGAACGACTGCATGAACAGGTCGGCCTGGAATTCGAGGCAGGCCAGCTCCTTGAGCTCGTCGGCGGTCATCGGGCCGGTCGTGTCCTGGGAACCGACGGTCGTCATGTGCGGCTCGCAGGCCGTGCCGGGCAGGACTCCGGCGACGCCGCAGGCCTTCCCGACGATCTTCTGGGCCAGGGTGTAACCCTGGCCGGCCTTGGCCTTCGGGTTCTCGACCGTCGTGAAGAACGGTGCCTCGCCGAGGCCGAGGGTCCGGCGGGCTTTGGCCGTCAGCTGGCGGCCGATGATCAGGCTGAGCCGGCCGCCGGCCCGGAACTCGTCCTTGAGGGTGGGCGGCTTGATCTCGAGCCGGGAGATCACGGCCCCGGCCGCGTCGCGGATGACGCCGGCGGCGAAGTCGAGCGTGATGAGATCGCCTGTCTTCATCTTGGTCACATCGGCCATGAGGGGCAGGCCGCCCGAATCCTCCGTCGTGTTGAAGAAGATCGGGGCGATGAGGCCGCCGATGACGACGCCGGCCCGCCGCTTGTTGGGGACGAAGGGGATGTCCTCGCCGATGTGCCACATCAGGGAATTGCAGGCCGACTTGCGGCTCGAGCCCGTGCCGACGACGTCGGCGACAAAGGCGACGCGGTGGCCGTCCTCGCGGAACTTCGTCATGACGCCGATGCCGCCGGGGAACCGTTTCTCGCCCATCGACTGGGCGTGGAGCGGGGATGTCGGGCCGGGTGGGCGCGTGGCCGGCCGGCGAGAAGTCGTCCGTGTTGATCTCGCCGTCGACCTTGAAGACCTTGAGGACGAGCTTCTCGGGGAAGGCGGGCCGGGTCAGGAACCACTCCCCCGCCGCCCACGACTCGAGGACGGACCTGGCCAGGGGGTTGGTCGCCGACATCTCGGAGATCGTTTCGAACTGGTTGTAGATGAGGACGATCTTTTTGAGGGCCTCGGCGGCCGTCGCGGCGATGGCCGGATCGGACAGGGCCTCGACCAGGGGCCCGACGTTGTAGCCGCCGAGCATCGTCCCGAGGATGCGCACGGCGTCCTCCGCGGGAGACGCGCCGTTGTCACGACCTTGCCCTTGGCCACGTCGGCCAGCCAGCCGGCCTTGACCTTGGCCGCCGGGTCGACCCCGGGGGGTACGCGGTTCTCGAGGAGCCCGCGCAGAAGCGAGCCGTTCTCCTTACCGGCCGATTCGAGTCCCTGGCAGACCTCCCCGACCTCGGCCGGCGTGAGCGCCAGCGGCGGCAACCCGGACGCAGCCCGTTCTTTTTCCATTTCGAAGTAAGCGTCGAGCATCGTTCTCTCCTGTCGTCCGATTTCGCCCGCCTACTTTATCGGTTTTGCGGCGGTCTTGTCAAAGCGGCATAACGGGGACACCCTTGCTTTTCGGGGCCGATCCGGGGTAGAATCGGACTCCGGTTCTTCACTTCGACGGCATAAATCCTTTAAGGAGATTTCGACATGCGCAAGAAGATCGCCCTCATCGGCGGCGGACAGATCGGCCAGATCCTGGCCATGCTCGCGGCCCAGAAGGAGCTCGGTGACATCGTCATCCTCGACATCCCCGAGCTCGAGAATCCCGCCAAGGGTAAGGCCCTCGACCTCATGGAGATGGCCCCCCACGGCAACTACGACGCCGCCATCACCGGCACGTCCGACTACAAGGACATCGCCGGCGCCGACGTCGTCATCATCACGGCCGGCCGGCCCCGCCAGGCCGGGATGACCCGCGAGGACCTCCTCGCCGTCAACCTGGACATCATCACCAAGGTGGCCGCGGGCGTCAAGGAGCACGCTCCCAAGGCGCTCTGCATCATCGTCACCAACCCCCTCGACGCCATGGTCTATGCCTTCTACAAGCTGACCGGCTTCCCCAAGAACCAGGTCATCGGCATGGCCGGGACGCTCGACACGGCCCGCTGGCGCGCCTTCGTCGCCATGGAGCTCGGCGTGTCCGTCAGCGACGTCGCCGGGACGGTCCTCGGCGGCCACGGCCCGGACATGGTGCCCCTGCCCCGCCTGACCACGGTCGGCGGCGTGCCCCTGACCGATCTGGCCACCAAGGAGCAGATCGACCGGCTGGCCACCCGCACCCGCGAAGCCGGGACCGAGATCGTCAAGCTCTTCGGCAAGGGCTCGGCGTTCTTCAGCCCGGCCTGGAGCGCCATCGTCATCGCCGAGTCCTACCTCAAGGACAAGCGCCGCATCCTGCCCTGCGCGGCCCTCTGCGAAGGCGAATACGGCGTCAAGGGCCTGTTCATCGGCGTGCCCGTCATGGTCAGCGCCAAGGGCATGGAGAAGATCTACGAGATCAGCCTCAACGACGAAGAGAAGGCCATGCTCCAGAAGACGGTCGGCGTCGTCCAGAAGACCGTCGAGGAGACCAAGCTCTAAGACGGCTCGTTCGCACTTCCGGCCGGAGGCGGAAGATCCGCCTCCGGCCTTTTTTTAGCTCTTCTCCCATCCCCGGAAGCCTTCTCTCCGGCTTTGCTCGGGAGAGCACCGGATCAGAAAAAAATGGCCCTTACTGGGCCGCTTTACCGCGGGCCGGAAACGCGATATCGTTAGTCCCTCATGCGCATTCACGAGTACCAGGCCAAGAACCTGCTGAGCCCCTTCGGCGTCCTCATGCCGAACGGCAGGCTTGCCGCGACCCCGGAAGAGGCGCGGGACGCCGCCGAACGGATCGGAAGGCCGGTCCTGGTAAAAGCTCAGATCCAAGCCGGAGGGCGGGGCAAGGCAGGAGGGGTTCTCCGGGCGGCATCTCCGGCCGAAGCACAGGCCGCCGCTTCGCGTCTTCTCGGCAAGCCCCTCGTCACCGGTCAGACCGGGCCGGAAGGCCGCCTCGTCCGCTCCGTCCTCGTCGAAGAGGCCCTCGACATCGCGCAAGAGCTCTACATCGGGTTGACGATCGACCGGAGCAAGGCGGCGTTGGCCTTCCTCGTCGCACCACGGGGTGGTATCGAAGTCGAAGCCCTGACGGCCAAGCAGCCGGGACTCGTCCTCGAACAAACGGTGTATCCTTCGGCCGGCGTCCTCCCCGCCCAGGCCGAACGCGCCGCCTCGGCGCTTGGGCTCACCGGACCGGCGTTCACTCCGGCGGCCGAGCTCTTCGCCGTCCTCGTCCGCGCTTTCAGTGCGTTGAGTGCCTCGCTCCTCGAGATCAATCCCCTCGTTCTCACCTCCGACGGGAGGCTGGTCGCCGCCGATGTCAAGGTTGAGATCGACGACAACGCCCTTCCCTTCCATACGGCCCTGCGTGAGCTGCGCGATCCCGACGAGGAGTCGCCCGCGGAACGCGAGGCCGCCGCCGCCGGGCTGAGCTTCGTCAAGCTCGACGGCGACGTCGGCTGCATCGTCAACGGCGCCGGGCTGGCCATGGCCACGATGGACCTCATCGCTCTCGCCGGCGGCCGGCCGGCCAATTTCCTCGACGTCGGCGGCGGAGTCTCCGAGGAGGCCGTGGCCACGGCCTTCTCTCTGCTTGTCTCCGATCCCGGCGTCCGCTCGACCCTGGTCAATATCTTCGGCGGCATCGTCCGCTGCGATCTCGTCGTCCGCGGCATCGTCCGGGCGGCCCGCGAGAACGGCTGTCGCGTCCCCGTCGTCATGCGCCTCGAAGGCACGAACGTCGACGAGGCCCGGACGCTCCTCGCCGGATCGGGCCTGCCTTTCGTCCTTGTCCCCGACATGGAGACGGCCGCCCGCGAAGCCGTCCGCCTGGCCCGGGGAGCCGGAGGGCCGCGATGAGCATACTCGTCGACGCGTCCAGCCGGGTCGTCGTCCAGGGCATCACCGGCGGCGAAGGGACCTTTCATACCCAACGCATGATCGAGTACGGCACGACGGTCGCCGCCGGGGTGACCCCACGAAAAGGCGGCACTCTCCACCTCGGCGTCCCTGTATTCGACACGGTGGCCGAGGCGGTCCGGAACGAGGGCGTCGACGCCTCGGTCATCTTCGTCCCGGCCGCCTACGCGCCCTCCGCCATCCGTGAGGCCGCCGAAGCCGGCATTCGTCTCATCGTCTGCATCACCGAGGGCATCGAAGTCCTCTCCATGGTCGGGATCAAGGATTTTCTCCGGCGGACGCCAGCCATTCTCGTCGGCCCGAACACCCCCGGCGTCATCTCTCCCGGGAAGGCCAAGCTCGGCATCATGCCCGGCCCCATCCACCGCGCCGGCCGCGTCGGCGTCGTCTCCCGGTCGGGCACTCTGACCTATGAGGCCGTGCACCAGCTGACCCGCCTGGGCCTCGGCCAATCGACCGCCGTCGGTATCGGCGGCGATCCCGTCGTCGGGCTCTCCTTCGTCGACGTCCTGTCGCTCTTTGAAAGGGACCCGGAGACCGAGGCCGTCGTCCTCATCGGCGAGATCGGCGGCACGGCCGAAGAGGAGGCTGCCGCCCTCCTCAGGCAGGGGTACGCCAAACCCGTCGTGGCCTATGTCGCCGGGCTGACCGCTCCCCCCGGCCGGCGCATGGGCCACGCTGGCGCGATCATGTCCGGCCGGCAGGGCACGGCCTCGCACAAGATCGAGCTTCTCGAGACAGCCGGCGCCCGGATCGTCCGGAGCCCGGCCGCGATCGGGAAGGCGGTAGCCGCCGCCCTCGCCGGAAAAAGCTGACCCTCCGGTCTTTTCCGTTGCCCCGCCGACAACGCAGACGTCGACATCCTCGTCGGCATACCCAGCTTCAACAACGCGAAGACGACCGGGCACGTCGTCGGGGCCGTCGAGGCGGGGCCCGGGCCGGATCACTTGATTTTTCCGGCTTTCAGCCTATAATACCCCCCATCTTCGCATAATCCGGAACACCCCCCAGAAACCGCT
Source organism: uncultured bacterium (assembly GCA_963743755.1). Classification (GTDB taxonomy): domain Bacteria; phylum Acidobacteriota; class Aminicenantia; order Aminicenantales; family Saccharicenantaceae; genus RBG-16-66-30. The sequence goes on from CAVUQU010000003.1 coordinate 34,142, forward strand.
TACCACCCCTATCCAGGCAGATAAATGACAGACGAAAACGGCAATCTCGGCAGGAAGATCAAGCGAACCCTGATCGGGAAGCCCCGCAACATCAAGGATCCTTCCCTCTTCCACAAGCTCGCCCTGATCCCGGTCCTGGCCTGGATCGGACTCGGCGCCGACGGCCTATCCTCCGCCTCATACGGGCCGGAAGAGGCCTTTAAGGCCCTGGGCCAGCACACCTACCTGGCCCTCGCTCTGGCCGTGGCCACGGCCCTGACGGTCTTCATCATCTCCTACGCCTACTCGCGCATCATCGAGTACTTCCCGACGGGAGGCGGCGGCTACATCGTCGCCACCCAAACCCTGGGCGAGAAAGCCGGCGTCGTCTCCGGATCGGCCCTCCTCGTCGACTACATGCTGACGATCACCGTCTCCATCGTCGCCTGCGGCGACGCCATCTTCAGCTTCTTCCCGGCGGCCTACCAGCCGTTCAAAACCCCCTTCGAAGTCATGGCCATCGTCTTTCTCGTCGTCATCAACCTACGCGGCATCAAGGAATCGGTGACCCTTCTGGCCCCGATCTTCGTCGTGTTCGTCCTGACCCATGCCTTCCTCATCGGCTACGGCATCGTCAAGCACGTCCCCGAGATCGGCGCCGTAGCTGCCGACGTTCGCACCGGCTTCCAAGGCGGCCTGGCGACGATCGGACTGGGCGGCATGGCCCTCCTCTTCCTGCGGGCCTTCTCCCTGGGCGGCGGTACCTTCACGGGCATCGAGGCCGTCTCGAACGGCATTCAGATCATGCGCGAGCCGCGCGTCCAGAACGGCAAGAAGACCATGGTCTACATGTCCGTCGTCTCTGGCCCTGACGGCCGGAGGCATCCTCGTCTGCTTATCTGCTGCTCGGCGTCAGCCCGGTCGCCGGCAAGACCCTCAACGCCGTCCTGGCCGGAAAGGTCTTCGGCGGCTGGAGCTTCGGGAGCGCTCTGGCGCTGATCACCATCTTCACGGAAGGCGCCATCCTTCTCGTCGCCGCCCAAACGGGCTTCGTCGACGGGCCGCGCGTCATGGGCAATATGGCCGTCGACTACTGGTTCCCCCACCGCTTCGCCTCGCTCTCGAGCCGGCTGACCATGCAGAACGGCGTCCTGCTCATGGGCGGCGCGGCCATCCTGCTTCTCCTCTACTCGCGCGGCCGCATCTCGACCCTCGTGGTCATGTATTCCATCAATGTCTTCCTGACCTTCTCGCTCTCGCGAGCTGGGCATGTCGCGGTACTTCATACGGCACCGACGCACGGATCCCCACTGGAAGAAGCACCTGCCCGTCCATCTCATCGGTCTGACCGTCTGCCTCACCATCCTCATCAGTCACCACGCTCGAGAAGTTCAGCCACGGCGGCTGGCTGACGCTGGTCATCACCTCGGTCGTCATCGCCCTGTGCTATCTCGTCAAGGGGCATTACAACAAGGTCCGCCGAGGGCGTCCGGGAGCTCGACGACATGCTCGTGGCCATCCCGCACAAGGGCACCTACAACGCCGAACCGACCGACCCCCGGGAGATGACGGCCATCCAGCTCGTCGGCGGCTACAACGGTTTCGGCGTCCATACCTTCCTGTCCATCATCCGCGGCTTCCCCGGGCTCTACAAGAACTTCGTCTTCGTCTCCGTGGCCGAGGTCGACGCCGGGGCCTTCAAGGAATCCGAGTCGGTCGGGCGCCTGACGGGAGCGACCAAGGACGGGCTCAAGAAGTACGTCGAGACGGCCCGTAAGCTCGGTTTCCCGGCCGAGTCGCGCTTCGACACGGGCATCGACGTGGTCGAGACCGCCTCGGCGCTCTGCGAGCGCGTCGCCCGCGAATTCCCCAAGTCCACCGTGTTCGCCGGCCAGACCGTCTTCCGGCGGCCCGGCATCGTCAACCGCCTCCTCCACAACGAGACGGCCTTCGCCATCCAGCAGGAGCTGCGCTGGAAGGGCATCACGACGGTCATTCTCCCCATCCGCATCAACATTTGACCGGGCCGCGAACCGGGGACAAGATTCTCCGTTTCGTGTCACCATCCAAGATAATTGACAAATGTGCGTCGTCCGGATAATAAGGGGAGGCTCCGGACAATCGACGCTTCGAGGAGGACGCATGACCGCCCAGACCGCCAGGACCATGATCCGCAGACCGATCGCCCTCGCCGCCGCCGTCGTCCTACTCGCCCTCGCCGTCCTTGGTCCGGCCTGCCGCTCTTCCTCGTCCGGAGCGGCCGTCGTCGAGGAGAAGACCGAGAACAGTCCGAACCTATCCCTTTTCCGACCCCGACCCCGTCCCGATCTTCGCCCGCTCGTCGATGGGAGGGGCAGGGCGCCCGGCTCTATCCCTACTTCTTCTTCGACCGCTTCACGGCCGCGCCCGTCGAACAACCCTGGACGGTCGTCCGGTTGAGCAATCCCTACGTCGAGGTCGCGGTCCTGCCCCAGGCCGGCGGCAAGGTCTGGGGGGCGGCCGACAAGGCCACCGGCCGCGAGTTCCTGTACTGGAACAAGGTCCTCAAGTTCCGCCAGATCGCCCTCCGCGGACCGTGGACCTCGGGCGGCATCGAGTTCAATTTCGGCGTCGTCGGCCACGCCCCGTCGACGGCGACCCCGTCGATTACATCCTCCGCAGAAACCCCGACGGCAGCGCCTCGTGCGTCGTCGGGACCATGGACCTGCCTTCGCGGACCCGTTGGAGCGTCACCGTCACCCTGCCCAAGGACAGCGCCGCGTTCGAGACGAACGCCCTCTGGGTCAATCCGACGCCCTTCAGCCAGTCCTACTACGCCTGGTCCTGCGCCGCGGTCAAGACGGCGGAGGACCTGAAATACATCTTCCCGGGGCAGTGGTCCATCGGCCACGACTATTCCGTCCCGCTCGAACCCTGGCCGGTCGACCGCTCCGGCCGCGACCTTTCGCTCTACCGCAACAACGCCACGCCGGGCTCCAAGAGCTACTTCACGGTCGGCGAGTACGCCGATTTCTACGGCGGCTGGTACGAAAAGTCCGACTCCGGCTTCGGCCACTGGTCCCGTTACGAGGACATGCCGGGCCGCAAGGTCTGGATCTGGGACCTCTCCCGTTCGGGTGAGATCTGGGTCGACCTCCTCACCGACGCGGACGGCCAGTACACGGAGCCCCAGGCCGGACGGCTTCTCAACCAGTCCGACCACGGCGACTTCGCGCCGGGCTCGGCCGACCGCTGGCAGGAACAGTGGTTCCCCTATCGGGGCATCGGGCCGATGGCCAAGGCTTCTCCCCACGCCGTCCTGAGCGCGGCGCGCACGGGCGCCGCACTCGGGCTGGGCCTCTTCCCGCTCCGGCCCGTCGCGGACGACCTCGTCGTCTCCGCCGCGGGCCGGGAGATATTCCGGGAGCGGCTCACCCTCGAGCCCGAGCAGATCTGGAAGAAGGACGTCCCGCTCACGGGCGCCGCCGACGGCGTTCCGCTCGAAGTCCGGCTCGGCGCGAAGCTCGTCTGGAGAAGCGCGCCCGAAGCGGACGACCTCGGACGGCCGCTCCGCTTCAGCACGGCTGCGGGAAACTCGGCCGAGGCCCTGTATATCCAGGCCCGCGGCCTCGAGCGCGAGCGGCGCCTCGCGGAGGCGCTCGACAAGTACCTGGCTGCGATCGCCGCGGAGCCGCTCCACGTCCGGGCCCTCGCGCGGGCCGCCGAGCTCTACACCCGGCGGGGCGAACCGGCCCATGCCCTCGATCACGCGGGCCGGGCCCTGGCCGTCTCGATGTACGACCCCGAGGCCAATTTCGTCTACGGGGTCGCGGCCCGGCGGCTGGGCCGTCTCGTCGACGCCAAGGAGACCCTCGGCTGGGCGGCCCGCTCGCCGCAGTTCGAAGCCGTGGCTCTCGTCCAGTCGGCGGAGATCGCCGTCCTCGAGAACGATCCCGACCGGGCCGCCGAGTATGCCCTCAAGGCCCTCGTTTCGGACGACCTGAACGTCGGCGCCCTAGAGATCATGGCGGTGGCCCACCGCCTGGCCGGCCGGAAGTCCGAGGTCGCCCGCGTCCTCGGCTGGATCCTCGAAGTGGATCCCCTCGACCACCTGGCCCGCTTCGAGCGCTACCTCGGCAGCCGCAAGCCCGAGGACCTCGAGGCCTGCCGGGCCCTCATCCGCAGCGAGCTGCCCCACGAGACCTGGCTCGAGATGGCCGCGTTCTACGCCCGGCTGGGGCTCGACGGCGACGCCGCGGAAGCCCTGAAAGCGGCGCCCCCGCAGACGACCGTCCTCTACACGCTCGCCTATCTCCTCCGCGACAGCGCCCCGGACGAGAGCGCCGCTTGTCTCGAAAAGGCCTCGGCCGCTTCGCCCCATCTCGTCTTCCCGTTCCGCGAGGAGGAGATCCCCGTGTTCTCGTGGGCCATCGCCGCCCGGCCGGCCGACTGGAAACCGAAGTACTATCTCGCCCTCATCCTCTGGGGCAAGGGCCGGCTCGACGAAGCGAACGACCTCTTCGAGATGTGCGAGAACGCCGACTACGCGCCCTTCTTCCTCGCCCGCGGCGCGTTCTTCGAGAGGACCGACGCGGCCCGGGCCGCCGGCGACCTCGCCAGGGCGATCGAGCTCGACGCCGCGAGCTGGCGGGCCCGCCACACGCTGACCGAGTTCCTCCTGCGGCAGGGACGCAGGGACGAGGCCCTGGCCGCGGCCCGCAAGGCCGCCGCCGACTTCCCGAACGAGGTCATTCTCCAGGTCGACCTGGCCGGGACGCTCCTCGCCGCGGGCGACCCGCACGCGGCCGCGGCGGTCCTGGACGCGGTCGCCGCCCTGCCCTACGAGGGGGCGAGCGACATCTACGGTCTCTACGTCCGGTCCCACATCGGGATCGGGCTCGAAGCCATGAAAAAGTCCGCCTGGGCCGACGCCGTACAGGCCCTGGAGCTCTCCAAGCTCTACCCGGAGAAGCTCGGTACGGGCGCGCCTTTCCATCCGGACTCGCGGTTGCAGGACTACCTCATCGCCCTGTGTTACGACCGTCTGGGGGAAAGGGAGAAGGCCGCAGCCCTGCGCGAAGCCATCCGCGATTACACGTTGACCTACTGGGACGAACCCCAGCCCCACGGCTACTTCGGCGGACTGGTTCTGGAGAAGCTAGGCCGCAGGGAGGACCGCCTCAAGGCCCGCGAGCTCTACAGCCGCTCGACGAAGCCGCCGGCGGAGGTCTTGGAGATCATCCGGAAGATCGATTAATTCATCATCCACGAGCGGTAAGATCGGTTCTTCCAGTCTCGGAGCCAGATCGACGTTCCGCTCATCTGCCCGATGACATCCCTGACGTAGGCCTCGAGGGCCGCGCCGGCCGCCGCAAACCGCCCCTCGTCGTCATATACAAAGTAGCGGGCCGGATGATCGACATGGTAGCCTTGCGGGGCGCGGGGATACCCCAGCTCCCCTTGGGCAGGGAACTCGATCTCCCGGAGACCGGCCGCCGCCCGCAGCCGAGAGAGGAAATCGTCGTACACCCAGGCCAGTTCCTCGGTCGTCCCGCACAGGTAAACGAAGGAGTTCCTGGGATAGCGCCACCAGGAGGTGAATAGAGGCGCGGCAAGTCCAGGCGACTGAAGGCCGGCGGCCGAGGCGGCCGTCGTCACGGACAAGGCCTCGTCCGTGACATCGATGAGGAACTCGCTCCTCAACGGACCATCGCTGATCTCCAGAGTATAGCTCCCGGGCTCCAGAACGAGCTCTCGGCTTGAATAGGCCGGACCCAAAGCGGTCAGACAGAGCTCGGGCATATAGATCCCCTCGATCCCCACCAGTAGCCGGTTCCCTATCCGGCGGAACGCGCTCTCGATCGAGAAATTGCAGCAGCCGTAGATCTTCTCGGTCTCCAAGTCCAGGACGATCGTGGGTTCCACGCCTTCCTGTCCGAACGGATAGGCTTCCCTGACCGCAAAGAGGATACGGCCCTCCCTTGCCGACAGGACCTTTTCGTGGCAGGCCATAGATGGGAGAAGACACGCCAAGCCTAGAAGAACGAACGCTTTACGTGCAACCATCCCTCACCTCCCTGCCCCCTCAATATCGGCACCTGGAGGCCGTTTGTCAAGTCACGAGGGTCAGGGGCGCCAGCGCTTGTACGGGATGACGGCCGGGGCCGCCTGCCCCGCGAAGCGTACGATCTCGAAGAGCCCGCCCTCTTCGGGGACGAGCTTGAATTTCCAGTAGCGGATGAGGCCGAACTCCGACTGCGGCTCGAGGAGACAGGGCACGAGGTTCGCTGCCGGCTGGACCGCGTCGACGTAGAAATCGCCCTTCTTCACCGGAAGCCGGACCGCCTCGGCCGCGACATCGATCTTCGCAGGCGCTTCGTAATCGAGCTCGGCCGGGACGACGGCGGCGACCCTGTAGACCTCCGCTTCGACGAGTGCGTCCTTCTCGAAGACACCGACCTCGACACCGAGGGCCAGAAGCGTCTCGACGATGTCCGTGCGGACGCCGGGAACGATGTAGCCGCGCGGCCGGGTGACGGAGAGTGTCGGTTCGACGTTGGGGAACCAGTGCTTGACGACGTCGTCGACAACCCGGACGCCGCCGGGTTCAGCGCCGGGAACGAAATCGGCCGGCGAGACCGTCTCCCCCGCCTTCTTGTCGACGCGCAGGACGCGGCTGGCGGGCGCGGCGCTCCTCTCGAACCTCTTGAGCCTGAGCTCGGGCTCGTTCGGGTCCCGGGCGAACTTCATCCGCAGGTGGACGGGATCTCCGCCGGCCCGGGCCGCCGCCCGTTCGAGGAGCCCGGCGCGGAGATCGACGACCATCTTCCGGATCTCCGGCGCGTGCGCGGCCACGGACTCGAGGAAGGCCCGCAGGCCGTTGTACTGCCAGGTGGTCCTGGCCTTGAGCGTATCCAGGTCGTGGCGCGAGGCGCCCTCCTGGATGAACGAGAGCGTCTCGAAGATGCCCAGGCTGTTCCGGCCGTCGTTGAGGTCGGTCGTGGAGAACCGCTTCATCTCCTCGCGCGGGCCGCGGCCGACCTCGGGACGAGCCGACCCGGACGATGTATCGACGCCGAGGTCCTCGGTGACCAGATATTCGTGGAAGGTGAAATTCTTTTTCTTCAGGGCCTGCCCGACTTCGGCCAGCACGACCCGGCGCGAGAAGTCCTGGAGTCCCTCGGCGATGTTGACGTTCGAGACGCAGCCGATCGAGACCCGGTAGTAGTCGTCGCCCTTCTCGTGGACGTCGATCGTCACTTCGGGCCTGAAGGCCCCGAAAACCCGATGGATCGCCCGGACACCCTCGGCTTCGACTTTGACGTGGTCGCGATTCATGTCGAGGTCGAGCTCGTTCACCCGGACGTTCAGGAAGTTGCCGTGCGGATTGGTCTGGGGCATGACCAGGACGTTGACCTTCGCGAGGAGCGGCTTCAGCTCGCCCACGGCCAGGTCGCGGAGCAGCCACAGGGCGGCCTCCTTGGCCGACTGTTCGTTCCCGTGCTGGGCGGCCGTGAAGAGGACGGTGGGCTTCGTCCGGTCGAGCGACTCCGGCGTCACGGCCCCCTTCCCGCCGAGGACGGCCAGGAAGATGTCGCGGGCGCCGTATCTCTCGGTCGGCAGGGATCGGCCGACGGTCGCCACGCCGAGCTCGGGCGCCCGGCTCCGGAGGGTGCTCAGAAAAGAGACGACCGCCTCGTACTGCGTGTATTCGCGGTAGCTCGCCTTCTCGGCCGGCGTCGGGAGGGTGGTCTGCGGAATGCCGGCCCCCGCAACGGAGGAGCCGCCGAAAACCGCGATGGCCAAGAGCACGGCAAATCTCGTTCGCTTCATGCTTTACGCTCCATTCAGATTCGGGGACAGCTCAATCCGGCCGCTTCTTCTCCGCAGGCTCGGCGGCCGGAACCTTCTCGCACTCGAGCGTGACGTCCTTGACGGCGCCGGCCCGCAGGACCTTGAACACGATCCCGTCGCCGCATTTCAATCCGGCCAGCGCCATGCGCAGCTCGTTGATATCGGTGTAAGCCCTGCCGTCGACCGAGAGTACGACGTCCCCCTTCTCGAACGCGGCCCGGCCGGCGACGCCGTCGGTCGGCTTGGGATCGACGACCAGGTTCTCCAGGCCGTCGATCTTCTTCAGACCGAGGCCGATCGCGGGGAAGGCCTTCTTTTCCTCCTCGGCCAGGCCGAAGACGTAGTCGGAGATGGCCCGCGAGACGGTCACGCTCTTCCTCCCGGCCGGGACTTCGACGGCGACGACCGTCTTGAAGGGCAGTTTCGACCGCTCGTAAGCCCGTCTGTTGAGGCCGAGGTTGTAGAGGAGATGCCCTGAGCCGACACAGACGACGACCCGGCGCCCTTCGGCCTCGGCGGCCCGCACGGCGTTGGCGCCCATGACCTCGTCCCAGGCCGACTGCGACCGGTAGAGGCCTTCGAAGACCGAATCGAGCCCGGGGCCCTTCATGGCGGCGGGGAGGTCGGCAGGATTCGAAGACCGCCCGGATGAGCGTCCGATGGTCCCGGTTCGTGACGTCGGGCGTCCCGGGGAAGTAGGCCTTCTCATCGTCGTTCAGCGCGTCCCAGCCGCGCATCCGGATCTTGGAGATGACCTCGCGCGGCGCGTTCAGGGCGTAGATGGGCAGCCGGTGCTCCCGGGCGAAGTCGAAGATCTTCTCGTAGTAGCCGAAGTTGAAGTTCCAGGTGACGTACCAGCGGATCTCGCGCAGGAACTCCTCTTTCGTCAGGATCCCCGCGGTCCACTTGTTGAGCGTCTCCTGGAGAGTCACGGGCACCATCTCCAGCCCGATGGCCAGGTGCCTGTCGCGGGCGTAGAGGGCCCGGATGACCTGGAACTCGATCTCGTGCATGGCCATCGCGTCGTGGGTCTCGCCGACGTGGACGATGCGGGCGGCCATGAGGTCGCGGACCATGCGCTCGAAATCGACTTTGGCCCCGGAGGCGCCGGCCAGGATGGCGCCTGCGCCGACCTCCATCGTCTTGCCCTTCAGCTTGGGATCGCCGATCTCGAGGGTCAGCGTCGGGTCGGGTCCGTCCGCGGGAGCGGCGACCGCCTTGGGGTCCTGGACGGCCGGGGCCGGAACTTGCGTCCGGGCCTCGGCGAACGCGCCCGCAAGGAGCAGCGCGGCGGCGGAAGACGAAAAGGATCGAGCGGCGTTTCGGGGTCATGGCATCCTCCGTGCTGGAATTCCACCGTATCATAGCCGCGGCCTTTCGGAGAGTCAACGCGAGTGAGATCGGGGACGCCCGGAGAATTCACGGGACACGATCCCTTTTCCGGAGAAAAGGGTCATGTCCCGAATTTTCCGCCGTGAAATTTTCCGGGAAAAGGGCTACAATCGTTGGCCGATCCCGAGGAGCCGCCCATGAGCGAAAAAGCCGCCGCCCCCCAGCCCGAGACGAGGAGAACCATCCGCACGTTCGCCGTCGCCTCGTTCCTCAACGACATGGGCTCGGATATCATCAATCCCGTTTGGCCGCTCTTCGTCACCCAGGTCCTCAAGGCCAACATGTCCGCCCTGGGCTTTCTCGACGGCCTGGGTGAAGCCATCGTCTCGCTGTCGCAGGCGTTCGCCGGGTACTATTCCGACAGGATCCGCAAGCGCAAGGTCTTCATCTGGACCGGCTACCTGTGCGGCGCCGTCTCGAGACTCGGGTATGCCGCCTCGTCCCTCTGGCAGCACCTCATCCCCTTCCGCATCCTCGACCGGGCCGGCAAGATCCGCGGCGCGCCGCGCGACGCCATGCTCGCCGACGTTTCGACCGACGCGAACAGGGGCCGCCATTTCGGCCTGCTCCGGGCCATGGACAACGCGGGATCGGTCGCCGGCATCCTCATCTCCATCGCCCTCATCGACGTCCTGGGCTACCGGCTGCTCTTCGCCCTGGCCGCCATCCCCTCGCTCATCGGCGCCGTTCTCATCCTGAAGAACATCAAGGAGGCGGGCTCTCCCGTGGCCCGCGTCTTCAAGGGTCTGTCCTTCAAGGACGTCGACCGGAACCTGGCCCTCTACATCGCCCTCAACGCCGTCTTCGCCCTCGGCGCCTTCACCTATTCCTTCCTGCTCCTGTTCGCCAAGTCGAAGGGCTTCAAGACGGGGACCATTCCCATCCTCTTCCTCGTCTATTCGGCCGTCGCCGCTCTCATGTCCTACCCCTTCGGGCGGCTTTCCGACCGGATCGGCCGCAAGCCGGTCATGTTCCTGGCCTACGGGGCCTGGGCCGCCGTCTGCGCCGGGGTCGCTTTCTTCGGCCAGGCGCCCGCCGCCGTCGCCGCCCTTTTCGTTTTCTACGGCATCCACAAGGCCGCCCTCGACCCGGTCCAGAAGACGATCGCCGCGGAGCTCGCCCCGCAGCCCTACCGCGCTTCCGTCCTGGGGGGATTCCAGATGGTCATCGGGCTCTGCGCCTTCCCGGCCTCGCTCGTCGCGGGATTGCTCTGGGACAAGCTGGGCAGTCGGGCGCCCTTCTATCTTTCCCTGGGTTTGACGGCGATCGCGGCCGGATTGCTTCTCTTCGTCAGGGAAACCCGGCGTGCCGGGTAGGGGCTGTCCCTCTTAATCCGGGGACACGCACCGAGGGTCCATGTCTCCCCCGAACGCCGGCCGGCTTAGTCTTCTTCTTCCGGCTTGACCCGGCCTTCCTTGACCGCCTCGGCGATGATCTTCTGCTGGATGTGCGAGGGCGCTTCCTCGTAGTGGTCGAACTCCATCAGGAAGGAGCCGCGGCCGCCGGTGATCGAGGTCAGGGTCGGCTCGAAGTCGAGCATCTCCGACATCGGGACCTGGGCCTTGAGGACGCGCATGGGGCCCTTCTGCTCCATGCCCTGGACCTTGCCGCGACGGCCGTTGAGGTTGCCCATGATGTCGCCCATGTAGGTCTCGGGCGTGTAGATCTCGACGTTCATGACCGGCTCGAGCAGGGTCGGCTTGGCCTCGCGGATGCCCTTCTTGTAGGCCTTGGTGGCCGCGATCTTGAAGGCGATGTCCGACGAGTCGACGTCGTGGTAGGACCCGTCGTAGAGGATGGCCTTGAAGTCGACCGTCGGATAGCCGGCGAGGACGCCCTTCTTGCGGGCCTCCTGGATGCCCTTCTCGACCGAGGGGATGAAGTTGCGCGGGATGGAGCCGCCGAAGATCTTGTCGTCGAACTCGAAGTCCTTGCCGCGGGGCAGGGGCTCGAACTTGATCCAACAGTCGCCGAACTGGCCGCGGCCGCCCGTCTGCTTCTTGTGCCGGCCCTGGACGTCGGACCGTCCCTTGATCGTCTCGAGATAGGAGATCTTGGGCGGCTTGAGGTCGACGTCGACGTTGTAGCGCTTCTTCAGCCGCTCGGTGATGATGCGGACGTGGAGCTCGCCGTTGCCGGAGATGAGGAGCTGGGAGGTGTTCGGATCGCGCTCGATGCGGACCGTCGGGTCCTCCTCGATGATGCGGTGGGTCGCCTGGGAGATGCGGTCCTCGTCGGCCCGCGTCTTGGGCTCGATGGCGAAGGAGATCGAGGGCAGCGGGAAGACGATCGGCGCGAGTGATGATGCCCGATCCCTTGGCGCTCAGCGTGTCGCCGGTGACGGTGACCTTGAGCTTGGCCGTGGCCACGATGTCGCCGGCCTTGGCCTGCCCGGCCGCGACCTGCTCCTTGCCCTGGAGGAAGAACAGGCCGCCGAGCTTCTCGTCGGTCTCGCGCCCGAGGTTCGCGACCGTGGCGTCGGGGTTGATCCGTCCCGAGAGGACGCGCATCAGCGAGATGCGGCCCGTGTACGGGTCGGAGATCGTCTTGAACACGATGGCGGCGAAGGGGGCGTCGGGAGAGGGCGGGACGGTCTTCTCCGCTCCGTCGATCAGGACCTTGACGTTCCCGGCCTCGACCGGCGACGGCAGGTACGAGAGGAAGCCGTTGAGGAGCGTCTGGAGCGCCGATGTTGGCCAGGCCCGAGGCCGCGAAGACCGGGAAGATCTGATGGTTGAGGATGCTCTTCTTGAGGCCGGCCCGGAACTCCTCCGGGGCTGAGCTCGCCCGTCTCGAAGTACTTCTCCATGAGCTTCTCGTCGGACTCGGCGACCATCTCGAGGAGCTCCTTGTAGCGCTTGTCGACCTCGGCGGCCAGAGCTCGGCGGGCACGGGGCCCTTCGGACATCTTGCCGCTCTCGTCCTTCTCGAAGGTGTAGGCCTTCTTCTCGACGATGTCGACGACGCCGGAGAAGTTCTTCTCCTCGCCGATCGGCAGCTCGACGGGGACGGCCTGGCGGCCGAAGAACTCGCGGACCGACTCGAGGGCCCGGGCGAAGTTGGCGTTCTCGCGGTCCATCTTGTTGATGACGAAGATCCGGGGCAGGCCGCGCTCCTCGATCATGTCCCAGACCTTCTCGGTCCCGACCTCGACGCCGGCCACGGCGTCGACCAGGACGGCCGCGCCGTCGACGGCCCGGAGGGCGGCCCGGGTGTCCCAGAGGAAGTTGCTGTAGCCGGGCGTGTCGAGGATGTTGATCTTGTGGTCCTGCCACTCGCAGAAACAGGGCGTGGCGTTGATGGAGATCTTGCGCTCGATCTCGTCGGGGTCGTAGTCGGTGACCGTGTTGCCCTTGTCGACCTTGGTCAGGCGGTTGGTCGCCCCCGAGTCGAACAGGAACGCGGCCGCGAGCGAGGTTTTCCCGGACGAGCCGTGCCCGACCAGGGCGATATTCCGGATCTTATCGACGGAATAGTCTTTCATCCTCGAGCCTCCTGGGATTCTCGGAAAGAACGAAGGGCTATTCTACCCAAATCCAGGCTTATCCTCAAGCGGAAATACCTTGACCCGTGCGGAGCGCCGCTGCGGGCCTCGGGACCATCTCCGTTCGCAGCGAGGACTTCTCGGCTCGGGGCGCGCCGCTCCGTCGAGTGGCCGGTTTCCGGCCCGAGGCCGGCTAAATCACCGCTTATGCTCACTCCGACGACCCCCTCACCCCTGGTCCAGCGGCCCCACCTGTTCCAGGCAATCCTCTCGAAAGAATGGCCCGCTTCATAGCGGGAATAGCCTCGTTCTTGGGAAGGGTCACTGATCAAGGGCGAGTTCGCGGGAAATGACCGCCTCGAGGTCGGGCGGCAGGGGCGAGGCGAAGGTCAGGCGCTCGCCGGTCGAAGGGTGGACGAACGACAGGGTGTGGGCATGGAGGAAGATCCGGGGGAACTCCCGGGGCTCCCGCCTGCGCCCGTAGACAGGGTCGCCGACGACCGGATGGCCGGCCGCGGCCAGATGGACCCGGATCTGATGGGTCCGGCCGGTGACCGGCTTGACCTCGAGCAGGGTCGTGTCCTTGAACGCCCTCTGGACCTGGAAGAACGTTTCGGCCCGTTTGGGGCTGCGGGCCCGCACGGACATCCGCGAGCCCTCCTTGGGGTGGCGGCCGAGCGGCCAGCTGAGCCGGCCTTCGGTGGCGGTCACCCGGCCCCAGGCCAGGGCGAGGTAGGTCTTCCAGACGACCCGGCTCCGGAACTGCTCCTGGAGCGAATTGAAGGCCAGGGGCGTCCGGGCGACCACCATGACCCCGGAGGTGTCCTGGTCGAGGCGGTGGACGATCCCGGGCCGCTCCTCGGCGCCGATCAGGGCGACCTCGGGGAAGTGATAGATGAGGGCGTTGGCCAGGGTCCCCGACGGATGGCCCGGCCCGGGATGGACCACGAGGTTCGCCTGTTTGTCGATGACGATGACGTCGGCGTCCATGTAGACGATCTTGAGGGGGATGTTCTGCGGGATCAGCTTGGCCTCGGGCTCGGGCAGGTCGTAGTCGACGTGGATCCGGTCGCCGCCCTTGAGCTTGTACCCGGCCTTGCGGGCGAAGGAGCCGACCCGCACGCCGCCGCCGTCGATGACCTTCTGGACCTGGGCCCGGCTCAGGCCGGGGATCTTGTCGGCGAGGAAGACGTCGAGCCGCGTCTTCTCCCCCGCCTCGGCCGTGACGACGAGATCAGCTATGGGCAATTTTGCGCCGCTTCAGGACGACGGCCAGGACCGCGCCGCAGACGAGGCCCAGGAGGCAGAACAGCTGGGGGTAGGACAGGCTGGTCAGGGCCGATGCGCCGCGGATGAAATAGATGTTGTCGCCGTGGTCGCCGCGGAAGTATTCGGTGAAGAAGCGGATGATCGAATAGTTGACGATGTAGAGGGCGAAGACCTGGCCGTCGAACTTCTTCCTCTTCAGGATGAGGAAGAGGATGCCGAAGTTGAGGAAGTTGAGGACGGCTTCGTAGAGCTGGACGGGGTGCATGGCCTCGTTCAGGTGGACGCCCGGTCAGCTGCGAGGCGTATTCGTTCTTGAAGACGACGGCCCAGGGGGCGGCGCATTCGCTGCCGTAACAGCAACCGGCGCTGAAGCAGCCGATCCGGCCGAAGCCGTGGCCCAGGGCCAGGGCCGGGACGATGAGGTCGGCCGTCTTCCAGGTCGGGATCTTCTTGCGGTGGAAATACCACAGGGCGAAGATCGACGCCGAAGGTCAGGCCGCCCTGGAAGACCCCGCCCGAGCGGGCCAGCGAGAAGAGCTCCTTCGGGTAGCTCATGTAGTAGGAGAAATTGCTCACGAACAGGATCAGCTTGGCGCCGATGAGCGAGACGATGATGGTGTAGAACGCGGCGTCCATGATGCGGTTGGCGTCGAGCCCGGCTCTTCTTCGCCTGGGCGTAGATGAACCACAGGCCCAGGGCCGACGCCGACGGCCATCAGGAAGCCGTAGGTGTGGACGGTCAGCGGGCCGATCTTCACGAGGATGGGGAACATGCGGGTTTCCTCCTGAACAGGATGAAGAGCATCAGGCAGGCGCCGATCGTGATGCAGGAATCGGCGACGTTGAAGAAGGGCCAGTGGGCCTTGCCGACGTAGAAGTCGAGGAAGTCGATGACGTGGCCGCGGACGAGGCGGTCGAACTGGTTGCCCAGCGCGCCGGCCATGATCAGGGTCAGGGAGACCTTCATCAGCCTGTCCGAGTCCGGGCGTCTTGAAGAAGTAGTAGACGACGAAAGCCAGGGCGGCGAGCGAGGCCGCCGTCAGCAGGCCGAACACGAGCGTGTTGTCCGTCTGGGAGAAGGTGCCGAAGATGGCGCCCTTGTTGTGGATGCGGGTGATGTTGAAGAAGCCCTTGATGACGGGCACGGACTCGTAGAGCGGGACGTTGCGGGCGACGATGGCCTTGGTCACCTGGTCGAGGACGACCAAGCCGAGCGACGGCGAGGAAGTAGGGTGCGTTCTTCTTCATGAACGGCCCGCCTCGACGACCTTCTCGCAGCGGGCGCAGAAAGTCGGGTGCGCGGCGCTCCGTCCCGACGTGAGTCGAATAGTTCCAGCACCGCTCGCACTTCGCGCCTTCGGCCTTGGCCGACCTCGATCACGAGCTCCTCGCCGCCGGCGTTCGCGGCGACCGCGACCTGGGAGACGATGAAGAGCGCGGCGAGGTCGGTCCCGCGGCTCTCGAGGAAGGCGGCCTCGGCGGCCGGCGCCCTGAGCGTCGACCCGGGCCTCGAGGGAATTGCCGATGAGCTTCGATTCGCGGGCCTTTTCGAGCTCCTTGAGGACCTTCTCGCGGACGCCGAGCAGCCGCTCCATGTCCCCGACGAATGCGGCCGGCGCCGACTTCAGCCAGTCGTCGCCTCGGGGAATTCTCCCAGATGGACCGACGCGTCCTTGCCCTCGAAGGCGGGCACGTGGGCCCAGGCCTCCTCGGCCGTGAACGACAGGATGGGGGCCATCAGGAGCAGGCTGTCGCGCAGGATCGTGAACATGGCCGTCTGGGCCGAGCGCCTCTCGAGCGAGCCACGGGCCGAGCAATACGCCCGGTCCTTGACGACGTCGAGGTAGAAGGCGCTGAGGTCGACGGTGAAGAAGTCGAGGACGTCGTGGAGGATGGGGTGGAACTCGTAGTCGCCGTAGGCCTTGACGACCCGGGCCCGGACCTCCTCGAAGCGGTGCAGGATCCAGCGGTCGAGGTCGAGCAGATCGGGCTCGGCGACCGCGTCGCGCGCCGGCTCGAAATCGGAGACGTTGCCGAGCAGGAAGCGCCAGGTGTTGCGGATCTTGCGGTAGGCCTCGACGAGGCGCTGCTCGATCTCCGTCCCGAAGCGGGCGTCCTCCTTGTAGTTGAGCATGGCCACCCAGAGGCGGACGATCTCGGCCCCGGAGCGCTTGATGACCTCGCCCGGGTCGATGACGTTGCCCATGGACTTCGACATGGCTCTCCCCTGGTCGTCGAGGATGAAGCCGTGGGTGATGCAGGTCCGGAAGGGACTGCCGCCCTTGGCCCCGACGCCGATGAGGAGCGAGCTGTTGAACCAGCCGCGGTGCTGGTCGTGGCCCTCGATGTAGAGGTCGGCGGGCCACGGGTGGCCGGGCTCGCGCTCGATGACGTTCTGCGAGGCCCCGGACTCGAACCAGACGTCGAGGATGTCGAACTCCTTCTCGAACTCCTTCCCGCCGCAGGCCGCGCAGGCGGAGCCGGGCGGAACGAGCGAGGCGGCCTCGCGGAGGAACCAGGCGTTGGAGCCCTCGGCGGCGAAGATCGCGGCGACGTGGCGGGCGACCGCGGCCGACGGCGAACGACGCGCCGCAGGCCTTGCACTTGAAGGCCGGGATGGGGACGCCCCAGGAGCGCTGGCGCGAGATGCACCAGTCGGGGCGGCCGGCGACCATGCCGTCGATCCGCTCCCGGCCCCACTCGGGGATCCAGGTGACGCGCTCGATGGCCTCGGCGCGCCTTGTCGCGGAGGCCGGCCTTGTCCATGGAGATGAACCACTGCTCGGTCGCGCGGAAGATGACCGGCTTCTTGCAGCGCCAGCAGTGCGGATAGGAATGCGAGATGGAGGTCTCCTTGAGCAGGCTGCCGTCAGCGGCCATGTCGGCGGTGATGCGGGCGTTGGCCTCGAAGACCTGGAGGCCGGCGTAGCGGGGCACCTCGGGCGTGAAGCGGCCGTCGTCGTCGACGGGGGTGTAGACGTCGATGCCGTAGGCGACTGCCGGTCAGGTAGTCGTCGTGGCCGTGGCCCGGGGCCGTGTGGACCGCGCCCGTGCCGTCCTCGAGTGTGACGTACTCGGCCAGGACGAAGAGCGAATCGCGCTCGACGAAGGGGTGGCGGGCCTTGAAGCCCTCGAGCTCGCGGCCGGTGAAGGTGGCCAGGACCTTGGGCGCGGGCCAGCCGAGCTCCTCGGCGACGACGGGCAGAAGCCGCTTGGCCAGGATATAGACGTCGGCCCCGACTTCGGCGGCGACGTATTCGTGCTCGGGATGGAAGGCGATGGCCATATTGGCCGGGAGCGTCCAGGGGGTCGTCGTCCAGATGAGGACATAGGCCCGGCGTCCGGCGAGGGCCGGGAACTTGGACCCGAGGTCGGAGACGACCGGGAAGCGGACGTAGATCGAGGGCGAGGTCTTGTCCTTGTACTCGATCTCGGCCTCGGCCAGGGCGGTGCGGCAGCTGACGCACCAGTGCACGGGGCGCTTGCCCCTGTAGACCTCGCCGTGCTCAAAGAACTCGCTCAGGTAGTGGAGGACCTTGGCCTCGTAGGCCGGATGCATGGTCAGGTAGGGCGTCTCCCAGGCGCCCAGAACGCCGAGGCGCTTGAATTCGTCGCGCTGGATGCCGATGAACTTCTCGGCGTACCTGCGGCACTCCTCGCGGACGGCGGTGACGGACATGTCCTTCTTCCGGTCGCCGAGCTGCTTGTCGACGTGGATCTCGATCGGCAGGCCGTGGCAGTCCCAACCGGGAATGTACGGGGCGTAATAGCCGAGCATGGACCGCGACTTGACGATGAAGTCCTTGAGGACCTTGTTGAGCGCCGTGCCCATGTGGAGGTGGCCGTTGGCGTAGGGCGGCCCGTCGTGGAGGATGTAGGGCGTGCGGTGCGAGGCGGCGCGCTTCCCGAGGATCTTCTCGTAGAGACGGTCGGCCTCCCACTTCCGGATGGCCTCGGGCTCCTTCTGGGCGAGCGAGGCCTTCATGGCGAACTCGGTGCGGGGCAGGTTGAGCGTGCTCTTGACGTCGGACTTATCGGCCATCGGGGTCTCCAATTATCGAGATACAGTCGGCCATTATAGGGCAATTCGGCCCGGCGGCTACCCCGATCCTCGTGCCTCGGCTTACGGCGGGCGACCGGGGACATGTACCTGAGGTACGTGTCCCCCTTCTTAGCGGTTGGACAGGGGGATGGGCGGGGACACGTACGAAACGTACATGTCCCCTACTTCTTCATTTTGTAATGAAATGGGCGCCGCGGGACGTGGGATTGGTCAGGGCGGCCCGGGTGATCATCAGGGCGACGAGGATGCCGTGGCGGAGGCCGACGAGGGACGGCTCGAGGCGGGCCGCCTGATAGAACTTCTCGATACGGTGGCTGAGGTACTCGAGGTCGGACTTGGCCCGGGCCAGACGCTTGCGCGTCCGGATGATGCCGGCGTAATTCCACATCGTCGAGCGGATGGTCAGCCAGTCCTGGTTGACCAGGGCGGGGTCGACCGCCTCCTCCTTCTTCGGGTGGTACCAGCGGTGGATCTCGGAGGCCTTGTACGGCCGCGAGTCGTCGAACCTCCCGGCGATATCTCGCGCCGCGCGGGTGCCCCAGACGAGCCCCTCGAGGAGCGAGGTCGAGGCCAGGCGGTTCGCGCCGTGGACGCCGGTGCAGGCGACCTCGCCGGCGGCGTAGAGACCGGCGAGCGAAGTCCGGCCCTGGCCGTCCGCGAGGACGCCGCCGCAGCAGTAGTGGGCGGCCGGAACGACCGGGATGGGCTGGCGGGTGATGTCGATGCCGTCCTCGAGGCAGGTCTTGAGGATGGTGGGGAAGCGCTTGCGGATCGTCTCCGGCTTGACGTAGGACGCCAGGTCGAGGAGGACGTGGCTCGTGTTGGTGACGATCATCTCTTCGTAGATGGCCCGCGAGACCTCGTCCCGGGGCGCCAGCTCGCGGTCGGGCGAGTACTTCTCCATGAACGTCTTGCCGTCGCGGGTCTTGAGGCGGGCTCCTTCGCCGCGGACCGCCTCCGAGATGAGGAAGCCGTCGCCCGCATCGCGCATGTACACGGTCGGATGGAACTGGATGTACTCCATGTTGCCGATGCGGGCCCCGGCGCGGAGGGCCATGGCGTAGCCCGAGCCGTCGGCGCCCGCCGGATTGCAGGTGTGGAGGAAGACCGCCCCGCAACCGCCCGTAGCCAGGACGGTGAAGGGCGCGAAGATCCGCCCGACCTCGCCCGAGGCGTTGTCGAGGACGTAGGCGCCGATCGCGCGAGGCTCGCGGTAGTAGGCGACGGGGTTCTTGGAATGGTGGGGTACGGTCAGGAGATCGACGGCCGTGCGGCAGGTCAGCAGCGTGACGCGCGGGTGCTTCTTCAGGGCCCGCAGGAAGCGGTCCTCGATCGTCCGGCCGGTGGCGTCCTCGACATGAAGGATGCGCCGGCGCGAGTGCCCGGCTTCGAGGGCGTAATCGAGAGATTCGGGCGAGCTCCGGGTGAACGGGATCTTGAGCTTGTCGATGAGCGTTTCCTGGACGAGCCGCGGGCCGTCGGCGACGAGGATGTCGACCGCCGCCGGATCGCCGGCGTAGTCGCCCGCCTCGAGGACGTCCTCTTTGAGGAGCTCGGGCCGGTCGTCGGGGGCGAACGAGACGATCCCGCCCTGGGCATAGTAGGTGTTCGATTCCTCGGCCCGGGCGTCCTTGGTGATGACGACGGTGCGGAGCCCGGCGCCGGCCGCTTCGAGGGCGGCGGTGGCGCCGGCGATGCCGCAGCCGATGACCAGGACGTCGGCCCGGATGTCGGTCGGACTCATGTCGGCCTCAATTCAGGAAATCCAGGGAGATGTCGACGGCGCGGGCCGAGTGGGTCAGGGCGCCGACCGAGATGAAATCGACGCCCGTCTCGGCGACGGCGCGGACCCGGTCGAGGCTCATGTTGCCGGAGGCCTCGAGCGGGACGCGCCCGCCGGCCAGGACGACGGCCTGGCGCATCGTCTCGAGCGGCATGTTGTCGAGCATGATCATGTCGGCGCCGGCGGCCAGGGCTTCGCGCACCTGGAGGAGGTTGGCGGCCTCGACCTCGACGCGGACGCCGGGGCGGATGTGCGCGCGGGCCCGCCGGACGGCTTCGGCGACGTTCCCGACGTGACGGAGGTGGTTGTCCTTGATCAGGACCATGTCGGACAGGCTCGTGCGGTGGTTCGTCCCGCCGCCCGTCCGGACGGCGTACTTGTCGAGGAGGCGCAGGCCGGGGATCGTCTTGCGCGTGTCGAGGATGCGGGTCTTGGTGCCGGCGATCGCTTCGACGAAGCGGCGCGTGACCGTGGCCACGCCGCAGAGGCGCTGGAGAAAGTTGAGGGCGGTCCGCTCGCCCTTGAGCAGGGCGATCGTCGGGCCCTTGACCCGGGCCAGCTTGTCGGACCGGGTGAAGGCGGACCCGTCGCGGAACCGCTCGATGAAGATGACCGAGGGGTCGATCCTCTCGAAGACGCGGGCGGCGACGGGGAGGCCGGCGAGTACGCCGTCCTCCTTGGCCAGGAAATAGGCCTCGGAGCGGGCATTGACGGGGATGATGCTCTCCGAAGTGATGTCCCCTTCGGGCATGTCCTCGCGAAGCGCGGCGTCGATCGCCGCGTCCATGATGCGGTTCAGCTCGGGTGTTCCCATGATAGGGGAAAATTATAAGCCTTCCCCCGTGAGGCGTCAAACCGCCTGGTTTGCCTCCCGCGCGGGATTGTGCGATTATTGCGGCGTCATGAGCGTCCTCCTGGCCTACGTCGATCACTTCGGCCTGAGCCCGGCCGACCTGCGCGCGGTCCTCGGCGTCGCCCTCTCGAGCGGCGGCGATTTCGCCGAGATCTTCATGGAGCACCGGACCTACGACTTCATCGACATGGAAGAGGACATCATCAAGGAGACGGCCGAGGCCGTCGGCCTGGGCCTGGGCATCCGGGTCATCAAGGGCGACCGGACGGGCTTCGGCTATACGAACGACCTCTCGCTCGAGAAGGTCCGGAAGACCGCCCTGACGGCCGCGGCCATCGCCCGGGGGACGGCCGGGGCCGCTCCCCCGCCGCCGGTCCTACGCGATCGGACGAAGGTGAAGAGCCTCTACGCCATGCGCCGTCCGGCCCACGAGGCGGACCTGCGGGGCAAGATCGGGCTCGTCCGCGAAGCCTACGAGGCCGCCAGGAATTTCGATCCGCGCATCGTCAAGGTCAAAGCCTACTATTCGGATTCGCTCAAGCACATGTGCATCGCGAATTCCGAGGGACTTCTCGTTCGCGACACGAGGCCCATGGTCAAGCTCGTCTGCGTCGCCATCTCCGAGAAGGACGGCAAGCGGGAGTCGGGCTACTGGGGCGGCGGCGGGCGCGTCGGCCTGGAATATTTCAGGGACGTCCTGACGCCGCGGCGGATCGGCGAGGAGGCGGCGCGCGAGGCGGTGCTCCTGCTCGGGGCGGTCGACGCCCCGGCCGGCGAGATGCCCATCGTGCTGGCCCCGGGGCACAGCGGCGTCCTCATCCACGAAGCCGTCGGCCACCTGGTCGAGGCGGACTTCAACAGGAAGCGAACCTCCATTTTCTGGAACAAGATGGGGAAGCGGATCGGCTCGGAGCTCGTCACGATCTTCGACGACCCGACGATCCCGTCGTTCCGCGGTTCCTACAACATCGACGACGAGGGCACGGTGCCCCGCAAGACGCTGCTCATCGAGAAGGGCGTGGTGCGGGGGCTCCTGCAGGACAGGCTTTCGTGCCGGCTGATGCGCGGCGCGGCGGCTGACGGGGCACGGCCGGCGCCAGGACTACAGCCACTGGCCCATCCCGCGGATGGCCAACACCTACATCGCGGGGGGCGGCGACGCGCCCGAGGACATCGTGAAGTCGGTCGCGAAAGGCTTCTACGTGGCGAGTCTGTCGGGCGGGCAGGTGGAGGATTCGGGCAAGTTCACGTTCTCGGTCAGCCTCGGCTACCTCATCGAGGGCGGAAAGCTCACGGCCCCGGTCAAGCAGGCGACGCTCATCGGCACCAACATCGACATCCTGAAGAGGATCGACCGGGTCGGGTGCGACCTCGCGTTCGGGCTCCAGACCGGGACGTGCAGCAAGGACGGCCAGGACGTGCCCGTGACCGACGGCTGCCCGACGCTGAGGATCGGGAAGATGACGGTCGGAGGGAAGTCGTGAGACGGGCGGGGCGGAGCGTGGCCGGGGCGGGTGCGGGGGGAGTGCGATCCCGCTCCGCGCCCTCGCCGAGTCGCTCGTCGCTTTTGCCCGGAAATGCGGCGCGGACGAGGCCGAGGTCTCGGTCGTCGACGGCTATGAGTTCAACGTCGACGTCCGCAAGGGCCGGATCGAGACGCTCGTCGAGGCCGGCTCGCGGTCGGCCGGACTGCGCGTCATCAAGGACAAGAGAACGGCCTACGCCAGCTCGTCCGACCTCGACATGGGGACGCTACGGCGGCTGGCGAAGAACGCGGTCAAGCGGGCGGAGCTCGGCAATCCCGACGAGTTCGCCGGACTGGCCCCGCGGGCGGAAGTGAAGACCGACGCCGCGGCGCTGCGGCTCTTCGATCCGGCGATCGCCGGGATCGATTCGAAGACGAAGATCGGGCTGGCGATGGAGACGGAGCGGGCGGCGCTGCGGGACAAGCGGATCACGAATTCGTACGGGGCGACCTTCGCATCGAACGAGATCCGCTCGGTCCTGGTGCTGTCGAACGGCTTCGTGGGCGAGTACGAGCAGACCTACTGCGGGCTCGGCGTCGGGCTCCAGGCCGGGGGCACGGACGATCGGGTGGAGGACTCGTGGTCGTCGTCGAAGCGCCATTTCGAGGACCTGGAGACGCCGGAGGAGATCGCTAAGAAAGCGGTGGCGAGGACCGTGCGGCAGCTCGGACCGCGGAAGATCCGGACGCAGAACGTGCCGGTCGTCTTCGAGCCGACGCAGACGGCCTGGCTCATGGGCTTTTTGTTCGGGTGCGTGACGGGGACCGCGGTCTACCAGAAGGCGACTTTTTTAGAGGGCAAGCTCGGGCGGAAGATCGGCAACGAGCGGATCACGGTCGTCGACGACGCGCTCATCCCGGGCGAGCTCGGCTCGCACCCGTTCGATTCGGACGGGCAGCCGTCGCGGCGGACGGTGGTCGTCGAGAAGGGCGTGCTGAAGAGCTACCTCTGCAACCATTACGCGGCGAAGAAGCTGGGGCTGCAGTCGACGGGCAGCGCCGACGGCAGCGGCGTCGCGCCGGCGAATTTCTTTTTGGAACCCGGGGCGGGGGCGATCCCGGCCGCGGACATCGTCGCCGGGACAAAGAAGGGCTTGCTCCTTATCCGGACGCTCGGCCACGGCCTGAACACGGTGACGGGCGACATCTCGCGGGGCGCCTTCGGCTTGTGGATCGAGGACGGAAGAATCGTCTACCCCGTGAGCGAGGTCACCATCTCGGGGAACCTGGGGCGGATCCTGGAGAGTATCGAAGCCGTCGGCACCGACCTCGAATTCCACAGCCCGGTCACCGGCCCAACCGTCAAGGTCGCCGAGTTGACCGTCGCCGGCTCTTGATCGGGGTCAGACCAAACCATCTTATTCAATTTAATAAACTTACTCACATAATATGTGAAGCGCCAAGCAATAACTTCGATGTTTTTAGGGGCATAAACACGAAACCGGCCAGGAAAGACCGGCTCAAGGAGCTTATTCGATTTCATTGTTTTTTGGCCAAAAAACACTGATGTCAAACTGAAGCCTTTCACACATTTTCAACGTAAAATGTTTTATTTCTATGCGTTGCTGAGGTCCGACCCCGAATATTCCCAAATTCGTGCAGTTTCGGGTAGAATAAGCGGATAAAAAATTCGGAGGCAGACATGACTTCATTGAAACGGATCGCGACGACGGCCGCAGTCGCAGCGTTCTCCCTTTTCGCCCATCCTCTCTTTCTCGCCGCGCAACAGGGCCAAGGCCAGGGAGGCGGGCGCGGGGCCGGCATCCTCGACGTCCTCGCCCGTCCCAAGTTCGTCACCATGCTCGTCATCGGCTTCATCGCCCTGGTCCTGCTCCTGACCCGCAAGATGACGAACAAGGTCAAGGTGCCGATCCTGCTCCTCTCGACCTTCCTCTACGGCATCGCCGCCAACCTGCCGATCAAGCTCTTCGCGGGATTCTCGATGCACCCCTCCCCGATCTGCTCGGCGACGAAGTCCATCCTCTATGGCTTCCGGCCGCCGATGATCGCCATGCTCGCGGTCATCCTCGTCCTGACGATCGTCGGCCCGAAGCTCTTCTGCGGCTGGGTCTGCCCGGTGGGGGCCGCCCAGGAACTCATCGCCATGCTGGCCGACAAGCTCCGCATCCGCCGCCGCAAATGGAACTTCCGCGCGACCCAGGGCGTCCGCGTCGCGATCTTCCTCCTGTTCGTCTTCCTCAGCGGCACGGCCATCCTTCACACGACCGCGCAGAACGGTCAACCCGTCGCCCTATCCCTCTACGATTACATCAACGCCTTCCACGGCTACGAGATCGGTCTCCAACCGACGCTGCTCGACAACGTCTTTCACTTCCTGCCTTTCCTCCTGACACTGGGCTTCGCGTTCCTGTTCTATCGGCCGTTCTGCTATCTCGTTTGCCCCATCGGTCTGCTGACGAACCTCGTCGAGAACTTCGCCCTCTTCCGGGTCGTCTTGAAGAAGCCCGCCTGCAACGACTGCGGTGCGTGCGAGAAGAAATCGCCGTGCCCGACCGTCCCGGAGATCCTCAAGGACGCGGCATTCCGGCCCGACTGCTTCTCCTGCACCGTCTGCGTCAACCACTGCTGCCCGTCGGGCTCGCTCGAGTTCGGGACCGGGTTCACGAAGAAGGGGGCCACCGAGCAGAAATAGGGGACACAATACCTGTTTCCCATTTTCTGCCGGCCAACCGGGAAAAGCACCCGTCCGACGGAAAAGAAAGGGGGGCACGACACCTGATCCCCGGATCCGACCCCCCTCCCTTGCCCGGGAGTCGGGGATTCGGCATCATGCCCCGCTCGAGGACGGTTAACGGCGGAAATTGCGGCGCATGCGCGTCCCAGCCATGTTCCCCGGGTCCGCCGCCCGGTCGGTCTCGTCTTCCAAGCTTTATGAAGACCGAATAAGCGACGCTTTTACCCCTAAAAACGATAGACTGCTACCCGATTGCGGTTTTTTGTTTTTGCCCCTAAAAATCGCGGAATTCCGGGGTTTCTAAACTGTTGGGAAGCTGCGAAAATCGGTTAACTTATTGAATATATGTTTGATGCTGTGGTCCGACCCCGGCTCTCTTAACTTTTCCGATCTGCGCTTTGGCCGTCTCGACAGCTTTCCTGATCTCGGCGTTGCCGGGATCGAAGACTAGCAGATTGTCCCAGATCTCGATGGCCTTTTCCAGGTTGCCTTTCCGGTACTCGGCCAGCCCGCTGTTGGTCAAGCCCTCGCGGCAGACCTTGATGGCCTCGACCAGCCGGTCCTTATTTAACGACGCCGCAGCCGCCTCCCCGATCCCCTCGAGGCCTTCGAAGGACCCCAGGTTATTGAGCAATAGCCCGTGGATCCGCCCTGCCGTGGCGTAATCGCGCCCGGTCAGCGCCTTGTCTCCGGCGGCCTTGATCTCGAGGATCGCAGACGCGTATTCCGCCCTCGCCGATTTTTCCCCGGGCTGGTCCTTGAGCGCGGCCCGGTAGAGCCCGACGGCCTTCGTGAAGTGGCCGGCCTTCATCTCCCGACGGGCCTCCTGGCCGCGGATCGCGTTGCGACAGATTCCCACCCCCGCCTCGAGATCGCTTCTCTTGAAGGTCAGCGCCTCGGCGACCGCCTTGTCTTCGTCCCAGCTCCCGATCAGGATACTATAGGTCCCCGCGGCCGTCGCAAAATCGCCTTTGACGCGCGCCGTGTCTGCGGCTCTCTTGATCTCCTCGACGGTCGCAACGTACTCTGCCGCGACTTTCCTGTTTTGCGGGTCTTTCCGGCGCATCGCCTCCTGAAGGTCGATGGCTTTCTGATATTCGCCCGCAGCCAGGTAACTGGCCGTTTCCGACGGCCCCGGCGCCACGGTCGCCCTGTTCATCGAGACGCATGCGGCGAGCGCGATTCCCGCTACAGCCGCGACGACGACCGCGACCGTCTTTCTGGTCGCCCTCCCGCTTCTGCTTCCGATTCCGCTCATGAGACCGTCCTCTGCTCGTTGTCGACGGAGATGCTCTTCTCCTCGCGCTCGCGGATCTTCAGGAAAGCCCGCGCATACTCCGGGTGGAACTGCCGGCCGGCCGACTCCTTGACGATGTCCATGGCCTGCGCCCTGCTCAAGGCTCTGCGGTAGGGCCGGTCCGACGTCATGGCGTCGAACGCGTCGGCCAGCGAGATGATGGCCGCCTCTTCCGGGATCATGTCCTGGCTCAGCCCGTCCGGGTAACCGGTCCCGTCATACCATTCGTGATGGTGCCGCACCGCCGGAATGTACTTGATGAGCGACCGCGCTTTGCTGAGGATCTCGGCGCCGTATTCCGGATGCCGCTTCATTTCCTCGAACTGGGCGTGATCGAGCCGCCCCGTCTTGTGCAGGATCGAATCCGGGATCTTGATCTTGCCGACGTCGTGGAAGAGACAGGCGATCTCGATCTCCTCGACCTTCCCGACGCTCAGCCCGAGTTCGCGGGCCAGTTCCACGGCCAGCTCCGCAACCCGCGTCGAGTGTCCCAGCGTATACCCGTCCCGGGCCTCGATGGCCGCGGCCAGGACCCGGATCGTCGAGACATAGGCCTGCTCGAGCTCGTGGGCGTATTGGCCGAGCTTCTCCTTCTGGCCGGTGATGAGCTCGGACATCTCGTTGAAGCTGGCCGTCAGCCGCCCCAGTTCGTCGGCGGAGTAGACATGGAGAGGCTTGCTCTGCTTCCCCCGCTTGAGCTCCTCGACGCCCAAGGTCAGCTCCTTGACAGGCCGGGTCAGGCTCGACGAGAGCCAGACGCTTGTCCCGACGCCGAGCGCGAGAATGAAGCCGAAGATCGCCAGGAGCTTGCCCTTGGCATCGGCTCGCGCTGCCGCAAGCACAGACCAGTCGACGTCGAGGACGACCGACCCCAGGTTTTTGTCCATGAACACGATCGGGCTTTCGACCGCAAAAGAGGCCGCCGCACGGGGCCCGATCTCCTTGACCCGGGTCCCATCGGCTCCTTGTCCCACGATCCGCCCCGGCGACGGCTCCAGGGCCGTCCCGGCCCTCCCGGCCTCGCTGTGGACGATAACCTTCTTGTCGGGCCCGACGATGGAAATCGAGAGGATGTCCGGGTTGCTGTCCTTGATCTTGAAGACCATGTTGTCGAGGGCCAGCAGGTCGTCGAGGATGAGGTTGTATCCGGCCGCCGAGGCGATGCTCCGGCTGAGCGATTCGGCCCTTTTGACGATCTCCCCGCGGACGTGCCCGTTCATGGTCCTCAGGGTGATGGCGTAGGCCGAGATGACCGTTCCGGCGAGAAGGAGCAAAACATAGAGCGTGGCCTTGCCGCGCAGGCTCTTGAACGGCAGGAGGGACGGCCCGCCGCCGTGGGCGGTCTTCGCGGCTTCCGGCTTGAGGTTTTCAGACATGGCCATAAAACTACACCTGAGCGATGAGCATAACCCGTTTGAAGTCCCCCGCCATCCCTCGCCGGGGTGGTTTCAGGGGTGAGTTGCCGTAGGTGTTCCTCACCCCTCACGAGGATAAGCGGGATAAATGGGGAATTGGTATCATGTCTCCCATTTTGTTATCATCGCCCTTCGGAAGAACGCGGACGCGTACCGGAGGTACTTGTCCCCAACCGGAAAGGAGTCCAGCCATGAACCGTGTCCGAGCCGCCGCCACCGCCGCGATCGCCCTCGCCGCCCTCCTCGCGCTCGTCGCCTCCACCCCTTCTCCCACACCGCTTTCGGCCCAGACCGCGCGCCCTGCCGCCAATTCCCTCCGGGCCGCCCCGGCCGCCTTCACTTCTGCCTCTCCCACTTCCCCCGCATCCTCCACCACCCCGCTCTGGCTGCGCTATCCCGCCATCTCCCCCGACGGACAGACGATCGCCTTCACCCACAAGGGCGACATCTACCGCGTCCCCGCGACCGGCGGCGCCGCCGTCCCGCTCACGACCCACGAAGCCCACGACACCATGCCCGTTTGGAGCCACGACGGCCGCACGATCGCCTTCGCCAGCGACCGCTACGGCAACTTCGATATCTTCGTCCTGCCCGCGACCGGCGGCCCGGCCGCGCGCCTGACCTTCCACTCGGCCTCCGAGCTCCCCTATTCCTTCACTCCCGACGACAGGTCCGTTCTCTTCGGCTCGGCCCGGCTCGACCCCGCCTCCAACCGCCTCTTCCCCACCGGCTCGCAGCCCGAGCTCTACAGCGTCCCCGCCGCCGGCGGCCGCGCCGTCCAGCTCCTGGCCACCCCCGCCGAGGACGCCCGCTACAGCCGCGACGGCCGCTTCCTCATCTACCACGACAAGAAGGGCGGCGAGAACGAGTGGCGCAAGCACCACACGTCGGCCATCGCCCGCGACATCTGGGTCTACGACACGCGAATCGGCCAAGCACCACATGATCACCGAGTTCGCCGGCGAGGACCGCTCGCCCGTCTTCACCCTCGACGAGAAGGGCTTCTACTACCTCAGCGAGGAGAGCGGCACGTTCAACGTCCACCGCATGGCGACCGGCGGCGGCGCCTCGACGCAGGTCACGAGCTTCAAGACCCACCCGGTCCGCTTCCTCTCGCTCGCCGACGACGGCACGCTCTGCTTCGGCTACGACGGCGCGATCTACACGAGCGCGACACGGCCGGCGCCGCGTCCGCCGAGGCCCGCCCGTCCCCGTCTCGCTCTCCATGGACGTCCGCGCCAACAACGAGATCGTCGTGCCCGTCAGCGGCGGCGCCCGCGCTTTCGCCGTCTCGCCGAACGGCAAGGAGATCGCGGTCGTCGTCCGCGGCGGCGTCTTCGCCGTCAACGTCGACGGCGGCGTCACCAAGCGCGTCACCGCCTCCTACGGCGAGACGCAGGCCGTCTCCTTCTCGCCCGACGGCAACGCCCTCGTCTACGCCTCGGAGCGCGACGGCCGCTGGGGCATCTACGAGACGCGCCGCGTCCGGGCCGAGGAGCCCTACTTCTACGCTTCGACCGTCCTCAAGGAGACGCCGCTCGTCGTGAACGAACACCAGAACGCCGCAGCCCGCCTATTCCCCCGACGGCAAGGAGCTCGCCTTCGTCGAGGACCGGGCCACCCTCAAGGTCCTCGACCTCGCCGCGAAAAAGACCCGGACCCTCCTCACCGACAAGGAGCTCGCCCCTTCGACCGACGCCAGCCAGTACTACCAGTGGAGCCCCGACGGCCACTGGATCCTCTTCGACTACGCCGTGCCCGGCTTCGCCCCCGCCGAGGTCGGCCTGGTCAAGGCCGACGGCACGGCCAAGGCCGTCAACCTGACCGAGAGCGGCTTCAACGACTGCCGGGCCAAGTGGATCCTCGGCGGCCAGGCCATGATCTGGGCCAGCAACCGCGACGGCCTCAACGGCGCCGCCTACAGCGGCGGCTCGCAGAACGACGTCTACGCCCTGTTCTTCACCCGCGACGCCTGGGACCGCTTCCGCCTGACCAAGGAGGAAGCCGCCCTGCTCAAGGAGATCGAGGAGAAGAAGGACGAAGCCCGAGCGCAGCCAAGGACAAGAAGGAGCCGGCCGAAAAGGAAAAGAAGGAAGAGATCAAGCCGCTCGACATCGACTGGAACGGCCTCCCCCTGCGCAAGGCCCGCCTGACCATCCACTCCTCCTCGCTCGGCGACGCCCTGGTCAACAAGGACGGCGACACGCTCTATTATCTCTCGCGCTTCGAGAAGGGCATGAACCTCTGGACGACCAACCTCAAGAGCCGCGAGACCAAGATGCTCGTCACTCTCAACGCCAACGGCGGCCGCATGGCCTGGGACAAGGAGCAGAAGTCGATCTTCCTGCTGGCCGACGGCTCGCTCTCCAAGATCGATCCCGCAAGCGGCAAGCGCGACACGATCGGCATCAAGGGCGAGACGACCGTCGACCTGGCCGCCGAGCGCGCCGCCCAGTTCGAGCACGTCTGGCGCCGGACGCTCGAGACGTTTTACCGGACCGACTACCACGGCGCCGACTGGAACGCCCTCAAGCCGGTCTATCGAAAGACACCTGCCCGGCATCGGCGACGGCTACGACTTCACGGAGCTCCTGTCCGAGATGCTCGGCGAGCTCAACGTCAGCCACAGCGGGGCCCGCTACAGCCGCTCCGTGGAGAACGCCGACGAGACCGCTTCGCTCGGCGCGTTCTACGATCCCGCCTACGCGGGGCCGGGAGTCAAGATCGTCGAGGTCGTCGCCGGCGGGCCGCTCGACAAGGCCGGGCTCGCCGTCGGCCCGGGCACGGTCATCGATGCGGTCGACGGCGAACCGATCACCGCCGACCGCGGTCTCGAGCGTTACCTCAACCGCAAGGCCGGTCAGAACGGTCCTCCTCACCGTCTCGGACCCGCCCGCCGCGGGGGATGCGAAGGCCGAGGCCGCCAAGGGAGCCGCGCGCCCGCGAAGCGCGAGATCACGGTCAAGCCCGTCTCGCCGCGCGAGGAGGGCGATCTCCTCTACCGCCGCTGGGTCCTGCGCAATCAGGCCGAGGTCGAGACGCTGAGCGGCGGCCGCCTCGGCTACATCCATATCCCGGGCATGAGCGACAGCGCCTACCGCTCGGCTTTCGAGGAGGTCCTGGGCAAGTTCGCCGACGAAGGAGGGCCTCGTCGTCGACACGCGCTTCAACGGCGGCGGCGACCTCGTCGCCGACCTCGACATGTTCCTGAGCGGCAAGAAGTTCTTCGACTACACGACCGACACCCGCAGCAGCGGCTACGAGCCCAACTTCCGCTGGACCAAGCCCAGCATCTCGATCGTCGGCGAGGCCCAGTACAGCGACGGCCACTGCTACGCCTTCGCCTACCAGTTCCTCAAGATCGGGAAGCTCGTCGGCATGCCGGTGCCCGGCACGTGCTCGTTCGCCGGCTGGGAGATGCTCGGCGACATCGGGCATCGTCTGGGGCGCCGTGCCCGTCGGCGTCAAGGCGCCCGGCGTCGGCTATCCTCGACAACCACCAGACCGAGCCCGACATCAAGGTCGCCAACGGGCCGCGAGGAGGTCGTCAAGGCCGCGACGCCCAGCTCGAAGCCGCCGTCACGGAGCTATTAAAGGAGATCAAGTAGGGGTCGGACCTCAGCATCTTATTTTATTTTAATATGTTAGCCGAATTCGCATGGAGTTCCTACAGTTTGGGAACCCTCGAAAATCGACGTTTTTGACCCCAAAAATGTATAAACCCGTCGCTCCCGAACTGTACCTCGACGTCGCCGCCCGCGCCGAGTGGCGGGCCTGGCTGCGCCGGAACTACAAGACCGCCAAGGTCGTCTGGCTCGTCTTCCGCAAAAAACACACCGGCCGGCCCCGCGTCGCCTACAACGATGCCGTCGAGGAGGCTCTGGCCTTCGGCTGGATCGACAGCACGGCCCACCGGCTCGATGAGGACCGCTACGCCCAGCGGTTCACGCCGCGCCGGCCGGGCAGCCCCTATTCCGAATCGAACCTGGCCCGCCTCCGTTCCATGGCCGAACGCGGCAAGATCCCCGCAGACATCCTGGCCAAGGTCCGCCCGCTTCTCGTCGCGAAACCCGTCCGCGTCCCGCCCGACATCCTGGCCGCCATCAAGTCCGATCTGGAGACCTGGCGCAACTTCCGGGCATTCTCCGACTCCTATAAACGCATACGCATCGATTACATCGACCACGCTCGCGTCCGCCCCGACGAGTTCGCCAAGCGCCTCCGCAATTTCCTGAGGATGACGAAAAAGAACCGCCTCATCGGCTACGGCGGCATCCAGAAGCATTATTGAATGAGACCTATCCGATCCGTCGAGCGTCTCTTTTCTAGAGCGATGTCATCTGAGGGCGACCGGTAATGACCAAGACGCGGGCCGTGGCCGAAAAGCCGAAGCCGAAGATCGAGATCAACCCCGGCTTCCGCCGCGCCCTCGATACCATGGAGGGGACATCGCGCCACGTCTTCATCACGGGCAAGGCCGGCACCGGGAAATCGACGCTCCTCGAGCTCTGGCGCGAGCAGACGCTCAAGCGCATCGCCGTGCTCGCCCCGACGGGCGTCGCCGCCCTGAACGTCCGCGGCCAGACCGTCCACTCGTTCTTCGGGTTCAAGCCCGACGTGACGCCCGACGCCGTCCGCAAGCTCGCCAAGGGCCGCGGCGCGGCCGCCGACGCATCGCCCTCTACCGCAAGCTCGACGCCATCGTCATCGACGAGGTGTCCATGGTCCGGGCCGACCTCTGGACTGCGTCGGAAGCTTCCTGCGCCTCAACGGCCCGCGCCCGCAGCCAAGGTTCGGCGGCCTGCAGATGATCTTCATCGGCGATCTCTACCAGCTGCCGCCCGTCGTGACTTCGCAGGAAAGCGGGCTCTTCGCCCCCGACCCGCCCTCGCTCCGCCGCGGCTTCGGCCCGCGCGCCGGGTCGGGAGCCGCCTCTCCCGCCTCCCCCGCCTCCCCCCTCACATCTTCCCTGTCCGCGCCCCGCTACGAATCGCCCTACTTCTTCTCGCGCCCGCATCTTCGCCGAGCCCGGATTCGCCATGGATTTCATCGAGCTCGAGAAGGTCTACCGCCAGAGCGACGCCGCGTTCATCGCCCTCCTCAACGCCATCCGCAACCGCTCGGTCGACGACATCCAGCTTGCCCACCTCAACGGCCGCCTCGATCCCGCCTTCGCGCCGCCCGACCGGCAAGTTCTACATCACGCTCACCAGCACCAACGCCCTCGCCGCCGCCCGCAACCGCGAGAAGCTGGCCTCGCTCCCCGGCCGCGACCCGCCGCTACGAAGGCCTGGTCGAGGGCGAATTCGAACGCTCCTCGCTCCCGACCGACGAGGCGCTCGAGCTCAAGCGCGGCGCCCAGGTCATGCTCCTCACGAACGACCGCAAGGGCCGCTTCGTCAACGGCACGATCGGCCGCGTCGCCGCGATCACCAAGGTCCCGGACGGCGACGACGTCGTCACCGTCGACCTCCCGGACGGCGACCGAGGTCGACCTCACGCCCAACACCTGGGAGCTCTACCGCTTCCGTTACGACGCCAAAGCCGACCGCATCGAATCGGAATCGGTCGGCGCCTTCACCCAGTACCCGCTGCGCCTGGCCTGGGCCGTGACCATCCACAAGAGCCAGGGCAAGACCTTCGACCGCGTCGTCGTCGACATCGGCCGCGGCACGTTCGCCCACGGCCAGGTCTACGTCGCCCTCTCCCGCTGCACCTCGTTCGAGGGGCTCGTGCTGCGGACACCCATCCGCCGCGGCCATATTCTGATGGACTGGCGCATCGTCCGCTTCCTGACGCGGTTCCAGTACAAGAAGTCCGAGGAGGCGCTCCCCGCCGCCGAGAAGCGCGCCCTCATCCTCGAGGCCATCCGGGCCGGCCGCGAGCTCGAGATCGTCTACCTCAAGCCCGACGATACCAAGACGCGCCGCCGCATCCGGCCCGAGGCCGTCGAGACGATGGAGTACCACGGGAAAAAATTCGAGGGGATCCGCGCCTACTGCCTCAAGCGCTGCGCCGGCCGCACCTTCCGCCTGGACAGGATCCTCGAGATCACTGGATTTTGACAACTTCTTGACAAGTTATGGGCGGAGAGGCTGTATGATATGGCCAGCAAAGGGGAAGGGCCGGCCTGTCCTCCCTTCTCAATGGAGGCCATTCATGACCCGGAAACTCGTCGCGCTCGCCGCCCTGGCGTCCTTTTTCTTCTTCGAGATGTCCTGTATCCCGTTCCCGGCCGGAAAGGGATCGACCTCGCGCAAAGTCATGAGCCCCGACGCGCTCGGCCCGAAGGCCTCCGAGGCGAAGATCGCCCACGTCGTGCTCAAATCGGGGCAAAACATCGCTTTCTCGCCCAAGATCCCGGGCCGGGTCGCGCCCGGCGGCGGCGCGGTCGTCGGCCTCGCCAATCAGACGCGGGAGTTCGCCGAAGCCGATATCAAGCGCGTCTTCAAGAACGAGGCCGGGGAGATCCTCAAGATCGAGACCCAAGACGGGTCGACCTACGAGATCATCTCCGTGAAGGAGTCGGACGGCCGGACTTTCTATTCAGCCCACGGCCCGATCACCATCCCCTTTGCGGACATCCAACAAGTTTGGGTCATGAAAAAGCGTTCGGCGGGCACCACCGCCTTGGCCATCGGGATGGCCTGTGTGGTCGGAGCGATGGTGCTCACCCTGGCGACCCCCGGGAATCCCGAGCCTGATCCCGATTGGGATGATTCGTGCCCCTTTGTTTATTCCTGGAACGGCGAGGAATACGTCCTCGATGCCGAGCCCTACGGCGCCTCCATTTCGGAAGGCCTGAAGAGGACCGACTGGATCGAGATGTCCAACCTCCGGGCCGTCGACGGGAAATATCGCGTCCTGCTCACCAACGAGCTCGAGGAAACGCAGCACACCGACGAGCTGAAGCTCGTGGCCGTCGACCACGCTCCCGGCGTGACAGTCGCGCCCGACCTCATGGGCCGCTTCCTCACCTTCTCGGACCCCCGCCCTCCACTGAGCGCGGTCGATCGGAAGACGGGCCGCGACATACTGAGCTTCGTCGCGACGAACGACCGGGCCTTCTGGCTGAGCGACCTCGAGGGCAGGGACCCGGACGGCGACGGGGAGTTCCGCGACGAGCTCGTCTTCGAGTTCCCCAAGCCGGCCGGGGCGCAGACGGCCAAGCTTCTGGCCAACGTTTGGACAACGACTTGGGGGTCCCAGGCGGCCGGGATGTTCCTCGAGCATTATGGGACGTCGTTGCCCTCGAAATATGCGGACGTCGACAGCCACGGCCCGTTCTACGCCAAGTTCATGACCTGGGTGGCGGCCGAGGAGCTCGCTGTCCTCAAGGTCTGGGTGGAGACCCCGAAGGGCTGGCAAGTCCGGGCGATGATGGCGGGCGGGGCGCCGGCTATCACCAAGGACAAGGCCTACACTCTCGCCGTCGGCGACATCCCCGGGGAGATCCTGCGCGTCAAGCTGCGGCCGCCGGTCAATTTCTGGATGGTCGATTTTCTGGCCGTCGACTACGGCGGGGGATCGACCCTCGAGGTCGCCGAGATCCCGTCCGAGAAGGCCGTGGATCACGCCGGCCGCGACGTGCGGGACGTCCTGGCCTCGACCGACGGCTCCTATGTGGTGAGCCCGAATGCCGGCGAACGGACGGAGCTCGTGTTCCCGGCGCCGCCGTGCAAGGCGGGCTTGGAGAGGACCGTATTCGTCAAGGCCTCGGGTTTTTATAAAGTCCATGTCGATGCCACAGGCGAACCCAGGGCGAAGCTCGCCGAACGGGTCCTCACGGAGCCGGGTTTCGCGGCCCGCTATTCTTTTCGCGAATACCTCAAGTGGGAAGCCGGGCTTCGGGCCCGGGTGGAGGCCGCCAAGCGCTAGGGCGGGGCCCAACTTCCGCCTAGACAGGATCCTGGAGATCCAATAAATCGGGGACACAATACTCCGTCCCTCTTTTTCGGACACCTGGCGTCAGCAGGGAAATTCGGAAATTAGTATTGTGTTCCCGAATTAATCAGCCTTCACGATTGCCGAAACGCGCAGGGTCACCGGGCCGATCAAGCCTGAGGGAACCGGCGCATCGCCCTTCTTCCACAGCCGCCAACTCGTGAACGTGAACCGGCCGGTCGGGCTCGGCTTCCCCTCCTGCACCCACTGCGGCCAGGCCTTGAGCGTGCCGTCGGGATTCCGGTCGCTGTCCTCCGGAAGCTCCTCGTCGCCGATCATCCGGTTGATCCACAGGTTGGTGACGCCGATCTCGAGCGCGTTCTCCCCCGCTTTCAGGACGCCCGTGACGTCGGCGCGATAAGGCGGCTTCCAGAGGATCCCGAGGTCCTTTCCGTTGAGCTTCACCGACGCCATGACCTGGACATCGCCCAGGTCCAGGTAGACCCGCCGGTCTTTCCCGATCAACTCGACCGGCACTTCGATCATCTTGCTGTACGCGGCGGTTCCCGAGAAATATTTTACGCCCGGATCGGGGTGCTCGCTCCACGAAACGAGCCTGTCGAGCGTGACCCGTTCCGGAGCGCCCCAGTTCGGCGGGAACTTCAGCTCCCACGGCCCCCCGATCTCCAGCGGCCGCGGCACCCCCTTTACCTCCGCCATAAGGACGCGGCCCGACGCCGTCTTCAGCTCGTACCGGCCCGCCTGGCGCGCCTCGACGACCAGTCCGCCCATTCCCATCCGTACCGGACCTCCGCCTCAGGCTCAGAACCCGGTATCCCCGGGAAATTCAAGATCTCGGGGTCCTTGCCGCTCACTTCGAAGTACCTCGCCGGCGTGGGTGTACTCCGATCTCGATCGTCTTGACGACGCCGTAGGCCGGATCGTCGCCTGCGGCCATCCGCGACACGGCGAAGTTCGATTCGCCGCGCGTCCAGGATCGCCTGGAGCTTGGCCCGCACGTCGCGAGTGCGCGCCTGCGTCGCCCGGAACG
This sequence comes from uncultured bacterium, assembly GCA_963743755.1. Taxonomy (GTDB): domain Bacteria; phylum Acidobacteriota; class Aminicenantia; order Aminicenantales; family Saccharicenantaceae; genus RBG-16-66-30. The sequence continues at coordinate 70,665 of CAVUQU010000003.1, forward strand.
CCGTAGATAGCCTTATCGATCCGGACCGTCGACGCCGGCTCGCCGGCCGGCAAAATCGACCTGCCGTCGACTTTCAAACCGACGATCGGGTCGCCGGCCGCGCTCGCTCTCCGCTCTCCCCGCCCTCGCACGTCTCCCCCGTTCTTCCGGAACACCACGAACACCGAGCCGCTCGGCCCGAAGGCGATGGGGATCCGCGTCGTCCCGCCCGACTGTTCGTAGATTGCCACGGGCTCGATCCCGCCGGTCTCCGGCCGCCAGAATTCCGGCTTCAGGCCGTCCACCCGGAACTCGCATGCGACCTCCCGCGGCTGGGGGCTGTTGCTGGCGACGAAGTAGATCTCCGCGTTCTCCGTCCGCCGGTGGATCCAGCGGACGAACGGGGGCGCTGTAAAGTCCGGGCGGACGCCCGCCGCCGGCCAGGACCTCCTCGGCCGTCTTGCCGGTCACGATCTTGCCTCCGTCCCATAGCTCCCCGGCCAGCCGCGCGACTTCCGCATCACACTCGGGATACTCCGTGAGACCGGGCGCCTTGACCGGCCTGTTCGCCGGTCCCACGATCGTCGCTCCGGCCAACGCCAGCTCCCCCACCTTCCGCAGCAGGGCCGGCGTCATGCGCGTCGTCTCCGGAAGGACGAGCACGCGGTAGCTCATGCCGTCGGGCAGCACGATCCGGCCGTCCTTCACCGCCATCCGCGTCAGCACGACCTCGCGCCGTGCAGTCGTCGCAGTCGTAGCCCTCGCGCTCGTGCCCGCGGAACTCCTGCGGCGACGCCTCGGGCTGGAGGTAGCAGATGTCGGCCACGAACAGCCCCTGCCGCAGCAGGTACTGGCAGCGCGCGAGATACTCGTGCCACGGCCCGGCGAGCTCCCACCAGGTCTGCGTCCGCTCGTAGTGCAGGCCCCACGGCCCCATCGTCATGCCGGGCCGGTCGTCGCGCCACGGCTGCATCGCGTAGCGGTGGAAGACGAAGCGGTTGATGCCCTCGCAGAACGCCCGGTCGCCGAGCGCCTTGATCGAGCGCCGGATGCTGCGCCACTTCTCGCGGTCGGCGGCGGTGAAGGCCTCGGCGCCGAGGATGGGCTTGCCGTAGACGTGCGCCGCCGAGGCCATCTCCTGCAGCGTCTCCCACGCGCCGCCGCCGATCCAGAACTCGCCCATCGGCTCGTCGGCCCGGCCGGCGTAGGTGACGTCGTCGCACGGGCCGCCGTAGGCCTCGATCGAGAGGCGCAAGCCCCTTTGCGTGGGCCAGCTCGGCCATGCGCCCGGCGTAGTTCTCGACGACCAGGTCGTCCACCGTCTGCCGCAGGTCCCAGAGGAACCGCTCCGAGATCCTCGAGGCTGCCCACGACCCGGCCGGTGATCACCGGCAGGTAGAGGCAGCAGATCGTAGCCGCGGCGCGCTCGGAACTCCTCGCGCATCCGCGCCGTCCAGTTCTGCGAGCCGTTCTCCCAGCTGTCGATGTGCGTCGCGACCAGCGCCTTGCCGGCCGCGGGGCCGACGTCGGCGATGAGCTTGGCCATCATGCCGGCGAAGTGCGCCTCGATGCCCTCCGGGCTGAGCTTGTCGCACTCCAGGCCGCGGCCGCTCGCGGGCGCGGGGGCGTTCTCCGCGCCGGTGCTGGTGTGGCCGAAGCGCAGGATCGTCCACTTCCCGGCCGGCACGTCCCAGGCCAGGCGCCCGTCCGGCGCCATCTGCGCGGTGAGGTCGACGATCCGGTCCGGGGCGATGGCCATCGCCGGCGGCAGCTCGCGTCTCTGCCGCCGGCGGCACGTCCCGCCGCTCGTAGAGCGCCTTGCCCTCGATGTCCGCGATCCGGTAATCGCCGGGCGTCGGGAAGGCCAGCACGGCGATGTCGCGGTAGTAACCGGCGTCGGCTTCCGGCTGCGGCAAGCGTGCCGTCGAAGTGCGCGCGGCCCGGCGACCTCGGTCTCGGTCCAGACGACCTTCTGCATCGACTGCTCGGGCTTGATCCACGGGCCGCCGCTGCCGTTCCAGCCGGCGTCGTTGTTCATGTTGACCTCGAGCCCGAGCCGGCCGGCCTCGGCGACGGCGTGCTTGAACAGCTCGCGCCATTCCGTCGCCCATGAAGTCCACCGGCCCGACCGGCGCGCCCTGGTCCACCTCCATGATCAGCACGCCGCCGATGCCGACGCGCTTCATGGCCTCGAGGTCGGCGGTGATGCCCTCGCGGGTGATGTTGCCGTTCAGCCAGAACCAGTAGACCCAGGGCCGGGCCGAGTCCGGCGGCGTGACGAAGTTCCGGGCCAATTCGTCGACTCTGGGCGCGGCGCAGGACAAGGCACAGAGCGCGATTAGGACGATCAGGCCGTATTTTTTCATGGACATTCTCCCCTCGAAGCGTTCGGCCCGAACTATATCGCCGCCCCATTCGGGCTGTCAAGAAAGGAGATCCGGAGGATGCGCTAGGCGGCTATTCATGCCGTCATCTGAAGGACGCCGTCACCGAATTCGGCGCACAGGGATTGGAGCTTGATGCCGTCCTACTGGGCTGGGGAACCGATTTCATGCGAGAGAACGGCCGATGGACGAACAGAAAAGCCCGGGGATACCTCCGCAGCTCTCAGGTTAAGAACCCCTTCCAGGTCCCCGATCTAACGGGATTCCGCCGCGGCTTTCAGAGCTGCGGTCCCTTGGGCAAGCGCCTTGGCCAGGATTTTCTTCATGAGGCCGCGGAGTAGGCCTACGATGAACCCCTCAAAGGATTCCTCGGTGTGGACGCGCGTCCCCTCGTCCTCCGCTTTCAGCTCCCAGACGTGGATCGCCCGTATCCCGGGCATCCTGCCCGACCAGGCGATCCTCTGGGGAGGGTCGACTTCCTCCAGCCGCGACACGATCCTCGAACCGCCGGCCTTCCAGTCGAAAGAAGTCCCCGCTTCCAGCGGACCGTTCACTCTGATCTTCGAAACACTCTTATTCCAGCTCGGCCACTTCTCGAGGTCGCTCAAGATCCGCCACACCGTATCGATCGGAGCCTTGATAAGAACCTCCGCCACCCCCGTAGCCGGGGCATCATGATTCACCTCGACTCGGGAACCTAGCTCGACTTCCATTTTGCCCATACTAATCCTCCTCCCGGAGAGAGACCGTCCAGCGCTTTTCGATACGGACATAGGCTTTGAGCGCCTCGAGGATATCGCCGGACCACTTCCCTGCCGCGATCGCCTTGTCCAGCGCGCTCGTGTCGAGCTCGGCGACCTCGTCCCAGACGCCGCGCGCCCGCAATTCCCGCTCGAGCGCCTCCCTCTCCCCCGTCCCTTTGCCTGGCGAAACGACCCGGTCCTTGCCCGTCACCCGAAGCCGCGACTCCGTTCCGGCGATCACCTGAATGCCTTCTTTCTCTGCGAAAGCGATGGCGGCGTCCCTCAGCCCCTCCATCTCGCCCTTGACCGTCTCCAGCTTCCCCTCGAGCTCTTTCTTCCTTTTCCACCGCTCGGCGTACGCGTCCACGATGACGACGCCGGGCTCGTCCTTCCACTCATCCCTGGGCAGGGCCTCGACCTTGACCAGGTGCTTCTTGACCGCGCAGAGGTCCCAGTACGGGCACCAATCGCACAACGCGCTCTCGTGCGGCGCCCATACCCGCTCCGCCTCGATCCTGTCGATGAGCGCCCCGACGTCCGCTTTCAGCCGCTCCAACGCTTCCGGCGACCGCACCGACCGCATCTCGACGTCGAACGCCACCTCGTGCCAAACGAGCCGCACGCCCTTCTCCCGCGCCTCGGGCCAGAGCGACTCGACCCCGATCTCGTAGAGAGCGAGCTGACGGTCCCGGTCGAGCTCCCTCTGGTCAGGCAGCTTCGAGCCCGTCTTGTAGTCATGGACCTCGAAAACCCCGTCCGGGGCCAGCATCAGCCGGTCGATGATGCCCTTGCAGCGGTACCGCCCCGCGTCGTCGAGCGGGAAACGGATGTAGCGCTCGAGACCCAGCACGCGGCCCTCGTCAAATGGGTGGTGGCGCTTGTAGTAGTCCTCGATGAAGCGCCGGCCCATCAGACGATACTCGTCGGCGGTCCGGCCCGCCTTGTTGATCTTGATCTCGAAGTGCCAGCGGTTCGTCCAGTCCTTGTCGTAGTAGTCCAGGACCTCCTCGAGCGACGGCGTCCGGAAGGCCTTCTCGCCGTAGAGCCACTCCATCGCGTCGTGGAAGCGCTGGCCCAGGTAGGCCTCGATCCCCTCCTCATAACGCTTGATCCCGTCGACGTAATTGAACTTGTACTGGAGCGCGCACTGTTCGTAGGTCGAAAGCTGGGAATTCGAATATTCGGCCATGATGGCTCCTTTCGATCCCCGGGAGATTTCGCTCGGACCATTTCACCACAAGACGCCCCGGCCCTCAAGCCGTCATTCGACAGAGGATCTCAACCTCTCCAGGTGGCCAGCACGACCTCGATAGGGCCGTCCCTGAGGATGGTCTCGAGGTCGTAGGACTTGTCCCCGGTCCACTCCCGCCCCAGCAGCTCGAGGATCTCGTTCCCGGGCTCACCACCCAGGAGCTCGACCAGGCGCGGGATGTCTTTTTCGGCCACCATCTTGAAGTACTCATACTCGCCGTCGCCACTGACGAACCTGGTCACGGGCCCCAGGTCCTGGCCGTCGATGTGCAGCCGGCCCAAGGTGTCGAGGTAGGCCCAGAGCAAGAGGTGCGAGCCGTCGGCCCGCCTCTCGTCCCGAAGCTGAACCGTCGGCTCGACCTGCGCGGCCGGCGCCGCAGCCCAATCCGCCTTGCCGATATAGGCCATGGGTTCTCCTTATCGAGCGCGTACCAGCAACCCAGGCAGTATTTCGCCTGCCTTTCCATTGAAAAGGCTCAGTGCCCGCCAAAGACGATGTAGCCGCGCCGGTGCAGATCCTCGGCGAGCTCGACCTCCATCACTTGGGCCGCCGCGTAGGTCATCGGATTCAGGTGCTCGTAGAGCTTCGGAACGAGCCGCTCGCCGAATTTCTTGACCACGCCCGCGGCCTTGATCCCGGCCTTGTGGTTGGCGAAGCGCTGCTCCGGGGTGAGGCCGGTCATGCCGACGTAGTAGCCCGCCCTGCCGTCCCCGTTGGGGTTACGGAGATAAACGACGTAGACGCTGTGGTGCCTTTTTCCTAAGGTCATGGCCGTCTCCCATCTAGGCGATTAGACGGAACTTGCGGCAGAAATCTTCCGTGATCTTCCAAAGTTCCGGTGCGAGGATCTCCCGGACCTTGTGCTTGATCTCGGGCGCCACCGATCCGTAGTGGGCCTCGGCAATGCCCCCGGCGATGCAGGCGAGCGTGTCGGCGTCGCCGCCGAGCGAGACGGCGTTCCGGACGCAGTCCTCATAGGAGTCGGATTCGAGAAAACATATGATCGCTTCGGGGACTGTCCTCTGGCAGGACTCGTCATGGCCGTAGGCGGGCCGGATCCCGTCGACGGTGCGGGCGAGGTCGTAGCCGAACCGCGAAGTGATCTCTTTCCCGATCTCGGCCTTGTCGTGTTTCTGCCTCGCTAACAGGATGGCCAGAGCCGTGGCCTGCGCGCCCTTGAGGCCCTCGGGGTGGCTATGGCTGAACTCGGCGCTGCGGGTGGCTTCCCGAAGGACATCGTCGACCGTGTCGAAGGCGAACCCGACCGGGCTGACCCGCATGGCCGAACCGTTGCCCCAGCTGTTGTAGGGCTTCGGATCGGACGACTGAAGCCATCCGGCGAACGAGCTCCCGTAGCCGGCATTCGGGTAGCGCCGGCCGAAGTCCAAGGCGGCTTTGCGGTAATCCCCGTCCGTCAGAATAGCCTGGGCGAAGGCGACCGTCATGACCGTGTCGTCCGTGAAGTCGCTCCCCGGCCCAAAGAACGGGAACTCTTTGCTCTTGGTCCGCCCGAATTCGTAGGCCGAGCCGATGATGTCTCCGGCTATAGCTCCGATCATTTCCGCCTCCAGATCGCTTTCAGCCATACATAGCTTTGGCCCGAACGGAAGTCAAGGCGAAACCTTTTTTAAAATATTCACAATTTCTTGACAACTTTTGTTGCCCCGGGCGTTAACTTGCCTATCGGGAACTCGCGATCTGCGAGGTGACGGGAAGTCACGAAAGGGGGGCCGCGACATGAAACCCTGGACAAAGATCTTGGCGCTTGGCCTTTTTGCACTCTGCCTTCTCGCGCTGCCCGCCGCGCTGCCGGCTCAGTGGGCGCTCTACGGCGGTACCGGCTCCCCCTACGCCCTCCTCGACGCCCCCGGCGGGGGTGGGTCATAGCCACCGCTTATGACATCGTCAAGCTTTCCCCTAACGGACAGGTGGCCTGGGGAGGGAAGTTCGATGCAGGCCCGCCCTACAGGGCGCTTTGGTCGTCCCCCGACGGCGGCTATCTCACGGCCAGCGTCGATGACAACGGATTGACCGCGCTGCTCAAGATGTCGGCATTGGGAAGCGTCGTATGGAAGAAAACCTATACCCTGGCATACGCCTCTCTATCGGTCTTCTCGCCGGCCCCGGACGGCGGGACGATCATGGCCGGCATCTTGAACATCAATGATGGGGCCGCTTGGGATTCAGAAGTCCTCCTCTGCAGATGCTCCCCCGACGGGGAGATCGTCTGGCAGAGATCCTTCGCGACCGGAGGCGCCAACTACGACTGGGCCACTGCCGCGGCCTCGACCTCCGACGGAGGGATCATCGTCCTCGGGCATTCGAGGCCGGCAGACAACGCGATGCCGATGGCCGACATCTGGGTCCTGAAGCTCGGATCGACCGGAGACATCGAGTGGCAGAAGCTCATCGGCGGAGCCGCGGAGGACGAGGGGATATCGATCCGCCAGACGGTTGACGGGGGTTATCTCATCGCCGGCCGCACAGCCTCGTTCGATACCGAGGGGCAGATGCGATTCTGGCTCATGAAGCTCTCTTCGGCCGGCGCCCTCGAGAGGCAACTCACGCTCGACCATGCCTACGGGACCGATCGTTGCCTTTCCGCCGGTCCCGCGGACGACGGATCGTTCGTCGCCGCCCTCTCCTCGACGCCATCCGGCGCTTCGACCGTGCAAGCCGTCGTCGTCAGGATCGCCCAGGACGGCGCGATCCTCGGGGAAAGAGCCTACCCGTCGGCCCTCTCAAGCATCAGCGATCTGGCCATGACACCGACCGCGGACGGCGGTTGCCTGCTTTCGCTGAACGGGAGCGGAAATGATCCTGGCGATTGGACGATCGACTCTCAGGTGATGAAGATCGGGTTTTCGGGCGAGATCGAATGGCAGAAAATCTACGGCAGTGCCCTTTCCCCCGACAGTATCACGCTCCTCGACCAGGACGCCGGCGGCGGCTTCCTCCTGGCCGGCAGCACCAGCTCCTGGGGCGGACTGCAAGCCGCCCTGTGGCTCATGAAGACCGCTCCGGACGGCTCGATCACCCCGAATTGCCACTTCATCGAGGAGGTCCATGGAGGCGCTGCGGACTTGCCCGGGACCGCGAAGGAGGTCGCCGCGATCGTCAGGAACACGGCGGCCGTTCTCCGGACGACCGGCCTCGTGGCGGAAGCGGCCAATTTCTCCTTCACCTCTTGGGGACCGACCACGCTCGAGCCTCTCGGCAAGCCCACGAGCACGCTGACGATGCTGGCCCCGGAATCTTACGGAACGACTTCGCCGGCGTGGGGAAGCCATGTCTTGGCGACGGGGATTTCGGTCAGCCTCAACGCCACTTCAAAGACCGACTACGCTTTTAATGGTTGGACGGGTAACATCTCGTACCCTTACGCCGCGGTCTCGTTCGTCCTGGACGGCGATAAGGAAATCACGGCGGGGTTCAGATATACGGGGGGGCCGACGATCATCGACGAGTTGGCGGAGCACTTTGGCTGTTTCGTCGCCACGGCGGCCTACGGCGATCCGTCGCACCCCGACGTCGAGGTCCTGAGGCAAGTCAGGGACCGGTACCTGAAGAAGAGCCGCGCGGGAAGAGCCTTCGTGGATCTCTATTACAGATATTCGCCCCCGGTGGCGCGCTTCGTCGCAAAACACCCGGTCCTCAGGGAGTTCAGCCGGATCATGCTCGTTCCCGCGGTGGCTATCAGCCGCGCTTTGATCCAGTAAATCGGGGACACGCGCCGGAAGCGCGAGCCCCGGTTTCAATTAAAACCGGGACACAATACTCATTTCCGAATTTCCGGGTGGTGCCGCCCGGAGCACTTAGATCGGGGACACGGACGCGAGGGACATGTCCCCGTCGCTATGACCATCGCTATGTGTCCTCCTGCCCTCCCTCGCTCTTACGGGCCCTTCATCAGCCCGCGTTGGAAATACCCCCCTTTGAATCACCCCCCTAGGGGATAGCCGGCTAGTCGGTCCGCCCCTAGCATGAGGGCGTAACGAACGAACTCGGGAAGGAAGGTGCAGCATGTCGAACCCGCACGTCGAGCATATCCACGAGAACAGCTACGCCCGGGGCCACCGGCCCGCGAAGAGGGAGGGGAAGAGCAATGGCGTTGTATGCCCCTACTGCCGCGAGAAGGACGAGGTGATCCCGATTCTCTACGGCTTCCCCACGCACGAAGCCTTCAAGAAAGCCGACCGCGGCGAGGTCTATCTCGGCGGCCTGGACATCTCCCCTTACAGCTACTACTGCAAGCGCGACGACCGGGAGTTTTAGCGCGATCGGGAACGATCAGGGACACGTACCGGGGATCTATATCCCCCGGTCGGACTTCGCGGGAGTTCTTGGCCGGTTATTTACCGGCCGCTGTCCTCAGCTCGGCGCCCCAGTCTTTGGCCCGGTCGAGCTCCCCTTCCTTCACCGGACCGTATGACCCCTTGACGAGAAATCGCTGCTTCTTGGCTATGGGCTCGTAGCCCATCTCCGCCAGCATCTTCAGGATCTTGCCGGCGGAGCCTCCGGGAGAGAGCTTGAAGCCCGTCTCGAAGGCGGCGGCACGCACGGCCGCCCCTCGCCCTCCCCCTTGCCCGCTCACGCCCGCCTTGGGCAGGCTCACGAGCCACGAGCGCATGGACGGGTGTGACAGATCGGCGGGCGACGGGGCCTTCTTGTCCGGCTTCGCGAGCATGTCGTTCCGCGTCTTCTCGCTCGGCAGGCTGAACGCGATGATGGGCGAGCCGGCCACGATCAGGTCGATCCCCGTGAGCGCGTCACCGACAGCCAGGTCGGTGGGCACTGCCTTGGCCTCCGGGCCGATCCCTTCCGCGATGGCCTGCGCAACCGAGGCCGTGTTCCCCCAATACGACTCATAGACGACGATGGCTTTCATGGGATCTCCTCCGATTTCAGGGCCATTTTACACCTAAACCGGGCGGATTTGATGCTCTGACCCATCCGCGATATTATATCCGGGGTCGGACCAAGCCAATTCGTTGTAGTCATTCAAATTAGATGGTAATAATACGGAGCTTCAATCAGTAATATTGATGTTTTTTAGGGTAAAAACATCAAAGTTTTCTTTCCGTTGAATGGAAGATGAGCGCGCACTTTTATTGATGTATTTACCTTTAAAAACCGTATGTTTCAGATCACTCCAAACTGTAGAGCGGCACCTAAGAATTCTTAATCGATTGAAATAAAACATATTGCTGAGGTCCGACCCCGGAAATGGTTGACATATCCGCCATTTGGACGATAATGCGTATTTATCTTCGGCTTTGCGAGGTGTTGAAATGACCCAAAAGTACTATTTCACGAGCGAGAGCGTCACCGAGGGCCACCCCGACAAGATCTGCGACCAGATCAGCGACGCCATCCTCGACGACCTGCTCGAGCAGGACCCGGACGCCGCACGCGGCCATCGAGGCCCTGACGACGACCGGAACCGGTACACGTCGCCGGCGAGATCACGACCGACGGGATACGCCGACATCCAGAAGATCGTCCGGGACACGCTCAAGGAGATCGGATACACGGATCCCCGCTACGGCATCGACTGCGAAGACGCAGGCGTCTGGGTCGCGGTGCACGGCCAGAGCGGCGACATCGCCGCGGGGCGTCAAGAAGGCCAAGATGCACGAGCAGGGCGCCGGCGATCAGGGCATGATGTTCGGCTATCGCCTGCAACGAGACGCCCGAGCTGCATGCCGCTGCCGATCATGCTCGCGCAACCGGCTGAGCGCCAGAAGCTGGCCGAGGTCACGGAAACGTCAGGCCAACCACAGCCATGGGGCCGGACGGCAAGAGCCAGGTCACCGTGGAATACTGCGACGGGAAGCCGGTGCGGCTCGACGCCGTGGTCATCGCCCAGCAGCACATCTCCGACGTTTCCGAGCGGGATCTGAAGAAGCTCATCCTGGAGAAGGTCATCAAGCCGGTGTGCGGCAAGTACCTGGATAGGAAGACGAAGATCTTCATCAACGCGACCGGACGGTTCGTCATCGGCGGTCCCGAGGGCGATACGGGCGTCACCGGGCGGAAGATCATCGTCGACACGTACGGCGGCATGGGCCGGCACGGCGGCGGCTGCTTCTCCGGCAAGGACCCGAGCAAGGTCGACCGCAGCGGGGCCTACGCCTGCCGATACATCGCCAAGAACGTGGTCGCGTCCGGGCTGGCCGACCGGTGCGAGGTCCAGCTCTCGTACGCGATCGGCGTGGCGTGACCCGATGGCCGTGTTCGTCGATACGTTCGGGACCGGCAAGATCCCGGACGCGGCGATCGCCGATCTCGTCCGGAAGCACTTCCCGCTCAAGCCGAGCGACATCATCGAACACCTGAAGCTCAAGAGGCCCATCTACAAGAAGACCGCCGCCTACGGCCATTTCGGCCGCAACGACCCGGACTTCACCTGGGAGATGACGGACAAGGCGGCGATTCTCAGAAGGAAGCCGAGGGCCTGAAGAAGATAACGAGAGGGATTCCCTCACCTGCCCATAGCCTAGATCGGGGACACGTCCGCCGCCCTTAGAGCGGTTCATCGGGGTCGGACCAGACCATCTATAAGATAATATTGGTCTTGTCTTAGAAAAGTGCGAAGTCCCAATCTAGTCACTTTGCTGTTTTTGGGGGCAAAAACGCTAAAATGATATAGGCCCTGAGCGGGATCGAGCCCACCCCATGATTGAGGTTTTTAGGCCAAAAAACATCAAAATCCTCCGGTTTATTTCACATATTTAAATCGTATTTTATTTATTTTCTTATTGTTAACCTGGTCCGACCCCGAATTATTTCTTAACCTCCAGGCCGCGGTTCTTGAGCAGCCCGTCAATCTTGGGCTCGGAGCCCCGGAAGCGCAGGTACTGGGCCCCGATCTCCTCGGTACCGAACGGCTCCAGGACATTCTTGCGGAACGAATCGGCCGTCGCCCGGTCGAAGATCCCCTTCTCCTCGAACGCCTCGTAGGCGTCGCAGTCGAGGACCTCGGACCAGATGTAGGCGTAGTAGCCGGCCGAGTACCCGCCGCTGAAGATGTGGCTGAAGTAGGTCTGACCGGTAACGCGGCACGATCTCCGGGATGAGCCCGATCCCGCCCATGATCTGGCTCTCGAACTGCCGCGTGTCGGTCGCGGCCTCGCCGGGCGCCGTGTGCCAGGCCATGTCGAGGATGCACGCGGCCAGGTATTCGGCGGTGACGAAGCCCTGGTTGAAGAGCCGGCTCTTCTCGATCTTCCCGACGAGCTCGGCCGGGATGACCTCCCCGGTTTGATAGTGTTTGGCGTAGACGGCCAGGAGCTCCGGCTCGAAGACCCAGTGCTCCATGATCTGCGACGGCAGCTCGACCGAATCACGGGCCACGGTGCGGCTGCGGTAGCGTCCCTGCGAGAAAAGGGTCGCCAGCGAATGCCCGAACTCGTGGAAGAACGTCTCGACCTCGTCGGTCGAGAGGAGCGCCGGCGCGTCGGCCGTCGGGCGCGTGAAGTTGCAGGTGATCGTCGAGATGGGCGGCACGCGCACGCCGCTTCTCGTACGAAGCCCGCCGGAAGGCCCCCGACCAGGCCCCGCTCCTCTTGCTCGGCCGCGGATGGAAGTCCATGTAGAGGACGCCGGTGTGGCGGCCGTCGGCCTCCTGAACCTCGAAGACCTGGACGTCGGGATGGTAGCGCGGCAGGTCCGGCTTCTCGACGAACTTGAGCCCGTAGAGCTTTTCGCACAGGGCGAAGATGCCGTCGCGGACGTTGTCGAGCTTGAAGTAGGGGCGCAGGGCGGAGTCGTCGAGCGCGTACTTCTCCTGGCGCAAGCGCTCGGTGTAGAGCCACCAATCCCAGGAGGCAAGCTTGGCCCCCCGGCCGGCCTTGGGATCGCGGTCCATGAGGGCCTGGAGCGCGGCCGCCTCCTCGCGGGCCTTGACGAGGGTCGGCTCCCAGAGCTGGGCCAGGAACTCGTTGACCTTCTCGGGCGTCCTGGCCATGTTGTTCTCGAGGACGAACGCGGCGTGGCTGGCGTAGCCGAGCAGGCGCGCTTTCTCGCCGCGCAGGGCCGCGATCCTGCGGGCGACGTTCCTTGTTGTCGCGGGCGTCGTCGTTGTCGCCCTTCATGAAGTAGGCGCGGTGGATCTTCTCGCGCAGGGGCCGGCGCTCCGAATACGTCAGGAATGGCGTCATGCTCGGGACATGGATCGTGAAGAGCCACCTGCCGTCGGCGAGCCCGGCCTGTTTCGCGGCAGCCGCGGCCATGGCCACGACCGAGGGCGGAAGGCCCGCGAGATCGGCCTTGTCGTCGATGACCATCTGGAAGGCGTTTGTCTCGGCGAGGACGTTCTCGCCGAACTTGACCGACAAAGACGCCAGCTCCTGGTTGAGCTCGCGGAGGCGGGACTTGCCGGCGGCATCGAGGAGCGCGCCGCCGCGGACGAAGTCCTTGTAGGTGTTCTCGAGGAGGAAAAGCTCCTCGCGGTCGAGCTCGAGCTTGTCGCGCTTGTCGTAGACGGCCTTCACGCGGGCGAAGAGCTTCTCGTTGAGGCCGATGTCGTCGCGGTGGGCGGCCAGCATCGGCGCGGTCTTGCGGGCCAGGGCCTGGAGCTCGTCGTTCGTGTTGGCCCCCTGGAGGGCGCCGAAGACGGCGTTGACCTCGGACAGGAAGATCCCGGTGCGGTCGAGCGCGGCGATCGTATTTTCGAAGGTCGGCTTCTTGCGGTTCGCGACGATGGCGTCGACCTCGGCCGCCTCGAGGCGGATCCCCTGCTCGATGGCCGGCAGAAAGTGCTCGTTCTTGATCAGGTCGAACGGCGGGACGTCGAACGGCGTGCCGTACGGCTTGAAGAAGGGATTATCGGCGTTGGCGGCGGCCGCGGCGGCGGCTTCGGGCGAGAGCGCGGGAGTCGCGGGGGCGCCTGACGCAGGCGCCTGCGATTCGTCGCTCTTGCACGCGACCGCCGCGATGGCAATAAGCCCGATGAAGAAAATGATCATGACTTTGCCTTTCATGGTCGTCGCACCTCCTGGGTTAGTCTTCGGAACGCTTATTATATGAGGGGAGCTCAGAAGGGGTCAAACCCTAATTAGGGTTTAGCCCCTTCATGCGGATCATCTCAGCGCTGGTGCGGTCGAGCCGGCGAGGGTGAGGCGCAGTTTGCCATCCGCGCCCTGCTCGACGCGGACCGTCTTGGGCGGGCGGATGCCCCCGTCCCAAGTGAAGAAATCGCGGTCGCCCGAAGGATAGAGACGCATCCTGACGGTCAGCCCGCGAACGGACCGGCCCAGCAGCCGGCCTTCTTTCTCGGTATCCCAGACGTAGGTCCAATCGACGCTGCCCTTCTTGCAGGTGAACCGGAACACGGTTTCGTCCCTGTCCTGAGTCCTGGCCGTGCCGAGGACTTCGGTGCGGAGGATCTTACCGTTGTTCTCCTCGAGCTCCTTGATCGCCTCGGACCAGTGGGCCTTGAGGCGCTCGACGGACACCTCTCCCCCGTACGCCTTGAAGAGCGGGGCGAAATCCCCGGCCCTATTGCCGGCGACGATTTGGCCAGTCAGGCGACTGAGCGTCTCGAGGCGACCCGGCTCTGCCTGCCGGGTGGAGTTGAGTAGAGTCGAATGCCTTCTGGCCTTCTGCTTCAATGAACAGGGTCTGGCCGTCCGCCGTCAGGACGAAGCCTCCGCCGTCGCCGGGAAGCCGGTACGTTCCGGCCAGCGCCTTGAACGCCGCCTCGTCCAAGTCCACGACCTCCGGGATCGAAGGATACGGCACGCCGGCCAGGAAGCGCATCCCGATCTGCTGCAGAAGCGAGTTCGCCGACCGGTTTTGGGCGATGACGTTGGTCATGATGAAGACGACCATGCCTGGTGTCCGGCACGATGGCCAGGTCGGCGTAATAGATGCCGTTACCGCCGTTGTGGGTGACGATCTTCGTCCCGTCCGGCGCCTTGCAGATCGACCAGCCGTAGCCGTAGAACGTGTCGCCGCCCTCGCTCACGTGGGGCGTCCAGAGCTTGGTCATCGACGCGGGCGAGAGGACGCGGCCCGTCGAGCAGGGCCCGCGCCCAGCGGAGCATGTCATAGACGGTCGTGTGGATGCCGCCGTTGGCGCGCAGGGCCCAGTGGGGACCGTCGGCGGCCGTGGGGCGCTCGAGGAACGTGCCCCAGCGCCCGCCCACGGCGTCATAGCCCGGCGCGAAGCGGCTCTCGCCCCAAGCCGGAAGGGTGTAACCCGTTTCGTACAGGCCGAGCGGCAGGAACAGCAGCTCCCGCAGAAACGGCCTCGTAGGGCTTGCCGGAGAGCTTCTCGAGGATGGCGCCGAGGAGGCTGAAATTGGCGTTCGAATAAGAGTAGCCCTTACCGGGGTCGAACAGGAGAGGCTTGTCGAAGGTCTGTTTCACGTATTCCGCAAGCGGCACCGGATCAAAATCGTCGATATCGGGGTCGGAGAGCCCGGAGGAATGGGACAGGAGATGATGGAGCGTTATCGCCGCCTTGTCGGCCGGGACGCCGTCGAAGTACTTGCCGATGGGGTCCGTCACGCGGAGCTTCCCTGCCTCCTCCATCTTGAGGATGGCCGCGGCCGTGAATTGCTTGGTGATCGAGCCGATATCGGAGATCGTGCCGGGGGTCCAAGCCACCCGATGCTCCCGGTCGGCCAGGCCGAAGCCCTCGGCGAAGAGGGGCGCATCCCCTTTGGCCACAAGAACGACCCCGGCGAAACCGAGCTTCTCGAGGCGCTTGAGATAGGTCCGTGTCTCCGCGACCGCCGTCGTACTCGCATCCGAAGACTGGGGGCGCGCGGACGCAAAGTTGGACGGCGTCGCAGATGGGATCTGAAGGTCGGGATATGCAGGGGCCGCGACGAGGGTAAGAAGCAGGGCTGAACCGATGGCTGCGGGTGCTATGATCTTCACGTCTCCTCCAAATGAACGGCGATTTTGATCCGTTTCCTTCTTAAACCCTTCGGATCATACCAGAGTTGCCACCGGCACCCATAATTCCCTTCCGCTGGGCGCCCCTCCCCTGGGGGGTCCTGCGGTGGGGTCTGCGGTGGGGTCGGACCGAGTTAAGTTGTTTTCCTCGAATAAGTTACCCGCATAAAGTGTGAAACACCAATCAACAAGATCGCTGTTTTTGAGGGCAAAACCAAAAAATTGGCAGTCCGGATTTCACCCATGGTATCACCTCCAGGGGGTATTGTCCGGGATTCCAGCCCTGCCAAAGTAGGCCTTGTCATGAGAATTGCCGTTGCGTTCTGCCTGGTCCTCCTTTGCTGGGGGAGTCTCCCAGCGTCTCCGGGAAAGACCGAGGGCTCAGGCACCCATCATGACTTCGCCCGCGCCGATGCCGACACGCATGAGTCACTGAACTTCTCGCTGGCGGGAAAGAGCGCGCCCATCCCTCCGGTCATCGTCGCGGCCATAGACCATCATCATTCGCTCGGCGGCGCGGCACAGGCAAACAAAGTGCCGGAGATTGCGGACTTCATCATAGAAAAGGGCACCTCTGCGCCAGTTTCTTTGTCCGTATTCCTGGGACGTGCCAACGGGGACCTATTCTCAACGCTCCACGAGCAGTACGCCTGGCGAACGAAATTTAAATCGCTGACCCTGGGTGCAGGCCTCTACCGGGACATCCCGATCTTCAAGGCGCTCCGGATCCAACCTTACGTGGGGATCGTCCGGACGAGAGCGCTCCTGAGGCCGTCCGATCTCGGCGGAAATAGCGAATCGTACGAATACAGGCTCACGGCGTTCTGCGTGGGCCTTCCGCTCGTCTGCGGCTTCTAATTCGGTTTAGTTCGGGGTCGGACCAATTCAAATTTATCATATCGTTCGACTTTGCTCTATAAAGTATGCAGCTCCAATCAATCACTATTGTATTTTTCGGGGAAAAAACAACAAAGCGGATTTAAAAATTTATATGCCCGAAAATGCACTCTTCAAACTGTTGCCCTTCACACTTTAGCGAGCTAACGGATCTGTTTATTTCACGTTAGCCTGGTCTGACCCCGGGTCCTGTTGGTCTGACCCCGAGTCCTGTTGAAATCCGGCCCTTGAAAGAGGCAGAATAGCGCAAAAGCAGGAAAGGCAGAGCCATGAGCGTCAAACATGTCTGGAATTGGCCAGGGTCAGGAATTCTCGCGATCTTCATTTTTTGCGCGGTTTGCGCGACATCGACCAGCTGCGGCCACAGCCAGGCAACACGCCTCATCACCGTCGAGTCGCTCCTGCTCGAAATGGTCGACCTAGGGAATCTCGCCGTCCGACCGGAACCCTTCTTTAAGCAGGCCCAAGCCTCGAGCTACGACCGCGACAGCCGCAACGGCGCTGCGGCGTGGTTCGCCAATCGCGACGTCGGGCAGTATGTCCGGACCGAGACGACCGCGAGCGGCCGCCGAGAGCACGTCCTGGCCGACCTGAAAGGACCGGGGACCGTCACCCGTTTCTGGTCGGCGAATCCCGATCGGACGAACACGACACGGTTCTATTTCGACGGCGAAGCCGAACCGCGTCTCGCGCTCCCTCTCGCTGACCTCTTCAAAGGCCTGGCGACGCCTTTCGGACCCGATTTCTCGTACATCAGCGGGTCGGGCGGGAACCTCTACTTCCCCCTCCCCTATGCCGCATCGCTCAGGATCACCGTCGAGGAGCCGCCCGATAAGCCGCTCCGGCTTTATTACGAGATCGGATACCGGACCTACGACGAACAGGCACGCGTCGGGACGTTCGACCCGGCGAACGCATCCGCTTGGGAGAAGACCGCAGCGCTCGTCGCCGCCAAGCTCGCGCATCCCGCGTCCGCCGCGCTATCAGGCTCCGATGCGGGCCGGGCCGTCCGCCTTTCAGGCTGGATCACCGCCCGCCTGACCGTCGCTCCTGGCGAGACCGCCTCGATCCCCCGGATCGATGGCGCAAAATCCGTCTATGAACTGTCGGCCCGCGTCATCGGCACCCGCGAAAGCCGCGATTGGAGCGACCCGGCGCGCGCCCACAACGCTTACCGCTTCCTCGTCCTCGAGATCCTCTTCGACGGCGAACGCTCCATCGAAACCCCGCTCGGCGATTTCTTCGGCAGCGGTCCAGGTGTCAATCCCTACGAGAACATGTTCTTCACGGTCGACGGCACCGGAAGGATGACGAGCCGGCTGCCGATGCCCTTCGCGAAGTCGATGGACCTGCGCCTGACGAACCGCGGCCGGGTCCCCTACACCGTAGAGTTCCTGCTGCGCGTCGGCGAGCGCACGTTCACACCCCGCGATTATCACCTGCGAGCCCAATGGCGGACGCTCACGCGCCACTCCTGGCCGCCATTCGACACGAACGTCCTCGATATCGAAGGCGAAGGCAAAGTGGTCGGGACGGTCTACGAGATCGCCAACGACGGGCTCATCTGGTGGGGCGAGGGCGACCAGAAAATCTCGATCGACGGCGAGCCCTTCCCGAGCACCTTCGGCACGGGGACGGAGGACGACTACGGCTACGCTTACGGCGACAACCGGCCGTTCACGCGCCCCTATCACGCCCAGACCCGGGTCGACGGGCCGGCCAGCGGCGGGCACATCAGTCTCAACCGCTGGTACGTACTCGATGCGCTCCCGTATCGCAACTCCGTCCGCTTCGACCAGGAGATCTGGCACTGGATGCCGTGCGATCCCACGTGGGCCCAAGTCGTCTATTGGTACGCAGCTCCCGGATCACCCGGGCCCGCCGCGGTCGATGCCGCGACGCTCACGCCGGTAGACCTCGGCATTCGCGAGGACATGCTCGAGCCCCTCGAAGGCGAAGCTCTCCGCTTCGCGGCCCACGGCGGCACCGCCGCGAAAGAGCGCTTGGCAAATTGCTCCGGCGCTGAGCATCTCGTCTGGAAGGACGCTCCGCCGGGAGCCCGTCTCGAAGTCCATTTCTCCGTCCTCAAGGCGGGGCGCTATTCGATCGAGCTCAATCTCTGTAAATCTCCGAACTACGGCCGTTTCGAGTTCGCGGTGAACGGCTTGCCGGGCGCGTTCAGCCCCCTCGACTGCTATTCGGAGTCACTCGATTGGACGCGCCCGCGCCTCGGCGCTTTCGATCTCGTCGAAGGCACGAACACTCCTCGAGATCCGCGCTCTCGCGCCCAACCCGGCCGCACGGCCCGGCACCCGTCTCGGCCTGGACTACATCTTCCTGACCAGGCAATAGCTGTTTTTGACCCCAAAAACACTCAGCTCAAGCTGAAGCCTTTCACACTTATACGAGTTATCTCTAGCGTTATCTTCACTTTATTTTGGTCCGACCCCGAGGAAATTCCAATTTAAAAGGGCGTTCCAGAGGAAGCGGTGGTCGGACCGGTTGAGATCGCGGTGGATCGGGTTGAAGTTGAATGCGACGACGCGGCCCTTGCCCACCGGAATATCCATGATCGCCGGACGGCCTTCGAGCTCGTCCTCGCCCTTGAGCGCGCCGCTGACGAGCATCTTGACCTCGGCTCTCTTGGCCGCTTCCTTCGCGTCCTTCTGCTCCTTCGTCAGCGCCGGGCCTCCGGCCGCCTCCGGCTTCTCCTCTTCCCTGTCCTCGGCCCTGAGCTTCGTGCCCCACTGCATCACGACGTTCTGCCGCGAGGCCCGGGCGATGTCGTAGACCGGCCCCCAGCTGCGGAAGACGGACGTCACCTCGGGCGAACCGTAGGCCAGCGGGTGGTCCGGCCGGGTGAACTTGACCTTGAGCTCGCTCCCCGGCGTAAAGAACGCTCCGCTCTTCCGGCCGACGTCCCTCACCAGCCCGCCCTCGAGCGCGAGCGCCGAGCCGTTGCCGAGCGTGACGAGCACCCCGCCCGCGCCCAGGAACTCCTCGATCTTGGCCATCCCCAGCCAGCCGATGCCGCCGGTGATGTCCGCCGACGCGTCCGGCACGCCCAGGTTCGGCGTCTCTTTTGTTTTCATGTAAACCATCGGCCCGAACTTCTTGTCGATGCCATGGATCTGGTCCTGGAGCCCGAGGTAGTTGTGGCCGAAGATGATGACGTCGTACTTGTCGCGCAACCTTCCCGCCCGGACGTCTTCGTCGCGGATGTAGGCGTAGGGGACCTTCTCGCGGTCGAACACGAACCGGATCCAACCGACCGCCTCCGTGTCGGCCCAGGTGTGCCAGACCGCCACGCGCGGCATCTTCGACTCGTGCCGCGCCACGCCCTCGGGCACGGCCGCCACGCTGTCGCAATCGATCGCCAGCTCGGCCGCGGCCTTGCCCAGCGCGTCTGCCAGGCCCTTCTGGTCGGCTATGATCCACGATCCCGCCGGATAGTCCTTGTCCCCCGCCTTGAACGCCTTCTCGGCGATCTCGACGCGGAACGCGGCCAGACGCGCCCGCAACGCGAGCAGCCCCTCCTGGCCCGCGTCCTTGACCAGGAAGACGGGTCCCTTGCCGTTCACGGCCCCCTGGGTCTTGACGCCCGCCGCGACCGGCGCGAGCGACACCGCCGCCGCGTCCATGACCCTGGCATCGTCGATGCGCTTGGCCTCGAGCCCGTAGTGCACGGTCAGCGCCCACGATACGTCATCGTAGGGATCGTAGACGGCGTCGGTCGGGAAGGTCTGCGGCGTGAGCAGGTCGACGGCGTAGCCGCGATACGGCTGATCGAGCCGGACCATATACGTCCCCGCCGCGAACTCCCCTTCCGCGACCTTGAACGGCGCGGTCGCTCTCCCCACTTCGATGCCGTGGGCGATAAGGAGGTCGACCATGTCGGCCACCCGCCGCCGGTCGCCCTGGTCTTCGGCGATCGCGAACGCGTACGGCCCGCCCTTGACGCCCTTCTGCCACGAGTTGTAGCCCTTCCTGTAGAAATCGCGCAGCATCTCCTTCGAGTGCTTGGCCGCATAGTCCAGCGCCGCGAGGCAGCCGCTCTCCATGTAATTCGTGTTGTTGCGCAGCGACCACATGAACTTCCGCGGCGGCGGCATGGGCCGGTACCATTCCTGGCTCGTCGCCGGCCGGCCCGCGTAGCGCTCCTCGTTCGGCCGCAGCACGCGCTCGACCGTCTCGGCCGTGCCGTTGCCGAACGTCTCGTAGCCGCGGCCGATGCTGTTGTGATTGACGCCGATCGAATCGAGGAAGCAGTGCTCCCAGCCGTCGCTGAAGCCCCACGTCCAGACGCCGGGCATCCCGGCCGAGGTCAGCGCGCTGAGCTCGGCGAACGACATGGCGAACCACTCGTTGAGGAGGATCGGGTCGAGATTGGTGTTGAACGGCCCGGTGCCGTTCCAGGTCTGGAGGAGCGGCAACGATTCGTGGAGGTCGTGGACGACCTGCGGGTGGTACTCGAAGAACATCCGGCTGACGGCCTTCGACAGCTGCAGCGCCTCCTGGTGCGAATCGCGGTTGTTGTCGTGGAAGACGTAGAAACCCCAGTAGGGCGGCGAGACGGGCGGCAGCGCGTCGAAGTCGGTCTTGCCCTTGAGGTAGCGGTAGAACCAGTCGACCTGCTTGTCGCGGCCGTCGGGCTCCGAGACCGGATTGATGAGCACGATGAGCTCGCCGCGGATCTTTTGGATCATCGGCTGGTCGGAGACGGCCAGGCGGTAGGCCATCTCCATGACCATTTCGGGACTGCCAAGCTCGGTCGAGTGGAGCCCCGCGTTGAAGTAGTAGACGGGCCGGGCCGAGGCGATGATCGTCTCGGCGGCCTCGGGGGTCGTCTTGCGCGGATCGGCCAGCGCGGCGGTCGCGGCCTTGAGCTTGTCGAGGTCGCGAAGTCCGGCCTCGTCGGCGATCGCCGCGAGCAGGATGTCGCGGCCTTCCTCGGTCTTCCCGATCGTCTGGAGGCGGACGCGCGGCGACGTCTCGGCGAGCTTGCGGAAGTAGCCGTAGATCTGCGCGGTCGTCGAGAGCTCGCCCGCGGCGCCGACGACGTGGCCGAGGTACTCCATCGGCGAGGGAACGGTCGTCGAATCGGGCAGATAGGCCACCCATGGATTGCCGAAGCGCGGCTCGGTCGTGTACTTGGCGATGGCCTCGACCGAACCCGGCTCGACCTTGTCCGGACTGTAGGGGTTCGCAGCCTGAGCCTGGGCAGGTGCGGCGGCCTGGGCCTGCGGGGCGCGGGGGCCCTCGGCGACGAGAACGGCCGCGGACAGCGCTGCGAAAATGAAGACGGGGATGAAACGCGAGGAGAACCGGCGGGACTTGATCATGGGGCCTCCAATAACCATTTCATTAGGGGCACAATACCAATTTCCGAATTTCCGGGCAAGCCGCCCGCTTGTTTTGCTATAATCCGGGCAACATCCGAATGGAGGCCCGCACATGAAGCCGACAGCCCGCCCCGACGCCCGCGCGCACACACCCACCGTTGCGCTCACCCTCACCCTTGCCCTCGCATTCAGCCTCGCGCTCACCATCGTTCCGCGCCCTCCGCCGCATCGCCCCGCCGCGCAAGACAAGCCCGCCGCCTCCCCCGCCCTTACTCCCGGCGTCGAGCCCCGCGTCGTCCTCACGCCCAAGCCCGGGCCCGCCCCGCGCATCAACGGCGCCCGCGTCTTCGGCGTCCGGCCCGGCTCGCCCTTCCTCTTCACCATCCCCGCCACCGGCGACCGCCCGATGACCTTCGGCGTCGAAGGCCTGCCCGAAGGGCTGACGCTCGACGCGGCCACCGGGCAGATCACCGGGCTCGATCGCCGCGCCCGGCAACTACAACGTCACCTTCACGCGCCGCCAACCGCCGCGGCACGGCCGACGCGCACGTTCAAGATCGTCTGCGGCGACGACGCTGGCCCTCACGCCGCCCATGGGCTGGAACAACTGGTACGTCTGGGAGAACCGCGTCACCGACGACGATCATGCGCGAGGCCGCCGACGCCATGGTCGCGAGCGGCATGGCCGACGACGGCTATCAGTACGTGAACATCGACGACTGCTGGTCGGTCCGGCCCGAGCCCGACCGATCCCGCGCCGCCGCGGCGAGCCGCGCGACGCCGGACGGCATGATCAACGCCAACAGCGATTTCCCCGACATGAAGGCCCTGAC
This sequence comes from uncultured bacterium, assembly GCA_963743755.1. Classification (GTDB taxonomy): domain Bacteria; phylum Acidobacteriota; class Aminicenantia; order Aminicenantales; family Saccharicenantaceae; genus RBG-16-66-30. The sequence goes on from CAVUQU010000003.1 coordinate 93,003, forward strand.
CGACTACATCCACGCGCAAGGGCCTGAAGGCCGGCATCTACACCTCGCCCGGCCCGCTGACCTGCGCCGGCTTCACGCGGCCGCCTGGCAGCACGAGGAGCCGGACGCCCAGCCGTTCGCCGAGTGGGGCTTCGATTTCCTGAAGTACGACTGGTGCTCCTACGGCGACATCGCCGACGAGAAGAACCTCGACGACGCTCCAGAAGCCCTACCGCCTGATGGGCGACATCCTGGCCGAGCAGCACCGCGACATCGTCCTCAACCTCTGCCAGTACGGCATGGGCAACGTCTGGGAGTGGGGCGCGAGGTCGGCGGCCACAGCTGGCGCACGGCCGGCGATCTGGGCCACGACGTCGTCGGCAACCTCTTCCGCGACGGCTTCGACGTCTATTCCCAGAACGAGCTCCACCGCTACGGCGGCCCCGGCGGCTGGAACGATCCCGACTACCTGCTGATCGGCATCCTGAGCTCCGCTTCGTCACCGACAAGGAGGGCGGCAACGAGGCCTACGCCCCTCACGCCGAACGAGCAGTACACCCACGTGTCGCTCTGGTCGCTGGTGGCCGCGCCGCTCATCTTCAGCGGCGACATCACCCGGCTCGACGACTTCACGCTCAGCCTGCCTGACCAACGACGAGGTCATCGACGTCGACCAGGACCCGCTCGGCAAACCCGGCCGGCGCGCCGCAAAGACCGGCGACCTCGAGGTCTGGGTCAACGAGATGGAGGACGGCTCGAAAGCCGTCGGGCTCTTCAACCGCGGCGACCGCCTGGCGACGGTCACGGCCTCATGGGCCGACCTCGGCCTCTCGGGCCCGCGCAAGGTCCGCGACCTCTGGCGCCAGAAGGACCTCGGCGTCCATGACGGCGCGTTCGAGGCCTACGTCGCCCGCCACGGCGTCGTCATGATCAGGGTCTGGCCCATTAAATGAAAAGATAAATAAGTGAGGACGTTTCTAGTTTAGAAAACCAGGAACGTCCCGATTTCTAAAGGCCTGCTCCGATCGGATACGCATCGCTCACGCGGACCGGGAGCCGGCCGGCCGGCACGAGCTCTCCCTTGAGCGCCTTGACGAACGAGTCGAAGTAGACCGCCTGGTTCCCGAACCAGCCCCGCTCGCCGTAGCCGACGAGGAAGGCGCCGACCTCCGGGATCTTACGGATGAGCTGGGGATTGCCGTAGGACATGGCCACGACGGCCTTCGGCTTCGCCGCGATGACTTTTTTCATAAAGGCCAGGTCGCCGTCGCGAAGCGGCGCCGCGTCACCCATCCGATTCCGGGCGACGAAGAGCGACAGCACCACCAGGTCGGACTCCCCGACCGCCTTCCACACCGTCTCGTAGTAGGCCGGATCGACGTCCGGCCGCAGCGTGAAGCTCCGCGTCCCGGGGAATGCCGCCGCGAGCTTCGTCGCCAGCAGCGCCGGCGCGGGGTCTTCGACCGCTTTCTGGACGGCGATGTTGACGATCCTCGGCGCGCCGCCCGCCGCGACCGGCACGGCCCCGTCGTTCTTGAGCATCGTCAGCGACCTGTCGGCGACTTCCTGGACGAGGGCCTGGTGGGCCGCCGTCCCGACGAACTCGCCGACCCGGGCCTCGTCGACGTAACGGTACTTGGTGCAGCCCGAGCCGGGCCTTGAGCGTCAGGACCTTGCGCACGGCCTCGTCGATCGCGGCTCTCCGGGATACGTCCCGACCGCACCGCGGCCGCCAGTGCGGCGATCGTTGCGACCGGGTCCTTGGGCTTGAGGATGACGTCGTGCCCGGCCTCGAAAGCCCGGACCGCGACCTCTTCAGCGCCGAACCGGGCGGCGACGTGGTCATACCACAGATCGTCCGACGTGACGACGCCCTGGAAGCCGAGCTTGCCCTTGAGCCAGCCCGTGACGAGTTTCCTCTCGACGCTCGCCGGCAGGTCCGACCCGTCCGCGACCGACGGCACGGCGATGTGCTCGGTCATGACGAAATCGACGCCGGCGTCGATGCCGAGCTTGAAGGCCCGGAACTCCTGGGACTCGACCTCGGCCGCGGGCTTGTCGATCCAGGCCCAGCCGGGATTCTGGGGCATGTTCGCGACGTCGCCCCGCCCCGGGAAGTGCTTGGCCGAGGTCAGCATGCCGTTCTCGTGGTAGCCGCGCACATAGGCCCGGACCATGCGGCCGAGGAGGTCGAGGTCGCCGCCGAACGAGCGGACGCTTTCGGCCGGGTTGTCGGGGTCCCAGGCGATGTCGCAGACCGGCGTGTAGGTCAGGTGGACGCCCATGGCCCGGCCTTCGACGGCCGCCGGCCGACGCGGCCCGGTACATGAGGTCCTCGTCGCCGGCCGCGGCGAAGCCCATGTTGGCCGGGTATTCGCTCGCCCCGACGACCTGTTGGCCCGGCCCGCCTTCGAAGTCGGCCGAGATGAGAAGCGGGATCTCGGCGGCCTGCTGCAGACGGTTGAGGAGATGGGCGACGTCGCGCGGCGTCCCGCCGTAGAGGACGAACATGCCGAGGCCGTGGTCGCGGGCGAGGGCGAGCCAGCGCTCGAGCCGCGGGTCGCCGTCCGGGATGTAGCCGCCCGCGATGTCCGCGGTGACGATCTGGGCGATCTTCCGCTCGAGGGTGAGCCCGGCCAGGGTGTTCGTCGCCCACTCGGCGGCCTCGTCCGAAAGGGCCATCGCGAGACCCGGAGCCGGCGCCGCCTCGCCCAGTCCCCCGGCCTTTTCGGCGGGCATGAACAGGCGCACGAACAGGAACGGCAGCGCCGCGATCACGGCCATGATGAGGATGTACAGCGGAGCCGACCTCTTGATCTTCTTGAAGGGGTCGGACCTAACCATCTTGTTGTTTTCGCTCATGTTATCTCTCCAAAATGCGCAATATTCCGGGTATTTTCGATGTTTTTAGCCCCGAAAACCTTAAAATACTTCATCTCTGCCGTTCGAATATCAACTCCACCAGGTCCATCCCCATCCCCTTCGACCGCGGATCCGCCCCCACGAGATGCAGATAGACGATGTTGTCGCCCTTGCCCATCTCGAAGACACCGAGCTCGGCGGGCTCGCCCACCGCCCGCTCCGCCGCGTAGAGGTTCACCGCCTGCCCCGCCGGCCGGTCGCGCTCGAAGATCCTCACCGTCCCCTGGTCGGGCCCGAGGATCGCCTTGACCGAGATCCGATAGCGCCCCGCCTCGGGCAGACCGCAGACGAACGCGACGTGGTGCGGGCCGAAGACGTCCTCGCCGCTCGTCTTCATCGAGAAATGACGCACCCGGTCCTTCCCGACGGCCGACGACGCCTTCGTCCACACCGCGTTCTGGAGCGACATCGTATGAATGGGCACGTTCCAGCCGGGAACGAAGACGACCCGGTCGAGCGCCCCGACACGCCGCTCCGCCGCGGGCCGCATCGGCTCCAGCCCCGCCGGCGCGTCGTGGGCATAGAAGAAGACGACGCTCGTGTAATCCGTCGGCACGGCGTTCCCCTCGGGGCCGTGTTCGATGGTGAAGTCGATCGATCTCGCGAAAGCGTACGTATCAGTCAGGAAGAACCTGTACCCGCCCGTTCGGGACAGCGGCTTCACGTAGTCGAGACAGCCGCTGAGCGGGAGCGACGTGCGCATCTCCCACCGTCCCGGGACATCGTACCAGCCGCCGTTGTACGAGTCCTCGCTGCCCGTCCCCGGCACGGCCAGCTCGCCGTCGATGACGGCGCGGTCGTCGCCCTCGAAGAAGCCCGTGCCCCCCGACTCGAGCCCCTGGGCCTGGAGGATGACGCCAACGACGTGGCCGCGCCCTTCCGTCCTCAAGTACGTATACGGCCGCCCTTCGACGCACGGATTCTCGCGGCGCCACCCGGCATAGAAACGTCCCTCGTCAGCCATCTTTCCCGCATTCGCCGTGACGACCGTGGCCTCGACTTCGACGGACGCCCCGCCGCTCCGCTCCGACACGAGCTCGATCCGCGCCGACCGCTCGTACGGCATGGGGAAGTAGATGTAGTTCGCGCCGTCGTCCGCCGTGCCGAGCATGAGCGACCTCACCGCCGGCTCACCGAAGCTGTAGCCGAAAAGATCGCCCACCGGGCTATCGACCGCCGGATCGACCGCTCCGTCCCAGTACGCCCGCAGGAGAATGTCGCGCTCCGCACCCGCGAAGGCCGCGGCCGGGCCGAGCCTCAGCCCGACGATCCGCCCGGGCTTGCCGCTCTCGAAGATCGTCGCTTTTCCGCCGGGCGGCAGCGTCACCCGCGCCGTCTTCGTCTCGACCTTCGCCCCCGCGGGGACGAGGGCGCCGGATATGTCCGTCCCGGCCCGTGCCACGAGCGCTGCGGCCTTGCCGACCCGGGCCATGAACTCCGGCGACGGCGGGTCCTCGTAGGTCGCCACCTCGACGCCCTCCGGATAGACCGCGTAATTGATGTCGTAGAACTGGAACGCCTCCGCCCGCAGGAAGATCTTGCACGAGCGGCGGTAGGTCAACGGAACGTAGCACGTGTATCCGCCGACGCCCGACCCGACGAGCGGGGCGACGAACGGCGGCCGCGTCCCGTCGAAAAGCTCGTTGACCTTCAGGCTGAGTCTCGGGGCCGCCTCGCCGTCGAAATAGAACTCGACAACGTCGTCGGTCGGCGTTGGCGTGTGGATGCGGTAGATCGCGCCCGGGCCCTCGAGGTCGGCCAGCACGAGCCCGCCCGGCTCCTTGCGGACGAACGAGTACTTGCCGCTGAAGCCGTCGTCGTTGCCGCCCGTCCGGTCGTAGCTCGAGACGAGCCCGACCCGGACCGACCGCCTGAATCGCGGCAACAGGTCGAGACGCGCGAGCTCGTCTATCCCGACAGCTGTGTTACCCGCCGCATTGACCGCTCCGGGGATTACGGCGGCCGCCTTCCCCGATGTCGTCGGCCCCGACCCCGCCGGCCCTTCGGCCTTTCTCCCGCAGGAGATCGAAACGAATAGGACGATGACCGCGATGCCGACGGCCGCCGCCCGTAAGCTTCTCTTCATGACGCTCCTCCCGCACTCTCCGCGCGCTGTCCGGACAAGTTGACCTAATATGGCCCCCTTACGGCCCGCCCGTCAAGGCCATTAGCTCCTAGAATTCGGCAACTAGTATTGTGTCCCCGATTTGAGCTCGGGATAGTGGTCGAGGATGCGCATGACGGCCTCGGCCGCGGCGCCGTTGCCCCAATCGTAGATCGTGAAGACGCCCATGCCCTCGCCCTCGGGGCTCGTCCGGCCGCCGTGGCCGTAGTTCTCCATGGTGAAGCCGTAGTCGGCCGGTCCGAACCACGGATAGACCTTCTCCCACATGGCCTTGACCTCGGGGTTCTCCGGGCAGTACATCATGACGAAGCCCGGCCTTGAGCGCCGCGATGCCGCGCTCGCGGTAGGCCGGCTCGCCCGTCTCCTTGGCGTAATCGAGGAAGAGCTCGGCGAAGAGCGTCTCGCGCGAGTCGTTCCACTCGCCGTCGGCGTTCATCACGCCGAACCCGCCGAGCGCCGGGACGTGGATGAACGGCGGCTGCCAGACCTGCTGGGCCATCGACAGCTCGTCGAGCGTCCGCCGGCCCCACTCGAGGTAGACGCCCGCGCCCGTCGCCCGCCAGGCCGCGAGCAGCGCTTCCGCGGTCCAGAACATCGACAGCGTGTTCTGCTTGTGCATGGCGTTGCGCTCGATCTTGCGGTCGAGGTACCTGTCGCGGCCCCAGCGAGCAGCACGACCAGTAGGTCTCGAAGTCGAGCCAGCGGCCGTCCGGCACGATCTCCGCGAGGACGGCGTCGATGGCCTTGAGCGCCGCGACGCGGTACTTCGCTCTCGCCGGTCACGTCGGCCAGCTTCAGCAGGAAGGTCACGCTCAGGCTCGATTCCGGGCGTCCGGTTCATCACCGGCCCGGGCGCGTGCGTCTCGGGATGGAGCCAGCCGGGGAAGAAGCCGCGCGCGTCCTGGAGCGTGAGCAGGCGTTCGCCGTAGGTCCGGGCGTAGTCGACGAGGCGCGCGTCCTTCTCGAGCTCCTCGTGCCAGCGCAGCATGAGCGAGCGCCGTCCAGCTCATGTCGAGCACGTGGTACCAGTCCGGCGTGATGCCGTGCTCGACGGGCGTGCGGTCGGAGTTCGACCAGCGGGCCTCGCTCCAGCCCCGCGGCCGCCGCAGCGGCTTGCCGTCGATCTGACGACCTCGTCGTTCGCCGGTGCCGATGACGGCCGGGAAAAGCCCGCCGCGTCATCGGGCGCGGCCAGGGCCAGCTCCTTCGTCATGCGGGCCTTGGCCAGAGCCCCTCGTCGATCGTCGCGCCGGGCGTAGCGGAAGAGCCCCGACGCGCTCCGCAGCGACGAGAACCAGGCCTGGTTCCAGATCGACAGGAACTCGCGCTGGTACCACGGCCCGGGATAGTTCGGGCGACTGCGAGACGTTGACGATGAACTGGGGCGCGCCGACCCGCCGGCCGCCGAGGTCGAACTCCTGCCAGACGAACCGGCTCCAGCCGTCGAAGGCCCAGTCGTAGGTCCGCCGGACGTAGGATCGGAGCGGCCCTGCGACGGGCTCGCCCTTCTCGTAGAGCGGGCGGCCCCAGCGTTCCCACAGGAAGCGCCGACGCTTTCGCCCACGGATCTTGGACCGCCCCGGCATCGACATAGGCCGCGACGAAGAAGCCCAGCTCGAGCTTGCCGGGCGCGAAGGTCATCCCGGGCGCCTTCTTGAACAGGACGTGCTCGGGGATGTCGGTCCTGGCCAGGCCGATCCACATCTTCCGCGCCGGCGCGTCGAAGTCCATGAACCAGGGATTCTCCGGCCGCGCCCCGACGATGTCGAGGTCCGGCACGACGGCGAGGACGAGCGGGCCGCGCGCGGCGATGAGCGCCGGCGAGCGGAAGACGTGCTGGGCGATGACATAGCCCTCTTCGGGGGCGAGATGCGGGCGCCCACCAGATCTCCGGCTCGAACTCGAGGTCGAAGCGGACCGCGAGCTCGTCCTGCGCGGTCTCCTCGGCCACGTCCCAGGTCAGGCGGACGCGGCGCCAGCCGCCGTCCCCGGCGGGTTCGCCGACCTCGACCCGCGGCAAACCGACCGCTCCGAGCGCGGGGACGGTGAAGCGAACGGTCCGCTCGCCGTCGAGCGCGAGGGTGAAGACCGCGCCCTCGCGTTTGAGACGAGTTTTTCCGGTCTCGATCCCGCGGCAGGCTGCCCCGAGAAGGAGCAGGACGGAAGCGAGGGCCAGAGCCCAAGTCCGGGCCGGGACCGTGAAGGCGATGCGGTTCGTCGCCGAGGTGATGCGGGGTTTCATGCCCCCACTATGGGCCAGCCGCGGCCCCGCCGTCAAGGAGCCGGACTACTCCTCAGGGCAGCGCGCGGAGGAGCGTCGTGAGGGCCGCCGTCATGGCCGCGGGATAGCGGCCGACGTCGCGGACGCGGAAGATGAATCGATCGCGCGAGCGCGGGTCGGGCGACCACTCGGTGACCCCGTCGGCGCCGCAACGGACGCGGACCGGGTCGAAGGAATAGGCCGGCGAGGCGACCGCGGCGAGAGGCGCGACGGCGCCGTCGGCCGAAACACCCAGCCCGGCGGCGTGGAGGAACCCGGCCGTCGACCACATGTTCCGGAGTTGCTTCCCCTGCCGTTCGAGAAGCGCCTCTTCGCGCGGGCCGTCGAGGTAGCGCAGCCAGTTGGGGCGGAGCGCGTCCGACTCGGATTGGGCGGCCCGGTCCGACTCGCCCTGCTTGAACAGGAAGGCGAAATAATTCTGGAGGCGGGCGGAGAGGAGCGGCAGGACGTCCTGCTGTAGAAAACGGTAGTAGGTGCCGTATTCGGCGACGGCGAACCTGACGTCGCCGCCGGGGGCGACCTCGAAGCACGGCAGCCAATAGAGCGGACAGGGCAGATCGAAGATCGCCGCATAGGAGGCCGGATCGAGGCCCACATTGTACTCGAGGCGGGCAGCCAGCGATTTGTCGGGCGTTCCGGAGCCGGCGTTGAGATAGATCCCTGCGCACTTGGCGGCGAAGAGCTCGGGCTCGAGCCGGCCGGCCAGGGCCACGTCGCGGCAGGAGCCGACGATCGAGATCGCCGCCGGGCGGGGCGAGCGACGCAGGATCTCGAGCAGGGCGAACGCTCCCGAGGCGCCGGCGCGGTTCCCGGGCTTCGCGGCTTCGGCGGGTTCGAGGCGCTCGGGAGAGCCGGTGATGACAGGCACGGAGGAGCCGGCGATCCGGTTCATCTGGGCGACGGCCAGCACGTCGGGATCGCCCGCGTGGCCGGCCGGCGGGTGGTCGATCATGACGGCCAGGAGGTCGATCCGGTCCTGGAAGGCGAGGGAGAAGACGGTGGCCAGATCGAAGTGGTCGTCGGGGTCGGCGTGGGGACGGAAGAGGTCGGTGGCGTGGAGGAGCGCGGGCTTGGACGCAGGTTTGGAGGCGGGCTTGGACGTGCGTTGGGCGGCCGCGCCGGCGGCAGGAGCGGAGGATGCGGGCAGGCCGTAAACGGACGCCATCCCGGCGACGGCGGACTTCAGAAAGACACGGCGCGGCAGCACGGTCATGGATGGTCCTCCTCGGTGCGAGGGATCCCGCCGGAGATGCGGCGGATGACGCGATTATAGCTGCGGGCCGGCCGCGAAGCAACGGATGCAGCGGAGGGGGCCGGATGGGGGGCCGGATGGGGTCGAAACCTACTTTTTGTTAAAAAGTGCGAAAAAGTAGGTTTGACCCCTTCTCGATGTGTGAGATAAAATCGCCGGGAATGACCGCCCAACCTGAATCGTGGAGGGATCCCGTGCAATCCTATAAGAAAGTCGTCGTCTGCCTGATCGTTCTGGTCGTCGGTGCGGCCGCGGCCGGAACTGCGTGCAAGCCGTCCGCCGACGGTGGCGCGGGCGGGCTGGCCGTCGCGTCTCCCGACGGGAGCCTGACGATCGCGCTCGCGATCGAGGCCAAGCCGCAACCGTACCTTCCCGGCGAGCGGCTCTACTACCGGGTGAGCTACAAGGGGACGCCCGTCGTCGCCGATTCGCCGCTGGGGCTCGACATCGCCGGCGCGCACGCCCTCGACCGCGATTTCGAGATTGTCGGCTACCGAAAAGCGATCGAACGATTCGACCTGGGAGAACGCGTTCGGGGCCCTGCGGACGGTCCCGGACAGGTACAACGAGCTCGTCGTCGAGCTGCGGGAGAGGAACGCTCCGAACCGGCGTGTGGACGTCGTGCTGCGCGCCTACGACGAGGGCGTGGCCTTCCGCTACGTCCTGCCGAAGCAGGAGGGCCTGGGCGAATTCACACTGGCATCCGAGAACACGGGATTCTATTTCGCGGGCGAGGCGCGGGCGCTCGCCCTGAACCTGGGCCGCTGGGACACCAGCAACGAGGGCCCGTACGAGTGGATCGCGCTCGGCGACATCAAACCGGCATCGCTCATCCACACGCCGCTGCTCGTGCACATGGAGGGCGCAGGTCTCTGGGCCGCTCTCCTCGAGGCCGACCTGACCGATTACGCGGGCCTCTACGTCGGCGGAGTCGCCGGGGTGCCGAACGCCCTGACGAGCAAGCTCGCCGTGGCGCCGAGGCGGCGGGCGGACCAGCCGGTCGTCGCGGCGACGCCGAAATCGACGCCCTGGCGCGTCCTGATGGTCGGCGACGGATCCGGGACGGTTCATCGAGCGGAACTACCTGGTGCTGAACCTGAGCGCGCCGTGCGCCGTCGCCGACACGTCCTGGATCAAGCCGGGCAAGGCCGCCTGGGACTGGTGGTCGGGAAGCTACCGCGACCGGGGTGACGTTCGCGCCGGGGATGAACACGGCCACGATGAAGCACTACATCGATTTCGCGGCGCGCCACGGCCTCGAATACATGCTCATCGACGCCGGGTGGGCGCCGATGTCGGAGGACGGGCGGATCGAGGACATCCTGCGCTACAAGCCGGAGGTCGACGTGCCGGCCATCATCGCCTACGGGAAGGAGAAGGGCGTGGCGACCCTGCTCTGGGTCGAGTGGCAGGCGCTCGACCGGCACATGGACGAGGCCCTGGCCCTCTACGAGAAGTGGGGCGCGGCCGGGATCAAGGTCGACTACATGAACCGGGACGATCAGGAGATGGTCGTTTACTACGAGAAGGTCTGCCGGAAGGCGGCGGAGCACCGGCTGACGGTCGACTTCCACGGCGCCTACAAGCCGACGGGCCTGAGGCGGACGTATCCGAACCTGCTGACGCGCGAGGGCGTCATGGGCCTCGAGTACAGCAAGTGGAGCGAGAGCATCACGCCGGAGCACGACGTGAACATCGCCTTCACGCGGATGCTGGCCGGGCCGATGGACTTCACGCCCGGAGGTTTCCGCAACGCGGCGCGCGGGAAGTTCGAGGCGCGCGACGTCGCGCCGATGACGCAGGGGACGCGGGCCCACCAGCTGGCCATGTACGTCGTCTACGAAAGCCCGCTTGTAATGGTGTCCGACTATCCCGAGGCCTACGAGGGCCAGCCGGGGATGGAGTTCATCGAGAAGGTGCCGACCGTGTGGGACGAGACGCGGGTGCTCGCGGGCGAGCCCGGGAAATACATCGTCGTCGCCCGGCGGAAGGGAACGGACTGGTGGATCGGCGGGATGACGAACTGGGACGCTCGGGAGGTCGAGATCAAGCTCGATTTCCTGGGCGAGGGGGAATTCGCGGCCAGGATCTTCGCGGACGGCGCGGACGCCGCGACCGAGGCGACGAGCCTCGCGATCACGGAGAGGGCGGTCAAGTCCGGCGACCGCCTGGCGCTGCAGCTCGCCCCCGGCGGCGGTTTTGCGATTGGGGTCGGACCAAGATAACCTGCACGAAAATATATATTTAACTTGAAAAAGTGTGAAGCCCATTAGATTGAGCAACGTGTTTTCAGCCCTAAAAACAGAAAAATTTGGAGAGGACCGGGTTTCATGTTTTTAGGCCCAAAAACAGCAAATTCGACCTTCTCCCAAACTGTAGATCGCGTCTTGCTAAAGAGTAACTCGTTAATTTCAATATAAATGCTGAGGTCCGACCCCGAATAGGAGAAAAAAGATGCGGAACATACGGCTCATCACAGTGGTCGCCGCCGGCGCGATCCTGTTCACCGGCGCGGCCGTGCTCTCGGCCGAGATTCCCACCGCGAAACTCGAGAGCTGCACGGTGATCGGCGCCGGGCGCCTGGCCACGGTCGACGGATCGGTCATCACCTCCCACACCGACTGCTGCAGCGAATGCCGCATCCAGGTCATCCCGGGCCGGACGTATCCCAAGGGCGCGCAGGCCCCCGTCCACTGGGGCATGGTCTACTTCGGCGCCGAGGACGACCGCCACGCCCTGCCCCTCGGCGAGTTCGGCCGGGTCATCGGCCACATCCCCCAGGTCGAGCGCACGTTCACCTATTTCCACACCGGCTACTCGCAGATGAACGAGCGCCAGCTGGCCATCGGCGAGAGCACCTGCTCGCAGCGCGCCGAGCTCGACGTCGCCTGGATCGAAGGTCTGACGCGCCAGATCATGACCGTCGAGCAGGCCCAGGTCTTCGCCCTCCAGAGATGCTCGACGGCCCGCGAAGCCGTCAAGCTCATCGGCGTCCCTCGTCGAGAAGTACGGCTTCCTGCCCTCGTGCGGCGGCTCTGAGGCTCTCTGCATCGCCGATCCGCGCGAGCTCTGGACGATGGAGATCTGCAGCGTCGGGCCGGAGTGGACCCCCGACAGCGGCAAGCCCGGCGCGATCTGGGTGGCCCGCCGCGTCCCGGACGACCACGTCGTCGTTATCGCCAATTACTTCCGCATCCGTGAATTCGACCTCAAGAGCCCCGACACGCTGGCCTCGCCGAACGTTCTCAAGGAGGCCATCGACCGCGGCTGGTACGATCCGAAGGGCGGCCGGCCCTTCGTCTGGCAGGAGGCCTACGCGCCCGCTATTATGGAAGGGAACCTGAGCCGGATGTGGCTCGTCACGAGCACCCTCGCACCGTCACTCAAGGCCTGGCCCAAGCGCGCCCTCACCGATGCCGCCGCGCCGCGGACGATCTACGCCCAGCCATTCGAGGGCGCGGCCTTCTATCCATGGTCGTTCAAACCGGAGAAGAAGATCTCGGTCCGGGACGTCATCGCCTTCCAGCGCTCCGCCTTCGAGAACACGATCTACGACATGACCTGGGACCCCGCCTGGATGGTCGCGGCCGGCGGCGGCCGCTTCGAGAAGAGCCCGATGGCCTCGCCCTACATCTCCGCAGACATGGAGAAGGTCCTTCGTGTCCGCCATCACCGGACGATCGCGGGCCAGGGCTACGGCATGGTCGCCCAGCTCCGATCCTGGCTCCCCGACCCGGTCGGCGGCATCTACTGGGTCTACGTCGACAATCCCAAGGTCGGCCCCTACGTCCCGATCTATGCGGGTGTCTCGGACGTATCCCTCCTCTATAAAACTTACGATTTTCGCGCCTACAGCGAGGACTCGGCCCGCTGGGCGTACGATTTCGTCGAGAAGCTGGCGCTCCTGCGTTGGCAACCGGCACTCAAGGAGGTCGAGGCCGCCCGCGCGCCCTTCGAAGATGCGTTCTTCGCCGACCAGGCCGCGGTCGAGGCCCAAGCCGCGGCGCTCCTCAAGACCGACCCGGCCGCCGCCGTGAAATTTCTAACCGATCTGACCGTCACGCGAATGGAAAAGCTTGTCGGTCTCTACCGGGAATTACGCACGAAGCTTCTCACCAAGTACACTGGCGACGGAGTCTGATTTCGGGGCGGCCGGCGGCGCAGTCACCGGAGGTCCGGCTCTGGGCCACGGCGGCCCGGGCCCGCCTCAGCGGCCGAAGCCCTTGACCTTTTTATAGCCGGCAGGCAGGTCGTAGAGTCCGGCCGGGGCGTCCTTGTTCCCCGCCTCGATGAGCTCCGTCGTCGACTTCACTTCCGAGCCCATCACCTTGGCTATCGTCGTCTGGTAGACGACGACGCCCTTGATCTTCTTCATCTCGGCGAGGATCTTCTCGAAGCCGGGCATGGAGGCCATCATGCCGTTGGCCATGGTGTAGGCCATGGCGTAGTCGACTTTGAGCTCCTCGGTCGCCCACGCTTCGGCCTCGGTCTTGCCCATGCCGCCCATGTCGATGACGAGGGTGTACTTGCGGCAGTTCCAGTTGCCGATCTTCTTCGTCTCGCCGGTGTCCGTCACCTGGGCGGACATGCTGCCCATCAAGCCCTTCATCATGCCGGCCATGGCCTTGGCTTGAGCCTTGTCCTCCTCGTCTCCGCCTTCCTCGCCGGCGGCCGCGCCGAACATCTTGTCGAAGTCAAGGGGCATCTCGGAATACTGCTTCTTGGCGTGGTCGATCATGTAGAGCATGTTCTTTTCAGCCAGGAAGATCATCGAGGAGTTGCCGCCCTCGGTGTCCGTGCGGGCCTTTTTGGCGCCCATCCAAAAGACCATGATCTCGTCCTTCGCGGGCTGGGACTGCCCCATCACCGTGAAGGCGTCGGTGTGCATCTTGTTCTTCATGTAAACGTCGGCCCGGGCCTGGACCGTGCCGAAGATGAAGCAGACGAGGATCGTGAGAAACAAGACATGGATAAAGCGGCTTTTCTTCATGATGACCTCGGTGTGAGAATAGATTTTGGCGCCCTGCGCCATAATTTCTTATATCTCGCGCCCCCGCTTAAGTCAAGTCGGAAGTCAAGCCGGGGTCGGACCAGGTTAACTCCTACAAAACTCTTAGGTTAACTTAAAAAAGTGCGAAGCCCATCAGTTTGAGCAATGCGTTTTCAGGGCCAAAAACACAAGCTCACAAAACCGTTGTTTTGTGTTTTTAGGCATGAAAATAGTAAAAATGGGGCTAGCCCAAGCTGTAAAATTCGCTTTAGCAGAGAATAAGTTACAGATTTAGATACAAATACTGAGGTCTGACCCCAATTAGAATCTATTCAAGTGCAGAACGGAGGCGAGGGGGCGCTTGGGGACGTGCAGGCGGCCCTCGGCGTCCTTCCAGTACCGGCAGGAATCGCCCATGACCTCGGCCGCGGGCTCCTCGGCGGGATACCCCAGCGCCAGGACGCTATCGATCCGGTACTCCTCGGGAACGCCTAATATCGCCCTCAGCCGGTCGCGGTCGATCGACAGCAGCCAGCAGCTCCCCACGCCTTCGTTGAGCGCCGCCAGGATCATGTTCTCCATCGCCGCGCCGACGTCGTATTCGTACATCTTCTCCCGGAGCTTCGTGTTGACCAGCGTCACGACGTAGGCCGCCGGCTCCTCCCCCGCCTTCGGGTCTCCGGCCGGCGCGATGTAGGCCGCCCACTTCAAGCATGTAAAAACCTCGGCCAGCTTCCCGGGCTCGTCGACGACGACGAACTCGAGCGGCTGGAGGTTGGCCGCCGACGGCGCGAGCCGCGCCGCTTCGACGAGCCGCGTCAACAGCTCTTCCGGAACGGCCTTGGGCAGGAACTTGCGGACCGTCCGCCGCCCAACGGCGAGCTCATAAACGTTCTTTTCGTCCTGGCACATGATGCGACTCCTTTAGCCTACGATGTTGTTGGAAAGTGATGAAAAGTAGGTTTGACCCCATCTTTTCTTTCCGTCGCGGGGGCCTTGACCATGAACACGGCCGTCGCGACCAGCAGGAAGACCGCGGCGATGCGATACATCCACCGGAAGCCCGCGACGTCCGAGACCCAGCCGAAGACCGGCGACCCGATGCCCATCCCCACGTCGAAGAGCGAGCTATACAGGCTGATGGCCAGCCCCTTGTTCTCCCGCCCCAGGAAATCGATGATGTACGTGCTCAGCGCCGGGAAGATCAGCCCCTGCCCGATCCCGCCGACGAACCCCGTGACGATGAGGAGCGGCAGGCTGCGGACCTGGGCGATGAGGAAAAGGTTGGCGACGATGATGAGCGCCGCGGGCAGGATGACCGTCTTCCGCCCGTACCGGTCCGAAACGTCCCCGAGCCGGAACCGCGTCAGGATCGCCGCCAGCGAAAAGACGAGGAAGAACGTCCCGACCCGCGCGATCCCGACCGAATTGCCGAAGACCGCGATGAAGTAGATCATGGCCCCGCGGACGGCCCCGTGGAAGACGGGCATGCCTGCGATGATCACGGCCAGGAACCACGGCACGGCCCTCAGGACCTTCAGCCCCCTGCCGCCCGCCGCGCCCCCCTCTTCCTCCGCCGGCCGGCAGACCTCGCGCGACGCCAAAACGAGAGCCAGAGCGGCCAGCAGGAACAGGACGCTCGCGTCGTAGAGCGCGCCCGGGCCGAACCGCCGCAGAAGCTCCTCGGCCAGCAGCGGACCGATCGCGTTGGCGACGAGCCCCGCGACCCCGATGACGCCCATGGATTTGGCCAGGCGATCGACCGGGGCCAGGTCGGAGCACATGGCGATCGTGGCCGTCATGCTGACGCCCCAGCCCAGCCCGGTCAGGGCCCTCAGCAGGAAGGGCAGCCAGCCCGCGTCCCGGACGAGGTGGAAGAGGGGCGTCGTCAGGATGAGGAGGAGGATGCCCCAAACGGCGAAGCGCCGCCCGCCGCGCAGGTCGATCAGACGGCCGAACATGGGCCGGATGGCGATGGCCACCACGCTGTAGACGCCCATGATGATGCCGATCCGGCTCCGGGCCGGGTCGAACCGCTGCAGAACGACGGGAAAGAGGAAGAAGAGCGAGACCGCCAGAAACAGGAAGAAGTAGCCGAAAAGAGCCAGCAAGAAATTCCGGTTGTAGAACGATCTCGGCGTGTCCATGGCCCGTGAAACCGATTTTATAGAGGACGGGCGCGCCCCTGTCAAATCGCATCAAGCCTGGGCGCGGGCCAAAGAAGAGAAGGCTGGCTGTTTTTCTTTGGGGAAAAACAAGTTATTAAGGGGGAATATGAAGGAGGGTAACTTGTCGTCTTGCACAGCCAGCTAAGCAAGATAATTGAATACATTGTAGCAGAACGCACGGAAAAATCAATCCGCTCAGACACCGCGCAACGACCCGACGAGTCGCCGGGCCCGGGCCGTGAGCCCCTCCCAGTCTCCGGCCTCGACCATCTTGGCATCGACGAGGGCCGTGCCGATGCCGACGATCGCGGCCCCGGCCGCCAAAAACTCCCCGGCGTTCTCGACCGTGACGCCGCCCGTCGGCATGAGCCGGACCTCCGGCAGCGGCGCGCGGACGTCCCGGAAGAACTGCGGCCCGAGCGAGGTCGCCGGGAAGACCTTGACGACGTCGGCCCCGGCCCGCCAGGCCGTGACGATCTCGGTCGGCGTGAAAGCGCCCGGCGCGACGACCACTCCGGCCTCGCGGCAGGCCTCGACCGTGGCCCGGTCGAAGACCGGCGAGACGACGAAATCGGCCCCGGCCGCGATGACCTCGGCGGCCGTCCCGGCGTCGAGCACGGTCCCGGCCCCGACGAGCGTCCCGGGCGCCTTCGTCCGGGCCATCTCCCGGATGATTCCGATCGCGCCCGGCACCGTCATCGTGATCTCGAGCGCCGTGATCCCGCCTTCGCGCAAGGCCGCCGCCACCGCCGCGAGCCGCGCCGGGTCCTTCATCCGGATGACGGCGACAGCCCTGGCCGCCAAAAGCTCGCGCAGGACCGTTTCTTTCGCCATGTCGCCGCCTCCCTCTCTCCGCCTCTTCCCCGCTTCCCCTCTATCTCCGGACCCGGCCCGACCGGTCGCCCCGGACGAGCGCCATGATCTCCCGCTCCGTCGACAGGTTGAAATCGCCGGGGATCGTATGCTTGAGAGCCGACGCCGCCACCGCGAACTCGAGCGCCTCGGCATCGGAGGCTACGGGCCGCGACAATCCGTGGATGAGCCCGGCGGCGAAAGCGTCCCCCGTGCCGATGCGGTCGACGACCGAGCGGATCTCGTGGATCGGCCCGATCACGAATTCCGTCCGGTTCCGCAGCACGGCGGACCAGCGGTTCCAATCGGCGCTGTAGCTCTCTCGCAGGGTGACCGCCACCCGCGACAGATTGGGGAAGGCCGACATGACCGCGGCCGTCAGGTCGACATAGAGCTTCGGGTCGACTCGCCCCGCCGCGACGTCCGCCGCCGGGCCGATGCCGAGCGATCTCTGGCAGTCCTCCTCATTCCCCGTGAGCATGTCGGCGTGCCCGGCCAGCTCGCGCATCACCTCGGGCGCCGTTCGGCCGTACTTCCAGAGCTTGGTCCGGTAGTTGAGGTCGAGCGAGACCGTCATTCCCTTCACCCGGGCCGCCTTGACCGCTTCGAGCGTCAGGCCCGCCGCCGTCGCGCTCAGCGCCGGCGTAATGCCGGTGACGTGGAGCCAGTCCATCCCGCCGAGGGCCTCGTTCCAGTCGACGGCGCCCGCGCCGGCTTCGGCGATGCCCGAGCCGTCCCGGTCGTAGAAGACCTGGGACGGCCGCTCGTTCGCGCCGGTCTCGGCGAAGTAAAGGCCCAACCGCTTCCCGCCGCGCACGACCGCCCCCGTGTCGACCCCGAAGCGCCGAAGCTCCCGCAGGGCGGCCTCGCCGACGGGGTTCGACGGCACGATCGAGATCCAGCGCGACCGGTGGCCCAGGATGGCCAGCGAGACGGCCACGTTGGCCTCCCCGCCGCCGAACTGGGCCCTCAGGACCGGGCTCTGGAAAAGGAGCTCTTTACCCGGCGGCGACAGCCGCAACATGATCTCACCGAAGGTCGCGACGTTGGCCATCACGCACTCTCCTTCGGGTTCAACATAGCACAGAAGGCGCCGGGCCCGAAAGGCCAAGTCCCCATTTTTTATACTTCTTGATTAAGCCCGGCAACGGAGTAAAATACCCCCCAAACAGCGGAGAAAGCCCATGCAGAGATTCAAGAACGCCCTGAACATCCTCTTCGGCTGCGCCCTCATGGGCCTGGCCTACGCCCTCTTCCTCATCCCGCACCATTTCGTCCCCGGCGGCGTCTCGGGCATCGCCATGATCGTCAACTATTTCTGGAAGCTCCCCGTCGGCCTCACGATCATGGTCCTCAACGTGCCCATCTTCCTCCTCGGGCTCAAGACCATGGGCAAGAAATACGTCCTCAACAGCCTGGCCGGCATGGTCGTCTCCTCCGTCTTCATCGACCTCTTCCACGAGGTCCTCAAAGTCCCCTCGGCCACGGACAACGCCGTCCTGGCCTCGATCTACGGCGGCGTCCTGCTCGGCATCGGCCTGGGCATCGTCTTCCGCGGCCGGGCCTCGACCGGCGGCTCGGACATCATCGGCATGATCCTCAGCAAGTACACCGGCATGTCCCTCGGCTACGGCATCATGATCACGGACTTCGTGGTCATCTCGGCGGCCGGTTTCGCCCTCCACAGCCTCGAGGCCCCGCTCTACGGCTACATCGTCCTGTTCCTCTCGACCAAGGTCATCGACATGATCCTCGAAGGCTGGAACTACTCGAAGCTCGTCCTCATCACGTCGAACCGGACCCAGGAGATCTCCGACTACATCCTCCACGGCCTCGACCGCAGCGGCACGGCCCTGCGCTCCCGCTCGCTCTACCTCAACCGCGAGGGCGAGATCATCATGACGGTCATCCACCGCAAGCAGCTCGCCGACCTGCGCGCCTTCGTCAAGAAGACCGACCCGGAGGCCTTCGTCGTCATCAACGACACCTACGACGTCCTGGGCAAGGGCTTCAAGTCGCACCTCATCACCTAGGGCGCCCTTTTTCGGCGGAAATGATGTAAAATGGGTCCCGTATTTCGCCCGGGAAAGGAGATCCCGCCGATGCACCCGATTCCGAACGTCCCGAGACGGCCCGCCGCCCGCGCCGTCCTCACGATCCTCGCCGTTTGCGCCGGCCTCGCCGCCGCCGCGACGGTCTCCGCCCAGGTCCGGGGCCCCGAGACCCTCGGCTTCAAGAAGCGCTTCTTCGTCGAGATCACCAACCCCTCCCCGCTCGCGCTCGACAACCACGCCGTCGTCCTCGACGTCGCGGCCATCCGCGCGTCCGTCGCCCCCGACTTCAACACCTACTACTACGCCTTCTTCGCGGAGCAGGGCTCCGAGCTCGCCCTCGTCGTTTCCCAGGCCGACGACTTCGACAAGGACCGTTACCACGACGAGATCGTCGTCGTCCGGACGCTCCCGGCGTCCTCGACGACGCGCCTGGCCTGCTGGTACACTCCCGAGCGCAGCTTCCAGCTCATGCCGACGAACAAAGCCTTCGCCCGCAAAGCCTGGCAGTCCGGCGACGCCGAAGCGGCCTGGGAATCGAACCTGGCCGCCTACAAGTTCGTCCACGGCCGCATCGGCTTCTACGGCAAGCTCCAGCCCGGCCTCGTTCTCGGCAAGTTCCCGGCCGCCGAGACCAAGTCCCAGGACTGGGGCATGGACGTCCTGGGGGCCGGGGACACGGCCGGCCTCGGCGGCCTGAGCCTCTGGGACGGCACGAAGCGCGTCGCCCTTTTCGGTCCCGGCGCCCCGCAGGCCAAGCTGACCGTCGTCGTCCCGGGTCCCGTACGGGCCATGGTCAAGGCGGAGTACCCGGCCGTCTCCACCGCCGACGGCGAAGTGACCGTGACGGTCTTCTATTCGACCTTCGCCGACAGCGCCGTCTCGCGCCAGGACATCGTCCTCGCGTCGCAGCACGCCGGCCCGATCGCGGTCGGCCCCGCCCTCCAGAACCTGGACCGCGCGATCTGGTCCTTCGACAAGGCCAAGGGCTGCCTCTCCGTCTGGGGCCAGGGCGCCGGCAAGGCCGGTGAGATCGGCCTCGCCGCGATCTTCCCTCCGGCCGCGCTCACCGCGGTCGAAGAGACTGCCGCCGACCGGGCCCTCAAGCTCGACGGCCGGGCCGGCCGCACGCTCACCTACTGGGTGGCCGGCGGCTGGGAGCGCGGCGTCGCCGCCCCGGCCTCGCCCGGCGCGCAGGGCTGGGCCCGCCACGTCGCGGAGCTGGCCGCCCGTCTCCTCGTCCCGGTGAAAGTGGAGTTCAAGGCCAAATGACGAACCGCAGGCGCGTCCCGGCGCCGCCTTGCGATCCGGCCTTCAAGCCGGTCGTCTTCGCCTGGAGGGACTACCTCGCACGGGCGCGGGCGTCCGAGGGCCGGCCCCTGCGGCTGGCCGTCGAGCGCGAGGACGGGCTCATCTCGGTCTTCGACTCGGCCGTCCCCGGAAAAGATACCGATCCCGAAGCCACCTACCGGATGATCGAGCGCACGGTCAAGTTCCTGCTCTGGTCGCGCGGCGGGTGGCGCGTCCACTTCCAAGGACCGGCCGAGATCGGCCGGCGCCTCAAGGCCGAGTACTCTGAAAGCGGCCCGCGGGCCTTCGACGCCCGGACCATGGCCGGGGTGTACGGGGAACCGTTCGAGATCGCCCTCCACAGCCCCGCGACCTTCCCCGAGGCCCGCGAGGCGGTCCGCTTCCCGGGCGGTCACCTCGACGGCTTCCGCATCGGCTTCGACCTCGGCGCCAGCGACTACAAGGTCGCGGCCGTCGTCGACGGCAGGCCGGTCTGGAGCGAAGAGATCCCCTGGACGCCCGGCACGGAGGCCGACCCCGACTACCACTACCGGATGATCGACGCAGGCCTGGAGAGGGCCGCCGCCCGCCTGCCGCGCGTCGACGCCATCGGCGGCTCCTCGGCCGGGATCCTCATCCGCAACAAGTTCCGGATCGCCTCGCTCTTCCGGTCCGTGCCGCCGGACCTCTTCGAGACCAAGGTCCGGAACATCTTCGATCGCCTGGCGAAAAAGTGGGACGTCCCCTTCGAGGTCATCAATGACGGCGAGGTCACCGCTCTCGCCGGCATGCTGTCCATCGGCGAGCCGGGGGTCCTCGGCGTGGCCATGGGCTCGAGCGAGGCGGCCGGCTTCCTCGACACCGACGGCCACATCCCCGGCTGGCTCGACGAGCTGGCCTTCGCCCCGGTCGACCTCGACCCGGCGGCCGCCGTCGACGAGTGGTCGGGCGACCGCGGCGTCGGCGCCAACTATTTCTCGCAGCAGGCCGTCGACAGGCTGGCCCTGGCGGCCGGGCTGACCTTCCCTCCCGACATGATGCTGCCCGAGCGGCTCAAGGAGGTCCAGGCGCTCGTCGTCCGCGGCGACATCCAGGCGGCCCGGGTGTTCGAGTCGATCGGCGTCTACCTCGGCTTCACGGTCCCGTGGTACGAGGCCTTCTACGGCTTCCGCCATCTTCTCGTCCTCGGCCGCGTCCTGTCCGGCGCCGGCGGGACGATGATCGTCGACAAGGCCAACGAGGTCCTGGCGGCCGGGTTCCCGGAGACGGCGGCCCGGGTCCGCATCCACCTGCTCGACGAGAAGAGCCGGCGCGTGGGACAGGCGGTCGCCGCAGCCAGCCTGCCCGAGATCACAGGAGCATGCCCATGAAATTCACCAAGACCGACGCCTCGGTCTTCGTCCCCGACGGCACGGCCGTCCAGGACGCCTTCTGCCGCGTCACCCATCTCGGTATCGGCGCCCACCAGGACGACCTCGAGATCATGGCCTTCCACGGCATCCAGAAGTGCTTCACCAGCAAGGACCTCTGGTTCGGGGCGGTCATCGTCGACCGACGGCGCCGGCTCGCCGCGGGCCGGCGAGTACGCCGATTTCAGCGACGAAGCCATGGCCGCGCTCCGGCGCACCGAGCAGAAGAAGGCGGCCATCCTCGGCAACTACGGCGTCCTCGTCCAGCTCAACCACCCGAGCCCGGAGGTCAAGGACGTCGCGAACGGGCCGGCTCCGGTCCGATCTGGTCAAGGTCCTCAAGGCGGCGCGGCCCGAGGTCGTCTACACCCACAATCCGGCCGACAAGCACGACACCCACGTCGCCGTCGCCCTCACGGCCATCGCCGCCCTGCGCGAGCTGCGCGCCCGACGAGCGGCCGACGACCGTCTACGGCTGCGAGGTCTGGCGCGAGCTCGACTGGATGGACGACAGCGACAAGGTCCCCCTCGACGTCGGCCGCCGCGAGAGCCTGTCCATGGGCGCTCATCGGCGTCTTCGACTCCCAGATCGAGGGCGGCAAGCGCTACGACCTGGCCACGGCCGGCCGGCGCCGGGCCAACGCCACCTATTTCCAATCGCACGAGACCGACGCTGCCGAACAGCTCTGGTTCGCCATGGACCTGACGCCGCTCGTCCGGGACGAAACGCTCGACGTCGCCCGTTTCGTGCTCGGGCACATCGACAAGTTCCGGGCCGGCGTCGACGAGAAGATCAAGAAGTACTGGATCCGGACGCGCTGACCGCGCCCCGCCGGACAAGGAGGACCGCCATGGAGATCATCATCCAGCCCGACAGCCAGCAGGCCAGCCAGATCGCGGCCGCCATCGTCGCCCGGATCGTCCGGACAAGCCCCACGCCGTGCTCGGCCTGGCCACCGGCAACACCCCGCTCCAGCTCTACCGGAACCTCGTCCGCATGCACCGGGATTCGGGGCTCGACTTCGCCGGCGTGACCAGCTTCAATCTCGACGAGTACGTCGGCATCCCGCCGGCCCACCCCTCGTCGTTCCACAGCTACATGTGGGCCCACCTGTTCAGCCACATCAACATGCCCAAGGAGCGGATCAACATCCCCGACGGCCTGACGACCGACATCCCCGCCGCGTGCCGGAAGTACGAGCAGGCCATCCGTTCGGCGGGCGGCATCGACGTCCAGGTCCTGGGCATCGGAGCGAACGGCCACATCGGCTTCAACGAGCCGTCCTCGTCGTTGTCGTCGCGGACGCGCATCAAGACCCTGACCGAGGAATCGCGCCTCGACGTCGCGGCCGCCTTCGGGGGCGAGGAAGGCGTGCCGACCCACGTCCTCACCATGGGCCTGGGCACGATCATGGACGCGCGGAAGTGCCTGCTCCTGGCCTTCGGGAAGAAGAAGGCCCGGGCCGTGGCCCGGACGGTCGAGGGCCCGATCACGGCCATGGTCCCGGGCTCGGTCCTCCAGCTGCACCCGCGGACCATCCTCGTCCTCGACAAGGACGCCGCTTCCGAGCTCGAGATGGCCGACTACTACGCCTGGGTCCACGATCACAAGCCGGATTGGCAGAAGTACTGAGTTTATTGTAGACTGAGCCTGGAAGGAGCGAACCCATGATCCATCCCATCAAGAACGTGCTCTGGGCCACGGACTTCTCCGCAGAATCGAAGGAAGCCCTGGCCTATGCGAGCTTTTTCGCCAAGACTTACAAAGCCAAGCTGATCGCCCTGCACGTCGTGCCCGACTTCGCCCCGGCCCTCTACGAGGCCTGGCAGGACTCTCAGGCGGAGCTGGCCAGCAGGATCTTGGCCAGCAAGATCAGCGCCAAAGCCCGGCTCGAGCAAATGTGCGCGGCCCAGGGCGTCAGCGTCGACAAGATCTTGGTCACCGAGGGCTCCTCGGTGGCCCCGGTCATCCTCAAGACGGCCAAGAAGGAGGCCGCGGGCCTCATCGTCGTCGGCCGCAAGGGGATCTCGGGCCACGAACAGAACCTCATCGGCAGCGTCACCCACCGGATCCTGAGGGGCGCCCGCGTGCCGGTCCTGGTGACCAAGGGCACGGACGCCAAGCTCGGCGACCTCGGCAAGATCCTGGTCCCGACCGACTTCTCTTCGGAAGAGGACATCGAGCGCGACCACGCCTGGAAGCTGGCCAAAGCCCTCGGATCGAGCCTGACCTTCCTCTACGTCATGGAACTTTTCGGCCACGACTTCCGGCTGACCGACGAGATGTTCGACTCCGTGCTCAAGAAGCTCCAGGCCCGCAAGAAGAAGGAGCACAAGGCCGTCGAGATCAATGAAGCCGTCGTCAAGGCGGTCCACGGCTACGAGGGGATCATCGATTACGCCGACACCAAGGGCTTCGGGCTCATCGTCATGTCGACGACCGTGCGCAAGCTGTCGCGGCTCTTCCTCGGCAGCACGACCGAGAAGGTCATCGCCCACAGCCGCGTGCCGGTCTTCGCCATCCCGCGGGAAAAGTAGGCCGCTGAAAAAAGAATACCGGCCGATGGCCCTGGGGTTCTGGGGCGTCGGCCTGCCGCTCGTCCTGTTCGGTATCCTGTACTGCCGGACCGCGGCGCAAAGGATCACGGTCGTCGGGATGGGCCTCCTCTTCCTCGTCGTCGGCGCCCTCATCTACCGGGCCAGGCGCTAGGCCATGACGCTCGCCGCGGCCGACTGGATCTTCATCGGCTGGTACTTCGCCCTGACCATCGGGATCGGGCTCTACTACTCCAAGCGTGCCGGCAAGAGCATCTCCGAGTATTTTCTGAGCGGCCGGAGCCTGCCCTGGTGGCTGCTCGGGACTTCGATGGTGGCCACGTCGTTCTCCGCCGACACGCCGCTTGCGGTCACGGGCATCGTCGCCAAGGACGGCATCGCGGGCAACTGGCTGTGGTGGAACTTCATGCTCGGCGGCGCGCTGACGGTCCTGTTCTTCGCCCACCTGTGGCGGCGGGCGGGCGTCGTCACCGAGGTCGAGTTCATCGACCTCCGGTACTCGGGGCGGCCGGCGCGGTTCCTGCGCGGCTTCAAGGCCCTCTACCTGGGCATCCCGGTTTCGTGCATCACATTCGGCTGGGTGACCCTGGCCATGGTCAAGATCATCCGGACAGTCTTCGGGACGAGCGGCATCACGGCCCTGGCCATCTGCCTGGGGCTGACGGTCTTCTACACGACGCTCAGCGGGCTGTGGGGCGTCGTGGCCACGGACATGCTGCTCTTCGGCGTGGCCATGGCCGGCTCGATCGTGCTGGCGGTGGTATCGGTCGAGAAGACCGGAGGCATCGCCGCTCTGGTCGAGGCGGTGAAGGCGGTGGGTGCCGGGAACGGCAAGGACTACCTGTCGGTCTTTCCGCCGTTGGGACAGGCGCTGCCCCTGGCCTTCTTCGTGGCCATATTCGTCCAGTGGTGGGCGGTCTATTATCCGGGCGCGGAACCGGGCGGCGGCGGCTGGAGCGCGCAGAGGATGCTGGCCGGGAAAGACCCGCGGCACGCGGTCAAGGGAACGCTCTGGTTCAACGTCGCCAACTACGTGCTGAGGCCGTGGCCGTGGATCCTGACGGCGCTGGCGGCCATCGTCGTCTTTCCCGGGCTGACCTCGGCCTCGCCGGGCGAGATGGAGGCGGCCTACCCGCGTATGATCGCCTTCGTCCCGAAGGGCGTCGCCGGGATCATCGTGGCGTCGCTCTTCGCGGCGTTCATGTCGACGATCGAGTCCATCGTCAACCTTTCGGGCTCGTTCCTCCTCAACGATTTCTACCGGCCGTTCGTGAAGAAGAACGCGAGCGAGCGGCATTACGTCCTGGCGTCGCGGTGGCTGGTGCTGGGCGTGTCGCTCCTGGGGGCCGGTTTCTCGTACGTCCTGGGCAGCGTCAAGATGGGCTGGCAGCTGGTCATGGAGCTTTCGGCGGGGATCGGGCTCGTCCTGCTGCTGCGCTGGTACTGGTGGCGGATCAACGCCTGGTCGGAGATCGCGGCCCTGAGCGCGTCGGCGGCGACGGCCGTCCTGCTCAAGGTCTTCCCGGACAACGCCGTCACACGGGCGGTCGGGAGCGGGTTGGGGAAGGCGGGATTCGCGGTCGACGCCTGGAGCGTCGGCATCCTGATCATCGTGGCCGTGACGACCGTCGTTTGGATCGCGGTGACTTTCCTGACGAAGCCCGACGACGGAGAGAAGCTCCTGGCGTTCTACCGCAAGGTCAAGCCGGGCGGATACTGGGGCCCGGTTGCCAGAGCGAACGGGACGAGATATAGGATGCAGGCGGCGCCGTTCGCGGGCTGGGCGCTGGCCGTGCTGATGATCCTGTTCCTGCTGTTCGGCGTTGGCAAGCTCATCTTCATGGAGTGGGCGGCGGGAGCGGGATATGTGGCCGTGGGCGCGGTCGCCGCGCTGTTGCTGTCGAGGATCATCGCCAGGATCGACTGGGAGGGCCAATGAAAAAAATGGGGACGTTTCTGGTTTTAATTTTAATCTTGTCTTCATCTTTGGCTGTGACGGGCTGCGGAAAGGGGCCCGAGGGGGTGGGAGACGGAAGGACTGGCGGCGGCCCGGGGACTGAAGGCTCGGGGGCGGCGGCCGCCGAGACGGAGTTCGGCTATCCGATCGGAGGCGAGCCGTGGTATTTCGTCCGGTGCCCGCTCGAGCTCGCGCCGGTCCCGGACGGGCTCGAAAACGCGGCCTGGAGCGTCGACCGGGTCGAGGTCGACGGCGTCCGGACCCGCGACTTTCTCGTCTATCAGGGCGGCCGCGAGGTCGACAAGCTCGGGATCAGGGCGGCCGGCGGGAAGATCGCCCTCGAGGTCAAGGCCCGCCACGTATGGCGGCCGGGGACGGCCGCGGAGATGAAGGTCCAGCTCGTCGAGCCCAAGTCGGGGGACATCCGGGTCCTCGCGGCGTCGGGGACGGCGCCCGCCGGCAAGGGCTATTGGGACGCGGCCTGGAAGAACTACATGTCGCTCGTCGTGTCGGAAGAGCACGGCTTCGAGAGGACGGGCTACCCGGTCCACGCGACGGTCGGCATCATCGCGGACTACCTGCGCTCGCCGGACGAGGTCCGTGTCGTCCGGGCGGAGAGGGACGGCGCGGACGTCGTGTACAGGGAGATCCCGAGCCAGGTTTACGACGTCGTCACCTGGAACGACGCGAAGGTCCTGGGCGTCGAGGAGAAGGACACGGAGACGGGCGAGAAGGTCGTCCGCTACCATCCGACGACGTCGTTCAGCGTGGCGTTCCTGGCGGATGTCCGGGCGAACGCGAAGGCGACCTATCTCGTCTTCTACAACAATCCGGACGCGCCCAAGCCGGCCTACGCGACCGATCTCGCGGTGACCAAAGGCA
Organism: uncultured bacterium; assembly: GCA_963743755.1. Taxonomy (GTDB): domain Bacteria; phylum Acidobacteriota; class Aminicenantia; order Aminicenantales; family Saccharicenantaceae; genus RBG-16-66-30. Next base: position 119,717 of record CAVUQU010000003.1, read on the forward strand.
GGGGGCTCGGACGGTCGGTCGAGAACGGTTTCTACAGGATCGCGCTCCACGAGACAAGCGGGGTCATGCACGAGATCGTCGAAAAGTCGACCGGGATCAAGCTCGAGCACAAGCTCGAGACGAACGGGGCCATCCATTGGAACCCGGACGTCTACGCGCCACCGCATGCCTGGTATCACAGCTCCGACTGGACGGACCCGGAGGCGCGGGAAGTCGAGGGGCCGGTCTTCTACTCGCTCAACCTCAAGGGACGGCTGCCGCAGCCCGAGGGGGTCGACATCGGCATCCGATATCACTTCTATGCCGGCTCGCCGGTCGTGATGGTCGAGTCGGTCACGACGATCGGGAAAGACATGTTCGTCATGGCCCTGCGCAACGCCGAGGTCGTGTTCAACAAGGCGGTCTTCACCAAGGCGGCTTTCAAGCGGGACGGCCGGACCGAGGTGCTGGATTTCGAGGCCTCGAAGATGCACCCGGACCACGCGGTCGTGCTCAGGCCCGACACGCCCTGGGTCAGCTTCTTCGATGAGGCGAAGGGCGTCGGATTCGCGTCCCTGTACCTGGACCTGGCGACGCCCAATCTCAACGGCGGGCAGGCCTCGCTCGAACAGCCGTTCATCTACATCCAGCACGGGCCCTGGTACTACGTATCGCGGGGCTTCGTCTATTCGTTCGCCACGAACAACCAGACACGGATGCTGCCGGTGAAGGGCGGGAGCGTCTATTACGACCGGAGCGCCTGGATCGCCTTCCCCTATCCGAAGGGGGGCGGGCTGGGCGAGTACCTCGACGGGCGATTCAACGGGCTGAAGTTCCCGCTGGCCGTGCGCGAGGACATCGAGACGTTCAAGGAGAGCCCCGAGGGCTGGGTCGTGCCCATCCTGACCGAGCCCTTCGAAGAGGGCGTCAAGGACGCCAAGGGCGGCAAAGACCGCCGCAAGGTCGATTGACAAAACGGGCTGAAACCGCTCTAATTGTCGGCGATGAATAAGATCGCGATTTCGGCAATCATCTCCGCCGCGCTCCTCCTCGCGCCGGCCCTCGCCGCCCAGGAAGACGTCCACGTCGTCGAGGTCGGATCGCTTGTATCCCGCGACGCGGTCAAGCCCGGCGAAACGTTCCAGGCCGCAGTCCTTCTCAAGGTCCAGGCGGGCTTCCACATCAACGACAACGCCCCGCTCGACGAGTTCATGATCCCGACCGTCCTCACCGTCGCGGACGGCCCCGACTTCGAAGTCGTCGAGATCTACTACCCGGGCGGCCGCCGGGCCCGCTTCGCCTACTCGGAGGCCGAGCTCGTCGTTTACGAGGGCGAGGTCGTACTGGGCGTACTCCTCAAGGCCAAGGACTGCGTTGCCGCCGGCCCCCGGCTCATCAAGGCCGCCCTCAGCTACCAGGCTTGCGACCAAGAGTCGTGTCTTCCGCCGAAGGAGATCGCCTTCGAGATCGCCGTCCCCGTCTCGATCGATGCCGTCGGCGCCGACGTCCGCCCCGAGGTCTTCAAGAAGCTCCGGTTCAAATCGCTCAGAAAGTAGGGCTCCCGACCGCCCGTCCGCAATGAAGACAGACGAAACGAGAAAATCGATCCTTCGCCGCATCCCCTCTCTCGATTCCCTGCTCGGCGACGAGGCCGTCGGGCCGCTCATCGCTGCCCACGGACGCGAGGCCGTCGTGACCGCCGCCCGGGCCGCCCTCGACGAGGTCCGGACCGAGATCGACGCATCCGGCCCCGAGCCGCCCGCCGGCATCGTTTCTCCCCAAAGCCTGACCATGCGCCTCTCGGCCCTCTTGGCCCGGCGATTCGCCCCGTCGCTCGCCCCGGCCGTCAATGCCACGGGCGTCATCATGCACTCGGGCCTCGGCCGTGCGGTCCTGTCCGCCTCCGCCGTCGAAGCCCTCGCCGCCGTCGCCTCCGGCTACTCGACCCTCGCCCTCGACCTCGAGACGGGCAAGCGCGTCTCGCGCGACCGCCACGTCGAGGGCCTCCTCCGCGAGCTCACCGGCGCCGAGGCCGCGACCGTCGCCAACAACAACGCCGCGGCGACCGTCCTCATCCTCAACACCCTCGCCCGCGGCAAAGAGGTCGTCGTCTCCCGCGGCCAGCTCGTCGAGATCGGCGGCTCGTTCCGCATGCCCGACGTCATGACCACGAGCGGCGCCGTCCTGCGCGAGGTCGGCACGACCAACAAGACCCACCTCCGCGATTACGAAGCCGCGATCGGCGAATCGACCGGCGCCATCCTGCGCGTCCACCACAGCAACTACCGCATCGTCGGTTTCGCCGAGGAGCCGCCCATCGAGGACCTCGTCGCGCTCGGCCGCGCCCGCAACATCCCGGTCGTCGACGATCTCGGCAGCGGCGCCCTCGTCGATCTCGCGGCCTACGGCTTGGCCACAGAACCCCTCGTAGCGGCCAGCGTCCGGGCCGGAGCCGACATCGTCTGCTTCAGCGGCGACAAGCTCATCGGCGGTCCCCAGTGCGGCATCATCGCGGGCCAGTCGGTCTGGATCCAGAAGATCCGCAAGAATCCTCTGGCCCGGGCCTTCCGCTGCGGCAAGCTGTCGCTCGCGGCCCTCGAAGCGACGCTCAAGCTCTTCCTCGCGCCGGACAGGCTGGCCGAACGCCACCCGATCTACCGGATGCTCGCCCTGACCCCCGGCGAACTCGACCGCCGGGCGAAGAAGCTCGCCGCCGCCCTCCGCAAGGCCCTCCCCGCCCCGGTCGCCGTCACGGTCGAGGACGGGGCTTCCCAGGTCGGAAGCGGCGCCGTCCCGGTCGAAACGCTCCCTTCGAAGGTCCTGGCCGTCCGCCCGACCAACCTCTCCCCCGAAGACCTGGCCCGCCGTCTCCGCCTCCATACGCCGCCCGTCTTCGCCCGCATCCACAAGGACGCCGTTCTCTTCGATCTCCGGACGATCCAGCCCGGCGAAGACGCGATCGTCGAGAGAGCGATAATCTCCATCCTCACCGGACGCCCCTCGGAATAAGAATGGGGACGTCAATCGATTATCAGCGGCGCAAGCGCATCATGGGGCGGTCGATCGCCCTCGGGCACTGCATCTGCAACCCCAAGGACCCCTGCCCCTGCGACCTCTTCAAACAGAAGAACGTCTGCCTCTGCTCCGGCGAGCGCGAGGCCGACGCCCCCGAAGACGTCGCCCTGACCACCCTCGTCGAGAACGCCGGCTGCGCCTCCAAGATCGGCCAGGAGGACCTCAAGCGGGCCCTCTCGGGCCTGCCCCGCTCTTTCGACCCGCGCGTGCTCGTCTCGTCGGACACCTGCGACGACGCCGGCGTCTACCGCCTGACGCCGCGCACCGCCCTCGTCCAGTCGGTCGACGTCTTTACCCCCGTCGTCGACGATGCCTACGCCTTCGGCGAGATCGCCGCGGCCAACTCCGTCAGCGACATCTACGCCATGGGCGGCCGCCCGCTCACCGCCCTCTCGATCGTCGCCTTCCCCATCGAGACGCTCAGCCCGCGGATCATGAACCGCATGCTCCAAGGCGGCATCGACAAGCTCCGCGAGGCCGGCGTCGCCCTCCTCGGCGGCCACAGCATCAAGGACCGCGAGATCAAGTTCGGCTTCGCCGTGACCGGCGTCGTCGATCCCCGCCGCATGACCGTCAACAGCCGGGCCCGCCCCGGCGACGTCCTCATCCTGACCAAACCCCTCGGCACGGGCACGCTGAGCTTCGCCCGCCAGATCGGCCGGGCCCCCGCCGACGGCCTGGCCGCCGCCGAGCTCTCCATGCGCGCCCTCAACCGCGCCGCCGCCGCATGCATGACCGCCGCCCGCGTCACCACAGCGACCGACATCACCGGCTTCGGCCTGGCCGGCCACCTCGGCGAGATCGCCGCCCAGAGCGGCGTCGCGATCGAGGTCTTCGGCGACTCGATCCCCGTCTTCCCCGGCGTGCTCGACCTCATCCGTTCCGGCGTCGTCTCCGGCGCCGTCGAGCGCAACCGCGAGTACGCCTCGGCTTTCGTCCGCCCCGTCAGGGGCGTTCCCGAAGAGCTCGAGACGCTCCTCTACGATCCCCAGACCTCGGGCGGGCTCCTCATCGCCGTCCGCAGGTCCCGGACCGCCGCCCTCCTCTCGGCGCTCTACCGCGCCGGCGTCGCCTCCGCCGCGGTCGTCGGCCGCGTCGTCCGCAAATCTTCCCGCCCCCGCATCGTCCTCCGCGCCCATCCGCCCCGCGACTTCTGAGCCCGCCATGCCGGACCTCGACCACGTCATCGTCGGCACGGCCGGCCACATCGACCACGGCAAGAGCGCCCTCGTCCGGGCCCTGACCGGGATCGACCCCGATACACTGCCCGAGGAGAAAGCCCGGGGCATGACGATCGAGCTGGGATTCGTCTTTCTCGACGACCCGGCCTATCCCAAACAGATCGTCTTCATCGACGTTCCCGGCCACGAGAAGTTCGTTAAGACCATGGCCGCCGGCGCAAGCAACGTCGACGCCGCCCTCCTCGTCGTCGCCGCCGACGAAGGCATCGCCGTCCAGACCCGCGAGCACTTCGACATCCTGACGCTCCTCGGCATCGAGCTCGGCGCCGTCGTCCTGACCAAGCGCGACCTCGTCGACGACGCCCGCCTCGCCGAGCTCACGGCCTCGGTCCGCCATTTCGTCCGGGGCTCGTTCCTCGACGGCGCTCCCGTCCTGCCCGTCTCGGCCCTCACCGGCGCCGGCATCCCCGAGCTCAAGGCATTGCTCCAGGATATCGGCCGGCGCGTCCGGCCCCGCCCCGACAGCGGCGTCTTCCGCATGCCCGTCGACCGCGTCTTCACCATGCACGGCTTCGGGACGGTCGTCGCAGGCACGGTCCTCTCCGGCTCCGTCCGGGCCGGCGACCGGATCGAGATCTACCCCGAAGGCCTCAAGACCCGCGTCCGCGGCGTTCAGGTCCACAAATCCAAGGCCGACGCCTCGGGGATCGGCAAGCGCACGGCCCTCAACCTCCAGGACCTGGCCAAGGAGGACCTGCGCCGCGGCCAGGTCGCCGCCGCCGAGGGCTCCCTCGTCCCGACCTCGCGCCTCGACGCCCGCCTCGATGTCCTCGCCGGCGCGCCCCGAGAGATCAAACACCGCGACCGGGTCCGGCTCCACATCGGGACGGACGAAGTCATGGCCCGGCTTTCCATCATCGGCGGTCCGTCGATCGCCCCCGGCGCCTCATCGCCCGTCCAGCTCGTGCTCGAGCGGCCGGCCGTCGCCCTCCCCGGAGACCGGTTCGTCATCCGTTCCTTCTCGCCCATCGTCACCGTCGGCGGCGGCCGCGTCCTCGACGCCGCTCCCGAAAAGCACAAGCGCCTCAGCGGCCGCGTCCTCCAAGGCCTCGAAAAGCTCGGGGGGACGGCCCGCGACGCCGTCGAGCAGATGTTCGCCCAATCGACGGGCGCGCCCCGGACCGTCGCCGAGATCGCCCTGAAGCTCGGCCGCGCCGAATCCGAAGCCGCCGAAGCGATCGCCGCGCTCCTCACCGAAGGCGCGCTCGTCGCCGTTGGAACGGAAAAGCCCGAGCGGTATCTCCACCTTTCCGTCCGCGACCGACTCGCCGACGGCCTGGTCGAAGGGCTCGAGGCTTACTTCACGGCCAATCCCTTCAAGGCCGAAATGCCGTTCTCGGACATTCGCGCGGCCTTCCTCGAAAAGAGCGACGCCGCCGCCTTTAAGCACGTTCTCGACAGCCTCGTCGCGAAAGGCGTCCTCTATCGCAAGGACGCCGGCATCGGTCTCGCCGGCCGGGAGGTCGGGCTCGATCCGGTCGAAGCCGACCGCCGGGCCCGCGTCGAGAACGCTATCCTCTCCGCCCGCTTCTCAGCCCCGCTCGAGGACGACATCCGCGCCAAGCTCGGCCTGAATCCCTCGGCCTTCCAGCCCGTCTTGAACTCGCTCCTGCGCGCCGGCACGCTCGTCCGTCTGGCCCCCAAGGTGATCTACCACCGCGATACTCTCGAAGCGGCCCGGCGCGCGGTCGCCGGCCTCATCGCGCGCCACGGCTCGGTCTCCATCGCCGAGCTCAGGGACCGCCTCGACCTCTCCCGCAAGTACGCCCAGGCCATCCTGGAGTACTTCGACCGGACCGGCTACACAAAGCGCGTCGGCGACCGGCACGTCCCGGCGTAACGCTCTCCCCCCGCCGGCGTTATATGAGTATAATGGGCTCATTCATGAGACCCGAGCGCGCCCTCGTTCTCTTCCATCTCAGGGTCGGGGCCCGGCTGGCCCTGCGCGTCCTGGCCCCCGCCCTGGCTGTTTGTCTTTTCGTCTACTACATCCTCCGGCCCGAGTTCACGGTCGAGCTCGCCCGGATCCTCTTCGTCGAGGCGAGCCTTCTCGAAGCGGGCTTTGCCGGAACGCTCCTTCTCGTCGGGCTGGCCCGCATCGTCGCGCCCCGGATCGCGGCCGGCGGCAACGGCTGGGCCCGCTCGCTCCCCGCCGACTCCGGCACCCGGCGCCTGGCCGGCGTCCTGTCGATGCTCGTCGCCGAAGCGCCTCTCCTCGCGGTCCTGGGTGCGTTGGCCTGGGCCGTCACAGATCCGGGACCTATGCCCGGCGCTGCGTACATCGTTCGCGTAGCAGAACACGTCATGCGAGCCGCCCCGCACATCGCCGGCCTCGTCCTCGGGGCGACGGCGGCCGGCCTGGCCTGTTTGCCGCCTCTACCCTCTTTCCCGATTAGGGTTCTCCCGCTCGCCGCCTGCTATCTGTCCTTCGGCCGCGACCCGGCCGTCGTGGGCATGTCCGGCCTTCTCCTGGCCCTCGCCGCGGCGTTCTCCGTGAGGAGCGCGCCCGCCCGGAGGCATCACGGACCGCGGCGCCGCCTTCTCTCTTTCGCCTTCTTCCCGGCCCTGGCTCTGCGCGCTGTCCGCGGCCGGATCGCCCTGGCTTACATACCGGCTGTTCTCGTCCTCGGCGCAGCCTGGCTCTTCCTCAGGAACAACGACCTGGCCGCCCGCCCCGCCTTCGCCCTCTCCCTTTTCGGCCTCTCGCTCGCGGTCACGGCCTTCATTGCGACCGCCGCGGACATCCTGGCTTCGCGCCGGCCCGTCTGGCCCTGGCTGCGCTCGCTGCCCATATCGGCAGCCGCCCGGGTACGGGACGACGCCCTGCTCCTCGCGCTGCTCGCTTCTCCTCTCGCCGCCGGCCTCGCCCTCCTCTACCGGCCGGCGCAGGAAGCCGTCTACCTTCTCGGCCCGGTGGCTTGGCTCGCGATCCGCGCCGCCGGGACCATGCGCGAGGCCGGCGACCGGCCATTCGGGACCCTGGGGACGGTCGCCGTCGAGGGAGCGATCCTGTCACTCGTCGTAGCCCTCGTTCCGCCCGCATCGTACCTCCTCCTCGCGGCGACGCCCGTGGCATTCCTCCTCGCCCGAAACGCCGAGCGCCGGCTCAAGCCGACCCTCTGGGCCGAGCGGCATCACTCGAGCGCCGGCGATCCCCTCTCCTGGAGCGCGTCATGATGGTCTTCGAAGGTATCTCGTTCGCTTACGAGCCGGCCCGTCCCGTCCTCCGGAACGCCTCCCTCGCGTTCGGACCGGGCCTGAGCCTTCTCGTCGGCCCGAACGGCTGCGGCAAGAGCACCCTGCTGAAGCTCGCGGCCGGCGTCGAGCGGCCGGACCGGGGCCGCATCCTGGTCGACGGCGTCGATCTCTGGGAGCGGGAGGTCGAAGCGCGTCACGCCCTCGCCTACCTCCCCGAGTTCCCCGACATCACGCCGTATGCCACACTGCGGGACGTCCTCCGCCTCGTCTGCCGGCTCCGCGGCGAGCCGCGGGCCGCGGGGGCGAAAGCCCTCGAGATCTTCGGGCTCGCGAACGAAGCAGACCACTCCGTCCGGGAACTGTCCTCCGGCCAGCGCAAGCGGGCGCTCTTCGCCGCGGCTTTCGTCGGCTGGCCCGGCCACATCCTTCTCGACGAACCGCTCGACGCCCTCGACCGCCAGATCTCGGACGACGTCCTCAAGTGGATCGGCGAGCGGACCGCCTCCGGGGCGACCCTGGTCGTCGTCTCGCACGCCATCGAACCGTTGGCCGGCCTCGTGACCCGAGCCGTGACTGTGCGCGACGGCGCCTGCACCGTTCACGAGGGGTTGCCCGGGGAACCGGCGGCACGCCTCCGCTTCCTCGACGCCCTCGCCCGAGGCAAGGACGGGACCGATGCCGCCTGAACGCATCCTCCTCGTCGACGGCTACAACGTCATCCACCGGGTCCCGGAGCTCGAGCTCAGCTTGGCGGAGGGCCTGCAGAACGCGCGCAACCGCCTGGCCCTCCAGGTCGCGGCCTGGGGCCACGCGCATCCGGGCGTCGCATGCGTCATCGTCTTCGACGGGGAGTTCCAGTATTCGGGCGGCCGCGACCAGCGCCTGGCCGGGATCAGGTGCATCTTCTCCCTGACCGCCCACGGCGGCGACGACGAGCTGATCCGGTTCGTCCGGGACTACAAAGGCCGGAAATCCGACATCACTGTCGTCTCGGACGACAACAAGGTCGGGAACAACTGCCGGGCCCACGGGGCCGCGGTCCAATCCTCTAACTACATCATGGCCCGGAAGTCGAAAGCCACCCCACCTCCGCGCAAGGGGCCGGCCGAGGGCAAGGGATTGGACCGGAAGGCGGCGGCGGAGATCGACGCCGAGCTCAAGAAGAAATTCGGCTTATGAACCGCGCCTAACTTGTTCATTTATTGGACATATTCGAGAAACACTTGACACTCGTCCATCAGGGACCTATCATATGTATCTGCTTTACGGGGCTAGACTTTATACAGGTTTTAGGAGGTAACGCCATGACCAAGTCTCTTTCGAAGATCAAAACGCTTTCCCTGCTGGCTTTTCTGGCCGCCGGCCTCATCGGCTGCGGCTTGGGCGGCGACACGGGCCGGCTCTCTCTGAGCCTCACCGACGCGGCCACGGACCAATACAACGCCGTTTACGTCACCATCCGGGAGGTGGCCGTCCACGCCGAGGACGACGCGGAGGGCTCCTGGACGACCGTCTCCACGCCGAACAAGACCTTCAATCTCCTGAGCCTCGTCAACGGAGTGCGGGAGCAGCTGGCGCTCACGGACCTCAGCGCCGGTATCTACACGCAGATGCGCCTCATCCTCGGCGACACGTCGGACGGCGGCCTCAACATCCTGAGCCAGACCCATCCCTTCGCCAACTACGTGATCGACGACTCCGACGAATCCCACGAGATGAAGGTCCCGAGCGGCCTGCAGAGCGGGATCAAGATCGTCCAGGGCTTCGAGATCAACGAGAACCGGACGACCGAGCTCCTCCTCGATTTCGACGCGTCGCGGTCGGTGGTCGTCGCGGGCCGGAGCGGCAAGTATCTCCTGAAGCCGACGATCCAGGTGCTCGGGACCGAGCTCGCTGCGATCATCGGCGGGACCGTCAGCACCCCGGCCACCGATCTGAGCCCGGTAGCCGTGCCCGGGGCCCTCGTCAGCGCCCAGATCTACGACGCCCTGGCCGCCGACCCCAAGGACAAGGTCGTCGTACGGACCGCGACCCTGAGCGGCGACGCCGGCGCCTATAAGCTCTTCATCGGGGCGGGCACCTACAACCTCGTCGCAAGCAAGCTCGGCGGCGACGCGCCGGTCTGTGCGCCCCTGGCGGCCCAGGTCGTCGTGGAAGCCGATACGATGCCGACGCAGGATTTCTCGCTCGACACGCTCGAACCCGCGGAGCTCGGCAAACTCGAAGGCTCGGTCTCCATCGCCAACCCGGCCGCGGACGCATACGTCACGATCTCTGTCCGGCAGGCCGTCACGATGACGAGCGGCGAGGTCATGATCGAGGTCTGGTCGGCCAACGTCCAGGACGGCGGTAACTATTCCATCGACCTGCCGGCCGGCACCTTCGTCGTCATCGCCACGACCACCGGGAAGCCGACCTTCGAAGCGACCGGCATCGCCGTGACCGCCGGCGCCACCACGACCCTACCCATCGCGTTCTGAACTGACTGAGTTGGGGCTTCCGGCAGTACGGCCGGAGGCCCCTTTTTTATTTCTTCCGTTGACACTCTTCCGTCGTATCCCTAATATTGAACCGGTCCCATGAGTCTATTCGCGGCCCTGGAAGCCAAGCTCGCCAAGCTCAAAGAGTCCTGCGTTTCGGAATACCCCCTCCCCCGTCTGCGGATAGGCGCCAAGACGGCGGAGCTGGCCATCGTCCAGGGAGGCATGGGCGTCGGCATCTCTCTCTCCAATCTGGCCGCCGCCGTGGCCCGGGAGGGCGGGATAGGCGTCATCGCCGCCAACGCCATCGGCATGATCGAGGCCGATTACTACGCCGATCCCGTGGCCGCCAACCTCCGGGCCCTGCGACGCGAGATCCGCGAGGCGCGCCGCCTGTCGACCGGGGTGATCGGGGTCAACATCATGGTGGCCGTGGACTGCTTTCGCGAGCTGCTCGATGCCGCGGTCGAAGAGAACGTCGACGTCCTCTTCCTCGGGGCGGGACTGCCGATCAAGGGCATCCCGGTCCAGGCCATCAGGCGGGCTGGAGTCCAGGTCGTGCCGATCGTCAGCTCGGCGCGGGCGGCCAGGCTCATTTTCAAGTCGTGGGAAAAAGCCTACCAGCGATATCCCCGACGGCGTCGTCGTCGAAGGCCCCCGCGCAGGCGGCCATCTCGGCTTCAAGCCGGAGCAGATCGACGATCCCGATTTCGTTCTCGAGCGTCTCGTCCCCGAAGTTGTCGAAGCGCTCGCCGAATTCGAGACGCGCTGGGACCGCGCCCTGCCCGTCATCGCCGCGGGCGGGATTTTCACGGGTGAGGACATCCGCCGGTTCCTCGAGCTCGGGGCGAAGGGCGTCCAGCTGGGGACCCGTTTCGTGGCGACGCACGAGTGCGACGCCGACATCCGCTTCAAGAAGGCCTACCTGGCCTGCAAGGAAGAGGATATCGTCATCATCCGCTCCCCCGTAGGCCTGCCTGGACGGGCTATCAGGGGCAAGTTCCTCGAAGCCATCGCCCGCGGCGACAAGAAGGTCTTCCGGTGTCCCTCGCGCTGCCTCGAAAGTTGCGGGGCCCGCGAGGCCCGATACTGCATATCCGAAGCCCTCGACTCCGCCCGCCAAGGCGATCTCGAGAATGGCTTCGTCTTCTGCGGCGCCAACGCCCATCGGGTCGAGTCCGTCGTGTCCGTGAAACAGCTCATTACCGGGCTTCGGCAGGGATTCGCCCTGGCCGGCCTTGTCGGCGCGCTAAGGGCGGAGGTCGAGAGGCATCGGGAGGGCCTCCGGGCACTCAAGGATGAATACGCGGCGACCATGGCCGGCGTCCGCGGGAGGTTCCAGGCAGGACTGCGCCAGCTGGTTGAGGACAACGAAACCCGCTACCGGGAAGAGAAAGCCCGGATCCGCGAGAGGCTCATCGGGATCAAGCAGGAATACGATCTCGCCAAGGCCCGGCTCGGGGAGCTTCGGGCCGAGCTCGATCTCCTTCTGAAAGCAACGCCGGCCCTCGCCTCCGCTTGAACACAGGCGGGGGGCGGGGATCACTTCTTCGTCCGGGCCAGCTCCTCGGCCTTTTTGAGCCAACCTGCGGCCTCCGGATCTCCCGGCTTGAGAGCGACGGCCTTCTTGAGCGGGCCGAGCGCTTCTTGGCCCTGACCCTGTTCGACGAGGCGCTTCCCTAGGGCCAGCTGGCAAGCCCCGGACTCCGGGTATTCGGCGACGGCGGCCTGCAGGAGGCGGACGGCATCGGCGGGCCGCTTCTCCGTGATCAGGAAATCGGCCGCCCCGAGCAGAGCTGGCTCGGTATTGACCGCCGCGGTCGCCGGGGAATTCCGGTAATTGAAATAGTGAGAGCTGGCCGCCTCCATTCCGCCCAGCCGGAGCTTCTCCTTCAGCTGCTCGAGGAGCGAACCGGGGGGCTCGTAGGCCAGGGCCGCTTCGAGGGCCGGGTCCCGGCCGGCGGCGAAATCCGCCCAGCTGAGCTCGGCCGCGATGGCGGGCGCCACCCAGGGCCGGCGCTCGTTGACGCTCGCGTCACGCCAATACACGGAAGAGAGCCTGACGGTCAGCCCGCTGTGAGGCAGGACGTAGCGGCGCGCGTCCCCGTATTGGCTCGGGGTATTGCCGGTCGGCTCGCCGACGAAGATCGTCTCCGTCCACCGCTCCAGGGCCGAAACCAGGCTCATCGCCGCCGAGAACGTGTTGCGGCCGATGAGGGTAAAAAAGCGGCCATAGCGATTGAGCCCCTCCGCGCCGAGCACGGCCAGGACGAGCCCGCGGTTGAGGTAGTTGTTGCCGCCGCCGTTGAGCCGGAGGTCGAGAACGAGCCTCTCCACGCCGGCGGCCTGGGCCGCGTCGATCATACGGGCCGAGAAAGCGGACAGCGTTTCGGCCGGTCCGTCCTGGATGCCATTGATCTGGACATAGATGGCCTTGCGGTCGGGCAGGAGCTCGAACCAGAAGGGCTTTTCGGGATCCCTGAGATAGAGCGGCTTCGCCGTTCCCGAGACGTCGCTCCAGGTGACCCAGGCCGGCTCGGGCCCCGAGGGCAAGGGCTCCAGGACGACCGTCCGGGTCTGGCCTCCCCGCTCCAGCACCAGCGGCGTCTCCTCAAGGACATCTGTGACACCGCTGGCATGGAGGATCTCTGGGATCCTGAGATACTGGGGCCCCACGAGCTTGAACCACATCTCGGAGTCGTAATGGACGGCGGGGCGGACGGCCTCGAGGGCCGCCTCCGCGGTCATGGTCCCGATCCGGACGACCTTGCCTCCGATGAGGTCTCTCCGGTCAGGGGTGGCTCCCTGGACATAGAGGCCGTCGCTGAAGAGATAGAACCGGAGCGGCAGGGCGTGAAAGGCGATCCCCTCTTTCGGACCGGCCGTAGGCGTGTGGCTCTGCGAGTCTGCGGAAGGGCCGGCCGGAAGCGATAGCCGGCTGTGCCCATCGCGCAACAGGGCCACCAGCCTGGCCATGCCGACGATGATCTCGTGGTCGGCTAAAATGGGGAGCCGCTCCCGCAGCTCGGCGACGGCCTTGTCGAAGTCGGCGCGGGCGATCACGCCGAATGGATGGCGGTGTTTCTCGGCCACGGTCTTGGCCAGGAAATCGAGATCCTCCTGCCATTGCCGGACGGTCAGCCCGGACGGGCGGGCAGGACCGGCGAGGGCGCCCTGGGCCGGCGCCTGTCTCGAGAAAGCCAGGACAAGAACACCCAATGCGAAAAGCATCGCGATCGTACGCTGTTGGGACATCTTCATTCCTTTCCCCGGGAACGCACAGACCTCCAGCCCGGGCTATCCCTAATGACGCCGGAAGCCGGGGAAAGGTTCCCTCCCGGCCGGACTCTCCTACTTCTTCGGCCGGAAGATGATATTGAACTGCTTGAGATATTCTTCGAGCGGCGGCAGGCCGAGCTCTTTCCGCCACTCGTCCACCCTGGATTCGTCTTCGAGCGGATAGAGCTCCGTCGTCTTCGTCTGCTCGTTGTAGCTCGTGTGCGTGCCGAACCTCTGCGGCTTGCCGTCGTTGAACAAGCTCCGGTCGTAGATCCCCGCGTACCTTTCCCAGGGAAGCTCTCCGGCTTCGCAGATCGTCTTGATCGTCGCCAGGTATTTTTTCTGCCGGCCGTCTTCGGAATGCATGATGACGAGAAAAGCCGCGAAAGCGGCCTCCGGCCCGACATCCCTCACCCTCGGCCAGCCCTTCCGTGCGATCAACCCCTCAAGTTCCCCCTGGCTCCTTTTCTGGATCATGAACTTGAACTTCCACAAGGCCTCCACGACGGAGGACTTCATGCCTATCTTCCTCCCGGCAATGCCGACCTCGGTGAAAAAGGCCTGGTCCCAGGCCCTCATCCTCCAGAGCGCTTTGGCGTATTCGATGTCCTTATAGGGATCGCCGAGCTTCGCGTTGAGCGTGGCCACAAGCTTGTCTTCGAATTCCACCCAGCGCTTGTCGTCCCGGGCCGTCAGGAGGTCCGGATCGATCAAAGGCTCAAGGGACGGATCCATTGCGACGGCGATAGCCAGGTATCGGAAGCATTTATCGAGCTGCTTGTTGATGGACAGCGCACGGGCCAGGTTTAAGACGTTCTTCTGGTCCTTGGGATCCTGGGCATAGGCCTTCTCGAACTCCACGATCGCTCCGGGGATGTCCCCCTCCTCCCTCAAGCGCTCCCCCGGTGTTCCCCCGCCGGGCGGAGGCCCGGGTTGAGAAAAGCCGAAGGCACTGGCGGCCAAGAGACAAAGAAGCGCGGCAACGGTCCGTTTGATCATAGGCGTGATCTCCATTTTTAAACGTCATTTCTCAAGGAATGATAACAGATACAGCGATTACGCCGAAGAGCGAAGAATCGTTGCGGACGGATTTCCAGAGTCTTGACATCTTTTTGACAAGTTTCCCTCTCAGACTCGTTATCATCTGGGCGACGTGATCGGCATGGCCCGAAAACAACTTGTCGCCCTAGGCTATATCCTGGTGTTCTGGGGAGTGCTGCCGGGAATTCTGGTGATCCTTGCGGCCTGGGGAGAACGTGTTTTCGGTCCGGGGCTCCCCATGCCCAACCTCGTGCCGACGGGGCTGACGTTCGCGGGCGTAGCGGGCGTCCTGCTGGCTTTGTCGATCGTTCAGTACACGCGAGCCTCGGGGCATTTGCCTATCTCGGCCTTTCCCCCACAGCGGCTGATCAGGTCCGGCGTTTTCGGCCTGTGGCGCCATCCGATCTATCTGTTCTTCATACTGTTCTTCGGCGGATTTTCCGTGGTCTTTTGGCCGACGGGCGCCGTTCTGGCAGCCGTCCCCGCCTTGGTTTTGATGACCTTTGTTTACGCCAGGCTCGAGGAATCCGGGCTCCAAAGACGCTTCGGCAGCCTCTACCGCGGGCATCGCCGGCATACGGCGATCGTTGTCCCTCGACTCATCCATTTCGTACGGGCCGTATTCGCCGGCCTGAGCCGTCTCTTCTTCCGGTTCGAGGTCCTGGGCAGGGAACATATCCCGGAGCCCCCCTTCATCGTGGTCTCGGCCCATCGCAGCTTCCTCGACCCGTTTTTCATCCTGGTGGCGCTCGGGACTCCCGTCCACTTCATCACCACGTCCGGCATGTTCCGAACGCCCTTATCGCGTTTCGTCTTCTCGAGGCTCCTTTGCCTCCCCGCGACAAGGTATAAACCCGACGTCCGGAATGCGCTCGAGATCCGTCGCCGGCTTCACGAGGGTTGTATTGTGGGGATGTTCCCCGAGGCGGAGCGGTCGTGGACGGGCTCGATGATCGGCTTCAAACCCGAGGCCGTGAGGCTTCTTAATAACCTCTCCGCCATCCCGATCCTCCCCGTGCGGCTACAGGGGACGTATGCCGTTTGGCCGCGTTGGGCGAGGTGGCCCCGGCGGGCAAGGGTTTCTGTGCGGATCGAGACACCCCTTTTCGCGGGCAACCGGTTATCGCCGGGCGACCCGGAATCGAGGCTTTCCGGACTCATTGCGCCGCAGGAGGGGCCGGTTCGCCGGTCGAGTCCGATCTCGGCCAGAGGCATCGAAGCCGTGATCTATCGCTGTCCCGAGTGCCTGTGCTTCGATTCGGTCCATTCCGGAAAAGGGGCTCATTTCGAGTGCTCGAGCTGCCTTGCCGAGTTCACGCTATTTTCCGACTTTTCGTTTCAGAGATCGGGCGACACCGTAAGGTCGTCGCTGGCCGACCTATCCCGGCGGATCCTCCCCGTGTCGGAGGGCGGGCTCACCGCCGGCGAGCCCGAACTCGAGCCCGGCCCGGGCCAAGCTCTCCCTCGAGAGAAATAGCCGGCTCGAGGCCGTTGGCGCAGGGCACTTGAATTTGTCGGCTCTCCAGCTGACGTTCGAATCCATGGGCCCTGCCGTCAGCATCGATCTCAGAGACATCCGTTCCCTGGTCATCGAAGGCGCACGCAAACTCGAGGTGTACGGGGGCCGTCCGGCGCGCCTGTATCAATTCACGCTTGTCGACCAGAGTGCCCTGAAATGGCAAGACGTCATCGGGAACGCCATCCGTCACCATTTCGGCGCCTCTCCGTCGCCGGTCTGAGGAGGTCGCAATGGCACGGGCACACCCCATCGGCAATTACGGCCGGCAGATCAACCGGCTCGGACTCTGGATCTTGCGCCCCGGGCCAAAAGCCGGGCCGTCGCCCTTCACCAGTCGCGCATTCTGGGATTTTACGGACGATTGCCGCCCGGCTCCGTCGCGGCCCGCCTCTTCGCCCGGACCGCCCGGCGGGTCGTCGGGGGATTCCTCTACTCCCTCAAGATCGAGGTCAACAACCGATGCCCGATGAAATGCCGGATCTGCTATGTCCGGAAAGGAGAAACGGAGATCCCGCTCGAGGACATCCGGAAGGTCTATCGTTCGATCCGAGCCTGCGGTGTCCGTATCGAGATCCTCGGAGGGGAGTCCTGCCCCGCTTCGCGGCGCATCCTGATCGAGATCATCCGCTCTGCGAAGCATGAGGCCCGGAGTCCCTTCATCACCCTCTGTACCAGCGCGGCCCTGGCGACACCCCCGCCTGGCGTCGGACATGAAGGCCGCGGGCCTCGACGGGGCCATCGTATCCTTCTGGTCTCGATCGGGAAAGTGTCCACGACGCCCTCACCCGAGAACCAGGTTCGTGGGTGGCCGCCGTTCGGGGAATACGCCGGCTGACGGAGGCCGGGATCGCGGTTTACACCTTCACTCCCGTCCTTCGCCACAATGTCGAGGACGTGCCGGATATCCATGAAATTCGTCCAGAGCCGGCTTCGGGCGAACCCTCCTTTCTATCGTATATATCCCCGTATCGGGGCGACGAGCGCAGCTGAGATACCCGACCGGAGGACTGGAGAGGCGGGCCAAGAAGCCCTGATCATGGGATCGGACGACCGGAACACTGGGATTTCGTGAGGAGCTTTTACACACTGACGGGGAATTCCTGCTCGGGCGGAAACTTCGTTCTACTACCGTCAAGGCCGACGGGGCGGTCGAGCCCTGCCCTTTCGTCGACGACGTCCCGCTGGGCAGCATCATCGCGATGACATCTGGACGTTCTACCGGAGAAGATTTCGCAGCCCGCTCCTGCGGGCCTTCAAGACACTTCCGACCGAGTGCCAAGCTTGCTCGCTCCGCTCCGTCTGCGGAGGGGGGTGTCGGGCGTCCGCCCGCTGGTGCGGCGGCTATGCCCGGAGAGATCCCAAGTGCCTGGGAGATTTTTTGGACCGGTCACCGCCGATGGGATGATGGACTGCATCCCGACCTTCTTCTAGCGGCAAAACGGCTCTGCCCGCCCTTGACGCCACGTGATCGACGGAATAGGATCATTCCGCCCACGGGAGGGTGAAGGATCCGGTGATCCTTCCGGACTTCAAATCCGGTATGGGGCTATAGACGTCCCGGGTGGGTTCGACTCCCACACCTTCCCGCCAATTCATTATTATCAACTACTTATGGCTTGGTTTCGCGCCCCGCGCCTCGCCCCCTCTGCGCCGAGCAAGGGAGCCAAGGGAGCCAAAAACCCCCGAATTACGTGCCCAACACGTAAGCGTACCCCGTAAGCGTTTTGGCAGGTCAGGTGTTCGTGTCACCGGGCGTTCTACTTCTTTCCCCAGAGCCTTAGGAAGCCAGCGACTTCCCGAGGTCGCAGTCAACGGCTCTGAGGCCACCAACCCGTCCCAGCCTTCATCATAATTACGCACTTTTACGCACCCGGCGAGCACAACTTGAGCACAGCTCCCCTGTCCAAGGGCTGGACCCAGAGGTTGTTTTGGATAAGAATTGAGGCCGACCATGCAACGAGGTGATCCATGTCCACACCGATGAGCGATAAAGAACTTCTGGCCTACTCGGGCGAGCACGTCTACTACGAGGTCAAGATGTTCTTCTGGCTGGCCATCGTACTCTCCAAACGCAAGATCACGGTCACGACAGCGACCCCCGATGATGCACTCTGGCTCAGAAATACGCTAATTGAAGGATTCGCTATCCACCTTCGAAACCTCCTCGAATTCATCTTCTCGAACTACCCCAAGAACAAGCGCGTGGTCGCAGCCCAGTTCTGTCAGCGAGGTAAATGGACAGAGATGAGGACAGAGAAGAAGGAGATCCTCAAATTGGCCTGGAGCGGGCAGACAAGCAAGTGGCTCACCTTATAAAAGAACGGATTGCCGGGATAGATCCCGAGAAGCGCTGGGCTTTCATCGGAATTGCAGATGAGATCGCATCCCTCCTCCGGCTTCTAGTGGTCACCGCCGAGACCAGCCGTTTGTCTCCTAATGTTGCTGGCGTACTCGAGGGGTACGATGAGCTGAAGCGGCGAGATGGGTATGATAGATGAAGAAAAGAAAGATGACTCGAATTCCTCAGTCATTCGTTGGACTGGCTCAGAAGATAGAAAAGCCACGTGCCGATCAACTTCTGATAAAAATTCTTGGCATAGCTGAAGAACATTACGGCCCCAAGGTCCAGGGATTCGATATTCTCGGCGTACATTTCGAACCGGGGAGAGAGATGCCACAGATAGATCTTGACTCTGGACGAAGAGGGTCACCGTGCTTATAGGCGAGAAGAACATGATCAAATGCGATCTATTCTGCTATGATTTAGCCCATGAAGCTGTCCACTTACTGGCCCCCGTTACTTTTGAGGAGGTCAGTGTTTTGGAAGAGGGTTTAGCAACCCATTTCGCCGCTCTTTTTATGAAGACCTGGTTCGAAGAAGTTACCGGCTGTAAGAAATCTAAAAGGAATTGGGAACGAGCGAGGGAGGATAAGTTCAATAAGGCTCGAGAACTCTATCAGGAATTGGACAAATTAGATGGTCATGCGGTCAGGGAACTTCGGACGCTCCACTGAATATTTCGTCTTTTGACCCCCGCGACGATCCTTGGCCGATTTTCAAGGTTACCTCCAGAGAAGGCAGAACTCCTCTGCGAACGCTTCAAGAATTGGACCCCGTCCTGACGAAGTGAGCTCGGGCTGCAGTTCCCGCGCTAAGTTTCGGAATTGGTTACTAAAGCTCCCCTTTGAACTTCAGGTCCTTTATTACATCTTTGAGAGAAAGGACCTCAAGCTTACACGCGGGCCAATTATGTTCCCAACAGATGATCATGTCTATTCTTCTCTCAGGATGGAGATGTGGGACAAAGTCCCTTGATTTGTACTCGAATTCGATCCTAACCTTCTCCCATCTATTGTCCCTATCGTTGTCACGCTTTCGACGGCCGATACAGTCGGGGAAAAGTCTGCTGGATTTGGTCAACCTTGTAGCCGAGTTGTTCGCATAGCGCAGCGAATAAAAAAACGACCCCCATTTTGTTGACAGACCGGGGCGTGATCTAAAAAACCTAGATTGATCGGCTCCCCATAAATCGGCTTCTTGTATGGCTTCTCTTGCGCTCAAAGATGACGAGCTATTTCCATTTTTGAGCTCGTTTCTGCTAGCGCCAGGAAATGTTCCAGGATTCCCATTCTGAAGATGTCGATTCAAAAGGTACAGCTTTGACCAATTGATACCCAAGATCCGATCCCTCGAAATCCTGTGCTCAAGGACGAGCACATCAAAGATCCGGATAAGTCCATAGACCTTACTCCGGCAGAGCTTGACATCCGGGGATTTCAGGTATTCGTTGAATCGTTTATAACCGAGCTCTTCGTAAAGATGTTCCTTCTGGATTTTCGAGAAGGCCTCACCTAGGTCCAGGAAGGTAAAGACCAACTGTTCTTGAAGGTGAACTATCCTCTCGTGATAGAGCTGTGCTCGTTCCTTCAAATCGGCAGGTGTTTGGAGCTCGATCTGCATAGCATCTCCCCGCCCGAAATTGGACCGCCATAAGGCAGCGCCTATTGGCCGTTCAGAGCCGCTACGGCATAACTATAAGTCAGTTTCTTACAGGAAATCAATAGCTGGCATGGTGCAGAGTCAAGCAGTGCCAAGATCAACGAGGCCGGCAGGGAGGCCGGGCAGGCAGGCGCTCCCCTTTCAGCATAAAAGACGCCCCACGACGGGTGGCGAGATCTTGGGCCTCGATAAAAAAGACGCTCGAGGCCAGAAAGAATTCTCACTCAGGCCTGACTTTTACGGCCCTTAGGCCCGACGCCGACGCGAGGCCTCGAGTCGGCCGAGGCGCCACGAGGCAGGTCATGGAACGGCTTGCCGCCGCACCTGTCGAAGCGCTCGATGGCGGCATCAAGAAACAATCTGTCTGCGATAAAGGTGGTGTAGACATCCTTCCAGGTCTTGGGCGCCCCGGGGAAGAAGACAACGATGACCTCATGCCCCGGCCGCTTTCCGTCGGCCATCGCCCTCTCGACCGCCCCCTGCGCCTCGATCCCTGGAAACGCAGCCACCCCCGGCCGGGTCCAGCTGCGATCCTGGGACCAGACGCGGAGGACCCGGCCGCAGCTATCTTTCAATCTACCCGTGTAGACTACCTGGCCCTTCCGCCGGCCCTGCACGACCTCGATGCCGTGGTTCATGAGCAGCCAGGGCCTCAGACCTTCGATGGGGTCCTTTGACAGGCCGCTGAACAACACTGCGCTGAAGCTCACGCTGGAGGACCTTTCGCTCCGGCTGCCCATAGACGAAATCTGCGACCCTCTGGGCAAGACGCGCGGCTTCCTGCAATCTCTCGTCACCGCCAGCCCGCTTCGAATAGCGCTTCATCCGTCGGGTAATGATCTCCTCATCAAGCCGAGCTTCAATCCCTGACTTCCGATAACGCCACAGGTTCATTTTGATGCGAGCCGGATTGGCATCGATCTCAGGGAAGTAATGCCTGTACTGGTTGAGGAAGCCGGCCATCGCCTGAATCACCCCCCGCGCGGGTTTCTTTTTCTGCGCCCAAGGCCTGATGGGACGTTCCAGGTCGCCCTCCCATTCGGAGGGCGCCGGCTTCTTTTTCCTCGTGTACTGAGCGTGGATGCATATGTCAACGTCAGGGCACCTGGATGGCTTGGCGCCGGGGCGCTCGGGCCTGGCGCCAGCACACCTCTTGATAGAGGGAAACATGTCGGCCCATTTGACTGATGTCCGCTCCTCGTCACGAAGCGGCCAACGAAAGATTGTGTACTCCCTCTGAGTAATGAGAGAGAGCTGGGCCTCGAGCTCCAGCCAATAAAGGAAGAAGGTCTCCGCTGCTGAATCGCCCCCCGCAGGCTCGATGAAGCGTCCACTTGCAGGAAGGACAGCGGCAACAATCATCGTGGACCGGACCGGCCAAGAGATCGCGCCAAACCTCTCGCGCCAGGTCGACATCGATTGGCCTCAGACCCTCCCACCGGGTGAAGCAATTCGGCGATTCTGTCATGCCACTATTCTAGAAAAAAGCCGATTATCAGGCAAGATAAACTTATCGAAGTGCAACCTAAATGAGTGGAAACAGGGGGTACCATCAGTAGCAGGAGATAGTCATGACCACAAAATCCACGACGGAAGGCAAGGCCCGCCCCCGGCGAGATGTTCCGCTCGACCGGCTCACCTCTAAGGTAGAGCAGGCCGACCACTTCGAGCCGACGTTGGCCGAGGCTACGAGCGACAGGGCGCTGTTCAGGCAGCTGCGGCGCGTCATGCTCCGCACCGAACGGCTCTGGCTCTTGGACGTCGACGGCGACTATTCGATCTATCGCCTGCGGCTGCGGGCCCTGGCCAGGGACTACGGGATCCCTGTCCCAAACGAAAAGCACTGAGCCCATGCTCGAGCATCGCTGGTTGACGGTCCGGGCCGCGGCCGATCTCTACGGCCTCCACCCGAAAACCGTCCTGGCGCTTTGCCGGGCCCGTAAGATCCCGCACGTCCGGCTGCCATCAGCCCGCGGCGGCCGAGGCCAGATCCGCGTAGACCGCGTTGTCTTCGACCAGCAGCTCTTGGAGCGTGAGGTCCTGGCCATGAACAGCCGCCGCTCGATCGGAGGAGAAGGACATGATCGACAAGCTTACTGCCGGCCCGCCGACCACGGCCGAGCTCCTGCGGAGATTGTCCGGGGAAATCACGACGGCGAGGATATCTTTGACCGGGCCAGGTCCGCGGCCCTCGAAACTGAGCAAAGAGAGGCCAGAGATGAAGAACGCCCTTGATTGGTTCCCCCTACACGTCGACTCATGGCTCTTCGGGTCGACAAGGATCGAATTGAATCCCGCCCAACGAGGCGTCTTCGTCGACCTCCTGGCCCTATCGATGAAGGACGAGGGCTATATCCGTGCCAACGAGGACACGCCTTACCCGCCCTCGCAACTGGCCGGCCTTCTATTCCTCGATGTCGACCTCTTGGCCGAGACGATTGAAAGATGTGTCCAGGTCGGGAAGATCACCCGATCGGAGAACGGCATCCTCCGTATTTCCAGCTACGAGAAGTACCAGCTCCCCCGGATGACCCGATGGGCGAGCTGAGCGCCGAGCCGAACGCCAAGCCGCTACCGGCCCAACACCTCCCCCCTCTTCAGAATTAGGAAAGGAAAGGATGGAGAGGATAGCATGGGGACGGTCCTGTAACAATGTGAAACAGAACCGTAAGCACACCCCCTCCTGTCCCCGACATGCGCGTCGGAGAAGGGCACCGCTCACCGATGACCGAGGAGAAGATCCGAAGCTACAAGCCCAGCGTCGAACGGGAGATACGGACGGCCAAAGAACAGCAGGGACTCCGAGGGCGCCGAGCTCGAGGCGGCTGTCAAGGAGCTCCTGGCTGCCTGGGAAACCGATAAGAGAAAGGGCATGGCATGATCTGCCCAAGCGCTCTCTCATCCCCCCGAGAAGGTCCACAATGCTCCCCGTGTCCACGGTCCACAGCCGGCTGCCCCACCGGACGACGCATCCAGCGGTTTCCCCCGAGAAACGGGCCATCAGCGGCCTGGACTTACGGGATTCTTACGCCTTGGGCAGCCGGCCAGGATCCGGCACCTTGGGGCGACTTCCAGCGCAATCAACGAGAATCAGCGGCTTACAGGGGAAAGCCGGCAAAGCCCCCCGGGGAGCCCCGCCGCCGCCGAAAGGATCCAACTTTCGGTCCAGGACCCAGAGGCACACACATCGCCCACGCCATCCCCTACCAGGGCCCCCGCTGTTTCCTTTTGGGGAAAGGTCCGGAGGTGCCGGCCGGAATTTTCTGGAACAACGCCAGGTGAAAAATGACTGAGAAGCCGACGAAGAAGGACGCGCTGGCGCCCCGGAAGCGCTGGCCGAAGCATGGACTCTACTGCTGGATCGACATCGAAGCGGCTGCCGGAGGGGCGGGGCGTTCCAGGCGGTCCGGCGGGAGCTGGGGCACCTTACGGACGGAGCTGATCGAGGCGCATGGGGGGGAGAAGATCACGCCGGACCAGCGGATCTTGATCGACAGCGTCGTCGAGGCCTTGGGAATTCAAAAGCTGAGCTCCCTCTACCTCAGAAGATACGGGGTGATCGACGGCGTTGCGGCTGGGGCAGGGCGACTCGAGCTGAACCCGATCTTGGGGAAAAATTGGCTTGCCTTCGGGAACACGGTCAGGCAGGGGGTCTTGGCGCTGGCCGAGCTCGAGCGCGCCAGGAAGCAGGAGGATCGCGGGCCGACGCTGATCGAGATCCTGGCTGAGGCCGTCCGAGGACGAGGCAAGAGACGCAGCAGGCCGCGCCATACCGGGCAAAGGATGGCTCCGGTAGCTCGCCGAAGGGCCAAACGGAGCCCGCAGTGACGCGCCAGGGGCAAGCCAACGCGGACGAAGGTCGGGAAGGACGGAGTTGGCTAATGATGGCCGATTGCTCGATAGCGCATGCGCCACATTCCGACGTCGAGAGGTTTTACGCAGCACGAGCCAAGCCCGGGCCAGCAAAGCACGTAATCTCATGATCAGCAAACATTCCGCTACCGCGAGCCTCGCGGCGCTTGTCCTCGGAGGCTAGTGTCGTAAGTCGTCTGCCACAAAATCCCACGTCTGTACAACGGGTCAGTATCCCAAACGGAGCGCCAAACGAGAGACACAGTTGAACAGGCGATCGGGAAGGAGATCCCCTCGACGGCCGAGTCCCTCCGGCTGCATCGGCGAATATCTGACGACGCGCTCCGGCACCGCGCTCACGCCGGGGCAGCAGCTACGGCGGAAGCGCGTCTTCGAGAGCCTGAGGCAGCTCGGAGCTCGCCCGGCTCATACGGGTGACCAAGTTGGCCGTGTTCTACCGCGAGAATGGGACCCGACCGCTGTCGCGACAGGCAGCTGGAATGGCTAACGGCGAAATAGCCGCAACAGGAACGGAGTATTCATGTATGATTCTCGCAACTCCCCTCCACGGTTATGCCCGTCAGTGCGCTAATTCTCCGATGAAAGTGAACAGCACAAATCCGCTGACGAATACCAGGCCCGCCCGCGGTATGCAGGATGATCTTCCGAGCGTCGACTTCCTGCTGCATAAATGCGCCGACGAGTCGACTCGACCGCAATTCCAATCGAACATCGAGGTCCGGATCCGAAACCACGCTACCATAAGCGCCAGTCCGATTATCGCAGGATTCTGACCACAATGCACGCTCGTCCATTCCATATCCCCTCTTGGCCAAGATTATGTCATCGGACCAGGCAGATGAAAGACCTGGGGGCAGGCCGGGCTGGCCTGGCTCGGAGGTAGGGTGATGAGTGACATCATCAGCCGCGCTGAGGTCGCCGCGCATCTTCGGCGGCACGTTCAAGGGCTTACGGGAGTCTGGCATTCAGTGGGAGGTCTTCCTGGCGCAGCGTCTTCGGGCTGCCAATCGCGCCGGGGCCGGACGTCGAGCTCTTCCGGAAAGCGACCGCCCTCCAGGTCCCGCCGACCGAGCCCGCCCGCGAAATTTTGCGTATCGGGCAGAAGATCGGGCAAGTCCCGTATCGCAAGTTTGCTCGCCGTGTGGCAGAGCGCCTTCAAGGATTGGCGCGGGATCCTCGGGCCGGGCGAGCGCGGCAAGGCCGTCATCATGCGCGGTCGACCGGGCCCAGGCCAAGATCATACGGAACTACATCTCCGGCCTGCTCCACGGCACACCGGCCTTGCGGGCCCTCATCCAAGCCGAGATCCGGGACCGGATCGAGCTCACGACCGGGATCGACATAGAAATTATGACTGCGGATTTCAGATCGCTGCGCGGCAGGACCATCGTTTTCGCGGCCATGGAAGAGCTGGCTTTCTGGCAGCCGGACGAGCAGAGCTCGAATCCAGCCGCGGAGATCTTACCGAGCTCTGAAGCCCTCGCTGGCCACGGCCCCGGGATCCCTGCTGCTCGGAATTTCGACGGCCTACAGCCGAAGCGGCCTCTTATACGAACAGGTCCAGAAGCACCACGGCCGGCCCGGACCCACGCGAGTCTGGGTCAGCGATTCGCATGACGATGAATCCGCTGCTGTCGAAGGAGCTGATCGAAAACGAGCTCGAGGCCGACCCGGCCGCGGCGCGCGCGGAATGGCTTTCGATCTTCCGCGACGACGTATCCAGCTTCCTCGGGATCGACCTGCTGCGGAGCGCGATTGTTGAAGGCCGTCCAGGGCGACACTCCAGTCCGGAGGGGCGCCGCGGTCGTGGGATTCATAGATCCGATCGGGGGGCGGCAAGATTCACTATCTCTGCCGCCGTGGCCTCGATCGATGCCGCCGGCCGGGTCACGATCAATGCCATCCGCGAAGCCAAGCCCCCATTTTCGCCGGAGCAGGTCACGACGGAATTCGCGCAGTTCTTCAAGACCTACGGGATCAACGAGGTCGTATCCGACCGCTGGGGCGGCGCCTGGGTCGAGGAAATGTGGGGAAAGACCGAGCATCGGGATCAAGCCCGCCGAGCTGACCGCGAGTGATCTCTACCTAAATTTCCTAGCCCTGCTGTCCAGCGGCCGTGTCGCGCTGCCCGACGCCCCGCACCTCCAGGCCCAGCTGCTGCAGCTCGAGCGCCGGGTCCGCCCGGGCGGCAAAGACCAGGTCACGCACCCGCCGGGGCTTCATGACGACCTGGCCAACGCGGTCGCCGGCGCGGCCGTCACCGCCTCGCAGAACCAAGCCGACGGCGCCTTCCTGGGCCTGCTTGGCGACGTCGGCCCGGACGCGGACGGCGCACAGGTACACGCCGGACGAGCGAGGCATGGCCGACTGGTTCCAGAACAGCAGGAAAATCCGCTGAGGGAGGAAGCATGAACATCAAGGACATGGTTCTACGCATCCGAGGCCTCGAGCCTCGGCGACACACGCCGGGCGCTGCGGTCCTTGACGGGGCCCGGACGGATCCTCGGCGAGCTCACTTCGCTGGCGGCCAGAACGCAGGAAGCCCTGCGCCAGCCCGTCCCGCCGGCGCAGCCGGGCCTGCCGCTTGTGGGTTTTACGACCGACGACCTCAACAACGGCGTCCTTAGAAAGGACTACCTCGAGCGCCGGGCCCGAAGGGAAAGCGATCGCCGGGCCCGAGCTCAGGCCGGCGCCGAGCTCAACGTCCTCGACTTCGACATCAAACCTAGACCCTGAAAGGAGTCACCATGACGACCACGAAAAAAACGGGAACGGCCCCCGCGACGGCCGAAGCGAAGGGATCCGTCGACAAGCCCTACGAGATCCAGCCGGGCCCCACTCCCACGGCGCCGGCGCCGATCATGTCCGCGAGCCTCGGGATCCGGCATGACGAGCCGAGGATCACGCCGCTCAACCGCGGGCCGCAGACCGGAGAAGCCGCGATGAGTGACGCCGCCTTCGTCGGCCAATTCGCTCAACCCGAGGAGCTGACCCGTTTCCGCCGCGAGATCGTGGAGCGCAGGGCCAAGGACTCGACGACCTGGATCTGGCAGCGCTGCGACAACCCCCGCTGCAGGCTCGTGATGAAGGACAAGCCGGGAACGCCGGACGGGCAAATTTGCCCGAAGTGTAACCCTCCGCGGACCGGCACAACCCGAGCCGACCTCGGCCACATGCGCGAGATGGACGACGACGAGGTCAACGACTACCTCTTCGAGCAGGCCGCCCGGGACAAGGCCGAGGAGGAGCGCCTACGCCGGGCCGCTTTCTACGTCAGAAACGCCGATCGGGGGAAGGCCGGCCTGGCAGCCTCTCACGTACGAGGAATTTACGCGGCTCCAGAAGGCCGAGTTCGAGGAGCTGAAGGCGCGGGGCCGGGCCCTCGGCCAGGTCGGCACCATCTGCCGGAGGCAGCCATGACGATTGAGTTCGAGGAATCCAAGCTCATCGATTTGTTCAAGGCCGCGGCCGGCGACGGGGCCGAGGTCACGCTTCACGACAACCGGAAGGTTTTTCGGCTCGGCCAGTTCGGCACGATCCTCGTCAACGGGACGGCGGTCGACCAGCTCGCCGATGAGGAACGCTTCCGGCTCGCCCAGGACCTGCGGCAGGCCGCGAAGGACGCGGTCGTCGATCCGGCGCGGAACCCGATGATCAAGCTGCGACGGATGATTTGCCGGGCCTGGAGGGAGCCCACGCGCCGGCCGATTCATAGCGACCGACGTAACCCCCCGGGCCCGTTTTATTGCCTTCTGGCGACCCCCATAAAAGGACTTGACTAAACTAGACATATGTCTATAATCGGTCTAGAAATAAATAAGGGGCATGCACCATGGACAAGCAGAAATGGACCGAAAGAAAGTGGGTAAAGAGGGCCGGCTGGGTGGCCCTTGTGCTGTGGATCGCGGGAAGCTCCATCCTTCTTTTTGGGCGCAGCCTCATTCCTGTCGTCGTCGGGCTCGGCGCTTTTTACCTCGCGGGAGGCCTGGTGGTCTCTCTCATCTGGCTTATCTACAAGCTCGGAGGCGGGCGGAGGAAGCATCTGCCGGACCTCGCCGAGGTCGGCGTCGTGGTCATACTCGCGGGGGCGATCGGGCTCCTCATAACCGCCATCCAAGAGAGGGTGATCAAGTTCCTCGCAAGTTCAGCGACCCCCTTTTCTTCAGCAACGTCGTTACTATTGTCATTTTTTTCCTGTGGGGCAGGGCCTCAAAGAAGGATGATGAGACGGAGGAAGATGATGATCGACCTAGTTAGAGAGCTGACGGAAGTCCTCAAAGAAAAGGCCATCAGCCCCGAAGCGGCCGCCCGGTTCATTGGCGTCTCGGGGCGGGAGGTCCGACGGTGGGTGAAGGAGGGTCACCCCTCACCCGCTAGTTCCGGCCGGCGATCCGGCGAGGGATCGCGAAGATCCGGAGGAAACTCTAATGATTCCCTCGCCTGATGCGATCGCAAAGCTCGAGAAAAAGCTCGGGCGCAAGCCGACTGACCAGGAGATGGGCGAGCTTGTCGACGAGATCTGGCGGGAGATCGAGGCCACCGAGAAGAAGCGGGGGCGCCGGACAGCGAGGTCAACAATGAAGCCGACAGACAACTGCTGGGCCTGCCGGCACCTGACCTCGAAGGTCCATGCGGCTCCCCCGGTCTATTGCCGGGCCTACCCGGACGGCGACGGGGTCCCCTTCGAGATCCTGGGCGGGATCGTCCGGCACGATCGCCTCTTGGGAAACGAAAAAAGCCCGGTCTTCTTCGAGCGGAAGGGGAGCAAAGCCATGAGCAAAGCTAAGAGCGAACGGAACATCAAGCTGGACGGCCCGGACCGCTGGAGGGTCGACTTCACGAAGAACGGAAAGCGGATCGTCCGCACCGGCTACCGGACCAAGGAAGATGCCCGGAACGCCCTGGACAAGCTGCGGGCAGAGGTCCAAGCCAGGCCCGTGGATCCCGTCGCCGAGGTCGAGGATCTCCTACTTCGACGCTTTCGCCGACGACTTCATCGAGCTGTGGTCCAAGGCCCGCGAAAAAGAGATCCGTGGACCGGGACGAGCTCTCGGTCAAGCACCTCAAGGAATTCTTCGGGCACCGTCGGCTCTCCCAGATCAGCCTACTGCTCATCGAAAAGTACAGGATCGAACGCAGCTCCCGAGTCTCGAGCCGGACGGTCGACCTCGAATTGGCCTGCCTCAAAAGCATGCTTCAGGCCGCCATCGACTTCGACAAGCTCAAGGCCTTCCCGATCAAGAAGATCCGCCTGACCCGGGCGAAGAACACCCGCGATCGCGTCATGACCGCCGAGGAAGAAGCGAGGCTGCTGGCCGCCGCCAGCCCCAGGATGCGGGAGTTCATCCTGACCGCCGTGAACACGGGCATGCGCCGCAGCGAGATCCTGAAGCTCGAGCGTCGGCACGTCAACTTCACGACCCGGATAATCACGATCCCGGCCGAGAACAGCAAATCGAAGAAGGACCGCCGGGTCCCCATGAACGACATCGTCCTCGATCTGCTCAAGCCCTACGCCTCGACCGCGGGCTACATCTTCGGTAATGGCGCCGGCTGAGCCCCTCAAAACGATCCATGAGGGGTTTTACGCCGCCTGCGCACGGGCCAAGAAGAACCCGGAGGATCCGAAGGACCCGGGGATCGAGGGCTTGAAATTCCACGATCTGAGGCACACCTTCGCCACCAGGTACATCGCCAAGGGCGGGAACATCGTCAACCTCTCTAAGATCCTGGGCCACAGCTCGATCACGATCGACCTACGAGCGCTACTGCCACCCGAGCGACGACGACCTGCTGCGCGAGGTTCAGGCACTTACGGAACTGCCCGCCCAACCCGCAAGCCAACCCGTAAGAATGCCCGTGACGCAGCTCGTAAACAACTCAAAACGCAGTCATTAGCGATTCCGGGTCATG
Organism: uncultured bacterium; assembly: GCA_963743755.1. Classification (GTDB taxonomy): domain Bacteria; phylum Acidobacteriota; class Aminicenantia; order Aminicenantales; family Saccharicenantaceae; genus RBG-16-66-30. The sequence continues at coordinate 149,315 of CAVUQU010000003.1, forward strand.
GACTTCAAATCCGGTATGGGGCTATAGACGTCCCGGGTGGGTTCGACTCCCACACCTTCCCGCCACTCCCGACAACCTCAAGAATCCGGGAAGGCCGATCCACCCGGATTCGGATAAGCCGCGCGATGGAGATCGGGAACTAATCCGTTCCCCATCTCGTCAATATGGCATACTCTAATACGTGAGGGAGAAGAGTATGAAATCCCGATACATAGTGCTTCTTTCGCTCCTCATCGTTGCCATCACCATGTCAGCCATGCCGCCCGCCAGAGCTTTTGGGCTATCCTCCAAGGCGCCGGAAGTCATCGAGAAACGGATCGATGTCGGAGGTTACCATCTTTACTTCCGGATAATCCCGGGCCAAGGACCGGTGATCCTTCTCGAAGCCGGGGGCGGGATGGACTCCACCCAGTGGTCAGCGCTGGCCCCTCTGCTCTCCCGGGAGACCGGCGCGACCGTCGTCGCCTACGACCGCGCCGGCTTCGGGCAGAGCGACTTGCCCGAGACTAAATATGACTTGCATGAGGACACCGAGGCGCTGTGGCGGGGACTCCGGCAACTCGGCCTCGACCGGGACCTCGTTCTCGTCGGCCACTCCTACGGGGGTTTTCTGATCCGTTTCGAGGCCGGTGAACATCAAGACTCGGTCAAGGGGCTGGTGTTCGTCGATCCCTTCACTTTCGAATTCGTCGACGCGCTGGGGGTCGAGGCCACCGAAAAGAAAATGGGACAGCTCCCTCTTCGATGCCTCGCATCCCGAGAAGCTCACAAAGGACCAGCGCGCCGAGGTCCGGATGATGGGCGCCCCGGGAAGCAACCTGGGCGAAAAGTGCGACGCCGCCCGAAAAGTCGCTCTCCCTCCGCATCTGGCCGTGCGGATAATCACGTCCGGTAAAGAATGGCTTTCTCCACAAGACCAAAAGCTCTGGCGCGAATCGCACGAGCGGTTGACGGCGTCGATCGAGGGCGCGAGGCTTGTCGTCGCCGAACAAAGCGACCACATGATCCCGGAGCGCCAGCCCGAATTGATCTTATCTGTCGTGGCGGAAGTGGTGCGCGCGATCAAATAGGCGAGATCACGATCTTGCCACGGGCACAGCCTTCTTCCAGATACCGGATGGCCTCGGCCGTCTCGCTCAGGGGATAGCATTTGTCGATGACCGACCTGACTTTGCCCGCGGTCATCAACTCCGCGAGGACAAGCAGATCCTTTTGATCGGCGTGGGCGATGACCACTTTCATGGTCTTCGCTTTGAACTTAGACAGGAACATGGTCTGGAAGATCCGTCCGATGGAACCACCGGCTACGACATAGATCCCGCCGGGATTCATGACGCGCTTGTAATCCGACACCGGCCGGAAGGCCGCCACATCGAAGATCAGATCGTATCGTCGCTCGCTCTTGGTGACATCCTCCCGCGTGTAATCGACCACATGGTCCGCCCCGATCGAGCGCACGAGATCCATCTTCGATGTGCTGCAAACGCCGGTCACCTCGGCTCCGAATGCTTTGGCGATCTGCACCGCGAACGTGCCGACACCGCCGGAGGCTCCGTTGATCAAAACCCTTTGCCCTGCTTTGATCTGTCCGCTGTCGCGCAGCCCCTGTAAGGCCGTGAGGGCCGCCATCGGGACAGCCGCCGCTTCTTCAAAAGTGAGATCGGCCGGCTTCATCACGAATCTGTTCTCATCGACACAGACATATTCAGCAAACCCGCCGTAGCCGCCTTCTCCGAAGACCTCGTCGCCGGGCTTGAACTGCGTGACCTCGCCGCCGACCGCCTCGACCTGCCCCGCCATGTCAGCTCCGAGGATCCTGTGACTTGGCTTGAAAAGACCGGCGCCCATAAATCTCATCAGGAACGGATCCGCTCTGAGATGACGCCAGTCATAGGCATTGACGGACGCCGCACGGACCTTGATCAATATTTCATGGGCCTTGGGGACCGGTTTTTCCACCTCTTCAAGTCGAAGAACATCCGGCGAGCCGAATTTCGAATACACGATCGCTTTCATTCGAAGCCTTCCTCTCTGTCGGAAATTCCCGGAATTATCTGTCTGAGAGATTATGCGCTCACCTCCAGCCCGTCAAGCCGCGGTCAATGGGACACTGGATCTTGCCCCACGCCACTATCCACCACTCGTTCCGACAGGCGAATTGTTGTTGGTGACAGGCAGCGCGCCCTCGCCTATATGGGTCCGGAGGGAGATGACCTGTGTTCGACGCACGCGTCGCTGGCTCGCCGCCGGGCGTTAGCTCGCGTTCGTCGGCTCCCCCGCCTGCTCGCTGACAACGCCTTCTACCGGAATATGCTTAAGCAAGGGGTTTGGATAGGGGAACAAATGGATCGCATCCGTTGGCTTCTCCTTCCTCTGGCTGCGATGGTCCTTTCGCCCGTCGCTTCGGGACGAATACAGGATAAGAACGACGCGGACCGGCTGGCCGCGATCCTGGAGAAGGCGGCTTACTACTGCTGGCGCCTCGACCGGGCCGCGCTCGACTTCGTCTGTCTCGAAGAGGTGTCGGAGATGAAGGACCGGCATCTGCGGCACTTCGAGGTCTTTCTCTACGATTATCAGTTCGTCCGCAAGAAGGACGAAGTCAAGGAACAGCGCAACCTCGTCGCGATCGACGGCCGCAAGGCCTCCCGGCAATTGCCTCCGATCCAGCCGGCGGCGTTCCGTTACAAGAACGTCCTCTTCGGGCCGGTCGGGCTTCTGAGCGAATTCTGGCAGACCTACCACTCCTTCCGGATCGTCGGGGAGGAGAAGATCTTCGACGCGAAGGCCGTCGTCGTCGAGGCGACCCCCCTGCCCAAGGCGCACGAGCCGCACCCGTACGGCAAGATCTGGATCAAGGAGTCCGACGGCAGCGTCCTGAAGATCGCCTGGGACCAGGCGTCCCTCGGCAACTTCGGGGAGATCGAAGAATGGGCCGCCGAGAACGAGTCGGAACCCCGGATCACCGCCTACTGCGAGTACCGCTTCGAGAAGAACGGCCTGCGACTTCCCCAGCCGGAATTTCACCCAGCAGGCCTACCTCCGCAAGGACCGGTCCAGGTTCGTCAACGCCGAGATCTCCGTCGTCTATAAAAACTACAAATTCTTCACCGTCGAGACCGAGGTCGTCTATTGAAAACCCATCCCGTGTCCATGACCTGGCTCCTCGCCGCCATCCTCCTCCTGCCGTCCGTCGCCTTCCCGGCCGGGGCCTCCTCTGTCGCCGCGGCGGTCAAGGTCCCGCAGTGGCTCACCGACGAGGCCGCCCGGCCCCTCCCCTCGTTCCCCCCGAAACGGAGGCCGTGGTGCTCCTCGACGAGCGCACGACGTCGATCGATGCCGGCGGCGCCCTTTCGACGGCTTGCCGGCGGGTCATCCGGGTACTCCGTCCGTCCGGCGCCGAATCGGCCCGCCGCCTCGTGCTGGCCGAGACCTACGACACCAAGGTCAAGGCGATGTCCGGCTGGGTGGTCAATCCGTCCGGCTCGCCGCGCCAGGCCACGATGAAAGACGTCATCTCCTCTTCGCTCGCGCCCGACACCCTCTACATGGACGCCAAGCTCATGTTGCTCCTCGTCCCCGAGGTCGATACCGGGAGCGTCGTCGGCTTCGAATGGCGCGAGGTCCGGACGCCACCCGCGCTCGAGGATGCCGTCGACTTCCAGGGCGAGTTCCCGGTCCTGAGGTCGCATTATACCCTGGCCATTCCGCCCGGCTGGGAGGCCAACTTCAGCTGGATCTGCTGGCCGGCCGTCCAGGCTATCCAGCCCCCCGGCAGTCCCCACACGACCTGGACCGTTGAGATCGCCGACATCCCCGCCGTCGGGGACGAGCCTTGCATGCCCGACGGGCGTGCCGTCGCCGGACGCCTGATCGTCCGCGTCAGGACGCCCGTGGCCGGGCCCCTCTTCTTTGATGGTTGGGCCGACATGGGCGCCTGGTACACGAAGCTCAGCGGCCCTCGCCGGGTCCCCGACAACACGGTCGCCGAGCATGCCCGCAGGCTTATCTCCGCGGCCGCCGACCCGCTTGCGAAGATCGCGGCCCTGGCCCGCTTCGTCCAAAAGGACATCCGCTACGTCTCTGTCCAGATCGGCATCGGCGGCTTTCAACCCCACTTCGCCGCCGACATCCTGAAAAACCGTTACGGCGACTGTAAGGACAAGGCCACCCTGCTCGCGGCCCTGCTCGAGGCTGCCGGTATCGACTCCCATTACCTCATCGTCAACACCTCGCGCGGGGTCGTCACCCCCGACTCGCCGGTCTCACTTTATGGCTTCAACCACGCCATTCTGGCCGTGCGCCTCCCCGACGACGTCCCGGACGCCGGCCTGGACAGCCTCGTCCGCCATCCCCGGCTCGGGCGACTCCTGGTCTTCGATCCGACCATGCCGACGACGCCCCTCGGGCGCCTGCCCTATTATCTCCAGGCCAATACGGCACTCCTCGTCGACGGCTCGGGCGGCGAGCTCGTGCTCCTGCCCAGCCCTCAGCCCGAAGGCAACTCCGTCGAACGAACCGGCAAGCTGGTCTTGTCGGGGGACGGCACCCTGAGCGGGGAGTTCCGGGAGAAAAGGAGGGGCGCCGCCGCCGATTCTCTGCGCTACAGGATGCAGGCCGCGTCCGAGGCCGACCGGCGCAAGTACCTGGAGACTTTCCTGTCGCAATCCCTGGGGGCCTTCACGCTCCAGGACTTCGAGTTCGGAGACCTCGACACCGACGGGAGCGACCTCGTCGTCAGCTACCGCGTCATCGCCCCGGCCTACGCCAAGCGCGCCGGAGACTACCTCGTCCTCCGGCCCCGGGTCGTGGGAACGAAGGCGGTCGATCTCGTCTCCCGCGACAAGAAACCCCGGCGCCATCCCATCGACCTCGAGACCACGCTCCTCGCCCGCGACGAGTTCACGATCGAACTGCCGCACGGCTGTGCCGTCGAGGGCGTTCCCGCCCCCCTCGAGCTCGACGCCGGTTTCGCCGCCTACCGAAGCCGGTCGGAGGCGGGCGACGGGTCGCTCGTCTACCGGCGCGAATACAGGCTCGTCGAACCCCTACTCCCCGCCTCGCGGTTCGACCAGGCCCTCGGGTTCTTCCTGGCCGTGAGCGCCGAGGAACAGCAGAGCCTGCTCCTCAAGACCGGCGGGGACAGGAGGCTTCCATGCCCGTGAGACGTCATTTCCGCCTCGCATCCTTCGCCTTCTCCGTCCTTTCCGCGGCGGCCCTCGTCGCGGCCTCCGCGCTCCCGGCCCGGGCTCAGGGCGCCTGGCCCGTCATCCCCGACGAGGAGCGGACCATGACCGACTGTCCGCAGCAGCCCGGCGCCGATGCCCTGTGGCTCTTCCGGGAGGTCGTCACCGACCACGAGGTTTTCAATATCCAGATCTACAAGCGGATGAAGATACTGACGGACGCGGGCCGCGACCGGGCCAACATCGAGATCCCTTACTACGCCGGCCGGCAGAAGGTGATCGATCTCGAGGTCCGCCTCGTGCCGCCCCAGGGCTCGCCCCAGCCGTTCACCGGCCAGGTTTTCGACAAGACGGCCATCCGCTACCGCCGCTACCGCATCGGCCTGAAATCGTTCGCCGTCCCCGGCGTCAAGGCCGGCTCGATCATCGAGTTCCGCTACAAGATCGTCCCGGACGAAGACGCGGCGAGCGGCAACGAGGAGGACCTGGCGGAGAGGCTCCAGGTCTCCGGCAAGCCCGAGGAGGGCGGCTTGCCGAAGAACAAGGAGTTCCTGTCGTTCCCGGCCACCCGCTGGGAGGTCCAGGACGACCTCTTCACCCGCAGGGCCCGCTATGAATACATCTCCTTCCCGTATATCGGATTTTACTTCGACGGTCCCTGCCGCCTGTCCTGGGTCGCCCACAAGCTCGAGAACGCCCGGCCGGTCATCAAGGGCAGCCGGCTCGAACTCGAACTGGAGAACATACCGGCTTTCAAAGAGGAGGAGTACATGACCTCCCCAGAGGCCGAGCAGATGTCGGTCGACGTCTTCTACCTCGACCGGCGCATCACCGGAAGCGACGAGTTCTGGAAGCGCGAAAGCGAGGTCTGGCAAAAGTCCGCGGAGAGGTTCATCGGCGACCCGGCCAAGGCCGCCCCGAAAGCCAAGGAACTCGTCGCCGACGCCGAGGACCCGACGCTCCGGCTGAAGCGGCTCTACGACGGCGTACAGAAGATCCGTAACCTGAGCTACGAGAAGGGCCTGACCCGCAAGCAGAAGAAAGAACAGAAGATCAAGTCCAACCGAAGCGTCGCCGAAGTCCTCGATCGCGGCTACGGCGTGCGCAGCGACATTACCCGGACCTTCGTGGCCCTGGCCCGCGCGGCCGGGCTCGAGGCCGAGGTTATCCGGGTCTCGAACCGGGACGACAAGCTCTTCCGGATCAACCTCCTGTCATTCTATGACCAGATGGACTCGGAGGCGGCCCTGGTCAAGCTGGGCGACCGGACCATGGTCTTCGACCCGGCCACGCCTTTCTGCCCATTCGGGCTCGTCCACTGGAGCCGGTCGAACGCCGCCGCCTTGCGCTATTCCGACAAGCCCCCGGCCTTCTTCACAACGACCGTCTATCAACCCGACCTGGCCTTGACCCAGCGCGAGATCGCCCTGAAGCTCGATCTTCAGGGCGGGCTCGCGGGCACGGTCAGGACGACCTACACGGGGCACGAAGCGCTCATCCGGCGTCTCGACCACATCCGCGACGACGAGGAAGCCTGGAAGAAGGACCTCGAGGAGGAGTTGGCCCGCGTCCTGCCGCTCGGGGCGACAGTGACCTTGACGAAGGCCGAGAACATGGACAACAACAACCCAGCCCTCATCGTCCATTACGACATCACCATCCCGGGCTTGGCCACGCGTCGCGGGCGACAAGATCCTGCTCCCTGTCTTTCCGCTCGGTGGGACGGCGCAATATCCGTTCCGCCACGCCGAGCGCCGATTTCCAGTCTATTTTCCCTACCCGTTTCCGGGAGTTCGACGACATCCGGATCGCGCTACCCGAAGAACTGACGCCGGAGGTCCGTCCCGTCGCCCACAACAGCCAGAACGATTTTTCCTCGTATTCTCTGGCCACCGCCGACGAGGGGCCGCAGAAGCTCCACGTCCAGCGCGATCTGGTCATCAAGAAAAGCTACTTCGCCGTCGACCAATATGCGTCCATCAAGGCCTTTTACGACGCGGTCCGGGCGAGCGACGGCGAGCAGATCGTCCTCACCGGGTCAAGAAATAGACGGGGGTCGTTTGACTTCCCGGCCCCGTTCTGCGCATCATAGAAGGAGCGGGATCACGAACGGAGAGAACTGAAAATGATTAAAATACGCCGTGCCGGCTCCGCCGTCCTCGTTGCGGCGCTGGCCCTGACCGTAGTCCTCCCGGCGCTCGCCCGGGCGGAGATCTTCAAGGCCCGGATGCTGACCGGAAAAGCCCCGGTCGAGCCGCCCATGATCAACGTCCAGATCGAGGTCACCGGCTGGACGACGCCCGACGAGATCCGCCAGCTCCAGGAGATCCTGGGCACCGGCGGGATCGATCCCTTCTTAGCCGCCTTCAGCCAGGCTGACAAGGGGGTCGTCCGGTTCATGTCCGCCCGCGGCTGGAACCTGCCCATTCACGCGGCCGTCGTCGTGCCCACCGAGAAGGGCAAAGTCGTCCGCCTCTTCTTCAACCGTCAGAATTGGAACCCGGGCGCCTATCAGCCGGCCGGCCGCCACTACTTCATGGCCATAGAGCTCAAGCTCAACGAGAAGGGCAAGGGCGAGGGGCGGTTCTACGAGGACGCCCAGCTCAAGCTGAACTCGCTCGCGGAGACGATCGAGATCGAAACCTACGAGTCGGCCCCGAAGCTGTTCCCCCAGGTGCAGGAATTCTTCAAGAAGACCGGCGAGAAGAAGTAGCGTAGAGGTCGCCGCCCTTCCCGTCGTAGATGACGAAGGCGGGCAGGTCCTTGACCACGATCCTGCGGATCGCTTCCATCCCCAGGTCGGCGAAATCGATCGTCTCGCTCGAGACGATGTGCTCTTTGGCGATGAGGGCGGCCGCCCCGCCGATCGTGCCCAGGAACACCCCTCCCCCGGCCCTCAGGGCTTCGACCGCCGTCGCGGTGCGGTTGCCCTTGCCGAGTGTCACCAAGGACGCCCCGGCCTTCAGGAAATCGGCCATGTAGCCGTCCATGCGCTGGGCCGTCGTCGGTCCGAAGCTGCCGGAGGCCATCCCCTTCGGCGTCTTGGCCGGGCCGGCGTAGTAGACGGGGTGGCGCTTGAGGTAATCCGGAACGTCGCCCGTCTCGCGCAGTATCTTCGCCAGCCGGGCGTGGGCGATGTCGCGGGCCACGACGAGAGGCCCCGACAACCGGACCATCGTACCGACCGGGAGAGTTTTCAGCTTGGCCAGGATCCTATCCATCGGCTCGTCGAGATCGACGGCCACGGACTTGGCCAGCCCCGCGGGCGCTGCCCCCTCGAGGAACCGGACCGGATGCCGCTCGACCTCTTCGAGGAAGACGCCGTCGGGCGTGATCTTGCCCCGCAGGCCGCGGTCGGCGTTGCAGGCGACGCCCAGCCCGATGGGGCACGACCCGGCGTGGCGCGGCAGGCGGACGAAACGGACATCGTGCGCCAGGTAGAGCCCGCCGAACTGGGCCCCGAGCCCGGTCTCGCGGGCCAGGCGCATGACCCGCCCCTCCCAGCCGACATCTCGAAAAGCGTCGCCTCGGTTCCCGCCCTTTTTAGGAAGATCGTCGAGAAACCCTCCCGAAGCCAGCTTGACCGTTTTGAGGGTCATCTCCGGCGACAGCCCTCCGACGACGACGGCGATGCGGTAGGGCGGACAGGCCGCGACCCCCAGGGCCCGGATCTTCCCGGCCAGGAAGGCCTCGAGGGCCCCGTCCTCCAACACGGCCTTGGATTCCTGGAAGAGGGCGATCTTGTTGGACGATCCGCCGCCCTTGGCCACGAAGAAGAACCTGTACTCCCGGCCTTCGACGGCCTGGATGTCGATCTGGGCCGGCAGGTTGTTGCCCGTGTTGACCTCGTCCATGACGGTGAGCGGGGCCATGATCGAATAGCGCAGGTTGCGTGTCTTGTAGACCGCCGCGGCGGCCGCGGCCAGGACATCCTCGTCCCGGCCGTCGGTGACCACGCGGTGTCCCCGTCCGGCGAAGATCTGGATGGAGCCGGTGTCCTGGCAGAGAGGCAGGACGCCCTCGGCCGCGATGACGGCATTGCGCAGAACCGCCTCGGCCACGAACCGGTCGTTGGGCGAGGCGTCCGGCGCGTCGAGGATGCGGCGCATGGCCGCCAGGAAGTCCGGCCGCAGGTAGAACGCCAGGTCGGCGAAGGCCTCCCCCGCCAGGGCTTTCAGAGCGGCGTCGCCGACGCGCAGGGCCGGCCGGCCGCCGCACACCGATCTCCCGAAACCCTTGACCGCCAGCTTCCGGTAGCGAGCCTTGTCCGGCCCAATCGCGAAATAATTCATTCGTAGATCCCCTCGACGTCGATGAGGTCCTCGAAGGCGTCCTCGCCGCGCTTCCCCACGAGGCCGATGACGTAGTACTCCTTGCTCATCTGGTCGTAGCGGTATTCCTTGAGCAGGCGGAAGTTCTCGATCTTGCCGGTCGAGGAGACGTGGGTCCGGGTCCCGGTGCAGGGCATCGTCCGCTCGCCGATGCCGAGGGTGTTGTCGCCGCAGGACGTCAGAGGCAGGTCCTTGGCGATGATGGCCTGGACCTTCTTCTCGAGATCGTGCAGGTCGACGTCGGGGCGCTCCTTGAAGTTGAGAACGAAGCCCTGGGGGACGTCGGAGTGCAGGGGCGGGAACGGGATCCGGTAGTCCTTCTCGAGCACCATGGTCGTGATGTCCTCGGCCGAGTGGGCCATCAGCCGGTACTTGATCGTCTTGTCCACGATCGTCTTGATGACCTGGGGGAACGGTCCGAAGACCGTCGGCCGGGCCACGATGATCTCCTCGCCGATGCCGATGAGGACCTGGGCGTTGTGGCCGAGGGCCTCGTAGAGGAGATCGAAGTGCTCGACGACGACCCGCCGGCTGTGTTCGATGGCCTTGATGATGGCCTCGACCAGCTCGTACTTCTGATGGAAGGCCAGCTCGTAGCGGGCGTCGACGTGGAAGGTGTGGCCGGAGAACGGGTCGGCCGGGTCGAAGTCGTAGAGCGGCGTCGGCCGGACGTTGATGCCGTCGTCGTCGTTGGTCAGCTCGAGGCCCGGGAACAGCCCCTTGATGAGGGTCGATTTGCCCGAGCCCTCGGCCCCCATGATGCCGATGAGGAGGTCGGTCGGCGTGAGGTACTTCTGGGCCAGCTCGGCCGCGACCATATAGAGCCGGTAGCTGCCCCGCGGGGCGTAGTACGCCGCGTAGAGGAGCGTCTCGCGGTGGACGGTGCCCTGGTGGAACTTGATCATGGCCCGGCCTGCCTCTCAGTAGGTCAGGCTCAGGAGCGGGGCGTGCTGCTGGGCGCCGTAGATGTCGGTCTCGCCCGGCGTCGCCCGAGGGGATGGGCCGGCGCATGGTGATCTTCAGGGCGTTGCTCGGCTCGAAGTAGACGAGCTTGAGGATGTCCGCGACCGGTCTGCTGTAGAGCGCGGCGATCTTCTTCTTGGTGACGATGTTGCGCCTGCGGAAGAGGTCGAAGTGCTCGCGGTCCTTGAACATGATGTCCAGCGTCAGCTCGTAGGGGCCGGAGTTCTTGGAGCGGATGACCTTGGCGGCGTCGTGATGCTGCGCTTCATGTCGACTCCTTTCCACCTCGGAACCCGGACGGTCCGGATCGGGAAGATGCTCCGGCCGGACGACGGGCATCAGGTGGTAGAGCGAGAACTCGAAGACCTCGCCCATTTTGGCGTCGGAGGGGGAGAAGGGGAAGGCCAGGTTGCCCGGCCGTCGAGATGCGGCCGGGGTAGCCGTAGTGCAGGAGCGTCGAGCGGGTCAGGCTGCAGACCGCGTCGGCGTCCTCCTGGGTCGCGCCGACGGCCTCGATGACGATGCCCAGCTCGTGGCTGCGGACGCGCTTCTCGGGCTCCAGGGCGCCCATGACCCCGTCCTTGCCGTAGACGTGGAAGTGGATGCGTCCCGTGACCGACTCGGCCTTGAGGATCTCCCTGACCTGGGACTCGACGCCGGCCAGGATGCCGTCGATCTCGCGGATCATGATCGGGTCGCGCGTGCCGGCGACGGCGATCGTGCGGAAGCCGACGCGGCGGACGCCCTCGAGCTTGACCCAGTATCTTTCGGTCGTCGACGTGCCGGCTGCCGCGGACCTCGACCCGGCCGCCGGGGAGCTCGGTGAAGGAGCAGCCGGTGAGATCGAGCTCGCCGCCCGGGCCGGGCAGGTGGTAGGGATCGGACTTCTCGTAGAGGGTGTGGGCGGCCGTCGACTCCTTGGTGAAGCGGCGGACTCGGGTTGAGCGCCTCGAGGACGAACGAGTCCTTGCGGAGCGTGCCGAAGGCGCAGTCGGCCCCCGAGCCCGGGGTGGCGGCGATCGCCGCGCACTCGAGGATCTTGCCCATGTGCAGGGCCAGGCCGGGGTCGAAGCCGAGGCTGATCGGCAGCGCGGCGAAGACGGCCGGATCGTAGCAGCGGCCGGCCAGGACGACGTGGCAGCCCTCGGCGAGGGCTTTCTGGACGGGCTCGACGCCCATCTGGGCGACGACGTTGACCGACGCGTCGAGGATCTCCTCGGTGAGCGGCGGGACGTAGGTCAGGGGCACGATCTCGCCTTTCTTCAGGTGCTTCCGGACGAGGGCCTTGTGGACGTCGGCGTAGATGATGCCCATCTTGAAGGTCAGCTTCTCTTCGCGCGCGATCTCGCGGATGATCTCCTCGCACCAGTCGACGTGGGGCCGGGCGCCGCTGCCGCCGGCCGTGCCGACGACGACCGGGATGCCGTGCGTTGACCCCGGCCGTCAGCATGAAGCGCAGGTCGCGCTTGACCGCGGACCGGTTGGTGAAGGACTTCCCCGCGCCCGAGGTAGTAGGGGCCGGGATCGGTCGAGCCGGCGTCGGCGCGCGATGAGGTGGGGCTTCTTCGCCAGGCCCGCCCGGAACGACGCCTCGGGGAACCCGTAGCCCAGGATGGCCGTCGCCGATAGGACGCGGAACTCTTTCATGCGGGGTGCCATGTCAAGCCTCCTTCCCGTTCTTGGCCCGGAGCACGGCCAGGACGCGCTCCATCTCGTTGCTGACGATCGTGAAGCCTTCGTCGAAGCCCATGCCCGGCTTGGCCAGCAGGCGCTCGGCCCGGGCGGCCACGGCGACGTGGACGCAGGCCTTGGCCGATATCTCGGTCTCGTTGCAGGTGCCGCCCTGGTAGGCCTCCATGCCGTGCCGGCGGCAGTAGAGGACGCTCTCGATCGTGTTCTGGATCCCGCCGAGGTCGGGCGTCTTGATCTGGACCTGTGGCAGGACTGGGCGTCGGTGAAATCGACGACGTCCTCGTAGGTGTTGCACCACTCGTCGGCCACGATCTTGACCTTGGAGCCCTTGGCCTTGAGCTCGCGGCGGATGGCGGCCAGGAGCTCGATCTGGCGGGGCTTCTCGCCGACGTCGACCGGCCCCTCGATGTAGAGGGGGAACTCGGCGGCCACGGCTCGAGCGAGGCCAGGTAGTCGGCGACGCGGGCGGGCTTGAGCGCGCAGATGATGCCGATCGTGCCGTAGACGTCGATGTGCAGGGTCGGCACGTAGGACTCGTCGGTCCGGACCGTGCGGATGCGGTCGACGAGCCAGCCGACGTATTCGCGCAGCAGCTCGCCGTCCTGGCCGAGCTTGGTCTTGACGTTGTTGATCAGGCCGTGGGGCAGCACGTCGACCCGCTTCAGGATCATCTTGTCGACGTTGATCGTAGCGGTCGTCGCCGCTCTGGCCGAAGATCGGCACGGGCTCGGCGACGACGGGCAGGCCGTACTCTTCGCAGACGACCTCGGCCATGATCTTCCCGCCCGCGAGGGCCCGGGCGTGGAGCAGGGCCTGGGACAGGCCGTAGCGGATGGCCGTGTGGAGGCGCTGCCCGTCGAACTCCAGAGCTTCGAAGCGCGGCGGCCATCTCCCGGAAGGGGCCGACCTCGGCGCCTTCGAGGAGCGGGCGGATCTTGCCTCGAGGAGAGGCAGGTAGTCCGCGGCGAGAAAAAGCGGGTCGCGCCCGCCCGCACCGGAGTACTGGACCGCGGCGCAGTCGCCGAGGGCCCAGCTCCCGTTCTCGAGGAGGAGCAGCACGGACAGGGATTCGCCCGCGACCCGGACGGCCTTGAATCCCGGGGTTTCGGGCTTGCCGCCGTAGACGAGCGCCGTCGTGGGGCGCGCCGGACTTGATGGCCCGCTGGTCGTCGAAGAAGAACGCCGACGACCCGGGCACGAACAGGGCCTTGACGGATCTTCATTTGCGGCCTCCCGATGAGCTTGCCTTTGCTGATGGCGTAGATGTCGTCGGTCACCATCTGGAATGTGACCGGGCGTCCCTCGGTCTTCGACCCGTTCCTCGAGGCGCTCCTTGTGGAAAGACATGATGTCCTCGCCGAGCGGCAGGCCGCCCTTGGCGAAGATCCGGATGTAAGCCTTCGTTGTCGCGGATCGGCAGGACTTTGCCCCTGTTGAAGATCGAGGGGGCGAAGGGCACGTCGAGGATGCCCGACGCGAACGAGCCGGACGATGCCCTGGACGAGGTCGTCTCCGGAGGCGGCCTGGACGGCCGACATCAGGGCGGCGACCTCGCGGCCGATGAGGTCCCTCTCGCGCTGGACCACGGCGTTGTCGGTGCAGATCTTCTGGTCCTGCGATCATGCTCAGGACCTGGCGGGTCGCCTTGAGCCCGGAGGCGTTGGCCTCTTTCGTCGGGATGCCCATGGCCTCGTGCGGGGACTTGACGATGATCTTCTCGACCTTGCCGGCGGCGGCCACGTACGCGCCCATGCTGATGACGGCGAAGGCCTTGGCTTCGTCCTCGGGAAAGCCGCCCATCCACTGATGGAAGACGAGTGGTCAGGTCGTAATCGGTGAATCCCGCCTCCCGGAAGTACATGTCGGCCAGCTCCCGGAGCGAGGCGAGCGGCGGCCAGGTCCTGGAGGACGTTGCCGCCCTGGCCGTAGCCGAGGGTCAGCGACCGGACGCCCTGCTCGAGCGCCAGCAGGCCCTCGAGGATGGCGATCGTGTGGCTGATGAACGGCGGCACGAGCGTCCCGGTCAGCGGCCCGAAGGGTTCGCGGTTGATCGAGATGCCGTTCTCCTCGTAGTGGCCGACCAGGCGGTCGACGTACTGCCAGTCGCGCAGGCACTGGCCCAGCGTCGACCTTCTTGGCGTAGGGGATGTTGTAGGAGATGCCGCCGCCTTCGTAGCAGGTGAAGCCCCCGGCGAGCGAGATCTCCGCGAGCAGCCGGGCGTCGGGCGTGCCGTGGCGGACCTGGATCGGCTTGCGTGACGGACTCGGTGACCTTGCGGCAGCCGTCGCGGCCGTGGTTGACGGCCGGGAAGCCGTTGAGCAGCGACGTGTCCGGCGACGCGCGATTTCTCGATGCCGCGGGCGGCCTCTTCGTAGCGGTTCTGCCGGGTGTAGGCGTCGATCGTCGTCGGCAGGAGGTCGGCCGCGCCCTCGGTCTCGAGGAACCGGAGCAGGCGGATGTGATCGTCGATCAGGGCCACGCCGGCCCGCGGCTGGAGAAGCGTCAGGCCGCCCGCCTTGGCTTTGCTCATGGCCTTGGCGAAGCTCTTGTCCGCGGGGAGCGAGCGCTGGTAGCGCAGTCCGTCCTCGATGTCGGCGACGTCCCGGCCGGTCGGCCAGGTGTCGAGCACGGCCTGACGTTGGGCCAGGAAATCCTCCCAGGGCATGCGATGTGATCTCATGGTTTTATCCTCGTTTGTCCGCCGGTTTCTTCGGGGACGGCAGCGGTTTCAAGCCGGCGACGGCGGCGCGGGCGGCCGCGTCGGGAAATTCCGCCGACCAGGTTCCCCAGCAGGGGGATGAGGTATCGGTCGTCGGCGTAGCAGGCCGGAGCATCCGGGACCAGGTGCCGGGTGTCGGGGTCGGCCGCGTCCGGAGCACAGACCTCGAGAAGGACGGCCGGATCGGTCAGGCCGGCCAGGTAGCCGCCCGAGCCGATGAGGCGGTCGACCCGGCGGAGGTCCTTGCCGCGCTGGACGTCGAAGCCGCCCTGCGGCGTGAAGACGCGCTGGACGACGCCGCCATGACGGAGAGCGGAGGCCCGGACGCAGGCGGCGGCCAGAAGCTCGTCGAAGCGGCGGCCCCGGTCGTCCCCGGGCAGGTATTCCGTCTCGCGGCTGACCTTCGCAACGTATTCGTCGGAGCGCGGCGAGCTCCGCCCCGTCCGGGTCCAGTCGGGATTCGAAGAACGCCTTCTCGGACTTGAAGAGGGCCTCGGCCGAAACCCGGAGGCCCAGGTCGCCCTCGACCGTACGCTTCAGCTTGGGCTCGCGGAGTCCGCGCAGCAGGATCGAGTCGCCGCCGTGGAACGACTCCGTGAAAGAGTAGAAGTCGGTGGTCGCCCCGCCCATGTCGATAAGGGCGAAGTCCTCCCAGCCGGGCAGGCGCTCCCCGATCGTCCGGACGAGCTCGAAGACGGCGAGCGGCGTCGGCAGGGGCTCGCGCCCGGTCGCCGCGACGACGCCGGCGAGGCCTTTGCCCTCGACGATGCGCTCGAGGAAGGCCCGGCGGATGACCTCGCGGGCGGGCTCGATGTCGATCGTCCCGACCTCGGGCATGACGTTCGCGGCCGTCACGAGGTCGCTGGCCGGCGAGGATCTCGGCGACCCGGTCGCGGACCTTGCGGTTGCCGGCGTAGAGGATGACGGCCGGGAGGGAGGTCTCGGCCAGGCGGGCGGCGTTGTGGAGGACGACGCGGGAGTTGCCGCCGTCGGTGCCGCCGGTGAGAAGGACGATATCCGGCGCGACCGCCTCGAGCTCGGCCAGGTCGTCGGAGGCGAGCTCGTAGGAGAAGGCGCGGACGACCTTGCCCCCGGCCGAGGTCGCCGCCATGCGGGCGACCGAAAGGGTCAGGTCCGGGGTCAGCCCGACCGCCGCGATCTTGAGCCCGCCGCGGGCCGAGGACGACCAGTAGACGGGGACGTCGCCGGCAGCGCCGTCGGGCCGTCCGGCCAGGGCGGCAGCCCGGACGTCGGCGAAGCCGCGGCCGAGGTCGTCGACCGTGGTCGGCCGGACCTTCCGGCCGAGAAGGCGAAGCTCCTCCCCTTCGAGGAGGAAGAGTGCCCCCTTGGTGTAGGTCGACCCGATGTCGACGGAGAGAAGGAGCTTTCCGTTCATTTCGCCTTCGCCTCGATGTCCTCCCGGAGCAGCTTCGCGGCTTCGTCGAGCTCGATGTGCGCGGGAAAGACCCGGTCGAATCCCATGTCCTTGAACTTCCTCTCGATCTCCTCGAACGGGGTCTTGCCGACGACCAGGTTGCCGCCGGCGTAGAGGAGGATCCCTTCGAGCCCGCGCTCGACGGCCTTCTGGCGCAGGCCTTCGCAGTCGATGAGGCCGTGGCCGTAGAGCGAGGAGACCAGGATGGCCTTGGCGTCCGACTCGACGGCGGCGTCGAGGAACTCGTCCTGGCTGACCATGACCCCGAGGTTGATGACGTGGAACCCGGCTTCGGTGAAGTAGGCGTCGAGGATCTTGTTGCCGACCGAATGGCAGTCGGCCCCGATGACGCCCAGGACGATCCGCGGCGCGTCCATCAGAGACCCCGGGAGGCTTCGTCGAGGAGCGTCCTCAGTCGCTCCTCGACGTTGAGCAGCGAGCCGCGTTCGATCTGGTAGTCGAACGGGATGATGACCCCGCCCCGCTCGGTGAAATCCTGGATGGCGGCCAGGTGCTCGCGGTTCCTCTGCAGGGAATACCCGGCCGGGACGATGACGGCGTCGAGGCCGGCGATGTACTTATCCAACCGGTCGAGCTCCGACCAGAAGAGCGGCGAGACGGACGAGGCGGGGACCTCGAAGGCCTTGAGGTGGTCGAGGACGATGTTCAGGAAGCGCCGGGACTCGCAGACGACGCCGATCTTCTGTGAGGGCACGAGGCGGGCCAGGGCGATGATGGAGTTGCGGGTCGGAGCCATGGCCACCTGGACGAGCTTGGGCTTCAGCCCGGGGAAGCGCTCCAGGACCTCCTGGTAGTGCGTCGTGGTCGTCAGGACGAGGTCGAAGCTCTGCAGGCGCTCGTTGCCGTCGGGATCTTCGAGCAGGTTGTCGACGAGGAACTTGGCCATGTTGACCCGGGGGATGATCTGGAACTGGCGTTCGATGATCGACAGGGTCTCGGGATTGCAGTCGACGGCAGCCACGTTCAGGTTCTGGAGCTCGTCCTCGCGCCCGAGCAGGCGGAGGTCGAAGAAGATGCGGATGTCGTGGGCGCTGAACTTGAGCCGGGCCAGCTCGTCGATGAGCTCGTCGATGAGGCGGAGGGCTTTGTCCTTGCGGCTCTCGGCGGGCGACGAGCGCTCCGGGGCGACGAAGCTGCCGCGCCCGGGTGTCGCCTCGATGAGGCGGCGCCGGACGAGCTCCTCGTAGGCCTTCTTGACCGTGCCCCTGGCCGTATGGATCTCCTCGGCCAGATCGCGCTCGGCGGGGAGCTTTTCGCCCGGCTTCATCCGGCCGGACTGGATCTGCTTCTCGAAGAACACCGTGATCTGCTGGTAGGCCGGTTTGGCCCCCGGGAATTTCTCTAACTTGATGGTGTCCATGCTTACTCCTTATGGTATGTACCACGAATAATTGGACTATACCTTTTATAGACCACTGGGCTGTTCTTGTCAAGAAGAATTTTTATTTGCGGACTGGTCCACAAAATAGGCACTTGCGGGGATGTTCAGGCCTGTCGTATAATTCGGCGGGGTACGATATGAAGAAAATGGCCAAGACCGACCTCGAACGCCTCCTCGAATCATGGCCCGGAGAGGGGAAGTCGCGCCGTCCCCCGGCCGAGTCCCTCTCCCCGGCCCTCCTGGAGCTGGCCGAACGGAGCCTCACGGAGGGTAAGGACCCGGCACGGGAGGCCTTACGGGAATTTCTCCGCCTGACCTCGAACCCCGAATTCCTCCGCGCGCTCGGACAGCCTAGGCTCCTCGAGCGCTGGGCCGAAGCGGCCTTCGCCGCGATCCGGGCCACCGGCTACGGTCTCGGCGACATGTTCGAAGACCGCGTCCGGGAAACGCCGGACCGGGCCTTCATCCAGGATATGTCGGTCTCCCCGCCCCGGATCTGGACGTACGCCGCGGCGGAGAGACACATCCGAGAGACGGCCGGAGCTCTCTACGCCCTGGCCGACGCCGAAGGCCTCGAGCCGCGGCTGGCCATCTACGCCGAGAACCACGCCGAGGGCGCGGCCGCCGACCTGGCCTGCCTGTTCTACGACATCCTCGATACGCCCATCAATCCCCATTTCAACCTCGAAAACATCGTCGGCGTGTTCGACGCCCTGGCCGTCAACATGGTCCTGGCCAACGACCGCGAGCGGATCGGGCTGCTCAAGGAGGCCCGGCGGCGGACGGCCCGGCCGTTCCGCATCCTGGTCACCGATCCGGCCCTCCGCGACGGCGACGAGGGGACCGTCTTCCTGACCGAGTTCTGCAAGCAGCTCGGAACGAAGGACGTCGAGGCGCGCCTCGCCCGCCGGCGCCGCTTCCGGCTCGACGAGGTCGCCACCGTCATGTTCACGTCGGGCTCGACGGGCCGGCCCAAGGGCGTGTCGTTCTCGATCTACAACCTCGTCAGCAAGCGCTTCGCCCGCGCGGCGGCCCTGCCCATGGTCGGGCCGGAAGAGGTCTTCCTGAGCTTCCTGCCGCTCTACCACACGTTCGGACGCTACCTCGAGCTTCTGGGATCGATCTACTGGCGCGGCACCTACGTCTTCGCCGGGAACCCCTCGGCCGAGACCCTGTTCGCGCTCCTGCCCCGGGTCCGCCCGACGGGCTTCATCAGCGTTCCGGTGCGCTGGGCCCAGCTCCACGAGCGCTGCCTGGAAAAGCTCGACGCCGCGCCGGCCGGGGCCGACCCGACGGCCGTCGTCCGCGAGGTCGTCGGCCCGCGCATGAAATGGGGCCTGTCGGCGGCGGGCTACCTCGACCCCCGCGTCTTCCGCTTCTTCTCGGGCCACGGCGTCGAGCTGATGAGCGGCTTCGGCATGACGGAAGGGACCGGGGGCATCACCATGACCCCGCCGGGCGGCTACATCGACGGGTCGCACGGCCTGCCGCTTCCCGGCCTGAAAGCCCGTCTCGGCCCGGAGGGCGAGCTCCAGGTCACGGGGCACTATGTCGCCCGCTACCTCGAGGATGCGGGGCCCGGCGACACCATCCCCTATCCGTCGGGCGATCCGGAGAAGGACTTCTGGCTTGCGACCGGGGACGTCTTCGAGCGGCAGCCCAACGGCTACTACCAGATCGTCGACCGGATCAAGGACATCTACAAGAACAACCGCGGCCAGACCATCGCGCCGCGCAAGATCGAAGACAAGTTCGTCGGCGTGCCGGGGATCAGGCGGACCTTCCTCGTCGGCGACGGGCGACCCTACAACGTCCTGTTCATCGTGCCCGACCGCAGCGACAAGGTCCTGGCCGAGGGACTGGCGCTCGAGTCCAAGGAGAACAGCCGGGAGTACTTCCGGCGCATCGTCACGGCCGCCAACGAAGGCCTGGCCCCCTACGAGAGGGTCATCAACTTCGAGGTCCTGGACCGCGACTTCAGCCTCGACAGGGGCGAGATCACGGGCAAGGGCTCGTTCAACCGCAAGCGCATCGAGGCCTCCTTCGAGACGGCCATCGACGGTCTCTACCGGCGCCGCGCCGTCGACCTCGCCGGGCCGGGCCTCGCCGTGCGCATCCCGCTCTGGTTCTTCCGCGACCTGGGCATCCTCGAGGACGAGATCGTGCGCGACCGCGACGGCCTGCGCGACCTCAACCGCGGCCTGCGCCTGCCGTTGCGGCGCGGCGCGGACAAGCGGACCTGGCTCGTCGGCGACCTCGAATACGAGATCGATGGCGGCATCCTCGACCTCGGCGTCTTCGCCCGCCAGCCCGTCCTCTGGGTCGGCAATCCCTCGCTGGCCGCCTTCTCGCCCTGCAAGGAGGGCTGGGACTTGCCCCTCGAACCGGCGACCGGCCGGCTGTCCCTCCCCCGCCGCCGGGCCCGGACCTATCGGCCGGAGGAGATCGTCGCGCCGCCCAAGCTGGGCGACGCCGGCCTGGCCCGTCTCCATACGCTGCTCTCCGGGCTGCTCTTCTCGCCCGATCCTCAGCCCGACTCCGCCCTGGCGGAGGTCGAGCGCGTTTTCTACGAATCGCCGCTGCGGACGGAGGAGCTCGTCCGGGCCCGCCTGAGGGCCCTGGCCTTCCATCCGAGCGAGCGGCTCCGCTGCTGGGCCTATCGCATCCTCCTCATTCACGACCCGGACATCGATTACGGCGAGGTCATGCCGGCCTTCGTCCGCTCGGGCCTGCCGTTCCTCAACCGGGAGAGCATCGACGAGATCGCCTCGACGCGCTTCGGCCGGGGCCGGTTGGACGCCTTTCGGCTTCGCCTTCGGGCTTATAGGGAGACGATGCGCTGGCCGGTCGACGAACCCTACCGCCGGCAATTCGAGCGCATCTTCAATCTGCTCGTCGACCTGGCCCGACGGGAGCCGTCGTTTTTCAGCTCCGTCCGGGCGGAACTCGCGAGCTGGGTGCTCCACAGGTCCGATCCCGCGCTCGCCCGAACGGCCGAGCGTGAGGTCGACCGGATGATTCGCCTCTACGGAAAACCGGCGCCGGCCCGACGACCGGGTCCGGTCGGGCCCGCGGTCCGTCGGACCCCGGCTCCCCGGCCGGTCTGCGACGACAGCTCTCACGGGTGCCGAGGCCCGGCGCGTCCGCTCGGTCCTGGCCGTGCCGTACTTCCTCCGCGATTCCGTCCGCCTCGCCTGCGGCGTCGAGGACTTCGACCCGGGTGAAATCGCCCCGGACGGGCTTTGGGTCTCGCGCATCTACAGCGCCCCGCGCCGGACGTCCTACCGGGTCAGCGTCAACACGACGGCCGGGCGGCATTACGACCTCAAGCTCATCCTGCCCGACGGCCATCGCGAGGCGAGGGAGCATGAGACGCGCCTCTGGGCGGCGGCCCTGTCCGATCAGCCGGGAGGACCGCGGATCCTGCCTTCGCTCGGCGCGACTAACCAGCGGACCGGAGCCGTCACCTGGCGCCATCTCGGCGATCTGACGGTCTGGGAGAAGATCCGTCAGTTCGCCGGCTGGCGGGCCGCCGACGGTCCCCTGCCCGCTCCCACGGTCTGGCGCAAGCTCTACGTCGAGGCCATGTCCGTGCTCTTCCGGGCCTGGCAGACGAGCGGGCGGCGCATCCTGCCCGGTCGGATCTCGCCGGTCAACGTGGTCGTCCCCGACCTCGAGTATCGGGACGACACTTTCCTCGCCTCGATCGACGGCTGGCGGGCCTCGTCGGGCCCGCTCAGCCTCCTCCGGCCCATGGTCGACGGCTTCTACCGCCGGCCCACGGCCAACTATCCCTGGCTCAAGGACCACCTCGACCTCGACTGGATCTTCGACGCTGCCTACGACGCCCTGGGGCGGGAGCGGGCCTCGGCCCTCTTCGCCTCCCTCCAGACCGAGCTCGACCGGAAGCCCATCCCCTCGCTTCCCGGCGAGAACCTCGCCGCGAGGCTCGGCCGGTACCGGGCCGAGTTCGACCGGACCTACTTCTTCCCCCTGCCGGCCCAGATCGCCGTCGAGGCCTACCGCAAGTGGCGGCAGCAGGACCCGCTGGCGCAACCGCGGGACCGCGAACGCAAGGTCCTCGACCTCCACCGCCTGTACTCGCTCGAGCGCTATCCGGAGATCGTCCGCTACTACTTATACCGGCATACCTATTTCGCCGGCCGGAGCGAGCGGATCGAGGCCCTCTTCGACCGGCTCCTGGCCCGGATGGGGACGGCCCTCGACGAACCGGCCATCCAGCAGATCGAGCTGTCGGACCTGCAGTCGGCCCTGCGCGACGGACGCGACCGCCTGGTCTTCAGCCGGATGGTCTTCCCGAAGATCGAGGCCGACCGGCAATTGGACGTCCGGACCGAGGGCGACGAGGGCGACCGGCGGGTCATCGTGCAGTCCTTCCTCAACGACCGGTCCGGGCGGACCTACACCTTCGCCGAGACCCTGGACCCGGCCGAGATCGGCCAGGCCTACCGGCTCTTCTTCAAGGAGAACTACCCCAAAGTCGTTTCCCAGCAGGACCGCCACTTCGTTCTCAAGGACGTCCAGGAGCGGATCGTCGGAGGGCTGTGCTACCGGATGCTGTCGAACCGGGTGGCCTGGATCGACGTCATAGCCGTGACCTCCCAGCTCAAATCGTCGGGGCTCGGCGGGGAAGTCCTGGACGACTTCTGCGGCCGCATGGCCAGCCAGGGGGTGCCCCTGGTCATGACGCACCTCTACCTGCCGGGGTTCTTCCTGAGGCACGGCTTCCGGTTGGACAAGCGCTGGGGCGCGCTGGTCAAGACGCTTTGACGCGGACGTCGACCGCGACTTCTTTCTTGCCGAGGAACTCGTAGCTGATCGCCCCGAACTTGCACGACGAGACGCATTTCAGGCAGCGGACGCAGTCGGGCGAGTTGGCCGATTTGTAAATACTGATCTCGACCGGGCAGTCCTTGGTGCACTTGTCGCAGAGGGTGCATTTCTCGTCGTCGACGGCCATGCGGAAGAGGCTGGCCTTGTTGAACAGGCCCCAGAAGGCGCCGAGCGGGACAGACCGTGCGGCAGAAGGGCCGGCGGCTGAGGACGAACCAGACGAGGAAGAGCGCGAGCAGGCCGAGCTTCCAGTAGTACATGAACCCGATGAGGGGTCGAAGGTCGGCCTTGATGAGCATGAGCGGGATGCCGGCCTCGAGGGTGCCGGCCGGGCAGATCCACTTGCAGAACCAGGTCTGGCCGTAGCCGAACTGGTCGACGATGAGAAGGGGCAGGGCGACGACCGTGGTGGCCAGGACGACGTAGCGGAAGTAGGTCAGGAAATGGGGGATCTTGATCTTCGGGGACGGAACCTTGTGGACGAGCTCCTGGACGAAGCCGAAGGGGCAGATCCAGCCGCAGGGCATGCGGCCGACGGCGCTGCCGACGGTCGCCAGGAACCCGGCGACGTACAGCCCGAACTTCTTCTGGGCCACGGACAGATTGAAGCGCAGGCCGGCGAAGAAGGTTTGCATGGCCCCGATGGGACAGGCGCCCATCGCCGACGGACAGGAGTAGCAGTTGAGGGCCGGGACGCAGACGCCCTTGATCCCGCCCTGGAAGATGCCCCCCTTGAACCACGAGGGGATCCAGGCGTTGATGGCGAGGGCGAAGAAGACCTGATACCGGGGCCGGCGGTCCCGGGGCTTGCGGGAGGGCTTGCCTTTCGTCACGACGCCCATGCCGCGATCATCCGATCCCGATGCAGTCGAGACAGACCGTGATGGCCTTTTCGAGGACGGTCCGGTACTCGCCGAGGAGCAGCCCGGCGGTCATCACCCCGATCGAGAGGGCGAGGAGGATCCAGGGGAGCCGGCGCTTCACTTCGCCCCCGCACCGACCAGGGCCTTGACGGCCGCGTCGAGCTCGGCGATGTGGGATTCCTTGAAACCGATGTGGGCGTGGGTGATCGTGCCGGTCGCGTCGATCAGATAGACGACCGGTATCTCCTGGACGTCGTAGGCCTTTTTCATGTCCTTGGCCGTCGCGGAGAGGCCCGGGGCCGCGGACGAAGGCGCGTCGGCCAGCATGGGATAGGTGATCTTCAGCTTGTTGTAGAAGGGAACGACGACCTTGCCCCCAGCGTCGTCGAGGGCGATGCCGAGAACGCACAGGCCGCCGTCGGGCGAGGCGCCGGCCGGCTTGTAGGTCTCGCTGAGCTGCTGCATGTGCGGCATGGCCTTGCGGCAGGGTACGCACCAGGTGGCCCAGAAATCGACGAGCACCGCGGCCGGATGGGACTTGACGGTCTTCGTCTCGCCGCCGACGGTCTCGGCGACGATGACGGTCAGCCTCCCCTCCTCCAGCGTGACGGTGTAATCCCTGCCGTCGACGTTCTTGAGCGAGAAGGGAACGAGCTTGGCCCCAGGCTTGAGGATGGCGAACGACGGGGCGGCGAGGAGCACGATGACGGCGAGGGCGGCGGCGGTCCTGGCAATGGCCTTCATGCCTGCTAGTTTAGCGGTCCGAAGCGGCTATTTCAAGACCGTTAGAAGCGGTAGGCCAATCCGAGGCCGGCCGAGAGGCCGCCGAGCTTGGCTTCGACCGGATCGTCGCCGCCCGTTGTGACCGTGCAGGCGCGGTAGCCGGCGTGGACGTCCAAGGCAAGCGACGGGCCCAGGCCGATGAGGAACCCGGCCTGCCCGAGGAAGCCGATACCGCCGTCGCTGGCCGTCCCGAGCGCATTCTGCTCCTTGATAAGGAAGTAGCCCGCCGCGGCGCCGATGTACGGCCGGACGCTCTTGCCGGCAAACTGGCAGCGCAGTCCGGCGTAGAGCGGGACGATGCGGACTTTTGTCGCCTCCTCGGATTCCGTCGTCAGGCCTTTTTTGGAGAAAAGCTCGGCGCCCGCCCAGGCCTGAAGGACCCCGGCGACCGGAACGGCGATCTCCAGCCCGAAAGTCGGCCCGCCGCCGTAGACGTCGCGGAAGATCTCGTCGGTGGGAGAGAAATACCCGCCCTTAATGGTTACGGAGGTGCCCGCCGCTCGGGCCGATCCCGCGATCAGGGCCAGGGCGAAGACAACGGAAAGGACTTTCAACGGCTTTTTCATGGCGCCCTCCTCGCGGTCCCGTCCGTCCGGCTCAGGCCCGATACGGATTTCAATTCACTGTGAGCGACACGCTGTCCTGGATCTCCATGCCCCCTGCGGTCCCCCGGACGGTGATCGTGTAGGTGCCCGCCGGTGTGCCCGTCTCCTGATCGCCGCCCCCTCCGCCCGCCCCGCAGGCGGAAAGGAGGACGAGTATCGCCAGCAGAAGGAAGGCCGCGGCCGGCCGCAGCGCTTTCCTCCGGTACGAAGGCCGCCGGGCCGCCCCGAAGGCGAGGAGGAGGGCGACGGCCAGCAGCAGGGCCGCTCCCGGAGGCAGGAGACCGCCCGGTCCGGCGACCGTCGCAGCCCCGGAACTTGACCTGGCCGTTGTGGCCAGAGTCAGCGTCGTCGTCGCGGCGGCGCCGCCCGGCGTCAAAGTCGCCGGAGAGAACGAAGCCGTGCAACCCCGCGGCAGTCCGAGTGCGCGGAAGGTGACGGCGGAATCGAACGAGCCGTACCGGGGCGAGACCTGGACCGTGAAGACCGCGGACTGCCCGGCGGGGATAGCCGTCCCCTCCGGCAGGGCTTCCACGGTGAAATCGGAAACCGTGAAGGGCGATCCGGCCGAGCCGCCTCCGGCCGGTAGCGGGTTGCGGACGGAAACCTCGAATTCTCCGCCCGCGGCCAGGTCGGTGGCGGGGATGGAGGCCTGGAGCCCCGTGGCGGTGACGAACGTCGTGGTCCGGGCGACGCCATTCCACATGACGGACGAGTTCGAGACGAAGTTCGAACCGGTGACGGTCAGGGTGAATGCGGCGCCGCCGCCGTTGGCCCGGACCGGAGAGATCGAGCTTAGGACCGGGACCGGATTCTCGACCAGGAATTCCAGCTGGCTCGATAGGCCGCCGCCGGGGGCCCGGGCCACGATCTGAACGGTCTTGCCCAGGACGAGGTCGGAGGCGGGGATCGACGCATCGAGGCGGGTGGCGCTGACGAACGCAGTCGTCCGGTCGCTCCCGTCCCAGGTCACGACGGAGCCGGAAACGAAGCCCGTGCCCGTCACGGTCAGGGTGAAGGCCCCGCCCCCGACCGGCGCGCTCGACGGCGAAAGGGCCGAGAGGTTGAAAGCGTAGACCTGTGGTCCCACGAGCGAACCGGCGACGGGGATCCGGGCCGTGGCACCGTCGCTGTCTTCGAAATCGAAATAGAAGCTGTGCTCGCCGGTAGCGAGCCCGGTCGCGGTCCAACGGTACCGGCCGTCGGAAGCCGAATAGGTCGTCGCGTGGGCGACCCCGTCGACGGTGACGTTCCTGACCGAAGGGGAATCTCCGTCCTGGTCGACATACTTGACCGAGAAGACGTAGGTATCGGCCGTCGTGCCGCTCTCCGGCGAGACCCTGGGGTATGTCAGCTCCGGAGGGTGGTTGTAGGCCGGACCCGCGTAGGTGTAATCGACCCAGGAATAGACTTGCTCGCCGCCGTCCGCGGTCTTGGGGACGAGCGAGGAGGCGACCTCCGTGTCCGGCTCGGTCGTCAGGTCGACGATCCTGAACGCTTTCAGGGTCGCGGGGTCTCCGGTCGTTTTGTCGCGCATGCCCAGGTGGTAGCGCAGCGTCCCGCCGCCCGCGACGAGGATATCGGTGTAATCCAGGACGAAAGTCCCGTCGACGGCCGTCGTCGTCCCATCGAAGGCGAAGGCCCCGCCCTGTTCCTGGAGGGCCGCCGGCGTCCAGGTCGTCGCGGGGACCGTCGCCGATGTGCTCGAGATCCCGAGAACGTGCCTGAGCTGGTCCCTCTTGAGGTGGTTGACGGTGAACTCGGCGATCATCGAGGGGGCATAGGCGTCCCGCACGGTCAGCAGAAAGACCGTGTCGTTGAAGAAGGCCGGTTCCCGCGGGCTCGACGGACCGCCGGTGACCGACGAACCGTATCCGAGGGCGTCGTAGGCCAGCCAGGTGAAGCCCCCGTCGCGCCAGCCGGAGCCCCAGGAGTTGGCGATGCGCAGGGCCCCCTTCTCGCCCGCGTCGATGGCGCCGTTGCCGTTGACGTCCGTCCAGACGGCGTCGTTGTAACCGACGACGGTCATGCCGTGGGAGCCCTCCGCGCCGTTGACCCAATAGCCGGCGGCATCCCCGACGGCATCATTGTCCGCCGAGGTCGACGGATCGTCCTGGATCGCCTTGAACTGCCAGGACGAGATATAGGTCCCGAAGACCATGATGTAGCCGTTGGTCAGGAGCTCCTTGAGGAGCGTGAGCCCCGCGGGCTCGGAGACGTCCCGGAGGTACTGCACCGGGTCCGTCTTGACGCCGAGAGCGTTCCGCCAGGCCGCGGCGTTCAGGCACCAGGCCCTGTAATTGGTGTCGTAGGGGAACTCGGCCCAAGTCGCGGCGCCGTGGTTCTCGAGGAGCTCGTAGTTCTCGCCGAAGTATGAGCCCCCGTCGGTCCCTTCGTTGAGCATGTTGTAGGACCACTTCGGGGAATACTTGTTCGTGTTGTCGCCGGCGTCCCGGATGTCGAGGTTCCGCTGGAACGCGGCCATGTACGAGAGCTGGTAGTAGGTGGTCGAGAAGGAAGCACACGAGCCGAGCGGATTCTGACTCCGGATGGGCGGGAAGAACTTGAGCGCACTGTTGTCGACCGTCACGGGCAGAGCGCCGGCCAGAAGGAGGTTCGGGGTATTCGCCAGGATGGAGGCGGCGCCGGGGAACGCACGCGCGAGCTCGCGGCCGACCCGGTCGACCGCGACGACGTCGAGCGCCGGCTTGCCCTGCGCGGCCCTGACCTCGTTGATCCTCTCGAGGCCGAGCCAGTTGATCCCGACGCCGATGACGCGGGGGTGGCTGTCCATGAAGGCCCGGACCTGAACATCGTTCTCGCGGAGAAGCCCGGTCCGATAGGGCCCGTCCCCCTGGCTCTCCTGGGCAGGGGCTCCCGCCAGGAGGAGGGCGCCGAGCAGCCCGGCGATCACGCCGAGCCCTAACTTCAGGGACGATCTGGGCATGGAGCCGCTTCCTTTCCTATATTTAGTCTATTAAGACGGACGCCTGTTGAAAAGTCAAGGCGACCCGGCATAGAATCCGGGACGAGCGAGGTCTCACATGCCCAGTTACGCCATCGGCATCGATTCCGGCACCCAGGGGACAAAAGCCCTCGTCGTCGACGCGGCCACCGGCCGCGTCCTCGGCCGGGGACGGGCCCCCCACGTCATGATCGAAGGCCTCGGCCCCGGAGCGAGCGAGCAGGACCCGGCCGGCTGGGTCGGGGCCGCGGAGAAGGCGCTGACCGCCGCGCTGAAGCAGTCGCGGCATCGACGCCGGGAAGGTCGTCGCGATCGGCGTCTCGGGCCAGCAGCACGGCTTCGTCCCGCTCGACGCCGCCGGGCGGGTCATCCGGCCCGGCCAAGCTCTGGAACGACACCTCGACCATCCGCGAGAACGCGGACATCGTCGCCGCGCTCGGCGGCGTCAAGGCGGCCATCGCCAGGCTGGGCATCGCCCCGGCCGTGGGTTTCACGGCCTCGAAGATCCTCTGGCTGAAGCGGCACGAGCCGCGGAACTTCGCCAGGCTCGCGACCGTCCTCCTCCCCCACAACTACCTGAACTTCCGGCTGACGGGCCGGACGCCACATGGAATACGGCGACGCGTCCGGCACCGGGCTGATGGACGTCCGCCGGCGCCGCTGGGACGAAGCGGCCGTCGCCGCCGTCGATCCCGAGCTCGCCGACGAAGCTCCCGCCGCTCTCCCCTCCCCGCGAACCCGTCGGGACGATGACGAAGCGGATGGCCGCGCGGTTCGGCTTCGGCCGCGTCCTCGTCGCGCGCGGGCGGCGGCGACAACATGATGGGCGCCATCGGCACGCGGCAACATCGCGCCCGGCGTCGTGCACGCTCAGCCTCGGGACGTCGGGCACGGTCTACGCCTACTGCGACCAGACCGTTCGTCGATCCCGAGGGCGAGATCGCGGCCTTCTGCGACAGCACGGGCGGCTGGCTGCCGCTCCTCTGCACCATGAACGTCACCAACACGACCGAGATCGGTCAAGTCGCTCTTCCAGCTCGACAACGCCGTTCGCGAGCGCCTGGCCGCGCAAGGCCGGCCGCGGGCGCGGACGGGCTGCTCTTCCTGCCGTTCGTCGACGGCGAGCGCGTGCCCGTCCTGCCCGCTCGAGCGCCGTCTTCTTCGGCCTCGACCGGGGCAACTTCGACGCCGCGCACATCGTCCGGTCGGTCATGGAAGGCACGGTTCTCAACCTGGGCTACGGCTTCGGCCGAATGCAGGAGCTGGGCCTGGATCCGACCGAGATCCGGGCGACGGGCGGCGGGGCGAAGAGCCGGTTCTGGCTCCAGGTCGTGGCCGACGTCTTCGGGACGCCGGTCGTGACGCTCAAGGAACCGGAAGCCGCGGCCTACGGCGCGGCCCTGCAGTCCGTCTGGAACTGGCGGCTGGCAGCGGGCGAAAAGATCGAAATCGCCGACATCGCCGACCGCTGGGTGGCCAAGGACAAGCTCGCCGCCGAGCCCGACCCGCGCAACGCCGCCCTCTACGCGGATCTCCAGGCCCGCTTCAACGAGCTCTGGAAGCGGCTCGTCCCGGATTTCGAGGCGCGGCGGACGGGATCCGGTTCGTTTAGATGCCGGCCGAGCTCGCGGGCGGCTTCGTACATCGCCACGACGTTCTCGACGGGCGTGACCGCCTGGATGTTGTGGCACGGCGCCAGGATGTAGCCGCCGCCCGCGCCCAGGATGCGCAGGTTGTCCTCGACTTCGCGCCGGACCTCTTCGACCGTGCCGAAGGGCAGCGTGTACTGGTTGTCCACGCCGCCGTGGAGGACGATGTGCGGTCCGAAGTCGCGTCTTCAGCCGCTCGCGCTCCATGCCCGGGCAGCGCCACTGGATGGGGTTGAGCACGTCGATGCCGAGCGCCGATCATGTCGGGGAGGATGCGCCAGCAGCTGCCGTCGTTGTGGTGGAAGACGTAGGCGCCGGCCTGGTGGGCCAGGTCGATCATCCGCTTCATCCCGGGCAGGAGGAACTCGCGGATGTGGCGGACCGAGATCATCAGGTCGGTCTGGCCGCCCATGTCCTCGGCGATGTAGCGAGATGTCGACCCGCCCGGGGACGGCCTCGTAGATGCGGACGGCGCATGTCGTAGGCCAGGTCGAACAGCTTGTCCAGGCAGTAGTGGACGATCTCGGGGTTCTCGACGAGGTCGATGAAGGCCTGCTCCATGCCGCGCAGCTCCTTGTAGATCAGGAAGGGCTCCGAGCCGCCGCCGCGGAGGGGATGGTCCGGCCGCGCGACGGGCCTGGCCCGGGATGACGCTGAAGTCCCACCAGTCCGCGGTGGGCCAGTCATAGCTTCTTCTCGATCTCCGCGACGGACCCGTACCCAGCCAGGGGAAAGTGGATGCACTCCCGGTAGGAGCCGGTCCCGTAGTCGACGCTCCGGAAACGCCGGCCGAACTCGTCCTGCATCCGCGGCAGCCGCGGGCCGGCGTAACGGGGCTGGAGCCGGACCTCGTAATCGACGCCGAGCCGGTCGAGCATCTGCCGCCTCGTCCGGCAGCCAAGGTGGCCCATGAGCTTGCGGTCGAACTCGGGCGTCGCCCAGTAGTCGGTCGGGACCCGGTCGGGTCTTTCGCCGGCGAAAAGGGCCAGCCACCTCTCGCGCGAGGTCATCGCGTCACGGCTCAATTCTTGTGCAGGTCCTTGTGCATGATCTTGCGGATCTCGAGCAGCCGGTCGTCGGCCGGGAGGTCGGTGAGCTTCTTGTTCATGAACTCGTCGTTCTCGGCCTGGAGCATTCCGGCGACGTAGTCGATGACGCTCGCCGGGAAGACGCCGTCGCGCTCGTAGAGGGCCCGCCTCTGGAGCAGGACGCGGCTCGACTCGACGCAGCTCGCCGGCAGCACGGGCAACCGCTTGAGCAGCTCCTTGTCGGCGAAGATGTTGCCCTTGACGTAGAGATCGTCGGCGAGCTCGAGGGGGCCGTAGTCCTTGAACAGGGCCAGGTCGCCCTTGAAGGCCCAGTTGGCGGCCATGGCGATGCCCGCCAGGGTCAGGTGGATCATGGCGCTGCCGTCGGGGCTGCGGATCTCGACGGTCTGGCGGCCGCCCCGCTCGTCGGTGAATTCGGCGGTGTCCGCGGGGTTGACCTTCCGGGACAGGTTGCCGGCGCCGCTCCAGCCGAGCGGGACCCGGATGAGGGCGCTGCGGTTGAGGTCGCTCCAGCAGATCCGGGTCGGCGCCTCCTGGTTCGGGACCAGGCGGAGATAGGCCGAGGAGACGGTGTTGCCGAAGGCGGTCAGGGAATCGGCGTATTCGCAGAGCCCGCCGATGAGCTTGCGGGCCTCGACCGAGAGCTTGCCGTCGGCGCCCCGCATGGCGTTGCGGCCGTCCTTCTCGAGCTCGAGGTGGAAATGCAGCCCGCTCCCGGCGACGCCCTCCTCGAGCTTGGGCGTGAAGGTGGCCACCGCGCCGTTGCGGAAGGCGGTGTTGCGGATGATCCAGCGGCCGAGGACGAGGTCGTCCGCCGCGTCTTCGATCGGCCGGGGGAGGAACTCGATCTCGAGCTGCTCGGCCAGGCGTCCCGGCGATCTCGGCGACGTCGCTGCGGACGCTGTCGATGACGCCGTTCTCGCTGTGGGCGTACTTGACCGCCCCGGTGACCCGGGTGATGTGGCGGACCATCTCGTGGAGGATCGGGCCGCTCTTGGTGAACGGCGCCGAGCCGTGGTAGCCGCGCTGGGCCTCGACCGGGAAGGACCGGTCGGGAGGGTCGGTCGATCAGGAAGAACTCGAGCTCGCCCATGGCGTTGAGCTCGAGGCCGGTCGCCTTGCGGAAGATCGCGGCGGCCCTGGCCAGGATGTTGTCCGGCGTGAAGGGCGCCGGGCGTCGCCGTCCTGGGTCAGATAGCGGCAGACGAAATCGAGGCTGCCCTCGTCGAAGGGATTGAAGAAGGCCGAGCGGAACTGCGGAACGACGTAGAGGTCGGAGAGGGCCATGTCGACCATGCCCTTGAACAGGGACGAGCCGTCGACCCGCTCGCCCTCGGCCAGGGCGGCCTCGAGGTGATAGCGGTCGGAGGCGGGAATGGTCAGCTCCTTGAGCTTGCCGTCGATGGCCATGTAATGGAAGGTGATGCGCTCGATGCCTTTCGTCTCGATGACCTTGAGCAGGTCGGCCCGGGTGAAATCGGAGGCGGGCTTATCCAGCAGTAGCGAAAGCGGATTGGATAACGCGTAAGGGGGGGTCTTCATCGCCATCTCTTCACTCTCCTGTACGGGCGATCGTCCCGCTAAGGGGAAAGGGGGTTATTTTAGCAAAGAACCGGGCCAAAACAAAGAAAAGAAGTCACAAGAAAGTACCAGGTCCCATCCGGATGCGTCAATAGAGCAAATACGGCTTGCGGAGCTCGGCGAAGGCGGCCAGGCCGGGCTCGATGTTGGCCAGGATGGTCGCGACGTCCGCCCCCGCCTCCAGCGCCTCGCGGACCGAGGCCGTGCCCATGACCTTGTCGAAGTAGTCGGCGTGGAAGGCGAAATCGGCCGGATGCGTGTCCCGGACCGTCTTGACGACGTGGAGCGCCGTCGCAAACGATCTGAAGGCCTCCCGGTCGGTCACGTGGACCTGGCAGCCGCCGCACGAGCTCGCCCGCGAACTTCGAGAAATACGGGCGTGAACCAGGCCTCCCGGAAAGCCGACGCCCGGGAGGGCCAGGGCGTTGAGCTTCCGCGTCAGTTCGTAGGCCGTCGATCCAGGGCGCTCCGAAAAGCTCGAACGGCCGGGTCGTCCCCCGGCCTTCGGACATGTTGGTCCCCTCGATCATCACCAGTCCGGGATAGACGGTCGCAGTGTCGAGCGTGGGCATGTTGGGCGACGGGATGATCCAGGGCAGGCCCGTGTCGTCGAACCACATCTCCCGCGTCCATCCTTCCATGGGCACGACCGTCAGCTTGGCCTTGCGGGCCAGGAACTTGTCGTTGAACAGCCGGGCCAGCTCGCCGGTCGTCATGGCGTGGCGCTCGGGGATGGGAAAGAGCCCGACGAACGAGCTGAAGTCCGGATACTCGAGGATGGGCCCCTCCATGACGACGCCGTCGATCGGGTTGGGCCGGTCGAGGACGATGAACTCGATGCCCGCTTCGGCCGCCGCCTGCATGGCATAGGCCATGGTCGCGACGTAGGTGTAGACCCGCGTCCCGACGTCCTGGATGTCGAAGACCAGGACGTCGATCCCCTTGACCATGGCCGCTTCGGGCGTCTTCCCGGTCTCCTTCGTGTCGAAAGAGCGCATGAACTCGTCGATGTTCGTCAGCATGCCCGGGTCGGGCTTCATCGACTGCCCGTAGAGGCTGAAGACGGGCAGGCCGAGACTGGTCGTCGAAGTAGTACGGCACGTACTCGCCGGCCTGGGCGTTACCGCGGACGCCGTGCTCGGGGCCGTAGAGGGCGACCAGATCGATGTCCGGGTTCGCCCGGAACAGGTCGACCGTCGATCGCCAGGCGCGAGTCGGTGCCCGTCGGATTGGTGATGAGGCCGACCCTCTTGCCCTTGACGAGGTCGAGGTGCTTGGCGAGGAAGACCTCGACGCCGGGCCTGACCTTGACCGGGGCTGCCGCCCCGGGAGCGGCCGTTCGCCCGGGACCCCGGCAGCCGGCAAGGAGGATGCCGAAAACCGGCAGGATGATCGTCCAGCGTCGTCGCTTCATCGTCGCCCGTCCTTTCTCCCCGGAGTGACGTTTCGCTCAGGATACCAGCAGGCGCGGCGGAGAGTCAACCGCTCCGGTCCGGTCCCTTGATTCCGGCCGGGAAAAAGGCTATAAAGGATGCAGATATATGTGGCGCAGCAGAAAGGGTCACTCGCGGGCATCGTCTTCCCGCCCTGGGCCGTTCTCTTCTCTCCTCTTTCCGGCACTTGTTTCCCCGGTCCTACGGGCCGAGACGCCCGTCCCCGCCGCCGACATCCCGTACGAGTGGACGGGGGTCGAGCGCGTCGTGGCCGTCGCCGACCTCCACGGCGACTTCGACCGATTCGTCTTCATCCTCTCCCATCCGGAGGTCGGCCTCATCGACGGCGATCTCCACTGGACGGGCGGGAGATCACACCTGGTCCAGCTGGGCGACATCATGGACCGGGGTCCCGACGCCCGGAAGATCTTCGACCTCCTCATGCGCCTCGAGCGGGAAGCCGCGTCCGCGGGCGGGATGGTCCACACGCTCCTCGGCAACCACGAGGAGATGAACATCACCGGGATCGCCTGGGATTACCCCGGCTACGTCACGGTCGAGCAGTTCCTGTCCTTCCTGCCGGAGGAATTCCGCCTGGCCCGGGAAGCCGAGTACATCCGGACGCTGCCCCCGGCGGAGCGCCGGATCTTCCAGGAGCCCGGATCGGAGGCGGCCGCCGAGGACGCCCTCCTCTCCTACTGGCAGAGGACGATCGCCCGCCGGAACCCCGAGGCCCGGCGCGCCTACGTCGAGGGCTTCAACGATACCTGCGGTGACTGGCTTATGGGGAAGAACGCCGTCATCAAGATCGACGGAGTCATCTACGCCCATGCCGGAGTCAGCGAGAAGTTCTCCCAGTGGTCGCTTCGCGAGATGAACACCGTCATGCGCTCCGAGCTCGAGTTCTTCCAGGGCCGGATGCGCAATCCTCAGAAGACCAGCGGGACGTTCAAGCCGAAGATCGTCTACGAGCCGGACAGCCCGCTCTGGTTCCGCGGGCTCGCCACCAAAGGGGAAGCGGCCCAGTCCGAGATCGAGCGGATCCTGGCCAACCTCGAGGCCCGGGTCATGGTCGTGGGACACAGCTATTTCTACAACCGCCTCAGCGGGGGCTCGAGTCCCTCCATCAGCCGGAAGGACGTCGCCCGCTTCCAGGACAAGGTCTGGATCATAGACACCGGGATCTCCGGGAGCTACGGCGGAGTGCCCTCCGCCCTGATCATCGCCAACGGCGAATTCCGGCTCTGGGGAGAGACCGAGGAAGCGGCCTTTCAAACCAGCGGCCACCGGGCGCCGATGCAGAGGCCCCTGGCTCCCAAAGAATTCGAGAATTTCCTCAAGACAGCAGTTGTCAAAAGCCGGGAGCCCGGCCCGGGCGGCCGGACCGACGCCTGGAGGCTCACCCTGGAATCCCGGGGCAAGGTCTATACTGCCGTGTTCCGGTACGTCGACCGGAGGCGGCCCGATCCGCTGCCCGACAGCTACAAGTACGACCTGGCCGCCTACGCATTGGACAAGTACCTCGGGCTCGGGCTGGTCCCGCCGATCGTCGAGCGCGCGATCGCCGAGACGCCGGGCGCCCTCCAGGTCTTCATCGGCAACGCCGTTTCGGAGCCCGAGCGCAGGGAAAAGCGCATTCCGCCCGAGGACCCGGCTTACTATGAAAGGGCCATGGCCGACCTCCTGGTCTTCCAGAATCTCGTCTACGACGACTGCCGCAACGGGAAGGACACGCTGATCGGCGGCACGGACGGCCGGGTCTACCGGATCGACTTCTCCGAGGCCTTCGCTCCCAAGAAAGACGACGTTCCCCACTGCACGGTCCGGAAGTGCACCCGGATCCTCTACCGGAAGCTCCTCGCCTGGGACGACCGGGTCGTCGCCGATTACCTGGGCCGTTACCTGAACGCCGACGAGGTCGAGGCGCTCAACGCCCGGCGCAGGATCGTCGTCCAGCTCATCCAGACCCAGATCAAGGTCAACGGGGAGGACCGGGTTCTCTTCTGATCGCGCGGAAAGGGGGTGCCGATGCCCGACCGATACCCGCCCGGCTATCGGTTCCTCAGGCTCTTCGCCGACATCCGCCGCGGCGAAGCGGGCAAGGCGCTCCTACTCGCCCTCAACGTCTTCCTCCTCCTCATGGCCTACTACATCCTCAAGCCGCTGCGCGAGTCCCTCCTGCTCGTCGACAAGAACTCCGCCGTCATCAAGAGCTGTCTGAGCGGGGCCCAGGCGGTCCTGTTCGTCTTCGTCATCAAGGCCTTCAGCCGCCTGGCCTCCAAGGTCCCGCGGCACGTCCTCATCACCTGGACGACCTCGTTCTTCATTTCCAACCTCGGACTGTTCTATCTCCTCCACGCCGGCGGCATGGCCAAAAAGCCCATGGGCATCCTGTTCTTCGTCTGGGTCGGCATCTTCAATTACTTCGTCATCGCCCAGTTCTGGGGCTTCGCCAACGACCTTTACTCGGACGAGGCCGGCAAGCGCACCTTTCCGCTCGTCGCCCTGGGCGCGACGCTGGGCGGGCTCATCGCCACCCTGCCCTTCATGAAGACGCTGAGGAACAGCCTGGGCGGGAACTGGGAATTCAAGCTCATGCTCATCGCCGGGTGCCTGCTCTTCCTCTGCATCGTCCTGGCCCGGAAGATCCACCGCCGCGACGTCCGCGGGACCTGCGATGCGCGCGGGCCGGGGGTCGCCGGGGCGGCGGCGGAGCCCTGCGTCCAGGAACAGCCCCTCGAGGCCGGCGGCGGCTTCCGGCTCATCTTCAAGAGCCGCTATCTCCTGCTCATCGCGGTCATGATCGGCCTGTACAATTTCGTCAACGCGACGGGCGAATTCATCATGTCCGACGTCACGCTCCGGAACTCGATCACGGCCGCGGCGCCGGCGGAGGGCCCGCTGCCGGACGGCCTGCCGGCCGCGTCACCCGCCATCCCGAAGAGGTCGGTGGGCAAAGCCATCCACAACGCCTTCATGGATTACCAGTTCCTGACCAATCTGATCGCGCTCGTCATCCAGCTCTTCCTGGTCTCCCGGGTCTTCAAGTGGGTCGGGGTCGGCGGGGCCCTGCTCTTCCTGCCGCTCATCGCGCTGGGGGGCTACGCCCTGATCTCCTTCGGCGCGGTGTTCGCCGTCGTGCGCGGGGTCAAGGCCTTCGAGAACGGCACCGACTACTCGCTCCAGAACACGACCAAGGCCGCGCTCTTCCTGGTCACCAAGAGGGAGGAAAAGTACAAGGCCAAAGCGGCCATCGACACCTTTTTCGTCCGGGGCGGCGACACGCTCTCGGCCCTGGCCATCCTGGCCGGCACGCAGCTCCTGGGGCTGCCGATCGAGCGCTACGCCCTGATCAACGTGGCCGTCCTCATCGTCCTGATCGGCGTCTGTCTCAAGCTCATCCCGGCCTACAGGAGGCGCAGGGCCGCGGCCGACGCCGTCGTCGCGGCCGCCTCTTGAAAGCCGTCCCGATGAGGGGTATCATTTTCGAAGGCCGCCTCGACGGCGGGGAGGGGATCATGAAACGCATCGCCGTTCTCGCGACGCTGGCGCTGGCCGTCGCGGCCGGGGCCGGCAGCCTGTCCGCCCAGTTCCTGCCCGAACAGATCGCTCAGCGGGAGGCCCAGGAGGAGCTCCTCCGGACGGCCGACATCGTCCGCTTCGAACCCATCGGCGAGGGCGTGACCAAACCCTTCAAGCTCTATCTCAAGAAGGGCGACACGGAGCTCAAGGCCGCCTGGAAGAACCCGAGCGGCGTCCAACAGGGGTTCCTCGAAGGCTGGCAATACGAGATCGCGGCCTACCGGCTGGACAAGCTCATCGGCCTGAACATGATCCCGCCGGCGATCGAGCGCGAGTTCCAGGGCAAGCCGGGCGCGCTCGTCCTCTGGGCCGAGAACAAGTACAGCCTGCTCAAGATCGTCGAGGAGGGCATCCGCATCCCCGACGAAGCCGTGGACCGCACCGAGAAGATGAAGTGGCTGACCCGGGCCTGGGACAGCCTCATCGCCAACGAAGACCGGACCCAGCAGAACGTCCTTTACACCGAGGACTGGCGGATGATCATCTTCGATCACTCCCGGGCCTTCCGCTCGACGCCGGAATTCACCGAGCGGCTGATGTTCGGCCGGAACGGGCTCAAGGTCTCCGCGCAGGGCACGCCCTGGCTGTTCCGGCGCCTGCCCCGCTGGTTCGTCGAGAAGGTCCGGGCCCTGACCTTCGAGGACATCAAAGCGGCCGTCGGATCGACCCTCAAGGACCGGGAGATCCTTTCCATCATCGCCCGCCGCAAGCTCCTCCTCGACGAGATCGGCCTGATGATCAAGGAACAGGGAGAGGACAAGGTGCTCTATTGAGAAAAACACTCGTCACGACCGGGCTGACGGTCGCTTTCGCCGCAGCGGGGTGCCTCCTGGCCGCCGCGCTCGCCCCCCGCCAGTTCCTCGCCGACGAGCTGGCCCGGCGGGAAGAGTGCGAGGACTTCCTCAGGACCGCGGAGGTCGTCTCCAGCCAGCAGCTGAGCGGCTCCAAAGCCGTCACCTCGCCGTGGGTCCTGACGCTCAAGAAGGGCGACGTCACCCACCGGGCGCTGTGGAAGAACGCCCAGGGCCGCATGGGCGGCTACTGGGAAGGCTGGAACTACGAGATCGCCGCCTACCTCCTCGACAAGCACCTCGGACTGGGCATGGTCCCGCCCACGGTCGAGCGCGTCTTCCGCGACGAGCGTGGCTCCTGCCAGTACTGGATCGACGACTGCATGTCGCTCCGGGACCGGGAAGAGAAGAAGATCAAGATGCCCCAGATCAAGATCTTCGGATGGAACCGGGCGACCTATCTCCAGAGACTGTGGGACAACCTCATCGCCAACGAGGACCGCCACGCCAATCAGATCCTGATCACGCCCGACTGGCGGATGGTCCTCATCGACCACTCCCGGTCCTTCCGGACGGCGGGGAAGTTCACCAAGAACCTCATCTTTTCGGTCCGCAGCCCCGACGGCCCGAAGCTCATGAGCGAGCTGCCTCGGGTCCTCGTCGACCGGGTCAAGGCCCTCGATTTCGCCGCGATCCGGGCCGCCGTCGGAAAATATCTGTCGGACAACGAGATCCAGGCCGTCCTCACCCGCCGGGAGCTCATCGTGCGCGAGATCGAGCGGTTGATCCAGATCAACGGGGAGGACAAGGTCCTCTACTGATCAGAGGGCCTTGCGGACGGTCAGGATGTTCTGGCCGCGGGAGCGCCGGTACGTCAGCCCGTCCATCAGCGTCTTGAAAAAATAGACCCCGAAGCCGCCCCGGGCGCCGCGGCGGAGCTTGAGCATGAGGTCGGGATTCTTCTTCCGGACCGGATTGAAGGCGACGCCGTCGTCACGGACCTCGATGAAGATCGAGGCGTCGTCGCGCCAGACCCGCACGGTCATTTTGCCCCGGGACTTTCCGGGGTAGGCGTACAAGGCGACGTTGACGCAGATCTCGTGGAGGGACAGCTCGATCTTGAGCCGGTCCTCTTCGCCGAGGCCCAGGCCGGAGACGTAGTCGTGGATGAAGCTCCGGACGCGCGGGATCTCGCCGAGCTTGGCCGGGACGGTGATCTCCGGGGCGTCCGGCGCCGCGACTGTCCCCGCCCCGCCCCGTCCGCTCATGGCTTCCGCTTGACGACCACGAGAGACATATCGTCGCCGGCTTCGGTGCAGCCGCTGAAGCCGAAGACGTCCTCGAAGATCTTTTCCATGATCTCCCGGGCCGGCCGCGCGGCCTGCTCGCGGACCATCCGTTCCAGGCGTTCTTCGCCGTACTCCTCCCGCTCCTCCTTGCGGCTTTCGACGATGCCGTCCGTGTAGAGGCAGAGGATCTCGCCGGGACCGATGACGGCCTTCCGTTCACCGTAGGCCTGGGCCGGGAACATGCCCAGGGGCAGGCCCGTGCCTTCGAGGGGCCGGGCCGGGCCCTCGGGACCGACGAGCAGGGGCGGGTTGTGGCCGGCGTTGACGTAGGCGAACTCGTTCGTCCTGCGGTCGAGGACGCCCAGGAAGAAGGTGATGAAACAGTGACTGTCCGAGCTCGTGTAGATGAAATCGTTCAGGCCCGCCGTGAGGTCGCCCAGGTCGAAGCGGTCGGGGAACTTCTCGTGCAGGGCGCCCCGCAGGTTGGCCATGAGCAGGGAGGCGCTGGCCCCGACCCCCGAGACGTCGGCGATGATGATGCCCAGCCGGTCGGCGTCGATCGGGATGTAGTCGTAGTAATCGCCGCCGACGTGGCGGCAGGCCCGGGCGCTGCCGGTGATCTCGTAGGGTTCGAAGACGGGGTCCTTGCGCGGCAGGAAGCTCCTCTGGATCTCGGCGGCCAGGACCATCTCCCGGCGGATGCGGTCGGCCTCGCGCTCGATCTCGATGAGACGGGCGTTCTCGATCTTGTTGGCGGCCAGGTTGGCCAGGAGCGTCAGGAGCCGCAGGTCGTTCTCGTTGAACTGTTCGAGGAGAGAGGCCCGGTCGCAGTAGATGAGCCCGATGATGTCGTCGTTGTAGAAGAGCGGGACGCACATGGCCGAGTGGATCTGGGCCTGGACGACGCTGGCCTGGGCCTTCAGGGCCTCGTCCGCCTGGATGTCCGAGATGAGGATGGACGACCGCCGCTCCTGGGCGGTCCGGACGATCGTCTGGCTGACGAAGATGCTCTGGCTCCGCAGGGCCCCGCTCTGGACCCGGACGACCTTGGGCTCGAAGGCCCCGGTGTCCTCGGCCTTCAGCATGAGGACGGCCCGGTCCATCGGCAGGTGCTGGATGAGGACGTCCATGATGTGGTCGAAGAGCCGGTCGAGGTCCATGTGGTAGATCAGGGCCTGGCTGACCTCGCTGATGATGGCGATGATCCTCTGGTCCTGCTGGAAGCGCTCGAGGTCGAGGCCCCCGCCCGGCGTCTTCATGGCCGCCGAGGCCGCGGCCGGCTTCTTGAGCAGGTCCTTGACCTCGATGATGGTATTGGAGCTGTGGCTGAAGGTCGTCCCCTCGACCCAGGTGACGCGCTGCTCGAGGTCCCTGTCGAAGAAGAAGCTCGTCGAGCCGATGAGGATCTCGTCGCCGCGGACCAGGGCGATCTCGCCGTTGACCCGGCGGTCGTTGACGAAGGTGCCGTTCTTGCTGCCCTGGTCGATGAGGACGTAGCCCTTATCGCTCGGGGCGATGACGGCGTGGAGGCCCGAGCTGTACTGGTCGGACAGGACGATGTCGTTCGAGGAGGCCCGGCCGATGGTCACGCGGCGCGCGGCCAGCGGATAGGTCGTAGGCTCCCCGCCCTTCGGATAGACATACAGGTTGGCCATGGGCTGTCCCTCTCTCTTCATTCTAGACGACAGGTCCGGTCATTTCAACCTCAGGGCCCGGCGGAGCCGCGCGGCCCGATCGGCGGCCGGGAGGTCCTCGACGAGCGGGAAGAGCAGGGCCTTGAACTCACGGTCGAGCATCGTATCGAGGTGCTCGAGGGCGTAGTCGACGGACCGGGGCGTGCCCTGCAGGATGTTCTGGTAGGCCATGACGATATCGTCCGGGGGGTGCAGGAGCGTCAGGAGGTCGAAGACGCGCTTGACGCGCAGGCTCAGGACCGCTGCGGCCCCCTCTGCGGAACAGGTCGGGGCGAGGACCAGGTCGCAGCACTTCCGCATCAGGCGGAGGACTTCGGGCTTGACGTCCTTTTTCCGGAAACGGACCTCGGGGCGCTCGCACCGGATCCTGAAAAGGGCGTCGACGACGGCCGGCTCGATGTCCTCCCGGTGCCGGGCCAGCTCCCCGACGAGGATGTCGGCGGCCCGCTGGGTGCCGATCCGGGCCAGGATCTCGGGTACGGCCCGGGCGATCTCCGGCGAGAGGCTCTCGTCGCGAAGGGCGGGATGGAGGGTGTCCTCGATGCCGGGGCCGTAGGCCGCGAGCGCCGTCCGGGCCTCCGCGCGCGTCATGGGATTGGCCAGCTGGGCCAGGATCGCCGGGACGTGCTCGCGGCGGCGGTGGACGGCGGCGCTCTCGAGGGCGTAGAGGACGACCTCCGCGGACGGATCCCGGAGGAGCCGCCCCAGGGCCTCGAGCGTGGGCGCGTTCGGGACCATCCGGCCGATGATCTTGGCCGCTTCGATCCGGTCCACCTCGGACGCGGAGGCGACGATCTCGCCCAGACGTTTGGCCATGATCTCCTGATAGGCCGGCAGCAGGAAGACGAGGTCGATCTCGCGCCGGATGTCGGGATCGTCGACGGCCTCTTCGATGCCGGGAAAGAAACCCGTCCCGCCGACGTCGAGGAGGGCGTCCATGCCCTGGGCCATGATCTCGTCCCGTTTGATCCCCAGGAGCTCTTTGAGGTCGGGGGTCAGCTCGTTGTGGCTGACGAGGTCGAACAGGTTCATGAGATAGATGGTCGTGCTCCGCTCCCGGCTCTGGAGGGTGTTGAAGACCTTCATGGTCATATCCACGTCGACGTGCGCGGCGATGGCCGTCTCCCCCCCGATCCAGCGCCGGCGGATCTCCGGCTTCAGAACGTCCGGATACCGCCGGTAGACGAGGCGGGTCAGGACGAGCCACAGGGCCAGGAAGGCCAAAGTGGGGATGCCGATCT
Organism: uncultured bacterium; assembly: GCA_963743755.1. GTDB lineage: Bacteria > Acidobacteriota > Aminicenantia > Aminicenantales > Saccharicenantaceae > RBG-16-66-30. The sequence continues at coordinate 191,420 of CAVUQU010000003.1, forward strand.
CGCGCACGATGGCCAGGGTCTGGTCGTCCCCCCGGGAATCGAAGTGCCGCACGGCCTGGAGGACGAGAAAGATCCCGGCGCCGAGGCCCGTGGCGAACTTGTTGACGAACATGTCGATGAAGACCTTGGCCTTGTACTTGATGTCCGCGGAAACGGGGACATAGAGCAGCTCCCGGACCGACTGGCTGAGGGTGTTGTCGAAGAGCTTGTCGCCTCCCCGGACGGCCAGGACCCAGGCCAGCAGGAGCCCGGCGGGGATGGCGAAGACCGACACCGACCCCAGGAGCAGGAGGGCCGGGGCAAGCGAGATGGCCCAGCGGATGCCGTAGGACTTGAGGAAGCGTCCCGAAGTGGCGGCGTGGAAGAACGTCGAGACCACCAGGACGACCAGGAAGAAGCCGGCGATGAAGGCCGTCCGGACGTCCTTTTCCGGCATGAGCCTGGCGACGACGGTCTTGAACTGATAGTTGATGAGCGTCCCGGCGGCGATGGCCGAGAACAGCATGGAAGCGAGCAGAAGAAGGTAGCCGTTCTTCCGGACGGTCCGGAAGCTCTCCAGGTAGCCGACACGCGAGGCCGGGGCGATGCGGCTGTCCCCCGCCGCGGCGTCGACCTTCAGGCGCCCGGAGTAGACGACGTTCACGGTCACCAGGGCCAGGAGGAGAAGGAAAGGACAGATGAGAAGGAGGTTCTCGGGCCTGATGAGCTTGGCGAAGGTCGTCAGGGCGGCCACGAGCGAGCCGGCGATGCCGCCGAGAAGCCCGCCCATGACGAAGAGACCGACCAGCCGCTTGGCCTGGTGGGGGTTGAAGACGTCGTTGACCGCGATCCAGTACTGCGTCACCGACATGGCGATGAACACATCGGCCCAAAAGCAGAAGGCGATGACGAAGACGGGGAAGTAGCTCTCGATCACCGTCTGGGCCCAGAGCAGGAAGAGGACACCGGACGAATCCGCGACCGGGGTCTGGACCTGGCCCATCCGGTGGATTTCGAAGACGTACCAGAAAGCCCCCAGGCTGGCGATGAAGAACAGGATCGAGGCGGTGAGATAGGTCCGCCGCGGCAGGCGGTCGAGGAGCCGGGCGTTCAGGGCGACGACGAAGCCGATGAGCATGGCCGTGGCCAAGTCGGCGTAGGGCCACCAGGACGGCCGGGCTCCGATGAGCAGACTCTCCTTGACCGGCTTGATGATGTAAAAAGCGGCGGTGATGAGGAAGAAGAATCCGAACAGGGCCAGGGAGGCGCGGTATTCGCGGCCGCGGACGTCGCCGTGCCGCTTGAAGAATCTTTCGATCCGGCCGTCGGCCAAGAGGCCCCCTGTCAGCGCTTCCGGGATCAGGCCTTATCGAAGCTTTCGATCGCCCGGTCGCAGCTGTCGTGGATGTCCAGGACCTTGTCGAGGAGCGTGATCTTGAAGATCAGGAGGAGCTTGTTGGATATCCGGCAGAGCTTGAAGCTGCCGCCCAGGTCCTGGATCGACTTGTAGCTGGCCAGGATCTCCCCCACCCCGAAGCTGTCGATGAATCCCACGTTGGCCAGATCGAGCAGGACGTTCCGCCGGCCCCGTTCGAGCTGGGATTGGACGAGGCCGCTCAGGCTGACCTGAGGCGTGTCCGAGCGGCGGATCTCTCCTTCGACGTCGAAGACGACGATGTCGTTCACGTCACGCATCTTGATGGTCAGGGGTGTTATCATCGATAAGTTTTTTATCAGAAGCCCCCGTCGAAGTCAATTCGGATTCTTGATAGAATGACCGCGAAAGGAGCCGGATATGCCACTCATCGAGATCCACCTCCTCGAAGGCCGGACGGACGAACAGAAGCAGGCCCTGCTCACGGCGGTCACGGCGGCCGTCCACGACTCGATCGGAGCCCCGCTCGAATCGATCCGGGTCTGGGTGCAGGAGTTCTCCCCGCGGGAGTACATGATCGCCGGCGTGCTGGCCGCGGACAGGAAGAAGACCTAGTCCCTGGCCCGCTTCCGGCGGATGAAATAGACCGGGATCCCCAGCAGGACGATGAGCAGTCCGGGGAAGGTGTTCTTCGTCTTGAAGATCAGCAGGTCGACGGCGATGGCCGCGGCGACGAGGATATAGAGTGCGGGCACGACCGGATAGCCCCAGGCCTTGTAAGGGCGCTCCCAGTCCGGCCGCTTCTTCCTCAGGATGAAGATGGCCGAGACGACCAGCACGAAGAAGATCAGGACGGCGAAGACGACGTAGTCCAGAAGATCGCTGTAAGTCCCGCTGAGGCAGAGGAGCGAAGCCCAGACGCCCTGGACGACGAGGGCCGTCCCGGGGACCGCCTTCCTGTTGAGCTTCCCGGTGGCCTTGAAGAACAGCCCGTCCTTGGCCATGGCGTAATAGACACGGGCCCCGGACAGGATCAGCCCGTTGTTGCAGCCGAAGGTCGAGATCATGATGAGCACGGCCATGATGACGGCAGCCGGACCCCCGAAGATCATCTCCGCGGCCGCTGTTCCGACCCGGTCGAACTGCGCGAACTGGATGCCCCGGCCGACGACGTCGGCCGCCTCGGGGCTGCCGTGGACAGGCAGGATGAGGATGTAGGCGAGGTTGGCCAGGAAGTAGAGGAAGACGACCGCGCCCGCGCCGAGGACCAGGCTCAGCGGGATGTTCCGCCTGGGGTTCTTGACCTCGCCGGCGATGTAGGTCACGGTGTACCACTCGTCGGAGGCGAAGAGCGAGCCGACCATGGCCACGCCGATGGCCGCCAGGAGCATGAGTCCCGAGAGCGGTTCAACGGAGACGATCTGGCCGCCCGCCATGTGCGTCCAACTGGCCTTCCAGAACACCCCCCAATTGGCCTTGATGGCCGCGGCGTTGGCCCCCACGAAGAAGCCGAGCAGGATGAGCCCGGACAGGGCGACGGTCTTGGTCACGGTGAACAGGCCCTGGATGGTCTTGCCGGTCCGCAGGCCGCGCATGTTGAGCCAGGTCAGGACGACGATGCTGGCGATGGCCAGGACCTGGGCGGCCGAGATCTTCAGGCCGAGGACCGTGGCCAGGATATGCTTCTCGCTGAACCAGGGGATGAGGAGCCCCGTGAACTTGGCGAAGGCCACACCGACCGCGGCGATAGTCCCCGTCTGGATGACCAGGAAAGTCGTCCAGCCGTAGAGGAAGCCGATGAGCGGATGGTAGGCCTCCCGCAGATAGACGTAGAGCCCGCCGGCGTGGGGCATCATGCCGGCCAGCTCGCCGTAGCTCAGGGCGCCGATGACGGTCAGGACGCCCGTGATGAGCCAGACGACGAGCAGCAGACCCGGCGAGCCGACCGTGCGGGCGATGTCGGCGCTGACGATGAAGATGCCCGAGCCGATCATGGCCCCCATGACGATCATCATAGCGTCGAACAGGGACATCTCGCGCTTGAAGCCGCCGGATCCGGCTTCGGCGACAGGCGTCGCGGTCGGGACGGGCTTGGCGTTCATGACCTTCTCCTCAGCTTGCTCTTGCGGATCCCGTAGGTGAAGTAGATGACGAGCCCCAGCCCCATCCAGGCGATCAGCCGCATCCAGGTGTCCTTCGGCAGGTTGATCATGAGGTAGAAGCAGGACAGGATGCCCATGACCGGGACGAAGGGGACGAACGGCGTCTTGAAGGGCCGGGGGATGTCGGGACGCGTGTAGCGGAGGACGAGGACTCCGCCGCAGACGATGGCGAAGGCGAAGAGCGTCCCGATGCTGACGAGCTCGCCGACGATGCCCATCGGCAGGAGCGAGGCGGCGATGGCGACGATGACGCCCGTGATGACCGTCGTGATGTGGGGCGTGCCGTATTTCGGGTGGACCTTGGCCGCGGCGGGCGGCAGCAGGCCGTCCTTGGCCATGGTGTAGAAGATGCGCGGCTGACCCATGAGCTGGACCATCATGACCGACATCAAGCCGACGATGGCCGCGATCTTGACCAGCGGCGAAAGCCAGAAGAGCCGCATGGCGTCGATGGCCACGGCCACGGGGGCCGGGACGTTGAGCTCGGTGTAGGGCACGACGCCGGTCAGGACGAGCGAGAAGGCGATGTAGAGGAGGGTGCAGGCGAAGAGCGATCCGAGGATGCCTATCGGCATGTCGCGCTTGGGATTCTTGGCCTCCTGGGCGGCGGTCGAGACGGCGTCGAAGCCGAGGTAGGCGAAGAACATGATGCCGGCGCCGCGGATGATCCCGCTCACGCCGAAGAACCCCGGCTGCCCCGTGTTCGGCGGGATGAACGGATGCCACAGCTCCGGCTTGATGAAGAAGACGCCGGCCCCGATGAAGATGAGGATGATGCTGATCTTGAGGAAGACGATGACGGAATTGACCGTCGCCGACTCCCGGATACCCCGGACGAGGACCCACGTGATCAGGCCGATGATGAGGGCGGCCGGCAGGTTGAGGTAGGACCCCGTCTTCGCCCAGGCGCCCGTCTGGGGGTCGAAGGCGTAGGGGGCTTGAGCCAGGGCGGCCGGGAAATCGATGCCGATGCCCTTGAGGAAGCTGACGACGTAGCCGGACCAGCCGATGGCCACCGTCGTCGCCCCGAGCGAATATTCCAGGATGAGGTCCCAGCCGATGATCCAGGCGAAGATCTCGCCCAGGGTCGAATAAGCATACGTGTAGGCACTGCCGGCGATGGGGATGAGCGAGGCGAACTCGGCGTAGCACAGGCCGGCGAAGGCGCATGTCAGCCCGGCCAACAGGAAGGACAGGGTGACGGCCGGGCCGGCGTACTGGGCGGCGGCGTGACCGGTGATGACGAAGATGCCGGCACCGACGATGGCCCCGACGCCGAGGAAGATGAGGTGCCAGGGGCCGAGAACGCGCTTGAGACCCGAGGATTCCGAGGAAGCTTCCTGCGTCAGCTGCTCGAGGCTCTTGATGGCGAACAGGGGGCTCTTCATGGACGCGAGTTATAGCACAGGAAAAAGAAGGGGTCAAACCTACTTTTCGTTACTTTTTTTAGAAAGGGGGAGGTTTCTATTTTCGATCGCCCAAATCTTCCATCCGACAGTAACGAAAAGTAGGTTTGACCCCATCTTCTCCTTCCGGGCGGTTACTGCGCCTTCCGCTTCTCTCCGAGCCAGCTGTAGAGCACCGGCAGGACGAGGAGCGTCAGCAGGGTCGAGGTGATCAGCCCGCCGACGACGACGACCGCCAGCGGCCGCTGGATCTCCGAGCCGGGGCCCTGGGCGAAGAGCAGCGGCACGAGGCTGAAGATCGGTGATCGTCGCCGTCATCAGCACGGGCCGCAGGCGGTTGAGAGCAGCCCTCGACGATGGCCTCGCCGAGCGGCCGCCCCTCCTCCCGGAGCTGGAGATGTACGAGAGCAGGACGATGCCGTTGAGGACGGCGATGCCGAACAGGGCGATGAAGCCGACCGAGGCCGGGACGGAGAGGTAGAGCCCGGAGAAGTAGAGCGCCAGGACCCCGCCGATCAGGGCGAACGGCAGGTTGAGGAGGACGAGCAGGGACAGCTGCAGCGAGCCGAAGGTCAGGAAGAGCAGGAAGAGGATCAGGCCGATCGTGGCCGGCAGGATGATCGCCAGCCGCCGCATGGCCCGCTGCTGGTTCTCGAACTGGCCGCCGCAGTCGAGGAAGTACCCGGCGGGCAGCGGGACGTCGCGGCCGATCGCCCGGCGGGCCTCGGCGACGAAGCCGCCCAGGTCGCGGCCGCTGATGTTGCACTCGACGCCGATCCGCCGCTGGCCGGACTCGCGGCTGATCTGGCTGGGGCCCTCGACCATGGTGATCTCGGCGATCTGGCCGAGCGGGACGCGGGCCCCGCCCGGCGTCCGGACCAGGATGGCCCCGATCGCTTCGGGCGAATTGCGCCGCTCCTCGGGGTAGCGGAGCTGCAGGTCGAAGTAGCTGTCGCCCTCGTAGATCTGGGTGACCGTCTTGCCGCCGACCGCCGTCTCGACGACGGCCTGGACGTCCTCGACGTTGAGCCCGAGGCGGGCGATCCGGGCCCGGTCGGGCTGGACCGTGATGTAGGGCTGGCCGGCGACGCTTTCGACGATGAGGTCCGTCGCGCCCCGGACGCCGGCCGAGCGACGGCGGCGATTCGCCGGCCCGGTCCTTGAGGACGTCGAGGTCCTCGCCGAACAGCTTGACGATGAGCTGGGCCCGCGTGCCGGCCACGAGCTCGTCGATGCGGCAGGCGATGGGCTGGCTGAAGGAGAAGGCCATGCCCGGGAATGTCCTCCATCGCCTCGCGCATGCGGTCGGTCAGCTCCTCGCGCGTCCGGGCCGACGTCCATTCGCGCGCGCGGCTTGAGCACGCCGACGTAGCCCGTCTTCTCGACGCCCCGGGCCTCCAGGGCGATGCCCGGTCTGGCCGGTCTTGCCGACGATCGTCACCAGCTCGGGGAATTCCATCAGCCGGGCTTCGACCTTGCGGCTCATGTCCAGGGACTCGGCGAGCGAGATGCCGGGCAGGAACTGGATGTCCATGTCGAAGGCGCCCTCGTCCATGATGGGCATGAACTCCGTGCCCAGGCGCGGGACGAGGAAGGCCGTCCCGGCGAGGAGACCGACGGCGACGGCGACGACGACGGCCTTGTGGCGGAGGCTCCAGCGCAGCGCCGGCAGATAGGCCTTCTTGGCCGGCCTTCGACGAGGAAGCTCCTCTTGTCCGGCTGCGGCTTGAGGACGAGGAGGCAGAAGGCCGGGATGGCCGACAAGCGACAGCAGCAGCGAGGCGAACAGGGCGATGACGTGGGTGAAGGCCAGGGGCAGGAACATCTTGCCCTCGATCCCCTGCAGGGCGATGATCGGGATGAAGGTCAGGGCGATGATGAGCTCGCCGAAGATGCGACGGCTTGCGGACCTCGAGGACGGCCTTGCAGGACGATCGGGAGCTTGCGGGCCGCCGCCCCGGCCTCGGACAGGTGGCGCTGGACGTTCTCGACCTGGATGATGGTGGCGTCGATGATCATGCCGATGGAGATGGCCAGGCCGCCGAGGGACATCAGGTTGGCCGACAAGCCCGACCACCCGCATCATGATGAACGTGAACAGCATCGACAGCGGCAGGGCCAGGATGACGATGAAGGCGCCGCGGAAGCTGCGCAGGAAGAGGTAGAGGATGAGGACGACGAGCAGCGGAGCCGACGAGCAGGGCCTCGGTGACGGTGTGGATGGCTCGGTCGATGATGTCCGAGCGCTTGTAGAAGGGCTCGATGCGGAGCCCGGCCGGCAGGACGCCCGCAGGCGTTGATCTCGCCGACCCGGCGCTCGACGGCCCGGACGACGTCGCGGCCGTTGGCGCCGCGCAGCATCATGACGACGCCGCCGACGACCTCGCCCTTGCCGTCCTTGACCGCGCCGCCCTGGCGGACGGCCTGACCGGTCGACGACCTCGGCCACGTCCCGGACGAGGACGGGCGTGCCCCGCCTCGGTCTTCAGGACGACGGCGCCGATGTCCCCGACGGTCTGGAGCAGGCCGACGCCGCGGACGAGATACTGCTGTTCGCCGCGCTCCAGGACGTTGCCGCCGACGTTGAGGTTGTTCCGGCGGAGCGGCTTCGCCGACGTCGTCCAGGGTCAGGTCGTAGGCTTAGGAGCCTGTCCGGGTCGACGACGACCTGGTACTGCTTGATGTACCCGCCGAAGGAGTTGATCTCGCTGACGCCGGGGATGGACTTGAGCAGGGGGGCCAGGATCCAGTCCTGGACGGTCCGCACCTCGGTCAGGTAGGTCGATCTCGTCCGTCCCGGCCGGCACGGCTCCCCGGCCAGCGTGTACTGGTAGATCTCGCCCATGGCCGTCGAGACCGGCCCCATGGCGATCTCGATGCCCTCGGGGACGCGTTCGCGGGCCTCGATCAGCCGCTCGAGGACGAGCTGGCGGGCGAAATAGATGTCGACGCCGTCCTCGAAGACGACGGTGACGACGGAGAGCCCGGACTTGGAGATCGAGCGGACCTGGTCGAGCCGGGGCAGGCCGCGCATGGCCATCTCGACCGGGTAGGTGACGAAGCGCTCGACTTCGAGCGGCGACAGGCCCGGGGCCGTGGACAGCACCTCGACCTGGATGTTGGTGACGTCGGGGAAGGCGTCGATGGGGATGCGCAGGACGGACCAGACGCCGAGGGCGACGAGGAGAGCGACGCCGACGAGGACGAGGACGCGCCGGCGCAGAGCGCCTTCGATGATCCGGTCAATCATGCCCATGTTCGTCCTCCAGGCTGCCCTTGCGCATCTCGGATTTGAGGAGGAAGCTGCCCGACGTGACGACGACCTCGCCTTCGGCGAGGCCCTCCAGGATCTCGACCGCGTCCGCCGGACGCTCGCCCGATCTCGACCTCGCGCCGGGTGAAGGTCCTCTCGCCCGTCCGGACGAAGACGATCGGCTTGCCGGCGTCGTCCTGGACGGCCGTTTCGGGGACGACGAGGGCCGGCCGCTCTCCGGCCGACGCGATCGCGCCTCGACGATACATGCCCGGTTTGAGCCGGCCGTTGCGGATTGGCCGATCTCGACCCGCCCCTCGACCGTCCGCGTTCCGCTCGTCGACGACGTCGCCGACGAGGACGAGCCGGCCGCGGAACTCCTCTCCGGGATAGGCCTGGGTGCGGAGCACGACCCCCGCTCCCGCCTTGACGGCGGCCAGGTCCTTCTCCTGGATGTGGAGGCAGGCCCAGAGCGACGCGGGGTCGGCCAGCCGGAAGAGGCTCGTGCCGAGTTCGACCGCGTCGCCGGCGACGACACCGGCTTCGAGGACGGTGCCGGCGAGGGGCGTCCGGACCGCAAGGAGCGGACGAGGGACGGACGACGCGCCGAGGCCCTCGATCTCCGCATCGGTCACCCCGAGCAGCCGGAGCGCTGTCGCGGGCGCCGTCCAGGAAGGCCCGGGCCGTCGCCCTCTTCGGCCGGATCGCCGGAGTGCCGCTTGAGCCGCGCGGCCGCCTGGACGTATTCGGCCTGGAGGGTCAGGAAGTCCGGGCTGTAGAGCTCGGCCAGAAGCTGACCTTCGCGAACCCGGTCGCCCCGGACAACGAGCACGCGCTCGAGCCGGCCCGGTGTCCGGGCCGTGAGGTGGACGACGCGGCGGGCGTTGAACTCGAGCTCGCCCGGCCGCGGCGATCCTGAGCGCGAGAAGGCGCGTCGCGGCCGCCTCGGTCCGGATGTCGGCCGCGGCGACGGCCTCGGGCGAGAGCGTCACGGACGACGGCGCCGCGGCTTCGTGATCGTGGTCTTCGTCCGCGGGACCGGACGCGGCGGGCGCGCCGTCGCGGCAACCGGCGACGAGGAGAAGGGCCGGCAGGGCGGCCCAGAGGATCCAGCGTGTGAGTTTCTTCATGGCGGTTCTCCGTTACTCGGTCTCTTCGCCGGCGACCTCGAGGTCGGCCAGGGCGAGGTTGTAGAGGAGAAGGGCACGCAGATGTTCGATCTGGGCCTGGACGAAGGTCCGATGGAGGTCGAGGACCCCGAAAGCCTCCGTCTTGCCGTAGCGGAAGTACTCGAGCTCGATCGCGAGCTCGTCCTCGAGGTCCGCGAGCAGGCTGCGCTCGTAGACGAGGACCTGTTCCTCGGCCGATTTGGCGGCGGCGTAGGCGCCCTCGACGGCCGTCCGGACGCGCCGCGAAAGCGCCTCGGAAGCGAGACGGACGGCGTCCGCATCGGCGGCGGCTTCGATCGCCTGGCCCCGGGCCCGCCCGGGCCGGAGGAAGGGCATGGTCAGCCCGAACTCGACACCCCAGGCATTGGGTCGGAGGCTCGGCAGGAGGAATCCGGCCAGGAAATCGGGTCGCCGGCCGAGCCGGGCCAGCTTCACGGCCGAAGCGGCCTGCTCCGCGCGGATCGACGCGGCCCTTATCGACGGCAGGTTCGTCCGGGCCCGCTCCCAAAGTGCCGATGGGTCGGCCTCGAGCGGCGTGAACGGAAGTGGCGTCGCGAGCTCCACGGGATCGCCGGGCGAAAGCCCCAGAAGACCGATGAGCTCCAGTTCGGCCGTCCGCCGTTCCCGGGCCTGTTCGAGCGCCTGGTTCCTGAGCCGGGCTTTCTCCGCCCGGGCCCGGAGGACGTCGCCGTACGCGGCCGTGCCCGTCCGGTATTTCGATTCGAGGTCTTCGAGGAGCGCGTCGAGACGGGACCCGGAGCGCTCGAGGGATGTGACGGCCCCCGCGGCGAAGACGGCCTGCCAGTAGGCTCTTTTCACCCGGGCGGCGAGGAGGAGCCGGACGCGGTCGAGCTCTGCGCCGGCGAGGTCCTCCCCTTTCCGGCCGATCTCGGTCCGGAGGGAACGCTTGCCGGGATACTCGAAAACCTGTTCGATCCCGAGGTGGACCTCGAGCTCGTCGCCTTCCTTTTTGAGGCCCGGCAGGGGGATGCCTTCGAGCCCGGCCGTGAGCTGGGGTTCGGGACGGGACGCGAACTGGAGGGTCCGGCCGCGCGCCGCCTCGATGCGCGCCTGGGCTTCGCGGATCTCCGGATGTCCGGCCAGGGCGAGCTCCACGGCCCGCTCCAGGGTGAGTCCTCCCTCCTGTGCGGGAAGCGCGGAAACGATGACGAACGCCGCCAGGGCGGCGAGAACCGGCGGTCTCTTGAGCGCCATGATAATCCTCCTCGTCGAAAGCGTCGGGTCGAAGCCGGAGAAGGGATCAGAGGAGGAAGGATTTAGGAGGGTGGGCGATATCGGCGGCTGGGCGGCCGAGAGGACGGCCTTCGGAGGGACCGGACATCACCGCCGCGAACCCCGCCGCCGCGCCGAGCTCGACGGGCTCCGGGCCGACCATCGAGACCCAGAAGCACAGGCAGGTCTCGCCGGAAGGGTGATGCGGGTGGACGTGGCCGAGGCCTGCGGCCTGTGAGGTGCAGTGGACGGGGCAGTGGTCCTCGGCGAAGTAGTAATGGAACATGCACAGGGCGAAAACGACGGCGAAAACCAGGACCGCGGCCTTTTTCATGTCTTTGCGATTATCCCACGGAATCAAGACGGGGTCAAACCTATTTCATCACTTTGCGCAAAATTTGTCCGAATACGGGCTGGCGTACGGTAAAAAGTGATGAAAAATAGGTTTGACCCATCCTTCATCCTCCGCCGCCTTTCATCGGCCTCCGCGTTCTGTTATCATCACGGCGTGAGAAGCCTGGTAACGGGGGCGAGCGGATTCATCGGCAGGCGGCTGGCCCGGGAGCTCGTCCGCCGGGGCGACGAGGTCGCCTGCCTGGTCCGCCGGACGAGCCGCACGGCCCCACTCCGCGACCTCCCGGTAGAATTCGTGGCCGGCGACCTCGGCGACACCGGCTCCCTTGACGCCGCCGTCAAAGGCCGCGACCGCGTCTTCCATCTGGCCGGCGTCATCCAGGCCGTCGACGAGTCGGCCTTCGACACGGCCAACACCCGGGGGACCGCGAACCTCGTCGGGGCCTGCCTGCGGGCCGCTCCGGGCCTGGAGCGCTTCGTCTTCGTCTCGAGCATCGCCGCCTCCGGGCCCAGCGGACCCGACCGGCCGGCCGTCGAGACCGATGAGCCGAGCCCCGTCTCCGCCTACGGCCGCAGCAAGCTCGCCGCCGAGCTTGCCGTCCGGGAGACGGGCGCCCGGCTGCCGGCGACGATCGTCCGGCCGCCGAACGTCCTCGGCCCGGGCTCGAAGGAGCTGGCCGCGGCCATCGGCCTCCTGCGCAGGAGACTGGCCCCGGTGATCGGCGATGAGCGGCCCAGGACGAGCCTCATCGACGTCGACGACCTCGTATCGGCCCTCATCCTCGCCGCGGACCATCCCCGCGCCCTCGGCGAAACCTACTTCGTCACGGACGGCGGTTCCTACGCCTGGCCCGAGATCATGGCCGCTCTGGCCGAGGAGATCGGTATCGGGCGATTCAAGCTCGGGATCTCCTTCAGAGCCCAGCTCCTGGCCGCCGGCCTGGCCGAGGCGGCCTGTCGCGTGACAGGGCGCCCGCCCAAGGTGACCAAAGAGATCGTCCGGGCCGGCCGCGATCACTTCTGGCTGTGCGACGGCTCGAAGATCGGGCGCGAGCTCGGTTTCAAGCCCGTTTATAGCATGCGCGATTCGGTCCGCCGGGCCGTCGCTGAGGGCGGAGCATCCGGTCGCGGGGCGGCGCGGCGGAGGCCGGCGGCCCGATGAAAAGCCGGCGACTGGTCCTGGCCGGGCTCGAGATCAGGCTGACCGATTTCGTCACTCTCGGCGCGCTCATCGTCCTCACGCTCGTCGCCATCGCCTTCCGGGGGCGGCTGGACAAGCCCGCTTTCACGATCGTAACGAGCCTCGCCGTCATCCTCGTCTACGTCGTCTCTCAATCCGTCCTGCTCCGTCTGCGCCCGGCGTGGCTCCGGTTCCTCGTGCGGACCGTGTCGGTCCAACTGACCTGCCTCCAGATCTATCAGACGGCCACCGCCCTGCAGCGGCTCTTCTTCGGCTGGCAGGACGACCGCGTCCTGGCCTGGGAGGCGGCGCTCTTTCCCATCAACCCGGTCGTCGCCGTCCAGAAGTATTACACGCCCACGCTGTCCGAATGGATGTTCTTCGTCTATGTTTTCTACGTCGTCATCTATCCCCTGCTCGGCGCGGTCATCTTCTTCAAGCACGGCGAGGAGGCCAACGAGGACTACCTGTTCCACCTCGGCCTGGTCAACCTCGTCTGCGGCCTGGGCTTCATCCTCTTCCCGGTGGCCAGCCCCATGTACTGGGAGAAGATCCGCGTCCAACTGACCGAGCCCATGACGGCCCGGTTCTTCGGCACGGTGGCGGAATGGATCCGGGCGAACATCCACACCGCCGGCGGCTCCGTCCCCAGTCCCCACTGCGCCGTGGCCACGGTCATGTGGTTCATGGCCCGCAAGTACACGAAACGGGGTTTTATCTGGCTGGCCCCGGTCATCATCTCGCTTTACATCTCGACCGTCTACGGCCGCTTCCATTACCTGTTCGACATGGTCCTCGGGATCGCCGCGGCCGTGCTCATCATCTTCGCCGCACCGGCCATCGCGAGGGCCTGGAACCGGAACACGGCCCACCTCCCGGGAGAGACGCCGTGAGCCGCGTGCTGGTCACGGGCGCCAACGGTTTCGTCGGCTCCAATCTCTGCCGCTGGTTCCGGGAGCGCGGTTGGGAAGTGGACGCCCTCGTCAGGGAAACCTCCGATCTCCGCTTCCTGGACGGCCTCGATGTCCGGCTGATCAAGGGCGACCTCCGCTTCTCCGATCGGATCGAACTTCCGGCCGGGACGACGCACGTCGTCCACGCCGCCGCGCTCGTCTCCGACACGGCCGGCGACGAGGATTGCGCCCGGAACATCTTCGATGCGACCCGGAGCCTCGTCCGGAGGCTGCGGGAGTCGGGCGCTCCCCTGCGGCGCTTCGTCTACGTCTCCACGGCACTGACCCTGGGGTTCGGGAGGAGGGACATCTCCGAGGAGCGGCCGGGCCGCTCGGCCGCCTTCCTGCCCTATGTGCGGCACAAGATCCGGACCGAGTGCGAGCTGCGCGACCTCCACGCACTCACAGGATTCCCGGCCGTCATCCTCAGGCCCGGAGACGTCTACGGACCGAACGACCGGGTCTCCTGCGCCCGGATGCTGGCCGGCTGCGAACAGGGCCTGCCCCTCGTCGCCGGGCACGGCCGCTGGCGGTTCGGTTACTGCCACATCGGGAACCTGTGCCGGGCCGCGGAGCTGGCCCTGGTCACGCCGGGGATCGAAGGCCGGGCCTACACGGTGACCAATGCCGTCCTGCCCACGTGGAAGGAGCTCTTCAACGCCTTCCAACGCGGAGTGGGAAAAAGGCAGAGGGTCTATGTGCCCGTCCTCCTCGCCAGGGCTCTGGCCGCGGCCGCGGGGGCCGTTGCGGCCGTTTTCCCCCGCTTCGAACCCAAGCTCAACTATTACCGGGTCAGGCGCGTCACCTCGGAGACGACCTACGACATCTCGGCGACGATCGCCGACCTGGGATACCGGCCGGACGACGACTACGGGCGCCAGTTCGCCGAGATCGTCGCCTGGTACATGAAGGAGAAAACCCGTGGCGGATTGGCTTGAGCGCGCCGCCGGACCCGGCGGCATCACTCTGTCCCTCATCTACCTGGAGCTCGTCCTGGCCGTGACCCTCCTGACCTCCGTGCTCCATTTCCGGCGGCTCAAGGAGACGCGGGGGGAGCTCGGGGCCGTGCGGCTCTACTTCCTGGCCGTGTTCGGCCTTTTCCTCGTCCTCCCCTGCGCGCTGACTTTCCTCACGTCCGCACGCCCTCTCGAGACTTTAGCGGGATTCGGATGGACCTTCGGACGGGTCGGCCTGGGCCTCAAGCTCACGCTGGCGCTCCTGCCGGTCGCCTGCCTGGCCGGCTTCTCCGGAGCCCGGGATCCCGGTCTGCGGCGGATGTACCCGTTCGCCAAGGAAGCCTGTTCAGGGACGGGGAGGTTCGTCGGCTACGAAGTTTCTTACCTTTTTTTCTATTACCTGCCCTGGGAATTCGTCTTCAGGGGCGTCCTGTTCTTCCCGCTCGTGCCGGCGATCGGGCTCATCCCGGCCCTGGCCGTCCAGACGGCGGGAGCGACCCTCATGCACATCGGGCATCCCGACAAGGAGCTCTTCTCCGCGGCCCTCTCGGGCCCGGCGTTCGGGCTGGGCGCGTATGTCACCGGCTCCTTCTTTTACCCACTCGTCATTCACGCAGCGGTCGGGATCGTCACCGACAGTCTCGCCTGCCGCCGCCTGCGCCGGGAGAAGGCGTGAGGATCCTCGTCACCGGGGCGACGGGCTTCGTCGGCGCGGTTCTCGTGCCGGGGCTCATCGCCCGCCACGGGGCCAGTGCCGTCGACGCGTTCGTCCTTCCCGGAGACGTGATCCCCACGACGTGGCGGGACTCGGGTGTGCGCCTATTCAGGGGCGACATCGCCGACGCGGCTGCCGTGCGGGCGGCCGTCGCCGGGCACGACCGCATCGTCCACATGGCCGGCCTCATCTCCTACTGGAAGGGGGACGAGGAAAAATTGAGACGGGTCAATGAGGACGGTACGCAAGCGGTCGTCGAGGCCGCGCTGGCCGGCGGCGTCGAGCGGCTCGTCCACATCTCGTCCGTCGGGGCGATCGGATTTCATGAGGACGGCTCGCCGGCCGACGAGACGACGCCGTTCAACTGGCCCGCGGACATCCTCTACATGGGTTCCAAGCGCCGCGGCCAGGACATCGTCGAGCGGGCCGTCCGCGAATGCGGCCTGCGGGCCGTCATCCTCAATCCCGCCTCGATCATGGGCCCGGGCGACCACAACCCAGAGACGCCCCACAACGAGCTCTATAGGAGGATATGCAGCCGGGCCCAGATCGGCTCGTTCGCCGGAGGCCTGGCCATCGTCGACGTCCGGGACCTTGCGACAGTCATCCTCGAGGCCGTCGAGGGCCGGGGCCGCGACGGCGAGAGCTACCTCGTCGTCGGGGCCAACCTTTCTTACCGCGATGTCGTCCGCCGGATCGCCCGGGCCTGCGGCCGCCGGGCCTATCCCATCGCCGTGCCGGCTTCCCTGCTCCGAGCGGGCGGGGCCCTCCTCGAACGGGTCGCCGGCTTCACCGGGCGGAGGCCTCTCCTCACAGGGGCCTACGGGAAGCTGAGCGGCTGGACGGCCTACTACGACAACGCCAAGAGCCGGCGCGAGTTCGGCCACGCCTACATCGATCCGGACCGGACGATCGCGGACGGCTGGCGCTACTTCCGCGATACCTTCGGTTCCTGAAGGGACCAGGTCCCTTCCCGATCAGCGGACGCGGACCGGAAGAACGACGTGCGAGGCGTGCTTGCCGGACCGGTAGACGCGCTGGGTCGCCGGGCGGTAATCCGAGGCCTCGGCCAGGAAGATGTTCTCGACGAAGGTCTGCGGATTGCGGTCGATGAGCGGGAACCAGGTGCTCTGGACCTGGACCATGATCCGGTGGCCCTTGAGGAAGCGGTGGTCCGCCGCATGCAGATCGATGGCGAACTCCGCGACCTCCCCGGGGACGAGCGGCTCGGGCTTCTCGAAGCTCTTCCGAAAGCGGCCGCGGAAGACCTCGTTGGCGACCATCAGCTGGTAGCCGCCCATGGACGGCTCGGCGGGATAGTCCTCGGGGTAGACGTCGATGAGCTTGACGACCCAGTCGCTGTCGGTGCCCGTGGTCGAGGCGAAGAGCCTGGCCGTGATGCTTCCGGTGACGGTGACGTCCTCGGTCGAGCGGTTCGGTCTCCCAGCTGAGGACATCGGGGCGCATGTGGGCGAAGCGCTGGTCGTCGACGAGCCACGTCCGCCAGCCGGACCCGCGCGGGTCGTAGGTCGCCTCGATCGGCCGCGGCCGGTAGGGCACGGGCTGGGCCGGGTCGGAGACGTAGCCGTCGAAGGCCGGGCCGTCGCCCGGCTCCGCGGGGGCTTCGAACGACAACCGGCCGGCCTCGCGGAAGTAGAGGGCCCGGTCCTCGGTGAGCTTGTGCGGCGGCCACTCGTCGTAGATCCGCCAGTCGTTGGCGCCGGTCTCGAACGTGATCGCCTCCGGGACATTCCAGCCGGCGCTTGTCCTTCAGGTAGTAGGCGAAGAACGGCGCCTGGATCTTCTCGCGGAAGTACTTCGCCGTGTCGGAGCCGAACTTGATCCGGCCGAGCGCGCTCCCCGCCCGGGCGCTCCAGCCGCCGTGGTTCCACGGACCGACGACGAGGAAGCTCGATCTCCCGGCCGTCGTGCGGCTCGAGGGTCTCGTAGATCTTCTGCGGCCCGTAGAAGTCCTCCTGGTCCCACCAGCCGGCGACGTTGAGCGTCGGCACGGTGACGCGGCTCAGGTAGGGGGCCACCGCCTGCCGCTGCCAGAACGCGTCGTAGTTGGGGTGGGCGACGAAATCGTTCCAGGTCGGGATCTTGCCGAAAAGGTACTTCTCGTTGACGTTCGAGAGCGGGCCCGAGCCGCAGGTACCACTCGTAGGTGTCGTAGCGCGTCGAAGCGGAAGTTCGTGTCCCCCTTCGTCGTCTCCATCATGGCCGCGTACTCGAAGCCGTAGCTCAGGCGGAACGCGCCGTTGTGGTGGAAGTCGTCGCCGAGGTACATGTCGGCGGGCGACGCCTGCGGCGAGACGGCCTTGAGGGCCGGATGCGGGTCGAGCATGGCCATGGCGGTGAGCCAGCCGTCGTAGGAGATGCCGAGCATGCCGACCCGGCCGTTGTGGCCCGGCACCTTCTCCAGGAGCCAGTCGATGGTGTCGTAGGCGTCGGTGCTCTCGTCGATCGCCTTGGGATCTTTCCTGTCGCGGGGCGGCCGCATGCATGACGAACGTGCCCTCGGACCTGAACCGGCCGCGGATGTCCTGGAAGACGAAGATGTAGCCGTCGGCGACGAGCTCGCGGTGGCTCTCCCCCGCCGGGAAGGCCGCCGACTCCGGGACCCCGTAGGGCGTGCGCTGCAACAGGAACGGGAGCGGCGTCGCCGCGCCCTTCGGCGCATAGACGACCGTCCGGAGCTTCACCCCGTCGCGCATGGCGATCATGGCCTCGGTCCTGACGAATTCGGGCGACGCCGCGGGGTTCTGTCCCGGCGAGACCAGCCTCGCGCCGGCCGCGAGCGCCAGGGCGAGTAACGGGACGGCCATCAGGACCGTGGATTTCTTCGGGAGAATGCGCATCATGGGCTCCTTTCTGTCGCCGGATGCCGATTCTAGCCCCGGCAGTCCCTCCCGGTCAAATAAAATGGGGACGTTTCGAAACGCTCCCCACTTTATGGGTGCGTTGACAGGATCGCGAGCTTGCGCATAGAATGCCAGCGTCCGGGATCGCGCGCCATGAAGATCGTCCTGTCCGAAACGCTGAGCTACTGCTTCGGCGTCCGCAAGACGCTCGAGATGACCGACCGCCTCCTGGCCGACCGCCCCGACCGGACCTACTTCATGCTCGGCGAGATCGTCCACAACGAGCACGTCGTCGAGGCCCTCAAGGCCAAGGGCCTGCGCATCGTCCAGACCCTCGCCGACGTCCCGCCCGGCGGCGTCGTCATTCTCCAGAGCCACGGCTCCACCCGGAAGCGCTATCGCGAGCTCGAAGAGAGGGGCCTCGAGTACGTCGACGCCACCTGCCCGATGGTCCGGATCATCCACGACCGCATCCGCGAGGTCGAAGCCCAGGGCCGCACCCCCGTGGTCATCGGCCAGTTCGGGCACGAGGAGGTCCGGGGCATCGTCGGCCAGGTCGCCCGGGCCCTCGTGGTCAAGTCCCCCGACGAGGTCACGCCCGAGCTCTTCGAAGGCGTCCGCAGCGCCGGCGTCGTGGCCCAGTCGACTTTCGTCGAAGCGGAGGCCCGGGGCATCGTCGAGCGCATCCGCGCCCTCGTCCCCGACGTCGTCTACCACGACACCATCTGCCAGCCGACCAAGACCCGCCAGCGCGAGGTCGAGACCCACACCCGGAAGGCCGACTGCGTCATCGTCATCGGCTCCCGCCACAGCGCCAACACCATGCATCTCTACAACATCGCCCGGGCCATCAACCCGCGGACCCACCTCATCGACAGGCCGGAAAGCGTCGAGGACATCGCCATCCCCGCGGACGCGACCGTCTTCGTGGCCTCCGGAGCATCGACGCCGATGGAGCTCATCGTCGAGGTCGTCCGGCGCCTCGAATCCCGCCCGGAGACGCCGCCCGGCCGGAAGGACGGCGCCCCGTGACCTTCGACCGCTACATCTCCGCAGCCAGGGCCCGGCTCGCCGCCGACCTCACCGCGTTCCTCGCCTCGAAGCGCAGGGACGTGGCCGGCATCGAACCGTGGGGGAGCGACGTCCTGCGCCGCCTGTCCGCGTTCACCCGCAAGGGCAAGATGGTCCGCGGCGGCCTCGTCCTGCTCGCCCACGGGATGGCCGGAGGGCGCTCCGGGCGGGCCGCGCTCCGGGCCGGTACCGCCTGCGAGCTCATCCAGTCGGGCCTGCTCATCCACGACGACATCATGGACCGGGACCCCCGCCGCCGAGGCGCGCCGTCCATCCATGAACAGTACGCCGGCCTCGCGCGCGGCCTGGACGGCCCGGCGGCGGCCCACTTCGGGACAAGCCTGGCCATCTGCGCCGGCGAGATCGCCATCTTCCTCGCTTTCGAGGCGCTCGCCGGCCTGCCCGGAACGCCGCGTCGCGCGGCCGAGGTCCAGAAGCTCTTCGCCGCCGAGTTCGGCCTCGTCGGACTCGGCCAGATGCTCGACATCGAGGCCGGCGCGGGTCGCCGGGCCCTCACCGAAAGCGACGTCCTGGACATCTACCGCTACAAGACCGCCCGCTACTCCTTCTCCCTGCCCCTCGCCGCGGGCTGGATCCTCGGCGGCGGCCCAGGACGGGTCCTGCCGGCCCTCCGTCGACTCGGCGAAGACCTCGGGCTGGTGTTCCAGATCAAGGACGACGAGCTGGGGCTCTTCGGCAGCGCCGCGGCGACCGGCAAGCCTGTGGGCTCCGACGTCCGGCAGGGCAAGAAGACCCTCTTTTACCTGGGGCTGGCGGACCGTGCCTCCGGTCCCGACCGGGACCGCCTCGCGGCCGTGTTTGGACAACCCGACGCCGCCGACGCGGACATCCTCTTCGTCCGCGATCTGGCCGAGCACCTCGGGGTCCGCAAGGACGTCCTCGCAACCATGGCCGGGCTGGCCCGGCGGGCCGAAGGACGGATCCACGCTCTGCCCGTCGAAGAGCGGCACAGGGCCCTCCTCTCGAGCCTTCTCGACTACAGTCTCTCCCGCAGGGCTTGATCCGCCCCCCTCCGGTCGCGCGGGGGTGAGATATCACCTCGCGAATCACCCTTAGGGGTGATTGACCCTTCTCGGGCCAGGGGCGAAAATCGTCCCGTAATCGGCCAGACACCTCGTTTCGGAGGACGGATAAGATGGACAATCGCAAAGACAAGCGTTTCTCGGAACGGAACACGGTCTTCATCAAGTCGACTTCGGAGGCCGCCGAGGCCCTCTACGGCCACGGCATCAACGCCCACACCCACGACCTCTCCCTGTCCGGAGCGAGGATCTGCACCCCCCACTACTTCCCTGTCGGGAGCGTCGTCCGCATCGTCATCGACCTCGAACGGACCCACCAGTCCATCAAGGTCGACGGCGAGATCAAGTGGACCAAGAAGAGCGAAGAGGACGACGACCTTTTCGAAAGCGGCGTCGAGTTCCTGCACAGCATCTCGCAGACGCTGCTCTCGCTGATCAAACACCTTTACGCGGAGAAGAACGGCGCCGGCATCCCGACGGCCATCTCCCACTGATCAGGTCCAGGCCCTCCCCAGGACTTCCCGGTTCTCGAGCAGCAGGCCGATGTAGACCGCCTCGAGATCGATCATCTCCCGGTCGTCCCGCCGCAGCCAATCGGACAGCCAGGCGAAGCGCAGGGCCAGGACCAGGTCCGGAAAGCACTCCCAGGCCGCTTCGGAGAAGCCGGCCGCCGCGCGGAGCCGGCCGATGAAGGTCTTCACCAGGTCCTTCGTGAGGCAGCGCGGATCTTCCATACCGAGACACCCGACGAGGATCGCGGCGTCGTAGGCCTCCGTCCGGCAGCCGCAGAACTCGAGATCGATGAGGGCGTTGATCCCGTTCGGAGACCAGATCACGTTCAAGGGGTGGAAGTCGCCGTGGCAGAAAGCCGCGGGGATCGCGCCGAGCTTCGGGAAGAGGTGACGCTCGAGCCGGAGGACGGCCGGGTAGACCCGCTCGAAGAGCGGCCGGTTCCGTTCGCCCAGCTTGCCGAGGAGGTCGCGGACGAAGCCGGCAAGGGAAAAGTCGCCGGCCGCGCCGCTTAGCGGAGCGCCGACGGCGGCCGCCCGGAAACGGACGAGAAGATCGGCCAGCGCCTCGCCCCGCCAGCCTTCGAACGCGTAGGCGGGCCGGTCGAGGGGCGTCCCCGGCACGAACGGCGAGACCTGCCAGGCCCCGTTCCCGTGTTCCGCGACGGTGCGGCCGGGCGCGCAGGTCCGCCACGGTCTGACCTCGGGCAGCCGGGCGGCGACGAAGGCCGCCGCGGCGGCGATCTCCTCTTTGCGCGCCGCCGTCGCGGGATCGTGTCTTTCGACGACCCACAGGCAGCCTCGCACATCTTCGGCGCCTGTCCGCTCCAGACATCTCTCCGGGCTCCCGGCGAGCGGCAGGTCAGCGCGGAGGCGGCTGAGCTCCAGGCCGAACCGTTCGAGGACCGCCGCGACGTTCGTTGGTTCCATTTTTCACCTCCGGGCGTTCCCGCGCGGAGGATGATAGAGTCCGGCCGGACCGCTGTCAACGGAATTCGTTCCCGGGCGGGCGGATTTGTCCTATAATCGTGGGAACGCGGACACCATGAGCGGAATCACCTCCTCCCTTTCGACGTGCGTCGGCCCACTCGGCGGCCGGGTCGAGGAGCTCGTGCACCGCCATGAAGCGCTCTGGCGGGAGGCCTCGGCCGAATCCCGGCCGCCGAAGAAACGCTACGCCCGCGCGGAAAAGCGGGCCGTCGAACGCGAACTCTCTTCGCTCGTCGGGCGGCTCTCTGCGCCGGAGGTCCGGACGGCTTTTCTCGACGGATCGCTCGACGCCGCGGAACTCGAAGCCGTCGCCGCCGGGCTCAAGCCGGGTTTCAAACGCCTGCTCGGTCTCATCGACCTGCCGCTCGATGCCGTGTACGACGCCCGCTTCATCGACTCGACGCGCCGGTTCCTCCAAACCGCCCGCGACTTCGATCCCGGGCTCGGCCTGGACTCGGCCTATCAGGCCCTGCGCAACGTCTGGATCATGAATTCGCTCCAGTTCGACCTCGGCCTTCCCGTCGCGCACGGCGACGCGATCTTCGCCTACAGCATGGTCTATCCCTACCTCGACAACGTGCTCGAC
Organism: uncultured bacterium; assembly: GCA_963743755.1. Taxonomy (GTDB): domain Bacteria; phylum Acidobacteriota; class Aminicenantia; order Aminicenantales; family Saccharicenantaceae; genus RBG-16-66-30. The sequence continues at coordinate 213,218 of CAVUQU010000003.1, forward strand.
GACGCCGGGACCTCGGAATCCGGCAAGCTGGCCCTTCTTTCCAAGCTCAGGGAGTGGCTCGAAGGCGCCGGGCCGGAGGCGGCGTCGCCGGGCGAGGCCCGGCTTCTCTCGCTCGTCCGCCTCATCGAGGGCTCCCTGCCCCGCCCGCGCTTCCCCGGCGTCTACGGCTCGCTCCTCGCGATCTACAACGCCCAGGTCAAGAGCCTGCTCCAGCAGAAGCCGGGCGCCCTGACTTCGCCGGACGACGTCCTGGCCATCAGCCTGGAGAAGGGCGGAACGTCCGTTCTCGCCGACGGCTATCTCGTGGCCGGGGATCTTTCGCCGGCCGACGAGGAGTTCTGCTTCGGCTTCGGGACATTCCTTCAGCTGGCCGACGATCTTCAGGACATCGCCGAGGATTCCCGCTGCGGGCTGCGGACCCTGTTCACGGATTCCGCCGGGCGGGCCGGCCGCGAGGCCGCCGCGGCCCGGCTCGAGAACTACCTCGCCGCCGTGGTCGCGCGGGCCCGGATCGGAGCGACGCCGGCGCGGTCGGCGCTCTGCGACGCCATCGAGGGCGGACTGGCGCTCATGTTCAGGGGCTCAGTGGGAAAGCACCCCGGGCAGTTCCCGAGGCGTTACGTCAGGACGGCCAAGCGCGGCTTCCCCGTCCGATTTTCTTATCTCGAGAGGCTCCGCAAGCGGCTCGGCGACGGAATGCCCGCGGGCGGCACCCGCCTGGCCGATCTCGACCCGGGGCTGGTCGCCCTCATGGCCCTGTCCTCGCGGGCCTTCGCCCTCGACTGAGCCCGGGGCGAGCCGCTTATTTGGCGATGACGGCGACGGTCTTCGGGTCCCGGACGGCTTTCCAGACGACGGCGGCCGCCCTGGCGTCGCCCGCCGGCCGGACCGTTCCGGTGATCTCGTCGCCGAGGACCTTGCCCTCGTAGAGGAAGGAGATCTCCCTGCCGCCGGTCGAGGTGTCGACCCGGAAGGAGATCCGGTCTCCCGAGATCACGAAGCCGCCGGCCGAGAGCGGCCGTCCGTCTTCCGTCCCTTCGACGGTCACGGCTTGGAACTCCTGGTCCGCCCGGAGCGTGACGTGCCTCTTCTGCCCGCCGATAGGAATGTCCCAATCCCACCGCCCGGAGACATTGGCCGGCACGATCCAGTAGTGGACGTCCCGCCGGTCGTCGAACGACGTCGTGACCTCGACCGTTTTGTCGGGCTTCCAGTCGCCCATCTCGAAGCTGTGCGAGACGAGACGCGTGCCCGGTTTGAGCTCGGCCAGGAGCTTGGGCCTGAGGCGCAGGTTGACCGAGGTCAGGAGATACATGGTGATGACCGTGGCATTGCGGAAATCCGCTTCGAAGAGATCCTTCTGGATGAACCGGACCTTGCCCGTGAGCCCGGCGGCGGCCGCGTTTTCGTTGCTCTCGGCGACCCGGACCGGATCGATGTCGATGCCCACGGCCTCGACCCCGAACCTCTTGGCAGCCGCGATGACGATGCGGCCGTCACCGCAGCCGAGGTCGTAGAGGATATCCCCCGACTTGACCCCGGCCAGGCGCAGCATCGCGTCGACGACCTCCGGCGGGGTAGGCACGTAGGGGACGTCGTAGCCCCGGAACTGCGGCCAGGATAGCTCCTGGGAGACGGCCGGCTGAGGAAGAGAGAGCAGGGCCGCAAGAGCGGCGACGGCAAAGACGGATCGTGTTCTTATCACGGTCAGGGCGTCTTCGGCGCCTGGGTCAGGACGACCTCGACCCGCCGGTTCTTGGCCCGGTTGGTCTCGGTGTCGTTGGGCGCGACCGGGTTCTCGGGGCCGAAGCCCTGGTATTTCATCCGGCTGTTGGACACACCCTGGGTCATCAGGAACTCGTAGACCGAGCGGGCCCGGTCCATGGACAGACGCATGTTGAGGTCGGCCGAGCCGGTCGAATCCGTGTAGCCCTCGATGCTGAGGTTCATGTTGGAGAAGACCATCAGGATGCCGGCCAGCTTGGCCACGGAGAGCTGGGAGGCGGGCTTGAGCGTGGCCTTGCCGACGTCGAACAGGATACCGGACAGACTGACGACGACGCCCCGGGCCGTCTCGGTCGTCTCGGCGACCGACGACAGCGCGCCCTTCAGCATGCCGGCCAGCTCGTCGCGCTCCTTCTTGATGGCGTCGCGCTCGGCGGCCAGGGCGTTCTTCTCGGCGGCCAGCTGGTCCCGCTCGGCGGCGATGGCGTTTTTCTCGGTCTCCAGTTTCTCCGTCAGCTGGGCCAGGGTCCGGGTCTCCGCGGCCAGGGCTTCGCGCTGGATCTGGACCTCCTTGAGCTCCTGGGCGATCCGGGCCGACTCCCCTTCGGCCGTGGTCGCCCGCGATTCGAGGGCCGCCCTCTCCGCCAGCCGCTTGGCCTCGGCCTCGGCGGCCGCCTGTTCCTCCTTGACCTTGACGGTATCCTTGATGGCCTGGGCAGCCAGCTGCGCGGCGACCCGGGCCTGGTCGGCCATGGCCTTCTTGTCGTTCGTTGCGGCCATCGCCTTGCCGAAGGCGATCCGGGCGCCGTCCATGGCCTTCGGATTGACCTCGGCGGCGTTGAGCTTGCCGGCGATCTCCATGGCCTTGCTGGCCTGCTTGACGGCGGCCGGCATCGGATCGTTGTACTGGACGCCCGAGATCGAATCCAGGGCACCCTTGTACTCCGTCGCGAACTCCTTGAAGGTGAAAGGGGTGTTGGCGATGTTCAGGCCTTGAATCTCGCCGGAGACGAAAACGACCAGCTCCGTCGGCCGGGTGACCGTCGCGAACGGCTCCGCCGTCACCATGAGGGCGAAGACCTTCTTTCCGGTGTAGCCCTGGACCGTGCCCGAGGAGCTCTTCTTGTCGGCGATGACCTCGCCGAGGTTCTCCGTCGTGCCGTCGGGGGTCACGGCCCAGAGGACGTAGGCCGAGATGTCACCGGCGAAAAGGACGGCCGGCTCCATCTTCTCGTACTTCAGCTTGACCGACGCCTGGCCGTTTTCAAAAAGGAGGGTCGCCTGCATGGCCGCGCGGGAGGGCGCGCGGGACGTCCGGGCGAAGTTGATATCGACGGTCTTGCCGCTCTGGAGGGTCAGGGCCGTCAGCTTGACCTCGCCGCCTGAAAGGGCGGTCGACGAGAGCAGGACGATTGCGATCAGAACGGCGAGAGAACGCTTGGACATGGGGCCTCCTTCGATCGCGGGTTCTTATCCCCGACGACGCTGGTTCGAAGGAAGGATAGCACCGAGCCGGAGGGCCGTCAACGGGCGGACCGGCCCCATTTGTAATCGGGGGCGTTCGGGCCTATAGTAAAAGTGGATAGAGGACGGAAGGGCGATTCGGTCATCGACCTCGAAAAGGAGACCGTCATGATCCGACATGCTTGTCTTCGGCTCATCGGCGTATTCATCGTCCTCTCGGCAATCGCCGGCCCTTCCCTGCCGCCGGTGCCTCAGGATCCCCCGGCCGATGCGCGGCTGGCGCGCATCCTCGAGCGGACGAAGGACTACTGCCAGAAACTCGAACGGGCCGCCCTCGACTTCACCTGCATCGAAAAGATCGAGGAACGGACCTACTCGACTATCGAAGAGGCCCCGGAAGGCGTGGTACCCAACCCTTCGGGCGTGGCCTACACGTATAAGCCCATCAACACGCCCTACTACGCCACCACCTACGTCTACGATTACCAGTTCGTCCGCAAGGGCAGCCGGAAGACGGAGAGCCGCGTCCTCATCGAGGAGAACGGGCGGAAGAAGAAGAACCAGGACGCCGTCCTGACCACGACGACGGTGCGGGTGGAGAACGCCCTCTTCGGCCCCATCGGGCTCCTCGGCGCCGCGGCCCAGGACCTCCACGAGTACCGCATCGTCGGCGAGGAGAAGGAGAAGGGCGAGCCAATCCTCCTCCTCGAGGCGACGTTGAAAGCCACTCTCGACCGCGTCCACTGCACGGGCCGGATATGGGTTCGCGAGGACGATGCCAGCATCCTCAAGATCGCCTGGGACCAGGCATCGATCGGGAATTTCGAGATCATCCAAAAGACGGCGAAAGAGATGAATGCGGAGCCCCGCCTGACCTCGGTCACCGAGTACGGCCAGGAGAAGAATGGCCTGCGGTTCCCGAGCAAGGACACGACCGAGGAGGGTTACCTCAAACACGGCCGGGTTCAGGTCCGTTCGCTGACCACGATCCTCTATAAAGACTACAAGTTCTTCACGGTGGAGACCCAGGTCAAGTACTGAATGAGGGCCGGCCGCCGGGATGGGCCCGGTTTCGGGTATAATGCCCGAGAAGATCTAGTCTCAGGAGAAACGACAATGCCTGCGAAAGCTTTCGGTTCCCTCGCCATGGTCATGATCGCCGTCCTGGCGTTTTCGGCTTCCGGCCCGGCCCAGGAACGAAAGTTCGATGCGCTCCTGGGGACCTGGGACGTCAAGATGGAAGACGGCGCCCGCGAATTCGTCTTCGAGTTCTCGATGAAGGACGGCCAGTTGGCCGGCAAGTACTCGGGCGCGTCCGGCAGCACAGAAATGGCCGACCTCACGTTCGAGGACGGCACGGTGAAGTTCAACGTGACCGTCGGCGGCAACATGGTCATCCACTACTCGGCCGTCGTGGCCGAAGACAAGCTGATCGGGACGCTGTCCCTGGAGTTCGGAGAGGCCGGGATCACGGGCGTGAGGCGGAAGTAGAAGTTCGTTAGTGCCTATTTCTTGACCTCTTTCGGCCTCAGCTCCATCCCGAGCTGTTGCATCCATCCCAGAAAATCATTTTCTTCTCTGCACTCGACGAATTTCCCGTCTTTGACCCGTCCCATCCAAATTCCGCCAGCCTCGGTCTTGTTTCCTGTCGGAAGGATGCCCTGAAATTCTCCTGTGTGGGTGCCCTTAAAGAGGAACCTAACAATAACGCTGTCCCCGTGAACGACCATTTCTTCGACATCCCAATGGCAGTCGGGGAACCCAGCCCGAAGCAACTTGACGAATCCTGCTTCCTCTTCTCGGGAAAGGCCTTTTGGATTGGCCGAAGGAAAATACCAGCGATACTCAGGGGCATAAAGTTCTTGGTAGATCGCTTCGTTTCGTTTATTCAATCCTTCGAATACGGCCCTGACAAGAGCTTCATTCTGCTGTTCGACTGCTCCGGGTTCACTCGGCGTCGCCATCGGGAGGTCGGAATTGAAGACATCGCAGGAAACCTTCCAAGAGCCGTCCTTCTGCTTCTTCCAGATCTCCATACCCTTGCCTGTATCCACGACCGGCTCCTCAGCTCCCGGCATCATCACTTTCAAAGAGTAGGTTAGCCGGGCATAAGCCAGGTCCCCCCGGCCGTCGAGTTCGACTATCTTTTCAGCGAGTTCGAATGGAGGATAGGCTTGGTACCAGGCAATTTGGCTTGCTCGGCCCTTCACCGCAGGCTCATTTGGCGAAAGCGTCATCGCATCCTCGGTATAGTAGAACTTGACAGCGGCCTCAAAGTCCCGGTCGGGGGCATTGAAGAGTTTGATGCCGTCCTCGGAGACCTTCAGGATGGCGGCTCGGTCCTGATCACTCAAGCCCGTAGGCCCGGGCGTCTTACAGGAACTTGCTAAAACCCCCAGGAAGACCACAACGAATGCGCAAAGAAATCTGCCCTTCATAAAATCCCTCCTATTGAAGTGATAGAGAGACACGGGGACTGCAAAAGGGGAATTTTCTTGAATACCGACTTTCGACTTCCCCTAAGCCTCTTGCTGATTGACGTTATATCGCTGCGGGACTGCGGAGTCAAATCTTATCAGGAAGGCCTGGAAATCGGCTTATTGAGAGATTCCAGGCAGGTGGAAAGACCAGTCCCCGTGAAACGCCGGTGTAACAGATTTTGCTAAAACTCGCCTAACTTGGATGAATGGTACTTAAATGGAAAACGCTGAAATCCGGGATGAAGAAAATGCCCCTGGCCTGACTCGGACAGGGGACAAACGGATTAAGAAAGGCATCCGGGATTCGGAATCTTCCGGAGCGGACTACGGCAGCTTGGGTGGCACCGGATGCGCGACGGAACCTGAGTAGAACACGTCGCATGGCCCGCTATCGAACAATTCCAACACACTCTTCACCAAACTTGTCACAGGACTCGTGAGCGACCTCAAGATGTTGAGATTGCCGATCTCCGGACGGCTGAACGGTCCGTGGACTTTTTGGGTGAGGACCGCGCAGCCGTGTTGATCGATAACCGCTACGACGGCGTCCTCAAAGCGGTTGTCGATGAAATTCAGCCCGCCTTTCATGGCGATCCTGAGCACTTTCGTGGCCATGGCGACATCGACCGCCTCGGCGACGCCGTTTCCGACCTTCCAGACCGAAACGAGCTTGGAGATGACCCCTTTTCCCCCCTGGGATTCCTTGAAAAGATCGGCAAAACGGTATCCTCTCGTGAGCGCCGGCCCCCAGGGGCCGGCGAGGAAGTACGCCCCGACATCCACGAGGCCGAAGCTCCGTATTCGCTGGAGGGCCGAGACCACATTGTCAATATCCATGCTATTGAGCCCGATGTTCTCGCCGTTCAGGGAAAGCTGACCGCTGAGAGATCGCTTCACTTCAAGGACGGTCTTTCCCCTCGCAGTCAAGTCCGCGGAAAGGTCGGCCAGCCCTTCCAGGCTCTTCGCGTTCGGGGATTCTTGAAGCAGGTCCTCGATCTTTAGCCGACTCACGGCGAAGATGATCTTATAATGAGGTTCGGTCCCTGTAAGGTCCGCGTGGAAGGTGCCGCTCCCCGCCCCGCCGAAAACTCTCATGCGGGCCGGGCCGACATCGAAAACGCCGTTTCCGCCCCTAACCTTCATTTCGAGATCGGCCAGCGTAAAGTTGCCAGCCTTGATCGTGCGGCACCGGAAATCATCTATAAATGAAAGGGATTTCAACAGGCCCCCGCCCGGTGTCCCGCCGGCAGAGAAGTCACCGGCCGTGATATCGATGCCCTCCAGTTCCAGGCTCCCGCCGGATTGAAGGTTGGTATAGAGGAGGCGGCCTTGGAGAATGGTGAGCTTTTTCACGATCATGGGATCGCCCGACCGTTCGTCTCCCTGGAATTCGATATTGAGCTTTCCATTTTTATGCCGGACGATGGAGACGACGGGCTTGATGAGCTCCAACCGGCTTATCTTGATCATGCGCCCGCTGAAGAGAAAGAACTTCAGCCTCATTTTCACGTTAGCCACGGTCGCCACGTCAGCCCCTCCGTTCTTGACGGTGACGTCAGCGAGCGAAGCGCCGAAGACCGGGAAAAATGAGACTTTCCCCCCGCCTCCGCCCCGGACATCCATTCCCAGAGCTCTCGATGCGGTCGCTTCGATCCGGGATTTGATGATCTTGGGGCCGAGCAGGAGAGTCAGGATGATCAAGACGATGACGGCCAGGATCACCCCGCCTGCCAGCCATAATGCTCTTCTCTTACGGTTTGCCATGACCTATCCCTCCTGACCGAAGATCGATGCAGGCCTCATGGCGCCGCAAGCACCGGTATTGTCCGGGCAGGCGTCTTAGCGGTGACCGTTTGGAATTGTAATTTCGAAATAGCCTACCCTCCACGGAAATACAGGTATACCTCCGAATAATCAAGCAAGTAATGTGCCAAATCCCTCGGACCGGCTGGCCGGGAAATCAAGGAGAAATTCCCTTTGAGGGTGTTCCGGTCCGCCACCTCAGTCCTCGCAGAGAGGATTTTGTCCTTTCCTGCCGTACGCGCCGGTCCGGTCGGAGGGTAGATTATCAGCGGATACGCTTCGAGGTTTGAGCATTCCGAGGACTGGGAGAACGAACGAAGATAAAGTGGCCATCCGCTTTGGAAGGCTTGGAAATCGGCTTATTCAGAGCATCCTGGCAGGAGGGAGACTAGTCCCCGTGAAACGCCGGTGTAACAGATTTTGCTAAAACTCGCCTAACTTGGATGAATAGTGCTTAAAGGGAAAACGACGAAAATCAGGGGAAAACTGGTGCCGGTGGAGGGAATCGAACCCACACTCGAGTTGCCCCGAACGGGATTTTGAGTCCCGCGCGTCTGCCAGTTCCGCCACACCGGCGCGGAGCGATAACTATAGGGGAATCGCCGGATATTATCAAGAACAGGGACGCGCGCCAGAAAATCGGGTGTACACCGTACCAAGGCGTTGCCTATCCCCCGCACGTCTGATATAGTCGCCGCATGCCGACATCGGAACGGATCGAAAAAGTCGAACGGGTCCTGGCCTCCCGGCAGGCCGACCTGCGCGTCGTGCTCGAGGGCGTGACCCTGGCCCACAACGCCAGCGCCGTTATGCGGACCTGCGACGCCGCCGGCGTCCTCCACCTCGACCTTATCGGGCCCAATCCCGAGGCCCTGAAACCCAACAAGGCCATCTCGACCCGGGCCGATAAATGGCTGGAGATCTCCGTCCATCCGACTCCGGCGTCCTGCCTGATGCCGCTGAAGGAAGCCGGCTATCAGATCCTGGCCACGCACCTTCGCAAGGACTCGGTCCCCTACACGGAGATCGATCTCGCCCGGCCGGTCGCCATCGTCTTCGGCAGCGAGGCCGAGGGCATCACCGAAGAATGCCTCTCCCTCGCCGACAAGGTCGTTCGCATCCCCATGTTCGGGATGGTCCAGAGCCTCAATCTGTCGGTGTCGGTCGCGGTCATGCTGTACGAAGCCCTGCGGCAGCGGGCGGCCGCAGGACTACCGGGACAAGGCCAGGCTCCCGGCCGGAGAGCTCGATCGGCTCAGGGGCAAATGGCTGAATCTCGACGAACCGGAACAGGGATAAGAAAAAGAACGGGGACAAACACCGCTTCAGCGGTGCTTGTCCCCTCGAACAGAAAAGACCGGAGCAGGTCTCTCAGATCCTTCGCTGTCCTCCCCGGAGGCTGGACTTCTTGAGGCTCTGCCGGAGCTCCGGCGTGCCTTCGGATTGCCACTTCTGGATCTCGTTCCTGAAGGCGTCCGTGTAGCCCTGCCACGATTCGAGGAAGCCCTGGAGACCTTCAGATTCGAAGAGGTCGCCCTCTTTGTCCTCCAGGACCTCGACGTCGAGAGTCACGGACTTCTTGTCCCTGAGGACTTCCAGCTTTATCTTCGTGCCTTTCTCTTTGGCCTGGACGAGGTCGAGGAGCTCGTTCACGGTCTCGACGCGCCTGCCGTCGACCGCGACGATGACGTCGCCGACCTGGGCCTTGGCCTTGCCGCGGGGCCGTCTTCGGTCAGCCGCGAGACGAGCAGGCCCGTCCCTTCCTTGACCCCGAAGTGCTCGGCCAGCTCGCGCGTGAGCTCGCTGCAGTAGATCCCGATGTATTTACGGGATTCGTAGGTCCACTCGGGCGGCCGCGGGGTAAACCGGAGGTCGCGAGAATCCGGCTTCGGCTTGATCGACGGATTTATGGGGCTTCGCGGGGCACCCGGCTTCTCCTTCATCAGCGGACCCGGCGCGCCGGGTCCGAAGAGACCGGGGAAGCGGGCATCCATCTCCTTGAACGCGTCGTCCTCGGCGAGCTCGCCGAGCTTGACCTTGACGTCCATGGGCTTGCCGTCGCGCTCGATCTTCAGGGTGACGTCCTGTCCCGGCTTCTTCTTGCGGATCTCGGCGGCCAGGACGTCGGGGCTCGGGACGTCGCGGTCCCCTATCTTGAGGACGACGTCGCCGGGCTGGAGCTTGACCAGTCCGGCGGGGCTCTCCTCGTCGACCGTGCCGATCACGGTCCGGCCTTCCTGATCCTGGCCGATGCCGACGCCCAACCAGCCTCTTTCGACCTTGCCCTTGTCCTTGATCTGGCCGACGACGTCCATGACGACATCGACGGGGACGGCCAAGGCCATGCCCGAGGACGGGGCCTCGGCACGGTTGCTGAGCACGACGCCGGAACCCGCCTGTTCCCTGTCCCGGAACTGGAAGACGACGGGACGCTCCTCCATGTAGATGCCGCGGAGGAGCCCGACCAGCCGCCCGTTGGCGTCGACGACGGGGCCGCCGCTCGAACCGGGCGTCACCCAGACGTTGAGCCGGACCTTGTCGCCGGCGACGGAGCTGACGATGCCCTGGGTCACGGCCGCGGTCGCCTCGGGGGAGACGCCCACGACGCAGATCCAGGAGCCGGGTGCCAGGTCGGACGGTTTGCCCGATGGCGAGCGCCGGCAGTCCGGCGTCCTTGGCCTTGAGCAGAGCCAGCTGGGTCTCGGTGTCGAAGCCGAGGAACTCGGCCTCGATCTTCTTTCCTTCCGAAGTCGTGACGGTGATCTTTTCTTCGCGCGGGGACATCAGGGCCGTCGTGACGATGTAGCCGCCCTTCTCGACGACGACTCCGGTCGCCACGCGCCGGGTGCCGTTCAGGGCTTCGACGCGGACGACGGAGGGATAGACCTTCTTGGCGACGCCCGCGATGTCGGGCTCGCCGCCGACGATACCTTTCGCCCCTGCCGTCTCGGTCCCATAGGATGGGGCCAGAACGGCCGAAGAGGCCATGATCACGAGGGCCGGTTTGAGCATCCTGTTCATGGCTTCTGAACCTCCTAATAAATGATTTCCGAAGATACGGTCTCGGAAACCTGCTCCAGTATGTAAACCGTCCGGGGTTGTGTGCGGGCGTTGCGGTATTCCGAAGCGTAGTCCATGGTCTCGTAGACGGGGACGAGGCGGGAGCCGCCTCTCGATCCTGTCTCCGGGGTGGCCGAGAGGGCCTCCCTTTCGGCGTAGGACAGGACGGTCCCCTTGTCGACGCCGGCGGGATTGAAGAAGAGGAAGCCGGCGAGGACGAGCGCCGCCGAGCCGGCGAAAGCGTACCGGTAGGTCATCGCCCGCCGGGCCCGGGCCCGTTCCTTCCGGGCGGCGGGCAGCTTGGCCAGCACGCCCGCCTCGAAGCCCGCGGGGGCCTTGACCCTGTTCACGCCTGCGAAAAGCTCATGCCCTTCCATGTTCCCTCACTTCTTTTCCGGCCGCGAAGGACTCGCTGTCCCGGGCCTTTTCGAGCTTCCTGCGGAGCTGCTCACGGCCGCGGCTGATCCGGGCCTTGACCGTCCCGACCGGCCGCTTGATGATCCGGGCGATCTCCTCCTGGGAGAAACCCTCCATGTCCTTGAGGACGACGGGGACGCGGTAGCGCGGGTGGAGCTCGTCCAGGGCCTCGCGGAGGTTGCGGACGAGCCCGGGGTCGGCCGGGTCCTCGTAGTAGGTGCCGCTCGAGAAGTTGTTGGGGATGTCCTCGAGCGAGACGGTGGACATCTTCCGGGACCGGCGGCACTCGGTCTTGGCCAGGTTCGAGGCGATGGTGTAGATCCAGGCCGAGAGCGGGGCGATCGGCCTGTACCGGTCGGCCTTGAAGTAGACCCGGATGAAGGTCTCCTGGGCCAGCTCGACGGCCTTCTGGTAGTCGCCCGAGAACTGGTAGAGATAATTCACGATCTTGTCCTTGTAGAGGCCCATGATCTGGGCGAACGCCTCCTGGTCCCCGTCCTGGACGCGGCGGATCAGCTCTTGTTCGTCCATCCTCGTTATCCTAAAACCCCGTTCTCCCCGAGAAAGTTACATTTCCGGCCCTATTATTATAGCACCTGGAGGGACCTGGTCTTCACAGGTCCAGGCGGCCAGGCGGGTTTGTGAAGACCAGGTCCCTTCATTTTCCGGCGGAATTGTAAGAAAATGTGGCGGGAACGGAACTTTAAGCCGTCCGAATCCGTCAACCAGGGTGAATTGAGTGGACTTGGAAGCGACCATCAGGAACTGCCTGGAAGGCAGCCAGAGCGCCTGGAAAACCCTTGTGGACGCGTATGCCAGGAGGATATTTAGCATGGCCTATCAGTTCTGCGGCAGCCGGGAAGAAGCCGAGGATCGGACCCAGGAGGTCTTCCTCAAGCTCCACGGCGCCCTGCCGAAATACGATTTCGGCAAGAACTTCACGGCCTGGCTGCTGACCCTGGCCAAGAACCACCTCATCGACGAGTACCGCCGGACCAAGTGGGAGAAGACGCAGCGGGACGAGTTCGACGAACGCGTCCTCGCCCAGGCGGCCCACACCGGTCCGGAGGACGACCTCGTCGCCCGGGAAACGAAAGCCCTCGTCTGGGAAGGGCTGAATCGCCTGTCGGCGGACATGCGGATGGTCCTCATCTTGAGGGACCTGCAGGGCAAGAGCTACGAAGAGGTCGCCGAGATCCTCAGCCTGCCCCTGGGCACGGTTAAATCGCGCGTCAACCGGGCGCGGATCCAGCTGGCCCTGGTCCTCAAGGAAACCCGGGGAGGCACCCAATGACCTGCAAACGGATCGAAGAACTCCTTTCGGCCTATCTCGAGGGCGGGCTCTCCGCCGCGGAGAAGGCCGGCGTCGACGCCCATATCGCGGGGTGCGCGGATTGTGCCGCGCTCCTCGGCCTGATGAGGGAGACAATGACGGCGACGGCCGGATTCCCCGAAGTCGAGCCCTCGGCCGGCCTGATGGCCCGGCTCTACGGCATCCCGGAGGATAAGGCCGCCAAGGCCGCGAAGAAGCGCGTCTTCCGGACGGCCTTCGAGTGGCTGGGCCGGCCGGCTCTCCAGCCGGTCTACGCCGCCTCCACCGCCGCGCTCATCGTCCTGTCGTTCGTCCTCTTCCATCCGGAGGGACACGGCATCCGGAAGGCGATCGACGTCCAGTTCCACCGCGGCATCGGCGCGGTCGAAAAGATCTACGCCGACGCCGGGGGTCTCAAGGGCGAGATCCGGGCCCTGTCGGCCAACATGGTCAAGTCGTTCAACACCCTGGGCCTGCCCGGGGGAGACGAAAAGAAACAATGACAACTCTTACGGAGGTATGAGCATGGAAGAGAACAAAGTCGTTCCGCAGAGGCCGCAGAAGTCGCCGGGGTTCGCCGGCGTCCTGGGGATGTTCCCGTTCGGCGTCGGCGCCCTCTACAACGGGCAGTACACCAAGGCCCTGCTCCACCTGGTCATCTTCGCCGGGCTTGTCCACATGCAGGGCCGCGGCGGCGGGCAGCCCTTCATCGGGCTCGTCCTGGCCGGGTTCATCGTCTACCAGTTCTTCGACAACATCCAGTCGGCCCGGGCCATCAACGCGGCCGCCGCCGGCCAGATCCCGGCCACGGCCGTGGACCAGGGCCTGCCTGCGCTCCCCTCCCAGGGGTCCATCTTCTGGGGCATCGTCCTCATCGCCCTGGGCGGCCTGCTCATCCTGGCCAATTTCGAGATCATCAACTACGACACGCTGTTCGACTTCTGGCCGGTCGCGGTCATCGTCCTCGGGCTCAAGCTCGTGGTCGACGCGGTGGCCAAGTCCAAGAACGGCAAGTAACGGAGGTTTCACATGGCGAATCAAAAGAAAAGCGGCTCGCTGCTCTGGGGCATCATCCTGATCGTCGTCGGGGGGATCTTCCTGCTCGAGCAGTTCGACATCGACGTCTTCGACCAGGTCTGGCGCTTCTGGCCCCTCATCCTGATCGTCTGGGGCGCCAACAAGCTCTGGCTCGGGCTCAAGGAGCGCAACGAGCGCATCGGGACGCCCGGCCCGGACAAGACCCATGAAGTTTAAAGAGGTCTTCCTCGTCGCCGTCCTGATCCTGGCGGGGCTCGTCCTGTTCCAGTTCAAGACGGGGAAATGGGACCTCGACAACATGGACTGGAACTGGGGAGACGACTCCGGTTTCCTCGTCGGCCGCGAATACGCCGTGGAGGAGACCCGGACGATCGAGGCTCCCCTGCCTCCGGCGATCGAAATCGCTAACGGCCACGGCTGGGTCGAGGTCCGCGGCACGGACCAAACCGATGTCCGGCTGACGTTCAAGAAGGTCGTCTGGCGTAGGAACGAGGCAGAAGCGAAGGACATCGCCGACCGGATCAAGTACGAGATGACGGCGGCGGCCGACAAGCTGACGCTGAAGACCAACCGGGACGAGTTCCGCCGGAAGAACTTCGAGACGGGCTTCGTCCTGACCGTTCCCCGGGCCATGACCGTCCACATCACCAACGGATACGGCGTCGTCCGCGTCGACGGCAGTCAAGGAAGCGACGGTCGCCAACCGCCACGGCGAGCTCTACGCCACGAACATCGACGGGCCGTGCACGCTCGAGACGAGCTACGACGACCTCGAGGTCCAAAGCGTCAAGGGCGAGTGCCGCCTCGTCAACAGCCACGCCGACGTCCGGGCCGTCTCGGTCACAGGCGACCTGCGCATCGAGACGAGTTACGCCCGCATCCGGGTCGAGGATGCGGGGGGCAAAGCCGACCTGCGCGGCTCGAACGTCGATATCGACGCCAAGCGGGTCGCCGGCGCGGTCGCCGTCGAGACATCCTACGAGAAGGTCTCCCTGACCGACGTCGGTCCGGCCGTCGTCATCGGGAACAACATGGCCGTCTATGCGGAGAAGGTCCGGGGCGACCTCGATGTCCGGACGAGCTACCAAAAAGTCGTGGCCCGGGACATCCAGGGGAACTTCGTGGTCGATGCCCACAATGCGGCCGTCGAAGCCGCGGGCGTGGCCGGCCCCGAGATCTCGGTCACGACGTCCTACGAGCCCGTCCTCCTGTCGGACTTCTCGGCCGCGCTCAAGGTCGTCTGCCGCAACGGCGGCGTGACCCTCCGGCCGCTCGATCTCAAATACGGCATGGACGTCGCCAACGAATACGGCACGATCGACCTCTTCTGGCCGTCGGGCGAAGTCGCCCGGCTCGAGGCCCGCTCCAGGGGCGGCGCCGTGTCCTGGGGCCTTTCGGAGAAGCCGGACGTCGACACGACGAACGGCGAGGCCCTGGTCAAGGCCTTCACGGCGAGCGCCGGGGCCCCCCTGATCACGCTCTCCACGACCTACGACGACATCCGCATCAAGGAAGGCGCCCGCAAGTTTTAGATTTTTTCCGCGCGATACGCCAGGCCGGCCCCACCAGGAGCCGGCCTTTTTTGTTTCTTCTCCCATTTCCGGGAGTCCCTCGCGAGGCGGCGAGGGATGTCGCCTCGAAGATCCCCGTAGTGGAGGGGGGACCCGCGCAGGCGGGGGGAACCGGGTGAACTGGTTCCCGGGGGGCCGGGGAGCTAGAGGCGATTCCCGAGTGAAGCCGGAGAGAGGGACCTCCCGGAATCGGGAGATGATCTCTTTAGCCGTGCTTGGCCCGGCAGGCGTGGATGCGCGGGCCGATGACCCCGTTGACCTTGATGTTGAAGAAGGAGATCAGGTTGGTCACGTCCTTCTTGTACTTCGTGACGTAGCGCACGAAGTCCGAGCGCTCCTTGAAGCGCAGCAGGTTCTCGAACTCGGCCACCGTGTCGTGCAGCTCGATGACGTAGTGGTTGATCGTCCGGTACTGGGCGTTGATGTCGATGAGGTCCTTGCCGGAGAGCTTGGCGAAGTCGAGGTGCGGTGGCAGGCTCTGCAGGATGAGCAGGCTCTCGTTGTGGAGCTCGTTCACGGAATCGCCGATCTCCTGGAAGTAGGACCCGAAGCTCCTGGGCCTTCTTCAGCTTGGCCCCGGCCCGCTCGGACAGCCTCTCGAACTGGGCCTTGAGCGAGACGATGGTGTCCTTGAGGCCGAAGTACTTGCGGACGGGGCGTGAACAGGTCGACGAAGTCCCGTCCGATATAGATCTTGTCCTCGTAGCGGGACAGGAGCTCCTGGGGCGAGTGGGTGTAGAACTGGATCTCGAAGCGCCGGCCCTCGGAGTCGCGTTCGCGAAGCCGGGCCAGGACGAGGCCGTTGTTCTGCTCGATGAAGTAGCTGCTGATGTCGACGAGCACGGAGTATTCGGCCAGGTTCTGGACGATGGCTTCCTTGAGGTAGTCGAGGAGAGTCTCGTTGCGGGTGATGAACTCGGTGATGCCCTCGTCCGGGGTCGGATTGAGGACGGAATAGCTCGGCGAGAGCAGGTAGAGGACGGGCCCGCTGCCGAGCTCGAGGTGCAGGTTCTTGAGGACGCTCTGGTAGAGGTCGTCGAGAAGGATCGGCTTGAGCGGGGGCAGCCCGGCCGGATCGAGCTTGGAGAGTTCTTCCACTTCGTTCATGGCGTCGACCTCACTTCGAGCCGAGTGTAGCCCCGGTCCGGGGAGAATGTCAACGGGAACCGGGACGCTTCCGGAAGGTCCAATCGTCGGACCCGTAGCGGGAGGCCTGGAGGGCCCGGACGGCCTCCGCATCGGCCGGGGTCAGGGCGTAGCGCTCGAAGCCGACCCCGAAATGCTCGGCGAAGCCCTGGACGAGGGGGCCGACGGCGGCGTCGAAATCGACGGACCGCCCGAGGGCCTCGGAGATCGAGGTCATGCCGGGATTCTCCGACGGTTCGCCGGGCCGCGACACGGCGGCGAGGAGGGCCTCGTCCTTCTCGAGCGGGATGGAGCCGTGCTGGAGGAAGACGTGCCCCGTTCTCTTCTGGGCGCTGCCGACGATCTTCCTGCCTCCGGTCTCGATCTCGTCGCGGGCCGCGAACGCGAAACAGGGCATGGTCCCCTTGACGTAGGCCTGCGGGGCGGATTCGGCGAGCCGGGCGGAGATGCCCAGCAGGTCCAGGCCCCTGAGGAGGGCCAGGGAGATGAGCCGGTACGACTCGCGGAGGGTCTCGGTGAAAACGCCGGCGTCGGACGAGGCCACGCTGTAGGTGACCTCGCGGTGGTGGAGGACGAGCTTGCCTCCGGTCAGGCGCCGGACGATGTCGATGCCGTTGGCGGCGCAGAAGGCCCGGTCGACGACCTTGTCGGCCTCCTGGGAGTAGCCGAGGGACGCGGTCGGGCGCTCCCACTGGTAGAAGCGCAGGAAGGTCCGCGGCTCCCGTTCGGCGAGGCGGAAGAGGTGCTCGTCCACGGCCATGTTCCAGGGGCCGGGAAGAGGCGTTGTTTCGACGATCAGGTGCCAGGTTTTCATGGGCGAAAAAAAATGGAGCGGGCAATGGGACTCGAACCCACAACACCCGGCTTGGGAAGCCGGTACTCTACCATTGAGCTATGCCCGCTCACAGGGCCCCTGGATTCTAACACAAACGCTGGACATATCAAAGGTCCCCCCCTATAATCCGGGTGAGAACGCCCGGAAAGGGAGGAACGCCGATGTCCGATGAATTCACGAACCGGAACAACGACAGGGCCCCGTCCTCGGGGAGCACCCGCCTGGGCTCGACGCTCGTCCTCACCGGGGACCTGGAGGCCCATGAGGACGTGGTCGTCGAGGGCCGCATCCAGGGAAAGATCACGCTGCCGTCGGGCACACTGACCGTGGCCAAGGGCGCCAAGGTCGAGGCCGAGGTCCATGTCCGCTCCCTCGTCCTCCACGGCGAGCTCAAGGGCACCGTCCGGGCCGGCGAGAAGGCCGTGATCTCGGAAACGGCCGAGATGACCGGGGACATCGTCACCCCCAAGATCACCATCGCCAACGGCGCCCGTTTCTCCGGCGGCATCCGCATGAAGGAGTGATGGCCAAAGCGTTCGGGCTCCGCTCCGAGTTCGCCCCCCAAGGGGACCAGGTCCAGGCCATCGACCGCTGACCGAGGGCCTCGCCGCCGGGGCCCTCCACCAGGTCCTCAAGGGCGTCACCGGCTCGGGCAAGACCTTCACGATGGCCAACGTCATCGCGAAGGCCGGATCGCCCCGTCCTGGTCATCTCCCACAACAAGACCCTGGCCGCCCAGCTCTACCAGGAGTTCCGCCGCTTCTTTCCCCGCAACGCCGTCGAGTACTTCGTCAGCTACTACGACTACTACCAGCCGGAGGCCTTCATCCCCGCCTCGAACACCTACATCGCCAAGGAGGCGACGATCAACGACGAGATCGACCGCCTCCGGCTCTGCGCGACGAACTCGCTCTTCTCCCGCCGCGACGTCATCATCGTCGCCTCGGTCTCCTGCATCTACGGCATCGGCGCGCCCGAGACCTATTACGCGATGAGCTTCCCGCTCACGGTCGGCGACTCCCTCGGCCGCAAGGCCCTCCTGGACAAGCTGGTGTCCGTCCAGTACGAGCGCGAAGAGGGGGATTTCAAGCGCGGCACCTTCCGCGTCCGCGGCGACATCGTCGAGGTCTTCCCGAGCTACGAGGATTCCGCCTACCGCATCGAGCTCGAGGACGGCCGGATCAAGGCCATCTCGGCGGTCGATCCGCTCCTCGGCCGCGTCCGCGAGACGCTCGACATCGGTCATGATCCATCCGCGGACGTTCTTCTCCACCCCCGCGGAGACCGTCCGCGCCGCCGTCGCCGGGATCGAGGCCGAGCTCGCCGAACAGGTCGCCCACTTCCGGCGCCGCGGCATGGCCGTCGAGGCCGAGCGCATCGAGGAACGGACCCTCTACGACCTGGAGATGCTGCGCGAGTTCGGCTACTGCCCCGGCATCGAGAATTACTCGCGCCACCTGACCGGCCGTGCGGCCGGGCGAGCCGCCCTACACCCTGCTCGACTATTTCCCCGGAGGACTTCCTGACCATCATCGACGAGTCCCACGTCACCGTCCCCCAGATCGGCGGCATGTACGCCGGCGACCGCTCCCGAAAGATGACCCTGGTCGAGCACGGCTTCCGCCTGCCCTCGGCCCTCGACAACCGGCCCCTCGAACTTCGACGAGTTCGAGGGGCGCGTCGGCCAGATCCTCTACGTCTCGGCCACGCCCGGCGCCTACGAGATCGGGAAGTCGTCCGGGCCGGGTCGTCGAGCAGGTCATCCGCCCGACCGGCCTGACCGATCCCGAGCTCGAGATCCGGCCCATCCGCGGCCAGGTCGACGATCTCATGGCCGAGATCAGGGCCCGGGCCGCCCGCAACGAGCGCGTTCTCGTCACCACCCTGACCAAGAAGATGGCCGAGGACCTGGCCCGCCATTACCACGAGCTCGGCCTGCGCGTCCGCTACCTCCACTCCGAGGTCGAGACGCTCGACCGGGTCAAGGTCCTCCGCGACCTGCGCAAGGGCGAGTTCGACGCCCTCATCGGCATCAACCTCCTGCGCGAGGGCCTGGACCTGCCCGAAGTCTCGCTCGTGGCCATCCTCGACGCCGACAAGGAGGGCTTCCTCCGTTCCGCGACCGCCCTCATCCAGACCTTCGGCCGGGCCGCCCGCAACGTCGCCGGACGGGCCATCCTCTACGCCGATACCGTGACCGACTCCATGAAGACGGCCATCGACGAGACGGCCCGCCGCCGCCGCATCCAGCGGGAGTACAACGCCGCGAACGGCATCACCCCGCAGTCGATCGTCAAAGGCATCGACGAGGTCATGACCTCCGTTTCCGAGCGCGACTACCTCGACTACACCCGTATCTCCGAGGACAAGGACATCTACCTCTCGCCCCACAGGCGCAAGAAGCGCATGGACGAGCTGGCCAAGCTCATGAAGGAGGCCTCGGCCGCGCTCGAGTTCGAGAAGGCCGCCGCCTACCGCGACGAGCTGATCAAGCTCAAGAAGCGCGAACTCGAGCTGGGGCTCTGAGGGGACGCATGGCCGGTTTCGACGAGCTCAGAGCGCGCGCCGCCGCCCTCCCGGCCAAGCCCGGCATCTACTTCTTCAAGAGCGCCGCGGGCGAGGTCGTCTACATCGGCAAGGCCCGCTCTCTCCGCGACCGGGTCCGCTCCTACTTTCTGTCCAATCCCGACATCAAGGTCCGCAGCATTCTCCGCGAGACGGACGACATCGACTACATCCTGACCGGCTCCGAGAAGGAGGCGGTCTTCCTCGAGAACAACTACGTCCAGCAGCACCAGCCCCGGTTCAACATGAAGCTCAAGGACGACAAGAGCTTCCCCTACCTCAAAGTGACGACCGGCGAGACTTGGCCCGGGGTCTACTTCAGCCGCAAGGTCGAACCGGACGGCTCGCGCTATTTCGGGCCGTTCAGCCCGCCCGGACGGGCCCGCTCGTCCATCCACCTGGTCAACAAGCACTTTCTCGTCCGGGGCTGCGAGGCGGCCGTCTTCCGCAACCGGAAGCGCCCCTGCCTCGAATACGAGCTCAAGCTCTGCTCGGCCCCCTGCGTCGGATACCCGACCGAGGCCGAGTACCGCGAGAGCGTCGAGGCCGCCTGCCTTTTTCTCGAAGGCCGGATGCCCGAGCTGGCCCGTACGATCAAGGCGAAGAATGGAGCGCGCGGCGGCCGAAGAGAAGTTCGAGGAGGCGGCCCGCTGGCGCGACGTCCTGCGCACGATCGAGGACTACCGGGACAGGCCCCGGACGATCTCCACGGCCCTCGAGGACCAGGACGCCGTCGGCTTCATCCGCGCGGGGGGCCGCGCCGCCGCGTATGTCTTCTTCATGCGCCAGGGCAAGATCCGCAACTCCGAGGCGCGACTCATGGACGTCCCGGCCGCGATGCCCGATCCCGAGGTCCTGGGCACGTTCCTGGCGGGGTTCTACAAAGACCGCGAATCGCCGCCCCGGCTCCTCCTGCCCTTCGCGCCGGCGCAAACGACCGGCCTCCAGGCACTCCTCGGCTGGGCCAAAGTGCGCGTCCTCGTCCCCCGCGGCGGCAAGAACCTCAAGCTCGTCGAGATGGCCGGCCGCAACGCCGAGGCCCATCTCCGCCGGCAGGCGGAGGACGCCGGGCCGCTGGAAGCGCTTCGGCTGGTTTTGGGATTGCCGGCCCCGCCGCGTCATATCGAGGGTTTCGACATCTCCAACACGGGGGGCGAGGAATCGGTCGGCTCGCTCGTCGTTTTCCGGGACGGATGCCCGGACAAGGAGGCCTACCGCAAGTTCCTCATCCGCACCGTCGCCGGCTCCAACGACGTGGCCAGTCTGGCCGAAGTCGTCACCCGGAGATACCGCAAGACGCTCGAGGACGGGAAACCTCTCCCCGACCTGGTCATGGTCGACGGCGGCAAACCGCAGCTCGGCGCGGCGGAGAAGGCGCTGGCCGCGCTCGGCCTCTCGGGCGTCCCGCTCGTCTCCATCGCCAAGAAAGAGGAGATCCTGTACACGCCCGCGCATCGCGAAGGCCTGTTCCTCGAACGGACCTCCCCTGCCCTCAAGCTCGTCCAGGCCGTCCGCGACGAGACCCACCGCTTCGCCGTCGCCTTCCATCGCGGCCGCCGCGAAAAGAGAAGCTTCGCTTCGCTGCTCGACGGGATTTCGGGCCTCGGCCCGAAGAAGAGGGCGGCGCTTCTCGCCCGCTATGACGGCCTGGAAGCGATCCGGAACGCCCCGCGGGCCGAGCTCGATTCGCTCATCGGCGCCGCGATCGCGGCCAGGGTCCTCGAACGCCTCGGACCGGACTCCCGGGAAGAAGGCCCCTGAGGGACGCGGCCCGCTTCCGGGCCGGCCGAAGAGGTCAGCCCCTGCGCTTGGCCCGGACCTGATCGAGAAGCAGTGCGAGCCGGTCGACCTCGCGTGCCTGTTCCCTCTGTTGCTCGATGTTGTCGGTGATCTGCCGCTCGATCGACTGCCGCTTTCTCTCCAGGCTCCGGCCCTTGTCGACCAGGCTCTCGTAGCGGCTCTCGGCCTTCCGCAGCGCCTTTTCATGCGACGCGGTCAGCTGGCCGTAATCGTAATCCCCGACATAGATCCCCAGGTCCCGGAAGAAGCCCTCCGCCCCACGGCTCTCGTACACGCCCGGATACGCGGCGCCGGCGACGGCTTCGCCTTCCGCGGCCAGTCCCCGCGCCAGGATGTCCTCTCCCGGCTCCGCCAGGATCACCGACAGGGTCGAGAGCGCGTTCTTCCCCGAACCCTTGCCTTTGATCTGGTAATAGACGTCGTAGGCCGCGTCGTCGGAGTCGTGAAGGCGGATCCCGGAGACGACCGTGAGCCCTTTGACCTTGCTCAGCTTCCCTCCCCGGTCCTGGAAGTACCGGCCGACGGCGTTCGCCAGGTCCTTGGCGGGATAGCGGAACTCGAAGACCTTGGCGGCCAGAGCGGTCTTCTGGTATTCGACGGTCCCGTCATAGCTTCTGACGGGATCGATCGTCTGAACGGACCGCTCCTGGGCCAGAAGACCCGGGACGACGAGTGCGAGGGCCAATAGCCAGATGATGCTTCTTTTCATGGGCCGATTATAACACAACCGGCGGGTAAACTCGCAGGGGGCCCGGGACTGCCGCCGGCGTTAAAGAACAAGGCGGACGGCCCCTCGAAACTCGGGACGGCCGGGGGTGTTAAAGGACCAGCCGGACCGCCCAGCTCAGGACGAGAGCGACGGCGACGCTCAGCCCCACCGAGAGGAAGGCCCACTTCTTCCCGACCTCCTTCCACATGATGACGAACGTGGACAGGCAGGGAATGAAGAAGCTGATGAAGACGGTGAAGACGACGATCTGCTCCCGGCTGATGACCGTCATGAGGTTCTGGTAGTCGACGCCGAGCGCCTGGAGCATCATGATCAGCGACAGCTCCTTGCGCAGGAAGCCGAAGACGAGCGTGACGCCCAGCTCGTGGGGCAGGCCGAGGCCCTTGACGACGAGCGGGGCCAGGACGTCGTTGATGACCCGGTCGGCCCGGAAATAGCTCAGCAGGCTCAGAAGCAGACTGCCGCCGATGAGGATGGGCCAGGCGAACTTCACGAAGGAGCTGATCTGGAGCCAGGTCTTGCGCAGGATGGAGCCGATCCTCGGCGCCTTGAGCGAGGGGATCTCCAGGATGAGCCCCGGCGAAGGCTCCTTCATGAACCGGCTGACGGCCCAGCCGACGAGGGCGACGATGAGGATATTGACCGCATAGAAGCCCATGGCCCAGAACGGTCCCAGGTAGAAGGCGATGAGGGCCAGGACGATCGTCGTTCGGGCCGAGCACGGAATGAAGGGGATGAGGAGCGAGGTCAGGATCCGGTCCCTCTGCGACTCGAGGATGCGTGTCGAGACGATGGCGGGGACGTTGCAGCCGAAACCCAGAATGAACGGCGAGACCGACTTGCCGTGGAGCCCGATCCGGTGCATGAAGGCGTCGAGGAGGAACCCGGCCCGGGCCAGGTAGCCCGTGTCCTCGAGGGCCGACATCAGGAGGAGGAGCGGCAGGAAATACGGCAGGACGATGGCCACACCCCCGCCCACCCCCTGGATGAGACCTTCGGCGAGATGGAAGAGAAGCCCGTCGCCCAGGCCGGCCGACAGCGCTTCTCTCAGCCGGTTGAACGGCCCGAGGAGGAGCGTTTCGAGGGGGCTGCCGACCTCGAAGATGATGACGAAGAACGCCAGGAAGACCGCCGCCAGGATGATGTAGCCGAGAAAGGGATGCATGAGGACCGCATCGATCTTCTTGTCCCAGGTCATCCGCTTGCCGTGGAGGACCCGGCTGGTCTCTTCGGCCAGCTTCATGGCCAGGTGGTGCCGCTCCGCCGAGATGACCTCGTAGGCCGGCGCGCCGCGGTCCTTCTCGATGGCCTTCAGGGCGCGGTCGACGGCCTCCCTCAACCCGGGTTCCACTTCGCCGAGGAAATCGCCGCAGGCGTGTCCGGCCGTCTCGATGAGCTTGACCGCGGTGAACCGGGGATTGGAAACGACGGGGAATCCCGGAGGCAGGCTGCGTTCGACGGCGGCGACCTCGGTCTCCACGTCGTCTGAGAACCGGATCGGCTTGAGGGACTGGCCCTTGTCGATGACCTCGAAGGCCCTGTCCAGAAGCTCGCGGACGCCGCGCCCGTGGGCGGCGATGGTCGGGACGACGGGGACGCCGAGGAGGCGCTCGGCCTTGGAGGCGTCGAGCTCGATGCCCTTGCGCTCCGCCACGTCGACCATGTTGAGGGCGACGACGGTCGGATAGCCGAGCTCGACCAGCTCGAGCGTGAGCTCGAGGCCGCGGCTCAAGGTCGAGGCGTCGACGACGTTGACGACGAGGTCGGGCTTCTCCGCGAACAGGTGGGTCAGCACGACCCGCTCGGCCGGATCGGACGAGCAGAGCGAGTAGGTCCCGGGCAGATCGACGACGTCGAGGAGGCGCCCTTCGATGGCGACCCGGCTGTGGGTGTGCTTGATGGACGTGCCGGGGAAGTTCGAGGTCTCGGCCTTGTTGCCGGCGATGGAATTGAAGAGGGTGCTTTTGCCGCTGTTGGGCTGGCCGATGAAGATGACGGCCGGGACCTCAGGCCGGCTCATGGACCGCCTCGACCAGGATCTTCTGGGCCACGCCCCGGCCCAGGGCGACGGTGGTGTCCGAGGTGCAATTGCGGACGAGCAGGGGCCCGCGCAGGATGGCCCGGCCGTCGAGCTCGACGACGTCGCCCTTGTGGAAGCCCAGGGCCATCAGGCGGCGCCGGACGCTTTCGCCGCCCGTGAGGTCGACGATCCGCAGGGGCGTTCCGTGAGGGGCGTCGAGGAGGTTCATGGGGTTACCGGTAGACCAGTTTAGCCGATTATCTATGTGAAGCAAGACAAATTCTCCGTTATCCGGGAAATAATTCCTACTATAATTATAGGATATCGGGCGGCGCATGTAAAGCCGCCAAGGCAGGGCGGAGGTCAGTAGATGACTTTCGCCTCCCCGAGCTCGGCGATGCGCTTCTCGAGCCAGGCGATGATCAGGTCCCGCCGGGCCATCGTCGCCGCTATTTCCTCGTCGGTGAGATACTCGCCGACGACCGTCCGGACGATCTCGGGGGTCAGGGCCTTCATGGCCTCGACGTAGGACCGGGGCAGCTCGGCCATGATGAAGGTCGGGCCTTCCTTGTACTTCTCGTCGTAGATCAGCTTGGTCGTGAACTTCTTCGTCGTCCGGAAGGACCGGGAGTGGTCGATGAGGATCATCCGCCAGTCCTCCATGATGAGGTAGTTCCTCTGGTGGCGGTCCTCGTTGGAGATGAGGTTGTCGAAGGCCCGCTGAAGGAATAGCCGCCGGAAGAAGCCGTTGACCTTGACGCCCGGCGGGTTGAGCTTCTTCTTGCGCACCGCTTCCATCGTGTTCCAGGAGTCCATCCAGATCTGGGCCGATCCCCGGCTGCCCTCGAATTCTCGCTCGACCGTCGCCGGCACCATGTGGAGGCCCAGATGGCGGCTCAGGCGGTAGGCGGCGATCTCCCCTTTCCAGGTCTCCTTGAAGCCGCCGACCCGCTCCCCCAGGACATCCTTCCAAAGGGCCTGGCGCCGGACGCCGTCCTTCTCCAGGGTCAGGATATACGGCTGCGTCACCGCCCTGTCGCCGGTCAGACGCTCCCGGGCGACGACCGTGGCCGTCTTGAGGAAATCCTCCCATTGGTCGTATTCGGCCTGCTCGGCCTCGGTCAGCTGGGCCGGGAGCGCACTCCAGGCACCCAGGCAGAAGACGGCACAGAACACCAATACGGCTTTTTTCATGATTTTTCCCTCCCCTGCTCGGGAATCCCTTCCGCAGCGAGTTTATGGCCGAAGGAGGGCCCTTGTCAACATTGACTTCAAAACACCTTTCTGATAAATAATGATAAATGTATAAGTGGATTTCCCGCAAACTCTTCGGTTCCGATAACGACCGCACCCTCAAGAGGATCACGCCGCTCGTCGGCGTCATCAACGGCCTCGAACCGCGCATCCAACCCCTGACCGACGACCAGCTCCGGGGAAAGACCGCCGCATTCAAGGAAAAGCTGGCCCAGGGAGCCAGCCTGGACGACATCCTCCCCGAGGCTTTCGCCGTCGTCCGCGAGGCCTCCCGGCGGACGACGCGAATGCGCCACTTCGACGTCCAGCTCGTCGGCGGCGCCGTCCTCCACCAGGGCAAGATCGCCGAAATGAAGACGGGCGAGGGAAAAACGCTCGTCGCCACCCTGCCGGCCTACCTCAACGCCCTCTCCGGCAAGGGCGTCCACATCGTCACGGTCAACGACTACCTGGCCAAGCGCGACACGGAATGGATGGGCGCCATCTACCGCTTCCTCGGCCTCACGGTCGGTACGATCCAGCACGACCTCGGCGACGCCGAGCGCTACGCCGCCTACCGGGCGGACATCACCTACGGCACCAACAACGAGTTCGGCTTCGACTACCTCCGCGACAACATGAAGTTCCGCCTGGCCGACCTGGCCCAGCGGGAGTTCCACTACGCCATCGTCGACGAGGTCGACAGCATCCTCATCGACGAGGCCCGGACGCCGCTCATCATCTCCGGGCCGACCAACGAATCGACCCAGCTGTTCACCCGGGTCGACAGCCTCGTCCGCCGCTTCCAGAAGGACAAGCATTTCACGATCGACGAGAAGAGCCGGACCGTCTCCATCCAGGACGCCGGCGTCGCCGAGGCCGAGCGGGTCCTGGGCGTCGCGAACCTCTACGACATGGCCAACATGGACCTGGTCCACGCCATCAACACAGTCGCTCAAGGCCCACCACCTCTTCAAGCTCGACGTCGACTACATGATCCAGGACGGCAAGATCGTCATCGTCGACGAGTTCACCGGGCGGCTCATGCCCGGCCGGCGCTACAGCGACGGCCTCCACCAGGCCCTCGAAGCCAAGGAGCGGGTCAAGGTCGAGGAGGAGTACCAGACCCTGGCCTCGGTCACGTTCCAGAACTACTTCCGCATGTACAGCAAGCTGGCCGGCATGACGGGCACGGCGGCCACCGAGGCCACCGAGTTCGGCCACATCTACGGCCTCAGTGTCATCGAGATCCCCACGAACAAGACCCTCATCCGCCTGGAGAACCCCGACGTCATCTACCGGACGGGCGAGGAGAAGTGGAACGCCGTCGTCGAGGAGATCGTCGAGCTCAGCCGGAAAGGCCGGCCCGTCCTCGTCGGCACGATCTCCATCGAGAAATCCGAGCACCTGAGCACGCTCCTCCGCCGCAAGAACGTCAAGCACGTCGTCCTGAACGCCAAGTACCACGAGCAGGAAGCCCAGATCATCGCCCAGGCGGGGCGCATCGGGGCCGTGACCATCGCCACGAACATGGCCGGCCGCGGCGTCGACATCCTCCTCGGCGGCAATCCCGAGTACCTGGCCCGCGAGCAGCTCAAAAAGGGCGGCGGCGACCAGACCCAGGTGACGCCGGAGCAGTACGAGAAGGCGTTCCGGGAGGTCTCCGAAGTCACCCAGAAGGAACACGAGGCCGTCATCGCCCTCGAGGGCCTCCACGTCCTCGGCACCGAGCGCCACGAGGCCCGGCGCATCGACAACCAGCTCCGCGGCCGGGCCGGCCGCCAGGGCGATCCCGGCTCGTCGCGCTTCTATCTCTCGCTCGAGGACGACCTCATGCGCATCTTCGGCAGCGAGCGCATCTCCGGGCTGATGGCCCGGATCGGCATGGGCGACGGCGTCCCCATCGAGCACTCCATGATCACCCGGGCCATCGAACGGGCCCAGAAGCAGGTCGAGGGACAGAACTTCACCGTCCGCAAGCATCTGCTCGAATACGACGACGTCATGAACAAGCAGCGGGAGACGATCTACGGCCAGCGCCGCAAGATCCTCCACGGCGAGGACCAGCACGAGTACTTCCTCGGCCTCATCGAGAACCTGGTCGATTGGATGATCGACACCCACGCCAACAAGGACACGGCCCCGGAAGACTGGAACCGCGAGGGCCTGCGTCAGGCCGTCCTGGCCCAGTTCGGGCTCGACATCGAGACGCTGAGCATCCCCTGGGACACCGTCTCCCCCGGCGATCTGAGGGACGCCCTGGTCAAGGGCCTCAACGCGGTCTACGACGCCAAGGGACAGCAGCTCGGCCCGTTCATGCGCGAATTCGAGCGGATGATCCTCCTCCAGGTCATCGACTCCCAATGGAAGGACCACCTGCTCGAGATGGACCATCTCAAGGAGGGCATCGGCCTGCGCGGTTACGGCCAGAAGGACCCCCTCATCGAGTACAAGAAAGAGGGCTTCGAGATGTTCCAATCCATGCTCGATCGGATCGAGGAGGACGCCGTGCGCTACCTCTTCCTCATCCAGCCGGTCGCCGACCAGCCCGCCCCGGTGCGGCGTCCGGCGCCGGTCTATTACCAGAAGCCGCAGGGACCCTCGGGCCAGCGGTCGAAACAGGCCCGGGCCATGATCCCCGGCAAGCGCCACAAGCACTGATCCCGGGAGCCAAGGAGGAGCCATGCTCGACGACAAGATCAGGGAAGCCCTCACCTTCGACGACGTCCTCATCCTCCCGGCCGCGTCCGACGTCGTCCCCCAGGAGGCCTCGGTCGCGACGCGCCTCTCCCGCAACATCACGCTCAACATCCCCGTCGTCAGCGCGGCCATGGACACCGTGACCACGTCGCGGATGGCCATCGCCCTGGCCCAGCAGGGCGGCATCGGGATCGTCCACCGCAACCTCTCGATCGAGGGCCAGGCCGAGGAGGTCGACAAGGTCAAGCGCCACGAGAGCGGCATGGTCGTCGAGCCCATCACCCTTCGGCCCCAGGACCGTATCTCGCGGGCCCTCGAGGTCATGCACGAGCACCACATCTCGGGCCTGCCCATCACCGACGAATCCAACAAGCTCGTCGGCATCCTGACCAACCGCGATATCCGCTTCGAAAAACGGCTGGGCCTGGCCATCGAGAAGATCATGACCCGCAAGCTCGTCACCGTCCCCGTCGGGACCTCGCTCGAGGAGGCGGAGAGGGTCTTCCACGACCACAAGATCGAGAAGCTGCTCGTCGTCGACGACGGCTACCACCTCAAGGGCCTCATCACCTACAAGGACATCCTCAAGAGGATCCAGTACCCCGACGCGGCCAAGGACAGC
Source organism: uncultured bacterium (assembly GCA_963743755.1). Lineage (GTDB taxonomy): Bacteria > Acidobacteriota > Aminicenantia > Aminicenantales > Saccharicenantaceae > RBG-16-66-30. The sequence goes on from CAVUQU010000003.1 coordinate 241,739, forward strand.
CTGGGCCGGCTGAGGGTCGGCGCCGCGGTCGGCGTCGGCGCGGACTTCCTGGACCGGGCCAGGGCCCTCGTCGCGGCCAAGTGCGACGTCATCGTCGTCGACAACGCCCACGGCCACTCGCGGCGGGTCCTCGACACGGTCCGGACGCTCAAGAAGGAATTCGCCGGGCAGGAACTCATCGCCGGCAACATCGGCACGGGCCGGGCGGCCGAAGAGCTCGTCGACCTCGGGGTCGACGCGGTCAAGGTCGGCGTCGGTCCCGGGTCCATCTGCACCACCCGCATCATCACCGGCGCCGGCATCCCCCAGATCACGGCCGTCGCCGACGTCTTCGCGGTCTGCCGGAAGAGCGGCATCCCGGTCATCGCCGACGGCGGCATCAAGTATTCCGGGGACGTCACCAAGGCCATCGCCGCCGGCGCGGACTCGATCATGCTGGGGAACCTCCTGGCCGGGACCGAAGAGGCGCCGGGCGACGTCGTCATGTACCAGGGCCGGGCCTACAAGCGCTACCGGGGCATGGGTTCGATCGCGGTCATGAAGGAAGGGAAGAGCAGCGACCGCTACCAGCAGGACGGCCAGACGAACGTGGCCAAGCTCGTCCCCGAGGGCATCGAGGGCCAGGTCCCCTACAAGGGCAGCACGATGGGCATCGTCCAGATGCTCGTCGGCGGCCTCAAGGCCGGCATGGGCTACGCCGGGTGCCGGACGATCGAGGAGCTCAAGACCAAGGCCCGGTTCATCAAGATCACCCAGGCCTCGCTCAAGGAGAGCCACGTCCACGACGTGGTCATCACCCAGGAGGCTCCGAACTACCACCTCGACTGAGGGGCGAAGGAGGCGCGGCCATGTCGGACATCACGCTCAAGACCGTCATCGCGTCGGCTTTTCTCCTGGCCGGAACAGGCGCGTTCCTGACCATGATGAGGATCATGGGACGGCCGGGGGCACCGGGCGACGTGGGCAAGGGTCGGAAGGTCCACAGGGTCTTCGGCTGGCTCTACGTCGTCCTGCTCGTCCCTCTCGTCTATCTGGGCGTCGATTTCATCGGGGAGATGGGCGACGGAATGTCGACCCGGGCCGTCTTCCACATGGTCCTGGCCGTGACGCTCATCGCCCTGCTGCTCCTCAAGATCCTCGTCGTCCGCTTCTTCAAGGGCTTTGTCCGGTACGCGCCGGCCCTGGGCATGGCGCTCTTCGTGCTGACGCTGGTCGTGTTCCTGATCTCGGCGGGGTTCACGCTCGTTCAGCGCCTGGCCGGGCTCATTTGATCCGCTTGAGAAAGCCCTTCGCGCACATGGTCAGCATGAACTTTTCCCGGCTGGCGTCGGAGACGAACCGGTCGTCGGCCTTCAAGAATTCCTCCACCGCTTCCATAGGGCCGGGCCCGAAGCCCGGCGTCACCGGATGTCCGTTGAGGTCGGTGTCGAAGACGATCATGTAGCCGCCGACGGGAACGAACGGGGCGTAGAGCGTCAGCTCCCGAAGGACGTGGTCCTTGTGATGATCGGAGTCGAGCAGAACGAGGGCCGGCTTGCCCTGGACGACATCGGAGATCCGCCGGATCGTATCCGGGCCGACGGAGTCCCCGATGATGGGGATGACGCGGTCCCGGAAGACCGGATACTCCAAGGCCCTGTCGAGCTGGTCCTCGATGTCGACCGTGACGATCTTGGTCGGCGCGTTCAAACCCTGGACAACCGAGGCGTAGAAGAGCGAGGATCCGCCTTTGAGGGTGCCCGTTTCGATGAGAAAGTCCGGCCTGAGCTCCGCGATGATCTGCTGGATCATCCACATGTCGGTCGGGGTCTGCTGGACCGGAACGCCATACCAATAAGTCGCGCGATGAATGCCTCGGCCGTGGTATTGCCGGAAGAAGTCCGTCGCGATGCTTCGCTCCCGGTCCGACCGGGTGCCGGCGAACCTGTCCCTGACGAGGATCATCCCGAGCACGATGAGGATGGCGGCAAGGACGAACAGGCGCTTATTTTTCATCTTTCCCTCTCCGATCCTGACATGATGGCTTTCTCCCGGACCCCGCCGGGGCGGAGGAGCGTCGGCGCATCGATCCAAGCCAAGAGCTCCTTGTGGCTGACCAGGCGGACCTCGGGCTGCGACAGGGCGTATTCGAGGAAGGCTTCGACCGCGGCACGGCGGGCGCGGATCACGGCGGGGTCGGTCTTCAGGTCGGCCCGGACGGTGTAGAGCTCGCTGTGCAGCCCGACGGTCATGGGACTGCGGTTGCCGTTCCGGTGGAGGTCGAGCGTGTATTTCAGCGTGGCCAGAAATTCCCCGGGCGTCATCGTGTATAGGTTCCAGAGGTTCCAGTCCATGCCCGTGATCTCTCCGTTCCCGGGCAGAAAGTACTCCTGGCGCGCCTTCAGCGCGTCCCGCAGCCCCGGCCGGACGCCGTAGCGTTCGCAGGCGTCGTCGGGCGGCACGATATAATTTCCGATGGGGATCTCGAGAAGCCCCGGGTGAGGGCCGATCGGCGGCTCGTTGGCCGGGATGCCCGCGTCGAGAAGGTAAGGCCAGACAAGCTCGCCGCGATGAGGCCCGAGGTCAGGGCCTTCCTCGATGCTCGAATCGTAGATCAGTCCGGCCCTGGCGACCGCAGCCATGCCGTTGTCGCTCGACTCGATGAAGGGCGCGCGGAAGCCGATGAGGCCGGCCCGGGGAGCGCCGATGCCCGAAGCCGGGTTGGGCTTTCCGGGGACCTCCGCGGGGTTCCACGGCCGGGTCAGGATGTCGATCGTGCGCCCGATCTCGGCTTCCCAGGCGGCGACGGAGAACGGCCGGCCGTGCGGGTGGGAATGGGTGTGGACGCCGATCTCGTGGCCGCGATCGACCGCCTCGCGCCAGGCCCGCTTGACGAGGACGGGGTCGTCGCCCGCGCCGTATCCTCCCGAGTGGGGATTGGGCCCGTCGGGAAGGATGTAGCGGGTGTTGACGAAAAAAGTGTAATGGGGGGCGGCCCCGTCGTAGGTCCGCGGCTCCCCGGCCCCGGCCGGATTCCGGAGCGAGGCGAAAAGCTCCGTAAGATAGCTCAGGCCGCCCTCGTGGGGCGAGCCCGGCAGCCCCGAGTAGCCGTTGTCGTCCGAGGCGACGCAGACGAACTGCGGCGTCCGCTCCGGCTTCCCCCACTCCCTGCCGGGGCGGTCGACGCGGAACCGCACGAGCCGGGTGTGCTCCACCTCGGTGACGTAGACGGTGCGGCCGTCCGGGCCGCCGAAGCAAAGGTTGGACGGTTTCGAGCCCAGGACACCGATCTCTCGGAGGACCCGGCCGTCCGGGGACATCGCGACGACCGTCCCCTTGCCGTAGCGCGCGACGTAGAGGTTGCCGTCGGCGTCGCAGCGCATGCCGTCGAGCCCGAAATCCGGGAACGCGGCGAGGAGGCGCTTACCGGTCAGCTCTCCGTCGGGCCCGAGCGTGAACGCCCAGATCTTCCGCTGATCGCTCTCGTTGACGTAAAGCGTACCGCCGTCGGGACTGACCTCGATCCCGTTGGCGGTCCCCAGTCCGGAGGCCAGAAGGACGGCCTTTCCGTCCCTGCCGATCTTCCAGACGCGGCCGGTTCCCGCCGTCCAGTCGGGATCGCTGGCGTAGAGCGTTCCGTCGGGGGCCAGGGCCAGGTCGTTCGGCTGGCTCATCGCCGGCTCGTGGGCCAGGACGCGGACAAAGCGGGTGACGGGATCGGCCGAGAGGATGTTGTGCCCCGTGTAGTCGGCCACGAAGAGGGTCCCCGTCGGACCGATACGGAGGCCGTTGCCGACGCTTCCCTCCGGGAGCACGGCGAAGACCTCGCCCCGACCGTCCGGGGACACGCGTCCGATCGTCCCCTGCCGTTCGAAATTGACGGTCAGGACGTTCCCGGCGGCGTCGCAGGCCGGACCCTCGATGCCCGCCGTGAACCGGCCCTCGGCGGTCAGGGCGGAGGCGACGAAAAGACCGGCGGAGGACGGCTCGGGCCGGCTGCAGGCCCCGAAGAGGGACAGGCAGGCGAGCGCGAGGTGCCGGATGAGCGGGCGCGGGCGGGGCGGTCGGCTCACTTGATCTCGGCGATGCGGTTGCCCTCGTCCATCAGCACGACCCGCGGCGTGAAATGCTCCATTTCGTGCTCGTCCATGTAGCCGTAGGCGGCGATGATGATGATGTCGCCGACCGCGACCTTGTGGCCGGCGGCCCCGAAGACGCCGACCGCCCGGGAGCCCTTCTCGCCGCGGATGAGGTAGGTCGTGAAACGCTTGCCGTTCGTGACGTTCCAGACCTCGATCCTCTCGTAGGGCTGGAGCCCGGCGGCTTCCAGGAGGTCCTCGTCGAGCGCCAGGCTGCCCTCGTAGCCGATGTCGACGTGGGTCACCGTGGCCCGGTGGACCTTGGCGCGCAGGAAAGCTCTGAGCATGGGTATCTCCTCAAGTGTGCAAGCGGACGTTGTCGATGAGCCGGGTTCGGCCGATGAAGACCGCCAAAACGACAAGGACGTCCCCCCGGATCTCGGCTACAGGCTCGAGCGTCTCCGGGTCGACGGCCTCGACGTAGTCGACGCGGGCCAGCCGCTCAGCCTCGAGGACGGCCAGGATGCCGGCGACGACCTTGGCGGCATCCCTCTCCCCCGCGGCGACCGCCCTCTCCGCCCAGCGCAGACCGATCGACAGGGACAGGGCGGCCTTCCGCTCGTCCGCAGAGAGGTAGGCGTTGCGGGAGCTCAGGGCCAGGCCGTCCGGCTCACGGACGAGGGGGCAGGTCACGACCTCGACGTCGAGATCGAGATCGGCGGCCATCCTCCGGAGGATGAGGACCTGCTGGGCGTCCTTGGCCCCGAAGAAGGCCGCATCGGGGGCGACGATGTCGAAGAGCTTCAGGACGACGGTGGCCACGCCCCGGAAATGCCCCGGGCGCGATTTGCCGCAGAGCCGGTCTTGGAGTCCCTGGACCTCGACAAAGGTCCGGTAGCCGGGGGGATAAATCTCCGCGGCGTCGGGATGGAAGAGACAGTCGACGCCCGCCATCTCCAGATAGGCCGAGTCCTTCTTCAGGTCTCGCGGGTATTTCTTGAAATCCTCGTTCGGTCCGAACTGGGTAGGGTTGACGAAGATGCTGACGACGGTGACGTCGGTCCGCTCTTTCGATTCGCGGACGAGGCTGAGGTGTCCCTCGTGGAGGTAGCCCATGGTCGGGACGAGCCCGATCCGCTTCCCCTCCCTCTGCCATTGCCGGACGAGGGCCTTCATCCCGGCGACGGTCGGGACGACCTTCATCGCTTCGACTTCTTCCGCGGGACGGCCGCCTTCTTCGGCGCGAGCTCGGCCGCGACTTCGGGTTTGAGGTGGTAGGACGTGGCGTCGTCCGGGAAGCGCCCGGCCCGAACGTCGGCGGCGTAGGCCCCGACGGCCACATCCATGACCCCGTTGATGTCGGCGTAGCGCCGGACGAACTTGGGCATGTACCCGGTCGAGAAGCCCATGACGTCGTGGAAGACCAGGATCTGGCCGTCGCAGGCCGGACCGGCCCCGATGCCGATGGTCGGTATGCCGACCGTCCGGGTGACCAGCGCGCCGACCTCGACGGGGACAGATTCGAGGACGACGGCGAACGCCCCGGCCTGTTCGAGAGCGGCGGCTTCTTCGACGATGCGGCGGGCCTCGATCGCGAGCTTGCCGCGGACCTTGAACCGGCCCAGGCTGTGGATGGACTGCGGCGTCAGCCCGACGTGGCCCATGACCGGGATCTCGGCCTCGACCATGGCCTTGACGAGCTTGAGCCGCTTCGCGGACGCGCCCTCGATCTTGACCGCGGCGGCTCCCGCCTCCTTGAGGAAGCGGGAGGCGTTGCGGATGGTCTCGTCGGCGCCGAGGTGGAACGAGAAGTAGGGCATGTCGCCGACGACGAGGGCCCGCTTGACCGCCCGGGTCACGGCTCGGGTGTGGTGGATCATCTCGTCCATGGTCACGGGCAACGTATTCTCATAGCCCAGGACGACCATGCCCAGGGAATCCCCGACCAGGATGACGTCGACCCCTCGCTCGTCCAGGATCCGGGCGGTCGGAAAATCGTAGGCCGTCAGGCAGACGATCTTCGGCCCGACGGCCTTGCGGGCCTGCAGCCCGGGGATGGTGACCTTGTCGACCGGCGAATCGGCCATTGTCCGTCCTTTCTCCCCACCCCGGCTCATCCCCGGGGTTGAGGTAAAGCCGCGTTATCCCGCGGGGGCATCCGGTCCCTGCCCTGCGTTTCGCAGGGTCAGGGCCGTATCCGGGCCCTCAGCCCTTTTTCAAGCCCTTGCCCCCGTAGCTCTGGGGGACGTAATAGAGCGAACTCTTCTTCATGTCGCGAAGCTGGTCCATGAGGTCGAGGACGTCCTCCTCGCGGCCGAAGTCGATGTCGTCGGCCTTGACCACGAGGAGCGGGGCCGCCTGGTAGTTGAAAAAGAAGTAGTCGAAGGCCTCGACGATGTCCTCGAGGTACTTCTCGGAGATGTTCTTTTCGACGGAGTCGCCTTCCTTGGCCACGCGCCGGGTGAGGGACGCGAGCGAGATCTGCAGGTAGATGACCAGGTCGGGCTTGGGCACGCGGTCGGCCAGGATGCCGTAGATCTTCTCGTAAACAAGGAGTTCGTCGTCGGAGAGGGTCTGGTAGGCGTAGATCTTGTCCTTCTCGAACAGGTAGTCGCAGATGATCCGGTCGACGAACAGGTCCCTCTGGAGGAGGCGCGTCTGCTGGTTGTACCGGTTGGCCAGGAAGACGAGCTGGGCCAGGAAGGCCGAGCCCTCCCTCTCGTTGTAGAAATCCTTGAGGTAGGGGTTGCCGACGTTGTCCAGGACGACCTTGCCGCCGATCCGCTGGGCCAGGACGTTGGCCAGCTGGGTCTTCTTGGAGCGGAACACGCCCTCGACGGCGATGTGCTTGAACGGGATCTCGAGGGCGCTCTTCATGGCCATCATGAAAACTGACTAGGTTATAGCCGAACTCTGACTGTATGTCAACGGCCCGGAGAGCCTCCCTGGCCCGGGCTCGGGTCCCGGACTATTCCCTGGGAGCGGCCGGCGCTTCGGGGACGACGATCCAGGCGATGATGTAAAAGAAGAACATGGGCGCGATCCCCGTGATGAAGTCGAGCGCGACCAACATCAGGCGGACGATCGAAACGTCGACGTCGAAATACTCCGCCAGGCCCCCGCAGACGCCGGCGAGCATCTTCTGGCTCTTCGAACGGTAAAGCTTCTTGGCCATATCGGATCTCCTCTCTGAGGGAGGCCTCGCAGCCTCCGTCATCTATTATACGCAAAACAGGGGGGAATCGCCCATTTTCGTCTTGACGGAAGGCGGCCGCCGAATTAGGATGAGGGGGACTTTTGACATCTTTACCGAGGAGACGCCCATGAACGGCTGGACCGGCTACATCCTGAGAGTCAACCTGACCGCGAAAACCTTCAAGAAAGAGCCGTTCAGCGACGAGTTCGCCCGCAAGTGGATAGGCGGCCGGGGTTTCGCCGTCAAGATCCTCTATGACGAGCTGGCCCCGGGGATCGATCCCCTCGGCCCGGACAACAAGTTCATCGTCGCCCTGGGCCCCATCGCCGGCATCCCGGCCCCCAACACCGGGAAAGCGGTCGTCGCCGGGAAGTCCCCCAGCACGGGCGGCTACGGCGACGGCAACCTGGGGACGCGGGTGGCCGAACAGCTCCGCAAGGCGGGCTACGATGCCCTCATCGTCGAGGGCAGGGCCGCCGGGCCGACCATGCTCGTCATCGACGACGACAAGGTCGAGTTCCTGCCGGCCGACGCCGTCTGGGGCAAGGGCACCTACGAGACGAACGACTGGATCTACGCCAAGTACGGCAAGGGCGTCGGCGTCCTCAACATCGGCCAGGCCGGCGAGAACATGGTCCGCTACGCGGTCGTCCGCAGCCTCGAGGGCCGGGCCGGCGGCCGGACCGGCATGGGCGCGGTCATGGGCTCCAAGCTACTCAAAGCCGTCGTCGTCAAGGGCACCAAGGCCATCCCCCAGGCCGATCCCGCCGGCATGAAGAAGGTCGGCTACGACGACCTGCGCGAGGTCCACCAGATCGACAAGAAGGCCGGCTGGTCCATCCAGAGCACCAACGGCGTCCTGGCCTGGTGCAACGAGGTCGCGGCCCTGCCCGTCCGGAACTTCCGCAAGACCCACTCCCCCGACGCCTGGAAGTGCGACGGCGAGCGCCTGAACAACGCCCGCATCGCCACCTACGGCTGTCCCAACTGCACCATGCGCTGCGGCATCACCATCCACGACGAGGAAGGGCGCGAGTCCGAGCTCGACTACGAGAACGTCGGCCTGCTCGGCCCCAACCTGGAGATCTTCGACCTGCCCGCGATCGGGTCGCTCAACTACCTCTGCGACGACTACGGCATCGACACCATGTCGGGCGGCTGCGTCCTCAGCTTCTACGCCGACGCCATCGACCACGGCGCGGTGCCCGGGGCCTACAAGTTCGGCGACGCCAGCGGCCTCCAAGCTCCTCCTCGGCGCGATCGCCCGCCGCGAGGGCGAGATCGGGAACATCCTGGCCGAGGGCTCGATGCGCGCCGCGCACAAGTTCGGCCACGGCTCCATCGACTACGCCATGCAGGTCAAGGGCCTCGAGGTGGCGGCCTACAACTGCAAGTTCATCCCCGGCATGGCCCTGGCCTTCGGGGTCAGCCCGATCGGGGCCCACCACAAGGAATCCTGGGTCATCACCTTCGAGCTCAAGCAGTCCGTGCGCGAATCCTACGGCCCCGAAAAGGCCCAGAAGGTCATCGACCTCCAGCGGATCCGGGGCGGCCTGTTCGAGTACATCGTCGCCTGCCGCTTCCCCTGGATCGAGGTCGGCTGGAGCCTCGAGAACTACCCGAAGTACTTCAAGCTCGTCAGCGGCCTGGACTGGACCCTCGACGATTTCTGGACGATCTCGGACCGGATCTATTCGATGATCAAGCTCTTCTGGCTGCGCGAATACCCGCAGGCCGACCGCCGGATGGACTATCCGCCCGCGGTCTGGTTCGATCCCACCAACGTCGACACCGAAGGCCCCATCGCCGGCAAGCACCTGGAGTACGACAAGTACGACGGCCTCCTCCAGCACTACTACGACCTGCGCGGCTACGACCGGCGCGGCATCCCGACCAAGGCCACGCTCGAGCGGCTGGGCGTCGCCGAGGAGGGCCGGGCGGCGGAGACGTTCGGCAAGCTCGCATGAAGATCACCGTCAAGCTGATCGGGCCGTTCATCCAGGTGTTCGGCTTCAGCGAGAAGGACCTGGACGTGCCGGAGGGCACGACCGCCGACGATCTGATCGGCCTGGTCAGCATCGACCGGTCCCGGCCCAAGATCGTCACCCGCAACGGGCGGGCCGTGGTGCCCGGCGAGGCCCTCGCCGACGGCGACCGGGTCGTCATCTCGCCGATCTATTCGGGCGGATAAAAGGAGGTCGGTCATGACCGAGGCATCTCTTCGCGCGCTCGACGGGCTCCGGGACCTGACGATGCTCAAGTGGTACGTCATCCCGCTCCTGGCCATCGTCTTCTACATCTACGCCCGGGAGATCAAGGAGGCCCGCCGCTCCGGCAACTGGGACGCTGTCCTGGCCGGCCTGACCCTCTTCGGCGTGGATTTCTTCAACGAGACCTGGAACGGCTGGGTCCTGGTCCTGACGGGGCGGTCGGCCTTCTGGACGACGCCGGGCGATACGGCCCTGCGGACCATGGTCGGCTGGAACATCGAGATCATGTTCATGTTCGTCCTCGCCGGCATCATCTACTATCACACGATCTCGGACGATCCCAAGGAGAAGATCCTCGGGCTGAACAACCGCTGGTTCTGGGCGATCGGCTACGCCGTCTTCTGCGTCTTCGTCGAGGTCCTCCTCAACATCGGGGGGCTGCTCGTCTGGGAATACCCCTTCTGGAACCGCTCCTTCGGGGGCATCTGGCTGATCTTCGTCTTCGGCTACTTCTACTTCTACGCCGCCGTCATCTTCGTGCTCGGCCTGAAGAAGCGGTCGAAGCAGGTCCTGGCGGTGGCGATCATCTACGCCGTGCCCATCCTGATGAACATCATCGCCAGGGCGGCCTTGGGCTGGAGATACTGAGCGGGGCCGCGGGTCAGCGGTAGAGGCAGAGGTAGGCCGCGTCGGCCGCGACCTTGAGCTGGAATTTCTTCCCGGCCTCGACCGTGAAGCTCGACCCGGCGGCGTAGTCCTTCCAAACATCGCTCCCCGGCAGCCTGACCGTGAGAACGCCGGAGACCACGGACATGATCTCGACCGTGGACGTGCCGAACTCGTAGTCCCCCGCCGCCATGACGCCGACCGTCGCCGGGCCGTCGGCCGTCGCGAAGGCCAGGGATTTCACCTTGCCGTCGAAATACTCGTTGACCTTAAACATGCTTGCCTCTCATTTTGGCCAATAACTCCACGACCAGGTTGGCCTGCATGGCCGCGACCAGGGCCACGCGCGGGGCCATCGGGCTGACGCCCTTCGGGTCCTGGCTCTCCTCGTCGCCGCAGATGTAGAGATTGCCCATGCGGCGGGTGTGGATCCTGTGGTTCCTGCCGTAGCCGGCCAGGCCCGAGGCCGCGACGATGGGCCGGCCGGGGAAATGCGACAGGCTGGACTCGATGAGCATCTCCTTGGCGTCGGCCCGGTCGAACGCCTCGACGAGGACGTCCACCCGGCCGAAGATCTTCGTCGCGTTCCTGCGGTTTATCCGGACGTCGTGGATCTCATAGAGGGAGTAGGGATTGACGGCCAGGAGGTTCTCCCGGAGCGCCTCGACCTTCCGCTCGCCGACCTGGTCGACGAAGTACTGCTGGCGGTTGAGGTTCGAAGGCTCGATCCGGTCGAAGTCGGCGATGACCAGCCGGCCGATCCCCGCCCGGGCCAGGGCGACCGCGACGTTGGAGCCCAGACCGCCGGCGCCGGCGATGCCGACCGAGCTCTGCCGGAGCACGGCCAGGACCGCCGGATCGCGGTGGGCGAAGAACTCCCGGGCGAAGGCGATCGTCCCGGGTTTCGGCAGGGCCTTCATGGCTTGACCGGCAGCTCGGCCGTGTCCCCCGCCCTGTCGATGACGAGGGCGATCCTCTTCGGTTCCGGGCCGATGCCGCTCAGCGAGGTGACCATCCCCAGGACGGTCCGTTCGATGAACGTCCGGACGAACGGGTTCAGGTTGACCTCCCGGCCGTCCACTTCGAGCTTGATGTCCGCCATGTCCGCCTCCTCCAGAGACAGGATCCGATCGCAGATCGCCGCGAGATCGTCGGGCTTGAAGACAGGGACGGCGACGTCGGCGGACACCGGGAGATCCGAGACGACCGCCAGGAGCTCCTCCGGCAGGCCGACCGGCGCTTCGGAGACGCCGGCCCGCAGGACTTCGATCTTGCGCGTCCCGCGGATGTCCTTCCCGCCCTCGATGAGGACGACGTCGGCTTTCGGGGAAAAGCCGCGCCGCGAACCGCGGCAGGTCCCCGGCCGGGCCCCGGCCCAGCGCCGCCCAGCCTTCCGGCGAGACCATGGCCGTGCCGTCGGCCCCGGCAGCGGCGAAGTCCGCCGTGTCCTTCCCCTCCGTGTCGAGCGAAAAGCCGTGGGAGCAGCGCTTGAGGGCCGCGACGCGCAGCCCGCGCCGCACGAGCTCGCCGATGAGCCGGACGACGAGCCGCGTCTTGCCGCTCCCGGAGAAGCCGACGACCGCGACGATCCTCATCTCGTTCTAAATAGCATAGGGGCCCCGGCAAGTCAAAAAGCGGTCGGGCTTTCCACGTCCCCGGGGCGCGCCCGAGGTCTATTGCCAGGCGACCTTCATGTTCTCCGGGCCGCGGGCCTTGACCTCGGGCCTCAGGTCGAGCTTCAGGAGAGCGGGCCTGTTGCCGATGTCCATGGCCACGCGATAGACGAGCTCCGAGACCTTCTCCATCTTGACGTAGTCGGCCTTGGCCTCGACATCCCCCTCCGTATGGTAGTCATCGGTCGTCCCGCAGAAGAACCACACGCCCGGGATGCCGTAGCGGATGTAGGGGTACTGGTCGCTGCGGAAGAAAAAGCGGTCGGGATGGCCGGGGGCCTCGTAGGTGTAGTCGAGGCGGAGGCCGGGACCCGGCGATCCGTTCATGGCCTTGATGCTGGCGTCGAGCTCCGAGCTGAGCTTGTTCGAGCCGATGAGGTAGAGGTGGTCCGTGGCGTTGCGCGAGATCATGTCCAGATTGAGGTTGGCGCTGATCTTTTCGACCGGCACGGGGCAGTGCTGGACGAAATAGTAAGAGCCGAGGAGCATCAGCTCTTCGGCCGTGTTCCAGACGAAGACGACGGACCGCTTGGGCGGCGCGAGGAGCAGGGCCTCGGCGATCTCGAACATGCCGACGACGCCGGAGATGTTATCGTCCGAGCCGGGATAGACCCGGCCCTCGCGGACGGCCAGGTGGTCGTGGTGGGAGCAGATGGTGAGGTATTCCTGCCGCAGGACCGGATCGGCGCCCTCGACACAACCGACGACGTTGAAGGCCCGGTCGCGCCTCGAGGCGGTCACGATCTCGATCTCCAGGCGCCGGCCGGACAGGACCTTCGCGGCGACGGGCTGGCCCTCCCGGAGAGACGCGGACATGGCGGCCAGCTCCTGCGTCGAACATCCCAGGATGGCGGCGCCCGCCGCTTGCCTGACCTCGACCTGGAGGAAGGGCGCCGAAGCCGGCCGTGAGGGACCCGCCCCCGGAGCGGCGTTGTCGATGTCCAGGACCCTGGTGCGCCTGGGAAGGTCGAAAGACAATCCCTTCCCGGTCAAACGCGATTCGCGCGCATCGTCGATGATCGTGACGACCGCCGCAGCGCCTTTCCCGCGCAAAGCACCGGCCCGGCCCCCGAGGAGCCGCCGGTTCGCGGCCGGCTGGAGCGGATGCCCGTCGGGAAGCGTCGCTTCGAGAATGATGGCGATCTTACCCAGGAGGTCGATCCCGGCGCAATCGTCCCAACCGAGGTCCGGGGCGCCGAGCCCGTAGCCTAGGAAGACGACCTCGCCCGAGGCCCGGCCCGGCTCGAACCAGCGGCCGGCCGTCGCATCGGCGGGGAAGGTGAAGGTCCGCTCACCCGACGCGACAGCGAGTCTCATCCGAGAGGATGACGGCACGACGGAAACGACCTCGACCGGGACTTCCTGGAAATACGAACCTCCCGGCATCAACGGCTTCAGCCCGATGCGCTCGGCCGTGAGCGCGATGTACCGGGAGGCGAGGTCCTGTTCGGCGGACGGCGTCTCCCGGCCGCGGAACTCCGGCGCCCCCAGGAACTTCAGATGGAAGGACATGTCGTCGCCGCGGATCGCCTCGAGGGCCCGCGTCGGCGCGTCGTCCGAACACGAGCAGAGGGCGAGGACCAGGCCGGCCAGCAGGAAGGCTGTCGAAGTCCGGTGATCTTCTCATGGGCGCCTCTTCGATCGGGATTTCATCACTCTAGGTAACTTATCGGGTCGGAGTTGTCAAACGGCACCCCTCCGGGGATTGCTTTCCGTTCCGGGTGGGTTATAATCCCCACCTTGACCGCCGCGAACGGAAGAGAGGTCACATGAACATCTGGAAGACCAAGTCGCCGGCCCAGATCGCCGAAGCCGCCGAACATACCCAGCTCAAGAAGAACCTGACCGCCGTCGACCTGGCCGCCCTCGGGATCGGCTCCGTCGTCGGGACGGGCATCTTCGTGGCGACCGGGCAGGGCGCCCAGCTGGCCGGGCCCGGGATCCTTCTCTCGTTCATCATCGCCGCCGTCACCTGCGGCTTCTGCGCCCTGACCTACGCGGAGCTGGCCTGCATGTTCCCGGTCGCGGGCAGCACCTATTCGTACTCCTACGTCGCCTTCGGCGAGGTCATCGCCTGGATCATCGGCTGGGACCTCATGCTCGAATACCTCGTGGCCGCGAGCGCCGTGGCCTCGGGCTGGTCGACGACCTTCATCGGCCTCATCCAAAGCGCCGGGGTCAAGCTGCCGACAGCCTTCCTGACGCCGCCGATCACGACGGTCGACCATAAGGTCGTCCTGTCCGGGGGGATCATCGACGTCCCCGCCGTCGTCATCACGCTGCTCATCACCTGGGTCCTCTACATCGGCATCCGGGAAAGCGCCAAGATCAACAACATCATCGTCGTCATCAAGATCGCCGTCATCCTCCTCTTCATCGTCCTCGGCGTCCGGCACATCAGCCTGGCCAACCTGCAGCCCATGATGCCCTTCGGCTGGAAGGGCGTCATGGCCGGCGCGGCCATCATCTTCTTCGCCTACATCGGCTTCGACGCCGTCTCGACGGCCGCGGAAGAAACGAAGAACCCCAAGAAAGACGTCCCGCTCGGGCTGATGCTCTGCCTGGGCGTGGTCATCGTTCTCTACGTCGCCGTCGCGTTCGTGCTGACGGGGATCGTGCCGTACAAGCTGATCGACGTCGGCAACGCCCTGCCCGCAGCCCTGAGCCGGATCGGCATCCAATGGGGCGGGGCGCTGGTGGCCACGGGGGCCATCATCGGCATGATCTCGACGCTGCTGGTCACGCTCTACGGCCAGATCCGCATCTTCATGGTCATGGCCCGCGACGGCCTCCTGCCCGCCGCCTTCGCCAAAGTCCACCCCAAGCACAAGACGCCCCACGTCTGCACCTGGATCACGGGCGTCGCCACGGCCGTGATCGCCGGCCTCTTCCCCCTGCCGATGATCATCGACCTCTGCAACATCGGGACCCTGTTCGCCTTCATCCTCGTCTCCGCGGGCGTCATCCTCCTGAGGAAGACGCAGCCCGATGTCGAGCGGAAGTTCAAGACGCCGGGCATGCCCTTCACGCCGCTCATCACCATCGGCTTCTGCTTCTACCTGATGGCCAGCCTGCCCGAGAGTGACCTGGATCCGGTTCGGGGTGTGGATGCTGGCCGGACTGGCGATCTACTTCATGTACGGCTTCCGCCACAGCAAGCTGCAGAAAACGAGCTGAGCGGGGCGCGAGCTTGACGGCCCGGCCCGGCCATGCTAGTCTACGCCTTCTCTCCGAGCCGGAGGCGCTAACGCCTTATTCGGTCATGCCCTCCGGCCGATAGGGAAAAGCTGGAAACGGCTTTTCCTTCCAATTCGAAAAGGAGAATCCCATGACGACAGCTCTGCGTCCATTCCCCCGTCGCGTTCATCCCGCTCGCTCCTGTTCTGGTCTCTCGCTCGTCGTGTCCACGGCCCTGGCCCAGACAACGGCCGAGGATCAGAAGCCCAAGAAGGAACAGGAAAAGCCGGTCCGGATCACCGAGGAGATCCAGGTCATCGGCAAAGCCCCCAAGGACGTCCCCCTGGCCACCGTCTCGACGATCGGGACCACGGACATCGGCAAGCTCAAGCCCCGGGACCTCTCCGACGTCCTCAAGTACATCCCCGGCTCCATGGTCACCTTCGGAGACAAGGACACCTACAACCTGAAGCTCCGCGGCATCGGCGCCAACCGGATCGCCCTGCTCGTCGACGGCGTGCCCGTCTACGAGCCCTACTTCTCCACCTTCGACCTGAAGACGGTCTCGGCCGGCGGCATCGATACGTTGCAGGTGACCAAGGGACCGTCTTCCGTCCTCTACGGACCCAACACGCTCGGCGGCCTGGTCAACGTCATCACCCGGCGGCCCTCCTCCCGGCCCTACCTCTCCCTCACCGGCAGCTACGGCGACAAAGCCACGACGGGCCTGGGCGCCGACGGGTCGTACGCCTGGAAGAGCTTCTCGCTCGCGGCCAGCGCCCTCTACCAGGCCTCGGACGGATTCTTCTATCCCGATCCCGAGATCGGCAAGACCCGAGGCGCCAACGGCGACTTCGAGCGCCTCAACCTCAGCGGCAAGCTCTATTTCACGCCCTCGGACAAGACAGAGATCATGGTCAGCGGCGGGACATACCGGTCCGAGTACGGCATGCCCCCGGCCCTCTTCACCCAGCGCGCCCGGTATTGGCGATTTCCGAAGTGGGACCGGTCGAGCCTCAGCGCCGGCGGCTTCACCTCCCTCGGCGGTGACGCCGTTCTGCGCTTCCGCGGCTTCTATGTCAATTACCTCAACACGCTCGACTGGTTCGCCGACCCGGCGATGACCGAGCTCGACTCGTCGAGCACCTACGACAACTCGTCCTACGGCGGTTTCGCGCTGGCCGAAGTGCCCGCCGGCGAACGGAACACGCTCAAGGCCAGCCTGCTCTACCAGAAGGATATCGCCCGCATCCAGGACGACGCCGGGCTGCCATGGGACCGTTACGACCAGGGGACGCTGTCGGCCGGGATTGAGGACGAATTCCGTCTGACCGACGCAGTGGAGGGTCATCGGCGGCCTGAGCCTCGATACGATCGACAATTTCCAGGGAGGTGACAACAACACCTCGCTCAATCCCCTGATCGGCGTCAAGTTCACGCCCAACGACGACCTCGACTTCCACGTCTCCTTCGCCCGCAAGTCGCGCTTCCCCTCGATGCGCTCCCTCTATTCGACGAGCTCAGGGAATCCGGACCTTTTGGCCGAGTCAGGAACGAGCTTCGAGTTCGCCGC
Organism: uncultured bacterium; assembly: GCA_963743755.1. Classification (GTDB taxonomy): domain Bacteria; phylum Acidobacteriota; class Aminicenantia; order Aminicenantales; family Saccharicenantaceae; genus RBG-16-66-30. The sequence continues at coordinate 258,292 of CAVUQU010000003.1, forward strand.
GACCTGGAGCGGGCCGGTCTACCTCACGGGGACCGTCTTCTTTAACCGCTTCAGGAACTTCATCGACACCATCACCTTGGAGGGCGGAACGCGGCTGTACGTCAACGTCGGCGAGGCCCACATCTACGGCTTCGAGGTCCAGGCCCAGAAAAAGCTGCGCTGGCTGGAGGCGACGGTAAACTACACCTTCCTCGATCCGCGGAACGACACGGACGACAGGCCCCTCGACGCCCAGCCCAGGAACAACCTCAACTTCGACGTCTCGGTCCTGCCGGCCAAGGGCGTCCGGGCCGGCCTCTACGGGATGCTGGGCTCGAAGTCCTGGTGGTGGAACACGCGAACCAACCCCGCCACGTTGCTGGAGATCCCTTCGTATTTCAACCTCGACGGCATCGTCAGCTACGAATTCCGGGAGCGCTACCAGGTCTTCGTGAAGCTCGGAAACGTCTTCGACCACTACTTCTACACGGAGCCCGGCTTCCCCTGGCGGGGCCGCTACTTCGAGGTGGGGCTGAGACTGGACGTGCTGAAGTAGGGATTAGAGCCCTAGCTCCTGGTCGATCCCCTGCATGGCCGCGATGGCGATCGACAGGAACTCGTCGAGCTCGAGCCCGAGGTTGCGGCACTGCTCGATCTCTTCGCGCCGGGCGCCCCGGGCGAAGCTCTTCTCCTTGTAGCGCCGTTTGAGGAACTCGAGGTCGATCGACTTCAGCTTCTTCGTCGGGTGCATCAGGGTCGCTGAGATGATCAGCCCGGTCAGCGGGTCGACGGAGTAGATGGCCCAGTCCATGGGCGATTCGCAGGGGACCTTGCCCGCGTGGGCCTGGACGGCGTGGACGACCGGCTCGTCGATGCCCTTCTCCCGGAGGACCTTGACCGTCTCGGTCGTGTGGAGCTCGGGACTCTTGTCCGTCACCTCGTAGTCGAGGTCGTGGAGGATTCCGGCCAGTCCCCAGGGCTCGGGGTCGTGGCCGAGCCGCACGGCCAGGGAGCGCATGCAGGCTTCGACGGACAGGCAATGCTTGATGAGGTTCTTGTTCGTCATGTGGCTTTTGAGCAGGTCGAGGGCTTCGTCGCGGGTCATCGTCGGTCTCCTTCAGTTGTAGGATTCCATCACCGCCCGGTCTTCCTTCATCAGGTCGCCGGCGATCTCTTCCATCTTCATGTCCTTCCAGTAGGGCAGCTTCTGATGGGCCTCGTAGTACTTGAGCGGGATGGGATGCGTGCCGACCACGACGGGAAGGCCGTACTTCGACTCGATGAACTGCTTGAACTGGGCGATGTAGGGGCAGGGCGGGTAGCCGACGACGAAGCCCGTGGCCAGGTGTATCGCCTCGGCCCCGTTCTTCTTCATCTCCTCGGGGACGTACTCGATGTTGCCGCCGGGACAGCCGCCGCAGTTCGAGAACCCGACGATCTCCAGGGGCTCGTCCTTGGCATAGCGGGCGAACCCGCCGGCGCGCTCGCGGGCGGCCCGGAAGCACTTACCGCCGCCGCAGGACTGGTACCGGCTGCAGATGATGATGCCGACTTTTTTCATGGTCCGCTCCTGTTCAGAGAAGGCAAGGATAACTCAAACGGAGGGCGCCGTCCAGCGCTCGCGAGGCCTTCACCGGGACCTGAGGAAGACGATGTGTTGCCGGCCGGTGTCCGAGGCCTCTTCGAAAAGGACGACATAGGGAGACGACCAGACCGCCCCGGCGACCAGGGTTCCGGAAGTCAGGTGTTGACCTATCCGCTCTCCCGTCCGAAGATCGAAGACGAAGAGACGGTCGGCGGCCGGAGAAACCAGAAGCGATGAGCCGGCACGGACCGGCTCGAAGACGATCCTGGAGGGAATGGCTTCCCAGGAAAGGATCGATCCTCCTCTGGCGGAAAGGAAGTATATGGTGCTGTTCGAGGCAACGACCGCGATCCGGCGGCCCGCGACGATGGGGGGATAGAGCAGCGCGCCCTGGAGCTTGCGCTTCCATTTCACTTTACCGGTCGAGGCGTCCAGACAGTAGAACATCCGATCGGCCGAGCCGAAATAGACCCGCTCACCGGCCGCGACCCGCGTATCGGGCGGGACCGATTTGGCTGTCGGATCGGCGTCCTTATGCCGCCGCAGGACGGTCCTGGTCGAAACAACGAGCTCGGTGAGATAGCCGTCACGGGTGACGAAATGGAGGATGCCGTCCCGCACCCGCGGCTGGCCGGCGATTTGACCGTCGATGTCGAACGTTCCGGCCACGGCCAGAGGGAGGCGGAGGGGGAAGGGATCGACACGCGCCTTGCCCGCCGGTGACGCGCAGGCGATCATCATCAGCCCTGACAAGCACGGGATCATGAGCTTTTCGAGTCGAGACATGGCGGCGGGGGCATTATATGACAATTCGGGATCTCAGAATACGAAGGAGAAAAGGCCTGAGGCAGGGATTAACGATGCCGCGGAAGAAGGGGCTGAGGGGCATCATCGGAGTGAGCATCAAGCGGTGATTTAGCCTTCGCGGGAGGGAGATGCGGACTCCTCCCATCAGCTCCCGACCGGGAAGGCGTGAAAAATCACCGCAGCGAACGGAGGTGAGCCCTGAAGCCCCTCCGCGGCAACAGGTCCTCCGAGAGAGATGTCGGGAAGTTTTTGCGCCGGGGGGCCTAAACTGGTATGATTTCCGGCTGAGAGCCGGGAATGGTCAACTACATCCTGCTGTACAAGATCCGCCGCATCGTCAAGAAGATCCTCAAGGACAAGATCGCCGACGAGGAGATCGCCACGACCCCGAAGTCCTGTATCGGCTGCCTGGCGGACGACATCAGCTGGGAGGTCTATTACCTGCTCAAGGAGAGAGAGGACAGGGACGCCCCGCCCGGGGGCACGACGGACTGAGCCCCTAGCCTTTCTTTTCCGTCTCTTCCGTCTGCTTTTTCCGGCCTGATCGGCCCTGATCCGGGCCTTCAGACCGTCCCACCAGTCGATCCGCTTGCGGATCTCCTTCTCGAAGCCCAACTCGCCGGGTTCGTAGTACTTCCGGCCCCTGAGCCGCTCCGGCATGGTCTCCATGTCGGTCGTGGCCAGGACGCTGTCGTGGGCGTACCGGTAATCCTTGCCGTAGCCGATCTCCTTCATCAGCGAGGTCACGGCGTTCCGGATGTGAAGGGGCACGGGCTCGTGCGGGCTGCGCTCGATCTCCTTCTGGACGGCGCCGTAGGCGGTGTAGATCCGGTTGCTCTTGGGCGCGGCGGCCATGTAGACGACGGCCTCGGCCAGGGCCAGCTCCCCCTCGGGCGATCCGAGGAAGTCGTAGGCTTCCTTGGCGTGGAGCGCCAGGGCCAAGGCCTGCGGGTCGGCCAGGCCGATGTCCTCGGAGGCGAACCGGACCATGCGCCGGGCGACGTAGAGCGGGTCCTCGCCCGAGGCCAGCATCCGGGCCAGCCAGTAGAGCGCGGCATCGACGTCGCTGTTGCGCAGGCTTTTATGGAGGGCCGAAATGAGGTTGAAGTGCTCCTCCCCGGACTTGTCGTAGAGCAGGGTCCGCTGCTGGAGGGCTTCCTGGACGTTCTCCATCGTGACGGTCTTCGTCCGGGCCAGGCCGGCCGCGATCTCCAGGGTGTTCAGCGCCCGGCGGGCGTCGCCGTTGGCGAAGTCGATGAGCATGTCCCGGGCGGCCGGGTCCATGGTCAGGCCGGCCGCGCCGAGGCCGCGCTCCACGTCCTCGAGGGCGTCCTGGAGGATACGGGCGAGCGCACTCGTGATCGAGCTCCTTGAGGACCAGGACGCGGGTCCGGGAGAGGAGCGGGGCGATGACCTCGAACGAGGGGTTCTCCGTCGTCGAGCCGAAGAGGATGATGTCCCCCTTCTCGACGTACGGCAGGAAGGCCGCCTGCTGGGCCTTGTTGAAGCGGTGGATCTCGTCGATGAACAGGACCATGGGCTTGCCGAACAGCCGCCGCTGCTGCTCGGCCCGGGCCATGAATTCCTTGACCTCCTTGATGCCGGACAGGACGGCGCTGAAGAACTCGCAGGGCAGGTCGAAATGCCCCGCCAGCATGGTCCCCAGGGTCGTCTTGCCCGAGCCCGGCGGCCCCCAGAAGATGATGGAGACGAGCCGGTTCGACTCGATGAGCTCGGACAGGAGCTTGCCCTTGCCCAGGATGTGGTCCTGGCCGTAGACGCGGTCGAAGGTCCGCGGCCGCATCCGCTCGGCGAGCGGCGTGTGCGCCCCCTTGTCCCGGTCTTTGGTTTTTGCGTTCGGGGGAGCCATGGTCCCCGGATTATAGCACAACCGGCGGCCCGCGAAGCCCCCGCAACGGGCCCTCGCCTTGACCGAAAATCCGGAAAATGCTACTGTTGGCCTCCCGATGTCCGAAAAAAAGGCCGCCGCCAAACCGAAGCCCTTCAAGGACGAAAAAGCGAAGGCGAAACTCGTCTACAAGTTCGACGAGGTCAGCCGGATGACGGGCGTCGACACGGCCACGCTGGCCTCCTGGGAGGAGGAATTTCCCTTCCTCAGCGCCGGACTGACCGGGAGCGGCGAGAAGTTCTTCCGCCAGCAGGACGTGGCCATCGTCGCCCGGGTCAAGGACCTGATGGCGACGAAGACGCTGACCATGGCCGGGATCAAGAGGAAGATCGAGGACGAGTTCGGCCTGGCTCCCTCGAACCCGGTGCACCCGGAGAGGCTCCGCAAGGCGCTCCACAGCGTCCGCGACGAGCTCCAGGACATCGTGACCTCCCTCGGCGGCGGGCGCAAAAAAAAGCCCTAAATTCCCCCGATTCTGCTATAATGAGGGACCCCGGTTCGGGACGTGGCGCAGCCTGGTAGCGCACATGCTTGGGGTGCATGGGGTCGGCGGTTCGAATCCGCCCGTCCCGACCATTCTTCCCCCTATCGCAAAAGCCCGGGCGAGAGCCTGAGCGGAAGGAGCGACGCGATGTCCGCCATGAAAAAGGAAAAGAACACCGAAGACCTGAAGGCCAGGGCCATCGGCCTGACGGGGCTCGTCAATTATCAGGACGGGGCGGTCGTCAGCCGGGAGGTCGTCAGCCAGGCGGCCGGGACCGTGACCGCTTTCGCCTTCGACGAGGGCGAGCAGCTCAGCGAGCACACCGCCCCCTACGACGCCATGGTCATCGACCTCGATGGCGAGGCCGACATCGCCATCGGCGGCAAAACCAACCGGATCAAGCCCGGCGAGATGATCATCATGCCCGCCGGCATCCCCCACGGGCTGAAGGCCGTGACCCGGTTCAAGATGCTCCTGGTCATGATCAAGAAGCCGGCGTGAACGACTCTCCGAAGGCCGGGGCGCGGGACGGGCGGCCCATTATCCTCCTGACCAACGACGACGGGTTCTACCGCGAGACGATCCAGATCCTCTTCCGCAGGCTCGGGCGTCTCGGCCGGACCTACATCGTCGCCCCGGACCGGGAGAAGAGCGCCTGCTCCCTGTCCATCACGTTGCGCCAGCCGCTCCGCGTCCAGCACGTCAAACCGCGCGTCTGGGCCGTCGAGGGCACGCCGGTCGATTGCATCTACTTCGCTCTCCAGGAATTCCTGCCCCGCCGCCCGGACCTCATCGTCTCGGGGATGAACCCGGGGCCGAACCTCGGCCAGCAGGACATCAACTATTCCGGAACGGTCGCGGGGGCCCTCCAGGGGACCTTCCACGGCATCCCCTCGATCGCGGTCTCGCTGCTCGCGGACGACAAGGGGCGTTTCGACCTGAAGTACGCGGCGGGGATCGTCGAGACGGTCGCCGCCGACGTCCTGGCCTCGGGCCTGCCCGAGGGGATCGCCCTCAACGTCAACATCCCGCCGCCGCCCGCCAAGGGCGTCAAGATCACGCGCCTGGGCTGGAAGTTCTACGATCCGGACATCATCGAGAAAACCGATCCGCGCAACGATTCTTATTACTGGATCGGGACGGGAACGCCGCGCAGGGTGGGAGACGCGGGCACCGATGTCATGGCCACACACGACGGCTACATCACCCTGACGCCCCTCCACACCGACATGACCGCCCATCACGTCCTGCGCTCCGCGCCGATGCGCCGGATCGCCAGGGCGCTCGCCCGCTAGACCTCTCTCTCGTCCGGTCTTCGAGAAGCCGGATCCCGCAGCTTGACGCGCGCCGCCCGAGGGAGTCGTTTATCGGGTTTTGTTCTTCCGGTGACGGAAGTACTCGAAGGCGATGGGGACCGTCGAGATGAGGATGATGGCCAGGATGGCGATCGAGAAATTCTTCCTGACGAAGGGGATGTTGCCGAAGAAGTAGCCCGCGCCGACGAGCAGGACGACCCAGGCCACGCCGCCGATGACGTTGAAGGACAGGAAGCGGCCGTAGGACATCTTGCCGATGCCGGCGACGAAGGGCGCGAACGTCCGGATGATGGGGACGAACCGGGCGATGATGATGGTCTTGCCGCCGTGCTTCTCGTAGAAGGCGTGGGTCCGGTCGAGGTACTCCTTCTTGAAGAAACGGGCGTCCTCCCGGCTGAAGGCCTTCTCGCCGATGCGGTGGCCGATCCAGTAGTTGACGGTGTCCCCGACGACGGCGGCCGCGGCCAGGAGGAGGATGAGCAGGCGGACGTCGAGCGCGCCGAGCGCGGCGAACGTTCCCGCGGCGAAGAGGAGCGAATCGCCCGGCAGGAAGGGCATGATGACCAGGCCGGTCTCGATGAAGATGATCGCGAACAGGATGGCGTAGGTCCAGGCGCCGAACTGCTGGATGATGGCGCTGAGGTGCCTGTCGATGTGCAGCACGAACTCGATGACCGACTTGATGAAATCCATGAGCCCACTACTATACCCGGCCGACCGGCCCAAATCAATTCGCAGGCCGGTCCCTGGTTTTCATTTTTAGGCCTGAAAACATCAAAATTCACCATCGCCCTGCCTGGAGAGGCAGGCACAAGATCGCTCAACTTGCTCATATCATTATAATTGCTGAGGTCCGACCCCGATCGTGTTAAAATAAGCCCATGAACAGGAAGATCGGGCTCGTCGAGAGGGCCCTCGACCGCCTCTCCCCGCTCGAAACGGCCTGCACGCTCTGCCCTCGCGACTGCCGGGTCGACCGGACGAAGGGCGCGGAGGGCGTCTGCCGGACGGGCCGCCAGGCCTCCGTCTCCCACGCCCTGCTCCACTTCGGCGAAGAACCCGTGATCAGCGGCACGTCCGGCTCGGGCACGATCTTCTTCACCGGGTGCAACCTCAAATGCCTGTTCTGCCAGAACTACCAGCTCAGCTGGCTCCTCGAGGGCACGCCGGCGACGGACGGGGAGCTCGCCGCCATGATGCTCGATCTCCAGGCCCGGGGCGCCCACAACATCAACCTCGTCTCGCCGGGCCACGTCGTCCTGCCCGTCCTCCGGGCCCTGCGGATCGCCCTGGCCGGTGGCCTCGAGGTCCCGCTCGTCTGGAATTCCAACGGCTACGACGGCCTCGAAACCGTCCGGGCCCTCGAGGGCATCGTCGACGTCTTCCTGCCCGACCTGAAGTATTTTTCGCCCGAGCTCTCGAAAAGATACTCGTCCGCGCCGGACTACTTCGCCCGGGCTTCGGCGGCCGTCAAGGAGATGTCCCTGCAGCAGCCCGCGTTCGACCTAGGGCCGGGCGGGACGGCCCGCAAGGGGCTCGTGGTCCGCCACCTCGTCCTCCCCGGCGCGGTCGACGACACGCTGGCCATCCTGAAGTGGGTCGGAGAGAACCTTTCTCCGTTCACCGGCCTGAGCCTGATGAGCCAGTATCACCCCTGCTACGAGGCGCCGGCCGAGATCCAACGGAGCGTCACCGCCGGGGAATACGGTCGGGCCGCCGAAGCGGCCCTCGCTCTCGGCCTCGATCCCCTGTTCCTCCAACCGGAGCCGTTCCGGGCGGACGAGCACCTCGTCCCCGACTTCAGGAAGGAGAAACCGTTCCGCTGGAAATAGGGCGCGGCCCTACTTCTCGGCGGTGGTGTAGGTTTTCGGCCGGCTCAACCGGGATCCGTCGATCCCCAGCGCCGCGGCCAGCTCCAAGATCTTGGCCTGGACCGCTCCGACGCCCTTGGGGCCCAGGCGCAGCAGCTGTTTCTGGGCAGCGCTCAATCCCTCGAGGGTTTCGTCGGTCATGGCGTAGCTCAGGACCTTCTGTTCCAGCCGGACGGTACCGTCGACGACCGGCGTCCCGAGGAGCTCGTCCATGGCCCGGACCAGGGTATCGTCGAAATCGACGCCCGGATAGCCGAGCTCGCCGTAAGCCTCCTGGAGGAGAGGCTTGACCGCCCGGTAGAGCCGGGCCGCGGACACCGCATCGAGCGACAGGACGACGCCGATGACGGGATCGTAGCGGGCGTAGGACGCCGGATCGACGATCGTCCCCGTCTTCGTCCGGGCGACCCGGAAGTCCCCGGCCAAAGCGAAGAAATCGACGTGCGGTTTCGGGCTGAGCCCGTTGGCGACGTTGTCGACGGAGACGACGAATTTCCGGACGAGGTCCTTCGAGAGGATCCACCGGACGAATTCCGGGTCCGTCGACAGGGCCGCCGCGAACTCCCGGACCGAGGCGTCGCTCTCCCCGAGGGCGACGGCGGGGAACGCAAGCGGTTCCCCGGCCGGCCGGGCGGCGGCGCTATCCTCTCCCGACGGCCGGGCGGTCTCCGCGACGGGCGCCGCTTCGGCGGCCGGCTTGGCCGGCTTCTTCACGAACACGAAATAATAGAGGGCCGCGACGGCGGCCAGGATGGCGAACAGGGCCGCCGCGAGGCCCCAGACGCTCTTCTTCTCCTCTTCGGGATCCCTGTCCCGCTCATCCTCGATCCGGAGGTCGTCCATGGCTTTCCTTACCGCCCCGGCGCTCCGGAAGCGTCCCGGCCGATCGCCTTGATCTTGACGATCTCGACGCGGCCGTTCGGGGCCCGCAGGATGATGTTCGGCCCGCCCTCCCCGATCCAGCCCTTGACCGTGGCCGCCGGCAGCTCCACGCCGAGGTCGAAGTCGCTGCGGACCCGGCCGCGCGGCGCGTCCGCCTCGACGATGGCCCCGACCCCGGATTCCAGGCGGAGCACGATGTTGCCGCGCCGGCAGGTGATGGTGATCGTGTCCTCCTCGCGGAGGTCCAGGACCTCGACGTCCGCGTCGCCCGTCCCGACGGTCGCGTCGACCGCCCCGGAAAAGTTCTCCACCAACAGACCGCCCTGGTCGACCGAGGCCTCGAGCTTCCCGAAGACATCGGAAACCGTGAGGTCGCCTTCACTGAGGCGGATCCCGGTCAGGACGACCGAATCGGGAACACGAACCCGGTAGTCCACCGCCGGCGGTGTCCCGGTGCCCTCGAAGGTGCGGGTCCGGACCATGAGCCCGCCGCCCGTCTCCCTGACCTCGACGTCGGGCGCGTACCTCCGGGCGGAGGAGGTGGTGCGGGCGATGCCCCCGCTCGCGGCGACGGCGGCCGCGGCGGCGATGTCGACCGTGTCGCGGTCCCAGCCGGTGATCGTGACGTTGCCGAAATCGTTCTCCAGCGACAGCGTGCCGCCCTTGCGCAGGTCGACCGTCTCCCGGAATTCGGTGCCGCTCGCCGGCCGTGCGGCGGGCTCCGTTCGCGTCTCCCGCGGCGCCGTCCCGTCGCGCTCGGGGATCCGGCGCCAGCCCTCGTCGTCGCCCGGATCGGGGAAGAGGATGCAGGCCGCGGACAAGGCCAGCACCGCGACCAGCGGAGAAAGCATCAGCGCGGATTTTCTCATCGTTCGTCCCTCCCGTCGGAAAGAGCTTCTATTATACTCCAAAGCCTACCCGAAGCGGCCGGTGATGTAGTCCTCGGTCCGGGAATCGCGGGGCGTGGTGAAGATCTGGCGGGTCTCCCCGAACTCGACGAGCTCGCCGAGCAGGAAGTAGCCGGTGACGTCCGAGACGCGGGCCGCCTGCTGCATGTTGTGGGTGACGATGACGATCGTGTAGCGCTTCTTGAGCTCGGCCATCAGGTCCTCGATGTTGGCGGTCGCGGTCAGGTCGAGGGCCGAGCAGGGCTCGTCCATGAGCAGGATCTCCGGCTCGACGGCGACCAGCCGGGCGATGCACAGCCGCTGCTGCTGCTCGCCCGACAGGCGCGAGGGCGTTCTCGCCGAGCCGGTCCTTGAGCTCGTCCCAGAGATGGACGGCCTCGAGGCTGCGGGTGAGCTTCTCGTCGAGGGCCTTCGGGTCCCGGATGCCGTGGACGCGCAGGCCGTAGGCGACGTTGTCGGCCACGCTCAGGGGGAAGGGATTGGGGCGCTGGAAGACCATGCCGACCTTCTTCCGCAGGTCGAGGAGGTCGGTGCCGGGGGCGTAGATGTCCTGGCCGTCGATGAGGACCCGGCCGGTCGACCCGGACGCCGTCGATGAGGTCGTTCATCCGGTTGAGCGACCGGAGGAAGGTGGTCTTGCCGCAGCCCGACGGGCCGATGAGGGCGGTGATCCGGTACTTCTCGATGTCCAGGCCGATGCCCTTGAGGGCCTGGAACTTCCCGTAGAAGAAGTCGAGATCGCGGACTTCGATGATGGCCATGGCTCTTATCCGAACCGCCCCGGAGGTAGTCGTCGGTCCTCTTGTCGTCGGGCGCCGTGAAGATCTTGGCCGTCGGGCCGATCTCGACGAGCTCGCCCCTGAGGAAGAAGGCCGTCCGGTCGGCGACGCGGGCCGCCTGCTTGGTGTTGTTGGTGACCAGGACGATGGTGTAGTCCTTCTTGAGCCGGCGCAGGGACTCCTCGATCTTCATCGTCGAGATGGGATCGAGTCCCGAGCACGGCTCGTCGAGGAGGATGAATTCGGGCTTGACGGCCAGGATGCGGGCGAGGCAGAGCCGCTGCTGCTGGCCGCCGGAGAGCTTCAGGCCGCTCGTCTCCAGCCGGTCCTTGACCTCGTCCCAGAGGCCCCCCTTCTCCAGGCTGTCCCGGACGATCGCCTCGAGCTGGTCCCGGCCGCGGATACCGGCCATCCGGGCCCCGAAGACGACGTTCTCGAAGATCGAGCGCGGCAGGGGCACGGGCGTCGCGAAGACCATGCCCAGCTTGCGGCGGAGCTCGACGACGTCGACGTCGGGACCGTAGATGTCGCGGCCGTCGAGGGGGATCGTCCCCTCGTGCCGCGAGCCGCGGACGAGGTCGTTGAGGCGGTTGAGGGCGCAGAGGAAGGTCGACTTGCCGCTGCGGGCCGGCCCGATGATGCCCAGGATCTCGTTGCGCACGACGTCGAGATCGAGATCGAAGATCTTGCGGACGTCGCCGAAGGACTGGCTGAAGCCCCGGACCTCGATGGCGACGGGACTCATGGCGGGCGGCGCTCCCCTCACGAGTACTTCCGGATGAAACGGTTCATCAGGTAATAGGTCAGGATGTTGATGCCCAGGATGGCGATGATCAGGATGGCCGCCGTGCCGTAGGCGTTGGGCGTCGAGATGCCCTCGCGGGCCAGGATGTAGAAGTGGACGGCCATCGTCCGGGTCGACGAGAAGATCGAGGTCGGCATGCGCAGGGCGCTGCCGGCGGTGAAGATCATGGCCGCCGTCTCGCCGATGCTGCGGCCGATGCTGAGGATGACGCCGGTGACGATGCCCGGCAGGGCCGAGGGCAGGACGACCCGGGTCACCGTCTGCCACTTCGTGCTGCCCAGGGAGAAGCTGACCTCGCGGTAGGCCGGGGGCACGCTCTTGATGGCCTCCTCGGTGGTCCGGATGATGGTCGGCAGGAGCATGAAGGCCAGGGTCAGGCCGCCGCTGAGGATCGACCAGCCGAACTTGAGCTTGGTGACGAAGAGGATGAAGCCGAAGAGGCCGAAGATGATCGAGGGGATGCCGGCCAGGCAGTCGGCGCCGAAGCGGATGACCCGTGTCACCGGCCCGTCCCAGGTGTACTCCGTGAGGTAGATCGCCGTCCCCACGCCGAGCGGCGCGGCGATGAGCGATGGCCAGGGCGGTCAGGGCGATCGTCCCGACGATGGTCGAGAAGATGCCGCCCCCCTTGCCCATGTCCACGGGATTGGCCGTCAGGAACTCGAGGCTGAGGACGGGCAGGCCCCGGCGGAGGATGAAGGCGATGATGAAGACCAGGACGGCCACCGTAATGACCGTCATGGTCCAGAGCACGACCCGGGCCGATCGCTCTTCGATGCGGGGGCCGAGCCGCTTCACGGCTGCTTCCTCCGCTTGGCCGAGGTGGCGTTGGCGATGGTGTTGAGGATCATGATGATGACGAACAGGACGACGCCGGTCGCGAACAGGGCCTCCCGGTGCTCGCCGGTGGCGTAGCCCATCTCCAGGGCGATGTTGGAGGTCAGGGTCCGGACCGGGGCCAGGAGCGACCGGGGGATCTCGGCGGCGTTGCCGGCGACCATGATCACGGCCATGGTCTCGCCGATGGCCCGGCCCATGCCCAGGATGATGCTGGCGATGATGCCCGAGCGGGCGGCCGGGAAGAGGACCATCTTGACCGTCTGCCAGCGCGTCGCGCCCAGGGCGATCGAGCCCTTCGCGGTAGGACGGCGGGACGGCCTGGAGCGAGTCGACCGAGATGCGAGATGATCGTCGGCAGGATCATGATGCCCAGGATGATCGACGCGGCCAGGACCGAGAGGCCCGGACCGCCGAAGGTCTCGCGGATGAAGGGCACGAGGATGATGACGCCCATGAAGCCGTAGACGACCGACGGGATCCCGGCCAGGAGCTCGATCACCGGCTTGATGAGGCGCCGGACCCGCTTCGAGGAGAACTCCGTCAGGACGATGGCGCAGGCCAGGCCGAAGGGAACGCCGATGACGAGGGCCCCGGCCGTGACGAATAGGGAGCCGACGATCATGGGCCAGCAGGCCGAAGAGCTTTTCCGAAGGATACCAGTTGGACCCTGCCAGGAAGCTCTTGAGGCCGTACTTGACCATGATCGGGGTGCCCTGGCCGACGATGAAGACCGTGATGACGACGAGGACGGACACGGCCGAGAACGCGACGACGAGAAGGGCCAAGCGGACGAGCCGGTCGTTACGCTCGAGCCTGTTCTTTCCCGATTTTTTCGACGAAGCGTCCATAGTCTGCCCGCCCGGTCACTTGATCGGGAGGAGCCCCTCCTTCCGGACCAGCTCCTGCCCTTCCGCGGACAGGACGAAGTCGATGAAGTCCCTGGCGTGGCCGGTGGGCTCCCCCTGGCTGACGAAGAGGAACGGCCGGACGAGCTTGTAGCGCCCGTTCTCGATGTTCTCGTCGTTCGCGACGGCGCCGTCGAGCTCGAGGGCCCGGACCTGCTCGTTGACCAGGCCCAGGGAGATGAAACCGATCGCATAGGGATCGTGGGCGACGATCTCCCGGACCGTCCCGTTGGAGTCCTCGGTGATGGCGCCCCGGAAGATCCGGGTCTTGCCCATGACCAGTTCCTGGAAGGCGCCCCGGGTCCCCGAGCCCTCCTCCCGGGTGACCACCGTGATGGCCCGGTCCGGCCCGCCCAAGAGCTTCCAGTTCCTCAGGTCCCCGGCGAAGATCTGCTTGATCTCGGCGATCTTGGCCCCGCGCACGGGATTCGAGGGGTGGACGATGATGGCCAGTCCGTCCCGGGCGACGACGATCTCGACGAGGTCCTTCTCGTCGCCCTTGAGATCCCGCGAGGACATGCCGATCTGGCAGGCGCCGCTCTTGCAGGCCTGGATGCCGGCGCTCGAGCCGCCGCCCTGGACGTTGACCCCATAGTCGGGGTGGGTCTCCATGAAGACCTCGGCCCACTTGTCGGCGAAGGGCTGGATGCTCGTCGAGCCGGCCAGGGTCAGGTCGGCCCGCTCCCCGCTCCGGCGGCAGGCGGAAAAAAGAGCGAGGCCGAGGGAGAACAGGATCAGGGCGGACCGGACGCGCATGAGAGCGAATTATACTTAAAAGGGAAGTGCGGTCAATCTTCTCCAGCCGCATCGAGCTCCCGCATCCGGGCGTCGAATCCGGCCTTCTTCGACTCGTGGTCGGCGGTGAGCTTTTCGAGCTCTTCGAAGAGGCCGTCGATCGTCTTTTTCGTCCGGTGCATCTCCTTGGAGACCTCGACGACCCGGGCGCCCTGGCGGCTCTCGGACGCCTTGACCAGCTCGCCGTTGAGCCGGCGGAGGGCGGAGTCGTGCGCCTCGACGTCCTTCTCGATCGCGGCCAGACGCGTCTCGATCGGCCGCAGGGCCCGCGAGCGCTCGGCGACGATCTCGGAGCGCAGCCGCCGGAGCTCTTTGGGCGTCAACTTGGGACGCTCCCCGGCCCCCCCGTTCCCGGGCGGCGCCGCGGCGGCGATCGATCCCTGCATGATCTCGTCCCGCCAGCCGACCTTGTCCAGGAACCGCCGGTAGCCGCCCTCGTATACGACGACGTCGTCGTTGTCGAAGACGACCAGTCGGTCGGCCAGGGCGTGGAGGAACATCTCGTTGTGGGTGACCATGACGACGGCGCCGTCGAACGCGTCGATGGCCTCGAGCAGGGCGTCGTTCGACTCGATGTCGAGGTGGTTGGTCGGCTCGTCGAGCAGGAGCAGGTTGAGGGGCGTGGCGATGAGCTTGCCGAGCAGGACGCGGCTCTTCTCCCCGCCCGACAGGACTCGGATGCGCTTGAGGGCGTCGTCGTCCTCGAACATCATCCCCCCGGCGATGAACCGGGCCCGCTTGGGATCGCCCTCGGGGTCGGCGGAGACGATCTCCTCGAGGACGGTGTTGGACTCGGACAGGGTCGCGATGTGGGTCTGCTCGAAGTAGCCGGCCGCGACCGACTGCGGCGAGTCGACCGTCCCGGACAGCGGCTCGAGGTCCCCGGCGAGGAGCCGGAGCAGCGTCGTCTTGCCCCGGCCGTTGCGGCCGATGACGAAGACCCGGTCACCGGCCCCGATGCTGATCGAGAACCGGCGGATGAGGGGACGGTCGGGGGTGTAGCCGAACGAGAGGTCGCGGACGTCGAGGGCGTACTTGTGGTAGGAGGGCTTCTCGGCGAAGGCGAACTCGAGCGTCTTGATGGCCTCGAGCTTCTCCCGTTTCTCCATCTTCTGGAGCGATTTGACCCGGGACTGGACGAGGCCGCCGAGCCGGGCCTTGGCCCGGAAGCGGGTGATGAAGAGGTCCATCTCCTTCATCTTGCGCTCGTCGTTGACCCGGGTCTTCTCGTAGATCTCCTCTTCCGCGGCGATCTGCTCGTAGTACTTGCCGGTGTCGCCCTCGACCTTCCGGATCTTGCGCCGATGGATGCCGAGAACGTGGGTGACGACGTTGTCCATGAAGCTGCGGTCGTGGGTGATGAGCAGGAGCTCGCCCGGCCAGGCCGCGAGGAACCGTTCCAGCCAGCGGATGGAGGTGATGTCGAGGTAGTTGGAGGGCTCGTCGAGCAGGAGCATCTGGAAGTCGCCGACCAGGACCTTGGTCAGGTTGAGCCGGACCTGGAAGCCGCCCGACAGCTCCGACGGGCGCTTCTCGAGGTCGGCCGCGTCGAAACCGAGCCCGGTGAGGACCTTCTCGACCCGCCAGATCTCGTTGGGGGCGTCGGGAGGCAGGGCCCGGGCGCCCTCGGCCAGGACCGTCGCCGCGGTGAAGCGCATCCTCTGCTCGACGTAGCCGATACGGTATTTCCGCGGCTTGGTGATCGTCCCCTCATCGGGCTCATCCTCGCCGGTGATCATCCGGAAGAGGGTGGTCTTGCCGTGGCCGTTGCGGCCGACGACGCCCACCCGCTCCTTGCGGTTGACCTTGAAGCTGACGGAGTCGAAGAGGCCCTGTTTTCCGTAGCTCTTCGAGAGATTGTCGACGACGATCATGGAGTTGTCCCTGTCCTCGCAGGACCGGATATTATAGCAGACCGGGCCGGATTATTTCTTGGCCGCCTCGCCCGCCACGGTCTTGGTCTTGTGCGCGCCCTTGGTCACGTGGACGCGGTACCCGTCCTCGCCGGCGAGCCAGACCTCGGAGAGGATGTAGACCGTGATGTATTCCGTGTACGAAGGCGCGAAGTCCCCGACCTCGTCGAAGACGAGCTGGGGCGCGGGGAGAGGCGGGGCCGGCGCGGCGATCCTCTCGAGCACCGCGACCGG
This sequence comes from uncultured bacterium, assembly GCA_963743755.1. Classification (GTDB taxonomy): domain Bacteria; phylum Acidobacteriota; class Aminicenantia; order Aminicenantales; family Saccharicenantaceae; genus RBG-16-66-30. Next base: position 274,304 of record CAVUQU010000003.1, read on the forward strand.
AGTTTCCTTGCCCGTCGCCTCCTGCCGCAGGATGAGCCCGCCTTCGGCCGTCTTGGAGACCGTATACTCCCCGGCGGCCAGGTTCTTGCCGGCCGCCTTGATCGGGAACGAGACCTTGAAGGACGCCTGGGCCTCTGCCGCAGCGACGCCCGCGACGAGGAGGAGCGTCAGGGCCAAGCCCCGCGCCAATGCGTGTCTTTTCATCTCGAGCCTCCTTGCTCAGACGGTGACGTCGGCCGGATAGGCCGGAACCGGGTCGGGCGCGTCGGGCACGCCGTTCTTGACGGCTTCTTCCATGGCTTCGATGAACGTGTCGATCTCCTCGAGCGTCGTGTAGACGTTCGGCGAGATGCGGAGCGCCTGATAGTCGAAGACCGAGTTCGGCGGCGCCCCCCCGACGAGCGGGACGCAGATGATCCGGTAGTTGTTCCGCAGGAAGGTGGCCAGCGCCCGGACGTCGATGCCTTCGATATGGACGGCCATGACGCCCCAGGCCTGGGGCGGCTCGCTCGTCTCCGTCAGGACCTTGATCCGGGGGTGCACCTTGAGGGCGTTGACCCAGCGCATGTTCAGGTAGCGCAGGCGGGCCGCCTTCCGCTCGGCCCCGATGGCCTGGTGGAAGGCCAGCGATTCGCCGAGGGCCGCCCGGATGGCCCAGGGATGGGTCCCGATCGACTCGAACTTGCGGATGTCGTTGTCCTGCTGTTCCGGCGCGGCCTGGAGGGGCCAGAACCGCGGGATCATCTCCTTGCGGACGTAGAGGCAGCCGTTGCCGAGCGGGGCCAGCAGCCACTTGTGCAGGCTGACGCCGTAGGCGTCGCACTCGAGGTCCCGGAGCTTGAACGGGAACTGTCCCAGGGCGTGGGCGCCGTCGACGATGGTGACGATGCCCTTGGAGCGGGCCAGCCGCGAGAGCCTCTTGACCGGGAAGAGCTGGGCGGTCAGGTTCGTGATGTGGGTGAAGTGGAAGACCTTGGTCTTCGGCGTGATGGCCTTCTCGAACATGTTGTAGAGGAAGTCCTGCGTCGCCGGGCACCGGGAACTGCAGGCGCGTCACCTTGATGCCCTCGCGCCGCATCCGCTGGTCCCAGGTCGTCAGCATGCGGGGGTAATCCTGCTCGGTCGTGACGACCTCGTCGCCGGGCTTGAGGTCGATGCCGTTCTGGGCGATCTGCAGGGCCTCGCTGGCGCCGCGCGTCAGGGCCATCTCCTCGCGGTCGCAGCCGAACTCGTTGGCCATCCGCCGCCGCAGGGTCTCGCTGTTCCCGGCGACCATGCCCTGGTAGTGGACCGGCAGCATGTTGATCATGTCCATGTAGCGGAAGACCGAATCGAGCGCGACCCGCGGCATGGGACAGGTGAAGCCGTTGTTGAGGTTGATGAGCGAGCGGTCGAGCTTGAAGGCCAGCTGGACTCTCACGCCAGTAGAACTCGTCCTGGGCGACGTCCTCGGGCGTCCGCCCCGCCATCGACTGGGAGGCCTCGTCGATGCGCGCCAGTCCTTTCGGGTCGAAGGCCACGGCGGCCGCGCCGAACGCGCCGGCGGTGCGCAGGAACGATCTCCGGCTCCACTTTACGGACTTCATGTCGGTCCTCCTCGGGTCAGGGGCCGCGCTTTCCGGCGCAGACACCGCCGGGGATTGTAATTCAGGTTTTGAGATGCCGTCAAGGATTCGCTATAATCGGACCGGCATGGAGAACATGGGGAGATCGCAAGGCCGCCGGCTTGCAGCCGTCGCGCTCTTGTCCGTCTCCCTGGCCGCCTGCGCCGCGGGACCGGCCCGGCCGAGGACGCGGCCCACGCCGGCCGCCGCCGCGGAGCGCATCGGTCGCTGGGGCATCACTGTCGCCGTATACGAGCCGGCCCTTTACGGACCCGAGCACGCGCTCGAAGATCTCGTTGGGGCCTACAGCCTCGGTCTCAAGGACGGGAAGCTCAAAAAGGCCCGGCTGCTCGTCGTCAAGGCGCAGAGGCGTCTCGAGCTCTGGGTCGGGAAGCGGATGGTGAAAGCCTACCGGATCCAGCTGGGCATCGTGCCGCGCGGGGCCAAAGTGCGTCAAGGGGACCGGAAGACACCGGAGGGGGACTATTTCGTCTGCGCCCATTCCACAAGTTCTTACTACCTCGCCCTTTGGATCTCCTATCCGAACCGGACGGACGCGCGCCGGGGACTTTCGGAAGGGAGGATCGGCCCCCGGGAATCGGAGGAGATCGCGGGCGCGCTCGCGGCGGGCCGCTGCCCTCCCCAGCGCACGAAGCTCGGCGGGGACCTTCTCATCCACGGCCAGCCCCCGGAGTACGCGGCGGAGGTCGCCGCGGCCCACAGGGCCGCATCCGTCCCGCTACGAAAGGGACTCCGTCCCGGCGATGTCGATCCCGCGGCCGTCAGGGAATACCAGGACTGGACGGACGGGTGCGTCGCGCTCTTCAATCCGGATATCCGGGAACTCTACGCATTCGTTCCCGACGGGACGCCGATCAGGATCGTGGCGGACGGGCCGATCACTCCCCCTCGACCCGACCGGCCGGTGAAAACCGCCGGCGCCGCACGTCAGTAAGGCCGCGCGGCGGGACGATCGCTGTATGTGATCAGCTCGTCGATCCGGATGAACTCGTCCGGCCTCGGATTGATCAGCTTCAGCTTGAGCGTGTGCCTGCCGTTGTCGAGCTTGTAGCCCCAGGCTACCTCGAGCCGCCGGACGAGGTCGTCGACCGGCATGGCGACGACGACGGGGGCCCGGTCGTCGAGCCCGATCTCGATCTGGTAAACGTGGGCATCGGTCCCGTGTTCGGCCATCTTGGACGGCCCCCCGGTCAGGACATAGCCCGTGCCCTCGAAAGCGATCTCCGCCGTCGTCTCGAGACGCAGGCCGAGCCTCCGCCGCTCGACCGGATAGCAGCCTTCGAAGCTCACCTCGAGCGGGACGGCCCTGACGGCTTCGACGGGGAGACGGACGGTCTCCCCTTCCACGGTGCCGCCGTTGCGGCGGACCATCTCGAGGGCCTGCTCGAGGCCCGTCGCATAGACCTTTTCGAGCGACAGCCCGGTGTACGGGAAGGGCCTGTCCTCGATGGCCTTGACCGGGTCCCGCCAGACCGGAGGGATCCCCTCGTACCCGAGCATGGTCCCGAGGATGCCGCCGGCGCTGGCCGGGTTGCAGTCGGAATCCTGGCCGCACCGGGTCGCGATCTCGAGGGTCCGCCCGAAATCCCCTCCCCCGTAGAGCAGGCCGATGACGATGTAGGCCCCGTTGACGCGGGCGTCGATGTTGCCGGGATCGAAGACGAAGTCCGGACAGCCGACGTCCTGGGCCCATTTGCGCTCGACCTCGAACCAGGCCTTCTTCCAGTCGGACGGGTCGGCCCGGTGGCAGGCGACGACGTCACGGATGCACCGGGCGAAATTCGACTCCGGCGGCAGGACCTTCAAGGCTTCCTCGACGACGTATCCGGTGTCCGCGCTGACGAAGGCCAGGCTGTACATGGCCGCCACGTACACGCCGCCGTACCAGCCGTCGCCGTAATTCATGATGTGGCCGATGCGGTCACAGATCTCCGCCCCGGCGTTGACCAGGCCCGGGCTCATCAGCCCGGCGAAGTCGGCCTCGATCTGGAAGTCGATGTCGTCGGCGTGGGGCGAGTTCGTCCAGTGGCCCGAGTCCGGCGGCAGGAGCCCGTTGAGGACGTTGTAACGGGCGGCCTGGTTGGCGTGCCAGAGCGGGTAGCCGGCCCGGGCGAAGGCCTGGGCGTGACTGGACGCCGGAGCGTCTATCCCCTCGCGGGCCATGACCTCGAGGAAGGTCAGGTCCATGTAGACGTCGTCGTAGAGCCCGGGCGACCTCTCGAACCTCGCGGCCACGAGCGACTCGTTCCAGGGGATGGCCTGGTAGTCGGGAATCATGGCGCCGGGGAAGCGGAACTCCGTCGGCCCGCCGAACGTGCAGCCGATGACCTGGCCGGCCCAGCCGCCCTTGATCTTGTCGAAGAGCTCGGAGCGGCTGAGCTCGGTCTTCGGACCGGCGGGGCCGCCGGCCGTTTCCGGCTTCCGGCAGGCGGACGCCGTGACCGCCGTGGCCAGCACGAGCCACACCGCGAGGTGCTTCTTCATTTTCCCGCGAGCCCCATCTCCTCGACGATGTGCCTGGCGCCCGAGAACTTGTCGGTCACCCAGAGGACGTAACGGAGATCGACGCTGATCGAGCGCTGCAGCTCGGGGATGACGTAGTAGTCGCCGATGACGCTCTCGTAGGTCATGTCGAAGATGATGCCGATCTGCTCGCCCTTGGCGTTGAGCGTCGGCGAACCCGAGTTGCCGCCGGTGACGTTGGTCGTGTTCAGGAAGCAGGCCGGCACGTCGCCGAGCCGCGCGTCGGCGTAGGGCCCGAAATCCTTGGCCTTCCAGAGGTCCTTGATCTTGGCCGGCACCCGGAACGGGAATTCCCCCGTCTCCTTCTCGACGACGCCCCCGACGGTCGTCTGGGGCAGATACCAGACGGCGTCCTTGGGCGTGTAGCCCAGGACCGGTCCGTACGTGAAGCGGAGGGTGCCGTTGGCGTCGGGCGCGTAACTCCCCTTCTTCATGTCCAGGATGGCCGCTTCGTAGGTCCGCTTGAGGTCGGCTCCTTCCTGTCCCATGCCCTTGCTCTCCTCTCTGACGACCTTGAGTTCCTGCTCCATGGCCGCCGCGAGTTTGAGGAAGGGATCGTCGACCGCCGCGAGCGCGGCCGGCTTGAGGCCGAGCATCTCGAGCCTTTTGGCCGGATCGCCGAGCGCCGTCTTGGCGTACATGGCGTCGACGCGGGAGGAGATGTCCGCCGCGCTCCCGGCGGCCAGGCCCTTGAGGGAGGCGGGCCACGCGGTCTCGTCCGGATGCGCGGCCTTCAGGCGGTAGAGCGTCCACTTCAGGAGCTCCCGGTCCGTGGCGAAGACGTAGCCCCTCTCGGCCAGCTGGATGCCCTGCTTCATGCGGGGCAGGTTGCGCTCCTGGAAGGCCTGTTCCCGGTCCTTGTCGGGCTTCTGGATCTCGGGCACGGCCCGGACGACGGTGTAAGCCTGGGACAGGATGGTCGATCCGCCGAGGACGCCGTTCAGCAGCTCGGTCCTGGCGCCGAACGCCTTCTGCCGGGCCAGGAACGCCTCGAGGGCGGCCGGGGCCGCGCCGTATTGCTTGGCCCGGGCGGGGTCGGCGGCGATCCAGTCGAGGAGCTCCTTCTCCTGGGCGGCCTTCTTGTCGACGAGGCCGTACTTGACGAAGCCCTCGAGCTTGCCCTGCCTGTTCTTAAGTCCGTTGTAAAGCCCCTTGACCAGGCTCGCATAGCGGATCTCGACTTCCTTGTCGCTCTTCCCGGCGGTTTCGTAAAAGCCGATCAGGTCCTGCGTGTCTTTGATCCTCCTGGCCATGCTCTCCTGATCGGCGCTGAGCTCGGACAGGGCGTAATTGCGGTAGGTCCGGCCCGGATAGCCCATGACGAAGGTGAAGTCGCCCTCCTTGAAGCCGTCGAGAGAGACCTTGAGCCAGACCTTGGGCTTGTAGGGGACGTTGGACGGGCTGAAATCGGCGGCTGCGCCGTCGGGCGCGACGTAAGCCCGGAGGAAAGAGAAGTCGCAGGTGTGGCGGGGCCACATCCAGTTATCCGTCTCGCCGCCGTAATTGCCGAGGTCCTGGGGCGGGGCGTAGACGAGGCGGACGTCGCGGATTTGCTTAAAGGTGTAGAGGTAGTAGGCGTTGCCGCTGTACATCGAGGCCAGGGTGCAACGGAGATCCTTACCGGCCTTCTCGCCCGCCGCGACCAGGTCCTTCGAGGCTTTGTCGAAGGCGTCGTAGCGCTGGCGCGGCGTCATCTTGGGCTTGAAGTACGCGTTGACCTTGGCCGTCACGTCGTCATAGCCGAGCAGGACGCCGACCGTGTAACCCTGGGCCGGGATCTCCTCGCCCCGCGTCCGGGCCAGGAAGCCGTCGTTGATGTAGTCCTTCTCCTTGCTCGAGGCCCTCTGGATGGCGCCGTAGGCGACGTGATGGTTGGTCAGGACGAGGCCCTCGGGGCTGACGAACTCGCCCGTCCCGCCGCCGAGGTTGACCACGGCACTCATCAGGCCCGTGCCGTCGGTCTTATAGAGTTCGCCGGGGTCCATCCGGAGCCCCAGCGCCTTGAGGTCGAGGCTCTTCATCTGGTGCGGCATCCACATGCCGTCGTCCGCCCCGGAAACGAGACAGAGAGCGAGGACGAGGGCGCCGATCGCGAAGTATCTGGCTGACGTTCTTCATGGTCCCTCCTGAGGATTTCGATCCGTATCAGTATAGCGTATAGAACTTGAATCTGCGGTTGAGCGCCTTGACCAGCTCCATGATCCAGAGCGGCAGGGTCGAGAAGACCATGATGGCCCCGAGGTCGAGGAGGCTCAGGGCCCGCGTCTTGAAGATGGGTTGGAAGAAGGGCAGGTAGATAATGGCCATCTGGAGCAGGAACGAGCCGACGACCGCGACGACGAGCTGGGGATTGGTCGAGAACTTCAGCTTGAAGATCGAGTCCCGCATGCTGCGGCAGTTGAAGGCGTGGAAGAGCTGGCTGCAGGCCAGGGTGGCCAGGGCGGCCGTCCGGGCCATCTCGAGCGGCTCCTTCTCGTAGAGGTATACGAAGAGGAAGGCGCCCAGGCTGCAGGCCGCGATGAGCGTGCCCTGGAGCCCGATGAGCCAGGCCCGCGCCCCGGTGACGACGGGCTCGTCGGTCTTGCGCGGCGGGCGCTCCATGATGTTCGGGTCGACCGGGTCGACGCCGAGGGCCAGGGCGGGCAGGCCGTCCGTCACCAGGTTGACCCACAGGATCTGGATGGGCAACAGCGGGACGGGGAAGCCGATGAGGGCCGCGACGAACATGACCAGGATCTCGCCGAGGTTGCAGGAGAGGAGGAAGTGGATGAACTTACGGATGTTGTCGTAGATGCCCCGGCCTTCCTCGACGGCCGCGACGATCGAGGCGAAGTTGTCGTCGGTGATGACCATGTCCGAGACTTCCTTGGTCACGTCGGTCCCGGTGATGCCCATGGCCACGCCGATGTCGGCCTCCTTGACGGCGGGGGCGTCGTTGACGCCGTCGCCGGTCATGGCCACGACCTCGCCGCGCCGGCGCCAGGCCCGCACGACCCGGAGCTTGTGCTCGGGCGAGACCCGGGCGTAGACGGCCACGTTCTCCACGTCCGCGTCGAGCGCCGCGTCGGTGAGGCCGTCGAGTTCCTCTCCGGTCACGGCCCGCGAATTCGGGCCGTAAAGGCCGAGGTCGCGGGCGATGGCCACCGCCGTGTTCCTGTGGTCGCCGGTGATCATGACCGTCCGGATACCCGACTGCCGGCATTTGGCCATGGCGTCGCGGACTTCGGGCCGGGGCGGATCGATCATGGCCACGAGGCCGGCGAAGGTCAGGTCACGCTCGATGGCCTCGGCCGCGTAGGAGTGGGGGTCCTGGTCGAGGTGCCGGTAGGCGACGGCCAGGACGCGCAGGGCCTGGTCCGAATAGCCGTCGTTGGCTGTCATGATGCGGTCGCGGTCGCCGTCCGTGAGCGGGCGCTCGCGGCCGTCTTCCAGGATGTGCGAGCAGTCCCGGAGCAGCAGGTCCGGGGCGCCCTTGGTGAAGGCGATCAGGTCCTGGTCGGCCCGGCGGACGATGCTCATCTTCTTCCGCTCGGAGTCGAACGGGAGCTCCTCGACCATCTCGTAGTCGTCCTCCTCCTCGCTCTTCCAGATGCCGGCCTTGGCCGCGGCGCTGAGGATGGCGATCTCCGTCGGATCGCCGAAGACCGCGGTCTTCCCGTCCTTGACCGCGAGCTGGGCGTTGTTGCAGAGGACGCCCACCTGCAGCGCCTTCAGGAGATCGGGGTGCGCGGCCGGGTCGACCCGCCCCGCGGACGTCCGGAACTCGCCGGCGGGGTCGTAGCCCGTTCCGGTCACCTCGAAGGCGCCGCGCGAGGTCCAGACGGCCTGGACCGTCATCTCGTTCTTGGTCAGGGTGCCGGTCTTGTCCGAACAGATGACCGTGGCGCAACCGAGGGTCTCGACCGAGGGCAGCTTGCGGATGAGGACGTGGCGCTTGACCATGCGCTGGACGCCCAGGGCCAGGGCGATGGTCACGACCGCGGGGAGGCCCTCGGGGATGGCGGCGACGGCCAGGCTGACCGAGGTCAGGAACATGTCGAGGACCTTGCCGCCCCGGAGGATCTCCAGGCCGAAGACGACGGCCACGAGGAAGAAACAGAGGTAGACGAGGATCTTGCTGAACTCCTCGAGCTTCCTCTGCAGGGGCGTCGTCTCCTTCTTGATCCCCTGGATGAGGCCGGCGATGCGGCCGAGCTCGGTCTGCATGCCGGTCTCGACGACGACGGCCCGGGCCTTGCCCGAGACGACGGAGGTGCCCAGGTACAGGATGTTGGCCCGCTCGGCCAGGGGGATGTCCTTTTCTTCGAGCTCGATGTCCGTCTTGTTGACCGGCGTCGACTCCCCGGTCAGGCTGGCTTCCTGGACGCCGAAATTGGAAGTGTGCCAAACGACCCGGCTGTCCGCCGGGATGTTGTCGCCGGCCTCGATCTCGACGAGGTCGCCGGGCACGAGCTCGCGGGCCGGGACGACCCGGAGGGCGCCGTCCCGCAGGACCTTGGACGAGGGTGAGGCGAGCCGCCGCAGCGCGGCCAGGCTCTTCTCGGCCCGGTACTCCTGGACGAGGCCGAGGATGGCGTTGAGGATGACAATGGCCAGGATGGCCACGGCGTCGACCCACTCCTTGAGGAAGCCGGAGATCAGGGCGGCGGCGATGAGGACGCCGATCATCAGGCTCTTGAACTGGTCGAAGAAGATGGCCAGGGGACCGCGGCCCTTCTTCTCCTGGAGCTCGTTCGGACCGAGCGTCTCGAGCCTTTGAGCGGCCGCCGCCGAGGTGAGGCCGGTCTTAACGTCCGTCCCGAGCGTTCGGGCGATCTCGTCGGTCGCGAGGTGCCACCATTTCGTCGTCATCGGATTCCTCCGGGGATCGCGTGCGGAATCGAAGCGGTATTATACACTCTCCGCCCGGAACGGGACAACCCGACCGGGCCGGCGGCCCCAGGAAGGAAGGGAGGGCTTACTGCTTCTTTTTGGCCGTCCACGGGAAGGCGCCGAATTCGCCGGCCTGGACCTCTCCGGCCATGGCCTCGCCCTCGACCTTGCCCTTATAGGTCAACGTCATGTCGCCCTGCGGAGTGTTGAGGAGCACGGTCCATTCGATGTCCTGGCCCTTGACCGTCCCCTCGCCCGTCATCTCCATGCCCATCACGGAGGAGGTGAACTTGATCTTGTCCCCGTCCTGGACGAAGGTCGCGTCGGCGGTCATGTCTCCCTGGGGGGACTGCGTCGTCATCTCCCAATCGCCGGCGACCACGGCGGGCTTGGCCGGAACGGCGTCCTGGGCCGCGAGCGCCCCGATCGCTCCCAGCGCGAGGAGCGCGGTCAACAGGATACGAAAGCGCATGCGTATCTCCTTTCTCGGATCCGTCACTCCCCTTAATTACAATAGGAGCCGCCCTTCGTCAATACGCGTTCTCATGATCCCCTTCCCTTCCGCGCGGGAAGTGTGTATAATGGGCGGCCTGAGTCGGGGAGTAGCGCAGCCTGGCTAGCGCACAGCGTTCGGGACGCTGGGGCCGTGGGTTCAAATCCCACCTCCCCGATTTTTTTCCACTCGACCCATGATCGTCAAATCGCTCCGGAACATCCCGGGATTCCTGGCCGGCGACGGATCGTTCCTCAAAGAGCTCCTCCACCCGGCCAAGGAACCGCTCGGCATCGGTTACAGCCTGGCTCACGCCGTCGTCGGACCCGGACGCAAGACCCTTCCCCACCGGCTCGAGAGCGCGGAGGTCTACTGCATCCTCCGCGGGAGCGGGCTGATGCGCATCGACGGCGAGACCGCCGAGGTCGGGGCGGGCCAGGTGGTCTACATCCCGCCGCGGTCCGTCCAATCCATCGAGAACACCGGCAAGGACGAGCTCGCTTTCTTCTGCATCGTCGACCCGGCCTGGCGGGCCGAGGACGAACAGGTCCTGTAGGGACGCCGGAGAGACGCATGCCCCCGGAACCGTTGCCCGTGCCGGACTTCACTCCCAAGGCGGGATTCCTGCGGCGCCTCTTCGGACTGCGGAAGAGCATGAGCTGGAAACAGGCCTTTACCGCTCTCAAGTACCCGAACTACCGGCTCTGGTTCTGGAGCCAGACCGTCTCCCTCTTCGGCATGTGGATGGAGGCGACGGCCCTCGCCTTCCTCGTCTTCGACCTGACCAAATCGCCGGCCCTCCTCGGGGTCGTCGGCTTCGCAAGCGGGGCCCCGACCTGGATCTTCACGCTCTATGCGGGGGTCATCGCCGACCGTGTCCCCCGCCGCACCCTGCTCATGATCACCCAGACGGTCATGATGACCCTGGCCTTCGTCCTGGCCGCCCTGACCTTCCTCCATTGGATCCAACCCTGGCACATCCTGGTCATCGCCGTCCTGCTCGGGACGGCCAACGCCTTCGAGGCGCCGTCCCGCCAGTCCTTTATCCTGGAGATGGTCGAGCCCGAGGACATGACCAACGCCATCGCCCTGAACGCGGCCATGTTCAACTCGGCCATGGCCGTCGGTCCGGCCGCGGCCGGGCTCGTCTACGCCTTCTTCGGGCCGGCCTGGTGCTTCGTCGTCAACGGCGCCACGTTCCTCGCGGTCATCGCCGCGCTGAGGAAGATGAAGCTCCGGCCGTTCGTGCCGCCGGCAGCCCGCACCTCCGCCCTGGCCGACCTCAAGGAAGGGTTGAAGTACGTCGCCGCCCACCCGCTCATCCGGACGATCATCGGGCTCATCGGCATCATCAGCCTGTTCGGCATCTCGTTCGTCACGCTGTTCCCGGCCTGGGCGGTCGACGTGCTCCACGGCGATGCCAAGACCAACGGCTTCCTGCAATCGGCCCGCGGGCTCGGCGCGTTCATCTCGGCCCTGCTCATCGCCTCGCTCGGCCGCTTCCGCTTCCGGGGCAAGCTGTTGACCTTCGGGACCTTCACCCTCCCGATCGCGGCCGCGGTCTTCGCCCTGGTCCGTTGGACGCCCCTGTCGCTTCTCCTCATCTTCGGCTCGGGCCTGGCCCAGGTCCTCATCTTCAACCTGTCCAACGCCCTGGTCCAGACACACAGCCCCGACGCCCTCCGGGGACGGATCATGGGCATCTACACCCTGGTCTTCTTCGGATTGATGCCCGTCGGGGCCCTCGGCGTGGGTTTGACCGCGGAGCGCTTCGGCCCTCCGGCGGCCGTCCTCGTCGGGGCGGGAGTGATGCTCGGGGCGGCGACCGCGCTGGCGGTCTTCATGCCGCATCTGCGCCGGCAACCGTGACGGCCCCGGAGCGCGGGACCCTTCAGGCGATCTCGACCAGCCGGTAAGCCCGCCGGCCCAGCCCTATCTTCTCGCCGTGGGCGAGCTGGCCCGACCAATCGATGTCGTAGCCGGCCCGCAGCGGGTCCTTGCCGGCGCCGGCGGCGACGAGGAGATCGGCCGTGGCCTGATCGATGGCCACCGGATCGAGGGAAGCCAGGATCCCGATGTCGGGCGCGATGGGCTTCGCGGCCTTGGCCATGCAGTCGCAGTCCTTGGTGACCTGGGTGAGGAAGCTGACGAAGACGGCCTTGTCCCGGAAGTGCGAGACGACCCGCAGCGCGTACTCGGCCATCTTCTCCTGGAGTCGGAGCGAATCCTCGTCCCACTTCATCTTGATGGCGCCGAACTTGCAGACGACAAGGCATTCGCCGCAGCCGATGCATTTGGCCGGGTCGATGACGACGTGACCCTCGGCCTGGAGGATCGCGGCCTCCGGACAGAAGGCCATGCAGACGCTGCAGTTCCGGCACTGCTTGGCGTTGACCCGGGGGTGGGTGACGGAGTGCTGCTCGAGCTTGCCGGCCCGCGAGGCGCAGCCCATGCCGATGTTCTTGATGGCCGCGCCGAGCCCCGTCTGGACGTGCCCCGTGACGTGGGTCAGTCCGACGAGGACGTCCGAGTCGAGGACCGCGCTGGCGATCTTCGAGGACGCCGTCCGGGCCTGGGCGCTCCGCGGCTCCTGCTTGTCCCGGCCGATGAGGCCGTCGGCGATGATGACCGGGAGGCCGATCGTCTCCGGGGTGAAGCCGTGGGACCAAGCCAGGCGGAGGTGGTCGATGGAGTTCGACCGGTTGCCGACATAGAGGGTATTGGAATCTGTCAGAAAGGCGTGCTTGGTCCTCTGCCGGATCTCTCCGATCAGGCCGGTCAGCCACTGCGGCTTGATGTAGCCGGTGTTGCCAACCTCGCCGAAATGGATCTTGAGGGCGGCGAAGTCACCCTCGGCGATGCGATCGTTGAAGCCGGTGGCCAGATAGACCTTTTTGGCCTTTTCGGCCAGGAGCGCGGCGGGTTCGCGGGAATCGGCGGCGATGAAATGGACGGAGCTCTTCATGAGATGACCGGTCCTCCTAACGGGCTTTGAGGATGCCGTCGACGGCCTGACGTCCCGTCCCCGGCGAGACCTTCCGGCCCATGGCCCCGAGGGTCTTTTCCACGGCGTCGACGGCGAACCTGACCTGGGCCGAGGTCAGGTTGCCCATGTGGCCCATGCGGAAGACGCCGCCCGCGGTCGGGCCCAATCCGCCGGCGACGACGACGCCGTTCGCGCCGAGCCCGGCCCGGAAGGCCTTGTCGTCGACGCCGTCCGGGTAGCGGACGACTGACAACGTCGATGCCAGGAAGTCCGGGTCGGTGAAGAAGCCGAAGCCGAGGGCGGCGAGGCCGGCCCGGATGGCCTCGGCGTAGAGGTCGTGGCGTTCGAACCTCGCCTCAAGTCCCTCCTCCATGATGAGGCGCGTCCCTTCGGCGAAGGCGCGGACCTCGTTGACGCACGGCGTCGAGAAATATTTGGTCGGATCGTGCATGACGGGCAGCCAGAGGAGAAGGTCGGAATAGTAGGCCGGGACGGAGGCCAGGCTCCGCCGCTTCTCCATGGCCAGCTCGGACAGAACGAGGATCGACAGGCCCGGCGGCGTGCCCAGGCACTTCTGGGCCGCGGTCAGGACGACGTCGATGCCCCAGGCGTCCATGCGCTCCGGTATCCCCCCGGTCGCGCAGACGCCGTCGACGACGAAGAGGGATCCGGACTTCTCCAGGACCTGGGCATACTCTGCGACCGGGGCGCAGGCGCCGGTGGCCGTATCGACGTGGGTGCAGACGACGACGTTATAATTTCTGTTTTTCAGCCGACGGTCGAGCTCGCCCGGCGTCACGGCCCGGCCCCACTCGCACTCGAGGACGTCGTGATCGAGGCCGAAGGCCCGGCAGATCTGGGCCATGCGGTCGCCGAAATAGCCCTGCGACAGGAGGAGGACGCGGTCGCCCCGGCCGGCCGTATTGAGGACGGCCATCTCCATGGCGAGCGTCCCGGCGCCGGAGATGACGAACGGCTCCCCGGCGTCGCAGAACACGATCTTCTTGAGGTTCTCGCAAGCGTCCTTGAGGTCGTGGCCCATTTCGGGACCGACGTGCGAGACCGTGGGCAGGGCCAGAGCATCAAGGATGCGCGGGACGACGGGGCTCGGACCGGGGATCAGCAGCAATTTCTCTTCGGGCATCGGGTCCTCCGGGGCGGAATCCCGTCCATTGTGACCAAACCCCGGATAGAAATCAAGCCGCGCAGGCGGCCTCCCGCCTCGATTCACTCGATGATGCGGTAGGTCACGCCCTCGAAAACAACGATCAGCTTATCCGACAGAGAGAGATACTTGGCCAGGCCGGGCTTGGCGGCGATGAGGCGGTAGAGCTCGTCGGAGTCGAATACGATCTCGGTAACGGACGAGCCTTCCTTGTATTCGCTGTCGGTCCAGACCCCGTCCTTGAGGTAGAAGGTCTTGTCGTCTTTATAAAGGATGCGCTCCGAGACGACCTGGGCGGCCCGGTCTTCGTGCTTGAAGACCTGGGTCGCCTTGGCCGCCCTGACTGCCCCGACGCCCATCACCTGACCCGTGGCGATGGCTTCCCGCGCGGCCGGCGTTGCGGCGTCAAGGGTCATCTGTTCCCTCTCCGTGACGAGGAACGACGTGTACGGCGTGACGATGCCGTATTTCAAGCCCAGGCGCCGGATCTCCTCGACGAGCTCCGGGTTGGAGCCGCGGAGGCGGATCTCCTCGAGCAGGTAGCCGATGCGGCGCGTCGCCCAGAGCCGGGGCAGGAAATCGTACCGTTCGCCGGTCTCCGTCTTTATGTTCTCGAGGACGAAGCGCTTCTCCTGCCGCCCGCTCCGGCCGGTGAGCACGGCCCTCAGTGGTCCTCTCCCCCGGTACCGGCCGACGAGAACGAGCTGGGAGCCCTTGAACAGGTCGGGCAGGGAGCGCGGATAGACCTGGCTCGTCTCGACGCCCGGAAAGTCCACGGCGAGGTCGGATAGGAGCGGCGAGGAGATCTTCTCGTAGAAGCCCGACAGGGACCGCTCGAGGTCCTCGGTCTCGCCGATGTAGACCGAGGTCCCCCGGTGGTCCGAGGAGAGCCGGTCCAGGAGCTCCGTGTTGACGTCGTCGCCGACGCCGAAGACGAAGATCCGCGACCGCAGCGCGTTGGCCCGTTCGACGTTCCTCAGGATGTCGGCCGTGTCCGTCGTCCCCGCGGTCGGAAGGCCGTCGGTGAGGAAGAGGACGTAGCCGGGACGGTCGCCGTTACGCATCCGGGCGAGGGCCGCGAGGAGGGCGTCGTTGATGTTCGTACCGCCGGTATCCTCGATGGCGTCCACGAACTTCAGCGCTTTGCCGACGTTCTCCGCCGTGGCCGGAACGAGTCCGTCCGAGAAAGCCGTAACGCCGTCGTCGAAATCGACCAGCGTGAACTCGTCCCCCGCGCCGAGGTGGTTGAGGACGAACCGGGCCGCCTCCCGGGCCTGGCGCATCTTGGTGCCGCTCATGCTGCCCGAGCTGTCGAGCACGAGGACGATGTTCTTGGCGACGACCTTCTCGCCGGGTGCAGCGAAGCGCGGCGCGGCCAAGAACATGAAATAGCCGCCGTCGTCGCTCTCCCAGCTCAGGAAGGACAGGCCCACGTCGTCCTTCGAAAGCGAGTAGTAGACGAGGAAGTCTTTGTCCGGGCGGACGTCTCTGGCCTCGTAGCCGACGAGGGCGCTCCCCGCGGCGTCCTTGCGCACGGAGACCTTGTGGGAGGGCGAGTAGACGTTGACGATGGGGACCGGGCTCGAGATCCGAACCGAGATGCCGACGTCCCCGAGCGGATCGCGCGAGAACTTCTCGGTGTTCAGCGGGTAGAGGTACTTGACGAGGCCGTTCTCGGCTTTGAGGACTTCGGTATAGGAGATCTGGACGCGCTTTTCGCCGCGGGCCGGGATGGGGTAGATCCGGGCCCGGAAGAGGTTGCGGCCGATGTACTCGAGCAGGCCCGGGTCCTTCATCCTGCGGACGATGCCCTCGTAGATCCGCCGGGCCTCGGCGCTTTCCAGGATCTCGCCGCGGACCCTCTCGTTGCCGATGAACATGGCGAAATCTGAGACGGACGCGCCTTCGGGAATGGGGAAGATGTAAGTCCCCTCGATGTCCCGGTCGGAGGGATTGACGAAGACCTGGTCCACCGACGTCCGGGCCACTTGGCCGGAGATCTCGACCTTGACCCGGTGATACTTGACGCTGAGAGGCGGCACGCGCTCGCCGGGCCGGCGATCGGGGATGATGAACCCGTCCGCCCGGAGCGACGGCACGGCGGCCGCCGCGAGGACCAGGCCGGTGAGGATGATCAGGCTTTTCAGGGACCCTTGGCGGTTCATTGTCTTCCTCCTCGAGAACGTCCCGACGACGTCCTCCATCCCTACTACAACGGAAACCCGCCGTTTGTTCCATTCCCCCGGGCGGGGGTCAGGCGGCGAGGAGGGATTCGAGGCGGTCCCTGAGGAATTCCATGTCCGGGAAGACCTCGACGGGGAAGCCGGCGAACTGCTCGGGCTCGTCGGAAACGAGGAAGATGGCGCCGATCCCGGCGTCGAGGGCCGCCAGGACGTCGAAATGGGTGTCCCCGACGACACCGCACGTCCCGGGCTCCAGGCCCAGATTTTTCATCACGTCGCGGAAGGGGGCGCCGGACGGCTTCCACAGCCCGCTCTCCCGGGTGACGACGCAGTCGAACTCCAGCCCGAACTTTTCGAGGAGGAACTCGGTGTTCTTGCGCGAATTGTTGGTGACCAGGGCGGCGGCGATGCCGCGGGCCCGGAGCACGGCCAGGAGCTCGCGGACGCCCTCGCGCAGGATCGACGCCGCGGTCTGCTCCGCCTCGTGCGACTCGAGGATCGTCCACTTCGCCGCCCGCTCCGGCCCCTCGAGGGAATCGAGGTAAGCCAGGATGGAGGTCGCCCCCGTTCCGAGCTCCCTCCGGATCCGGACCCAGTCGTAGTCGTTCTCGACGACCGTGCCGTCGAGGTCGAAGATGACGCCCCGGAGATCCATCGGCCCGCTCACTTCTCCTTGACCCGGCCGACCTCGAACAGGGGCTCGCCCTCGTTGCAGGGCGGCGTGCCGATGACATAGAGGAGGATGCCGGTGAACGGGGCCTTAACGTCCTCCTTCCAAGTCCCGAGATAGTCGGTGACGGTGCCCACGACCTGGCCCTGCCGGACGAAGGAACCCATCTCGACCCGGGGGGCGAAGAGGCCGCTCCAGCGGGAATACACGACTTCGTACTTGTCGATCCAGACCGGGTCCTGCGCCGGTTCGGGCTGGCCCGGGATCATGCCGAGATGTCTCATGACGCTCAGGACGCCATGGACGTTGCGGGCCACCGACTCCTCGTCGGTACGGCCGAGGTAACCGGCCTCGGTGGTGATGGCCGGCTTGCCCCGGAGAATGGCCGTGTTGCCGAGGTATTTGGATTCCTTGAGGACGCTGCCGCGGGTCTCGTCGATGATGATGTGCGGCAGGCCGAAGGCCAGGGCCAGCTCCTTCGTCCTCGCGTCGAATCCTTTATCTCCGCTGATCATCCAATAGGTGTACGGGATGAGGGCTTCGTTGCCGTCCCCGCAGTGCATGTCGATGAGGACGTCGGCGCGCCCGACCACGTTCTCGTCGAGGGCGGCGGCGATCCGCTGACTCATCGTGCCGGCCGGGTCGCCGGGGAAGACGCGGTTGAGGTTCTTCCAGTCGTCCGGACCGTAGTAGATCGTCCGCTTCTTGAAGCTCGGCAGATTGGCGATGTGGACCATGAGGACGGTCCCCCGGAGCGACTTGGCGTCGATGAGGCCTTTCAGCCGGTAGAGGGCGAGGATGGGCGGGTATTCGTAAGCGTGGACTCCCGCGACGAGGGCCAGGACGGGGCCCTTTTTCGCCCCGTGGACGACCGTGTAGGGGATCTCGGTCGCGGCGCCCGCCCCGGCCGGGACGGCGAGATAGCCGGACTGGCTCGTGCCGCTCCGGATCCGCGCTCCGCCGAACACGAAGTCGTCGGCGGCCCCCGCCGAGGCGCAGGACGCGAGAACGAACAGCAGGCCAAGCCCACTCGCGAGTTTCCGTGGTCCGATCGACATGCGTCGCCTCCTCCGGTGAGTTTCCCCGGCTATTCTAACGGAAGCACCCGCCCTTTGCCAGAAGGGACTCGAGCGTCCCCCATTTCCAAGGCGTTGACCGGGGCGCGATTCCTTTGTTATAATCCGGCCAGGAACAAACTCGTTCGGGAGGAACACACATGGGTAAATTCGTCGCCGTCATCGGGGGCCTCGTGGCCATGGCCGGAGGACTGGCCCTAGTCATTTTCTCGCCCCTGTTCAGGTCCGCCCTCTATCACCTGATCCTGGGCTTCATCCCGCCGATCCTGTTCTTCGGCGGCTTCATCGGGCTCATCGCCGGCATCAGCAGCATCAAGGACGCCAAGCGGACCAAGAAGCTCGAGCAGGAAGCCGAGCCCAAGAAGCCCGCGTAAGACCAACACCGGCCGCCCCCGCGGGGGCGTCATTCCTTGCCTGTCCGGAAACGGCTGTGCTAAGATGGTGACGCCAACGTGGTCAATATCCATATCTTCTCGCTGTCCCTTCTTCTGTCCCTGCCCCTGCCGCTGGCCCAAAGGATCGAGACGGCTTTCCTTCAGAACTCCCCGGCCTTGCTCGGCGAGCTCCTGACGGACGAGGGCGCGATCCCCGTTTCCCTGCCCGAGCCGCTGGGCCTCGCCGACCAGCTCTCCCCGGACCAGGCGACCCTGGTCTTCAGGCGTATCTTTTCGGTCTTCCGGACGACCGAGTTCACGACAGAGCCGCGGCTTTCGGCCCTGCCCGGCGTCGCGGGCGGCATCCTCAAGGCCCGCTGGTCGTTCCGGAACGACCGGACGGGCAACCGCTACCCCTTTCGCGTCTACTTCTTCATCGCCCCGATGCGCCGTGGATCCGGACCGGGCGCGTCCGGCCCGGGAATGGCATTGCGGATCGTCGAGATCCGTGCGGAGAGGCTGTGAGGGCCGCGGGCCGCATCCGGTCGCGCCGGGCTTTGCTCATCGCGAGCGTCGCGGCGGCCGCCCTCGCTCTCGTCGTCGGGGCCCTGTCCGTCACGCTGCCGGGATTCCTCTCCCGGGACTACGACGCGAAGAGCCTGGTCTCGCTCCGCCGGGAGGCCGCGCGGACGCGCGATTCCTACGCTTCTTTGGCGGCCGGCCTCGAAGCCCGGGCGGCTCGCTTCGCCGGCACGGCGCTTCCCGCCGAGCCCGCGGACTTCTTCCCCCTCTTCCGCGACGCCGGGCTCGAGACCGGGACCGAGGGCATCGCCCTCGCCAACAGCGACGGCTTCGTCGAAGTCTGGTACGGCGACGTCCTCAGCCTCTCGGACCAGATCGCGGACCGGCCCGACCTCGAACGTGTGAAAGCCGAGCGAGGCGCGTTCCTGATCCGGAACGAAGCCGGGACCACTTACTATCTCACCCTCCTCCAGCCCCTGGGCGACGGCAGCCGCATGCTGGCCCACTTCGCCCGGCTGGCGTTCGTGCCCCAGGTCCGGTCGTCGTACATCCGGGAGTATCACGCCGTAAGACCGGTCCTGCGCTCCGAGTCCGACATCAGCTACTATGATTTCCGGGAATCCGTCGAGGGGTTCGACAAATTCTTCGCCCTGCACGAGGACGAGTTCGTCGGCGAACCGAGGCCCAAGAACGGGATCCAGACGCTCTTCTTCCCCATCCGGAACGAGAGCGGCCGGATCGTCGCCACGATCACGCTGGCCTCGCCCTCCCTGACCTCCCGGCTGACGTCGTGGCGCGAGGATCTCCGCCTCGTCCTCCTCCTCCTTCTCCTCGCGGCGGGACTCGCGGCCCTGGCCTTCTTCTGGTCGTCGCCCGGGTTCCGCATCGGCCGGGACGCCCTCTCCGGTACCGCGGGGGCCGCCGTTCTCGTCGGGCTCCGTCTCGTCGCCCTGCCCCTGGGTCAGCTGGAGAGGATCCAGGCCATCCGCCTCTTCGATCCGGCGGTGGCCGGCTTCGTCTCGTGGCAGGGAGTGACCGGGTCTCCGGCCGACATCTTCCTGACGGCCCTGACAGCCCTCGGACTGGCCGTATGTCTGGCCTTCTGTTCGTCGGGCCGGCGGAAGGGCGACGGACGGACGCGCCCGTCCGTTCCGGGCGGGATCCTCGTCTCCGTCGCCGCCGCCGCCCTCGCCGCAGGCGCCCTCCTCGCCCTGCGCGAGATCGTCCGCCGGATCGTTCTCAACTCCAACCTCTCCCTCCTCCGCTGGGACTTCGACTTCTCGCGGCTGGCCCTCCAGCTCGCGCTGTTCATGTTGCTGGTCGCCGTCCTCCTCGGCCTGGCCGTCGCTTTCCGGTTGGCTTTCCGGGGTCTCGGGACGGGTCTCCACGCCGTCCTGGCCGGCGTCCTGGGAGCGGCGGCCACCGTACTCGCCGGCCGGAGCCCTTCGCTCCCGCTCCTGGGCCTGAGCGCCGCCCTGATCGCCGGACTCGTCGCTGTCGCCGTCGTCCCCGGCCTCTCGCGCCGCCGGGAAGCCTGGTTCGCCGGCCTCGTCCTGGCCTCACTCTGGCTGTCCCTCAACGTCGACGGCCTCTCGACCGCCCGGACCCGCAGCCTGCTCGAAACGACCGTCGCTCACGCCGTCCAGACCCAGGAGACCTGGGGCAACTTCCTCATCGAGGAATCGCTGCCCGGAATCGACCGCAGCCGGGAACAGATCGTCGCCTTCTTCAAGGATCCCCGGGACCGCGAGCTCGCCCGCACGCTCTGGCAGAGGACCCCCGTCGCGAAATCGAATTGGAACTCGAGCCTCGAGATCCGCGACGCCGAGGGCGGCACGCTCAGCCGTTTCTCGCTCAACGTCCCCCGGGGGTTGGGCCGTCCCCCCGACCTCGGGCAGGCCTCGGACTGGACCATCGTGCCCTATCCCCTGACGTTCATCGGAATGGAGAAGGAATTCCTCATCGGATACAGGGATTACTCGGAGAACGGCGTGCCGCTCGGGCGCGTCGTCCTCTACGTCTCCATCGACCCGGAGATGCTCCCGTTCCTGTACTCCGCGAATCCCTATTTCGAGGTCCTCCGGACGGACTCCCTGCCCTCGCTCGGCGAGGTGGATTTCGGCTGCGAGATCTTCGACCTCGACGGCCGCTCGCTCTTCAATCCCCGCCGGCTGACCGCCGGCCTCGCGGACGCCGATCGGGAGCGGCTGGCCGCCGGCTCGCCCCCGTTCTGGTCGGAGTTCCGGGACAAGGACACGGTCCACGACGCCTACCTCTTCCGCTCCGGCGAACGCTGCTACAGCCTCTTCACGCCGCGAAAACACCTCCGGACCAGGGTCGTCGATTTCCTGAGGTTCTTCTTCCTCGGCCTGGCCGCGGTCCTGCTCGTCCTGCTCGTCGTCACCCTCGTTTCCGGAAAGGCTTCGCTCCGCAATCCCCTCTGGTCCTTCTCCAACCGCGTCTACGCGTCCTTCCTGGCCGTGACCCTGGTCCCGCTCCTGCTCTACACGGTCTTCACCCGGAATCTGTTCGACAGCCTGTTCACGGAGCGCTTCGTCGAGGAGTCGGCCGTGCATTCGAGCTACGCCCAGGGCCTCATGGAGGCCTTTCTCTTCATCAAGGGCGAGGCCTCGCCGTATCTCGCGCCCGGAGAGGACCTGGCCCTCTGGATCAGCGAGACCCTGTCGAACGACGTCATCATCTACAAGGACGGCCGTGCTGCTGGCCTCGAGCCGGCGCGAGTTCTTCGACACCGGACTGCTGCCCGAGCTCCTCGACGGAGAGGCCTTCCAGGCTCTCTTCTACGACCGCAAGCCCTTCTTCATCCAGCGGACGCGGCTCGGGGATTACTCCTTCCAGACCCTGACCGTGCCCTACGACTACGGAACGTGACGCTCTTCATCTCCCTGCCCTTCCCCTTCGAGAAGCAGCAGGCTGACCGCCGCCACGCCGAACATCGTCGAGTTCCTCGTCCTCCTCTCGCTTGTCTTCGTCGCCGCTGGTCGTCGCTCTTCTCCCGGAGCATCCGAGCATGATCATCGTCCCCGTCCGGAAGCTCCTGGCCGGGACACGCGCGAGGTCGGCCTGGGCAACCTCGAGGTCACGATCGAGCACCGGTCGCGCGACGAGATGATGACCCTCATCGACGGCTTCAACACGATGGTCGCGGAACCTCCGGGCCCACGAGCAGGAGCTGGCCGAGATGGGCAAGAAGGTCGCCTGGACGGAGATGGCCCGCAAGGTCGCCCACGAGATCAAGAACCCGCTGACGCCCATCCAGCTTGTCGGCCGAGCACATCCTCAGGGTCTACGAGGACCGGCGCGGCGACTTCGACACGGCCCTCCGGGAGTCGATGTCCTACATCGTCGGCGAGGTCGAGAACCTCCGGCGGATCGCCCAGGAGTTCATGGAGATCGCCCGCGACACGACCGTCCGCAAGGAGCCGGCTCGACCTCGCGGGAGATCGTCGAGGAAATCGCTCGAACCCTACCGGCGCCTGCTGGCCGAGCGCATCCGCTTCAAGGTCGTCGCCGAGGGCACGGGATTTCCGGCCTCATCGGCGACCCGTCCAAGCTCCGGACCGGCCTTCCGCAACATCGTCGCCAACGCCGTCGAGGCCATCGGCACCCGCGGCGAGATGGCCGTGACGTCGGGCGCGCCGGAACGGCGTCACGACCGTCACCGTCCGGGACGACGGGCCGGGTATGAGCCCCGAGACGGTCCGACAAGATCTTCGAGCTCTATTTCTCGACCAAGGACGCCGGCACCGGGCTCGGCCTGCCGATCACCAAGAAGATCGTCGAGGACCACGGCGGGACGATCCGCGTCGCCAGCGCGCCGGGGCAAGGCACGACGGTGACGATCGAGCTCCCGGCCGGCGGCTGACCGTTGGCATTTCGGGCGGGATTCTGGCAGAATAGCCGCAACGCGCCGTTTTCGAAAGGATGACCGCGATGGCCAAGACGCTCGTCACCTACTTCTCCCGGACCGGGAACACCAAGCTCGTCGCCGAAGCCATCTTCGGCGCCCTGTCCGGCGACAAGGACCTGAAGCCGATGGCCGAAGCCGGGGACCTCGCCCCCTATCGGCTCGTTCTCGCGGGTTTTCCCGTCCAGATCCCACAGCGTTCCCTATCCGGCCGAGGTGTTCCTCAAGACCGTCCCCGAGGGCCGGAACATCGCCCTCTTCTCCACGCACGGCTCGGTGACGGGCAGCCGGCTCTCGCGCGAGGCCCTCGAGTACGCCTCGGTCCTCGTGGCCAAGGCCCGGCTCGTCGGCACGTTCTCCTGCCGGGGCAAGGTCTCGATGAAGGCGCTCGAGGTCCTGATGCAGTCGCCCGAGCACGAGGCCTGGGCCGACATGGCCGCCACCGCGGCCACCCATCCCGACGGGAGCGACCTCGAAGACGCCCGGTCCTTCGCCCGCTGGATCCAGACCCTCGGCGCCCAGGGCCACTACCGCGGCCTGTGAGGCCCGGGTCTAGCGTTCCGCGGCCCGCGTCCTGACGAAGCCCGAAACGCCGAGTATCTCCAGCCGCTCCTCCTTCTCCACATCGTCGAGGAGCAGGTTCAGTCCGAGCGTGTCGCTCGAGATGTGGCCGGCCAGGACGATGTTGAGATGGGCCTTCTTGGCGTTCTCGAGCGCCTCCTCGCTGATGTGCATGCCGACGATCGTGCTCACCCCGGACGAGGCGTACTGCTCGTAGATCGTCCGGGCGCCTTCGGTCCCTCCCGTCATCTCCATGGAGATCCGGCCGCAGTGTCCGTTCTCCGAGCCGCTGACGATCCGGGGCCCGGCCATCCTCCGGACCGCGGCCCGGTACTCCGGGATCGTCTTCAGCAGGGCGATCAGGTCCTTGAGCCGGGACGGCTTCTCCCTCTCGAAGAGGGCCGCGAGGTAGGTGTTGACGCAGTTGTCGGCGGGCGTGTGGACGCACATCATCGGCAGGCCGAGCAGGCGGGCCGCGTCCACGGCCCGGTTGTGGTTCCCGGGCAGGACGCGCCTGCCGACCTCGTCGATGCGCTTGTCCAGGAGCTGTTCGGCGACGGCGATATTGACGCCGTGGGCGGCCAGCATATCGGACTGGAGGCGCATGACGTCGGAGAGCTGGGCCAGGGCCACGCCCTGGGGATGGTGGGCGAGGACGAGATCGATATCCGCGGCCCGGTCCCGGTTGAGGGTGTGGGCGAGGAGGACCTCGGCGACGTCCATGTCGATGCCGACGAGGGCCTTGCGGACCTCCGTCGCCGGGTCGCCGGCGAGGAGCCGGGTGTCGGCGTAGGGATTGAACAGGCGGTCCTCCTCCCAGCCGTCCCGCTCGTCGTCCTTGAGCTTTTTCGAGTCCGTCCGTGCGTCGTCGAGGACCCGGCGGACCTCCTCCGGTCCCCTGGGGTCGTTGGCGATGCCGACGGCGACGGCTTTCCTGTAGAGCTGTTCGAGCTTCATGGTCGTTTCCTTTCTTCGGTCGGTGACAGGTCTTCCCCGGCGAGACGGACCCCGGCCCAGTCGTCGCCGAGCAGCGCGAGGGCGACGGAGCGGGTGTCGCGGGCGAGGGCGGCGGCCCGGTCGAGGAGGCGGGTCGATTCCGCTTCGGCGCGGTCCGGCTCGCCCCTATCGAGGAGCCGGAGGACCCGGCAGGTCCCGAGCCGGAGAAGCTCGGCGCTCCAGGCGATCCCGGCCAGGCTCTCCTGGACCTCGCGGCAACCCATGAGGCTGCTGGCGAACGCGCCGCGCTCCCGGGCGGAACGGGCGCCGGCCTCGAGGACGTATTCTGCGGTGCCGGCGAGGCGGGCGAAGGCGCAGAGCCGGTCCCCGACAGGATCGGCCGTCCGGGAGGCGTTGCACCGCGACAGGAGTCCCCGGGCCCAGTCCGGATCGCACGATGCGGCCCCCTCGATGATCGCGACGGTCTCGCCAAGGAGGACCGCCGGCAGGTCGACGGCCTCATCCCGTGTTTCCCCTCCGGCGAGGTCCCGCCGGATCTTTTCCCACGACAGCCGTTCTTCGAGGCCGGAGGTATCCGGGTGGGAGCGGAAATATTCGCGGGCTCTCCGGCGGAGGTCGTTCTCTGCGGCGGAGAGGAATGCGTCCACGTGCGGCCGCCTCAGCGGCCCCGGCGGATGACGCCGGAGGCTTCGAGGCCGTCGATTTCGGCTTCGGACACGCCGATCTCCCGGAGCAGCTCGGCGGTGTGCTCGCCGTGCCCCGGACAGGGCTTCCGGCCGGGCTCCGCCCTCGACCTGAGGGGATGACCGACTCGTCTGACGGCCGGGCCGCCCGGAACGGGGGGGATGACAAGGTTGCGGGCGCGAACCTGGGGATCCTCGAAGACCTCGTCGAGCGAGGACACGACCTCGCAACAGAAATCCGTCCCCGCCAGGATCTCTCTCCATTCGGCGGCCGTGCGGCCGGCGAAGAGCGCCTCGAAGAGGGCGAGATCCTCGGCCTTCTCGGAAAATTGCAGGGGGACGAGGTCGTCGCGGCCGACCTTTCGGCAGAAGGCCTCCCAGAACTTCTTCTCCAGGGCCGCGAGCGAGACGTCCCGCCCGTCGCGCGTCCGGTAGACGTTGTAACAGGGATGCTTGCCGGAGAGGGGCATGCGGCCCCGGCCTCCCCGTTCACCGGCCTCGTGTTCGGCCGCGGGCATGACCATCATAGCCATGGCGCTGTCGAGCATGCCGATGTCGACGTGGCGGCCGAGGCCGGTGCGGTCGCTCTCCCGTAGCCAGGCCAGGATGCCCGTCGCCGCGAACAGGGCCGACCCCAGGTCGGCGATCTGGACCGGAGGGATGGCCGGAAGCTCTCCGGGACGTCCGCAGAGCCCGAGGATGCCGGAGCGGGCCGTGAAATCGAGGTCGTGACCGGCCAGGTCGCGGTCGGGCCCGTCCTGGCCGTAACCCGAGATGGCGCAATAGACGATGCCCGGATTGACGGCCCGGACGGCGTCGTAGCCGATGCCCAGGCGCTCGACCGTTCCCGGGCGGAAGCTCTCGACGATCACGCGGGCCGTCGCCGCGAGCTTCATGAAGATCTCCCGGCCGGCCGGGGCCTTGAGGTTGAGCGAAACGCTCTTCTTGCCGGGATTCAAGGCCAGGAAATACGAACTCTCGCCGCCGACGAAGGGCCCCATAGCCCGGATGTAGTCCCCGGCCTCGACATCCTCGATCTTGATGACCTCGGCGCCGAGGTCGGCCAGGACGAGGGTGCAGTAGGGGCCGGGGAGGAGGCGCGACAGGTCGAGGACGCGGACGCCGTCGAGGGGCTTGTCGCTCATGATCCTCCCCTATTTAGCAGAAAGCACGGGCCCGGTCAATCGCTGCGGGCCGGGGCCGCCGCCGACGGTATTTGACATTCTCCGGCTCTCCGATAATAATGATAGGGCCTGATAGGCGTTACCCTCCCCGAACTAACAGAAGCCGAGATAAGACGAGGAGCGCGCGCATGCGAGTGAAGATCGCGGGCACCGGAAAGTGCCTGCCCGGCACCGACGTCCCCGGCCGGGTCGTCACCAACGAGGAGATGGTCCGCATCCTCCTCGCCCACAAGGCGATCAAGCCGGGGACCGACCGGCCCTGGCTGCCCGGCGAGCTGGTCCCGCAGAAGATCGTCGACCTCGTCGGCATCCGGGAGCGCCGCTGGGTCGACGACAGCGTCAACACGTCCGATGTCGCCTTCTTCGCGGCCGAGCAGGCCCTGGCCGACGCCGGGATCGGCTGGCAGGACATCGGCATCCTGGTCGTCGGGAGCTCGACTCCCGAGGCCCTCTTCCCCTCGACCGCCTGCATGGTCCTCAACAAGGCGATCAACAAGAAGATCGCGGCCGGAGAGCTCGACGACCGGACCGCCCGGTCGGCCCTGCGCATCCCCGCCTTCGACGTTCTGGCCGCGTGCTCGAGCGGCCTGTACGCCGTAGACATCGTCCGCAAGCACCTCCTCGACCCGGACAACGAGGCCGAGTACGGCCTGGCCATGGGCGCGGAGGTCCTCAGCCGGCTGCTCGACTTTTCGGACACCAACGCCGACCTCTGGGGCGACGGCTCGGCGGCCGTCGTCCTGAAGAGGACCGTAGGTACGTCGGGCATCGTCTGCTCGGTCATGGGCACGGACACGATGAGCCTCGACGCCGCCTATAGCGCCGGCCACGACACCCGCCGCCACGACGCCCCGGTCCGGCCGAACATCGCCATCAAAGGACACGACATCCAGAAGTTCGTCCTCCGGATCATCCCGGAGCTCATCCTCAAGACCCTCGACAAGGCCAACCGGATCCCCGGCCGGACGCGCGACTACCGGCTCGAGGACATCGATCTCTTCGTCTGCCACCAGGCCAACGCCCGGATCTTCGAATTCCCGGCCAAGAAACTGGGCATCCCGATCGAGAAGTTCTATGTCAACGTCGACCGCCGCGGCAATTGCTCCTCGACCTCCGTTCTCCTGGCCCTGCGCGAAGCGGTCGAGGAAGGCCGTCTCAAGCGAGGCGGTCTGGCCATCATCACGAGCTTCGGCGGAGGGCTGACCTGGGGCTCCATGCTGGTCGAATGGTAGCCGCGTTCTTGCGCTTCGTCCTGTTCGCCTTCATCGCCTGGGTCGCCTTCCTGTTCGTCCGCGTCTATCGCGGACTGAGACAGCCGAAGAAGCCCGCGGGAGATCCCCGGCCGCAGGTCGGGAGCGTGATGGTCAAGGACGCGATCTGCGGCACCTACATCCCCCGCGAAGAGGCCCTGACCGAGTTCCGGGACGGCGCCGAGCATCACTTCTGCTCGGACGAGTGCCGCCGGAAATTCCTGAAGCGCTGACGCCGGGTCCGGCGCTCAGCCGGAAAAGGTGACGACCCGGAAATCCGGGAGCTCACCGGTCGCCGGCTCCCGGCGGACCTCGAAGCTGTCCACCCGGGCCAGGCTCGGGCCGGCCCGGAGCCGGTCGAGGAACGTCTCGACGTGCTCGGCCGTACCCTCGGCCAGGACTTCGACCCGGCCGTCGGGCAGATTGCGGGCCCAGCCGGCGATCCCGAGACGGCCGGCGTATTTCTCCGCATAGGACCGGTAAGCCACGCCCTGGACGCGGCCGCCGGCGAATATGCGTACCCTGACCAGGTCCTCGCCCATGTCCTCTGTGAATACCCCATCGGCCCGAAAAAAGTCAACAGCCCGGCCCCGCCCGAATCATGGTAGAATCGCCTCGACTGCCGGAAAACGATCGACATGGCCAAGAACCTGATCTCCATCGCCGGCTACGATCCCAGTGCGGGCGCCGGCGTACTCCTCGACATCGCCGTCTTCGAAGGTTTGGGCCACCGAGGCTTCGGCGTGTTGACGGCCGTGACCGCCCAGAACGCGGGCCGGGTGGACCGGGTCATGCCCGTGACGGCCCGGGCCGTCGAAGGCCAGTTCGCGCGGCTGGCCGAGGCGGTCGAGATCTCCGGCATCAAGGCCGGCATGCTGGCCACGGCCGCGAATCTCTCAGTGGTGGCCGGGATCCTGGCCGGCCGGCCCGGCCTGCCCCGGGTCGTCGATCCCGTCTTCCGTTCGACCTCGGGCGCCTTCCTGCTTCGAAGATCCGCCTGGCCGCGCTATCTTCCGGCGCTCCGCGGGAAGGCCGATCTCATCACGCCCAACCTCGACGAGGCCGGGATCCTCGCATCGGGCCGCGTGACGACCGTGGCCGGCATGAAGGACGCCGCCGAGAAGATCGCGGGGGCCGGCCGCATGGCCTGTCTCGTCAAGGGCGGCCACCTCGAGAAAAGGGCCGTCGACGTCCTCCACGACGGGCGGGGTTTCACGGTTTTCGACCATTCTCGGCTCGACGTCGGGAGCGTCCACGGGACGGGCTGTTACCTGTCCTCGGCCATCCTCGCCTTCATGGCCGAAGGACGGGCCGTAGCGGAGGCCTGCGGACTGGCGATCGAAAGGACCGGC
Organism: uncultured bacterium; assembly: GCA_963743755.1. GTDB lineage: Bacteria > Acidobacteriota > Aminicenantia > Aminicenantales > Saccharicenantaceae > RBG-16-66-30. The sequence continues at coordinate 302,708 of CAVUQU010000003.1, forward strand.
GCGGCCATCCGCGACGCCGTCCCGGCGGGCGGCGGCCGCCGCGTTTTCGATCTCAGTCGGGAACGGAGCCGGCCGCGGACCCGGGCCGGGAAACGGCGCTGACGCTGCGGGCCGCCCGGCGGAGGATCTCCGCGGAGAAGACGACACCCTGGCGGGCCGCCGCCGCGGGATTGATGTGGAGCTCGACCTCGTCCATGGATTGGATCGGGATCCTGGCCGGGCTCTCCCCCCCCATGACCCGGATGGCCAGCCGGCCGGTCTTGAGCCCCATGCCGTAGAAATCGTAGCCCAGCGAAGCGCAGGCGCCGAACTCGACGGAACGCAGGAAGCTGGCGACGAGGGGCACGGCGTTCTCGTCGGCCGCGCGGCCGATGACGTCGAAAGCGCTGTTGAGGGTGTTGTCGGACATGGGGAACAGGACGTCGATCCTGGCGTTGAGAAGACGCTGCAGCGACGCGGGGATCTCGTGGGGACTCGTGACGGGAACGGCGACGAGCTCGAGGCCGAGCGCGGCGCCAGCCTCCCGGGCCAGGTCCAGGTAATATTCCGAGTTGATCTCGGAGGACGTCCAGAGCGAACCGACCCGCCGGGCCTTCGGGAGAAGTTCGCGGATGAGCGCCATCGTCTGGCGGACGGGACCCGTGGAGACGACCCCGGTGACGTGTCCGGGGTGGTTCTCCGCCGACGGGCCCGCGCCGACGAGGTAGGGAACCGCGACGGCGCCGAAGACGATGGGGGTCGTCCGGCCGGTGAGAAGGGCCGCCTGAAGGGCTTGGGTCGACAGCGGGATGATCAGGTCCACCTTCTCGGCGGCGAGATCTCGGGCGATGCGTTGGACCTCGGAGATGTCGTTGTTAGCGATCCGGATGGAGACCGCGATGTCGCGGCCGTCGCGGAGGCCGGCCTCGGCGAAGGCCTGGAGGATCCCCCGCCGGACCTCGCTTCCCGTCGGTGAGTCCACCGATTGGAAGATGCCGATGGCGTATGGTTTCGGGGCGTCGACGGGAGCGGGCGGCGCTTCCCCTTTGCGGCAGGCGGGGGCCAGAACGAGCCCGATCGCCAGCAGAGCCAGGGACAGCGTTGCTTTGTTCATACCCGACCCCCTCATCTTAGACCAAGTCCCGGCGCCGGACAAGACTCCGGGAGACGCCGGCCCTAGGGGAGAAGTCCGGTCACGGCCCGGAACCGCTCGGGCGAGATGTTGCCGCCGCTCGCGACGAGTACGACCGTCCGGCCCGCCCATTGCGCCGTCGAGTGGAGCAGGGCGGCGACCGGAAGCGCGCCCGCCCCCTCGATCATCCGGCCGTGGCGCTCGCGGACGAGGGCCAGAGCCCGGACGATCAAGGCCTCCGGGACGACTTCGATCGCGTCGACCAGGTCCCGGCAGAGGGGGAAGGTGATGGAGCCCGGCTCGATCCCGCCGGCGACGGCGTCGGCGACGGACGCGCGCTCGTCGAATCCGACGAGCCGGCCCGCGGCGACGGACGCGGCCATGAAGGCGGAGGTCTCGGGCTCCACGCCGACGATGCGGACGCCGGGCCGGACCGCTTTGAGGTAGCCGGCGACCCCGGCGATGAGACCTCCCCCGCCGATTGGGACCAGGACGTCGTCGAACCGGGCGAGGCCGGCGGCGAGCTCGAGGCCCGTCGTGCCCGCTCCGAAGACGATGTCCCGGTCGTTATAGGGCGAGACGAAGACGCGGCCGTGGCGAGCGGCGAATTCCCGGGCGACGGCCTCGGCCCTGTCGCAGCTTTCGCCCGCGATCTCGACGTCGACGCCCAGGGCCTCGATCCGCCTCTTCTTGACCTCGGCGACGGTCTCCGGAAGGAAGAGCTTGAGGCCGATGCCCTCGAGCTTGGCGGCGTGGCTGATGGCCAGGCCGTGGTTGCCCGTCGAGGCCGAGACGACGCCGCGGGCCCGCTCCTCCGGCGCGAGCGAGCGGAGCTTGTTGAGTGCTCCCCGAAGCTTGAACGAGCCCGTGATCTGGTCGCACTCCCATTTGACGTGGACGTCGGCCCCGAACTCGCGGCTCAGCGGCTCGGACCGCTCGAGCGGCGTCCGCCGGATGTCAGCCTCGATCCTCCGGTAGGCCTCCGGGACCTTATGGAAGAAATCCAAGGATAGCTCCTGTTGGCTCATTCCCGCTTTTTACCATATGTGGTCATTACAAGAAAAGCGGCCTCGATGAAAAATAAAATCAATAACGTCCCCATTTTTTATAGTTCCCGTTTCCGGTAGAATAGCGTCCGTGGCCAAATATCACGTCGGCACCGCGGGCTGGAGCTACGAGGACTGGGAGGGCATCGTCTATCCGCTCTCGAAGGGCCGCGGTTTCCACGCCCTGCCCTACCTCGCCGACTTCATCGACATCGTCGAGGTCAACAGCACCTTCTACCGCCCGGCCGACCCGGCCCTGGTCCGCTCCTGGCTGAAGAGGATCGAGGCCCGCCCGGACTTCCTCCTGGCGCTGAAGCTCCACCAGTCGTTCACCCACGCCCGGTCGGGCTTCACCCGGAAGGACGTGGACGCTTTCCGGGCGGCGGCCGACATCCTCCATCTCCGGGGCCGGCTGGCCGCCCTGCTCGTCCAATTCCCCTGGTCTTACCGCAACACGCCGGAGAACATGCGAATATCTCCCCGCCTGTTCGGTCTGTTCGCCGGCTATCCCGTCGCGGTCGAGGTCCGGCACGGGCGCTGGGACACGCCCGCGTTCTTACGAAGCTCTCCGGGGTCAAGGTCGCCTTCTGCAATATCGACCAGCCGCTTTTCGACGACTCGATCGCGCCGTCGGCCGTCAGCACGACCCCCGATTTCGCCTACGTCCGCCTCCACGGCCGCAACCCAAGGACTGGTTCCGCGAAGGGACCGGGCCGCGACGACCGTTACGATTACCTCTACGCCGCGGACGAGCTCGAGGAATGGGTCGACCGGATCAAGGCGCTGGGACGGAAGAGCGGCAAGGTCTTCGTCATCACCAACAACCATTACCGGGGACAGGCCATGGCCAACGCCCTCCAGATCAGAACATGATCATCGGGCGAGAAGGTCGATGTGCCCGAGCTCCTCCTCGAGAAATACCCGGTCCTGCGCGAGATCGTCCGGACCATCGAAAGCCGGCCAGCTGGATCTGTACGACAAGGGAGACAAGACATGAACTGGTGGGAAACCGAATTCGTCGCCGTCGGGGACAACAGGCTCCGGATCGCCGGCCGGGACGCGGCCGGGCTGGCCGGGCGCTACGGGACGCCGCTCTACGTCTACGGCAAGGACCGCATCCTCGAACGGTACGCCCGTCTCGACAACGCCTTCGCCCGCAACACCGCCCTGCGAGACCCGGATCTGCTACGCCATGAAGGCCAATCCCCACCGGGGGATCCTCCGCCTGCTCCGGGGCCGGGGCGCCTGGATCGACGCCGTCTCCCCCTGCGAGGTCGAGACGGCCATGAAGGCCGGGTTCCCCGCCGAGCCGGATACTCTTCACCGGGACGAGCGTCAGCCGGGCCGACCTCCGGGCCGTCTTCGCCATCGACGGGCTGACCGTCAACATCGACGCCGCCGAGCAGCTCGCCGTCATGAGCGAGGTCGAAGTCGCGATTTTCCGAAGAAAACCATCCGGGTCTCCGTACGCTGGAACCCCGGCGTCGGCCGGGGCATCAACTCCCGCGTCATAACGGCCGGCAAGCGGTCCTCCGATGGGACGCCCATCAAGTTCGGGGTCGAGGCCAAGAAAGTACTCGATGTATTCGTCCGGGCCAAGAAGATGGGTTTCCGTCCCGTCGGACTGCACCAGCACCTCGGCTCGGGCTGGGTCCGCGAGGACTTCGGCATGGTCCGGACGGCCGTCGACCTCATGGTCCGCAAGGCCCGGGAGATCGAGAAGGCCGGGATTCCCGCTCGAGTTCCTGGATTTCGGCGGCGGCTTCGGGCCCCGCTATCACAAGTCGCGCAGCGTTTTCCCGGTCGAGGACTACATCGCCTACCTCACCGGCGCCGTCGCCCGGTCCGGCCTTTCGGTCAAGGCCCTGGCCCTCGAGCCGGGCAAGTACATGGTCGCGGACGCCGGCGTTCTGCTCCTCGGCGTCGAATACGTCAAGGAGAGCTACGGCAACATCTTCGCCTGCGTCGACGGGGGGACCTTCAACACCGTGCCCCGGCCGGCCATCTACCTCTCCGCCCACCACGAGATCGTCAACGCCGGCCGGGTCGACGGGCCGCACAAGGCCCGCATCACCGTGGCCGGGAACCTCTGCGAGACGGGCGACGTCTTCGGCCGGGAGCGGTCCATGCCCCTGCCCGAGAGCGGCGACATTCTGGCCGTCCTCTGCGCCGGCGCCTACTGCCGGAGCATGGCCTCGAACTTCAATCTCCGGGAGATCCCCCGGGAGATCCTCATCTGAGGAGGGTTGCGACGGCCGTCGCCGCGTCCGGGTGACGGAATTCGAAGCCCGAGGCTGCGAGCCGTCGGGGGAAGACGAGCTGCCCGGAGATCAGCGTTTCCCGCGCTTTTTCCCCGAACAGGAGCCTCAGCGCGACCGTGGGAAAGGGCAGCCAACAGGGCCGCCCGAGAGCGCGGCCGACGACGCGACAGAATTCCTTTTGGCGAAGCGGACGCGGCGCCGTCAGGTTGAAAACCCCGGCGAGGTCCTCGCGTTCGACGAGATGACGGATAGCCCGGACTTCGTCCTCGAGAGATATCCAGGAGAATCCCTGCCGGCCTGTTCCCAACGGACCCCCCGCGAAGAACCGGAAAGGCAGGACGAGGCGCGGCCAGGCCCCGCCGGCCTTCCCCAGCACGATACCGGAGCGGATGACGCTCCGGCGGACGCCCAGGGATTCTACGGCCCGTGTCGAGTCCTCCCAAGCCCGCGCGACGCCGGCGAGGAAACCCGAACCGGGCGGCGAGCCTTCGTCGAGCTCCTCGTCGCCGGCGGCCCCGTAGATCCCGATCGCCGAGGCTTGGACGAGGAGGCGCGGCTTGGTCCGGGCCGCCCTGATGGCGTCGACGATCGCGCCCCCGGCGTCGGTCCGGCTGCGGAGTATCCTGTCCTTCTTCGCCCGGGTCCAGCGGCCTTCGGCCAGATTGTCCCCGGCCAGGTTGACCACGGCCCGGGCCCCCTCGACGAGGTGCCCCCAACCCGCGGCAGTCCGGCCGTCCCACTCCGCCCAGGTGACCGGCCCGAAGCCCCCGTCCCGGCCCGCGGTCGCGCGGCGGGTCAGCCCGACGACCTCGTAGCCGCCGGCCGAAAGCTCCCCGGCCAGGGCGCTCCCGATGAAGCCGGAAGCCCCCGCAACGAGGACCCTCTCACCCGCCATGCGGGTCACTTCCGGAGGAAGGCGACGATCTCGTCGCAGTCGGGCCGCTGGGGGATCTCGTATTCCTTGATGAGGACGATCCGGCCGCTCCCGTCGACGACGATGTTGGCCCGGTTGGAGAAGCCGTCCTCCTCGCGGAAGAGGCCCAGAGCATGGGCCACGGCCCCGTGCGGCCAGAAATCGCACAAGAGGCGCGTCTCTTTGATTCCCAGCTCCTTGGCCCAGGCATGCTTGGTCGGGAACGAGTCGACGCTGATGCCGACAGCGATCGTGTTCAGGCTGTCGAAGACGGCCTTGCGGCTCTCGAGCGCCTTCATCTGCTCGGCGCAGACGGGAGTCCAGGCCAGCGGATGGAACGACAGCAGGACCCGGCGCCCGGAGAATTCGGACAGCTTGAATTCCCGGTTGTGATGGTCCTTGAGCGTGAAATCCGGCGCTATGTCCCCTTCCCAGACAGTTCTCGTGTTGCCCATCGATGCCCTCCCTTGGAACGGGCTTCGAAACCCCCGTTCATCCGGCCCATTATGGCACAGGCCCCGCAGCCGCACAAGTCCGCGGCAAGCCCCGGGCCGGCTCTCGCGCGGTCCCAGCGAGTCCTGTATAATGCCCCTGATCGAAGGAGACGACCATGCGCATGAAATTTCCGCTCGCCGCGGCCCTCATACTCCTGGCCGCCGGGGCGATCGGTGCCGCCCAGGACCAGCCGGCCCGGGACGCGCCCGCGCCGCCCGAGCCGGTCTTCGTCCGGCTGACCCTCTATCCGACGGCGAGCCTGTCGCGTTATGATTACAATAACGACCTCGACCTCTACGAGGTGCGCGTCTATGCCGAGATCCGGCGCGTCTCGCAGGAAGGGCCCGCGGCCGCCGACGCCCGCGTCAACGCCTTCGGCGAAAAGCTGGAGTACCACGAGGACCACTTCGAGAAGAGGATCCTCTTCGACAAGGACAAGCTGCCCGCCGGTATCGACGTGGAGATCGCCCTGCCCGGCCGCCCCGTCATCAAGGAACGGCACCCGCTTCCGGCCTGGCTCGTCATCACCGATCCGAGGCCGGCCGTCGTCGAGACCGGACGGGACCTCGCGGTCGGCTGGCGGTTCAGCCGGTTCCCGTCCCCCGTCGACCTCCGCGCCTACGACTTCCGGACGGGCAAGGAGTTCCTCCGCAAGGACCACGTGGAGGGGATCGAGGCTCTGATCCCGGCGGCCGCTCTTCCGGCTTCGACCATCGTCCGCATCTACGCCGTCCAATCCTGGTTCTACAAGCGCTATCTCGGAGGGGATCAGTACGCCCGAGGCTCCGAGATCAACGTCATTCCCTGGTCCCAGGTGTTCGTGAGGACGAAATGAGGCGCCTGGCGCCCGTCGTCCTGCTCGCCGCCGGCCTCCTCCTGCCGCGCCCCGCGGCGGCCCAGGCCGCGCCCCAGGACGAACTCAGGAGCGTCGCCCCGAACGTCTACCTCGACTGCGAGCGGCGGACCTGCGACTTCGAGTACATCAAGACCGAGATCACCTTCGTCAACTACGTCCTCGACCGCCAGAGCGCCGACGTCCACATCATCGTCACGCGCCAGCAGACGGGAAGCGGCGGCAACGAGTACACGCTCGCTTACATGGGCCTGAAGCGGCACGCGGGGAAGGACGCGACGCTGAAATTCTACTCGAAGCCGACGGACACCGAGGACCAGTTCCGCAAGGGCCTGGTCAACGTCCTCAAACAGGGGCTCATCCCCTACGTCTACGACACGCCCCTGGCCGAGTTCATCTCCATCAGTTACGCCCAGAAGCAGGACTACCGCCCGACGCCGACGTCCGACCCCTGGCACTACTGGGTCTTCGGGGTCGGGGTCCGTGGCAGCGGGGAGTTCGAGGACCAGGCCGAGCGCTACAGCTACCAGGTCAACGCCTCGGCCAACCGGACCACCGAGGCCATGAAGTTCCGCCTGTACGGGGGCATCAATTTCAACCACCGCCGCTACGAGATCCCCGACGAAGAGCCCATCATCAGCGACAGCAAGCGCAAGAACGCATCGGCCTCGATCTTCAAGTCGATCGACGGACACTGGTCCTGGGGCGGCGGCGCCAGCGTCTATTCCTCGACGTACGACAACGCCCGGCTCTACACCTCGGTCGGACCCAGCGTCGAGTACAACATCTTCCCTTACGCCGAGGCCACCCGCCGCGAGCTCCGCCTCCAGTACCGGCTGAGCTACACGATGCGGGATTACTACGAGGTCACCATCTACGAGAAGCTGAAGGAGAACCTCTTCAGCCAGGCCCTCCAGGTCGTCCTCGAGATCAAGGAGCCCTGGGGTTCCATCGGCGCCTCGGTCCAGGGCTCGACCTTCATTCCCGACCTCAAGTACAACAACTTCCGGGCCGACCTCGGCGTCTACATCAACCTGTTCCGCGGCTTCTCGTTCAACGTCGGCGGCCGGTACAGCCGTATCCGCGACCAGCTCTCGCTGCCCGGCCGGGAATACTCGCCCGAGGAGATCCTGCTCGAGCTCAAACGGCTGGCCACCGGCTACGATCTCAGCTTCGAGATCGGGGTCAATTACCGTTTCGGCTCGATCTACAGCAACGTCGTCAACCCGAGATTCGGGAACGTGTGAGCTCAGCCGAAGACGGCGTAGAGCCCGGCCATCACGATGAACAGGACCAGGGCCACGATCCGATAATCCAGGATCCCGGGCCCCCAGGGTCCCTTGAGCGCGTCGACGGGGCGCGTCCAGACGAGCTTCTCGCTGTCGGCCGTATGAACGTGCGGACGGAGGAGCGAGACGACGACCAGGACCGCCGAACAGACGAGGAACAGGTAGAACGTGGCCATCATCGACGGCACGGCCCAGCCGGTCGTCTCCTTGAACCAGTCCAACAAAAAGACGGCGAGACCGAGCGCCGAGCCTACCATAAGGGTCACCCGGGCGGCCGTCGCCGAGGCCTTCCTCCACAGTACGCCCCAGAGGAAGACCGCCGTGATCGGCGGCGCGATGTAGCAGATGACCGCCGTGATGCCCTGGAACAGGCTCTGAAAATGGCCGACCATGGGTGACCAGAGGATGGCCACGACCATGCCGGCGAAAGTGACGGCGCGGCCGACGAGGGTCAGGCGCTTCTCCGAGGCCAGCGGGCGCCAGCGCTTGTATATGTCGAGCGTGAACAGGGTGGCGATGGAGTTGAGCGCGCCCGAGACCGTGCTCATCAGCGCGGCGAGCAGGGCCGCCGCGACGATCCCCTTGAGCCCGGCGGGAAGGATATTGTTGACGAGGAGGGAATAGACGTCGGCCGAGCTCTCCGGGGCCGGCAGAGCGCCCTGCCGGACGAGGCCGTAGGCGATGAGCCCGGGCAGGACGAACAGGAAGACGGGCAGGATCTTGATGAACCCTGCGAACAGCGGGCCCAATCGCGCGTTCCGCTCGTCCTTGGCCCCCAGGACGCGCTGGACGATGGTCTGGTCGGCGCACCAGTACCAGAGCCCGATGACCGGGTAGCCCAGGAGGACCGCGTACCAGGGCAGGCTCGGCGTCTCGGCCGCGGTCCGCAGGACGGTCAGCTTGACGGGCTCGACCGCGGCGACGAGCCCTTCCCAGCCTCCGATCCGGGCCAGTCCGAAGCCGAGGACGCAGGCCGAGCCGAGGATGAGGACGACGGTCTGGACGGATTCCGTGACGACCACGGCCAGCAGGCCGCCGACGATCGTGTAGAGGCCCGTGAGGAGGGCCGTGACGATGATACTCGTCGTGATGTCGATCCCGAACAGGCCCCGGAGGACCACCGCGCCCGTATAGAGCGAAAAGCCGATGTGGATGAATACGGCCGACACGATGGACAGGCCGGCCAGCCAGTCGCGGCTGGCCCGGGAATAGCGCTTCTCCAGGAAATCCGGCAGCGTGGCGACCCGGGCCCGGACGTAGAAAGGCGCGAAGAAAAGGGCCAAGACGATGAGGAGGAACGCCGCCATCCATTCGAAGTTCCCGTAGGCCAGGCCGTTGACGTAGCCCTCCTGGGCCAAGCTGACGAGATGGATGGTCGAGATGTTTGTCGAGAACAGGGCCAAGCCGATGACCGGCCAGCGGAGCGAGCCGCCGGCCAGGAAATACTGGGAGCTCGAGGCCTGCTTCGTCCGGCGCCTTCGCCACGCCCAGAGCCCGAGGCCGACGATGCCCGCGAGGTAGGCGACGACGATGGCCGTGTCCAGGCCGGACATGGTCAGCTGCGCGGCGCCGTTCATACGCGACCGGCCTCAGTCCGTGTGGAAGACTTCGTCCATGCGGCTCCAGAACTCCTTCGGGCCGCGGGTCGGGATGGGCGACTGGCAGGGATCGGTCTCCTTCCACCAGCGCTGCGTCTCGGGATCGGCGGCCATCCGGGCCATGTCGGCGGCGAAGTCGTCTCCCGTGTATTCGAAATAGGAAAAGAGGAGGAACTGGCCCTGAGCGACCTCCCGGAGGTAGATCGAGTAGTTCCGGATATGGCACTCTTTGATCTTGGCCAGGACGCCGGGCCAGGCCGCGGCGTGAAGTGCCTTGTAATACGTCGATCTTGTCCGGCTTGACGCCGATGACCATGCCGTAGCGTTCGACGCGGCCGCCGGCGTTCGCGGCGACGCCGCGGGTGAGGGCCAGTCCGGCCGCGACGAGAACGACGACGGCGGCGAAACGGACGATCGTTCGGGCGCTCATGGCTCGATCACTTCCCCGGGACTGCCGGGGCCTGGACCTGGGTGATCTTGACGGCCACGGGCGCTTCGAGTCCCCAGGTCAGCCGCTGGATGTCGCTCGTCTCGGCCCGGTCCGGGGCCGGCTTGGCCTTGACCAGACGTATGGTCTGCTTCCGGGTCACAACGATCTTCAGGCCGCCGGGAGTCTGCTCCCAAGCCAGGTCCCCTTCCTGGCCGAGGAGGGTCACCTTGGTCCCGGGCGTGGCGGAAACGGATCTGAGGAGGAGGGTCCGGGAGTTCCGCTCGTCCAGGACGGTCAGGGCGTAGACCGTCCCCTCGGCCCGCTTCTGCGTGAACCAGACGTCACCCTCGTTCGTGACGCTCCAGGGGCGGACCCCCCGGACCGCCTCGCCGTAGAGCATCATCCACAGGCCGAGGTCGCGGAGGACGTCCTCGTCGGCCGGAGCGATCCGCCCGTCCGGGCCGGGGCCCGATGTTGAGGAGCATGTTGCCGCCGCGGGCCCGGATGTGAACGAGGTTCTCGATGATCTCGGACGACGGCCGGACGACGGCGCCGGGGAGGTAGGACCATTGATAGCTCGTGGTCAGGCAGCTCTCCCAGGCGCGGTCGTCGGCCTGGCCGGGGATCTCCTGTTCGGGAGTCGGGATCTCGCCGCGGGCGATGAAGACGTCCTGGCGGACGCGCCAGGAGTGTTTCTTGAGCGGCTCGCACTTGCCGTCGAACCAAAGCATGAAGACGTCGCCGTAGCGGGTCAGGAGCTCCTCGATGTGGCCGCGCTCGTAGTCGAGGAAGCTTAGCTGTTTCGGACCGAACGGGGCCGAGCTGTCGAATCCCGGTTCGTAGATGTGGCCCGTGCGCCGGCCCGTTTCCCACTGGTAGCGGAAATCGCCGGGCGAGTAATAGAACCCGAGCAGAAGCCCTTCCTTGCGAAAGGCTTCGGCGACCATGGCCGCGATGTCCCGGCCGTAGGGCGTCCGGGTGATCTTGAAATCACTGAGGGCCGTATCGAACATGCAAAAGCCGTCGTGGTGCTTGGCCGTGAAGACGACGTACTCCATGCCGGCGAGACGGGCCAGGCGGGCCCACTCGGCCGGGTCGAAGCCCTTCGGATCGAAGGTCGCGGCCAGGGCGTAGTACTTCTTGATGAAATCCTCCGAGGCGTTGTAGAGGGGCCAGGAGATCTCGGTCCCGACCTGGGAGTTGGGCCCCCAGTGGATGAAGAGACCGAGGCCCGCGTCGCGGAAGATCTCCGTTTTTCCGGGGTCGTTGGAGAGGCGCACGGCGTCCTCGGCGAGAAGCGGGACGGCCGGCTTTTCCGCGGCGGCCAACCCGGTCGTCGCGGACGGCTCGGGCGCTGGCCCGGAACACCCGAGGTAACCGAGGACGGCGGCGGTCAACAACGCGGCGAGAACGGATCCGCGGACACGGGGGGACAACGAGGGCGTCATGGGGGCCTCCTTCGTCCCTCCCTTTTAATGGAACGGAGCGGAAAAATCAATACTATGCCGGGCGGATAAGAGATGTCTTAGGCTTCTCTATCGCCCGGCAGTACTCGGGGAGCAGCAAAGATCAAGAAAAATATTTACTGCTCCCCGTAGTATAATCCGGCCGTGACCTCCAAAGAACGGATGCTCCGCGCCCTGGCCCGGGAGAAGCCGGACCGCTTGCCGGCCACCGTCCACCAGTGGCAGAAGTACCACCTGGACACGTTCCTCGGCGGCGTCGGCGACCTCGAGGCCTTCCGGCTGTTCGGGCTGGACGCGTCCATCCAGTACTTCCAGGACATGGGCCAGTTCTGGCTCACGGACGCCGACTTCACCAAGTTCTCGACCCCCGAGTGGCGGGACGATGCCGAGATCCTCAGCGCCGATCCCGATCACCGGGTGGCCCGGCACACCATCACCACGCCGGAGGGGACACTGACCTACACGGCCGAGGGCAACCGGATGACGACGTGGGTCTCAGAGTACCTGATCAAGCACGACGACGACATCCGGCTCATCGAGAAGTACATGCCCGTGCCGCGGCTCGACCCGGCGCCGGTCGGCCGGGCCTACGACGCCGTCGGCGACGACGGCATCCTGCGCGGCTTCGTCTGGGGCGACCAGGCCGGATGCTGGCAGCACGCCGCCTGCCTCATCGACGTCCAGGCGCTCATCCTGCGGACCTTCGACGATCCCGGCTGGGTCCACGAGCTCATGCGCATCCTGCTGGAGAAGAAGCTGCGCTTCATCGAGTCGATGAAGGGGGCCCGCTTCGACCTCATCGAGACGGGCGGCGGCGCGGCCTCGTCGACGCTCATCTCCCCCGCCCTCCACGCGGAATACTGTCTGCCCTACGACCGGAAGATGCACGAGGCCTTGCACGAGCTGGGTTTCAAGATCACCTACCACACCTGCGGCGGCACGAGGGGCATCGAGGAGCACATCGTCGCCAACGGCTGCGACGCCTCGGAGACCCTGGCCCCGACATCGATCGGCGGCAATCAGGAGCCGTGGGAGTTCAAGGCCAGGATCGGCGGGCGGCTGGCCCTCATCGGCGGGCTCGACCAGTTCAACGTGCTGACCGAAGGCTCCCCGGATAAGATCCGGGCCAAGGTCCGCGAGCTTTTCGAGAAGGTCGGCGGCGACGGGCGGCTACATCCTGTCCTGCTGCGATCACTTTCTTCGAAACGCCGCCGGAGAACATCCGGGTCTACGCCGAGGCTGCCCGCGCCTGCGTCTATAGTCAGTATCCGCCGAATTCCGCGGATCGTTTCGTAGAGGGCGAAGACGTTCTCGACCTTCGTTTCCGGCAGCAGGTAATCGTGGCTCGGCGAGGCGATGTAGCCGCCGCCCGGCTTCATGACGGCGAGCGTCTCCCTCGTCTTCGCCCGCACGAGCCCCGGCGTCCCCTGGATGAGCCAGTGGTGGGTATCGATGCACCCGTTGAAGACGACACGGCCGCCGAACGCCGCCTTGAGCTTGGCCGGGGCCATGTCCCGGGCGTCGGGCTGGAGGGCCTGGAGCGCGTCTATCCCCGCTTCGATCATGGCCGGGATGAGCGGGAAGAACCCGCCGCAGCAATGGAGCATGACTTTTAGCCCGAAGTCGTGGCCGAGGCCGGCCAGGCGGGCGAGGTGGGGCTGGAAGAAGCGGCGAAAGAGGGCGTCGCCGACGACGGGCCCGTTCTGGGTGCCGAAGTCGTTGCCGATGAAGAAGACGTCGATGGACCCCGGCCGCGGCCTCGAAGATGCGCAGGCTCACCTGGAAGTAGTAATCGACCAGTCGCCGGAGCAGGTCGTCGACGACGGCCGGATTCTCGACGAGCATGACCATGAAGGTCTCCATGCCCAGGAGGTCGATGGCGTCGTGGTAGAACGGCGACCAGTCGCCGCCCAGGACGGCGAACCGTCCGCCCCAGGCTAGGGCTTCGTCACGAACGCGCGAGACGTCCATCCAGGCCGGATCGGGCCAGGGGTAGCGTTCGATGTCGGCGACGGTCCGCGCCTCCGCCAGGGGGTGGTTCACGGGCTGGCCGTAGCCGTACCCGGTCCGCTCGACACCGAAGGGCGTGCGGGCTGTGGCCTCGGGGTGGGAGAAAAACGAGTCCGGGCTGTATTCCGGGGGGCCCGCGTACTTGGCGAAGACCCTGCGGAAGTCGTCGCCGACGAAGAGCGAGAGCTCTTCATCGGTCGCGAGGCCCGCCCGGGCCTTGGCCAGGGCCTTCCATTCGGGCGAGGCTCCGAGCCAGGCGGGGACGCGATCGGGGATCTCGCCGGCGAAGACGGCCAGGACGCGTTCGCGGGACGTCATGCCCCGGATTTTACCATAATCCTTCCGGGGTCAGATCGCCGGTCTTATGCCTTCAAGAAATCTCCGTCGACGATGAGCAGCGTCGCTCCTTTATCGGTCCGGGAGCGGTGGGAGCTAGCCCCGTCGGAGACGACGTAGGTCATCCCTTTGGTCATGACCGTCCTATCCCCGTTCTCCTGCTCGTTGACGAATTCGCCCTCGAGGCAATGGACGATATGTCCCTTTTGGCACCAGTGGTCGGCCACGTAGCCCGGGGAGTACTCGACGATGCGGATCCTCAAGCCGGGGAGCTGGACGGTCCGCCAATAGGACATCCCCGGTTCCCCTTTGTGCTCCGTTCTCGGGACCGCGCTCCAATCGATCGCTTGATACGCGTGTGACATGCGCTCGTCGGTCATTTTTCTTCCTTCCAGGTCCAGTCGTCGTCCTTGTCCATGACCAGCTGGGTGATCATGTAGGTCGATCGTCCGCCGTCGTCCTTCTGGTTCGATCCGAGGCTGTAGACGATGAAGCCTTCCCCCTCACGCCGATAGACGAAGGGCTTCCCCGTGAACGGGTCGACGGGGACCTCGTTCAAGAGGCCCGGAACGAGCTCCTCGAGACTCACCGGGTAAGAGCCCGTCCGGCTCTTGTAAAGCCGGCAGGCCAGTCCGGTCCGGTTGGCCAGCATGATCGCTTCGATCTGGGCCACTTTCAAAAAGGCCGCTTCGGAATCGTAGATTGACGAATCTTGGACAGGAACGCGTACCAGGGACGCTTCCTGCAGGTCCCGGGCGGGCTTCAGATGCGGCGCGGCTCTGATAATAGGGTAACAAGGCCTGGGCCGCGAGCCAATTCAAACGCCGGGAGGGTTTGGCGCAGATCCTTTTTAAGGAGCGGCCGGAGCAGCCAGAGACCGAGCTTCTCCCACCAGTCGCGCCCTCGCAAACGGAGCCGAGGTCGCCGAGGCCTGCCCTTGAGAATGATCGTTCGCCGTCTTCGACGTACATGACCCTTTCGCCGCGGAAAGCGGCCGCCAGCCGCTCCCGCCACGGGCCGGGATCCTGAGCACTCATCAGACGGCCGAGATCTTCGTCCTCCAGGGCCCGTCCCCGGCAGAACCTCCACGATACCCTGGGAGAGGAGCCGGGTATCGGCCACGGAAATGAGGAACGCGATGAGGGTCCCTTCCTGGGCCACGAGGGGCGTGAACTTCAGGCCGGTGACGAGCCCGTCGACCGCACTATCGATATCGCCGTCTTCGGCACTGAAGAGGCGCCGAGAAGAGCAGGAGCTTCGTCGTCTGGATCATCTGGATCGCGTTCGGGCGAGCAGGCTTTCGTGAGCGACTGCGAGGGATCCCGATAGAGAAAGCACGGTTTATCCCCCATCTCGGCCAGAAGCTCGAACGCCTTGGCGTTCTTGTGGATCACGTCCTTGAGCGCGGCTTGATCGGCCGGAGCCAGCGGCTTGCCCGCGGTAAAATCGATCCAAGTCCGGCCGATGAGCCCGCGACCTGGCTGACTCCCTGCGGATCGCTCTTCTGACCGGGGACGGACGGCCGGGATCCCGGGTCGGCTTCCGGGAGCGTCACGATGTTTTCATAAGCTCTCCAGAGACGCGCCGGCATTGTCTTCGTCGGGACATGGAGGGGTCAGATCCTGAGCCGGTCAGAGGCCATCCCTTGGGCCTTGAGCTCGGCCAGGGCCCGGGCCAGCGCCCGTCCTTCCGTGTAATTGAGGACGGCGCGAACAACGAGAACGGCCGCGACGAGGATCAGAAGAACGACGCCGATCCTAGATAAGATCTTCGAAAGCCTCATGGGCCAACCATCCCTTCAGCCATTTCCAGGCTTCGGTGAATTGACGTTCCTGCTCCCTGCGGGCCGAGGCCGCGGCGATGATCTCCCACCGGGCCATCCGGGCCGTTTCCGCCGCTTCGCCTGTTCCGCCCAAGACCTCGGCCATAACGGCCGGCGTCTCCCCGAATGGCCCGGGCTGCACCCGTATGTCGACGAGTGACGCCAGGCGGGATGCTTCATGCCGGTTCAGAAAGGGGTCGGCCGCGAGGAGCATGACGATCAGGACCGAACAAGTGACGGCCGCGATCCTCATCCCCGGCGAAAGCAGGGTTATTCCGCCGGAAATGACGGGCTCGATCCAGGACCCGCTGACGCAGCCCCGGCGGGACGGGGGCCGGGTCGAGCTCGCCCCAGGTCCCCTTCGATGTCCGGCGATCCGAATTCGGTCGCCTCATTCATCCTGTCGTCCTTCACGATCTCCCTCCCACGGCCTCGCGGAGCTTTTCGATCCCGTACCGGTACCGGCTGGCGGCCGTGTTGGCCGAGACACCGCAGACCGACGCGATCTCCTTGAAGGTCAGGCCGTCGCAGACCTTCAGGAAGACGGCCTCTTTCTGTTCCGGCGGAAGGCCCTCGGCCGCGCGCAGCAGAAGGGCCAAGGACGGCTCGTCGGGAGCGACGAACGCCGCCGTGAATCCGTTCACCGCGCCGGCCAGGATCATCGCCTCCCCCTCTCTGCGGCCGTGCTTCTGCCGGAGGAAGCGATTGGCCTCGTTCCGGGCCACCCGGAAGACGAACGCCTTCGGATCGCGGACGAGCCTCCAGCGCAGGTCGTAGCGGGCGAAGCGGGAGAAGCACTCCTGGAGGACGTCCTCGGCGTCCTCGGCCGAGCCGAGCCGGAAAACGAGATAGCGGTAAAGCTGTTCTCCATGGCGTTCATAGAGCTTTGCGACGTTCAACGAGCGCCTTTTTCGCTGCCTCTGGATAAGACCCGGCCGGTCCCCCGATTTGTCTTTGTGAAGGCGTTTTATTCTTTCCCCATCGAGTCCCGGCCCCTATCATACGACTTTCCGCGCGTCCGCGGCATCCAAAATCGTTCCCCCGCGTATCTATTTTGGAATAGAATACCGCCTATGCGGAGATTTCCCCTCGAAGGAGAAGGTCATGAAAAAAGCCGTCGCTCTCGCATCCGTCCTGATCTGCCTGCTCGGCCTCGTCCAAGCCGGTGCTCGCCGCCGGCCGGAACGGCTACTACCGGTTCCCGGCCATCCACGGCGACACCGTCGTCTTCGTCTCGGAAGGCGACCTGTGGACGGTCGACGTCCGCGGCGGCCTGGCCCGCCGGCTGACCTCGCACCACGGGCATCGAAGCCTATCCGGCCGTCTCGCCGGACGGGCAGACGCTGGCCTTCTCCGCCCAGTACGAGGGCCCGACCGAGGTCTACACGATGCCCCTCGCCGGCGGACTGCCCGTGCGCCGCACCTTCGCGGGCCAGGGCGGGACCGTCGCCGGCTGGACGCCGGACGGCAAGATCCTCTACGCCACGCAGAAGTACTCGACGCTGCCCAACACCCAGCTCGTCGTCCTCGACCCGGCCACCAATGCCGAAACGCTCCTGCCCCTCGGCCAGGCGGCCGACGGTTCGTTCGACGCCTCGGGAAGAACGCTCTATTTCACGCGCCTCCCCTTCCAGGGCAGCTACACCAAGAGGTACAAAGGCGGAACGGCCCAGAACCTCTGGTCTTATGCTCTCGGCGCCGCCGAAGCGTCGCCCCTGACCGCGGACTATGCCGGCACGAGCAAGAACCCGCTGGTTTGGAAGGACCGCGTCTACTTTCTGAGCGACCGCGACGGCCACATGAACATCTGGTCCATGGACTTAAAGGGAGGCGGGCTCAGCCAGCACACTTTCCATAAGGGCTTCGACGCCAGCTCCCCAAGCCTCGATGCGGGCCGGATCGCCTACCAGCTCGTGGCCGACATCCGTGTCTTCGACATCGCCGCGAACAAGGACGCCGCCCTGGCCGTCACCCTGCCCTCCGACTTCGACCAGATGCGCGAGCACTGGGTGACGAAGCCTCTCGACTACCTGACCTCGGGGCACGTCTCCCCGAACGGCGACCGCGTCGTCCTCGTCTCCCGCGGCCACGTCTTCGTCGCGCCGGTCGGCGACGGCCGCTGGGTCCGGGTCAGCCGCAAGGAGGGCGTCCGGGCCCGGGCGGCCCGATTCTTCGGCGACGGCAAGAGCCTGATGGTCCTCAACGACTCGACCGGCGAGTGGGAGTTCCACCGCTTTGCGGCCGACGGCCTGGGTCCGTCCGAACAGATGACGACCGGGGCCAAGGTCATCCGCTTCGACGGCGTCCCCTCGCCCGACGGCAAATGGCTGGCCTTCGCCGACAAGGACAATCAGCTCTGGATCTACGACGTCGCCAAGAAGGCCCTGACCCGCATCGGCGTCTCCGACATCGGCATGTTCGGCGACCTGGCCTGGTCCCCCGACAGCCGCTGGCTCGCCTATGTCCAGGGCGCCTCGAACGGGTTCAGCCGGATCGTCCTCCGCGAGGCCGAAACGGGGCGGACGGCCGAGCTGACCAACGACCGCGTCGATTCCTACAACCCCGCCTGGAGCCCGGACGGGAAGTGGCTCTACTTCCTGTCCGACCGCTGGTTCCGGAGCGCCGTGGGCAGCCCCTGGGGACCGCGCCAGCCCGAACCCTACTTCGACAAGACGACCAAGATCTACGCCGCCGGACTGAGCGGCAAGGACCCGTTCCCCTTCGCTCCGGCGACGGAGCTCGAGGCGAACAAGAAAGAGAGCGGCGAGGAAAAGCCGGCCGAGGCCAAGCCGAAACCAGGCGACGGGAAGGCGGCCAAGGAGTCGGAGAAGCCGGCACCCGCGGTCAAGGTCGTCGTCGAGCTCGCCGGCCTCGAGGACGCGCGTCTTCGAGGTCCCGCTCCCGGCGAGCGTCTACTCCGGGCTCGCCGCCGGCGAGAAGACCCTGTTCTTCGTCGACGAGGGATCGAACGCCGCGGGCCAGCCCAAGCTCCAGGCCGTCGAGGTCAAGAACCGCAACGTCCAGGCCAAGACGGTCATGGAGGATGTCCGCAATTTCGAGCTCTCGGCCGACGGCAAGAAGCTCCTCGTCCGCAAGGGCGGCGACCTCTACGTCATCGACGCCGGGACGGCCCAGCCGACCGCGCAGACGCTCGCCGAGCGCCGGGTCGATCTTTCCAAGTGGACCTTCTCCGTCGATCCGCGCGAGGAGTGGCGGCAGATGTTCGTCGACGCCTGGCGCATGGAGCGCGACTACTTCTACGACCGCAACCTCCACAACGTCGATTACCAGGGCCTGCTCGAGCGGCACCAGCCCTTCGTCGAGCGCGTCAGCGACCGGGCCGAGCTCAACGACCTCCTGGCCCATCTCGTCGGCGAGCTCTCGGCGCTGCACACCTTCGTCCGCGGCGGCGACCTGAGGCAGCCGCAGGACAGCGTGTCGCCCGGCTCGCTCGGCGCGCGACTGGTCCGCGACGAGGGCAAAGGCGGATACCGCATCGAACACATCTTCCGGTCGGACCCCGAGTACCGGACAATCTGTCGCCGCTCGGCAAGCCGATGTCGGCCATCCGCGAAGGCGAGACCGTCGTCGGCATCAACGGCGTCCCGGCCCTGAGCGTCCCCGATCCGTCGCTCCTCCTGCGCGGCACGGCCGGGCAGCAGGTCCTGCTGGAGATCAAGCCGGCCGCCGGCGGCGCGAGTCCGCAAGGAGATCGTCGTACCCATCACGCCGGGCGCCGAAGCGGATCTGCGTTACTCCGAATGGGAGTACACGCGCCGCCTCGAGGTCGAGAAGGCCTCGAAAAACGATATCGGCTACGTCCACCTGCGGGCCATGGGCGGCGACAACTACACCGAATGGGTCAAAAACTTCTACCCCGTCTTCGACCGCAAGGGCCTGATCATCGACGTCCGCCACAACCGCGGCGGCAACATCGACTCCTGGATCCTGGAGAAGCTCCTGCGGAAGGCCTGGTTCTACTGGCAGGACCGGGTCGGGAAACCGACCTGGAACATGCAGCACGCCTTCCGGGGCCATCTGGTCGTCCTGTGCAACGAGCGCACCGCCTCGGACGGCGAGGCCTTCGCCGAGGGCTTCCGGCGCCTCGGCCTCGGCAAGGTCATCGGGACGCGAACCTGGGGCGGCGAGATCTGGCTGAGCTCGTCCAACGTCCTCGTCGACCGCGGGCTGGCTTCGGCGGCCGAAACGGGGGTCTACGGGCCCGAGGGCGATTGGCTCATCGAGGGCCACGGCGTCGATCCGGACATCGTCGTCGACAACCTGCCCCACGCGACCTTCAACGGGAAGGACGCCCAGCTCGAGGCGGCCGTCAGGCACCTCCAGGAGCTCATCGCCAAGGACCCGGTCGACGTGCCCAAACCCCCGCCCTATCCGGACAAAAGGAAATAGGGGGACACAATACTCTGTCCCCCTATTTCGCGAAGAGCTATTGATAAACGCCCTGGCGAGGTCCGAACGAGAAGAGACGGTATTGTTTTCATGGCGATTTCGATCACGGGCTTTGACTTGACCTTGCAGCCAGCGCTAGAATCCTCTCAACGATCCCCAAAAAGGAGAGTCGCGGATGCGCGTCATTCCCCTGTCCGCCGAACATGAGCCGATTTTTTGCGCCTGCCTCGAGGACTGGTCGGACGAGATCAAGGAGGGCGGCGACCACAAGGCCCGCTGGCTCGCGAAGATGCGGGACAAGGGCCTTCGGGTGAGGTTGGCCCTCGACGACCGGGGCGAAGTCGGGGGGATGATCCAATACGTCCCCATTGAGGAGGCGTTCGTCGAAGGCCGCGGCCTCTATTTCATCCACTGCATCTGGGTTCACGGCCACAGACAAGGGCGCGGGAATTTCCAGAAAAGGGGGATGGGGACGGCTTTACTCGCGGCGGCCGAGAAGGACGCGAGAGAGCTCGGGGCCAAGGGCATGGCCGCTTGGGGCATGGCCATCCCCGTTTTCATGCGGGCCTCGTGGTTCAAGAAGCACGGCTACAAGAAGGCCGACTCCGTCGGCATGCAGGTCCTTCTCTGGAAGCCGTTCGCGGCCGACGCGGCGCCGCCCCGCTGGATTCGGAAGAAGAAGACGCCCGAGCCAGAGCCCGGCCGGGTGACGGTCACGGCCCTCGTCAATGGCTGGTGCCCGGGCATGAACATGGCCTACGAGCGGGCCAAAAGGGCCGCTGCGGAATTCGGGGACAAGGTCGCGTTCCGGGCTATTGACACGTCCGACCGTACGACCTTTGCAGAATGGGGTGAGCCCGACGCCATCTTCGTCGATGGCGAAGGACTGCGCATGGGCCCGCCTCCGACATACGCAAAGATCCGGAAGGCCATCGCCAAGCGGGTCAAGAAGCTCGGCTGAGGAGGACGTCATGACTCGGAAAACGGGACGGCTCATCCTCCTGATGTGGGCGTATTCGGCGGCGATCGCCGCCTCGCCGGCCACGGTATCCGGAGCGGGCGGCGCAGACTCCTACGGATACCTCGTCAGGGCGGGAGCGCCCTGCTCTGTCTGGTGGGCCGAAGGGGCGTACAAGGTCATGAAGGATGATCAGGTCCCGGCAGCGTTACAACCGGTCGTCCGGATCACCGCGGCCCGCAACGAGTACGAACCGTTCCTCCTCGTCCTCCGGCCCGGCTCGCGACTCGACGACGTGCGGATCGCCGCCGGTCCGCTAGCCGGCGAGCAAGGGCGGACGATCCGACGCCGCGAACATCTCCGTCTGCCACGTCGAATACGTGAAGGTGACGACGCCGACCGACGCGATCGGAAAAGCGGGCTGGTGGCCCGATCCCCTGCCACCTCTATGACGGACCGTTCACGGCGGCCGCAGGCGAGAACCACCCCCTGTGGATCACTGTCCGCGTGCCGGCGGACGCCGCCCCGGGGCTCTACAAGGGAGAAGCTCGACCTCACGGCCAAGGCTGGTCCTGCCGCGTCCCCGTCGAGCTTCGCGTCCGGAGCTTCGCACTCCCGGAGAGATCATCCGTCCGCTCCTCGTTCGGGCTGCCGACCGGCGACATCAAGGCCTATCACAACCTGGAGACGCGGGAGGAGCTCGAGCGCGTCGTCGACCTCTATTACCGAGACATGCGCGAGCATCGCATCGCCCCAACCTCCCCGTTCGAGCTCTATCCCATGAAGGTCGTGACGGACGGAGTCTTCTGGAAGGGCGGCGAATTCATCACCGAGGGCGCCCACGGCGGTCGCCGGGCTTACAAGGTCGTGGACGACTCGATCGAGCGCAACGTCGCGGCGGAATACGATCCCGCCGTTTCGATCGCCGCTCATTCCCCTCTCAAGCTGACCTTCTGGGCCCGGACTGCCGATCCCGGCCAGCGCTTCACCGTCCTCTGCGAATTCTTCACCTCCGAGGGGACCTGGATCGCGGGAGCGAACCTGCTCAAGGTCTTCGAGGGGACGACGGATTGGTCGTCGGGCCAGGTCGAATTCCCCCGCCTCGTCGACGACGCCGCGAGCCTCCGCCTGAGCCTCTTCCCGGCCTTCCGGGACAACGGCGGAACGACCCAGGGGACCGCGTGGTTCGACGACCTCGTCCTCACGGCGGCCCCCAAGGGCCCGGAAGCGCGGATCGACAGCCTCCTCGCGGGCGGCGATTTCGAGATGCCATTCGACGGTATGAAGGTCGCCGTCGATTTCTCCGAGTTCGACCGGGGCGCCCGCCGCGTCCTCGACGAGCTCGGATTCAACGCCTACAACCTGCCCCTCGAAGGCCTCGGGTCGGGGTCATTCTACAGCCGGCAGGAAGGGGTGTTCTGCGGCTTCCGACAGGGCACGCCCGAATACGACGCCCTCCTCAGCCAATACCTGAAGCAGGTCGAGGAGCATCTGGCCGCGAACGGCTGGCTCGGCCGCGAGTACATCTACTGGTTCGACGAGCCCGACCCCAAGGACTACCCCTTCGTCCGCGAGGGCATGCTCAACATCCGCAGGAACGCGCCGCGCCTGACCCGGTTCATCACGGAGCACCGCCCCGGTCCCGAGATCATGGACGTTTCCGAGATCGGCTGCACCATCTTCGACCGGGTCGACCCGAGAGCCGTGGCCGAGCTCGCCCCGAAGGGCCGCGAGTTCTGGTCCTACCTCTGCACCGGACCCAAGAGCCCGTGGGTGACGCTCTTCATCGATCATCCCGCCGTCAACATGAGGATGTGGCTGTGGATGACCTACAAGTGGGGCCTCGAAGGGCATCCTCGTCTGGCGGGCCGACTATTGGAACAGTCCGACGCTCTTCCCGCCGGGCGTCCTCCAGAACCCGTGGCAGGACCCGATGTCCTACACGGTCGGCTACGGCGTCCCCTACGGCCAGGTCAATCACTGGGGCAACGGCGACGGCCGCTTTCTCTATCCGCCCAACCGCGATCCGGGGAAGGACAAAACGAAATATCTGAGCGGGCCGGTCGATTCCGTGCGCTGGGAGATCCTGCGCGAGGGGATCGAGGATTACGAGTATTTCGTGCTGCTCGGGAAGGCCGTAGATGCGCCAAGGGGAAGCGCAAGCTCAAGGCCGCGGCCGCCGAAGCCGCGAAGCTCCTCGATTTCCCGCCCGCGCTCTTCACGAGCGGCCGGGATTACACCAAGGACCCGCTCGACCTGCTGCGCCACCGGGAGAAAGTCGCAGCGGCCATCGAGAAGCTTACGGCGCGCTGATTTGGGGCGGCAACGGACTTCCCGTCTGGGGATGGTAATGGACGTGCACGCGTTGCAACAGGTCAATATCCCGGTGAAGGGCGCGTTCCAGGCGAGCGGAGACGGCGTCCCCTTCGGCGACGGTCGTGGACCCGTCCACGGCGATGGTCAGATTGATGACGAAATACGGGCCGAAGCGGTGCGCCTGCATTTCCTCGACGGCCAACACTCCGGGAGTTCCGGCCACACAAACATCGACCTTTTTCCTGAGCTCCGCCGTGGGTACGGTATCCATCAGGTCCCCTGAAGATTCGCGCAGGATCTCGAGTCCTGTTCGGAGGATCACCAAAGCGACTACCGCTCCGGCCAGGGGGTCGAACCACGGATAGCCGTGGCGGGCCACAAAGATGCCGATGCCGGCGGCCGCGGCGGCGAAGATATCGTTGCGGTGGTCGGAGGCGATGGCGAGAACCACGGGGTTGCCCGTCTGACGGCCGATGCGCCTGGTCCTCCAGCTCAAGAGGATCTTCAAACCGACGGTGAACACGGCCGCGAATTGGGCTCCCGCGCTGGCTCCTGCGACGGCAGCTCCCGTGGTGAACAGGTCATAGACCCGGTTGATCGCGTCCCAGAAGATCGCCACGGCCGTTGTCAGAACGAAAGCGCCGACGACGACGGCCGCGATGCTTTCGAGCTGTCGATGCCCATAGGGGTGCTCGTCGTCGGCGGGCTTCCGGGCCTTCCTGATGAAGACCTTGACAATGATCCCATAGGCCACGTCGGACGTGGAGTTGATCCCGTCCGCGAGCAAGGCGGGGCTGTGTCCCAAGATCCCTATCGCGGTCTTGAGCGCGGCCAGCCCGGCATTGGCGATCAGGGCCAGATTGACGGCCAGCAGGTTCCGCTTATCGTGTTGTTCCACGGCTTTGTCCATCGATCCCCAAATGCCGCTCGTTCAAGTTCCTCTTGGCCGAGAGTTCTCCTTTTATTTCGCGGGCTTCAGGTACTTTTCGTACCAGGCCAGGTTCCGCTCGAAGCGGTCCTTGATGTAGCTCGGCATCGAAATGCCGTGGAACTGGCCCGGATAGACGACGAGCTGGGTCTCGACGCCCAGGCTCTTCAGGGCCTGGTACATCTGCTCGCCGCCGATGATCGGGACATTGAAGTCCTTCTCCCCGCCCATGTACAGCGTCGGCGTCTTGATCCGGTCGGCCTGGAAGAACGGATAGGAGATGCGGATCCAGCGGTCGAGGGCCTTCCAGGGCACGCCGATCTCGAGCTCGTACTGGCGGATGTACTGGTCGCTGCCGTACATCGATAGCTGCAGGGCGCTGCCCGCGCCGCTGACCGCCGCTTTGAAGCGGTTGTCGGTTGCGATCGTGTAGTCCGTCAGGATGCCGCCGTAGCTCCAGCCGCCGATGCCCAGACGGGCCGGATCGGCGATCTTCAGGGCCACGGCCTGGTCGACCGCCCCGAGGAGGTCCATGACCTCCTTACGGCCCCAGTCTCCAAAGATGGCCTTCTGGAAGGCGCTCCCCCGTCCCGAGCTGCCGCGGTAGTTGACGGCGAGGACGACGTAGCCCTGGGCGGCGAAAAGCTCGCGCTCGAAGCTGAAGCTCCAGCCGTCCTGTCCGTTCGGCCCGCCGTGGATGCGGAGAAGCAACGGGTAAAGCTTCCCGGGCACATAAGAGGCCGGCTTGACGAGGATGCTGTTGACCACGGCCCCGTCCTTGCTCTTGGAGGTGAAGGGCTCGGTGAGCCCGAGCTCGAGTCCGGCGAAAAGGGCGTCGTTCTGCCGCGTCAGCCGCCTCAATTTCCCGTTCTCGAGGGCGTGGACCTCGCCCGGCTCGGCGGCCGAGCCGGCGAGCAGCGTGATCGCCCCGTCCGGGCCGAGAGACAGGCTGGAGACCGTGCGCCGGCCCGAGGTCAGCTTCTCGACCGCTCCGCCGGAAACGGGGACGCGTCCGACGTAGGATTCGCGGTCGTCCTCCACAAGGAAGGTCAGGCTCGTGCCGTCGGGGGACCAGCGCAAAGGGCCCGAAACGGGCCGATCGAGCCCGCCCGTCAGGACCTTGGCGGCGCCGGCGGCCGAGGGCACGATGGCCAGCTTGCTCAGGCTGTAAGCAGAGTATTTAGGCTCGTCGCCGAAGAGGAAGGCGATCCACACACCGTCGGGGCTCCAGGCGGGACTTCCGCCGTCCGGGGTTTCCCGGGTCGTCAACTGCCGGACCTCCGCTCCAGGCTTGGCCTCGACCACGAAGACGTTGGAATCGGGATTACGGTCCGGGTCGGGGCCTCGGTCGCTGGAGAAGGCGATCCGGGTGCCGTCCGGCGACCAGACCGGCGAGCCATCGCCATAGGGCCCGGAGGTCAGCGGCTCGGCTTTGCGTGTCGCCACATCGAAGAGCCACAGGTGCCTGCCGAGGCGATTGAGGTAACCGGCGCGGTCTCGCTTGAAGTGATAGCGGTCGACGACGACCGGCGGCTTGGTCTTGCGCTTCCAGCCTTCCAGCTTCTCGGGTTCGTCGGCCGGATCCTGCTCGCCGACGACGAGGACCAGGCGCTTACCGTCCGGCGACCAGACGTAGTCGTCGACACCGCCCTTGATCTCGGTGAGACGCAGGGCCTCGCCGCCCCTGCGGTCGAGGAGCCAGACCTGGGCGCCAAGCTTCTTTTCCTCCTCGGTGCCGCGGGAGGCGAGGAAAGCCAGGTAGCGGCCGTCGGGGCTCCAGCGGGGCGTGGATTCGCCGTCCGGGCTCGATGTCAGCCGGATCTCCTCGCCGCCGTCCCAGGCGACCATCCACAGGTCGGTGTCGCGCTTGTCCTTCTCGAGGTCGGTCGCGCCGACGGTGTAGGCGACCCATTTCCCGTCGGGCGAGCGCTGGGGATCGCCGACCGTCTTGATCTTGAACAGGTCGTCGAGCGTGATCGCGCGCTTGGCCGTCTGGCCTGAAGCGAAGGAGACGAGGACCGTTAGCGCCATAGCGCAGGCCGCGAGGACGAGACCGTATCGAACCGATGGCTTGATCTTGAGGGGTGACATGAGACGACTTATAGCGTCCGGCGGTCAGGCTGTCAAGGCGGCGATGATTGGGCCGCCGGTCGGACATGCGTTACAATACGCCCATGAAGTACGAACACAAAACGGAACCGCTCTTGCCCTTCCGCCGGTTCATCGTCCGGCTGATGGCACATTTCTCGGCCGGCCTTCTGGTGATCGCGGGATCGCTCGGATTGGGGGTCCTGGGCTATCACCACTTCGAGCGCCTTCCCTGGCTCGACGCCCTGCTCAACGCATCCATGATCCTGGGCGGCATGGGACCCGTGGATCCCATCCGATCGACGGGCGGCAAGGCCTTCGCCTCAGGGTACGCTCTTTTCTCGGGCGTGGTCTTCCTTGTCGTGGCCGGGATCATTATGGCCCCGGCCGCCCATCGGCTGTTCCATCGGCTCCACTTCGAAGGTCGGCCGCGCTAAGGGACGCTTTCAGACGCATACGGTCGTGAGCGTCAGACCGTCGTGCTGGGGAGGGGCCTCGTCGTCGCCGAGCCCATCCTCGACGAAGATGCGGATGACGTCCCGGAGGTTTTCCAAAGCCTCCTCGTAGGTCACGCCGCGCGCCCGGCAATCGGGGAACTCCGGGCAGTGGGCCGCCCACCCCTCCCGATCGCGGATGACGTAAGCCGAGAACCGGTAGCCGTTCATATCGACCTCCGTAACATTATTTACAGCGAAAAGCATGCCAATATTTTCACACCACGATTGTCTTGAAGAAATATGAAGACCCGATAAAGAATCGCAAAGAAAACGGGAAATCGGGCGCGTCGCCGCAGCGCAGGCTTTCATCAGAACGACCTCAGGAAGGCGCACTTGGTGATCTTGGGGACACCTTCCCCGTCCCTGCGGACCTCACCGCGGAGAAAGCAGACCGGCGGCGTCCCGTAAGCGGCGCATCGCGTCTCGCCGACGCCCTCGAGAAGCCCCGTCTCGTCCTCGAACATGTAAAAATACTTTGCACCGCCCCCGCCGTTCCCGTTACCCGGCGCGGGCTCCGCCTCCTCGCCCCCGCCGTCCCCGCCGCCGTAGCCGTGGCCGCTCCGCATCATGCCGTAGGTCACCCGCTGGCGGGCGTCGACGACCCGGACGACGAGCTCGACCAGGCTCCCGGCGCAGTCCTTGAGGTCCTTCACCCGGAGCGGCGGCCGCTTGCCTTCGTAGAGCTCGAGCTCGTCCCCCTCGGGCAGGAAACCGAGGGACTCGAAGAGCATGCGCCGCTTCTCGTCCGAGGCGATGTCGGCGACCTCTTCCATGTGTTCGAGGCCCTGGAAGTAGCGCAGGACCTGGCGGGTCCGGCGCGGCTCGAGAGAGTCGAAGACGCCGGCCCGGATGAGGGCCAGGAGCTCGGCCCGGCCCGGCTTCGTCCGGGCCAGGAAGTCCTCGACCGACAGGTACTCGCCGCCCGCCTTCCTTTCGTCGAGGACGCGCTCGACCGTCTTGAGGCCCAGGCCCTTGATCGCGGTCAGGCCGACGCGGATGGCCCCGGCCTCGACCTCGAATCCGGCGTCGCTGCGGTTGGCGTCCGGGCCCAGGATGCGGATGCCGTTCCGCCTGGCCTCGTCGACGTACTCCGCGAGGTCGTAGTAGCCGCCGCCGGCGTTGAGCACCGCCGCGAAATAGGGCACCGGGTGATGGACCTTGAGGTAGACGGCCTGGTAGGCCATGTGGGCGTAGGAGGCGCTGTGGGCCTTGTTGAAGGAGTAGGAGGAGAACTTCTCCATGGTCTTCCACAGCCGCTCCACGTCCTGCGGCGCGTAGCCCCGCTCGCCGGCCTCGCGGACGAACTTCGTCCGGAGCGCCGGGTCGCCGCCCCTCCCCTTGCGCAGGCCCCGCCGCAGGAGGTCGCCCTCCTCCGGGGGCATGCCGGCCACCCGCTCGGCGACCTGCATGACCTGTTCCTCGTAGAGGAGGATGCCGCCGGTCTCGGGCAGGATGCGGGCCAGGAAGGCGTCGTCGCCGGGGGACGGAGACGTGTCCCCGGCTTTCGCCGGCCCGCGCCCGCTCCTCCGCCGCAGGAGCGCCTCCTTCATGCCGCTCTCGGTCGGCCCCGGCCGGACCAGGGCCAGGGCCTGGGTGATCTCGTGCACGTCCGTGGGCTTCATCCGCCGCAGGAGGTTCATCATGGCCGGGCTCTCGACCTGGAAACAGCCGACCGTCCGGGCGGTCCGCAGGGCCGCGTAGGTCGCCGCGTCGCCCGCCGGGAGCGTCCGGAGCTTGAGCTTCTCCTTCGTCTCCGAGATGGCCGCCAGGCCCCGCACCGAGAGGAGGTCGAGCTTGATCAGCCGGAGGTCCTCGACGGCGTCCTTGTCGAAGTGGGTCATGCGCAGGCCCTTGGCCGAGGTCTCGAGCGGCAGGTAGCGCTCGACCGGGCCCGGGGTCAGGATGACGCCGCCGACGTGGAGGGAGATCTCGCGGAAGACGTCCTGGAGCTCGGCGGCGAGCTTCCAGGCGTCGAGGCGGCCCGGGGCCGGGGCGGCCTGCCGCAGCCAGGACGGCTCGGCGAAGTACGGCACGCGCTTGGACTGGCCGCGGGCCTCGTCGGGCGGGACGCCGAAGGCCCGGAGCGTCTCGTAGAGGGCCGAGCGGCCGCCGAAGTCCTTCAGACTCGCAGACGTAGGCCGCGCCGGTCTTGCCCGCGCCGTAACGCTCGAGGACGTAGCGCAGGACCTCGTCGCGGCGGCGGGAGTCGAAATCGATGTCGATGTCCGGAGGGTCGGGCCGGCCGCGGTTGAGGAAGCGCTCGAAGTAGAGGTCGAACTCGATCGGGTTGACGTGGGACAGGCCGAGGAGCCAGCCCAGGAAGGACGAGGCCCCCGAGCCGCGCAGGTTGTGGAGGATGCCGCGGCGGCGGGCGAACTCGACGATGTCGTGGACGACGAGGAAGTAGGGGCCGAAGCCCGACTGCTCGACGGCGGCAAGCTCGCGGCGGGCCCGCTGGCGCTCCTTCCAGGTCAGGCTCTTCGCGGCCGCGAGCCGCTCCTGGACGACCTCGCGGAGGCCCCGCGGGAAGAGGTCGGCCGGGAGGTTGGGGACGATGCCGTCGAAGGCGAACTCGCACTTTTCGGCGACCTCGGCCGTCCGGGCCAGAGCGTCCTTCGCCGCGTCGCCGAAGCGGCGCAGGGCCAGGGCCTCCTGGTCGGGCCCGAAGACCCGGACCTTCGCCAGGAACCGGTCGCGCTCGGGTGGGTACGGGACCTTTTTCTCGATGGCGCGGAGGAGGACGAGGCGCTCGGGGCTGGTCAGGTACTTGACGGGGTTGGCCCAGACTACGGGCAGATCGGCGAAGGAATCAGAAACTGATACGTGTCCCCCATTTCCCAAGATCCTTTGGAAGTTCGCGAACTCCGCCCCCAAATAGAGGTCGCCCGGCGCGACCTTCCCGCGCAGCTCGGCCAGACACGCGTTCTCGCTCGCCCCGCCGCCTTCGGGCTCGCCATTCCCATTTGACGGGGACACGCCCCCGGGGTACAGCCCTCTTGGGCAGTCCCGAGCCGCGAGGGGCACGTACCCGGGGGACGTGTCCCCTTTCTCCCCCGGCACGTAGATCACGACGAGTCCCGACGTGTCGCGGATCTCGCGCCGGTTGAAGATCTCCATGAGGTTCGAGTAGCCCTCTTGCGCCCGGACCAGGAAGACGAAGCGCCGGCCGCCGACTTCGAGCTCGCAGCCGAAGAGCGGCCTGTACCCGCCGGCGGGCGCGACGCGCTTCCACTTGCCCCAGCCGTAGATGTTGCCGATGTCCGCGAGCCCCGCCGCCGGAAGCCTTTGGGCCGCCGCCCAGCCCGACGCCTCCTCGAGCGTGACGCTCCCCCGGCCCCGGCTGTACACGGAATGGATGCGGAGCGGGACGAACATGTCTTCACTTCGTCAGGGACGCGGTCTTGAGGACGTAGCCCCGCCGCGGCTCGAAGGCGTAGACCGTGTCGAGCATCTTCTCCCGGGCCGTCAAGAGCGAACCGAAGCCGTACTTGTCGCGGACCTGGTCGAGGGCCCGGCCCAGGTTCTCCGGCCGCTCCGAATAGGGCTCGAAGAGCGCCAGGGGCCGGACCCGCACCAGCTCCGAGGCCTTGACCCCGACGAGGCGCAGGGCCAGCCGCGAGCCGGTGAAGAGCTCGAGGAAGAGCTCCTCGGCGATCTTGTAGATCTTGCCCGTCTCCTGGAGCGGCGACAGAACGAGGCGGCGCTTGATCTCGGTCTTGAAATCGGCGGTGCGGGCCTTGACCTCGATGACGTGGGCGTAGAGCCGGTCTTCGCGCAGGGCCAGGGTCAGCCGGTCGCAGAGGTAGGCCAGGTGGGCCAGGAGCAGGCGCTTGTCCCAGAGGTCCTCGAGAAAGGTCGTCTCGCGCGACACGGACTTGGGCAGGGACGGCGCGACGAGCGGCCGGCTGTCGATGCCGCGTGACTGGAGGTAGATGTCGTCGCCGCCCGTGCCGAAGAGCGTCCGGAGGGTCGCCCGCGGCAGGTCCCACAGCTGGCCGATCTTGTGGACGTTCATCAGGCGCAGGACGACCTGGGCCTTGGGCCCGATGCCGGGCAGGGCCTCGATGCCGAGGTCGCGGAGGTAGGCCGTCTCCTCGCCCTCGCGGATCTCGAAGAATCCGGCCGGCTTGGCCCGGCCCGTGGCCAGCTTGGCCAGGACCTTGTTCGGCGCCGCCCCGACCGAGACCGTCACCCCGATCTCGCGCTCGACCTGCCGCTTGAGCTCGCGGGCCGCCTCCGGAAAGGACGGATAGAGGCGGCCGCACCGGGTGAACTCGAGATAGGCCTCGTCGAGCGAGGCCTCCTCGACGTCGGGGGTCGCGGCGTGCAGGACCCGGAAGAAGCGCTCCGAGAAGGCCTGGTAGACCTGGTAGTTGCCGCGGACGAAGACGCCCTCGGGACAGAGCTGATAGCACTTGCGCAGCGGCATTCCCGAGTGGACGCCGAACTTGCGGGCCTCGTAGGAGCAGGTCGAGGCCACGCCGCGCTCGTGGGGCAGGCCGCCGACGATGACCGGCTTGCCCCTGAGCGAAGGGTCGAGCAGGATCTCGACGGAGGCGAAGAAGGCGTCGATGTCGACGTGCACGATGTACCGACGCCCGTTTTGCGACAGAGACACCCCTGCTCCTTTCTTTGCAGCGATCCGATTCCCTTGTTCTCCCCTTCCGCGAAGGGGCCTGCGATATCGGGGTCAGCCCCGTTCAGTACTTTCTCATGACGCCGATGACCCGGCCCAGGATCTTGGCCGAGGGCGCCGCGATCGGCTGGAAGGCCGGGTTCTCCGGGACCAGGAAGACCTGGCCGTTGTCGCGGCGCAGGCGTTTGAGCGTGACCGAGCCGTCGTCGAGCATGGCCACGACCATCTCGCCGGAGTTGGCCAGGTTGGTCCGCTCGAGCAGGACGTGGTCGCCGTCGTCGATGTAGGCGTCGATCATGCTCTTGCCGTCGACCCGGATGCAGAAGACGTTGCCCCGGCGGCGGCCGACCATCCAGCCCGGGACGTCCATGGCCTCGCCGGTCGTGTCGAACGACTCGCGCGGCCCGCCGGCGGGGACGAGCCCGGCCACCGGCACCCGGACCTGGCTCTCGACCAGGGCCGGGAAGCCGGCGACGCGGATGTCACCGTCGGCGCGGCTGATGTAGCCCTTCCGCTCCAGGCTCTGGAGATGCTTGAGGACGGCCGAGGGGCTGGGGATCTTCAGGGCCGCGCCCAGCTGGCGGATGGTCGGGCCGTAGCCGTGGCCGAGGATGAAGTCCTCGACGGCCTGGAGGACCTTGGCCTGCCGCAGGGTCAGCTCGCGTCTCAATATGTTTACCATTTTGTTCACCATTTATAAGATAAGACCGGCGGAGGCGTTTGTCAAGAGGAAAATCAAGAGTCGGTGTTTTAGCGGGAGGCCGCTTGACGCCGGGTGGCTCAGAAGGCGGCGACCGCCTTCTGCACGATGGGTTTCAGAGCGGCGACGTCCTGGCTTGTCCCCTGGCTCCCCGTCCAGTACTGCACCTGCAGCATCCGGCCCTGCTTGAGTACAACAAAGAGCGCCCCGAAGGATACCTGGCCCGAAAAAGCCCTGTCCCCGATGCCGGCTTCGTCGCTCACCTTCGCATCTTCATCCGCCTGCGCGCCCTTACGGGCGCCCATGAAAGCTCCCTCAGCCGGGACGCCTCCCAAGTTTTTATAGGTAAGGACGATCAGCTTGTGCCCCGCATTCGCCCCGATCCAGGTACACACCTTCCCTTCCGGACCGGCCGTATGCGTCGGTGTTCCCCCGAGAAGGGGGGCCACGTCACCGGTCTTCAGGAGTGCGCAGGCATCGGTTTGGGCCGGGAGCGGTCCGGGATGGAGCATCATGATCGTGAGGGCGAGGGTCCCGAGAATGATGGCCCGGGTCCGGACAATACAGATCACGGGTGTTTTCATAGAACTTATCCTCCCGATTGCTTGAAGGAATGATAGGCCGCAACCTACCCGAGTGTCAAGCTGAGATCAGACTCCCGCGCTTCTTTCACAGTTCAGAGCGCTTCTGCGGCCTTGGCAATGGCCGCCAGCATCGGAGCGAGCCTGGCGAAATCGCCGGCGCCGCGCCCCCGGTCCGGCACGTTGAATAGCCCGACCAGGATGGCACTGCCGCCGATAGAACGGCCGACCACCCGCTCCAGCTGCCCGTCGACGACCAGTGTCGGGCCGATGGTCCAGCCCTCGGGAACATTGACCGGAGGAGTGTCGTAACGTTTTTCAGTCGTGATGCCGTCGAAAACTCCCTGGCAGGTCGTATCGGGCACCCGCACCACTTCGATGGTCACTTCGTTCATGCCGGGTGCCATGATATCGAGCCAGTCCACGTCATCACCCTCACCGGGTGCGCGCACCAACCAGATGCAGCCGTCATCGGGCAGGGCGAGCGTCAGGCCGCTTTTCGCCAGCTTGACCGTGCGCACAGGCTCGACGTCGCCCCGGTTGCGGACCTCGGGTCGCTGTCGCGGCTTGACGGCTGCCCACGCGTCCTGCTGCCAGGCGAGAGCGACGCGCTCGACCACGCTCGTTTTCGCCAACGCGGCGATGAGGGTCTCGCGCGCGGGTCCCTGTGGCATTTCGAGGAAGAACCGATGGATGAGGAGGTCCTTCCTCCCCTCGCGGTGGGCGCACATGGCGACCGCCGGGACCTTGCCGAGTTCAGCACCGAGGTCGAACGTACCGCCGCGCAGGCACCAGTGCAGTCCGTAGAGATCGCGCTCTTCGCTCCAGGCGTCGGTCAGATTGGTCGCGCCCACGGTGGCCTTGCAGTCCCCCGCGTCAAAATGGCCGACCTGCACCCAGCATCCGGCAATAAGCTTATCCTTGATCTTTTCGTCGATGACATCGCGGCCGTCGAATGACGTCCCGTTGGCGGAGAGGGCGTAGCTGGAGGACAAGCTCCAGGTGAAGTCGGCGCGGCCATCGACCGGGAGATCTAAAGCCAGCCCGGAAATGGGCAGGACGACGGGTCCGGACTTGACGGCGATCGGCTCACCGCTCATGGTCACACCGGTGAGCACGACAGCGGCCAGGGCCAAAGCGAACGCGATACGATGCTGCGTTGGCGACATGGCGACCTCCTGTTCTCAGAACAGGCATTCTGAGGATTATCGTCCCGAATGTCAATCGCGGGCGGTATGTCGCCGATAGCGTCCGCGTTTCTCGGAGATCCTTTTCAGGCGCTTGACGCTGTCTTTGCGACGCGTGACCGCGATCACGACCATCTCATCGCCGCGGATCCGGCAGAAGGGGCGGAAGTCGCGCCATATGTGCCTTGACATAAAAGTCCCTTTTCTATAAGTTCGATTTGCCCCAGAGCAAGTTCTTATCCATCGGTGGAAGGGGGACGATTATGCGTAGAAATAAGCCGTTTTGCGTTTCCTTGGCTCTCTGGCTAGGCTTGGTCGGGTGCCTTGCATCCGTATCGGGTGCCCAAACACCGCTGAAAACCATTGACAATCCCCAGGGCGGAAAAATCGTGTACGGAGTGGTGGACGGGGCGACGAGCTCGGCGGCGGCCATGAGCGCCGTGCTGCGTATCGTGCACAACAACTGCGGGGAAAAGCCGCAGGTTGGCAGCGTGTTCAGGGTGCGCGGTACGAATTCCGATGCGGTCTTCTTCACGGTGGTCAACCACCCGCAAGGGAACAAGCAGGTTACGGGCCTGCTCATCGCCTCTCCATCGGGCTCCAACAAGATGGAAGCGGCCCTCGTGAGCGACGATACGGCGCGTTTCGGCTCGACCGTAAACCCCATGCTGAACAGGCTATTCAGCGAGTGGCATCCTGGTAGCGGAAGGCCAGCTTCCGGCCCCGCGACGGGCAGCCGGCCGGCCCCGCCGAAGCCGTTGCGCCGGGTTATGACCCAAGACGGTTCGGCCAGCCTTGCGATCCCCAACGGCTGGAGATTTCAAGGCGGCGGGGGCACCGTCATGGTCGTCGACCCCAACTACAACGTAATCATCAACCTCAACTTGGTCCGGGGGGCGACCAACCCTTCTTATAGCCAGCCATACGGTATGGCCACCGGCATGGCCGCCAAAATGGTCTACCCGTCCCACGAGGATCCGGTCAAGGGGTTTCCGGGTCTTATCAAGGAGTTCTATCGCGTGAACAACCAACTCATCGACTTTCGGATCGACCACGCCGAGCAGGTGGCCGGTCCCCCCGGCCAACGCTGCGTCCATGCCATCGGGCACGGGATGGTTTTCACGGTAGGCCAGGCGCATCCTAACATACAGGAGAAAGACTATTTTGAGATGGAGACGCTGGCGTGTTGCACGGCCCCTGATCGGATGGGTAACTACGTGTTCACGCTTTCCATAAGCCAGATCGCTCCAGAGTTCGCTGACAAGGAGCGCGCCACCGTGGGCGCTATCCTCTCCAGTTTCGAGGTCGACCAAGCGGTGGTCGCGCGGCAAGCCAATGCCATCGCTGCGCCCGCCATCGCCGCCATTCACAAAATCGGCGCAGATGCGACGGCGCGGATGAAGGCTGTCGAACGAGCCAACGACGCCCAACACGCCGACTATTATGCCCGGCAGGACGCCAATGCCAGAAGCATTCAAGGCTTCAGCAACTACCTTCTCGATCAAAGCGTCATCCAGGATAACAATATGCACGGCAACGGCACGATCGGCCACGGCACCGTCTGGAACTCGACCGCGGATGCGTTGGTGAAAGCTTTTCCCAATCGCTATGAAATCGTCAATAATCCTAATTTCTGGAAGGGCTGGGATTACTGAAGGTCCCGCATATTTCTGAGCAGGTTATTCGCGTCGCTGTCCCGCTTTGACCGCCACAAGGAGAGCTCGAGTCCGATGAAGAAATTCCTGAAGAAAGCCCGTTGGATCCTGATCCCGGCCGCCCTGGCCGCGATCGTCATCCTCTGGGTCGTCAAATTCGAATCCCAAAAACCCGAGATCCGTCCGGCCGACGACAGCCCGTTCCTCGGCCGCGAGCTTACGTTTCGGGTCACCGACCGGAAGAGCGGTCTGGCCGGAGTCCGGGTGGAAGCCGTCCAGGCCGGCCGGACCGTCGAGATCTTTTCCGAAAGATTCCCCGCGGCGCTTCCGGCTTACTCCAAAACGCTTTCCCTGCGCCCGCTTCCCGCCGGACTGGCCGACGGCGAGATCCTCCTCCGGATCTCGGCCGAGGACCGCTCCTGGAACGGCGGGAACACCGCCGTCGTGGAAAGAAAGATGATCCTCGACACCCGCCCGCCCCGGATGAACATCGTCGGCGGGCCGCACTATATCAACACGGGAGGCGCGGGCGTCGTCTCCTGCACCGTGGACGAGGAAACCCCGATCGTCGGGATCCGGGTCGGAGAGCGCTTTTTCCCCGGATTTCCAACCGGCGAAAAGCGGTTCCTGGTCTTTTTCGCGCTCTCTCCGGACGCGCCCCGCGACATTTCTTTCTCCGGCGTGGCCGAGGACCCGGCCGGCAACAAGACGACTATCGTTTTCCGGCCGGTGATCAAGACCGTCGCCTTCAAGCAGGACACTCTGAGCCTGTCCGACAGGTTCCTCGGAGACGTCGTCTCCTATTTCAAGAACATCGACCCGGGGCTCCAGGGAACGGACCTGGAGGCTTTCCTGACGGTCAACCGGACGCAGCGGAAGCTGGATTACGAGCGGCTGGCGACTCTCTGCAAGAAAACGGAATCCCGGATGCTCTGGTCCGGGGCGTTTCTCCGGCTCCCGAACTCGAAGCCCATGGCCGCGTTCGGGGACCGGCGGACCTATAAGTACGACGGAAAAATCGTCGACCAACAAGTCCATCTCGGCGTGGACCTGGCCTCCACGGCCCAGTGTCCCATCCCCGCGGCCAACGCCGGCCGGGTCGTGTTCGCCGATCCTCTGGGCATCCACGGCCTGACGGTCGTCCTGGACCATGGCCTGGGATTGTTCAGCATGTACTGCCACTTGAGCCAGATCGATGTCGCGTTGTCCCAGGAAGTGACGCGGGGCGAGACCCTCGGGCTTTCAGGATCCACGGGCCTGGCCGGCGGCGACCATCTCCATTTCGCCATGCTCATCCACGGGGCATTCGTCAATCCCGTGGAATGGTGGGATGACCACTGGATCCGCGACAACGTCGAGCTCAAGACAAGATAAAAAACCATTAGGATCATTTTTCCGGAAAGAGCGAAAGCCCATGATCGCGACGA
This sequence comes from uncultured bacterium, assembly GCA_963743755.1. GTDB lineage: Bacteria > Acidobacteriota > Aminicenantia > Aminicenantales > Saccharicenantaceae > RBG-16-66-30. Next base: position 339,721 of record CAVUQU010000003.1, read on the forward strand.
CCGGGTTCCCTCCGCGCCGGGCCTATCTGGACAACCTCAAGACCGTGCTCGTGGCCGGAGTCATCACGGGTCACGTATTCATCACCTACGCCGATATCGGGTCCTGGGCCTACCGCGAGCCTTCCGCCAACAAGGCCTTCATCATCCCCGCGGCGCTCTACGTGGCGATCGGCTCCATGTTCGCGATGGGCCTGTTCTTCCTCATCGCCGGTCTGCTCGTCCCGCGGGCGTTGGCCCGCAAGGGCTCGGCAGGTTTCATGGGCGACCGACTCGTCCGGCTCGGCCCGCCCTTCCTGGCGTTCCTGCTCGTCGTCTTCCCCGTCGTGCGCTGGATGGGCGACAGCCGCGGCCGGTCTCTCGCCTGGTTCTTCCGGGCTCAGCTGAAGGACCTCGATCCCGGGCCGTTGTGGTTCGTCCTCGCCCTGCTCATCTTTTCCGCGGCCTACGCCGCGTGGCGCGCCTTCCGGCCGGCCCGGCCCACTCCCCGTCCGTGGCGGCCGTTCTTCCTCGCCGGCCTGGCCGCGGGCATCGCGGCGGCCACGTTCGTCGTCCGGCTGCGATACCCGATCGACTCCCACCAGATCTTCGTATTGCACGTCTGGCAGTGGCCCCAGTGCATCGGCCTTTTCGCGCTCGGCATCGCCTGCGCCGAAAACGGCTGGCTCGATCCGGTCACGGACCGGTTGCGGCGGCTGTCCGGCCTCGCGGCCCTCGGCGGGGCGCTGACGATCATCTCAACCCTTCTGATTAACATGAAAAACACAGATCCGCTCGGAGGCGGAATGTCCTGGCAAGCGGCCGCTGTCGCCATCGGCGAAGGGATCACGGCGGTCGGCTCGTCCGTCTGGCTGCTCGGTTTCTTCCAGCGCCGTCTCGACCACACCGGTTCTCTGGCACACGGGCTGGGACGGGCTGCCTTCGGCGCCTATGTGGTCCAGGCCCCGGTGGCCGTCGCGATCGCCCGTCTGACCCAGCCGCTACCGATCGCTCCGGAGCTCAAGTTCCTCTTCGTGGCACCCGCCGCCGTAGCCGGATCGTTCGGGCTCGCCTGGCTGCTCACCCGCGTCCCCGGCATCAAACGCGTCCTCTGATCCTCGGGCTGCAACGAAGCCGACATCTTGACTTCGCCGTCGGCTATCGGCTAGCATTACCGCCATCGCGAACCCCGCCGAAGGAGAGCTAAGCGCAATGGACATCAAAGAGGCCATCTACACCCGTCGATCCGTTCGGGCCTATGAGAACAAGCCCGTCGACCCCGGCCTGGTCCGGCAGATGATCGAGGCCGCCGTGCAGGCGCCCTGCGGCATGGGCATCGAGCCCTGGAAGTTCGCCGTCATCCAGGACCGCGAGATCCTGACCGACCTTTCCGGCCGGACGAAGACTTATATGCTCGGAATGATCGATCAGATACCGCCGCTCGCGCAATACCGCGAAACGCTCGAGAATCCCAGCTTCAACGTGCTCTATGGCGCGCCGGCGCTGGTCCTTATCTGCTCCGTGCAGAATTCGAGCCCGACGGCCGAGATCGATTGCGCGCTGGCCGCCCAAAACCTGATGCTCGCGGCCCGCGATCTCGGCCTGGGCACGTGTTGGATGGGCTTCGTAGGAATGTATCTGAGGACGGACGAAGCGAAGAAGCGTATCGGCCTCCCGGAAGATCACAAGGTCGTGGCGGCGATCGCCGCCGGCTGGCCGGCCGTCGCGTTCACGACCATGAAGAGGAATCCCCCGGATATGATCTTCTGGAAATAGGTCGGCTGCGAGGGAGTCCCGACATGATGAACTGCCCCAAATGCGAGACGAATCAAAAAGCCGGGAAGAAATTTTGCACGGCCTGCGGGGCCACCCTTGCCGCACCGGCGCCCGCGCCGGCCCCGGCCCCCGCTCCGCCCAGCGCCCCTGCGCCGACAATCAAGCCCGGACCTCCGTCCGTTCCTTCTCCCCAACGCGACAAGGCCGGGGACGATGCGCCAGACGCCTGGAAACAGCTCTTGGCGCTGGGTGCGGATCGTCCTGCCGGTCGTCCTCCTCATCTGCGCGCTGGCGGTCATTTACGTCGCCGGAACGGTGCTCATCGCGGAAGGCCCGCTCGATTTCCGCGACGATGAAGTCGTCACGTGCTGGGGGCTGATCCTGCTCGGCCTCGCCGGGGCTTCCGGCGCCGTCCTGCTCCTTCGCCGCGGCCGGTCCCGCCGTCCCTAGCGTGTCGGTCTCCCGTCGTCTTGCCCGCGGCCCTCTCTTTCAGTACAATCCCCGTCAAATTCCCGAGGAGGGCGCCATGGCTCCTTTGACCCCGATGAAAGAACGCGCGGGTTTCTTGCGCCGGTTCCCGGCCCTCGTTCTGGACGCGGCCATCATTCTCCTCCTGGTCTTTCCCTTCGGGAGACCCGCATCCCGGCTCCTCGCGGCCCTCGGCGTTCACATGTCGTCGATCGACACGAACGCCGGCGCTCTGGGGGCCTTTCTGTTTTATTCCTGGACGATCGCGATCTTCTACTTGCTCATCGAGGTTGCCACCGGGGCAACGCCGGGAAAGCTCATCATGAGGCTGAAGGTGGCCGGCGCAGACGGGAATCCCGCGTCGTGGGGCAGAAGGCTGGGTCGATACTTGGGGAAGCTGGGCTTCCTTCTCATCATCCCGCCTCTCGGCATGACCGAGGTCGAGCTCCTGGTCTATCCGTTTCTGGCCGTGGGTTTGGCTTCGTTCCTGGGCGCATTCCTCATATTCGGCCCCGAGAAGCAGACGTTCTACGACAGGCTGACGAGAACGGCCGTTTTCAAGCGCGGACGTCCTCGATAGGAGAAGGACCATGACGGGGAAGTCGAACAAGATCGCGGGAACGATCGCCAAAGCCCTCTTCAAAACCCTGGCCACCTTGGCCGTCACAGTGGCATTGTCTTTACTGCTGTGGCGGCTGGACCCCCGGATCGGGATGCTCGTCCTGGTCGTCGGGCCCGTCCTGTCCATGATCCAGTCCTATAAACACGAATGGCCCCTTCATTGGGCGACGATCCTGCTGCCGGCTTTTGCGGCTGTGGCGTCCTTCGTTGTGCAGCTGGCAACGTTTCCCGTCGGCCAGGCGGTATCCTTCTTGGCTCCCGCGATCCTCTTCGGCCTGTTGCTCGGATCCCTTCAAGGCCGCGGACACCGGATCCACCTGCGCGGGACCCGGGTCATGGTCAAGCGCACCTGGCTCACCCTCGTCATTTGGACGGTCTGTTTCCTCGCCACCCAGACCGCGGCGCTCTTCAACCTCCGGGAGATCGTCGGCCTATCGATGGCCGGCGGCGCTTTCTCGACGGCCATGGTCCTCGGCCTGTCGCTCGTCCTTTTCAGCCGCTACCGCAAGGGCCGGCGCCAGGTCATCCGCCTGAAGAAGGCGGCCCAGCTGGCCGTGCTTCTCTTCGCTTTCATACTCCCCCTCGGGTTTACGGCGCCGCTCCGTCTGCAGGCCCAGGATGCGCAATCGGTGGCTGAACAGCTGCTCCTGGATTCGGACCTGCCCCAGCGATTCACGATAAACAAACAGATCGGCCAGAGACTGCGGGCGGATACCGCGCAGGAGCTTCAACAATGGAGCGGCCAGCTCCGGCAGGCCAATCTCACGCCGCCCAGGGATATCGGCCGGTTGGCCACCCTGTTCGACAACGATCCCATGGCGAATATGGGCATCCTGAGCCTCGTCCTTTACGAGTTCCCCAGCTCGGAGGACGCAGCGGCGTTCCACAACCTGATGCTGAAGGAATCCCCGGGTTCTTTTGGTTCCTGGGAGACGATCTCCGGGTGCGGTGACGTGGCCGTTCAGACTATGGACGAATGGACCGGTTACGCCCTGTCGGCCAGGGGTCGCTGGGTCATTCAGATGATCATGCAGTATCCTTCCACTCTGTTTATCACCGAGTATGACAACACCTACAGCCCGGACGTGAAGAGAGCGGCCCTGGAACAAGCCCGGGCGCAGGTCCTGGGGCCTCTGGCCGGCATGCTGCGGACGGCCGACAGCCGTCTTCCCGGCACGGCGGTTTCGCGCCGGAACCGCTCTGATGATGACTCTGGATATCGCCCCGGCAACTCGGAAAGCCGGTCTCTTCCGCCCGAGGGGACGGCCGCTGCGGCTGCCGGCGTGATCCTGCTTCTTACGGGCGGCGCCGTGAGCATCGCCTCCGGGGCGGCTTCGGCCGCGGCATCGGCCCTTCAGGCCGCTCTCTCGAATGCCGCTCAAGCCTCCGGAGAAGCCGGGACACGGATCCTATCCGGGGACGAAGCCCTTCTCTGGCTTAAGGATAACGATTTTATCAAGGACGGCCAGCCGACAGATAAATTCACCAGCTGGCAGCGGCAGTTGGCCTCGAACGAGACGCCCGATACGGGTGGACTGGGCGCCATGGTCGGCAACTGGAGCTGGGGTGAAAAATGGGGGCCCGAAGGACAACGCATCGATCTCGGCCACAAGGACGATAAGGGTAACTGGGTCGAGCCGGAGATCACGATCGTTGTCGGCGGCGGAGAGCCGCAGCCTCCCTCTGAACCTGAGGCGCCGCCCCCCGATGAGGGGCCCGGGCCGGGGCCAGAGCCGGAGTTCCCTCCCGAAAAAAAGGAACCGCCTCCGGAAAAAGAATCTCCTCCGCCCCCTCCCGAGGAAGAGCCGGTGCCGCCCTCCCCCGATGAAGCCTGCAAAGACGACCTCCGGACGATCCACCAGCTCGAATCCGGGATCGAGAAGATCAAGCAGATCAACCAGCAGATGCAGAATGAGATCAATGAACTCCAGCGGCAACTGATCTCCATGACGGAAAGCTGGGCGGCCTGCGCGGTGGTCGACGGAGCGAGCTGGGTCGTTTCGGAGTTCCTGGTCCTGAACCCGGCCGTCGGTATTCCGGCCAGTGCGCTCCAGGCCGCCGTGGTCAACGCCTTGAAAAACACAATCCGGGAATATTTCCTGGGGGATCAAACCCGGCCTGGCAAATATCTCGACGCTATGGAAAAAGGCACGTTTTTCAAGGGGATGGCGGAAAGCTTCAAGTTCTTTGTTCACGAGCAGCTGGAGCATTTCACCCGGATACCGCCAAGCGGACCGCCTCCTTTGACAAGAGTCCAGGCCGATAAATTCGTGACCCAGGCCGGCCAGCTCGTCCGTTCCGTAGCCAATCCGTTCTTCATGGGAGTGGATCTCGGCACATTGAAGAAGCAGGAGGGGGCCATCAACGAGTTGATCGACCATAAAAAGAATTTGATCCTGAGCAATAAGGGCGTGATCGGGCGTATGGATCTGGATCTCAGAGCCGCCAATGAGAAATATTTAGATTGCGCCGGCCGGGCCATGGAAGCCATCCGGCAATTCGTCGAGAGGAAAAAAGAGACCGAGGCGTGGGTGGTTCAGCAAAACCAGGCCCGGCGCCAACGACTGCGCGGAGCGTTCGGCGGCTGAAAGAAAGCCCGATACGAAGGAGACGAGCAGCATGGAATCCCTGATGACGTATGACAGCGGCCGCGCGACCGCCGTCTTCACCGATCTTGCTTTCAAACTGATCTCGAAAACAGTCCCCCTCGATGCGATCTGGCCCAAGCTCAACCGGCTGAAGTTCCGGGACCCCGACGGGAAATACTGGGCCCCGGGGCTCTGCAGCAAGCGCTGGTTCCGGCACGACGGCCATGCCTGGCGGCCGGCGGGTTTCCCCGGGGACACGCTCGAGGGTCCCGCCGAATTCGCGGCCCTGGCGCCCGCCCGCCCTTCGGGAAAGGACGAAGACCCGGCCGTTCCCCAGATCGAAGCGATCCAGACAAGGTCGGGGGAGGCGAACGGCGTCGCCGTGATGGAGAAGATCGCGGCCGGCATCCGGCTCGATTATGAGCGGGGGCTCTATTCTTCGGAGGACGCGGAAAGGCTCCTCCAGAACCACTATTTGACGGACAAGACAGGGACGATCTGGGCGATCGGCTTCCTTTCCGGAGCATGGTATTTCTATAAAGACCGGAAGTGGATGAAGTCCCCTTCGGCGCCGGACCCGGCCTCGCTGCCCGGCCCGAATGGGTTGAAGGCCATCGACGAAGATGTACGGATGGTCCTTCTGCTCCTTTTCGCTTCCGATGAGCCGCTTCCAGAAAAGGCGGCTGCTCCGTGGGATCCTCCGGCCGAAATCCCGGAAAAGCCCCGCTTTTGCGTATGGTGCTTCGGGGTCAATCCGGCCGACAGCGCCTTCTGCCGGCTCTGCGGGGCTCCCGGGGATAAGCTGGTGAACGATCCGGACAAGCTGCCCAGGAAGGTCGAGGCTCCAAAGACAGCCGGTCAGCCGTGTCCGAAATGCGGCCGGGCCAACGACGCCGAGGCCTGTTTTTGCGAGCAGTGCGGCGCCCGGATCGGGAAGCAGCCCCCGGCCAAGAATTTCTGCTCCTCGTGCGGCCAGAAGATCGAGGCTGGGGATCTATACTGCGGCGGATGCGGAAAAAAGGTCCCTTGACCTTAGAACGGGACTTTACTTCTTCTTCCGTTTGGCTTCCGCCCGAATCCGATTCTCTTTGGCCCGGAACTTGACGATCCGGGTGATCAATCCATATGGCACCGGCGTCCCGAGCGGGAACCGCACCGTCCCCTTCGACGTCCCGTAGGGGGCGAGCTCCTTCTTGAACTCTTCAAGGCCGCTCGGGCCCGGGAACAGGGAGACATGCTTCTCAAAGGCGGCGAAGAAAGTGAGCATCCCGTCCAGCGCGTACGCCGGCATGCCCCAGCTGATCCTCTCCTCCGCCTCGGGCGCCGCCTTCCGGATGGTCGCCCGCATCTTCCGCAGGACCGCCCTGACCTCGGGCGGGAACCCGGCGATGTAGGCACCGACGTTCGCCGGCGCGGCAGTGGTTTTGCCCAACTTCGTGGATGCCGTGGTTACTTCACGGCACGCTTGACCGCGCGCTTCACATCTTTGACCGCGCCCTTGGCCCGGCCCTTGAGCTCATCCATCTTGCCCTCCCGCTTGAGCTTCTTGTTGCCGGTCAAGTCCCCTACCGCTTGCTTGATCTTGCCCTTGCTCTTGTCGATCATCTCTCCCATTTTTTCCTCCTTTTGTCGATATGGGTGGTCTGCGTGCGCACATAGTTGTGCGGAGACCCTGTTCCTACGGACGGTTCAGGCCTTGGGCGTTCCGGCTCCCATCTCCTTTTGGTGCGACTTCCGGATATCCTCGAAGCCCTTCTTAAGCTTGCCCTTGAGTTCGGCGGCTTCGTCGGACGTGATCTTCTTGGCCTCCACGAAGCCATGGACGACGCTGCCGACGACCTGAGCATAGGTCTCCTTGGTGATATCCTTCAAGCGGGACAGCTCCTCCGAGAGCCGTTCGGAGATCTCCTCGTAGTGCTTCTTGATGTTCTCGCGCGTTTCCTTCCCGGAACGGGGGGCGACGAGAATCCCGGCGATCAAACCCAATAACGCCCCTCGTAAAAATCCCGATGTCTTCATTCTAGCCTCCTTGATTCATCACAATCGTTTTCGCCTACGCCCTTCGGGACGCATCACTGCCGGCTTCGATCCGGCCCACCTCTTGAACATAGCAATCTTCGTGCCACTTCGGACCTGACCGGCGCATTCCCCCAAAGGTTTGGCACGGGGATTGCATATGTCATAGGAGCGGATCCGAAGTTCGGACCGAATCGTCTCAAAAGGAGTCTGGACATGGACGCAAAGATCCTCGCGGCCGTGGAGTTGCTCAATGCTGCGGCTAAGGAAAAAAGGGAAGACATGCAGGATTTCATCTCGGACAAGTATTCCCACCTCAAGAAGGCCTTGGTTACGGGCCCGACGGACTTCGTCAAGGAGAACCCCTGGTGGGTGGTCGGCGGGCTGGCCCTGGCTCTCCTGACCGCCGCCGGCGTCATCTGCGCCGTCCATCGGAGGAATTCATGCCGGGAGGGGGCGGTTCCGGACGAGGGCCCGGAGTTTCCGGCAACGGGGGCTTGAACGGGGACTCGGCATCCCGGAACCGGCTTTCGCCGGGTGGCACGATCTTTCTTCAAAGGCAGGAATGCTTCCTGCCGCAAAGGACAGATATCCGGCGGCGCGATAATACCGGATCAGCGGAATTCTTTGAAAATATCGGCTAATTTCCCCTTATCCATGGCCCGGTCCTTCAGAGGCTTGGAGCCCTTCAATCCTCCGAGATCTTCGTAGGTCCTGCGCTCCGCCCGGAAAATGACCCCGAGGGGGATCCTGTCGCCCCATTCCAGGGCCTTCCGGAAAGCCGCCGGCCTGTCCGTCGGGTCATACGATGCTTCGTCCAGAAAGTAGACCCTTTTCTTGTACCAGTCGAAGGTGTTGACCTTATTGAAGGAAACGCAGGGCTGGAGGATCTCCAAGAAGGAAAAGCCCTCGTGCCGAATGGCTTTTTGGATCAGGTCGACCAGATGGTCCATCTCCCCCGCGAATCCCCGCGCGGCGAAACTGCAATCGCCCGCCACGGCCAGGGCCAGCGGCCGTTCCGGCTCCATGGAATTGCCCTCCGGGGTGGTACCGGTGACCATGTCCGCGTCCGTCGTGGGGGAAGCCTGCCCCTTGGTCAACGCGTAGATCTGGTTGTTGTGGACGAGGTAGGTCATGTCGAGGTTGCGCCTCATGGCGTGGATGAAGTGGTTCCCGCCCTCCGCGAAGCCGTCCCCGTCCCCTCCGTCGGCGATGACGACCAGGTCGTGATTGCCTATCTTGGCGCCCGTCGCCACGGGCAGGGCCCGGCCGTGCAGGCCGTTGAACGTGTTGCAGCGGAGGTAATGAGGGAGCTTGGCCGCCTGCCCTATTCCGGAGACGATCAACACCTGTTCCGGCCTCAGTCCCGACAGTGCCAACGCCCGCTTGAGAGCGCTCAGAATGCCGAAATTCCCGCATCCCGCGCACCAGGCGATCGGATCGTCGCTCTTGAACATGTCCGTGTCAGCCATGGTCGTCAGCCTTTCGTGGTTTTCAGCCTGATCCTGAGTTCATCCGGCGTGAACGGCCTGCCGTCGTACTTGAGGATCTTTTCCGCGATAGGAAGGCCGGTTTCCATCCTCAATAATTTGCAGAATTGACCGGTGGCATTGTTCTCCACGGCGATGAGGCGGGCCCCTTGAGATATCTCCCGGGGTATGGGAGCCTCGGACAGCGGATACAGCTCGCTGAAGTGAATATAGCCCCAGTTCGCGCCCTCCGCGCGCAGCGCTTGAACGGTCTCTTCGACCGCGCCGAGCGTGGATCCCCAACAGACGAGATAGGATTCGGCGTCGGGTCCGGGGAATATCTTCGGGCCGGCCATCTCTGCCCGCATTCCGGCGAGCTTGCGCAGCCTTTTTTCCACCATGGAACGGCGGACGTCGGCGCTCTCTGTGATGTGCCCCGCTGCGGTGTGTTCGTCGCTGTCGGCGTAGAGGACCTGGCCGGGGGTGCCGGGCAGGAGCCTGGGGGAGATACCCGAATCCGTCATCTCGTACCGGACATACGCATAGGGTTTCATGTCCTTCAGGGCCTGTTCGGACACGAGGCTCTGTGCCTCGCCGAACCGATCGTCCATGGCGAACGGCTCCGTGGTCCAGGATGAGTCGTTGAGGACCTGATCGCCCAGGACGAACACCGGGGATTGGTATTTTTCCGCCAGATAGAAGGCCTTCCGGATCGCGTGGAAGGCCTCCTGCGCGTTTCCGGGGGCCAGGACGGCCCGGGGGAATTCACCGTGGGCGCAGTGCGTCACGAAGAGGAGGTCGGCCTGTTCCGTCCGGGTCGGGAATCCGGTGGCCGGCGCGGGCCGCTGGCAGTCGACGACGACCAGCGGAGTCTCCGTCATTCCGGCCAGGCTGATGCCCTCCACCATCAGGGCCAGGCCCCCCCCCGATGTTCCGGTCATGGCCCGCGCCCCGCAGAAAAACGATCCGATGGCCATGTTGACGGCGGAGATCTCGTCTTCGGCCTGTTCCACGACGATCCCGAACTCCTTCTTTTTCGAGGCCAGATACTCCATGATGGCCGTGGCCGGCGACATGGGATAGGCCGAGTACAACCGGACGTTGGAAGCCAGGGCCCCCAGGGCCATCGCATCGCTTCCCGTGAGCAGCATCCTCTGCCGGCTCTCTTTTCCGGAGCGATGGAGTTCGCAGAGCAGCGGACCTTCGGGCCTGTCCTTCATCCGCTCGAAACCTTGGCGGGCGCACTCCCTGTTGGCTTGGACGACCTTGTCGCCTTTTTTGGAGAAGACCTCGCCCAGGATCTCCATGAGGGGCTCGAGCGGAAGGCCCGTCAAGGCCATCAGCGCTCCGGAAGCGACGCTGTTGGCCATCCTGGCGCTGCCGCCGGTTTCCTCGGCGATCTTTTCCATGGGCAGAGGCAGGTATTTTTTTCCGGCGGGTGGGTGTTCTTGGATCTTCCCCTCATCATAGACGATAAGACCGTCCACACTGTCCCGGTAAAGGTCCAGGGTGTTCTTGTCCAGGCACACCAGAATATCGACGCGGCCGGAAGGACAGCTCACCGCGCGGTCGCTGATGCGGATCTGGGTGTAATTGTGACCTCCCCTGATCCGGCTCATGACATCTTGGTTGATGAAGACGTGGAGATCGTTGCGCACGAAGGCCTTACCCAGCATGTCGCTGATCGAATTCATGCCCTGGCCGGCTTCGCCGCCGATGCGGACGCTGAGGTCGCAGTGGTCCTTTTTGTCCTTGTTCACGGCCATGTCGAAGTCCTCCCCGTTGTCCCCTGCGCCCCTCCGCTCGGAGCCCGGCCGAGCGTGTGGCCTATCGGCCCGGGGCGAGGGCCCCATCGGATCTCCGCTGTGCCAGACCGCCGCGCGCTACAGCGCGTCGATGATCGCGTTCAGGGTCGGGCACGGCCTCATGGCGGCCGTGAGCTTGGCCTTGTCCGGGTGGTAGTAGCCTCCCATGTCGACGGGCTTGCCCTGGAACGTGATCAGGCAGGCGTCGATCTCCGCGGCTTTACCGCCGAGGGCCTGGGCCACCGGCGCGAACCGGGCTTGGAGCTCCGCGTCCTTGTCCTGGGCGGCCAGGGCCTCGGCCCAGTAGAGGGCCAGGTAGAAGTGACTGCCCCGGTTATCGATCTGGCCGACCTTGCGGGCCGGCGACTTGCCGTTGTCGAGGAACTTGCCGATGGCCGTGTCGAGGGTCTCGGCCAGGATCTTGGCCTTGGCGTTCTTGAACGCCCCCGCCACGTGCTCGAGCGAAGCGGCGAAGGCCGAGAACTCGCCGAGCGAGTCCCAGCGCAGGTAGCTCTCCTTCTCGAACTGCTGGACGTGCTTGGGGGCCGAGCCGCCGGCGCCCGTTTCGAACAGGCCGCCTCCGGCGAGCAGGGGCACGATGGACAGCATGTAGGCGCTCGTGCCGATCTCGAGGATCGGGAAGAGGTCCGTGAGATAGTCGCGGAGGACGTTGCCCGTCACCGAGATCGTGTCCAGGCCCTTGCGGATGCGCTCCAGAGAGTACGTCATGGCCTCGATCGGGGCCATGATCTCGATGGTCAGCCCGGCCGTGTCGTGGTCCTCGAGGTATCTCTCGACCTTGGCGATGACCTGGGCGTCGTGGGCCCTGTTCCGGTCGAGCCAGAATACCGCGGGAGCGCCCGTGGCCCTGGCCCGTTTGACGGCCAGCTTGACCCAGTCCCGGATGGGGATGTCCTTGACCCGGGACAGCCGCCAGACGTCGCCGGCCTCGACGGCGTGCTCCATGAGAACGCTGCCGTCGGCCGCGACCACGCGGACCGTACCGTCGTACCGGGATCTCGAAGGTCGTGGGGTGAGAGCCGTATTCCTCGGCCTGTCTGGGCCATCAGCCCGACGTTGGGGACGTCGCCCATGGTCGCCCGGTCGAACGCGCCGTGCTTCCGGCAGTCCTCGACGATCGTCCGGTAGATCGTCGCATAGCAGCGGTCGGGGATCATGGCCTTGGTCTCGTGGAGCTTGCCGTCCGGCCCCCACATCTGCCCCGATTCGCGGACGACGACCGGCATGGAGGCGTCGACGATGATGTCGCTCGGGACGTGGAGGTTGGTTATGCCCTTGTCCGAGTCGACCATGGCCAGCGGGGGCCGCTGAGCGTAGACGGCCTGGATGTCCGCCTCGATCTCCTTCTGCTTGGGCTCGGGCAGGGTCTTGATCTTGGCATAGAGGTCGCCGAGGCCGTTGTTGGGATTGAAGCCGCACTCCTTGAGCGCCGCGGCGTGCTTGGACAGGGCCGCCTCGTAGAAGACCGAGACGGCGTGCCCGAAGAGGACAGGGTCGGAAACCTTCATCATCGTGGCTTTGAGGTGGAGCGACAGGAGCAGGCCCTTGGCCTTGGCGTCCTCGATCTCGGCGGCGTAGAAAGCCCGCAGGGCTTTCCGGCTCATGAACGTGCCGCTGAGGATCTCGCCGTCGAGCGCCGTCAGCTTGTCCTTGAGGATCTTGACCGTTCCGTCCGAGCCCTGGAACTCGATCCGGAAGTCGACCTTCTTCTGCGACGGTCGCCGACTTCTCGTTGCCGTAGAAATCGCCGCCGGTCATGTGGGCGACGTGGGCCTTGGAATCCGGCGTCCAGGGGCCGAGGGGCAGCATCTTCTTGGGGTTCTTCTGGGCGTATCTCTTCACGGACACGGGGGCCCGCCGGTCGGAGTTCCCCTGGCGCAGGACCGGGTTGACGGCGCTGCCCAGGACCCTGGCGTAACGGGCGTGGATCTCCTTCTCGGCCTCGGTCTTGGGATTCTCGGGATAGTCGGGGACCTTGTAGCCCTGCGCCTGGAGCTCCGCGATGGTCTCCAGGAGCTGGGGCAGCGAAGCGCTGATGTTCGGCAGCTTGATGATGTTGGCCTCGGGCTTCAGGGCCAGCTCACCCAGGAAGCCCAGGTTGTCCGGGACCCGCTGGGCCTCGGTCAGGTAGTCGGGGAAGTTGGCCAGGAGCCGGCCGGCGAGCGAGATGTCGCAGAGCTCGACCTCGACGCCGGTCCCCCGGGTGAAGCCCTGGACGATGGGCAGGAGCGAGAAGGTCGCCAGGTACGGCGCCTCGTCGGTTTCGGTCCAGTAGATCTTGTTCGCGGGCATTCGTCCTCCTCGGAAAGTAAAAACGTAGGGCTTGTAAAGTAACCGAATACGGGCAGAGTGTCAAGCCCGCAAGGGCTTTTTAATTCAGCTAGTTGAGCCCCGCCGCCGCCATGCACGTCCGGGCTATTTTTTCGTCGGGGCCAGAACGACCTGGCCTTCGTCGCCGGCGCGGACATGGTCGAAGAAGCCCTTCAGGACCGGATACTGCCCGAGAACGACGCGGGGCTTGACGATCGCGAGCTCGCGCCGGATGCGGAGCCGGCCGGCCTCTTCGGTCGCGGCGGAAAGTTCATAACGGGCAAACGAGAGCTCGTACAGCCTGGCGGCAGGCCCGGCCTCGACGGACGTGCCCTCCGGCAGCGCGATGAGGATGTCGTCGGTCTCCCGGGCCAGATAGCGGAACTGAACCGAAGTCCGACGCTTGGCATGGCGGAACGCATCATGCCAGCCGGCCCGCAGCGGGAAGACCGGCAGGATCTTCCGGCCGCCGGCCACGGTAGCCCCCGCGGTCCAGGCCACTTCGAATTCGAAGCGCACGGGGTCCTCGGAGACGGTCAGGTTGTCGGCGCGGCGGAGCGAGGCTTGGGCTTCGCCGCCGAGCTCGGCCTTCAGTTCGTCCTCGAGCCGCCGGCGGACCTCAGATTCGTCGACGCCGAGATACTCGAGCCTGCGGACGAGCGCTTCCTGGCCGGTGCAGGTCAGACGTATCGTTCCGTTCAGCCGGCCTGTCGCGTCGAGCTTCAGGTCGAATTCCCGATGGAGGGCCGAAGCCTCGGGGGGATCGAGGGGCGTCGTCGGGAAGCTGGCCTGCGGACCCGAGGTGCTGATGTAGGCCGTGTCGGTGACGTTCCAGGGCACGATACCCATGGGGCAGAGGGGCGTCGCCGGATCCAGGAATATCTCCTTCCCCCCGGCCTTCACCAGAGCGAGCTCGGTGTCGAACTGACCGTAAAGGCCGAGGACCTGCTCGTGGAAGAGCTTGTCGTCGCGCGATACGACCCGGACGAGATCCGCCGCGAATCCGGCCCGCCGTGCCAGAGCGACGAACGTACGGGTGATGTCACTGCGGAGACCGGTGCCGCGCTTCATGACGTCGGCGACGTTCCGGTTGTCCTTGATCTTCAGTTCTTTGCGGCGTGCCGGCGTCATCGAACGGTCGTAGCTCAGGTTCGTTATGCGCTGGGCCCGATCATAGAGGGCCTTGAGGATCGTCATCTCCGGGACGCCCGGCGCCACCAGGGCCTGGGCTTCCTGGGCCGCTCCCTCGTCCTCGTCCATGAATTTCTCCGCCCGGTCCCGCCAGCCCTCGATCTCCTCCTTCCAAAACGAAGAGGCATCGGAGATGGTGTTCTCGCAGAAGAAGAAGGTCACGCCCATGCGGTCCTCGGCCTCAGGCGGCATGAACTCCTCATCGGCTCGGGCCGGGATGTCGGTGACCGTGAGCTCGACGCTGCCGTTCTGCCAGGCCGGGCCGCCCCAGGTCAGGCCGTAAGAGACCCAGGCCAACCTCAGGCTCCGATCGCCGAGGGAGATCTGGCCGTTCCGGAAGGGAATATAGACGTACCGGGCCTTGGAGGTGTAAAGGGGCGCCGCAAAGTCCCAGATCTCGACCGTGTAGGAATGGAGGGACAAGAAGTCGGGAGTCCCGCCCTCCTCCGGCTTCCACCTCTCGAGGCTCAGGCTGCCGGCCGAGGCGTATTTCTTGGGATCGAGCTTGAGTTCGTATCTGTAATCGATGATGCATCCGGTCTCGATCTCGGGTAGAGCGAAAGTCTTAACCAGACGCTTGAGCCGCCCGACCTGAACAACGGTCTTCTCGAAGATCTCTCCAATGAAAGGAACGGACCGGCCGTCCGGCTTGACGACCCGGGCTTCGATGTCCTTGACCCGCCAGGCCTCGGAGAACGGGACCTCGACGTTGCCGTACGCCTTGCCGGCGTCCGTCAGGATCTTGAGCCGGTGGAAAACTTGGTAGCTCCAATCGTCGCCGTTCGAGATCTCGACCCGCGACAGGTAGATCGCCGGCGCGCCGGGTTGGCCGGGGCAATCCTTGACCGCTTTCTCCTCGTCGGTGACAGGAGGCCACTCCTGCGGCGCGGCGGCGGCCGCGGTCACCGAGCAAAGGACGACAAGGACGGCGAGAATGGCGACAGGCCGGCCGGCGGACGCGTCTTCTCGCATGGAACCCCCTTCGGAAGTCGTCGGAATCCCTTCGCAGGCCGATGATAGACCGCGACGGAATGGGAGTCAATACTGCCGATCGAGGGTCCCGTTCGACGGGAAGCTCGTCCCCAGCAGATAGATCGTTTTGGCGTCCTTGGCATAGAGCGTCACCGTCCACGTCCCGGCGGTGCAGCTTATCGTCGCGGTGCCTCGTCCCGTAGAGCTCATGGTATAGGTTCCCGTGACGGGAACGTCCGCCGAAAGGACTCCGGCGACATTGATATCGGCTGTGCCGGCAAGAGCACCCAGTCCGTTCAATAGGATCTGACCGGTGACGTCGGTGCCCCTCGAGGTCAAGGTGCCCCTCAACGTGAACGCATAGTGACCGTTCAGGGACGCGGCATTGAACGGCCCTGCCCCCCGGGGAGAGAAGGCCGATAGCCCCGTCCCCCAAGTATCGAGCCCGACCGCGAAGGCCGTGTTATTCGAGATCAGGTAAATGGCCGTGTAATTCGTCAGGCCGCCCGCGCTGACCGTGGAAGTCCCGCGTCCGTTCGAGGCGACGGCGTAAGTCCCCGTCACCGCCAATCCCTGACCGACCGTCCCGCCGACGTTGGTGTCGGTCAATCCGCCCGTGAACTGGCCCGCTCCGCTGGCCGTCATATAGCCGGCGGAGAACGCCGGGGCGGCGGGAACGAACGGGACCGGCGTCGGGAACGCGACCGCACGAAAGCCGTCGGACAGGCTGGCGAGGTCGCCCGAAAGCGACGCGGTCGAGAAGGGCCCGGCGCCTTGACGGACGATCCTGCCGAGGGATCCGGTCCGCTCGCCCAGGAACAGCGAAGCTTGCCAGCCGACGAAGAGGGCCTCGTCGGCCGAAAGCATGTAATACCCGAGCTGGGTCACTCCCTGTACACCGCCCAGCCCGATCAAGCCCGATCCATAGCTGCCGTTATAGCCGATGACGCCGAAGAAAGCCGCCCCCCCTTCTCCGTTGACAATCCATTGGCCGTTCCGGTCGATATCGGCGATCCCGTCATGGACCGGCATGACGGGGTCCCCGCTTACGGCGAAGCGGCCCGCCGCGGCGATGGGCTGGCCGCGCTTGGGATCGTCGCTCGTGTAGTGGTCCGTGCCCTCGTAGCCAAAAACGAACGTCCCCGAGAGCCCGGTCCCGAAGGCCGAAGCCTCCTGCCGCTCGAGCTCTCCGATGCCCGTCCGGCCGGCGGCAAAGCCGATCATTCGGGCGGAGGCGTCCGATTCAAGTACGAGGCGCAAGGGAATACTATCTTCCCCGATGGCGAGGGTCATGGCGGCCCGTCCGTCGGCCACGACCTGGAAGGTGCCCGTGAACGGCTCGGCCATCAAGACGCCCGAGCCCTGGCTCATGTCCAGGATCCCATCGGAAATGCCGCCAGCCCCGTCGGCCGTCATGCGACCGCCGATGTAGACTATGTCGGCGGCATCGGCGCCGCGGTAAACGAACGCGTAGGGACCGTGGAGACTGGCGTTGGAGAACTGGATGACGGCGACGGCCGTGGCGTGGACCGACGGATCGGCTTTGGAAGTGGCGACGACCGTCACCTCGCTGCCGAGGGGCGGCGCGAGCGGGGCGGCATAAAGCCCGTCTGTGGAGATGGAGCCGAGGGGGGCGGTGTTCCCCGCAGTCCCTTCCAGGGACCAGGTGACTTCGGCGGTGGTCGTGAAAGGCTGAGTCCCCCCGCCGGAACGGTCGCCGTCGCGGGCGAAACCGTGAAAGGCGGCGGAGGCAGGACCGTCACTGTGGCCGTATCGGACTTGGTGGCATCGGCCGCCGCGACGGCCTTGACGGTCACGTGCGCCGGATTGGGCACGGCCGCCGGCGCGGTGTAGAGACCGCCGGCGTCGATCGTCCCTACGGTGGCGTTGCCGCCCGCAACGTTATCGACGCTCCAAGTGCAGGCCGTGTTGGTCGTGTGGGAGACACTGTAGTGGAACTGGAATGAATGGCCAACCTCGACGCTGGCCGCGCTCTCGATGATGTTGATCGCCACCGGTTCGGGTTGCGGGTCGTCGTCATCGGGCGCTCCTCCGGGCCCGCAGCTCCAGATCGCGAGACACAGAAGAACGCACAGCGACAGCGCGGCTTTTCTCATGGGAATTCCCCTCCGTGGGGCGAGGTAGCGTTGGCCCCCGATTCCGGACATGGCGCGATGATACGGCCGTTCAGACCGGCGAGTCAAGGAGGCCGATCCGGTCAGATCGTGATCTCTTTGACCGGCGCAGGCTCTTCGCCCTTGCCGTGATAGAGCTCGTTGACCCAGAGCCTGATCCGGTAGGCGCCGGGTTTGGGCAGCCTGAAGGTGGCGTCGAGCACCCGCTTGAACAGCGCTTTGCACGGCCGGCCGTCCAGCGTATAGAGCAGGTGGAGGGTGGTCACGTTGTCGGCGCCCATCTCGACTTCCCTGACCGTGAGGGTTTCCGCGGTGATGCAGCCGCCGTCGACGATGGGGAAGACGAGCCTGACCCGGCTCTCTCCGAGCACCGCGAGGTCGTATGGCTTCGTGTCGTCGACCCGGTAGGTCTGGTATTCCAGATGGAAGAGCTCGTTCAGGTCCTTGGGCGGGGGCCAGGGGAGCTTGGAGGCGGCGGAGGGCGCCGACGCCGCAGCGACAGGTCCGCTTTCTTCCGAAGGAGTCCCGCCACTACAGCCGATCATGACGACGGCGAGGAGAACGGCGATCAGAAAACCCGCCGAGCCTCTGGATTGATACATCGGGACAGCCTCCTCGGAAATTTCGGGACGACCCTTCTTTCGTCCTCTTTATATTTGATTTTCCGGCCCCGGACAAGCGGTATTAGGGGGGTGTGGTATAATACATATGTTCATACGCAAAGGGAAACCTCAGCTATTAACACCTGAATGATTAAAGGAAGGGGCCAGAGGCCCTGACCGGTCGCATACTCCTCTCCTTTATTACGTTCAAACATCTTTAACAACCGGGCAGGCTCGGAAGAGCTCGTCCATCGTCGAAAGGAGACGAGAATGAACATCTATGTGGGCAACCTGTCCACCACCGTCAGCGAGAACGATCTGAGGGACTTCTTTCAGTCGTTCGGAGAAGTGTCGAAGGCGTCCGTCATCAAGGACAAGTTCAGCGGAGAATCCCGCGGCTTCGGCTTCATCGAGATGCCGAACAAGGCGGAGGCCGATAAGGCCGTATCCATGCTGAACGGCAAGGACCTCAAGGGCCGGTCGGCCAAGGTCAACGAGGCCAAGCCTCGCACGGACTCACCGCGGACCGGCGGCTACGGCGGCAACCGCAGCTACTAAGATCCCGGCCCCCCCGGGGAGCCCGGGGGTTATCGTAACGGTTCCAACCAGGGAGCGGCTGATGAAGCCGCTCCCTTTTTTTAATTGTCGCGGCGGACCTCGATCCGGTCGAGGCCGTTGTCGTTGAATTCCTTCTCGTACTTCTCGATGAGCGGGCGCTCGCGCTCCATGCCCTTCTCGGTATAGAGCTCCGACAGGGCCTCCTCGCCGAACTTGCGGACGTAGTCGCGGTCGGCCATGCGGTAGATGAGCTGGTCCCAGAAGGAGTTGTCGTTGTAGAACTCCACGGTCTCGGTCATCTTCTCCTCGAGCTCGCCCGACGGGATGGCCTTCCTGGTCTCTTCGTCGAAATCGACGTAATCCCCCAGGCCGTGCTTCTGGGCCGCGTCGAGGACGAGGCTCTCGATCTCGTCGTATTCCTCGATGACGTCGTCGGTCCGCCAGTCGTTGGCCATGCGGTTGCCCAGGTAAACGAGCTTGACCAGGGCCGCGAGCTGTTCCTTCGTCAGTTGGACGTTCATGATGACCTGCTCCTCGAGAAAATATACCATTTTCGGGGGGTTTCGCCAAACCGGTGAGCGGGCTCGCGGGGCGTTGACAGACGGGCGTTCGGGGACTATATTTCGGGCGCGTTCATCCCCGCGAGGAGGTACGACCCATGAAAGCAAGGACCGTCATCCTGGCCGCCGTGCTCGTCGCTTTCGGCACCCGCGCGTTCTCCGCGCCGCAAGCCGCCTCTCAAAATCCGAAGCCTCTGCCGGTGCGCTACGAAGAGCTGACCGCGCCGGACTTCGTCCGGGCCGTGGCCCGGTCCGGGGCGACCTGCGTCGTTCCGCTCGGCATCCTGGAAAAGCATGGGCCGCACCTCCCGCTGGGGACCGATCTCATCGACTGCCGCGAGGTCTCGCTGCGCGCGGCCGCCGACGAATATACGATCGTCTTCCCGCCCTATTTCGTCGGCCAGATCTTCGAGGCCAAGCACCAGCCCGGCACCATCGCCTACGGCAGCCGGATGATGCTCGATTTCCTCCAGCAGACTTGCGACGAGCTGGCCCGCAACGGCCTCAAGAAGATCATCCTGGTCAACGGGCACGGCGGCAACGACGCCTTCCTCCACTATTTCTGCCAGTCCCAGCTCGAGAGCCGGAAGGATTACACCGTCTATCTCTTCGAGCCGGCCTACGACGAGGCCACGGAAGCGCGCTTGGCGAAGCTCCGCAAAACGACGCTCGACGGGCACGCCGGCGAGTCGGAGACGTCGGTCATGCTGGCCCACCGCCCCGACCTCGTCCAGCTGGCGAAGGCCGACGACGAGAGCGGCGCTGACCAGAAGCGCCAGGCCGGATTGAAGCACGCCTACACGGGCATCTGGTGGTACGCGGGCCAGCCCAACCATTACCGCGGCATCGGCAGCGCCGGCAACATCGAGTTCGGCAAGGCCGAGCTCGAGGCGGAGTCGGGGGCCCTCGTCGAGATGATCCGGACGGTGAAGAAGGATGCGATCACGCTCGAGCTCCAGAACAAGTTCTTCGACGACGCCGCCAGGCCCCTCGAGACCAAGCCCTTCGTGAAGAAATGATGAAACGGCTCTACGACCTGGCCAACCTGGTCCTTCTCCTCCTGACGGCGGTCCTGGTCTATGGAGCCTACGGGAATCTGGCGGCCCGCATCCCCATGCACTTCGGTATCGACGGCCGTCCGGACCGCTGGGGCGGCCGGGGCGAGCTCATCGTGCTGGCCGTTCTCCCCTTCGTCATGACGGCCGCTTTCTACGCCCTCCTCCGCTTCATTCCCAGGATGTCGGCCGATTCGCGACGCCTGAACATCCCGCACAAAGAGGAGTTCTTCCGCCTGCCCGCGGAGAAGCGGGAGATCTATTGGGACCTGATCAAGGAGTTCTTCGCCGCCCTGGCCGTCTCTCTCAACCTCCTCTTCTATACCCTCATCCGGGCTACCGTCCGGATCGCCGAGGGCAGCACGAGCCTCTTGCCGTTCAAGCTCATGATCCCCGTCCTGGGGCTCATGGCCCTGATCTTGACAGTCTACATCAGGCGCATGTTCACCCTGCCGGGCCGGATCATCCGGGGCGAGGTGTGAATGCTATAATGGGAGGACAGGAGTCCCGATCATGACCAATCACGTGAACCGGGCCATCGTCCCGATCGCCCTCGTCCTCAGCCTGACTCTTTTCGCCTGCGCCGACACGGGATCCCGTGAGTCGCAGGGTCCCGCGGGGGCACCCCCGCAAACGGGCGGCGGCCCGGCCGCAGTCGCCGGGCCGGAGGCCGCAGGAACGCAGGCGCCCGTCACCGCGGCCGCCAACGGGCGGCTGACCGAGGACGAGCGGAACACCATCGAGGTCGTTCGCAAGACCCGGAACTCCGTCGTGTTCATCACCAACCTGCAGTACGTCCGCGATTTCTTCTTCTCGTCGGACGAGCCGGTCCGGCGGGGCAGCGGGTCCGGCTTCGTCTGGGACGACCAGGGCCACATCGTCACCAACTTCCACGTCATCGACGAGGGCGACAAGTTCATGGTCAGCCTGCCCGACCAGAGGCAGGTCGAGGCCACGCTGGTCGGCCGCGACGCGACCAAGGACATCGCCGTCCTCAAGCTCAACGAGCGCGTCGGCGGCCTGGCGCCCGTCGTCATCGGCACGTCGCGCGACCTCCAGGTCGGGCAGAAGGTCGTGGCCATCGGCAATCCCTTCGGCTTCGACCACACGGTCACCAAGGGCATCGTCAGCGCCCTGGGCCGGTCCATGCTCGGCGCGGGCAACGTCACCATCCGGGACATGATCCAGACCGACGCCTCGATCAACCCGGGCAATTCCGGCGGGCCGCTGCTCGACTCGAACGGCGACCTCATCGGCATGAACACGATGATCTACAGCCCGTCGGGGGCCTCGAGCGGGGTCGGCTTCGCCGTGCCCGTCGACATGGTCAAGAAGATCGTCCCCCTGATCGTCCAGTTCGGGAAGGTCATCCGCCCCGAAATCGGCGGCGTCCAGTTCGTCCGGGACGAGGTGGCCCGGCGAGCCAGGGTCGAGGGGGCGGTCGTCATGGAGGTCGACAGGGACAGCCGGGCCTTCAACCTGGGGATCCGCGGCCTGACCCGGGACAGCTTCGGGCGGCTCCTCATCCGCGACGTCATCACCGCGATCGACGCGATGAAGATCAAGTCCTGGGACGATCTCTTCACCGCGCTCGACGGCTACAAGATCGGCGACACGGTGACGCTGACGGTCGAGCGCGAGGGGAAGTCGCGCAAGGTCGAGATCCAGCTCGTCGGCACCGACTAGCGCAGGAAGGGACCGAGGCCCTCTGCGGCGATCCGCCGCCAGTCGGGGAAACCCGCAAACGCGACGGCCTTCTCCGGTTCGAGTTCGGCCAGGCTCTGCAGGACGGCCCCGACGGCCGCCAGATGGCGGGCGACCCGGCCCCCGAGGGGCGCGCCCTTTTCGTCGTAGGGGACGAAGAGCCGCCCGAGCCGGGACGCCTTGAGATAAGCTTTATCCTTCCCTTCGACGACGAGCGCGGGCGTCGTCCGCCCCTTCAGCCGTCCCTGGACCGGGTTCGGCGTTTCGATCAGGACGGCCTTGATCCCGGCCGCGTCGCCCCACTCCCGGTGGCTCAGGCCGCGCAGGTTCTGCGGCGAGGCCTCCAGGCGGAACTCGAGCCCTTCGGACTGGAGCGACATCTGGGCCAGGGCCGCGAGCTCGGCGCTCTCGTCGTGGAAGACAATGGCATTGATGACGGGGTATTCGGGCGCCGATTCATGGAGATCGATGCCGAGATCGACCTTCTCCCGGCGGATGATCTCCATGATCCCGAACGCCACGCGCTCGGTCAGGTACCCCTTCGGACGCCCGGGATAGCAGCGGTTGAGGTTACGGACTTCGGAGGCCGAAAGCATCTGACCGGCCGGGTTCTCGTAGAGCGTCGGGTCGGGCCACTGGTGGACGGGATTGGTCAGCCGCGATCCCAGCCGGAAGACCCTCGGGCCGCCGGCCGAGGCGACGGTGAACCGTTGCGGATTGGCCTCCAGGGGGTCGTCGCAGGTGAAGCCGCTGGCGTTGGCCCGCGGAACGACGATGACCTTCCCCCTGAGCACCCGGAGGTTCTCGACCAGGACGACGGCCGAAACGAATCCCGCCGGCTCGTTGGAGTGAGAGCCGCCCGTGACGAGAACGGTGCCGCCCGCCTCGCCGCCTTCGAAGATGTAGACGTCCGTGTCGCCGGCCGTCCCGGCGAGAGCCGGGAAGTAGGCGCTGAGGAGGACCCGCCGCGTGAGCCCGGGGCCGGGGCGGAGGACTTCGACCGCCGTCATGCTCCGAAACTCGCGGCCGGCCAGGAACGCGACGACGGCGGCGCCCGCCAGGAGCCCGGCGGCGGTGACGAGATGGGTCTTGCCGTTCTTCATGGCCTCACTTGACGAGCAGGAGCCTCAGGACGAACAGCACCAGGACGACGGCCGGGCCGATCTGGTCCCTGATCCGCTTCCGCCCGAAGATGTCGAGAACGATGTGCACGGCGAAATAGAGGACGATGAGGCGGTAGACGATCTCCATGCTTTCCTCTAGATGAACCTGTCCAGGATCGAGGCGTTGAGCAGGATGACGATCGCCCAGACCAGGACGAACAGGGCCGGGACGAGACAGTATCTCAGGATCCGGACGAAGTTCTTCTCGCCGACGACCTGGCCGGCGAACCTTCCGGCCAGCGCCGCCGGGGGGATGAGGTCGCCGAGGCCGACGACGGCCGAGAGCGCGGTCGAGGTGATGAGCGCGTTCTTGCTGATCAGAGCCAGGATGATCGGCACGCCGAGGATCGAGCTCGCGCCGAAGGCCGAGATGCCGCCGAAGACCGGCATGCCCAGGGCGATCGCCACGTAGAGGAGCGCGCCCGGGAGAGCCAGGAAGGTCATGACGATCCAGCCTCTCGCCCCGGTCAGCGTCATCACCTGGATGAACATGCCCACGCCGGCCAGGATGACCAGGATGGGCATCGCCTCCCCGACGGCCTTGCGGGTCGTCTGCCAGAAGTTGAAGGGCCGGCCGCAGACCGTGCCGAGCAGGCTCCCGACGAGGAAGATCCCGGGAATGCCGGGGTCGGGCATGACTTTGACCAGGGCCCGTTCACCGAGCATCAGGCCGATGACGGCGAGGAGCGGGATGTAGAGCCGGAACCCGTACTGGCCGTAGACGGACGGCGGCAGGATGGACTTCATGTCCTCGAAGGCGATGACCTTGACGTCACGGAGGCCGATCCAAAGCGGAATGACGATCGCGAGAGGGACCACGATGACGAGGAGCGGCAGGGTGACGCCGACGTAGGGCATGTCGACTCCCCCGCCCATGATCATGACCAGGATGTTGACGGGCGGAGCGATCATCCCCAGGACGGCGGCCATGGCGATGAAGGCCCCCGTCTTGAGCTGTGACAGGCCGAGCTTCGTCAGGACCGGGGCGACGAGAGGCCCCGACGTCAGGACGCTGGTCGTCGACGAGCCGGTGATCATCCCCGGGAACATGACCAGCAGGTTCGCGGTCAGGAGCAGGAGCGCTTTCCTCTTATAGAAGACCCGGAGCAGGACCGCGGCCAGGCTGTCGAGGGCGCCCGAAGCCTGGAGGACCTTCATGAACAGGACCGCGGTCAGGATGATCAGCATGACGTCGAAGAAGCCGAAGCTGCCCTCGACGAGGTGCCGGAGCGGCACGCCCTCTCCCCCGGCCAGGGCGCCGACGAGCGCCGCGGCCATGAGGCAGAGGCCGATCGGCCATTTGAGTGCGGCGGCGGCCAGCACGAAGACGGCCACCATGAGGAAAAAAACGATGTATTCCGGCAATCCCTCCGCCTCCCGGTCCGGCCTTCAGGCCTTCGGCTTGAACGCGCCCTTCAGGACCTCCGCGGCGTCGGCCGTCTTCTCGACGGCGACGAGCGGGATGCCGCGTTCCTTGCAGATCCCGGAGAACAAGCCGTCCGAATCGGCCGATTTGACGATGACGGCCATCTTCGCCGCCGGCAGGTATTCGGCGACCATGGCGTCGGTCAGCTCGCCGCGGCGCTGGTCGCCGCCGAGATGGAGGAAGAGGACGGGGATGCCTCTCTTCGCAGCCTCGGCGACGAGCCCCTTGACGCGCGCCTTCTCCTTGGCCGTGTCGATCCCGGCCGCCCCGAGGCCCTTCAAACTGGCCCCGACGACGATGCCCAGCGTCTTCGCTCCGCCCAAGTCCCGGGCGGTTGCGAGCTTGGCGAGGGTATACTCGATGCCGGCCCTTTTCGCCAAAACGACGGCGAGCTGGACGTCCGGGCTCTGGCCGGCCGAGGTGATCAGCAGGGGCGGCTCGAAGACGGGGTTTTCGCCGGTGACAGCCCCGGCCGCGGGAACGATCGATAAGGCCAGCGCCGCCAGTCCGGCGGCCGCGGCCAGAAGTCGCGGGAATCTCATGTCATCCTCACTTTCCGGAAGCGATGAGTTTACCCCATTTTGCCCGGGTTGGATAGATGCCGCATCGCGTCCGCGGCTTCCTTGACAGTTATCGGAGGCCGGAAGTAGGATGGGCCCATTATGAAGAAAGCTCAACTCCTCGCTGTCGTCGTCCTGCTCTCGTTCTCATGCTCACGGGGAAGACCTGTCGGCCCGGGCGACGTCGCCGCGCGCAAGGCGATGGTCGCTTCGGCCCACCCGGCCGCCACGGCCGTCGGGATCGAGATCCTCAGGAAAGGCGGCAACGCGGTCGACGCCGCGGTCGCGGTCGCCTTCGCCCTCAGTATGGCCGAGCCCAACGCGTCCGGCGTGGGCGGCGGCGGCTTCATGGTCGTGCGCATGGCGGGCTCGGAGCCGGTCATGATCGATTACCGTGAGACGGCCCCGGCCGGGGCGACGCCCGAACGCTACTACGCCCCGGGCGTCGATTTCGCCGCCCGGACCGCGGAGGGACCGGACGCCATCGGTGTGCCGGGACTCGTCGCCGGGGCCGCACTGGCCCTGGAAAAATACGGGACGATGAGCCTGGCCGAGGTCCTCGCCCCGACCGTCCGCCTGGCCCGCGAGGGCATCTTCGTCAGCCCCAAGCTCAACGGCATGATCGTCGACGAGATGGAGAAGATCGCCAAGTTCCCGGCCGCGGCGGCGATCTATCTCCCGGACGGCCTGCCGCTCGAAGCGGGCGGCGTCCTCAAGAACGAGGACCTGGCGGCGACGCTGGAGCGGATCGCAGCCGGCGGCGCACGGGCGTTCTACGAGGGGCCCGTCGCGGAGGCCATCGCCGCCGAGATGAACCGGCTCGGCGGCGTCCTCGGCGCCGGGGATCTGAAGACCTACGAAGCCAAATTGAGGGAGCCCGTGAAGGGGACCTACCGCGGCTGGGACATCGTCACGGCCGCGCCGCCGACGGGCGGCGGGACCCATCTCGTCGAGCTCCTCAACATCGTCGAGACCTTCGACGTCAAGGAGCTGGGCCGCGGCAGCGCCCGGCTCCTCCACGTCCTGGCCGAGGCGATGAAGATGACCTTCGCCGACAAGGCGGCGAACTCCGGGGACCCGGATAGCTTCGTCCTCCCGGTCGCGACCTTCACCGACAAGGCCTACGCCCGGACGCTCGCCGCCCGGATCCGCGAGGGCCAGGCCCGCTTCGACTACGCCCCGCCGTCGCTCGTCATCCCCGAATCGGAAAGCACGTCCCACCTCTCCGTCGCCGACGAAAAAGGCAACGTCGTCGCCCTGACCCAGAGCATCAACAGCTTCTTCGGCTCGGGCGTCGTCGTCCCGGGGACGGGAGTCCTGCTCAACAACCATCTCGCCGACTTCGACGGCGCGGCCGGTGGACCGAACGCCATCGGGCCGGGCCGGCGGCCGGCGAGCAGCATCGCCCCCACGGTCGTCCTCCGGGACGGGACGCCGGTCCTCGTCATCGGCACGCCGGGCGCGGCGCGCATCGTCTCGGCCCTGGCCCAGATCATCGTCAACATCGTCGACTTCGGCCTGGGACTCGACGAGGCGATCGAAGCGCCCCGCATCCATTGTCTGACGGAGACGCTGGCCCTCGAGGGCCGCTTCCCCGCCGGTGTCGTCGAAGCCCTGAAGTCCTGGGGCCATCCCGTCAAGCTATACCCCGATTGGGACAATTTCTTCGGAGGGGCCCAGGCCATCCTCATCGACAGCAGGAAAAAAATGCTCTACGGCGCGGCCGACTCGCGCCGGGACGGATTCGCGGCCGGATACTGACGGCCGGGAGGACACCATGAAAAAAATTTCGCTCATCGCGCTCGCGCGCTCGCCGCCCTACTCGCCGCCGCCTGCGGCGGACCGGCCGGGAGCCGGGAGGAACGGATCGCCAAGGTCCTGTCGAAAAAGAAGGACATCACCATCCTGGTGACGGACTCCGGCTTGGGCGGGCTCTCCGTTGCCGCCGACGTCGCCGCCCGGCTTCCCGAAAGCGGCGTCTTCCGCAAGGCCCGCATCGTCTTCTACAACGCCCTCTTCCACAGCAGCGGCTACAACGGCCTCGCCTCCGAGGCCGAGAAGGACCGCATCTTCGACGCCGTCCTCCGGGCCATGAACGAGCGTTATCACCCCGACATCCTCCTCATCGCCTGCAACACCCTGTCGGTCGTCTACGACCGGACGGCGTTCGCCCGCACGGCGCCTTTTCCGGTGATCGGCATCGTCGAGACGGGCGTCGATCTCATCGCCCGTCAGTTCCGCAAGACGCCGGGCGGCACGGCCCTCCTCTTCGGGACCAAGACGACCATCGAGTCCGAGGCCCACAAGAAGGCCCTCATCGCCCTGGGATTCCCGGCCGAGCGGATCTACGGCCAGGTCTGCCACAATCTGGCCGGGGCCATCGAGCGGGGCATCGCGACCGAGGAGACCGTAGGCTACATCCGGAAATTCGTGGGCGAAGCCTTGGCCCAGGCCGGGGACATCCCGGGCCCCCTCTTCGCCAGCTTCAACTGCACCCACTTCGGCTACGCCCGGCAGCAGTTCGCCGACGCTTTCGCCGAGGCCGGCCATCCGGGGATCGAGATCCTCGATCCCAACCCGCTCATGGCGGACTTCCTGTTCCAGGCGCCTTACCTCCACAGATACCCGCGGACGGAGATTTCCGTCGAAGTGGTATCCAAGCTGGAGATCACGGAGCAGGAAAGGGCGGCCATCGGGCCGCTCCTCGAGGCGGTCTCACCGGCCGTGGCCGGGGCCTTCCGGAATTACACGTTCGACCCCAAGCTGTTCGAGGTCGCGTTCACGCCCCCGGCCAAGAAATAGCCCGGCCGGCCCTTAGCGCCCGAGCACCTGCCCCGCGAGCGTTCCGGTGAAGGCTCCGCCGTCGAAGGCGACCTGGCCGTTGACGAGGACTTGGCGGACCCCCCGGCTGAGCTGGTGGGGGTTCGAGATCGAGGACGGCACGGCGAGCCCCCGGAGGTCGAGGACGACGATGTCCGCCGCCGCGCCTTCGGCGATCCGGCCCCGGTCGGGCCAGTTCATGATCCCGGCCGGGAGCGACGTCTGCGAGCGGATCGCGTGGGCGAGCGAGACGGTCTTACGCCCGAGGGCGTACTCCTTGATCTTGTAGAGGAAGGTCGCGTAGGACCTCGGGTGGGGCAGGCTGACGCCGTAGACGGGCAGGATGCCGTCGCTCCCCGTGGCCACCCAATCCTTCTTCATGATGGATTCGATGTCGGTCTCGCACATGTTGAAGGGGACGGCCCGGACCCCGGCCAATTCGAGCTCGATGGCCGTGTCCACGATGTCTTTCTTCTTAGCGGCGGCGATCGCGGCCAGGGACTTGCCCTCCAGCGACCTGTCAGCGGCGATGCCGATGATCATGTTCTCGGCACCGACCTCGTCATAGTAAGCCTGGACGCCCGCGCGAATGATCCGGGCTTGCTCCGGCTGTTCCAGGCGGCGCAGGAACAGGGCCCGTTCGCGCTCGTTCCCGGCGCCCTGGGTCCGGCCCCCGAAGACCTCCGATGCGACCAAGTCGACGAACCGGTCCCGCGGCAAGCCCTCGAGGAAATCGAGGTGGGGCCGGGAGAGCGGGACGAACGGCGTGGCCTTGGCATAGAGGTCCATGAGCTCGGCGTCCCTGAGGCGCGAGAAGGCCTTGCGGATGTCGGCCGTCCCGACGCCGCCGTCCTCGCCGGTCCAGAGCTCGCGGGGCACGAGCGGAGAATAGGGCACGGTATTGGAAAACCGGTACGGATACTGGTCGGCGGTGATCCGGAGGCCGCGGGCGCGGGCCGCTTCGATCATTTGGCCGGCTTCCCCGACCAGGCCCCAGTTGGCCTTGCGCATGACCTTGAAGTGGGAGATGTTGGCCCGGACCCCGGCGCCCTCGGCGATGGCGATCGCCTCGCCGACCGCCTCGAGCAGCTTGTCGCGCTCGTTGCGGATGTGGGAATGGTAGATCCCGCCGTAAGGGGCGACGACCTTGACCAACTCGAGGACCTCGTCGGTCTTGGCGTAGATGCCGGGGCGGTAGATGAGACCGGTCGAGATGCCGACGGCGCCCTGGTCCATGGCCTCCTTGACGAGGGCCTTCATCCGCTCGAGCTCGTCGGCCGTCGGCGCCCGGTCCTCCATGCCCATGACGAGCTGGCGGACCTGGCCGTGCCCGACGAGGAGGGCGACATTCAGGCCGACGCCCTCCCGGGTGAACCTCTCGACCTGGTCGGAGGCCTTCTCGAAGA
Organism: uncultured bacterium; assembly: GCA_963743755.1. Classification (GTDB taxonomy): domain Bacteria; phylum Acidobacteriota; class Aminicenantia; order Aminicenantales; family Saccharicenantaceae; genus RBG-16-66-30. The sequence goes on from CAVUQU010000003.1 coordinate 368,923, forward strand.
TGGGCCAGGCGCTCCCGCCGCACTGACCGATGACGACGGTGGTCACGCCCTGGGAAAGAGAGCCCAGGGCCCCCCGATTGGCGGGGAAGTACAGGCCCTCGTCGACGTGGGTGTGGAGGTCGATGAAGCCCGGCGCGACGTGGAGCCCGCGGGCGTCGATGACGCGGCCGGCCCGGCCGCGAAGCGCCGGTCCGACCTTGACGATCCGGCCGTCCTTGACGGCGACGTCGGCCCGGAACGGCTCCCGAAGCGATCCGTCGAGGACAAGACCGTTCTTGATCAGAACGTCGAACTCGGGGGCGTCGGAGGCCGCCTCGGGTGAACGCGGGGCGGCAGCCAGGCCGAGCACGAGCAAAACGGCCGCAGAGAACGACAGGACGGTGCGCGAAAGGTGCACGATCGGCCCTCCTCCGGTCGGCGGAACGCCGGCCTCAGCCCTTCTTCAGCGGGGCCACCCCGGCCATGTCGCCGATGACGTTGACCAGGTCCTTGTCAGACGGGACGATGATCTTGGCGTTGCCCTGGAGGGACGTCTCGAGGGCCTGGAGCCGGCGCAGGATCTGGGCGTTGCCGACGAAGTACTTCTCGGCGGCCTCGTTGACCAGGCGGATGGCTTCGGCCTCGCCCTGGGCCTCGAGGATCTTGGCCTGACGGACGCCCTCGGCCTTCTTGATCTCGGCCCGCCGCTCGCCGTCGGCGACCGTCTCCCGGGCCGTGGCGTAGTCGACGGCCGCGATCTTCTCGTTCTCGGCCTTGACGACCTTGTTCATCGTCTCCTGGACGTCCTTGGGGGGGTCGATCTCCTTGAGCTCGGTCCGGACGATGTCGATGCCCCAGCGGGCCGTCTCGGTGGACAGGGTCTTGAGCAACTCCTCGTTGATCTTGCCCCGCTCGCTGTTGGCCGACTTGAGGGTCAGCGTGCCGATGATGTTGCGCAGGGTCGTCCGGGCCAGGTTGACGATCTGCCACTGGAAATTGTTGACGTTGTACTGGGAGGCCTTGACGTTCGCCTCGTCCTCCTTGACCCGGAAGTAGACCTGGGCGTCGACCCGGGCGTTGAGGTTGTCGTTGGTGATGATCTCCTGCGGGGCAGCGTCGACCATCATCTCGGTGATGTTGATCTGACGCATCGTCTCGACGACGGGGATGATCCAGCTGAAGCCGGGCTTGGCGAACCGGTTGTACCGGCCCAGCCGCTCGATGAGCCCGCGGTGCGTCGGACGGACGATCCGGATGCCGAGCAAAAAGACGAAGATCGCGATAGCGGCGATCCAAAGATAGGGGGAAATAGTCATGGCTGACCTCCGCGGACTGAAGATGGATTTATCTTCTCATAAATACGGAGGCCGGAGCAACCGGTTCAGCGGGACCGGGCCTACATCTTCCAGGTGCCGGCGACGATGAGGTTCGTCCCGGTGACCGCGGCCGCCCGGTCGGAGGCGCACCAGGCCACAGCCTCGGCGACGTCCTCATACGTCCCCAGCTGGGATTCCGAGATGTTCTTCATGGGCGGAAGGGCGCCGCCCCGGATGAGGCCCGGCGAGACCATGTTGACCGTGATCCCGCTCGCCACCTCCGAGGCCGCCGCCGTCCGGGTCAGGACGAGCAGTCCCGTCTTGGCCACGGCGTAGGGGGCGATCGTCGGGTAGGCCCCGAGGTGTTCGGCCCGGCTGTAGCCGATGTTGACCACCCTCCCCCACTTCCGTTTGCGCATGCCCGGCAGGGCCGCCTTCATGCAGAAATAGGATCCGAGGAGGTTGCCCCGCAGGACCTTCTCCCAGTCGGCGACCTCGAGCTGGTCCCAGGGCTTGACCAGGAAGGTCCCGACGTTGTTGACCAGGACGTCGATCCGGGCGAACCGTTCCTCGACCTTCTTGACGAGGCCGGCGGCCTGGGCTTTCTTGGTCAGGTCGGCCCGAAAGACGGCGCTGAGCTTGCCCTTGTCGCGGATGGCGGCGGCCAGCTCCAGGGCCTCCTCACGGCGCGTGAGGTAATGGACGGCGACGCCGGAGACGTCCTCGGCCAGCCGCAGGGCGATGGCCCGCCCCATACCCCGGGCGGCACCGGTGACCAGGGCGATCCTCAGGCTCATGGCGTCACACGAGGGTCCCGACGGCCTTCTCGACCGCGTCGAGGATCTCTCCGGAAGCGACGACCTCCTTGAGTGTGTTGATGTCGTCGTAGATGGGCCGGTCCTCTTCGAGCCGGGCCACGTGGCGGCGGATGACGTCGTAGGCGGCCTGGGTCCCCTTGCCGGGCTTCACGGGCCGGCGGAAGTCGACGGCCTGGGCCCCGGCCATGAGCTCGATGGCCAGCACGGCCTGGGCGTTGTCGATGATCTGGCGTGTCTTGAGGGCGGTGGTCATGCCCATGCTGACGAAGTCCTCCTGGTCGGCCGCGGCCGGTATGGAGCCCGTGGCCGCCGGCGTGCACAGGACGCGGTTCTCGCAAACCAGGGCCCCGGCCGTGTACTGGGACAGCATCAGACCCGAGAACATGCCGGCGCCCTTGGTCAGGAAGGGCGGCAGGCCGGCGCTGAGGTGCGGGTTCATGAGGCGGTTGTGGCGCCGCTCGGACAGCACGGCGACCGTGGTCACCGAGGTGCCCAGCAGCTCGAGCGGCAGGGCCATGGGCACGCCCTGGAAATTGGCCCCGGTCAGGACGAGCTGTTCGTCCGGGAAGAAGACCGGGTTGTCGGCCGCGCCGTTGAGCTCGATCTCGATCATGTAGCGGGCCCACTTGAGGGCGTCGCGGACGGCCCCGACGACCTGCGGCGTGCTGCGGAGGCTGTAGGCGTCCTGGACCTTTTTCCCCGGCTGCTCCAGGAGCTCACTGCCTTCGGTGATGCGCCGGATGTTGGCGGCCGATTCGAGGGCCCCGGGATAGCCCCGGGTCTTGTGGATGCGCTCGTCGTAGGCCTTCATGTTGGCGTTGAGGACCTCGAGGGTCATGGCCGCGGCGATCTCCGACATCTTGAGCCAACGGTGGACGTCATGGACGATCAGGGCCGACATCCCGGCGATGACGTTCGAGCCGTTGATCATGGCCAGTCCGTCACGGGCGTGGAGGACGAGCGGCGTGATGCCGGCCCGCTTGAGGGCCTCGGCGCCGGCCAGGCGCTCGCCCTTGTAAAAGGCCTCGCCCTCGCCCATGGGGACGAGGGCCATCTGGGCCATCGGCGACAGGTCGCCGCAGGCGCCGACCGAGCCCTTTTCGCACATGACGGGCGTGACGCCCTTGTTGAGGAGCTCGATCAGGGTCTCCGTGACGATCGGCCGCAGGCCCGAATGGCCGTGGCAGTGGCAGCTGATCCGGCTGAGGATGGCGGCCCGCACGATCTCCTCGGGCATGGGCTTGCCGTACCCGGCGGCGTGGCTGTAGACGAGGTAGCGTTGATACTCCTCGATCTGCTCTTGGGTCAGGACGACGTTGGCCAGCTCGCCGATCCCGGTGTTGACCCCGTACATGATCTCTTTCTTCTGGATCTTGTCCTCGAGCAGGGTCCGGCATTTCTCGATCCGCTTCCGGGCTTCGGGATCGAGCGCGACGGGGGCGTTCTCGCGGGCGACCTGGACGACCTTCTCGACGGTCAGGCCGGTGCCGGTCAGCATGATGGGCATGGGGGATCCTCCTGGGATGGACGGTGATGACGGTGGGCGTCGTGACTCATGTCAGCCCCAACACTTTACCCGAAGTTCGAGAAGGGGTCAAACCCGGAAGATGGGACCTGGTCTTCACAAACCTGGCTTTGCCCCTGGACCTGTGAAGACCTGGTCCCGTGGGGCCGCGGGCCCTTTTAATACTGTCTTCGCTGTGTTATAAATATCGACTGTTTTTCCTTCGATCCCCGGACTGAGAGGACGGCCATGGCAAAAGAGACCAAGCGGATCCTGATGACGGGCGCGGCCGGACAGATCGGCTCCGAGCTGGCCCAGGCCCTGCGCGCGAAATACGGCCGCGACAACGTCCTCGTCACCGACGTCGTCCGTCCCCCGGCTGCCCTGGCCGAGGCCGGCCCTTTCGAGCTCGTCGACGTCACCGACAAGGCCGCTCTCGATGCCCTCGTCGTCAAGTTCAGCGCCGATACCGTCTACCATCTGGCCGCCCTCCTCTCCGCGACCGGCGAGAAGAACCCCCAGAAGGCCTGGGCCGTCAATATGGGCGGGCTCTACAACATCCTCGAGATCGGCCGGGCCCGGGGCCTTTTCCGTATCTTCTCGCCGAGCTCCATCGCCGTTTTCGGTCCGACCACTCCCCGCGAGATGACGCCCCAGGACACGGTCCTCGGCCCGACGACGATCTACGGCGTCACCAAGGTCGCCGGCGAGCTCCTCTGCGATTACTACGTCCTCAAGTACGGCCTCGACGTCCGCGGCTGCCGCTACCCCGGCATCATCAGCCACTTGACGCTCCCCGGCGGCGGGACGACCGATTACGCCGTGGCCATTTTTTACGAGGCCGTCAAGAACGGCCGTTACACCTGTTTCCTGCGCGAAGACACCCGCCTGCCCATGATGTACATGCCGGACTGCCTCAAGTGCACGCTCGACCTCATGGACGCGGACTTCGCCCGCCTCAAGCACCACTCGAGTTTCAACGTCACGGCCATGAGCTTCTCGGCCGGCGAGCTCGCCGCCGAGATCCGCAGGCACCTGCCCGCTTTCGAGATCCGCTACGAACCGGACTTCCGCCAGGCCATAGCCGACAGCTGGCCGGCTTCGATCGACGACTCCGCGGCCCGCGCCGAGTGGGATTGGAAGCCGGGCTACGATCTGGCCGCGATGACGGCGGACATGCTGACCGCCCTCAAGGCCCGCCACGCGGCCGGCACGTTGGGCGTCTGACGCCTGGGCCGCCGGCTCCTCTTCCCTTTTCTCCGAGGACTCGGGTATACTTGGGGCGCTCGTTAATTTCCCGGCCGGGTCGGGGCTGGGCACGATGGGCCCGAGGAGACGCCATGGGCGATGAAAAGCGACAAGACTCCCGATCGTTCGCCATCACGGACGTGACATTTGACCATAAGGGAATGCACTACCAGGGACGGATAAATGATATCTCCCAAGGGGGGCTATATATAGACACCATTAATCCTCTGCCCGAGGGTTCGTTCGTCGGCTTCCAGTTCAGGCTTCCGGGCGATGAATCGGGAGGCCCCGTCTCGGGCGAGGGACGAGTCGTTTGGATGATCCACATGCAGGGCATGGGGATCAGTTTCACTCGGCTGTCGGATGAAGACCAGCTTCGGCTGAAAGCTTATCTTTCTCACAAATAAAGAAAGCTCTGGCCTCAGGCTCGAAATCTCCCCGCCTCCCTACTTCCCTTTTTTTAGCCTTTCGGCCAGGAAGTTCGGCAGGGCGAACGAGGCCCGATAGACGTCGGGATTGAAATACCTCAGCCCGTCCGGCATGTAGAGCGTCTTGATCTGCCCCGGATCGACCTTGTCCGAGAGGAAGTTGTAGCACCACATGCCGACCGGGTAGGTCGGGACGGGCCCCAGGTAGAGCGGCGCGTGCTTGAAGATCTTTTTCAGGAAGACGCCCTTGCGGGCGTGCGACTCGAGATGCAGCATCAGCGATCCGGCCTGCGCGGCGATAATGCCCCCGGGATTGAGCTTCGACTTGAGCTTGCGGTAGAAACTCTCCTGGTGGAGGACGGTCGACGGCCCGACCGGATCGGACGAATCGACCAGGATGACGTCGAAGGTCTCGCGGACCTTGTCGATGAAGACGTTGCCGTCGGCGACGACGAGTTCGGCCCGCGGGTCCCGGAACGTCGATCGCAGCCAGGGGAAGTGCTCGCGGCAGGCCTCGATGACCTTGCCGTCGATCTCGACGAGCCAGGCCTTCTTGACCGGGTGTTTGAGGACCTCGCGCAAGGCCCCGCCGTCCCCGCCGCCGATGATGAGGACTTTGGCCGGCCTGGGGTGCGAGGCCATGGCCGGGTGGACGAGCATCTCGTGATAGTAGAACTCGTCGCGCTCGGTCGTCTGAACGAGGCCGTCGAGGAGCAGGACGCGCCCGTAATCCTTGTTGCGGACGATCTCGATATGCTGGAACTCCGACTGTCCCTCGTAGAGGACTTCCTTGACGGTGAAGAAGATGCCGGAGTCGGGGGTTTGATATTCGCGGGCTTCGGTCTTTTTAACGTTGAGGGCTCTCGTCGGCTTCATGGCGGTACTCCTTGGAGGATTTTCGGGATGCGGACGGGCGGCTCAGCGATCGGGGCCGGCCTGGGCCATTATGACGGCCGGGGCCGTCTTCTCGATCTTGACGCCGCTGTAGTATTTCTTCAGGATCTCCTGGTAAGTCCCCCCGGCCACGGCCAGGCCGTAGGCGCCGACCTGGCACAGCCCGACGCCGTGGCCCCAGCCGCGGCCCGAAAAGATGAACTGGTCGACGCGGCCTTCCTCGTCGAAGGTCCGGTCGACGACGAACAGCGTATCGCGCAGCCCCAGCGCAGCCCGGATCTGGAAGCCGTGGACGCTCACGCTCTTGTCGGCGCCGGTCAGGACGATCTCGGTGGCCCGGCCGGAATCGCCGCGCGATTTGACGTCGAGGTCGACGAGGCCGCCGATCGCGTAGGACTGGTTGATGCGCTCCTCGAGCTCCTCCCTCGTCTTGCGGACCTGCCAGCGGTTGAACCGCGAAGACCGGTCGAGGACGTTGGAGTTGGGCGGGTAGAAGACCTCGAGATAGGCGACCTGGCCTTCGCGCTCCAGCCAGCGGAGATTCTCCCCGCCGAGGAGGGTCAGCCGCGTCGCAAAGAAGGTCTCGTCCTCGATCGTCTGGAGCAGCCGGACGTGGTTGGACAGGGCCAGCGTCTTCCGCTCGTAATCCAGGCCGACCTCGATCGTGCCCTTGCCCGCCGCGCGGAAAGTCCCTGTTTTGAAGAAATCCTTGTGGTCCTTGACGACGCGGGCCAGGGCCATGGCCAGCTCGGCCCGGCTGACGGGCCGCAGGGGATCGCCGGTCCTCACGGACGCGGGGAAGAGCCCCGTCTGGAAGGCATAGGCCAGGGGGCGCCGGTCCTTGCCCAGCACCTTGGGGAGGTCCTTGAGGATGAAGTCCACCTCTCCCGGCAGGAGCAGCTCCTCGACTCTGTCCGTCCAGTCGAAGGCTTCGACGAGGAGGCGGGCCAGGCCGACGAAGTTGAGGACCGAGGAATCAGGGACGAAGCCCGGATCTTTGACCCCGACGCTGCGGCGCGCGTCCCGGATCCACTCGACAGCCTCGTCGAAAGTGGCGTCCTTGTGGAAATCCAGGGGCTCGGCGCCCATGGGCACGATCCCCAGGCCGAGGAGGTAGGCGACGTCGAGACTGGCGTTCCGGCCGTCGACGGTGATCGGCGCGACCGGGGATTTAGCCTCGATCCGCCACTCCTGCTGTTTCTCCGAGGCGCATTCGACGCTCTTGAGATACGGGACGGCCCGGCCGGCGAAGACCTTCTCGGCGTCCTCGGTCCGGCCGCCGCAGGTGCTCGTGTAGAGGGCGTTGATGAGCTTGCCCCGGAACGTGATGACCTCGCCCGCGGTCTCCTCGACCGCCCGCGTGCTCAGGGGATGCTCCGCGGACATGCCCAGGTAGAGCTGCGAGCGGGGCGTGCTGACCAGGTCGTAGCCCAGCGATCCGAATTGGCCCAGGTTCTTGAGGGCGTAGGTCCGGGCGGCCACGGCCTGGGCTTTGAGCGCCTCGAGGGCATTGAACTGTCCGGGCGAGAGCTCGCCGGGCACGACGCTCTTCAGATAGTCCTCGATGTTGACGAAGTTGATGAGGACGATGCCCTTCGGGCTCCCCTGCATGACCAGAAAGCCGCGATAGCTCCGCCCGTTGAGGGTCAGGAAGCTCTGGGGGCTGGCCGGGATGAAGTAAATGACCGATTCGCGGCCGAGGGGCTTGAGTTCTCCCGCCTGGAGCATCCAGATCGGCCGGGAAGGTTGCTCGAAGATCTCCTCGCGCTCGATCCAGACGTCCTTGATCCCGGCGGCGGCGAGCTCGGCGACCTTGACCAGGGCGTCACCGCGGGTCATGAAGTCGCCCATCTTGACCTCGAAGATCCCGGCCGATTCCGTTTCGAGGTCCTCGGACACGGTGATCTTCCCGCCGACCCTGTCCCGGATATCGGCGGCCAACTGCTCCGCCTCTTCCCTCTCCTTGGCGTGTGCCAGGAGGACGACGAACTTCTCGGTCAGCTTCTCCCCGCCGCCTTTGAGCCAGACCTCGTCGGCGTCGTCGGCGACGAGCTTGTAGCCGGTGTCGACCTCGTAGATCTTCATGCCCGAGGAGGAGCTGATGCGGATGTCCTTGAGGTTGGTGCCCAGGCCTATGCGGATGACCGGGTTGGGAACCATGAAACCGTGGAAGAACGTCCCCTCCGTCCCGAATTCGACAGGGATCCCCCCGAAGAAAAAGAAAGCGACGAAAAGAATAAAAATGTACTTTATCTTATGGAACATCGTAGGGATCCGCTGACTGCTTGGACGTTCCCATGCTAGCGGATGAACAACGACTTGTCAAGCCGATTATCTAGCCGTGCTATAGCTTCTCGTATTCCCCACAACCTGTTGTAGTTAGGATCTCACCGTCCGCCTCGCGGGGCTAGCCGGCCCATCGCCCGGTCCCCGCCGGCGAGGAAGGCCGCCGCTGGCGCGCAGAGACGTTCCTCTTGGCCCGGAATGTGGTAGAATCCCGGCGAAATCCCGCGGAGTGAGATCCATGAAAAAAGCGTTCCTCGCCGCCTTCGCGGCGCTCGTTCTCGTTCAACCCGCCCTAGCCGAAATCGACAGCCTGTCGAAGCTCTTCGCGCCCGGAAAGGCCGTTCTCGACCTCGACGGCGACGGATTCCCGGAGAAGCCGGCCCTGACGATCGTCGTTCCCGACAAGGCGACCGCCGCCGAACTGGCCCTGGCCGCCGACATCGCCGCCCGGGCCAATTTCGAGAGCCTGGCCGTGGATTTCGGCCTCGTCCGGCGCGAGTCCGAGTTCCTCTCATCCCCGACCGCGGCGTTCCCCATCCTCGTTGGCGGCGACCTCGCCTGGGTCCGTGAGGCCCTGAAAGAGCGGGGCATCGACCCCGCAACGATCGCCCCCAACCGGGGACGGGTATTCCTTCTCGCGCGGGGCGGCCGGAACGCGATCGCCTGCGTCGCCGGCTCCGACGACGCCCTTCTCAAGACCGGGCGGGCCTTCTTCCTGCGCTGGCCCTACTTCTGGGAGATATGGGGACGCGAGACCGGGGCCACTTACGATAACCTGGAGAAAGATCTCGACGCCTTCCTGGCCGAGGCCGGGGTCAAGGCGCTCAAGACCGTCGTGCGCGAGGCCGTCTACGAATTCCCGGCCGCGCCTCCGGTCGCCGACGGCCTCAAGGCCCTGTCTTTCGAGCAGGGCCAGATCGCCGACCTCGCCGTCGAGGTCCATTTCGCCGCCGGAGCCGACCGCGAGAAAGCCCGCGCGGCCCTTTGGCTTCTCTCAGCCGACCGGCGCACGGGGAACCGCACTTCGATCCTTTCCTATCCCGCCTGCGCCCGCCTGACCGTCGATCTCCGCTCCGACGGCTCGGGGTCGCCGGTCGTCCTGCCGCGGACCGGCGCGACCAAGCGGCTGCTGACCCCGGGATTCAAGGAGAGACCCGCCGCAGACCCCGCGGGCAAAGAGTTCGATCTCGCAGGCCTGTATTCGACGAAAGGCGTCTACTCGGACGAAGACCGCGACGGCATCCCCGACGGCCTCGACGCCGTCGTCGTCGTCCCCGGAGATCTCACGGTCGCAGGCCCCGACGAACTCGCCACCCGCCTGGTCATGGGCACGGCCGGAGCGTCCTTCCCCATCGTCCGGATGGATTCCGAGATCGAAAGCCGGAAGGCCCTGGCGGCTCCCATCCTGGTCGGCTCCAACGCCCTGACCGCGGACCTCGTCAAGACCGGCAAGCTCAAGCTCCCGGCCCTCGATCCGGGCACCGGGCTGATCAAGATCGTGCCCAAGGCCTTCGGCAAGTCCGCCGCCGTCGTCGTTCAGGGCGCCGACACGGCCGGGCTCCGGGGGACGCTCTCCCATCTCTCCCGGACGTTCCCCTACTTCGGCGACTACGGAGAGGGGAATCCCTCGCTCACCGACCTGGCCGCGGACGTCGACAGGTTCCTCGCCGGAGAAAAGGGCGCCGCCGAGGCGGCTTTCATGAACGCCGTCGAGAAAGCGGCCGCCGAAATCAAGGGCCGCGAACTGGAGACGGTCGAGGCCGAACTCGTCCTGCCGGGACCGAACGCTCCCTACGAGGAAGCCGTCCGGGCAGCCCTGCGCGCCGCTTCGGGAGGCGCCCCCGTCCTGGTCAGATCGGTATCGCTCAAGTCGGCTAAAACGGTCTTCGAGAAGGAGAAGACGTTCACCTGGGAGGTCGACGACGCCAAGGCCCTGCTCTCGGACAAGCTCCGGGCCATTATCAGTGCGGCCGGCAAAGGCGGCGGCGTCGAGGTCAGTCTCGGCGTCAGCGAGTCCCCCGCCGTCCGGGAGAAGGTCCGCGGCGAGTTAGCGGCCCTTCTCGCGGCTTCGGGATTCCCGGCGGCCCGGGTCGAGGTCCTGTCCGCCTACAAGCCCGGCTACTTCTGGCTGGTCGAGAAGGTCCTGCCCGCCCTCGCGGGCAAGCCCGTCCACGCACTCACCCTCCGCTTCGCCGAGGAGCGCGAGGACCTCACCCGGGCGGAGCGCGCCTATGCCGAGCCTTCCCGCTGGCTTCAGGAGCTCTATCCCGTCGACGAGGTCCTGTCGCGCGAGCTCGGCCTCCCGCTCGACAGGATCGGGTTCGAGATCGCCGAGCCGGGCGGCCCGATCTACCGGGCCGTGGCCGTCGACGCGAAGGGCGCGGTCTTACTCGACGAGTCCTTCACGCCCCGGACCCGCGAGATCCCCCTCTCGAACGTCCTCCCGGAATGGGGAACGGCCCGGGTGACCACGGGCGGGCTCCGCGTCGTCGCCGGCGGGACCATCGTCTGCGACGCGCCGCTCGAAACCGACCTCGAGAAGTTCTGGGGCTTCTACCAGGAGGAGGTCCTCAAAGCGGTCGTCGCCCACGTAAGAAAAAGGACGGGCGGCGAGCCGACGTTCTCCAAGCAGCCTTATTTCAAGCGCCTCCTCGTCGACCTCAGGGCGAGCGAGCCGGATTTCAGGACCGGCCTCGACGAGGAGATCGTCTCCTCGCTCGAAGCGATCCACGACGAGATCTACTTCGATACGCTCGATCTGCTGCGGGGCATAACCCGCTTCGATCCCGAGGACAAGGACGCGGCGGCCGACACGTCCCGGTCGTCGGCCCCGGGGAATGTCTTCCCGTCCCTCCACCCGTCGCTCGAGGGAGGGCCGGCCGGGGTCCATGTCCTGCTCGAGGATTGGCCGGCCGCCGGCCCCGAGATCACGGTGCGCTGGAAGGAGAAGGGCCGGGACGAGGTCGCGCGAAAGACCGCGTTCCCGGCGCTCAAGCCAAAGGAGACGCGGATCGCCGAACTCGCCTTCGACAGCCGGACGCGGCGCGTCGCGAACGTCGCCTTCGAATCCGAATGGGAGAAGGAGGCCGACTATTTGGCCGTCGTCGATGTGCTCGCCGCCTGGCGCAGGCTGTTCGAGGCGGGCCTCATCGCCGACACTTTCCGTTATCCCGGGCTCGACGCCCTCACCCTCCGTCCCCGCTACCAGTCGCAGGAGAAGGACGAGCGGCTGGGCGTCGTCGCCGTCCCCGCCACCAAGCCGGACGTGAAACCCCTTCCCCCACGGCCCGGAGAGCCCATCGTCACGACCCGCGACATCATCTCTCCGGACATGGCCGGGGCGATCGTCCGCCGGCTCTCGACCCTCGACGGCGTCCGGGGCTATGTCGGCGGCCGGTCCTACGAAGGCCGTGACGTGCCCGTCCTCGAGCTTTTCCTGCCGTTCGAGAAGTACGTTTCCCTGCCGCGGCTGGCCACCCTCAAGCCGACCCTCCAGGCCGTGGCCCGCCAGCACGCCAATGAGGTCTCGTCGACCAGCTATCTCCTCCGATTCGCCGAGCTGCTGGCGCGCGATCCCGTGACGCGGGAGGCGCTCAAGAAGATGAGCTTCGTCTTCGAGCCCGTGGAGAACCCGGACGGGGCGGAGCTGGCCTTCGCCATGCAGAAGAACGAGCCCTTCCACAGCCTCCACGCCGGACGCTACGGCGCCCTGGGCGTGGACATGGGCTACAAGACGGGGGCGAAGCCGCTCCTGCCCGAGGCGGCCGTCCGGACCCGGCTCTACGACCGCTGGGTCCCCGACGTCTTCCTCAACCTCCACGGCTACCCTTCGCACGAATGGGTCCAGCCGTTCTCGAACTACACGCCCTATCTCTTCCGCGACTACTGGATCCCCAAGGGGTGGTTCGCCTACTTCAAAGCCGTGAGCCTGCCCGTCCACCCGGAGCACCGGGAGGCCGGCGGCGATCTCATGAAGCTCATTGCCGCGGAGCTGGCCGCCGATCCCGCGATCGCGGCCTCGAACCGCAAGTTCTACGACCGCTACGAGCGCTGGTCCGCCCGCTGGGCGCCGCACATGAACGCGCTCGAGATCACGGACGGGGTCAACATCTTCGCCAAGCGCAAGGGCCCGACCGAAAACCGGCTGACGCCGCGGGCCCGGGCGACCTTCAGCGAACAGACGCCCGAGCTCATGGACGAAACGGCGACCGGGGACTGGCTCGAGTTCCTCTGCGGCCAGGGCCTGGCCTACCTGCGGGCCCACGTGAAATACCTGGGTTCGGCCGAGTTCACGGTCGTCCGGATCGAGGAAGAGGTCCGGGACCGGGTGCGCCTGACCCTGGTCCGGGCGAGGCCCGGCAAATCCGGGAACGATTGTCTATTCCTATGGAAATTGATAATATAGCCGAGCCGCCCAGGGAAAAGAACGGGGAGCGATGGAACCTCAGACCAACCTTCTGATCATCTCGGACGACTTCTCGCTCTACGAGACCGTCAAGAAGGCCCCCGTCGCGGCCGACTTCAACGTCTTCTTCTCCCAGACCGATGACGATTACCTCGGCGTCGTGCGGGAGAACGGCATCCGGGTCGTCCTCGTCGATTCCGGCGACGTCCTCGCCGTCGGGCTCCTGATCCTGAAGAAGATCAAAAAATTCGACGTTCTGGTCGACGTCCTCGTCGGCGGCGAACCCGTCGGCCGGGAGGCCGCCCTCGACGTCGTCAGCGCCGGTGCGACCGACTTCGTCCCCCGGCCCTACGAGCGCGACATCCTCGCCGACATCCTCCGGCGGATCTCCCGCAAGCGGACGCTCCGCCGCGAAACCCTCCATCTCGAGAAAAAACTCGAGCGGAAGTACGACTTCGAAGGCCTGATCAGCCGGAACCCCACGATGCTCGAGATCTTCGGGCTCATCGAGAACATCGCCAAGTACTTCTCGAGCGTCCTCATCACCGGCGAGACCGGGACCGGCAAGGAAGTCGTGGCCCGGGCCATCCACGGCCTCAGCCCCTCCAAGGACAAGCCGCTCGTCGTCTGCGACTGCGCCTCCGTCCCGGAGAGCCTGTTCGAATCGGAGCTCTTCGGCTACAAGAAGGGGGCCTTCACCGGCGCCGACCGGGACAAGCGCGGCCTGTTCGAGGAGGCCGACGGAGGGACGATCTTCCTCGACGAGATCGCCGAGATCCCGGCGGCCGTCCAGGCCAAGCTCCTCCGCGTCCTGGAGAACCACGAGTTCCGGCCCCTCGGCGCGAGCGAGAGCACGACGGTCGAGGTCCGGGTCCTGGCCGCCACGAACCGGGACCTGGCCGAGAGGGTCCGGACGGGAGCCTTCCGCGAGGACCTTCTCCACCGCCTGAACAAGGTCGTCATCGAGCTCCCCCCCCTGCGCGAGCGGCCCGAGGACATCCCCCTGCTCGTCCGCCACTTCCTCCAGATCGCCAACCGGAACGTCGCCAAGAGCGTCCGCGGCGTCTCCCGTGAGGTCCAAAAGCTCTTTCTCAAGTACGGCTGGCCGGGCAACGTCCGCGAGCTGGCCAACGTGCTCGAGAGCGCCGTGCTGCTCTGCAAGAAGGATTTCATCGACGTCGCCAACCTGCCCAAGTACCTCCGCGACTACGTCCCGCCCGAGGGCGCGATGTCCTTCGGCGGGCAGGGCCGCCTGTCCTCGCTCGAGGACCTGGAAAAGGACTACATCGTCTATCTCCTCAAGGTGACCAAGGGGAACCTGCGCCAGACGGCCAAGATCCTGGCCATCTCCCGGACGACGCTCTACAACAAGCTGGCCAAGTACGGGATCCGGAACTGAGGGGGCCGACGGCCGTCAGGCGACTGCAGGAGCGTTCTTCTTCGACGACTTGTCCTGGTACATCCTCCCGTCCGCCTGGGCCAGGAGCTCCTCGAGCGAGACGGGCCTGTCGGGTTCGTAGCGGGCGATCCCCAGGCTGAAGGAGACCGGATACGCGACGTCGGGGCGGGCGTTCCTGGTCTGGACTCTCTCGCGGAGGCGGCGGGCGAGGGCCGTCCCCTTGCCCTCGGCGACATCGATGGCCAGGACGACGAACTCGTCCCCGCCCAGCCGGGCGATGATGTCGGAATCGCGGAAGACCTCCCGCAGCAGGTCGGCGGCCGCGACGAGGGCGGCGTCCCCTTCCTTGTGGCCGAAGGCATCGTTGACCTTCTTGAGATCGTCGAGATCGGCGTAGAAGAGGGACATCTCCTTCTTGGTCCGGTGGGCCACCTTGATCTGCTGCTCGGCCAGGGTCATGAAGCCGCGGCGGTTGTAGACCCGGGTCAGCTCGTCGACGAGCGACATCTCCCTCAGCGCATCCTCGGTCCGGGTGCGCTGGACGGCGATGGCATAGAGGGCGGCCAGACGCTCGACCGCCTTGAGGTCCCGCTCGACGTAGGGCTCCTCCGCGTTGGCGACGACGATCAAACCGACGATCTTCCCGGACATCAGGGCGGGCACCGCCAGGAATTGGCGGACGGGGATGTGCCACTCGGGCATGCCGGAGAAGCGCGGGTCCAGGCTGGTCATGTTGGTCAGGATGGGCCTCTGCTTCTCGAGGATCCAGCGCCACATCCCGGAGTTCCCGTGGAGGGCGCCGTCCCCCCCGGGGAATTCGGACAGGAGCTCGCGGGCGTCCGGGGTCAGGGCCGCCGGGGCGAGCCGCCGGGTCTGTTCCCCGACGATGCCGACGAAGGCGGTGGCGCTCGAGGTCAGCCGGCGGGCGTGCTCCAGGACGACGGCCGACATCTCCTCGATCGGGGTTGGGGACAGCAGCCGTTCCGAGACGTCGCCGACCGAGGCCTGGAGCCGCACGTCCCAGGAGTGCTCCTCCTCCATCTGCTTCTTGCGGGTGATGTCCTCGATGATCCCGTCGTAGAACAGGACGTTGCCCCGCGAGTCCTTGGCCGCCCGGGAGGAATCCTTGGCCCAGAACAGCGTGCCGTTGCTGCGCCGGAGCTGTGTTTCGAAGATCTCGACCAGGGAGCTCGAATCGAGCACGGCCTGCCAGCTTTCCCGGTCGCGGGGATCGTGGTGGATGTCCCAGAAGCTGACCGCCTTGAGGGCCTGGACGTCGGGATAGCCGAGCATGCGGGCCAAGGTCGGCGCGGCATCGAGGATCTGGCCCTGGGGGGTCGTCCGGTAGAGACCGAGGGGATAGTGGAAGATCCGGGTCATCTTCTCTTCGCCGGCCGCGAGGGCGGCTTCGGCCTCGACGGCCCGATCGCGTTCCTGGGCGAGGGCCCGGAGCGTCCGAACGTTCATCAGGGCCAGGCCGGAGATGCGGGCCAGCCCGAGGGCCAGGTTGAGATCGTGGTCGCGCCGTTCCGGGCTGCCGAATCCCGTCAACTCGACGATCCCCAGAAGTTCCCGGTCGTGGGCGACCTTGAGGAAGACGGTCCGGCGGTCGTCGGTCCAGGCGTAGTCCGCATTGAGCCCGACGATCCGGTCGACGGGAGAGCCCTCGGGTCCCGGCACGTCGATCAGGGACTCCGCGGCGTGGAGGACGACCTCGCGGGGCGAGAGGAGGACGCGGAAGAGCTCCAGGACGCCGGCCCGGGCATCGGCCGCGGTCTTGACGCCGGTCACGGCGCCGATGAGCTGTCCGATCCGGGCGTAATCGGACATCTGCTGCCTCGCGCCGGCCAGGCGGTCCTCGACCGACGCTTTTTCCATCTCCACGCGCCAGGACAGGGCGATGCGGAGCAGGTTGAGCCGGTAGTGCTCCAACCCGACGTGAAAGACTTCGTGCGGGAGCCGCAGAAACCGCGCGAACGCTTTGAGCTCGCGGTCGATCCCGGGATGGATCCCCGTGTCGAGCAGGACGACCTTCCGGGCGAGCTCGCGGAAGAAGGCCTGGGCGGACTTACGGTCGGACGGCCAGCGGGCGTCGACGTGCGCCTCCCAGTCCCGAAGCCAGCCCGGCAGGACGAGGAGCGCGCCGTCCTGGAGGAACCGGTCGAGAACCTCCTTGTCGGCGAGCCATTCGAAACACTGGCTCTTCTGATGGAGCCGGCTGACACCTTCGAGCCCGAGGTCCTTCGCCGGGCGGGTCAGGCAGTAGCCGCCGACCAGGGCGACCGGGCAGCCGTCCTTGCGGCACGAGGCGACGGCCTCGCCGAGCCCGGGCCAGGGCGCTTCGACCAGATCGCAATCGACGGGGTGGAGGCGGAAGCGGACGTCCTGGAGATCGGGAGAGGATTGGACGGCCAGGATCTCTCTGTCGAAATTCGCGCAGGTGATCAAACAGAGCTTATTGGCCATTCGCGGCGTACCGTATACCCTATTTAAGTGTCCTGTTTATGAACATAGCAATTATAGCATAAAATATATTAGTAAGTCAAGCATTATGATATAGATGACAATATTTATATGTCCCATTACGATACATTGTATTTATTGCCGCATTCCTAATTTATTTATAATTAATTAGATATATCTACAGCCGATCGAGGCGGAAATTTGGCTAGATGAATCGAGCAACAAAGACTAATCCCTGGAAGCCCGGGCTGATCCGGCGCAGGTCTATCGCGCGGCCGGCGAAAAGCGGGTTGGCAAAACCGCAGGGTTGTTTTAGAATGGACCCGTGTCCGGCCGAAGGTTCCACCGGCCGGTCGGAGGAACCATGAAAAATCCTACCGCACCTGTCATCGGAGTTATCCTGCTGGCGGCGCTGGCGGCCGCGGCCCAGCCCGGACAAAAGGCCCCGGGCCCGGCCGGGAACAAAGAAGCTCTGGCCGTCCTCAACAGGATGATCGAGGCGATGGGCGGACGCAAGGCGCTCGAGGCGATCAAAGACATGACGGTCACGGGGACCGTTGAAGCGCCTGAGATCGGTTTGACCTCCCTCTTCGTCCTCTACCAGAAAGAGCCCGACAAGATGCGGATGGACATCACCGTGGCCGAGGCCGCCACGACCATCACCCAGGCTTTCGACGGCCGGAGGGGGTGGGGAACGGACGCGCGGACGATGAGACCGGAGGAGATGCCCGAGGGCGAGTCCCGGGACGTGTCGCACAAGGCCCTCGGGAACGCGGCGCTCCTCGACCCCCGATCGCTCGGCGTCACTTACGCCCTGAAACCCAAGCAAAGCCTGGGAGACAGGGACTACATCGTCCTCGAACAGACGCTCGCCGACGGGCACAAGACCGTGTACTTCCTCGATCCCGAAACCCACCTGCCGGCCCGGCTCTCGACACGGACCCTCGATCCGGCCGGGGCCGATGCCGACGCGGAGACCGTGTTCTCCGACTACCGGGAGTTCTGCGGCACCCGGATCGCCTGCTCTTCCAGGACGCTGCGCGGCGGGAAGGAAGTACAGAGGCTGACCATTACCGGCGTGACCTGCAACTCCGGGCTCGACGACTCCCTCTTCGAGCTCAAGCCTCGCTGATCAGGACGGCCAAGTCGGGAGGATCAGATCCGGGCGGCCTTGAGATCGGCGAGGTCGAGCACGGAGGCAAAGATCTCCGCTTCCGCGGCCAGCTCGTCCATCACGAAGGCCTTGCCCTTCATCTGGAGGATGCGGCCCTTTTCCCGGGTCCACTCGACGTCCAGCCGGAGCTGGTCGCCGGGGACGACCATCCGCTTGAACTTGGCCTTGTCGACCTTGCTCAGGACGACGAACTTCGTCTCCGGGTCGGGGATCGAGCCGAAGAGGAGGACCGCTCCGGCCTGGGCCATGGCCTCGACGATGAGGACGCCCGGCATGATCTTCCATTCCGGGAAGTGACCCTGGAAGAACTGCTCGTTGCAGGTGACGTTCTTCAGGGCGACGATGTTCTTGCGCGGGACCAGGTCGACGACGCGGTCGACCAGCAGGAAGGGGAAGCGGTGCGGCAGGAACCGCATGATCTCTTCGACCGTGATCACGGCACGCCCTCGCCCGAAGCTACTTCTTGGCCGGCGCCGCTTTCTGGGCGTCGTAGCGCTGGATGATCTCGGCGGTCAGATCGAGCGCGGGGGTGAAATACACGGCCCCGCCCTTGACCACGTCGAAGATGAGGTCGAGCCCCTTGTCCTTGCGGAACTGCTCGATGATGGGGATGAGGTCGCTCTGTATCCTCTCGAGCGTCCTCGCCTGGAGCTCCTGGAAGCCGCGCGAGGCGTCCTCGATGGCCCGTTGACGCTCGGTCTGCTTCTTCTGGATGTCGGTCTGGAGGGCCAGGGCCGCCTCGGGCGTCAGGGTCGTCCGCTGGGTGCTCAGGCGGTTCTGGAGCTGCTTGATCTGGTCGTCCAGCCGGGCGATGTCGTCGGCGTATTTCTTGTCCGCCGCCTGGACCTGGGCCAGCGCCTTCTTGCCCTCGACGGACTTTTCCAGGATCTCCTGGGAATTGAGCATGCCCATTTTGCTGTCCTGAGCAAGCGCCAGTCCGGAGAGCCCGGCCGCGGCCAGGACGACGAGCGCGAGCGTACGGATGTGTCGTTTCATGCGAGGAACCTCCCTAGAATGTCGTGCCGACGGCGAAACGGAACGCGAAGTCCGGGTCGGTCGAGTAGACTTTCTTGTTGTTGTAGGAAAAGATCAGACGGAACGGCACCCGCAGGGCGGGGATGAAGAGCCGGGCCTCGAGGCCCATCGAGGAGTACATGTTCCCCCACCGGAGCTTGTCTGTGTAATCGATGGCGTTGCCCCGGTCGTAGAAGAAGATCGCGTAGAGCGGGCCGCCGACGGGGATGATGTATTCCGCGTTGAGGACGAGGGACTCGGTGCCGCCGACATTGTAGCCGTTTTCGTCGACGGGCCCGATGCTGTAGACCTCGTAGCCGCGGATGGACCGCTCGCCGCCGAGGAAGGTCCGCTCCCAGTAGGGGATCTGCGAGCCCCTGAGCGCCTTGATGACCTGGTACTGGGCGTGGACGCCGATGACGTGGGCCTTGGACCCCCGGCCGATGACCGGCTGGTAGTGGGTGAACTCGAGCATCGGCTTGAGCAGGAAGACGTCGCCGCTGAGGAAGGGGAAGGCGTACTTGAGGGCCGCCGAGTACAGCGTCCCGCGGGTCGGGGTCAGAGGGCTGTCGATCGTCGACCGGTAGAGCATCGGCGTGATCGAGCTCATGTTGTACTTCTGGTTGCTGTAGTACTGGTAATAGGACGTGGGCAGGTTGAACTCTTCGCTGTCCGAGACGGTCATCTTGACGTTCTCGAAGTTGTAGACCAGGTTGGCCCGCCACATCCCCCAGAGCCGCGCGCCCAGGCTGAGGTCGATGCCCGCGCCCTTCCGCCAGAACCAGGGGTAGTGGAGGTCGCGCTTGTAGACGTTGAAGCCGGCGGTGATGGGCTTGTCGAAGACGTACGGCTCGGAGAAGCCGAAGGAGTAGTTCTTGACGAGCTTGCCCTGCTGGATGCCGAGCTCCAGGGTCTCCCCCGCCCCGAGGAAATTGACCGTGGAGTAGCTGAAGGCGACGAAGGTCCCCTCGTACCCGCTGTAGCCGGCCGTGAACTGGATGTTGTTCCTCTGGAGCTCCTTGACGTTGACCTGGACGTCCATCTTGGTCGGGTCGGTCGGGTCCGGCTTGATGTCCGGGTCCTTCTCGAGGTCGACCAGGCCGAGCTGTTTGATCCGGAGGATGCTGTTCTTGAACATGCCCAGGCTGAAGCGGTCGCCCTCGCGAAGCATCATCTCCCGGCGGATGACCTTGTCCTTGGTGTAGTTGTTGCCGCGGAACTCGAGCCGGTTGAGGTAGGCGATCTCGCCCTCGGCCACGTTGAGCGTGAGGTTGACGACCTTCCTCTTGGGATCGAGGTTCTCGACGGGGATGACCTGGACGTAAACGAAGCCGCCGTCGCGAAAGACCTCGGAGATGTCCTCGGCCGATTTCTCCCGGACCTTGGTGCTGTAGACGTCGCCGGTCTCGAGCTTGATCAGGGAGCGGAGGTACTTGACGTTCAGGGTCTTGCTGCCCTCGATCTTGATCTCGCCGGTGCGGTAGAGATACCCCGGCGTCACGGGGAAGACCAGCCGCATCATCTTCTGCTTCTTGAAGACGACCGACCGCTTCACGAACTCCTCGGTCCGGGGCTGTCCGACCGAGGCCTCCATGTAGCCCATCTCCTGATATCTCTTGCGGAGGAGATCGACGCTCTCCTCGACCTTGTTCGCCTTGTAGACGTCCTTGCCGGCGATGAAGTTGAAGAGGCTGTGGGGCCGGTTGTCCTTCAGGGCCCAGGTCAGGTTGCCCGCCGGGATCTTGGCCGCGCCCTCGAAGACGACGTCCCCGACGCGGACCTTGGGCCCTTCGTCGACCCGGATCTGGACGTCCACCTCGTTCTTGCCCTGCTTGACGACCTCCGCCTCGATCTTCGAGGCCAGGAGGCCTTTCTCGAACAGGAGGTCCGTGATGGTGTCCTTGATGCGCTGGACCTTGTAGGGGCTGTAGTAGGAGTAGGGCAGGATCGACTGGTCCTTCTCCTTGAGCTTGTCGACGATGTCCTTTTCCTTGACCTTCTTGCCGGTCTTGTAGGTGACGGCCCGGACGACGGGGGCCTCCTCGACAGTGATCTTGAGGATCTTGCCCCGCGCTCCCGTCGATTCTTCCAAAATGATGTTGGAGAAGAAGCCGGTCGACCAGAGGACGCGGAAGTCCCGGCGGAACCGGTCGGCCTCGTAGGGATCCCCTTCCCGGGAGGACAGGTAGTAGAGGATGGTCTCGACCGTCACGCGGTCGTTGCCGGTGATCTCGATCTTCTCCAGGATCTCCTGGGCGGCCAGGAACCCGGGGAGGAGGAGCAGGACGAGGGCGACGGCGAGCTTTTTCTTCATGGACATCCTTCTACCATATACCATAACGACCGGGTCAGGTCAAAGAGACGGACCGTGGAGCGACCGGAGCCCGCCCACCCCGTTCAACGCTCCGGGAGGGCGGTTGGTTTCATCTGGCCCGCCTCCATCATGTAGACGCTGTGACAGTAGCGGGCGATCTTCTCGTTGTGGGTGACCAGGATGGAGGACAGCCCCTTCCGTTCGTGGAGGTCGAGGATGAGGCGGAGGACGTTCTCCCCCGTCTTCCAGTCGAGGTTCCCCGTCGGCTCGTCGGCCAGAAGCAGGCTCGGGCTCGTTGACCAGGGCCCGGGCGATGGCCACACGCTGCTGCTCTCCGCCCGAGAGCTGGCCCGGCCGGGACGCAGTCTTGTCCTCGAGCCCGACCTCCCGGAGCATCGCCTCCGCGCCGGCGAAAGCGTCCTTCTTCGTCGCCCCGCCGATCATCAGGGGGAAGGAGACGTTCTCGAGGGCGGTGAACTCGGGCAGGAGGTGGTAGACCTGGAAGACGAACCCGATCTTGCGGTTTCGGACGGCGGCGATCTCCCGGTCGGACCCGGCGAAGAGGTTCCCGCCGTCGAGCAGGACCCGGCCGGCCGAGGGCCGGTCGAGGCCGCCGAGAAGGTTGAGCAGGGTCGTCTTCCCGACGCCGGAAGCCCCCATCACGGCCGCGAGCTCGCCGCGCCGGAGCACGAAGTCGAGGCCCTCGAAGACGCACAGGTCCCCCTTCGGGAGGGGATAGGACTTCCCCAGGCCTTCGGCGACGAGGACGAGGTCACTCATATTTCAACGCCACCACAGGATCGGTCTTGGCCGCGCGGCGGGCCGGGAACAGCGTCGAGACGAAACTGATGAGCAGCGTGACGCCCACGATCGCGGCGAGGTCGAGGGGTCTCATCCGGAACGGGACGTAGGAGATCTGGTAGATGTCGACGGGGATCTTGATGAGCTCGAACGTGTTGGCCAGAGCGCACCAGCCGAGGCCGAGGAGGACGCCGAGGGCGGTGCCGATGACGCCGATGAGCGCGCCCTGGTAGAAGAAGATCCGGTTGATCGTCCGGGGCGTCGCCCCGATGGCCATGAGGATGCCGATGTCGCGGGTCTTCTCCATGACCATCAGGATGAGCGTGGCGATGATGTTCAGGGCGGCCACGATGACGATCAGCGTGATGGTCAGGAACATGATGTTCTTCTCCAGCTTCAGGGCGGAGAAGAGGGACTTGTTGAGCTCCATCCAGGTCGTGATGTAGACGACGGGCGGCAGGACGGCCTTGATCCGGTCCCCCAGGGCCGGGGCGTCGAAGATGTCGGCCAGCTTGACCTGGATGTAGCTGGCCCGGCCCTCGAGGCCGAAGAGCCTCTGGGCGACCGCGATCGAAGCCAGGGCGGTCGAGCTGTCGAATTCGTAGAGGCCGGTGTTGAAGATGCCGGCGACCTGGAACCGCTTGCGCTTGGGCATGAGCCCCAGCGGCGACAGCGTCGACGAAGCCGTCACGATGTCGACGACATCGCCAGGCTGGGCGCCGATCTTCAAGGCCAGCTCGCGCCCGAGGAGGAGGCCGTCGCGCGGCCCGGACCCGTCCGGGATCCGCCCCGATTCGAGCTTCTGGAGCCAGGCCGAGCCCGGCCGTTCCCGTTCGAAGTCGATACCTTTGACCAGGGCCCCCGAGCTTTCGCCGATCCCGGTGATGAGCACGGTGTTGTAGACGACGGGGCTCGCGGACTCGACCCCCGGCAGGCCCCGGATCTTGTCGGCCATGGCCTCGTAGTCGGCCAGGCCCTCGCCCCCGAGGTCGGAGACCATGACGTGGGAGGTGGCCCCCAGGATCTTGTCCTGGACGTCGCTCTGGAACCCGGTGATCAGGGCGATGGCGATGACCAGGGCGGCGACGCCGATGGCGATGCCGCCGACGGAGATCATCGTGATGACGGAGATGAAGGCCTGCTTCCGTCTGGCGGTGAGGTAACGGCGGGCGACGAACAGCTCGAAGCTCATGGGTCTGATTTCGGCCTCAGGAGGGGGAACAGGATGACTTCCCGGATCGACCGCCGGTCGGCCAGGAGCATCGTCAGCCGGTCGATGCCGATGCCCTCGCCGCCCGTCGGCGGCAGGCCGTATTCCAGGGCTTCGACGTAGTCCATGTCGACGGGGTGGGATTCGTCGTCGCCCTTCCTCTTCTCCTCGGCCTGCTCCTCGAACCGGGCCCGCTGTTCGGCCGGATCGGTGAGCTCCGAAAAGGCGTTGGCGACTTCCATCCCGGCGACGAGGAGCTCGAACCTCTCCGACTCCTCGGGATCCTCCCGCGAGGTCTTGGCCAGGGGCGAGATCTCCCGGGGCGGATTGGTGATGAAGGTCGGCTGGACGATGGCGTCCTTGACGAACCGGTCGAAGATGACGTCCAGGGCCTTGCCGTAGGTCGTCGGCTTCTTCTCCGGGGCCAGCCCGGCGGCGAAGGCGATGAGACCAGGGCGGTCCTCGAACCGGGACGGGGCCAGGCCGCTGTAGGTCCGGCAGGCGTCGATGAACTTCAGCCTCCGGAACGGCCGCTTGAAGGAGATCGTGTGTTCGCCGAAGGGGAACTCCTCCTTGCCGAGCAGGCCCACGGCCAGCCCGTTGAGGAGCTCCTCGGTCAGGTCCATCATGTCGAAGTAGTCCCGGTAGGCCTCGTAGAACTCGAGCATGGTGAATTCGGGGTTGTGCTGGGCGTCGAGGCCCTCGTTGCGGAAGCTGCGGTTGATCTCGTAGACCTTGTCGAAACCGCCGACGGTCAGCCGCTTGAGGAAGAGCTCGGGCGCGATGCGGAGGTAGAGGTCGAGGCCGAGGGCGTTGTGGAAAGTCTTGAACGGCCGGGCCAGGGCGCCGCCCGGCACGGCGTGCATCATGGGTGTTTCGACCTCGATGTAGCCGCGGGCGTCGAAGAAACGGCGGATGTGGGCGACGATGGCGCTGCGGAGCCGGAAGACCCGGCCGACCTCGGGGTTCATGATGAGATCGAGGTAGCGCTGGCGGAAGCGGAGCTCGACGTCCTGGAGCCCGTGCCACTTCTCGGGCAGCGGATGGAGGCACTTGGCCAGGAAGCCGACGGCGTCGCAGAGAACGGTCAGCTCGCCCGTGCGCGTCTTGAAGAGCGTTCCGGAGACCGACACGACGTCGCCGAGATCGAGGAGGCCGAAGCGCCCGTAAGCCTCGGCCCCGACCCTGTCCTCCCGGACGTAGGCCTGGAGCTTGTCGCACCCGTCGGAGATGTGGAAGAAGGTCGCCCGGCCCATCTTGCGGATCGACAGGATCCGGCCCGGCACGACGACCGCGATCTTCCGCTCCTCGAGCTCGGCCGGGGTCAGACCGGCGAATGCCGCGACGGCGTCCCTGACGTCGTGCGTCCGGGCGGCGGTGTAGGGGAAGAGCGGGACGCCCGCCTCGCCGAGCTTGCGGTATTTCTCCCGCCGGGCGACGTCCTGATCGAGCTCGACGCTGTCTTCTTTCGGACTCATGCTATCCTTCCTTGACCGGCGGGACCTTGTCCGCGGGATCGGCGGGGGTCCCGGCCAACCGGCGGCCCACCGCGTCGAGGACGCCGTTGACGAACACCGCCGACTCTTCGCCGCTGTAGCGCTTGGCGATCTCGATGGCCTCGTTCATGACGATGGCCGGCCCGAGCGCCGGCTCGTACAGCAGCTCCGCGACGGCGATCCTCAGGATGTTCCGGTCGACGACGGCCATCCGGGCCAGCCGCCAGTTCTTCGAAGCCGACTGGATGGCCTTGTCGATCGCCTCGCCGTTGTCGAGGATCTTCTCCACGATCCAGGTCCCGTACTCGCGGACCTGTTTCGAAGCGCGCTGGTGCTCCCAGTAGACCCGGACGAGGTCGCGGGGGTCGCCGGAGTTGAACTCGAACTGGAACAGGATCTGGAGGGCGCACTCCCGCGCCTTGCGGCGTTCTCCCATGGCGTGGACCGGTCGTCCGCTCAGCGGAGGCCCGCCTCCTTGAGCATGTTCAGGGTCTCGACGAGAGAAAAGGCGGCGTCGTAGCCCTTGTTGCCGGCCTTGGTGCCCGCCCGCTCGATGCCCTGCTCGACCGTGTCGACGGTCAGGATGCCGAAGGCGACGGGGACGCCGTCCTCCATGGCGATCTGGGCCAGTCCCTTGGTCACCTCCGCGGCGAGGTAGTCGAAGTGGGGCGTGTCGCCGCGGATGAGGGCGCCGACGCAGAGGATGCCGTCGGCCGATTTGGCCTTGGCGATCTTCTTGGCGACGATCGGGATCTCGAACGAGCCCGGGACCTTGTAGACGGTCAGGTCGGCCTCCTGGGCCCCCGTCTTCTGGAGGGCTTCCAGGGCTCCCTCGAGCAGGCGCTCGGAGATGAAGCTGTTGAAGCGGCTGACCACGATCGCGATCCTGAACCCCTTGGCCTGGAGCTTGCCTTGATGGATCTTCATGGACGTCTCGTCCTCCGTCGCGTTGTGTTGTCCCGGCAATCCGGAGAGGCCCTATTCTACCAGATGTCGGGGCGCAATTCACCATAATCCGGCGCCCCGGACTCGCCGCCGCGGTCCGAGCGAGCGTTCGGCCTCCGAATATGATAGTTTTGGTCCAGGAGGCGCCGTCATGCGTACGAAAACCGGATTCGCCGAGCTCGCCCCGGAAAAGCTGCGCTGGACCTGCCCGCCCGACCTCATCCCCGTCGCCACGAGCTCCGAGGCCCGGCCCTGCGAGGAGATCATCGGCCAGGAGCGGGCCCTGCGGGCCATCCAGACCGGCCTCGACATCAAGAGCCTCGGCTACAACATCTTCATCACCGGCATGGTCGGCACCGGCCGGACGACGACGATCAAGCAGCTGCTCGAACGGCTGGAGAAGGGCGACCGGACGCCCGACGACATCCTCTACGTCAACAACTTCAAGTACCCGGACGAGCCCGTGCTCGTCGTGCTCCCGGCCGGCCAGGGCCAGGCGTTCGCCGAGGCCATGGCCAAGCTCATCGAGACCGGCTCAGGACGAACGATCCCCCACCTCCTCAAGAGCCCCTATTACACGGAAAAGCGGGACGCGATCGTCGAGGCGCCAGCAGAAGAAGCAGCGGGACATCCTGCAGCGCTTCGAGGAGGAGGTCGGCCGCAGCAGGGATTCACGGTCATCCAGGTCCAGATGGGCATGTTCAGCCGGCCCGACCTCATCCCCGTCCTCGAGGGCACGCCCATCCCCTTCGCCAAGCTCGACGGCCTGGTCAAGGAGAAGAAGTTCCCCAAGGAAGCGTTCGACGCCCTCCGGTCCAAGTACGAGGAGCTGTCGGCCAAGCTGGAGGACATCTTCGAAAGCCTCAAGGAGATCGACGAGCAGACCCGGACCCTTCTCCGCGACTGGGACGAGGAGGCGATCGCGCCGGTCATCCGGGACGGCATCGAGGCCCTCCGGACCTGCTTCGCCTTCCCCAAGATCGGCGCCTACCTCGACGAGGTCGAGAAGGCCCTGATCAAGACCATCGACGCCTTCAAGAACCAGAAGAAGGAGGAGAAGGAGCAGGCCGAGGACTTCCTGGAGTACCGGGTCAACCTCCTCGTCGACAACTCGGACCAGCACGGCGCGCCCGTGGTCATGGAGACCAATCCGAGCTACGTCAACCTGTTCGGCTCCATCGAGTCGACCTACTCCCGCGCCGGCATGGGCCAGACCGACTTCACCATGATCAAGGCCGGCTCCTTCCTCAAGGCCAACGGCGGCTACCTCGTCATCAACGCCCTCGACGCCCTGGTCGAGCCCGGCGTCTGGACGACCCTCAAACGGACCCTGCGCAACCAGATCTTCGAGATCCAGAACTACCTCCAGATGTATCTCTTCTCGAACGCCCGGCTCAAGCCGGAGCCGATCAAGTGCGACGTCAAGGTGGTCATGATCGGCGACGGCTCGATCTACAACTCCTCTACGCCGCGGACGAGGACTTCAAGAAGATCTTCAAGATCAAGGCCGAGTTCGACTCGGAGATGGACAAGAGCGAGAAGGCCGTCGGCGACTACGTCCGCTTCGTCAGGAAGATCTGCGACGAGGACCATCTCCTGCCCCTCGACCGCAACGGCCTCGGCGCCCTCATCGAGTACGCGACCCGCATCGCCGGCCGGCAGAAGAAGCTGTCGACGCGTTTCCACGTCATCGCCGACGTCGTCCGGGAATCGAGCTACTGGGCCGCCCGGAGCAAGAAGGCGGCGGTCGGGCGCGACGACATCGAGAAGGCCGTCCGGGAGCGCTGCGCGCGGGTCAACCTGATCGAGGACAAGATCCAGGAGATGATCGACGAGGGCTCCATCCTCATCGACACGGCGGGCGCGGTCGTCGGCCAGGTCAACGGCCTGTCCGTCTACGACATGGGCCAGTTCATGTTCGGCAAGCCCGCCCGCATCACCGCCCGGACGTCCATGGGCCGGGCCGGCGTCATCAACATCGAGCGCGAGGCCGACCTGAGCGGACCGACCCACAACAAGGGCGTCCTCATCCTCGGGCGGCTACCTCCGCGGAAAATACGCCCCGAAGCGGCCGATGTCGCTGACCGCCTCGCTCGCCTTCGAGCAGTCCTACGGCGGCGTCGACGGGGACAGCGCCTCGTCGACCGAGGTCTACGCCCTCCTCTCGAGCCTGTCCGGCCTGCCCATCCGCCAGGACCTGGCCGTGACGGGGTCGCTCAACCAGAATGGCGAGATCCAGCCCATCGGCGGGGTCAACGAGAAGATCGAGGGCTTTTTCGAGGTCTGCAAGGCCCGGGGCCTGACGGGGACGCAGGGCGTGCTCATCCCCCACCAGAACGTCCAGAACCTGATGCTCAAGTCCGAGGTCGTCGCCGCGGTCAAGGAGGGGAAGTTCCACATCTACCCGGTCCGGACGATCGACGAGGGCATCGAGATCCTGACGGGCGTCGAGGCCGGTGTCGCCAACGCTAAAGGCGTCTATCCGGAGGGCACCGTCCACGGGCTCGTCGACAGGGAATTGCTGCGGCTGGCCAAAGGCCTCAAGTCGTTCGCGGACGCGGGCGAGAAGGGCGAGGACGGGACGAAGAAGAAGGCGCAGTAGCCGGCGGTCGGTCGCCGGACTCCAGGCCGACGAGCTTCTTCAGGCGGCGGACCTCCGCGGTGTGGAGGAAGCGCCATTGGCCGCGCCGGAGCCCCTCGAGCGTCAGGCCGGCGAAACTCGATCCGGGTCAGGTCCGCGACCGGATAGCCGACGGCCTCGAAGAGCTTGCGGATCTCCCGCTTGCGTCCCTCGTGGATCTCCACTTTCAGGGTCGCGTGGCGATGGCTCCGCCGCACGACCTGGACCCTGGCCGGCGCGGTTTTCCGGCCCTCGAGGAAGAGGCCCCGCCGGACCTTGTCGAGGTCGGCGTCCGAGGGGTCGCCTTCGACGCGGGCCTCGTAGACCTTGGCGACGCCGTACCGGGGATGGGTCAGACGCAGGGCCAGCTCCCCGTCGTTCGTGAGCAGCAGGGCGCCTTCGGTTTCGAGGTCGAGCCGCCCGACCGGGTAGACCCGGGCCGTCACGTGGGTCAGGAGCTCCATGACCGTCGGCCGCCCGAACGGATCCTTGACGCTGACGACGCGGCCGGCCGGCTTGTTGAGCAGGATGTAGACCGGACGCTCCTCCTCGACCTTGACCGGACTGCCGTTGGCGACGACCCTGTCGCGGGCCGGATCGATCTTCTCCCCCAGCTCCATGACGGCTTTGCCGTTGACGCTGACCCGGCCCTCGGCGATCCAGCGGTCCGCCTCGCGCCGTGAGCACACCCCGGCGTGCGCCAGGAATTTATTGAGCCTCATCGGGGTCGACATGCTGACTGATTATCCGGCGCGGTCGTCCTTAAGTCAAGGCGATCATCCCAAGAACGGGTGGCGGGGGGCTAGTCCCCGTCCGTCTGGAGGCGGAAGGGGCCCCGGGCTTTGGTCGGGGGCCCTTGGTCCCCGACCAAAGGCCCGGGGGGATGGGTGGAGCCGAAGCCGGATGGGGACGCCACCCGACAGGACCCGTTCGGGGATGATCGCCTTGACCGAAGAAGAGAAATAAGTTGAACGGAGATTCAGGGGATTCGTATATATAGGGTAGAATATAAGGAAGACCCATGGCCAAACTGCAGTTCAAAGAATCGTTCACCATGGCCTTGGTCTCCCTCCGTTCGAACAAGCTCCGCACCTTCCTGACCCTGCTCGGCATCATCATCGGCGTCCTGACCATCATCGCCGTCGTCTCCGTCATCCAGGGCCTCAACAACTACGTCTACACCAAGATGTCGTTCTTCGGGGCCAACGATTTCTCGGTCCAGAAGTTCTCGATGATCGGCACATCCCTCAAGGATTTCCGCGAGCAGATGAAGCGCAAGGACCTGACCATGGTCGAACGCGATCTCATCCGGGCCAACTGTCCCTCTTGCGAGCTCGTCGGGGCCAGCGCCTCGACCAGCCAGACGGTCAAGTACGGCAGCCAGTCGCTCAAGGAGACGGATGTCCGCGGCGTGACCCACATCGACCACGAGATCGGATCCGTCGTCGAGCTGACGACAGGGCGCCACCTCCAGAGCCAGGACGAGTCGAACGCCCGCGCCGTCGGCGTCATCGGCTCCGACGTCGCCGAGAAGGTCTTCGGCGGGCTCGATCCGCTCGGCCGCTGGCTCAAGGTCGGCAGCCGGAACTTCCAGATCATCGGGGTCGCCAAGGCCAAGGGCAAGATCCTCGGCTTCAGCCAGGACAATTTCATCCGCATCCCCATCACGACGTTCAACAAGGTCTACGGCTCGCGGCGCTCCATCAGCATCAACATCCACACCGGCTCCCAGGAGCAGATGGCCCAGGCCCAGGAGGAGGTCCGGACGGTCCTCCGATCCTGGCGGAAGCGCTCCTATGACGACCCGGACGACTTCTCGTTCGCCACCTCGGAGACGTTCATCCAGTTCTACAAGACGGCCACCTCCGGCATCTACTTCGCCATGCTCGGCCGTCTCCTCGATCGCCCTCATCGTCGGCGGCATCGTCATCATGAACATCATGTTCGTCTCGGTCTCCGAGCGGACGCAAGGAGATCGGTATCCGCATGGCCGTCGGGGCCCGGCGCCGCGACATCCTCTTCCAGTTCCTGATCGAATCCGCGGTCATCTCCGGCCTGGGCGGGTTCATCGGCATCGTCCTCGGGCTTCATCGTCGCCCGGATCATCTCCGCGGCGACGTCCATGCCCTCGAGCGTCGAGCCCGTCTCGGTCGTTCTGGCCATGGTCATGTCCTGGTCGATCGGCCTGTTCTTCGGCATCTATCCGGCCAACCGGGCGGCCAAGCTCGATCCGGTCGAGGCCCTGCGGGCGGAGCTATGAGAATCCAGATCTTCCGCGAAGTCTTCCGGATGGCCTTCGATTCGATCCGGTCCCACAAGCTCCGGTCGTTCCTGACCATCCTGGGCATCGTCATCGGGGTCATGACCGTCATCGGCATGGTCTCGATCATCCAGGGACTCAACAAGAGCTTTCTCTCCGAAGCTGCAGGCGGCCGGCTCCGACGTCATCATGATCAGAAAGAACGAGGCCGTCCAGATGGGGCGGATGTCCGAGGACGAGCGGACGCGCAAGGACCTGACTTTCGAGGACGTCAAGGCCATCGAGGCCGGCGCGCCGCTGGCGAAAGCGGTGGCCGTCAGCATCTACGTCAGCGTTCTTCGAGCAGACCGAGGTCAAATACCAGAGCGCCAAGAGCGACACCGCCATGGTCATCGGGATGAACGAGAGCTGGCCCACGGTCATGTCGCTCTACCTGCCCCGGCTGGGCCGGTTCATCACCGGATCGGAGGTAGACCGCTCGGCCCGGGTCTGCGTCCTCGGCTCCGAGCTGGCCGACACCCTCTTCCCGACCACGAACCCCGTTGGCAAGGAGATCCGTGTCGGCCCCGAGGCTTTCACGGTCGTCGGCGTCCTGGCCAAGCGCGGCCAGATGTTCGGCCAGAGCCGGGACAATTTCGTCGGTCTGCCCATCACCACGCTGATGAAGTACTTCCCCTACGAGAAGGACGGCCTGGAGATCATCACCGCCCCCCGGGCTCAGGACACGCTCGGCGAGACGATCGAACAGATCCGGAACGTCCTCCGCCAGAGGCGCAAGGTCCCCTACGGCAAGCCCGATGATTTCTCCGTCATGACCCAGGACTCCATGGTCGACCTCTACAACCAGCTGACCGGCGCGGCCTATCTGGTCATGATCGTCATCTCCTCGATCGGCCTGCTCGTCGGCGGCATCGGGGTCATGAACATCATGCTCGTCTCGGTCAAGGAACGGACGCGGGAGATCGGCATCCGCAAGGCCATCGGGGCCCGGTCGGGCGACATCCTGAAGCAGTTCCTCATCGAGGCCGTCTTCCTGACCGGTGTCGGCGGCCTCCTCGGCGTCCTGGTCGGCTTCGGCATCGCCCTCATCGTCAAAGCCGCGACGCCGCTGCCGGCGACCGTCTCCCCCTGGTCCGTCGTCCTGGGACTCTCGGTCTCGGCCGCGATCGGCCTTTTCTTCGGCATCTTCCCGGCCCAGAAGGCCGCGCACATGGATCCGATCGAATCCCTCCGCTACGAATAGAGCGCTTATCTCTTCGAACGGGTCCTGTCGGGTGGCGTCCCCGTTCGGCTTCGGCTCCACCCATCCCCCCAGGCCTTTGGATGGGACTAGTAATCCCGTTCAAAGGCCCGGGGCCCCTTCCGCCTCCAGGCGAACGGGGACTATCCCCCCGCCACCCGTTCTTGTGATAAGCGCCTTTGCAGCTGAAGTTTTTTTCGAGATTTTTCCCAGACGCGCCGCTCCGAGCCGCTCCGCAGCGCATATGGTCCTCCGCTTCGCTCCGGGTAGACCCTCCCGATAGGACCCGTTCGGGGATGATCGTCCAGTCCTCCCGGAATGCGTTCCTGGCTTTGTTCTTCAATCGAGGAACGACTCGATCTCCGCGCGGTTGGGAGCTGAGGGCTGGGCGCCGAGACGGGTGACCGAGATCGCGGCGGCGGCTTGGGCGAAGCGGAGGGCGTCAGGGAGGGTGACGCTTCTCGGCGAGGGCCACGGCCAGGGCACCGTTGAAGACGTCGCCGGCCGCCGTCGTGTCCACGGGTTCCACCTTGAAAGCGGGGACGAGCCCTTCGGATCCCTCCGACGAGGCATAGACGCCGCGCTCTCCGAGGGTGATGACGACCGTCCGCGGACCTCGGGCCCGGATCCGGGCGGCCGCCTCGCGCATGTCGTGCTCGCTCTCGACCTCCATCCCCGCCAGCATCGCCGCTTCGTGCTCGTTGGGTGTCAGCACGGAGACGCCTCGAAGCAAACCGTCGTCGAGGGCTCGGGCCGGGGCCGGGTTGAGGATGACCGGGATGCCCCTCTCCTTCGCCGCGCGGATCGCGGCTTCGACGGTTTCGAGCGGCGATTCGAGCTGGAGGAGGACGATGTCGGCCGCGGCGAAAGCGTCGCCCGCGGCCTCGACGTCCGCGACGGACAGGAGCGCGTTGGCGCCCGAGGCGACGGAGATGCTGTTCTCGCCCCGCTCGTCCACGGTGATCAGGGCGATGCCCGAGGCCGCGCCCGGCGTGGCGAGGACGGACCGCGCGTCGATCCCGTCGCGGCCGAAGCCCTCCAGTGCCTGCCGGCCGAAGAGGTCGTCGCCGACGCGGGCGACGAACGTCACCCGCCCGCCGGCCCGGGCCGCGGCCACGGCCTGGTTCGCCCCCTTGCCGCCCGCCGCCATGGAGAAGGCGCCGCCCAGGATCGTCTCGCCCGGCTTGGGTATGTGCGGCACGCGGATGATCATGTCCGTGTTGGAGCTGCCGACGACCAGGACGTTCTTCATCGTCCCCTCTCAGGCTGCCGGTTTTTCGGCGTTCGCCCGGAGCCAGGCGACGGCCGCGTCGACGGCTTCGCGGAGTCGCGCCTTCTCGGCCGTGACCAACTCGACGAGGGACGGCCCTCCCCCGCCCTTGACGGGGAGTACGGCGCCGACGATCGCCGCGAGCTGCCTCAGATCGGTCTTCAGGGACTCCGACCGGGCGACGATGAGGTGGCCCTGGCTTTCGGAGGCGGCCCCGTAAACGACGTAGAACTCGCCGTTCCTGATGATGTTGAGGGCCAGGAAGCGGGTTTCCTCGGGGGTTTTGTCTCCGAGGAGGCCGGAGACGAAGCGATCCGTCGCCGTGCGGACGATCTCGGCCGCTTCGAAGGCGGCCAGCCGCTCCTCGAGGTGGCGGGTCCGCTTTTTCAGGGCCTTGTGTTCGACGGCGAGCCGCTCGACCTGTCCGGCGACGTCGCCCGGCGCGCACGAGAAGGCGCCGGCCAGCCGGCGGACGGTCCGGTCCTTGTCGCGATGGTCGCGGAGGGCCCGGCCGCCGCAGAGGAACTCGAAGCGAAGGTTGCCCCGGATCTTCTCGATCCCGAGGATCTTGATCGCTCCGATCTCGCTCGTCTTCCGGACGTGCGTCCCGCCGCAGGCCGAGTAGTCGAAGCCGTCGACCTCGACGACCCGCAGGAGGCCGTGCTTCTTGGGCGGGCGCCGCAGCGGGACCTCGCCGATCCTCTCCTCGGGCACGAAGTAGGTCTTGACCTCGCGGTCCTCGCGGACGATGGCGTTGGCCCGGTCCTCGACCCGGTCGATAGTCGGCGTCTGAGAGGGCCTTCAGACCGATCTCGAGGGTCGACACGCCGGGCCCCATGTGGAAGGACAGGGTCTCGCCCTTGAGGAGCTCCCAGAAGGCCTGGGACAGGACGTGCTGGCCCGTGTGCTGCTGCATGTGGTCGAGCCGCGTCGCCCGGTCGACCGAGCCGTGGACGCGGCCTTCGGGAACGGCGCCCTCGACGACGTGGAGGATCGTCCCGTCGAGATCGAGGACCGCGGTGACCTCGGCCCCGCCGAGCGTGCCCTTGTCCCAGGGCTGTCCGCCCGACTCGGGATAGAAGGCGGTCCGGTCGAGCACGACGGCGGGACGTCCCTCGTGTTCGCGCCGCTCGACGACCTCGGCCTCGAACTCGAGAAGAATGGCGTCGTCATAATAGAGTTTCATTGTCTCGGCCATCGTGATTCTCCTCTTTAAAGGATGCGGAAGATCAAGAGTTCCAGGAGGGCGACCGTGAAGACCGCCGCGACCGGCCAGACCAGGATCCTGTAGACCCCCCGCATCTCCGCCTTGAAGTATTCCGCCGTCAGGACCAGGCAGAGGTGGGCCGGCGAAAGCAGGATGCCGGCGAACCCGCTGACGAAGGCGAAGGTCAGCAGGACCATGTCGGGATTCCCCGTCCCGACGATGGGCACGAGGAGCGGGAAGGCGATGGCCACATAGGCCTGGTTGACGCCGGTCAGCAGACCGACGAAGAACGGCGCCGCGAACAGGAGGATGTAGGCCGACGCCCCGTGCGGCGGGACGGCCCGGACGACCGCCTCGAGCGCCCCGGAGTCCTCGAGCACCTGCTTGAACACCATCACGGCGACGGTGAGCCAGACGGTCCTCGGCGAGAAGCTCTTTGCCGCGACCGCCCAGCGTTTCCCGAGGTCCATCCGGGCCGTGACCTGGGTCAGAACCGCCGCGACGGCCAGCGCGACGAGCATGTTCAGCCGGAAGACGAAGATGAGGACGATGGTCAGGACGATGGGCCAGATGCTCCAAACGACGAGTACCGCGTCCTTCCACGAGCCGTTCCCTTCCCGCTCCCGGGGCAGGCGGGGCAGCGTGCGGAAGAGGACGACGAGCCCGACCCCGATGGCGATCGCGCTGTAGGCCGCCTGGTACAGGCCGATCTTCCAGACCGGGACGCGGAAGATGGCCGAGGCCATGATGACGCTGAGGTAGAGGGGCCACCAGTATTCCCAGACGTGGCGGAACCAATAGTTGTAGAAGGTCTTCCGGGCCGGCGGGACGCTCCAGCGGCGGGCCGCCTCGTCGACGATGGGCGCGCCCATCATGGCCCCGCCCATCATCGGCAGGAGGCCGATGAAGGCCGAGGGGATGGCCAGGATGAGGCGGTCATCCCGGACGAGGTTCTTCAGCGCATCGACCATGGACCGGAAGGCCCCGCTGGACTGCAGGAACTCGCCGAGATAGAGGACAAGGACCACGATCGCGGCGAGCTCGAGCGTCGGCCACGAGACGGCGCCGTCGATGACGCTCCGCCCGAACGCGGCCGGCCTCATCCCGAACAGGACGGCCACGAGACAGGAGTCGAGGAAGAGGATGAGGCCGAGGTCCCACTTGAGGCGGATGAGGACGAGCAGGAGCGCGAGAATGAGCCCGATCTTGACGAGGACGATCATCTCAGACGAGCCTGTCGACCCCGGCGGCGGCCAGGACCCGGACCGTCGTCTTGAAGTGGGTCTTGGCCACCTTGTCCAGCACGTCCGGCCCTTTCGCGCGCACGAGCCTGACCGCCGCCGCCTCGACCAGGTTCGAAGCGCCCTTGGGCAGCTCCATCCCGTAGTCCCTGGAGAGGTACCGGAGCCGGGTCAGGAACTCGGCCCGGGCCAGGATGGACGCCGCCGCGACCGCCGGGTCCTCCTCGGCGCGCGGCATCTGGACGAGCTCGATCTCCCGGCCCTTCTGGAGCAGGGCGTTGCGGACGAACTTCTCGTCGCCGAACTGGTCCGTCACCGCTTTCCCGGCCGGGACGCGCTCGAGGACGTTCTCGATGGCCCGGGCGTGCCCCCAGGCGAGCAGGCGGTTGAGGTTGCGGAGCTTGGCCCAGAGCTCGTTGTATTTTTCCGGGCCGACGGTGATCACGGAGTGGAAAGGGTAGCCCCGCTTGAGCGTCTCGGCGATCTCGAGACAGCGCGCGTCGGAGGTCCGCTTCGAATCCTTGACCCCGAGCGCGGCCAGGGCACCCTCCTGGCCCTCGGGCATGAAGAAGGCGGCGATGACGAGCGGGCCGAAGAAGTCGCCTTTGCCCGATTCGTCCGTGCCGATGCGGCCGGGCTCGGCCGCGAAAAGACCTGCGGTCACCGGACCGTCCCGTAGACGATCCGGCCGTCGAAGACGGTCATGCGGACCTTGGCCTCCCCGATCCCTTCGGGCGCGATGGAGAAGATGTCGCGGTCGAGGACGACGAGGTCGGCCAGTTTTCCCGGCCCGATCGTCCCCTTCGACGCCTCGGCGAACTCCGCCCAGGCGCCGTTCACGGTGTAGGCCCGGACGGCCTGCTCGACGGTGACCTTCTCCGCGGCGACCCAGCCGTCCGGGTTCTTGCCGTCGAGCGTCCGGCGGGTCACGGCCGCGTAGATGCCCATGAGGGGCTCGAGCGGCGCGACCGTCCAATCGGAGCCGAAGGCCAGGACGGCCCCGGCCCGGCGCAGGGACTCGAAGGCATACGTGGTCTTGAGGCGCTCCGGCCCGATCTTACCCTCGGCCCAGCGGCCGTCGTCGATGGCGTGGTAGGGCTGGACGGCGGCGACGAGGCCGAGCTTGCCGAACCGGGCGATATCGGCCGGCCGCAGGTGCTGGGCGTGTTCGACGCGCCAGCGCCGGTCGCGCGGCCCATTCGCGGCGACGGCCTTCCCGTACATGTCGAGAAGCAGGCTCACGGCCCGGTCGCCGATGGCATGGACGGCCAGTTGCAGCCCGGCCCGGTCGGCCTCGAGAATGCGCTGCTCCATGATCCCTTCGGGATACATCTGGCCGTGAAGCAGACCCGAGGTCCCCGGCTCGTCCGTGTAGGGCTCGAAGAAACAGGCCGTGGCCGAGCCGAGAGAGCCGTCCACGAAGCCCTTCAGGCCGGCCAGCTTGAGATAGGGGCCGCCGAACGGCGACTTCATTTTGAGGCGGGCGAGGAGGTCGACCTCGGTGATCGGGATGTAGACGTGGACGCGGGTCGTCAGCCGGCCGAGCCTGGCCAGCTCCTCGAAGACCTCGAAGCTCGCGGCGTCGGCCATCTCGTGGACCGAGGTGACGCCGTTGGCCGCGGCGTGGCGGATCGACGCCTCCGCCGCCTCGAGCTTCTCGGCAAAAGCCGGTTCGGGGATCTTCGCGTAGACGAGATCCATGGCCGTGTCCTTGAGGATGCCCGTCGGCTCCCCCGTCGCCGGGTCTTTGACGATCTCGCCGCCCGGCGGCACGGGCGTCGCCCGCGTGACGCCGGCCAGCTTCAGGGCCGCGCTGTTGGCCAGGATCATGTGGCCGTCGAGACGGTTGACGCAGACGGGATTTTCGGGCGTCACGGCGTCGATCCAGTCCCGGCGCGGCAGCTCCACGGGATCGAACTGCTGATGGTCCCAGTCGCCGTTCAGGATCCAGCGCCCCGGACCGAGCTCGCGGGCCTTGGCCGCGATGCGGGCCACGAAATCTTCGCGGCTCTTCGCCTCGCGGAGCTGGATGCTCTTCAGGGCGAAGCCGCCGGCCAGAAAGTGGGTGTGGCTGTCGATGAAGCCGGGAAGGACGAGCGCCCCGCCGAGGTCGACGAGCTTGGTGCCCTCCCCGACGAGCTTGCGCACCTCGGCCGTCGTCCCGGCGGCGAAGATCTTTTCGCCGCGGACGGCCACCGCCTCGGCCCACGGCCGCGCGGCGTCCCCCGTCCAGACTTTCCCGTTGACCAGCGCCAGATCGACCATGTTACCCTCCGGACGCTTGTGACAGCCGGCGAGCACCGTCAAAGCCAGTATCATCGCCATCGTTCGGCAGATTGATTTCATGTTCGCGCCTCGCAGACCTCTTATATTATGGAAAAGGCCGTCGAAAGCAAACTCGTATTGGAAGCAGCGCCCGGGAGCTAGGGGCGAACGCGCAGGGGTGTTCCTGGAAAGGCCGTAGGAGGGCGGAGCGGGCACGGATGCCCTAAAGGGGCCGTCTCGAATATGGCTGTCCTTTAGGGCAGAGCGAAGCCCGGATCCGAAGCGAGCCGGCACGCCGGGCCGGCGAGCGGCCGACGGAAGGAATACCCCGAGCAAGGAGAACCGAGCTCCCGGGCGCCAACCGATGCGGAGCTTTGGCGACTGTGGTAAAATGGTCGGCTCACGGGCGTCTCGGCGCCCCACTCCCCGGAGGACCCAATGATCGACGCGACTCAGATCCGCAAAGGCATGATCATCGTCATGGACGGGACCCTGTGGCGCGTGATGGAGATGCAGCTCATCACCCCCGGCCGGTGGAAGGCCATGGTCCAGACCAAGCTCCGCAACATCCAGATCGGCTCCCAGACCGAGCACCGTTTCCGCTCCGAGGAGCGGCTCGAGCAGGCCCACTTCGACGATATGGAAATGGAGTTCCTCTACGAGCAGGGCGGCGAGTACGTCTTCATGAACCTGGAGAACTACGAGCAGGTCACCCTGTCCGCGGAGGCCATCGGCGACGCCATCAAGTACCTCAAGCCCAACACGGTCATCGAGGTCGAGATGTACGAGGGCAAGCCCGTCGGCGTCAAGCTGCCCAACGCCATGGACCTCAAGGTCGTCAGCACCGAGCCCCGGCTCCAGGGCGCGACCAAAACGTCCCTCTACAAACCCGCGATCCTCGAGACCGGCGCGGTCGTCCAGGTTCCGGAGTTCATCAAGGAAGGCGACGTCATCCGCATCGACACGCGGGACGACAAGTACCTCGAGCGGACGAAGAAGTAAACGGCCTCAGTTCAGTAGCCCTGCCGGAACACCCCGACGTTCCCGTAGCTGTCCCGGACCCTCACGGTCACCTGGTTCTCCGCTCCGGCGGGGAGCTTCGCCGCGAACTTGAAAGACTCGGTCCGGGAATCGGCGATCCCGTCGACCGGGAAGACGACCCGCCATTCCCCCGGCCGGACCAGCACCTTGACCTCTTCGATGTAGGAATAAGCATCCTCCGCCTGGAAGGCGACGTCGAGCGATGCGCCGTTCCTCGTTGCGGTGAAGCCTTTGACGACGGGCAGGGAGTTGTCGATGACGAGGGCCGGGCTGGTCTTGTCCGCCTTGAGCTCGAGCCCGGCGGGATTCGAGGGTGCGTCGCTGGCCGTCAGCCTGAGGAGGTAGGTGCCGTCGGGGAACGAGAGCGTGTCGAAGGCGTAGATCGCCTCGGTCCAGTCGGGCTCGAGGACGCGCCACTCGGTCTCGCCGTCCTTTTTCATCGCCAGGGAATACCTCAGCGTGTCGCCGTTCTCGTCCGCGGCGTCCCAGACGACGGTCTGGAAGCCCTTGCGCTCGGACTTCCGGTAACCCAGGCTGATCCGCAGCTCGTCCTTCCTCGCCGGCGCTTCGGGCGCGTTCCGCTCGACGCCGAGGATGACGTCGTCCTGGTCGGGCAGCTTCAGGTAGACCTCGTTCGGACGCAGGAACTCGAGCCGCGAGACCGACGGGGCGACGTTCGACTGCAGGTAGAACACGGCCAGCCGGTCGAAGACCGGAGACGACTTGCCGGTCTGGGTCCGCAGGATGACCTTGACCTGGAGGTAGCGGGACTTGGGGCTGAGAACCTGCTCCTCGGTCTTGCCGTAGAAGGGCGACCAGTCGCTCCAGGTCGCGTTGGGCTCGTTGGTGTTGCCGCTCCGGCTCTGGAGCTGGACCGACGCCCCGGCCGCGACGGCGGCGTCCCAGACGACTCGTCCCCACGACGCCAGCGTCCGGGCGTCGAGGACGGGACTGGTGTACTCCCCAACGAACCGCTGTTCCGGCAGCAGGAGGCCGAAATAGCAGGGATTGTTAGACAGGACGTAGATCTTGGAATCGAGCGGGGCGAGCTGATAGACCTGCTCGGAGCTCTGCTGGAGGAGCAGGGCCACCCTCTCCTCCCGGTCGACCGAATAGATCCGGCCCTGCCCGCCGGTGCCGAAGAGGACCTTGCCGTCGGCCTCCCTCCAGAGCAGCGTGTAGATCATCTCGTCCTCGGAGCTCCACAGGCGCTTGGCCAGGCCGTCGGCGGTGATCCGGTAAAGAGCCCCCCCGTCCCGCGCCGTGGTCGCCGGGCCCGCGGCGGCCGTGGGCCGGCTCGCCCCGCCCGCGGCGCTGACCGTGATCGAGACTTCGGCGTCGAGCCGGACCGGCTCGTCGGCGCGCTCGTCCTTCCGGGTCCTCGTCGGCGTGCCG
The DNA here is from genome assembly GCA_963743755.1 of uncultured bacterium. Taxonomy (GTDB): domain Bacteria; phylum Acidobacteriota; class Aminicenantia; order Aminicenantales; family Saccharicenantaceae; genus RBG-16-66-30. The sequence goes on from CAVUQU010000003.1 coordinate 409,156, forward strand.
GAAGCCGCGGCGTAGATCTGGCCTTCGCGGTCGAGGGCCAGGCTCCGGACCTCCTCGTACGGCGTCTCGAACAGGACCGAGGCGCGGCCGTCCGTGCCGATCCTGTAGACGAGGCCGTTGCCGCCGCTGCCCGCGACGACGTCCCCGCGGGCCGTCCTCTCCAAGCAGAGGATGTGGTTCTCGGCGGCCTTGAAGAACATCCCGCCTTCGCCGAGCGGCGAGATGCGGTAGATGCCGCCGCTCTCGCCGACCGCCGCCCAGAGCTCGCCGGAATCCATGAACAGCAGGTCCCAAACGTATTTTTCGGCCGGGTCGAAGAACGGCTCGCCCTTGCCCTTGTCCGTGATCCTGTAGATCCGGCCGTTCGGCGAAGTCGAGGCGTAGAGAGTTCCCTTGCGGTCGAGGACGAGGCTGGTGACGTCCATCTCGGCGGCCTGGAACCAGAGCTCGGCCTTCCCGTCCTTCCCGATGCGGTAGACTTTGCCGCCGTGGCCCGTGCCGAGGAAGGTCGTCCCGTCGGCCAGGGGCAGGACGGACAGGTAGAACTCCTCCTGGGGCGCGGCGATCTTCTCTTCTTTCGGGGCCAGGGCCAGCGTCCCGTCGTAGGCGACCGAGACGCCGTCGAACTTGCCCCTGAGGTAGTCCTCCCGGGTCCGGAGCTCCCACTTCTGGGGGACGACGGCCCCGAGCGAGGCGGCCAGGGCGACGAGCCCGGCGACGGCGAGCGGGGTGACTTTGCGCATGACGGGAACTCCTACTTCCGGATTCTGACGGGGATGGTCGCCCCGCCCTTGAACACGTGGGCGACGGGCAGCTGGTATTCGGCCAGGGTCGAGCGGGTGATCTCGGTCGGTCCGGCCGCCGAGGCCCGGGGCGAGGCGAACATCGACTTGAGCGTCGGCGGCAGGTTGGGCATCTCCTCGCCCTTAAGGAAGAGGCCGGGCTTGGTCGCCATGATGCGGAAATAGATGCGGTTGTTCTTGCGGAGGTTGCCGAGCAGGCGGACGAGCTGCTCGAGGCTCCGCGGCACGAACTCCTGGATGCGGTATTGGGCCCGCTCGACCTGCTGCATCGTGGCGGCGTCGCCGACGAGGAGCTGGAACTCGGTCCCGGCCGGCAGGGCCGGAGCGACGACGGTCACCTCCTGCATCAGGCTCTCCTCCTTCTGCGTCCGGTAGAAGGCCTGGAGCTTGATGGGCTCGCCCGGGGAGACCTCGTACTTGTCGAGCAGGACCTTCTCGAGCTTCGCCAGCCGCGTCTCCTCGGCCGCCCGGACGTTGAGATCGATGCGGTAAGATCCCGACGTCCTTGAACTCGTTGTTCATCAGGTAGTGGACGACGGCGGCCAGGAGCCCGGACAGACTGACGGCGGGATTGTCGTAGCTGCCGCTGAAGAGGTCCTCCAGGTGGACGCTGAGGCCGCCCTTGTCGAGGAAGATGTCGGCGTCGAAATCGAGGGAGATGTCGCCGAGGCTCCGCTGCTCGCCGGTGATCAGTCCGGACACGGCGAGGTTGACGAGGGCCGGCGTCAGGAACTTGTCGGCGACGAGCTTGAGCTTGAAGTCCTTGCGGTCGCCGGAGCCGGTCCGGACGCTGATGTTGAGCGGGATGAGGCGGGGCATGACCCCGATCTCGCCGACGGTGCCCGCCGTCCGGTCCTGGGTGAACCGGCCGATGACCGGGCCGGCCGTGGCCAGCTTGAAGGAGCTCTCCAGGCTGGGCATGACGGCGATCACGTCGGCCCGGGTCAATCCGTATTCGACCGCGCCGAGGTTGTAGAGCGGGTGGCCGAAGGCCAGGATCTTCTTGCCGTCCACGTAGGTCGCCGTGCCGACGGCGGAGAGGTCGAGGTCGCCGCCGATGAGCTGGACGCCGACCGCGTCCCCCTCGCGCACCGACGGGCCGGCGGGCGCGTCCGCCGCGGGCGTCTGACCGACCCCCGTGCCCGCCCGGACCGCGCGGAATCCCGAAGGGGCGAAAAAGGCCCGGGCCCGCTCGAAGGCGCCGGCGGAGAATCCGCTGAAGACCAGGGGCATATCGAGCGGCGAGATCGCCGCGCCCGAGGCCTTTTCGTCCGGACGGGACGCGAGCGCGCGCAGGAAGGTCTCGGAGAGCTCGGCCTGGCTGAGATCGTCGCGAAGCGGCGGCGCGGAAACGGCGCCCGCCTTGGGCTCCGCGGGGGCCCGCTCGACGGCCAGCATCTCCTCGATCGGCGTGATCCCGGCGATGGGCTCCTTGGAGAAGCTGAAGCCGTAGGCGACGGCGCCGATGAGCTTGCCGTCGATGTAGACCGGGCTGCCGCTCATGCCCTGGATGATACCGGTCGACTCGAGCCCCCGGCCCTTGAGCCGGGCCAGGATGATGTTGCGCTTCGGCTGGTTGTTCTCCAGGACGCCGAGGATCTCGACCTCGAAGTCCTCGATCGTCTGGCCCTGGAAGACGCTCTTGCCCCGGCCCTTCATGCCCGGCTTGACCTGGGAGAGGGGCATCGTGATCGTGACCGCCTCGGCCGCCGCCGCGGACGCGATGAGGACGAGCGCGATGAGGGCGATCCGGCGCGGGAACGTGGTCATGGCATTGTCCCCGGGCTCAGATGATGCCGACGATCTTGCCGCACTTCTCGAAAGCCGCGAGGACCGCGTCGAGCTCTTCGTCGGTGTGCCCGGCCCCGTAGCTCGTCCGGATCAGGGCCTGGCCGTGGGGGACGGCCGGGTAGACGACCGGGGTCGTGAAGATGCCCTCCTCCCGCAGCAGCCGCCACAGCATGAAGGCCTTCTCGTCGTCGCGGACGAAGATGGGAATGATGGGCGTTTGCGATGCGCCCGTGTCGTAACCCATGGCCTGGAAGCTCGTCCTCATGCGCTCGGTGACGGCCCGGAGGCGCAGCCTCAGCTCCGGCTCCGTCTCGAGCATGTCCAGGACGGCCAGGACGGACGCGACGGAGGCCGGCGTCGCCGCCGCGCTGAAGATGAGCGAGCGGGCGTGGTGCTTGATGTAGGAGACGACCGGCTTCGTCCCGACGACGACCCCTCCGATCGAGGCGAAGGTCTTGCTGAAGGTGCCCATGATCAGGTCGACCTCGCTCTCGAGGCCGAAGTGCTCGGCCGTGCCGCGGCCGTGCTCGCCGAGGACGCCGATGCCGTGGGCGTCGTCGACGAGGATCCGCGCGCCGTATTTCCGGGCCAGGGGGACGATGCCGGGCAGGTCGACGATGTCGCCTTCCATGCTGAAGACGCCGTCGACGATGATGATCTTGCCGTCCCGGGGGTCCAGGGAGGCCAGGATGCGCTCGAGGGCCTTCATGCTGTTGTGCTTGTACTTGTGGACGGTGGCGAAGGACAGCCGGCAGGCGTCGATGATGCTGGCGTGGTTCATGCGGTCGATGATGATGTGGTCGCCCTTCCCGGCGATCGAAGAGACGATGCCGAGGTTCGTCTGGTAGCCCGTGCTGAAGGTCAGGGCGGCCTCCCGCTTCATGAACGCCGCCAGCCGCTCCTCGAGATGCTCGTGGAGGTCGATGGTGCCGGTCAGGAATCGGGATCCGCAGGTGCCGACGCCGTAGCGCTCGACGGCCGCTCGCGCCGCTTCCTTGGCCCGGGGGTGATGGGCCAGGCCGAGATAGTTGTTGGAGCCGACCATGATCATCGGCCTGCCGCCGACCTTGATCCGGTTCCCGACGGCTTCCTCGATCGGGGTGAAATAGGGGTAGAGGTCGGCCGCTTTGAGCTCGTCGGCGCGGGTGAAGGCCAGGCACTTGTCGAAAATATCCACGTCCGTCTCCTTTGTCGCCGGGAGACCGCCGGCGGCCTCATTGACCCCCGCGGCCGAATCCCTTACAATCCCGGGCATGAAAGTCCTCGTCACCGGAGGAACGGGCTTCCTCGGGAGCCACCTCATCGAGCGGCTCCTCGAAGCGCCCGGGGCCGAGGTCTACGCCCTGGTCCGCGATCCCGCGCGGCTCCGCTGGCTCGAAGGGGTCGAAGGCGTCCGGCCGATCGCGGGGGATCTCCGGAACGTGCCCGCCTTGCCCTCCGGCCTTTCCTGCGTCTACCATCTGGCCGGACTGACTAAAACGTTCAAACCGGACGAGTATTATACTGTAAACCGGGACGGGACGGCAAATCTGCTCCGGGCCCTCGAGGCCCAGCCGGGACGGCCGCGCTTCGTCCACCTGAGCAGCCTCGCCGCCGCGGGCCCCTGCGTCGGGCGGAAGGGCGTGACCGAGACCGATCCGCCGCGGCCGATCTCCGACTACGGGGAGAGCAAGCTCCAGGCCGAAGCCGAGGTCCTCCGTTGCAAGGATCGCTTTTCGGTCGTCCTGCTCAGGGCGGCCGCGATCTACGGTCCCCGCGACGAGGATTTCCTCGAATATTTCCGTTGGATCAAGCGCGGCATCCGCCCCATCCTGGGAAGCGGCAAGACCCTGAGCCTGGTCTACGTCCGCGACGCCGTCCGGGCCGCCCTTCTGGCGGGGCAACCGGGACGTCAGAGCGGGGAGATCTTCAACGTCGCCGATCCCGTGCCCTGCGGCTGGGAGGACATCGGCCGGGTGGCGGCCGGCATCCTGGGCAAGAAGCCGGTCAGCCTCCGCCTGCCCCTCTGGACGGCCTACGTGGCCTCGGCGGCCTCGGAGGGCCTCGGCCGGCTGTTCGGCTCCGGGAGCGCTCTTTACAACGTCAGCAAGGTCAAGCAGATGAAGCCCGACGCCTGGGTGGCCGACGTCGCCAGGGCCCGGCGGGATCTGGGCTTCGAGACCCTCTTCACCCTGGAGCAAGGCCTGGGCGAGACGATCGCCTGGTATCTCTGGAAAGGCCTGCTTTGACGCGGGCCGCCGTATCCCCAACTTTATTTTTCGGGAGGCATCCTCTATAATGAATACGAGCATGACCGTGAGAACCGTCGTCACCGGAACGGGCCACTTCGTCCCTCCTCGCATCGTCACCAACCAGGACCTCGAAAAGCTCATGGACACGTCCGACGAGTGGATCCGCGAGCGCAGCGGCATCCGTGAGCGGCACCACGTCGACGCCGGGGTGGGCACCTCCGACCTGGCCGTCGAGGCCGCCCGGCGGGCCATCGCCGACGCGGGCGTCGATCCGGCCACGATCGATTTCGTCATCGCCGCGACGCTCTCCCCCGACCACTACTTCCCCGGCATCGGCGTCATCATCCAGGCCAAGCTGGGCCTCGGCACGACCGGGGCGCTCGACGTCCGCAACCAGTGCAGCGGCTTCATCTACGCCCTGTCCGTGGCCGACCAATACATCCGGACGGGCACCTACAAGCGCATCCTCCTCGTGGCCGCCGAGGTCCAGTCGACCAACCTCGACTTCACGGACAAGGGGCGGGACATGTCGGTCCTCTTCGGCGACGGGGCCGGGGCCATGATCCTGGAGCCGGGCGCGGACGGCGACGGCCGCGGCGTCCTGTCGACGCACCTGTTCGCCGACGGCAACTTCGTCTCCCATCTCTGGATGGAAAAGCCGAGCTCCCGGGACTGCCCGACCTTCGTGCCGGAGTTCTTCACCGAGGGCCGGTTCTTCCCGAAGATGGAGGGCCGGAACGTCTTCGTCAACGCCTGCCAGCGCATGCCCGAATCGATCCGGGCCGCCCTCGAGAAAAACGGCCTGACCATCGACGACGTCGACGTCCTCATCCCCCACCAGGCCAACGACCGCATCTCGCTCATGGTCGCCAAGGGCCTCAAGATCCCGGTCGAGAAGGTCGTCCGGAACATCGACCGCTTCGGCAACACCACGGCCGCCTCGATCCCCATCGCTCTCGACGAAGCCGTCAAGAGCGGCCGGATCAAGCGGGGCGACCTCGTCGCGCTGACCGCGTTCGGCTCCGGATACACGTGGGCGTCGGCCCTCTTGCGGTGGTGAACACGTATCCCCGCTTCACATACATCGAGGGTGGCAGAAAGGGTTTGTCAGGGAACGGAGATCTGTGCTAGGATTTCCGAGATGTCATTGAGGAGGACCGCATGAAAAAGACAGCCATCGTACTCGCCGTACTGACCGTGTTCGCCTGCGGGACGGGCGCACTCCTGGCCCAGGGACCCGAGGACGCCAAGTTCAAGAAATTCCAGGACACGTTCTGGGACGCCTACTTCAAGTTCTACCCGACGGCCGGGACCGTCCAGGGCTTCACGAAGTACAACGACAAGCTCGAGGACCCGAGCGAAGGCGCCCTCGACAAGTTCAACGAGACCCTCGACGGCTTCAACCAGGAGCTGGTCTCCAAGATCGACAAGACGAAGCTCTCCGCGGACAACCAGCTCGAGCACGAGATGTACCTCGATTTCCTCGACCTCGAATTCCTCAAGCTCCAGTACGTCCTCCCCTGGGAGGACAATCCCCTGATGTACAACGAGCTCTTCGTCCAGTCGCTCCGCAGCTTGCTCGTCAAGAACGGCGCTTCCGGGGTCGCCTCCGCGACGGCCCGGGCCAAGCTCATCCCCGGGCTGGTCAAGAGGGCCAAGGACAACCTGAAGACCCCGCCCCAGGAATACACCCAGGCGGCCATCGACCAGATGCCCGCCATCATCGATTTCTACCGGGTCGAGATCCCCAAGCTCTCCGGCGGCGCCGCCGGACTCCAGGCCGAAGTCACCAAGGCCGTCGCCGCCCTCGAGGACTACCAGCGGTACCTGAAGGGCGATCTCCTGGCCAAGTCGTCCGGCAACTTCCGCATGCCCGACGCCCACCTGCGGACCCTGAGAATGAAGACCCAGGGCAACCTGCCCATCCTCGAAGAGGTCGTCCAACGCTCTCTGGCCGATTTCAACAACATCCGCCGCGAGATGTTCCTGGTCTGCATCCCCTTCTATAAGATCATGTTCCCCCACGTCGACATCGAGCAGCTCGGACGGACCAAGGGCGAGGAACAGACCCGCAACATCGTCATCCAGGGCGTGCTCGACAAGATCAAGGGCGACCACGTCGGCCGCGACGAGTTCATCGGCCGCATCAACCAGGCCGCGGCCGGCATCAAGGGCTTCATCCAGCAGCAGAGCCTGATGAACCTGCCCGAGGAGAACCTGGCCATCGAACCTATGCCGCCCTACTGCGCCGCCGGCACCTGGACGCGCCTGATGGCCCCCGGCGCCTTCGAAGCGAGCCGGACCCTACACCCTCTTCGTCAACCCCATCCCCGCCGCCTGGTCCGCTGAAGACGCCACCTCGTTCCTCGAGGAACATAACAATTACTACATGGACTTCATGGGCATCGAGAAGGTCTACCCCGGCACCTTCGCGGCCGCCGCTTTCACTCGCAAGGACCCGTCCGTCATCAAGCGGATGGCCGCCAACCAGGGCCTCCTCAAGGGCTGGCCCATCTTCCTCGAAGATCTGTTCATGGAGAGCGGCTACGGCAACTACGACCTGCGCATGCGCCTCAACCAGCTCAAGCTCCAGCTCAAGACGGTCATCGACTTCCAGATGGATATCAACGTCCACGAGGGCACATGGACCAAGGAGAAGGTCGTCGAGTACATGACCGTCCGCGGCTTCATGACCAAGGCCGAGGCCGAGCGCCGCTGGAACCAGATCGTCCTCAGCCCCTGCGAGGGCGCCCTGCCCTACATCGGCTACCAGGAGATCCTGGACATGGAGAAGGACCAGCGCAAGCTCAAGGGCGAGGCCTTCAACGTCAAGGACTTCCTGCAAAAGCTCGTCAGCCACGGCGCCATCCCGCTCCGCGCGCTGAAAACGAGAGTCGCCCAGTAAGCTCTTCAAGGGGGGGACACGGACCTCTGGTACGTGTCCCCCCTTTCTTTTTACCGTGTGGGGAAGAACGTTGAGCGAGCCGTCCGGTAACGGGAACCTGGACCGAAGCGGGACCCGTCCCCCCTCCTTCAGCCTCGTCGACTCCCACGCCCACCTCGATGCTCCCGAATTCGACGCCGACCGGGGAGACGCCGTCCGCCGGGCCTTCGCTGCCGGGGTCGGGGCCATCCTCTGCCCGGCCGATCTGACCCGCGCCGCGAGCTTCGCAGCCATCGCCGGCCTCATGGCCGAGTTCCCGACGGTCCTGGCCGCGGCCGGCGTCCACGCCCATCAGGCCAAAGATCTCACGGAAGCCCATCTCCGCGGGCTCCGGGAGCTGGCCGGCCGCGGCGCTCTCCGGGCGGTCGGCGAGATCGGCCTCGACTACCACTACGATTTCTCGTCCCCGGAAGCCCAACGCGACGCGTTCCGCCGACAGCTGGCCCTCGCGGAGGAGCTCGGACTGCCGGTCATCGTCCACAGCCGCCTGGCCGGGGCCGACGTCGTCGCCGCCGTCGACGCGGAGCGGTTCGACCGGGGTGGCATCCTCCACTGCTTCACCGAGGACCGAACGACGGCCGAGGCCATGATCGCGCGCGGCTTCCTCGTCTCGTTCTCCGGCATCCTGACCTTTCCCAAGGCCGGCGCCCTCCGGGACGTCGCCGCGGCCCTCCCCCTCGACAGCCTGCTCGTCGAGACCGATTCCCCCTACCTCGCCCCCGTCCCCTACCGGGGCGCCGGCCGGCGCAACGAGCCCGCCTTCGTCGTCGAGACCGCCCGGGTCCTGGCCGGGATCAGGGGGCTCGCCCCGGAGGAATTGGCCGGTGCGACCACCCGGAACTTCGCCCGCCTCTTCCCGTTTGAAAAAACCGGGGGGCGATGCTAAGATAGCGGGACCATGGGCCTGGATCATTCCTTCGACATCGTCTCCCGCGTCGACCACCAGGAAGTCTCCAACGCCGTCAACGTCACCCTGAAAGAGATCCGCAACCGGTTCGATTTCAAGAACAGCCGGGCCGACATCGTCCTCGACAAGGACAAGATGACCCTCGTCGCCGAGGACGATTTCAAGATCAAGGCCCTGCGGACGACCCTCGAGGAGAAGCTGGTCAAGCGCAAGGTCCCCCTGCGGGCCCTCGAATACGGACGGATCGAGGACGGGGCCAACCGGACCGTCAAGCAGGACGTCGTGTTCCAGGCCGGCATCCCCGTCGAGAAGGCCCGCGAGATCGTCAAGCTGGTCAAGGCGGAGAAGTTCAAGGCCCAGGTGGCCATCCAGGGCGACGAGGTCCGGGTCTCCTCGGCCAAGATCGACGTCCTCCAGGAGGTCATCGCCTTCCTCAAGGCGAAAGACCTCGGCATCCACATGACCTTCATGAACTTCCGATGACCTCGCCGACGCCTCTCCTCGACCGCTGGTCCTCCGTCACCCAGTGGAACGACATGTCGTCCCTCTACCGGGAGATCGGCCCCGACCTCGACCGGGTCGAGGACCGGCTCGCGTCGTGGTCCCGATCCTCCAACCCGCTGACCGCCGAGATCAGCCGCTACGTCCTGCGCAAGAAGGGCAAGAGGCTGCGGCCGGCCCTCGTCCTGCTGACCTCGCGGCTGTTCAGCCCGGGGAGCGAGGAGTCGGTCTTCCTGGCCTCGCTCGTCGAGATCCTCCACACGGCCAGTCTCATCCACGACGACATCGTCGACAACGCCGGCCTGCGGCGGGGCCGGAAATCCGTCCACGCCAAGTGGGGCCCGAACATCACGGTCCTCCTCGGCGACTACCTCTACATCAAGTCCATCGGCCTGTCCCTGCAGTCCCGCCACGAGCGGATCACCCGTCTGCTGACCGACGTGTCGGCCCGGATGATCGAGGGCGAGCTCGACGAGTACGCCCTGGGCGGCGATCTGCAGATCACCGAGGATCAGTACCTGGGGATCGTCGAGAACAAGACGGCCGTCTTGTTCGGCGCCTGCTGCCGCATCGGGGCCATCCTCGGACTGGCCTCGCCCGAGGAGGAGGAGGCCGTCGCGGCCTACGCCCTGGACCTGGGCAAGACGTTCCAGATCGTCGACGATCTCCTCGACTTCACCGGCGACGCACGGGTGCTCGGCAAGCCCGTTCTGTCCGACCTCGGTGAGGGGCGGATCACCCTGCCTCTTATCCACGCGCTGAAGAGGGCCGACCGCTCCGGGCGGGCCCGCTTCAAAGCGCTGGTCGGCCGGAAGGACATCTCCGCGGCCGAACGCCGGGAGTTGCTGGCCCTGCTCGCGGCCGCCGGGGCTTTCGATCACGCCCGCGAACGGGCCCGCGAGTTCACCGAAAGGGCGCTCGAACGGATCGACGTCTTCCCCGATTCGCCGCCCCGGGAGACGCTCATCCGCCTGGCGGTCTACGGATTGACCCGGAGCCGCTGAGGGGAGAAGTCCGGCCATGACCGAGATCGAGATCAAGATAAAGATCGGCGACCCCAAGGCCATGCGGGAGAAGCTCCTCGGCCTCGGCGTCGCCGTCAGCCGGGACAGGCACTTCGAGAAGAACGTCCTCTACGACTTCGACTCGGGCGCCCTGCGCGCCTCCCGCCGGGCCCTGCGCCTGCGAACGGCGGGAAAGCGGGCGACCCTGACGTTCAAGGGCGAGCCGCAGAAGTCCCGGTCGTTCAAGGTCCGGGAGGAATTCGAGACCCAGGTCCGCGATCCCCGGGAGATGCGCCGCATCCTCAAGGCGTTGGGGCTCAAGGAGGTATTCTCCTATGGAAAGCACCGGACCGTACTGCGGAAGAGCCGCCTGACCCTCTGCATCGACGAGACGGAGGCCGGGAATTTCCTCGAGCTCGAGGGGGAGCGGCACGAGATCGTCAAGTTCGCCCGGGCCCTGAAGGTCCGGCGGACGGAATTCATCACCCGGAGCTACATCGAATTATTGGCCGACCAGAAAAAAGAGGGCGGGCCGGACTGAGCGTCCGGACGCCCGGTCTCACTCGTCCTTGTCGTCCTTGACCTCGTCCTCTTCGCCGTCCTCGTTGCCCCCCTCTTCCTCTTCGCTCTCGGTTTCGATCGCGGCTTCGGATTCGTCCTCGACGAGGTCCTTGCCGAGGGGGCTTTCGGAGTCCCCGGCCTCGTCGACGATGGCGGGGATGCCGGCGCCGGCGAAGATGCGGTCGTCGCGCTCGGGGATGTCGTCCATGCGGGCCGGGATGATCTCGTACTCGATGAGCCCTTCCCGGACCTCGGCCTGGGCGATGCGGATGGGGTTCTTCGACCGGGTCTGGAGCTTGGGCTTGGCGCCCTTGAGAAGCTGCTTGGCCCGTTTCGAGGCCAGGATGATGAAGCGGTACTTGCTGTCTATCTTGCCGATCTGATCGAATTGGTCCACGGGTCGTCGACTCCTCGATGCGGTGTTCTCAGGTTGGGCACCTTAAAATAGCAGAAAACAGGGGAAAACGCAAGGCCGGCGTTTTTCTTTTGACAGGGGCGGCGTCCTGTGGTATCTAGTTTTTTCGCCTATTCCGAGGAGGTCCCATGACTCAAGGGCTGACGGCTAGCGGCTGGTTCTTCCTGATCTTCGGCTGGGGATTCATCCTGACCCTGACCATCTACTGTTTCTCGCGCGTCCTCTTCGCCAAGAAGCCCGAGGTCGTCGTCGAGGCCGGCGGCCGCGAGCAGTGGGGCTCGCGCATCGGCCTGATCCTGGCCGTGGCCGGCAACGCCATCGGCCTGGGCAACTTCCTCCGCTTCCCGGTCCAGGCGTCGTCCAACGGCGGCGGCGCCTTCATGATCCCCTACTTCGTCGCCTTCCTCCTCCTCGGCATCCCGATGATGTGGGTCGAGTGGACGATCGGCCGCATGGGCGGCGACCCACGGCCACGGCACGACGCCGGGCATGCTCAACCTGTTGTGGAAGAAGGCGCCGTCGAAGTACCTCGGGGCGCTCGGCATCGTCATCCCCTTCGTCATCGTCATCTACTACAACTTCATCGAGTCGTGGTGCCTGGGCTTCTCCTGGTTCTCTCTGACCGGCAAGTACTTCGGCAACGCCAACCGGGAGGCCATGGGCCATTTCCTGCACGGCTTCCAGGGCCTCGAATCGAACGAGTTCTTCAGCTCCATGGTCCCCATCCTCATCTTCTGGGCCATCACCATCGCCCTCAACTTCTTCTTCCTCTACAAGGGCATCTCCAAGGGCATCGAGGTCCTGGCCAAGATACGGCATGCCCCTGCTCTTCGTCTTCGGCATCGTCCTGGTCGTCCGCGTGCTGACCCTGGGCACGCCCGATCCGTCCGCGCCGGAGCTCAATATCTCGACCGGATTGGGCTTCATCTGGAACCCCGACTTCAGCCGCTTGGGGTCGGCCACGGTCTGGCTGGCCGCCGCCGGCCAGATCTTCTTCACCCTGAGCCTCGGCCAGGGCATCATCAACACCTACGCCTCCTACGTCCGGGAGAAGCAGGACGTCACCCTGAACGGCCTGTCGACCGCTTCCACCAACGAGTTCGCCGAGGTCATCCTGGGCGGCACGATCGCCATCCCGGCCGCCGTCATCTTCTTCGGCGTGGCCGAGACCCAGGCCATCGCCCAGGGAGGGCGCCTTCAACCTCGGCTTCCAGGCCCTGCCGGTCATCTTCCAGAAGATCCCGCTGGGCCAGATCTTCGGCGGCATGTTCTTCTTCCTGCTCTTCATCGCCGGCATCACCTCGTCGGTGGCCATGACCCAGCCGGCCATCGCCTTCCTCGAGGACGAGTTCAAGTGGAAGAGGCAGAAGGCGGTCAAGGCCGTCTTCGCGCGTGCTCGTCGCCTGCAGCGCGATGGTCATCTCCTTCTTCCGGTTCGGCTTCCTCGACGAGCTCGACTTCTGGGCCGGCACGTTCGGCCTGGTCGTCTTCGCGGCCATCGAGATCGTCCTCTTCGCCTGGGTCTTCGGGCTCAAGAAGGGCTGGGCCGAGATGCACAAGGGCGCCGACCTCAAGGTGCCGAAGATCTTCAAGTTCATCATGACTTACGTCACGCCGGTCTACCTGCTCGTCCTCCTCGTCATGTGGACCGTCCAGGACGCCGTCGGGAAGTTCCTGATGAAGGGCGAGGAGCCGGCCAACAAGCCCTACCTCTGGGGCGCCCGGGTGCTGATCGCCGCTCTCGTTCTGCTCATGTGCCTGCTCATCCGCAAGGCCTGGAACAAGAAGAAGCTGGAAAAGCCGGAGGCCGGAGCGGCCTGAGGCCCGACCGTACACGAATCGGGAACAGGGTCCCTTCCCGGGGAGCCCGTCGTTTGAATCCGTCACCCGTCTGTGGTAGATTTATCGCTCGGCGCCAAGGAAAAATTCATCGTGGATAACCGGATCTGGGCCATCGGCGGCGGCAAGGGCGGAACGGGCAAGAGCTTCGTCGCCGCCAGCCTCGGCCTCCACCTCGCCTCGCTCGACCGCGAGGTCGTGCTCGTCGACGTCGACCTCGGCGCTCCCAACCTCCACACCCTCTTGGGCATCAAGGCCTCCCACCCCGACCTCGGCGACTTCCTGACCAACGCCGTCCCCTCTCTCGGGGAAGTGGCCGTCGAGACGCCTTTCCGCAACCTGCGCATCGTCAAGGGCACGGAGAACATCCTGTTCGTCGCCAACCTCAACCACTACAAGAAGCTCCGCCTGCTGCGCCAGCTCCGCCAGCTGCCGGCCCCGAACATCATCCTCGACCTGGGCACGGGGAGCTCGTTCAACACCCTCGACTTCTTCCTCAGCGCCAACCCCGGCATCGTCGTGACCACGCCCGATCCCACGGCCATCGAGAACACCTACCTCTTCCTGAAATCCTGCATCATGCGCGTCCTCAAGCTCTACATGGACCACTACAAGATCCAGGACCTGCACCAGCGGATGCTCGACCAGATCGAGAAGAACTCCCAGTCCCTCTACGGCTTCTTCAAGTCGCTCATGGAGACCGACCGGGCTTACGGCACGATCCTCTACCGGGCCCTGCGCGGCTTCCGGCCCTGCCTGGTGATGAACAAGACCCGGGACGAGCACGACGTCCTGCTCGGCCGCTCCGTGGCCGACGTCGTCCGCAAGTATCTGCTCGTCGACATGAAGTATCTCGGCGGGGTGCCCTACGACGAGAACGTCCTCACTTCGCTCCGCGGGCTCCGCCCCTACTACACGGACCACCGCGATTCGGCCGCGGCCAGGGCCATCCGGCAGATGTCCGAGGAGCTGGCCTATTCGATCGAATTCACCTTGCGGACCCCCCCGGAGATCCGTCTCCCGGACACCTGATGCTGAAAAAGATCGAGGACTGGAACTACTACGAGCTCCTCTCGGTGGAAAGGACGGCCTCGCAGGACGAGGTCTGGGAGGCCTATCAGACGGCCCTCGGGACCTACCGGGACGGCTCGCTCGCTCTCTACGGCCTCGTCGGCGAGGACGAGCGGGCCTTGGTCCTCGAACGCGTCCAGGAAGCCTTCCAGACGCTCCGCGTTCCCGAGAAGCGGCGGGAATACGACCTGGCCCTCCTCCGCCACGCCCCCTATTTCCCTCCGAAAGCGCCTTTCCGCAAGTCGATCGACCGTCTCGAGATCGAGGAGGCCCCCCCGAAGAGATCGCTCTGGGAGCGGATCAAGGCCTTCGTCTTCCGGCGTCACGACGCCTGAAGCGCTCTAACAAGGTTCTTCTCCCATATCCGGGACGCCCTCTCGAGGCGGTGAGGGGATTATCCTCGCAGATCCCCGTGGTGGAGGGGGGACCCGGAGAGAGGGACTTCCCGGAATCGGGAGAAGATCCTTTAAAAATCCTTGGAGATATCGTCCGCGGTGCCGAACGCGCCGTCCGGCCCCGCCGAGGTCAGACGGAACGAATCGTCCGAGAGCCTCTCGTAGCGGATGGCATGGCCCCAGGCGTCCGGCAGGGAGCCGGCCGTCGGGTGGAACCGCCGGAGCGCCTGGAGCGAATCCGGCAGCCCCTCCCCTTCCGCGGCGAAGGTGAGGACCGCGCGCGAGAGCGCTTCGAGGTTGGCCCCGGTCAGCTTGACCTTCGACTCCGCGTACTTGTCGACCATGATCTCGAGGCCGCCTTTGTCGTCGGCAACCTTGGTGAAGAAGATGAAATAGACGGCGACCATCGCCAGAATGATCCCGATGAGCAGACCCCTGATCTTCATGACGGCCTCCTAAGCGTTCTCCGGGAGCGGCGGCACCCGGCCGGCGTGGGCCGCGATGCGTTCGGCGATCCTCGTCACGATGGCGTCCGGCACCCCGTCCGGGTGGGCCGACCGGAGCCTCATGTCGCAGATCTCGTTGACGTAGTCGACGACGACCAGCCGTCCCCGGACATCCCGCGCGATCTCCGTCGAGAAGAACCTCAGCCGGGAGACCCGGGCGATCGACCGGACGATGCCGTAGATCGGACTGAGGCCGCGCGCCGCGGCTTCGTCGGGGTCGAGCTCGGCGTAGATGTGGGTGCGGTCGTCCCACCACGCGAGGTGGACCTCGCCGAGGACGTAGAACCCCCGGAACCAGGACCGCCGCCCGTCCGGCGATACTTCCGGGACGACCTTTTCCTGGAGGAGAAACTTGTCGGCCGGGTAGGCCCTCCGGGCCGCGAGGACGTCGTCGGTTCCCGACGCGTCGGCGACCACCCCGATGCTCCCCCCGGTCGTGTTGGCCGGCTTGACGACGAAGGGGACGCCGAGCGGCGCGAGGTCCCCGGGCGCCGGGCGGAATCCGGGCGCCTCGGCGTAGGAGGGCAGGATCACGGTATGCGGCGTGGGGATGCCGGCGCTGTGGAATTCGAGATGCATGGTGGCCTTGTCCGAAGCCCAGCGGAACTTGTCCAGGCTCTCGATGACGTCCCGGCCCCTTTCGGACGCCAGCGCCTGCAGGGCGATGAAATCGGGCGACGAGCCCGAGGCCCGGTCGAGGAGGACGCGGAAATCGAGGCCGCCGGAGCGGAAGGCCTCGAGCACGCGGCCGGCCTCGGCCGGAGGTACGGCGAGCGCCGCGAGGCCGCGGTTCCGCGCCGCCTCCGCGACGAGACGGACGAAATCCCCGTCGTATTCCCAGTCGTAGGTCAGGGCCAGGTCGTAGCGGATCGTTCTCAGATCTCCTTGAAGACGTAGGCCGCGCCGCGCTCGGTGCCCTCCCCGTCGTGCCCCGTGGCCCCGGCGACGATGTATGAACCGGAGATGGCGATCGAGACCCCGAAGTGGTCCTCGTTCCGGCCGGCGCTCCCCCTCAGGCGCTGGGCTTCGCCCCAGCTGTCCGCGCCGCCCTCGTCCTTGGCGAAGGCGTAGACCTGCCCCCGCTCCGTCCCTCCGCCCCCGGCATAGGGAGCGCTGACAAGGACGTAATCCCCGTAGAGGGCCACGTCGAACGCGAAGAGGTCCTCGTCTTGGGAATCCGACGCGGTCAGGAACTTGATCTGACCCCAGGCGTCCGCGCCGTCCACATCCTTACCGAAAAGATAGGCCGCGCCGCGGTTGGTCCCGCCGCCGTCGGCCCAGGGCGCCCCGACGACGAGGCGGGCCCCGCCGGATCGCGACCGACGTGCCGAACCAGGAGTCGTCGGCCTCGTCGGAGGCGTTGATCCGCTTGACCATCCCCCAGGCGTTCGTGCCGCCGAGATCCCGCGCATAGACGCGGACCGCGCCGCGATTCTCCCCGGACCCGTTCTCTCCGGGGGCGCCGATGACGGCGATATCGCCCGAGAGGGCGACGCAGTAGCCGTATTGGTCGGTGTCGCCGGGATCGTCCGAGACGAGCTTGACCGCCTGGCCCCAGTAGTCCAGCCCGCCCTGGTCCTTGAGGAAGACGTAGGCCGCGCCTTCCTTGGTGGTGTCGCCGGCGACGCCCTCGGCGCCGACGATGACGGTGGTCCCGTCGATGGCGACCGAAGCGCCGAAATCGTCCGCGTTCGCCGCGTCGCTCGCCCTGAGCCGGGCGACCTGGCCCCAGGCATTGGCGCCGCCCTGGTTCTTGTGGAAGATGTACACCGAGCCCCGGTCGGTCCCGGCTCCGTCCTCGCTGGGGGCCGTGACGACGGCGTAGTCACCGTCGATGTCCACGGCGATCCCGAAGAGGTCGCCGGCGGCCGCGTCGGCCGCGACGAGCTTGATCACTTCGCCCCAGCCGTCGGTCCCGCCCTCGGTCCTGGCGAAGAGATAGGCCGCTCCGGCGTTCGTGCCTTCCGTGTCGTCGCCGGGCGAGCCGACGAGGGCGAGATCGCCGTCGAGGGCGACTGCCATGCCGAAGTTATCGTAGTCGTTCCCTTCGATCGCCGTGAGCGTCTTGAGCGACTGGAAATTGTCCTCGACGTCGACGTCGTCGTCCTTGGCCTGACAGCCGGAGAGGAAGAGGCCGACGGAAACGACGAGGATCGCTGTCCCAAGCTTGGATATTTTCATGATCGGGCCTTTCATGGGCGCGCGGGCGCGGGACACTTAGGAATCTATAAACTACTTTTGCAGAATAACCGTTGCCTGTCAAACGGAGTCGGACTCAGCGCAGGGCGACGGTCCGGTCGGGCTCGCGCCCGCTTCCGTCGACCAGGAGGCGGTCCTTCGTGAGGGTCACGACCCCCGCCGCGGATGTGTCCGCCGTCTCGACCATGCCGGCGAACGTGAGGTAGACGATGCCGTTCCTCACGGCGAGTCCGCCGTCGTGGTTGTGCCCCGCGAAGTAGGCCTTGACGGAGAGATGGCTCTCGAGCCGGGCGACGACCTCCCCGTCGTTCCACAGGTTATGGGCGGCCGGAGGGTGGACCGGGAAGTGACAGAGAATGACGGCGGAAAGGCCTTTCCGGTCGGCCGTCGCCAGCTCGTCCTCGAGAAAGGCCATCTGGGCCCGCCCGATCCCGCCGTTCCACTTCGTCGCGTTCGGCCTCTTCGCCGCCAGGAGCCCGGCGTACATCGCGGCGGACTCCTGCCCGAGACCCGCGTCCTTGGGGGAATTGAAGCCCAGCTCGTCGCCGTTCAGGACGACGAAGCGCCAATTCTCTTCGGTGAAGGCGTAATAGCCCGGACCGATGCCGAGGCGTTCGAGGAGTCCGGGGCGGTCGGCCTCGGCGATGTCGTAGTCGTGGTTGCCGAGGACGAACCGGACCGGCGCCCGCGAGTGCCGGAAGACCGGCAGGATGAGGTCGTAGCTCGCCGCGTCCCGGTCGATGAGGTCCCCCAGGTGGACGACGAAACGGAGGTCCCTGACGTTGAATCCGTCCAGGGCGTCCCGAAGCTTGAGCCAGGAGCGGTCGTAGAACCGGGTCCCCGATGCCGGGACGGGCGCGAACTGGCAATCGGAGAGGACGCCGAACGTCACGGCTTCGGGGGCGCGGCAGCCGCCGGCGGCGAGTGCCGCGAGAAGGACCGGAACGGCCAGGAACGGGGACTTGGACACGGGTCCTACTTCACCCCGCAGCGGCGGGCGAAGTCCTCGAGCTGGCCCTGGGTCAGGCCGCGGTGATAGATCCCGTCCAGGCGCCGGACGAGTTCCCCTTTCTCGAAGAAGAGGACCGTCGGGAAAACCTGAATGGAGTATTTCTCGGTCAGGGTGGTCGTCGTCGACGATGATCCGGGCATAGCAGGGATCGCCGGTGCCGGCGTGCTTGCGGTAAGTCGAGAGGAAAGCCTGCGAGAACGGGCACCAGGAGGCATAGAACAGGACCATGAACTTCTCCCGGGAGGCGATGGCCGCGTCGAGCTCCGCGTCGCTCTGGAGCAGGACGCAGGCATCGTCCGCGCCCGATGCGGCGGGGGTGCCGGACGGGGGTGAGAAGAGAGACTTGAGGGCGTTCCGCAAGGCCATGCCTTCCTCCTCGGCCGGAATGAGAGGATCCGGCCTATTCCGGCGTCCATATTATCAGGAATGGGTTGACCGGCCAAGTCATGCCGACAATATTGAGAGAACAAGGCTACAGGTTCTTCTTTTTCAACAATGAAGGAGACGAGCCTGCCCACGTACACGTGGAATCCGGACGTGGGTATGCGAAAGATTCGGCGCGATCCGGTTCGGGCACGTCCGCCCATTCAATCGGTTATAAGAGAAGTGAACTATCCTTCCTCCGGGATCTGGTGAACGAGAACGTCGGGCCATTCAAGGAAAAATGGGATGCGTACTTCGACGGCTAAAGAAGAACATATCACGGCTCGGGGAGTTCGGTTCGACCGTGACATGATGCATGTCCAGCTGGAAGATGGGCGGATCGTCGGCGTGCCCTTGCATTGGTTCCCCCGGCTCCAGAAGGCCACCCTGGCGGAAAGGGAGAACTGGCGGTTGATCGGAAATGGGATCGGAATCGATTGGCCGGATCTCGATGAAGACGTTTCTGTGCCCGCCCTGCTTAAATAGAGGGCCGGACCGGCCTATTTCAACTTACCTTGTAGCTTCAATTCGTCGAAGGCCCCGGTGTCGTCGAACGAGCCGACGCCGACGAGGCCGTGCCCGATCCGTTTATCGCGCGCGGTCAGGACGGGAGAGGTCATGTCGTCGAGGTAAGCCCGGATATCGCCGGTCCGGGCGTCGCAGGTCACTTTGAAGGCGTGCCAGGCGCGGTCCGTCAGGCGGAAAATCGACGCGCCCGCGGGTTCGGCGTTGATCTTGACCCGGTCGGCCCCGTCGACGATCCCGATGATGTTGTGGACGGCGTCGCTCGAACCCGCGAAATGGACGTAATAGAAATGAGCCGGGTCGCGGTAATGGAAGATGATACACATGTCCCTGACCGGAGAAGCGGTATCGGCGTCGCAGCGCAGCCGGCCGGTGAATTCGAAGGACGAGGCGTCGTGCCCGGTCCAGACGGAGACGGAGGCCGGCGCCCGGACCGGCCCAGGCTCGCCCGGCGCGATGAGCTCGTAGATCATGGAGCCCCCGTCCTCGACGATGCGCCAATGCGCCGGGTCGTTCGGCGCCCAGCCGTCGGCCTGGCCCGATTCGAAATCCGAAGTCATGAGAAGCGGCAGGCCGGGCGCGGCCGGACGGCACCCGAAGGAGAACAAGGCGGCCGCCAGAATCAGCGGGCCGGCGAGAAAGGATTTCCTCAACACCCCTCCCCGTCCCGGTAGCCCGGACGCATCCAGGGCAGGGCGGCGCCGGCGTAGAAAGGCTCGAGCTTGACCGCGAGCCTGGTCATCTCGTCCCGGGTGAGGGGCTTGAAATCCCGGAGCAGGGCGGCGTTCTTGCGCACGACCTCGACGCTGTCCGACCCGACGACGGCGGAGTGGACGAGCGGCAGGGTCAGGGCATAACGGATGAGATCGGCCGGGTCGAGGCCCGCGACCGTCTCGCGGGGCCGGACGGCCTTAATGATCATGACGCCCATCTTCCGGGCGGCGGCGGCGGGGATGGCCCCGTTCTCGAAATCCCCACTCCGCTCAGAATAGTGGTTGAGGGCGATGAGCATGGTATCGAAGTCGTGGCGGCGGGCTGCTTCGGCCATGGCCGCGGCGTCGACGTGACCGGAGAAACCGATGAACCGGGCGATCTTCTGGTCCTTGATCTTGCGCAGGGCGTCGAGGGCCCCGTAGGGAAGACCGAGTGTATCCAGGTCGGCCATCGACTCGATGAGGTGGACCTGGTAGAGGTCGAGGCGGTCGGTCCTGAGGCGCTTCAGGCTCCCCTCGAGCTGGCGCATGACGCCGTCGTAGGTCCTCTCTTCGAATTTCGTGGCCAGAAAGACCTCCTTGCGGCGGGTCTCGAGGACCCGGCCCAATCGCTCCTCGCTGACGATGGACTTGTTAGTGTAGTTGTAGGCGGTGTCCCAATAATAGAAGCCGTGGTCGAGCGCGGCATTAAGGATGGCTTGGGCGGAATCCTCGTTCTCGACGGCACAGAAGCGGCTTCCGAGGCCTATGCCGATGCGGGGGACGGAGACGCCCGTCTTGCCGAGAACAGCGGTCGGCAGGCCCTTGGCGTCGTAGGCCGGGGCGGCGACGGGAACACCCTCGCCGGAGAGCGCCCCGCCCTTAAGGGCGGAGGTCCCGAGGGGCACGGCCGCCGCTGCCGCGGCCATCGTCTTCAGGAACTCCCGGCGGCGGATATTCGTTCGGCTCATGGCTCTACCCTCTCTGGTCTCTTAATGCTATATTATTCCCATTTCGAGGGAAAAAAGAAAGGACCAGGTCTTCGCAAACGCCAATTTTCCCCGAGAGATGCGAAGACCAGGTACCGGGCCCCGATCTTCGTCGGGTGAAAGAGCGAACAGCATGTCCGATAGGATCAAATGCGCGATCGCGGTAATGGCGGCTCTCGTCCTCGCTGGATCGGCGGCCGCCTGCGGAGGTGATCCCATGAGCGTCAAGATCGAGAGAAGGACGTGCCGCGCGGCCGATGGTGTCGAGCTCGTCTACTCGGTCGCCGGGACCGGCGAGCCGGCCCTGGTCTTCGTCCACGGCGGCTTGGCCAACCGGGGCTTCTGGGACGGCCAACTGAAGGAGTTCGCGGCCAAGCACAAGACGATCGCGCTCGATCTCCCGGGCCACGGCGAGTCGGGCTCCGACAGGACCCAATGGGGCCTGCCTGAGTTCGGCGCGGACGTCAAGGCCGTGATCGACGCCGAAAGGCCGGACACGGTCATCCTCTTCGGCAACTCCCTCGGCGGTCCGGTGATCATCGAAGCGGCCCTGCTCCTCGGGGACCGGGTCCTCGGAGTGGTCGGCGTCGATACCTTCCAGCTCCTCGACATGGTTGTGGCGCCCGAAGAGGTCCGTGAGCGGGCCGAACTCTTCGAGAAAGACTACGCCGGCGCCCTCAAGTCCATGGTCTCCATGCTCTTCCACAAGGACGCCGATCCGGCCGTCATGGCCGATGCCGAGAAGCGCATGGCCGGGACCCCGCCGGCCGCGGCCAAAGCCATGTTCCTGGGCATGGCCGGCTACGTTCAGGGCGCTTCGGCCCGCCGCCTGACCGTCCCGCTGCGGACGATCAACGGCGACCTCTACCCGATCGACATCGAGGCCAACCGCAAGGTCAAACCGGATTTCGAGGCCGTCGTCATGAAGCACATGGGCCACTACCCCATGCTCGAGCGGCCCGCGGAATTTAACCGGCTGGTCGCCGAGATGGTCGCCGCCCTGATCAGGCGAGTGCCGAAGCGATAGCCGCCTTCACCCGCTCCATCAGCGCTGGCATGGCGTCGGCGGGGCAGCCCGCGACAACGATGGGTTCGTGGAAGACGATCCGGACGGTCCCCTTCCGGATCGTGACGGCTCCCGCGCGGCATCAGCTCGTAGGTCCCCCGGATCGACACCGGGACGATGGGCGCCCCGGAATCGAGGGCCAGGAAGAAGCCGCCCCGCCGGAATCGCAGCAGCTTCCCCTCCCAGCTCCGCGTCCCCTCGGGATAGACGAGGAACGAGTAGCTCTTCTCCTGGATGAGCCGGCTGGCCCGGGCGATCCGCTTCCGCCCCTCGCCGACGCCCTCCTTGTCCAGGGGCACATAACCGGAGAAGCGCATGCCCAGGCCGAGGACGGGGATGCGGAAGACGAACCGCTTGACGATGAACCGGACCGGCCGGTCGACGACCGTGACGAACATCGGCGCGTCGAGGAAGCTCAGGTGGTTGCACATGAAAACGTAAGGAGTGCGCCGGTCCAGATGTTCGAGGCCGGTGGCTTCGACGCGGATGCCGAGAACGGACCGGGCCACGCGCATCATCCAACGGCCATACACGAGGAATCCGTCCCGCAGCCCGAGCAGGGCGCAGACAAGAATAACGGGGATCGCGAGGATCGTCAGGACCGTCAGGACGAAGCCGGCGGCGATATTACGCATCATGCGGACAGATGATAGCTTTTTTCGAGGAGGGATGAAAGAAAAATGACCCGCGTAGGACTCGAACCTACAACCCGCAGATTAAGAGTCTGCTGCTCTACCAATTGAGCTAGCGGGCCGAAAAAATCCCCTCTAGTCTAGACGAGTCGGGGTCCCTTGTCAAACACCGCGCGCGGCTCGGCGTCACTCCTTGATGCCGGCCAGATCGAGCATGAACGCGTACTCCATGGCCGTCTGTTTGAGGCCGCGGAACCGGCCGCTCACGCCGCCGTGCCCGGCTTCCATGTTCGTCCAGAGCAGGAGCGGGTTCTTGTCCGTCTTCATCGCCCGGAGCTTGGCCACCCACTTGGCCGGCTCGAAGTACTGGACCTGGGAGTCCTGCCAGCCGGTCGTCACGAGCATGGCCGGGTAAGCCTTGGCCTCGACCTGGTCGTAGGGCGAATACGTGAGCATGTAGTCGTAGTGCTCTTTGACCGCGGGATTCCCCCACTCGTCGAACTCGCCCGCCGTCAACGGGATCGACGTGTCGAGCATGGTCGTGATGACGTCGACGAAGGGCACGCCGACGAGGGCGCCCTTGAACAGATCCGGCCTCATGTTGACGACAGCGCCCATGAGCAGCCCCCCGGCGCTCGCGCCCTCGGCGAAGAGCCGGGCCGGCGCCGTGCAATTCTGGGCCACGAGATACTCGGCGCAGTCGATGAAATCGGTGAAGGTGTTCTTCTTTTTAAGGAGCTTCCCGTCCTCGTACCAGGCCCGGCCCAGCTCCTGGCCGCCGCGAATGTGGGCGATGGCGTAGACGAAACCCCGGTCGAGGAGGCTCAGCCGGTTCGAGTCGAAGTAGGCGTCCATGCTCGCACCGTAAGACCCGTAACCGTAGAGCAGGCAGGGCGCTTTCCCGTCCTTGACGAACCCCTTCCTGTAAACGAGCGAGACCGGGACCTCGGCACCGTCGCGGGCCGGGGCATAGAGCCGCTCCGCCTGATAGTTCGCCCGGTCGAAGCCGCCCAGGACCTCCTCCTGCTTCATGAGCTTCTTCTCCCGGGTGACCATGTTGTAGTCGAACGTGGACATGGGCGTCGTCAGGGACGTGTAGGCGTAACGGACCCAATCGGTGTCGAACTCGCGGTTGGTCGAGGTCCAGGCGCTGTACGTCGCCTCCCCGAAATCGAGATCGTGCGCGGCGCTCTTGTCCCAGGGCATGATCCGGATCTGGAGCAGGCCTTTCCGGCGCTCCTCGAGGACCAGAGCCCCCTTGAAGAGCTCGAAGCCTTCGAGATAGACATCGTCCCGGTGCGGGACGAGCTCGACCCAATCCGCTTTCCCCGTCCTGTCCAGGGACGCCGTCATCAGCCGGAAGTTCTTGGCCCCCATGTTGGTGCGGACGTAGAACTTGTCCCCATAATGGTCGACGCCGTATTCGAGGTCTCGCTGGCGCGGCTCGAAGATCTTGAACTCGGCCGTGGGCTTGTCCGCCGGAATGAAACGGTATTCGTTCGACAGCGTGTGAGAGGACGCGATGAAGATGAACCTCTTGGACTTCGTCGTATAGGCCTCGACGGTGAAGGTCTCGTCCGCTTCGTGGAAGATGAGGACGTCGGTCTCGGCAGGCGTCCCCAGGACATGCCGGAAGATCTTCTGGGGCCGGAGAGTCGTTTCGTCGATCTGGGTGTAGAAGACCGTCTTGTTGTCGCCGGCCCAGGCCGCGGCGCCGGTCGTGTTGACGATCTCGTCGGGCAGCGTTTCGCCCGTCGCCAGGTTCTTGAAACGGAGGCTATACTTCCTCCGGCTGACGGTGTCGACGCCGTAGGAGAGCATCCTGTTGTCGGGGCTGACCTCGAGCCCGCCGACGGAATAGTAGCCGTGCCCCTGGGCCATCTCGTTGACGTTGAGGAGGACCTCTTCGGCGCCCTCGAGGCTGCCCTTTTTCCGGCAGTAGACCGGGTAGTCCTTGCCCTCCTCGTAGCGGGCGTAATAGTAGTAACCGTTCTCGCGGTACGGCACGGAGAGGTCGGTCTGCTTGATCCGGCCGACGAACTCCCCGTAGAGCTTCTGCTCGAGGGGCTCGAGGGGCTTCAGGACGGCCCGGGTGTAGGCGTTCTCGGCCTCGAGGTACTTGAGGACCTTGGGGTTTTCGCGCTCGTTGAGCCAATAGTAGTTGTCGACG
This sequence comes from uncultured bacterium, assembly GCA_963743755.1. GTDB lineage: Bacteria > Acidobacteriota > Aminicenantia > Aminicenantales > Saccharicenantaceae > RBG-16-66-30. Next base: position 433,832 of record CAVUQU010000003.1, read on the forward strand.
CGCGTGTGACCGTGGAGGGTCAAATCCTTGGGGAGGACCTCAGCCTTGGGCGCCTCGAGGCCGGCCGTCTGCACGGCGGACGGCTTGCAAGCCGCGGCCGAAAGCAGGAACGCGGCGGCCAGGCCGCAGGCGAGGACGAGAGCGGGAAGCGACCGGGAGCGTCTGGGGAAGATCGTCATGGCGGGTGTACCCTCCTCGAGGAAATGCCAACATGAAAAAGAACCCTAACACCGGCCTTGGCCGAAGTCAATGTCCCGACGGTGTTCAGCGGGCCGGTTTTAGGTTAACATCGGAGCATGACGGACGAGCCCCGCGATCCCCCCGACCTCCCCGACGATCCCGTCGAGCTCGTCATCGACGGCGTCCTCGACCTTCACACCTTCAGCCCGAAGGATGTCAAAGACCTCGTCCCCGAGTACATCGGCGAGTGCCTAAGCCGGGGAATCACGGACCTCCGGATCATCCACGGCAAGGGCACCGGTGCGCTCAAAGCCATCGTCCACTCGCTGCTCGGCCAGGACCCGCGCGTCGCGTCGTTCAGGGATGCCGGGATCGGTGCGGGCGGCTGGGGGGCGACCGAGGTCAGCCTGAAGGTCAATATCCGCCGATCTTGAGATTGGAGAGGACGATCTTCAGCGTCGCAAGCAACAGGAAGATCGCGTAAAGACACACCGATACGAGCGCCGCCCTCCTCAGGAACGGCGGCAGGATCGCGGCGAGACTCCCCCGCTTCCGATACCGTCCCAATATCCCGACGGCCGCCCCGAGGATGACGCCCCCGAGCAGAGCCGCATAGAGGGGATACCCGATATACCCGTATTCCTTCTTCAGAATGCAGAACGGGCAGTGGTGGGTCGGCAGCTCGTAGATGAAGGTCGAGATGAACCCGAAAACGGAAACGGCCGACACGGCGAACGCCGATACGCTCAGGATCGAAAAGAGGCCCCCGCCCTTTCCCTTGATGGAAAAGAAGAGCCCCGAGCCGATGGCGGCCGCCGACACCGCGTAAAAGGCGAGGCCCAGCGGGATGCGCCAGTCCCACAACGTCCCGAGCGGCAGCGCGCTCGAACCGCTGCTGAACAGGGTCGCGCAGCACGACGTGATGATGTCGGGGTCGAGCCGCAGGAAGTAGGCCGTCTGCAGGACCGCCTCCGCGACAACGAGCGGTACGAGGCCGAGGAGGAACCGGTACTTCGGCTTGATCAGGGGGTAGTCTTCCGCACGGCTGTCGACGTGGTTGAGGACGATCCAGACTCCTGCCGCCAGGACGTTGGCCAGCTTGACGATCAGAGCCGGGTAGCCGAAGGGATTGACGTTGAGCGAGCCGGCCGCGCACATGGCTCCCGCGAAAAGACCGCTGATCCGGCCGGCCGTATGGATGAACAGGAAGAAGGACAGGATCTCGAAGCCGAAGACGTAGGCGAGGAGGGTCGAGACGAGATAGGTCTTCCTCTCGAGGGCGATCTGGCCTTCGCTGCCGCTCTTGATATCCCATCTCCGCAGGATCCCGGCGGCAAACGCGCCGGCGTAGAGCACCATGAATGAGATCAGGACGGAACCCGCGAGCAGGGCCAGGATGGCGGGGTCGAGGATCACCCGCGCCTCCCTCGATCATCCCGTCCCTGAGGCTCACGACACGGTCGACGACGGGCGACTCCGAGACGAGGGGGTCGTGGCCCGCGATGAGGATGGTCCGGCCCTGCGCTTTCAGCCGGCCGAGGACGTCCAGAAAGTCGAGCGTGAGCGCGGTGTCGAGATGGGCGGTGGGCTCGTCGGCGATGATGACCGCGGGATCGTTGATCAGGGCGCGGACGATGGTCAGTCGTTGGGCCTCTCCCCCGGAGAGCCACTCGGCCCTGGCGTGGGCCTTCGGGGACAATCCGAACGTCTCGAAGAGCTCGAGCGCCCGTTTTCGGATCGACCGGTGTGCCTCTCCCGTCGGGTAGGCCGGGAGCATGGCGTTCTCGAGGGCCGACAGGCCCCGGATGAGGTTCAGCTGCTGGAAGATGAATCCGAAGGTCCGACGGCGGAGATCGGTGAGGAAACGCTCCGGCAGGCTCGTCGTCTCACGCCCCTGGAGCCAGATCCGTCCCGAGGTCGGCCTGGCCATGCAGCCGATGAGGCCGAGGAGGGTCGTCTTGCCGGAGCCGCTCGGACCGGTCAGGAAGGTCGCCTTGCCGGCTTCAACCGACAGAGATGATCCCTCTCACGGCCACGAATTCGTTCGGCCGGCCGGCGTTGAACACCTTGCGGACTTGGCCGAGCTCGATCATCGCCACGGGCCTACCTCATCACCTGGTCGGGATCCACGGTGGCCGCCCTCCAGGTGGGTATCACGGTGGCCACGGTGTACGGGAGAACGGTCAGGAAGAAGAGAGCGGCCAGTTGGGAGAGATCGATGTACGGGACCAGCCGGAAGGCCGGATAGAGGACCGACCAACCCTTGAGCACGGGTGCGAACAGGACGCCCGAGGTCAGGAACACATGGACGTAGGCGAGCAGGATGCCTCCGAGGAACGCCGTCAGGGAGACGGCCATCCCCTCCCAGGATTTCATGAGGATCACGTCGGAGGTCTCCCACCCGACCGCCTTGAGGATGCCGATCTCGCGCCGCGCCTCGGCGCTGAGGCCCGTGGCTTTGTCCCACGAAAAGATGATGAACGCCAGGAGTCCGCCTCCGAGGATGATCACGAGCAAGCCGCCGCGCCAGTCGAAGACGGCCTGGTAGGTCCTCAGAAGATCGTCCCGGAGGACCTGCCTCGTGTCGGGGAAGATCTCGGCGGCCTTGAGGGCGATGGTCGGCAATTCCCGGGCGTTCCGGACGCGAAGCACGATGTCCGTCGCCAATCCGGCCGGAGTCCCGAACAGGCGGCGGAAGTCCGCCTCCGTGACCAGGACGAGATCCGAGGAGACGAGGGCGGACCCACGGGACAGGATCTCCCCGACCTCGAGCTCGAGAAGGCTCCCGTCGTGGGCCTTGAACTCGATGCTGTCCCCGACGGAGGCGAGCCGCATCCGGGCGACGCCTTCGCCGACCGCGATCCTCCCCGGGTCGAGCCCCGCCTCGCCGGAAGCGACCAGGGTGAAATTGGCCCCGGTGACGGGATCGTAATAATAGCCCCAGAGACGCGGCCGCGCCTCCTGGACACCCGGAAGCCCGCCGAGCTTGGCGGCGGCGTCAACGGCGATGAGATCGTGCCGTCCGGCGGAGATCTTCTGGACGATCATCTCGGGCGATCCGGCGAGTATGGCCGCGGCTTCCCTCTTCAGGGCGTGGCTCATGAACATGACCGACGCCAAAAGGAAGACGACCAGGGTGTAGGCCGCGAACAGGGCGGTATTCTTCCGCTTCCTCCTCAGAAGGGATGAAAGCGTCAGATCAAGGATGTTTCTCTGACGTTCGATCCATCGGCTCATGGGGCTTCCTGAGGTGCGCCGGGGCCGTGATCAGGGACCCGGAGGGGAAATGGTCGAGGGCCAGCGGGCCGTCGAGAAAAGGCGTGTGGAGATCCGCCTGCGTGGGGTGGCGGGTGTAATTGGCTTCGGTGAAGAGGCAGAGGTCGGTCAGGCCGAAGCGGGCGGCGAGCGCGGTCATCTCCCGCATTTCCCCCGCCAGGCGCGCCCGGCGGTGCGAGGCATGGACGAACATCAGGCCGGCGAGAAGGACGTTGAGGGCGAGGGAAAACAGGAAAACGGATGATCTTCTCACGGCCGCTGATCGATGTCCCTGATGGTCTCGGCGGTGATGTCGGAGAACCGGAGCACCGAACGGCCCTTGTGGTCTTTGAGGAAGGTCGACGCTTCCCGTTCCGTGGACAGCGGGATGAGCTCGCGGCCCATCGGGCCGACGACGTCGCTTCCAATGACGTAGAACGCCCTGCGGCCGTCGACCAGGGTCAGGCTGTAATAATCGGTGACGTAGATCGCCGCGATGTCGGCGACGGACCTCGACGGCACGTAGGCCGCCATGTCGAAATAGAAACGGAACATGTCTTTGGCGCCGTCGAAGAAGGCACAAGCCCCGTCCTTGAAGATGATCTCGGCCAGGAAATCCATGTGCTCGGCCACGAACATGCCGCAGACCGGGCACTTGTTCTCGGGAGCGGGTTTTAGCGGCCGGGGCTCCGGGGCGGTTTGGGTGGAGGCCGAAGAAGCCAGGGCGACGATAAGCAGGACCGGGAGCCAGGCGGCCGTCATTCCGCGTCTCGCGCTCATCGGGGCATCCTCCCTGATAACGTTTGAAAAGGGACTTCATGCTACCCGAAACGCCGGCGATTTTCAACGCCATCTTGAAATCCCGGCCCGGGCGGTCTAAGATGGTGCCTGGATAAATGATTCTAAATAAACGGACTTCAGCTCTGGCCCTCTCGTTGGCCCTGATCTCCTCCTTGGCGGCGGCCCGGGACCTGGAACTGCGGAAGACCGCCGGAGATTATACGGTGCTCGTCCGGATCGACAGGAACCCCCCCGTCATCGGCACCAATCGGATCGAGGTCGAGATCGAGGACGCGGCCGGCGCCCGGGTTACGGACGCCAAGGTTCTCATCAACTATTATATGCCGCCCATGCCCCGGATGGCGCCCATGAACTACAAGGTCGAGGCCGTGTTGAAGGACAGAAAATACCGTGAGAAGATGAAGCTCATCATGGCCGGTCCCTGGATCATCGCCGTCAAGATCACGCGGGCCGGGAAAACGACGACGGCCAAGTTCCCGATCGACGCCCGGTGACAGCGGAATTGAGAGGAGCGGACATGAAAAAATCCAGGCTTTTTGTCCTGCCCGTCATCCTGATCCTTCTCGCCGCTGCGTTCTATTTCGGCCTCCGGGTCGGAGGGCGCTCGGGACCCGCGCCGACGGCCGGAGACGCCCCGGCCGGACCGGGGCGGACCCAGGACTCCGTCGGGGAATCCGCGGACATCTCTCCGTCGGCGGTCCATCTCACTCCGGAAAAGCAAAGGCTGATCGGCGTGCGCGTGGGCGCCGTCGAGAAGAAGCCCTTCGTCCACACCCTCCGCGTCTTCGGACGGGTCGCCGCCGACGAAACGAAGGTGTATCGGCTCACCGCTTCGGTCGACGGCTGGATCAAGGATTCCTTCGGCTATCCGGTAGGCTCGCAGGTCCGGAAGGGCGCCGTGCTGGCCACCTTCTACAGCCAACTGTTCCTCGACGCCCAACAGGCCTACATCTATGCGTTGGACGCCGGAGAACGGCTCCAGACCGGCCAGCGCATCGAACTGAGCCGGAGCGACATCCCGCAACAGGCCGCGCTCGACAAGCGGACGATCCAGCGGCAGATCGACGAGCTCCGCGGCTTGGGTATGGACGACAGCCAGATCGAGGAGATCGGCCGGACGCGGAGCCTCACCCAGAGCGTCCGGATCGTGGCTCCGGCCGGAGGATTCGTCCTGGTCCGCGACGTCTCGCCGGGCCAGAGGTTCGCCCGCGGGGACGAGCTCTTCCGCATCGCCGACCTGAGCCGCGTCTGGATCCTGGCCGACGTGTTCGAGAACGAGGCCCTCTACTTCAAGCCCGGAGTGGAAGCGACGGTCCGTCTCCCCTACCGCGCGAAAGCCTACCGCGCCGTCACGAGCCGGGCCCTCCCGGTCTTCGACGCCGGGACCCGGACCCTCAAGGTCAGGCTCGAGACCCCGAATCCCGACTTCGCCCTCCGGCCGGACATGTTCGCCGACGTCGAGCTCCCCCTGACCCTCGATCCGGCCCTGACCCTGCCCGCCGACGCGGTGATCCGGTCGGGCCGCCGGACGACCGTGTTCGTCGAGCGGGGAGAGGGCGTCTTCGAACCGCGCGCCGTCGAGACGGGCTGGCGCCTGGGGGGCCGGGTGGAGATCGTCTCCGGTCTCTCCGAGGGCGAAAAGGTCGCCCTGTCCGGAGTTTTCCTCCTGGACTCCGAGAGCCGGCTCCAGTCCATCGCGCAGGGAGTCGCCAACGAGCCCGACCGGGAGCCAGCCCCCGATCATGATTAACCGCATCATCGATTTCTCGGTCAAGAACCGGCTGCTCGTCTTCGCCGTCGTCGCCGCCGCCGTCATCGCCGGCTGGTGGTCGATGAACCGGGTCCCCCTCGATGCTCTTCCGGACCTCAGCGACACCCAGGTCATCATCTATTCCCGCTGGGACCGCAGCCCGGACCTCATCGAGGACCAGGTGACCTATCCCATCGTCACGGCCATGCTCGGAGCGCCCGGCGTCTCGACGGTTCGGGGGTTCTCCGATTTCGGCTATTCTTTCGTCTACGTCATATTCGAGGACGGGACCGATATCTACTGGGCCCGATCCCGGACCCTCGAGTACCTGTCCGGGGTCAGTCCGCGGTTGCCCGCCGGGGTCGAGACGGAACTCGGCCCGGACGCGACCGGCCTCGGGTGGATCTACCAGTACGCCCTCGTCGACCCGTCCGGCCGGCACGGCCTCGATGAGCTCAGGTCGTACCAGGACTGGTATCTCCGCTACTACCTCAAGGCCGTGCCCGGAGTGGCCGAAGTCGCCCCGGTCGGCGGCTTCGAACGGCAGTATCAGATCAACCTCGATCCGAACCGCCTCCAGGCTTACGGCATCTCCATCCGCCGCGTCGTCGAGGCCGTCCGGGGCGGGAACGCCGAGTCCGGCGCCCGGCTGATCGAATTCGGCGGGGCGGAGCACATGGTCCGGGGGCGGGGCTACGCCCGGTCTCTCGAGGACTTCGCCAACGTCGTCGTCGGAACGAGCGACAGCGGCTCGCCCATACGGGTCCGGGATGTCGGCGAGGTCGCCTTCGGGCCGGACATCCGGCGCGGCGTGACGGACCTCGACGGCCTGGGCGAAGCCGTCTCCGGGATCGTCGTCATGCGCCAGGGGCAGAACGCCCTCGACGTCATCAACCGGGTGAAAGCCCGGATCGAAGAGCTCAAGCCGGGCATGCCGGAAGGCGTCGAGGTCGTGGCCGTTTACGACCGGTCCGAGCTCATCGTCCGCTCCATCGACACCCTGGAGTCCACCCTCTTGGGCGTCATCGTCACCGTTATCCTGATCATCATGCTCTTTCTCTGGCACTTGCCGAGCGCCCTCATTCCGGTCGTCACCATTCCCGTCGCCGTGCTGATCTCCTTCATCCCCTTCCGCATGCTCGGGCTGACCGCCAACATCATGTCCCTCGGCGGGATCGCCATCGCCATCGGGACGCTGGTCGACGCCTCGATCGTCGTCGTCGAACAGACCCACAAGAAGCTCGAGGAGTGGGACCGTGACGGACGCCGGGAGGATTACCGGGGGGTCATCGTCCGGGCCATCAAGGAGGTCGGCGCGCCGAGCTTCTTCGCCCTCCTCGTCACGGCGGCGGCCTTCCTGCCGGTGTTGACCCTCGAGGCCGAGGAGGGGCGGCTCTTCCGTCCCCTGGCCTACACCAAAACCCTGACCATCGTCGTGGCCGCCTTCCTGGCCATCACGTTCGATCCGGCCCTGCGGATGGCCGTGACCCATTTCAGGAATTTCCATTTCAGGCCGCGGTGGCTGGCCCGAACGGCGAACGCCGTGCTCGTCGGAAAGATCCGGCCTGAGGAAAAGCACCCCATCAGCCGTTTCCTCATCCGGCTTTACGAGCCGGCGGCCCGGTGGACCTTGCGCCGGCCGAAGGCGGTCATCGCCGCGGCGATCCTGCTCGTCCTGGTCACCGTGCCCGTCTACTTCAAGCTCGGCTCGGAGCTCATGCCGCCCCTCGACGAGGGCTCGCTCTTCTACATGCCGACGACCATGCCCGGCATTGCCATCGAGGAATCCCGGAAGATCCTCCAGATCACGGACCGCATCATCAAGGGATTCCCCGAGGTCGAGCGCGTTTTCGGCAAGGCCGGGCGGGCCGAGACATCGACCGACCCCGCGCCCCTGTCCATGCTCGAGACGGTCGTCACGCTCAAGCCGAAGTCGGAATGGCGGAAACGCCCCACCTGGTATTCGTCCTGGTCCCCGCGTTGGCTGAAGTCCGCCCTGCGGCACATCACCCCGGACAATATCTCCCGTGACGATCTGGTCGGCCTCATGAACGATGCCCTTCAGGTGCCCGGCCTGAGCAACGCCTGGACCCAGCCGATCAAGGGCCGCATCGACATGCTGACGACGGGCATCCGTACTCCGGTCGGTCTCAAGGTCCAGGGGGCCGATCTGGCCGTGATCGAGGAGATCGGCCTGCAGATCGAAAGCCTCCTCGCGCCAGTCGAGGGGACGAGGGGCGTTTTCGCCGAGCGGACGGGGGGAGGCTATTTCATCGATGTCGAGTGGAAGCGCGAGGAACTGGCCCGTTACGGCCTTCTCGTCGCCGAAGCACAGGAAGTCCTGGCCGCGGCCCTCGGCGGCGAGAATGTCGGGGTGACGGTCGAAGGCCGGGCGCGCTACCCCGTCAACGTCCGCTACATGCGCGACTTCCGGAGCGACCTCGAGGCCGTCGGAAGGATCCTCGTCCCGGTCGGCGACGGCGGACGCCAGATCCCGCTTGCGGAGCTCGCGGCCGTGCGTCAGACGACCGGCCCCGCCATGATCCGCGACGAGGACGGCCTTCTGACCGGATATGTCTATGTCGACGTCGCCGGCCGCGATCCCAGGAGTTTCATCCGCGACGCGGACCGGGTCATCAAAGAGAAGGTCGCCCTGCCGACGGGCTACGCCGTTCGCTGGAGCGGCCAGTTCGAGGCCATGTCCAGGGTCCGGGAGAGGTTGAAGCTGATCATTCCGATCACGCTCTTCCTCATCCTCGTCCTGCTCTATCTGAACACCCGGTCCGTCGTCAAGACGTCGATCGTCCTCCTGGCCGTGCCCTTTTCAGCGGTGGGCGCCCTTTGGCTGCTCTACTTTCTCGGCTACAATCTGAGCGTCGGCGTCTGGGTGGGGCTCATCGCGCTGCTGGGGATCGACGCGGAGACCGGCGTCTTCATGCTTCTCTATCTCGACCTGGCCCACGACAAGGCGAAGCGGGCGGGACGTCTGCGGAATCTGGCCGACCTGCAGGAGGTCATCATCGAGGGCGCCGTCCACAGGTTGCGGCCGAAGTTCATGACCGTCTGTACCGAAGCGATAGGCCTCCTGCCCATCATGTGGGCGACGGGGACGGGTGCGGACGTCATGAAACGGATCGCCGCCCCCATCATCGGGGGGGTCTATACCTCGTTCCTCCTGGAGCTCCTGGTCTACCCGGCGATCTACCAGGTCTGGCGGTGGGATTTCGGGCTGAAAAAGACGATCGCCCTCCCGGCCCAGAATGCCGCCGTCCCCTCCCCTGACTGAACCTTCCCCGCAATCTACAACTCGAAGCGGTAGGACACCTTGAGCATGAAGATGTTCAGGCCGCGGGCCCGGAAGAGATCGCCCATATCGCGCCAGAACTCGAAATCCCCCGGGTGGGCATAGTCTTCCCGCTTCTGCGTCCAGACGAGATAGAGGATCGAACCCGGCCGGTACTCCCAGCGCAGCACGGCCGTCCCCCGCAGCGACTTGAGGTTGAAATCCGGATCGGCGAAGGTGAACGGCTCGGCCGGGCCCGCCGGCCCGTCGGGATCGGCCGTGTAGACGCCGTCCGCGAATGCGATGGTCGAATCCCCGTCGCCGTAGTAATCGAAGTCGAAGGTCCGCGCCGCGCGGAGCTCCTTGAACGCGCTGAAATCGCCCACGGCGAGGTAGGGCTGGAGGTAGGCCTGCAGGCTCAGCCGCGGCGTGAAGGTCCAGTCGATCCGCGTCTCGACGGGCAGCGTCTTCTGGACGACATCGGAGAGGACGTAGCGGACGCCGTAGGTCGAGGTCTTGAGCGGATCGACGACCCGTCGGACCCACTGCCCTTCCGAGTAGCGCCAGGTGTAGCTCGGCCCGACCGACAGGCTGAAGTTCGGGCTGGGCTTCCAGGTGATGCCCCCGCCGAGCGACCAGTTGTAGCCGCCGCTCGGATGATAGCGGTAGTACGCGCTGAATCGGGCGACGAGGGGCTTGCGGTCGTCTGTCTCCAGGGTGCCGCGCACGGTCTCCCCGGCCGGATAAAAGGCGATCGGCCCGCCCCGGGTCAGGTAGTGGCTGTACTTGGGCGGCTCGTAGTCGAGGTGGAGCGTCGCCGTCCAGTAGTTGAGGAACTTGCCCTTGCCGTCGAGGTAAATGTACTCGCCGATGCGGTTGCCGCCGAAATCGTAGTTCCGGTAATACGAGCCCGTGACCGTCCAGCTGCGGAAGACGCGGCCCGGCTGGAGGACCCGGTAGCCGGCCTCGAAGTGGCCGTTGACGACGTCGCCGCGCGTGTGGTACCCGAGGTCGTTGGCCTCGAAGCCCGGCGAGATGGCCCCGAGGGCGGCGTTGAAGACGACGTTGCCTTTCTGCTTGTTGACGTAAAGGCGCGCCGCCCAACCGGAGAGCGAGGTCGCGCTCTCGTCGACCTCGACCCAGTCGGCGTCGGGCCTCTGGAAATAGTGCAGGGACGAAAGCTGAAGCGCGGTGATGGCCTCGGCGCTGCCGCGGACCTCGGTCAGGCCGGCCCAGCCGGCCAGAGCCCAACCCCGGTCCCGATCGAGGAAGGTCCAGCCGTCGACGCCGAGGGCGAGGGCGCTCCGGCCGAGGGCCGCCTCGAGGTCCCCCTCCCGGAGGTCCCGCGCGACCGACGTGGCGATGAAGCCGAGGCCGCTCCTCCCCTCCCCGAACTCCTTGAGGCCCCGGGCGACGCCGTAGTGGCTGAAGGGCTCGACCTCGACCGTCGAACGGGCGCCGTCGACGTCGACGCGGGCGTACTCGCGCTCGGTCAGGGCGCTGATGACGCCCAGGTTGAAGTCGCGGCCGATCTTCCCGGCGATCTTGGCCGCCGACAGGATGGTCGTCCAGTCGGGCGCGTCGAAGAAGCCCGCGCCGCCGGGCGAACCCTGGGGCATGCGTCCGATGCGGCGACTGTAGAACATCTCGGGATTGTCCCAACCGAAGGAGCGGTAGACGTTGGGGCCGCCCCGGCCGAAGTCGAAAATGCTCGCGCCCTCGACGAAGAAGGGCCGCTTTTCCTCGTAGTAGGTCTCTTCGTCGGTGATGTTGATGACGGCCGGGTCGACCTCGACCTGGCCGAAATCGGGATTGACCGAGAGGTTCAGGGTCAGATTGCTGCTCAGCCCGCCCTCGAGATCGAAGCCGCCGCCGGCGCCGAGGTCGCGGCCGGTGCGGAAGGGGTTGCCCGGCTCCCCGGGGTAGAGTTCGGCCTGCGTCAGGCCGAAGGGCGATATCTCGAGCCGGCGGCCCGCGGCGATGCCCGCGAGTCCGGTGAGTTCGGCGAAGTTCGAGACGAGACCGCTCTCCTCCTTGGGCACCCAGGCGAAATGGCTCTCTTCGTTCTTCCGCTTGACCAGCCGCTGGAAGTTGATGCCCCAGAGATTGACGTCCCGCCGCTTGAAGCGGAGCTGGTCGAAGGGGATGCGGATCTCGACGGTCCAGCCGAGGCCGTCGATCCGGGCGGCGCTCTCCCAGACGCCGTCCCAGGTCGCATCGAACTCCTCGTCGTTGGCGAGAGTGCCGTCCTCGATCGAGCCGGACGGATTGATGCCGAAATAGTAGCCGCTCCGGCGGTCGTGATAGGGGTCGAGGCCGACGTCGAACAGGTCGGATTCGGTCGTCTCGTCACGCCGCCCGAGGCGGCCGGTGATCCTGGCGGGCTCGGAATCGAACAGGCGGGCGGCGATATAGATGTTGTCGAGGTCGAAAGCCACCCAGACGGTCGTCGGTTCGGAGGCGGGCTGCCCGTCGGAAGGGTCGCGCTGGGTGAAATCGCCCGATCCCTGGCGTCTGCCAGACGCTTTCGGAGAGGACGCCGTCGACGGCGATGGGCCCGGTCGCGGGGACCGCGGCGATCGTCCGGACGGTGCGCGGGTCGTCGGGGCGCGGCCTTTCCTGTCCGGGCGCGCCGGCCGAAGAGGAGGGCAAAGTGACGAGCGCCGTAAGGGCGATGACGAGAATGGGGTTATTGGCGACGCGTCGCATTCGGAATATGAGTGCTGATATATCAGTCACGGCGCCGGCCTGTCAAGAAGAGATCGGCATCCGCCGAAAGTCTCATCGAGGCTATTGCCAGCCCGGACGATTGGGACGATAATCTTCACATAGGCACCGAGATCAGACAGGAGGTCGGCATGAGCAACACCATGAAGAGACGCGAGTTCGTGAGGTCGGGAGTTCTCATCGGGACCGCGGCGCTGGCCGGCGGGCTCCGGGGCCAACGGCAGCCCGATGCCAAGTCACCGAGGCTGGCCAGCCCCGATCTGGCCGTCGTCACGGGCGCCGACCGCGTCCTCGCCGTGAACAAGGGCCTCGAAGCGCTCGGCGGCATGAAGCGTTTCGTCAAGCCCGGTTCGACGGTCGGTCTCCTCGCCAACGCCCCGGCCTGGTGGACGAAGCCCGGCAGCCACACCCATCCCGACCTCACCCTGGCCGTCATCCTGGCCGCGCTCGCGGCGGGCGCAAAGGAAGTCCACTACCTCATCGATCCGCTGCCGGGATACTGGAAGCGCTCGCCGCTCGCCGCTAAGTACGAAACGGAGCTCGGCGCCGTCCGGAAGTGCTCCAACGACTACGTCGCGACGACGGTCGCCAAGAACAAGTCCCTCAAGAAAGCGAGCGTCGTCAGAGAATTCCTCGACTGCGACGTCTTCGTCAATCTGCCCATCATCAAGCACCACGTCGGCGTCGGCATGTCGGGGACCCTCAAGAACCTGATGGGCGTCAACACCGGGACTTCGAACCAGTTCTTCCACGCCGGCTCGGGCGCAAAGGGCGAATACGACGATGTCCCCTTTTTGGCCCAATGCATCGCCGACCTCAACACGCTGCGCAAGCCGGACCTCTGCGTCGCCGATGCCACCGAGTTCCTGCTGACGAACGGGCCGGCCGGCCCGGGCGAGATCCGCAAGCTCGACAAGATCGTCCTGGGGACCGATCCGGTGGCCGTCGACGCCTACGCCGCGCCCTTCGTCAATCTCAAGGCGGCGGACGTCCTGATGATCACGAAGTCGGTCGAATGGGGGATCGGCCGTATGGACGTCGACAAGCTGGCGGTCGAGCAGCTGACCGTCTGATCTTCACTTGGCGCGGGCTCTCGACACTGTCTCCTTGATCTCCCGCATCAGCCGCGGGGTCTCGTAGACGATCCCGCCCTTAATCGTCCATTTGATGCCGCCGCGGACGACCGCTTTCCCGTTCACGACGTCGAGGACGCCCGTCGGGTAGAGATACTTGAGATTGGCCAGCGGGTTCTCGTCGACGAGGATGAGGTCGGCGAGGTAACCCTGGCGCACGCGCCCGAGCCGGTCCTCGAGCCCCATCAGCCTGGCGTTGTTGCCGGTCGCGCACTGGATGACGTCGATCGGATGGAATCCCGCCTCCTGCAGAAGTTCGAGTTCGCTGAGATAGGTGAAGCCGTAAAGCGTGTAGATGAATCCCGCGTCGTCCCCCGCGCCGACGACGCCGCCCATGTCGGCGAAGTCGCGCACGGCCTTCATCCAGATGCGGTAGTTCTCTTTCCAGGCGATCTCGTCCTCGGTCGACCAGCCCCAGGAAAAGGCGCCGTGGCGATCCGGGCTGGGCGCGAAATAGGCTTCGAGCGCGGGGTGCAGGTACTCCTTGAACCAAGGCAGGTTGCGGGCCCGGGTCATATCGCGGCAGGCCTCGTAGGTGCTGAAGGTGGGGATCCAACCGACGCCCTTCTCGACCAACTCCTCGAGGACGTCCTCGAGCTTGTCCGGATCGGCCTCGCGCCAGAGGCGCCCAGCCCAGCGGAAGCGATCGCTCTCGTTATTGAAGTTGTACGAGGGCGGGAAGTTTTGAGAGCCCTTGAGCGCCGCGTCCGGGATGCCGTACCAGTGCTCGATCGTGTCGACTCCGAACTCGGCCGCCTCGCGGGCGTCCGTCTCTTCGACGGCCATATGGTGGGCGACCTTGAGGCCGAGCTTGGTCGCTTCGTCGGCGACGGCCTCCATGATGTCGCGGTCCATGCCGAAGATCTTGACGCCGTCGGCGCCCTGCTCCTTGATCGAGCGGACCGACTTGCGGCCCTCCTCCGGCGTTCGGCCTCCCGCGACCATGTAGACGTAGATGCGCGGCGCGACGATCGATCCCTCCTGGCTTTTGCGGCGCTCGGCGAGGGCTTTCTTCGGATCGCTCCCCACATCGCGGACAGTCGTGACGCCGCAGGCGAGGTAGATCTTGTATTCGTATTCGAACGGCTGGGCCGTCCCGGCCCGCTCGTCGTGCAGGTGGATGTGGCTGTTGATGAAGCCGGGCAACAGGTACATCCCGGTTCCGTCGAGGACGTGAGCCTCGCTTTTATAAGCCTCGGACCGGGCGTCGGCGCCGCGAACGGCCGCGATCTTGTCCCCCTCGACGATCACATCGAGCGGCCCGCGCATCGGCGTGCCCTTGCCGTCGATGACCAGGACGTTGCGGATAACGAGCCGGTCGTATCGCTGGCCGTGCTCGACGCCCCGGCTCTCGGCCGGCCGGGTTTGCGCCGACACGGCCGCGAGTGTCAGAAGCAGGGAAAGACCTAAAAAGAGGATCGGTTTTTTCATGCCCGGGAGTATAGCACAGCCTCCCGCCGGGGACACGTGCCGTCCGGGTACTATGTCCCCTAGCGGCGGATGCGGATCCACTTGATGTCCCGCATCGCGGCGGCATCGATGAGGAGAACCTCGACTCGCGGCTCCCCGCTCACCCTGATGAGGGTCACATTGAGCTCCTTCGGCCGGAGCACGCGGTCGGTCTTCAGTCCGTAATCGACGAGCGCGAACAGTCCTCCGAAGCCCACCGTCATGGCCATGAAGTGATCGCTATGGTCCGTCAGAGCTTGATATATCGCGATGGGCATAGCGACGGCAGCCCCGAGGAGCAGGTTGCCCAGGTAGGTGCGTCCCGACGGTACGCGCTCCGGCCGGATCTCGACGGGATGATAACCAGGACATTCGATCCGGATGACGTGGCCCTTATCCTTTCTGGCCAGCCAGATCGTTACGGGCGTCTCGCCCCCGGGCCTGCCGTCGACTGTGACCATGGCCCCCGGCGGCACGGACGTGACAGGGATTCGCTGCATTCGATTCCCCATGCCCCCGCAGCCTGACGCGATTGCGACCACCAGGACCGCCAGGACGGTCATCGTTGTTCGGTTTCGATGCCGGGCCACAGCCAACCTCCCCGAGACTATTCAACGTCATCCCCGCGTTCGATCATAGGATAAGCCCGGCGGGGGCTTGGTTGTCAAGGCACAATATTCCCAAACGGCCGGCATTTGGTGTATGTAATATCGGAACCGCCCAACGAACGAAGGGCGGCCCCGACTGGCGGGGCGGTCCCGCCGAAGAGAGGTCCCATGATGGCCAGAACGAGCGGCATACGGGTCGCGGCGGTCCTGGGGATCGCCGGTCTTTCCTTCCTCCTCCTCGTCGCGGAGACGCCGCCGGCACAGAAGACCGTCGGCGCCGGCCTCGTCCCGCTCGATCCCCAGCGCGTCCAGGACCAGGACACGATGACCTGGGCCGACTACCGCCCCATCCCCGGCCGCAACTGGGCCGACCCGTCCCTCGCGCCAAAACGCGGGCTTCAAGCTGGCCGTCGTCGGCATCGATTTCCCGGACCAGCCGTTCGTCGTGAGCCTGCCCAAGGGCTCCGATCCTTTCGGCAATCCCCAGATCGATCCCGTCCCCCGCGAAAAGGTGCCGCAGTTCTACGCCGACTTCTGGATGACGCCGAGCGCCGTCAACCACGGCCAGACCGTCAACGGCTACTGGATGGAGCAGTCGCGGGGCCAGTTCGGCATCACCGAGGTCGAGGTCTTCGGCCCCTACCGCATGCCCAAGCCCATCTGGCACTACGGGCTCAACGAGCACCGCCAGAACGATCAGACGCCCGACGGCAGCCGGGCCGAAGGCCGCATGGAACGGGACTGCGACGCGCTCTGGCTCGCCGACGTCGGCCGCGACATCCGCAAGGACTTCGACGCCGTCCTGCGCATCTACGCGAGCTACGACGAGACGGGCGTCTGGCAGGAGTTCGGCGAGATGAAGTTCGCCTCGAAGGACGACATCCCGGCCGGCTGGGGCAATCCCGACCCCGCCAAGCCCCGCTGGGTCCCGACGCGTTACGTCGAGTGGACGAGCTGGCTGGCCGGCGCGCAACAGTGGGGCCTGTCCTCGATGCGCCAGGGCGAGAACTCCGGCACCATCGCCCACGAGCTCGGGCACTTCGCCTTCAGCCTGCCCGACCTCAACAACAATCCCTACGTCCGGCCGTACCGCCGGGTCGCCGCCGGGACCTGGGACATGATGGACCGCGGCTGCTTCAACGGCCCGGGCGGGCCTCACCGGCGCTGGGTCGTGCCTCCGGCCCAGGGCGCGTTCATGCCGGCCGGCCTGATGGTCCGCAACCGCCTCGAGAACGGATTCATCGACGCAGCGGAGCTCCTGACCGTGGGACGGGCGGGCCTGGCCGCGAACGGCATCGCCGTGGCCGAGGTCACGGCCCGGGCCGTCGATCCGCTGCCCGGCACCTACGCCGGTCTCATCGTCCGGTTCGACGGCGAGAAGCCCGGCGACCTCACGCCGCCCGTCGATCCGGCGACGGATCCCCTCTCTCCCGGAACGCCCAATTACGCCTTCTACACGCTCGAAGTCGTCCAGCGCATCGGCTACGATTCCTTCACCCCGGACAGCGGCGTCCTCATCGCCAAGAACAAGGACACCCTGCGCGGACAGAACGGCGGGCCGAACGAGTTCAACAGCTACATCTGGGTCATCGACGCCCATCCCGAGGACATCGGCCTCGTCGACTACGTCAAGCCGAACGGCGAGAAGGTCATGCGGACGGTCGCCGATTACCGCCAGCTCAACGACGCCCTCTTTCACGCCGGCCTCGGGTCGGGCAGCCTGTGCGAGTGGGAGGACGCGCCCAACCGGCTCCACTTCTATGTCATCGATCTCAGAAGGAGCGAAGACGGCATCCTCGTCTACAAGCTGGCCGTCCGGTCGCTCGACGGCGCGGGGCGGCAAGCGCGGGGCGTGTCCGTCGCTGCGCCCGCGGCGCGTCAGGCCCTCAAAGTGAAAAATGCGAGCACGCCGCTGTCATTCGTCCTCACCAACGAGGGCGCATCCCCCGCGGCGGACGCGGCGTCGGGATTCGATGCCGACATCTACCGGCTCTCGGTTACCGTCGACGGCGCAGGGTGGAGCGCGCGTTTGCAGAACGGCTTCGCGGTCGCGAAGCCCGGCGCGTCCGCACCGGTGACCGTGTTCGTCTCGCGCGGCGACGGCGTGTCGCGGTCGGCGACGGTCACGCTGCGCGCGACGTCCGAATGCGATCCGGCGAAGTCCGCGACGGCGACCATGAAGCTCGCCCGCTAAAAAATATTTTTCTTTTCGCTTTTATTTCTTGGAACCGCGCGCGGTGTGTGTGTTAATCTATGTTCGGATCATGGTTGAAAGCCGACGGCGCGACCTTCCGGTTCTCCTCCTCCACAACGTCAGCCCCGATTGGACTCCCGCGGAGGTCCGCGAAGCCGGCGCGGACGTCGCGACCCTCGGCGACGCGCTCGCCGCGATCGGCCATTCCGTCGAGCTCCTCCCCGTCAAAGACGAACGCCTCGCCTCGCGGCTCGACCGGTACGATCCCCGCGACCACATCGTCTTCAACTGGTGCGAGGAGATCCCCGGCGTCCCCCATAGCGAGCCCGAGGTCGCAGCCGTTCTGGAGCGGCTCGGTTTCGTCTTCACCGGCGCGTCGTCGGGAGTTCTCGCCCTGTCCCACGACAAGCCCAGGGTCAAGCGCATTCTGGATGCGCTGGGCCTGCCCACGCCTCCGTGGGCGGTCTTCGACGCACCGAAGGCCGGCGGCTGGGACATCTTTCCGGCCATCGTCAAGACGGCCCACGAGCACTGCAGCATCGGCATCTCCCCCGATTCCGTCGTCTCCTCGCCGGCCGAGCTCGAGAGGCGCGTCGCCCACGTCCTCGAAGTCCACCGACAACCCGCCCTCGTCGAGGAGTTCATCAACGGCCGGGAGTTCCACGTCGCGGCCTGGGGCAACGGCACGGTCACCATGCTGCCCGTGGCCGAAATGGACTACGGCGCGCTGACCGACATCCGCGACCGGCTCTTCACCTACGAGGGCAAGTACGTGGCGGGCACCCGGATCTACGAGGGCATCGAGCTGCGCGTGCCGGTGACGCTCGAGGACGAGGCCCTGGCCGCGCTCGAGCGGATCGTCCTGGCCACCTACCGGGCCACGGGCTGCCGCGATTACGGCCGCATCGACCTGCGTTGCCGCGACGGGATCTTCTACGTCATCGACGTCAATCCGAATCCCGACATCAATCCGGAGACGTCCCTGACCTGCGCCGCGGCCGAAGTGGGATTTTCCTACGGTGAGATGGGCAGCCGCATCGTCAACCTGGCGGCCGCCCGCCACCCGGTCTTCCGGATGGCGGGCCGATATCCGTCCGGACGGACGGTCGAAACGCCCGGCTAGCGCCGGTAGCGGATGGCGATGCCCACGATGTGACGGTCGTAGACGGCCCGGGGTCCGCGCCAGTAGCTGTAGACGACGCCCTCGCGGTAATACCGGTCCCGCACGATCACCAGCGCATCGGCCCCCATGGCCGCGGCCTTCTCCCGGAGCAGGCCTTCGACGTAGTAACGGTCCATGTGATAGCCCGGTCTGATCCAGACTTCGCCCAAGGTGATGTGGTCGCGGCGAGGCTCGCGTCTCAGGAGGTCGACCGACGGCGGGGGGGTCGGCGAGAATCGGGGAACGTTGGGATAATACCTGGCCCCGAACGGGCGGTAGCAGGCCAACCCGCTCACCAGGACGGCGGCCAGAAGCGCCATTGAAAGGCTTTTCGTTTTCATCTCATTCCTCCCGGCGTCCGTTCTCCCGGACGCTTCAACCCTATAAAAAGCAAGAACCGTGCCAGGACCCCAACACCTATAACGGGGCTCGCCTTTGGATGTTTTTCCGGCTCCCGGAACAGGGACTGTCCGCTTCTGAGGACAGCCTGGAGTGGGTGCGAAAAGCGGGATTTATCCCCCTGGCACAAGGGGCGGGGTCAGCCGACCTACCCTCTGTCTAATAATAGAGCTTGGGTTCCTTCTTCCAATCCTTGTTTCGGTCGTGGGCGTATTCCGCGACACGCGGCCGCCGCTCGAGCAGGCGCACGGCCTCGACGCCGCACGCGTGGCCGAAGCTCGACGCGCTCTTCCCGACACACTCGAGCCGCAGGACGTGCGGGCCGGGCTCGGGCCAGAAGTCGAGGAGCGGGAACGCGGCCGGCGCCGGGCTCCCGGCCGGAAGTCGAGCGGCTCCCCGATCTTCACGCCGTCGAGGAAAGCCTGATAGAGACCGCCGTCCGGGAGCGTCCGCGCGGCGACTTCGAGTCGCAGCGGCTCTTTCGCCCCGACCTCGAACGGGAATTCCAGCCAAGCTCCGGCCGGCCGCTCCGGCCGGTAGACGAGCATATCGCCGCCCGTGAGCTCGTCGACGGTCTTCGTCACTTCGCCGACTCCGTGCCGCCGCGCCACGCCGGGGTCCCACGCGCGCACCTCGGTCCTGGCCAGGCTGGGCAGGCGTCGTGCGTCCGCTCCCGGGGCCCTCGGTCCGTGAAGGTCGGTGCGCCCGGTCTGGTACCAGAACGCCACGCTGGCGTAGTCGTCCTCGCGCTCGTTCCAGCTCGTGGCCTTGTAGTTCGGGATTCTCGTCCGGCGGAGATCCAGCCGAAGTGCTCCATCGTCACCTTGATGCCCGTCTTGAAGACGATCGGATCGTGGACGTGCCAGCGGTAGGCGCTGGTGTGCCCGCCGACGATGCCCCACTGGTCGAAGATACGGCACGCCGAAGTACGGCGTGCTCGGTCGTCTTCAGGCCCCAGGCCGACAGGAAGTAGTCCTCGGTGCCCGTGCCCCAGATCGAGGGCTTCGCTTCGCCGTCGATGTAGATCTTCTCGTCGCCCTCGCCGAACCAGGCCGGGCTGCGCGTCCGGACGCCGAGCACCGTGCCGACGTAAGTGGCCCTTGCCCTTCGTCTCGAGCAGCACGTAGTCCTCGCCCTTGCGGACGGGGTACTCCTGGCGATACTGCGCGTAGAAGTACGGCGTGTCGTCCGGCAGCCTGTCCTTCTTGATCCAGTCGATGTTGTAGTAGAGCAGGCTGATGGGCTTGTCGCTCTGGTTCACGATCTCGATCCGGGCCGACTTGCGGAACGGCATGTGCCAGAAGCAGTTGTAGGAGTCGGCGTCCTCGACGACGACCGGCAGGCTGATGACCTCGCTGCGCTCTGCCGAAGCAGTTGGCGAAGAAATCGCCGACCGGCGCTTCGACCGCCGGCCGGGTCGTCGCCGTCCCAGTAGATCCGGAGCAGCATCTCCTGGTGGTTGGCCGAGCCCTGCGGCGCCCAGCCCTGCGGCTCGGGCCCGAGGAAGGTGATCCAGATGTGCGTGATGACGCCGGGCCCCTTTTCGTCCATCAGCACGTGGGTCTCGCCCGGCGGGACGTTGAAGTTGTCCCAGTTGCTCCTGACGTCGGCGTCGCCCCTCGGGTCCGCGCGTGGGATCGTAGCGGCGCTCTCCTGCATCGCGGTTCCCGTCGGGGCCGCGGCGCAGCTCGCCCACCCGCATGGTCGAGGTCGCCCGCATGGAGCGCCCCGGCTGGGGCCGCGCGAGACCGTCGAGGAGCCCGACGCCCGCCGCCTCCATGTCATCGTCGTCGCGGCAACCGGGAGCGAAGAGGAGTCCGATCAGGACGAGCGCGGCCAGGGTCCACCTTCCCGCGTGTTTCATGGGGGTCCTCGCTTTCATCGAGCGCGATTATAGCCCCGATGGCGGGCGCGGACAAGAACGGCCGGCTATTTCGAGAGGAAGGGATTGCCCCGCTTCTCTTCCGCGATCGTGGAGACCGGCCCGTGGCCGGGACAGACGCGCGTCGCGTCGTCGAGGACCATGAGCTTGTCTTTGAGCATCCGGACGAACCGGCGCTGGGACTCGACGGCCTTTCCGGGGCCTTCGTCCGGGAGCTTGCAGATGTCGTTCTTGAACAGCGTATCCCCCGAGAAGAGGTAATCCCCGACGAGGAAGCAGGAACTTCCCGGCGTATGGCCGGGCGTGTGCAGCACCTTGACCGAGAAGCCGTCGATGCCCACTGTTTCCCCGTCCTCGACGGCCCGGCCCGGCGCTGCGGGCAGGTTAGCGGCGTCTTTCCGGGGGGCGACGACGACGGCCTTGTACAGAGCGGCATAACGGCCGTTGGCGGCCGTGTGGTCCGGATGATCGTGGGTGTTCAGGATCGCCCCGACATTGAGACCGTTCTTTTCGACGAAGTCGGCGATCCGGGGATCTTCGACGCCCGGATCGATGATGACCGCCTGCTTCGAGGCCCTGCTGAAGACGACATAGCAGTTCTCGTAGAGGGGCGGAAGGAGCGGATGGGAGAACTTGTAGGCCAGGGCGAACCTGACGACGCCCAGGTCCGCTGCGGGGCCGGCGGACAGGTCTTCGGACAGGATGCCTTCCGTGGGCCGGCCCAACGCCTCGAAGATGAGGTGCTTGAGCTTGAGATTCACGTTGTCGCCGATGCCCACGCCCTCGGCCTTCGTCAGGAGGTCCAGGGCACCCGCGTGATCCCCAGCCATGTAGCGGATCGCGGCCGCGTTGTTATAGGCTCCGGCGTGACGGGGATCGAGGGCGATCGTCTCGCCGTAGAGCCGGGCGGCGTCGGCCGGGCGCTTTAGCTGGAAATGGATGTTGCCCAGGAAATAGCGGTACTGCGCTTCCTGCAGGGAACGCATAGCCCGCTTTTTCTCGGCCTGGAGCTCCAGCTTGCCCTTCTCGGTGGAGAGCTCGTCGGTCAAAGATTCGATCTCGCGCTGCGCCCGGCAGTTGACGGCGTTCTCCCAGCCATCGTCCAGCATCTGCTGATAAGACGCGATCGAGCGGCTTTTCCGCTTGAGGGCGAAGTCGTTGAGGTCCTGCATGAAGGGCAGGTCGGCGAGCGACCGATCCATCGAGGCCAGGGCCGACTCGAAATCTCCCTGTATGTAGGCGATGTTGGCCAGATAGTAGTGGGCGTAGGCGTGGCGCGGCATCACGGCGGCGCACTCCTCGAACGCGGCCACCGCTTCCCCGTAGCGGCCGGCCCGGAACTCCTTCAGCCCGGCCCGGTAGTGTTTTTCAGCCGCGGGCAGGCGGTCGAAGGCTTCTTTCAGGGCGGGATCCTCGGCCCCGGAAAGGAAGGCGCCGCCAAGGGCGATCGCAGCGAGGAGGAAAAGGGCGGGAAGGGACTTGGTCATTCGCGTACTCCCTTTTGATACCTCACTTACTGCAAGCCCTGTGCCAAGGCCCTTCCCCGGTCACAGGGACAGACCCCGGCCCGGGACCGGGCCGCCGGGGTGGCATTGTAAGGGATAGGACGGGAATGTAAAGAAACCGCCGACAGAAGACCTAGGCCTTGGGTTCCGCCTTGGCCTTGGGCGCCGCTTCTTCCTTCGGTCCCTCGGTCTTCGGCTTGGCGGGCTTTTCCGGCTTCGGCTTTTTGGCCTTGCCTTCCTCGCCGCCCTTCTTGGGCTTTTCGGCCTTGACGGGTTCCGCTTCCTTCTTGGGGGCGGCCGCTTTTTCCGCCTTGATCCTGGCCATTTCTTCCGTTCTCTTCTCGATGTCGGTGACGGTCCTCACCCTGTTCTTCACGGCCTTGATATCGGCCTTCAGCTTCCTGACGATCGTATCCCTCTCGGGCTTGAGGGATTTATCTTCTTTCCCGGCGAGGAAGGCCAGCCTTTCCTTCAGCGTCTGCTCGAAGGACGCCTTCTGCTGTATGAGCATTTGTTTTCGCATTGATCCCATGTCCTACTCCTGTTCAAACCGGATGTCTTCTCGGGGCGTTTATCGCCAGAGGTATTTATATCAAGATTTTGGCCAAAAAGCCACCGTTTTTTGAGCGCTCGCCCGGTGAGTCCGCCTTTGACTCGGCGCAAAACCCTGGTATACCATGGGCCTTTCAGGAGGGCATCATGAAGCGAAGGACCTTTATCAGGCTGACCGCGGCGACCGCAGGGGCCCTGGCGGTCTCACCGGCCCGGGCGGAAAGCCTGCCCCGGAGGGAGTATAAAAAGGGTATCGAGTTGAGCATCATCGGATTCGGCGGCATCGTCGTCTGCGGCATGGAGCAGAAGGAGGCCGACCGGACGGTGGCCGAGGCCTTCGCGCGCGGGGTCAATTACTTCGACGTCGCTCCGAGCTACTACGACGGCGAAGCGGAGACGAAGCTGGGCCTGGCGCTGGAGCCTTTCCGCAAGCGCGCCTTCCTCGCCTGCAAGACCACGGTCCGGGACGCCGCCGGTGCGCGCGTGGAGCTCGAGCAAAGTCTGAAGCGGCTCAGGACGGACCACTTCGATCTCTACCAGTTCCACGCCGTTTCGAGCCTCGAAGGACGTGGACCAGATCCTCGCTTCCGGGGGCGCCGCGGAGATGTTCCTCAAGGCCCGCGAGGAGGGCAAGGTCCGTTTCCTGGGTGCCTCCGCGCACGACGCCGCGGCGGCGATGTCCTTGATGGACCGCTTCCCTCTCGACTCGATCCTGTTCCCGGTGAATTTCGTCCTCTTCCAGGAGGGCAAATTCGGCCCCCAGATCCTGGAGCACGCCAGGAAGAAGGGCGTCGCCCGCCTGGCGCTGAAGGCGATGGCCCACGCTCCCTGGCCCGAGCGGGACCACGCCGAATGGCCCAAGTGCTGGTATAAGCCCATCGACGACCCGGAGCTCGCCGAGCAGGCCGTCCGCTTCACCCTGAGCGAGGACGTCACCGCCGCCATTCCCCCGGGCGAAGAGAAGCTCTTCCGGATGGCGATGGATTACGCCGGGAGATTCCGGCCGCTCGTTCCGAAGGAGCGCGAGGACCTTCTCGCGAGGGCCCGGGGCATCGCACCCCTTTTCAGAGGCTGAACCGTGATCAAGATCATCCTGTCGGCCATTCTCCTCCTGGCTGCCGCCTGCTCGAGCCCGAGGCCGACGGCAGATACCATCGTCACCAATGCCAAGGTCTATACGGTGAACGCCGCCGAGCCCTGGGCGGAGGCCGTGGCCGTGCGCGACGGCCGCATCCTCGCCGTGGGCTCCGCCAAGGACGTCTCGCGCCACAAGGGCGGGGGAACGAAGGTCGTCGACGCCGGGGGCCGTCTCGTTCTGCCCGGTTTTGCGGACAGCCACGTCCATTTCGTCAGCGGTTCCCTGAACCTGGCCAACATCGACCTGGCCGGCGCCAAGACGCTCGCGGATATCCAGGGACGGATCCGGACTTTCGTCGAGGCCAATCCTCAGGCCGATTGGATCCAGGGGCGCGGCTGGATGTATCCCGCCTTCCCCGGCAACATGCCGCACAAGAAATTCCTCGACGAGATCGTGCCCGACCGCCCCGCCTACATGCGCTGCGCCGACGGTCACTCGAGCTGGGTCAACAGCCGGGCGCTGGCCCTGGCCGGGATCGACCGCCGCACCAAGGACCCGGAGGACGGCCGGATCGTGCGCGACGAGAACGGCGAGCCGACCGGCGCCCTGCTCGAGTCGGCCGCACACCTCGTCTCGAAGCTCATCCCCGAGCCGACCCCCGAGGAGACCCTGGCCGCCATCCGCCGGGGCCTGGCCGAGACGGCCCGGCTGGGCGTCGTTCTGGTGCATGGGCTGGGCGGGGAATTCGAGGCCCTCGACCTCTTCGACCAGCTCCGCCGGGAGGGCAGCCTGACGACTCGCCTGTCGGTTTCCATGTGGATCGACGCGCCCGGCCCGACGGACAGGGACTGGAAGGCCTACGAGGACGCCCGGGCGAAGTTCGACGACGAGTGGATCTCCCTCGGCGGGATCAAGCTCATGCTCGACGGCGTCATCGACTCCGGCACCGGCGCCATGCTCGATCCCTACGAAGGCCAGAAGGAGAACAAGGGCAAGCTCTTCTGGGAACCGGACGACTATAAGAAGGCCGTGGCCGCCTTCAACGCCAGAGGGCTGCAGGTCTCGACCCACTCCATCGGCGACGCGGCTATCCGCCTGAGCCTCGACGCCTATGAAGCCGGCCAGCGGGCGGCCGGGAACCCGGACGTCCGCAACAAGATCGAGCACGCGGAGGACATCGCCGCGGTCGACATCCCGCGCTTCGGCCGGCTCGGCGTGATCGGCAGCTTCCAGCCGCTCCACGCCAATCCCGATCCCGCCTGGATCGGCAGCTGGATCAAGAACGCCGGCCCCGAGCGCGAGCAGCGCGCCTTCGCCTGGCAGGCCGTGCTCGACGGGGGCGGACGATTGGCCTTCGGCAGCGACTGGCCGGTCGTGACCGTCGATCCCTGGCCGGGGCTCCAGGTCGCGGTGACCCGGCAGGACCTCGAAGGCAAGCCCGAGGGCGGCTGGCTGCCCCGGCACAAAGTCTCGCTCGCCGACGCGGTCTACGCCTACACGATGGGCGGGGCCTTCGCGATGCACCGGGAAAAAGAGGAAGGTTCACTCGAAATCGGCAAGCTCGCCGACCTCATCCTGGTCTCACAGAACATCTTCGAGATCGATCCCCGCCGGATCGCGGAGACGAAAGTGCTGCTGACCATGGTGGGCGGCAGGATCGTCCACGACGCCCGCTGAGGCGGGGTGGGCGCTTACTCGATCGCGGCGAGGGTGAGCTTTTCCGGCTCGAAGATCACGCGGCGCTCCCCGGCTTCGACCTGGCCGAGATCGAGGAGGTCGTACCCGGCCTTCCGGCCGGCCGCGAGGGTCCTGGCGGCTTCCTTTTCGGGCACGTAGACGTAGAAGCCGATCCCCCAGTTGAAGGTCGTCAGGCAATCCTGCAAGCTGACGCCGATCTCGAGCATGAACCTGAAGAGCGGCGGTATCTCATCCACCCATCTTTTCACCCGATAGGTGAACGGCCGTTTGGCGTAGGCGATCTTGGAGATCCCGCCTCCCGTGCCGCCGAGCAGGGCGTGGATCTCTATACTCTCCTGCTGAAGGGCCTCGACGAGCCCGACATAGGAGCGGGTCGGGATGAGCGCTTCCTCGCCCAGGGTCTTCCCGTTGGGCAGGAGGTGGAGGAACCGGTCCTTGAGCGCCAGGCCCCGGCTGATCACCAGGGAGACCCCGTTGGCGTGGAGCCCCGACGACGGGGCCCCGATGATGCGGTCGCCGACGGAGAGCTTCTCCCCCGTGACCATCCTTGTCATGGGCGCGATGATGCCCGCCACGGAGCCGGACAGCGACGGGGCGCTCCGGACCGGCGGCTCGGCCTTGACCAGGTAGCGCAGGGCGGGCGATTCGCCGGCCGGCAGGGCCATGCCGCACATCTCGCAGGCCCGGTAGAAGCTCTCGGCGAGGTCGGCGCTCCGCTTTTCGTCCTGGAACCACTCGCTGTCGCCCGCCGCCACTTCGTCGGTGAAGATCACGGGCAGGGCGCCCTGGCAGATCACATCGTTGGCCGCCATCAGGGCCGCGTCGATGCCGATGCCCTCGTAGTAGGTCCGGCCGGTCCCGGCGTGTTGGTACATCCACTCGGCGATCCAGTTCTTGTTGCCGAGGCCTTCCTGGGTCATGCACCAGAGGTGGGGTTCGGCGCCCCGGTATTCATAGACGGCCCCGTGCGCGCCCAGGCTGCCCGGGTCGACGAAGACGCCGCGACGGTTCGGGAATTCGAGAGTCCTCTTCCCCGTCCGGACCATGGCCATCTTGAACGGCTCGATCTTGGTGTAATCGACGCCGCCCGCGGCATATTCGGGTTTCGCCCGCATCTTTCGGCTCCTCGTCAGACTCCGGTGCGGGCCTCATCTTACCCCATCGGCAGGGCCAGCGTAAACAGGAATTTCTCCGAGTCCGAGGGTAGGAAAGGAGGGCGGCGGGACGTCCCGCCGCCCTCCCGGTCGTAAGCGCGTGGCGCGAAATTAGAACATCAGCCGGAGGCCGACGCGGGCCTGCCGGGGCGCCGAAATGCCGTAGAGGTCGTGGCCTTGGGTCGAGGCGTAGCTGCCGTCCGTGAACCAGTCGGAAGAGACGCCGTCGATGACGGTTCCCCACGAATTGACGGTGTCGTCGTTGAAGACGTTGAAGACGTCCACCATCACGCCCAGGCGGTACTTTTTGGCCAGAGTGAAGGTCTTCTCCAGCCTCAGGTCCAGGGTCTTCTGCAGGGGATAGTGATGGGACCCGCGGGCCTCGGCCAGGATGAGGATCCGGCCCTGGTTGAAGCGCTGGGTCTCGAAATTCGTCGTCCAGGCGTCGCCGGTGATGGCCCGGAAGTAGAAGTTGAAGTTGATGTCGAGGGGCAGGACGTAGGTGCCCTGGATCTTGAACATGTGGGTCGGGTCGTTGGTCAGGCTGCCCTCGGCGTTGATCCAGACGTTCGGGATCGCTGCGGTCCCCGCTCCAGCCGATGTCGCCGCCGAAGCTGTTGTCGATGGTCCCGGTGGCCTTGCCGTAGACGTAGGAAGCCAGCAGCTGCCAGCGGTTGGAGAAGCGCTTGTTGAAGAGGAGCTCGATGCCCCAGTACTTGCGGTAGGGGTTCTCGAGGATCCAGGGGAACTTCTCCGCGTCCATCCTCTGGTTGGCGATGAGCATGGACACCGTTTCGAGCGTGTCCTCGGTCCGCTCGTAGACCGTGAACGTCCGGTCGAGGACGGACGAATAGGCCGAGACCGCCGTGTAGTCGGCCGCGGTGTCGTAACGGCCGATCAGGTTCTTCCATGTCCGGTTGATGTACGTGATCCCGAACGAGGTGTCCTTGAAGAGCTCGCGCTCGATGCCGACCGTGAACTGGTCCATGTGCGGGTGTTTGATGCCGTCTTCCATCACGTAGGGTGTCGGCGCGATGCGGAACCACTCGGTCCAGGCCTCGGCCTCGAGGTCCCAATAATAGCCGACGTAATCGTTGAAGTTCCCGATCGGGTTCATCTTGTCGTGGTAGGCCGTCAGCATGGCCTCGGTGAACTGACCGTAATGGCCCTTGAGGACGGTCGTCTTGTCGCCCAGGATGTCGAAGGTGAAGCCCAGGCGGGGGGCCAGGCGGTTGGTCTTATAGACGCTGCCGCTGACGCCCTTGACGTCGCCCCAGTTCTGGCTGTAGCGGAGGCCGAGGCTGAGGTTGAGCCGTTTCCCGACCTGCCAGGAGTCCTGGACGAAGGCTTCGAGCCGGGTGTAGCGGGTGTTCGTGTCGTACCCTTCGTACTGGTAGGCCAGGTAGGGACCTGTATAGCCGTTTCCGACGTAATCCCAGTACTTGACGCAGTCGCCCAGCTCGCCGCCCGTCCCCGTGTAGCCGTAGCGGGTGCGGGCCATGGACCTCTCGAACTCGGCGCCGAACTTGAACTCGTGCGAGCCGGCCAGGAAGTCCTCGGCGTAGTGGGTCAGGCTGACGTTGGTCCCGAAGCGGGCCCGGTCGGCGTAGTAGAAGTAGCCGGAGCTCAAGTAGCGCATGTTGTCGTTGAGGTCGAAGTGCCGGTAGGCGTCGTATCCGACCTCCGGGTCGAGGTAGTAGATGCCCTCGAAATAATTGGTCTTGAGGTCGAAGAAGGTCGTCGGGCTGATGATCTTGGTCAGGTTGAAGCCGACCAGCCAGTCCGGCGAATCCTGCGTGACCGTGGCTTCGGGGGAGACCGTGGAGCTTGCGCCGCGGTTCGTGCCCTGGTACTTGGTCCGCTGGAACATGGCGCTCATGTTCAAGGTCGGCGAGAGCTGAGAGCTCAGCTTGGCGAAGAACCGGGGCTGCTTATAGTCGACGTCCTCGGGAAAGCCCGTCGGGCGGTTCTGGGTCCGGTAGAATTGGCCGCCGCCGTAGAACCAGAGCTTGTCCTTGACGATCGGCCCGCCGATGTGGGCGTTGGCATCCATGAGCTTCGCGCTCGGGGAGGTCAGGCCGGGAAAGTCGTCGAGGTAGGCGGCGTTGTTGTTCGCCTGCCAGAACTCCGAGTCGGCCCGGTAGCCCTGGAAGTTGAACTCGAAGTGGCCGGAGAAGGCGTTGCCGCCGGACTTCGTCACCAGGTTGAAGATGACGCCGGTGAAGTTGCCGTATTCGGCCGGCAGGCCGACGCCCATGACCTTGGCCTCCTCGATGATGTTGTGGTCCGAGAAGACCCAGGCCGAGCCGGCCTCGGGGTCGGCGACGTTGACGCCGTCCATGGTATAGGCGATGCCCGTGTTCTGGGAGGCGCCGTAGGCGACGTCGTTGGTGACTCCGGGGGCCAGGTTGACGATGTCCGCCGTGAACTGGTTGTAGGGGATGTTCCGGAGGATCTCGCCCGACAGCGTGACGGACGCCGTCTCGGTGGATTTGACGTCGACGGTCGGCGTCTGGGCGACGACCGTGACTTCCTCGCTCACCGCCGCGGGCCTCAGCTGGATGTCCACGCTCAGGGTGGCCGTGGTGTTGACCCGGATCTTCTCGCGGACGACCGTCCCGAAGCTCTGGAGCTCGGCCTTGATCAGGTATTCGCCGGGCGGCAGGGCCGGGAAGCGGTACTCGCCGTTGGCGTCGGTGACGAAGGCCCGGACGCCCATGAGGTTCGGGCCCGAGATCGTCACGTTGACGCCGGGCAGGGGAACGTTCTGGTCGTCCGTCACGATGCCATGGACGGCGCCGGTCTCCCGGGATTGGGAGAAGGCAGCGGGAACGAGGAGGAGGATGAAGGCGAAAACTGCGAAAGCTTTTTTGCTCAAAGAAACCTCCTTTCCGTGTGTAGGAATGTGGTGTCTGATAAAGGCCGGTTTATAAATGGCTCTCGATCGTCACCTCCTGACCGATTTTCGATACCGAACGGATTGCATAATCAATGCCAATTACCGCATAAAATCTCCGTGGCGTGTATTTTGCAGATAACACAACAGGTATTTGATATTTCACCGGCGGCCTTTCGCGGAACTGCAAAAATATTTTCATGCGTCATGATCACTTTTTACATTCATCGAAGCACGTCGGGCATTCAAAGCTAATTACTCCGCACGGCGCCGGTTGGTTTACTCCGCGACGCGTGACGGCCGGAGCCGTTGGCTTGACTTTCATTCCCGCTTAGGGTTCCATTATCAACAGCCGGCCTGGAGCTCAGGCCGGTCGCATCCCGGATTTTTTCTGGTTCTTGATCATAAAGGAGATAACTCATGGGTATTTTCGACGCGTTCCAGAAGAAAGAGCCAAGACCCGCGGCGACCGACCGGCCGGCCGACACGCCCAAGCCGGAGGCGGTCAAGAGGAAAGTGGCCTCGCTCCTGCAGAAGCTGAAGAACTCGCGGACCGTGGGCACGTCGATCTTCGACCGGGACGGAGCCCTGGACAAGATCGTCGAGATCGGACCGCCCGCCGTCGACCATCTGATCGAGGCCCTGCGCACCGACTACGACCCGATCGCCCGTTGGACCTCGGTGGAGGCCCTGGGGAGGATCGGTGACAGCAGGGCCATCGATCCGCTGATCTCGAGGTTAGCCAACGACTCGCACGCGGACGTCCGCTGGCACGCCGCCGACTCCCTGGGGACATTGGGGGATGAGCGGGCAGTCCCGGCGCTCACGGCCGCTCTCAAAGACAGCGACAGCTGGGTCCGGGATTTCGCCAAGGCGTCCCTGGAGAAGATCCGGGCGAAGATGGGCCCCCAGCCATAACCGCGTCAGCGGATCCGTTCTTCGAACGGTTGACCGGGAGGGAGAGATGGATTTCAGAGAAGTCGTAGTCGGACGGCGGACGGTTCGCGAATTCGAACCCAAACCGGTGCCCCCGGGTGCGGTGCGCCGAGCCCTCGAAGCCGGTTTGCGGGCGCCCTGTAACGCCCACCTTAAAAGCTGGCAGTTCATCCTGCTGCGGGACCGGGAGAAACGGGCGCGCACCGTCACCGCGGGACTGAAGGCCCGGGATATGAAAGACCAGGCGGAGATCGAGACGTTCGTCACCCGCTTCGCCGAGGAGGAGCTGCGCAAGGTCTACCGCCGTTCCCTCCCTCTGCAACTGACCATGATGCTCGAGGCCCCGGAGGTCCTGGTCGTCTGTTATAAGATGAAGCCGCTGGCCGACTGCCGGACCCTCTTCGAGTTGAATCCCCTGGCCTCGGCCTGGATGTGTGTCGAGAATATCATGCTCGCCCTGGCCGCCGATGGGCTTTACGGCTGCACCTACACCCCTTATGACGCCACCGGATTGAAGAACTCCCTGGACGTTCCTTCGGAGTATCAGGTTGCCGCGGTGATCCCCTTCGGCTTCCCGCGGAAAGCGCCCGATGCCATGGCGCCCGAAAACCTGGACGAACGCCTGCATGTCGATACTTGGGGGAACCGGGGATAAGACCGATCTTCTTTCCTGGGATAAACGTTCCGGCGGCCCGCTCGGTATTCTCATTATCACGGCCGGCCGCCCATGGCCGGACCGCACGGAGGCCGCTTTTCGTCATCGAGGAGCTCGAGGACGGCCGCCTCGAGGTCGTGAAATACGAGATCGACGGACTTTGATCGGGCCTGATCGGCGTTCCTTGACAGGGAAAAGGTGACCATGCTGATCAAACCGGCTGACCGCCCTGGTCGCTGGGCGTTCTTTCGCTCGCGGGCCGCCCGTCTTCCCGAAGGTCACGACCAAGGTCACCGTCTATAACGGGATCTTCCTGACAGAGAACGGCTTCCTGCCGCTCCCTGCGAACGCCATCGAACTGGAACTGGTCACACGATCCGGTCGGAGCTCTTCGATCCCCCCTCAGGCTCGCGGTCGACCGCCAGGGAAACGTCTTTGTTTCGTCGACCTCGAACGGGGCGCTCTATCGTTTCGCCGCCGGCGGGAGGAGCGAGAGCCGGCTGTCGCTCAACAAGGACGGGATCAGCAGTCTGAAGGGCCCGGCCGGGATCGCCGTCGTCGGGGACCAGCTGGCCGTCCATGAAACGCTTCGGGGCCGTCTGGATCTCATGGATTTCCGGGGCGGGCGGGTCCGCTATACGAAGATCCCGGAGGTCGACGAATTCGCGATCGCCAGGGACGGCCGCATCTATCTTGCGCCTCCCATCGAGAGCAAAGACGAGCCGCTTTACAGCGTTCTTCTGGCGGACGGCCGGAGAAGCGCCTTCGGCCGTCCCCTATCGTTCGCTCACAGCATGAGGACCTTGAACGCCAGATCGCTCGCCGTCGACGACGCCGGCAACGTCTTTGTCGCCTTCCGCAACTTCCCCGTCGTCAGGAAATACTCCTCCGGGGGGCTCTCCTCGCCGAGTTCCGCATCGACAGCGCCGTCATGGAGGCGAAGGAAAGGTACAACCTGAAGGCGGTCGGGGAAGGCATCACCGACCCCACCCGGCGGGTCGCCTATAAGCCCCTGATCATCGACATCGAAGCCTGCGGGGACAAGATCTATCTGCTGAGCCATATTCCGCGCCTGGAGATCCTGGAGCTCGACGGCGCCGGACGCCTGACCGCGACGTTCTGGATGGACGCCCGGGAGCTCTATCTCGCGAACGACCTGGCCGTCCTCGGGACGGGGAAAGATAAGACCTTCTACGTCGCCCGCTCGGCTCCTCCGTCCTACGAGGTCGACGCGCTGAAGGCGCGAGCCGAGGTCGCGACGAGCCTGGAAGCGGATATCCGGAAGTGGACGACCGAGATCGCCGCCTTTCCGGACAACGCGCTCGCCTACATCAACCGGGGAGCGGCCCGGCACCAATCGGGCGATCACGGCGGAGCGATCGCGGATTTCTCGAAGGCCATCGAATTGGACCCCGGGTCGGCCCTGGCCTTCAACGACCGCGGCCTTTCCCGCATGAAGACCAAGAACTATGAAGGGGCGATCGGCGACTTCTCGAAAGCGATCGCGCTGGGCCCGGGCGTCGCGGCCATCTTTTTCAACCGGGGGATCGCCCGCATCCACGCCGACGATCTTCCGGGCGCAATCGAGGACTTCACCGAGGCCGCGGCGATCGACGGCGCCTATGTCCTTCGCGCCCACGAGCAGATCGACTATTGCAAAGCCCGGCTGCGGAAGTAGATCGATTCGGGAGCTTGTTCCCGGTGCTTAGATAGTGATTGAGACGCGACTCCCAGTCCCGCATAAACCGGAGATAGAACTCCTCCGTGAAGCCCGCGATGAAGGCATCGCCTGCAGGACCCAGGCTCGTGTGCGTGTAGGTGACTTCCGCATCGGTGCCGGCAGCCGAAGGCGTTAACTTGATGACAAGTTTGCAGGCGGTTACACCGGGCGTGATCTTGAGCATCTCGACCTCGCCTGCGTCGGGCGAATGCCGCGTGATGTACCAGATCGCCTCGCCCGTATCGGAAGGCGTGATGAACACGCAATCGGGTTCTGCGATGCCGGACTCGCTCCATACGGCAATAGGGTCCCAGCCCTCGATCCAGTCCGCTTCACGAACAGGACAAAGCAACGGGAATACGCGAGCCGGGGTTGCCGTCAGTCGTTGGACATAGGTTCGAGTCACCCGTCTGGGGTTAGAAATCCGCATATCGAGCCTCATGACGATCCGGGGTTTCCATCCCGGCAATTCTTTGGTCGATCAGCAGATATCAGGCCTATCAACGTTCTGAGGCCCTGCGTGCCGCTCACCAGTTCCTTGGAAGAGGCCTGAACAGGGCGCGCTGAGGGGGGGATCAGCCGGAGGACGAGCTCGCTGTCAAGCCAGGCATCCGTTTTTAGCGCTAGGCCCCGGGCTTTGTCGCGCAATGACCGCCAGCCGACGCCATTGATATCGAAGACACGCAGGTAGTAGCACGGCTCCGCATGCGTGATCTTGGCGGCAGCGTTCCGCCAGTGCCACGAAATCGAATCCTGCAGCCATTGCGTCATGGATCCCCCAGAAGGCTGTTGGGTCGAGGCGATCCTGTAGAAAATCTGGGCGACATTGCCGGCAAGCGGTAACTTGGCAAGTTCGGGAAATCGACGGATCAGGACCTCTTTTTGGATCCTGCGATCTTTTAAAAGTGAATAAGGGGTCGTCGTCGCGAGCTCGATCAGCTTTCGATCGACGAAGGGCAAAACCGGCCAGGAATTGTAGGCGATGATCTTGGGAGCGCGGCCGATCAGGAACCGAGATCGATATCTCAGATCGTACCACCAGGAACGCTGCCATGACTGTTCCGGGTATCCGTAATATTCTTTGTTCATTTCCCGCAACAGGTGGAAGATCGTATCATCGATGTCCTTTCCGCGTACGAGCTCGCGGACAACTCCGGGAGTGAACCCATAAGAATTGGATTTGGAGCAGATCGCGTGGAAAGTATGGAGATCCGTGGTCGCTTCCTGTCCCCATTGCGCATGGTTCATGCCCATGATCAGGTCCCCATAGTATCCTGCCAACACGGGCCGGCGGGGTGTTTCCGTAAACGCCCACTCGTTGAGCGAGAAGAGGCCGTTGGTTAAGGCCTCGAACTCAAACGCCTTTTGAGCGTAGGCGGGGTACTCTTTTTGGTCGAAGGGAACACATTCGTGACGGGCCCCGATCGCGGAAGCAACGCGAGCCGCGGCACGCGTCTCGAGATCTCTCCCGTCCCCCCAGGAAACGGCGGATACCTCGTCGCCCGAACGTCTTCCGAGATATCCTGCCAAGAGCCGTGAGTCGAGCCCTCCCGACAGGAGCAGTGATGTCATATCGTGACCGGCGAGATCGTCCATCCTGGAACTGAGGACCGCATCGTAGGCTTCGACCGCTTCATCGAGGTTCCTGGGAGCCGGGCTCTCTGGCTTTAAATACACCCGTTCGCTTCTCAGGCGGCCGACGCGGTCAAGCCACAACAAAGCTCCTTGTTCCAAACGGAAAACGTCCTTGAATATCGTGTGCCCCAAGCAGGTATGAGCGAACAGCAAGATCGAGACGAGGCCTGAGGGTTCGACCTCGGCGCGAAAATCCGGCCAACAGTGAAAAAGGGATGGGACGGAGGTGACGATCGTGATCTTATCGGTCTGCAGGTAATAAACGGGATACAAACCCAGGTGATCAGCGGCTACGAGGAGATCGTTGCCTTCGATGCTTATGACGACGCCGTAATTCAACCGACAGGAGAATTCGCGTATGAAACGCTTTCGATCGTCAAACGTGGGCGTGCGCAACTCCGGGACGTTTGTCTTTTTCCGATCATAGGTCGATCCGATGACCGCGCAGGCACCCTGGCCGTCATGGGCAATCTCGTAAGGCGTGAAAGAGTTCCGGCCGGTGATAAGCGACCAATCGGGTCCCCTGATCTGGTCGATCGAATAGTGGCTTGCCAACTCCCTCAGCTTCAGGAGGGTATTGGCCGAAGTCGTACTCAAAATCTCAGGATCGGCTGACCTGACGAAGAAAATGTCTCCCATGCCGCTCTAGCCAATAGGCCTCGTTCCGTGATATATGGTCAACTTCATTACTATCACGGCGGGTCAGCTCTGGCAAGGACTCGCCTTGAGGAACCTTTCATCGCTGGAGGCAAGGGATGCTCCGAAAGGGATCTTCTTTAGCAAACATTCTAAAGATCTACCGGTCGGGCAAGAGAGCCCTGGTTCCCAAGATCCGTTTGGGCTACGAGAGGTTCAAGCAGTTCTTCATGCTTCCTGGTTGTTATAGAAAGATCCGGGCTGAGAAGGCCTGCACGAGATCGTCGTGGGGACTTGCCGCGGATCTCGTGACCTGGTTCTTTTCCTATAGAACCTTCCCCGAACATTACGGCCCGGGCCGCCTCGGAGAGGTCGAAAAGACCGCTTGGAAGTACTACTATGGGTCCAACTATCTTCCCCATCAACAGGCGCGACTGCAAAGATCCGTGCAGCCGCTCGAATACAGGATCCTCTTCAACGATAAGTACATCTGTGCCCTTCTTTGCCAAGCGCTGGGCTTCAAAATTCCGCAGACTAAAGGGGTTCTCGATCCGCGCCAAGACTATCGATCCCGGATCGGGGATTGGCTGAAGTCCAGTCCCGCCAGGCCGCTGATCATCAAGCCGCTTTACGGCGAGATGGGCCGCGATATCGTCATGGCCAAATCGGCAGGTACAGATGACATGATCGTATCTTCGAAGGGATCTGTCCCTCTGGCCGAATATGTCCTCCATGAGAAGGCTATCGTTCAAGAATTTCTGCTTCAAGATCCCCGGATGGCGGAATTCTCGCCTTCTTCGGTCAATACCCTTCGTTTGGTCACCATGCTGACTTCTC
This sequence comes from uncultured bacterium, assembly GCA_963743755.1. Taxonomy (GTDB): domain Bacteria; phylum Acidobacteriota; class Aminicenantia; order Aminicenantales; family Saccharicenantaceae; genus RBG-16-66-30. The sequence continues at coordinate 469,957 of CAVUQU010000003.1, forward strand.
AGAGCCAGGTCATTCTCGTCTATTCCGTGTTCCGTTCCGGAGTCGGCAAGGCCATAGTCGATAACTTCAGCGCCGGCGGAGTCTTGGTCGACGTGGATTGCGACAAGGGTGTTCTGATGAAATATGCATACGATAAAAACTCCAACCGATATGCCAGCCATCCAACCTCCGGGATCGCTTTCGAAGGGCATCCGGTTCCGGCATGGCACCGCGTGCGCGCATGTGCGGAAGATTTCCAGAGGAGTTTCCCATTTTACAGGATGATCGGTCTGGATATTGCCCTCGACTGGGAAGGGGATCCGGTGATCATCGAGGCCAACGGCCAGCCGGACCTCGGCGGCTATGAACAAGCCGTCGGGCCCCTCCTGAAAAACGAGGAGGTCTTGAAAGCATTCGGCGATTATGAGCTTTTGGTGAACAAGCACCAAAGACGCCTTTATAAGGCGCAAGGGAAGCTATGATTCAGCCGTCCTAAAGTCCCCTTAAGAGCCGGCGCCCTGGAGGTTCGGTCAGAAACCGAAGGTCAGGTTCGCCCCGAATACCAGGACGCTCGCGAGGTTCCCGTTGATGTTGTAGGAGTGGCCGTCGACCGTTCGTCCCGCCGCCGCGGAGAGCGGGAAGTACCATTGGGCCAAGGCCTGGAGCCCGAGGCCCTGGCCGAGGGGAAAGGTCAGCCCGGCTTTGATCATGCCGTCGTGGAGCGCCCGGTACTTGTCGCCGACATAGCTTCCGGCGCTCGGCAGATAGGTCCTCCAGTATTCGCCCGATCCCGAAAAATAGGCGGCCGAGGCGCCCAGATCGAGGCTGATCCCCTTCTTCAAGGCCACGGCATGGGCCAGGCTCAGGAGGACGTATGTCCCCGGATAGGCGTCGATGTCCCGGTATATCGTCAGGGCCGGACTCCCCGGCACGTCCAGGCTGGCGCCGACGTAGAGCTCTTGCGTTTCGGCCGTGTATTTGGTCCCATAGTAGATGAATCCCGCCGTGAGCCCGAGCTTCCCCACATCACGCGTATAAGAGACGGTCAGGTCGGTCTCATTGAAGCTCTTTTGGCCGGGCCTGTCCGGAACGAAACAGGGCGTGGCCTTCTCCCTCATATCGATGTTGCCCCAGAAGGTGACCGAGAATCCCCGGACGGACACCGCCAGAACGGGCTCGAGAACGAGACTGTCCCGGCCGAGACGGTATCCCCGGAAGACGTAGCGGTTGAAGGCCCCGAGGGAGGCGCTCCCCGTGACCGGCGCCGAAGCGTCCTGGCCCGGCAGGTTCGCCTTGAGGGCGACGATCATCAGGAGCCCGAGGCCGAAGGTCCCTATCCTCTTGAGTCTGTTCACATGATCCCCGCTTCGAAGACTCACGCTCTCGTGCAAGCCTCAATCGGGCATATACGCTTCCTCCCCGTGGAGGACCGTATCCAAGCCCATGTTCTCCTCTTCGGCCGTGATCCTGACCTTCGTGATCTTGTTGATGAGGAACAGCGCGAGATAGGTGAACGCGAAGGCGTAGATGCTGAATCCGATCACGGCCGCGGCCTGCTTGAAGAAGAAGGCGGTGCCGCCGTGGAGCAGGCCGTTGGCTCCCGCCGGATTGGCCTTCGTCGTCGCGAAGATCCCGAGCATGAAGACCCCGAGTATCCCCCCGACCCCGTGGACCCCCCAGACGTCCAGGGCATCGTCCCAGCCCATCTTGTTCTTCCAGTTGATCGCCGCGTAGCAGACGGTGCCGGCGACGATACCGACCAGGGCCGCGACGGGGACGGTCACGTAGCCGGCGGCCGGGGTGATGGTCGCGAGGCCGGCGATGGACCCCGTCAGCAATCCCAGGAACTTGGGTTTCTTCTCGAAGATCCAGGCCAGGGCTAGCCACGTGATGGCGGCGAATGAGGCCGCGGTGTCGGTGTTGAGGAACGCCAGGGACGTGATATTGTCGACCCGCAGCTCGCTCCCGGCGTTGAATCCGTACCACCCGAACCACAGGAGACCGGTGCCGAGCGCGACCAGGGGAATGCTGTGGGGGCCCTTCTCGCTGACCTTGCGCCGGCCGACGAAGAACACCGCGGCCAGGGCCGCCATGCCGGCAATGGCGTGGACGACGATCCCTCCGGCGAAGTCGAGGACGCCCCACTTCTGGAGAATCCCTCCGCCCCAGATCATATGGACGGCCGGGAAATAGACGAACAGCAGCCAAACCGTCAGGAACACCATATAAGCCGCGAACCGGACCCGGTTGGCGAAGGCGCCCGTGATCAGGGCGGGGGTGATGATCGCGAACATCATCTGGTAGGCGACGAACACCAGGAGCGGGATATTGTTCGTGGGAGAGTAGACCGTCTCGGACGTCACGCCGCGCAGGAAGGCCATTTTGAGGTTCCCGACGATGCCCCCGACGTCGCCGGAGAAGCACATGGAGTAGCCGACCGTGAACCAGATGACCGAGGTCCAGCCCATGGACACGAAGCTCTGGATCATGATCGCCAGCACGTTTTTCCGGCCGACCAGGCCGCCGTAAAAAAAGGCCAGGCCCGGCGTCATGAGCATGACCAAGCTGGTCGCAACCAGCATGAATCCCGTGTTGCCCGTGTTGAACATCTCGAACACCTCCTCAGAAGATCCGCGCAGACGAAGGGGACGGAGACCCGGAATATACGGCCGGGCAGGCCGGAACGGCAATCAGGGAAACCGGATATTGTCGCTTCTAAAAACCTGACCCCCGGGCCGGCGCGCGCGGCCGGGCCGGCGGCCTAAAGGGAAGTCAGGCCCTCGCGGATGGCGTACTTGGTGAGCTCGGCGATGCTGTGGATGTCCAGCTTGGCCATGATCTGGGCCCGGTGAGTTTCCACGGTCTTGACGCTGACCTCCAGGCGCGCCGCGATCCTTTTCGTGGACAGGCCTTCGGACAGGGATTGCAGGACCTCCCTCTCGCGGGGAGTCAGGACGGTGAAGATCCCCGAATCCGTTTTCTCCAGATGGCGGATATAGTCCTTGATCACCAGGTCGGCGATGGACGCGCTCAGATAGCACTGCCCTTTCATCACGGCCCTGATGGCGGCGATGAGCTCGTCGAAGGCAGATTCCTTCAAGAGATAGCCCACGGCCCCGCTCTTGAGCGCCTCGGCGATGTAACGGCCGTCCTTGTGCATCGAGAGGGCGATGATCTTCACCCGGGGGTTCGCCTCCAGGATCCGGCGGGTGGCATCGATCCCGTTCAGCCCGGGCAGGGAGATGTCCATGATCACCAGGTCGGGAGAGAGCTCCCCGGCCAAACGGACCGCGGACAGCCCGTCGGCGGCCTGTCCGACCACCTTGAGGGCGTCGTTCTTTTCGAGGAGACTGCACAGGCCGTCCAGGATGATCTTATGGTCGTCGGCGATCAGTATACGGACGATCACGGCGTCCCTCCCGTCCCGGGGCTTCCGGCCAGAGGAAGCTCCAGGGTGAACGCGGCCCCTTGGCCCGGCGACGTCGAAACCCCGAGAGCGCCGCCCAGGACTCTCAGACGCTCCCGGATGCTGAATAATCCGAACCCCTCGTGATCGTCCATCGACGCCCCTTCGCGGGAGGCGTCAAAACCCGCGCCGTCGTCCCGGACCTCGACCCGGAGAGCCGCCGGCAGACGGGCCAGATGGACGCGCACGGACGAGGCCCCGGCGTGCTTGGCGGCGTTCAAGAGGAGCTCCTGGACCGAGCGGAACACGGTGATCTGGATGTCGTCGGGGACGGGCGGCCCGGAGCCCTCGGAGGTCATCTCCGCCCGGAGCCCGTGTTTTTTTTGAAACTGCCCGCAGAGCCATTGCAGGGCCGGTTCCAGGCCCAGATCGTAGAGGACGGGCGGACTGATCTCGAAGGTCAGGGTCCGGGCGCTCTGGATGGTCTGGTCGAGGAGCTCGAGCGCGTCTTCGATGCCCTTCTCCATGCCGCTGAACACGGCGCCGCTCTGCATCTCCCGGAGGCGGGCCCGGATCACCGCCAAAGCCTGGCCGATATGATCATGAAGGTCGGCGGCGATGGCCCGGCGCTCCCGTTCTTCCGCCAGGGTCAGCTCCGTGGCCAGGCGCCTGAGCTGGGCCTGGGAATGCCTGATGGCCGCCTCCGCCCTCAGGCGCTCGGAGATCTCGTCCCGGAGGGCCTGGTTCATTCGCTCCAGGTCGGCGGTCCGGTCCCGGACTTGACGCTCCAGGTCCTTGTAGGCGTTCACGGCTCTAACCTCGGCCGCCCGGCGCTCGAAATAGGAGGCCAGCATCTGGGCCAGCGATTGAATGAGGGCCCGCTCCTCCTTCAGGAAAGGCCCTTCGAAGACCACCGGTCTGTCCTCGAGATAAACGACCTCGATCTGGCCCTCGACCCCTTCGCCGGCGGAGAACGCGGCGGTCTGCGACCACGGCGTCCGGCGGAAGTCGGGCGTCGCCGCTTCGACGGCGCCGAGGCCGATCCTGGCGGCGGCGATCTCCGGATACTGCCAGGCCGGGGGCAGGAGCTCGACGATCTCCTGCAGGATCACGGCCGGCGGCGATCCGGCGTGCTCGAGGACGCGGGCCGCTCCGTGGAGCGCGGTCAGCTCCTTGACGCGCTCACGAAGCGCCCGGAAGACCTTGTCATTTTCAGCGCCGTCGTTATCGAGAGGACCCGGAGGAGTTGTCAGGGAGGGCATGACCGCGGCCATTGTATGCGAGGCCGCCGGAAATTACAATGAGCCGCGGGCCCGGCCCCCTGATGAGCTCTATCGTACCTGCTTGTCCTTGGCCAGGACGAAGTGGATGGCGATCATCAGGCCCGCTTCGACGGCCGCGGGTTCGATGTTGTCCACCGTATCCCTGGAAGTGTGGTAGTCGACGTCCTTGCGGATCGGGCGGGTCGAGACCCCGATGAGGGAGACGGCTTCGACGCCGATCTTCGCGAACTGCCCGGCGTCGGTCCCTCCCCCGCCGAACGGGAACCGGACCGCCTTGACCGGGTAGCCCAGGCCGGCTGCGATCTCGTGGCATTCGGCGGTCAGCGGGGCCGAGAGCTTGTGCAAGCCGTTGGTATCCGTTTCGAGGAACGCCATGTCCTTATACCGGGCCAACGTGTCCATGTTGAATACGAATGTCCGCAGGCCCAGGAGCTCGGCCTTGTGCCTCCGGGCGAATTCGGACGATCCGCGCTGGCCGTTCTCCTCGCCGTCGACGCTCAGGAACACGAGCCGGGTATGCTCCGGCTTCGGCACCGCACCGGACTTGACGAGCTCGGCCAGCTTTAGCAGGACGAGGCTCGAAGCGAGATTGTCAGATGCCCCGGGCGAAGCCTCCCGGCCGAAATACCAAAAGACGGGCGCGACGAAGACGAGCCCCGCGGCGAGGACGATCCTGAGCGCGGGAATGCCTTCCCAAGCGGCGGCGCCGGAGAACAGGCTCGCGGAGGCGACGATCGCGCCGACGGTGGCGACGACATAGAACGCGACCGGGAGAAAGGTCCGAAACGCGTAGGCCCCCGGGTACTTCTCGAAGAAGTTACAGACCGGCGAGCTGTCGTGATGGGCGCAAAAGACTATCGCCTGTCGGACATCCGATGCCGGCTCCATCGTCCCCACGACGTTCTCGCCGGGCCTCTTTTTAAACAGCGGATCGAAGAAACGGCCCAGGAACGCAAACATGTTCACGAAATACGCCATCCCCAGGATGAACAGCGCGGCCGAGACCAGGATCCCCCAGCCCCCTACAAAAAAGAACGCCGCCGCGGCCAGATAACCGACGGCCAGGACCTTGTTCATCGCGAAGAACGAGGCCGGGTGCTGGTCATATTTCTCGAGGTATGCCCGGTCACAGGATCGGGCCAAATCATCCCTCAATTCCCGCGCGGCCAGCAGACATCCCGGCATCCCCGGTAGCCGCGGATGGCACTTCTCGACGAGGGTACGTGTCCGGGCGAGGATATCCTGAACGTGTTCGGCGGGCACCCGGATCATGACGTGTTTTCGCGGATACCGCGCTTATTCCCCGCCGATCTGCAGCACCTTGATCCGGACGGTCGGCGCGGCCAACGACAGGCTCAGGTCCAGGTCGTCTGCCATCATGTCGATGCCGTTGAGGATCTCGTCGGCCGTGCCGGCGATCGTCAAGCCCTGGACCGGGAAGGCGATCTTGCCGTTCTCGATCCAGAAGCCGGCCGCGCCGCCGCTGAATTGGCCGTTGACCGGGTTGATGCCGTAGCCGGTGACGCTCTTCAGCCAGGAGCCCGGTCTTGGTGGCTGCGATGATGTCGTCGTACTTGGCCGCTCCCGGCCGCCATGAAGAAGTTGTGCGGCCCGATGCCCGGGCAGGCTGTCGAAGCCGCCGCGCGAGGCGTTGCCGGTGCTCTCGACCCCGGCCCGCTTGGCCACGGCCGAGTTGTAGAGGAAGCCCCGCAGGATCCCCTTCTCGACGATGACGCGCTTTTGCGTCGGGACGCCCTCGCCGTCGAACGGGGCGCAGGCCATGCCCTTCTCGCGGGTGCCGTCGTCGACGATCGTCACCAGTGTCCGAGGCGATCTGTCTGGCCCATCTTCTTGGCCAGGAAGCTGGCCCCCTGCAGGACGCGCTCGCCGTTGACCGCGCCCAGGATGCCCCCGAGCAGGGCCCGGGCGACGTCGGCGTGGAAGATGACCGGCGGCCCGCTGGGTCTTGACCGTCCGCGGATCGAGCATCTCGCACCGCCTCGCGGGCGGCCTTGGCGGCGATCTCCTCGGCCGGCTTGAGGTCGGCGTAGAAGCGGCGGCTGCAGGATTCGCCGCCCGAGGACTTCTGCTCGCCCTTCTCGGCCACGACCGAGATCCCGACGCCGCAGCCCGACGACCTGTAGCTCTTGAGGAGGCCGTTGGAGTTGGCGATGACCACCTCGCCCTCGACTCCCGGTAGCTTGCGCCGTCGCTCTTGGTGACGCGCGGGTCCTTCAGGGCCAAGGCTTCTCCAGGCGCTTGGCCAGCTCGATCTTCTCCTCCATCGGCACCTGGGCGATCGCGCGGGTCGTAGAGGCCGGCGACCTCGGTCGACGCCCTTGTCGTCGGGCAGGACGTTGTTGGGATCGGCCGTCGTCGATCTTGGCGAAGGCGATGGCCCGGCCGACGGCGTCCTCGAGGGCTTTCTCGCCCAGGTCGTTGGAGCTGGCGAAGGCCATCCGCCCCTGGACGAAGACCCGGATGCCGGCGCCGGCCGCGGCGGCCTCCTGGACCGTCTCGATGTCGCCGTTGCGGACGTCGAGGCTCAGGTTCCGGCCCGACTCGATGTAGACCTCGGCCGCGTCGGCGCCTTTCTGCGAGGCACCGCTTGACCAGCTGTCTCGGCGATCGCTTTGTTGTCCATGGTGTCGTCCTTTCTCCGGCTCAGCGGGCCCGCGAGCCGCCGACGTTGATGCCCCGGATCCTGAGCGTGGGCTGGCCGGCCGTGACCTCGGCCGCCTGGCCCTTGCCGCAGATGCCCGGCCCGAAGTCGAGGTCGTCGCCCGACGGCGTCGACGCCCTGGATGACGTCCAGGCAGTTGCCGATGAGGGTCGCCCCCTTGACCGGCATCGTCTTCTGGCCGTTCTCGATGAGGTAGGCCTCGCGGCAGGTGAAGTTGAAGACGCCGTCGGTCGGGTTGACGCTGCCGCCGCTCAGGCTCTGGACGTAGATGCCGCTCGGCGTCGAGGCCAGGATGTCGGCGGGCTTGTCCGCGCCCTTCTCGATGAAGGTGTTGGTCATGCGGACGATGGGCATGTAGCGGAAGGACTCGCGGCGGCCGTTGCCCGGTGCGCTCCATGCCTGATCTGCTTGGCCGACAGGATGTCGGTCATGTACTTGACGAGCATGCCCTCCTGGATGAGGACGTTGCGCTTCATCGGCGTGCCCTCGTCGTCGTAGTTCGTCGTGCCGCGGAAGCACGGCAGGGTGCCGTCGTCGACCATGGTGAACTTGGGGCCGGCCACGGTCTGGCCGAGCTTGCCGACGAAGACGCCGGTCTCGCGGGCGATGTTGTCGCCCTCGAGCGGGTGACCGACGGCCTCGTGGACGAGGACGCCGCCCCAGCCGTTCTGCATGACGACGTCCATCTTGCCGGCCGGGGCGTCCTTGGCCTCGAGCATGGTCACGGCCTCGCGGGCGCAGGTCCGGGCCGCGTCCTCGGGCTTGAGGTCGTCGAACATCTCGATCCCGGCGTGGCGGCTCAGGCGTTCGCGCCCCATGTGCGAGGTGCCGTTGCCCGTACGCCAGGGCCTGGACGATGAAGAAGATGAGCGGCAGCTCGTCCTCGAGGTAGAGGCCCTCGCTGTTGGCGATGGACCCGGCCGCGGACCTCGTCGTAGTAGTCGATCGAGGCCATCTTGACCTGGGGATCGTAGGCCAGGGCCGCTTCGTGGGCCCGCTTCATGATCTCGAGGCGCTTCTCGTCGGCCACGGTCTGGAGCGGGACCTTGACGGTGACGTAGGACGGCCGCTTCTCTTCCTTGATGTCGACCGGCGCGACGGCCTTGCGCCCCGCGGGCGACGTACGAGGCGACGTCGGCGGCCCGCAGGAACGGCCTCCGGGTCAGGTCGTCGGTGTAGGCGTAGCCCGTCTTGTCCCCGGAGATGACGCGGACGCCGGCGCCCCGGCTGATGCCGAAGACGGCGCTCTTGAACTTGCCCTCTTCGAGGAGGATCGAGCGCGAGATGCGGTTCTCGATGTAGACCTCGCCGAACTCGCCGCCCTTGGAGAGGGCCCGTTGGATGACCTTGTTCAGGTCGGCCAGGGGGAACTTGGCGGCTGGCGGCGCTTCGCCGGCCTTCTTCAGGCAGCTCATCAGGGACGGCGCGGCCGCCAGGGCGATGCCTCCCTTGATGCCCAGCTCCAGGAACCGGCGCCGGGGGATGTCCTCGACCGAAAAGAGCTTGTTCGTCATGGGCCTCACCTCTCAACGAGATTCGAGATCCGGCTGATCTTCAGAGCGGTGATTATAACCCGGGTGAGCCGGGAATTCCATGCCTTGGGGGATTCGAAATCCCTACAGTTGGATCCGGGGAGGCTTTATCGGGCGATCAGATAAACGATCGCGAAGACCAAGGCCGTGACATAGGAGCCAACGCAAGGATAATACAGGGGCCCGACCTTTCCTGTTTCTTTCCGGGTCAATTGTTTGTACTGATCGATGTACTTGATGATGTACAGTCTGAGCAGGACATAATTGATCTTGATCCCACGCTTGGAGACCTCCCGGACGATCATTATTGAAAAGACGATCGCCAGGCCCACCGCAGAAAATGCAATGATCGCGGCCGCGTTAGCCATCTTTTTTTCCCTTCATTAACGGAGAGGAATGATCAAGATCAGCCCTCCCCATCACGGTCTGATTATACGGACCGGCCGACGACGGGAATCAAGAGATCGAGTTAGCAAGGCTTCTGGAGCCGGCGCATCAGGATGAATGGGAGAAGTTGCCCCGGCGAAAGGCCGGACGGGCTTTCGGTCTCTGCGTCTCTCTTGCTCCGAACTTGCGCTTTCCCTCTCTTCCGCCTCCGAATTTATTCTGTGGGGCGGAAGTCCCGGGCTGGTTTCCGGATGGTTTCGCGGCCTTCGGCACCCTGCGCGGCTGAGGTTTCTGCGGCAGGCGGGCGAATTCGGTATCGCGGCCCGGCACCGGCTTCTTATAATCGAATCCGTCCAGCGTGCGGCGCTCCACCCGATCGCCGAGGACGCGTTCGATGCTGTGGACCATCTCCCCGTCTTCCCGAGTCGTGAAGGTGAAGGCGTCGCCGGTCTTGGCGGCACGTCCCGTGCGCCCGATGCGGTGCGTGTACGCATCGACGGTGTCGGGCATGTCGTAGTTGATGACGTGGGATATGCTCGAGACATCGATGCCCCGGGCCGCGATGTCGGTGGCGACGAGTATCTGATAAGAGCCGTCACGGAACCCGTCCAGCGCCGATTGCCGCCTGTTCTGCGAGAGGTTGCCCTGCAGGGACGCGGCGCGGTAGCCGGCGTTCTCCAATTGCTGTCCCAAGCGCTTGGCCCGGTGCTTCGTGCGCGTGAAGATCAGAACCGATCCCGTGTCGGTATGCCGCAGCAGCTCGAGGAGCAGCGCGGTTTTCAGGTGCTGCTCGACGGGGTAGAGGGCGTGGGCGACGGTGCTGATGGGTGCCGCGTAATTGACCTGCACGGTCACCGGCGTGCGGAGGATCTCCTGCGCCAGCTTACGGATATCGGCGGGCATGGTCGCCGAGAACAGGAGCGTCTGGCGTTGCGCCGGCAGATGCTTGACGATCTTCCTGACATCGGGCAGGAAGCCCATGTCGAACATCCGGTCCGCCTCGTCGAGGACGAGCACTTCCACGCGCGACAGGTCGATCGTGCGCTGGCTGAGATGGTCGAGCAGACGACCCGGACAGGCGACGACGATCTCGACGCCGGTGCGAAGGCTCCGGATCTGCGGCTTTATGTTGACACCGCCGTAGATCGTCATGCTCCGGAGGCGTGTCCGCCCGCCCAGGCTTACGACAACCTCATGGATCTGCTCCGCCAGCTCCCGCGTGGGCGCGACGATGAGGGCCCGGACATGACCGCGGGGTCCCCGGATCAGACGGTCGAGGATCGGCAGGGCAAAGGCCGCTGTCTTGCCTGTTCCGGTCTGGGCCAGCCCCATGACGTCGTGTCCCTTGAGGGCCGGCGGGATCGCCTGCTCTTGGATGGGCGTGGGCTTGAGATAGCCGATGGCCTTGGTCCCGGCCGCGACATCGGGGTGAAAATTGAAATTACTGAATCCCATAAAAAACTCCTAAATTCTATTGTTCTGCGTTCGAGGGGAAGAAGCCTGTGTATTCGGGGGTTGACGATGACGAGGTTCTTATCCGCGTGAGGCAGTTATTTGCTGATTAGTCTATCAGTTATGGGGTCCTATTGTCAAGTCGAGGGTGACTGGCGACGGTTATCGCGACATTGCCCTTTTTGTGCCCCTGCTCGACATAGCGGTGCGCCTCGACGATCTGCTCCAGCGGATAGACCCGGTCAATGACCGGTTTGAGCTTGCCCGCCTCGATCAGTTCTTTGAGCAGGAGCAGGTTTTCGAGCTTCTCGCCGCCGCCTGAGTCGGCATGGACGTTGAGGTAGATGCCGCCCGGCTTGAGCGCCTTTTTGCCCTGCGCGGGGAGCAGCTTGCCGACGGCGTCGAAGATCACGTCGTAGGTCGCGCCGCTTTGGGTGAAGTCCTCCCGGGTGTAATCGATGACCTGGCTCGCCCCCAGCGATCTGACCAGTTCCAGGTTCGCGCCGCTGCACACCCCGGTCACGTCTGCCCCGAAGTGGCGGCTGGCAAGCTGCACCGCATTCGTGCCCACCGCGCCGGATGCGCCGTAGATCAGCACTTTTTGCCCGGGCTGGATCTTTCCCTTTTTGAGACAGTGCCAGGCCGTCATGCCCCGCGCCGGGGACGGCGGCGGCCTCCTCGTAGGTGAGATTGGCCGGTTTGAGCGCCATCACCCCGTTTTCGGGCAGGCATTTGTACTCGGCATAGCCGCCAAAATTGACGGCGAAGGTGGAGGCGAACACCGGGTCGCCGGGCTTGAAGCGGGTCACTTTCCTGCCGACGGATTCAACCTCCCCGGCCAGTTCCATCCCCAGGATGCGGCGCTTGGGCTTGCGCCACCCCAGGATAGAGGCGCGCCATGAACCGTTTGCCAGCCAGGAGGGCAGGTTGAGACTGCGCATGATCGTGTCGCCGATGGTGACGGTGGTGGCATGGACTTTGACCAGCACTTCGTTGTCCCGGGGCGCGGGTTTCTCCACTTCCTGCAGCCGCAGCACTTCCGGCGGGCCGTATTCGGTGTAGACGATGGCTTTCATTTTCTTAGGTTCGATCCGTCCTTTCACGAGCGAGGATAGCCGGGCCCAGGGCGGGAGTCAAGAGCGCGGGGTTCTAAAACATGGCGTGCCAGAGGGCCTGATTCGAATAAGTGACAAACGGACATGCAAAGGTTTTGAGGAAGCCCTAATACAACCAACTGGTCACATCGGCGCCGCGCGGCGCCGTCTTGACCATGCGAGCGGCCATCTCCGGGGCGAAGCGTTGGTTGATCGTCAGCATCGACACCGGCAGCGAAAGCCCCGCGCCGCCGCACCAGCAGTGGGGTTGCCGGTCGCCGTATTTAACGGTCCCATCGTAGTAGGGATCCGTCGTGCTCTTTAGGAACGCTTCCATGAGGTAGACCGCGTTCTGCAAGTACCAGTTGTCCATGTCGCCTGTATAGATCCGGATCTTGCCCTTGAGCTTGGGCCCTAATGTCTTCCAGTCACGTTCCAGGATGTGGCGCAAGTCGTAGTTTTCCCGCCAGTAAGCGGCAACGGCAGGGTCGATCACTCCGGTGCGTTTGTCCCAGATAGGCTTCGGATAGCCGTCGTCCCCGACGGGGCCGAAGACGGCCTGCCAGATATCGTATTGATAGCCGGAGCGGCTGTGCGTCCCGAGCACCAGCTCGAGATGGTTTGTCTCTTCGTTGGTCGAAAGAACCTCGCCGAGCTCGTTCTGGAAGGCCGGCCGGGGGGTGTGCTTCCAAGGGCCGTCCGAAAAATACGCGTTCTTATCGGCATAGATGTCAACCAACGAATACGCCCGGAAATCGATCGGGTCGGGACAAAAGGTCCACGTCCCGTTGTACTCGTCGGGATAGAAGACCTGGGCGGCCAGGGATTCCCATCCTCCGGTAGAACCGCCGTAGAGCGTCCGCGCCCATCCCTGGCCGATGCCGCGAAATTGTTTTTCGATATGGGGAATGAGCTCGTAGGTGATCGCGTCGCCATAGGGGCCCAGATTGGCCGAGTTCACGGCGTAGGAATCATCGAAGTAGGGATTGGCATGCTGGAGGGTCACGAGGATCATACGCGGGAAGCCGGGCCCGGTCCAGGCCTCATAGAACCGATGGCTGTAATCCTCATACGCCCGATAGTATTCACCCCAGACCCCCGTGCGGGCGGCGTTCTCCGGCGTTTGGACCGTCGATGGCGGCTCCTCGCGGAAGCCGACAAGGGCTTCAAACGTCCGCGAGAAATGCCCCTGGTAGATCATCAAGGGATAGCGGGCTTCAGGGTGTTCATCGAATCCCGCTGGCAGCAGGATAACGGCGCCCAAGAACATCGGGCGGCCCCAGAACTCCGTCAGACGCCGGCTCTGGATCTTGATATGCTTGATATACTTGGTATCCTTTTCTTCGGAAAAAGGAGGGATCTCCTTGTCGAGGACGATATGAACCAGGCCCGGCTTTGACGGATCGATCCGGACGCGCCGGGGCATGCTCACGAAATTCCCGGGAGCGATGTTCCACATTTGCCCTTCCCCGCGATCCATGGGCAGCTCGACGGTGTGGCCGTCCGCGCGGTGGAAGGTCTCGTACTTATGGAGAAGCGCCTGGACGACATACTCGCCCGGCGGGATCTTCGCGAGAGAATCGACGGGAAAACCGAAGACCTCGGTGTCGAAAATGGCCTCTTCGCCGGGCTTGAGCTTCTCGACGTCGATGCCGAAGATGGGCTGGGCATCATCGTTCCGGGAGCTGACCTGGAATCGGGGTTCGCGCCTGTCGTTATCGGAGAGGATCAGGAGCATCCGACCATCGAACGGTCCGGGGCCAAGCTCTTTGGGGAAGGAGACGCCGATCCGGAATCCCGACCGCAGGCCGGCCGGCTTGGCGCTTGACCTGCAGGCGGGGCCGGCGATCAGGATGGAAAGGGCGATCAGGATGGCCGCGGACCGCAGGTTTACCTGCCGCAGTGTCATTCTCCCTCCCCCTTGAACACGCTCAGCGCTTTGAATTCAGCTCCAGGGCGGCTTGGACGGTTCTTTCAGCGTCGATCAGGCCATAGCCGCACTCCGGCGAGAAGCCCTTGAAACCGACGCGCTCAGGGCTGGCGGTCTTGTTGACGAGGTCCATTAGGCTCTGGGCGTATTGTCCGGGCAATTCATTGCCCTGTCTGGGATGGACCGAAACGGTCAAGGCGAACAGGGAAGCGACGACCGGAATGGCCGCGGAGATGCTCGGGATGTAGGTATCCTGCTCGCCGACGTAGGTCGGGAAGGCGCCGAATATGTCATTCGGGGCGGCGATCGTATTTTCCTTTTGGGCCGCGCAGACGTCCCAATACCCGTAGGTTCCGTCCGGCTTCTTTTGGGCAGCCGTGACGGCTACGACGGTCTTGTATTGCGACGGAAAATTGCGGGTGGCGCCCTGTTTGAACCACTTGCTGTAGAGCGCCCCGGAAATGAGGATCCGGTTCTGATCATAAGCGTACTGGCAGGCCTCCCGGAGGTAATCGGAGTCCAGGGTGGCGCCGGACGCGCTGATACTGATGATGTCGTTGCCCTCGTGGACGGCGCGATAGATGCCAGCCGCGATGAAACCCTCGAGCAGAAGCAGGTAGGCCGGATCGTTCTGGGTGTCTCCGTCCAGGACCTTATAGACCGTCAGCTGCGCCTCCGGGAGCATAGCAGGCGGCGACGGACGTGATGAGCGTACCGTGCCACCCCCAATCCACGAGGGAGGCGTCATCCGACCAGGGTCGGCCGTCGCGGCCGACGAGCGAGAAGTTCTTGCCCCACTTGGTCGTCTTGAAGATCGAGTGGCTCTCGTCGATGCCCGAATCGAGGATGGCGATCTTAGCTCCCTTGCCGCGGGTGATGGCATGCGCCTGCCGGAACCGGGCGCCGTCGAGGGCGCCCTGGAGCTCGAATTCCGGGCTGACCGGATTGCTGAAGAACTCGCGCGGCGGGGGGGCATCTAGTTTTGCGCCGTAGCCGACCGAGCGCACGACGAGATCGACCGCATCCAGTCCCTTGAAGTTGGGATTGACCTTGCGGATGAGGTCCGTCGACATGTCCGTGGCAAAGAACGACTCGACGAACATATGCCCGGCGAACCGGGCCAGGTCCAGATACATGCTGGAGAAGCGTTGCCGGGACTTCTTATCACCCTTGTCGAGAAGGGACGTGAACGTGGGTTCGTCTTTCTGGTAATAAACGTTGACCATGATCCCATACAGCCTGGGGTAGCGGGCTTCCGATTCCTGGATCTTCTGAAGCTCGGCCTCGGTCAAGCTCGCCCGTTTGGGGTGAGCGGTGATCTCGCTCCGGACTGTTTTATAGAACGTGTCCTTGCCTTGGCCATAGAGATCATCTAGCCACGCCGTACCGGCGACGTCAGGGCTCTTGCCCCTGCAAGCGAACGACAAGCTCAGACCGAAAAGACACAGGACGATCAGCACGGATACTATAAAAGGGCGATAAGACATGGTTTCCTCTCTTTGGACTTTCATTTTGCCATCTATGGACGTAACAAGGGTGCGGCGAGGGCCACGCACACGATCTCGACCCGCGCTCCCAGGGCCAGGCCGGCGACCCCAAAGGCGTTGCGGGCCGGCCGGTTGGCGGCAAAATAGGTCGCGTAGACCTTGTTCATCTCCGCCCATTCACCCATGTCGGCGAGCATCACCGTGACCGAAACGACCCGGTCCATGGACGCGCCGTATTTCTCCAGGGTCTTCTTGATGTTCTCCAGGGTCTGCCGGGTTTCGGCGGCGATCCCGCCCGGAACGATCTCCTTGGTCGCGGGGTCGGTTCCCAGCTGCCCCGACAGATAGAGCATGTCGCCGACACGGACGGCCTCGGAAAAGGGCAAGCTGCCGGAACCGCCTTGGGGCAGGTATTCCAGACCGCGATGAGCCGCCGGCACTTGGGGGGACCCGCAGCCGCCAAGCAGGACGACGGCGATGAACGCCGCGATAAAGCTCGTTTTCATGACATTCTCCCCTTTCCGCCGCGTGTCCGGGACATCATGATCACGATCGTCGTGCGCCCGGGAGCCCGGGGGGACTTCCGGCCGATAAAAAGGGGCGGCGGCCTTGGGCCGCCGCCCTCTCCAATTCTGTGGTCTTGTTGATCTCGCGCTCTCCGCTCTACTTGAACCCGATCTCGAGTCCGAGCTGGCCCCAGCGCCGGGGATTGGGCATGTCGCTCCGATCCCAATAAATCGCGTCCGTCAGGTTGAAGACGTCGAGGAACACGGCAAGCTTGGTGCTCGTTCCGAGCCTGAATCCCTTGGAAATCCGGAAATCCAGGACCCAAGCCTTGTCATTAGGCGTGAGCAGCATGGCAAGGGAGGGATCCATGTTCCACCAGATCCAGCGCCCGCGCAGATTGGCCATCAGGTCCCATTTTTCGTTCTTGTACTTCAGACCGGTCCGATAGGTCCGGGTGGGGATCCAGGTCAGGAGCACCGCCTCTGCCTCGGTGACGTCCTCATGCTTGTTGTAATTGGTACCGAAGTAAGCGGTGACGCCGCCCGGGATCAGGAAGCCGATCTCGCCCTCATAACCCTTGCGGATGAACTGGGAGATATTGCCCCACGTGAACCGGCCCTCGGTATCCGCCGGGACCTGAACGATGCCGTCGGTCATGTTATGGTAGTAGACGGAAGCCTTGAAGTAGAGGAAGCCGAGCTCCTGGGTTTCGAATCCGGCGCTATAGGCCCAGGCCCGTTCCGGCTTGAGGTCCGGATTGGGGAGGATCATGTCGAAATAGGACACGCCGAGGGTATACCAGAGCGGGGGGACCCTGAAGGTCCGGGCCACATTGACCCGGAAAAGCGACGCCTTGCCGAAATGGTAGGTGGCGCCGAGCGAGGGGCTGAGCTGGCCGCCGAACGAGCTGTCGTAGTCGTAGCGGGCGCCGGCGTGCAGCGCCACCTTCCCCATCCGGTACTCGGCGTTGGCGAAGGGGGCGAACGAGTCGACGTAGATGACCGGCTGGCTGTCGATCGTTCCGGAGAAATCGGCCTTGGTCCGGTAATAGTCGACGCCGGAGATGAGCGAGAAGGACTCGCTGGATCGTAGGAGCTCTTGACCGTGATGCCCATCTTCCCCTCGCTCGACGAGTTCGGCACGATCGTTCCCGGCGGGGGCTGGCATGAGCGACCCGTCCAGGTATTCGGTGGTCCCCTTGAAGTCCAGCTTGTTGTACTTGAGCTGGGCTTCGATATTGAGGGTCGGGTCGAGGTTGGTGGAGAATTTGAGCGAGGCGATGTGGGACAGTCCCTTGTAGTCGGCCCGATAGTTCCAGTAGTGGGGAAATCGGGGCCGAGCATGCTCCGGCAGATTCAGGTACGCATGATTCTGCGTGTTCATCGTGTTCCTGTTGACAGGACGTCGAGGAAGGTGCGGTCGCTAAAATCGTAGGTGAGTTTGCCGAAGACGCTGCTGTTCTTCTCCCGGCCGTAGTCGATGAACCCGTCGTTCCGATCGTTGTCATAGCCGACGAGGTAGCCGAACTTCTTGATATTGCCCAGGTCGCTGAACGACAGCTTGATAGTGGTCCCCGGAACGGCCGATGGCGTTCGCGCCGGAGAAATCCATGGCGTTGAAGTGTGGAATAGTTGCCCTTCAGGGTGAAAATGGGCCTGGCCATGTCCGGGGCCGCTTGGTCACGATGTTGACGATGCCGCCCATGTTCGCGCCCCAGACCGAGGAGGCGCCGCCCTTGATGACCTCGATCTGCTCGATCATGTTTCGGAATAGGCGTTGAGCAGGCTCCAGTTGCCCACGACCTCGCCCACGTCGACGCCGTCGACCATCTTCTTGATGTAGTGTCCTCGTAGCCGTCGATGTACATGAACGTGCCGGTCGTCGTGTTTCCGCTCCCCGTCTCGACGTCGACGCCGGAGACCAGATTGAGGGCCTGGACAACGTTGACCTGCGGGGTTTCGGCAAGCTTGGTATCGGTCACGACTTCAACGTTCTGGGGAACCTTCTGAAGGCTCTCGACCTCGCGCCGGGCGGTGACCGTGACGCCGTGGGCGAAGCCCATGCTCATGGACACGTTGATTTCCACGGTCTCCCCGGCCGCGACGGTAACGTCTTTACGGGTCTCGGTAAGATATCCGGCGACCTCGAAGACGACCTTATAGGTCCCCGCGGGGAGGTCCTCGGCCAGGAAAACCCCTTGGGCGTTCGTTTCGACCGGCTTGCGGATCCCCTCGATCGTCACCTTTACGCTCGGCAGGGGAAGCTTTTCGTTGGCGTCGACGACATTGCCTTTGAGGCTGCCCATCTCCTGCGCGCGGAGAAGGCCCGCGAACAGAACCAAGCCTAGACTCAGGAAAAAAACGCTCAGGACTTTGGACTTCTTGAACTCATTCTCTCCTCCGTGCCCATGGTTTTCGATTCGGGCGATAAACGTTCGTGTGCGTCCCATTTCCTTAAAAGGACGGCGGAAGTCAGAGGTTTGTACCACCGGGATCCTACTTGTTGTACTTCTTGAACCAGGCGTCGGTCTTCCGGAGCTTGTCGAGCTGATGGTTAGGCATCATCGTTCCGTGGGACTCCCCTGGAGAGATATAGAGCTCGACCGGGGTCCCCGTCGTCTGGACGGCCCTGAAGAATTCCACCGCCTGCTCGACCGGGACCCGCTCGTCTTTCTCGTTCTGCGTAAGGAGAAGCGGGGTCTTGACGTTCTTCGCGCGGGTGATCGGGGAAAGGCGCCGGTAGATCTCGGGATCCTCCAGGGGGGTTTTCCCGAAATACTGCCGGAAGAGAATCCGGCCGATGGGCGCTAGCTACCGCCCAGAGGCTCTGGAGGTTGGCGATGCTGACC
>CAVUQU010000004.1:0-1415000 GCA_963743755.1 uncultured bacterium
CGAGGCGGAGAACGGCGTGATCGGGCATGTTCTTGAGCTCTCTGATGAGCTGAGAGAAAAGCTGAGGCCGTTCCTCGATGATGGCCTTGAGGTCTCCTGAGACCTTGCCGGCCAGGGCGAGCAGGACGTCCGGGTCCTCCTGAAGCTCCTTGGCGAGGGCGACGATCTTCGCCTCCGAGGGGGGCGGCTGCTCTTCGCGCTCCACCTTGCTGAGGTAGGAGGGCTGGACACCGATTCGTGCTGCTACCTGCCGGACGGAAAACTTCCGGTCCTTAGCGAGGTGCTCCTCCCTCCTCTTCCTGACATAGCCGCCGAACGCTTTCATGTGGGTACTATATACTACACGATATACATTTGTCAATATGGTCTCTAATACTTTTCTTTTTCCCTTTTACCCCTATGTTTTATGGGTCACGTTTGGGTCATATTTGTGCCACTTCGGGGGGCAAACGCAGGCAAATGTGGGCAAGCGCAGGCAAATTGGACCCAGGCCCAGACCGGGCCTAAACCCGATATCGCTGGCCATATGGGGGGAAAACGTGGCGTGCCTGAGAGGATTCGAACCTCCGACCTTTGGATCCGGCCTCTTCGCTGGCCTCCCCAGCTTGACTTTCTTTCTCTACTGATGTCCCATAAGGCCATCACTTTAGGGAGGGGATCATGGAAAAGCATCTCGGCGTCATTCCTTTGCTCGTTCTGCTTTGTTTCGTCGTCGGCTGTCAGGACAAGGCGGCGATGGCGGAGCTGGAGAAGTTCAGGGCTCAGGCAAAGCTTGAGGACCAGAATAAGGAAGTGGCCCGCAATTTAATCGCCGCCATCGACAGGAACGATTTCGCGATGATCAAGGAGCTAGGTGCCGCTGATTTTGCGCTCAGTGCGCCGGGTCTACCTGAACCAGTGAACGTCGATACTCTCATTGAGGTCATCAAGGCTCATTATTCGGCATTCCCCGATTGGCAGCATACGATTGAAGACACTGTCGCGGAAGGGAACACCGTGGTCATGAAGATTGTCCAGAACGGGACACATAAAGCTCCGTACGAAGGAATACCCCCCACTGAAACGAAATTGACAGAGCCGGGCCTATACTCCTTCGTCGTCGTTAACGGGAAAATCAAGGGGGCGTATGTGATTGAAGATAGCTTGGGCCTGTATCAACAGCTCGGCATGGAGCTCAAGCCAAAGGCAACGGCGAAGTAGGAGTTAGCGGGGTAAGAGGACGAGATCGGAAATCGGTATGGCCACAATTCTCGTAGAGGTGGTTTTTCTGTCTCCCAAGGACGGTGGAAGACAACATTCAATGCCCGTATTTAAAACGCCCGCAGTTTATCGGCCGCACTTGGTTGTACAGGATCAGAGCGTGCGATACGCGCGAATTCGCAAGAGAGTGTCATCGAGGGAAGAGTCTTGGGCAGTCAGTTTTTTCGATGGGCCATCTGAGTTTAGCTTCGGCGAACCGGTGCGGTGCCGGCTCATCCTCGACTGGTTCGCCGCAGGCCGACTACTCCCCGCTAGTAAAGGGCGCAACGTTCACGGTGAGGGAGGGAGCCCGGATCGTGCGGGCCACGGAGTCGTGCTTGAGCGCAACGACGTAGGCTAGCCAGGCGTTGGAACCCCCGGCGCCGATGACCCGTGCCCCAGTTCTCGCATGTATTGTCAGCGACTTTTTGAACGGCGGGATTCGGAGCATTTTTCGGAGTCTCCGTTTAAACCATTTTTTCATCCGATAATCCTTGTCCATGTTTGGGTCATCTTTGCCACTCAGGGGGAAAACGCAGGCAAATGTGGGTCGCGCGAGGGAAATTGGACCCATGCCCGGGCCGGGCCTAAACCGATGATTTCACTCGCCATATGGGGGGAAACGTGGCGTCCTTGAGAGGATTCGAACCTCCGACCCAATTCAGTCGAGATTGGGCTTGGATCTCTGGGGCGAGAACCGCTTCTTGAACGGAATTGGGCGCTTTGTTTTGAGAAAATCGAGGAGTGATCCCACTTCGACCCCGTCCAGCGTCCGTCCCAAACGCATAATGTGCTCGACCCGAACGAAAGCCCACCGCACCCATTGTCCCCTGTCGTTCTTGTAGCGTGTCTCCTGTTGCTTGCCGCACTCCAACGAGCGCTTGAAGGCATGCGAGTGGTCGCGGGCGCGAAATACAAAGAAGGGATAGTCGCAGAGATTTCGCGTAATGGGCTTATCATCGTCTACCAAGCAGACCATAAGCAACCGGGCGCTGAAGTAGTTCATGGCTGGGTGATTTCCTCTATTCGAAATGAATTCGCCACCACATAATTCCGGCCGGCGATGAAAGCCTTTCGGGGCCAGCGGGAGGGCCTGCTCGGGGAGAGAGGTGAATCGCGCCTCCTCATTTCGAAGGACAGTTCGGCAGGTTTCGGCGACCGGAAGAGGGGCGTCGACCAATAGGCCATACCCGCCGCGTAGAATACGCTGAGCGCCAGAGCTATTGAAATAATGGGTTGCCGAACGCCACCCTTCAACCCGCGCTTCTATTGCCTGCACAAGATGACTGAAAACCTGATCAGAGGGGGCTACCGCGCCCGAGAGGTAGATACTTTCCCAGCGTATTCGTAGTCGAGGAGGAGGGAATGCTCCTCGACTATTGAGAAAGCGGGGACGCAGGGCTCAACGAATCCAAATTCCTCTTTTCCTGCGAAGTGGATGCGGACGACCCCTCCGTCCCCGCGCAGGTCCCAAAAGGTCGTCTGCCGCCTGGTAATTTCATAACCCACGGATGCTTATCCCCGGCTCTGGACGTAGTCAAGGATGCGGAGCCTCGCTGCTCGGGGGGAAAAGGCGGTCGGATTGCTCGTTTTCACCGTGACCCCAACTCTTCATAATCGCCTTCCTCGAAATGGTCGACGAAGCACTCCGCTATGGGGTTGTCCTCATCCCAGAACTCTACTCTGTATCGGCTAAACTCAAGTTGATTGTTGTCCTCAACATTTCGATCATAGACGCGAAACCCGTAGAATTCGCCAAAAACCGAGAGGAGCGCGGTTAGAGGTGCTGCATTGTCTAATTTGAGGCAACGCTTCCTCCCCTCCACCGAGTAACCGATCACGGCGCGAAGCGTGCCCTGGTGGTACGAGATGTTAAGAGATACCTCATGGAGGTGGTGGTAAATGTCTATCGACGGGGAAGAGGACATCGTTCACCTCGTCATGTTCTCAACTTAACATCGCTGAAGTCGCATTTCAAGCAACGGCTTTCCCCTCGCCAAGAACGGGTCGAGGACATCGTGGAGTTCTTGGCCACTTATCGCACGGGGCCACCAGCCGCCGGTGACGAACATTATGCGCGGGAGCCATTCTAGACCTCGGGAATCGCTTTGGGGGCCAAATAATTTGTGCCACATTTGGGTCAGATTTGTGCCACTTCAGAGGGAAAACAGGTGCGAATCCAGGCAAACGCAGGCAAATTGGCCCCCGCCCCAGATCGGGCCTAAACCGATGATTTCGCTGGCCATATGGGACCTCGGCGCTTCTCGGCAAAGCCGCCATCCCGGACCTGCCCTATGAAGGGCCAGACGGCTCCCCCATCCGCATCGATCGGGACTATTTCGGCAAGACGAGGCCCTCCTCCGGTCCGACGCCGGGGCCGTTCGAATCGCCCGGGACAGGCCTTCTCGAGCTGAAGATCCGGTGAGAATTATTGGTATTTCTTTCACTATTAATCACATGCCACATCTGGGGGAAAATGCGGACATAGTAGGCCCAGGCCTCAGTCGGACCTAAACCGATGAATTCACTGGCCATATGGGGGGAAAACGTGGCGTGCCTGAGAGGATTCGAACCTCCGACCTTTGGATCCGGAGTCCAACGCTCTATCCAGCTGAGCTACAGGCACGCACCGGCCTGAAAAGCCACTAAGTTATAGCGGAAAGCCGGCAAAAAGACAAGTTACGTTAGCGGTCCGGCGAGTCCGCGCCGCTCGCTGCGGGCTGATCGAGGTAAGGCAGGAAGACGGACGGGTCGACGCGCAGCAGCTCGCCGACGGCTTTGAAGGAACGGGTCCAGGCCTTTGACGAATCCGGCCCCCCGCTCCGCTTCGCCCGGCCCGGGCCGAAGAGCGTTTTCCCGGTCGAAAAATAGATGTTCTGGCTCCGCCAGAGGTCGAAGCCGAAACCGAGCCGCTTCAGCACGGAGAGGACGTCCTCGATCTTCTCCAGCGCGGCGACGTCGTCGGGCTTCCCGGCCCAGTCGGCCACGAGCTCCGCGACCCTGTTGCTGACGATATAGCTCAGGGCTCCGCCGTCGGGCACGAAATCCCAGGCTTCGTATTCCTTCGCCAGCTTGCGCAGCCGCCCGGGATCGAGATCGGGACCCTCCATCAGCCGGCGGAAGTCGGTGTTCAAGACGAATTGGGCCGGGGCCGAAAGCGCCTCCGGCAGGGGGATCAGCATCTCCCGCATGGCCTGCATGACCGGGTAATTCGTTTCGAAGATCTGGCGGAAGTCCGCCTCGAGGCCGCGCAGGTTCCCCTCCAGGATCTTGAATAGGATCTTGCGCTTTTCCTCCGTGAACAGGTGCCAGAGCGTGTAGATCCCTCCCCCGAACTCCTGGTCGATCAGGCGCAGGACCGAGGCCATGTCGCCCTTGTCGAAGGCCCCGTCGATCGCCCGGCACATGGCAAGGTAGGAGGCTTCGCCGTCGTGGACCCGGACGCCCGCCGTGATGTTCTGATCGCCGAGGTGGAGGACGGCGTAATCGACGGTCCGCTCCTGCCGCGTGACCGTGGATTTCAGCTTCACTTTGCCCAGGGCCAGCTTCCGCGGCCCGGCGTCCTTCTTTTCGAAGACGTCCGCGTCCGCCGTGTAGTGCCCGGTCTTGACGCCTCCGGGATCGGTCTCGAAGAGCGAAGACATCGCGAAATGGGCGCCGAGGCGGAGGAAGTCGACGATCGCCGGCCGGACGAGCTTGTCGTAGACCACGGCGCCGTTCTTGTGCCGGGGCACGTTGCTCCGCGCCGCCTCGAGCATCCCGACGAATTCGGGTTCGAGATCGGCGCCGCCGACCTCGCGCACGAGCTGCAGGGCCCGGGCGGCGTACTGGATGACCTGGACGGTCTCGACGTTGGAGATGTCGTCGAAGAACCAGCCGTCGCTCGTGAAGATCAGCATCGCGTGCCGCTCGAGCTCGAGGAGCTTGAGGACCGTCGTCTTGTCCTCCTCGGCGAGCCGGCGCCCGATGTTCCGGGCGAAGAAGGCCTCGACCGACTCGGGCGACCGGTCGAGGACGACCGTGATGTAATCGTTCCGGACGGCCCACGGGTCCGGGGCGTAGGCGCCCAGGCCCGACTCGAAGACCGCCGCGGCCTTGTCGCCCAGCCAGTCCATCGCTTCCCGGAGCGGGGTCCGCCAGGCCTGGCTCCAACCGGCGTGGGCGCCGGACGAGCAGGCGCAATCGCTCTTCCAGCGCTCGATGCCGTGGCAGCAGCTCCAGGACGAGTCCTCGACGATCCTGACCTCGTCGGCCGGCGGGAACCGCTCGAGGTAGTCGCCGTAGACGGTGATCTCCGCGAGCCCGTTCTTCTCGATGTAGCGGAGGGCGTAGGCCAGGGCCATCTCGCCGAAGCGGTGATGGTGCCCGTAGGTCTCGCCGTCGGTGGCGATGTGGACGAGCTCGGGACGACCGTCCTTCCCCGAGAAACCGGCGACGAGCCTCTTCGCGAAAAGCTCGCCGTTCCTGAGAAGGTTGCCGAAAGCCAGGTCGTGGGAGATCGGGCCGTCGTAGAAGAAGAGCGCGATCGTCCGGCCCGACGGCAGCCGGCAGAGGTAGGGCTTTCTCGGGTCGACCCGGCCGTCGCCCGCGTCCCGCCACTCCCCGCCCGCAAGGGGCCTCGTCGCCGAGGCTTGGCGCGGCGCCAGGACGGTGAACAGGATGCCTTCGGCGGCCATGACGTCGAGCGACTCGAGGTCGACCGCCGCCTCGGGCAGCCACATCCCCTCGGGCCGGCGGCCGAAGCGGGATTCGAAGTCCCGGATGCCCCAGAGGACCTGGGTCCGCTTGTCGCGGCTCGTGGCCAGGGGCATGATGATGTGGTTATAGGCCTGGGCCATCGCGGTCCCGTGGCCGTGGAACCGGTCCCGGGCCGTCCTGTCGGCCTCGAGAATGGCCCGGTAGACTTCCGGGTTCGCCCTCTCGAGCCAGGAGAGGAGCGTCGGGCCCGCGTCGAAGCTGATCGAGGCGTAGTTGTTGACGATGTCGACGATGCGGTCCTTGTCGTCGAGGATCCGGGCCGCGGTGTTCGGGGCGTAGCATTCGGCCGAGACGCGCTCGTTCCAGTCGTGATAGGGCGCGGCCGAGTCCTGGACCTCGATCTCCTCGAGCCAGGCGTTCTCCCGCGGCGGCTGGTAGAAATGGCCGTGGATGCAGACGAAGCGGCTCATCCCTCCCTCTTGAAGACGAGGACGCCGAGGGGCGGGAGGGTCAGGCGCAACGAATGGCTCCGGCCGTGGAGAGGTTCGGCGATCGCCTCGGCCGAGCCGAGGTTGCCCAGGCCGCGGCCGCCGTACTCTTTCGCATCGCTGTTCAGGACTTCGCGCCACCGGCCTCCGGCGGGGACGCCGACCCGGTAATCGCCGTGGGCCTCGGGCGTGAAGTTGCAGACGACCAGGAGGACGTCTTCGTCGTTCCGGCCCTTCCTGAGGTAGCTGACGATGCTGTGGTCGACGTCGTTGAAATCGACCCACTCGAAGCCGGCCGGCTCGAAATCGAGCTCGTAGAGGGCCGGCTCGCGGCGGTAGAGATCGTTGAGGTCCTTGACCCAACGCTGGACGTTCCGGTGCGTCTCATGGTCGAGGGCGTGCCACTCCAGGCTCTCCTCGTGGGTCCACTCCTTCCACTGGGCGAACTCCCCGCCCATGAAAAGGAGCTTCTTGCCCGGGTGGGTGAACATGTACCCGTAGAGGGCCTTGAGGTTGGCGTACTTCTCCATCTCCGAGCCGGGCATCTTGCCGACGAGCGAGCCCTTGCCGTGGACGGCCTCGTCGTGCGACAGGGGCAGGATGAAGTTCTCCGTGTAGGCGTACCACATGCTGAAGGTCAGGTCATTCTGGCTGTACTTGCGGAAGAGGGGGTCCTTGCTGAAATAGGCCAGCATGTCGTGCATCCAGCCCATCTTCCACTTGAGTCCGAAGCCCAGCCCGCCGAGCGGAACGGGCCGGGTGACCATGGGCCAGGCGGTCGATTCCTCGGCGGTCGTCTGGATGTCGGGGAAGGCCCCGTAGGCCACTTCGTTGAGGCGCCGGATGAAGCTCAGGGCCTCGAGGTTCTCGCGGCCGCCGTAGCGGTTGGGGATCCACTCCCCCGCCTTGCGGGAATAGTCGAGGTAGAGCATGGAGGCCACGGCGTCGATCCGCAGGCCGTCGGCGTGGTAGCGCTCGAGCCAGAACATGGCGCTGCTGATGAGGAACTCGCGGACCTCGTTGCGGCCGTAGTTGAAGATGGCGCTCTTCCAGTCGGGATGGAAGCCCTTGCGCGGGTCCTGGTGCTCGTAGAGGGAGGTGCCGTCGAAGCGGCCCAGGCCGTGTCCGTCGGTGGCGAAGTGCGAGGGCACCCAGTCCAGGATGACGCCGATCCCGTAGTGGTGGAGCATGTCCACGAGGTACATGAAGTCCTGCGGCGTTCCGTAGCGGCTCGTCGGCGCGAAGTAGCCGATCGTCTGGTAGCCCCAGGACCCGTAGAACGGGTGCTCCATGATCGGCAGGAGCTCGACGTGCGTGAAGCCCATGTCCCGGACGTATTCGGCGAGAAGCGGGGCCATCTCCCGGTAGGTCAGGGAGCGGTTGCCCTCGCCGGGGACGCGCCGCCACGATCCGAGGTGGACCTCGTAGACCGAGAGGGGGGCATCCAGGGCGTTGGCCTTCTTGCGGCGGGCCATCCAGTCCGCGTCGCACCAGCGGTAGTCCAGGTCCCAGACGACGGAAGCGGAGCGCGGCGGCGC
This sequence comes from uncultured bacterium, assembly GCA_963743755.1. GTDB lineage: Bacteria > Acidobacteriota > Aminicenantia > Aminicenantales > Saccharicenantaceae > RBG-16-66-30. Next base: position 7,964 of record CAVUQU010000004.1, read on the forward strand.
CTCGGAATAGAAGCCCAGTGGGTCGGCCTTTTCCGACTTGGAGCCGTCGGCCTTCGAAGCGATGGCGTACTTGTAGAGAGCGCCCTTTTCGAGGCCGGGGATGAAGCCTTCCCAGATGCCGGACCCGTCCCAGCGGGCTTCCAGGGGATGCCGGCCGGTTTTCCAGCCGTTGAAGTCGCCGATCACGGAGACGCGGGAGGCGTTGGGGGCCCAGACGGCGAATTGGACGCCGTCCTGACCGTTCACGTTCAGGAGATGGGCGCCGAGCTTGTCGTAGAGCTTGAAGTGGTTCCCCTCTTTAAAGAGGTAGATGTCCCCTTCCGTGAGGAGGCTCGGACCGTGGAGGACGTCGACCTTCGGGACTTTCGGAGCGGACGGGTTCACGCGGCGTCCTTGCCGGCCCTGACGAGCCGCGCCCATTCGTCGCGCAGGGTCACCGTCCGGTTGAAGACGGGGGCGCCGGGCTTCGAATCGCGCCGGTCGGCCACGAAGTAGCCCAGGCGCTCGAACTGCCAGCGGCTCTCGGGCGTGGCGGCGGCGAGGGCCGGCTCGAGCTTGGCGCCCGCGACCGTCTCGAGCGACTTGGGGTTGAGGGTCGCCTTCCAGTCGACGCCCTCGGCGACGCTCGAAGGGTCCCGGACCGTGAACAGCGTGTCGTAGAGGCGGACCTCGGCGTCGATGGCGTGGCGCGGCCGACACCCAGTGCAGGGTGGCCTTGACCTTGCGGCCGTCGGGGGCGAGTCGCCGCCGCGCGTCGCCGGGTCGTAGGTGCAGCGGAGCTCGACGACGTTGCCGGCCGCGTCCTTGACGACCTCCTCGCACTTGATGAAGTAGGCGTAGCGGAGGCGGACTTCTTTGCCGGGCGAGAGGCGGAAGAACTTCGGGGGCGGGACTTCCATGAAGTCGTCGCGCTCGATCTAGAGCTCGCGCGAGAACGGGACCTTGCGCGTGCCGGCCGCCGGGTTCTCGGGGTTGTTGACGGCGTCGAACTCCTCGACCTTGTCCTCGGGGTAATTCGTGATGACGACCTTGAGGGGGCGGAGGACGGCCATGACCCGGGACGTCGTCCTGTTGAGGTGCTCGCGGACGCACATCTCGAGCAGCGGCATGTCGACGATGCTGTTGTCCTTGGCGACGCCGATCGTGTCGCAGAAGACGGCGATGGACTCGGGCGTGAAGCCGCGGCGCCGGAAGCCGGAGATGGTCGGCATGCGCGGGTCGTCCCAGCCGTCGACGAGCTTCGCCGCGACGAGCTCGAGCAGGCGGCGCTTGCTGAGGACGGTGTGGCTGAGGTTGAGCCGGGCGAACTCGATCTGCTGGGGGTGATGGACGCCGAGCTGGTCGAGGAACCAGTCGTAGAGCGGCCGGTGGACCTCGAACTCGAGCGTGCAGATGGAGTGGGTGACGCCCTCGATCGAGTCGCTCTGGCCGTGGGCCCAGTCGTAGGTCGGGTAGATGCACCAGTCGTCGCCGGTGCGGTAGTGGTGCTCGCGGCGGATGCGGTACATGAGGGGATCGCGGAGGAGCATGTTGGGCGAGGCCATGTCGATCTTGGCCCGCAGGGTCTTCGAGCCGTCGGGGAACTCGCCGGCCCGCATCCGGGCGAAGAGGTCGAGGTTCTCCTCGACGGAGCGCTCGCGGTAGGGGGAGGGCCTGCCGGCCTTGTTCACGGTGCCGCGGTATTCGCGGACCTGGTCGACGGTCAGGTCGCAGACGTAGGCGACGCCTTTCCGGATCAGCGCGACGGCGTAGTCGTAGAGCTTCTGGTAGTAGTCGGAGGCGTAGAACTCGCGGTCCTCCCAGTCGAAGCCGAGCCAGCGGACGTCATCCTTGATGGAGTCGACGTACTCCATGCTCTCCGTCTCCGGGTTCGTGTCGTCCATGCGCAGGTTGCAGAGGCCCCCGTAGTCGCGGGCCAGCCCGAAGTTGAGGTGGATGGACTTGGCGTGGCCGATGTGGAGGTAGCCGTTGGGCTCGGGCGGGAAACGGGTGCAGACCCGGTCGAAGCGTCCGGAGCGGAGGTGCCCGTCGACGATGTCGCGGACGAAATTGGACTTGGGCTTAGGGGCGTCTTCAGGCATGCGCGGCTCTCCTCATGCGGGCGACGACGCGCTCGCGGCCGAGGACCTCCATCATCTCGAACAGGCCCGCCCCCTTGGTCTTGCCGCTGATCGCCATGCGGGCGGGGTGGACGATCGGGCCGACCTTGATCGCGCGCTCCTCGGCGAAGCGGCGGAAGACCTCCTCGATCGCGGCGTGGGTGAAATCGCCGAGGCCGGCCAGCTGGTCGGCGAGAACGGTCAGGTACTCGCGGCTCTCGGGCTTCTCGAGGTGTTTCCGTCCGTCCTCGTCGTAGGCGAAGTCCTCGCGGAAGAAGCAGTCGATCATGGGCGGGAACTCGGCCAGCGTCTTGGCCCGGATCTTGTAGAGGTCGAGGACCTGGGAGATATAGGCGTCCGGGACGCCGGCGACGGAGAGGCCGGCGGCGGCGAGGTGCTCCTTGAGGAGCGGGATGAGGCGCGTGTTCGAAGCGGCCATGATGTATTCGGCGTTGAGCCAGCGGAGCTTCTGGAGATCGAACTTGGCCTGGACGTCGTTCATCTCCGAGATCTCGAAGAGGCGGACGGCCTCCTCGGGCGGCATGACCTCGCGGCCGTCCTTGGGCATCCAGCCGAGCAGGACGAGGTAGTTGGCCAGGGCCTCGGGCAGGAAGCCCTCGCGCTTGTACTCCTCGACGGAGACGCCGCCGTGGCGCTTGGAGAGCTTCGCCCCGTCCGTGCCGAGGATGAGCGGCATGTGGCCGAAGCGCGGCGGCGTCAGGCCGAAGGCCTCGTAGAAGACGATCTGCTTCGGGGTGTTGCTGATGTGGTCGTCGCCCCGGAGGATGTGGGTGATGCCGAGGAAGGCGTCGTCGACGACGCAGGAGAAGTTGTAGGCCGGCGAGCCGTCCGATTTGATCAGGACCTGGTCCTTGATCGTCTCCGATTCGACGGAGATGCGGCCGTGGACGAGGTCGTCGTAGGCGATGGTCCGGCCGGGCTCGACCTTGAACAGGACCGCGTCGCCGTCCTTGTAGGCCTTGCCGGCGGCGACGAGCTCATCGGCCTTCTCGCGGTAGACGCCGAAGCGGTGGCTCTGGAAGATGGGCTCCTCGTCCCAGTCGAGACCGAGCCACTTGAGGTCCTCGAGGATCTCCCCGAGGAAACGGGTCTCCGAGCGCTTCAGGTCCGTGTCCTCGACCCGGATCAGGAAACGGCCGCCCGAGTGGCGGGCGAAGAGCCAGTTGAAGATGGCCGTCCGGGCGCTCCCGACGTGGAGGAAGCCTGTCGGCGAGGGGGCAAAGCGGACTCTAACCATGCGTAATTTATATCATATGCGGGAGTTAGCGGCAAGCCGCCCCCCAGAGGGGACCAGGTCTTCGCAAACGCCAAATTCCCCCGAGAGCCGCGAAGACCAGGTACCGTCCTCAGGAAGGGACCAGGTCTTCGCAGCGACAGGCGAAAATTGGCGTTTGCGAAGACCTGGTCCCTTCCGGGTTTGACCCCATCCGACTCTTGTTGTATATCACCTCTCTTAAAGGAGGCCCATGAAACCCATCCCGAGAGTCTCCCGATCCGTCGTCCTCTCCGTCACGGCCGTCCTGACGCTCGCCGCCGCACTCGCGGCCGGCGATGTCGGCCCGACCTACGCCATCCGTAACTGCCGGATCGTCCCGGTCGCCGGGCCTCCCGTCGAGAAAGGCACGATCGTCGTCCGCGACGGGCTCATCGAGTCCCTGGGACCCGTCGACAGGATCAAGATCCCAGCGGACGCCGAGATCGTCGAAGCCGAAGGCCTCGTCGCCTATCCCGGCCTGATCTCGGCCTTCTCGAACCTCTTCCTCGAACAGCCCGCACGGCCCGGAGGCGGGCAGGCGCCCGAACCGGAGTTCCCCGTTCCGGCGCAGGCGGAGCCGGCCGAGGACCGTTTTCCCCCTGGGCCCGGCCTCTTCGTCCTCGACCAGATCAAGCCCAAGAAGGCGGCGGTCGAGAGCTTCCATAAGGCGGGATTCGCCACGGTGCTCGTCGCCCCGGCGCGCGGTATCTTCGAGGGCCGGAGCGTCGTGCTCAACCTCAACGGCGAGGCCCTCGCGCCCATGGTCGTCCGCAACGCCGCCGCCCTGCACATCAATTTCACCACGGAACGGGGCGGCTACCCCTCGAGCCTCATGGGCACGATCGCCCACATCCGCCAGAGCTTCATCGACGCCGACTACTACGCCGCCCGCCGGGCCCAGTACGCCAAGAGCCCGGCCGGGCTGAAGAGGCCCGCGTACGACGCGCGCCTCGAGGCTCTCGTCCCCTATGTCAAAGACCGCGAGCCCGTCGTCTTCCAGTGCAACAACCAGGAGGACATCAAACGGGCCCTGAAGATCGCCGCCGAGTTCAAGCTCAACGCCGTGCTCGCCGGGGCCAACGAGGCCTGGCGCGTGGCCGATGTTCTCAAGAAGAACCCGGTCCCGCTCCTCGTCACGCTCGATTTCCGCCCGCCGGCGACGAGCAAGTACGCGACCCAGGGCGAGGAGCAGCGCAAGCTGGCCGAGGCCGAGATCTATCCGGCCAACGCCGCGGCCCTGGCCAAGGAGGGCATCGCCTTCGCTCTCGTCTCGGGCGCGAACGCCGACGGCGCCTCCGTCCTCAAGGCCGTGCGCGCCGCGATCAAGGCCGGACTGGCCGAGGACGCCGCCCTGCGCGCCCTGACCCTCCAGCCCGCCCGCGCGCTCGGCCTCGACCGGACGCTCGGCTCGCTCGAGCCGGGCAAGATCGCCAACATCGTCCTGGTCAAGGGCGGGATCTTCGACGAAGGAGGCCGGGTCGTCCGGATCTTCGTCGACGGCGTCCTGTTCAAGTACGCGGAGGTGTCCCAGTGAAGAACCCCGCCATCCCCCGCCTCGCCGTAGGCGCGCTGATCGTAGCGGCCGGGCTCCTGCCCGCGTTCGCCGACGGCGGCAGCATCCTGATCAAGAACGGCACCGTCCTGACCGTGACCAAGGGCGTCATCGCCAAAGGCGACGTCCTCGTCGTCGACGGCATCATCAGGCAAGTCGGCGGCGACATCGCCGCGCCGCCCGGCGTCCGCGTCGTCGACGCGACCGGCCGCTTCGTCATCCCCGGCCTCATCGACTCGCACACCCACGTCGCCCTGGCCGGGACGAACGAAGGCTCGGAAGCCATCACGCCCGAAGCCGACGTCGGCGCCGTCATCAACGCCGACGATACCTCGATCCTCACCGCCCTGAGCGGCGGCGTGACCATGGTCCACACGATGCACGGCAGCTCCAATCCCATCGGCGGGCCCAACGTCGTCCTCAAGATGAAGTGGGGCCGCCCGTCCGAGGAGCTTGTGGTCGGGGAGGCCCTGCCGACGCTCAAGTTCGCCCTGGGCGAGAACGTCAAGCAGGCGAGCCGCGTCGTCCAGCCCGGGCAAACACAGCGCTACCCCGCGACGCGGATGGGCGCCAACGCCATCATCCGGCGCGAGTTCGCCCGGGCCCGGAACTACATGGAACAGTGGGACCGCTACCGGAAGGCCGCGGCCGTCAAGAACCCGCCCGCGAAGCCTCGTCCCGCCGCGCAAAGACCTGCGCCTGGAGGTCCTGGCCGAGGTCCTCCGCGGCGAGCGGGTCGCCCGGGTCCACAGCTACCAGGCGACGGAGACCGTCGAGTTCATGGAGCTGGCCAAGGAGTTCGGCTTCAAGATCCAGTGCTTCGAGCACATCTGGGAAGGCTACAAGATCGCCGACGAGCTGGCCGCGGCCGGGATCGGCATCTCGGTCTTCGCCGACAGCTGGGCCTACAAGATGGAGGCCGCGGAGGGCATCGCCTACATGGCCGGATACTGCGCCAAGCGCGGCGTCCTCGTCTCCATCAACTCCGACAGCGGCGAGCGCATCCGCCGCCTCTTCAACGACGCCGCCAAGACCATGAAGTACGGCGGCCTCACCGAGGACGAGGCCCTGCGGCTCGTCACCATCAACCCGGCCGTCCAGCTCGGCGTCGACAGGATCGTCGGCAGCCTCGAGGTCGGGAAGCAGGGCGACATCGCCGTGTTCAGCGAGCACCCGCTGAGCGCCTACACCCGGTGCGACCTGACCGTCATCGAAGGCGAGGTGTATTTCGACCGGGACGAGATCGTCAAGGCCCGCGAGGCGGCGGCCGCAAAAGCCGCGGCGCCCCGCGCCGAAGGAGGTGCCCGGTGAAACGCCGTGCTGTGATCCTCGCCGCGCTCGCCGTCCTGGCCGCGCCGCTCGCCGCGGCCCGGCCGGAAGGCGCACGCCTCATCGCCATCACCAACGCCCGCATCGTCCCCGTCGTCGGGGCCGAGATCCCGAGAGGGACGATCCTCATCGAGGACGGGCGCATCGCCGCCGTCGGGGCCGACGTCGCCGTGCCGGCCGGGGCCCAGGTCGTCGACGCGAACGGCCTGCGGGCCTACCCGGGCCTGATCGACGGCTATTCGTCGCTCGGCCTGGTCGAGATCAGCGCCGTCGCCGCCACGGTCGACAACCGCGAGACCGGGCGGATCAATCCCCAGGCCCGGGCCCTCGAGGCCATCCGCTACGATTCGATGCACATCCCCATCTCGCGGTCCAACGGCATCACGGCCGCGATCGTCGCCCCGGCGGGCGGCTTCGTCTCGGGCGTGAGTTGCCTCCTGAAGCTCGACGGCTGGACCCACCGCGAGATGGCCGTCAAGCCGGCGGCGGCCATGCACATCGAGCTGCCGGGGCTGCGGACCGCGCGCGGCGGTATCGCGGGCGGACGCCAGGGCGCTCCCCCTCAGGCCGACGGGCCGGCGCTCCTGGCCGAGCTCAAGGGCCTGCTCGACGCCGCCCGGGCCTACGAGAAGCGCCGGGACGCGGCCGCCGCGGACCGCCGCCTGGCCCTGCCGGGCTACGACGAGACGAGCGAGAGCCTGCTGCCGGTCGTCAAGGGCGAGCTCCCGCTCATGATCTCCGTCCACGGCGAGAAGGATATCCGGGCCGCCGTGAAATTCGTCCGCGACGAGAACATCAAGGCCGTCTTCTACGGCGTCGAGCAGGGTTTCAAGGTCGCCGGCGAGCTGGCCGCGGCGCGGATCCCCGTCGTCCTCGGCTCGCTCTACGACCTGCCTCCGGTCTGGGAGGACGGTTACGACGCCCTCTTCCGCAATCCCGGGATCCTGGCCAAGGCCGGGGTCAAGATCGCCTTCTCGTCGTCGAGCGCGAGCGTCGCCAAGGACCTCCCCTACCACGCCGCCAAGGCGGCCGCGTTCGGCCTGGACCGGGGCGAGGCGCTCAAGGCCGTGACCATCAACACGGCCGAGATCTTCGGGGTGGCCGGGACCATGGGCAGCCTCGAGAAGGGCAAGGCCGCGAACATCGTCCTCGCCGACGGCGACATCCTCGAGCTCCGGACCAACATCGCCAAGGTCTTCATCGACGGCCGCGAGACCGACCTGTCGAACCGCTACACCGAGCTCCTGGAGAAATTCAAGAAGTGAGAGAAGGAGGCCCCATGAAGAACCGACTCGTCCCGCTGGTCCTGATATCGCTGCTCGTCGTCGGGCTCATACCGGGCCCGGCGTCCGGCGCCGCAACCAAGATCAAGATCGCCAAGGAGAAGCAGGCAGTCCTCGATTGGCTCGGCCGCCCCGAGACCGTCGAGAAGTTCGGCCGCATCTCGGATGCGATCTGGGAATACGCCGAGCTCGGCCTCCAGGAATTCAATTCGTCGAAGCTCCTGGCCGACACGCTCGAAGCACGCCGGGTTCACGGTCGAGCGGGGCCTGGCCGGGATGCCGACCTGCTTCGTCGCGACCTACGGCTCAGGGAAGCCGGTCATCGGCCTGCTCGGCGAGTTCGACGCGCTGCCCATGATCTCGCAGAAGGGGCGCGTCGCGAAGAAGGACCCCGTCGTCGAAGGCGCCCCGGGCCACGGCTGCGGCCACAACGCGATGTGCGTGGCCGCGGCGTCGGCCGCCATCGCCGTCAAGGAGGCCATGGACGCCCACGGCCTCAAAGGGACGATCAAGGTCTTCGGCTCGCCGGCCGAGGAGATCGTCGCCAGCCGGCCCTACATGATCCGGGCCGGCCTCTTCGAGGGCGTCGACGCCGTCATCGACAATCACAGCTCGACCGGCTTCGGGACCGAGTACGGCGTCGGCGGCAACGCCCTCTTCTCGACCATCTTCACGTTCAAGGGCAAGACGGCCCACTCGGCCGGCGCGCCCTGGGTCGGTCGGAGCGCCCTCGACGCCGTCGAGATCATGAACGTGGCGACGAACTTTCTGCGCGAGCACCTGCCCCTGTCGCAACGGCTCCACTACGTCATCCTCGAGGGCGGCGAGGCCCCCAACGTCGTCCCCGACAAGGCCAGCGTCTGGTACTACGTCCGCAACACCGACGAGCGGCTGGAGGACATGTACGCGAGGGTGGTCAACTGCGCCAAGGCCGGGGCCCTGGCCGCCGGCGTGGAACTGGCCTCGATGCAGGTCGTCAGCGCCATCCACCAGCGCCACGCCAACAAGGCCGCGGCCGAGCTGCTGCAGAGGAACATCGAGCTCGTCGGCATGCCCGCCTGGAGCGAGGAGGAGCAGGCTTTCGCCAAGGCCCTGCAGAAAGAGCTCAAGGCCGAGGAGAAAGGGATGCCCAAGGACGTGGAGAAGCTCGAAGCGCCGAGGGATACCGGCTTCGGCGGCGGCTCCTCCGACGTCGGCGACGTCACTCTCATCGCGCCCACGGCCACCGTCGGTTTCCCCGGCTCGGTGCCCGGCTCGATCGGCCATCACTGGTCGAACGTCGCCTGCTGGTACGGTTCGACGGCCTGGAAAGGCCTGAACGCCGGGGCCAAGGTCATCGCCGCCTCGGCCATCGACCTCCTGACCAGACCCGAGGAACTCGGGAAGTTGCGCAAGGAGTTCGAGGAATACGCCAAGGCGCACCCGTACAAACCGTTCCTGCCGGCCGACGCGACGCCGCCGAACGACCTCAACAAGGAGTTGATGGAGAAGTACCGGGCAGCCCTGGCGAAGGCGCTGGCGGAGAAGTAGTCAATCGGGACCTGGTCTTCACATCTCCAGGGGAAAACCCGGGTTTGTGAAGACCAGGTCCCTTTTTTTTACTTGTAGATCGGTTTGACGTCCATGTTGAAGAACATGAACGACCACTGGTCCGTCAGGCTCTCGATGGCCTTGCTCAGGTTGCTCGAGCCGTGCCCCGACCGCGTTTCGATGCGGATGACGACCGGCTGGGCGCACGCCTGGGCCGCCTGGAGCGTCGCCGCGAACTTGAACGAGTGGGCCGGCACGACGCGGTCGTCGTGGTCGGCCGTCGTCACCATCGTCGCCGGGTAGCAGACGCCCGGCTTGAGGTTGTGGAGCGGCGAATACTTATAGAGATAGCCGAACTGATCTTCCTTGTCGCTCGAGCCGTACTCGACGGCCCAGCCCCAGCCGACCGTGAACTTATGGAAGCGGAGCATGTCCATGACCCCGACCGCCGGGAAGGCCACGCTGAAGAGGTCGGGCCGCTGGGCCATGACCGCGCCGACGAGCAGGCCGCCGTTGGAGCCGCCGGCGATGGCCAGCCGGTCCTGTGACGTGTACTTCTCGTTGATGAGATATTCGGCCGCGGCGATGAAGTCGTCGAAGACGTTCTGCTTCTTCTCGAGCATGCCGCCCTTGTGCCAGGCCTCGCCGTACTCGCCGCCGCCGCGCAGGTTGGGCAGGGCATAGACGCCGCCGTTCTCGAGCAGAACGACGTTGGAGACGCTGAAGGCGGGCGTCTCGCTGATGTTGAACCCACCGTAAGCCGTCAGAAAAGTCGGGTTCTTGCCGTCGAGCGCGAGGCCCTTCTTGTGGACGATGAACATCGGCACTTTTGTGCCGTCCTTGCTCGCGTAGAAGACCTGCTTGGTCTCGTAGGCGGAGGGGTCGAACTTGACCTCGGGCTTGCGGAAGACCTCGGAGGCGCCGGTGGCCGGGTCGAACTTATAGATCGTCGACGGATAGGTGAACGACGTGAAGGTGTAGAACATGACCTTCTCGTCGCGCTTGCCGCCGAACCCGCCGGCCGAGCCGAGCGCCGGGAGCTCGATCTCGCGCACGGGCGTGCCGTCGAGCCGGTGCTGGAAGATCTTGGTGTTGGCGTCCTTGAGGTAGTTCGTGAACAGGTAGCCGCCGGCCGTCCCCGCCCCGCTCAGGACATCGGATTTCTCGGGGACGATCGTCTGCCACTTCTCCGGGGCCGGGTCGGCCGGGTCGATGGCCACGACCCGGAAGTTCGGGGCGCCTGCGTTGGTGTGGACCAGGAACCTGCCGTCGACGATCTCCAGGGGCGAGGCATCGAACTCGAAGCCCTTGAACAGCAAGATGAACGGGGCGTCCTTCCGGGTCAGGTCCCTGACCCAGACCTCGGAGCCGCTGGTTCCCTCGGATACCCCGAGGATGAGCCATTTCTCGTCCTCGGTCGTCCCGGCGCCGACGTAGCGCAGGGGGTGCTCCCTGTCCTCCCAAACGAGCGTGTCCTTCTCCTGGGAGTCGCCGAGCTTGTGGTAGAAAACCTTCTGGAACTCGTTCTTGGCCTTGAGCTCGTCGCCCGGGGCCGGCTTGTCGTAGCCGCTGTAGTAGAAGCCGTCGCCGTGCCAGGCCGCACCGGAAAATTTGTTCCACATGATCCGGTCGGGCAGCTCCTGCTTCGTGGCGATGTCCATGACGCGGATCTCGGACCAGTCGGAGCCGGCCTCGCCGCGGCTGAGAGCGAGATATTTGTCGTTGCCCGAGGGGCCGAGGATGCCGAGGCGCACCGTTCCGTCGGGCGAGAGCGCGTTGGGATCGAAGAAGACCTCGGGTGTCCCGTCGAGCCCCGTCTGGATGTAGCAGACCGACTGGTTCTGGAGCCCGTCGTTCTTGTAGAAGAAGTAGTGCTCGCCGACCCGGAAGGGCGACGAGTAGCGCGGGTAGTTGTAGATCTCGGTCAGCCGCGCCTTGATCGCGGGCCGGTACGGGATCGTGTCGAGGTAGCCGAAGGTGACCTTGTTCTGGGCCTCGACCCAGGCCTTGGTGTCCTCGGCGTTGTCGTCCTCGAGCCAGCGGTAGGGATCGGCGACCTTCGTGCCGAAGTAGTCGTCGATCTGGTCGACCTTCTTGGTCTCGGGGTAGGCCAGCCGGGCCTCTTCCTTCTTGCAGGCGGCGAACGCCAGGACCAGAGCGAAAAGGACGAGCGTAAGCATAGGTTTTCTCATTGGACCTCCATCGGGATGACGAAGCCGTTTATACCACATTTTGGCAGCCGGAAAAAATGAGAACGCCAGATCTTCAGTTCTCGCCGAAATCGACGTCGTCGGCCAGTTCGTTGACGTCGACCGTCGGGTCGCAAGGGTAATGGGCGGCCAGCTGCCGGCCGGCTTCGCCGATCGCCTCGACGAGCCCCTCGGTGAATTCGCCCTTCCGGAAATGCTCGGACATCAGGCCGGCGACGCAATCCCAGAATTCCTGGCCGACCTTGGCGTGGATGCCCTCGTCGCCGAGGACGATGAATCTTTTCCGGGCCGGGACGATGAAGAAGAGGACGCCGGTACGGTCCTTCGTCCGGTTCATTCCCATCCGGACGAACGCCCGCTCGGCGGCCCGCCGAACGCTCCCCCAGAAGTACCGGGATACCGAGACCCGGATCTCGCCCGACGCGGCTCGCTCGGCCGCGGCGATGGCCGCCTTGATCCGGTCGACGTCGATCGTCCTCATGAGCTCGGGCCGGCTGTGTATGGTCATCCTCATCCCTCCGTCACCAGGAGCCCGAGGCGCCGCCGCCGCCCGAGTGTCCTCCGCCGCCGCTGAAGCCGCCGCCACCGCCTCCCCCGCCCCAGCCCCCTCCTCCGCCGCCACCCCGGCCGCCGCCCCCGAGAATATTGACGAGGAGCCAGAGGGCGAGCGTCGGGTTGGTGATGAGGATGAAGAGGATGATGAGGAAGACGATGCCGCCGAGGATTTTGGAGCCCCGGGATCTTCCGATCCGGCTCGCCCCGTCCTCGCCCGCGGGCGGCTCGCCTCCCGAGATGTAGACGAGGAGCGCGGTCACGGCGCGATCGACGGCTTCGTCGGGCCGCCCGTCCCGGAAGCCCGGAATGAGGATGTTGTTGATGACGCGGTAGGCGTAGGCGTCCGGGACCTTGTCCTCGAGGCCGTAGCCGACCTCGATGCGGATCTTGCGGTCCTCGGCGAAGATGAACAGGACGAGCGCCGTCGTCGAGGCCGCGGCGCCCGACCTTCCAGGCTTCGAAGGTCCGGACCGCCCATTCCTCGAGGACCTGGTTCTCCCCGATCGTCCGGCCGATCCAGACGAGGACCTGGTGTCCCGTCGCCTTTTCGTAATTCTCGAGCCGGGCGTCGATGGCCTCGACCGTCTGTCGCTGGAGGAAGCCGGCCTCGTCCGTGGCCCACCGCTCGGGCGCGGGCGGGATCGCAGTCTGGGCCGCGTCGAGGCGGACCGACGCCGCTCCGGCCAAGGCGATGGCCAGGGCCAGGAAGACAAGCGGTCGCCGGATGCGGGGTGTGATCACGTTCGGTGCGGCCGGTTCGGGACCGAAGCTTAGAACTTCACCTTGGGCGCGGTCTCCGCGCCCGCCTGGGCCTTGAAGTAGGGCTTCTCGGCGAACTTGCTCGCCGAAGAAGCCGGCGATGATGACGGTGGGGAACCTGTTCCGCCGCGTGTTGAAGGCCTGGGCGGCCTCGTTGAAGCGCATCCGCTCGACGGTGATCCTGTTTTCGGTTCCTTCGAGCTGGGCTTGGAGCTCCTTGAAGTTCTCGGTGGCCTTGAGATCGGGGTATTTTTCGACGACGACGAGAAGCCGCGACAAGGCCGAGGACAGCCCGTCCTGGGCGGCCTGGAACTTGGCGAAAGCGTCGGGCGTGAGCTGGCCCGTGTTCACCTGGACCTGGCCGACCTTGGCCCGGGCTTCCGTGACGGCCGTGATAGGTGTCCTTCTCGAAGGCGGCCGCGCCTTTGACCGTCTCGACGAGGTTGGGGATGAGATCGGCCCGCCGCTGGTAGGCGTTCTCGACCTGGCCCCACTGGGCCTGGGTCTTCTGATCGAGGCCGACCAGGGAATTGTATATCCCGGTGACGTAGACGGCTCCGATGAGGAGCACGAGGATGACGACGACGAGGCAGCCGATGGCAAAACGACTCTTATTGGCCATTGGGGTCACTCTCCTTTTAAACGATATTCTATCATACGGGGGGCCGCCGGGGCCGGTTTTTTGATATAATCCGAGCCATGAAAAGGATCGCCATCCTGACCAGGGACTGCGGCGGGGTCAACGCCGCCATCCGGGCCGTCGTCCGGACGGCCGTGGCCGAAGGGCTCGCCGTCGACGGGGTGATGAGGGGTTTCCACGGCCTCATCCGGGGCGACTTCGTCCCCCTCGACCGCCGGTCGGTGTCGAACATCATCGGCCTCGGCGGGACCATCCTCAAGACGGCCCGGGCCGAGGAGTTCCTGGCCGAGGCGAGGCAGAGGGAGGCCCTGGCCCATCTGCGGGAGAGGGCGGTCGACGGTCTCGTCGTCATCGGCGGCAACGGCTCGCTCACGGGGGCCCGCGTCCTGGCCGAGACCTACGGCTTCCCCGTCGTCGGCATCCCGGCCACGATCGACAACGACGTCCCCGGCGTCGCCTACTCCATCGGCGCGGACACGGCCGTCGACGTCGCTCTGGACGCCCTGGACAAGATCCGCGACACGGCCACCTCTCTCGAGCGCATCTTCGTCGTCGAGGTCATGGGCCGCAAGTGCGGCTGGCTGGCCATGCAGGTCGCCCTGTCCGGCGGGTGCGAGGAGGTCCTCCTCCCCGAGAAGGACGTGCCACTCGAGGCCCTCTGCGACGAGATCAAAGAAGGCCGGGCGCGAGGCAAGGCGAGCTGGATCATCGTCGTCGCCGAGGGCCGCGGGACGGCCGCCGGGATCGCCGAGGCGGTGACGGCCCGGACCGGGCTCGAGACGCGTATCGCCGTCCTCGGCCACGTCCAGCGCGGCGGGCGGCCGACGGCCGCCGACCGCATCATGGCCGCGCGGCTCGGTCACGCCGCCGTCGAGGCCCTCGTCGCGGGACGGACGGGCGGGCTCGTCCACCTGGTCAGCGATCGGGTCGAGTTCCTGAAGTTCGGCGCGGCCGGCGACTTGAAGAAAACCGACATCGAAACCGATTACCACTTGCTCAAGATCCTGTCCTGAAAATGGGGGAATAACCATCATGAGGAAAGCCGCAGTTCGTCCGATCGCCGCCATGATCCTGGCCGTTCTCGCCGTTGCGGCCATCGCCCTCGTGAGCGCGGCCTGTCGGCGCCCCAAGTACCCTGAAGGCCTCTATGCGGAGGTCGCCACGAACAAGGGCCCGATCGTCCTCCGGCTGGAGTTCGAGAAGGTCCCGATGACCGTCGCCAACTTCGCCGGCCTGGCCGAGGGGACGATCGACAACAGCGCGCTTCCCCCCGGACAGCCGTTCTTCGACGCGACGAAATGGCACCGCGTCGTCCCCGGCCACGTCGTTCAGTGCGGCATGGGGGCCGGCGGGAAAGCCGAAGACCCGGGCTACGAGTTCCCGAACGAGATCGTCCTGCCGGGACTCGACCACGGCCGGGCGGGTGTTGTCGGCATGGCCAACGGCGGACCGCACACGAACGGCAGCCAATGGTACATCACTCTCGGCGACCGTTCCTACCTTGACGGCGACTACACCGTCTTCGGCTCGGTCGTGGCCGGGATGGACGCGGTCATGGCTATTGTCCAGGACGACCTCGTCGAGTCCGTCCGGATCGTCCGCGTCGGACGGAAAGCCCGCGCGTTCCGCCCGACGACGGCCTCGTTCAAGGCCCTGGTCGAAAAAGCAAAGACCCGGGTCGTCGAGGCCGACGCCGAACGGAAAGCCCGCGAGGACGAATACGTCCGGACGAACTGGCCCGGCGCGGTCCGCGCGGAGAACGGCGTCGAGCACGTCGTTCTCCGGGAGGGACTCGGCGGGGCGCCCGCGCCGGGGGCCGTCGTCAAGGCCGTTTACACCGGGACCGCGCCCCTGGCCGGCAAGTCTTTCGTCAGCACCGCCGACGAGGGCAAGCCCTACTGGGGCAAGATCCCAGAGCCTTTCGAGCTCACGGTCGGCACCTCGCGGATCAACCCGGGCCTCGACACCGCGATCGGCCGGATGAAGAAGGGCGAGAAGCGCCTGGTCGTCGTCCGGCCGGAGTTGGGCTACACGGCCAACGGCTTCTATGCCCGGCAGCGCCCCGGCGAAAAGCGCTTCGTCATCTCCCCCAACACCCTGCTCGTCTACGAAGTCGAGATCCTCGACATCCATTAATGGAGGTTTCCATGCGTTTGTCCCAGCGTTGGTTCCCCGTCGTCGGCGCGGTCGCCGTCCTGGCCCTTCTCGTCGGCGCCGCCCCCCAGGGCAAGGCGCCCGCCAAGGGCCTGAAGAAGGTCGAGAACACCGATACGGCCCTGCGGCTGAAGGCCTTCGAACAGCACGTCGCGATGAAGCAGGCCTCGCCCTTCAAGGACGTCAAGTGGCGGTTCATCGGCCCCTCCGACCTCAGCGGGCGGTGCACCGACGTCGCCGTCCCCGCCGGCAGCCGCACGGTCTTCTATGCCGGCGCGGCCACGGGCGGCGTCTTCAAGACCGTCAACGCCGGGACGACCTGGGAGCCCATCTTCGACGATATGCCGACGATGTCGATCGGCGACCTGGCCGTCGCCGAATCCGATCCGAACATCGTCTGGGCCGGAACGGGCGAAGCCAACATCTTCCGCGGCTCCGAGGCCGGCCTCGGCGTCTTCAAATCGACCGACGCCGGGAAGACCTGGAAGCCCATGGGGCTCGAGAAGACCTACACCATCGCCCGGGTCGTCATCCACCCGAAGAATCCCGACATCGTCTACGTCGCGGCCACGGGCCACGAGTGGACCGCCAATCCCGACCGCGGCGTCTACAAGACAACCGATGGCGGAGCCACCTGGCAGAAAGTCCTGTTCGTCAACGACCGGGTCGGGGCGAACGATCTCGTCATGGACCCGCAGTCGCCCGACACCCTGTACGCCGCGACCTGGAACCGCATCCGCCTGCGCTGGAGCGATCCCCGGCCCGGCGGCGAGGACGGCCTGTTCAAGACGACGGACGGCGGCAAGACCTGGTCGCCGATCAACGCCGGGCTGCCCGACACGGTCTCCACCGGGCGCATCGGCATCGACCTTTGCCGGACGAAGCCGTCGACACTCTACGCCTATGTCGACAACCACGCACCGGGCGCCGAGCCCAAACCCGGCGAGAAGGACGCCTACGGCCGGCCGCAGCAGCGGGGCATCGTCGGCGCCGAGGTCTACCGCTCCGACGACGCGGGGGCCGGCTGGCGCAAGGTCAGCCCGCCGGGCATGGACCGCTTCGGCGGCACCTACGGCTGGGTCTTCGGGCAGATCCGGGTCGACCCGAGCTCGCCCGAGACGGTCTACATCATGGGCCTGGGCCTTTCGAAGTCGACCGACGGCGGCAAGACCTGGCGGGGCCTCTACGCGGCCGGGCTCCACGGCGACCACCACGGCCTGTGGATCGACCCGAACGACAGCGACCACCTGATCAACAACAACGACGGCGGCGTCAACATCTCCTACGACGGCGGCACGGACCTGGCGGGACTTCCACGACGGCATCCCGGCCGTCCAGTTCTACAACGTGGCTCTCGACAACTCGACGCCCTTCCACGCCTACGGCTCGGTCCAGGACCAGTACACCCATCGCGGCCTCATCCCGCTCCAAAAGCCGACGCAGGGCGCCCCGACCGGACGGAGGAGGTTCAGCGGCATGACGGCGCCGAAGTGGGAGCTGGCCCCGGGCGGCGAGGGGACGCTCATCGCGGTCGACCCGACCGACCCCCGCACCGTCTATGCGTCGTCGTTCTACGGCCGGCTCGAGCGGGCCGAGTACCAGGACGACGGCACCTGGACCAGCAAGGAGATCTATCCGAAGGCGGCCGAGGGCGAGCCGGACCACCGCGGCCAGTGGCTGGCGGCGACGATGCTCTCGCCCCACAACCCGCAGATCGTCTACCACGGCTTCCAGTATCTCTTCCGCTCGATGAACAGGGGCGAGACCTGGGAGCGGATCAGCCCCGACCTGACCTACAACAATCCCGACCAGCAGGGCCGGTGGCCTTTCGCCATCCCCTTCGCCACGATCACCGCGGTCGACGAATCGCCGTTCAAGTTCGGCCTGCTCTACGCCGGCACGGACGACGGCCGGGTCTGGGTGACGAAGTCGAGCGGCGAGAGCTGGACCGAGATCACGGCCGGCCTCCCCTACAACAAGCACGTCTGGAAGCTCGTCGCCTCGAAGTACGATCCGGCCACGGTCTACGTCACGCTCATCGGCCGGCACGACGACGACTTCAATCCCTATATCTTCAAGTCGGCCGACCACGGCAAGACCTGGACCTCGATCGCGGACAACATCCCCGGCGGGCCGGTCAACGTCGTCCGCGAGGACCCCAAGGTCAAGGACACGCTCTACGCGGGAACGGACACGGGCGTCTACGTCAGCCGGGACGCCGGCAAGACCTGGAACGTCCTCGGCGGCAACCTGCCGACGAGCTACGTCTGGGACCTCGCCATCCACCCGCGGGACAACGCCCTGGTCATCGCCACGAACGGCCGGGGCATGTGGATCGTCGACGACCTGGCGCCGGTGCAGAACGCGGCGAAGTAGGGGGTGCCTCCATGCCGAACGTCGTCGGGGTCATCATGGCCGGGGGCCAGGGCAGCCGGCTCTTCCCCCTGACCAAGGTCCGGAGCAAGCCGGCCGTTCCGGTCGCGGGCCGGTTCCGCCTGATCGACATCCCCATCTCCAACTGCATCCACTCGAACGTCCGGAGCATCTTCGTCCTGACCCAGTTCGCCAGCGAATCCCTCCACCGCCACATCTTCACGACCTACCGCTTCGACAGCTTCCATCGCGACTACATCACCCTGCTCTCGGCCCAGCAGACCCTGGAGAACCGCAACTGGTACCAGGGGACGGCCGACGCCGTGCGCCAGAACCTCGACTTCATCGAGGACCCCGCGGCGCTCGTCCTCATCCTCTCCGGGGACCACCTCTACCGGATGGACTACCGCAAGTTCGTCGACTTCCATCTGACCGCGGGCGCCGAGATCAGCATCGCCGTGTCACCGGTCCGGGCCGAGCAGGCCCCCGAGTTCGGCGTCATGAAGGTCAACGCCCGGGGCCGGATCACGGAATTCCACGAGAAGCCCCGGACGCCCGAGGACGTCGAACGGATGCGGATCGAGGAGGATGTCTTCGACCGGTTCGACACCCCGGCCAACGGCCGGACCCACCTCGCCTCAATGGGCGTATACCTTTTCAACCAGGGCGTCCTGCGGGACCTCCTGGCCCACACCGAGACCAAGGATTTCGGCAAGGAGGTCATTCCCCACGCCATCGGCGAGCGGAAGGTCTGCGGCCACTTCTTCGACGGCTACTGGGAGGACATCGGGACCATCCGCAGCTTCTTCGACGCCCACATGGATCTGACCCGGCCCCTGCCGCGGTTCGACTTCTACGACGAGGAACGGCCCATCTTCACCTTCCCCCGGTTCCTGCCCGGCTCGAAGATCCTCGGCGCCGACGTCGCAAACACCATCCTCTGCGAGGGCAGCATCGTCAACCGCTCCCGTATCCGCGATGCGATCGTCGGCATCCGGACGCGCATCGGCGAGAACTGCCGGATCGAGCGGGCCGTCGTCATGGGCGCGGACTTCTACGAATCCCTGGACGAGATCGAACGGAACCGCGACCGCGGCGTTCCGGACATCGGCATCGGCCGCGACTGCGAGATCCGCGACGCCATCGTCGACAAGAACGCCCGGATCGGCCACGGCGTCCGCCTCGTCAACAGGAACGGCGTGGCCGCGGAGACCGCGGACAACCACGTCATCGTCGACGGCATCATCGTCGTCCCCAAGGACGCCGTCATCCCCGACGGCACCGTCATCTGACGGCCTAGAGGGAGGTCAAGCGGAGGAATACGGACTCGAGGTCCGGGCCCGACCGGGCGGAACGCAGGAGCCGCCACTCCCTGAGCCCGGCATGGGCGAGCGTCGCTCCCCGGCGGAGGACGACGAAGCCGTCGGCGATCCTCTCCATCTCGGCCAGCTGATGGGAGCTCAGCAGCACGGTCTTCCCAGCGTCCCGCAGGCCGCAGAACACGTCCCGGACGCACTTGACCGAAGGCGGATCGAGGGCCGCATAGGGTTCGTCCGCAACGAAGAGATCGGGCCCGACGAGGAGGCTCTGGAGGTAGGCGAACTTCTTGGCGTTCCCGGCCGAGTAGGCCGCGGGACGGCGGCGAAGCAGGGCCGGATCGAAATGCAGGCTTCCGGCCGTCGCGAGGACGGCCGCCCCGAAGTCCCGGCCGTTGCCCGGGGCGTGTCCTCCCGGCCCCCGCCCGGCCAGGCGCAGGATCTCCCAGCCGTCGAGCCCGGGGAAGTAGGCGGGCCGATCGGGCACGTAGCCGATCCGGCCGGGGGCTACCGCCACCGCGCCCGAATCCGGGCGGAGGAAACCGAGGAGGATCCGGAGCGTCGTCGTCTTGCCCGCTCCATTCTCGCCGAGCAGGGCCGTGATCGTCCCCTTCCTCGTCGTGAAGCACACCCCGCGCAGGGCTTCGACGGTTCCGAACCGCTTGGCCAGCCTGTGGACTTCGACCATGGGCCCCCCTCTCTCAATTCATAATTCCTATTTCTTCAACTCGAGCCCGCGAATGAGCCGTTCGCGGACGAAGACGGCCAGGCCTATACCCGCCAGGATCTCCGCGGCGAACGCGGGATTCCGTCCGGCGACGATGACGTTGGGCAGGACCGCGGTGAGACCGGCGAAGACGAGCTTGGGGCCGAGGCCGGGGAACCGCCCCGTGGCGGCGTAATCGAGGAGGCCGGTCCGGGGAGTGACCGAGACGATCAGCCCGATGAGGACGGCCGATTGGGCCAGAAGGACGACCAGGACGTTCGAACCGGCCCTGAGGCCGTGGCTCAGAGTCCCGGCAAGGACGATGTAGTAGATACCGGCGAGGACCGCAAGCCCGAATTGGACGACGAACCGCGATTCGAACCCGCCCGCCGACAAACCCCAGACCGCGAACAGCCCGAACAGGACCGCGGCGTAGATGCCGGCGGCGGCGGCCAGCACGAAGAGCTTGGCCCGCAGGTAGCCGCGAAACCGGCCGCCGAGGAACAGGACGCTTTCGAGAGCGCCGCTCTCGACATCGGTCCGAACCGCGTCCTGGGCGGCGACGAGAAAAACGTGGGGCAGGAGGAAGAAGAAGAACTTCGCCGCCGTCCCGTATGAATCGCCGAAGCCGATCCAGGCGACGAGGGCCGGGAAAACCAGCGCCGACGCCAGGGCGATCGGGGAACCGAAGAGCCGCCGCCGGACGACGCGCCAGGTCAGCGAGTAAAGAGCCGGGTCAGGCATCGCTCGAGCTCCTCGCGGCGTTCCTCGGGTGCCCGGTAGGGGTCGTCCCGGTAGAGCACGCTCTTTCCCGATAACAGGACCTTGAACGGCACAGCGCCGGCGTCGAAGCGCCGGAGGAGGACCTTGCGCCTGTCCAAGACGACAGGCAGCGTCCAGGCGTGCTTCTCGAGGAAGGCCCGGAGGTCCTCGCGGAGCCCGGAGGCGACGCCGACGACCGCGACCGGCCACCGGCCTTTATCGACGAGGTACCGCGATTCGAAGAGGTCGTCGTAGCAGACGGCGCATTCCGTCGAAAAGAAGACCAGAAGCACGGGACCGCCGCCGGGCGGGACGGCCTCGTCGAGCCCGGCGCAGATGCGGACGTCGACCGGCCCCGCATCCGCCACGGCGAAGCCCGCGGCGATCGAGACGGCCGCGGCGAAAAGCGACAGCCCGCGCTTCATCGAACAACCTCGAAGAGGCACAGGGCGCCTTCGCCGTCGATCGCGACGATCCGGTCCCCGTCGACGGCGAAGCGGTGGACGGGCCGGGCGAGCTCGACGACGGCCCGGAGGCGGCCCGTCCCGTCGACGACCGACAGGCGCCTTCCCGGACCGAGGTCCCGGCCATCGACGGCCTCGGGCGCCGCAAGATAGAGCAGGCCCCGGTCCCGGGCCGCCGCCCAACAGAAGCCGAGCAGCCGCTTGACCGGCCCCTTGAACGGGATATCCATGGGCGTGAATGCGTGACGGCTGTCGACGGGCACCTCCCCGAGGAGCGCGCCGTCGCCGTCGAACCGGAGCAGGGTCCGCTCGCCGCTCCGGTGGACGACGATGAAGCCGCTCTCCTCTCCAGGACAAACCAGGATCATGTTCCGGAAGGCGTCAAAGACGGGATCGGTGGAGACCCGGGCCTCGAGCCCCTCCCAGCGGGGACGGCCGTCGGCTTCGAGGAGGCGGAGGAGCTTCTCCCCGGGGCCGCGTCCGGTCGGGTTGGTTGTGACGAGGAGGGCCCCGGACGCCAGCGCGAACACTTTGTCCGGCGCGACGGTCAGCGGGAATCCGCCGCGCAGCCCGCCGTCGGGGTCGAAGACCTGGATCCGCCGGTTGAGCTTGTCGGCGACATAGATCCTGTCGCCGGCGACCGCAACGCCCGAGGGGAACGATAGCTCGCCGGGGCCGCGCCCTCTTCGCCCGAAAGAGAGGACGAACTTCCCGCCCTTCGAAAAGACCTTGATCGCGCAATCCTGGGAGTCGGCGATATAGATCCGGTCCGCGGCGAGGGTCAGTGCGGCCGGACGGCCGAGCACGGCCTCGTCCGCTTCCTCCGGCGGCACCGATATCTCCACCGTCTTCCAGCGCGCAACGTCTTCGCCGCCGGCCAGCGCCCGGGGGGCCGCGAAGGCGACCGCCAGGACCACAAGGATCGTTCCCGCAGTCGGTCCGATCCGGATCATGCTCCTCACCCCTTTCCCGCCTTCCGATCGACGGGGCCCCCGGCTTTGGGGGCCCCGTCCTTCGTTCCCCTCAGATCCCCAGCATGCACTTGCCGAAGGCGACATCGCAAGCCGTGAGCAGGACCATGACCTTGTACCAGGGATCGTCCAGGTTGAGGGTGTACTCCCGGCAATCCTGGTGGTTCCTGTTGCAGTCGGTCTGCCTGTTGAGATCGGGCGCCGCGGGGAAGGCCAGAGCCGTGGAAACGGCGATGAGCCCGGCCAGGGCGAAAACAGCCAGCTTTTTCATCGGGTGTCTCCTTTCGCCCCGATAGAAGCAAGCAGCGTGCCACGGAAGGCCCCCCCCGGACAGGAGCAATCCATTCAAAACGAAGGAGATGGAAGCCGCCGCGGAAGCGGCGGTAAACCGGCGTTGACAGAAGCGGGGTCCCGGCCGGAGGGACAGTCTCCTCTGGATGACGTTTGACTCCCTGCCCATCCAGAGGAGCAGTCCCGATGACGAAATAGGGCCCGGCCCATAAAAGGGGCGGGTCCCTATTTCGTCATCGGGATCTTGATGCCGTTCTTCCGGGCGCAGGCGACGGCGTCCGGGTAGCCGGCGTCGGCGTGGCGCGCGACGCCCATGCCCGGGTCGACCGTCAGGACCCGCTCCAGGCGGCGGCCCATCGCCGCCGTCCCGTCGGCGACGACGACCATCCCCGCGTGGATCGACAGGCCGATGCCGACGCCGCCGCCGTGATGGACCGAGACCCACGAGGCGCCGCTGACCGCGTTGAGAAGGGCGTTGAGGATGGGCCAATCGGCGATGGCGTCCGAGCCGTCGCGCATGCCCTCGGTCTCGCGGTTGGGCGAGGCGACGGAGCCCGTGTCGAGGTGGTCGCGGCCGATGACGATGGGCGCGGCAGATCCGGCCCTTCTTCACCAGGTGGTTGATGACGGCGCCGAAGCGGGCCCGCTCGCCGTAGCCGAGCCAGCAGATCCGCGACGGCAGGCCCTGGAACTTGACCTGGGCCCGGGCCTTGCGGATCCAGCGGGCCAGGGCCTCGTCCTCGGGAAATTCCTTGAGCACGGCCTCGTCGGTGGCGTAGATGTCCTGCGGCTTGCCGGACAGCGCGGCCCAGCGGAACGGCCCCTTGCCGAGGCAGAAGAGCGGCCGGATGTACTCCGGGACGAACCCGGGGATGTCGAAGGCGTCCGGCCACCCCGGCTTTGCGGGCCTGGCCGCGGATGTTGTTGCCGTAGTCGAAGGCCCGGGCGCCCCTCTTCTGAAGCTCGAGCATGGCCTCGACGTGGGCGGCCATGGCCGCGTAGGAGCGGGCGATGTATCCGGCCGGGTCCTTCTTCCTCAGCGTCCAGCGCGTCCCCGTAGGCGAGGCCGTTCGGCACGTACCCGTTGAGCTCGTCGTGGGCCGAGGTCTGATCGGTCAGGACGTCCGGAGTGATGCCCCTGCCGGACGAATTCCGGCAGGACGTCGGCGGCGTTGCCGAGCAGGGCGATCGACAGCGGCTCGCCCTTCTTCATGGCCGCGCCGGCCAGGCGCAGGGCCTCGTCGAGGCTCTCCGTCATGGTGTCGACGTACTTCGTCTCGAGGCGTCTCTCGATCCTGTGCGGATCGCACTCGACGACGATGGCGACGCCGTCGTTCATGGTCACGGCCAGGGGCTGGGCCCCGCCCATGCCGCCGAGGCCGGCGGTCAGGGTCAGCGTGCCCTTGAGCGAGCCGCCGAAGTGCTTCCGGGCCACCGCGGACAGCGTCTCGTAGGTGCCCTGGAGGATGCCCTGGGTCCCGATGTAGATCCAGCTGCCGGCCGTCATCTGGCCGTACATGGTCAGGCCGAGCGCTTCGAGACGGCGGAACTCGTCCCAGTTGGCCCAGTGGGGCACGATCATGGCGTTGGAGATGAGCACGCGGGGCGCTTCGGCGTGCGTCTTGAAGACGGCCACGGGCTTGCCCGATTGGACGATGAGCGTCTCGTCGTTCTCGAGCTTCTTGAGGCTGGCGACGATGGCCCGGTAGGCTTCCCAGTTCCGGGCGGCCTTGCCGGTGCCGCCGTAGACGATGAGCTCGCGCGGATTCTCGGCCACCTGGGGGTCGAGGTTGTTCATCAGCATCCGCAGCGCCCCTTCCTGGGACCAGCCCTTGGTGTTCAGGCGGGAGCCCCTCGGAGCCCGAATGTTTGAAACGCTTTCTGTCGAAAATTTCGCCATTTTTTGTCTCCTCGAAGACCTCACGGGCAGGGAATATACCATAGCCCCGCCACCCTTATCAAAAGTCCAAATAATGATTGACGCGCGGAGAATTTCTGTTGTACATTTCATCTGGGTTTCATCGGAAAATACGCGGCGAGGGCTATGATCCAAAGACGCATCCTCGTTATTCATCCTGTTGCGACGGAAGCCGACCGGCTCGCCCGCCTGGCCAAGAAGTACGGCCCGGTCCTGACCGTGACGGACCCCGAAGCCGCCCTGTCCGCGTTCGCCGAGGGCGACATCGTCGCAGTGGTCGTCGATGTCGCGTCCGCCGGCTCGCCCGCCCTCAAAGCCATGGTCCGCCCTCCGACCGGGGTCCTGCTCGTCGGCGAGGACGAGGCCCGCATCTCGCGAGCGGCCGAGGAATGGCCGCCGGCCGTCGACGTCGACATCTGCCGCACAGGGGCCGCCGAGCCGCGCGAGCTCTGTTTCCTCCGCGCCCTGGGCCGCGTCGTGGACCACGCCCGGCTCAGGACGGAGGCGGGCGAGCTGCGCCTCTCCCTCGTTCTCCGGGACGCCAAGGTCAAGGACGTCCTGGCCGAGATCGGGGAGATCAAGAGCCTGCTCAACTCCGGCTTCATCCGCGAAGTCGAGAAGCGCCTGGCCATCGAGGCCCGCTACATCGGCTCTCAGAAGGAGCGCCAGCGGGTCGAGGTCATCCTGCGCAAGATCTACGGCGCGGACGACGTCAGCAGCCTTCTCGACATCGTCCCGGACATCCGCGACATCGTCCAGGCCGAGAGCGTCACGGTTTACATGATGGAGGAGAACGAGGTCGTCGGCCGCTACCTCAAGCCCCTCGTCTGGGACAACGCCTTCCTGGACCAATCCGATTTCTCCAAGTACATCGCCCCGCTCGAGTCTCCGGACTTCGCCGCGTCCGT
The DNA here is from genome assembly GCA_963743755.1 of uncultured bacterium. GTDB lineage: Bacteria > Acidobacteriota > Aminicenantia > Aminicenantales > Saccharicenantaceae > RBG-16-66-30. The sequence goes on from CAVUQU010000004.1 coordinate 33,060, forward strand.
GGCCCGCTTCGGCCACGACGTCAGCGCCGCCAACCTGACCTACGACCGTCGCCTGAGCAAGCGCTACACGGCCTTCCTCAAGACGCCGCCGCGGAGCCTGCTCGGGGTGCCGATCATGCACGGCGACAGGGTCATCGGCGTCCTCGAGGTCGTCAACAAGTCGATCGGCGGCAAGCTCCAGCCCGACGGCTTCACGCGGGGCGACCAGCAGATCCTCCGCGGGCTGTCCGACCACATGGCCATCGCCATGGCCAAGCTCAACCTCATCCAGTACGATCCCCTGACCGGGCTGCTCCGGCCCGAACCGTTCTTCGAAAAGGTCCTACAGAAGGTCAACGCCCTGAGCAAGCGCCGCCGTGAAGAGGGCTCGATGGCCCTGGTCATGGGCGATGTCGACTGGTTCAAGGCCTACAACGACCGCAACGGGCACGAGGCCGGCAACAAGCTCCTCCGCGAGCTCGCGCACGTCCTCAAGCTGTCCATCCGCGAGGAGGACCTGATCTGCCGTTACGGCGGCGAGGAGTTCCTTTTCTTCCTGATGGGCGTCAAGAGCGCCGGGGAGGCCGCCCTCCTGACCGAGCGCATCCGCAAGAACGTCGAGGACCACTATTTCGAGCTCCAGGAGTTCCAGCCGCGCGGCAACCTGACCATGTCCTTCGGCGTGACGATCTACCCGCGGGGCGACGGCGAGGCGCCGGGCCCTCTGACCCGGCCCGACCTCAAACGGCTGGCCGGCGAGGCGGACCTCGCCCTGGCCGAGGCCAAGGGCAAGAGCCGCCCCGATCTCAAACCGCGCGGCCCCGACGACGCCCCGATCGAAAAGAACCGTGTCCGCGGCTTCGTCGGGCAGGACCCCCGAGAGATCCCGAAGGGCGGGGATGCGGCCGGGCCCGGCCGGCTCTACCGCGAGAAGAGGAAATACGAGCGCTCCAACGTCTCGACGCCCTTCCTCTACCGCGAAGGCGGCGGGTTCCGGGTCGCCAAGACCGTCAACATCAGCCTCGAAGGGGCCCGCATCGTCTCCGACTCTCCCCTGCCCGCGGACCGGGCCGTCGAGACCATCCTGGTCATCGAGGACAAGGCGACGGCCATCCGCAGCGACATCGTCTACTCGGAGAAGAGCGGCGGGGATCCGGGCTTGTATTACTCGGGTGTGAAGTTCCTGGACTTGACCTTCGAGGGGATCCACGGACTCGAGGGATATCTCATTCACTTCAGGCGCGGCGACGGCCTCGCCTGACGCCGGGCGGGCCCCGGCGGCCGGCCTCTACTCCGATTCGATCTCCCGTTTGAGCGCCAGCAGGTAGGCGAGCCGCGGCTCGGTCCTGGCTTTGAAGGCCTTGCGGATCTCGTCCACGGACACCGCGAACGAAGCGAACTCCTCGAGGTTGCTCCAATTCTCCATGCTCAGCCGCTCGAGCAGCCGGCGCAGGACCTGGGCGTTGACGATCTCCTCGGTGAAGCGGGGCAGCGTCCAGGCGTCTTTCTCGACCATCTTGATGACCCGCAGGAAGAGCGCCCGCAGGCCTTCCTGCCAGTTGATGAGCTCCTGCTTGATGAAGAACTGGTCCTTGGGCGATTCGGTCTGGCCGAGCTTGAACGACAGCCTCTGACCCTCCTCGAGGGTCCTGTCGACGGCGGACAGGAGCATCTCCGGGTCGGCGATGGCGACGTCGCCGCGTTGGAAGTAATGGATCTCGCCGCTCCCGTTGGCGGGCTCCGTGCGGCGGTAGCCCTCGATGCAGGCGACGGCCTCTTCCTCGGTGACCGCTTCTCCGGCGGGGGCCGCCGGAGCGGGAACGGGCTCGGGGAGCGGTTCGGGCAGACGCTCGGGGACCGGGACTGCGGCCTCGACGGGCGGCTTCGCGTCCTCTGCGACGGGGGCCTGCACCGGTTCGGCGGCCGCGGGCCCGGCGATGAGCTCCGGGATCCCGGGGATCTCCGGGGCTTCCTTCTCCGCCGCGGCGTCCATCACGGCCAGATCGTCCCGGCCGGCCGGCTCGCCGCCCAGCCGCCCGAGGCCGGCCGCCGCCGACTCGATGGTCAGCAGGTCCTTGATCTTGCGCAGCTTCGCCAGCTCCTCGTCGAGGTCGATCGCGACGGCCTTGGGCTCCTCCGGCAGGACCTCGGCCACGATGCCGAAGCGCTCCTGCAGGTCGTTCTTGAGGAAGGCGGCCCGATCGGCGGTCTTCGTTCTCAGGACCTCGAGACGCTCCTGGATGTCGTTGACCCGCTTGATCTCGTCCACCGTGGACTTGGCCAGCGACTCGATCTCGGCTTGGAACTTGAGGACCTTCTGAAAGCGTTCCCGGGCCTCGTTGAGCAGGCCGGCCCGCTGTTCCTCGAAGTCGCGGACCATGATCCGGTATTCGGCGAGGGAGGTCTTCTCCTTCTCGAAATCGCGCTCGATCTCCTCCTTGCGCTTACGGGCCGCTTCCTTCTCGCGGTTGATGCGCTCGATGAGCTCGGAATCGACGTCGAGAAATTTTTTCTGGAGTATCCGTTCGAGCTGGTCTTCGACTTCCTGGATGACTTGAGAGGAATCCCTGAAGATGTTCGGGTCGTGATCCATGGCCGCTCCTTAACCTTAGCGGACCTATTATCGTGATTCGCTCGTTCGCTTGTCAAGAACGAAATGTCCCAACTTGAACGACGAAATGAAAAAATGTATAAATGGGCGTCATGGGCGCGGCCAAGGTCCTTTTGATCGTCGAAGATGACAAAAAACGGGCCGAGGTTTGCTCATTTTTGTCCGAACACGGCGTCGCTGTCGACGCCCGGAAGAGCCTGCCCGAGCCTCCGGAGGCGTCCGAGCTGCGCCGGTTGAAGAAAGAGCTGGCCCAGCATCTGCGCCGGTCGCGCCGGCTCGAGGAAGCCTACGACACGACGCTCGAGAATTTCATGGCCGCGCTCGACCTGCGGGATGTCGAGACCTACGGACACTCTAAGACCGTCGCCCGTTACAGTCATGTCCTGGCCGAAGCCTGCGGCGTCGGCGATCCGGCGACGCTCGACAGCATCCGCAAGGGAGCACTCCTCCACGACTCGGGCAAAATGGCCATCCCCGATTCCATCCTGAAGAAGCCCGGACCGCTGACGGCGCAGGAGTGGGCGGTCATCCGGCGCCACCCCGCGCTCGGCTACGGTCTCGTCCGCGACGTCAAGCTCGTGCCCGAGGTCGGGAACATCATCCTCTGCCACCACGAGAAGTACGACGGCACCGGCTACCCGAGGGGCCTCAAGGGCGCGGCCATCCCGCTCGAGGCGCGCGTCTTCGCCGTGGCCGACACGCTCGACGCCGTGACCTCGCACCGCCCCTACCGGGCCCCGCGCGATTTCCGGGCCGCGCGGCGCGAGCTCGAGGCCAACGCCGGCAGGCAGTTCGATCCGGAAGTCGTCGACGTCTTCTGCGGCATGGACCTGGCGGTCTGGGAGAAGATCCGGTTCGAGACGACGCGGCTCCTGCCGCCGCTCGAATCCTACGCGCCGCCGGCCCCGAAGGCCTGATCCAAAGGCAACCTTTGACGTCCCGCCGCCGTCTCAATGACGGAGAATTCCTTGGTCCGTGAAAGGAAGATGTCATGATAAAAGCCCGCCGTCTGACGATCCTTTTGCTTCTCGCCCTGGTGGCGGCCGCCGGTCTGACCTGCGGCAAGCCTGACGGCGCCGCCCGGATCGCGCGCGTCGAGAACGGCCTGCAAACGGCCGTCGTCATCAAGGGCGACCCGGCGGGGAACATCCTCGGCCGGATGAAGCACTACGGCATCCCGGGCGTCAGCATCGCCGTTTTCGACAAGGACCGCATCGTGTGGGCCAAGGGGTACGGCGTCATGGACGTCGACACGAAGGAGCCCGTCACCGACAAGACGCTCTTCGTCGCCGGGTCCATCAGCAAGCCCGTTGCGGCCATGGGGGCCCTGAAGCTCGTCGAAGAGGGGAAGATCCGCCTCGACGACAACATCAATGCTGTGCTGTCTACGTGGAAGCTCCCGGAGAACGAGCTGACTGCGGAGCACCCCGTCACGCTCCGCCAGCTCCTCAGCCACAGCGGCGGAACGACGGTCCACGGCTTCCGCGGCTACGCCGAAGGCGAGCCCGTCCCGTCGATCACGGACATCCTCGACGGAAAAGGCAACTCCCCGGCGGTCCGTGTCGACCTCGAGCCGGGCAAACAAATGCGCTATTCGGGCGGCGGGATCACCGTCATGCAGCTGGCCCTGACCGATGTCGAGAAAGCGCCCTTCCCGGAGATCCTCCGGACCAAGGTCCTCGAACCGATCGGGATGACAAGCAGTTCGTACGAGCAGACATTCACCCCGGACCGGCTGAAGCTCGCCGCGGCCGGTCACAACGCCGGGGGAAAGGTCATTCCAGGCAAGCGCCACGCCTATCCGGAGATGGCCGCGGCCGGGCTCTGGACGACGCCGACCGACCTGGCCAAGTTCGCCATCGAGGTCGGGCTCGCCGCGCGGGGGCGATCGAACAAGGTCCTTTCGAAGGAGACCGCCGGGCTCATGGTCAAGCGCCAGATCGGCATCGGCGGGAACCAGGAGATGGCCCTGGGCCTGTTCCTCCAAAAACACGACGGCGAGGTCTACTACGGCCACGGCGGCCAGGACGAGGGCTTCATCGCCGAGCTCATCGCCAGCCGCGACGGCGGCTACGGCGCCGCCGTCATGACAAACTCCGACGGCCGCTCCGGCCCGCTTATCGGCGAGATCCTCCGGGCGATCGCCGCTGAGTACGGCTGGAAGGGCTACCTTTCGGCCCCGCTGACGGCCGTGACGCTCGACCGAAGCACCCTCGAGGCTTATGCCGGCCGGTATCGCATAGGCCCCGACGAGGTCCTCACCGTGGCGCTGAAGGACGGGGGACTCGTCGCCCGGCCGACCGGAGAGGACGCCATCGAGATCGTCCCGGTCGGCGCCGGCGAGTTCGTCAACAGGGAAAGCCCTGTCCGCCTCGTGTTCAGCCGGGGGGCATCGGGGCCGGCCGGCGAAGTGGCCCTCCTCTCGCCCCGCGGCAGGCGAACGGCGGCCCGCATGGCGGAGGACGAGCGGGTGCCTCTGGAACTCCTCCGGGAAGGCCGGCTGGAAGAGGCCGCGGCCGCCTACCGGGAGCTCTGGAAGAAGGACCCCAAGGACCAGGCGGTCGAGGAAGAACGGATCAACAGCCTCGGTTATGCCTTTCTCGCGGAAAAGAAGCCCGACGCGGCGGTCGCCCTCTTCGAGTTCAACGTCGAGCGCTTCCCCGATTCCTGGAACGCCCATGACAGCCTCGGCGAGGGCTACGCCGCGCTCGACAAGACCGAGCTGGCCATCAAGAGCTACGAGAGGTCGCTCGAGCTCAATCCCGGGAGCGCCGGCGGCCGGGCGATGTTGGAGAAGCTGAAGAAGAAATAAATCGGGGACACAATACCATTTTCCGATTTATTTGCGGATTTCCGTCCCAAGCCGGTTGGGGTATAATCGTCATTCACGTCCTTTAAAGGAGCTCACCATGCGCAAGTTTTCGTCCGCCCCGGCCGCCGTCGCGGCCCTTCTCATCGGCCTCGCCGTTCTGGCCGTGCCCTTCCTGGCCGCCCAGACCGCAAAGATCGACATCCCCTACCAGAAGTTCACCCTCGACAACGGGTTGACCTTGATCGTCCACGAGGACCACAAGGCGCCCATCGTCGCCTTCAACGTCTGGTACCACGTCGGCTCGAAGAACGAAGTCGCCGGCAAGACCGGCTTCGCCCATCTCTTCGAGCATCTCATGTTCAACGGCAGCGAGAACTACGACGACGACTACTTCAAGCCGATGCAGAAGATCGGGGCGACCGACCTCAACGGCACGACCAACGAGGACCGGACCAACTACTTCGAGAACGTGCCGGTCTCGGCCCTCGACCTCGTCCTGTGGATGGAATCCGACCGCATGGGCCACCTCAAGGGCGCCGTCAGCCAGGCCAAGCTCGACGAACAGCGCGGCGTCGTCCAGAACGAGCTCCGCCAGTACGCCAACGAACCCTACAGCGTCACCGAGGACCTCATCCTGAAGGGGACCTATCCTCCGGAACACCCCTATTCCTGGTCCGTCGGCGGATCGATCGAGGACCTCAACAACGCCAAGCTCGAGGACGTCCACAAGTGGTTCGGGACCTATTACGGCCCGAACAATGCCGTCGTCGTCGTCGCCGGCGACATCGACGCCAAAACGGCGTTGGAGAAGGTCACGAAGTACTTCGGCGACATCCCGCCCTCTCCGCCCGTCGCCCGCCACTCCGCCTGGGTGGCCAAGCGCACCGGCTCCCACCGCCAGAGCGTCCAGGACCGCGTCGCCCAAGCCAGGATCTACAAGGTTTGGAACGTCCCCGGCTGGGGCACCGAGTGCGCCGACAAGCTCGACCTCGTCAGCTCCATCCTGGCCGACGGCAAGACCTCGCGCCTCTACAAGCGCCTCGTCTACGACGACCAGCTGGCGACTTCAGTCAGCGCCTATATCAATCCGCGGGAGATCGCCGGCGTCTTCACCGTTCAGGCCGACGCCCGGCCCGGCGTCGAGCTCGCCCAGGTCGAGAAAGCCATCGACGAGGAGCTGGCCCGTTTCCTCAAAGAAGGCCCGACGCCCGCCGAGGTCGAGCGGGTCAAGGTCCAATACGCCGCCCGCTTCGTCAGGGGCGCCGAGCGGATCGGCGGCTTCGGCGGCAAATCCGACATCCTGGCCTCGAGCACGATCAACGGCGGCTCGCCCGACGCCTACAAGAAGACGCTGGGGCACATCGACGCCGCGACGCCCGAGAGCCTCAAGGAGAGCGCCAACCACTGGCTCTCCGACGGCGTTTACATCCTCGAAGTGACGCCTTACCCGGCCTTCGCCGCGGCCGAGGCGGGCGCCGACCGCAAGACCATGCCCGCCGCCGGGGCTGCCCCCGAGGCCAAGTTCCCGGCCGTCGAGCGGGCCACCCTCGCCAACGGCCTGAAGATCGTCCTGGCGGAGCGGCACGCGATCCCGGTCGTCAACCTGGCGCTCATCTTCGACGCCGGCTACGCCGCCGACAAGGGCGGCCTCCCCGGCACCGCCAGCCTGGCCATGACCATGCTGGACGAGGGGACGGCCAAGCGCACTTCCCTCGAGATCAGCGAGGAGCTGGCCCGGCTCGGGGCCGAGCTCGGGACGGGCGCGGGCCTCGACACCTGCCAGGTGACGCTCTCAACCCTTAAGGACAAGATCGACCCGGCGCTCGACGTCTTCGCCGACGTCGTTCTCAACCCGGCCTTCCCCGACGCCGACTTCAAGAGACTTCAGAAGATCCAGATCGCCCAGATCGCCCAGGAAAAGGACTCGCCGATCTACATGGCGCTCCGGGTGCTGCCCAAGTTCGTCTACGGTGACGGCCACGCCTACGCCGCCCCCTTCACAGGATCCGGCTTCGCGGAGACCGTGGCCAAACTGACGAGGGACGACCTCGTCAAGTTCCACAAGAGCTGGTTCAAGCCGGGGAACGCCACCCTGATCGTGGTCGGCGACGCGACCCTGGCCGAGATCAAGCCCAAGATCGAGAAGCTCTTCAAGGAATGGAAGGCGGGCGCCGTCCCGGTCAAAGACGTCAAGCCGGTCGCGCTCCGCACCACGCCCGCCGTTTACATCATGGACAAGCCGCAGGCTCCCCAGTCGGTCGTCATCTGCGGCCACCCGGCGACGCCGTCGGCCGACCCCGACGCCATCGCCATCGAGACGATGAACGACATCCTCGGCGGCGATTTCGTCTCCCGGATCAACCTGAACATCCGCGAGAATAAGCACTGGAGCTACGGCGCCATGTCGCTCCTCTTCCCGGCCCGGGGACAGCGCATGTTCCTGGCCTACGCGCCGGTCCAGGCGGACAAAACCAAGGAGACGATGATCGAGATCCGCGGCGAGATGGAAGGCGTGCTCGGCAAGAGGCCTATCACCGCCGACGAGTTCCAGAACATGAAGGCCAGCAAGGTCCTGGGCCTGCCGGGCCGCTGGGAGACGGCGTCCGCCGTGCAGTCGTCGCTCGTCGAGATCGTCAGCTACGGGCTCCCCGCGGACTTCTACCAGAAGTATTCGGCCCAGGTCCAGAAGCTGGCCCTCGAGGACCTGACCAAAGCGGCCAAGAAGATCCTGCGCCCCGACGCCCTGACCTGGGTCATCGTCGGCGACCGGGCCCAGATCGAGCCCAAGATCCGCGAGCTCGGCATCGCCGACGTCTTCGTCATCGACGCCGACGGCAACATCGTGAAATAGTCCGAGGGCGCGCGACATGCCCAACGGTCACGGCTGGATGCCGTTCCTGCGCTACGACGAGGAACAGGACCGGCCGCAGATCAGTTGGGCGCTCGTCCGCCGGGCCTGGTCCTACGGGCGGCCCTACATCGGCCGCATCGCCGGCCTGCTGGCCCTGATCCTGGTCGTGACCGTTCTCGGGCTGGCCCCGCCGCTCCTGGTGCGCAACCTCATCGACGAGGCCCTGCCGGAGCGGGACGTCCATCGGCTGACCCTGCTCGCTCTGGGCATGCTGGCCGTCCCGCTCGTCAACGGACTGCTGGGCGTGGCCCAGCGCTTCCTCGCCTCGTCCGTCGGCGAGGGGATCATCTGCGACCTCCGGACCGAGCTCTTCGCCCATCTCCACCGGATGTCCCTGCGCTTCTTCACCGGCGTCAAGACGGGGGAGCTCATCTCGCGTCTGAACAACGACGTCATCGGCGCCCAGCGGGCGGTCAGCGGGACGCTCGTCGAAGTGTTCACCAACTCCATCACGCTGGTCAGCGCCCTGGTGATCATGCTGGGGCTCGAGTGGCGCCTGACCCTTCTCGCCGTCGCCGTCCTGCCGCTCTTCCTCGTCCCGGCGCGCTTCCTGGGCAAGAAGCTCCGGGCGATCGTGCGCCGCCAGATGACGCTCAACGCCGAGATGAACGCCATGATGGACGAGACGCTGAACGTCAGCGGCTCGCTGCTGGTGAAGCTCTTCGGGCGGGCGGGCGCCGAAGTGGGCCGGTTCCGGGGACGGGCGGAGCGCGTGCGCGACGCGGGCGTGCGCCAGGCCTACATGATGCGCTGGTTCTTCCTGACGGTCAGCCTGATCAGCGCCGTCGGCTCGGTCGTGGTCTTCTGGGGCGGCGGCATGCTCATGCTCCGCGGGGCCGGCTTCACGATCGGCACCATGGTCGCCTTCACCGCCTATCTGGGCATGCTCTACGGGCCGCTCTCCGCGCTGACCAACGCCCGCATGGACCTGGCCACCTCGCTCGTCAGCTTCGAGCGGGTTTTCGAGGTCCTGGACCTGCCCCTCGAGATCGCGGAGATGCCCGGCGCTAAGACGCTCAAGACCGTCCGCGGGGATGTGCTCTTCTCCGGCGTGTCGTTCAGCTACCAGCCGGACGACGCCGCGGAGGAGGCCGCCGCCGCGGGCTTGTCGGAAGTGGTCCGGTTCGGCGGACCGAGGAGCCAGCAGCGCATGGCCGCCCCTCCCCTGTCGCAGGAGGGGGGCAAGCTGAAGAAGGTCGCGACGAAGGTGAACAACGACACGCCCGTTCCCCAGGCCCCCGCCGAGCGGCGCTGGGCCCTGCGCGAGGTCGACTTCGAGGTCAAGCCCGGCCAGCTCGCCGCCCTGGTCGGCCCCAGCGGGTCCGGGAAGACGACCATCACCTATCTCCTGCCCCGGTTCTACGACCCGACCGAAGGGACGGTCAGCATCGACGGGCACGATCTCCGGGAGCTCACCCTGAGCACCTTGGCGGACAATATCGGCATGGTGACGCAGGAGACGTTCCTGTTCAACGACACGATCCGGGCCAATCTCCTCTACGCCAAGCCGGAGGCCTCCGCGGCCCAGATCGAAGCGGCCTGCCGGGCGGCCAACATCCACGAATTCATCGCCGATCTCCCCGAGGGCTACGACACCGTCGTCGGCAACCGCGGCTACCGCCTCTCCGGCGGCGAGAAGCAGCGCGTCGCCATCGCCCGGGTCATCCTCAAGAATCCGCGCATCCTCGTGCTCGACGAGGCCACGTCCTCGCTCGACAGCCATTCCGAAGCGCTGATCCAGGAGGCGCTGGAGCGGATCATGAAGAACCGGACGAGCCTCGTCATCGCCCACCGCCTGAGCACCATCCTGGCGGCCGACATCATCCTGGTCCTCGACGCCGGGCGTCTGGTCGAACGGGGGACCCACGCGGAGCTGCTGGCCAGAGGCGGGCTCTACGCCTCCCTCTACGAGACCCAGTTCCGGCAGGGCCAGAGAATAAATCAGCGCCCGGGGACGAGCGCTTTGAGGAGGGGCTCCACCCAGCTGTCCTTCCCGATGTCGTAGAGGATGAAATCCGAATCGAACTGCCAGTAGGTCCAGGCCCAACCCCGCGCCTCCGCGGCCCGGGCCATCGCTTCCGTCCAGAGAAGGCGCGATTCCATGGGCGCCTTTTCATAGGCACCGAACTCTCCGAGCAGGATCGGCCGCCGGTGCTTGTCCGACCAGGCCTGGACGCGATCGAAGTCGGCTGCGAGCTGATGCCGTTCCTTCGGCGAGCCCCAAATCACGCCCGAGAGCTTGACCATGGGCGTCCACGGCGCGCCCTGGTGGGTGAACGGGAAGGGCTCGTAGTAATGGACGGTCACGACGATGTTGCGGTCCGCCTCCGGCAGGACGAGCTGGTCGAGGAAGCGAAAGCCGTTCCACATCGGCGGGCCGATGACCACGGTCCGGCTCGGGTTCGTCGCCCGGATGACGGCCAGCGCCTCGGCCAGCCACTCGTTCCATAGCTTCGCGTCGAGCTTCCCGTTGGGTTCGTTGAGGATCTCGAAGAGAAGCGCGCCGGACTTGTCCTTGTAGCGCGCTCCGATCTGTCGCCAGAAGGCCAGGAGCCGTGTCTTGAATGACGGAGGGTTCTCGGCGACGTCGTTGAAGTTGTGGAGGTCGAGGATCACGGCGAGGCCGCTCGCCAGGCCCTTGTCGACCGCCCAGTCGAGCGTCGAAAGCCAGGCCGGCGGCAGGGCATAGTCCGGGGCCGGGCCCATGATCTGGAGGGCGTGCAGGTTGACGCGCACACAATCGAATCCCGCTTCCTTGATGAGCCTGAAGTGTTTCTCCTTGAAACGGCCCTTTTGAAAGTCCTCCCAAATCGGGTCGTAGCCGATGATGTTGACGCCCCGGCCCAGGCGTTTGACCATGTCGAAGGCGTCCGCCGGTCCGCGCCCCGGGACCGCGGGATCGCCGGGCGACGCGATCGCCGGGCCGGCCGTCAGGAGGATCGATGCCACGACCGCCATTCCCAAGAACCCGCGCATGCTGTTTCATGACCCGATTATATAATAAGATATCGGAGAAATCAGGCTTCCGAGGAGGTCGGCATGGAAAGACGTCGATTCATCCGCCTGGCCGGGATCGCTTCGGCCGGGACCATCATCCCCGCGGCGGCAGCCCGCCCCCTGCTCCGGCCCTCGGTCACGGCCCCTTCCGCCGGAGCGGCGAAGCTCACCGCGAAGGACGTGGCCGCCCACCTGAGGTCCATCGTCCCCGTCGACGAACCGTCCGTGGACAGGATCGTCATCGGGGACCCGGGGACCGAGATCACCGGCATCGGGACGTGCTGGCTGCCCTACATGGACACCTGCCGGCAGGCGGTGAGCGACGGCGTCAACCTGCTCGTCGTCCACGAACCGACGTTCTATACCCACTGGGACCTCGACGAGAAGAGCCCCGACCTCTTTAACGCCTCGGCGGCCGGGAGGAAAGCCTATCTCGAAGCGGTGGAGAAGAAGAAAGCCTGGATCCTGACCAACAGGCTCGTCGTCATCCGCTGCCACGACGTCGTCGACAAGGTCGGCGCGTGGGGCATCCCCTTCGCCTTCGGCGAGCATCTGGGCTTCGGTAAAGACGACATCGTCCGGTCCCGGCCCTACTACAACGTCTACCGCATCGCGCCGAAGCCGGCCGTCGAAGTCGCCGGGGACATCGCCGGCAAGCTCGCCGGGTTCCGCCAGCCGGGCGTGGCCTTCTACGGGGACAAAACACGCACCGTGAGGACTGTCGGCGTCGGCACGGGCTGCTACAGCGACCCCATCGAGTTCATGGACCTCGCGCCCGACCTGTTCGTCACCCTCGACGACATCGTCCGGACCTGGACCCAGACGGTCTACGCCCGGGACACGGGGCATCCCCTCGTCGTCGTCAACCACGGCGCGTCCGAGGAGGCCGGCGTCCGACTGCTCTCAGCCCACCTGAAAAAAACCTACTCGGAGCACAAAGTCGTCCACTACCCCCAGGGGTGCGGATACGAGTGGGTGACCGGCCCGGGCAGGGCGTAACCGCCCCGCCGGCGCCTCACCACTTCTCGCCGAGGATCTCGGCCCGCTTGATCCGATACTCGTCGTCCGTGACGAGCCCGTCCTTTTTCAGGCCTTCGAGCTTCCGGAGCCTGGCGTCGAAGTCCGGAGCGGCGTCCGTCTTCGGGGGCGCGGTCTCGGTCTCGATCTCGACGACGCCCTTGCGGCTCTTGAGATAAAAAGCATAGTAGAAGATGATGACCCCCAGGACCAGGAACCAGAGGGCCATGAAGCCGATGGCCGGCCCGGGCTCCCCGCCGCTATCCGAAAGCACGGCGTTGAAAAAGAAGATCCCGAAGATCAGCATGGCCACGGCGACCACCAAGCCCATCACCAGGACCGGCTTGGTCGGTTTGATCTGCATCTTTTGTGACATGTCGTCCTCCTTCTGCCGTTTTAGGCCCGGCGGGCCGTGATGACCCGGGGCTTGCCGGCCAGGTCCCAGGCCGTCTCGATCTCCGTCCAGCGCCGGTCGAAGAGAGGCAGGACCCGGTCGCGCTGGTCCTCGCCGATCTCGAAGATGAGGTAGCCGCCCGGCCGGAGGAACGTCCGCGCCCGGCGCACCAGCCTCTCGATGATCTCCAGGCCCGACTCCCCGGCGAGCAGGGCCCGGCGCGGCTCGTAGTCGCGGACCTCCGCCGGCAGCGAGCCCCATTCGTCGCGGGCGATGTAGGGCGGATTGGAGACGATGAAATCGAACTTCGCGCCCGAGCCCCGGAAGGCCGAGAGCAGGTCGCTCCTCTGGAACCGGATGTGCCGGGCCCGGTGGAGCGCCGCGTTCGCCGCGGCGACACGGAGCGCCCGCTCCGAGATGTCGACGGCCTCGATCCGGGCCCGCGGCAGCTCCTTGGCCAGGGCGACGGCGATGCAGCCGCTGCCCGTGCCGACGTCGACGAGGGATTCGCTCTCGCGCGTCGAGAGCTCGAGGACCTTCTCGACCAGGACCTCGGTCTCGGGCCGGGGCACCAGGACCGAGGGCGTCACCTTGAACGGGATGGACCAGAATTCCTTCGTGCCGGTGAGATAAGCGAGCGGCACGCCGCCGAGCCGCTTGGCCACGAGCCGGCGGAAGCGGGCTTCGGCCGCGGCCGAACAGGGCCTGTCGGGCGCCGCAAGATACCGCTCCTCGGTGAGCGCGGCGGCCCGGAGGAGGAGGACCTTGGCTTCGAGGAGGGCCTGGGGGCCGTCGCCGAAAAGGGCGGCGCCGTCCCGGAAGAGATCGAGCAGGGTCCGGTTAGTTTCCAACGTCCCTGTCGGAGCCTCTTTCGCCCGGCGATTCGCCGAGCGCCCGGGCCTGGGCCTGCTTGACGAGCATCGCGAGCATGTCGTCCAGGTCCCCGTCCAGGAAGGACTCCATGTTGTGGAAATTCTCGTTCAGCCGGTGGTCCGTGATCCGGGATTGGGGGAAGTTGTAGGTCCGGATCTTCTCGCTCCTCTCCCCCGTCCCGACCTGGGAGCGCCGGTTGTCGGCGATCTTGGCCTGCTGCTCCCGCTGGGCGATGTCCATCAGCCGCGAGCGCAGCACGCGCATGGCCTTCTCCTTGTTCCGGTGCTGGGACTTCTCGTCCTGGCAGGAAACGACGAGCCCCGATTGCTTATGGGTGATGCGGATGGCCGTGTAGTTCCGGTTGACGCTCTGGCCGCCGGGCCCCGACGAGCCGAAGGCCTCGATCTTGATGTCCTTGGGGTCGATGCGGAGGTCGATCTCCTCGACCTCGGGCAGGACGGCCACGGTCGCGGTCGAGGTGTGGATGCGCCCGGCCGCCTCGGTCCTGGGCACGCGCTGGACGCGGTGGACGCCGCTCTCGTACTTGAGGACCGCGTAGGCGCCCCGGCCGCGGATCTCGGCGATCGCCTCCTTGAGGCCGCCGACGGGCGAATAGCTCGTGTCGACGACCTCGAGCTTCCAGCCCTTTTTTTCGGCGAACCGGGAGTACATGCGGAAGAGGTCCTGGGCGAAGAGGGAGGCCTCGTCGCCCGCCCGCGCCGGCCCGGATCTCCAGGATGACGTCCTTTTCGTCGTTGGGGTCCCGGGGCAGGAGCAGGGCCCGCAGCTCGCCGGCGAGGACCGCTTCCCGCGCCGCGAGCTCGGCCTCCTCGCTCTCCGCCAGGCTCCGCAGCTCCGGCTCGGTCGAGGGATCGGTCATCATGTGGCGGGCGTCGTCGCGGCCCTTGCGGACGCGCTTCCACTCCTCGTACTTGCGGTAGACGGGCTCGATCTCGGCCCGTTCCTTGGCCAGGTCGCGGATCTTCTGGGGCTGGACGGCGATCGCGGGATCGGAGAGGGCTGCTGTCAGCTGGCGGTATTTGTCCTCGATCGCCTGGAGTTCCTGGATCATCGAGACGATTTTTTCGTCTTGGCCAGCTTCTTGACGTCGCGGGAGGCCCGGAGGTCCTTGGCCGCCTTGATGTCCTTGGCGTCCCCGTATTTCTGCTTGAACTTCTCGATGCGGCCGGCGCTGTCGATGAACTTCTGCTTGCCGGTGAAGAAGGGGTGGCACTGGGAGCAGATTTCGACCCGGATCTCCTTCTTGGTCGATCTCGTCGGGAACGTGCTGCCGCAGGCGCAGGTCACGATGCATTCTTGGTATTCGGGATGCACGTCTTTCTTCATGGAACGATCTCCTTGAGCGCGGTATTATAACAGAATCTAGGCGCCGCCGCAAAGAGTCGGGATGTCGGCGGATCGCCTCTCGAATTCGGCCTTGTCGACGGTGAATTCCAGCTCCTTCAGCCGGATCTTCACGGCCTCTTTATATCGCCGGGAATCGAAATAGTCCTTGAGGGGCCGGGTCATGGGATAGATCTGCTCCTCGGCCTGCCACTCGTAGACCGAGCCGTCGGCGAGCCTCAGGCAGTTCAGGTGGACGACCCAGGCCAGCTGGCGGAAGGGCATGTGGTTGAAGATCCGGCGGATGGCCAGGACCTCCGCCTCCTTGACCGGGTTCCAGAAATGGAAGTAGCGCGAGAACAGGACGGCGTTGTGGAAGTAGGCCGGGAAGGCCAGGAGGCAGTCCTTGCGGGTCAGGCGGCCGATGTAGACGAACAGGTCCATGATCTTCGAGCGCATCGACAGCCCGGGACGGTTCTGACCGGGCAGGGGCGAGAACGGCTCCCCCTTCTTGACCAGGGGGTTCTGGATGGTCAGCCATTCGAAGGCCAGGGACTTCTGGGGCGGGAGGTTCGCCGGCCCGGCCACGGTCGCACGGGGGACGAACTCGCACTCCTTGAGCTTGACGTCGACGATGACGTTCTCGGGGTCCGGGTCGCGGAGGTAGATCTGGAGCCTCTGGAGAGGGTACTCGGACGAATCGAACTCGTAAGCGAGCGGCCAGAGGAAGCGCTTGCGGGCCTCCTTGAGGAAGCCCTTCTTGTTGAGGACGGCCAGGACCTCGTTGAGGGAATAGCGGCCGAGGAAGAGGGAGCTGCCCCGTTTGACATGGAGCTCGCTGAAGATCTCGTTCTCGTCGACGAGCGGCGCGTCCTTCCAGAAAGGATCGGCGGCCCCCCGGGCTTTCTTCATGGCTTCATTTTAAGGGAACGCGGCCTGCGGGGCAAGCGCTTGTCCGGCTTTGCGGTCCCGGTCGCATCGACCGGGGCGGGCTTGGCCGCACCGGCCGCTTCGGGCGGCGCCGGCGCCGGCGTGGAAGCACCGGGGACCCCGGCCTCCGCCGGGGTGTCCGGCAACGGGACGAACATGGCCAGGACGTCGTCGCCGAGGACGACGCGCCGCTCGAGCTTGAAGTCGACGAGCTTGGGCTTGATCCTGTAGTAGTGGCGGAGCACGATGAGTCCGCCGGGCTTGAGCAATCCCCGCTTGCGGATGACCCGGAGCGGATTGCGTTCCTCGAGGAGCTTGTAGGGCGGATCGAGGAAGATGAGGTCGAAGCGAACGCCCTTCTTGGCGAGGTCGATCGCGGCCCGGTTGAACTCCCGGTGGAGGACGACCGACTTCTCTTCGGCCCCGCACTTGGCGATGTTCTGCTTGATGACCTTGACGGCCGGGTAGAACTCGTCGACGAAGACGCAGAGCCCGGCGCCCCGGCTCAGGGCCTCGAGACCGATCGAGCCGGTCCCGGAAAAGCCGTCGAGACAGGCGCTGTCCTTGAGGCGGTCGGCGACGACGCTGAACAGGGCCCCCTTGACCTTGTCCTGTATCGGCCGGACCGAGAGGCTGGGCACGAGCTTGAGGCGCCGGCCCTTGTAGATCCCGCTGATGATGCGTATCACGATGTCCCCCTTTGGTCCCCTTCCGCGCTCAATAGACGATCACGACCTGGCCCGGACGCGTCTCGAGCCGCACGACCCCCGGGGGAAGATCGTACCAATCCTTGAGGCTCGTCGGCTCTGTCCCCTGCAGCCGGGAGGCGACCGCGATGATAAGGTCGACGAAGTCCGGGGAGATGGGCTGAGTGCCGAGGAAGAGCTTGTCGAGATCGATCCGGATCTGCCCGTCCCGGGATTCGAAGCGGCCGGAGAGGAGCAGGTCCTGCTTCTGCGCCAGGAGGCCCGACACCTGGGACTTGCCGAGATCGATGGCGATGCGCCCCTCGTACCGGTCCCCCTTCAACAGCTTGAATTCCGCGAGCTTGACGAAGGGCTCGTCCGCGTCGGCCAGGCGGCAGGCGATGTAGGCATTGAACTCCGCCTCCGTGAATGTCAGGCTGCGGGAACCCGGCGCGGCGGCGGGAGCCGAGCCGCGGACGGGAGAGGACGGCTTCCCGGCCGCTTCGATCCTGTCGAGCGCGGCGGCGATGCCGGCCGCCCTGGCCCGGACCTCGGGCGTCACTTCGACGGCGGCCGCCGCGGCGGCGACGAGCAGGACGGCAAGCCCTGCGCCGGCGATGAGAACGTTCTTTTTAGCCATGGCTACCGCATTTCTGGGAATATTTTAGCAGATTCGGGGTGGAAAATCCCCGCGGCCGGGCGCTACTTGATGCGGAAGGGGGACACGACGATGTCGTCGTAGATCGCTTCGAGCGGCACGGCCCCGGCCACGATCGCGGCGATGCCGAGAGGGGCCAGAAAGAACGGCGGCACGCCGCGTTTGCAGACGATGTAGACGAAGTCGCCCTGCTCGCAGGGTTTGGATACGCGGACGACGGCGGTGTAACCGGAGGTCACGCGCCTGGTCCTGGCCCCATAGGCCTTCATGGCCCGCATGTCCTGATAGAAGTCCGTGGTCCGGCCCTTGACATGGATGCGATCCTCGGCCTGGATGAGACCGATCTCGACGAGGATCTCGGCCTCGCTCGTTTCAGGAAGATACCTGACGACCTTGCCGATGAAGGCCTCGCCCTTGTCCCGCTGTTCCTTGATGACGGCGGCCGCCGCGGAAGCGGCCGCGGAATCGTAGGGATCGAGGGCGATCGTGATCTTGGCCGTCTGTCCGGCCGAGACGCCGAAGAAGTCCTGGGAATTGAAGCTGCCCTGTTCGGACGTCACACCGAGCGCGTAGAGACCGGGGTCGAGGCCCGGAACTCTGAACAGCCCCAGAGGGTCCGAGCGCCCGGCTTCGGTGACGACGCCGTTCGTCACGTTCTTGACCGAGATGACCGCGCCGGCCACGGGTGTCGAGCCGTCCTTCTCGAAGACGTACCCGATCAGGCTACCCGAAGGGGATCCCTGGGCAAGCAGGGCCGACGGCACGAGCATGAGGATCAGCGCGAACGCCGAACCCCATGAAACCGGGACCTTGAAACCTCGCCTCATGGGCTTTCTCCTTGGTATTGAATATGATAGGGCCGTTATCGGGGGTTGTCAAGTCCGCAGGCCTGTAAATGTTTCATTCGGCAAAAGATAGGGAGATAAGGGTGACGGCTTCGCTGACGGCCCCGATCTCGAGGGTATTGTGGCCCGGCCGGAGGTTCAACGAGAAGCGGGCCGTGCCGGTGTCCCCTATTTCCTCCCAGACGACCCGGCCGTTCAGGAAGACCGAGACGAGGGGGCGACCCCCGGCCGCCACCGGGGCCAAGTCCAGGAGGACCGCCCTCTGCCGGCCGTCGGAAACGAGGTCGACCGTGACCGATTCGCCCTTATGAAGGAGCCGGCCGCCGAGGTCGACCCACGCCGGGGTCATGAGGGCTTCGATGGCCTGGCGCACGCCGGCGGCCTTGGCCTCGTCGTTGAGACGGGCGTAGCAGCGCTCGAGGGCCAGGAGCAGGTCCAGGTTCGCGGGTTCGACCTCGAGGGCCTTGAGCAGGAATCTCTCCGCCTCGTAGACGGAATCGAGCTTGAGGTTGGATTCGCCGATCAGGCCGAGGATGCGGGCGTAATCCGCCCGTCCGGCCGGGGCGATGACAAGGGAGCTCGACTCCAGGAGATCGCCGGTCTTGACGATGTCCCGGTAGCGGTTCAGATGGAAATCGAGGTCCGTCCGGAAGGCCAGGGTGCGGAGGTCCTTGAGCGGCGCTCCCGCCGGCGTCGCCTCCCCGAGGAGGCCGCGTTCCCGGAGGAAGCCTTCGAATTCGCCCAGAGCCGTGAACTCGTCCTCGACGGCGAAGTACGCGGCGACGGAGCCGTCCTCGTCGGCCAGCGACCGCGTCTCCTCGATCCGGTTCATCGCCAGAAGGCGTCGGGCGGTCTTGAGGAGCCCGGTGTAGTCCTTGGGAGCGAAGAGCTCAGACCCGGTGAGGGCCTGGTAGAAGCGGATCCTGCCGAGCGCGTCGAGCGCCGCGGCGTAGCGGGCCGAGGCATCGGCCGTGCGGAGCGCCTCGGCTTCGCGGCGGCCCCGGTCGAGCTCGGTCGAGGCCCGGTCGAGGTCCAGTCGCTCGGCCTTGGCCAGGGCGGATCGGCGGGCGTCCAGGGAGAGCGCCCGCTCGCCGAGGAAGCGCGCATAGGTCCTGAAAGAGGCGGCGTCATCCGGCAGGATCCTGTCGATGAGGGCCGGGTCGCGGGACTGGAGGTGCCAGGCCTCGAGGATGCCGAGCAGGCGCTCCTCGTTCCCGCCGGCCAGCGTCTTCCCGACAAGGACGACCGCGAAGTCCTTCTGTTTCGGGTCGAGGTTCGGCCAGAGTCCGACCATCATCCGGCCCACCTCGTACCGGATCTGACTGTTGTGGCCCGCGAGGCGGGCCGCCCGCTCGTACTCCTCGAAGGGACCGACCGGCGTCGGCAGGGAGAGGTAACCCATATAGAGGAGGGTCTGGGCGAAGTGGAAGTGGACCGCGGGCGAGCCGGGATCGAGCCGGATCGACCGGAGGAAGGCGTCGGAGGAGAAACGGAACAGCGCGTCGCGCGACGCCGGGTCGGCCAGGGCCTCGGCTCCGCGCTCGAAGTAGGCCTTGCCGAGCTCGAAATGGACGGCCGCGTTCCAGGGGAAGACGGCGTTGGCGCGGCGGAGGACGCGGACCTTTTCGTCCGGGCCGGTGACGACCGCCTTCCCTCTCCAGCAGAGCCTGGCATTGACGGCCACGGCGGCCTGGAGGACGACGAGGACCGCGAGTCCGGCGAGCAGGATCGGCTTTTTCATCGGGGCGACCTCAGGCTTTGCGGTAGTAGGCCATGACCACGGTCAGGCCCAGGACGACGGTGAAGAGGACCATGTTCGCGGGGATGTGCAGGTTGAAATCTGTGAAGGCGTGGACCCCGGCCCCGGCCAGGGACACGATCCCGCCCAGGGCCAGGGCCCGGGCCTGGGGGTTCCTCCGCTTGCGCCAGGCGCGGTAGGCCTGGACCGCGAGGGTGAGGATGCCGCCGAAGAGGATAATGGTGCCGGCCACCCCGAGCTCGGCGACGTATTCCAGGTACTCGTTGTGCGCATGGACGAGGGCGAGCTCGTCGCCGGTCCGGATCTCGTAGGCGTTGTAGGCCGAGGCGAATGTGCCCAGCCCCGTGCCGAAGACCGGAAAATCCCCGACGATATCGGCGGTGTTGGCCCAATAGAGAGGCCTGTCCTCGTGGAGGAGGTCGTCGAGGGCGAAGCGGCGGACGGTCGATCCGACGCCGACGGCGACGGCCAGGGCCGTGACGACGAGGAAGGTCGCCCGGATGGACTTCCCGATCCAGGGCTGACGGTACCCCATCCGGCTGTAGGAGACGACGGTCAGTCCGAGGAAGAGGAAAACCGAGAAACCGAGGACGACCAGTCCGGACCTCGAGTGCGACAGGACGACGGCCAGGGACATGACGGTGACGGCCGCCAGGATGAGGACGTTCCCCAGCACGCCCTTGGAGGTCCAAAGCAGGAGCTTCTCCCGGAAGCCCTTGACCCCGAAGGTCATCATGTTCATCCGGGCCGCGGCCAGCCCGAGGGCCAGCGGGATGATCATCTCGAGGTAGCCGGAGAAGTGGTTGCGGTTGACGAAGGTGCCCGTGACGGACTCGAGGCTGAACGCCTTTTTATAGAAGAGGAGGCGGGGCTCGTCGCGGGTCAGCTCGAAGAGCCCGTAGAGGGCCTGGAACACCCCCGAACAGACGAGCACGGTGATGATCGTCCGGATCTGGCGGCCGCGGAGGACGGTCCTCAGGACCAGAAAACCCAGGATGAAGAGCGCGGCAAGGAAGAGGGCCTCGCGGAGCGTCGCCGACGGGGCGATCGACAGGGTCATGAATTTCGACCCGGCGAAGCCCGAATCGTAAAGCCGGCGGAACTCGTAGCTCCCGGGCGAGAGGAACCGGACGAGCGCAGCCGGGAGCGGCAGGACCTGGAAGGCCACGAGGCCGAAGAACGCGGCCGCGAACGGCCTCATCGTCTTCAGCACGGGCGGCAGGTGGGGATTGAGGCCGGGCTTCGGGTCGAGCAGGACGTACGCGGCGGCCAGGACGGCAACGGCCAGCTCGACGGCGAAGACCGACCACTCCTCGACCGAGGCGGCGGGCAGGGGGCTCCAGAGAAGCAGGGCCAGGAGCCCGTATTCGAGGACCTTTTTCTTCATGGCCGGGGTCCCGCCTTCGGGGCGCCCGCGCCGCCGGGCTCGGACGATTCGTATTCGTACTGGTAGTAATGGTAGAACGGCGTACCGATCCCCTGCCGGCCGATGCGGACCTCGTTGAAGACGACGCCGAGGATGTCGGCCTTGGCCTTGCGGACCTCCCCGACGGCACGGACGAAGGGCCGGCGGGTCGTCTTGCCGGCCCGGACGACGAAGACCGTCGCGTCGGCGAGCGAGCTGACGATGACCGGGTCGATGACGGCCAGAACGGGTGGCGTGTCGAGCAGGACGACGCTGAATCGCTCCCGGGCCTCGGCCAGGAGCTCCTTCATCCGACGGGAGTTCAGGAGCTCGGCCGGGTTGGGCGGATGCGGGCCGCTGGCGATCGTCCAGACGTTGTCGATGCTGGTCTTCTGGACGACCTCGTCGAAGGGTTCTTGCCGGCGAGGTAGCTGCTCAGGCCGGCGATGTTCCTCAGGTTGAAGACCTTGTGGAGGCGCGGCTTGCGCAGGTCGGCGTCGACGAGCAGGACCTTGCCTTCGAGCTGGGCGAACGACACGGCCAGGTTGGCGACGGTCGCCGTCTTGCCTTCCTGGGGCACGGTGCTGGTGAAGCAGATGGACCGGGGCGCGGCGTCGGCGTGGGCGAAGAGGATCGAGGTCCGGACGGTCCGGTAGTCCTCGGCGATCGAGAACTTGGGGTAGAGGTGGTTGATGAGCTCGATCTCCCGGACCTCGGGCGCCGCGTCGCCGGGCTTGTCGCCCTCCGTCCCGTAGGAGCGGTAGGAGCCGGAGAGGTCCGATCTCTTCCGGCCGCCGTCGGCCGAAAGGAACGGGATGATCCCGAGCGAGGGCAGGTCGACGAGCTTCGCGACGTCCTCGGGACCCTTGACGGTGTTGTCGAGGTACTCGACCAGGAACGCCAGGCCGAGCCCGCCGAAGAGGCCGAGGAGAAGGGCCATGAGGAGGTTCCGGCCGACGTTCGGCGAGAAGGGCCAGCCCGGCACGAGGGCGTGGTCGACGACCTTGATGTTGCTCGTCCGGAGGCCGCCGAGCTGGCTCGAGACCTGGATCTCGTTCTGCTTGGCGACCAGGGTGCTGAGGAGGGTCCGCATGTTCTCGACCTCGGTCCTCAGGGTGTGGTAGAAGATGGCGTTCTTGTTCATCCGGGTGACGTCGCCCCGCTGCTCGTCGAGGAGCCCGCTGCAGGGAGGTCTCATTCTTGAGCGCGGAGCGGTATTCGGCCTCGGCCGAATCGACCGCCTTGCGGATCTCCTCCTTGAGCGTGTTGCGCGTGGCGTCGAGCCGGGCCTTGAGCTGGACCATCTCAGGGTAGTCGGGCCGGTAGATCCGCCCCTTCTCGTCGAACTCGGACTTGGCCTGGGTGTAGGTCGTCCGCAGGGCTCTGGATGGTCGGGTTGTTGATCGATTCGGGCAGGTTGTCGACACCGATCTTCTTGAGCTCGAGGTAGGCCGACTCCTTGGCGTAGCGCTCGATCTGGGCCGCGGTCAGGGCCGTGGCGACGTCGGAGAACTTGTTGACGACGGTGCTCTCGTTGTCGCTGAGATAGAGGAGGTCCTTCTCCTGGCCGTACTTCTGGAGGTCCTCCTCCTTGCGCTTGAGGTCCTCGCGGAGAAGGGAGATCTGCTCGGTCAGGAACTCCGAGGTCTGCTTGGTCGCCTCGTAGCGGGTCTCGACGGAGAAGCTGACGAACTCTTCGACCAGGGCGTTGACGACGTCGGCGGCCAGGCGCGGCGTGCGTCGACATGAAGCTGACGTAGACGAGGCGGGTTTCGGGGATAGGCGAGATGCTCAGTCCGCTCAGGATGGCGGTGGCGTAGCCGGCGTAGGACGGGGCCGGGTCGGCCGGGGCCGCGCTCCGGCCGCCGTCCCGGCCGCGGCCGAAGAGCCAGCGGAGGCCGAGGAGCTTCCGCAGGCCGCCGGCAGGACGCCGGCCCGGGGGTCCGGGACCGGCCGGAACTCGGGCCGGCGCCGCGAGGTTGAGCTTCTTGGCCACCCTCTCGGCCAGGGACCGGCTCGTCAGGAGGCGGAGCTGGGTGTTGAAATAGGTGCCCAGATAGTCGTTGCGGTAGGTCGGCTCCGGCGTTGAGGATCGTCCTGGAGGTTGTAGCAGGCTCGTCCCCGGCTCCTCGATGAGCAGCGTGGCCGTGGCCCGGTAGAGCGGCGTCCTCGTGAACGAGAGGACGGCCGCGAGCACGACCAGGACCGCGGCGAACGTGACCAGGACCCACTTGCGCTTGAGGACGACCCGGACGTAGTCGAGGAGGTCGATCTCCTTTCCGTCCGTTTCTGGTGAAACCCTTCATGGCGGTTCTCCCCGATCCGGCCGGACTAAAGGAGGCTCTCCGGCACGTAGATCGGTGTCGTTGACTTCGAGCAGGGCGATGTCCTTTATCTTCCCTTTGAGGATGCCTTCCGGACGTTGACGGTGATCTCGATCTCCTTGCCCGCGGCGTCCTTCCGCCGGATCTGGACGCTGCCCTGTTGGCCCGGTCGGTGAACCCGCCGGCCTGCGCGATGGCCTGGGTCAGGGTCGGCAGGCTCGATCGCTTGACCTGCAGGGCGCCCGGGCTCTTGACCTGGCCGAAGACGTAGATGGGGACGAGTCTTGTCGACGGGGACGTTGACGACGTCGCCCGGCTCGAGGGCGATGTTGAGCTTGGGATCGCCCTGGACGAAGAGGCCGTCGATCGGAGATGCGGATGGAGGTGCTCGTCGCCGGCCGGCGAGCTGGCGGATGACGATGATCTCCTCGCCCGCGTCCCGGGTCAGGCCGCCCGACTGCGGAAATCGACCGGACAGGACCGTCTGACGGCCGAGGAGCTCGAACGGGCCGGGCCGCTCGACGGCCCCGACGACGGAGACGCGGCGGCTCAGGTATTCGAGGATGTGGCACGGTGACCTGGGGCTTGAGCACGATCTTCTCGCCGGCGAGCCGGGTCAGCTTGCTTCTCGACTTCGAACTTGGTCAGGTCGCCGACGTCGACCTCGCCCAGGAGCGGCAGGGTGATCCGGCCGTCCTCGGAGACGCGGACGACGAGGCTTGCTGATCTCCTCACGCCGAGGACGGTGATCTCGAGGAGGTCCTTGGGACCGATCTTGTATTCGGCGCTCGACCGTCCTGCGCCGCGGGAGCGGCGGCTCGCCAGCGCAGGACGGCCGCGAAGAGCGAGGAGGACGGCGGTCTTGTTTTCTTCAGGTCGGCCCTTTCGGCCGGGGCAAGGAGTTAAAATTCGTAGGTCAGGAACGCTCCCGGCGAAGTTCCTCCGGACATCGAAGCCCGGGACGTTGGACGTCCGTCTGTAGAGATTGTAGGTCAGGCCGAGCCCGACGGTCCCGCCGATCCGGAGGACGGGCCCGACGGACGCAGGTCCGCTGGACGTCCTCGCGGCGGTCGACCGTGACGGGGACGCCGCCGGAGCCAGACCGTCTGCGGCTCGGGATAGGTCATGGTCGCCGTACTGGACGCCGCCGTCGATCCGGAGGAACGGGGCGAGGTAGAGCGAGAGGACGGCCCCGGCCCGCTCGTCGACGTAGTAGTAGGCGCTCTCGTTGTAGGAAAAGGCGTTGTCACGGTCGTAGCCCACGGTCGCGGCGAAGCGCCCAGGCGCAGATAAACCTCGGTACGCGGCGATGAGCCCGGAGAAGGGCCGGCGGCCGGACGCATCGGGCCGGAACGACTTCCAGCCGAAAAGGACCCTTCCCCGGGCCCGGCCGGTGAGGGGGAAACGGAAGCCGCCCGCGGCCTTGACGGCCTCGCCGTCTCGCCAGGCCGATTCGGCGAAGGCGAAATCGTAGCGCGTCCACCCGGCCGTGGCGAAGAGATAGCTCCGGGAAAAGACCCGGTAGTAGACCTCGACCGCGGCCGATGTCTCGCGCCGGTCGAGGGTCCGGGCGTAGACGTCGTCCGGGGCGCCGGAAGCGACGTCCTCGAAGCGGAAATCGTCCACGGCGGCGGTGACGCCGAAGGCCGTGCCCCGGGCCGTCTCGAAGAATAGCCCGGCCGTGCCAGCCGGTCGCGGTGTCCCGGATCCTGCGATCGAGCTCGCTCATCGACCGGCGCACGTGGCTCGCATCGTGGTATTCGGCCGAAAGCGAGAAGTACCGCAGGAGCATCATCCGCAGCCCGCCGGAGAAGCTGTTGCTGAAGGCCCGCAGGCCCTTCTCGCGGGCGTACAGGAGATACTCCGGGCTCTCCGTCGCCGAGAGGATGGCCGAGCCGCCGAGAAGCCAGTACGCGCGCAGCTCGGGCGCGAGGGTCGCCGTGAAGTCGGAGACGACCTCGCCGCCGCCGTCGGCCCGGTAATAGACGTTCGAGTCGTAGCCGGCCTCGGACAGGCGGAAGACCGGCTGGAGCCGCAGGGATCCGAGGCGGAGCCGGGCCCGCGCCTTGATGTCCTCGTAATCCTCGCGGAAGGGCCGGTAGGACTGCGCCGGCAGACGGACGGCCCGCGGCGAGCATGAGGACGAGGAGGGCGGCAGTGACGCCGAAGGGTCTTTTCATATTGTGGTCGTGAGGTGCCGCGGCTTCTAGGACGCGCTGAACGGGCCGAGCCGGTCCTTGACGTCGCGGAAGAATTTCATGAACGACAGCCTTTGGAGCAGGGCGAAGATGAGCCCGCTGTGCCAGTCGAAGTCGGCCTTCTCCCGGATGATGGGCACGATGCCGTCGGTCCGGGCCAGTTGGAAGAGGCTCTCGATGCGCCCGTCGCTCAGGCGGGCGCACATCCGCCGGGTGTACTGGCCGACCAGGATCTCCTTCTGGAGCAGGGCCTTCCAGCGGCGCTTCGTAGACGAGGAGGTCGGCCCGGCCGAAGGACGACCGGGCGAAGCACTCGAGCAGGGCGTCGGCGGCCAAGTCGGCGCAGGCCAGTCCGTAGCTGATGCCGCCGCCGGTCGTCGTCTTGGTCTGCCCCGCCGCCTCGCCGACGGCCAGGACGCGGTCGCCGCGGTCCTGGCCAGGAGACCCTGGGCGATAGGCTGCGTCCTGATCGGCGCACGCCTCGGACGCGCCGCGGACGCCGCCGAAGCTGCGTGTCGAGGAGCCTGCGAGGCAGGCCTGGCAGGTCCTCTGGGTCAGCAGGCCGATCCGGACCCGGCCCCCGACCGGCGGGACCGACCAGGCGAAGGCGCCCGGCGCGGCCACGTCCCGCCCGAAGAAGAGGGTGGTGTGTCCGCGCCCGGGACGGCGCATTCGACCTGGGCCCCTTGCAGGAAGTCGCGGGCGACCGAGAGGCCGAGCTTCTTCGACAGGGCGAAGTCGACGCCCGTGGCCAGGACGACGACCGCCGCGGTGTCCCGCGCCGGGCGGCCCGCCGGCGTCGCGGACCGAGACCTCGACCCGTCGGGCCGACGGCGACGTCGTCGACCCGGACTCGCGGTTCGATGCGCGCGCCCCGATCCGGCGGCCGATCCGGCCAGGGCGCCGTCGAACTTCTCCCGGTCGACGACACAGGCGAAGGACCGGGGTGTTCGTAGAGGATCGCGGTCTCGAACGGGCGAGACGAGCCGGACGGTCCGGAGCACATCGACGATGGGGCCCCGGTCGAGCCCGAAGTCGTCGAAGGACCTCGAGGCCGACGATGCCCGTGCAGACGACGTCGGTCCGACGGCGCGGGACTTCTTCTCGAGCACCCGCACGTCGAAGGCCGGCCTCGGCCAGGCGGGCCGCGGCGCGCAGGCCGCTCGGCCCGGCCCCGACGACGAGAACGTCGGATCTGTCCATGTTCGCTCGAGATCGCCCTTTAGGCTACACCTTATCCGTCCGACTTTCCCATCGCCCGCGGAATGTGATCCAGAACGACAGGACGATCAGCTCGAGGTCGAGCCAGAAGCTCATGCGTCCTGATGTAGAGGAGGTCGTAGCGGAACTTCTTCCGCCGCGGCGCCTCCCCCGGCAGATAGACCTGGGCGAGGCCGGTCAGTCCCGGCCGCACGGCGTGGCGCGCTTCGTAGCCGGGGATCGCGGAAAGCGCCACCGCCTCCGCACCCCCGTCGACTTCCTGCTCGTTCGGCCGCAGGGCCCGGGGGCCGACGAAGCTCATGTCGCCCTTGAAGATGTTGACGAGCTGGGGCAGCTCGTCCATGGCCGTGGCCCGCAGGACGCGGCCGACCTTCGTCACGCGCGGGTCGCCGGCGACGGCCTGGACCGGCCCGCTCGCGGCCTCGGCGTCGGCGACCATGGACCGGAACTTGAGGGCCTTGAAGACACGGCCCTTGCGGCCGACGCGCTCCTGGGCGTAGAAGACCGGGCCGCGGCTCTCGAGCTTGACGGCCGCGGAAATGACGAGCCAGAGCGGCGCGGCGAGGAGGATCCCCAGCGACGAGAGGAGCACGTCGAACGGCCGCTTGAGGAAGAGCGCCCGTCCGGCCGCGCTGGCGGGATCCCGCTCGCGCCGCGTCCCCGTCCAGGCCAGGAGCGCGAGGACGGTCAGGATGCCCGCCGTGTCCACGGCCCAATCGAACGGGCTGCCGAAGCGGTTGGGGACGAAGGACTGAAGGAACTCGTCGAGGAAGCCGTAGGCGACGGCCGCCGCCGCGGCCTGGAGAGCCCGGCCCGTCTCGACCAGAGCGGGC
This sequence comes from uncultured bacterium, assembly GCA_963743755.1. Lineage (GTDB taxonomy): Bacteria > Acidobacteriota > Aminicenantia > Aminicenantales > Saccharicenantaceae > RBG-16-66-30. The sequence continues at coordinate 60,857 of CAVUQU010000004.1, forward strand.
CGCGTCCGCCGCGGAAGGCCCGATAGAGGAGGAAGACGAGGAACCCGTACTCGACGAAGTGGAGCGTCTTGCGGCAGACGATGTAGGCCAGCCCGAGCGTCTCGGCCGAGGCGCGCGGCGCGATCCACCGGAAGACGGCGGCGAAGATCTCGTAGATGCGGCTCAGGCGAAGGCCTTGTTCCCGACGGGGAAGATGAAGGCCATCCACAGGAGCGGCGGCAGGCCGTAGAGGGCGAGGCTTCTTCGCGGCGTTCATCGGAGACCATTAGGATACCATGGACTCTCAAGAGTCCGTCATAACGGCGGAGGATTTCGTCTTGGCGAAGCGGCGGACGGCGAACGCGCGGGCGCTCGCGCCGAGGGCCCGCCGTCTCTCCGGCGAGGCCTTGAGGGCGCGGACGGCCCCGGCGACGGCCGCCGCGTCGTCCGGCGGCGCGGTGAGGCCGCAGTCGTTGTCGCCGAGGAGGTTGGCGACTTCGGAGCCGGGCACGGCCAGACCGAGGACGGGCCGGCCCGCGGCCATGACGTTGTAGAGCTTCGACGGCACGGACAGGTCGGAGTTCGCCCCGTCGAGCGGCACGAGCAGGACATCGCTCGAGGCGAGGAGGTCCGGCAGCTCGGCGTAGGGCACGAAGGGCAGGAAGACGGCGTTGGTCGATGCCGAGAGCCGCCGCCTTCGCGCGCAGCGCGTCTTTTTTCAAACCCTCCCCGACCACGGCGAAGACGATCTCGCGGTCGTCCGCGAGGAGCGCCGCCGCTTCGAGGGTCCGCTCCAGGGCCCTGTGGCTGCTGATGCTGATCGTCCCGGAGTACATCACGACGAACTTCCCTTCGAGACCGAGCCGGCGCGACACGGGATTGTCCCTGGGGCCGGGCCTGAGGAAGTCCGTGTCCACCCAGTTCGGCAGGACGGCCAGCTTCGTCTCCGGCACGCCTTTCGCCCGGAGGTTGCGGGCGAAGCCGTCGCTGATGACGGCGATCCGGTCGGCCAGTCCGTAGACGGCTTTCTCGAGCGCCTTGGCGAAACGGATCGCGGCCGGGTTGCGCAGGATGCCGGACTCGACGGCCAGGTCGGGATGGATGTCCTGGACGTTGACCAGGACCCGCGCCCCGCACAGGACCTTGGCGAAGAGAGCGGGTGAAGCCGAGCTGGAGGGGCGGCGTCCGCAGGACAGACGATGTCGCCCCGGCGAACCGAGAGGAGGTTCACCAGGGCCCCCGCCGTGTAGATGTTCCAGGCGAGGAGACGGCCGAGGGGGAAGGCGGCGGTATTCGTCCACAGCCTCTTGACGACGAGGCGGCCCGTCCGGCGCCGGGAATAGACGAGGCCGCGAAATTCCTCGCCGCGGGTCCGGGGCAGGGTCGTCACGACCTCGACCTCGTGGCCGGCCGCGGCCAGGTAGCGGGCCATCTCGTCCATGAGCACGGGGGCGCTGCCGAAGTCCGGCAGGTAGTACATGGTGTGGAGGAAGATCTTCACGCCTCCTCCTCCGCTGCGGCCGGATTTTCCAGGGCCCACTCGTAGAGGTAGGCGACGGCCGGCACGATGAGAAGCAGGTCGACGCCGTAGAACGCGCCGGTCGACTCGAAGAAGCTCCGGGCCGTGAAGAAGCCGAGGATGAGGACCGCCTGCATCAGCAGGGTCCGGTCCGGCTCCGCGGCCGCGTTGATCCGGCCCAGGACCTTGGCCTTCCAGAGGAAGAGCCACAGGACGGCGACGCCGGCGGCGAAGATCAAGGCGCCGGGGATTCCGGCCTGGATCGCGGCGTGGAGGTAGGAGTTGTGCATGTGTTCGGAATCGAGCAGGAGCCGGTCGGCATGGAAGCCCCAGCCGAAGAAGGGCGAATCGCCGATCCGGTCGAGGCCCCTCTGCCAGGTCGCGTCGCGGCCGGTCAGGAACACGAGCGAGCTCCACGCGCCCTTGGCCCTCCAGGTAACGCCGGAGGTCCAGATGGCATAGGCCGCCACGGGCCCGGCGACGAGGAAGCGCAGGTCGATGCCCCGGACGAAGACGAAGAGCGCGCCCGCCACCGCCAGGCCGAGCAGGGCCGACCGGGACTGGGTCTGCATGAGGATGAACAGGGCCGGGAGGACGACCGGCAGCCAGAGGAACCTCTTCTTCGACACCGACGTCGCGAGAGAGACGCCGGCGATGATGAGGACGATGAGGGCGTAGCGGCCGACGCCGTTGGCCCGGACCTCGCCGAGGCCGAAGGGCATCGTGTAGATCTGGTACCGCGTCGTCCGGCCGAAGCCGTAGCGGAAAGCCTCGGGGAGAACGGCCAGCAGCAGGAGTAGGATGATCGCACCGTTCAGGCGCAGCATGTTCCTGAGGACGGGCAGGGGCTCCGGCCGTTCGATGACGAACCAGGCGACGAGGAAGGGGGCGAGGTACACGGTGCCCCAGTAGAGCGCCGTGGCGATGTCCGGGGAATAGACGACCGAGGCGAACATGCCGAGGACGGCGTAGGCGACGAACAGGCCGAGCGTCGTCGCCCCGAACCGGTAACGCGCCTTCGTGGCCAGAGCCCAGAGCAGGCAGACGTAGGCGGCCGCGACGGGCAGGAGGGCCCGGGCGCCCTGGAAGAAGGCCAGCGGATCGTGGATCGAAGGCATGGGCTGGAGGTTGTAGAGGCCGGTGAAGACGCCGGCCCACGCCGCGAGCCAGAGGACGAGCGATACCGTCACCGTCGCTCCTCCGGTCGCGGCGCCGTCCCGGCCAGGGCGTCGCGGTAGATGCCGCGAAGCCTCTCTCCGAGGCGGCTCCACTCGTAGTAAGAGGCGGCCCGATCGCGGGCGGCGTGTCCCATCCGGCCCCGAAGTCCGGGGTCGCACCAGAAACGGCCGAGGGCGCCGGCGAGCGCGGCCGCGACCACATCGGGCGGGCCCGAAGGGACCTTGATCCCGTACTCGGCCCGGACGTGGAGCCCGGGGCCGGCGAGGTCCAGGCAGACGACCGGGAGGCCGCTGGCCATGGACTCGACGACGACGGCCCCTCCGCCGTCGCGAAGGGAGGGAAAGAGGAAGACGTCGCTCGTCCGCATCTTCGCGAAGACCTCGGCGCGCGGGCTCCACGGGGTCCAGACGAGGCGGTCGGAGATCCCCAGGCGCGCGGCCAGCGCTTCGAGCCTCGGCCGCTCCGGCCCCTCGCCGACGAGCTCGAACGTCGTCCCGGGCGCGATGCCGCTCAGGATGCGCACGGCCTCCAACGCCAGGGGCAGGCCCTTGATAGGGTCGAAGCGCCCGACGTAGAGAAGTCGAAAGCCGTTCCGGCCTGGGGCGGCTGCGACGGTCGCCGCGATGTCCTCCGGGGAGATGCCGTTCACCGGAAAATCGACGATCTTGTCCGCCCAGCGCGACAGGACCCCTTTCGTCTCCTTGTTGCAGACGAGGATGGCCGAAGCCTGGCCGGCCGTGCGCCGGCGGGCCGGCGTCGCCCGCCAGACGTTCTGGAGGAAGGTCCGCGATCTCTCCTGGCGCCTGTCGCGGCGGGCCATTGTGCCCATGAGCTCGCGCGGCACCTTCTGGCCGCCGCCGATCGGCCCCCAGACGAAGGGGACGGGGAGCGCGGGGGCGGCGTAGCTCGGCATCCAGTCGTTCGAGAATGTGATCTGGTGGAAGAGGTCGAAGCGCTCGCGGCGGTGGAGCTCGACCGCAGCCCGGGCCGCCGCGCGCTGCCAGAGATAATAATAGATGCGCGTGCCCAGGTGCCGGTCGCGCAGGACGTCGTGGAGCCGCGGCGGGAGGTCCACGTAGCGGACCTCGACCGGACGGCCGTTCCCGTCCGTGAGCGTCCCCTCGACCCCGTCGCGGTTGAAGGCCCACGTGATGAGGTGGAGGTCGGCGAAGCCGGCGATCTCGCGGGCCAGATGCCAGCCCAGGATGGCCTCGCCCGGGAAATGGGCGGTGGCCGGCCGGGGATGGCAGGCATAGGCGGAAACGAGGACCTTGGGTCTTCTGTCGCTCATCGTGTCATTCTTTTTCGAGCGCCGATCGCACCAGGCCGACCGCGTTGCCGAAGGCCCGGGCGGCGTAATAGGCGCTCCCCTGCCGGACGGACTGGACGAGGCTCAGACCCAGCCTGACGGTCAGGCCCGCACGGCACTTCGGCAGGGAGAGCTCGGCGTGCTTCCTCACGAAATGAACGCGGTTGAGGACTTCGCGCACGCCGAACGCGTAGCCGCCGCCCCGGCCGCCGGGCGCAGGGAGGTGCAGATAGCGCGCGCCCGAGACCACGGCCAGCTTGGCGGTCCGGCCCACGCGATAGCTGAAGTCGAGGTCTTCGAGATAGCTGTAGCCGCCGAACCATTCGTCGAACCGGAACTCGCGGAAGATCTCGCGCCGCCAGACCGAGGCCCCCGTCGGCAGCCAGTCGACCCAAATCGTCGTCCCGACGGGCCCGAGCATCGTCTGGAAGCCGGAGGGGGTCACGACCCCGCTGCGGCGGTCGTAGAGCCCGAGCGCGGCGACGAGGGACGTCCCTTTGAGGACGTCCCATTCGAGCGGCGGGTGATTGACCATGTTGAAGGCCGCCCCGCCGACGCCGGGACCGGCCGCGGCGAAGAAGCGGGCGATCTCCTCGACGGCGCCGACCTCGAGGACGGTGTCGTCGTCGAGGAAGCCGACGAGCCAGGCGTCGGGCCCGACCGCGGCGAGACCGAGGTTGCGCTGGCGTGCGGCCGAGGCGACGGAAGTCCGGATGAGCCGGAGCGCAGGCGCCGCAGCTCCCGGCGCGAGCCGCGGGGTCGGACGGACGCCGGCATAGACGACGATGACCTCATCGGGAACGCGGGTCTGGGCGAGAAGGCTGCGCCACAGGCGCCGGAGCTCTTCCGGACGGTCCTTGGTCGCGACCACGAAGACGATCCTGTTCGCCGCGATCATGCCGGCCCCTCCAGGAAGCCCCGGACGACGGCCCTCATCCCGCCGGCGAAGCGGTCCGTCGAAAACTCCGCCGCCCGCAAATCGAGGTGACGACGCAGTCCGTCCAGGCGGGCCGGATCCTCGAGCGCGCTCAGGATGAGAGCGGCGGCGCCGGACGCCTCGCGGTAGACCAGGCCGGGATGGGCGACGATCTCCGTCTGCCCGCCGCCGTCGGGCACCCAGACGACCGCCCCGGCTTTGACCATCTCGGCGACGGCCAGGCCGAAGGCCTCGCTGCGGCAGCCGGAGATGCCGTATCTGTGTCCGCCCAGGAACGCCGCTTTCTCCGGCCCGTAGACCGGACCCTCGAGGCGGATCCAATCGCCGTGGCGGCGGCGGAGCCGGTCGATCTCGCGGGCGTAGGAGGCCCGGACGCGGCGGCCCAGGACGTGAAGATGGACCGGCCTCTTTTCGCGGACGCGGGCGAGCGCGTCGATGACGAGGTCGAGGCCCTTCTCGGGTACGAGCCGGCCCATGACGACGAAGCCGTCATCGCGCTCTTCCCAGGGACGGCCGGGAGCGGCCGGCGCGGCGACGGGCGGATAGACGACCTCGGAACGGACGCCGAAGCGGGCTTCGAGGAGGCCCCGCGTCCACTCGGAATTGGCCACGGTGCGGTTCCGCTTCCAGCCGTCTCCCCGGCCGCCGGTGAGCGCCCGGGAGAGGCCCATGTAGAGCGACCGGCCGGCCGAGGCGCCGTAGACGCCGCGGGCCCCGCCCGGCGTCGCGTGAAGCTCGCGGCGGAGGTCGTCGTCGAAGGAGAAGTCGGCGATCATCTGGATCCCGGGGACGCCGAAGTCCATGACGTTGTAGGCAGAGATCATGACGTCGTAGCCGCGCGCGTTGCGGCGGCACCAGCGGGACAAGCGGCCGCCGCGCAGGGCGTCGAAGCGGGTCCTCAGACCGGGGGGAACGGCCAGGGAACGGACGGCGATCCCGGTCCCGTCGAGCGTCGTCCCGCAGCTGCGGTCGAGGGCGGCGAGGTCGGGACGGCCCATTGTGATCAGGGTCACTTCGTGATCGTCGCGAAGCGCCTGGACCGTCCACATCGCGCCCGCCTCGGAGCCGCCGCCGGGGACGAGCATCGGGTGGACGACGGCGACCCGCGGTCTCATCCGAGGCCCCCCGTTCCCGGCCCGCCGGCCGGCGCGGCCCGGCGCCCGATCTTCAGAAGACCGGCGAGGAACGCCCTCTCTTCGCCGTCGAGAAGGCGGAGCCACGCCGCCGCGGCGAACGCGAGGCCGCAGGCCGCCGCTCCCCAGGCGCCGAAGCCGAGAGCGACGGAAGCCCCGAGCCCGGCCGCGAAAAGGGCCAGCGCGGCGACGACGCCGGCGAGACCTTTCTTCCAGACGAAGCCGAGGCGGATCCGGCCCGCCGTGCACGAGACCGCCAGGAGGAATGCGGTGAAGGCGGCCAGACGCACGGCCGTGACCGCGGCGACGCCGCCGATCCCGCCGAGCCGCGCTCCGGCCCACGTCGCGGCGGTGAAGACCGGGAGCTCGAAGGCCTGGTACTTGGGGGCGACGTCCACCCTGCCGATGCCGATCAGGTAGTTGTTGGGCACGGCGATGACGGTGTTGACGAGGAACCCGGCCGCGAGGACCTGGACGACGAAGGTGCTCTCGGCGGCGAACTCGGCACCCAGCCACAGCCGGAGCAGGGGCCGGGCGAAGAACACGAGCAGGATCAGCGCGGGCCCGGTCGAGAGGAGGAGGAATTTCAAGGACCGGGCGAAGAGGATCTCGACCCTGTCCGTGCGGCCCTCCGCGTCGAGGAAGGAGAAGGCCGGGAACAGGACCATCGACAGGCTGCCGGGGACGACCCCGATCCGGTTGATGGCCTCGAAGGGGGCGGCATAGAACGCGACCGCCGCGACCGACAGCACGGAACCGATGACGAGCCTGTCCATCGAGGAGGTCACGGCGCAGAGGATGCCGGAGAGGCCGAGCCAGCCGCTGAACGAGAAGAGCGTCCGGACGAGGTCCCGGCGGATAACGGGCCTCGTCCTCAGGACCGGGAGGACACGGAGCGCCAGCCCGCCCCAGACGACGAGCGCGGCGAAGCGGGAGGCGACGAGCAGGATGACGATGCCGGGGAGATCGAAGCCAAGGAGGATGCCGAGGAGGGGGAGCAGGTAGAACAGCACGTTCACAGGGACCTTGACGGCGTTGACCAGGTCGAACCGCTGGGCGGCTTCGAGGACGCCGCGGAAGGAGGAACTGACGAACATCACGGGCAGGGACCAGCCGACGAGCCTCAGCGTCAGGACCGTCTCCCGCTCGAACCCGTCCGGGATGTTGAGGAAGCGGTGGACGATGAGCGGAGCGGCGGCGTGCGCGAGGGCGGCGGCGAGGAGGCCGATCGCGACCTGCAGATGGACCGTCGTCCAGAGGTAGCCGGGGAGCTTCTCCGGCTCGTTCCGGCCCAGGGCGTCGGCGATGTACCGCGTCGTCGTCCGGCCCAGGCCGAGGTCGAACAGGCCGAAATAGCCGAAGACGACCCAGACCAGGGCCAGGATGCCGAAGCGCTCGTTCCCCAGGGCCCGGACGACCATGGGGATGGTGACGAAGCCGACGGCCAGCGGGACGACGAGCCCGAAGAAGTTCAGGACCGTGTTCCGGACAATGAGACTGTTGCGGACTTCCATGGGCTGAAAACAGGCTTTTCGCGGCAGGCTACCGCCGTTGGATATAACGCCGCACCTCGGGGGAGGGTTCCGGGCGGTTTATCGGCTACAGCGAGTGACGGAACGGCCCGATCCCGTCCGGAGAGCCGGACGGAGCTGAGGCGGGGGCGTACCGTTCCATAGCGAGTCCATGTTAAGGCGGCCCCCCCAGGCGGGCAATCGTCCGGCCGGATGAATCCGGGGGTGAAAAACCACCCCCGGAGGTGACCCTTTGGGGTGAGGGAAAACGGGGCCGGGCTAGCCCCCTCGCCGGCCGTCCGATTCCTTGACACTCCCCGGACCGTCCTCTATACTCTTACTTCTCCGTTGCCGGACGCAAAAGAACCACTATGACACAGACCGAAAAAGCGAGAAAGGGCATCCTCTCCCCCGTCCTGAGGAAGGTCGCCGCTTCCGAGGGAGTCGCCCCGGAGCGGCTGGCCGAACTCGTCGGGAAAGGCCTCGTCGTCATCCCCTTCAACCCGAGCCACGCGCCGGCCCGCCCCGCGGGCATCGGCCGCGGCCTCAGGACCAAGGTCAACGTCAACCTGGGCACCTCGCGTGACTTTCCGCTCCTCGCGAACGAGCTGCGCAAGGTGCGCATCAGCATCGAGTACGGCGCCGACGCCCTGATGGACCTGAGCACGGGTGGCGACCTGCGCCGGATCCGGAAGGCCATCCTCGCCCGGACGCCCATGCCCCTGGGGACGGTGCCCATCTACCAGGCGGCGGTCAAGACCCTCGACCGGCGGGCCTCGATCGTCGACATGACCGAGGCGGATCTCTTCGAGGCCATCGAGTCCCAGGCCCGCGAAGGCGTCGACTTCATGACCGTCCACGCCGGGCTGACCCTGAAGGCCATCGAACGCCTGAAGAGCCAGGGCCGGGTCGCCGACGTCGTCTCCCGGGGCGGGGCCTTCCACCTGGCCTGGATGCTCTACCACGGCAGGGAGAATCCCTTTTACGCCCGGTTCGACCGCCTGCTCGAGATCGCCCGGCGCTACGACGTCACCCTCAGCCTGGGCGACGGCCTCCGGCCCGGCTCCATCCTCGACGCCACGGACCGGCCCCAGATCGAGGAGCTCCTGACCCTCGGTGAGCTCGTCAAGCGGGCTCGTGAAGCCGGCGTCCAGGTCATGGTCGAGGGCCCGGGCCACGTCCCGCTCGACCAGGTCGAAATGAACATGCGCCTCGAGAAACGCGTCTGCGACGGCGCGCCGTTCTACGTCCTCGGCCCGCTCGTCACCGACATCGCCCCCGGGTACGACCACATCGTCTCGGCCATCGGCGGCGCGGTCGCCGCGGCGGCCGGGGCCGATTTCCTCTGCTACGTCACGCCGGCGGAACACCTCGGCCTGCCCACGGACGACGACGTCCGCGAGGGGCTCATCGCGTCGAAGATCGCCGCCCACGCGGCCGACATCGTCAAGGGCGTCCCCGGGGCCCTCGAGCGCGACCTGGCCCTCGCCCGGGCCCGCAAGCGCCTCGACTGGGAGACCCAGCGGCGCCTGGCCATCGATCCGAAGAAATTCGCGGCCGTCCGGAAACGGCGAAGGTCCCGCTCGAAAGCCTGCTCCATGTGCGGCGACTTCTGCGCCATGAGGATCGTCGGCGAGTTCCTCGGCTCGGGGAGGAAGGCCGATGGCGATTGCTCCTAGGGGTCTGCTGTTCGGCACGGCCGGCGTCCCCTTCTCCTCCGCCGACACCTCCAGCCTGGCCGGGATCGAGCGCATCAAGGCCCTCGGCCTCGACTGCCTGGAGATCGAGTTCGTCCAGGGCGTCAAGATGGGCCTCGACACCGCCGCCAAGGTCCGCGAGAAGGCCCGCTCGCTCGGCGTCCGCCTGAGCGTCCACGCGCCTTATTTCATCAACCTCAACTCCGAGGACCCGGGCAAGCGCTTGGCCAGCCAGGAGCGGCTCCTCAAGACGGCCCGCGTCGGCGACGCCTGCGGCGCGGCGAGCGTCGTGTTCCATGCCGCCTTCTACGGCAAGGACACGCCGGAGAGGACCTACGAGGCCGTCAGGGCCGAACTCAAGACGCTGATGTCCGTCGTCCGGAGCGAGCGCCTGGCGATCACCCTCCGGATCGAGACGATGGGCAAGCGGTCGCAGTTCGGCTCGCTCGACGAAGTCCTCGGCCTCTGCCGCGATGTCGACGGTCTTCAGCCCTGTCTCGATTTCTCGCATCTCCACGCCCGCGAGGGCCGGGTCAATTCCTACGACGAGTTCCACCGCGTCCTCGGCAAGGTGGGCCGCAAACTCGGCCCGCGGGCCCTGAAGAACGTCCACATCCACATCGCCGGCATTCAGTTCGGGGACAAGGGCGAGATCAAGCACCTCAACCTCGAGGAGACCGGCTTCCGGTACGACGAATGGCTGCAGGCCCTGCGCGACCTCGCGGTCGAAGGAACGGTCATCTGCGAGAGCCCGAACCTCGAGGGCGACGCGGTGATGCTCAAGAAGCTTTACCAGGCCCAGGCGGCCTAAGACTATTCGAGGAGGGAACCATGAGATGGCAGGGAAGACGGCAAAGCGATAACGTCGAGGACCGGCGCGGGATCAGCGGCCGGGGCATGGCGGTCGGCGGCGTGGGCGGGTTGGGAATCGTCATCGCGATCCTCTATTTCCTGCTCGGCGGCAATCCGGCCGACATCCCGCAGACGATGCAGGTCGACGAGCCCGCCGCGACCGGGGCAGGCGAACCGCTCAGCGCGAAAGACAAGGAGATGGGGGAATTCGTCTCCACCGTCCTGGCCAGCATCGAGGACGTCTGGAGTGAGCGCTTCCGGGACATGGGCAGGACCTACGTGGCGCCCAAGCTCGTCCTCTTCTCGGGGCAGGTCGACTCGGCCTGCGGCTACGCCGGCGCGTCCTCGGGCCCGTTCTACTGCCCCGGGGACTCCAAAGTCTACATCGACCTCTCGTTCTTCGAACAGATGCAGCGCCAGCTCAACGCGCCGGGCGACTTCGCCCTGGCTTACGTCATCGCCCACGAGGTCGGCCACCACGTCCAGAACCTGCTCGGCATCAACGACCAGGTCATGGCCCAGCGGGGCCGCATGAGCGAGAAGGATTTCAACAAGATCATGGTCCGCATGGAGCTCCAGGCCGACTTCCTGGCCGGGGTCTGGGCCCACTACGCCAACCTGGAGCCGGGATTCCTCGAATCCGGCGACGTCGAAGAGGGCATGAACGCGGCCAGCGCCGTCGGCGACGACCGGATCATGAAACAGTCGCAGGGATACATCGTCCCCGACGCCTTCACCCACGGCACGTCGGAGCAGCGGGTGCGCTGGTTCAAGAAAGGCTTCACGACCGGGGACATCAACCAGGGCGATACATTCGGCGCCGCCGTTCTCTAGCCCCGGGCCCTTCCCTTCCGGGGCCGTCGGGCTTATAATATCGTTTCTTCCAAAACCGATAAGGAGTGGCTCATGGTCGAAATCCGTTTCCACGGCCGCGGCGGTCAGGGCACCGTCGTCGCCTCCAAGATCCTGGCCGACGCCATCGCCAAAGAGGACAAATGGGTCCAGGCCTACCCGGAGTTCGGGGTCGAGCGGCGCGGCTCGCCCGTCGTCGCCTTCATCCGGATCGACGACAAGCAGATCTACGACAAGAGCCGGATCTACACGCCGGACCACGTCGTCGTCGTCGACCCGACCCTGGTCGAGGCCATCGACGTCACCGAGGGCCTCAAGGACGGGCGGGACGATCATCATCAACAGCGACCAGCCGGCCCGAGGACTTCCGCTTCCACGGCAAGTTCAAGGTCCGGACGGTCAACGCCACGGAGATCGCGGTCCAGCACAAGCTCGGCTCGCATGGCCGCGCCGATCGTCAACACGGCCATCGCCGGGGCGGTCATCAAGATCCTCGGCCTGACCAAGCTCGAGTCGCTGACCGCGGCCATCCGCGACGGGGTCCCGATCAAGCCCGAGGACAACGTCAAGGCGGCCAGGGAAGCGTACGACAGGACCTGAAGGAGGGACGCCATGAGACCCAAGAAAGCCAAGAAGATCGTCTTCAAGTCGGCCGAAGAGATGCCGCTGATGATCATGCTCCGTCGGCTACCAGACCCACAACCTGACCGGGGCCTGGCGGAACATCCGGCCCGAGATCGACCGGGCCAACTGCGTCCAGTGCGGCATCTGCTGGAAGTTCTGCCCCGAGCCGTCGATCGAGGTCGTGGACGAGTGGCCGGTCGTCGACTACGACTACTGCAAGGGCTGCGGCATCTGCGCCGAGGAATGCCCGCAGAAGTGCATCGTCATGGTGGAGGAGCGGAAATGAAGAAAGTCATCATGGGCAACCACGCGCTGTCCTACGGCGCGATGCTGCTCGCGGACCCAGGTCATCTCGGCCTACCCGATCACGCCGCAGACCCAGGTCGTCGAGCTCCTCTCGGAGATGTGCGCCGACGGGACGCCTCGACGCCCGGTTCATCAAGGTCGAGTCCGAGCACTCGGCCATGGCCGCCTGCATCGGCGCCTCGGTCGCCGGGGCGCGGACCTTCACGGCCACCTCGTCCCAGGGCCTGGCCCTGATGCACGAGATGCTCCACTGGGCGGCCGGCGGCCGCCATCCCGTCGTCATGGGCGACGTCAACCGGGCCATGGCGCCGGGCTGGATCATCTGGACCGACCAGAACGACACCCTGTCCCAGCGCGACACGGGCTGGATGCAGTTCTACTGCGCCTCGAACCAGGAGGTCCTCGACACGGTCATCCAGGCCTTCAAGGTCGCCGAGACGCTGCTGATCCCGGTCATGGTCGTCCTCGACGCCTTCGCCCTCTCCCACACCTACGAGGTCGTCGACGTCCCGGACCAGGCCCTCGTCGACCGCTACCTGCCGCCGTTCAAGCCGGCCAGTCAAGCTGACGCCGGCCGACCCGCACGCCTTCGGCGGCCTGACCGGCGCCGGAGCACTACATGGAGCTCCGCTACAAGCTCCAGAAGGACATGGAGAAGGCGCCGGCCCTCATCGAGGAGACCGGCCGCGAATTCGAGAAGCTCTTCGGCCGCCGCCTCGGCCTCGTCGACCCCTACCGGTGCGACGACGCCGACTTCGTCTTCGTCACCTCGGGGACGGCGGGCTACACGGCCCGCGTCGCCGTCGACGAGCTGCGCAGGCCACGGGCGTCAAGGCCGGGAACCTGCGCATCAAGGTCTTCCGGCCGTTCCCCTTCGACCGCGTCCGCGAGGTCCTGGCGAAGCGTCCGGAAGGTGGCCGTCGTCGACCGGAACTGCTCCTACGGCGCAGCACGGCATCTTCTACCAGGAGGTCAAGTCCGCCCTCTACGGCCGGCCGGGCATGCCGCCGGTCTTCGGCTACATCGCCGGCCTCGGCGGGCGCGACATCACGCCGGACATCGTTCAAGGAGATCGCCGGCGGACGCGCTGGCCAAGGACAGGCCCGAAGCAGAGATCGTCTGGATCGGAGTCAAGAGATGAGCCAAGAAGTGAAAAAAGCGAAAACGTACACGCTGACCGTCCCGCCCGAGGAGCTGATGGCCCGCGGCCACCTGGCCTGCCAGGGCTGCGGCGCGACGCTGGCCATGCGCTACATGCTCAAGGCGCTCGGGCAGAAGACGGTCGCTCTGCATCCCGGCCTGCTGCTGGGCGGTCATCGACGGGCCGTATCCCTACTCCTCCCTGGACGTGCCCCATCTACCACTGCGCCTTCGAGACGGCCGCCTCGACGGCCGCCGGGCGTCAAGGCCGGCCTGGAGATGACCGGCGACACGGAGACGACGGTCGTGGCCTGGGCCGGCGACGGCGGCACGTTCGACATCGGCCTCCAGGCCCTGTCCGGCGCGGCCGAGCGGAACGAGGACATCATCTACGTCTGCTACGACAACGAAGCCTACATGAACACGGGCATCCAGCGCTCGTCGGCCACGCCCTACGGCGCCTGGACGACGACGACGCCGGTCAAGCACTTCAAGACCCGGCCGAAGAAGGACATCGTGGCCATCATGGCCGCGCACCGCATCCCCTACATCGCCACGGCCAGCGTCTCCCACCCCGAGGACCTCGTTCAAGAAGGTGAAAAAGGCCAAGGAGATCAAGGGCACGCGGTTCTTCCACATCTACGCCCCCTGCCCGACGGGCTGGAAGAGCCGGCCCGAGGACACCGTCAAGCTGGCCCGGATGGCCGTCCAGAACGGCATCTTCCCGCTCTTCGAGATCGAGGACGGCGAGAAGTACACGCTCAACCTGAAGCTCAAGGACAAGAAGCCGGTCGACGACTACATCCGGCTCCAGGGCCGGTTCCGCCACCTGAAGCCCGAGCAGATCGCGGCTCGATGCAGGCCGAGGTCGACGCCCGCTGGGCGCGCCTGCAGAAGCTCGCCGGCGTTTGAGTTCCGAGAGGAACGAAAAGAAGGGACCGGTCCCTTCTTTTCCGAAGGGTTTTGACTTGCCCCACACGATTCACTATAATTTTGATAGTATTTATCCGATGTCAGTCCTCAGGAGAGCCCGATGAAGAATAAGACCGCCGCGATCGCGGCGCTGACGATGATCGTTCTGACCGCGGCCGGCACGGCGGCCTGCGCCGCGCCCAAGCCGGAGATCCAGGAGGCCGCGGCCCCCGATTTCTCGATCGCCGACCTCCAGGGGAACACTCTGACCCTGTCCGGATACGAGGGCAAGGTCCTGTTCATCAACTTCTGGGCGACCTGGTGCCCGCCCTGCCGCAAGGAGATCCCCGACTTCATCGAGGCCACCAAGGAGCTCAAGGCCGAGGGCCTGGAGATCCTGGGCATCTCTGTGGACCAGATGCCGGCCGAAGCCCTCCTCGAATGGGTCCGCAAGACCGGCATCAACTACCCGATCGCCCTGGCCACGCCGGAGATCGTCACGGCCTACGAGCCGGGCGAGTTCATCCCCGCGACGATCGTCATCGACCGCAAGGGCGTCATCCGTTACCGCCAGTCCGAGCTCATGGACAAGGACACGCTCGTCAAGCTTTTCCGGAAATGGGGTCAAACCTAAGTTAATTCTTTTAGGTTTGACCCCTTCTTATGCCATAATTGCCGGGTGGACGCGACGATCCAGGTCCAGCCGGCCCCGCCCGCCGCGGAGGGGCTCCCCTTCTGGATGCTCTGGGTCCTCCTCTGCGTCATCCTCCTCCTCGTGGCCTTCATCTTCCTCCGCGACAAGGACCTCCGCCGCCGTGTCAGCGCCTTCCTGTCGGGGGCCCGCCGCCACATGGCCCGCCTCCGGATCCAGGTCAAGCTGAAAAGGGAGAAGGAGAAGAAGACCGTACTCTGGCGGGAGCTCGGCCGGCTGGCCTGGAGCAAGGACGTCCAAGCGCCCTGCATCGAGGAGCCGTGCGCCCGGCTCGCCGCGTTCGAGGATGAGATCGGCCGACACCGGAAGACCTGGCACGACGTCTACTCGCGGATCGAGGCCCTCGGGCGCGAGCACGACGCCGCGGTCGAGCGCTTCCGGGCCCTCATCGCCGAGCAGGAGGAAGCCCGGCGGCCCCACCAGGAGGAGATGCTCGCCCTGGCCGGCAAGAAGCGCGAGATCGTCGAGGCCCTGGAGGCGTCCCTTCGCGAGGCCGACGGCGTCGAGGCCCGGGCGCGCTCGGTCGCAAAGGACGTCCGCGAGCTCGAAGCGGATCCCAAGCTCGGCGAAACCGATCGGGCCGTCCGGCTGGACAAGACCCGGGAGAAAGCGGCCTCCCTCGCCGGCCGCATCAGCTCGTTCCGGGAAAGGACGCCCCTCCTCCAGGAGGAGCGCTACCGGCTGGACAGGCGCCTCGAGGAGGTCGAAGGCCGGGTGCGCGTCTACAACGCCGCCATCCGGCGGATCGAAGAGGAATACCGCGCGCGTCTGCATTCCCGCGAGAGGGAGATCCGGGAGTGGCAGAGGGCGAAGGAGCGCACCCAGGACAAGATCGTCGACGTCAAGCGCCTCATGGACCCGATCTTCGAGACGACGGGCCGCATCCTCGACGAGGCCCGCATCGATCACGAGGACCTGGCCGTCGTGTATTTCCAGATCGACGACGTCAACAGGCGGATCGCCGAGCTCGAATCCCGCCTGGAGCACCTGAAGTAGTCCCGTGCCGAGACCGCGCCTGCTCGTCCACGTCTGCTGCGCCCCGGACGCCCTGTACGTCTTCGGCGTCCTCCGGGACAGCTACGACGTGGCGGGCTTCTTTTCCAACGCCAACATCCATCCCCGCGAGGAATACGACCTCCGTCTCGAGGAGGCCCGCCGGGTCGCCCGGCCGGCCGGCGTCCCTCTGATCGAGGACGACTACGATCCGGACGCGCTGGTTCGGCCCTGACCCGCAAGTTCAAGGACGAGCCGGAGAAGGGCCGCCGCTGCGACGTCTGCTACGCCGTGCGCCTCCGCCGGACGGCCGAGCGGGCGGCCCGCGAGGGCTTCGACGCCTTCACCACGGTCATGAGCCTCAGTCCCTGGAAGAAGGCCGCCGTGATGAACCGCATCGGCCGTCAGTTCGCCGCCCGCCACGGCCTGGCCTTCCTCGAGGCGGATTTCAAGAAGAAGGACGGCTTCAAAAAGAGCGTCGACCTGAGCAAGGCCCACGGCCTGTACCGGCAGGACTACTGCGGCTGCCTCTACAGCCGGGAGGCCGCGCTGAAGAGGACGTCCCGGTGACGGGGCGGCCGGTCCCGACGGCGAAGGCCCGCGTCCCCCGCCGGGCGGCGTCGCGGCTGACCGTCTTCGGCGTCGTCCAGGGCGTCGGCTTCCGCCCCTTCGTCTACCGCCTGGCCCGCCGGCTGAGGCTCGCGGGCTGGGTCGAGAACGCCGGTTCCGGCGTCGAGATCCACGTCGAGGGCCCGGCCGCGGTCGTCCGCGGCGCCTTCCCGGCCGCCCTGCGCGGCCGGCCTGCCGCCGCTCGCCGCGCATCGAGCAGCCTGGACGCGCGTCCGGCGCCGGTCGCAGGGCCTCCGCGGCTTCGAGATCCGCAAGACGCGCGACCGCGTCGGGCTTCGTCTTCATCTCGCCCGACATCGCCACCTGCCCCGATTGCCTCGCGGAGATCGACACGCCCGGCGAGCGGCGCTACCGCTACGCCTTCACCAACTGCACGAACTGCGGCCCCCGCTACACCATCGTCCGCGGCCTGCCCTACGACCGGCCGAAGACGACCATGGCCGGGTTCCCGATGTGCCCGGATTGCCGCCGCGAGTACGAGGACCCGCTCGACCGCCGCCACCACGCCCAGCCCATCGCCTGCCCGGTCTGCGGGCCCCGCCTCGCCCTCCTCGACGCCCGTTCGGGGCGGACACTTCGCGGCGGCATCCCGGAGGCCGTCGCACTCATCCGCGCGGGCAGGATCGTGGCCGTCAAGGGGCTCGGCGGATTCCACCTCGTCTGCGATCCTTTCGACCGCCGGGCGGTGGCCCGCCTGCGCCGGACGAAGGAGCGCGAGGCGAAGCCCCTGGCCCTCATGGCCCGCGACCTCGCCGTCGTCGAGAGGTTCGCCCGCGTTTCGCCGCGCCGAGCGCCGGCTCCTCCTGCTCGCCGCGGCGGCCCATCGTGCTGCTCGGGAAGAAGGAGGACATTCCGCTCATCGCGCCGAACCTCGCCGAGATCGGCTTCATGCTGCCCTACACGCCCCTCCACCGCCTCCTCCTCGAGGATCTCGAGGCGATCGTGGCCACGAGCTCCAACGCCAAGGACGCCCCGATCATCAAGGACGAGGCCGAGGGCATCCGCGGGCTCTGCGACGCGGTGCTGACCCACGACCGGCCGATCGCGACCCGGGCCGACGATTCCGTTGTCAAGGTCGTCTCCGGCCGGACGCTGTTCGTCCGCCGGGCCCGCGGCTATGTCCCCGCCCCCCAATCCGTACCCGACGGCCTGCGGTCCGACCGCGTCCTCGTCGCGCTCGGCGGCGAACTCAAGGCCACGATCTCCCTCTACAAGAACGGCTACGTCGTCACCAGCCCGTTCCTGGGCGATCTCGACGACTACAGGAACTTCGGCTATTTCGAGGAGACGCTCGGCCACCTCCTGCGCGTCTTCGACGCCGCGCCTGAGGTCGTCGTCACCGACCTCCATCCCGACTTCCGGACGACCCGCTTCGCGGAGCGGATGGGCCTGCCTCACGTCCGCGTCCAGCACCACTTCGCGCACGTGCTCGCCCCGCTCCTCGAGCAGGGATCACGCGCCGCGGCGCCGCGTCCTCGGGGTGGCCCTCGACGGCTACGGCTACGGCGAGGACGGGACGGCCTGGGGCGGGGAATTCCTGCTGGCCGATTACGACGGCTGCGAGCGGTTCGCCCGGTTCGAGCCCGTGCCCATGCCCGGCGGCGACCTGGCCGCGCGCGAACCGTGGCGGATGGCCCTGGCCTGGCTCGACCGGGCTTTCGGCGACGACATCCCCGCGCTCGCCGCCCTCCGGCGGATCGGCCGGCGTCGCGCCGGGCCGCCGTGCTGGGCCTGATCCGCGGCGGCCTCCGCAGCCCGCTGACGTCGAGCTGCGGCCGGCTCTTCGACGCCGCGGCGTTCCTCTGCGGCGTCGCGCCCGAGCGTTTGGAGTTCGAGGCCGAGGCGGCCATGCGTTTCGAGGCCGCGGCCGACCGGGCCTTCCGCGGCGTCTACCCGGTCGCCGTCTCCGCGCCCGCGGCCGGGACACCCGCGGAGATCTCGTTCGCGCCGCTCGTCCGCGCCCTCGTCCGCGATATCGGGAAAGGGATCCCCGTGGCGACGATCTCGGCCAGGTTCCACGATTCGCTGGCCGGCCTCGTCCTGCGGATCGCCGAGCTGGCCCGGCGCGAGCGCGGGACGGACGAAGTGTCGCTCGCCGGAGGGGTCTTCCTCAACAGGCGGCTGCTCGAAAGGACCGAGAAGCGGCTGGCCGGGGCCGGGTTCCGCGTCTTCCGCCCGCTGGCTTATTCCCCCAACGACGAATCGCTGTCGCTCGGACAGGTCGCGCGGGGATTGGCGCTCGTCAGGAGCGGCGGAATCTGAGCCCGCCGACGAGCGAGAGGATCCCGTTGGAGACCACGGCCGCGGCCGCCCCGATCCCGCCGCCGAGACCGAAGCCCAGGACGCCGCCGACGAGGGAGAACGACAGTCCGCCCCAGAGGTCCCCCTGGTGCTCGACGAAGAATCCCGGCAGGCCGCTGACGAAGCCCGTGAAGAGCCCGGTCACGCCGGACAGGAGGCCGAAGAGGAATCCGGCGAAAAGCCCCAGGACGCCGAAGAACCAGAAGAAGGACTTCGGATCGAGCGAACGGACGACGATCTCGCCGCCCGCCGGGGGCGCATCCTGCGGCGGCGCCTCCACCCGCGGCTCCGGGCCCATGTCGTAGGCCACTTCGGGCGCTTCGGGATCGCCGTCGCCGGGACGGCTGCCGCAGCGGTCGCAGAAATCCGCTTCGAGATCGTTCTCGAAGCCGCAGGAGATGCAGATGGCCTTCCGTTCCATCTGCGAGGGAGGTTTGGCTTCGAGCCAGGCGCCGTTCTCGAAGGCGTACCACTTGCCGCTCCGCGCGCCGATGACCCAGAAGCGGCCTTCCTCGTCCTTGATCCGGAGCTGTTTGAGCGAGTCGGAGAACTCCTTGTGCGAGATCTTCTTCTCGTTGAATCGGTCGCGCAGCCGGCCGAATGTCGCCTCGGCTTCGCGGAATTGATCGGCCATCGGTCGCTCCTCGGATGCTTCCCTTATCTTAGCCCTACAACGCCAGTCTTTTCAATGAGTTATTAACTCGCTGAAAACGATGGATTTACACGCCTGACCGATTCTTGTGCAATCCGACCTATGTGCAAGCAGGACCGGACCTTGGCCCGGCGCAACCGGTCTTTATCCACAGCATTTCCACACATTGTGTGAATAAATCCGTTCATAGCGCGCCCTTGATGAGATCGATCAAACCGTAGCCTTCGACGGGCGCCGGATTGAAGGACAGGACGAAGATCGCGAGGACGAGGAGGCCCAGGAGCCGCCGTTTCGCGTCGAGCGGGGCGCTTTCGTCGACGACGGGCGGATGGCGCAGGCGGAACTTCGACTTGAACTCGAAGAAAAGGATCAGGGCCGCCGCGACCAGCCAGGTCGTGTGAAAAAAAACGCCCATGACGACCAAAAAGACGACCATGATCCGGGAAACGAGCCGGGCATGCCGGCCGAGGACGGCGTAGGCGACGTGCCCGCCATCGAGCTGGCCGATCGGGACAAGGTTGATGGACGTGACCAGCAACCCGACCCAGCCGGCCCAGCCGATCGGGTGCAGGACGAGCCCCGAGCCCTCCGGGATCGGGCCGAAGAAGAGGCCGCTCATGAGCTTGAACAGGAGCGGCTCGCCGAAGTTAACGGTCTCCGCCGACGGCGTGAAGGGCACCACCCGGGACAGGGCCAGGCCAACGGCCAGGGCCGGGACGGTCAGCGCGAAGCCGGCGAGCGGACCATTGGCGCCGACGTCGAAGACCTGGTGCTTGAAGTGGAGGGGCGACTTGATGCGGATGAAGGCCCCGAACGTCCCCAGGAACGGCGGGCCGGGCAGGAAGTACGGCAGGGTCGCCCGGGCGCCGTACCGCCGGCAGGTCAGATAGTGGCCCATCTCGTGGCCGACGAGGATGGTCATCAGGACCGCAGAGTAGAGAGCGCTCAGGGGGAAGAGCCGCGCGTTCTCGAACACCCGCCCCGGCCCGACGATGAGGTCCGCGCCGGCGGCGGCGTCGAAGAAGAGGAAGCTCGCGCTCCAGGACAGTCCGGCGTAGCAGGTGGTGAGAACGGTCAGCAGGAAGAGGATCCCGTTGAGCCAGGTCTTTTCGGGGGGCGCGGTTTCGTTCATGGTCCGGAGAAAAAAAAGAGGAGTGAAACCGGTTCACTCCTCTTTCGGGTGGACCCGGTCAGCGGGCGGTCACTTGCCCTGGAGCTTGTGGAACTTGGCCATCAACTGTTCCTTGGTCTCCTTGTTCTCGGGGTCCTGGACGCAGGCGTCGACCGGACAGACGGCCGCGCACTGCGAGGCGTCGAAATGGCCGACGCATTCGGTGCACTTGGCCGGGTCGATGACGTAGCGCTCTTCGCCGGCGGTGATGGCCTGGTTGGGGCACTCGGGTTCGCAGGCGCCGCAGTTGATGCATTCCTCGGTGATGATGAAAGCCATGACATGCCTCCTAGAGATTTTAGGGGATATTATATCCCTTTGGGACGAATTGACAAATCCTCCCTACTTCTTGAGCGCGAGCTTGCCGGCCTTGAGGGAGGCCTCGTAGCCGAAGTAGGACTGGGCGGACTCTTCCTGGAGCTTCTTGTAGAGGTCGAGGGCCGTGGCGATGTCCCCCTTGAGCTCGTAGCTCTCGGCCAGGTGGAACCGGGCGGCGTCGAGCGGGTAGACGCCGGGTTTTTCGTCGACCACCTTTTGGTAGATGCCGATGGCTTTGTCGTAATCCTTCCGGCCGAGCGCGACCTGGGCCTTGAGGTCTTCGGCCTGGTAGTGGAGGAGGTCCTTGCGGCCGTCGGCGATCGCGGCCAGGTAGGATTCCGCCTTGGCCCAGTCGCTCTTTTCCGCCCAGTATTTGGCCAGCTCCAGGTTGGCCAGGCGGGCCGTGCGCCCCTTCGCGGCGAGCTTCTCGAGCTCCGGCAGCTTCTCGGGCTTCTGGGCGACCTCGACGCTGAGCTCGGTGACCTGCCCGACGGCCCGGCTCTGGACGCTGCGGCTGAGGGAGCGGATAAGGGCGAGCGCGCCGAAAACGACGGCGGCGAAGGCGAGCGCGCCGGCGACGATCGTGATCTCCCGGCGGTATTTCCTGATGAACTCGACGGCCCGGCTCATGCCAGTGACCATGCCGTCTTCCTGAAGGTGATGTCTTTCCGTTCTCTTCATATCTCTCTCCCGGTACGCGAATGGACAGTCATTTTTAGCACATTCGCGGAAGGGGGTCAATCAGAGCGGGTCTTCGCCGGCCGCTTCGAGGAGATCGCCGACCGTCGTCACGGCCAAGCCGACCGCCGTGTCGGCCGCCCCGTAGTAGACTTTGACCGGGCTCGCGGGCAGCGCGTACCCCTCGGCGTCGGTCTCCTCGACGACGAGGCCCGAGGGGAAGACGACGTTCGGGACCTGTCCCGCGAGCTCGTACGGCTCCCTCGGCTCGAGGATGTTGCCTCTCGACCGGCCGACGACCTTGGACGGGTCCTCGAGGTCGAGCAGGACGACTCCGGCCTGATAGATGTTGGCGCTGCCGAAATGCGTCGCCACGCCGTGGTAGATGTGGAGCCAGCCGCGCCGTGTCTTGACGGGCGGGGGGCCCGAGCCGATGTACTCGTCCCAGTAGTGGAAGCGCCCGGCCATGACCGGGCCGCACGGTTTCCACTTGACGAGGTCCTTCGACTCGGCCAGCCAGATCTCGCTTCCCGTCTTCGGCCCGCCCGCAAGCCTGGACCTGTTGGGCCGCTCGAGCCGGAGGTAGACGCCGCCGACCTTCTCCGGGAAAAGAACGCCGTTGCGGACGTCCTCGTCCCCGGAGAGGCCGAGAAAACGGAAGTCCCGGAAGTTCTCCGTCCGGGCCAACCCCAGCCGGCAGCCGGCGTCCATGTCCATGGCGAACATGAGATAGAAGGCGTCTTCGAGCCGCGTGATCCGCGCGTCGTAGACGTGGTAGATCCTCTTACGGACCTTTTCGAGGCCGTCGAGCTCGACGATCTCGGGGCGCACGGAGAAATGGATCCCGTCCGCGCTCTTGGCCATGAGCAGGAACGTCTCGCGCGACCGGGCCTGGACGCGCAGGGTGAGGAAATAGCGGCTGCCCATTTTCACCGCCCCGGGATTGAAGACCGACGTGACGTCGGTGAGCTGCGGAGGAATGTCCGGGATGTCGGCCCGGGTCAGGATCGGATTCCTCGGATATCGGCGCATGGTGAAAACTCCTTCGGACGTCACCCGGTCCGGCCCATGGTGACGGAGACCCGGCAGACCGTTCCGGCCGGCCGCGCCGCGATGATCCCGCCCTCGAAGGGGCGGCCGTCGATCGCGATCGAGCGGACCCCCGACTCCACGCCGTCCGGGTTCGCGACCTCGATCAGATAGCGCGCGCCCCGGAAGACCCGCTCAACCCTGAAACCCTTCCAGCCCGCAGGGACGACCGGATCGACGACGAGGCCCGCGTAGTCCGGCCGCACGCCGAGGATCCGATCGTAGGCGACCCGGTACATCCAGGCGGCCGTCCCCGTCTGCCAGGAGTGGCTGGCCCGGCCGGCGGTCTCGTGCTCGTCGCTCGTGATGTACTGGGAATATACGTAGGGCTCGGCGCAGAAGGTGGCCTGGTCGATGCGGCCCGGCAGGAGCTTGCGGAAGTAGTCGAAGGCCCGTCCGCCGCGGCCGAGAAGACATTCGGCCTGGACGACCCAGGCCGCCGGGTGGCAGAAAACGGAGCCGTTCTCCTTCTTCCCTCCGACGCAGCGGGTGATGAGGCCGATCGTCGGATCGATCTCGCGGAAAGCCGGGGCGCAGATCTTGGGCCCGTAGGGCGTGTCGAGCTCGCGGGCCAGGCTGTCCATCGCCCGGACCGCCCGGTCGCGGTCCGGCAGGCCGGCGATGACGGCCCAGCTCTGCGTGTTGATGAAGATCTTCCCGTACCGGTTCGTCTTCGAGCCGATCTTCCGGTCCGCTTCGCCGAAGGCCCGGACGTACCACTCCCCGTCCCAGGCATGGGTCTCGATCGCGTCGACCAGCCGGTCCCGCAGTCCGCGGATCTCGGGATGCCTCTCGGCCATCTTCACCTGCGCGAGGAGCTCGAGCAGCCGGTTCAGCTGGGCTACATAGAACATCGCGCCCCAGACGCTTTCGCCGCCGTCCTTTCCGCCGATGTAGTCGAGCGTGTCGTTCCAGTCACCCCGCCCGAATCGCGGCATCCCGTGCGGGCCGAGGTTGGACCCGGCGAAGCGGGCGACGGCCAACAGGTGCTCGAGGACCGTCCCCGCTCCCCCGTCGAGGAAGGGTTCCTTCGCGTCGAGCAGCCCGAGGTCGCCCGTCTCCTTGAGATATTCGGTCACCGCCAGGATGAACCAGAGCGGGTCGTCGCAGTGCTCCGTGAATTCGCCCTGGCCGTCGCCGTAGAAGTGATGGTAGACCTTGCCGTCGCGCCGCATTTGACGGGCCAGCAGCCCGACCCGGGCCCGGGCCTTGTCCCGGTCGGCGATGACGATGGCGATCGTGTCCTGGGCCGTGTCGCGGTAGCCGAAGCCGCGGCCGATGCCCCAGTAATAGAAGCTGGCCACGCGCCCGACGTCGAAGGCGACCTTGGCCTGATAAGGGATCCAGAAGTTGAGGAAGACATCGGCCTCGGGGTCCGGCGTCGCGGCCCGCGCATGCCCGAAGAACAGGTCCCATCCGGCTTTGACCCGCTCGAGCGCCGCGTCGACCTCGTCCGCGCTCCGGAATCTCCCGAGGACGCTCCGTTTCGTCCGCTCGAACTCCGTCTTGTCGATGACGCCGAGCGAGAAAACGACGTCGGTCGACTCCCCCGGCGCGAGATCGAGGTCGACCTGGAGGGCGCCGACCGCGTTGCCGCAGTCCATGTCCCGCGACGAGAGGCCGTCCCGGAGCCCCGCCGGGTCCGATTCGTCGCGGAACGGACCGATGAAACGTTCGCGGACGGTCTCGTATCCCGTGACCGGCCGGTTCACCGTGAAGTAGGCCCAGCGGTCCCATTCCTTGTTCTCCTGCTGCTGGGTGCCGCGGGACTCGGTGACCCAGTAGGTCTTGGTGGCGAAGAGCGCGCCGAGGTCCCCGTCGAAACGGACGCGGTTGAAGTGCT
The DNA here is from genome assembly GCA_963743755.1 of uncultured bacterium. GTDB lineage: Bacteria > Acidobacteriota > Aminicenantia > Aminicenantales > Saccharicenantaceae > RBG-16-66-30. The sequence goes on from CAVUQU010000004.1 coordinate 85,194, forward strand.
GGTCGTCGCACTGGTTGATGAGGTCGACCAGGGCGTGACCGAGGGCGAACTCGACGTAGCCGACGACCGAGAGCCGGCGGGGCCGGCCCGACGCGTTCAGTCAGCGTGGCTCTCCAGATCTCCCGGTCGTCGTCGGCCGGGACGAAGAACACGACCGACGACGAGATGCCTGCGACATCGGCCTCGGCCCGGGTGTAGCCGAAGCCGTGGGCGACCCGGTAGTCCGCGCTCGGCTCGCGCCCGACCGGCTGCCAGGTCAGGCTCCAGACCTCGCCCGTGTCGCGGTCCCGGACGTAGATGTATTTCCCCGGCCGGTCGGGCGGCACGTCGTTGATGCGGTAACGCGTGATGCGGCCGTGGAGCGGGCTCCGGTCGTATGAGATCCCGCCCCCGTTCGCCGAGACCGTGGCGAAGTAACGCCCGTTCTGAAGGTAGTTGATCCAGGGGCTGGGCGTCCGGACGTCGGCGATGAGGAACTCCCGGCCGTCGGCGGAGAAACGCCCGAAGGCCATGGGATCAGCCTTCTCCTTTTCGACGAAGCCGGTGTCGGCGTGGTCGCGGGTCATCGTCCGGAGCGACCGGATCATGTCCTTCAGGTTGATGATGCCGCCGATCGAGAACCAGACGATGACCGCGATCGAGACGGCGAGCATGATCATCGTGTAGACCCGCCAGAACCTCATCCAGGCCAGATCGCCGACCTTCCCGGTCAGGTTGAGGACCGTGCCGGTGACGAAGACGACGACCCAGCCGGCCGTCCAGGCGTAAGTGGCGATGTAGATGACCTTGTCCCAGCGGGTGAACTCCCGGCCCATGCCCAGGACCTTCCAACCCTTGACAGGCGTCACATCGACCACGGTGTATTCCCCCTCGACCAGGTGGGGGCCGCGGTGGAGCATCTTGTCCATGTCGAAGGCCTTCCGCCCGCCGCCCGTGAGGAGCGAGACGACGACGTAGACGACGCTCGACAGGGCCATGGCCAGGCCCCAGAACATCTGGCCGTTGACGGGGAAGTCCGGCACGAGCTGCTGGACGACGATGCCGCCGACCGCGGTCACCGCGCCGACGATCATCGACGACCAGGCCGCGGCCGTCGTGCCGCGCTTCCAGTAGAGGCCGCCGATGATGACCGCCCCGCTGCCGCCGGCGAAGATCGCACCGGTGATGGCGAAGAAGAGAAAGATGTATTCGCTCTGCTGGAAAAGCAGGCTGAAGACGAACGAGAAGGCGGCCACCGCCAGGATCGACGCTTTCAGGAACTTGATGTGCTCGGCCGGGGCGAAGGCCTTCTTCCGGAGGGGTTGGACCACGTCCTGGATGAAGATGCAGCCCCAGGAGTGGAGGTAGGTCTCGTTGCAGCCGACCGCGGCCGCGAGCATGACCGCCGCGAACGCGCCCATGAGACCGACCGGCAGAAGCTTCGTCAGCGCGACCGGCACGGTCAGCTGGCTCCTCAGGGCGTCCGAACCCAGGCCGTCGAGGACCGGCCGGACCGAGGCCGCGGCCTCCGTGAAACCCGCTCCGTGCCAGAACGTGTAGGCCACGATGGGCACGAACACGAGGAACAGGCCCCACTGGGGGATGCCCCGCCAATTGGCCAGGACGTCGCCCATCTTGGCCTCATGGGCACTCTTGGCCGAGGCGTTGTAGGCCTGGGTCCCCTGCCACGAGAGCTTACCGTAGATGACCCCGATCATGCCGATGAAAAAATACCAGAAGTTGTAGTCCTTAGTGCTGCCCGTGTGGAACGGGTTGACCAGCGAAGCGTTGGCGGGGGCCGCCGACATGGCCTGGAAGATCTGGCCCCAATCGACCTGGACCATCAGGTAGACGACGATGACGATGAAGACGGCGTTGACGAAGATGCCCTGGAGGAAGTCGGTGATCATGACCGCGATCTGGCCGCCGGAGAAGACGAAGTAGAGCGGGATCCAGAGGAGGACGATCATGATCAGGGCGAATGTCGAGACCTCGAGCCCGAGGACGTCAACCGTCTTCGGCAGGCCGCAGAAGTAGATGAAGAAGCGGGCGCTGACGGCCGGGAAGATGCCGAAGTTGATGATGCCCGAGACGAAGGCCAAGGCCCCGGCGAAGACGCGGAAGGACCGGCTGTAGCGGACCTCGAAGAATTGGGCCATGGTCAGGCAGCGGGTCTGCCGGAAGCGGTAGAGGACCCAGCCCGAGACGCTGATGCCGACGACCACGACGGCCATGATCATCTCCCACCAGCGCATATTGAAGCCGGCGATGTAGTTCATCTCGAGCATGCCGACGATGGTGATGGCGCCGAGCGAGGCCGTGCCCTGGGACAGGCTGATGAGGTAGCGCCCGCCGGTGCGGCCGGCGGCCAGGAAGTCGGAGACGCTCCGCATGAGCGGCTTGCTCACGACGACGACGGCGATGATGAAGGCGAAGACCGCGGCCACGATCGCCCAGTCGATCCAGGTCAGGTTCATGGCCGGGATTTTATCCTAAATCGGTGACGCAATTCCAATTCCCGAACTGATTGAAAATGACAGAGCGCTCATCCCAAGAACGGGTGGCCGGGGGCCAGTCCCCATCCGCCTGGAGGCGGAAGGGGCCCCAGGCTTTTGAACGGGATTAATTGACCCATCCAAAGGCCTGGGGGGATGGGTGGAGCCGAAGCCGGATGGGGACGCCACCGGACAGGACCCGTTCGGGAATGAGCGCCCTGTCCCAGAATTAGATCTCGAAGGCGACGAGGCCGGTCTTGAGCTTGAGCTGCTCGCGGAGGGCGTCCTTGGAGATGCGGCCTTCCTTCTCGGCCTTGACGGCCCGGAAGAGCTCCCAGGTCGTCAGGAGGCCGTTGCCGTCCTTCTGGGTCTCCTCGATCTGGGTCGCGGAGAACGGGCTCTGTCGCTCCTTGGCCGCGACCGCGGAGAAGTAGTTGCCCACGAGCACGGCCTTCATCCGGGTGTTGTCGAATTCCTGCATCCGGCGGCCCTTGTACTTCTGGAGCAGGGAGCATTCGTCGTCGGTCGCCCAGTTCTTGCCGCCGCGGACGAGGACGAGAACGAGCTCGCCCTTGCGGAGACCGGCCTCGACCGGCATGTCGCCGGGCTCGAGGAGCCAGACGTCCTCTTCCTTGTTCCGGATCGTTTTCTTCCAGTAATCGTCGACGTCCACGACCCGGCCCCAGCCAAGGTAGCGGAAGGCGTGGACAACGGCCTTCTTGAGCGACGCGCCTTCGCTGTTGAGCAGGCGGTGGAACTCCTCCTGGCCGCCGGCCTTGAGCTCCTTCATCTGGCGGTCGTAGTCGGCCAGGACCATCTCGAACCGCTTCTTCTCCTCTTCCCGGCGCGCGACCAGGGCCCGGAGCTCGGGAAAGACGTAGTCCTCCCCGTCGATCCAGTCGTCCGCGGGCTCCTCGGCGGTCTCGGCGCCGAGGGCCAACCGGTCTTTGAGGATAAGGTCGACGACCTCGACGTTCTTCGCGCCGAAGGACGGCAGGTACGTGATGCTTCCCTTGCCCTTCCGGACGACCATGGCCACGGGCGAACCGTCGACCGACTTGGCCAGGAACTCGAGCGTCCCGTCCTCTGCCGTTCCCTTCTCCCACATGCCGTCGGCGAAGGTCCCGGCGAGCAGACGGTAAGCCCGGGAGATGAAGGGTTTATATCTCTCGAAGGGGACGTGGAGCAGGGCCCGGGGATTGAAGATCACGGAGTCTCCCTTGACGCTGTCCTCGATCCGGAGCCCCTCGACGGGCCCGACGATGTTGGCGAGCTGGGCCGCTTCCCCGCCGCCGACGAAGCAGACGGCCCGGGCGCCTGACCGCAGCCTGCCCTCGAGGACCTCGTGGAACCCGGCGTGGAGGTCGGACCGTCCCGCGGCGGCCTCGCCCCCGGCCAGGTAGAAGACGATCTCGCAGTCCTCGGGAAGTTCGAGGGGTTCCTCGACACCCGTGGACCATCCCGTCGCACGCGCTGCGACATCGTATTTCTGGGAGACGAGCCGGTCGCGGTCAGCGGCCGGGAAATCGATCAGCACTATTTTGGCCATGGGCCGACTCCTTCTTCGAACTAGGGCCTATTATCCGGCTAGCCACCCTCCCCGTCAATCACCCCTGTGGGTGAACCCCAGGGGGGGGAACGGCCGGCCTGGGCCCTATCAAAGGTTTTGTCGTGCGGACCCCCTCCGGATTGCGAAAATAGGCGGCTAATCGGGGTGACAGGCCCGGCCCGCGTATGCTATGTTCTCCCCGGAAAACGAATCGAAGTCCCCGGAGGGCCCATGAACATCCGCCGTCCCCGTTCGCTCTTCCCCGCGCTGCCGGCCGCCGCTCTCGCCGTCCTGCTGGCGGTGCCCGCCTTCTCCGCAGCTGCGGTCAGGTTCGCCGTATCCTTTCCGGCGTCGCTCTCGAGAACGCCCCTCGACGGCCGGATGCTCCTCCTGCTCTCGACCGACGGCAAGGCCGAGCCGCGGTTCCAGATCTCCGATGGCGCCGGAACGCAGCTCGTCTTCGGCATCGACGTCGACGGCCTCGCCCCCGGGGGCGAAGCGATCATCGACGCCGCCGCATTCGGCTATCCCGTCCGCAGCCTGGCCGAGCTCCCCGCCGGCCAATACCACGTCCAGGCGCTGCTCCACCGCTACGAGACCTTCCGCCGCGCCGACGGCCACGTCGTCAAGCTGCCCATGGACCGGGGCGAAGGCCAACGCTGGAACGCCGCTCCCGGCAACCTCTATGAGTACGCCCCGGAAGATCGCCGTCGACCCATTGGGGACGGAGACGGTGCGCCTCGTCCTCGACCGGGAGATCCCGCCCATCGCACCGCCGAAAGACACGAAGTACATCCGCCACGTTCGCATTCAAAGCGAACGGCTGACGAAGTTCTGGGGCCGGCCGATGCACCTCGGGGCCTGCCTGCTCCTGCCCGAAGGATTCGACGAGCACCCCGAGGCCCGCTATCCGCTGATCGTCTACCACGGCCATTTCCCCTACACGGTCGAGGGCTTCCGCCCGGAGCCGCCCGATCCCGACGCTCGATGCCCGATTACAGCGAACGATTCCGCCTCGAGGGCTACAACCGTGTCCAGCAGGAATACGCCCACGACTTCTACAAGGAGTGGACCGGCCCCGGCTTCCCCCGGGTCATCGTCATGGAGATCCAGCACGCCAATCCCTATTACGACGACTCCTACGCCGTGAACTCGGCCAACCTCGGGCCCTACGGCGACGCCATCGTCCGCGAGCTCATCCCCCACGTCGAGAAGAACTTCCGCGGCATCGGCCAGGGCTGGGCGCGGTTCCTCTACGGCGGTTCGACCGGCGGCTGGGAGTCCCTGGCGGCCCAGATCTTCTACCCGGACGAGTTCAACGGCTGCTATGCCGCCTGCCCCGACCCGATCGACTTCCGGGCCTACACGGCTGGTCAACATCTACGAGCACCGGAACGCCTACCGCGTCGACGGTCTCTGGAAGAAGACCCCGCGCCCCGCCCTGCGCAACTAGCTCGGCGAGGTCAGCGCGACGATGGAGGAGGCCAATCACCGGGAGCTGGCACTCGGCACCCACGCCCGCTCGGGCGACCAGTGGGACATCTGGCAGGCCGTGTTCGGGCCCGTCGGCGAGGACGGCTATCCCAAACCGATCTGGGACAAGCTGACCGGGGAGATCGACCGCGACGTCGCCCTGTACTGGCGGGACCATTTCGACCTGACCCACATCCTCCGGCGCGACTGGAAGACGCTCGGTTCCAAGCTTGCGGGCAAGATCCACATCTACGTCGGGGACATGGACAACTACTACCTGAACAACGCCGTGTATCTGGCCGAAGCCTTCCTCGAGGACACGAAGAATCCGTATTACGGCGGCGAGGTCCGATACGGAGATCGAGCCGAGCACTGCTGGAACGGCGATCCCGAACGGCCCAACGCCATCTCCCGCCTCCGCTATCACCAGATGTATATCCCCCGCGCCGTCGAGAGGATGGAGGCCACGGCCCCGCCGGGCGCGGACCTCAAAAGCTGGCGGTATTGAAGGGAAGAAATCCGGAGCGCGCCCGTCAAAACAAGCGGATCTTTTTGTTCTCCGGGAGTCCGATGAACATGTTCACCCGCGATCGCTCACGCCCGTCCCGGGCCCTCGTTTTCGCGCTCGGCGCCGCGCTGGCCCTGCCCTTCACTCTGTCCCTGGCCGCGCAAGAACCGGCGAAAAGGCTCGATGTCCGCTGCATCGTCACCCCGCCGCCCAAGATCGACGGCCTCATTGACGACGCCTGCTGGCAGGGCGTCGAGCCGGTCACGGGCTTCTACCAATACGACCCGATCAATGGTGCCAAAGCCTCGGAAGAGACATTAGTCTGGGCCGCCTTCGACCAGGACACCCTCTACTTCGCTTTCCTCATGAAGGACTCCCAGCCCGACAAGATCTGGGCCGAGCTGACGCCGCGCAACGAGTGGGACCAGAACGACGCGATCGAGCTCATCCTCGACGCTTACAACGACAAGCGGACGAGCATCACTTTCGCGGTCAATCCCCGGGGCGTCCAGAAGAACTCCGTCGAGACGATCTGGAAGTCCGAGGCGGTCGTCCGCCCGGACGGCTGGAGCGCCGAGATGGCCATTCCCTTCAAGTCGCTCCGCTTCTCGGCCCGGAAGCTCGACATCTGGGGCGTCAACTTCGAGCGCTACATCCATCGCCTCAACGAGACGGATTATTGGACGGACGTCGACCGCGACCTGCCGAGCCTTCAGCAATCGGGCGAACTCTGTGGCCTGACCGGCCTGCGGCCCGGCTACAACCTCGAATTCTTCCCCTACGCCGGCGTCCGGACGTCCAAACAGGAGGGCGAAACCGACACCAAGGCCGCCGCGGGACTCGACGTCAAGTGGGGCATCAAGCCCAATCTCTACCTCGATGTCACGGCCAGCCCGGATTTCAGCGAGGTCGAATCCGACCCCTTCATACCGCAACTGTCCCCCTACGAGAACTACCTGAGCGAGAACCGCCCCTTTTTCACCGAGGGCAGCCGGTACTTCTCGCTGGGAAGCGGGGACGAGTTCCACGGCGGTGACGTCAGCCTGTTTTACTCCCGGCGCATCCCCAACCCGAAGTTCGCGGCCAAGATCTCGGGCAAGACCGGCGGATTCGGGTTCGGCATCCTCGGGGCCCTCAATAAAGTGAATGTCGCCGAGGACGACCCCGCCCGCGACTCCTATCACGGCGTCTTTCGGGTCCAGAAGGACATCTTCAAGAACTCCCAGGTCGGCATCTATTACGCGGGATTCCGGGACGCCGAGGCCCCTGGCGGGCCGGTCGACAACCAGAACGTCGCCCTCGACTTCAATTTCAACTTCGGCGATTTCTACTATATCAGCGGGATGGGCGCGCGCACCTTCAACGAGGGGGCCGGCCATTCCCGCAACGGCATCTACCAGCTCGGGTTCCAGCGGGAGCCCGACGCCGGCCTGCAGGTCATGTCCGGCTTCCAGCGCGTCGAGGACAACGTCGACATCCGGACGGGATTCATTGACCGGATCGACTTCCAGTCCTACGATCTCATGGCCGGCTACGCCTGGAGATACGACAAGGGTCTGTTCAAACGGCTCAGCTTCGATATCGGGGGGACGCTCCAGCAGGACTCCTACGGCAATCCCACGGGCGAGAACGCCGAGGTCTTCCTCTGGTCCGAGCTTTTCAACCGGATCGAGGTCCACGGCGGCTTCGAATTCGGCCGGAGCAAGTACCAGGTCCGTGACGCGGACGACGCGCTCGTCTGGACCCCCGACTACATCCGGACCTACGGCTTCAGCCTCGACGCCGATTGGGAGCGGGGCGGTTTTCTGAAGGAGGTCAGCCTCGAAGGCGGCTGGGACAAGCGCGGCGTCTATTCCGACACCGAGGGTTTCACCACGGTCGTCCCCGGCTCGCAGACGTCCGTCGAAGGCGGGATCGTCCTGGCGCCCCGAAGCAACCTCCAATGGTCCTTCGAGGGCGACTGGATCCGTCAGACGGTCGACGCCACCGGCCAGGAGCCCTACAACGCCCTCTCCTACGAAACGGCCCTCCATTACCAGATCACCCGGAGCCTGTTCCTCAATACCCGCCTCCTGGGCGAGACGGAGGAGAAGCAGTACAGCTTCGATTTCCTCGTCGGCTACTACTTCGGGGCCGGCAACATCGTCCAGCTCGCGTTCAAGAAGAGCGAGCGGAACGAGTTCCTCGGCCGCATCGGCGGCTACTCGATCACCCTCAAGGTCTCCTACCTGCTCCGGATCTGACCGTCGACAAGGGGGGGAGGTCCCCCTCCAATATCACCCCCCTATCCATTCCCCGGGGTGATGGACGGCGGCGACCGTCCGGATTACGATCGCCTCGAAAATATCATGCGGAATCTCGGCTGGGAGCTCGAATGGAACGCGGAGATGGGGGCGGACTCGCCCGCGCTCCGCCCCTCCGCCGAAGCGCCTTGGCTCGCCTGGGAGAAGCGGTTCGAGCTCGTCATCGAGGCCTCCGGCCAGGTCGTCTACGACTACGATCCGGACACGGGCCGGATCGCCTGGAGCGGCAGCCTGGAACAGGTCCTCGGCTACCGCCTCGAGGACATGGGCGGGATCGCGGAATGGACCGAGAGGATCCATCCCGAGGACCGGGACGAAGCCGTCCGGCTCCTCGAGGAGGCCGAACGGGAGGGCAAAACCTACGAGGTCGACTACCGGTTCCGCCACTCCCTCGGGGGTTACCGCTGGATCCACGACCGCGGTTTCTTCACCGGCGACGCGAAACGGGGATATCGCCGGATGATCGGCATGATGCAGGACATCACCGACCGGAAGCAGGCCGAGCTCCTCCAGAACGCCGTCTACCGGATCGCGCAGGCCGCCGACAAATCGCCGAGCCTCGAGGACCTCTACCGGTCGGTCCACGAGATCATCGGTACGGTCATGCCGGCCGGGAATTTCTACATCGCGCTGTTCGACCGGGACAAGGACCTCATCAGCTTCCCCTACTTCGTGGACGAGGAGGACTCGCCCCCCGCTCCCGTGAAGCCCGGCAAGGGCCTGACCGAATACGTCATCCGGTCGAGCCGGGCCCTGCTCTGCGACGAGGCCGCGGACCGGGACCTCCGGGGCCGCGGCGAGGTCGACCTCGTCGGCGCACCCTCGGCCATCTGGCTCGGCGTTCCCCTGATCGTGGACGGCCTGACGATCGGGGCCATGGTCGTCCAGCACTACGAGGACCCCAAGGCCTACGGCCCGGCCGAGCTGCGCATGTTCGAGTTCGTCTCCTCCCAGGTCGCCCGGTCGATCGAGCGCAAGCGGGCGGAGGACTCCCTGCGGCGGAACCAGCAGCGGCTGGCCCTGCACGTCCAGCAGACGCCCCTGGCCGTCATCGAGTGGGACACCGGGTTCCGCGTGCACAAGTGGAACGACGCCGCGGAGCGGATCTTCGGCTTCACGGCCGCGGAGGCCACCGGGCGCCATTCGTCGTTCATCGTCCCGGAGGATTGCCGGGAGCAGGTCGACGGCGTCTTTTCCGAGCTCAAGGCCAACCGCGGCGGTAACCGGAGCACCAATCCGAACGTCACGAAGGACGGCCGGCTGATCTACTGCGAGTGGTACAACACGCCGCTCGTCGGGAGCGACGGCGCCGTGATCGGCGTCGCTTCCCTGGCCCAGGACGTCACGGACCGCAAGCAGGCCGAGGACAGTCTCCGCCAGGGCCTGGACAAGCTGCGGTCGACCCTGAAGGCCTCGATCGATTCCCTGTCGTCCGCCATCGAGATGAGGGATCCCTACACGGCCGGCCACCAGGAACGCGTCACCCGGCTGGCCCGGGCCATCGCCGGCGAGATGGGCCTCGGCGAGGAGCGCGTCGAGGCCATCGAGATCGCCGGCATCATCCACGACCTGGGCAAGCTCTACGTCCCGGCCGAGATCCTGAGCAAGCCGACCAAGCTGACCGATCTCGAATACGCCATGATCAAGATGCACGCCCAAGCCGGCTACACGATCCTCAGCAAGATCGATTTCCCCTGGCCGATCGCCCAGATCGTCCACCAGCACCACGAGCTCATCAACGGCTCCGGTTATCCCCAGGGGCTCGTCGGGAAGGACATCCTGCCCGAGGCCAGGATCATCTGCGTCGCGGACGTCGTCGAGGCCATGTCCTCCCACCGCCCCTACCGTCCCGCCCTGGGCATTTCCGCGGCCCTCGAGGAAATCGCCCAGAAGCGCGGCATCCTCTACGACCGCGAGGTCGTGGATGCGTGCCTGAGGCTCTTCCGGGAGAAGAATTTCAAGTTCGATTGAGCGGCGTCAGTACCAGTCGGCCAGAACGATGCCGATGCCCACCCGGCCGACCCTGTGGTCGAAATCGAGCAGGCTCTCGCCGTAGCCGAAATAACATTGGACCATTCCGCCGACGCGGGCGAACAGGGGGAAGCACCAGTCGGCCTGCAGGGCGGCGCGGTGGAAGCGGAAGTACAGATTGTCGCGGAACATGATCCCGAAGCGGTGCCTGTCCAGGAAGTAGTAGCCCTGAACCTGCCCGTGACCGAGATAGCGCGTGATGCCCGGGTTCTCGTTATGGCCCGGCTCGAACAGGACGCGGACCCAGCCGGTGACGAGGAGCGACAGGGGCCCGCGCTCGAGGCCGACGTTGGCCACGAGACGGTTCCAGTTCCGCGACAGGGGCCGGGCCATTCCGTTGGACTGGTGGCTCAGGCCGATCTGGATGAAGCGGCCGTCGAAGCCCAGCAGGCGAAAACGGGTCCTGAAGCTGAGGATGAGCTCCGGTTCGTGGTCCGTCGTCCGGAAGGGCGCCGACTCGTCGATGTCGTAAAGCTGCCAAAAAGCCCTTTGGGTGTAGCCGAGCCAGAGGTCGGCCTTCCCGCCGAAGATGTTCTGTCCCAGCCTGGCCTTGATGCTCAGCTGAAAAGCGGCTTCCGGCTTCCTCAAGGTCCTCGCCGGGTCGGCCGCGCTGAAGACCTCGGAGTTGGGCGAGCTATTGCAGGTGTAGGGCAGGATCCAAGTGGTCCGGTACGGCGTGAAGGCGAACTTGACGCGGCGGCTCGCCCCGTCGAGCTCCCAGAGCCGGGTGAAGTAGGAAGACCTCGTCGCGGGGGCCTCGGCCCGGTCCTGCGCCGTGGCCACAGGTACGGCGGGAGCGATGAAGAGCGTGATCGCCAGGAGCGCGCGGAGCCTCATGGATCATTATTTTAATCCGGGATACGTCCTTAAGCAAACTCCCTCCTCGCGGAAAATTACCAGAAATAATCCTCGCCCGGGCGCCGGGCCTTGAAATCCCCCGGCTCTTGAATTACGATGCGCTCACCATGGGGATCCCCGTCGGACCTGTCGTCAGGATGGCCGCGCTCGCCGGCCTGGCCGTGCCGCTCCTTCTCGCGGTCCGGACGCCCGGGGCGTCGGACCGGGCCCGCAAGCCGCCGTCGAAGCTCGCGGACGAGCTTCTGGCGGGGCTCGGGACCGCGCGCGAGCCCGGCGCGGCGGTCATGGTCCTGAAGGACGGGCAGACCGTCTACATCGGTGCCCGCGGCGTCGCCGACATGCAGGCCATGCGCCCGATCGACGGCCGGACCAACTTCCGGCTGGCCTCGGTCACGAAACAGTTCACCGCCGCGGCCGTCATGCTGCTCGTCCGCGACGGCAAGCTCGGCTATGACGCGTGCCTGACCGGCATTTTCCCCGACTTCCCGGATTACGGCCGCGCCATCACCGTCCGCCACCTGCTCCAGCACACTTCGGGCCTGCCCGACTACGAGGACCTCATGCCGGCGCCCGACGCGTCCGTTCCCGTCGAGCAGGCGCAGATCGACGACGCCGGTGTCCTCGAGCTCCTGAAAAAGCAGCCGGCCGGCTGGTTCGCGCCGGGGGCGCTCTGGCGCTACAGCAATTCGGGTTACGTCGTGCTCGGGCTCATCGTCGAGAAGATCTCGGGCCGGGCTTTTCCGACCTTCCTCCGCGACCGCGTCTTCGAACCCTTGCGGATGACCGGCACGACGGCCTTCGTTCGCGGCCGGAACACCGTCTCCGACCGCGCCTTCGGCTATTCGAAAGAGGGCGGCCGGTGGCGGTTCACCGACCAGAGCCCGACATCCGCGACCCTCGGGGACGGGGGCGTCTATTCCTCCCTGTATAACTTGTCGCTCTGGGATGAAGCGCTCCGGCGGCACACCCTGCTCGGCGAAGCGGAGATGGCGGCGGCCCTCGCCCCGGTCCGCGTCCCCGGCAAGGGACCGGTCGGGCCGGACGGGAAGCCGGCCGACTACGGCTTCGGCTGGTTTTTGAACCCCTGGGAAGGGCGTCCGCGGATGTGGCATTACGGCGAGACGTCGGGCTTCCGCACGGCCATCCAACGCTTCACGGCCGAAGGCCTGACGGTGATCGTCCTCTGCAACCGGACCGACGTCGACGCCTCGGCGCTGGCGCTCAAGATCGCGGGGTTCTTTTTCGCGGGCGGAAAGTAAGCCGGCCGGGGACGGTCAGGCGACCGTCGACGGGATGCCGTTCTGCCGGCCGTAGAGGTGCCGGATCAGGCTGAGGACGGACTGGGACGTCAGGCGCTGGAATTCGACGCCGATCTCGTAGACGTCCTCGTCCTCACGGATCTTGACCCACTTGACCTCGCCGTCGAGGTTGACGAACTGGTCCGTTCCGGCCAGGTCGAGCCGGACCCGGATGATGGTCCCGATGGCGTAACCCTTCGAGGTGACGATCCTCGCGCCGCCCGTGGACAGATCGTAGGTGTGGGCGGCGATGCCCGCGCCCTGATACTTGTCGACGGCCGTCCGGATACGGACGCCGTTCTGCTCGACGAATCGGTTTCTCTTGCGCCTTTCGTACATGTCCGGCTCCTCCGGAGTGATCAGGTCTCGCTCCTTCCCGATTTTCGGACGGGGCCCGGACGGGCGCAATCACCGCGGGGGGTGATTCGGGCGGTGATTTCCCCCCCTCCTCCCCGCCTTGACGGACCGCCGGGGCGGTGCTATCCTTGGGGCCGCACCTCATGAAAACGGGAAAAACCTGGGCCCTGGTCCTCATGGGCGGCGGCGCGCGGGGGCTAGCCCACGTCGGCGTCATCCGCGTCCTCGAAAAGAACGGGCTCTTCCCGGACGTCGTGGCCGGCACCTCCATGGGCGGGCTCGTCGGAGGGCTTTACGCGGCCGGCGTCTCCGCGAAACGCATGACGGAGATCATCGGCGGCATGGACCTCGACGGCACGGCCGGCGGGGCGGCGGGGCGCAAGCTCTTCAAACGCTCCCGGAACCTGTTCGAACATGTCATGCTCTCGGACTACAGGAACAGGGTCTTCACCCGGATGGGCCTGGAAAAGGAAGACGCGGTCCAGGCCTACATCAAGAAATATGTCGGGAACGTCCTCATCGAGGACCTGCCCGTCAAATTCCTCTGCAACGCCGTTGACCTGGTCTCCGGCCGGGAGGTCCTGTTCACGAAAGGCCGGCTCTACCGGGCCATGCGGGCCACGATGTCGCTCCCGGTCGTCTTCGAACCCGTCCGCGGGCGGCGGATGCTGCTCGTGGACGGCGGCGTCCTCAACAGCGCGCCCGTCGAGGCGGCCCGCGCGGCGGGAGCCGAGGTCACGGTCCTCGTGGACATCCACCGGCCCCTGAAGAGGATGCCGCCCGAGAAGATCAAGAGCGCTTTCCAGATCGTCCAGAGAACGGTCGAGGTGGCCACCGCCGCGTCCTTCGAGGAGAGGGCCCGTCATGCCGATTTCGTCCTGCGCGTCCCCGTCGACCAGGGCGTTCTCCAGTTCTCGAAGCCCGAGCCGATCGTCCGGAAGGGCGAGAGGATCGCGGCGGCCGGGATCGAGGCCTTGAAAAAGGCCATCGGCGCCCGCTGAGGAATGGGCCGGGTAAAATGACGGAGCTCGATATCCTCCCTATTTCGGGACGGGCGTGGCCGGTCGCCGTTCTCTGCGCCGCGCTGTTCATCGCGTCCGCCTGCCACCGGTCGTCCGACGGAACGGACGTCGGGGAATTCCAGAGAGGCCTCGCCTACACGGGCTATTCCGCGACGGCCTACGAGGGGAGCGACCCGCTCCAGTCCCTCGACGAACTCGCGCTGACGAACGCGTCCTGGATCAGTCTCCTCGTCACGGGCTATCAGGATACGATCCACACGACGGCGATCGACTATGCGGGTCCCGGGACGCCGAACGACGCCTCGCTCGAGCGGGTCATCGGGTACGCCCACGGAAAGGGGCTGAAGGTCATGCTCAAGCCCCACGTCGATCTGGCCGACGACAGCGCGCATTACCGGGGCGAGATCGGCCCGGACTTCACGGCGGCCGACTGGGCGGCCTGGTTCGCGTCCTACCGGCCCTTCATCCTGCACTACGCGGAGATGGCCGAACGGACGGCGTGCGAGATCTTCTGCGTCGGATGCGAGCTCGGGACGACCGCCGTTCACGCCGGGGAATGGCGGGCGATCGTCGCCGCCGTCAGGGGCGTCTACTCGGGAAGGCTGACCTACGCGGACAACCAGGTCGAGTACGCCCCCGACGCCATCACCTGGTGGGACGCCGTGGACTTCATCGGCCAGGACGCCTATCCGACGCTGACCCCGATCGTCGACCCGACGGTCGGGGACCTCATGGCCGGCTGGGTTCCGTTCCGGGCCAAGCTCCAAGCGCTCGCCGAGAGATGGGGCAAGCCCCTCATCCTGACCGAGATCGGCTGCCGCAGCGTCGCCGGAGGCGCGCAGAACCCCTGGGACTGGCAGCGGCAGGGGGCCGTGGACCTGGACGTGCAGGCCGACTTCTACGAGGCGGCGCTGAGCTCCGTCGCCGGCCTGGATTGGCTGCGCGGCGTCTACTGGTGGCAGTGGTCGCCCGACCCGGACGACGGCGGCGTGGATGATACGGGTTATACGCCGCACGGCAAGCCTGCGGAGGAGATCCTCCGTTCCCGGTTTTCGCAGCTCGATTGAGCCCGACGGCCGTCAGTACCAGTCCGAAAGGATGAATCCGATCCCGATCCGGTGGACCCTGTGATCGTAGTCGAGCAGGCTCTCGCCGTAGCCGAGGAAGTACTGGACGTAGCCGGCGACCATGGCGAACATCGGGAAGCTCCACTCGACCTGGACGGCGCCGCGGTTCTCGCGGAAATTCAGGTTATCGCGGAGCATGACGCCGAGCCGGTGCTTTTTCAGGAAATAGAAAGCCCAAACCTCTCCGTTGCCAACGTAATGGGTCAGGCCGGGATTGTCGTCGTCGGCGTCCGGGATGCGATACCAGCCCTTGACGAGGACCGAGAGCGGGCCGCGCTCGATCCCGACGTTGGCCACGATCCGGTTCCAGCTCCGCGACAGAGGCTCGGACTGGCCGTTCGACTGGTGGTTGACGCCGAGCTGGACGAACGGCACCTCGAACCCCAGCAGGCGGAGCTGCGTCCCGAAGGTGAGGAGGACCTCGGGCTCGTAGTTCGTCTCGCGAAAAGGCGAGCTGTCGTCGAAGTTGTAGAGCTGCCAGAAAGATCTCTGCGTGAAGCCGGCCCACAGGCAGATGTCCTTGCCGAAGATGTCACGCCAGAGCCGGGCCTTGAAGCTCAGCTGGAAAACGACCTCGGGCTTGACCAGCGTCTTGGCCGGGTTGACCTCCTGCAGGGGCGCCGGATTGGGATCGTCGTTGTAAGAGAACATGAGCCCGTAGTTCGATCTGTGGAAGGTGATGCCCGGCTTGTTGGCCCGGGCCTCCCGGTCGAGCTGCCAGAGTTCGGTAAAGTACGAGGGCTTGGCCGGCGTGACGGCAGACGCGCCGGAAGCAGCCCGCTCGCTTTGAGGCGCGGCCGCGAGCGGGCTGGCGAAGACTCCGATGAGCGCAAGAAGAGCGATAGGACGTGCGAATCGAGCATGAACGGGGAATGACACGCTGAACCTGCCTTTCACACCGTGGGCGAGACGGATCGAGGGCCCCAGTCTTGGATTCCGTTGAGCGGAAAGTCAAGCCCGAAGGATGCGCGGACCGGGATCAGGAAACCGACGAGGGAATGCCGACGTTCTTGCCATAAAAGTGCCGGATCAGCGCGAGGATCGTGTCGGGGATGCTGTGCAGGAACTGCACGCCGATCTCGAACGGCTCGTCGCCCTGGCCGGCCTGGCCCCAGACGACCCGGCCGTCCACCTTCAGGAACTGCTCGGACCTCTCGAGGTCGATGACGACATGGACGATCGCGCCGACGGGAAAATCCTTTTTGCAGCCGATCCGGGCCCCCGTCAGGGAAATGTCGTAAGTGTAGGCGTTGACCACGTTCTTCGCGGAGCACTGAGAGGAGCGGCCTCCGTCGCGGATGACGACCCGGTCCCGTTCTCCAAACCTCTTGTCTTTGCGATGTTCCAATGGCCTGTCCTCCGGCGATGGCGATATCGGTCCGTCGAAGCCCCATTCTAGGATCCGGCGCCGGGGAGGTCAATCACCCCCAAAGGTTATCCCTTGGGTGAATTTCCCTCCCTCGAGAGGGACGGATGCGGAACGGTCAGAGCGTCAGGTCCTGGACCCCGGGCCGGGCCTCTTGGCGACCAGGTCTTCCTTGCCCTTCCGGCCCATGGATTTGACGGCGCATTCCCGCGACAACGCCTGCGAACGGGTACCGCAGGGCTCCTGATAGACGAGGGCGACGGGCCGCCGCGACCGCGTGAACCGCGAGGCCTTGCCTTCCTGATGCGCCCGAAAGCGGCGGTCGATATCGTTCGTCACCCCCGTATAAAAGGACCCGTCGCCGCATCTCAGGATGTAGAGGGACCAATTCGCGGCGGTCGCCGGCGCCGGGGCCCGGCTCTCCCGGACCTCCATCTTCTTGAGCATGCTCCGGTAGCGCGGTTTCATCGGCCGTCGCCTCCTCTCGTCCGGGGAGGATACGCCGGGCGTCGCCGGGAAGTCAATCGCGTTGACAGGCCTCTTCGGAGAAGGCTATGATTGTCAGGAAGGGGGACGAGATGACAAGATCACTGCGAAGCGCCGCCTGGTCCCTGGTGCCGCTCCTCATCCTGGCCGGCTGCGCGGCCGAAAGCCCCGAGCCGCCGGAGACCACGGTCGCGGCGCCGACGCTCAGCCCCGGTCCCGGGACCTACTCCTCGGCCATGGACATCGTCCTCGCGACGACCACGCCGGGGGCATCGATCCGCTACACGACCGACGACTCGACGCCGACCGCAACGACCGGGACGCTTTATACGGCTCCGGTGCACGTCGCCGACACGCTGACACTCCAAGCCGTCGCCTACCGGACCGGGTGGACGACTTCGTCCGTGACCTCGGGACAATATACGATCATGCCCCTGGTCTCCGCTCCGGCCTTCGCCCCGGGGCCGGGCTCGTATCTCACGGCGCAAAACGTCGTCCTTACGACGGCGACGCCGGGGGCGACGATCCGCTATACGACGGACGGTTCGACGCCGACGGCCGCGACCGGGACGCTCTACGCGGGTGCCGTGCCCATCGCCGAAACGCTGGTCCTCCGGGCCGTGGCTTTTCAGGCCGGTTGGACGACCTCGCTGGTCACCACGGGCCAGTACGTGATCGGGCCCGCGGTCACGGCGCCGGTCTTCACTCCCGCGCCCGGCTCCTACGCGGGTCCGCAGGATGTCGTGCTCTCCACGCTCACGGCGGGCGCGTCCACCCGCTATACGACGGACGGCTCGGATCCCACGGAAACGGCGGGCACGCTGTACACAGGTCCGGTCCACATCGGGACGTCGCTGACGCTCAGGGCCGTGGCCTACCTCGCGGGCTGGACCACCTCGCCGGTAGCATCCGGGGACTATACGATCTCCACCCTCGTGGCGGCTCCCGTGTTCTCTCCCCCGGCCGGGACGTACGATTCCGCCCGGGAGGTCGCGATCACGACGTCGACCCCGGAGGCGGCGATCCGCTATACGGTCGACGGCTCCACGCCCACGGAATCCGTCGGGACCGTATACGCGGCTCCCGTGGCGGTCCCGGAGACGTTGACGCTGAAGGCGGTCGCCTACCGGGCGGGCTGGACCGCTTCGTCCGTGACATCGGCCCTCTACACGATCGAGCCGCCCGAACCGGACTACGCGCAATACGCCTACGTCGCGAATGCCGAGTCGCAGACCGTCTCCGCGTTCACGGTCGATCCCGCGGCGGGGACGCTCGCGGCGGTGCCGGGCTCCCCCTTCGCGGCCGGCGGAACATACCCGTGGTGCCTGGCCGCCCATCCATCCGCCAAGTTCCTCTATGTCCTGAACTTCACGTCCCGGGACATCTCGATCCTGGGCATCGACGCCGCCACGGGCGCGCTCGCGGAAACGCCCGCTTCCCCCTGCCCGACCGGCGGGGCCTCTCCCTCGTGGATCGCCGTCGACGCGGCGGGCAAGTTCCTCTACGTGTCCGATTCGGCCGCGAACAGCCTCGCGGGCTTCACCGTCGACGCGGCCACGGGAGCGCTGACGCCGATCGCCGGTTCGCCGTTCACCACGGAGCTCTATCCGGCCGGCCTGGCGATCGACCCGTCCGGGAAGTTCGCCTACGCGGCCTGCGCGGGCTCGCATGCCGTCTCGGCGTTCGCCGTGGATGCGGCCACGGGCGCGCTCACGCCCGTCGCCGGCTCGCCCTTCGGGACCGGGGGACTGTCGCCCACGACGGTCGGGATCGATCCCACGGGAAAATACCTCTATGTGACCAACGGGGCGACCGACAACATCTCCGCCTTTTCTCTCGATCCCGTATCGGGGGCCCTGACGGCCGTGGCCGGCTCGCCCTTCGCGGCCGGCGGCACGGCGCCGGTCTTCGTCGGCGTGGATCCCACGGGGCATTTCGCCTTCGCGGCCAACGCCGGGTCGACCATCTCCGCGTTCGGCATCGCCGCCGCGACCGGCGCGCTCACGGCCGTTCCCGGATCGCCCTTCGCGGCCGAAGGGATCTACCCGAAGTCCATCGCCTTCGAGCATGCCGGCAAGTTCGCCTACGTCGCCAACTCCAATTCGGGCACGGTCTCGGCCTTGGCCATCGACGCGGCGACGGGCGCGCTCGCGGCCGTCGCCGGCTCGCCCTTCGCCTCCGGCAACGGGCCCTATTCGGTGGTCACGGTCCGCATCGCCCGATAGTCCCGCCCGCAGAAAATGCCCCTGGCCTGACTCGAACAGGCGACAACCGGAGTGGGATTCTCTGAGTCCTGACTCTAGCGCCTTCCCCTGAACGGAGAGGTACGGGATGCGCCGGACGAGGCGAAAGGGCTTGTGGAGGCCTGTCGAAAGGGCTACAATCGCATCAGACTTAATGTGCGTTGGGGCGCATGCCACCGGCAATGGAAAACAACTCTTATCGGCTCCCTTTCGAGATCGAGTGCCATAAGCGACATGACCACATCGAGTTCTGTCGGGTCTTCTTTAAACACGGCCCGCTATTTCCAAGGAACCTACTCTTCGGGATGGATGGCATTCATTTCTCCACCTACAAGCAATTCTTGAAAGACAATGCCGGCCTGCTCGTCAATCGACACGACAAGCTTACGATTTATGTGAACACCAAGCGTACCGGAAAAAGCACCGGCCGGGTCGTCGATCTCGAACCCTACTGGCCGGCCGATATAGGCCCTGGAGGAATAAAGGCCAGCCTCGCCGAAATCGATATTACGGAGGCGATCGAGGGGCTGATATGAGAAGAAGGAATGCCCCTGGCCTGACTCGAACAGGCGACAAACAGATTAGGAATCTGCTGCTCTATCCATACTGAGCTACAGGGGCACTCAGCGGAAGAGCCCTTACTATAGCCGAACCGGGACGGGTTTTCAATGAGCGGCAGACGCCTCGGAAGGCGCCCTCGATGCGCCCTGAACGATCTGTTCAGACGGGCATCTAACGCGAACGCGAGGACTGCCGTCGCACGATCCTCTTCTGGCATTTCGGGCAGAAATGACTCGATCGGCCGCCGACGCGCTTCATCGCAACGGCCGTGCCGCAGACCAGGCAGGGCTCCCCCGTCCGGTCGTAGACTTTGTGGGAGAACTGGAAGTCGCCGGCGTTGCCGTCCGCATCGCGATACCCCGCGTCCGCGAGCGTCGAGCCGCCGGCCGCGACGGCCGAGGCCAGGATCTTCCTCATGGAGAGGTAGAGCCGTTCGACGGCGTCGGCCTTGAGCGAAGAAGCGGAGGCTTCCGGATGGATGCGGGCTTCGAAGAGCGTCTCGTCGGCGTAGATGTTGCCGACGCCGGCGATCTTCGTCTGGTCGAGGAGGAGGCTCTTGATGCGGCCTTTGCGCCCGCTGAGGATCGACCGGAACTCCGCCAGCTCGATCTCGAGCGGCTCGGGACCGAGGCCGGCGAGCTCGCCGCAGGCGGCCTCCGGCTCGCCTTGGAGGCAGAGCAGGAAGCCGAATTTCCGGACGTCGCGAAACCGGAGCTCGTTTTTCCCGTCCTCGAAGCGCACGACGAGACGGACGTGTTTGTCGCGCGGCGCGCTCTCCTTCCCGAACAGGAACTGGCCGGTCATCTTGAGGTGGAAGACGAGCGTGCGGGCGCCTTCGCATGTGACGAGGAGCATCTTGCCGCGGCGGCGGACCCCGAGGACGCGGCGGCCGCAGAGCGCCGCGAGCCCTTTCTTCCCGCCCGTCCGGAGCAGGGGCTTGTAGAGAAGGTCGATGCCCGCGATCCTGCGGCCCGTGATCCGGGGTGCGAGCGACCGGGCGATCGTTTCGACTTCGGGAAGCTCGGGCATGCGAATATCTTAACACGCCCCGGAAGAGCGGGGACATGTGCCGAAGGGACACGTCCCCTTGATTTGACGGGGCGATTCCATTAAGATGCCCCTGATGAAGATCAAAGGAATCATCGCTCTGATCCTGGGCTGGGCGGTCCCCGGCCTCGGCCACGCCGTCCAGAAGAAATACGGGAGGGCGGTCCTCTTCTTCGTCTCGATCTTCGCCATGACCGGCCTGGGCCTGGCCATGGGCGGCCGCGTCTACCCCTTCCAGACCGACAACCCCCTGACCATCCTGGCCTTCTTCGCCGACGTCGGCAACGGCCTCTTCTACGGCCTGGCCCGGTACTTCCACTGGGGCGGCGGCGCGCTCGAGCGGGCCACTTTCGAGTTCGGCACCGCCTACATCGCCGGGGCCGGTCTGCTCAATTTCCTCGTCGCCATCGACGCCTACGACATCGGAGCGGGGAAGAAGTCATGATCCTCGAGAGCCATCTCCTGTCGATGGTCGTCTACGCCTTCTTCGTCTCGCTCGTGCTGGCCCTCATCCGGCGTCCGGACAACAAGTCCCGCCTCCGCTACGGGCTGCTGCTCTTCACCGTCATGACGGTCGGCGCCCTGGCCTTCGGCTGGTTCATGTTCCTGTTCATCAAGAAATAGAGTGATCGAGCTTTTCCACATCTGGAAGCAGTACCAGAAACCTTACTGGGCCCTCTCCGACGTCACCCTCCAGATCAACGACGGCGACTTCTACTTCGTCACCGGGCCGAGCGGCTCGGGCAAATCGACCCTGCTCAAGACGATCTTCCGGGAGACCCTGCCGACCGAGGGCCAGATCCTGATCAACGGCGTCAACATCCTCAAGGTCCCCGATAACCGCATCTACACCCTGCGGCGCTCGATGGGCATCGTCTTCCAGGACTTCCGCCTGATGTTCCACAGGTCGGTCTTCGAGAACGTCGCCGTGCCGCTCCAGGTCGTGGGCGTCGGGCGCAAGGAGATCCGCCGCCGCGTCTTCGCCACGCTCCAGAAAGTCAACCTTCATCAGAAGATGTGGGATCTTCCCGGCCGGCTGTCCTACGGCGAGCAGCAGCGCGTGGCCATCGCCCGGGCCGTCGTCAACAACCCCGAGATCATCCTGGCCGACGAGCCGACGGGCAACCTCGACCCCGAGCTGGCCTTCGAGATCATCACGCTGTTCAAGGAGATCAGCAAGCAGGGCGCCACGGTCATCATCGGCAGCCACGACCGCGAGCTCATCCGCCACTTCGGCGACAACATCCTGTTCCTGCAGAAGGGCAAGATCGTCGGGAAGGAAGCGCACGCGTGATCGAGAAGCTGAAGTTCTTCCTGACCGTCACCGGGAACAACCTCTGGCAGTTCCGGACGCGGAACCTCTTCAGCGTGACCATCATCTGCCTGTCCTTCCTCACGGTCGGCATCTTCGTGTCGCTCACCAACAACCTCCGGGCCACGGCCCGGGAGCTCTCGAGCAACATGGTCGTGGCTTTCTACCTCGACAAGGACCTGACGGCCGCGGAAGCGGACGCCGTCCGCCAGGCCATCGGGGCCCCCGCGTTCGTCGAGAGCGTCCGCATCGTCACTCCGGACGAGGCGCTGGAGAGGTTCAAGACGAGCTTCCCGGATCTCGCCGACATCGTCACCGGCCTCAAGGCCAATCCCTTCCCGGCCTCGATCGAGCTGCGGGTCAACGCCAAGGCCTCGGCCTCGAAAGAGGTGGTCGCGTTCGTCGAGGGCGCGAAGAAGCGCCCGGGAGTCGCCGACGTCCTCTTCAACCAGGACTGGGTCGAGAAGATGCAGGGATTCAACCGCCTGGCCGGGGCCATCGGGCGTTTCCTCGGCGGCATCCTCATCCTGACGTCCTTCTTCATCATCTCCAACGTCGTCAAGCTCAACGTCTTCGCCCGCAAGAACGAGATCGAGATCCTCCGCATGGTCGGCGGGACGAACCTGTTCATCCGCATCCCCTTCTGGCTGGAGGGCATCACCCTGGGGCTCCTGGGCAGCCTGCTCTCGCTCGGGCTGCTGTTCGTGGTCATCAGCCTGTTCCCGGTCTACATCGGCACGTCGCTCGGCTCCCTCCAGGAGCTGCTGAAGTTCCGCTATCCCGACCTCGCCCAGACCCTGCTGCTGCTCGCCGGCGGGGCGGCGACCGGCTTCGTCGGCAGCGCCACATCGGTCTCGAAGTTCCTCAAAGTCTGACTTTTGCGGAGACCGGGCCCCTTGTGCTAGAATCGGCCCAAATGACAGAGCTGGGACTGGCCCTCAAGGAAGAGCGCGAGAAACGCAATATCTCCCTCGAGGAGATCGCCTCGACGACCAAGATCGTCCCCCGCTACCTCGAGGCCCTGGAGAACGACCGCTTCGACATCATGCCGGGCGGATTCTTCATCAAGGGCATCATCCGCACCTACGCCCAGGCCATCGGGCTCGATCCGGACGAGGTCCTGGCCAGGTACCGGGCGGCCGGGGTCTTCGGGGAGTCCGAATCCAAGCGCCATTCGTTCCTGAAGCCGTCGGTCGCTCCCGCCGTTCCCACGGCCCCCGTCCTCCCGGCTCCCGCTCCTGAGCCCATCCTTCCGTCCGAGGCGCCCGCGCCCCCTCCACTCCCCGTCGAAACGCCCGAGCCGGAGCTCGTCATCGAGGAGGCCCCCAAGCCCAGGCTCTCCGCCGCGGCGCGCAAGCGCCTCTTTACCTGGGCCTGGCGCAGCCTCGCCGTCGTCGCCGCCGTCGCCGTGCTGGTCGCGCTGTGGTCGAACCGGCGACCCCGTCCGCCCGAGGACAAGATCGAGACCGCCGCGCCCGTCCCTTCGACCGTAGTCACGGGATCCGCCCTCCCGGCCGCCTCGGGCCAGAAACCCGGAGCCCAGGCCCCGGCCCAGCCGGAGCCCGGGCCGCCGGCCGCGACGGAGCCTGCAGAGATACCCGCGCCGGCCCCCGCCGTCGAGGAGGTCCGGAAAGGGATCACGATCGAGATCGCGTTCCTGACCGAGACCAGGATCAGCGTCACCGCCGACGGCACCCTCCAGATCGACGGTGTCTTCCCTCCCGGCGCGACCGCCCGGGCCCAGGCCGACGGGATCCTCGTCATCACCACCGGCAACGCCGGCGGCTTCACCTTTTCCCTCAACGGAAAGCCGGCCAAGCCGCTCGGCCGTTCCGGACAGATCCTGAACGACGTCAAGATCACGCCCGGGAACATCAAGGATTTCCTCGAGGGCCAGGCGCCCGGTCCCGCGGCCGGCTGACGTCGCGCGCCATGTCCTCGAGCGCCTGACCCCATGCCCACCGACCAGGCCGAAGCCATCGTTCTGCGGACGACCAAGGTCGGCGACCAGGACAAGATCGCCGTCTTCTTCTGCCGGGACCGCGGCGTCCTCCGCGGCGTCGCCAAGGGCGCCTACAAGTTCGGCAACCGCTTCGGCAGCAGCCTCGAGCCCATGTCGGTCGTCCGCGTCTTCTATTACGAAAAGGAGCGGCGCGACCTCGTCACGGTCTCCGGGTGCGATCTGCTCGAGTCGTTCTTCGAGATGCAGACGGAACCCCGGACGGCTTTCCTGCTGACCTATTTCGGCGAGCTCATCGAGGAGTTCGCGCCCGTCCGGGCCAGGGAGGAGGTCCTCTACCGGCTCCTCCTGTCCGTTCTCCGCTGCCTGAAGGACGGCGGCGAACGGGAATTCTCGGCCGCCTATTTCGAAGCCTGGTTCCTCCACGCCAACGGGCTCCTCCCCGACCTCGCCGGCTGCAGGAAGTGCGGCAAGTCCCTGGCCGCGGCCTGGCTCGCGCCCAGGAAGGACGGCGCCTACTGCCCGGACTGCGCGCCTTTCAGGAAAGAGGAGGTCCCGGCCGAAACGGCCGCCTTCCTCCGCTGGACGCGGAAAAATCCGCCGCCCGGGGTCTGCGCTCCCCCGTTCCCGGCCGACCGGATCGCCGGCATCAGGAAGGCGCTTCAGGCCATGATCGTCTACCACATGGAGCGGGAACCGCGGACGCTCCAGTTCCTCAAGGCGAAATAGGCCGCTTTTTGCTATAATTGCCTGGAACAAAACCGACGGCGGATGAGTTGAATGATCGTTGTCCCGGAAAGACTGAGGAGGCTCCATTGAAGAAAGCCGCGATAATCCCGGCCATCCTGATCCTCGCGCTGTCCCTTGCGGCACAGCCGGGGACGGGGAACATCCAGGGCCGGATCGTCACCAAGGAAGGCAAGCCCCTCGCCGGGGTCAAGGTCATCCTCTCCCGGCCGCCGCTCGCGGACCAGAAGACGACCACGGGGCCCGCGGGCATCTACCGCTTCCCCTCCGTCTTCCCCGGACCGGACTACAGCGTCATGACCGACCTGGCCGACTACAAGACGGCCGTCCGTTCCGGCGTCTTCGTCGCCGTCGGCGGGAGCGCGACCGTCGACCTCGTCCTCGAGCCCGGCAAGCCCGAGGAACAGGCCGTCGCGGCCGGGTCCCTGCCGGCCGTCGACCGGAAGAAGATGACCGCCGGGGCCCAGTTCGGCTGGCCGGAGCTCCAGACGCTGCCCACGACGCGCGACCCCTGGGCCATCGTGGCGCTCGTCCCCTCCGTCCTCCTCGACCGCGAGAACGTCGGCGGCAACGAATCCGGCCGGCAGCCCGCCGTCGTCGCCAAGGGCGACGCTTCGAACGGAGCGAACAACATCTGGCAGATCGACGGCATCGACGTCACCGATCCCGTGGCGGTCGGGAAGTCGGCCGTGAACTTCGACTTCGACGCGATCGACACGATCGCCGTCACCACGGGCGGCGCCGCCGACGTCACCCAGCAGACGGGCGGCGTTTCCGTGAACATGATCGGCCGCCGGAGCGGCAACAAGGTCGGCGCGACGGCCCGGTTCTACCTGACGGACGAGGCCTTCCAGAGCTCCAACCTGATCAACACCCTCCAGGACGCGGGCGTCATTGGGACCAACCGGATCGAACACGTCCGGGACTACGGCGTGAGCCTCGGGGGCCCCATCGTCAAGAACAGGATCTGGCTGTGGGGGGCCTACGGCAGCCAGGACGTGTACAGCAACACGATCTACAACGCCGCCGACCGGACGCTCTTCAGCAACTTCAACTTCAAGCTCGACGCCCGGCCCTTCGCCGGGAACCAGTTCGAGGCGTATTTCATGGCCAGCGCCAGGGAGCGCTACGGGGACAACGCCGAGGTGTTCAAGCCGGAAGGCGACCACGCCTACGGCCGCCACAAGATGGGCAACCCGGTCTTCAAGATCCAGGACACGCAGAGATTCGGGGACAACCTCGTCCTGTCCCTGAAGTACACCCGCAGCCGCACCGGGGCCCTCACGGTCCCCATGGTCGACGAAAACCTGCTGAGCCCGGTCGTCTGGGACGTCGCGGAGGCGACCTACGTCCCCTTCTCGCCGGCCTTCTCGCGGTCTTGGGACTCGAGCTCCGTCGACCGGAGGAAGAAGAGCTTCCAGGTCCTGGGCAGCCTTTACAAGGACTCCCTGTTCGGGATGGCCCACGAGTTCAAGGCCGGCCTCGAGTTCACGGACAAGGGGTCCTCCTCCCAGTCGGGTTACATCCACAACTTCCTCATCACCCGGAACTTCGTCGATCCCCTGATCGACCTGGGCGAAGGCCTGGTCGTCCCGCCTTCCGACTATCAGCACTTCGAGATCGGCCGCTCGAACGCCGAGGTCCTCCTGGGCCAGCAGACCTCCGGGTATCTCCAGGACACGGTCACCAAGGGCCGCGTCACCGTGAACCTGGGCCTGCGCTACGACCTCCAGCGGCCGTCCCGGGGGGCGGCGAGCCTGAAGACGCTGACCGGGGCGACGGCCTGGACCGACATCGTCGACACCGACGCGATGAGCGCCCTGGCCACCTATTTCCCGTCGATCGACGTCTCCGCCTTCAAATCGAGATACGAGTGGAGCACGTGGTCACCGCGGATCGGATTGAGCTGGGACGTCAAGGGCAACGGCCGGACCGTGCTGAAGCTGACCCTGGCCCAGTACGGCGACATCATGCCCAACGGCTACGGCACCACGGCGCCGCTCGGCCTCGACGGCGGCTTCGGATTCTGGTGGAAGGACGCGGACGCCGACAACAAGGCCGAGTTCGGCGAAATGTACTGGAAATATTCCGCCGTCCACGGCGAGACGCCCAACCAGCTCTACGCCCTCTTCGACGAGGACGGGGCCCTCACCGAAGCGGCGATCGCCGCCCTCGCCGGGGGCTTCGAGAGCGACGCCTACCTCGGCGGCAACTATTGGGACTACGACTGGGCGAACAACGACGCCGTCGACTACGACAACATTACGACCTTCTACCGCAGCGACGTCGATCCCGCGGCGAAGAACGTCAAGTCCTCGCCCCGGACCCGGGAGATCACGCTCGGCCTCGAGCGCGAGGTCACGCCCGACCTGACCGCGTCCGCGATCGCCACCTTCCGCCGCTCCGACAACTTCGACTGGGCCAAGCTCTACTACCCGGCCGACGTCTTCCCCTCGACTCCCGACCTGGTGGTCGACGGCACGTCAGACTGGTACGCGGCGGCCGGGACGGTCCCCGACACGATCACGGTCGGCGAAGGCGACGACGCCGTGACCTACGACCTCCTGGACGCCGGAGGCCGGACCTGGTACCTGCCGATCGCGACGTTCCCCGGCGAGACGCCCTACCGGATGGTCGACAAGACCAACGCGTTCCGGACCTACCTCGGCCTCGAGCTCTCCCTGAACAAGAGGCTGGCCCGGCGCTGGTTCATGAACGCCTCCGTCACCCTCCAGGACCAGCGCTACTACTGGAAGGACACGGCGGTCGATCCGACCAACCAGTGGGCCCTCGACGGCAAGGCCTACGGCAACTGGGGCGCCAGTTACGACGGCAAGGCCTCGGTCCTGATGTACTCCCGCTGGATGGCCAAGCTCAGCGGCCTGTACCAGCTGCCCTGGGGCTTCAACGTTTCGGCCACCCTGACGGCCCGGGAGGGCTGGAAGATCCCGAACTATGTCGGCCTCGCCTACGCCGACAGCGAGTCCTGGCCGGGGCTCTACAGGTCCAGCGTGGTCTATCTCCAGCCTCTGTCCAAGGACAGCCTGCCCGTCTTCCACAACCTGACCTTCCGGCTCGAGAAGAGCGTCAAGCTCGGCGCCGGGCGGGTCTACCTCATGGCCGACGTCTTCAACGTGCTCAACTCGGACATCGTCAACCGGGCCTACGACGCCTACCTCGGGACCTACTACGTCGACACGGAGGAGTTCGTGGCCAACCCCCAGAGCCGCCGCTACAGCGAGATCCTCAATCCGAGGATCTTCCGGCTCGGCCTGCGCTTCGAGTTCTAAGGGAGGTCGGGGCGGTCCCCCGGCGGGGACAGTCCCTATTTCTTGATGGTCGAGATGAACTCCTCGACCTCGGGGATGCCGCCCTGGAAGATGAGGTAGCCGTTGTGACGGCTCGCGCTCGGTGATCTCGCCGGCGATCGGCGTCAGCATGATCCGCCGCACCTCGTCGAGATCGCGCGGTCTGGCCCAGGGCCCAGCCGAGCTTCACGTAGGCGACCTCGGGCAGCATGTTCGCCGCCGGGACGACGCCCAGCTCCATCATGTCGCGGCCGGTGTCGTAGACGTACATCTGCACGTAGCCCCAGAGCGTCTGCACGGTCATGTAGACGGCGATGCCCTTGTCCCGGGCCCGCTTGAGCGCCGGGTAGAGCGGCTTGTTGACGTGGCCGAGGCCCGGTGCCGGCGATGACGATGCCCCGGTAGCCGTTGTCGATCGAGCGAGTCGATGATGTCGGGCTTCATGTTCGGGTAGTAGTAGACGATGCGACACCCGCTCGTCGAAGGACGGTGTTGATCGTGACGTTCCGGTCGGTCCGGCGGCGCTTGTAGTCCTGGCGCAGCGGCGTGATCTTCTCGCGGCTGACCATGGCGATGCGGGATGTCGCCGATCGTGCGGAAGGTGGAGCGGTAGCTCGAGTGCATCTTGCGCACGCGCGTGCCGCGGTGGAGCAGGCCGTACTGTGTCGGAGGTCGGGCCGAACATGCAGACCATGACCTCGGCGATGTCGCTCTCGGCCGCGGTCTTGACGCTGTGCATGAGGTTGAGGGCGGCGTCGGAGGAGGGCCGGTCGCGAGGAGCGCTGGGAGCCGACCATGACGATGGGCACCGGCGAGTCCTGGACCATGAAGGACAGGATGGCCGCCGTGTGGTGCATGGTGTCGGTGCCGTGGCCGATGACGATGCCCTGGACGCCCTTCTCGATCTCGCGGCCGATGGCCTCGGCCGTGCCGATCTACTGCTCCGGCCCCATGTTCTCGCTGAAGACGCCGAAGAGCTTCTCGGTCTCGAGGTTGCAGATGTCGGCCAGCTCGGGCACGGAGCCGTAGAGCTCGCCCGGGCGAGAAGGCCGGGATGACGGCGCCGGTCCGGTAGTCGAGGCGGCTGGCGATGGTGCCGCCCGTGCCGAGCAGCTTGACCGTGCGGCTTCGCCGGGTCGAAGGGGAACTCCTTCTCCGGGATCTTGTAGTGGGCTTCCTTGCGGCCCGTGATCGTGATCGGCCTCGATCGACGCGGCGCGCGATGCCGATGTTGTAGCCGCGAGCGGAGCTTGAGGACGATGTGGTCGGGGTCGGCCGTCTCGGAGCGCGGCAGGATGATGCCCGGTGAAGTGTGCCGCGCGGCGGTCTTGACCTCGACGTCGCTCCAGACCATGGCGCCGAAGTTCTTGCAGCGTGGCCAGCGCTTCGCCCCGGTAGCCCTTGTAGGATCGTCGTCGGCCATCACGCATGCTCTCCTCGAGCGGCGGCCCGCGACTGCGCTCGGCGACGGCGGCGCCGTCGACGCGGCCCCGCAGTGCCGTCCATGACCAGGCCCATCAGCACGTGGTGCCTTGCGCGTCCGGGTTGATGGAGCTTCATGCCCTCGAGCGCGGCGGCACGCCGCGGCGACCGCGGCGTCGAGCTCTTCGTCGGTCGCCGGCGCGGATCAGTCGCCGGACGTCCGGCAGCGGCCTCGCCGCGAGCCGCCTGCTCGCATCAGGGCGAAGACGCCCTCGCGGGAGATCCGCCGGTCGCCGGACAGGCGCGAAGATCGCTGCGTAGCGTCTCGTCGCCGAGCCGGCTCGGCGTCCAGGCCCTTCTTTTTCAAGCGCTTGCGGTACTGGACGAGGGCCACGGCCGCCGCGACGGGCGTCGATCTCCCACGTCCTTGACCAGGACGCTCGAAGAGCCGGCGCAGCCGCGAGACGGCCAGCGGCTCGACGACGATCCGCCGGGACGCCGAGCTCGCGGTACCAGGCCTCGCGCGTCCCAGATGGGCACGGGCAGGCGCGGCCGGATGCGCTCGAGCCGCTCCTCGCGTGATCCGCTTCGGCGGCAGGTCGGTGTCGGGATACATCCGGTCCGGGCCGGGCAGGATGCGCTCGAAGCCGTTGGTCCCGTCCGCGCAGGGCCTGGCGCGTCTCGGAAGGGACGCCGACGGTCGCTTCGCGGGCCCGGATGACGATCTCCTGCGCGCCGGTCTTGACGTCCTGCGCGGCGCCCCAGACGACGACGACCGTGTCGTCCGCCGGTCGCCCGAGCGGCCTTGCGGAGCGCCTGCCACTCGGCGCTCGAGAGCGTCTCGGCCGGGCTGTCGGAGTGGACGATGTTGGGGAGCGTCGGTCAGGCAGGCGATGACGCGGACGCGGTCGGAGATCTCGCTGCGAGAAGTAGGTGTCCGTCTGCGTCGGCCAGTCGAGGAGGTCGCGGAAGCCGCGCAGGACGACGGCCGCGGCGCACGTGCCCCGCGTCGAGGGCCTCGCGGATCGGGCTGGTAGCGCGTGTTGCGGAGGATCCGGGTGACGTCCTCGGCGCCGGACGCGGAAGGTCTCCGGGGTGATCGCCGCGGCGGCGGAGCTCGCTCGCGGAGGCGGAGCAGGTTCCACTGGCGCATGGCCTCGTTGTAGGTCAGGAGCGGGATGCGCGGGATGCGGGGCACGCCCTTGATCTCGATCGCGCGTGCCGCCGCGTGACGCTGACGTTGACGTCCTCGCGGGCGGCGCCGATGCCGGTGCGCACCTGGCCGGTGCTGCGGACCAGGCGGCGCAGGATCTGGGCCGACCTCGGCGACCTCCTGCGGGCGTGCGCATGTCGGGACCGGTGACGGTCTCGATGAGCGGCATGCCCAGGCGGTCGGTGAGGTAGGTCCGGCGGTGGCCGACGTCGCTGACCTCGCGGCAGGCGTCCTCCTCGAGACCGAGCTGGACGATCCGGATGCGGCGGTCCTTGTAGGGGATCGCAGCCGTCGACGCCGACGATGGTCGTGCGCTGGAAGCCGGTCGGGATGCTGCCGTCGAGGTACTGCTTGCGGGCGATGTGGATCTCGTCGACGATGTTGCAGCCGTAGAGCAGGGCGATCGCCGAGGGCGATGTCGAGGGCCTCGCTCGTCGATCATCGAACGGCGGGCGTGTCGTCCATCTCGTAGGTGCAGACCGTCTCGCGGTTGATCCGGTAGATGATCTCCTTGCGGGTCTTGAACTCCATCAGGGCGGTGCCGTCGTACTCGCCGAGCTCGGACAGGGTCGGCCGCATGTGGCGGAGGATCTCGGCGTCGTACTCGGTCGCTGTAGCGGCCGGCCGGGCAGCGGCAGAAGAGCTTCTTTGCGGTCAGGAGCTGCTGGTGGATCTCGAGGCCGGAGCGGAAGCCGACCTCGGCGTAGTCGGCTGGGTCATCTCGGCGAAAGGCTTGAAAAGGAATTCGAATTCGCTCATGGGCACGGTCCCCTCTCCGGGGACAAGAGGGGGCATTATAGCACAGGAACGGGGTTGATTTTTGGCCGCGAGATGTGTAGAATAGGCGCTTCCCGAGGCGCCGGGGGGGCCAGCCGCGCTCCCGCCGGCCGTTTTTCCATTGATAAGGAGACACGCATGAACATTCTGGGTCTGGCCCGTCACGGGCTGAACTCGTTCGAACAGATCGCCATCATGGGCGTCATGCTGACGGCCTTCATCAGCCTCTGGTACGCCTGGATGCTGCGCAAGGTCGTGCTCAAGAAGGACAAGGGCACGGCCAAGATGCAGGAGGTCTGGAACGCCATCCGCATCGGCGCCGACAGCTACCTCGAGCCGCAGCTCCGCAAGATCCTGCCCCTCATCGGCGTTCCTGACGGTGGCCCTGTTCCTGAGCGTCTACGTCGTGCCGCCCAGCCGCGAGGCGCGTGGCCGAATTCGGCCAGAAGAACGCGCAGATCATCGTCGCCATCGGCCGGACGATCGCCTTCATCATGGGCGCCGGCTTCTCGCTCATCGTCGGCCAGATCGGCATGCGCATGGCCGTCCAGGCCAACGTCGCGTGGCGGCCTCGGCGGCCCGGCGCGGCTTCAACGAGGCCCTGTCGATCGCCTACTACGCCGGCACGATCACCGGCATGCTGACCGACGGCCTGGGCCTGTTCGGCGGCACGATGATCTTCATCATCTTCGGCATGGCCGCCCCGGACGCCCTGCTCGGCTTCGGCTTCGGCGGCACGCTGCTGGCGCTCTTCATGCGGGTCGGCGGCGGCATCTACACCAAGGCGGCCGACGTCGGCGCCGACCTGGTCGGCAAGGTCGAGAAGGACATCCCCGAGGACGACCCCCGCAACGCGGCCGTCGATCGCCGACCTGGTCGGCGACAACGTCGGCGACTGCGCCGGTATGGCCGCCGACATCTTCGAATCGCTACGAAGTGACCATCGTCTCCGGCGTTGATCCTGGGTCTGGCCCTGATGGCCATCGACCCGACCCACGACCTGAAGTGGATCGTCTATCCCCTGATCGTCCGCGGCCATCGGCGTCATCTCCTCGATCCTCGGCACCTTCACCGTGCCGATCTGGGAGCGCTTCCCGATCAAGTTCCTGCGGGCCAAGGACGCCGAGGAGGCCATGTTCCGGCTCCTACGAGGTCTCGAGCGTCACACCGTCGTTCTGGTCCTTCGTCGTGGCCGTCTATCTACGCCGCACGACTGGCGGCTGGCCATGCTGACCTCGGTCGGCGTCGGCCTGGCCGTGGCCTTCAACCCCCTGACCTCCTACTTCACCGTCGACGCGGAAGGCGCCGGTCAAGGAGATCGTCAAGTCGACCAAGACGGCGGCCCGGCGACGACCATCCTGTCCGGCCTGGCCGTGGGCATGGAGTCGAGCGTCTGGGCGCGTCGTCATCATCTGCCATCAGCTTCATCGTCGCCCTGGTCGCTCTACAGCACGGCCGGGAGCACGTCTACGTCCTCTACGGCGTGGCCATGATCGGCATCGGCATGCTGACGCCATACCGGCAACAACGTGGCCATGGACTCCTTCGGCCCCATCTCCGACAACGCCAACGGCATCGGCGAGATGGCCTGGCACGGCATGCGACGAAGAGACGCCAAGGCCCGCCAGATCATGGCCGACCTGGACGCCGTGGGCAACACCACCAAGGCCATCACCAAGGGTGTGGCCATCGGTTCGGCGGTCATCGCCGCCGTGCCCTCTTCGCCTCGTTCATCACCGACGTCGGCCGGGTCCAGATCCAGCTCGGCATGCCAGAACGTCATGACCTCGCATCCGGCTGTCCGAGCCCAAGGTCTTCGTCGGCCTGCTGATCGGCGGCGCCCTGCCGTGGCTCTTCAGCTCGCTCTCGCATCAAGGCCGTCACCCGGGCGGCCGGCCTCATCGTCGAGGAAGTCCGCCGCCAGTTCCAGCATCCCGGGCGATCATGGAAGGCAAGGTCAAGCCGGACTATGCCCAGGTCGTCGGCATCTCGACCGCCGCGGCCCAGAAGGAGCTCGTCGCCGCTGGCCCTGATCTCGGTCTTCATGCCGATCGTCGTCGGCCTGGTCCTCCAGGTCGAGGCGCTGGGCGGCTTCCTGGCCGGCGATCATCCTCTCCGGCCAGCTGCTGGCGGTCTTCATGTCCAACGCCGGCGGCGCCTGGGACAACGCCAAGAAGTGCATCGAGGACGAGCCGCAAGGACATCGATCGCGAACACCGGCAAGGGCTCCGAGCGCCACAAGGCCGGCGTCGTCGGCGACACGGTCGGCGATCCGCTCAAGGACACGGCCGGCCCGGCCCTCAACCCGATGATCAAGGTGACGAACCTGGTCAGCCTGCTCGCGGCGCCCATCATCGTCAAGTACAACAAGATGACGCCGGCGCTGGCCATCGTCGTGGCCGTCCTGCTCGCCGCGACCGTCTGGGCCATCTGGAAGAGCAAGCGCGAGGCCCCGTCGCTCTTCACCGAGATCAAATAGAAGTGATTTAAGTCGGGGACACAATCCCCTGTGATGGTCGGGGACACAGTACCTGTTCACCAATTTAAAACGGGTGAACAGGTATTGTGTCCCCTTTTTTTTATCTCGCCGGCGCCCGGCTTGACCGCAACTACGGCTGAACGGCGGCCGCCACAGGCGCCTTCTTCCGCCAGTTCTTGATCTTGCCGATGAGAAACCGGAAGACGAACCGGACGCCCCGCATCAGCCGCGAGCCCAGCCAGAGCATTCCGAAGCCCACTGCGGCGAGAAGGAGCGCCCCGACGACGTAGATGGCCGTATTCAGGGTCGGATCGGCGACGAGCGGGTAGATGTCCATCCAGGGGTCGAGAAAGGCCGGGCTGAAGAGGCGGACTATCAGGACGACGGCGCTCAGCCAGCCGGCCAGGATCAGGCTGAAGGCCACGACGTAAAAGGACATGACCAGGGCCAGGACGCCGATGATCAGGCCGATGGCCGCGCCGAGGCCGCCGAGGCCGAGAGGAACGCCGAAGAAGGCGATGAGGACCCCGGCCAGGATCAGGAACGGCAGCTTCCTCTTCTTGCCGAGCGTCACCATGGCCTCGGGCATGCGGGCCGAGATGACCGCGGCCGGCTCGCCGAGCTTGTCGAGGACCTTGAGGATCCGGGCGACTTCGTCGGGAGTGGGATCCTCGCGGAAGGATTCGTAGATGTGGGAGTTGATCTCCCGGACCAACTCGTCCTGGTCCTTGGCGGGGATGCCTTTGAGGCCTTTCTTCAGCCGCTCGAGGTAGTTGTCGACGATCTGGGCGACCGGTCCGCTGAATCCGTTAGCCATTGTCAGTCTCCTTGGCGATTTCGATGACGTTGAGGTCCTCGGCCGGGTCGGAAAGCGCCGGCGCGGTCCCGACATGGGCCACGATCGAAGCGAGCTTCCGGAACTCCTCGTCGAGGACGCGGAAGGCCTCCTCGCCCTTGGCGGTGAGCGTGTAGTACTTGCGGGGCGGGCCCTGGCTCGATTCGACCCATTCGGAGTGGACGAGGCCCTCTTTGGCCAGGCGCCCCAGAATGGGATAGATCGTCCCTTCCGTGAGGTCGATGTCGCCCGCACCGGAGATGGACCTGACCAGGGAGTACCCGTAATGGCGCCTCCGGGAGAGAGCGGCCAGGACGGCCAGCTCCAAAATCCCTTTTCTCAACTGGGTGATTTTATTGTCCATTTTATTACCTAATACAATGTAATACATAGTAGTAGGCCATGTCAAGATATTTCTTAATTACCGCGGCTTGACTTCCTCCCTGGGCCCCGGTATCGTCCCCTCTTGAAATCGGGGACATGATACCTGTGCCCCTATTCCCAGGAGGGGAAGATGAAGCGAGATCGCGGTTTATCCGAAGCCTTCCGGCCGGCCGCCGGGATCCTCTGTGCTCTTCTCCTGCTACTGATCGCAGCCGGACCCGTCCCGTCGAGCGAGGGCCGTGAGGACATCGTGGCATACGGCGTCGGGAGCTGGGATCCTGAGTCGGGACTGGGAAATCATAGGGTTGTCGTGAGGGTCGAGGCGCCGGCTGCGCCCGTTCCCGCAAAGCCCGGCAAGGCCTCCCGGAAGCTCGCGAAGGCGATCGGACCGGCCCTCCCACCGGCGGCGCGCGTCAGGATCGACTGGCGCCGGCGCGACCTCGAGCCGGAAAAGAAGAACGTCGTCGTCATCGACGCCGCGACCGGCGAACGCGTCCTAAAAATCATGCCGGTGAGCATCGACCGGGAGCGAGCTGAATTCCTGTTCGAGCCGCCGACCATCCCGGGAGACTATTATTTCTATTGGTTGCCTTACAAGTCCGAGGGACGCAAGAATTACCCCAGCGTCAAGTACGATTTGCCCGCGTGGTCTGCGGATCCCGGTCTGGCCGCCCGAGCGGCCGGCTGGTATTCGAGCGACTTCGCCACGGCCGCCAGGGCTACGCAAGGCCTCCTCGAAGCCAAAGTCGTCGCCTTCCAGTCGGCCGATGCCTTCAGCGCCTTCACGCCGATGGAGAGGATCGCGACCTCGGCTGAGCGCGAGGCCCTGCTCGACGCCCATCCCGGCGCGTCTTACCTCCTCTTCCCCGAAGACCGTTCGCTCTCGATCCGCATGACGGACGACATTCCGGAGCGCTGGGCCGCGACGGGCCCGCGGGGGACCTTGCACGGCCGGGCCGCCCGCGGCGAATACTTCACCTACCAGATCGGCCTCTGGGCCGCCCGCCAAGCCGTCACCGATCTCGACCTCAGGTTCACGGACCTCGTCCGGTCCGGGGACGCGACCGGGAACGGCGACGGAGCGCCGGTGACGACCATCCCCGCCAAGGACATGTCCTGCATCAACGAGGGCGGCGTCGATTGGGACGGCTCGCCCCTCGTCAAGACCGTTCCCGTCGGGCTGGGCCGGGTCCAGGCCCTTTGGTGCGGCGTTCCCGTTCCTGTCGGCGCCCCCCCCGGCGTCTACAAAGGGACCGCGACCGTAGCGCCCGCCGGCCTGCCGGAGACGATCGTCGGGATCGAGCTCGAGGTCACCGGCGAGGTGCTCGAGGACCGCGGCGATTCCGATCCCCACCGGATGACCCGGCTGCGTTGGCTCGATTCGCGGCTGGCCCAGGATGACGGCATCGTGCCGCCCTACACGCCGCTCACGGTCGAGAAGTTCACGGTGAGCTGCCTCGGCCGGTCGCTGGCCATCGGCCGCGACGGTTTCCCGGCCCGCATCCGGAGTTATTTCGCGCCTGAGATGACCCGCATCCGTAGGGAGGCCGCCGACGTGCTGGCCGCGCCCGTCGCGCTCCGCGCGGTCGACGCCGAAGGCGGCGAGCTCGCCTGGACGCCCAGCCTGACCGGACCGCGGCTCTCGCAGCGGGGACCCGGGACCGTGGTCTGGGAGGCCGACAACTGCAGCGGCGACCTGCTGATGCGGCTCGAGGCCCGCATGGAGTTCGACGGTTTCGTCGATTACCGCGTCGCGGTCACGGCCCGACGCGACGTCGCCGTGGCGGATATCCGCCTCGAGGTCCCCTACAGCGAAGACAGCGCCCGCTACATGATGGGCCTCGGCTTCAAGGGCGGGGCGCGGCCCGGGACCTTCGAGTGGGCCTGGGACCAAAAGAAGAACCAGGACGCGCTCTGGCTCGGCGCCGTCAACGCCGGGATGCAGGTCGGCCTGCGCGCCGAGAACTACTCCCGGCCGCTCAATACGAATTTCTACCTGTCCAAGCCCCTCGCCCTGCCGCCGTCGTGGTGGAACGAGGGACGGGGCCGCGTGACCGTGGGGCCGGCGGCCCCCGCCGCGGGCAGGGGCGGCGCGAAGGCGCCCGCGGTCGTCATGACCGCCTCGTCCGGCCCGCGCAATCTGCGGACCGGCGAGACGCTCCACTTCGACTTCACCCTGCTCCTCACGCCGTTCAAACCGATCGCGCCGGCCGCCCACTTCCGCGAGCGCTACTTCCACGCCTTCGAGCCGCTCGAAAAGGTCGAGGCGGCGGGCGCCAACGTCGTCAACGTCCACCACGCCAACGCCGTCAATCCCTACATCAACTACCCCTTCCTGCGCGTGCCGGAGATGAAGGCCTACGTCGACGACGCCCACCGCCGCGGCTTCAAGGTCAAGATCTACGACACGGTGCGGGAGCTTTCCAACCGCGCTCCCGAGCTCTTCGCCCTCCGCAGCCTGGGCCACGAGATCTTCTCGCCGGGGCCGGGCGGCGGCTATTCGTGGCTCCAGGAGCACCTCGGGGGCGACTACATCGCGGCCTGGTTCGTGCCCGAGCTCAAGGACGCCGCGGTCATCAACAGCGGCATGTCGCGCTGGCACAATTACTACATCGAAGGGCTCGACTGGGTCGCCCGGAACGTCGGGATCGACGGGCTCTACCTCGACGACGTCGCCTTCGACCGGACGACCATGAAGCGCGTCCGCAAGGTCCTCGACCGGAACCGGCCCGGGGCGCTCATCGACCTCCACAGCGCGAACCAGTACAACGTCAGGGACGGCTTCGCCTCGAGCGCCAACCTCTACCTCGAGCACTTCCCCTTCCTCGACCGGCTCTGGTTCGGCGAGTACTTCGACTACAACGGCAGCGGCCCGGATTACTGGCTCGTCGAGATCTCGGGCATCCCCTTCGGCCTCATGGGCGAGATGCTCCAGGACGGCGGCAACCCGTGGCGGGGCATGGTCTTCGGCATGACGGCGCGGCTGCCCGTGGGCGGGAGACCCGCGGCCGCTATGGAAGGTCTGGGACGAGTTCGGGATCGCGGAGAGCGAGATGGTCGGCTGGTGGGTCGACGCGAACCCCGTCAAGACGGGTAACCGGGATGTTCTCGCAACCAGCTACATCCGGAGCGGCAAGGGCGGAACAATGATCGCCCTGGCCTCATGGGCGAAAGAGCCGGTCGACGTCCGTCTGGCCGTCGATTGGAAGAAGCTCGGCCTCGACCCGAAGATGGCCGTCCTTCGCGCCCCGGCCATCGACAAGTTCCAGGACGCGGCGGAATTCAGACCGGGCGATCCGATCCGCGTCGAGCCCGGCCAGGGTTGGCTCCTCATCCTCCGTTAATTCCCGGCAGCGCCCTCCAGTACCAATCTGAACCGCTTGACGACCAGGAATTCGTCCTCCTGGCGGACGATGCTGTAGGCCAGGTCGCCCCGGACGAGGTACAGCGACTCGGGCACGCGCACCTGCTTCAGGTAGATCCCCTCGGGCGAGAAGACGTCGAAGGCGTGTTCCTCGACGCCTTTCTCCAGGTACTGCTCCAGCCACAGGTTGCCCTTCTCGTCGAAGAACTTCCGCCAGTTGGAGAAGGCCGGGTTGAACTCCGGATGGGGACCATCCGCCTTGTATTCGGGGTGGCGGACGGGCGTGAACTCGCGGCCGAACCGGAAGAGGAGCTTCCAGTCCGCATCGTAAACGTCGAGCCGGTATTCCTCGTTGTAGCCGATATAAACCCGGTCGTCGGGACCGACGATCCAGGAGGTCGTGGGGGCTTCGCGTGAGGACATGCTCCAGACCGTATCTTTTTGAATTTTCCTCATCATCGTGCCGTAGAGATACTCGCCCAAACGCTTCTTTTCCCGTCCGGACTCGTCCGCCTTGAAAAGCGCCATCCGGTTCTGGACGAGTTTGAACTCTTCGCCGCCCCCCTCCTCCGGCGTCAGCATCTGGCTGTAATAGATCCGGTTCTGCCGGTCGACCGCTATCCGATCGCAGAAGCCGTCCAGCCGGAAGCTCGAGAGGTATTTCCCCTCGCCGTCGAGGAGGACCATCTGGTGCTGCCGTGATGAAAGGAGGAAGATCCGGCCATCGGCGGCCAGGTCGAAATAGGCGGGGACGGCGAATTCGCCGGGGCCCTGGCCCTCCTTGCCGAAGGCCCGGAGCAGGCGCCCGTCCGGCGCAAAGACCTTGAATTGGACGTCGCCCCAGTCCAGGACGAAGATATTGCCCAGGGCGTCCACTCTCAGGTCGATGGGCCGGTTGAGGACGATCTCGCCCTCCCCCTCCTCCCCGCCCAGGGTCAGATCGTCAAGAAGCGTGTAACGGACGACCCCTTCCTTCGGGAAGGCGGGATTGACGACGGTCCTGACCCCGTCGGCGGTCTCGATCTTGACCGGATAGGCGTCGACCGCAGCGGGCGTTCCTCTGCTTCCGCAGGCCGTCAGCATGAAGACAATGGTCCACGCGGCAAGGATTGTCGGGATCACGACAGGCTTTTTCATCGCATCTCCTCCCGGGCCGGGATCCGACCCGGAAATCCCGGGGCCCGCCGGAACACGGCCGGCCGGAACCTTAACGAGTATACTCCGGGATCCGCCGGAATGTTCACGATCGACTTGATGCCGCGGGCTTTCCTGACGCGCTCCAGGATCTCGCGGAACGCATCGGTGTTCCTGATGGGATCGAGGTCCTTGTCGCTTTCGAGAAGTTCGGGGTCTGCGATCCCCTTGTCGACGGCCAGGGAAAGGAACTTCAAGGCCGCCTTGCTTTCTCCTGAAAGCGCCGCCACGCAAGCCCTATCGAAATAGAGCCCCTTTTCCCGGGGAAGCCCCTCTTCGCAAGCGGCGATCGCGAGGTCCAGGTATGCGCCCGCCCGGCCGAGGTCACGCTTACCGTAGAGCCCCGCGGCCCGGGCCTGGGCCGCGAAGCTGAATTCGAAGAGCAGCCTCGAGGCCAGGCTCCGGTCCTCGATCGTAGACCCGCTTTTCGCTTCCTTCCTGAGGAACGCTATCCCCGTCTCCCGCAGGACCTTCGGCACGGCGAGACCGCCGCCGGTGTCCGGGTCCTCGATCGAGCCGAAGGCGCGGCCGAACGCCTCCCGGAATTCGATCGTCCTCCTGTCCCTTTTCTTTTCGGCGTCGAGGAATCGCCTGTATTCCCTGCCGGCCTTGATCTCCTGGATTCGGCCGGCCAGGCCCGCGAGTTCCGGGACATCCAGATCCAACGTTTCCGCCATACGGCCGGCGGCCTCGAGCCTGTCGGCGGCCCGGTAGAAGCGACCCTCCGCCTCGAGAGTGTCGGCTTCCCCGAGCTCTTTCCGCACCAGGGCCGCGGCCAGAGTCGGGTCCGGCGGCCGCAACCCCTGTTTGATCGCCGCGACCTCCATCCAGCCGACAGCCCGGGCCGCGTACCCGGAAGGAGGCCAGTCATGGGTGCCCTCGAAGTAAAGGAACCGATGCGGTACGCCGGATGGATCGAAGGCCAGGTCGAGGACCTTCATCTCGCCGTAATTGAAATCCGCAAGACCCGCCAGGCCGAAGTAAGCAGCAGCCTTAAGACCGGCCGGTTCGAGGCCCGAGGCAAGGCCGGCCCCGCAACCGATGACCCCGGCGATAGGGCGGCCGATGACGCGGGGGAAGAAGGAGGCCACGCGGGCGCCGCCCGAGAAGCCCGTCGCGTAGACGCGGCGTTCGTCGATGGGGAGTCTCGTCGAGACGTCGGCCCACACGGCCAGCGCCGCCTGCGCGCTGTCCTGCAGGGGGCCGTTCCGTGAACCGTGAGAACCGGCGAGGATCCATCCGTAGGTTTCGGCCCCCTCGCGGAAAACTTCTACGGCGGTCGCCCCTCGAGCGCCCGGATCGAAGAGGAAGAGGACGGGCCATTTCTTGTCCGGATCGAAAGCCGACGGCAGATAGAGGGCGTAGGTTTGTTCGGGCGCTTCCCGGCAGGCGATCTTATCGATGAGTTTCCCGCGGTCAAATTCCTGTCCCTGGACGGGACGGCAGAGCGGTACCGCCGCTGCGAAAAGGGCGGCGGCAAGAGCGGCAAAGTCACCTTAGGCTCGACATGTCGGCCCTTCTTTCTATTATAGGAGGATAGCGGCGGTTCATCCAGCGTCGGCCGCTCCCGACTTGCCAGCCGGCCTCCCGGGTTCTATGATGGGAACAGAGGTGATGGAGATGGGCCAACACGCACGCCTCGCAACTCTCCTTTTCTTCCTAACGCTTCTGTTCGGCATCACGGTCCCCGGATCCGCCCAAACCCGCGTCGACAATCCGGCCCGGGCCCTCTCCAAGAACGCCGGCCGCGTCATCCATCTCGAAGAGGTCCTGCGCATCCGGGACGACGGCGAAAAGGCCATCTTCAAATCCCCGAGGCACTTCGCGCTCGGGCCGGACCGTTCCCTGTACTTTGTCGATTTTGCCGAAGGCCCCCGCCTGTACCGGTATGGCGCGGATGGCAGGCTCATCTCCAAGCTCCTGAAGAACGGACAAGGACCCGGGGAATGCCAGAATGCATCGTATTATGTCGTTGAGGGCAACAGCATCCGGGTCCTCTCCTGGATCCCGCCCAAGATCATGGACTTCAGTCCGGACGGCCGTTACCTGAGGGAGCAACGGGTCGAAGAGGATTCGCACGGTCTGTGGTTCCTCGGGACCGCCGGTGGGAAGATCTACGGCATCAGGGACGAGGTTTTCAGCTCGGGCGCGTTCCGTAGCGAGGGAGTTTCAACCATCCCGAACGGCGTCTACGAGATCTCCCCCGATTTTGAGACCTGGAAAAAGATCTACGAATTCCCCGTCCGTATGGTGATAAAAAGGTCCCGCGGCGCCTTTCGCCTGGATCCCATCGACGCCGTGATCCACGGGACGGCGCTTTTCATCCTGCATACGGCCGAGTACCGCGTGATCGAGCTCGACTTGAGGTCCGGGGGCGTGAAGCGCGTCATCTCCAGGGATTACGACCGGGTCAGGGGGAAGACAGCCAAAGCAACAGATACCGATCCGGAAACGAGGGGCGTCGAATTCCCCGACGATCCCTACGTCTGGGACATCGACAAGATACATGCGACCCCCGGCAGGCTGTGGGTGTTCACCTCGGTCATGAAATCCGACGGAAACGACCATCTGGTCGATATATTCGACGCGGAGGGGCGCTTCGTCGACAGCGTCATCCTGCACTATCCGCCCGGAGGTCGTGACCACCGATTCCTGGCCCGATGGACCCTCATGACCGACGACGGATTTTTTTTCGTCCCCGAGCAGGAGGAGGACGGCCTGGTCAGCATCGGTAAGTATCGCATCCCCGACCCCGATCTCTTTCCCATCGGGACGACCCCTAGACGGGCTTCTTAGGTCCGGATCTGCGCTGGCACTGAGAATTCTCGAGCAGGGCCGCCGTCTATCATAATGGAGAAAGCGTTTGACTTGGTGAGCGATGGAGTATATATGTATAGTATATATTATAGGGATTTCCTGATGAAGACGGCCAAACTCTTTCGCAACGGACAAAGCCAGGCTGTTCGCCTGCCCAAGGAGTTCCGTTTCGAGGGCGATTTCGTCTACGTCAAGAAATCGGGAAACGCGATCGTTCTGCTTCCGGCCAAGGGGATATGGAGATCTCTCGTCGAGAGCCTCGACAAGTTCTCGGACGATTTCATGGCTGAACGCGACCAGCCCGACGCGCAGAAGCGCGAGGCCCTCTGATGCGCTTTATGCTCGACACGGATTCCTGCATCGCCCTCATCAAGCGGAAGCCGGGCTCCGTCCTGCGGCGGCTGACATCGCTCGCGCCCGGTGAAGCGGGCATCTCGGCGGTCACCCTGGCCGAGCTCCGTTTTGGTGTCGCGAAAAGCGCTCAGCGGGAAACAAACGGCCTGGCCCTTGACGAATTCCTCCTCCCCTTGGAGATCGCCGATTTCGACGAATCGGCCGCAGCGATCTATGGATCGGTCCGGGCCGGGCTTGAAAAGGCCGGGACTCCGATCGGACCCCTCGACACCCAGATCGGCGCCCACGCTCTCAGCATGGGCGCCGCGTTGGTATCCCACAACACCCGGGAATTTCGCAGGATCCCCGGGCTCACGGTCGTGGACTGGCTTTCTTAGCGGGCCAACCGATCCAGGTCATCCAGCTTGAGGCGGACGCTCACGACGTACGGCTCCTCCCCTTCGGTCCAGTGGCCGTAGGTCGTCGCGACGAAGGTGCCGTCGGGCAGGACTTCGACCCCGGGGTAGGCGCAGTCGGCGCCCTTGGTGTTGTCCATGAGGCGCACGCGATACTGCCCTTCCCGCCCCGCGACGATGTCGTCGAACGTGCCGACCCAGGCCACCCAGTCGCCCTTGGTCGGGCTCTCGAGCGTCGTGTCGCGGAAGGAGATGAAGAGCCGCCCGTCGGGGGCGTATCGCCCGGTGTGGCGGTCGCCGGTGAGCGCGCCGGGAAGCTCGCGCGGCTCGCTCCAGGTCGCGCCCTCGTCCTTCGAGAAGATGACGAACGAGTTGCGCGTCCGGCTGTTCTCGCGCAGCAGCACCGCCAGCGTCCGGCCGTCGGGCGAGCGGATGATGCCCGGCTCGCAGAGATGGACCTCGCTCGCCGCGATAGATCGCCTCCGGGACGGACCAGGTCAGCCCGCCGTCGGCCGAGAAGGTCTTGTAGAGCGTGAACACGACCGGGTTCCTGCCGCCGCGGCTCTTTGGCGAAGAACCGCCCGTCGTCGTGGAACATGGCCATGTACCG
The DNA here is from genome assembly GCA_963743755.1 of uncultured bacterium. GTDB lineage: Bacteria > Acidobacteriota > Aminicenantia > Aminicenantales > Saccharicenantaceae > RBG-16-66-30. The sequence continues at coordinate 129,068 of CAVUQU010000004.1, forward strand.
GCCGCTCCCGAACGGCTTGAGCTCGACCAGAGCCGCATGACCACGATGCCGCCCCAGTCGCCGGCCGGCGCGAGCGGCGTCCACGTCGCGCCGTCGTCCTCGGAGACCGCCAGCCGCGCCGGGTAGAGGCCCGACCAGACGATGAGCCGCTTCTTCCCGTCCGGCCCGACGACGCGGTGGATGGTCGGCGTCTCGAGCGAGGTGGCCCAGTTCTCCGGCACCGGGCAGGCGCTCGCTCCAGGTCAGGCCGCCGTCGCCGGCTGCGCTTCATCTACGATGGCGCCGCGGCCGTGGCCCTTGGGATAGACGGCGATCATCGTCCGGCCGTCCTCGAGCAGGACGGTCGTCGGATGGCCCAGGTACTGGCCGGGCTCGCGGTCGACGACGACCTGCCGCGCCGCGTCCGCGGCCAGGTCGACGAGCGGGATCGAGTAGCCGCGCGAGACCGGGGCCGGCGGCGCCGCTTTCCTGGCGCAGGCGGAGACACCGATAAGGACGACCCCCAAGGTCGCGCCGATCATCGGGACCACGCGCATTATCCCTCTTTCGCCCCGCTCACCCGAAGAGCTTCATCAGCCAGCGGTGGAGGGGCGCGGCCGGCGCGCACCGCTCGAAGCAGTAATCCACGAACTCCGCCCGGAAGAACTCCTCCGGGATCTTCGTCTCGAAGCCCGCGTAGAGCCCCTTGTGCTTGAGGAGCTCGGCGTTCGGGTGGGCCGGGTCGAAGCCGGCCGGGACGCGCTTGTAGTGCGTCCCCTCGACGCTGCAGCCCGGGACGGCCCGGAGCGCGGCGACGATCTTGCGCAGCTCCGCCCCCCTCTTCGGGTCGGCGACGGCCGCCCGGTAGCGCCCGAGGAGGTTGTCGGGGATGATGTACATCCCGCCGCCGATCCACACGTCGGGCGGCTCGATCCCGACGTAGAAGCCCGCCGCTTCCGTCCTCGAGCGGGCCCCATCCCAGAAATAGAGGCCCAGATTCGTCTTGTAGGGCGTGGGATCCAGGCTGAAGCGCGTGTCGCGGTAGATGCGGAAGATGGACTTGTTGACCGCGGGGACGGCCACGATGCCCGGCACGAGCGTTCTCAGCTTCGCCCCCAGGGCCGTGATGAACAGCTTGGCCGGTTCGATCACGTGCCGGTCGTAGGTCTCCCTGTGCGCGGCGAACCAGTCGCGGTCGTTGTTCCTGCGCAGGGCCGTATAGAAGCGCACGGTCTCCCTGGTGAATCCGGAGAAAACGGCGTCGTCGCTCATGTCGCCCTCCCGGCGCGTATTCTATCAAATTGCCAGGGGCAAAGTCGCTATGGTATAGAGAGGGGCAGGGAGGCGAACATGCGCTGGGTCCGGGCGGTCATCACGCTGCTCCTCGCGGCGGCGGCCTTCTGGGTGCTCGACAACCGGCACGGCACGTTCCCGGCGCTCGGCAGGCTCCTCGATCCCTTCACCGGCTTCTGGCAGAACGGCGAGCGCTCCGACGCCGTCCCGGAGAACCTCGTCCTCCCCGGCCTGCGCGCGGAGGTCCGGATCGCCTGGGACGACCGGCGCGTCCCGCACATCTTCGCCGCGAACGACCACGACCTCTTCCTGGCCCAGGGCTACGTCGCCGCCTCGCTCCGCCTCTGGCAGATGGATTTCCAGTCGCTCTACACGGCCGGCCGCATCGCCGAGGTCGTCGGCCCGGCCGCGCTGCGCCAGGACGTCTTCACCCGGCGATTCGGCCTGCCGTGGGCCGCGGCCAACACGGTGCGCGCCTTCCGCGACGACGCCGGAACGACAGAGGCCCTGGAGGCGTTCGCAGCCGGGGTCAATGCCCGCATCGCGGACCTCGGCCGCAAGGGCCTGCCCGTCGAATTCAAGATCCTGGATTACCGGCCGGAGCCGTGGACCGATTACAAGTCCGCCCTGCTGCTCAAGGCGATGGCCTACGCCCTCACGGCCTTCAACCAGGACGCCGCCATGACCAGGATGAGAGAAAGAGGCGGCCATTGGAGCGAGGCTGTTTCGAGCCTCTTCCCCGATTTCGCTCCTTTCGTCGATCCCGTCATCCCACCGGGGACGCCGCTCGATTTCACGCCGGTCGCGGTGCCGGCACCCCCCGTCGCCGGCACGCCGTCGGCGGGCGCGGTCGCGCGGGCGGGGGGGGCCTCGGCGGACGCCGCTTGCGACGCGGCGGCGCCGCAGGGCCCGTTCGGGACGCCCGGTCTCATCGCCAGGCCCGAGTTGGGCAGCAACAACTGGGCCGTCTCGGGCCGGCTGACGAAAAACGGTTTCCCCATCCTCTGCAACGACATGCACCTGGAGCTGTCGCTTCCGGCGGTCTGGTACGAGGTCCAGCTCTCCGCGCCGGGGATGAACGTCCGGGGCGTCTCCTTCCCGGCCGCGCCTCTCGTCGTCGCCGGCTACAACGCGGATATCGCCTGGGGCTTCACCAACGGCACGGACGACGTGCTGGACTGGTACGCGATCGAGTTCAAGGACGGAGCGCACGCCGAGTACCGTCACGCCGGCGCGTGGCGGAAAGCGACCGTCCGCGAGGAGACGTTCAAGGTCCGGGGCGGCAGGACGTTCGTCGACAGGGTCGTCCACACGCACCACGGTCCGATCGTGCGCTGGCCGGACGAGCCGGCCTTCGCCGCGATGGACGTCCCGGCCGGGGCGGCCCTGCGCTGGCTCGGGCACGACACATCCAACGAGTTCACGACGCTCCGCGCCCTCGGCCGGGCCCGCGATTACGGGGACTACGTCGCCGCCCTGGAGAGATGGAGCTGCCCAGGACAGAACTTCGTCTTTGCCGGCCGCGAGGGGACGATCGCCCTCTGGCACAACGGACGCTTTCCCCTGCGCTGGAAGGGCCAGGGGCGCTTCGTCATGGACGGGGCCGATCCCGCCAACGAATGGCAGGGCTGGATCCCGCACGCCCAGATCCCCCACGTCAGGGACCCGGAGCGGGGCTTCGTCAGCTCGGCGAACCAGGCGCCCGTCGACGCGAGCTACCCCTATTACCTGGGCTGGGACTACGCCTCGTTCGAACGCGGGGCGCGGATCAACGAGATCCTCCGGGAGTCGCGCGCCGTCACACCCCAGGACATGGTCAGGATGCAGACCGACGTCCTGGACATCCGGGCCCGGGCCGTCCTGCCGCGCCTGCTCGAGATCGTCGGGCCGCGCGCCGCATCGGACGCCGAGAGGCGCTGCCTCGAGGAGCTCCGGGCCTGGAACCTCGAGGTCCGGGCGGGCGCCGTCGCCCCAACGGTCTTCAACGAGCTCTGGAGCGAGCTCAACCGGCTGACCTGGGACGACGAAACGACGGATGAGACGGGGCACATGCCCCGGCCCGCGAGCCAGGTCATGATCGACCAGGTCCTCGGCCATCCCGCGGGCGCGTGGTTCGACGACAAGAGGACGGACGGGGGCGCCGGGGCCGTCGAAACCCTCGACGGGATCGCCGCAGACGCGTTCCGGTCGGCCGTCGCGAACCTGGAGAAGCGGCTGGGACCGTTCGGCGAAGCCTGGCGCTGGGGTAAGGTCAAGGGGACGGTGATCAGGCACCTGGCCAGGATCCCGGCCTTCGGGCGGAAGGTCGAAGCGGACGGCACCGGCCACGTCATCGACGCCATCTCCGCCGTATGGGCGCCCTCCTGGCGCATGGTCGTCGAGCTCGGGCCCGAGGTCCGGGCCTGGGGGAATTATCCCGGCGGACAGTCGGGGAATCCCGGATCGAGGTTCTACGAGGACCGCGTCGACGACTGGGCGGCGGGCCGCCCGTACGAGCTCGTCTTCCTGAAGTCGGCCGACGAGCCGCATCCGCGGGTCGTGGGCCGGACCGTGATGCGGGGGGGACGATGATCGCGACGCTCATTTGCCTTCTGGCCATGTGGGTTTGGCATCTCCTGACGCCGTACTGGTGGGGCGTGATGCTCGTCCCCTTCGCCTACGGCGCGGGCCTGGCAAAGACCGGGGGAAAGGCGATCCGCACGGGACTTCTCTCCGCGGGGATCCTCTGGCTCGGGGCGAGCCTCTATTTCTATTTCTCGGGAAGCAGGATCATCGCGTCGCGAATGGCCGGGATGTTCGGCCTGGGCAGGCCCGGACTGATGATCGCGGCGACGGCCCTGGTCGCGGCGGTCGCCGCGGGGCTCTCGGGTTACGCCGGGTACGCCGTCGGCGTGTTGCTCCGCAAACCGGCGAAGAGAACGGACACAAAGGAGCGGTCATGAGCGGATACGATTGGGTCAGGGGATTTCCCGGGGCGGTGACGGTCTGCGACACCGAAGGGCGCATCCTCGAGATGAACGAGAAGTCGCGCGAGGTCTTCGCGGCCGACGGCGGGGCCGCCCTCGTCGGAAAGAACGTGCTCGACTGCCATCCCGAGCCGAGCCGGACGAAGCTTCTGGGAATGATGAAGGACGAGAGGGCGAACATCTATACGATCCAGAAGAGGGGCCTGAAGAAGCTGATCTACCAGGCGCCGTGGTACGAGAACGGCGTCTACGCCGGCTTCGTCGAGCTCTCGCTCGAGATCCCCTGGGACATGCCCCACTTCAACCGCGACAAATAATCAAATAAGGGACCAGGTCCCTACCTCAGAGCAGCGCCGTGGTCAGCAGCGGCACGTAGGTGATCAGCAGCACCGCGGCCAGGCCGAGCGCCAGGAAGACCAGCACGTCCCTGTACACCCGGACGATGGGCTCGTCGAACCGGTAGGACGCGAGATACAGGTTCAGCCCGACAGGCGGCGTGAGGTATCCGAGCTCCAGGTTGGCCAGGAAGATGATGCCCAGGTGGACCGGGTGGATGCCGAAGATCTGCCCCAGCGGGATGATCAGCGGCACGACGACCAGGATGGCCGAATAGATGTCCATGAAGCAGCCGACGGCGAGCAGGGCCAGGTTGAGGAAAAGCAGGAAGACGTACTTCGACGAGACCGACGCCGCGACCCACGCGCTGAGCTTCTGCGGGATCTGCGCGTCGATGACGTAGTAGGACAACCCGTTGGCCAGGGCCATGATGATCAGCACGCCGCCGATGATGGGCACGGCCTTGAGGAAAATGCGGGGCAGGTCGCGGAACTTCAGGTCCCTCTTGACGAGGGTCTCGACGACGCCAACGTATAGCAGGGCCGCCGCCGCGCTCTCCTGGAGGCTGGCGATCCCGCCGAAATACAGGCCGAACACGAGGAGCGGCAGGAGCAGCTCCCAGAACGACTCCCCGAAGGCCTTGACCGCCTCCCCGGCGTTGAACCGGTGGCGGGGTATGCCGTGCTTCCACGAGTAGACCACGCCGACGGTCATCACCGAGAGGACGAGGAACACGCCCGGCAGCAACCCGCCCACGAACATATCCTTGATGCTCGTCGCGGAGGTCACGCCGTAGATGATGACGGGTAGGCTCGGCGGGAAGAGCAGGCCGACACTCCCCGACGCCGTCAGCAAACCGACCGTGAACCGCTTCGGGTAACCGGCTTTCTCCAGGATGACGGCCAGGAGCCCGCCCAGGGCCAGAATGGTCACGCCCGAGGCGCCGGTGAAGGTCGTGAAGAAAGCGCAGACCATGACCGCCATGACCGTCAGTCCGCCCGGGAACCAGCCGAAGACGGCCTGGAAGAAGCGGACCATCCTCTCCCCCGCCCTGCTCTCGGACAGGAAGAAGCCGACCGCCGCGAAGAGCGGGATGGCCGGGATGGCGTTGCCGGTGAGCACGCTGTAAGCCTGGTTGGGGATGATCTCGAGCGGCTGGCCGGCCTTGGCGAAGAGCAGGTAGCCGACACCCCCGAGAACGGCGAAGATGGGCAGCCCGAAGATCGCCGCGGCGACGAGCAGGACGATCAGCGGCCCGGCCGCCGCCGCGAGGCCGGGACGCAGCGCCTCCTGGAGCGCTGTGAGCGCCGGCATCGACGCGGTCCCGCCCGATGTCAACAACTGGGCGAGAGGATCGAAGCCCAGGAAGAGTCCCAGGAGCGCCGCGGCCACCGCCGCGCCCGCCCGCGCTCTCTTCCGCTCGAGCGTCGTGATGAACCGCACGCTCATGGCCAGGAATCCGACGGCCATGACCAGTACGACGAGCCGTTTGGGGACCCGGCCCAGCCTATCCGTCGCCGAAAAAGCGGTCCAGGTGAAGGACAGCGCACTCAGCGCGAAAGCCAGGGTCAGGCCCGAGGCCAGCGCCGCCGAGACGATCTCCGCGGGCCCTTTCAGGGCTTTGGGCAGAAACAGCCCCGTGGCCATCGCGATGTGCTTTTTCTCCCGGGCCGTGACCGCGGCGGCGATGAAGGTCGCCGCCAGGACCAGGTGTTCGACCCAGACGCCTGAATTCCTCAATCCGGTGTGGAAAACCCGGCTCGCGACGAGCTCGACCAGGAGAAGGACCGCCAGGGCGAAGATGGATAAGAACGCCAGGGAATCTTCGGCGTTGCGGGCGGCGCGGACGGGCTTACTGACCACGGGCTTTACGGTACTCCTGGACATACCCGACGACACGGTCGTAGCTCTCCTTCGAGAAAACGGGCCCGATGAGCCCGTCGACGGCCCGGCCGGCGGCCTCGTACCACTTGGCCAGCGCCGCGGCCGATGGGTCGTGGACGACGAGCCCGTTGTCCTTCATCATCTTCACGGCGTCGGCCTCGAGCCTCATCGTCTCCTCGTAGAGCCCTCTGGTCGCGGAAGCCACGGCGTCGAGGAAGGGCTGCCGGAATTCGGCGGGGACGGCCGCCCAGGCCTTGTCGCTCAGGACGAGCCCGCCGACGAGCGGGGCCAGGGAGGGGCTGAACATGTGGGGAAGGAGGGCGAAGGACTGGCTCGAAGCCGCCATGAGGGGAGGCAGATAGGCGGCGGACGCCGCGCCGCTTTGGAGCTGGATCATCAGGTCGCTGGCCCCCGACGTGACGACCTCGTAGCCCATCCTCTTCCAGACCTGCTCGAGCTCCGGGAAGTCCGCGGTCACGCTGACCTTGAGCTTCCTCAGGTCGTCCGGGTCGACGACTTCGGACTTGGAGAAGAAGTTGACCCACCCGGCCAAAGTCCAGAGCATCATCTTGTAGCCCTTGTCCTCGATCGTCTTCTCGAAGGCGGGCTTCATCCGCTCGAAGACGGCGTTGAACTCGTCCTGGGTATGGAACAGGAAGGGGATGCTGAGGACCATCAGCGAGTGGTCGATCTTGATCAGGCCCATGGTCGAGAACACGCCTCCCTGGATGGTCCCCAGGCGCATCTTCCGGATCATGTCCTGCTCGCTGCCGGCGATGCTGCCGGGATAGATCCTGACCTGGACGGCGCCCTTCGAGATGCGCTCCCAATCGCGGGCCACCTGCTCGAGAACCTTGTCCCAGGGCGAGCGGGAGGGCGCGATGCTGGCGATCTTGATGACGACAGCGCCGGAGGACGCGGACGGGAGCGCAGCCGGCGCGGCAGCGGGAGACGCGGACACGACGAGCGCGGCCAGGAGGGCGACGGCGAGTGCGGTCCGGAGTATCTTCATGGGTGTTCCGTTTCGATGAAAAAGTCGTCGATGTGGGCCAGGTACCAGCGGGCCTTACGCTGGTTGAGGATGTTCACCAGGCGGTTCGGCGGGCTGCTCTCCGGGTCGAAGGCCAGGACCTCCCCGAGCAGGCGCTTGAATTCGGCCGCGTTCTGCTCGTTGACGCAGACGGTCGTGGCCAGGGACAGGAGCGCGGAGGTGTCGGACTTCGCGGCGACGGCCTGGGCCCTGGCGAAATGCTCCCGGGCCTTGGCCGGATCGCCGCCGAGATAGCCGGGGAGCGATCCGTAATAGCCGACGAAGAAGGCGTCGAGCGCGCCCTTTCCGTAGCCGGGCTCGAGGGCGGCGACACGCTCGATCATGGCCCGCGTCTGGGGCACCGTCTGGCCGAGCGTCATGTCCAGGGGATCGACGGAGAAGGCCGCAAGCCAGCCGAGCGCGGTCCAGTAGAGGAGCGGCGTATCGGCCTTGCCGAAGGGGGCCATGGCCTCGGCGTACCGGCGGTCCTTGAGCTGCTGGCGGATCCGGGGGTTCTTCTTTTCGAGGGACTTGAACAGGATGTCCCGGCCGCGCAGGTACAGGTTCTTGGCCCGGGCGAGCAGATATTCCTTCGTCTCGAGCTCCGCCCGGGGCGTCATGTCGGCGGGGGTCTCGACGAAGGCGTTGGCATACATGACATAGAGGCTGCCGGTGCGGAGGCGCAGGCCGTCGTGCTCGGGGAGAGAAGCGAGGAGCGTCTCGTAGAGCTTGATGGCGAAGGGCAGGGCGTCGCCGACGAAGTCGGGGTCGTTGTCCGAAGTGAAGACGTCGGCGGAGGCGGAGGAGCCGGAGAGCATCCCGGCCACCTTCTTCAAGGCCAGTTTCTCGACGGAGCAGGAGGAAAGGAAGAGGCCGAGCGCGACCACTATCGCCGGCACCCGCATTCGCGTCCTCCTCACCGAAGGTTTAGTCGTCCACCCTTCGGTCTTTTACTCCCCTTTCCTTGCCCCTCAAGAATAGAACGGGAGGCGGTTTTAGTCAAATCCGCGGAGGCGGAAAGCCGGATGCGGCGCGGGGGGTCAGCCTTGCCTGGCGGCCCGGCTCTTGAAGAAGAGATAGACGGGTATGCCGGCCAGCGCGGTGGCCAGGGCGACGAGCGATTCCCTGGGGCGCTCGAGGAAGGACAGGACGAGAATGGCCGAACCTATGAAAATGTAGACGGCCGAAGCCACGGGGTAGCCGGGGAGCTTGACGGCGCTCCGGCCCGAGCGCCTCAGCTTGAAGACGCCCAGTACGGCCAGAAGAGGAAAGATGCCGAGCGAGAAGCCCATGTAGGTCAGGAGTTGTTCGAAGGTCCCGAGGAAGACCATGACGGCGGCGATCCCTCCCTGGAGGATGATCGACCGCGTCGGGACCGAGGACTTCGGATCGACGTAGGCGATGGACTTGAAGAAGATGCCGTCCCGGGCCATCGAGTAGTAGACGCGAGGCCCGAGGATGAGGTAGGCGCTGAGGGAGGAGAACAGGGCGAACGAGACGAGGAGCGAGAGGACGGTCTCCGCGGACTTGCCGAAGAGGTTGCCGGCGGCGAGACCCGCGACGGAGATGACGCCTTCCATCTGGGCCGGCGGAATGGCGTAGACGTAGAAGACGTTCAGGGCGGCGTAGAGGACCGTGACGATCGCCGTCCCGAGGAGGAGCGAGCGGGGCAGGTTGCGGGACGGGTCGCGGACCTCCGAGCCGACGTAGGCCGAGGCGTTCCAGCCGCTGTAGGCGAACATGATCCACATCAGCGACAGGCCCATGGTCTTGAGGCCGCCGAAATCGAAGCGGAAGGGGGCCGCCGCGGCGAAGTGGCTGAGGCTGCCCCGGCCGACGGCGAAGCCGGCCGCAACCAAACCGACGACGAGCAGGATCTTGAGACCCGTCAGGGCGTTCTGGACGCGGGCCCCGGCCTCGAGGCCGCGGGTGTGGAGGAAGGTGAAGGCGGCGATGATGACGACGGCGTAGAGCTTTTTCATGATCGCCGCTTCCGAGGGACCGGAGAGGAGGCCGGGGTGGAGAAGTCCGGGGAAGGCCCGGGTCAGGTACTCGGAAAAGCCGATGGCCGACGCGGCGATGGGGGCGGAGAAGCCGACGAAGAACGAGACCCAGCCCGAGAGGAAGCCGAGGACGGGATGGTAAAGGCGCGAAAGGAAAGCGTATTCGCCGCCGGCCTGGGGGAAAGCGGCCCCGAGCTCGCCGTAGGACAAGGCGCCGCAGAGGGCGACGAAACCGCCGAGGAGCCAGAGGGCCAGCATGACGCCGGGATGGTGGAGGTCCTTCATGAGCAGGCCCGACGTCGTGAAGATGCCGGCGCCGATCATGTTGGCGATGACGATGTTGGTCAGCGGGAAAGAGGCCGAGCTTGCGCTCGAGACCGTTCGCGGGCGCTTGGGGTGTGACGCTCTGTTCTTTCTTCACGGGCATCTTTTCGCGGCGCGGGCCGAGGTTCTACTCTAGCCGCCGCGGTAGAACCTGTCAATCGAGATGGGGTCAAACCTACTTTCCATCACTTTCCGACAAAACTGTAGGCCGGAGAATACGCGGGGGCGGGCCGGTCTCAATGCTTGAGAGGGGCCAGGTCTTCACGTCTTCAGGCTAGAACTGGCGTCTGCGAAGACCTGGTCCCTTCTTCAGTTCTTCCGTTCGGCCTTTTTTCGCTTGAACCGCTTTCCGAGGATGGCCAGGATGAAGAGCGGCCCGTAGAAGGCCGCGGCCGCGGACGTGAAGCCCACGTTCGTGCCCTTGAGGAGCTCGACGCCCCAGCCGAGCTGGTCCTCGTTGACGAGGTAGGTCCAGGTCGAGGACGGGCCCTTCAAACCCTCGGCTTCGAGATCGACCGGGCCTTGGCGCCCGACGAGGGTCTCGAGCGCTTCGTCCGTCGCGGCTCCTATCTTCTCTTCCAGCTCCAGGAAGGCCTCGGTCGCCGCCTTCTGGAATTCGGCGAGCGGCTCCTTGCGGCCGAGTGAGACGAGGTGGATGCCCTCGCGGAGATCGGCCAGCCAGGCCAGATGATCGGCCCAGATCCGGTCGATATGGAAGAGGGCGGCCCGGCGGGCGAACCGGTCGAACTCGGCCCGGCCGAAGCGCGCGGCTCCGGCCTCGGCCAGCTCCGGCGCGGGCCGGAAGGGGGTCTCCTCCCCTGCCCGCGGCGCGAACACGGCGTCGCGCCAGCCGGCGACGATCCGCCTCTGCGTGTCGACGAGCGTGGTGTAATTCCAGAGCGCCCGGCGGACGTCGAGGTTGCGGCCCTCGATGACCCGCTGGCCGTGGAGTGATCTCCCGGCGCAGGACGGCGTCGTCGACGGCCTCCGGCCGCCGCTCGAGCCGGTAGCGCGCGAAGAGCCGCGGCCCGAGCCCGTAGCGCTCGAAGACATCGTCCTCGAGGCTGATGAAGAACCGCGACGAGCCGGGATCGCCCTGCCGGCCCGAGCGGCCGCGGAGCTGGTCGTCGATGCGCCGGCTCTCGTGCCGGTTGGTGCCGATGACGTAGAGCCCGCCCAGGGCCGCGACGCGCTCCCGCTCCTCCTCGTTCGGCCCGCCGAGCTTGATGTCCGTGCCGCGGCCGGCCATGTTGGTCGAGATGGTCACGGCGCCCGGCGCCCCGGCGCGGGCGATGACCGACGCTTCGAATTCGTCGTTCCTGGCGTTGAGGACTTCGCAGGGAACGCCCGCCCGGTCGAGCGCCCCGGCGAGCTCCTCTGATTCCCGGACGCTCGCGGTTCCGACCAGGACGGGCCGTCCCGCGGCGTGGACGCCGGCGATCTCGCGGACGAGCGCCTCGAGCTTGGGGGCCTTGTGGGTGAAGACGACGTCGGGGAGGTCGGCCCGGACGCACGGCTCGTGCGAGGGGACGACCACGACGCCCAGACCGTAGAATTCCTTGAGCTCCCGGGCCGAGGGCGCGGCCGTGGCCGTCATGCCGCAGAGCGTCGGGTAGAGCCGGAAGAAATGCTGCAGCGTGATGGAGCCGAGGATCGAGCCCTCGGAGCCGCGGCGCACGCCCTCCTTCGCTTCGACCGCGGCCTGCAGGCCGTCGGGCCAGTGGCGCTTGTCCATGACCCGGCCGGTGAATTCGTCGACGATCTCGACGCGGCCGGCGCGGACGATGTAGTCGACGTCGCGCTCGAGCAGGGCCCGGGCGTGGAGCGCGCAGTGGACCGCACCGAGGAGCGTTTCGTTCTCGGGCGCGAAGAGGTTGCCGCGGCCCGCGAGCGCCTCGATCCGGCGGATGCCGGCGTCCGTGGGAAAGACGTTGGCCCGTTCGGCGTCGGTCTCGAAGTCCCGGCCGGGCTCGAGGCCGCGCACGATCGAGGCCAGGAGAGGAGCGTCGGCCGCGCCGGCGCCGGCCGCGCCCGAGATGACGAGCGGGATGCGGGCCTCGTCGATGAGGATCGAGTCGGCCTCGTCGACGAGGGCGGCGGCGAATGGCCGGTGGACGAGCTCGCCGGGCTCGTAGGCCAGGCGGTCGCGGAGGTAGTCGAAACCGGCCTCCTTGGCGGTGGCGTAGACGATGTCGCAGGCGTAGGCCGCGCGCTTGGCCTGCTTGTCCATGCCCTCCTGGACGGTGCCGACCGAGAGACGGAGAAGGCGGTAGGCCGGACCCATCCAGGCCGCGTCGCGGCGGGCCAGGTAATCGTTGAAGGTCAGCACGTGGACGGGCTGTCCCGAGATGGCGAAGAACGCGGCGGCGAAGACGGCGGCGAGCGTCTTCCCCTCCCCCGTCGGCAGCTCGGCGATCTTGCCGTCGGCCATGGCCAGCCCGGCGACGATCTGGACGTCGTGGGCCGCGAGTCCGGTGGCCCGGCGGGCGGCTTCAAGGGCGAGGGCGAAGGCTTCGATGCGGGCCTCGCCGGGCGGTATGAAGCCCGGCTTCGCATCGGGCTGGGGACGAGCCGCCGTATTCAGGAGGCGGCTGCGCAAAACGGACGCCGCGAGCCCGAGCTCCGTGTCGGTCCTGCGGCCGAGCGCGGCGCTCTCCTGAAATTGACGGATCCTGAGTGCGGTTTTCGAATAGGCGGAAAGGTCGTCCTCGACCGGATGACCGCGGAAGCGGTTGAATGCCGTCCGGAACTTGCTCATGGGGGTCCTCCTCTCGGATGCTCACGGGAGTCCGCAGGCGCGGACGCGGGGGATGGAGGAGGTCAGCGGGGCGGACTGCGGAGAAGCGTCAGCCCGGCCGAAGGCATGATCGGGACGAAAGCGCGGGCCGGCTCGCCGCGCGGCCGGACCGCGAGCAGGACGGCGAAAACGAGAAGGCCGGGAACGAAGGGCAGGGGCAGGAACAGAACGGCCAGAATGATGAACGGAACAGCGAACCGGGTGATCATCGTCTTTGGCCTTCGCTCTCCATTCTAGGCCACCCCTTCGCCGGCGTCAACAAGAAGGGACCTGGTCTTCACAAACGTCCGTTTTCCCCTGGCAGTGTGAAGACCTGGTCCCGTCTTGAGCAAAGGCTCGATCCCTTCATCCGGTGTCTTGACAGGACCGGGGAACAGGGACTTTAATATGCACAGAATGGGAACGGCACTGAGGCGGGCGCGCACGGCACTTATCATCGCATCGATCTTAGCGCTGAGCAGCCTCGCGGCCCAGGAGCCGGTCAAGCCTCCGGAGGACGCGTTCCAGGTTGGGCTCATCCTGGAATCGGCCCGGCGATACTGCGCCCGTTTGGAAAAGGCGGCGCTCGACTTCATCTGCCTCGAGGAGGTCTCGGAGAGGCTCGATCAGGGCCGCGACCGCCTCAGCCCGGGCGTGAAGACATCGCCGCTTGAGACCTCGAACAACAACGGCACGACATCATCGGGCGGCCACACCGGGGGAGGGGTGCAGGGACGCCCGATGTCGTTCGACTCCCGGCCGGGCCCGAAATTCGACAACGCCTATCTCTACGATTACCAGTTCGTCCGCAAGGTGGGCAAGGTCGGAGAGAAGCGCGTCCTTCTCGAGCGGAACGGCAAGAAGGCCGGCCCGAAAACGCCGGAACCCCAGCTCCTGGCCTTCCATTTCGCCGACATCCTGCTCGCCCCGGTCCAGGTGCTCGACGAGCGGTTCGAGGAATATTACGCCTATCGTCTCCTCGGCCGCGACACGGTGGGCGAAACGGACGCCTGGATCCTCGAGGTCAAGCCCAGACTGGCCGGGATCTCGCGCTACCTCGGGGGCAGGATCTGGCTCAAGGCGGATGACGCGAGCGTGCTCCGGATCGAGTGGGACCCGACGACCTTCGGCAACTACGAGAACATCCTGGCCCGCGCAGAAGGCTACAAAGCGGTCCCCGAGGTCCGGTCGTATACGGAGTTCGGCGTCGAGAAGAACGGCCTCCGCTTCCCCAGCCTCGACGTCACCGAGGAGGCCTACCGGGACGCCGACGGGAAGCTCTTCGTCCGTTCGCGGACGAGCGTCGTCTACAGGGACCACAAGTTCTTCACGGTCGAGACCCAGTCGGACTTTAAAAAATAGAGGTCGATCCCGGTCCCTACTTGGCCCGCTTGTACTCGTAGACGCCGCCGGGCTGGCTGATCTCGAGCCCGGTCACCTGGCCCTTGGCGTCCGTCCTGGAATCTCAGACGGACGACCTTGGCCGCCTTCAGCGAGAATTCGCCGCCCACCTCGGGCACGAGATCGTAGACCGGCTGGCCGGGGATCGTGAGGGTCAGAACGTCGCCCTTCAACCCGACCGTCACGGTCTGCGTGGGCAGCGCGTAGGCGCCGAGGAGCGTCTTGAGGTAGGCCGGGTCGGACAGGCGGGCATCGGGTTTCTTGACGAAATAGATGTCGTCGACCGAGGCCTCGAAGGGGACGGTGAGGCCGACGACGTTCCCGTTCTCGTCCGTCCGGAAGGTCAGCTTCGTGTCCTCGAAGGCCGGGTCCTCGGCCTTGAGCCCGTTGAACGTCTCGTAGTGCCAGTGGGCGAGCGGCGTCGCGATGCCGTTGTAGACGAAGCCGAGCTTGCCGCCTTGGAGCGTGACCTCGAGATCGCCGTAGCCGGGATGCCGGTAGTCGCCCGCGTACTCGTCGAGCTTGTGGGCCGGCACGGTCCCCGGGCGCTTGCGGGTCGCTTTCTTCTCCTCGGCCTTCTTGCCGACCGCTTCGCCCTCGGCCATCTTCTTGGCCGCGTCGCCGATCCAGTCCTCGGCCTCGAGGCCCAGGATCCGGTCGGCCGCCGTCCGGATGAGGAGCTCCGCCAGCCCGGTCCCGTTCTTGTTGGTCAGGACGACGAAGCCGAGCCCGTCGTTCGGCCACAGGCTGACCATGGCCGAGAAGCCGTCGATGTTGCCGCCGTGGTGGACGCGGCCGTGCCCGCGATAGTTGTCGACCATCCAGCCCAGGGCGTAGTCGGGCGCGGTGATGTCGGGCCGGGTCGAGACGCCGCCCGTCGTCATGTAGGGCTTGTGGAGGTCGGCCAGGGTGTCGGCGCCGATGACCTGCTTGTCGCCGAGCTTGCCGCCGTTGATGTGGACCGTGACCCAGCGGCTCATCTCGTTGACGCTCGAGTTGATCGATCCGGCCGGGCCGACCGTGGTGATGTCGCGGAAGGGGATCTTGACGATCTTGCCGTCGCGCTCGTCGTACGGGAAGGCGAAGTCCCTGTCCTTCTGCGACTCCAGGACCGAGAAGTTGCTGCGGGTCATGCCGAGCGGCGCGAAGACGAGCCTCCGCACGGCCTCCTCCCATCTTTGGCCGGTGATCGTCTCGACGAGATAGCCCGCGGTCAGGAACATCAGGTTGTTGTACTGCCACTTCTCGCGGAGGTCGGCCGTCGGGGGCAGGAAGGCCAACGCGCGGCACGAGGTCCTCGCGGCTCGCCGTCTTGTTGTTGTACCAGACGAGGTCGTGGCGCGGCAGTCCGGACCGGTGCGTGACCAGGTCGCGCGGCGTCAGGCGCTCGCCGGCCGGCGCGTCGTACAGCTTGAACCAGGGGATGTAGTTGCGGACGGGCTTGTCCCAGTCGACCTTGCCCTGGTCGACGAGCGTGCCGAGCGTGAAGGTCGTGAAGGCCTTGGAGGATGAGCCGATGGCCATGAGGGTGTCCGCGGTCACGGGCAGCTTCCCCTCGACGTCGCGGAAGCCGTAGCCCTTGGCCAGGATGACCTCTTTGTCTTTGACGATGGCGATGGCCGCACCGGGCACCTTGAGCGCGGCCAGGCCCCGGACGACGACCTCGTCGAAGCCTTCGAGGGCCTTGCGCGCCTTGGCGACGGGATCGGCGCCGCGCACGAGCTCGAACGGGAAGGCGCCGCCGCCCTGCGCGAACTGCCCCGTGATCTTCATTCCGTCGGGGCTCAGCTGACCCTTGAAGGTCGGATCGCCCGGGACCCCGGAGATGACGAATACGACGCTCGCGCCTTCGGTCTTGATGCCGGTGAGAGGCAGGTCCTTGGCGCTCTGGAGCGGGATGGAGATGTCGCCCTTCCACGTCCCGTCGGCGAGCTTGGCGATATCGACGTCGACGGACAGCTTGGTCCCGGGCAGCTCGATCGTGCCCTCCCAGTGACCGGCGAGGTCCTGGGGCGGCGCGGCCTGGATAAGGCGGATACCAGGTAAAACATCAGTGAGACGAACAAGGTCGGCCGATGCGGAGTCGGTCTCTCATGTGTCTCTCCTTTCTGGCGGTCATGAAAGCAAGGCTAACATATCGGGCGTGAGGCCGCACACGGCTTCCTGAAGATATACGGCAGCCCGACCGCCCCGGTTCCCGCGGCGAGGCAGGCGGAGGGAGTGCAGGTCTTCACACTGCCAGGGGAGACTCGCCTGTTGTGAAGACCGGGGCCCTTCTTCTATAATGGAGCGGCTTTGAGCAACGCATTCCTCGAATTCCGCGGCGTATCCAAGCGGTTCGGCTCCGTCCGGGCCGTCGACGACGTCTCCCTCGGCCTCGAGAAGGGCGAGTTCTTCTCCCTTCTCGGCCCGAGCGGCTGCGGCAAGACGACCATGCTGCGCCTGGCCGCCGGATTCGAGGAGCCCGACGCCGGCCGCGTCTTCCTCGACGGCCGCGACATCACCGGCCTCCCCCCCGACAAGCGCAAGGTCAACACCATCTTCCAGAGCTACGCCCTCTTCCCCCACCTGACCGTCCGCGACAATATCGGCTTCGGCCTCGCGATCGCCAAGCGGCCCAAAGCGGAGACCCGGGCCGAGGTCGACCGCATGCTCGAGCTCATCCGCATGGCCGACCAGGCGGCGAAGAAACCGGATCAGCTCTCCGGCGGCCAGAAGCAGCGCGTCGCGGTCGCCCGGGCCCTCATCAACAAACCCGACGTCCTCCTCCTCGACGAGCCGTTGGCCGCCCTCGATCTCAAGCTCCGGCAGAAGATGCTCATCGAGCTCGACCTCATCCACGACGAGGTCGGCATCACCTTCCTCTACGTCACCCACGACCAGGCCGAGGCCATGAGCCTGAGCGACCGTATCGCCGTCATGGACGGCGGCAGGATCGAGCAGATCGGGACCCCGGCCGAGATCTACGAGTCGCCGCGGACGGGTTTCGTCGCCGCCTTCATCGGCGACACCAACTTCCTCGAGGGACGCGTCCAGGACTGTCCCGAGCGCGACTATTGCCGCATCGCCATCGATGGTTTACCCCCGATCCACGGCTTCAACGACAAGGCCATCCAACCGGACCAGACGATCACCCTCAGCATCCGGCCCGAGAAGATCCACATCTCCCACGACAGGCCGGAGGAAAAACCCCAGCACAACATGGTCCCGGCCGTCGTCGAGGACGTCATCTACCTCGGCGCGAACACGAAATACTGGGTCCGGGCCGGCGGCCACAGGATCCAGGTCCTGCGTCAGCACGACCGCTTCTTCCTCGACGAGAAGCCCATCCGCTGGAAGGACGGGTCTGGATCCGCTGGCACGCCGACGACGGCTTCATGCTCGACCGGTTCCGGAAGATCCGACAAGCCCCTCCCGGCCGTCGACGGGGAATAAGATGGGGTCAAACCTACTTTTTACGCAAAAACGAGTAAAAAGTAGGTTTGACCCCGTCTTGAGGCGCCGGCGGCAGGCCGAGTGGCTGGTCACCCTGCCCACGCTCGTCTGGCTCGGGCTCTTCGTGGTCGTCCCGACCCTGCTCGTCTTCGTCATCGCCTTCCGGCCGTCCAATCCCTACGGCGGCATCGGCACCGGATGGACCCTCGACACCGTACGCTCCCTCTGGTCGCCGAGCTACCTGGCCATCGCCTGGCGGACGCTCTGGATGAGCCTCCTGACGACCGTCGTCTGCCTCGTCCTGGCCCTGCCCGCCGGATACACGATCGCCCGGGCCCCGGAGAGATGGCGGAACCGCCTGCTGATGCTCGTCGTCATCCCCTTCTGGACGAGCTTCCTGGTCCGCGTCTTCGCCTGGAAATCGCTCCTCCACCCCGACGGCATGATCAAGAAGGCCCTCGAGGCGCTCGGGCTCGTCGGGCCGGAGACGACCCTCCTCTATCACCCGGCGGCCGTCGTGCTGGTCATGGTCTACACGTTCCTGCCCTTCACGATCCTGCCCATCTACGCCGCCGCGGAGAAGTTCGACTTTCGGCTCGTCGAGGCCGC
Source organism: uncultured bacterium (assembly GCA_963743755.1). Taxonomy (GTDB): domain Bacteria; phylum Acidobacteriota; class Aminicenantia; order Aminicenantales; family Saccharicenantaceae; genus RBG-16-66-30. The sequence goes on from CAVUQU010000004.1 coordinate 147,104, forward strand.
CCGCGACCTCGGCGCCCGCCCGTTCCAGGCTTTCCGCAAGGTCTTCCTGCCCGGCATCCGGCGGGGCGTCCTGACCGCCGTCCTTGTCGTCTTCATCCCCGCCCTGGGCTCCTACATCATCCCCGATCTCGTCGGCGGGCCCGGGAGCGAGATGCTCGGCAACAAGATCGCCCAGCGGGTCTTCACCGACCGCAACCTGCCGCACGCCGCGGCGCTCTCGGCCGTGCTCGTCCTGGCCGTGCTCGCACCCCTCGTCGCCGTCCTGGCCCTACAGCGCAAGAACAAGAGATCGGACATCGTCATGGGAGAGGCGCCGTGAGGAGAAGCCGCTTCCCCATCGTCGTCACGGTCCTGGTGATGGTCTTCCTCTACCTGCCCATCCTCCTCCTCGTCGCCAACTCCTTCAACCCGGCCCGCTTCTCCAGCAGCTGGCAGGGATTCTCGCTCATCTGGTACGAGCGGCTCTTCCGGTCGCCCGAGATCTGGGCGGCGCTGAAGACGACGCTCATCGTCGCCGTCTCGGTCACCGCCGTGTCGGTCGTCCTGGGAACGACGGCCGCCTTTGCCCTTCACCGCTACGGGGCGAGCCGGCTCCAGCGCGTGCACTACACGCTCATCTACACGCCGCTCGTCGTCCCCGAGATCCTGATGGGCATCAGCCTGCTCATGGCCTTCGTCGCATCCGGCGTGCACCTGGGTCTCTTCACCATCTTCCTGGCCCACGTCACCTTCAGCGCGAGCTACGTGGCCATGACCGTCCTCGGCCGGCTCCAGGACTTCGACTTCTCGGTCCTCGAGGCCGCCCGCGACCTCGGGGCCAGCCCGTGGCAGAGCGTCCGCAGGGTCCTCATCCCGATGCTCATGCCCGGCATCGTCGCCGGGGCCCTGCTCGCTTTCACGCTGTCGGTCGACGACTTCGTCATCACCTTCTTCGTCGCCGGCCCCGGATCGACGACCCTGCCTCTGCGCATCTACAGCATGATCAAGTTCGGCGCGCCGCCGATGATCAACGCCCTGTCGACGCTCCTCCTCGCCGTCACGCTGACGGCCGTTCTCGTGAGCCGGCGCCTGGGCAACCGGAAATCCGGGACCTGACCCATTTCCCGGGAACGGGATCGTGTCTCATTGAAATGCCTGCCGAACTGGGCTATAACGGACCCTCGGGAAACGCCGATGAAGAACGCTAAAGGGAACTCTCGCGCCGCAGGGGCGGTCCTCGCCGCCGCTCATCGGACTCGCCGCGCTGTCCGCCGTTTCCGTTTCGTGCGGAAAGGCCAGGCCCGTCCTCAGGGTCTACACCTGGTCCGACTACATCAAGCCCGAGCTCGTCCGGCGCTTCGAGCGCGAGCAGGCCTGCCGGGTCGTTCTCGATACGTTCGAGTCGAACGAGGCCATGTACGCCAAGATCAGGGCCGGCGCGACCGGTTACGACCTGCTCACGCCGTCGAGCTACATGGTCAGCCTGATGAACGCCCAGGGCCTGCTACGCCGCCTCGACCACGCCCTCCTCCCCAACCTCGTCCATGTCGATCCCGACTACCTCGCCATGGCCATCGACCCGGCCATGGACCACTCCGTCCCCTACATGATCACCAACACCGGCATCGCCTATCTCGAAGGCCGGGTCGCCGACGTCGTCCCCTCCTGGCGCATGTTCGGGCGCGTGGACCTGCGCGGCCGGATGACGATGTTCAACGACATGCGCGAAACGATCGGCGCCGCGCTCAAGCTCCTCGGCCACAGCATCAACTCGACAAACGAAGCGGAGCTGGCCGAGGCCGAGACGGTCCTCCTCGAGTGGAAGAAGAACCTGGCCAAGTACGACAACGAGCAGTACAAGATGGGCCTGGCCTCGGGCGAGTTCCTGCTCGTCCACGCCTGGAGCGGGGACGTCTTCCAGGTGCGCAGGGAGAACCCGGAGGTCCGTTTCTTCGTGCCCGAAGAGGGGACGGTCATCTCCTGCGACGACATGGTCATCCCGGCCGACGCCCGCGAGCCGGGATTGGCCCACGCCTTCATGAATTTCCTCCACGACCCGGCGGTCGCGGCCGAGAACACGGAGTTCATCTGGTATCTCTGCCCCAACAAGGATTCCTATCCGCTGCTGCCGGCGGAGATCCGCGACAATCCCGGGATCTTCCTGGCGCCGGAGATCCGGGCCAAGAGCGAGATGATCGGCGACATCGGCGCCGCGAACGCCCTCTACGTCGCGGTCTGGGACCGCCTCAAATCCTCCCGTTAAAAATTGAAGGTGTAGTTGAACTTGGCGTAGAGGGCGCGGCCGCTCGACGCCGGCGGGTAAGGGATCCGGCCCGCCCGATCCGTGTAGATGCCCTCGTTGTAGACAATGTAGAAGTCGGTCCCCTCGCGGGGATTGTAGCGGAAGCGGATGTTGGCCCCGGCCCTGTCGTCGGCCCCGTTGTATTGGACGAGGGCGCTGACCGAGAGCTTGACGCTGAGCGTGGCCAGCGCCCGCAGCTGTCCGAGCGGGGCGAGGTAGGATTGGCCGCGTACCGGGAATCGGACCAGGTTGTACTGGAACATACCTCCGATCTCGAGATCGGAAATGCCCGACCAGGTCGGCATCACGCCCAACGAGACGCGCCAGCCGTCGAAGTAGCCGCCGACCTCGCCCGTGACGACCGTGTTGAGGAGTCGCCCCTGCGGCGTCTGCAGGGTGAAGAGCATCCCCGGATAGACGTAGCGGCCGACCGGGACCGAGACGTCGTCCGCGAGCTCATAGGGTTCGAGCAGGTTATCGACATGGAGCTTCGGCTGGACCGAGGCGGCAAACCCGTTCTTGGCCGCGAACTCCCAGCCCGGGCCGATCTCGCCCATCAGCAGCTCCCTCGTGGCGTTGTCCCAGTAAAAGCGAGTCTCGAGGAACGCGCTGTGGCTCGTCAACGTCGAATCTTTGCCCGGGAACCAGCCGTAGAGGCTCCGCGTGTAGAACGCGGTGTAGTCGTCGAGCATCATGAAACCCAGGCTGGGATCGAAATCCCGGCCCGCCCGGGCGAACCGGACAGTCGTCCCGAAGCCCTTGTTCGTCCTCTTCTCGTACATCAGCGTGAAGCGTGCAGAATCGAGGTCGAGGGCCCGGTTCTCCCGCCCGTCCTTGAAGGTCTGGGCCCACTGCAGGGTGATGTAGTCGTCGCCGCGGACGCGCCAGATCCAATCGAGACCGTAGTCGATGCCGTAGCGGCCGCCGGCGCCAATCCGGCTGGTGAGGATGCCGCCAATATAGGAATAAGGATTGATGATCTGGCGCCGGAGCCGGAGGACCCCGAAGTTCTCGGAGGGGTTCTCCTCGTCGAGGGCGGCCGTCTGCATGTCGAGCAGGCCGATGTCCCATCCGCCCAGGCGCCCGACCAGGCGCGCGCCCCCGAAAATGCGGACGCTGCGGAGGTCATCGGCGTCCACGTCGCCGACGAGGCCGATGCGGCGGCTGTAGAAGAGTGTGTTCGAGCCGCCCATGTTGTAATCGAAGTTGCTCGAGCGCTCCTGGAAGAAGAGGCGTTTCTCCGGGAAGAAGACCGAGAAACGCGTCAGGTTGACCTGGACGTCGTCGGCCTCGACCTGGGCGAAATCCGGATTGACGGTCGCATCGAAGGTCAGGTTGCCGGTCAGGCCATATTTAAAGTCGAAACCCAGATCGAACTTCGGCGAGCCGCCGCGGACGTAAGCGGTCTCGGCTTCGTCGAGCTCGTAGGTGCGGTCGAAACCCGAGAGGACGTAGGGCGTGATGTAGACCGGACGTCGCGGCCGTAGGCCCGGCCACACCGTTTCCTGCGCTTGGGACGGCTTCCAGGCGCTCATCTGGCCCCAATTCGGCGGGATGGCCGGGAAGGTGTCGGTCTCGCTGCGGCGGGCCAGCCAGCGGAAGACCGTCACGCCCATGACGACCTTGCCGCCCTCCGCCTGGAAGCGGAGGCTCGACAGAGGGATGCGCATCTCGACGAACCAGCCCTCTCCGGTCCGGGCGACCGCGACGTCCCAGAACGTGTTCCAGCTCAGGTTCATGGGCATCTCGTTCGGATGCGGCATCTGGGCGTCGCGGAAGACCGCAGCGTCGAAGCGCAGGCCGGACGGTGTCGTGAGGAAGGCCAGCGCGTTCTCCTTGTCGTTGAAAGTGTCGAGGAAGATGCCGAACCAATCCGTCGTCGCGATCATCGCATCGCGCTTCTTCGTCGGCGCCTGGACCTTGCCGGGTTCATCGTCGAAGAGTCGCCCGGCGACGTAGACGAACTCATCGTCGTACCCGAGCAAGGCCTCGCTCCGCTCCGAACAGGCCTCGCCATAGGTCGGCGACTGCATGACCATGCAGAGCGGCGGGATGCCTGCCCAACCGGGCTCGCCACTCAAACCGTCGAGGGTGATCGGACCCCTGACGCGGGAGACAGCGATGCGCTCGGTGCGGGGTAGGCTTGAGGATGTCCTGAACCTGGACCGGCGGGGTTTGGCCGGAGAGGGTCGTCGGGCCGGCGAGCAAGGCGACGGCCAGGATGGCCGTCCGGAGGTCACGCTCCCTGAAAAACATGCCCCAGAGGATACCCAAATCGATTCGGGGACTCAATACCAATCCACCAATATTTGTTAATTGGCTGAATTGGTATTGTGTCTCTTTATTTGTCGATGCGGGCACTGCGGATGATGACCGGCTCGAGGGGCTTGTGCATGGCCATCCGGTTGTCCGGCCCCTCCCACCTCTCCTCGACCGGGACGTTCGCGATCTTCTCGAGGACGTCGAAGCCCTCGACGATCCGGCCGAAGACCGTGTACCGGCCGTCGAGGTGCGGCCGCGGCGCGACGCAGACGTAGATCTCGGAGTCGCCGCTCCATTCGTCGCCGACGCGTCCCAGGCCGAGCGTCCCGACGAGATGCGGCCGGGTGTTGAATTCCGGAGGAAGCGGCGGCGCATCCCCTCCTCCGGCCTGGATGACGTGGCCGCGGACGACCCTGTAGAAATCCTTCCCATCGTAGAACCCGGCCCGTACGAGCGCCTCGAACTGAGCCACGGTCCTGGGCGCATCCTCCGGGTAGAGCTCGAAGGCCATCGTCCCGAGCGAGGTCTCCAGGATACAAACCGCGCGGCCTTCGCCCACAGCCGGCGCACTCGTCGGTGGGCGGCGGGAACAGGGCCGGGTCCAACACGACGTGTCGGATCCGGTGCCGCTTCCAGGTATAGGTGATGTGGACAAGCCGGTTCCGGGCCTGGATGACGGCGGGATAGGAGAATTCCACGCCCTTCTCCTCCTCGAGCGTCAGGACCCTCTGCCATCCGCCTCCGTCGTTGGAAACCGCGACCGCCAGGACCCCCCGGCCTTCGGTGACGGGATTGTAGACGAGGACATGCCGTCCGTCCTGCAGGGTCACCGCATCGATGCCGGAGTTGGGATTGGGGAAGACGGTGGGCTCGGGAGAGGTCCAAGTCGCGCCCGCATCCTCGCTCCTCGAGTCGAAGATCCGGCCCGCGTCGCTCCTCATCATGGCGATGACGCCGCGCTTCCCGGTCCTCAGCAGTGCGGGCTGAATGAGCCCGACAGCCTTGCCGTCGTTGATCGGCGCCGTTCCGGTCCAAGTCGAGCCTCTGTCTTTGGACTTTTCGAAATGGACGCGCCAGCCGTCATCCTCCGTGGAACTGCCGGACAAGATCGTTCCGGAGGCCATCTCGATCGGATGGTTCTTGACCGGTCCAATGATCCCCTCGGGCAAAGGCTCCGGCGCGGCCCAGGTCCGGCCGTCGTCGGAGGACCGGATCGTCATCCCGCGCCACCGGGCCGGTGACGGGCCGGCCTTGTAGAAAAGAAGCAGCGGGCTGCCGGTCGGCCGGAAGAGGACCGGATTCCAGCACGGTTCGTCCTCGCCGTTGGCCCCGACTCCCCTCGCGACCCGGACCGGGGCCGTCCATTTCTTTCCCTCCCGGCGCGAAAGCCAGATGCCGACGTCGGTCGCACCCTCTGCGCTCCCGCCGAACCAGGCGGCGACAAGGCCGGTCCCGGTCTCCGCGATCGTCGAAGCGTGGCATTGGGCAAACGGCGCTTCGGCGAAGATGTCCTCTTTCAGGAGTATCGCCGAGTCAGGGTCACCGTTAAGCCCGGAGGTCCCGGCGGCAGGCTGCGCGGCCCGGCCGCGGCACCCCGCGGTGAAAAGAAGGGAACCGCCACAGAGACAACAGCAGGCCCAAAGCGCCGCGCGTCTCACGAAGGACATCCTCATCGCGCCCTACTTGAGCGTGGCGATGTAATTGCCCGCCCCGACCACGACCGTCGACAGGATGAGGACGGCGATCCCGGCCACGACCAGCCGGCGCGTCGGCTTCCCGGTCCCCTTCCACTCGTGGAAATAGATCCCCCACAGGCTGCTGAAGGTGATGATGAAGGCCATGTGGATGGTCCAGCTGGAGAAGTCGTACTTGCCCATCTGGGTCGTGCCCATGCCGTAGAAGAAGAACTGGAAGTACCAGGTCGTCCCGGCCAGCGCGGCCCAGACGTAATTGGCGAGGAGCGAAGGCTTCGGCCTCGCCGGCGCCGCCGCGGCGGACGCGCCCCGGCCCGCCGCCGCCGGATCGGCCTCCCGGACCCGGCGGTAGTCGCGCCAGGACCTGTTCTTGAAGCTCAGCGCGGCGCACCAGATGAAGTTCGTCGTGAACCCGCCGAGCAGGGCGATGATCATGACCGGGAAATTCTGGAAGATCGGCTTGGCCCCCGCCTCGACGGCCGCCTCCGCGATGGGCTTGCCGGCGGCGAAGGCGAAGGCCATGCACGAGCTCATGACCCCGGAGAACGCGGCCACCCAGGCGCCCTTGGTGAAATTGAACTCGGCGATCGACGCCTTCTTCTCGGCGTCCGAAAGCTGCTTCTCCTTTTTCATCCCGGCGACACCGCACATGGCGATGCCGGTGAGGCAGACGAGGATGCCGAGGATGACGACCTGTCCGGACGTCGAGGCGACGAGCCCGGCGATCCGGCCCTCGAAGACGGGCGGCATGAGCGTCCCGAAGACCGCGCAGAATCCCAACGAAAGGGCCATCCCCAGCGACAGGCCCAGGTAGCGCATGCTCAGCCCGAAGGTCAGGCCGCCGATGCCCCACAGCACGCCGAAGAGATAGGTCCAGAGGATCGTCCTGCCGGTCCCGGACCGGAGGACGTTCAATAGACCGGGGCAGGTCAGGGCGCCCACGATCCAGGGGACGACGATCCAGCTGAACACCCCGCCGACGAGCCAGTAGACCTCCCAGGCCCAGCCGCGGACGTTTTTGTAGGGGATGTAGAAGCTCCCGGCGGCGAATCCGCCGAGGGCGTGGAGCAAGACCCCGAGGAAAGGGTTGGGATTCATCGCGCCTCCATGAGTCCCGGAATATATCCCCGGCTCCAAGCCAAGTCAATCCGTTTGACCCCCTCTTCCGTTTTTAATAGCATACCCGCGAAAGGCGGCCCGATGCTGAAGAAACACCCCCGCGCCCTGGCCTTCATCTTCTTCACCGAGATGTGGGAGCGGGTCGGCTTCTACACGCTCATGGCCATCCTCGTCCTCTACATGGACAAGGTCCTCGGCTGGTCCGACGGCCGCAAGGGCGACACCTACGGGCTCTTCCTGGCCCTTTGTTACTTCGTGCCCCTTCTCGGCGGCTGGCTCGGCGACAGGATCATCGGGCAGATCCGGACGGTCCGGGCCGGCGCCTTCCTCATGGCCCTCGGCTATGTCGGCCTGGCCGTCTCCGGGCCCGGCCGCATCACGACGTTCTACCTCGGGCTCCTTCTCATCGGCCTGGGCACGGGCATCTTCAAGGTCAACATGGCCGTCCTCGTCGGCAGCCTCTATGCCGGCAAGGCCCACCTCAAGGACGCCGGCTACAACATCTTCTACATGGGCGTGAACCTCGGGGCCATGATCGCCCCGCTCGTGGCCACCCTCAACAACGCCGTCTTCCACAGCTACAACCTCTCGTTCTGGATCGCGGCGGCCGGCATGATCTTCGCCCTGATCATCTTCCGCGCGGGCGAGCCCCACCTGCGGCCCATGGACAGCGTGTTGGGGCGCGCCGCGGCCGGCCCGGGCCAGAACGCCGCCGCAGCCGGGCTCGCCGCAACCGCCCCCTCCCCGGTCTCCCCCGTCGCCGTTTCCGCCCCGGACAAGCGCGAGGAGCGTCAGCGCATCGCGACGCTCGTCATCCTCTTCCTCATCGTCATCTTCTTCTGGGTCGCCTTCTATCAGAACTCCTTCGGCCTGACCCTCTTCGCCGAGCGCTCGACCGTCGTCCTGAAATGGCTCCGGCCGGAGACTTACCAGTTCTTCGAGCCCTTCTTCATCCTCGCCCTGACACCGCTGCTCCTCACGCTCTTCGGCCGCCTCAACCGGGCCGGCAAGGAGCCCTCGACGCCGGTCAAGATCCTGTTCGGCATGCTCATCATGAGCCTGGCCATGGCCGTCATGGTCTTCGCTTCGCTTTCCGGCGGCAACCGGGACGAGAACATCATGTCGCCGACGTGGCTCATCGGGACCTACTTCATCGTCACCTTGGCCGAGATCCTCATCTCGCCCATGGGCCAGTCGTTCGTCTCCAAGGTCGCGCCGCCGCGGATCGCCGGGCTGATGATGGGCGGCTGGTTCGCGGCCACCGCGGCCGGGAGCTACGGCAGCGGCCTGCTGGGCAAATCCTACAGCCGCCTCGCCCACCACGAGTTCTTCCTGCTCCTCGCCGCGCTGATGCTCGCGGCCGCCGTCCTGGTCGCTGTCTTTCTCAAGAAGCTCAAGCGCTTCGCCACTTGATCACGGAGGACGCGCATGACACTCATTCCGGAAAAGGTCAAGCAGGCCGTGGGGCTGCTGCGCGAGTTCGGCCTCGACTGCTGGATCACCTTCACCCGCGAGAGCGAGATCTGCGGCGACCCGACGCTCGTCTTCCTCGCCCCGGGGCACGTCACCTGGCACTCGGCCTTCATCGTCTGCGCCGACGGCCGGACGCGGGCCATCGTCGGGCTCGTACGATCAGAAGGGCATCGAGGAGACCGGCGCCTACGACGAGGTCGTCGGATACGTGACCGGCATCAAGGAGCCGCTCCTCGCCTGCCTCGCGGAGTTCGCCCCCCGGACGATCGCCGTCAACTACTCCGAGGCGAGCGAGATCTGCGACGGCTTGACCCACGGCATGTACCTGACCCTCCGCGCGTTCCTCGCCGAGACCGGACTGGCCGAGCGGCTGGTCTCCGCCGAGAAGATCGTCTCGGCGCTCCGCGAGCGGAAGTCGGCGGCCGAGATCGGCTGGATGAAGCAGGCCGTCCGGGCGACCGAGGAGATCTACGACCTCGTCGCCGGCTTCGTCTCCCCGGGCCGGACGGAGAGCGAGATCGCGGCGTTCATCCTGGCCGAGGCCGGGCGCCGCAAGCTCCCCACGGCCTGGGGCCAAGCCACCTGCCCGGCCGTCTTCACCGGGCCCGACACGGCCCAGGCCCATTACTCGCCGACGGGCCGGACCGTCGCGCCCGGCCACGTCCTCAACATGGACTTCGGCGTCAAGGTCGAGGGCTACTGCTCGGACATGCAGAGGACCTTCTACATCCTCGCCCCCGGCGAGACGGCCGCTCCCGACGGACGTCATGAAGGGCTTCGAGACGATCGTCCGGGCCGTCGAGGAATCGAAGCGGGCGATCAAGCCGGGCGTCCTCGGCCGCGACATCGACGCCGTCGCCCGCTCCATCGTCACGGACGCCGGCTACGCCGAATTCCCCCACGCCCTCGGGCCACCAGGTCGGGCGCTTCGCCCACGACGGCACGGCCCTGCTCGGCCCCGCCTGGGAGAAGTACGCCCAAAAACCCTTCCGGAAGCTCGAGGAGGGCATGGTCTTCACCATCGAGCCGCGCCTGACCGTCCCGGGGCGGGGCGTCGTCACCATCGAGGAGATGGTCGTCGTGACGCAAGGACGGCGCCGAATGGATGGGCCGGCCGCAGAAGGACATCGTCCTCGTCAAGTGACATGAGAGAAAATGCGCCGTGGCTCCGACGGCCGGCCCGCATCGCCCTGGCCGTCGCCGCGCTCGCCTTCGTCGTTTCGCTCTTCCTCAGGAACCGCCTCCCGGACAAGAGCCTCATCCTCGAACCGCTCCTGCAGGCTCCCGTCCAGACGGCGGACGGCGTCCCCGAGCCTTTCGACGTCACGCGCAAGGGCGTGACCTACACGGTCGAACCGCTCTTCTCGTACGAGCTCTGGGGGATGATCGTCTCCTATCACCACTCCGCCTCCTTCGTCGACATCTCCCACAAGCAGTGGAACGACTACATCAACACCAAGGACGTCTGCGTCATCTGGGGCCGGAACGTCGAGACCGGCGTCTACGAGCGGATGACGTTCCGCAACCGCGACTTCACCTGCTATTACCGTTACCCCGACCGGGAGACGGGCGAGCTCTTCACCGAGAACTGCCTGTCCAACAATCACCTGCTCCCGGCCGATCGGTTCGTCGCGGCGGCCGTCAAAAGGGCCCGCAAGGGCGACCAGGTCCGCTTCAAGGGCTGGCTCGTCTCCTACGGCATCAAGGACGCGCCCTACGCCCGCGGCTCGAGCACGGTCCGCAACGACCGCGGCAACGGCGCCTGCGAGGTCGTCTACGTCACCGAGTTCGAGATCCTGCGCGAGGCCAACGCCGGTCTGGCGCACGCTCCACAAGCTGTCGCTCGCCGTGGCCGGGCTCGCCCTCGCCGTCCTGATCTTCCTTTGAACGGAGGTGGACCATGGGGCATACCCGCGTCGCGGCGGCCCTCGCCGCTCTCTTCCTGGCCTTCGGCCTGGCGGCGGGAGGCGTTCAGAACTTCCCGCGTCTCACCGGTCCCTACCTGGGGCAGGAGCCGCCGGGGATGACCCCGCGTCCCTTTGCGCCGGGGATCATCACCACGGACGACGAAGAAGGGAGCTCGGGCTTTGCCCGGGGCGGCACGGTTTTCCTCTTCCAGAAGTTCCGCGATCGCCGCTGCCACACCTACATCACTCGGCTCATTGAAGGCGTCTGGACCGCGCCCGAGCTCATCCCGTTCTGGGAAACCATGGTCCACAACGGCGACTTCGTCATCTCGAGCGACGACCGGACGATGCTCTACCAAGTCAGGACGGAGCCGATCCCTGCTTCGCTCACGATATGTGGCGGGCGGAGATCACGGAGACCGGATGGCGTGAGAGGACCCCTCTCCCTTCGCCGGTCAATACCCTGACAACGACGAGAGCTACGCGTCCGACACGGCCGGAGGGGACCTCTATTTCTTCAGCAACCGCCCCGGCGGGAAAGGCAGGTTCGACCTGTACGCCTGCCCGTTCAAGGACGGGGCCTACGGCGAGGCCGCCAACCTGGAGCCCCTGAACACGGAGTTTCAGGAATGGGACCCGTTCGTCGCTCCCGACGAAAGCTATATCCTCTTCTGCTCCACCAAGCCGGGAGGATTGGGCGGGGACGACATCTATATCGCCTTCAAGGGCAAGGACGGAGCGTGGGGATCGCCCGTCCATCTGGGCAAGGAAGTCAATTCTCCGGGTTCGGAGAACCGGCCGTACGTCACGCGCGACGGGAAATATTTTTTCTTCACCTCGACCCGCAACGGGAGCCGGGACACGTTCTGGGTCCGGGCGGAAAGTCTCGACCGCTTCAGGAAAGAGTAGCTGAGGGCTCGAACCGCCGGAGGTCCCACCGGACAAGGATCCGGGCCAGGGACCTATAAGAACGATTGACGCGGGAGGGCGGAATACTCTAGAGTGCCGGTGATGATCGTCCGACGACCCGCCCTCGCGCTCACGGCCGCCGGCCTCTCCGTCGTGCTCGCCCTCGCCGCCGCAGCGGCCTCGTGCGCGACCGGCCCCGAAAGGACAGCGCCCTGTCGAGCTCAGCCCCTGCTCCCGGGCCTTCGTCTTCGTCGACCACGGCCGGCCCGGCGGCCACCATCGTCATCCCCGAGAACGCGGGCGACGTCGAGCGCCGGGCGGCCGAGATCCTGCGGACGTCGATCCTCAAGATGAGCGGCGTCGACCTGCCGATCCGGTCTGCGGCCACACCGGGCCGGCCGAACGTCGCCGCCATCGGCTTCCCGCTCGGGGACCTGCCGCCGGCGGTCACCTCCGCCCTCCCCGCTCTCCGTCCGGACGGCTTCGTCGCGGCCACCTCGGCCGGGAATCTCTATATCACAGGCGGCAGCGGCCGGGGCGTCGTGTACGGCGTCGTGCACCTCCTCGAGAAGTACTTCGGCTGCCGGCGCTACAGCCCGACGGCCGAGCTCTTCCCGCCGCACGACGACGTCGCCCTCGGCTGCCTCTTCGAGGCCGTGAATCCCGCGAACGACGTCCGCGTCGTCAACGGCGAGTTCGCCCTCGACGCCGACTGGCGCGACTGGATGCGTCTCGACGATATCCGCGAGCTCTACGGCGACGGCTATTACGTCCACACCTTCCAGCGTCTCGTGCCCTGGCAGACCTGGTTCGCCGCTCACCCCGAGTACTTCGCGCTGATGAACGGCAAGCGGATCATCGACCAGCCCTGCCTCACGCGGCCCGAGGTCTTCGACATCGCCGTCGCCCGCCTGCGCGAGGAGATGGCCGCCCAGCCGGACAAAAAGATCTGGTCGGTGAGCCAGAACGACAACTTCTCCTACTGCCAGTGCCCCGAGTGCCTGAAGGTCATCGAGGAGGAGGGCTCGCCCGCCGGGCCGATCATCCGCTTCGTCAATCGCGTCGCCGCGCTCTTCCCCGACAAGACCGTCTCCACGCTGGCCTACCAGTATTCCCGCCCGGCGCCCCGGCGGACCCGGCCCGCGCCCAACGTCGAGGTCATGCTCTGCACGATCGAGCTCGACCGCAGCCGGCCCATCGCCGAGGCGCCGTCGAGCGCGTCGTTCGTCCGCGACATCGGGGACTGGAGCCGCATCTGCGCGCAACCTCTATCTCTGGGACTACACGGTCAACTTCTCGCACCAGGTCTCGCCCTTCCCCAACCTGCACGTGCTCGCAGCCCAACATCCGGTTCTTCGTCGACCACGGCGTCCGCAAGCACTTCCAGCAGACCAACACCGGCCCGGGACACGAATGGAGCGAGCTCAAAGCGTACCTCCTGGCCCGGCTGCTCTGGGACCCGAAGACGGACATCGACGCCGTGACGGACGAATTTCTGGACGGCTATTACGGCCGGGCCGGACGTCCTCTCCGCCGCTACATCGACGCCCTCCACGACGCGCTCGGGCGCTCCGGGGCGGGGCTCGATATCTACGAGCCGCCGGCGGTCCACGCCGACGGACCATCTCTCGGCCGCCGACATCGCGCCCTGTACGACAGCCTGTTCGACAAGGCCGAGGCCGCCGCGGCCGGAGATCCCGCGGCGCTCGCCCGGGTCCGGACGGCCCGCCTGCCCCTGATGTACGCGAGCTCGAGATCGGCAAGAACGACATGTTCGGCCCGCGCGGCTTCTACGTGGAAAAGGGCAGGCCGCTTCGAGGCCCGCCCGGCCAAGGTCCGGCTGCTCGAGGAGTTCGCGGCGCGCTGCGAAGCCGGGGGCGTCCGGACGCTCAACGAGTCGGGCTCTCGCCGGCCGCCTATTGCGACGTCGGTCCGGCGGTTCATCGACGTCCAGGTCGAAGGCAACCTGGCCTTCCGCAAGCCCGTGGCGGCCGACCCGCCTCCCGCCGCGAAATACGCCCGGGGCGCCCTCTCCGTCCTGACCGACGGCGTCCGGGGCGCGGCCGATTTCAAGGTCCACTGGCTCGGCTGGGAAGGCGTCGACTTCCGCCTGATCCTCGACCTCGGGAAGCCGGTCATGGCCCGCGAGGTCGCGCTGAGCACGCTCTCGGACTTCCGCAGCTGGATCCTCCATCCGGCGAGCGTCGGCTGCTCGGTCTCCGCCGACGGCCTCGAGTTCCGCGATGTCGGAGTCCGAACGCTCCCCGGCGACCACCGGGAGGAGGACATCGTCCGCGTCTTCTCGTGGACGGAGGACATGGCCGCTCCAGGGCTCTCTCGGCCGGCGTCCGCTTCGTCCGCTTCCGCGTCGAGGGCGACCAAGCGCCTGCCCGACTGGCACACCTCGGCCGGAGGGCTCGCCTGGGTCTTCGTCGACGAGATCGTCGTCCGCTGAATTTTCACAAATTCTTGACGGAGTCTTGACAACTCTTTCTCCCGTTCCGCCGACGATGGGGGCGTGATGATGGAAGGGAGGCCCGAATGAATACCCAGAGAAAGAGAGTCGTCGTCGCGGTTACGGTCCTGGCCGCCTTTGCGATGGCCGCGGTCCCGGCCTCGGCCGGAGAAGAGGCCGCGGTTAAGGCGACCGCCCCGGCCTGCCGGGTCGAACTCCAGGACCGGTCGCCGGAGGGCCCAGCCCTGGCGGAGTATCACTTGTCCGCTCTCGCTACGTCATCGCGGCGGTCCCGGCACCTCACCGGAGGCTTCGCCCTGGCCGTGGGGGCGGCCGGCATCTGGGGGGGCCTGGCGATCCTGCACGAGGTCAGGGAGGAAGAGCCGGTATGGGATTATTTTTTCGGCCTGGGCACCCTCGGCGGCATCATGATGATCACGGCCGGAGGCGCCACCCTGGCCGGCGGGATCCTTTCCCTGGCCGTCGTCTCGCCGGCCGAGTCCCGTTACGCCGGCATCCTCGGCATCGCCGACCCCGGGCTGAGGGAGGCGGCCTGCGCCGACGCCCTGATGGGACTGGCCAGGAGGGGAAAGCGCTCGAGGACGGTCCGGGCCGTCCTCTACGGGGCCCTGGGCCTCGCCGCCGCCGCCTCGGCCGGGTCGGACGGCCTGATCACGGCGGGTTGCGGCGGGGGGCTGGCGCTCCTCAGCGCGCTCGTCAAGAGCCGGGCGGAGAAGGCCTACCGGTCCTACCTGGAAGGGAAAGGGGGCGGGCTCGGGCCCGAGCTCATCCTGGGCGTGGGGCCGCGCGGCGGCTTCCGGGCCGGGCTGTCCCTGGATTTCTAGCGCCCCATCCGCCCGAGGATGAGGGCGCACTTTCGGTACTCTCCGCCGCCGTAGCGACTAAATACAGTGGGCGTGTGGTATAATTGAAGCAAATTGCGAGTAAAAATGATCACCGGGAAGGATGTCGAAATCGCGGAGACCGGGCTTCTGAGCCGCCGGCGGTTCCTCGGCCTGGGCGCGGCCGCGTTGTCTCTTCCGTTCCTGTCGCGGCTCACCGCTTACGCCTCGTCCGAGCCGTTCCTGCCTCCCGATCGCGGACCTGTCCTTTTACAATACCCATACCGGAGAAGCCGCGACCGTCGAGTATTGCCGCTCGGGTTGTATCGTCACCCCGTCGCTCGAGAAGATCAAATACATCCTGAGGGACCATCGGACCGGGGAGACCAAGGACATCGACGTCCGCCTGCTCGACCTCCTGAACGCCCTCTCCCGCAAGATCTCGACGGACGTGCCGTTCCATGTCATCTCCGGCTACCGGTCCCCCCAGACCAACGCCGCCCTTCGGGCGACGAGCGGGGGCGTCGCCGAGAACAGCCTCCACCTTCTCGGGAAGGCCATCGATATCCGCCTCCCCGGCCTCAAGCTGAGGGATCTTTACAAGGCGGCGGTCGATCTTCGGGCCGGAGGGGTCGGGATCTATCCGGCCTCGGATTTCGTCCACGTCGACGTCGGCCGCGTCCGGACCTGGTGATCCGGCTTACCTGACCGTTACCGACGCCTGCTCTTCCAAGGCCCGATAGAGGGCCGCGTCCCTGAGATAGATATCCTGCCGGAATTGGGCTCGCCCGTCCTCGGCCAGCCACGCCGTCCAGTAGAGGAGATGGACGCTCAGCGGCTTCCGGAGGCTGACGACCTGCGTCTCCTGGGCGTCGATCGCGGCTATGAGCCTCTCCTTCGACCATTCCGGATCGTCCCGCAGGATGTATTCGGCGAGCTCGAGGGGCTTTTCGACCCGGATGCAGCCCGAGCTGAAATCCCGCGCGGCACGCTTGAAAAGCCCGCGCTCCGGCGTGTCGTGGAGATAGACGTCGAACTTGTTCGGGAACATGAACTTGATCCGGCCGAGCGAATTCTGGGGCCCGGGGTCCTGACGGAACCTGTAGGTCAGGCTCGGCGCTCGATCCTGCGACCAGTCGACGGCCTCGGGATCGATCTCCGCGGCGCCCTCCGTCCAGTTCTCGAGAACCCGGAATCCCATCTTCTTGAGATAGGCCGGGTCTTTCTTGACTTTGGGCAGGATGTCTTCCCGGGCGAGCTTCGGCGGCACGTTCCAAACGGGATTGACCTCGATATAGGTCATGCTCCCGCTGAACTCGGGCGTCTGGCGGTAAGCGCGCCCCACGATCGCCGGCATGGCCAGGACCTCGCGGCCCGCCTCGACGACTCCGACATTGAAATCGGCGACATTGACCAGGATGTATCTTTCGCCCAGGTCCTGGGTGACCCAACGCCAGCGCTCGAGATTGGCCCGGATCTGCGCCAGGCGCTCGGCGGCGGGGACGTTCATGGTCAGCGCCGTCTCGACCCCGACCGCGCCGTCGGGCTCGAGACCGTGGCGAATTTGAAAGGCCTTCACCGATCGCTCCAGCCCTTCGTCGAAAAGGGCCGGGTCGCCGTCCCCTTCCCCGGCGATGAGGTCTCCCGTCGCCGCGAGCGTCTTCCTGACGGCCTCGACCCTGGCGTCCCGGTCTCCCTTGACGAGCTTGGGGCCCGGAGGCACTTCCGGCCAGCCGCCCGCTTCGGCGAGGGCCCTGTGGTCCCGGAGGGCTCTTTTCAGCCCTTGATAGACGGGGTGTGCGGGCCGCAGGGAGTCGAGGGCGCCGGGGATATCGTTCGCCGTCAGGCCGTGTTCCAGTACGGCCGCCAAGTCCTCGTACCGGCCCTTGACGAACCATTCGGATTGGATGGTTTCCGGATTGACCTGGCCGTGGACGAGGTGCGACCCGCAGAGGAGGAAGGCGTCGGTGAGGAGCATCTCCAGATCGGCCAGGGCCTCGGGCCGGACGCGCCCGCCTTTTTTCTTTCTGGCCGCGTTGATCTCGGCCAGCAGGGAGTCGAGGGCGGCCAGGTGATAGTTTTCCGGGTCCAGCCCGTCATCGGCGACGAGGCGCAACGCGTCGAGAAAGGCCACGGCGTCGGCGAGGACCAGGCCGTTGTCGGTCCAGGCCGGGCGGAAATCCCTGGCCCGATAAAATTCCGGCAGAACGTCCGAGCCGCAGATCCGGTCGCGTTGGCAATACGTGGGCCCCCGGGTTCCGGCCGGCCCGATCCGCTCCAGGAGGACACCCCGGGCCGACTCGACCGGCGGTGGCGGCGGCGGAGTCTTGCACGACGCTGCCAGGACCGAGACGATCAGGGCGGCAACGGGAAAGAGGCGGGGACACATCGTTGTTGATCTTTTCGTAAAAACCGACATGCTTCATTCTACTCTGTGCGGCGGGGAATTTCCATCCGACGACCGCGCGGCGGAGGGCTCGGCCTCAGGCGACGTAGGGGATGGTCTGCGGTCCTTCGGGCATGACACAGATCGAGGCGCCGCGGCCGTAGCGTCTCGAGGAGCTCGGCGATCGTGTCCTCGATGCGGCGGCACGGGAGGAGCAGGGCGGCGCGGATCTCGTCGTCCGTGAGCCCGTCCGATCTGACGTAGACCGCCGCTTTCTGCTGGACGAGCGCCTGGATCTGGGCCTGCCATTGGTCCTGCTCGAGGAATCCCGGGGCGCAGATCCTGTCCAGAAGCTCCCGGGGAGTGCGGGATTCGCGCAGGATCTTGCCGTAGAGCCCGTGTTCGGGGATGCCGTCCGGCGCAGCGCGCGGCGATGATGATCGCGCCGCCCGGCGCGGACGATCGGGTCGGCCGCGCGCATGCCCTTGACCGACTGGTAGAGGTTGATGTCGAGCGGGTAGCCGGAGTTGGTGGTGACCACGATGTCGAACGGCCGGGGCACGGGCGACCATCGCCGTGCGCTTGACGAAGGCGCAGCCTGCGGCGTGGGCCCGTCGAGGTCGCCGGCGAAGACGCCGGTCACGGCCTTGTCGCGGTTGAGAGTGACGTTGAGGAGGAAGAGGCGGCCCGCCTGGCCGGCGACCTCGCGCATCTCCTCCCAGATGGGGTTGCCGCGGGTGACGCCCCAGATGGCCTTCGGGATGGCCGACCATCCCGGCATCGTGGTTGCCGAGGACGGTCCGCTGGCCGGCCATTCCGGGCATGATCGCCTTCCCGCCGCCGGAGAAGCCGGCGAAAAGATGCGGCTCGATGAAGCCGGTCAGGATCTTCAGGTCGCAGCGCCATGAGCTCGGCGTTGAGCCAGATCTCGTGGCCCTTCGAGGTCGATGCCGACGCGGACCTGGGTCGGCCGGGTCGAAGGCGTCGTTCTGGACGATGCGGCGCCGCTCGAAGATCGCGTCGCCGACCATCCCCCGGAGCTCGGCCTCGGTGTTGGGCCGGTGCGTGCCCAAGCGCGTTGAAGAGGACGATCTCGACGCCCGGGATCGCGGCGTCGAGGACCTCGAGGACGGCCGAGAGGAGCAGCGGATTCGGCGACGGGCCGGGTGATGTCGCTGAAGACGACGCCGACGCGCATGCCCGGGACGGACGAGGTCGCCGAGGGGCGGCGAGCCGAGGGGCGAAGCGAGGGCGCGGCGGACGGCGGCGGCCGGATCGCGGGAGCGCGGTACGTACGTCGGCTCGACGACGGTGACGTCGAGCGAATCGTCGAGCTCGAGCGGCAACCCGGTCTTCCCATAGGCGAGCGTGATGTGCATGTCGGAGGCTATTTTACCCTAAACGGGGCCGCCCCCGAAGGGATAAGAAGGGACGGTCTTCGAAACACTGGTCCCTTCTTCGGCTTTATCTTGGCGGAAGTCAGCCGATACAATCCGGCGCCGTGATACGGGACGAGCGGGGCGAATTCCCCCTCGAAAACGCCGATGCGCTTCCCGCTCCAAACGTCCGTGACGGCGACCTTCCCGGAGAGGCCGGCGTCGGCCAGCCGCACCGGAACGGCGATCCCCGCCTCCGGGCCGTGCGCTCCCCTGTCGCTCGTGTTGAAGACGGCGACGTATGTCGCTTTGCCGTCGGCCGACTCCGCCGCCCAGGCCGCCAGCCCGTTGGCGTGGAAGAGCTGCCTGTTCGCCCGGCTCTTCTGGTTGACGGCCAGGACCTCGGCGTTGGTGATGAGCGACATCGTCCAGGCGTCGCTCGCCGGGAGGTGGCCGCCGAACATCAACGGGCACCGGGCGATCGTCCACAGGGTCATGACCGTCCGCTGCTCGTCGCGCGTCAGGAAATTCGGCACGTCCTCGCGGCCGCCGTGTGAGACCATCGCGAAGTAGCCCCGGTTCATGGTCACGGCCTTCGACCAGCCCTCGGGAAGAAAGCGCAGATGGCCGAGCGGCAGCATATCGGGGTCGGGCCAGTGGCCGGGCCCGGCGAAAGGCGTCCAGTCGTGGAGCCGGCGGAAGGCGGGCAGGACCTGGTCCCAATAATCCCAGAGGTCGCCGAGCAGGCTCCAGGCGTTGGCGTTCCCGACGAGCGCGTCGGCTTTGTCGAGCGGCATCGGGCCGTAGGACAGGCTCAGGACGATGGGCCGGCCCGTCCGGTCGATGGCCCGGCGCATCATGGCGATCTCCTCCCCGCGATAACAGAGGTCGTCGGCCTTGACGAAGTCGACGCCCCAACCGGCCAGCTGGCGGAAGATCGAGTCGTACCATTCCTGCGCGCCCGGCTTGGCGACGTCGACGCCCCACTGGTCCTCGTTCCAGTCGCAGAAGTCGACCTTGTCGGCGATGTCGGCGGCGCGGTAGGCCGTGCCCTCGATGGGCGTGTTCCGCTCGACCGCGAGGCGCGGGATGCCGCGGACGATGTGGACGCCGAACGCGAGCCCCTTGGCGTGTATGTCGTCGGCGAGCGGCTTGAAGCCGCGCCCGCCCGCCGCCGACGGGAACCTCTCCACAGCCGGGACGAACCGGCCGAACGCGTCGATCTCGGACTTCGAGCGGACCGGATAGTCCGGCCCGAGCCGTTGCGGCTCCGACCATTCGATGTCGACGACGACATAGCGCCAGCCGAACTTGGCCAGTTTCGCGGCCATGAAATCGGCGTTGGCCTTGACCTCGGCCTCGGTCACGGCCTGGCCGAACGAATCCCAGCTGTTCCAGCCGAGGGGCGGCGTGAGGGCCCAGGCGTGGAAGGGCTCGCGGACGGGCTGCGGCTTCGCGGCCGGCCCATATCCCGTCTTGCCCGCCAGCCGGCGGATAGAGCTCCGCCTCGGCCGGGATGTAGGGGGCCCCGTCGGGCCGCAGGACGTCGTGGAACCAGACCGCCGGTTCCGGGCCGCCTTCCTTCGAACCCCAAGGGAAGACCGTTTGCGTCTTGCCCCTGACGAAGCCCCAGTTCATGGCCCCGACGTCGTGGGCCTTGAAGAGCGGCAGGATCTCCTCGAAGCGGCTGCCGGCCGTCCGGGCCATGTATTCGGTGCAGACGACCGGTCGGCCCAAGGCCTTCATGGCCGCGATCCGTTTTTCCGCGTCGGCCCGCGTCTGGTAGGAGTGGAACGAGATGATGTCCGACTGTTCGGCCTGGAACCGGTTGAGCTCCGCGAGGTCCTTCGATTCGTCCCAGATGCCGACGGTCAGGGGCTGGGACGGGCCGGCCGCGCGGGCCCAGGCGAAGACGCTCCGGACCAATGGCAGCGATCGCGATCCATAGTCCGAGTTCCCCGGTTCGTTGTAGAGATCCCAGGCCAGGACCCGCCGCTCCTGTCGGAAGAATCCGATGACGCCCTTCGTATAGGCCTCGAGGATGCCCCAGCGTGCCGGGCTCTCGAGGAGCTCGGGGCCCGGACATTGGACCCAGCCCGAGTTGTGGACGCCCGGACGCGGCGCCGGCTGCGGCCCCGGGGCGAATTTGGGGTTCCAGCAGTCGTCGAAGAGGACGAACATCGTCCCGATGTGGTGCTTATCGGCGATCTCCAGGAAGCGCTCGAGCCGGCGCAGGAAGCCGCCCGCATCCTGCTGCCAGAGGAGGTAGTGGAGGAAGACCCGGACGGAGTTGAAGCCGAGGGCCTCTGCCCAGCCCAGCTCCTGGTCGATGATGAGAGGCTCGAAGGTCTCCGCCTGCCACATCTCGAGCGTGTTGATCGCCGTTCGCGGGATGTAGTTGCAGCCGATCGCCCACGGCTGGCCGCCGGCCCAGGCGTTGGCCTTTTCGGCCGTCCAGCGCGCGGGGACGGCGTCGGCGGACGGGCCGGAAAGCGCGTTCGGAGCAGAGAACGCATCCGACGCCCCGGCGGACAGACTCACGAATATCAGGGCTAAAATCAGGGCTCTTCTTCCGTCCATGACGCCTCCATCAATTCGGGGACACAATACTCGTTCACCAATTATTTTTCCGCCGAGACAGTCGCCTTTCGGGTGGCGGACATCGGGACATCCACCCACGAGACGGCGCGGCCGGCCTCGTCCGTCCCGTGCTCCGCCTTTCGGGCGATGCCCTCAACCGTCAATTCGTCCCAAACGCCCTCGAAGACAGCCCTCCAGACGAACGCTCCGCCCGAGCGAGCTGTGAGTGCTGTGCTGTGCCTCGCCTCATGGCGGATGTCGACGAGGCCATCGAAGACCGGCAGGTTACGCAACTCGGCCCACGGCGTCGCGGCGGTGAGACCGGAGCGCGTTTCGACCGTCCGTAACGTGGCATCGGGCCGGACGCCCATGAGGCCGGTCGCGATCGCCCCGACCACGGCGAACGGGACCTCGGGGTACTCGCGGCGCTCCTTGGCCGGGTCCGCGAGGGCCAGGATCCGGGCGTAGGCCGCCTCGTCTTCTCCGTAGCGATAGAGGATCTCGGGCAAGTACGATTCGATCTCGATACCTTCGGGAACCGCGTCCCGGATACGGCGGAGCGTCGAGTCGCGCCGCGGGCCTGCCGGCACGAAGCCGAAGTAGAGCGGGAAGACACCGTTCCAGATCAAATCCTGATAGACGAGCGTGCCGCCCTGGATGCGGCCATCGGCGTACCTCCCCTTCTCATCGCTCCACCAATCTCTCTCGTAGAGCGTCCTCAGGCCCTCCGCCCGTTCGAAGAAGGGAACGCCGTCCTCCCGGCTTCCCAGAGTCTGGCGGATCCGACCATAGGCATCGAAAGCCCGCGCCATCGCGGCGATGAGGTCGGAAGCGTAGAGGGCCCTGTCGGAGAACGGCCCCTCGTCGTAGCCGCCGAGCCCGCGATAGCCGTACTCCGGACGATGTTCTGGGATGCCGTCGCCGTCCTTGTCCCAAGCCTCGATATATTCCCCGACGGTCAGGCGGTAGAATTCGAGAAAAGCCGGGTCCGTGACATACGCCGCGTCACCTGTCCAGAGGAATTGCCGCCAGCAGGCGTCGAGGACGTCGAAGTTGGCCGTCAGGTTGTACCAGAAGTCTTTGTCGCTCTTGTAGTCCACCGGGGCCGGCCGGTTCCACTTGTCGATCTCCCAGTAGGAGCAATAATCGCGCGACGCGCTGATGCCGCGGGCGAACTTGCCGAGCATGTTGCGGTTGAAAGCGGCCAGGCCGAGGGCGTGGGCCCCCGTGGCCTGATGTGAGACGTCGCGCATGCAGAAGGCGAAGCGCGACGGGAGCGCGGCTTCGTACCAGTCGCCGACGGGGTCGCCGTGGACGGCGGCCGGGAAAACATAGTCGAGCGCCTGGCCCTTGGCCCAGTTGAAAGCGGCGGCGAGCTTGGCGTCGGGCGTTTCGAGGGTCAGCGGGCTTTCCGGTCTCTGCGCGGGCTTGAAGCCGCTCGGCGGCAGGAGATCGAGCGGAAAGGGCTTGTCGCGGTCGCAAGTGAGCGCTCCGTCACGGAACTCCAGCCGGGCGACCTGGAGCGACGAGCGATGCTTGCCCGGCTCGGTGTGCGCCTTGGGCCCGGCGGGATGGGTGAAGTAGAAGAGATAGGCCTCCGCACCCTGGACGACGACCTCGCCGTGGCGGCCGATGTCGCTGTCGTCGGGGCGCGTCCCCAGTACGCCGAGGATGGTCCCCGGCTGCTCCGTCCAATTCACGAGATCGTCCGACTTCAGGACACCCATCCCCTGCCAGCGATCGACGAGCATCCAATAAAAGCCCTGCCACCAGAAGACCGCCGCACCCTCCTGGGCCTTGTCCGTGACGGCCGGCCCGGCGACGGCCCACTTGAAAAGGTCCTCGCTGTCGGCGGCGTAGATGTGGGAGCCGTTCGCCTCGTCCTTGTACCACATCCGCCAGCCGCCGGACGGCTTGGCCTGGACGAAGGCGTCGATGACCCGCTCCGAGCTCAAGGGGATGATGCCCTCGTTCTTCCACTGGACGAGGTCGCGGCTGGTGTAATGGACGATGTGCCGGTCGCCGCTCCAGTCGGCCGGGACGCCCCGAACGTAGGCGACGAACATGTGGTAGGTCCGGCCGTGCTCGACGAGACATGGCGCCCAAAAGGTGTTGCGCCCCGGCTCGAACTCGAGCCCCTTGGCTATCCCCCGGTAGGTCCAGGTCAGCCCGCCGTCGGTCGACGACGCGATGCCGATGTCGGTGCCGTGGCACCAGCGGACGCCGTCCTGGGCATCGACGGCGTTCGCACGCCGGTTGGTATAAAAGAGCCACCAGGCCCGTTCCCGGTCATTCCAGATGAGCGACGGGTCGGCCGCGCCGTCGAAGACCGGATCACGGTAAAGAGGCGCAGGCGGAGTGCGGTCCGACGCAGTCGGGGACAAAGGGCGCTCGGCCCGGCCGCACGCGATCGCGGGAAAGAGAAGTACGAGAACGACGAAGGCCCTAAAAATGGGGGACATGATACCTGTTTCCTATTATTCCCTGCCGCCGCGAAGTACCGGGTCTTCGCATCTCCAGGGGAAAATTGGCGTTTGCGAAGACCTGGTCCCTTCTTTTTGGTCGTTTATTTATTGAACACGGTCCAGTTGCGGTTCTGGCGGAGGGTCTCGAGCCGGAAAGCCGAGGGCCAGGCGACGAGCCACTGGCTGACGGCGAAGGGCTGCAGCCAGCGCGTGTGCAGAAAGCCCTCGTCCTGGCTGCCGTAGGGCCGCTTCTTGCCCATGACGACGAGGTCGCCGCCCGAGATGCCGATCGTCCCGTTGGCCCAGGCCGCCAGGGCCCGTTCGCGCCACTGCGACTTGCCCGTCAGCTCGGCCAGCTTGAGCCAGTCGTTGACGATGATCAGCGCATAGGGGTCCTGATGGTGGTGCTGCGTCAGAGACCGCCGTTCCGCCGAAAGTATCGTACCCCATCTCGCGCAGGACCGTTCCCTCGGCGTAGGGCACGGAGTAGGACCACTGCCAGGTCGCGAGGTAGTACGAAACGTCCTCGGCCTGGCGCAGGTACATCTCCTTCCGCGTGACGTCGTAGAGCTCGAGGGCGCCTTTGAGCAGCGGCGTCGCCGATTCCTTGTCGATGCAATGTGTGTCGAGCGCCCCGGCCGTGGTGAAGCCGTTGCGGACGTATTCCCCGATGTAGAACGCGTAGGCGCGCTCCGCCGCCTGGAGATAGGCGGCTTTGTGCGTCGCACGGTAGGCCGTGACGAGCGGCGGGATGAGGAAGGCGCCGATCGTGCCCTCGGGATCGACCGCCTTGCCGTCGTTCGTCCAGGCCTTGCCGAAGCGGCCGTCGGCCTTCTGGGCCTTGACGGCGAAGTCGCAGACGCCGAGCGCGGCGTTGCGGTACTCGGGCTTGCTCAGCCCGCAACGGGCGGCCAGGTCGAAGGCCTCGAAGTAGCCCTGCGCGGCATGGCCGAGGTTGCAGGCGTCCTGGATCTCGTTCTTAGGATCCTCGAGACCGATGAGATAGTCGTAGTGACAACGGAAGAGCCCGTTCTTCAGCCGCGCGTTCCGCAGCCACGTGTCGAGGCAGCGGATGCCCTTGTCGAGCGAGGTTTTCTCCTTCGACAGGAGGTAATCGGCCAGCATCGCGTTGGCCAGGGAGATATTCTGCCCGGCCCAGCCGATCTCGTACTTCCAGGACTGTCTCTGGATCCAGCCCTGCTCCTGGGGGTCCCAGCGCAGGCCGATGGAGAAACCGTTGAAGCCCTTCTCCTCCGCCCAGAGACTGTCGCCGGCGAACTGGACGCCGAGCTCCCAGAGCTCTTCCGGCTCGAAGCGCGGCCTGACCGGCTTGGAGCCGAGGGCCCACGCGGCGTCGACGAGTCCGTGCCAGCCGTGCCGCGGCACGGCGACGGGCCCGACGACGATCCAGGCCTTGAGCGCGATCGTCTGGCCGCGCGATATCCGCAGGTCGCCCCGGAAGGCTTCCGCGTAGGCGTCACGGTTGGCATAGACCTGAGGGGTCTCCTCCTCGGGCCAGACGAGCCGGTGGACCGTCCTCGCCGCGAGCGGCTCGAGCGAACACGAGAAGCCGCCCAGGATCTGGCCGGGCGCGCTGAAGAGGCCGACCGACCAGGCCTCCGATTCCGAGTAGGTCGCGCCGGGGATCGACGAGCGGTGGAAGGCGAAAGTCCACGGCTTGGCCATCCTTCACGAAGCCCTTGGGCTCGAGCCCCGTGCCCCAGGCGTTGCCGTCGTACATCACGGCCGGGATGAGACTGTAGCGGGATGCGTAGAGGGCTTCGAGAGCCATGTCCAGACGCACGGGCCGGACGTATTCCTGGCCTTCGCACGCGAAGGTCCGGGTCCACTCGAAGAAGCCCGGCCCGATCTCGCGGACGGCGTCGGTCACGACGATGCCCTTCTCGACGAAGGGAACGATCTTCGCGACGGCGCTCCCCCCGGCCTGGAAGGCGAACGCATCGCCGCTCTTGACGACCTCGATCCTGGCCTGGGCCGCGAGCCCGGCGGTCAGGGCGGCGGCGAGACAGACGACGACGATGAGGCGTTTGGTGGTCATGCCCGGTTTATACCAGAGGCTTTTCGAAATGACAAGCCTTTGAAAAGCCTCCGCGATGGGGTATGATTCCCGTATCCCCGGACCTCATCCAAGGAGACGACGATGCCCGTATCCTACAAAGACATCGGTCTGGTCAACACCAACAGCATGTTCCGGCGCGCCTTCGCCGGGCAGTACGCCGTACCGGCCTATAATTTCAACAACATGGAACAGCTCCAGGCCATCATCACGGCCTGCGTCGAGACGCGCTCGCCGGTCATCCTCCAGATCTCGAGCGGCGCCCGGAAGTACGCCAACCAGACGCTCCTCCGCTATATGGCCGAGGGCGCGGTCCGGATGGCCCGGGAGATGGAGAAGGCCCAGGGCGCGGACCAGGCCATCCCCATCACGCTCCACCTCGACCACGGCGACACGTTCGAGCTGGCCAAGTCCTGCATCGACAACGGTTTCTCGTCGGTCATGATCGACGGCTCGCACCTGCCTTACGAGGACAACATCGGCCTGACGCGCCAGGTCGTCGATTTCGCACGGCCGCTCGGCGTCTCGGTCGAGGGCGAGCTCGGACAGCTGGCCGGGATCGAGGACGACGTCCAGGCCGAGAAGTCGACCTACACGCATCCCGAACAGGTCGTCGATTTCGTCAAGCGGACGACTGTCGACTCCCTGGCCATCTCCATCGGCACCTCCCACGGCGCGTACAAATTCAAGCCCGAGCAGTGCACGCGAGACGAGCGCGGCATCCTCGTCCCGCCGCCCCTGCGGTTCGACATCCTGGGCGAGATCGAGAAGAAGATCCCCGGCTTCCCCATCGTCCTCCACGGCTCATCGTCGGTCATCCAGGAGGCCGTGGACACGATCAACCGGTACGGCGGCAAGATGAAGGACGCCATCGGCGTCCCCGAAGAGCAGCTGCGCCAGGCGGCCCGGTCGGCCGTTTGCAAGATCAACATCGACACCGACGGGCGCATGGTCATGACGGCCACCGTCCGCAAGGTCTTCGCCGAATCGCCGGGCGAGTTCGATCCCCGGAAATATCTGGGCCCGGCCCGGACGGCTCTCGTCGAGATGTACAAAAGGAAGAATCGCGAGGTCCTCGGCTCGGCGGGAAGATACGGCCAGGAATTCTGAGGCCCGCCGCTATTTGGCGACGGGGCCGAAAACGCTCCGAACCCTCTCCCGCAGCTTGATTATCCCGTCCGGGATCTTGTGCTTGCCGATGTTCTGGGCGATCCCCTTCAAACCGAGAGGGACGTGGCCGGGGTCCGTATAAACGCGGTAGACGACGATCAGGCCGCCCTCTTCGAAGGCCCGGACAAGCCAGAAGCCCGACGTGTCGGCGATCGTGTTGCTTGGCTTGAGCTCCGGCCACGGCAACATCTCCCAGCTCAGCCTGAACCCGTCTTCTTCCCGCGACCCCGTGTACCGGAGGCGGTACTGTTTCTTCACGCCGAGAGGCAGGTGAAGAGTGGTCTCGATGACCGAGCAAGGCTCGACCCGCTCGCAGACCCTGGAGGCCGAGACGTTGGGCATGTATTCGGGGTACCGTTCGAAATCCGACAGAACGGACACGGCCTCTTCGAGCGTGCCCTGGATGAGCCCGATGGCCTCATAGGTCCTTCCCTTCAGGCCGGGCGAGGGTATGGTCCTGAGAACGATCTTCCCCCGGAGAACCGTGGCCCGCTCCTCGGGGGTCAGTGCGATCTCCTTATCCGTGGTCAGGGAGATCCCATCGGCGGCCCGGCTCGGGCTGACGGCGAGGGCGAGGAGGAAGGAGGCCGCCGAAAGGAACATCGTCAGAAGCGCCCTCATCCGCCGCCCTCCTCAGGGGCGCTCCATTCTCCGCCATAAAGGGCAAAATTGCAATTTAATACCCGCGGGCCCCCGACTTGCGTATAATGAGGTGGAAAGGCGGTGCCGCATGAAAGATCACGTCAAGGTCATCGGGATCCTGTGGATCGTCTTCGGGGCGTTCTGCCTCTGCCTGGCGTTCTTCGCCTTTCTCGTCTTCTTCGGCGTGGCGCAGATCCCCAACGTCGACGTCGAGCCGGGCGTCCTGCGCCTCATCGGCCTCTTCGTCAGCGGGTTCATCGGCCTTATCGGCCTGCCCCAGATCATCGGCGGCTTCGGGCTCCTTCAACACCGGGAATGGGCCCGGATCCTGATGCTCGTCATCTCGTTCATCAGCCTGCCGCACGTCCCCTTCGGGACAGCCCTCGGCGTCTACTCGATGATAATACTGTTCCATCCCGAAACGGTCCGGCTGTTCCGCGGCGGGATCCCTGCCCCGGCCGAACCCCCCGCGCCGGCGAAGTGACGGAGCTCCGGCAGGAGGGCCGGATCACTTCTTGATCGAAGGATCGGGTTTGAGCCCGACTTTTTTATAGAGCTCCCGCCGCCCTTCCTTGTCCCCGTCCATGATCGTCCGGGCGTACCGGGCGACCGCCTCCGCCTTGGCCCGGGGCACGACCACGACGCCGTCGCCGTCGGCCACAATGATGTCGCCCGGGACGACGAGGACGCCGCCGCAGACGACGGGCCGGTTGACGGATTCGAGCTCATTGCGCCCAGGCCGGATGCCACGGCCGATCTTCCTCAGATAGAGCGGGACCTTCTGGGTGATGATCTCGTCGGTGTCGCGGGCCGTTCCGTCCGTCACGACCCCGACGCAGCCGAGGCTCTGCCATTCCAGGATGTTGTAGGACCCGATGGAGCCGACGTCGGCGAGCGGGGCCTCGTCGATGACGAGCGCTGTACCGGGCCGGATGAGCGGGCCGAAGGATTCCGGCGAGCGCTTGTCGTACCAGTCCCCCGCCCAGGCGTCGTAGGCCCCGGTCTCGAGGACCCCGGCCGGGGGCTGCTGGGTCGGAACGTACCGGGCTGTCACAGCGATGCCCGCGAACCGGTGGGTGAACGTGGCCGTATCGCGCCAGAGGGCGTGGACGTCGGCGTCCATCGTGCCCGTGTCGACGAGACCGGCTGCGTCCATCCCATCGACGACGTCCGCAACCCGCAGTCCCTTGAACAGGGCCAGGACGGCCTTGTCCTCGGCTTCGGAATACCGTGGGGTGGCGATGTAGTTCCGGCCGGCCCGGAGCGAATCCGCGTCGGCGGCCTTCGGCGCCTGGGCGGCCGCCGGCAGGGACAGAAAGACCAGAAGCAGTGAGAGAGCTATGATCACGGCGAACCCTCCTCGCAGGAATCCGGCCCGGCGCGGAGAGCGCCAGCCGGCTAGATTATAAGCTTTCCGATCCCGACGAGGAAGAGCAGGGCCCCGAGGCCCAGGACGTATTTGAAGGGGATGGCCAGGCCTTCCTTGACATGGACGACCCAGGCGTCGCGCTCGTAGCTCGCGCCCGTCTCACCCCGGTAGGTCTCCTTGATCTCCTCGACGATCCTCTGGACCGTGTCGAGGTTCGCCTTGTGCTTGTCGATGGCGGCGCGGATCTCCTGATGCTCGGCCGCGGTCAGGGTCCTCTCGAAAACCATGTCCTTCGAGGAAAACCTCAGGGCACCGTCCACTTGGATGGAGAAGACGACGAGCGGGATGCCGATGGCGAGAAGGATGAGCATGATCCCCTGGTTGCGGCCAGAGCCCCTGCGCCGGACCGGCTTCTCCACGAAGCGCGCGTCCCATTCGTCCCGGCGGGCGTCCTTTCTGGTATTCATGGTGGTCTCCTTCTATGAGTTTTGTCGGGCGACGGCAAGGACGGGGCCGATATATCTTCCGGCTCTCGGGGGGATTAATTGACACGGCCTCCGAAATTGGACTACAAAGGGAGCCAACGGAGGCACACCAGTGAGCATAAAAAATCAAGGCACAACCGTTAAATCCCGGGCCCATGCGATCTTCT
This sequence comes from uncultured bacterium, assembly GCA_963743755.1. Lineage (GTDB taxonomy): Bacteria > Acidobacteriota > Aminicenantia > Aminicenantales > Saccharicenantaceae > RBG-16-66-30. The sequence continues at coordinate 176,763 of CAVUQU010000004.1, forward strand.
GGCTGATCGTGTCGATCATCGGGGTGTGGGCGGGCTTCTTCATCCTGAACATCACGGGAGACAATCCCGACATGGGGAGCGGCGAGAAAGCGCTCCGGATCGTCTTCGCCATCGTCTGGTTCCTCTTCTGGATCGGGGCGATGGTCTACAACGTCCTGAACCTCGGCGCGGCCTCCCGGGCGAAAAAGGCGGCCGGCCCGGGCTCCCCGGGAAAGGATGACTGACCGTGAGCAAGCATCTTCCGAGAGCCGCGGCGGCGCTCGCCGGGCTGCTGATCGTATCGCAACTGGCGGCCGGCGCCTCCGTCAAGAAGAAAGAGGAGGCCGTCGCCTCGATCGAAAGGCACAAGGCCGAGATCATCGCGCTCAGCGACCAGGTTTGGGCCTTCGCCGAGACCGCCCTGCGTCGAAGTCCGCTCGGCGGAAGCGCTCGCGGCCTACGCCGAGAAGCAGGGCTTCAAGGTCGAGCGCGGGATCGCGGGCCTGCCGACGGCGTTCGTGGCCAGCTACGGCGAGGGCAAGCCGGTCATCGGCATCCTCGGCGAATACGACGCCCTGCCGGGCCTGTCGCAGAAAGCGCAGGCGTCGAAGGAAGTCCTCGAAGCCGGCGCGCCGGGCCACGGCTGCGGCCACAACCTGCTTGGCACGGCAGCGCTCGGCGCGGCGCTGGCCGTCAAGGACCTCATGGCCGCCGGGAAGCTCAAGGGAACTGTCCGCTTCTACGGCACCCCGGCCGAGGAGGCGGTGGGCGGCAAGATCTACATGGTCCGCGACGGGATCTTCAAGGACCTCGACGTCTGCCTGAACTGGCACCCCGGCGACAAAACCCAGGTCGCCGTCGACAGCTCCCAGGCCATCATCGACTTCATCGTCGAGTTCAGCGGCCGGACCGCCCACGCGGCCGCCGATCCCTGGAACGGCCGCAGCGCCGTGGCCGCCCTGGAGTTCTTCACCACGGGCCTCAACCGCATGCGCGAATTCGTCAGGCCGACCGTGCGCATGCACTACTCCATCCTCGAAGGCGGCGACGTCCCCAACGTCGTGCCCGCCTACGCCAAGCTCTGGTGCTGGCTCCGCGACTCGAAGGGGGCCGGCGTCGAGCATCTGCTCGCCCGCGTCCGCAAGATCGCCGAGGGCGCGGCGCTCATGGCCGAGTCCGAGGCCAAGATCACGGTCCAGGGCGGAGACTGGGAGACGCTGGTCAACTTGGCCGGGGCGAAGGTCGTGTTCGCGAACATGGAGTGGCTCGGCCCGGTCCCGTTCACGGCGGAGGAGCAGGAGTTCGCCAAGGAGATCCAGCGGGCCACGGGCGTCGAGCCCAAGGGCCTCGACGGCAAGGTCCAGCCGTGGGCGGCCCCGAAGCCCGATCCCGAAGGCGGGTCGACGGACGTCGGCGACGTCAGCTGGGTCGTACCCATGCTGGGATTGAGCGTCACGACGGCACCCCTCGACGCTCCCTGGCACGCCTGGCCGACGGTGGCCTGCTCGGGGATGTCGATCGGGCACAAGGGGCTCGTCTATGCCGCCAAGGTCCTGGCGGCGACGATGGTGGACCTCTACGAGGATCGCCAAGACGGTCGAGGCGATCCGGGCCGAATTCACGGAGAAGACCAAGGGCATCGTCTACAAGCCCTTCATCCCCGACGGGCCGCCGCCCCTCCCCAAGCGCTGATCCCCGGCTTCGATACGAACCGTACAGGAGGTCGACGATGGAGAAGAAAAGCCCGTTCGTTCCTTCGCTTGCCGTGGCCGTGATCAGCGTCTTCCTCGCGCAGGGAGCCGCGTTCGGAGCGGGTCCCGGCCAGGCGGACCCGAAGCTTAATCCCTCCTATTCGAAGGCCGCGGCGGTCCGGGCGGTCATGGATAAATACGTCGGGATCGGCCTGCCCGGTGATCGCCGTGGCCGTCCATACGGAGACGGAGGGCTGGTGGGCGGACGCCGCCGGGTACAGCCGGACCGAAGACAAGACTCCGATGCGGCCGGAGCACATGCACTATCTGCAGAGCGTGGCCAAGACGTTCATGGCCACGGTCATCCTCCAGCTCGCCGAACAGGGGAAGCTCGGCCTGGACGACCCGATCTCGCGTCACTTGCCGGTTTGGGCAGCCCATTGTCTCAGAAATCCGTCGGACATCACCGTGCGCATGCTCCTGAACCACACCTCCGGGATCCCCGAGTACATCGCCCGTCCGAAATATGTTTCGCGCATCCTCCTCCATCCGCTGGAGACCCTTTCGGTCCGGGAGAATCTGAGTTATATCCAAGAGGAATCCCCCGCCTTTTTTCCCGGGAGCCGCTACGCTTACACCAATACCAACTTCGAGTTCCTCTCCCTGATCGCCGACGCGCTCACGGGGGACCATGTCGCCTACATGAACGAGCACATCTTCAAGCCGCTGGGGATGACCCAAACCCGCTATCTCCGGTCCCCCGCCGACCTCGACGGCCTGCCTGTCGTCGACTCCTACTGGGACATCCTCGGGACCGGGGAACCCGCGAACATTACGCCCATGCAGAAAGCCAACGTCGCCTCCATGAAGGGCGACGACGGGATCGTCTGCGCCCCCGTGGACGCGGTGAAGTTCATCACGGGGCTGATGGACGGCAAGCTCTTGAGCGCACGCTCCCTCGCCTTGATGATGTCGACGGTCAAGAACGACAAGGGCGAACCGGTCTACGGACTCGGCCTCAGCTATCTCCAGGCCGGGGGGATCGAGGCCTGGGGGCACGGCGGCGGCGGCATCGGCGCGGGATGCGTCCTGCTCTATATCCCGGCCGCCAAGACCGGGCTGTTCATAGCGACGAACCTCGGCATCCTGCTCGAGACCCCGCTGACCAAGAAAGCGGACCCGATGAAGCTCGAGATCCTGGCCGCGATCCTGCAATAGGGCGGCGGGGAGCGGACCGTCGAACGGCCTTACGCCACAAACCACTCGCGGTAAGGATTTGTGGGGTAAGGCAGCAGAAGGGCAGAACGGGGGTTATTTCGGTGGTGGAGCTGACCAGGATCGAACTGGCGACCTCTTGAATGCCATTCAAGCGCTCTCCCAACTGAGCTACAGCCCCACCGGGGATGCCTAATATTACAGGAAGCGGCTTTTGGCGTCAAGGCGGTCACGCCGCCCGCTCGATTGACCCCGCCGGGACGCTGTGGTAATTAGGGAACACCGCAGCCTCAGGAGGTTCCGCATGACCCCGACTCCCCGTCCCAGCCGCAGGATCCGCATGGGTTTTGGTCTGGCCGCATTCGCTCTACTCACGGCTTTCGCCATCATTCCCTCGGCTGAAGCCGCCGAAAGCGCCGGGCCGCTCGCCCCGGCGTCGCTGCGCTGCGAGTACCTCGTCGATCCCATGGGCATCGACGTGGCCAAGCCCCGCTTCTTCTGGGTCATCGGGCACGCGGAGCGCGGCCAGACCCAATCGGCCTACCAGATCGTCGTCTCGACCGATCCCAAGGCCGCCGCGGGAGACATCTGGGACAGCGGCAAGATCGCCTCTCCCAAGTCGATCCAGGTCCCGTTCGCCGGCAAGGCCCTCGAGAGCGGGAAGTCCTATTTCTGGAAGGTCCGCAACTGGGACCGGGACGGCCGCGAAAGCCCCTGGAGCGCGGTCGCCCGTTTCGACACCGGGCTCTTCGCTAAGGCGACTGGAAGGGCGTCTGGATCGGCAACAAGAACCAGCTCCGCAAGGAATTCACCCTCAAGGGACGGGTCAAGCGGGCCCGGGCCTACATCGCCGGCCTCGGCTACTACGAGCTCCGCCTCAACGGCCGGAAGGTCGGCGATCACGTCCTCGACCCGGCCTGGACGACCTACGACAAACGCGTCCTCTACGCGACCTACGACGTCACGACGGCCCTCCGCGAAGGCGCCAACGCCGCCGCCGTGATGCTCGGCGAAGGCTGGTACAAGTCGCGGGTCCTGCTCTTCCAGCTCAACGTCGAGATGGAGGACGGCTCGACCGCGAGCGTCGCGAGCGACGCTTCCTGGAAGGCCGCCGACGGCCCCATCTTCGCCGACAGCGTCTACAACGGCGAGACCTACGACGCCCGCCGCGAGACGCCCGGCTGGGACCGCCCGGGATTCGACGACAAGGACTGGCCCGCCGCCGAGGCCGTCAAGGGCCCGGCCGGGGTCCTTTCCGCCCAGCTGATGCCGGCCATCCGGGTCGTCGATACGATCGTGCCGTTCAGGATGACCATCCCCTCTCCCCGGCGTCTACGTCTTCGACATGGGCCAGAACTTCAGCGGCTGGGCCCGCCTCCGGGTCGACGGACCGCGCGGCACCGACGTCCGGCTGCGCTTCGCCGAGCTCCTCTACGAGAACGGCACGCTCAACCAGGAGACCCTGCGCTCGGCCCAGGCCGAAGACCACTACATCCTCAAGGGCGGGGGCGAAGAGACCTGGGAGCCGCGCTTCACCTACCACGGCTTCCGCTACGTCGAGGTCACGGGATTCCCCGGGACGCCCAAGCTCGACAGCGTCCGCGGCCGCGTCGTCCACACGGCCGTCGACCCCATCGGCAGCTTCGCCGCCTCCAAGGACGTCCTCAACGGCCTGCAGCGGATCATCACCTGGGGCCAGAAGACGAACCTCCACAGCATCCCGACCGATTGCAACCAGCGCGACGAGCGCATGGGCTGGATGGGCGACGCCCAGGGCACGGCCGAGGAAGCCATCATGAACTTCGACATGGCCGCCTTCTACACCAATTTCATGCGCGACATCCGCGACGTCCAGGACGAGAAGGGACGGATCACGGACACGGTGCCCCACATCTGGGGCTCGCGGCCGGCCGACCCGGCCTGGGGCACGGCCTATCCCCTGATCTGCTGGTATATGTACCAATACTACGGCGACACGCGCATCCTGGAGGAGCACTACGACGGGCTTAAGAAATACGTCGAGTTCCTGAGGTCGACGGCCGAGAACGGCGTCCTCAAATGGAGCCACTACGGCGACTGGGTGGCCATCGAGAAGTGCCCCGGCGCCATCGTCTCGTCGTTCTATTATTACTACGACGTCAAGGTCCTGGCCGACGCGGCGCGGGTCCTCGGCAAGAGCCGCGGACGCGGCCCTCTACGACAAGCTGGCGGCCGAGATCCGCGTCGCCTTCAACCGGGAGTTCTACGACCCGAAGACCGGCGACTATGCCGACGGCACGCAGACGGCCAACACGCTGGCCCTCTTCCTCGATCTCCCGACGGAGAAGCAGGGCGGCGCCTCGGGCCGGCTCTTCGACGACATCGTCTACGAGCACGACTCGCACCTGACGACGGGGATCATCGGCACGAAATACATCATGGAGCTGCTGACCCGGAACGGGAACGCCGACCTGGCCTACGACATCGCCTGCAAGACCGACTTCCCGAGCTGGGGCTACATGATCGCCAACGGCGCGACGACGCTCTGGGAGCTGTGGAACAGGCGCGAGGGGCCGTCCATGAACTCGCACAACCATCCCATGTTCGGGAGCGTCGGCTCCTGGCTCTACAAGGCCCTGGCCGGGATCAACCTGGCGCCGGGGACGTCGGGATTCGAGAAGGTCCTCATCGCGCCGCAGATGGTCCGGGACCTGACGCCACGCGTCCGGCTCGACGGTGACGGTGAGGGGCGAGGTCGCCTGCTCCTGGTCGAGGACGGAGCGGACCGTGCGGGTCGAGGTCACGATCCCGGCCGGGTCGGACGCGGAGATCGTCATTCCCAAGCTCGGTATCCGCAACATCACGGTCACGGAGGGCGGCCGGACGGTCTGGGCCGGCGATAAATTCCACGCCGGCGTCGATGGGATCGTCGACGGCGCCGACAAAGACGGCGCCATCCGCATCAAGACCGGCGGCGGCCGCTATATATTCCTACTGGAAGGTGATTAAGCATGAACTTCCAAGCCTTGATCAGGGCCCGATACAGCGTCCGCGCCTATAAGTCCGAGCCGGTCGACGAAGAGAAGCTCGCCCGCATCCTCGAGGCCGCGCGGATGGCCCCGACGGCGGCCAATCGCCAGCCCTTCCGGGTCGTCGTCATGACGACCGCGGGTCGCGAGGCCGAGCTCGGCCGCATCTACCCGCGCCAGTGGTTCGTCCAGGCCCCCCTGCTCCTGGCGGTCTGCGCCGTGCCCTCCGAGGGCTGGGTCCGCAAGTACGACGGCTGGAACTGCCGCCGAGGTCGACGCGTCGATCGTCATGACGCACATCGTCCTGGCCGCGGCCGAGGAGGGATTGGGCACCTGCTGGGTCGGGGCCTTCGATCCCGCGGCGGCCCGCGACGTGCTCGGCCTGCCGCCCGAGGTCATCCCGGTCGCGTTCACGCCGCTCGGCTGCCCGGACGACGCCGAACCGCCGAAGAAGAGGCGCCTGCTCGCGGACCTCGTCCGCCGCGACCGCTGGTAAGCCGGGGAGCTCGTCCGGACCGAACCGTCGTTTATTATTGATCGGCCCGGCCTCGCATCCGTTCCCAAAAAGACCGGGGTGAGACGATCTCCATCGGCCCCAGCTTTCCGATGAGCAGGAGTTCCTTGTCGCCGGTGACAAAGAGGTCGGCGCCGGCTGCCAGCGCAGCCGAGACCAGGGCTCTGTCACCAGGGTCGGCGACCGGCACATCATACTCCCCCGACGGCTCGGAAAATCGTGCGCTTTCCCTGACGAGGGCGATCGCATCGGCGACAACATCCGCAGGAACGCCCAGCTTCCCCCGCAAGACGCGGTCGATCTCGACGATCAACTCCTCCGAGGCCACCAGGTCGTGATGACCCAGGATGTCGCGCAACACGTCCGCACAGAGGCCCCGCGCGGCCGTTGCGGCGACGAAGACGTTGGTGTCGAGGAAGACCCTCATGGGATCTTGGCGAAGATATCCTCGTCGGTGAGGTAGCCGCGGGCCTCGGCGAAGGGCATGATCCGGCGCCGTAAGTCCTCGAAAGCCTCCAGGCGGACCTGGCGGCGCAGGGCTTCACGCACGATCTCGCTGCGGTTCTTCCCCGTCCTCCGACATCGCCTTCGCCAGACAGCTCTTCGAGCTCCTTGTCCAAGCGGATGGTCAATGTTCCTGTCTTCATGTAATACATTGTGTTACAGACACACTCCTATGTCAATCCGAATACTTTGCCGCGATCCCGGGGACCTCAAAAGGAAAGACGCCTGGGTCTGGAATTATTTCTCATCAATTCGACAAAAACCCTTGACTCTGACGTTGCGTCATAGTTCATAATGACAGCGTGGACAAGGCCATGAAGAACGGATATCTCGTCAGGGAGTTCGCCAGGCTGACCCGGGTGACGGTCCGCACGCTCCACTACTACGACCAGCTCGGGCTCCTCGAACCGAGCTTCGAGCGGCCGAACGGCTACCGCGTCTACACGGACGCCGACCTGCTGCAAGCTCCAGCAGATCGTCACCCTGAAGTTCATGGGCTTCTCCCTCGACGAGATCAAGCGCCTTCTCGCGAGCAAGGGCTACGAGGCCGCCAAGGCCCTCAAGGTCCAATCGGCCGCCGTCAAGGACGAGATCGCCCGTCTTCGCGAAGCCTCGCGGGCGATCGACCAGGTCCTGGCCCGGCTCGAGAAGGACGGCCGTGTCCCGCGGCAGAAACTCATCAAGATCATGGAGGTCATTCAAATGGGCGAAGACGTCAAGAAAGGCTGGCACGAGAAGTTCTTTTCGGAAAAGGACCTGGCGGAGTTCGCCGAGGTCGGCAAGAACTACACGCCGGAGGCCATGGCCGCCTACCAGAACCGCTGGGCGGCCCTCATCGCCGAGGTCAAAGCCAAGATCGGGCTCGATCCCGCAAGCTCCGAGGCCCAGGACCTGGGCCGGCGCTGGTCGGCCCTGCTCAACGAGGCCTACGGCGGACATCCCGAGCTCAAGGCCAAGATCGCCAAGGCCTACAGCTCCGGGGCCATCGACAAGGAGCACAACATGATCGCCCCGGAGGTCTGGGACTTCATCAAGAAGGTCCATGCCGCCGGTTCGACGAAGTGCTGATCTGACCGGCTCGCCGGCCTTTACATCGCCGGGACTCGAGGTCGCCACGGTCCTCTCCCTCGGTCGATGAAATCTCAGACCGGGCGGTGACCGGGCAAAATAACCCGCTTCGTGCTAAAATCGTATGGATAACCGACAGGAGGTTTTATACCATGCACAAGAATACCCTCATCGGCCGGTCCGTTCCGGTCGCGGCCCTGGCCGCCCTCATCGTTCTGGCCGGCGTCGCCCTGCAGGCGACCCCGACCGCACCCAAGGCGCCGGCGCCCGCCGCGACCGTCCTCGAGTACAAGATGCCGGCCGGACGCACCCTGACCTATCAGGGCAAATCCGAGGAAACACAGGTCATGGAGGTCATGGGCCAATCGATGGACACCCATTCGACCAACAGCAGCACCGTGACCTTCAAGTCCAAGGGTCCCAAGGACAAGAACCTGCTCCTGGGCGTGACGATCGACGAAATGGCCGCGAGCCTCACGAGCAGCGCCGCGGGCGACATGTCCCCCGACTTGAGCTCTCTCAAGGGCAAGACCTTCGATATGGTCCTCTCCCCGCTCGGGTCCGAAGTGGACGTCGCCGCCGCCGAAGCCATCAAGTACGATTATGCCGGCTCAACCCGCAATGTCGCTGCCGGTTTCAAGATGTTCTTCCCGGACCTGCCGGACAAGCCGGTCAAGGTCGGGGACACCTGGCCGTCGACCGCCGGGGTCGACGAGGACATGGGCGAGATAAAGATGCGGATGGACTTCAAGAACGTCAACACCCTCGAGGGCTTCGAGACCGTCGACGGCATGGAATGCGCCCGCGTTTCCACAGCGGTCACCGGGACGCTCACGGGCTCCGGCAGCCAGCAGGGCATGGACATGACGTTCGCGGGGACCACCAAGGGCAAAGAGACCTGGTACTTCGCGATCAAGGAAGGGCTGCTACATCAAGTCGACCTCGGAGACGACGACCGAGATGTCCATCGACGTCCCCGCCGCCGGCATGACCATTCCCGCGACCGCGACGGCCAAATCAGAAGTCAAGCTGACGGCGAAGCAGTAACCGCCATTATCTAAAGGTCCTCACCGGGGCGGGCCGTCGCCGGACGGCCCGCCCTCGTCATAAAATCCCTGGAGGAGCCTGCCCGGCCGCGTTATAATGGGCCCGCGCCGACGCGAAAGGACAGGCCATGCCCGCAATCCCGCCCAAGAGGATCGAAGACTTCAGGAAAAAGGACGACCTGATCGTCGTCACCGGGGCCGGCGGCTTCATCGCCGGGTCGCTCGTCCGCTACTTCCACGACAAGGGCTTCACGCGCATCCGGGCCGTCGACAAGAAGCCGCTCGACGAGTGGTACCAGCGGACCCCCGGCGTCGAGGACCTCGTGCCTCGACGTCAGCGTCCGCGACAACTGCGCCCGGGCCTGCGAGGGGGCGGTCGAGGTCTACAACCTGGCCGCCGACATGGGCGGCATGGGCTTCATCGAGCGCTTCCGCATCGAGTGCCTCCGCACGGTCCTCATCAACACCCACATGATCGAGGCCGCCCAGAAGGCCGGCGCCGACCGCTACTTCTTCTCCTCCTCCGCCTGCGCCTACAACATCGACCTGCAGAAGGACGTCTGCTCGCGGGCCCTCAAGGAATCCGACGCCTACCCGGCCATGGCCGAACGCGGCTACGGCTGGGAGAAGCTCTTCTCGGAGATGGTCTGCCAGGAATACTGGGCCGAGCGCGGCCTCAAGACGGCCATCGCCCGGTTCCACAACGTCTACGGCCCCCACGGCACCTGGGACGGCGGGCGCGAGAAAGCCCCGGCCGCGCTGTGCCGCAAGGTCATCGAGGCCACGGACGAACGGCAGCTTCGCCGTCGAGCTCTGGGGCGACGGGACGCGGACCCGCAGCTTCATGTGGATCGGCGACTGCGTCGAAGGCATCGACATGATCATGCACTGCGACGAGCTCGTCGCGACGCCCATCAACCTGGGCTCGCACGAGCTCGTTTCGATCAACGAGCTGCTGAGCCTCATCGAGGACATCGCCGGCTTCAAGGTGAGCCCGCCGCTACGACCCGAGCGCGCCGCAAGGGCGTCGGCGGCCGGAACTCGCGACAACACGATGATCCGGAGCGTCCTGGGCTGGGAGCCGTCGACGCCGCTCCGCGACGGCATGGCCAAGACCTACGCCTGGATCGAGGAGCAGTACAACCTGCGCAAGAGCGGAAAGAAGGTCGTGCTGTGAGGCCCGGGAAGAACGCGAGGGTCCGGGCGGCGGCCGCGGCGCTCCTGCGCAAGGCCCGGATCGCGGTCACCCCGGCCGAGCTCGAGGCGATGGAGGTCGCCGACATGGGCCTGGGCGATATCCGGCACGTCGGTCTCGAGCTCATCGTCTACGAGAACAACGACCGCTACTGCGCCAAGGAGCTCATCCTCCTCCCCCGCCAGATCTGCCCGGAGCACCGCCATCCCCCGGCTCGACGGCCGGAATCCCGGAAAGCAGGAGACCTTCCGCTGCCGCTACGGCGAGGTCTACCTCTACGTCGCGGGCGAGAAGACGCCGAAGCCGAAAGCGCAAGTGCCCCGCCGCTACAAGGCCTTCCTGAGCGTCGGACACGAGATCGTCCTCCGGCCCGGCGACCAGTACACGCTCCCGCCGGACTCCCTCCACTGGTTCCAGGCCGGCGACAAGGGAGCGGTCGTCTCGGAGTTCTCCTCGACCAGCACGGACGAGAACGACCTGTTCACCGATCCCCGCATCCGGCGAACGGGAAAATAGGACGAGCCGCGCCGTGATCGAGATCGGCGTCACGGTCGAGGAGCTGGCCGCCCGCCGCGAGCGCGTCGCACGGACCCGGCGGTTCGAACGTCCGGACCGCGTCCCGGTCATCCCGGCCATCGCCCACCGCTTCCTCGTTCCCCAGGTCGGGGTGCGCTTCCGCGACTACTACGCCGATCCCGAGGTCATGCTCCGGACCCAGATCCTGGCCCAGAAGTGGCTCTTCGAGAACGTCCGGACGGACGCTCACTCGATCACCGGCCCCTGGATCGGCGCCTGGACCGACTTTCAGAACGCCTTCGAGGCGGGAAGCCTCGGCGTCGACGTCGCCTTCCCGGACGACGACATCCCCTGGGTCGGCCGCGGCTGGGTCGCGGAGGACGCCGACCTGCGGCGGCTCGAGGCGATGGACTTCGTCCACTCGGGCCTCAACGCCCGGCAGATCGATTACCGCCGCCGGATGATGGCGGTGGCGGAGAAATACCCCGTCCGGTTCCTCGGCGGCGAGGTCTTCTACCCGGGCGCGAACCCCGCCCTCACGCACACCTCGGACGGCCCGTTCGGGGTCGCCGGCGACCTCATGGGCAAGACCGAGATCTTCCTGGCCGTCGTGGAGCGGCCCGACTTCGTCCGCGAGCTCCTGCGGATCGTCACCGCGAAGCTCATCGCCTATCTCGATTTCTGCTGGGCCGAGGAGGGCCTCCCCGTGCCCAAGGACTTCGCCTGGACGGACGACCTGGCCGTGTCCCTCTCGGCCCGGACCTACCGGGAGATCGTCCTGCCGTTCGAGAAGGAGCTGCGCTTCCACTTCGACGGGCGGGCGAGCCTCCACATGTGCGGGCGGACCGACCACCTGCTCGAGATCTTCCGCGACGACCTGGCCATCCACGAACTCCAGGGCTTCGGCTACGAGGTCGACCTCGACCGCATCGGCGAGGCGCTGGGCGGGCGGGTCGTGCTCATCGGCAACGTCAATCCCATGCTCATACACTCGGGGACGCCGGAGGAGGTCCGCGAGGCCACGCGCCGCGTCATCGGGAAGCTCGGCCCGCGGGGCGGCCTCATCGTCCAGGACGGCAACAACATCCCGCCCGGCTCGCCGCTCGACAACATCAACGCCATGATGGAAGCGGCCGAGCTTTGGGGGCGGGCATGAGCGACCGCCCGTTCCTGTCCCGGCTCTGGGACCTCGGGAACGACGACCGCCCCGGCTTCCTCATCGGTTACGTCGGGCCGAAGGTCAAAGGCGGAGAGCCGGTCCGCAGCGCGCTCTTCTCGACCGAGGGCAGGGACACCGTGCGGGACAGGCTCCGCGACCCGGAGAAATTCCTGGCGGCCCAGCTCACGGAGATCGAAGGGCAGAGCCGGCTCCGGGGCGACCTCGTCCCGGCTCTCTGCCCTACGCTCGGGGTCATCGCCATTCCCTCGGCCTTCGGAGCCGAGGTCGTCTGGTGGGAGAATGATTTCCCGGCCGTCAGGCCCGTCATCGGAGAGGACATCGGGAAAGTCCGCGATCTCCGCCAACCGGGCGTACGCGACGGCGAGCTCGGCCGCATTCTCGACACCACCCGCGCCTTCCTGGAAAGGACCGGCGGGCGGATGCCCATCCGGCTCGGCGACCTCCAGGGACCGCTCGACAACGCCGCCCTGATCTTCGGCCATACCGCGTTCCTCGAGGCCTTGATCTCGGCGCCGCACGAGGTCCACCGGGTCCTCGATCTCGTCACCGACCTCACGATCGAATTCGCCCGGGCCCAGCGCGAGATGGTCCGCGCCGCCGGCGCCGAGTTCGTTCCCAGCGCCTTCCAGCCCTGGATCCCCGACGGCCGGGGCATCTCCGTCGCGAACGACGTCGCCGTGATGCTCTCGCCCGCGCTCCACGACGAGTTCGGCGTGCCCTATCTCGAACCGGCTGTCGGAGGCCTTCGGCGGCGTCTATATCCACTCCTGCGGCGATTGGACCCATCTTTTCCCCAGCCTGGAAAAAGTCCGCGGATTGAGGGGCCTCGAGTTCGGGGCGAGCGAAGCCCCCTACGACAAGGTCCTGGCCCGTTTCGGCGGCAAGACGGTCCTCGCCTGCCGCGTCGGGCTCCATCGCGATATCCGGTTCGCCGGCATGGCCGATTTCGTCGAAAAGATCGTCGCCGCGGCGCCCACGCCGCGCGGTCTCTTCATCCACGTCGACATCACCAACGGGCTCGTCGGTCCCGATTGGCCGGAAACCGACCTCGACGAGATCTACAGGATCATCGATCGGGGGAACCCGGCCTGGCGGACAGCGACCGCAAAGAAGAAACCCGGATGAAAAGCGACGGGACGGGGTTCGAGGCTTTCGCGAAAGTTACGGGCTGGAAGCTCTTGGGGACATGTCCTTCGGGTACAGCCCCTCCGGGCAGTCCCGAACTTCGAGGCACGAGTCCCCTTGAGTTGGTCCTGGAGCTGAGAACAGCCGCCGGGCGTGACGCCCGTATCATCGCCCGCGCGGTCACCGGCGACACCTGGAGGATCTCGATCCTCCCGCCCGGCGCCGCGGCGCCCCGGCCGAGCCCGATGGTCGTTCCGGGCCGAAATAAAACCGCCGCGCCTCACCGTCCGCGAAAAGGACGGCCGCCTCGCCGTCTCCGGTCCCGCGCTCGGGCTCGATGTCCGTCTCGATCCCTTCGATCTGCGCTTCGTCGACCGCGCGGGCCGTTCCGTCCTCGCCGGGAATCCCGGGGACGTCGACGGGCTCGGCCGGCCGGCCGTACCGACGTTCGGGCGTATGACGGGTCCCGGCGGCGCGTTTTCGATCACAGCGGCCTTCCATCTCGCCCCCGGCGAGCGGCTCTACGGCCTCGGCGAAAAGTTCACCCGGCTCGACAAGGCCGGAGGGCGCTTCGTCTCCTGGACCGCGACGCCCTCGGATCGACGAGCGAGCGCTCCCACAAGAACGTGCCCTTCCTCTGGAGCAGCCGCGGCTTCGGGGTCTTCGCCGACACGGGCGCCCGCGTCGCCTGGGACCTCGGCGCGACCTCCCTCCAGTCCTGGACGTTCCGGGCCGACGTCCCGGCCCTCGATCTCTACGTTTTCCATGGGCCGGAGCCGGCCGCGATCCTGCGCGCTTACACGGCCCTCACGGGACGCGCCCCGGCCGTTCCCGACTGGTCGTTCGGCCTGTGGCTGTCTTCCGGCGGGACCTACCGCGACCAGGCCGCGATCGAAGCTCTCGTCGACGGCATCGAGAGCCACCGCTTGCCCGCCGGCGTCGTCCACATCGACCCGTGGTGGATGCGTTGGCGGCGCTATTGCGATTTCGAGTGGGACCGCCGGGCCTTTCCCGATCCGGAAGGGCTCATCCGCCGCATCCACGCTCTCGGGCTCAGGCTCTGCCTTTGGGAACATCCGTATATTTCGGTCGAAAGCGAGCTGTACAGGACGGGCGACGGAGAAAGGTTACTTCGTCCGCCGGCCGGACGGCGGCACCTACGTCATCGATTACGGGCTGTCGCTCGCTCCCCGTCCCGACGGCCGGGTCAGGCTGGCCGGACCGAAGGAGACGTGGAACGCCCCCGTGGCGATCGTCGACTTGACCTATCCCGAGGCCCGGGACTGGTTCAAGGACCTGCACCGGCCGCTCCTCCGCATGGGCGTCGACGTTTTCAAGACCGACTTCGGCGAGGACGTCCCCGAAGACGCGCGCTTCCGCGACGGGCGGACCGGGGCGGAGGTGCACAACCTCTACCCGCTCCTTTACAACGAGGCCGTCTTCGAGGTCACGGCGGAGGAAAAAGGCCGGGGGCTCGTGTGGAGCCGCTCGGGAACGGCGGGCAGCCAGCGCTTCCCGGTCGGCTGGTCGGGCGACCCGGCGGCGGATTGGGATAGCTTCGCGGCGACCGTCCGGGGCGGACTGTCGGCCGGCCTGTCGGGCCTTCCGTTCTGGAGCCACGACATCGGCGGCTACCGGGGCCAACCCGATCCGGAGCTCTACGTGCGCTGGGCCCAGTTCGGCCTGTTCTCCTCCCACAGCCGCATGCACGGGGACTCGCCCCGCGAGCCGTGGCTCTTCGGGGAGGAGGCGCTAGCCATCGTCAAGAAGTACGCCGTTTTGCGCAACCGGCTCTTCCCCTACATCCGGAGCGCGGCGCTCGAGGCCGGGCTCACCGGAATGCCGGTCCTGCGGGCCCTGCCGCTGGCCTTTCCGGACGATCCGAACGGCGCGGCCTGGGACCACGAGTACATGTTCGGGCCGTCGCTGCTCGTCGCGCCCGTGATCCGGCGGATCGCCGACCTCGAAAAGAAGGGCGGGCGCCGGACAGGGACGCCGGTCTTCCCCGTCTACCTCCCTCCCGGCGCGTGGATCGATCGCCGGACGGGCAGGACACACCGGGGACCGGCCGTAGTCGAGACGGAAGCCCCGCTCGCCGTTCTGCCGCTCTTCGTCCGGGCTGGCGCCATCCTCCCCATGATGAAAGCCGCGACGCGGATGCCGGAAGGATCCGTCGATCCGCTGGAGCTCGAGATCTACCCGGCCGGGACCTCGGCCGGCGCGCTCCTCGAAGAAGAGGGCCGGACGGACTTCCGGCTCGCGCCGGCCCGGACGGGCTACTCGCTCGAATGGTCGGGACCGGTGCGGCGCAGGATCGTCGTCCGGGCGGGAGCGAAGGGGCCCGCGCCCATCTTGGCGGACATCTCCCCCGGCCGGTCGACAAAGGGCTCGCTGATCCTGCGGCTTCGGCCCTCGGACGGGCCCGCCGCTACTTCCCGCCGTTGACGGCGCCGGCAGGGGCCGGCGCGGGGCGGGTCACCCACGCGTCGCCTTGCCGGTACAAAATGGCTTCCCCAAGGGCCTTCCGGTACGCGTCGTTGGGGACGCTCCCCACCTTGCCCTCGAGCCGGTATTTCTCGTGGAGGTTCTTGAAATCGTTGCCCAGATTGACGTCCCGGCAGGCCAGCGTCCGGTCGAGATCGTAAAAGACCTGGGTCTCGTCGGTGACGGCCGTCAGGCCGTCTCCCTCGTGGATCCAGAAATAATTGACCGGGTCGCCGGCCTCGCGGATGGCCTCGTGGACGTCCGTCTTCGGGAACAGGATGTAGGCGGCCTCCGTTCCCGGGCCGACATCGAGCCACCGGTAGCCGGGATCCTCCTGGGGTGAGCCGCCGCTCATCGCACCCGGCTTGAAGACGACGACACAGCCCCGGGCATACTCGTTATTGACGCCGCCAAGGACGAGCTCCTTCACGCCGTCGCCGTCGACATCCCCCAGCTTGGCCTCCATCAAGTAACCCGCGTTCCAGTACTCGCCTTCGGGCTTGCCGAGGGCGTCGAGCAGGACGACTTGGCAGGGCCAGTCGGGCTTGTGGATGGAAACGGCCAGGACCTCGAGGGCGCCGTCCCCGTCGTAATCCTCGACGTCGAAACCGAAGACTCGGTATTCGCGGCGGAAGGCCCGGCTGGCCAGCGTCAACTCGCGGCCGGCCGTGAATCGCCAGCGCTCGACGCCCTTGTCGTCGAGGCAGACGAGTATTCCCTCCCCGTCCTCGGACTGTGTTTGGAAGCTGAAGAGAACCTCGCGACGGCCATCGCCGTCGAGGTCCTTGATCAGGATCATGGGCCAGACGGCGCCGGAACGGGGGCCCATGGCCTTCTCCTGGAAGTGTTCGCGGTAGAATTCCGCGGGCGCGAGATCGTCGAGGTGCGTATCGAACGGCCAGAGCGTCCGGCCTTTCTCGTTGAGGACGAGGAGCCGGGAGCCGGAGATGTCGAACCCGGAGGGGACTGAGCTCCCGTCCAGGAAGAGGAAGTAGGCGGCCGCGGCCAATCCGGCCAGGGCGAAGACGAGCGGAAAGGCGCGGAGAAAGCCGGAGCGCTTCCCGACTCCCTCCGGGCGGGAGGCTCCGCCGGCCGCCCGGGCGGCCAGCCACTCGTCGATCTGGTCCTTGTAGGCGAAGACCTTGCCCTTGGAGTCGCGGTCCAGGCGATGGATCGGCAGGCCGTAGCGCTGTTCCCAGCGGACGCAGGTCCGGACGTCGTGGTCGAGGTAGACGGCGATCTCTTTCCACGAGGTCAGGATGTTCTCTTTTTTGCCGCCAGGGGCCGAGGCCATGCGTTTGTCCTCCGTTGAACGGGAAGGATATTAATAGAAGAAACGGTCGCCGGGGTCAAGGGAATGCGCGGACGGCGGTCCTGAGGCCGCGGTCATACGGCCGCGGCTTCGGCCATCGCGGCGACGTTGCGGGGCGGCACGTCGGGCAGGATGGCTTCGTGGCTGGGGCTGACGATGAGGTGGGGGCCGAGGACGGACCGGACCCGGCGGACCTCCCGCCTGACCTCCTCGGGCGAGCCGAGGGGCAGGACGTGCTGGGTGTCGACCCCGCCGAGGAAGGCGATCCGGCCGCCGAAATCCCGGGCCAGCGTCTCCGCGTCCATGTGCGCAGCCTTGGCCTGGAGCGGGTGGAGGCAGTTGACGCCGGCGGCGATGAGCGAGGGGATGACGCGGTGGATCGAGCCGCAGGAGTGGAGGACGACCTGGAGGCCGCGGCGGCGCGCCTGGCCGGTGAGCTTCGCGAACCAGGGCAGGATGAAGCGGTCGAAGAGGGCGGGGCTGATCATCAAGTCGAGCTGGGTGCCGAAGTCGTTGCCGAAGAAATAGGCGTCGACGCGGTCGCCGGCGGCGTCGAAGAAGCGCTCGTTGGCCGCATGGTAGAAGCCGCAGACACGGTCGGTAGCGGCGGCCACCACTTCGGGATGGGTGCGCATCTTGACGAAGTAGGATTCCATGCCGAAGAGGTCCATGAGGTCGTGGAAGAACGGCGTCCAGAATCCCGAGGCCCGGTAGTGGGGACCGGCGGCGTCGAGGGCGGCCAGCGTCTCCGTGAAATCCAGGGCGTCCGGGTCGGGCCAGGCGAGGTCCGCGAGGCGGGCGGGGTCTTCGATGTCGGCCAGCGGACCGGCCTGGCCGTGGCTCGTCTTCTCCGCCGCCCAGCCGAGCAGGCCCTTGGCGGCCGCGTTCGGGAAGGTCGTCGCGGCGAAGGACGGCGAGATCCAGCGGAAATCGTCGCCGAGCTTGCGCCGGAGCTCCTCTTCGGTCGCGGTGCCGAAGTAGCGGTGGAGGCCCGGCCAGCTGTCGGGATGGGGATTGCCGAGCCAGAAGCCGCAGCGCGGCGCCGCCCGGAGGGCGACGATGTCCTTGAGAAGGGCGCGGGAGGTCACGGCGTCACCGGCAGCGCTCGATGAGGGATTCGACGTCGCGCCGCTCCGCCGCCGTGATGCCACTGCCCTTGACGGCGAGATAGCGGCGGCAGAATTCGAGGGCCCGGGCCTTGTCCCCCGTTTGGAGATAGGCCACGGCCAGGTTGTAGACGGGCAGGTCGTACTTCGGATCGAGCGCGACGGCCCGCTCCCAGCTGGCGATGGCCCCCGCCGTGTCGCCCGCGATCTTCCGGGCGACGCCCAAGCCGTTGTGGACGGAGGCGAACGAGGGGTCCGTGGCGATGGCCGTCTCGAAATAAGCGAAGGACCGCTTGACGTCGTCGGCGTTGCCGGTCTTCATCCCCCGCTCGACGTAGAAGTTGCCCAGGTTGCCGTTGACGACCGCGTCGTGCGGCGCCAGGGCCACGGCGGCTTCGAAATGCGGAAAAGCCTTCTCGTAGTCCCCTTTCTTCCAGTAGGCTTCCGCAAGCGAGCCCCAGACGTTCGGGTCTTCGTCGAAGAGCGCCAGGGCCCGGCCGAGGACCTCGATCGCCCGGTCGTAACGGCCCTGCTCGACCAGCGCGATGCCGAGGGCCGAGACGGTCGTAAAATCGCCGGGATTGGCCCGGAAGCCGCGCTCGAAGGCATCGAGATGGAGGTCCGGTCGGCCCCCGGCGAGGCGGAGCTCGGCCAATTGGGCGTAAGCCCGGGCGTAGTCGGGGCGGTCCCGGATGATCTCTTCGAGGAGACGGGCGCTCTCGTCGGGCCGGCCCTCGGCGGCCAGGCGGCCGGCCTGAAGCATCTTCTGCTCGAACGGGAGGAGCGTCTTGAGGTCGTCGGCAGGCCCGTAATCCTTCTTGGGCGTGACGGCGGGCCCGGCGACGTAGCCGAGGCTCCGCAGCCGCTCCGCGGTCTCGCGGTCGGTCCTGCGGACGGCCTCGGCCGCGAGCGGAGAGGAATCGGCGGCGATCTTGCCGGCAAGCGCTTTCTTGAAGGGGGCGAGGTCCGTCCGGGGGGCGAGGTCGGCCGTTTCGCCGAAGTCACCGGCGATGTCGAAGAGCTCCGGTATCGGGGAATCGAAGTATTTCTTCCCGCCGTCGAGGAGGCCACGGAGCGGCGCCGCCCCGCGGTGGAGGGACGCTTCCAAAGCTTCGAAATAGATGGGCCTGGGCTTCATCGACTGGCCGTCGAGGAGCGGGCGGAGGGAGCGGCCGGGAAGGCCGGGAGGCGCGTCGAGCCCGAGGAGAGCGCAGGCCGTGGGAAAGAGGTCGACGTGGCTGACCGGATCTTTCACGCGGCGGGGCCCGATCGCGGGACCGGCCACGAGGAGCGGGACCCAGAGCGTCGAGTTGTAGGCGAAATAGCCGTGGGTCATCTCGCCGTGCTCGCCCAGGGATTCCCCGTGGTCGGCGGTCAGGACGACGACGGTCCGGGCGGTCTCGCCCCGGGCCTCGATGGCGCCGAAGAGCTTGCCCAGCTCCCCGTCGACGTAGGCGACTTCGCCGGAATAGGGATCGGCGGCGAAGCGGGAGGCGTACGGCTCGGGCGGGGCGTAGGGCGCATGGGGGTCGAAGACGTGGACCCAGAGGAACCACTTGCCGCTCTGGGCGGAGAGCCATTCGAGGGCGGAGGCGACGGTCTTTTCGGCCCGGCGCTCGGGGAAGTCGAGCGCGGCGGCGGCCCGGGCCGGGTATTTGTCGTCGTAGACGTCGAATCCTTCGTCGAGCCCGAACCGTGAGTCGAGAGGGAACGCGGACACGAAAGCCCCGGTCGCATATCCGGCGGCCTTGAGCGTCTTGGCCAGGTTGGGGAACTCGCGGGGGACGACGGACAGGCCGTTGTCGACGACACCGTGGGCGGGCGAGGTCGCGCCGAGGAGGATGTTGACATGGGAGGGCAGGGTCAGCGGCGCGTGGGAGAAGGCCCGCTCGAAGAGGACGCCGCGGGCGGCCAGGGCGTCGATCGCGGGCGTCCGGAGGTGGGCCTCGCTGTAACAGCTCAGCCGGTCGGGGCGGAGCGTATCGACGGTGACGAGCAGGAGGTTCGGAGCGGCGCCGGCCGGGGTGGAGGCCTTTTCGGGCGAAGCGCAGGACGCGCAGGCGACGAGGAGGGCGAGGGCCGGAACGGCGAGGCGCTTCATGCGAGTCCGGGTTCATTAATAGAGGAAAGCGGGAACGGGGTCAAGAGGAGGGCGGCCCCCTCCTCTAAAAGGATTTTCTCCCGATTCCGGGATGCCCCTCTCTCGGCTGTGCTCGCAACGGGGAGCGGACTCTGGGGAGCGGACCAGGCAGGATCGGGAGCACCCGGAGTCCCGGTCCTGCGAAATATCATGAGAGAGTGTTTTTTCCCGATATTTCCCAGCGCCGCTACTCCGAGTTGCTCCGTAGCGACGCTGATGGTCGCTTCGAAGACTCCGCTCCCTGCCGGTCCCCTCCTCCAGCAACGGGGATCTTCGAGGATAATCCCCTCACCGCCTCGAGAGGGTGTCCCGGAGATGGGAGAAGTACCTTTTAAAAACCCGGATTATGGGTATGATGGGTGAGATCCGACAGACGGGTTGCGATCCGAGGAGGAGACATGAGGAAACACGCGAGGAAAACGGCGATCGTAATGGGCGTTTTCGCGTTCGCGGGGCTCGTCGCCGCGGGCGCCTCGGAGGTGACCGGGCCGCCGGCGTCGACGAAGCCCGTCTATCTGTACAAGACGACCTTCGTCCGGGCGGCGCAGGGCAAGCTCCTGGACCTCATCGCGCTCTACAAGGAGCGGATGGCGGTCGTCGAGGCGGCGGGCGACGTGCGCCCGTTCTGGTGGCGGCACACCCAGGGCGACCAGTGGGACCTCATGCTGATCACGCCGATGCAGAGCTACGTCGAATACTACGCGAAAGCGCGGGTGGCGAAGCGGAAGAAGGCGACCGAGGCGTCGGGCCTCACGGAAGAAGCGTTCGCCCGGAAGCTCGATGCCTGTTCGTCCTGGAAGGAGGACGTCTTCGTCCTGGGACCGCCGCTCGAATTCGTGCAAAAGGCTTTCGAGGGGACGGCCTACTACCACATCGAGATCATGGTCTCGCTGCCGGGCAAGCAGGCCGAGCTCTTCCAGGAGCGGGAGATGGAGAACGTCTACGGCACGGCCGGGGGCCGTCCCTACAACATGATCTTCGTCCGGGAGTCGGGCGCTTCGTGGGACATCTACACGCTCGGCTGCTATCGCGACCTCCAGCACTGGGCCGCGCCGAGCCCGCTGACCCGGGAGGAGCGCGAGGCGGCGGCCAAGAAGGCCGGCTTCGCGGGCGCCGACGCCATCGGCCCGTACATGCGGACGCTCATCGATTTCCACCGCGACACGATGGGCGTCGCGATCAGGTAAGATCGGGAAGGTGGCTCGGGACATTTACCTTTGGTACGTGTCCCCATTCTTTCTGATCGATAGGTGCCGCGCCGGCCGCTAGACCGGCGTTTCTTCGATCAGCGCGGCTTCGCACCATGTCCCGTCCCGTTCGATGCGCACGGTCTTGATCTCGAACGGCGCGAACGAAAGGGGGACATGCCCCTCGCGACTCGGGACTGCCCGGGAGGGCTGTACCCCGGGTACGTGTTTGCCTCCTGACCGGCGACCGGTATCGGAGGTACGTGTCCCCGATCCGTCCGCCGGGCTCGCGACCGCAAGCTCCGCCTTCGTCTTCGTCCCCACGGCCTCCTGTAGCCGGACGATGAGCGCCTCACCGTTCCAGGAGCGCTTGCAGGCCAGGAGCCGGACGGAGGCGGGCTTTGAGCGCCAACAGGGTTTCCTTCGGCGAGGTGCTCTCCGCATCGTAGGGCAGATGGGCGTAGGCCGCTGGCGGGGCGGCGAGGTGATCGGCCAGGCCCGGCATCATGGCCCTGACCGAGGCTGGCGCTCCAGCGGTGACGAGCAGCCGGAACTCGTGGACGCCGATGTCCGCGAATTTCCATTGGGGACATGTACCGGAGGTACGTGTCCCCGGCTTGGGATCGAGATCGAACCCCTGCTCGTGACAGTAGGCCGCGCTCCGGAGCACGGACAGCCGCAACTCGCCGTTCTTCAGGTCGAGGCCGTGCTGGCCGCACGAGGCGATGCCGATCGCAATGGGACTGTGCCCGGAGGGAGCCGTCCTTCTTGATCGCGCCTTCGCGGTCAGCCGGACGGACTTCTCCTCGATGACCAGCCAGCGGCCATGAACGTGCTCCTCGCCGTCCGAGGGACGGTCGATGGCCCCGCCGGGGACCTCGACGAAGAGCGATGCCCCAGGACCGAGCGCCGTCGGAACGCGGAGCTTCAGCCGCCGCCGCTCCTCGTTCCAGGTGACGCGGAACCGGAATTCGAGGACGGGCCAGGACGGGTAGGACACGACGTCCATGACGACGCGGCTCCCGCCGAAGAGCAGGACGGAGCGAGTCACCGTCCGGACGGGCCCCTGCTCGATCGTGACGGGACGGCCGGCGGGCCGGAATCGGCCGGCGACCTTCCGGTAAGAGGCACGGCCGGTACCCCACGAATCCGCCGTGTCCTCGACGACGAGGGGCTCGAAGAGCGGCCCGGCGAGGATCTCCTTTCCGGCTTTTCCCTCGCCGGTTCGTAGCGAAACGACCTGGCCGGTTTTTGGGCCGATGCGACAGGACAGGCATGAAGGCAGGATCCCGGAATCGGGGGCCGGCTTGGGGAAACGGACCTCGGGTGCGCGGCCCCTTTCCTTGTCTTGCTTCACGCCATCCTCGATCTCGAAGGCCTTGAGGTGATACCTCGCGACTCCGACACCTGGGCACTCGTCGACGAATGCGATGCGGCGGCGCCAGTTGTTGAACGGTAGGAGCGACTCGGGCTGTTCCTCCTGGCAAGGGACCTCGCGGCCGTCGGACCGGAAGAGCCGCATGCGCCATTTGCCCTTCCAGAAAGGGCGGTGGTCGGCCATGCACTCGAATTCGACCGGGACGCGGTGAAGGGATGGGTTGGCGTGGAAGACCGTGACCGGCAGCGACGGCGAGTTCCGGCTGCCGCGGTTCAGGGCGGCGAGTGAGCCGAGAGCGATGTTCCGGCCCATGTCATCAGCCCGGCCGTACTGGGCGAGCGCGTCCCTCTCGGCGGGCTCGATGCAGGTGCCGGCCAGGGTGTCGTGGAAGTCGTTGAATAGGTGGAGCTTCCAGGCTTGGCGCAAGTCCGCTTCCGGCCAGGCGAGTCCGGCCCGCCACCAGGCGGCCGCCGCGGCGGCTTCGGTCCGGACCAGCCGTCCGAGGCTCTCGACCGCCTGCCGCTTGAGGCGCGAGAGGGAGGTGTAGCAGCCGGTGAAGACGCGCTGGAGGTCGCCGTCGTGGATAGGCGCGACGGCCGCCGCCTCTGCGACCGCCTCGTAGAAGCGGTCGGGCGTGCTGTGGACGATCCGGACGCGCGTCTCGCGGGCGATGAAGGCGTCGATCGTCGCGAGGTCGCGGCGGGTCGCTCCGCCGCCGTGGTTGCCCAATCCCCAGAAGACGGGGACGTCGCGGCCGAGCTCGAGGGCCAGCGCGACACCCGTGCCCAGGCGTTCCTCGATGTTGTCGTGCTCGGTGTGGTAGAGGCCGACGGCGATGCGGTAGGCCGGGATCTTCGTGCCGTCGACGCCGCGCCAGCGGTAGAGGTCGGCCGGGAGCGCGAGCTCTCCGGCCTGCGGCCGCATGTGGACGTACATGTCGTAGCCGGCGAGGCGCAGGATCTGCGGCAGGCCGCCGCTGTGGCCGAAAGAGTCGAAGTTGTAGGCGACGCGCGGCGCGGCCCCGAAGCTGTCGCGGAAATAGCGCCGGCCCTCGGCGATCGTCCGGACGAGCGACTCCGTTCCGGGCAGGTTCACGTCGGGCTGGATGAACCAGCCGCCCGAGATGGCCCAGCGGCCGGCCGCGACGTGGCGGCGGATCTCCGCGAAGAGCGCCGGATCGAGGCGCTCCACCCACTGGTAGAGGACGGCCTCGTTGTGGCAGAAGACGAGCGACGGGTGCTCGTCGAGGATGTCGACGGCGTTGCGGAAGGTCGCCAGCGCCTCGGACGCCCCCTCGTCCCACCGCCACTGCCAGACGGGGTCGAGGTGCGCGTTGCAGAATGAGGATGGACCGGCATGTCCGATTCAGGCTCTGCCAAATCTTCGTCCTTGGAGGGCAGGTTCTTGTACCAGGTGAAGTACAGGACGACGCGATCGCGGCCGCGGCGGCGCCCCAGGCTCCCAGCTGTTTCCAATTCCGCAGGAACAGGTAGAACGGCAGGATCGCCAGGGAGAACTGGAAGACGGCCGTGATCAGGCCGTTGAGCATATCGATCTTCGGCATCTTGTCGTGGGCCGGAACGAGCCCCCTCTTCACGCACTCGCGCCTCACGGGGCCCCAGAACCCGAACGGCCGCACTTTCGCATAGAACTTGACCAGGACCTCCATGTCGGCGGGCTTGGTCAGGGCCGCCGCGACGAGCGTCGTCACGAGGCCGAGGCCCATATCGATGGCGAGCGATGCCGAGGGGTGGAGGCCCTTCACGAAGATCAGGCGCAGGGAGATGAGGACGGCCGAGACGCCCATGCTCCAGACGAAGGCCTTGGCCCCGAACCGCCACTAGTGCCAGCGCAAGGTCGCCGGCACCAGGATGACCGTGACCACGACGAAGACCATCGTCTCCCAGGCCGTGACGATGTTGGTGAAGGAGAGCGAGAAGGCGAACCCGATGAGGACGGCCACGACCGAGGCGATCTGCCCCAGCCGCACGAGCTGCTTCTGGGTCAGGTTCTTGGCGACGTAGCGCTTGATGAAATCGTTGATGACCACGGAGCTGGTGACGTTGATCATGGCGCTGATCGTCGACATCAGGGCCGCCAGCAGCACGGCCATGAAGAGGCCGCGCAGCCCGACCGGCATCTCCAGCAGGACCAGGGGCATGATCTTCTCGGCGTCGAAGCCCGCCTGGTTCCCCAGGTAGAAGATGCCCAGGACCATGAAGCTCACGCCCAGGATCCAGCGCAGGGTGTAGCCGACCGTCCACATCCCGGCGGCCAGCGAGGCGTCGCGCGGCGACCGCGTTGTCAGGAAGAACTGGAAGTCCCAGACGTTCGGACCGCTGAGGACGCGGAAGATCATCCAGAAGAAGCCCGCCGCCATGAGCGGGCCGAACAGGCCGAAGTGCTGGTAGGCCGGCGGCGTCTCCGCCCCGAACCCCGACCACAGCGTCCAGGTCGGCGCGAGAGAGAACCAGCCCGGGGCTTTCTGGATGAAGGTCGCCGCCGCCGGCTTGGCGAAGACCAGGACGGCCATGATGACCGCGCCGACACCGATGAGCAGCGTCTGGAAGACGTCGGTCAGGATGACGCCGAAGAACCCGCCCAGGGTCACGTAGACGCCCACGACGGCGAGCACGATGAGCGTCGCCTCCCAGCGCGGCAGGGGCAGGAACTCCTCGGCGAACTTGCCGGTGCCGACGCTGATGAACATCAGATTGCAGATCATCAGCACGAGCAGGAAGATCGCGGCCGTGAGCCGGGCCGCCTCGGCGTCCTTCCCCGTCCCGAAACGCGTCTCGTTCCATTCGGCGAAGGTCATGACCCCGGACCGGCGGATGTACTTGGCCTGGAAGGCCATGTAGAACGCGATGATGAACCAGCCCCAGAAGATGTGGGTCGCCCAGATCGACTTGAGCCCGACGTAGAAGATGAGCCCGATCATGGACATCGTGCCGCCGATGTCGATGTAGCTCGAGCAGCCCGACAGCCCCAGCATCCACCAGGGGATGTTGCGGTCGGCCAGGTAGAACGAATCGAGCTTCTTCGTCGCCCGCTTGCGGACCAGGACGCCGACCATGGCCACGCCGAGGAGATAGACGGCGATGATGACGAGGTCGAGGGGGTGGAGGTTCATGTCTCTTGATATACCACCGGTCGCGAACGAGCGTCAAGGAAGGCCGCCAAGCGGACCCGGGAGGCTCTTTCTCTGTTCTTATCCCCCGAATCGTGATAAAATAGCCCTTCAAAAAGGATGGAGAATTATGCCTCAGACTAAGAATAGACCGATGAAAAGCCTCTTTTTCTGGATCGCGGCCGGAATCGTCCTCATCACCCTCTGGAGCCTCCTCCAGTCCCCGGCCCTGGCCAAGAAGGACGTCACCTTCTCGCAGTTCATGACCGAGGTCGAGCAGAGCAAGGTCGAAGAGGTCACGATCCAGGAGAACCAGATCCGCGGCCGGTTCACGGACGGCCAGACCTTCAAGACCATCCTGCCCGCGGGATACGCCGACCTGATCAAGATCCTCCGCGAGAACAAGGTCAACATCATCGTCAAGGACAGCGCCAGGAACCCGTTCTTCACGATCCTCATCAGCTGGTTCCCCATCCTCCTGATGATCCTCTTCTGGGTCTTCATGATGCGCCAGATGCAGGCCGGCGGCAACAAGGCCATGTCCTTCGGCAAGAGCCGGGCCAAGCTCTTCTCCGGCCAGCAGAAGAAGCTGACCTTCAAGGACGTCGCCGGCGTCGAGGAGGCCGAGGCGGAGCTCGGCGAGATCATCGAATTTCTCAAGGAGCCGCGCAAGTTCCAGCGCCTCGGCGGCCGCATCCCCAAGGGCGTCCTGCTCGTGGGCCCCCCGGGGACGGGCAAGACCCTTCTCGCCCGGGCCGTGGCCGGCGAGGCCGACGTGCCCTTCTTCTCGATCAGCGGCTCCGACTTCGTCGAAATGTTCGTCGGCGTCGGCGCCTCGCGCGTCCGCGACCTCTTCGACCAGGGCAAGAAGCACGCGCCCTGCCTCATCTTCATCGACGAGATCGACGCCGTCGGCCGCCAGCGCGGCGCCGGCCTGGGCGGCGGCCACGACGAGCGCGAGCAGACGCTCAACCAGCTCCTGGTCGAGATGGACGGTTTCGATTCGAACGAGGGCGTCATCCTCATCGCCGCGACCAACCGGCCCGACATCCTCGACAGCGCCCTTCTCCGGCCCGGCCGGTTCGACCGGCGCATCGTCGTCAACATGCCCGACGTCAAAGGCCGCGAGGACATCCTCGGCGTCCACGTCCGCAAGATCCCCCTGGCCGCGGACGTCGACCTCAAGGTCCTGGCCCGCTCGACACCCGGCTTCTGCGGCGCCGACCTGGCCAACCTGGTCAACGAGGGAGCGCTCATCGCCGCCCGCCTCGGCCAGGACAACGTCATGATGAAGGACATGGAATACGCCAAGGACAAGGTCCTCATGGGCGTCGAGCGCAAGAGCATGATCATCAGCGACGAGGAAAAGAGGAACACGGCCTTCCACGAAGCCGGCCACGCCCTCACGGCCGCGCTCATCCCGGAGGCCGACCCCATCCACAAGGTCACGATCATCCCGAGGGGCCTGGCCCTGGGCCTGACCCAGCAGCTGCCCCTCGACGACCGCTACACGTATACCAAGGATTATCTCGAGGCCCAGCTCTCCGTGCTCATGGCCGGGCGCGTGGCCGAGATGATGTTCCTGAACAAGACGACGACCGGCTCGGCCAACGACTTCGAGAAGGCCTCCGAGATCGCCCGCAAGATGGTCTGCCGGTGGGGCATGTCGGAGCTCGGGCCGCTGACCTTCGGCGAACAGGACGACCTCATCTTCCTCGGCCGCGACCTGGCCGTGAACAAGAACTTCAGCGAGAAGACCGCCGAGCACATCGACGAAGAAGTCAAGAAGATCATCATGCGCTGCTACGACCGGACCCGCGAGCTCATCGAGAAGAACAAGGACAAGCTGGTCCGGATCGCCGAGCTCCTCCTCGAGAAGGAGGCCATCGGCTCCGAAGAGGTCAACGCCATCGCCGGCGTCAGGAAGGCGGATCCCGCGGCTCCCGCCCCGCCCCCTGCTCCCGCCACGCCCGCGACGCCCGTCGAAGGACCCAAGGAAAGCTGAGCCCGGAGAGAGCGAGGACCATGAATCGAGAGACGCGCACGCTGGAGATCCGGGGCCGTCGTCTCGACCTCGGCCCGCGCGCCTGGCTCATGGGCGTCCTCAACGTCACGCCCGACTCCTTCTCCGACGGCGGGCTCTACGTCGACCCCGGACGGGCGGTCGACCGCGGCCTCGCGCTCGTCGCCGAGGGCGCGGACGTCGTCGACATCGGCGGCGAGAGCACGCGCCCCGGCTCCCTCCCGGTCCCCGAGGCCGAGGAGCTCCGCCGCGTCGTCCCGGTCGTCGAAGCCCTGCGCAGGCAGACACCGGCCCTGCTTTCCGTCGACACGACCAAGGCCGCCGTCGCCCGGGCCGCCCTCGACGCCGGGGCCGACATCGTCAACGACACGAGCGCCCTCCGCTTCGACCCGGCCATGGCCGGCGTCGTGGCCCGATCCGGCGCGGCCGTCGTCCTCATGCACATGAAGGGCACGCCGCTGACGATGCAGGACGCCCCCGCCTACGACGACGTCACGGGCGAGATCTCCGCCTTCCTCGACGACCGGATCCGCGTCGCCGAGGCCGCCGGCATCCCGCGCGGGCGCGTCATCGTCGATCCGGGCATCGGTTTCGGCAAATCGTTCGAGCACAACCTCGAGCTGTTGCGCCGCCAGGCGGTCTTCCACGCGCTCGGCCGGCCGCTCCTCGTGGGCTTTTCGCGCAAGGCGTTCCTCGGCCGCATCCTCGACCGGCCCCCGGACGAAAGGCTCGAGGGGACGATCGCCGCGGCCGTCCTTTCGGTCGAGCGCGGCGCCCACATCCTGCGGGTCCACGACGTCGGACCGGTCGCCCGGGCCGTGCGCGCGGCCGAGGCGATCCTCTTCGCCCCTGCCGACGGCGCCTCCGCGGACGAAGGGAGGGCCGGCGATGTTCGCTGAGATCTGGACGATCTTCCGTCAGATCACGGTGCTCGACGTCGCCGACATCCTCCTCGTCGCCTTCATGATCTATTACATCATCGTCCTCATCCGGGACACCAAGGCTTACCAGGCGGCCGCCGGGTTGGCCCTGATCGGCGCCCTCTACCTCCTGACGGTTTGGGGGCATCTGGGCGTCTCGAACCGGATCATCCGATCGTTCATCAACTACGTCATCATCGCCATCATCGTGCTCTTCCAGGCCGAGATCCGGAGGTTCCTGACCGAGATCGGCTCGCGGACTTTCCGCAAGCCCCTGGCCCTTCGCTCTTTCCAGGAGAAGATCGACGACCTCTTCCGGGCCATCGATTTCCTGTCCCTGAAGAAGATCGGGGCCCTGATCGCCATCGAAAAGGAGATCTCGCTCTCGACTTACGCCGACCGCGGCGCCGAGATCGACGCCGTCCTATCCAAGAACCTGCTGGTCTCGATCTTCTTCCCGCACTCCCCCCTCCACGACGGAGCCGTCATCGTCAAGGGCGACCGGATCGTCGCGGCGGCCTGCCTGCTGCCCCTGCCGGCCGCGCACCGCCTGAGGAGCCCGTTCCAGACGAGAACGCGGCACCTGGCCGCCATCGGGCTCTCGGAGGAGACGGACGCGGCGGTCATCGTCATCTCCGAGGAGACCGGGACAATTTCCCTGGCCATCAAAGGCCAGCTGGAGAGATTCGAAGACAAGGACGACATGGAAAAACGACTTCTCGGCTACCTGAAGGACCGATGAGACACTACGTCCGGAGCCTGTTCGTCCGCGATTGGCAGCTGAAGCTCGTCTCGCTGGGCCTGGCCCTCGGGGTCTGGCTCCTCCTCGTCCCGGCCGAGAAAAAGTTCTCGGAGAAATCCCTGACCATCCCGCTCGAGACGCGCAACGTCCCGGCCGGGCTGGAGATCGTCGAGCGGCCGGCGGCAACGATCGACATCACGCTGCGGGCCCCCAACCGCCTCCTCGACGAGATCGGGCCGTCGGGCCTCGTCGCCCGGATCGACCTCGACCGGGCCACCGTCCTCCAGCAGGAGTATCCTCTGAACACGTCGATGATCGCCGTCCCGCCGGGCGCCGAGGTCGTCAAGATCTCGCCCGGCAAGGTGTCCATCAAGCTGGAGCGGACGGCCGAAGCCGCGGTCGACGTCCACCCCACGCTGCGCGGCCGGCCCGCCCCGGGGTTCCGTGTCACCCGGACCGAGATCGAGCCCGCGAGCGTCATCGTCCAAGGGCCGGAGAGCCTGGTCAAGGCCGAGGAGGCCGCGACGACGGCCCCGATCGACATCTCGGGCCTGGCCGAATCGACAGTGTTCGAGGCCGATATCATCCTGCCCCGGCCGGAGCTCCGGCTCGTCTCCGCGAAGACGAGCGCCCGGGTCACGATCCATCTCGAAGCGGACAAGGCCGCGGCCCGGAAAGCCGCGGTCAGGAAGAAATGAGCGCCAAGAAAAAGCTCTTCGGGACCGACGGCGTGCGGGCCGTGGCCGGGACGTTCCCGCTCGATCCGCCGACCATCGCCCGGCTCGGCACGGCCCTGGTCGAGCTCCTGGAGCGCAAAGGACTGGGTTCGCGGATCCTCATCGGCCGCGACACCCGCGAATCCGGGCCATGGATGGAGCGGGCCCTGGCCCGCGGCGTGCGGACGGCCGGCGGCGATGTCGTGTCGGCCGGTGTCATCCCGACCTCGGCCGTTTCCTACCTGACAAAGACACACGGCTTCGCGGCCGGGGCGGTCATCTCGGCCTCCCACAATCCCTTCAAGGACAACGGCATCAAGGTCTTCTCCCCCCAGGGTATCAAGATCCCCGACGAGTGGGAGCTCGAAATGGAAGCCGCCGTCCTCGAAGGGCGCGGCCGGCTGCCCGGCCACGAGTCGGCGGTTGGGCTCGACGCAAAGTTGACCGGCGACTACGTCGACTACCTCGTGAGCCGCGTCCGGCTGACGCGGCCCCCAGCCGGCCTCCGGCTCGTCGTCGACTGCGCCAACGGCGCCAGCTCGGCCGTCGCCCCGCGATTGCTCGCCGGGCTCGGCTTCGAGGTCGAGGCTCTCAACGCGGCGCCCGACGGCACGAACATCAATGCCGGCTGCGGCTCTCTCCACCCCGAGGGGCTGGCCGCGCGCGTCCGCGAGACGGGGGCGTCGATCGGCGTCGCCTACGACGGGGACGCCGACCGGGCCCTGTGGGTGGACGGTGACGGCCGCCTGCTCAGCGGCGACCACACCCTATACGTCCAGGCCCTCCACATGAAAGAAGCCGGGCGGCTCCGGACGGGCGAGGTCGTGGCCACGACCATGAGCAACATGGGCCTCGAACGGGCCCTCGAGGAGAACGGCATCGGGCTCGTCCGGACCAAGGTCGGCGACAAGTACGTCCACGAGGAAATGGTCGCCCGCGGGGCCAACCTGGGCGGGGAGCAGTCGGGACACACGATCTTCCTCGACGACTTCCCGACCGGGGACGGCCTGCTGACCTCCCTGCGGATGCTCGAGGTCCTGGCGGACCGGGGCGGGACGATGGCGGAGCTCGTCGCCGGGATGTCCGAGTTCCCGCAGACGCTCGTCAACGTCCGGGTCCGGAAGAAGCCGGATTTCGCGGGCTACCCGGAGATCATGGCGGCGGTCGAGGTCGTCAAGGCCAACGTCGGCCGGGACGGCCGGATCGACCTCCGCTATTCGGGCACCGAGCCGCTGGCCCGGGTCATGGTCGAGGCGCGCGACCGGGCGACCGTCGATTCCTGCGCGATGCTGGTCGCCGACGCCATCCGCCGGCACCTCGGCGAAAAAAGCTAGACGCCTTCGGAGGACCCCATGAGACTGTCCGTCAACATCGACCATTTCGCGACGCTGCGGGAGGCCCGGAAGGCCGGCGAGCCCGAGCCGGTGCTGGTCGCCCTGCTCGCCGAACAGGCCGGGGCCCACGGCATCGTCTGCCACATCCGGAGCGACCGGCGCCACATCAAGGAACGGGACCTCCGGCTCCTGCGGGCCGCCGTCAAGACCAAGCTCAACGTGGAGATGGCCGCGACGGAGGAGATGAAGAAGGTCGCCCTCGACATTAGGCCCGACGTCGTCTCGCTCGTCCCCGAGCGGCCGGAGGAGCTGACGACCGAGGGGGGACTGAAGGTCGTCGCCAACCGCAAGGCGCTCGGCCCCCACGTCAAGGCCTTGAAGAAGGCGGGCATCCGGACGAGCATCTTCATCGACACGAGCCTCGAGGAGATCGGGGCGGCCCGGGAGATCGGCGTCGACCTGGTCGAGATCAACACGGGGAAATTCGCCGACCTCCGGGAGGGCCCGGAGCGGGCGAAGGCGCTGGCGGCGGTCCGCAAGGCGGCGGCATTCGGCGCACAAGATCGGGCTCGAGGTCCACGGCGGGCACGGCCTCGACTACCGGAACGTCGGGCCGATCGTCGCCATCCCCGAGATCGCCGAGCTCAGCATCGGCTTTTCCATCGTCGCCCGGGCGGCCGTCGTCGGCATCGAGCGGGCGGTCGAAGACATGCTCGCCCTGCTCTGGGTAGAGCTCGTTGGGAATTGGGCAGGTTGACCATGAACCTGCTGATCAACATCGACCGCCTGAGGGCCGACCTCGAGGAGCTCGGCCGGATCGGCCGGGACGCGCACGGCGGTGTCAGCCGGCCTTCGTTCAGCCCGGCCGACCTCGAGGCCAGGCGCTGGCTCAGGAAGAGGATCGAGGACGCCGGGCTTGTGCTACCGCCAGGACGGCGCGGGCAACCAGTTCGGCCGCCTCGAATGCGCCGCGAAAACGGTCATGGCCGGCTCGCACATCGACACGGTCCCCAACGGCGGCATGTTCGACGGCGCGGCCGGCGTGCTGGCGGCGCTCGAGGCCGCGCGCCGGATCGTCGAAGAGAAGGTCCCGCTCGCGAAGGCCCTCGAGGTCGCGTCGTTCACGGACGAGGAAGGGAATCTCGTCGGCGATTTCCTGGGCAGCCGGGCCTTCATGGGCCGGCTCGACGAGAACGAGGTCCGGACCGGAAAGACCTCGTTCGGCATGCCCTTCGCGGACGTCCTGAAGAAGACGGAATTCACGGCCGAGAGCATCCTCGCCGCCCACAAGGACCGGCCCGATCTCGACGCCTATCTCGAGCTCCACATCGAGCAGGGGCCCGTGCTCGAGGACGAGGGCCTCCCGATCGGCATCGTCGAGAGGATCTCCGGAAAGCACTACCGGCAGTGCGCCTTCGTCGGCGAGTCGGGCCACGCCGGGACGACGCCCCTCGAGCTCCGCCACGACGCCTTCCTAGGGCTGGCCGACTTCGCCCTCAAGGCCACGCAGCACGTCGCGACGAAGCACTACGGCAGCATGCTGACCGTCGGCCGGGCCGCGCTGCACCCCGGTTCCTTCAGCGTCATCCCCGGGCGGGCCGATTTCACCCTGGACTTCCGCAGCGCCACGCCCGACGACCTGGCGGCGATCGAGAGGGAGGTCTTCGCGCTGGCGGAGGACGTCGCCTCGACGCGGGGCCTGACGTTCGTGTCGCGCGTCGTCGACGCGACGACCCCCGTCGCCGTCGCGCCGCGTCTACTGGACCTTCTGGAAGTGGAGTGCCGCAGTCTCGGCTACGGATCGATGCGGATCACGAGCGGCGCCGGCCACGACGCCCAGATCCTCGCCGGCGCGTGCGATTCCGGGATGATCTTCATTCCCTCGCCCGACGGTATCAGCCATTCGCCGGGCGAGCGCGTGGACTGGAACGATCTCGAGAAGGGCGCCAACCTGCTCCTCGCGGCTCTCCTCAAGCTGGCCGCCTAGCGGACGCCGCGGCCGAAGATCACAATTTTCCGCTCGCCGATGAGGGGCCAGCCGTTCTTCCAGTCGTATTCTTCGTAGCCCTCGGGTATCGGATTGATCCGGATGACGCAGGCCCCGCGGGCGCCGGCCCCGGCGTTGTGGTCGATCCGGTCGGAATAGTCCCAGCCGTCGTCGTAGGTCTTGGCGTTGACGGACCGGTCCGGCCGGCCGGGCCGCCGGCGGTCCCCCATGACTTGCCGCTGGGGCTGGACCAGCCGGTACGGACCCTCTCCGACGAGCCTGCCGGTCGCCTTCTCGTAAGCGGAATGTTCGAGGGGCCGCCCCTCCCGCTCGTAGGCCAGGATGAGCCAGAGCGGGCCGGGGATGCGTCGCCCGCTGGCGACCCCCGGCGGGACCGACTCCGGCTTCTCCAGGAGTGCTTTCTCGTCATCGCCGAAGACGAGCGGGGCGTCGTAATAGAAGCCCTGCGGGAACGGGGCCGCGACGTCCTGGAGGCTGTGGTCGGTGCTGTATCCGTCCGGGGCGAAGACGGTGATGCCCGTGACCCCCGTCAGACTGATCTTGGCGGCGGTAAGCAGGTCGATGACGCGGACGCCCTTGTAGGTCGCGTACTCGTCGCGCCGCTGCTGCGTCTTGTTCATGAGCATGAACTGGGTATGGACAGGGAGCCCACGGATCTCTTCCCAGCCGAGGACGACCGTGGGGGCCTGGGGCAGGCCCGGCCGGCTGGCCGGATCGCCGGGATTGCGGAGGTCGGCGACTTCGATCCCGTTGGACTTGCCGTCGCCGTCGGAATCGAGCCCGTCGATGGCTGCGAACGACCCGAACGCCCGGCCGGCCTTCTTGTAGTCGAGACCGTAGGCGTTGAGCGTGGCCTCGTAGTTCCCCGGGACGCCTGTCTTGTATTTCGCGTTGGGAAAAACGATGAGGTGGCAATAGCTGCAGGGGCTGACCTCCCGCTCCGTGTCGGTGCCGCGGACGCCGCCGCGGTGGCAGGTCTGGCAGTCGTCGAGGCGCGATCCGGCCGTCGCCGGATAGTGCCGGACGAAACCCCGCATGTCCGCGTCGTTCTCGTGGCCGACGTAGGCCCGCGACGCCACGGTATCCTGGCCGGCCCGGGCGGCCAGCCACCCGCCGAAGCCGAGGACGAACGCCGCGAGAAGGACCGTTCCCGCCGTCTTGAGCGTGTTCTTCATGGCTTCCCTCCGAAGGGAGGCATAGTACCATAAAACTCCGGGCCTCCGGTGTGGTACAATCGGAGGGGTGATCCCGATGATCCGACGATCCTGTTTTCGTTTCTCTCCCGACGGTCCTTCTGTGTGCCTGCCTGGCCCAATCCGCGACGGCGCAAAAACCGGCCATCCGGAGCCGGGGGGCCGCCGCGGCGGTCAAAGCCGACGGCGCGATCGGCGACTGGTCCGGGTCCGCGACCGTTCTCGATGCCCGATCGGGCGTCGAGTTCTCCTTCCAGAACGACGGGCGGAAGCTCTGGATCCTCGCCGTCGTCAAGGACCCGAGAACGCTCGAATCCCTCGAATCCACGGGCATGACCGTGCTCGCCGGTCCGACCAAGGGCAAGAAGCCGGCCAGGGGCGTCCTCTTCCTGGTCCGGCGGATCCCGGCCGAAAGCTACATCTACTGGCGCGAAAGCCAGGGCAAGCTCCTGTCCGACACGGAGAAAGAGAGGATCCGGAAAGCCGGCCCCCAGGACGACACGTTCGCCTTCGCGGTGGGAGCGCGCGGCAGCACGCAGGGACCTCTCCGCAATAGTCGCGAAGGGGTCCCGCCGGAATTCGGATTCTCCGGCGGCCCGGGCGGGGCGGTTTACGAGTTCGAGATCCCGCTCGACGCCCCCGACCTCGTCCCCGGCGGCCTGGGCGTCCGTCCCGGCGAGGCCATCCGGCTCTCGTTCGCGTGGGGCGGCGCCGCGAAGAAGATCCTCGGCACCAAGTCCGCCCGCGTGACGCCGCCCGCCGAACAGGGCGGCTTGTCCGGCGTCGCGACCCCGGCCCAGGATTTCCTCAACAACTTCGACTCTCTGTCCCGGCCCTTCCGGGGCACGCAAGAAATTCGCCTTCGCCGTCGAGCTGAAGCTGGCGGACTCGCGCTAGATGCCGCTCCGGATCGGCGACGTTCTCCATCGATTTCCCGGTCGGCCTCGGGGCCCTGGCCGGATACAGCGACCTCCCCTACCGTCTCGTCTGCCGCTCGCTCGGCGCGCCGTACGCCATCACCGAGGCCATGCTCGACAAGCAGGTCCTGCTCGAAGGGAAGCTCCGCAAGCGGCTCATCCGCCTCGATCCGGCCGACCATCCGGTCGCGGGGCAGATCATGGGCATCGAGCCGGAGACGATGGCCGAAGCCGCCCGCTCGCTCGACGCCATGGGCTTCGACGTCATCGACCTGAACTTCGCCTGTCCGGTCCGCAAGGTCGTCTCCCACAAGCGCGGCGGCGCGCTGATGGACGACCCCGGGCGGGCCCTGGAGACCGTCCGGGCGGTCGTCGCCGCCGTCCCGGGCCGGCCGGTGACGCTGAAGCTGCGGCGCGCGTTCCGCGACGCCGACACGGACCACGACAACTTCTGGAGGATCGCCCGGGGCGCGTTCGAAGCCGGGGCCGCGGGGATCGCCGTCCACGCCCGGTCGGTCGAGCAGAAATACACCGGCCGGGCCGACTGGGGCTTCCTCGCCGCCGTCAAGCGCGAGTTCAGCGACCGGACCGTGCTGGGCTCGGGCGACGTCACTTCGCCCGCCGAGGCCCTGCGCATGCTGGCCGAGACCGGCGTCGACGGCGTCCTGGCCGCCCGCGGCGCCATCGGCAATCCCTGGTTCTTCGCCCAGGCCCGGGACCTCGCCGCCGGGCGACCGGCCCGGATGCCCGGCCTCGAGGAGCAGCGCGGGGTCATCTACCGCCACTTCGCCCTGGCCGCGGAGGCCTATGGACCGTCGCGGGGGCTCAAGATGCTCCGCCACTTCAGCCTCCAGTACGCCAAGATGCACCCCCGCCGGACCGAGCTCCGCAACGCCCTCGTCGCCGTGCGGACAGAGGACGAGTGGCGGGGCGTCATCGACCGGTTCTACGCCCCCTGATCCCGCCCGCGCCTTTACACTCCTCTCCCGTTGTGGTATCACATCGGGTGCTCCGAGCCCGAGGCGCTACAGCCCGAAAGGCCAGGCCCTCCGGCCGTCAGGGAGGAGCGGGAAACGGCTCCTCCTTCCGGATAGAAAAGGAGATCCCGTGAGGCGCTTCGCCCGCCGGCCCAGGCCGATCATTGGAATCGCGTCACTGTTGCTCCCTGTCCTCATGGGGACACTTGCCGGAGGAATAGCGCTTAATAACGGGGACACGTACCCGAAATACCGCCCTCTTGGGCAGCCCCGAGCCGCGAGGGACATGTCCCCTGTCGCCGAGCGGACGCTGATGCTGGCGACGACGACGAGCGTCGACGCCACGGGCCTGCTCGACGTCCTGGCCGATGCCTTCGCCGGGGACACGGGCATCACCCTGCGCTGGATCGCCGTCGGAACGGGAGCGGCCCTGAAGCAGGCCCGCGACGGCAACGCCGACGTCGTCATCGTCCACGCTAAAAAGCTCGAGGACGAGTTCGTCCGGGCCGGTTTCGGCGTCAACCGCCGGGTCTTCGCCCGGAACTATTTCATCGTCGTCGGCCCCGCGGACGATCCCGCCCGCGTCGCCGGCGCGCCGTCGGCCGCCGACGCCTTCGGCCGCGTCAAGTCGGCCGGCCTGCCCTTCGTCAGCCGGGGCGACAACTCCGGCACCCACACCCGCGAGCTCGACCTCTGGTCCCGCGCCGGCGGAAGGCCCGCGGCCGCCTATCTCGAGACGGGCCAGGGCATGGCCGAAACCCTGCGCGTGGCGGCCGAGCGCCGCGCCTACACGCTGACCGATACCGCGACCTTCCAGGCTCTCAAAGGGCTCGCCGGCCTCGTTCCCCTCTTCGAGAACGCGCCGGACCTCGAGAACGTCTACGCCGTCATCGCCGTGGACCCGGCCCGCGTCCCCACGGCCCGCTACGGCGAGGCCATGGCCTTCGTCGCCTTCCTGACCTCGCCGCGCGGCCAGAAGCTCATCGGCGACTTCAAAGGCAAGGGCGACCGGCGCCTCTTCGAGCCGCTGGCCGGGACGCCCGGGGTGGACCTCCTCAAATGATCTTCCGCGAGCTCGCTCTGGCCGTGTGGATCTCGCTCAAGACGAGCGGGCTCGCCGCCCTCATCGCCAGCGCCGTCGCCGTCCCGGCCGCGCTCTACCTTGCCGGACACGAGTTCCGCGGCAAAAAGATCGTCCTGCTCGTCAACCAGACCTGGATGGCCGCGCCGACCGTGGTCATCGGCCTTCTCTTCTATTCCCTGCTGAGCCGAAGCGGTCCCTTGGGCCGCTTCGGCCTCCTCTACACCCAGGCGGCCATGACCATCGGCCAGATCTTCCTGGTCCTGCCGCTCATCGTCGGCTTCTCGTACACGGCCCTGCGGCAGGTCGACAGGCGGGCCCGTCCGACGGCCCTGACCCTCGGCGCGAGCCCGCGCCAGGCCGGCTGGATCGTTCTGCGCGAGGCCCGCTTCCCTCTTCTCGTCGCCGTCCTGGCCGGCTTCGCCCGGGCCGTCTCCGAGGTCGGGATCGCCATGATGCTCGGCGGCAACATCCGCTACGCCACCCGGAACATCACGACCTCGATCGCCCTCGAGACGGCCAAGGGCGAGTTCCGCAACGGCGTCGTTCTCGGCGTCCTCCTCCTCGTCATCACCCTGGGCATCAACATTCTCGTCCAGACGGGACTCCGCGGCGGCGACAAGGGATCCTGAGATGGGCGACACGGTCTACCGGCTCGAAGGCGCCGGCTTTTCCTATCCCGGATCCCGGTTCACGCTCGAGCTCGACGCGCTGAGCGTTCGGGCCGGTGAGATCCTGGCCCTCGTGGGTCCCAACGGCGCCGGCAAGTCGACCCTCCTCTCGCTTCTCGCCTTCCTGCTCCGGCCGGACAAGGGCCGGCTTCTGTTCCTCGGCCGCGACCCGTGGGCCGCGGGCAGCGACGCCGTCGAGGCCCGCCGCGAAGCCGTACTCCTGACCCATCATCCCTATCTCTTCAAAGGGACGGTCGGCGACAACGTCGGCTTCGGCCTCAAGCTGCGGAAGTTCGCCCCCGGCGAGCTCGCCGCCCGTGTCCGGGCCGCGCTCGCCCTCGTCGAGCTCGACGGCTGGGAGGCCAGGTCCGTCTCCGGCCTCAGCGCCGGACAGGCCCAACGCGTGGCCCTGGCCCGGGCCCTGGCTTTGCGCCCGAGGGTCCTCCTCCTCGACGAGCCGACGGCCAACATCGACGCCGGGCTCGGGCTTCGCACGGAGGCCCTTCTCCGCGAGGCCGGCCCGGAGTGGGGAACGACGGTCGTCTTCTCCACGCACAACTTTTCCCAGGCCTCGCGGCTCGCCGACGGCATCCTCTATCTCTCGGAGGGCCGCCGGGTCGAGTTCAGCCACGAGAACTGCTTCAGCGGCACGGCCGCGACGGACGGCCGGACGAGCTGGATCGAACCGAAGCCCGGCGTCCGGATCGTCTTCCCCGGCGCGACCGCCGGCCACGCGACCTGCGTCATCGATCCCGCCGACATCCGCATAATCCCGGCGGCGGACGGGCAGGCCATGCCCGCCGGCCCGAACGTCTTCCGCGGCCGTGTGACCCGGATGGAGACGACAGATGCGGCGACGGCCCTCGTCCGGGTGAGCGGCGACCTCGTTTTTCGGGCCACCCTCCCCGTCCGCGAACTCGAGGCCCGGGGCGTTTCTCTTTCCGGCGAGGTTCTGCTAAGATTTGAGCCGGAGTCCGTCGAGGTCGTTTCCGAACGGCCGGCGGGCGCCGGAAAGCTCCCATGATCGAATATTTGGACGCGAGGTCGCTCGTCCTCAAGGCGGCGCGCACGCTGCCCTCCGAATCCGTCCCCCTGGCCGCGGCCCTGGGCCGCACCCTGGCCCGGGACGTCGAGGCCCGGGAGGACATCCCGCCCTTCACCAAGGCGACCATGGACGGCTATGCCGTCCGGGCCGCCGACACGCGCCCGCCCGCGAAGGGGCACGAGGGGGCCGTCGCTCTCGAAGTCCTGGAAGACCTGCCCGCGGGGCGGCGCTCGCGCAAGACCGTCGGCGCCGGACAGGCCGTCCGCATCATGACCGGCGCGCCCCTTCCTGCGGGCGCCGACGCCGTGGTCATGGTCGAGCACAGCGAGAAGCGGGAGGGCCGCGTCGTCTTCCGGCGCGAGGTCGGGCCCGGCGACAACATCGGCCTGGCCGGCGAAGACCTGAAGAAGGGCGAGACCGCTCTCGAACGGGGCACGCTCGTGGGCCCGGCCGAGATCGGGATGCTGGCCGCGGCCGGCCTGGCCCGCGTCGCGGTGGCCCGGCGGCCGAAGCTGGCCGTCATCGCCACGGGCGACGAGATCGTCGAGCCCGGCAAGCCGAAGCGGCCCGGCCAGATCCGCAACGCCAACGGACCGGCCCTCACCGCCATGGCCGCGGAGTCGGGCGCCGAGGCCGTGTACTTGGGCATCGCCCGCGACCGCCAGTCGTCGCTCGCCGCCAAGCTCCGCCGGGCGAAGGCGGCCGACATCCTCGTTCTCTCCGGCGGAGTCTCCGTCGGCGATTACGATCTGGTCAAGAGCGAGCTCGAGGCGTCGGGTGTCAGACCTGTTTTCTGGCAGGTCCGCATCAAGCCGGGCAAGCCCGTTTTCTTCGGCGTCCGCAGCCGGCAGCTCGTCTTCGGCCTGCCGGGGAACCCGACGAGCGCCATGGTGACGTTCCTGTTGTTCGTCCGCCCGGCCGTCGACCGGATGCTCGGCCGGGCCGTCCCCGGACCGGCCGCGGGACGGGCCGTTCTCGCCTCGGACATCGTCCTCAAGCCGGGACGGACACAGTTCCTGCGCGGAGTGCTCATGCGCGAAGGCCCGGGTTTGAGAGTCGCGCCCTACACCGACCAGAAAAGCGGCGTGCTCCGTTCCATGGTCCACAGCCGCGTCCTCATCGCCGTCCCGGCCGACGTCTCGCGGATCGAGGCGGGGCGCGAAGTCGATATCCTCTTCATGGACGGACGGTGACGCCATGGCCAAGCTCAGCCACATCGATAGCAAAGGCAAGGCGAAGATGGTGGACATCGGGGCCAAGCCCGTCACCCGGCGTGAGGCGGCGGCGTCCGCCTTCGTCAAGCTTGGTCCGGCCACCCTGCGCCTCGTCCGGGCCAACCGGATCGCCAAGGGCGATGTCCTGAACACGGCCCGCCTGGCCGGCATCCAGGCGGCGAAGAGGGTCCCCGAGCTCATCCCCCTCGCCCACCCCATTCCCCTCGAGAACGTGGCCGTCGAGTGCGAGATCCTGAAGACAGGGATCCGGATCCGCTGCCGCGTCGGCGCCGAGGCCAAGACCGGAGCCGAGATGGAGGCCCTGACCGGCGCGGCCGTCGCCGCGCTGACCGTCTACGACATGGTCAAGGCCGTGGAGCGGGGGGCCGAGATCGACCGCCTGCGCCTCGACTTCAAGTGCGGCGGGAAAAGCGGGGTCTTCCGGAGACGGGCGTGACCGCGGCCGCCGCGGGGACGGCGGGCACCGTCGTCTCCGTCAACACGAGCGCCAAGAAGGGCCAGATCAAGAAACCCGTCGCGTCCGCCGAGCTCGCGGCGGGCCGCGGCATCGACGGGGACGCCCACAAGGACTTCGCCCACCGCCAGGTCTCGCTCCTGATGGTCGAGGACATCGAGGCCCAGCGGGAACGGCTCGGCGGAGGCGAAGCGGCCGCAGCCATCCGGCCCGGCGCCTACGCCGAGAACCTGACGACGCGCGGCATCGACCTCGGTGCGCTCGCGCTCGGCGACGAGCTTGCCGTCGGGGACGAGGTTCGGCTCAAGGTCAGCCAGATCGGCAAGGAATGCCACACCCGCTGCGCCGTCTATCACCTCACCGGCGACTGCATCATGCCCGTCCGGGGCATCTTCTGCGAGGTCATTCGCGGGGGCGGCGTCCGGCCCGGAGACCGCGTTGAGAAACGGTAAGATCCTGCGCATCTCGGTGACGGACCGGTGCGACCTGAGGTGCATCTACTGCATGCCCGAATCGGGGGTGACGCTCGTCCCGATGGCCGGCATGCTGAGCTACGAAGAGATCGCGACGGTGGCCCGGGCGGCCATGGCAGCCGGCGTCCGGCGCTTCCGGCTGACCGGGGGCGAGCCGCTGGCCCGGCGGGGCATCGCCGCCCTCGTCCGGCTGCTGGCCGGGCTCGGGCCGGACGACCTGGCCCTGACGACGAACGGCCTGCACCTGGCGGACGTCGCCCGGGACCTCAAGGCGGCCGGGCTGGCGCGCGTGACGGTCAGCCTGGACACGCTGAGGGCGGACCGCTTCGAAAAGATCACCCGCCGGAAGGGCCTCGACCGCATCTTCGCGGGCATCCACGCGGCCCGCGCGGCCGGGCTCGCGCCGCTCAAGGTCAACACCGTCGTCATCCGGGGCGTCAACGACGACGAGATCCCCGACTTCGTCCGCTTCGCCGAACGG
Organism: uncultured bacterium; assembly: GCA_963743755.1. GTDB lineage: Bacteria > Acidobacteriota > Aminicenantia > Aminicenantales > Saccharicenantaceae > RBG-16-66-30. Next base: position 218,811 of record CAVUQU010000004.1, read on the forward strand.
GAGGGGGTCGAGCTGCGTTTCATCGAGCTCATGCCGACGAGCGGCCTCAGCCCGGAGTGTAAGGAGCTCGGCGCCTGGCGCCCGTCGCTCTTCGTCAAGGGCGAGGAGGTCCGGGCCCGCATCGCCGCGACGTTCGGACCGCTCGAACGGCTTCCGGAGGAGGGCGGCGTCGCCGCCGTCTATCTTCTCGCCGGGAAGACGCGTCTGGGATTCATCTCCCCTGTCTCGGACCCGTTCTGCCGGGGCTGCGAACGCCTGCGGCTCGGTCCTGACGGCCGGCTGAAAGTCTGCCTCTTCGACCGGGGCGGCATCGACCTTCGCCGGGTCCTCCGCGAGGGTCATGGCGGACCGGCCGATATCGAGGCCCTGCTCCGGGACGCGTTCGAGGCCAAGAAGACCTGGGAGCGCGGCGCGATCGAGGGCCTGACGAGCGACATGTTCAGGGTTGGAGGGTGACGATGAAGGCCGGCATACTGACCGTGAGCGACAAGGGATCGAAGGGCGAGCGCGAGGACCGGAGCGGTGCGGCCGTCCGCGAGATGATCGAGGCCGCGGGAGGCGAGGTCGTCCGGACGAAGATCGTCCCCGACGAGCCGGACGAGATCCGGGCGGTCCTCATCGCCTGGTCGGACGAGGGCCTCGACCTTGTGCTGACGACGGGCGGGACCGGCTTCAGCCCACGGGACCGGACCCCCGAAGCGACGAAAAGCGTCATCGAGCGCGAGGCCCCGGGCCTCGCCGAAGCCATGCGCCGGGCGGGGGCCGAGCGGACCCCGACGGCCATCCTCAGCCGGGCGGCCGCCGGCATTCGGAAGGCCACCCTCATCGTCAATCTGCCGGGGAGCGAGAAAGCGGCGAGGGAGAGCCTGGCCGCCGTCATGCCCGTCCTCCCCCACGGCATCGATATCCTCAAAGGCACGGCCTCGGAGTGCGCCAAGCCGCATCGCGGCTGAACGCGGAAAGGAGCGATCCATGAACGGTCAAGCCGTCCGTATTGCCGTCGTCGTCCTGGTCCTGGCGGCCGCCGCGGGCCTCGCCGCCCAGGACATCCAGCACGAGACGGGGACTCTCAACATCGAGATCCCCGTCCGGGTCTTCAAGGGGGACGCGTTCGTCGACGGCGTGACCATCGCCGACTTCGAGGTCTACGAGGACGGCAAGCTCCAGACCGTCGACGCCGTCTATCTCGTCAAGAAGTCCTTCGTCCAGCGGAAGGAGGAGAACACGGCCTTCGCGCCCGACACGGGGCGCCATTTCTACCTCTATTTCGAGCTGACGGAATACGACCCCAAGATCCGCGAGGCCCTGGACTATTTCGTCCGGGAGGTACTGGCCGACGGCGACGAGCTCGTCGTCGTGACGCCGCTCAAGACCTACCGGATGAAGAGCGACATCCTCCGGGACGCCGGCCGGGAGGCCGTGTTCGAGAAGCTGATAGGCATCCTGCGGCGCGACATCCTCGTCGGCAATTCCGAGTATCAGGACATCCTTCACGAGATGACCGGCCTCGCCTCGACCATCGCCAGCGCCGTGAACGTCAACACCTCCGGCGCGTCGACGCAGGCCCTCGGCGATCCCTTCGGCTTCTCGGATTCGATCTTCGAGCTGAAAACGTCGATGGAGGAGCAGCTGCAGTTCTACGCCGCCAGCCTGAGCCGGCTCGAGAACATTCGGAGCCTCGACCTCTCCCGGGTCAACCTGCTGGCCAACCATCTCAAGAACCAGACCGGACAGAAGGAGATCTTCCTCTTCTACCAGCGCGAGTTCATCCCCAAGATCGACCCGGGCGCCCTGACGGTCCTCATGAGCGCCTATAACCAGCGGCCCGACGTCATCGAGACGATCATGACGGTCTTCGAGTTCTTCCGCCGGGAGGAGCCGGTCGATATCGAGCCGATCAAACGGGCCTACGCGGACTGCGGCGCCTCCGTCCATTTCCTGTTCCTGACCCGGCCCGCGCCCCGGGTCCGGGGGGTGGCCATGGAGGAGCAATCCGAGGACATCTTCGGGCCCTTCCGGGAGATGAGTCGGGCGACCGGGGGATACATCGCCTCGACGGCCAATATCGGCGCGGCCATGAAGTCGGCCGTCGCCGCCTCCGAGAACTATTACCTGTTGTATTACACGCCCAAGGACTACAAAGCGGACGGCGGCTACCGCAAGCTGACGGTCAAGGTCAAGGGGAGCGATTACCGGCTCAGCCACCGGCAGGGGTACATCGCCGATTGAGCCGGGCCGGGCTCACTCGTCGAGCGGGCCGGGCTTGAAGGAACGGCCCTTTTTGATCACCGAGACGTGGCGCTTGTCGGCCAGGACCTTCTCCTTGGCCCTTTTCGAGCGCTTCCGCTTCTGGCGCCGGATCTTGGCGATCCGCCGCTCTTCCTCGCTCTGCTTGCCCATCACGACCGCCTCGATCTTGTCGGTCAGGATGCGGCGGGCCAAATACCGGTTGAGGGATTGGAAGCGCTCCTGCTGGCACTTGACCTCGGTGCCGGTCGGGAGGTGCTTGAGGTAGACGCAGGTCGCGACTTTGTTGACGTTCTGTCCGCCGTGGCCGCCCGAGCGGATGAACTTCTCGACGATGTCCTCCTCGCGGATGCCGAGCGCCGCCATGCGGTCCGCCAGGGCCTGTTCCTTATCGGGGCTCACGCCGAATAGCGCCATACATCTATCCTAGCCTAATTCGGGGGCCCGTTGGAAGACGGAGTGAGAATCTAGCCATGAATAGTTCATCCTCATCGTCCGCATCGGCCACCGGAAAGATGTTTACCTTTCGCCGTAACGGGAATAAACTGCCGGTTCCGGCGTCCAAACCACGGAGGTGCTCATGAAACCGACGACCCGATCCCTGATCGCCCTGGCCGTTTTCGCGGCCGCGCTCCCCGCTCTCGCGCAAACCCCTCCGCCGCGGCGGCACTCAGGCCCCGCCGCAGTCCCCCCGCACCCCCATTCAACCGCCCGCCGTCGCGCCTGTACCGCCTCCGCCCCCGGCGCCGGCTTCGGGCCCCCGGACGACCGCCGAGGCGACCGACTACGCCGCGACGTCGACTACCGCCGACGTCCTCGCCTTCATCCGCGAGCTCCAGAGGCTGTCGCCCCTCGTCCGCGTCGAGACGATCTGCACGACGACCGAGGGCCGGGACGTCCCCCTGCTCGTCATCGGCAAGCCCCTGCCCCGGGACCCGCTGGCCCTGCGCTACGACAAGCGCGTCGTCGTCTACGTCCAGGCCAACATCCACGCCGGCGAGGTCGAGGGCAAGGAAGCCGCCCTCATGCTCGCCCGGGACATCGTCCTCGACCCCAAGCTGCCCTATCTCGACAAGGTCGTCCTGCTCGTCGCGCCCGTCTTCAACGCCGACGGCAACGACAAGATGGACCCCCGCAACCGCATGGGCCAGGTCGGCCCGGAGAAGGGCTCCGGCGTCCGCCACAACGGCCAGAACCTCGACCTCAACCGGGATTCCATGAAGCTCGAGAGCCCGGAGATGCGGGGCCTCGTTCGCAACGTCCTCCTGCGCTGGGACCCGCTCCTGCTCGTCGACTGCCACACGACCGACGGCTCGTTCCACCAGGAGCCTGTGACCTACTCGTGGCCGCTCTGCCCGAACGGCGATCCGGCGGTCCTCAAGTACGCTCGCGACAAGATGCTGCCGGCGATCGACGCGACGCTCGAGAAGAAATACGGCACGCTCTCCGTCCCCTACGGCGACCCCATGGATTTCCGGGACATGGAGAAGGGCTGGCGGACCTTCGGGCACCAGCCGCGCTACATGACCAACTACATCGGCCTCCGCAACCGCCTCTCCATCCTCGACGAGAACTACAACTACGCCGACTTCCGGACCCGCGTCGCCGGCAATTATCACCTGCTCAAGGCCATCCTCGACTACTGTGCCGCCAACGCCGCCGAGCTCCAGAAGCTCGTCGCCGACGCCGACGCCCGCACCGTTCAGGCCGGGCTCGCGCCCGCCGAAACCGACACCTTCGGCCTCGACATCGACGTCCAGCCGCTCCCCGGCAAGCTCTCCGTCCTCGGCTACGAGATGGAGGCCCTGCCCGAGCCCGCGCCCGGCGGCCAAGGCGCCCCGCCCTTCCCCCGGATGCGGCCGACCGACAAGACCAAGACCTACATCATGCCCTATTACGCCGATTTCGTCCCGAAGCGCTCCGTCCGCCTGCCCTTCGCCTACCTCGTCCCGCTCGCCGGGACCGAGGTCCTCGAGAAGCTCCGCCAGCACGGCCTCTCCGTCGAGCGCCTGACCGAGGCCGCGACGCTCGAGGTCGAGGCCTTCCGCCTCAAGGAGATCAAGGGGGCCGAGCGCCTCTACCAGGGGCACCGGACCAACACGGTCAAGGGCGAGTACGCCGTCGAGAAGCGGGAGTTCCCCAAGGGCACGCTCGTCGTCCGGACGGCCCAGCCCCTGGGGCGCCTGGCCGCCTACCTCCTCGAGCCGGAGAGCGACGACGGCCTGCTCGTCTGGAATTTTTTCGACCGGGACATCGTCAGCCAGTGGGGCCGCGGGGCGCAGACCTACCCGGCCTACAAGCTGTTGATCCCCGCGAACCTGGTCTCCGCCGGAGTGGACTGATTACTTCTTTTTCTTTTTGGCCGAGACCAGGTACTTGCCGCAGTTCTCGCAGACGTAGATGTCGTTGGAGTCTTCCATGGCCGAGTACATCTGGGTCGAGATGTTGATGTTGCAGCCCTGGCAGACCCCGTCGATCGCGTCCGCGACGGCGAAGCCGTAGCGCTCCATCAGCCGGTCGAATCGGGAGACGAGGTCGCGGTCGAGCTCCTCCCGGATCATGGCCGCCTGCTTCTGGAGCTCCTTCTGCTGGTCCTTCGTCCCCTTCTTCTTCCGGAGCTCGAGCTCCTGGAGCTTTTTGAGCAGGCGGGCCCGGCTGACGATCTTCTCCTCGTGGACGAACCTGAACTCGATCGCGGAGAGGAGCTCGTAGAGCTCGGCTTTGTCCTTGGCCGTCTGGATGCGGCCGCGGTTCTCGGCCCGGATGAGGAAGCGGGCCAGCCCGGCGAAGAGGTGGTTGAACAGGCCGGGCAGCGTCGGGTTCCAGACCACGAGGATGATCAGGTGGACCTTCTGGCCGTCGTGGGCGTCGAAGTCGATGCCCTTGTCCGACCGGCCGACAGCGACGGCGATCTCGCCTCCGGCGTCGACGCGCGCGTGCGGCAGGGCGACGCCCGAGCCGATGGCCGTGGACACGAGGTTCTCGCGGTCGATGATGCGGGTCAGCAGGAGCTTCTTGTTCTCGATGAGCTTCTGTTTGGCCAGGACGTCCAGGAGTTCCTCGATGGCCTCGACCTTGTCCTTGCTCTTGAGGTCGAAGACGACCTGGGCGGGGGTGAGATAATCCGAAAAGCGGGAATGACGGGGGGCGGGTTTGATCTCCATTACCGCCGGAGTCTAACACACTCCCCGAAAAAATCCAACCCCTAGATCCGGTTGAATTTGTCGACCGTCCTCCGGTCGCGAACGTTGCCGGTGTGGGTCGTGCCGAGCGGTTCGACGACCAGGACGTGGACTTCCTCGTCCGGGTGGGTCCGGGGACAGTGCTCGACGCCCCTGGGCACCAGGATGATCTCGCCTTCTTCGACCTCGGCGGTCCCGTCCTTGAAGCGCATCTCCATACGGCCCTTGACGACATAGAACAACTCGTCTCCGTTGTCGTGGGCGTGCATGGGGAATTCACCCTGGATCTTCGACAGATAGACTTGCAGGCTGTCCCCTTCCGCGATCAGGTGCGGATGCCATTGCTTCGTGAACAGGGCGAGCTTTTGAGCCAGGTCGACGGCTTCCTTCATCGCGCGGACTCCTTTCACCGCCGCCGGAACGAGCTCGTCGGGACGAACTGGGGCAGGTCCGCGCGCTCCTGGAGCAGGGCGACGATCCCCAGGGCCCAGTCGGTGAGCTGGAGCGTCCCCCGCAGGTCCCAGTCGGGCTGGATCTCGTCGGTCACCTTGTGGTATTTGGTCGCCCGGTAGTCCTCGAATTTCCTCTGGACGAGGCCCTTGTCGGCACCCCGGGAGACGATCCCCTGACTGAGCCAAGCCGCCGGGGATGCCGGCCCGGGCGAACGAGATCTGGTCCGATCGGTAGAAGAAGCCGAGCTCGCCGTTGCGCTCCGCCGTATAGCGCAGCCCCCGCTTCGCGGCCGCCTCCGCGGCGATCGCATCGAGGTCGGAGTGCCGGGCCCCGATGGCGTAGACGTCCTCGGTCTCGCCCCAAACGTTGGTCATCTCGTAATTGATGTTGGCGACCGCCGCGTCCTTGGGGAACGGCAGGTGCCGGGCGAAATAGGCCGAGCCGAGGACGAGCTGTTCCTCGGCGGTCACGGCGACGAAACACAGATCGTTCTTGAGCCTGTCCGGGCGTTGGGCGAAATATCCCGCGGTGGCCAGCAGGGCGGCCGAAGCCGAGCAGTTGTCGACCGCGCCGTTGTAGATCTGGTCGCCCTCGAGCGTCTCGTCCTTGCCGAAATGATCGTAATGGGCCGAGAAGACGATCGTCCGCTTCGTCGCTTCCGGGTGTCCGGCCCGGACGATGCCGGCGACGTTGACGCCGTCGACCGTCCGGTAGACCCGGTGTTGCCGGACCGTCGCCTTGAGGCCGAGCGGGACGGGGACGAATTCCGTCGTTTCGGCCCGGTCGCGGAGGGCCTTGCGGTCGAGCTTGGCGGCGGCCAGGATGCGGTCGGCCGTCTCGCCGCCGATCCAGCCCTCGAAAAGGAGCCGGGGGTTCCGGTCGGGATCGAAGAAGCTCTCGTTCGCCCAGGACGCCCGGAGGACGTCCCAGCCGTAGGCCGCGCCCTTGGTGTCGTGGATGATGAGGACGCCGGCGGCGCCGAGCTCGGTCGCCTTCTCGTACTTGTAAGGCCAGCGGCCGTAGTAGGTCATGTCCTCGCCGTCGAAGACGCCGCCCGGGCGATTGCCCGGTTCGTTGACCTCGACGAGCAGGACCTTGCCCGTGACGTCGATCCCCTTGAGGTCGTCCCATTGACGTTCCGGCGCCTGGACGAGGTGGCCGCAGTAGACGAGCTCGCCCGTCGCCTCGGGCGGGCAGTCCTCCCGCTCGGTCCGGAGGACGACCTCGTCCCAAAGCACCGGCGCGAGCGAGACGCCCGGGCCCGCGATCTGGAGCGAAGCCTGCGGATCGGGCCGCGAGCCCTTCAGCGGGAACGTCTGGCGGTAGCTCGTCCCGAACGCGGGCTGGAGGCCCATCCTGCGGAAATAGTCCTCGTGATACTGGGCGGCCAGCTCGATCCCCCGCGTGCCCACGGCCCGGCCTTCCAGTTGGTCGCTCGAGAGATAGCGGATGTGGGCCGCGAGCTCGTCGATTGTAATGGCGTCCATCCGGTCGCGGGAGCCCTGGCACGACCAAACGGCCAGAAGCGCGGCCGCTCCGGCTAGGCAGGCGACGCGGGCGGAATTGAACTTCATCGATGCCTCCAAGCGAGGAATGGTGTCCGTTCGGGAATATACCATAAAAAACGAGGGCACGTCCCCGTTCGTTCCCCCGCTTTCCCCCCCGCCGGGAGAGGTTGACCGGGGCGCTCCTTTGGCCTAACATGGGCTCTCGCGGCCGGAAAGGCCGGAGAAAGGAGCCGTCCATGTCGCATCTTCATAGATCCGCAGCGGTCCTCGCCGCCGCCGTGCTCGTCCTCCTCCCCGTCATGCTCACAAGCCAGACCTTGGAAGCCAAAGCCGAACTCCCCGTCCTGGTCGCGTCCTGTGGACAGAGCATCGGACCGACGACGATCAAGGTCGTCCTGCAGCGCCTCAAACTGGCGTACGACATCGACCCGCTGGCGACGCCGGAAACCCTCCAGGCCAAAGCCAAGGCGGGCACGCCCTACAAATCGCTCATCATCACCATGGGGGCGAGCCTCAAGGGCATGGGCGCGGCCGGCATCGAGATCGACGACGAGCTGGCCCGGGCGGCCGCCCTCATCGCCGAGGCCAAGAAGCAGGGGATCAAGGTCATCGGCGCCCACATCGAGGGCATGAAGAGGCGCTCCCAGGGCGCCGCGGCCGGCGACACGACCGACGAGCAGTCGATCGACGCCGTGGCCCCCCACTCGGACATCCTCCTCGTCCTGAAGGACGGGAACTCCGACGGCCGCTTCACTGTCATCTCCCAAGCCAAGAAGATCCCCCTCGTCGAATTCGAAAAGACGGTGGATCTCATCCCCGCCCTGGAGAAGCTGTTCGCCAAGTAGGCGCCTATTTCTTGCGGATGGTGACGAGGCCGACCTTCTCCTGGACGCCCACCCATGTCTCGACCTCGAGGAGGTCGAGCGGCTCGAACTCGGCCGAGGCCGCGTCGCGGATGTCGAGGATCGAGCGCTTCCCGTCGATGAAGTTCCGGAGCTCCATCTCGGCCATCTGGATGGACGGAGGCGCCTGGTAGCCGAGCTTCCGGAACTCCTCGCGCAGGCCCCACATCGCCATCATGCCTCCCATCTTCTCCGTCCGGACGGGTACGAGCCCGGCCAGCCGGATCTCGTCCTTGGCCGGCGCCGGCTTGACGGCCGGAACGCCCAAGCTCCGGCAGCGCGCGGCGTAGAGATCGTCGATCGTCCTGAGGTGACTGGCCCGGACGGCATCGAGATCGGCCAGGCGGCCGGCCAGGATCCGTTCAGCGGCGGCGTCCTTGTCCACGAAAAAGCGGACCGAAGCCAGGGTCTCTTTCTCCCGAACGAAACCCTGCTCGACGATGACGCGGGCGTCCCTGTAAGCGGCGGAAACGGTCTTGGCATCGGATCCCGAGACCAGCCGCTCGGCCCGGGCCCGGTCGCCGCCGAGCCGGCCGCCCTGGCGGGCGGAGATCTCGGCCATCATCCGCACGGCCTCGTCCGGTCCGGCGTTGGCCAGGAACTCGGCGGCGGCCGCGGAAATCGTCACGATCCTCTTGAACTGAGTCGCGTCGGACTTGTCGGGCGTGTCGCCGCTCGAGTGGTACCACTGGTCGGGCCAGACGATCATCAGGACGGCCGGGATGCGGACGCTGCCGTCGACGAAGACGTCGTGATCGCTCCCGCCGGAGTAGCGCTCGACCAGGAAGTAGAAGGGATCGCGCGAGCCGGTCGGCGCCAGCACGCCGCCCGACCGCCAGCCCGTCTCCTGGGCGTCCCGCTGCGAATCGCCCATCCACTCGTAGTAAGAGGCCATGACGTCGTTGAGGTAGGTCGGCAGCGACCACGGGGTCTGGTTGAGGCGGATGAAGCTCTGGTTCTTGATCAGGCCCTCGCCGACCATGTCCAGGTTGATGTTGGCGAAGATCTTCGTCCGGATGTCCGGGTTGAGGCCGAGGTAGGCCGCCGTCCCCGAGATCTCGGGCACGAACAGGAAGCGGACGGACCGCTTGAGCGGCGGGATCCGGCCTTCGGCGACGAGCTTCCGCAGCACCCGGGCCGTCTCCAGGATGGCCGTGCATCCGGAGGTGTTGTCGTTGGCCCCCTGCTTGGCCCAGCCCTCGTAGAGGTGGGCGGTGAAGACGAGCTCCTCGTCGGGACGCTCGGTCCCTTTGATCAGGGCGACCGTCAGCTGGTCCTTGTAGTCAGCGACGGCCTGGGTCTTGACGACGGCCCGGACGACGATCTTGCGGCCGCGCTCGAGGGCGTCCCGGAGGTCCTGCCCCTGCCGCTGCGATACCGTGAAGCCGAACGTCGCCCGGTCCCCCGGCCCGAGGCGCAGGCCGTTCCAGCCGACCTCGTCCCGGTCGAATTCGGGATGGCTCGAAGCCCAGCCGACGAGGCCCGCGGCGCCGTATTTCTGCACGCCCAGACGCCGGGCCCTCTCGGGCGCTCCGTTGACCAGCAGGATCTTGCCCTCGACGTCCCTGTCCTTGTAGAACTCCTCGCGGTCGCCCGGCCCGACGTAGACGAGCTCGGCCGTCGTGTCCGTCGTCGCGCTGCCCGAGCAGAGAGAGGCCGGCACGTCGTCGAGGTCGGCGATCTTGGCGAGCTCCGGCTCGACGGTCCACAGCTCGGCCGACTCCGCGTCCCAGGTCGTCCCGTCCTCGACGGGGAGGTCGAGGGTGAAGGAGTCCTCGAGCCCGTATTCGCGGAGCTTCTCGAGGATGAACGCGGACTCGAAATACCCGCTCCGGTATTCGTCGGCCTTGCGGTTCCGGTTGACCCCCGTGAGATGGATCTCGTTCTGGAGGGCCCGCTCGCCGGAGGCCTCGTTGACGATGGCCCGGAGGACCTCCGGAGAGCTCGGCGCCGGCCGGGGCGGGGTGTCCTGGACGACGGCGGGGACGAGCCCGGCCAGGACGAGGATGAGGACGGCGAGGTGCGGGATGCGCTTCATGAGGGCCTCCTGGGACGCGATGAAGGACGCATTATACCCCCTCCGGGCGCCGTTGTGTTACAATACCGCCACGCACCGAGAAGGAGGTCCGGCCATGATCGCCACGGAAACCGCCAAGACGGCCCTGCTCATCCTGTTCGGTCTCTGTATCCTCTGGATCGTCATCATCATCGTCAAGAACGACATGCAGACGATCGTCCGCGCCCTCATCATCGCGGCCCTCGTGGGCCTGGGGCTCTATTACGTCAATCAGACCAAGCTCGAGACCCTGTCCTTCACCGCCGTCAAAGAAGAGCTCTTCCCGGTCAAGGCCCGGGCCTACACCTTCGCCAAGCGCGAGAGCTTCCTCGCCGGCCGGATGACCACCGCCTACATCTTCGACGATCCCGGGCCGCCGCTCTCCCTGGCCATGACCGACGGCGGCAAGTACATGACCATCAAGGACGTCCGGTCGGTCAACGTCGTCCTGGAATACCTCGGCCTGCCGCCGGTCGCGTCAGGCGTGCCCGAGCTGGCCTCCCTCACCGGCCGGACCATCGACGCCGATAAATTCCGCTGGGACGACTACGAGAGGGGCGTGCTCCTGCTCGAGCGGGGCATCTGCCGCGACATGACCTCGGCCCAGTCGTTCACGTGCATCGCCCGGATCACCGTCATGGACCGCTGAGGGACGGCGGCGCGGGGCCTTGCAAAATTCACGGGCTTGTCCTAGAGTAGCGCTTCACCTTCCGGAAGGAGTCCCGAACGCATGAGCGCGACGACAGCGGCCACCCTGGTCCTGGCCGTCATGGTCGCCGCCTTCATCATCGCCAAGCTCCTCAAGATCTCGACCGAGCTCGCGCTCTTCGCGGCCGCCCTGGCCGGCTCGCTCGCCGGAGGCACCGGCATCCCGGCCCGGCACATCGTCGAAGGGGCCTTCACCTACTTCGACATCGTCCTCATCTTCGTCACGGCCACGCTGTTCATGAACCTGCTCAAGGAATCGGGAGCGGCCGCGTTCGCCGTCCGGGCCATCGTCCGCCGATTCCACCGGCACAAGGCCCCGCTCTTCATCCTGCTGGCCCTGCTCCTCCTCGTCCCCGGGGCGCTGACCGGGGCCGGCAGCGTGACCGTCCTCATCATGGGCGGCATGGCCGCCACGATCCTGGGCACCATGGACATACCCGGGCCCAAGATCGCGGCCATCATCTTCATCATCGCCGGACTGAGCGCCGCCGCTCCGCCCGTCAGCCTCTGGGCCATGCTGACGGCCGCCGGCGTCAACATGCCCTACGTCGGGTTCTTCCTGCCGCTCCTCGTCCCGTGCGTCCTCCTCGCCCTCCTGACGATCTTCATCCTGGGGGCCCGATCGAAGCCGGTCGACCTGGCCAAGGCCATGGCCGAGCTGCCCGAGGCGCCGGCGAAGATGAGCTGGCTCCGCGTGGCGGTCCCCTTCGTCGTCTTTTTCCTCCTCGTCGTCGCCGGCCGGGCCTTCCCCTTCGACGTGCCGGTCCTCGGCCTGCCGCTGATGTTCGCCGCGGCCGCGGCGGCCGCGTGGGCCCTGTCGCCCGTCCGCCTCGACGTCCTCAAGGTCTCCCGGGAGACCGTCCACCAGCTCCTGCCGCTCATCGGGACGCTGACCTGCGCCGGGATCCTCGTCCAGATCATGACCCTCACCGGCGTCCGCGGCCTCATCGCCATCACCACGGTGACCCTGCCCGTGACGGTCGTCTTCCTGACGCTCTTCGTGACGCTGCCCGTGTCCGAGGCCGTGCTGATGTGGGGCGCGGCGCCCGTGCTGGGCGTGCCGCTCGTCCTCCTCTTCAACACGATCGGCCTCAACCCGGTCGTGGCCCTGGCCGGGATGAGCGTCATCTGGCCGCTCGGCGACGCCATTCCGCCGACGGCCATCATCGGCCGCCTGACGACGGCCACCGTGGGCCTGAAGGAGTCGTACGGGAAATTCCTGAGATACTGTCTCGTGCCGGCGGTCCTCATCGCCGTCGTCGGGACGCTGATGGTCGTCTTCAGCAAGAAGCTGTCCTTCCTGACGGTGTTTTAACATGGCGACCGATCGTGACCCTCTTCTACTATCTGCTGACCGCTACGTCGCTTTCCTGCTGGTCGGGAATTTCCTGAAGCGGAAGAACTGGCAGGAGGAGGCGCTCACCGTCATCGTCCTCCTCCCGTTCCTCCTGCGCCTGCTGAGGCTCAAATGAGGTCCGCAAGACCGTCGTCGCGGGCTTCGGCGTCGTCCTGGCCGTGCTGGCCGGATCGAGCTTCTACCGCAGCCGGCATCTGGCCGAGCCCGTCGTGGCCGGGCCGGGGGTCACGCGCGTGGCCACGCTCGGCGATTATTTCGAACCGGTGAAAGGCACGATCAACGACGCCAACGTCTACGTCCTCGAAGGCCGGGAGCCGGGCGGGACCGTCCTCGTCCTCGGCGGCACGCATCCCGAGGAGCCGGCCGGGCGCCTCGCCTCCTGGATCTTCGCCGAGAACGCCGAGCTCGCCCAGGGCCGCCTCATCGTCATCCTGACGGCCAACCGGAGCGGCTCGACCGCGACCCGGCTCGGCGGGGCCTATCCGCCGGACTTCACCATCCCCACGTCCTGGGGCGGCCAGACGTTCCGCATGGGCGACCGCTGGTCGAACCCCCTCGACCAGTGGCCCGATCCCGAGGTCTACCTCCACTACCCGTCCCGCCAGGAGCTGGCCTACGTCGACATCCGCAACCTCAACCGGGCCTTCCCGGGCCGGCCGAACGGCACGCTGACCGAGCGGACCTGTTACGCCATCATCGAGCTCATCCGCCGCGAGAAGGTCGACATCGCCATCGACTTCCACGAGGCCGAGCTCCAGTATCCGGTCATCAGCACCATCGTCGCCCACGAGAAGGGCGCCGACCTGGCCGCGGTGGCCTCGATGTTCATCAGCAGCGTCGAGGGCTTCGCGATCGGCGTCGAGAACTCGCCCAAGGCCCTGCGCGGGCTGTCCCACCGCGAGATCGGCGACGCCACCGACGCCATCTCGCTCCTGCTCGAAGCCCCGGAGCCTTTCCTCGACGCGACGCGCGGGCGGACGGACAGGGCGCTTCTGCTCACCGGCAAGGACGAGTTCGTCGTCCGGGCGGGAAAGAGGGGCCTGCTCTTCGAGAAGATCGACGAGAACGGCTGGCCCATCGACATCCGGGTCGGCCGGCACACCTCGACCGTCCTCCAGATCCTGGAGAATTGGTCGGCCGACAAGCCGGACAGGGCCGTCGTCGTCTCAGGCGTCCCCCGCTACACCGAGGTCGTCGCAAAAGGGACGGGGGCCTTCCTCAAGGACCCCGGGACGGCCCCGGCCGGGAAGCTCTTCCACGAGTAGGCGGCCGGCGGACCGGAGAAACCCGGTCAGGCCGTCGTCTTCCGGCCCCGCAGGAATCCGACGAGGGCCAGGATGACAGCCAACCCCAGCAGGATGCCCAGGATCAGGGTCGTCGACTTCTTGCTGGCGACGGTCTTGTCCAGCTGGGCCGTCAGGGAATTCTTGTCGGCGGTCAGGGCGGCCAGCTTGTTGCTCTGCTCCTCGGCCGCGGCCTTGAGCGAGGCCTCGGTCTGCTGCAGAACGGCGATCTCCGCTTCCTTGGCTGTGATCAGGGTTTCCATCTCGGCCACCTTGGTTCTCAGGTTGCCGATGGCGCCGTTGAGCGACCGGACCTTCTTCTGATAGGAAGCTTCGGTCTCTTTGCCCGCGGCCAGGGCCTTGTCCAGCTCGGTCTTCTGGCCTTCGAGCGCCGCCAGCTGGTCCTTGAGCGAAGCGGCGGTCGACGCGAGCTGCTTGTTCTCGCTCTGGGCGCCGGAGAGGGCGCTCTGGGTGTCCGCCAGGCCCTTGTCCAGGGTTTCGTTCTTCTTGGTGAGATCGTCGATGCGCGCGTTGGCCTGGGCCATCTGCTGGGCGTTCTCCTGTTCGACCCTCTCCAGGCGTTTCTTGGAAACGCAGGCGGTCGACGACAGCAGGAAGACCACGGCGATCGCGAGGCTCAGGACGGCGAGCGTTTTCTTGGACATGACTCCTCCCTCTCCTTCGGAATTTTATCGCGCCATGCGAAATAGGGACGAGTCAAGGAGTCCGGGTTCGCCGGACGGGACCATTATCGGGCGAATTCCCCGGCCGTGTCAATCAAGAAAAATGGGGACGTTTCTGGTTTTCGAGACGAAAACCAGAAACGTCCCCATTTTTCAGAGCGACCGGAGTCGGGCGAAGCCCAGCAGGGCCACGATCGCCAGGATGTAGGCGACGGTGAGGGCGACGAAGGGAAGCGAACCGGACGGAGGCGCGGCGATAGACGGGGCCGTTGCCGCCGGGAGCCGGCAGGGGCCGGGGGTCCCAGGGCAGGCCGTAGCGCTCGCACAGTCCCTTGACGTTCAGCAGATGGATGACCGGAACGCCCGCGGCGGCCATGGCCTGGAGGACGCCGCGCTCGGGCGGAGGCGGAACGAAGACGCCTTCGGCGAGCCCCGGCCGGAGCTCGAGCACCCGGGCGTTGGTGCCGATGTTGGCCGTGGAGCCGCCGATGTTGACGAACGCCGCGATCCGCCTCGAGCCGGCGCTTTCCCTGTAGATCGCCATCCGCCGGGCGACGTTCCGTGCGAGGTCCGGTTCCGCGAGGAACGGGACGTTCCCGGCGCGGAGCCGCGCTTCCAGGGCGGCCCGGCCGGCCGGTTCCATGTCCCGGCCGACGTCCCCCTCGCCGCCGACGGCCCGGGCGACGGGCGCAAAGCCCGGGAACGGGCCGGAGCGCAGGCATTCCTCCATGTCGAGTCCCATGAAGCCGGGAACGTTCGCGCCCCACTGCGACGCGCCGAGCGAGGAGACGACGAGAGGCTCTGCCTCCATCGCCGCGGCGGCGGCGAGCGTGGCGACGATGAGCGCCGGGAAGGAGCTCGAGGCGCCGACGGCCACGGCATCGCCTTTCCCGACGCCCGCTTCGCGGAGGAGAGACACGACGAGGGCCGCGAAGTCCGGGTTCGTCGTCGTCCGCTTCGCCTCGAGCTGTCCCGAGGAGGTCGTGATCTCCGAACCCTCCACGCCGATGAGGCCCGTTCCGTTGGGATCGGCCGCGCGGTCGAGGGCGATCCCGCGCGCCGCGCGGCACTCCCGGAGCGCCGCGGTCGCCCGGGCCATCAGCCGCGACGCCTCGATCATCTCCGCCCGCGCGGCCGGGGCGGGCCCCGGCAGGACCCGGAGGAGGGCGAGGTAGACGAGGCTCAGGGCCGCGGCCGCGAAGACGGCGCGACGGGAACCGTTCGCCCCCCGTTCTCTCACAGCAGCGCCGCCAGCTTGACGACGGCGAAGGTCAGGGTCGACACCGCGGCGAGCGAGGCCAGGGTCGGCAGGGGCCTCTGGCGGGCCAGGCTCGAGGCCAGGATGCCGGGCACGATCCAGCCGATGACCCGGAGCTCGACCGGAGCCTCGAAGAGCTTCGGCAGGGCGAGAAGCCAGGCCTGCGAGAGGACGGCGCCGACGAGGACGGCCAGCACGAAGCGCCGGCGGCCGAAGAGGACGAGATGGCGGGACAGGGCCTTGACGGCCGCCCAGGCCAGCAGGGCGACGGCGAGGGTCGCCGCGACGCGCAGGGGCCGGTCGAGGTAAAGGGCGAAATAGCCGGCGACGACGATGCCGCCGGGCGAGATGTCGGTGAGCTCGGCCCAGACGAGGGCGATGACGAGTCCGACGACGAGCGTTTCAACGATCATGGGCTGTCCCTTCGCGTTCCCAGTGACGGACGAGCGATTCGCCCGGGCCGACGAAATTGCCGAGCCCGACGACGACCGGCTCGCCCGCGACGGCGGTCATGACGCGGTCCATGACCGCTTCGGGCGACCCCCCGCCGGCCGCGGAAAATACGGTCGCGCCCGGCGGCTTCGTGCGGCGGAGCCGCCGCAGGGCCGGCCGGGCCGGCGGCCCGACGAGGACGACCGCCGCGAATTCCCGGAAGAAGCCGTCGCCCGCGGCGCGGACCCATTGGAGCGTCCGGTCGCCCCGGTCCTCCCTCAATGCGAGAAGCCCGACGAGCGGCCGGCCGGCCCGGGGCAGGCGGCAGAGGACTTCGGCCAGGGCCGCGGCCGACGACTCCGGCTCGTTGGCGGCGAAGAGGCTGACGCAGGTCGCCGGACGCGGCGGACGGCCGAAGAGGCCGCGCCGGATCCGCAGGCTCCCGGCGTCCGGGGCCGCGCCGGCCATGCCTCTATCTGCGGCCGTCCGGTCGACACCCAGGGCACCGAGGACTGCCCGGGCCAGGCGGAGATTGGGCTCGAATTCTCCGGGCGGCAATCGCCCGGGGGCCCCCGCGTCCGTTCCCCCTCCCCGCTCCTCGCGCGCGATGCGATGGAGCCTCGCCCCCGCATCCCGGGCCGCGCCCGCGAAGGCTTCGTAAGCCTCCTCCTCCGGAACGAACACGTCGGCCCCGTCCGGAACCGCCGAGGCCAGCGTCCGCGCGATCGCGTCCCTGTCCCGGCCCATGTCGTCGAGGTGGTCGAGCCGGACGTTGGTCACGGCGAGCGTCCCGGGCCGCAGGATGCGCCGGGACTCGGCGCGCAGGCACTCCGGGCCGATGCTCATCATCTCGGCGACCAGGGTGTCGGCGCCGAGCTCCGCGGCCAGGGCGACGAGGCGGACCTGCTCGCGGATCGAGGCCCCGCCCGCCCGCGCGATCACCCGCTCGGAGCCGTCCGGGAGGATGAGCACGGGCTTCGAGCCGGTCGTTTTAGCCAGGACCCGGGCGCCCGTCACCCGCAGTCCGGCGGCGATGAGCCGGGTGACGCCGGATTTGCCCCTGGTCCCGGTGACGGCGATCCGCCGCGGCACGCGGCGCAGGGCCCGTTCGAGGCCGGCGCGTTCGCAGAGGAGATAGAGAAGGAAGGCGCCGAGCGAAGCCGTGAAGACGATGAGCGCGCGCGTGGCCGGTCTCTCCGCGGGTCCCGGGACGGCTATTTCTTCTTGCCGAGGCCGGCCAGGTCCTGTTTGTACGGCTCGAGCTCGGCGACGCCGAACGTGACCTCGCGGCTGTGGGCCTCGAGCCCGGCGAGATAGCGGTTCCCCGACCCCTGGATGATCTTCCACTGGTAGGGCTGGACGAAGACGAAGGTGTACTTGACGAAGTATTTATCGAAAGGATAGACCCAGACCTCGGCCCGGTTGGCGGCGACGTCCTCGTTGGTCCGGTCGGTCGCCGGGCGCATCTCGCCGGGCATGACACGGGTGCCCCAGTTGGCGTTCTGGTCGACGTCGATCGAGGCGGGGCTGCCGTTGAGGAGGAAGATACGGGAGCGATCGGTGTTCCACGGCTGCTGGTTGTTCTCTTTCCAGAAGTTCTTTTTGACGTATTCCAGCCGCTCGGCGAACGTGGCCCGGGCGTCGGCCGTCCGGACGGCCCAGAAGAGCTCCTGGAAGGCCTTCCGCCCTTCCTCGCTGAGCTTGCGGTAGGCCTTCTTCTCGAAATCCTGCATGATGACGTAGTGCTGGCTGTACCAGGCGTCCTTCTTCGGGATGGCGGCGGAGGCGCGGCCGGCGAAGGCCAGGACGGAGATCAGGATCGCGCCCAGGGCGCAGAATATCCGAAGGATCTTTGGGACTTGCACGATCGGCCTCCCCGTGAAAAGCGTTCCTCGTTCAGTATAGGGCACGGGCCCGGGGCCGTCAACACGCCCGGGCCGCGGCGACGGCGGCTTGACAAACCCGGACGCGGGGCGGACAATGACTGCGGAAAGGGTGAGGGAATAGATTCCGTCCGGGAGGACCGATGTCGCATCGCCGCTCTTTCCAAGAAAAGGCCGCTCTCGGCGCGGCCGCCTTCCTTCTCGCCGCCGGCCTCTTCGGGCCGACGGCCCTCGCCTCCCCGTCGGCTCCGCAATCCGGACCGGCGGACACAGAGCAAGCCCTGACCAAAAAGCCCCAGCACGAGGTCTCCGTCGTTCTCAAGCTCATCCAGGTCTACGTCACCGACAAGAAGGGCCGGCCGGTCGACGATCTGGCCCTGGGCGATTTCGCGGCCACGGACAACGGGCAAGCGGTCGTCCTGACGGAGTTCGAGAGACACGCGCTCGCGGACGTCCCGGCCGGGGAAGGGCCTTCGGGCGAGGCGGCACCGTCCCCGCAACAAGCCGTCTCTCCCGACCGGGGGACGGCTCCGGCCCAAACCCGCAAGTTCTTCCTTTTCTTCGATTTCGCGTTCAACAACGCCCGCGGCCTGGTCAAGGCCAAGACGGCCGCCCTGCACTTCCTGGCGACCAAAGCCGGCCCGGACGACGAGATCGGCGTCCTGTCCTACACGATGCTGAAGGGCGTCCGCTTCCACGAATACCTGACGCGCGACCACGCCAAGATCCGCGAGGTGGTCGAGGCCATCGGCAGCAAGGACATCGCCGGCCGGGCCGCGGACCTCGAGCTCCAGTACTGGACGATGGCCCAGGAGGCATTGCCCGGGGCCGGAGCGACGAACGCGGACATGGTCGCCGCGAACGCGGCGCGGCCGGTCGTCGACCCGCTCAGGGGCTCCCGCCAGGAGGCCAAGCGCCAGGCCCAGAACTTCATCCTGCGGCTGACCGATCTGGCCAAGTCCCTCCGCCTGGTCCCGGGACAGAAGCACTTTCTCTTCTTCTCGACCGGCGTGCCCGCCTCGCTCGTCTACGGCGGCCAGTCCGGCAACCCGTCGTCGGGCGCGGGCCGGGCGGCCTTCGACCCCGGCGACCGCGTCCTCCGGACCCAGAACGAGGATATGTTCCGCGAGTTCGGCTCCTCCGGATGCGCCTTCTACGCCTTCGACACGCGGGCCTCGGCCAAGGACACCGATCTCTTCGCCTACGACTCCATGACCTTCGAGTCGGGCAGCCGTGGGCTGGCCACGATACAGGGAGTGTTCCAGGATTCCACGAACGTCTTCCAGGACGAGAAGACGACGGGTCTCAACTCTCTGAAGCGGCTCACCGACATCACCGGCGGCCGGTATTACGCCAACATCAACATGTACGAGAAGAACCTCGAACAGGTCCGGACGCTGACCGGCACCTACTACGTGCTCGGCTATTCGTCGAACGAGCGCGAGGACGGCAGCTTCCACGAGGTCAAGGTGACGGTCACGCGGCCGGACTGCGAGGTCCGGGCCCAGTCCGGCTATTTCAATCCCAAGCCGTTCGCCGAAATGTCGAAGATGGAGAAGGAACTCCACCTCTACGACCTGGCGCTCAACGAGCGGTCCCTCTCGCGGCTGCCGGTGACGTTCCCGATGGCCGCGCTGGCCTTTCCGTCGGGCGAGGGCCTGGGCCTCGAGCTCATGGCCGGTCTCCCGGCCGAGGTCACAGGCCGGTTCGCCGGGACGAAGGTCGAGTTCGTTTCCCTCGTCTTCGACACGAAGAACGACGTCCGCGACGTCCGCCGGATCGAGGTCGATCCGCGGACGCGCCGCGGCCGGAGGCTGACCTTCCTCACGGGCGTCGTCCTCGAACCGGGCGACTACACGTGCCGGCTGGTCGTCCGGGACATGGACACGGGCCTGAGCGCGGTGAGCTCGGTCCGGGCCTCGGTGCGGGAGCCGCAGACGGCGACGGGCTTGAGGCTGGGGACTCCCCTCCTGCTCAATTCGGCGGCCGGGGGAACATTCCTCGAAGCCGGCGCGCCCAAGGGCCGGGCCGTCCTCGCCTGGCGGGAGGCCTACGATTTCGACCGGAGCTTCCTTGCGCCCGTGGCCGGGACGGTCCCGAGGCTGACGCAACGGCTCGAGGTCCTCGTGCCCTACGCGGTGCCGGGCACGGCCGAACCCGAGGTCGTGCTGACCGCCCGGCTCATCGACGCGGCCAGCGGGCAGGTTGTGCCCGTGGGCATGGCCCTCGTCGGCAGGTCCGCGCACGCGGCGACGGAAACACTAACCATCGACCTGCCACTCGCCGGGCTCGCCCCGGGCACCTACCATCTCTACATCAACGCCGAGGACCGGATCTCCAAGACCATGGCCGGGACCCGGACGACGGTGACGATCGCCGTGGACTGAATAGAGGGGCAATATGTACCGGAACTCACAGGCGAAGGGAAGGGAAGGCAAAAGTTAGTTTGATGCGTCGCGTCATATCGTATTTTTTCGCGGCAGCTGTCATCATCGGCGCGGCCGTCTGGGGTTCGACGGGGCCGGCCGCTCCCTCGCGAGGCCAGGACGCCGGGAAGCCCATCCAGCACGAAGTCTCCGTCACGGTGAGGCTCGTCCAAGTCTACGTCAGTGACCGATCGGGGAACGCGATCCTGGACCTGAATAAGGAAGATTTCGTCGTCTACGACGACGGAGTGCCGGTGGCTGTGACCGAGTTCGAGCGGCATGTCTCGGGCTCGCCCGCCGTTACAGAAAGTCCGGACGCGAAGGCTCGCGACCGAGCCCGAAGTCAAGGGCCTTCTCCCACGCAAATACTTCATTTTCTTCGACTTCGCCTTCAACAGCCCGATCGGCGCCATAGCCGCGGTCAGGGCGGCCCAACACTTCATCGACACCGAGGCCGCTCCCGGCGACGAAGTGGCCGTGCTGTCCTATTCGGCGGCGAAGGGCCTCAAAGTCCACGAGTTCCTCACCAACGATCTGGCCAAAGCGCGCCAGGCCGTGGCCGGGATCAGCGCCAAGGAGATCTCCGGCCGGGCGGAAGAGATCGAGCGCGAGTACTGGGACCTGCGGGGATATACCTCTTCCAGACACTCAGGATCCTTTCCTCAAAGGCGAGAGTCCTGAGGACCGAGGCCGGCCGGCGGCAATCGAAATTCCAGGCCCAGGATTACCTGTCCACCCTGGTCGCTCTGGCCAAGGCCATGCGGCTGGTCCCCGGGAGCAAGAGCTTCCTTCTTTTCTCGACGGGGATCCCGACGACTCTCGTTCAGGGCAATCCCGCCATCGCCCAGGGAACGGGGATGGGCCGGGGCAGCCCTGTCCGAACCGAGCCAATTCTCCTACGACTATGGGCGACCGGACCCTTCAGCCCCTCTGGGAGGATCTGCTCAAGGAATTCAGCGCTTCCGACTGCCCGTTCTTCGCTTTGGATACGCGGGAGGCGGCCAAGGACACCTCTCTCTTCGGGGCCGACAAAATGGTCGGTGCGGGCACCGCGACGTCGAGCCGGATTCAAATCGGGGCTGCTCGGCACCGACACCACCAATCCGTTCGCCGACGACAAGGTCACCGGCATCGACACGCTCCGGTCGCTTTCGAAAAGGACGGGCGGAAAATACTATTCCAACATCGGCTCTTATGAAAAGAACCTGGCCGCCGTCGGGGACCTCACCGGCGCTTTCTACGTCCTCGGCTACTATCCGGCCTCGGCGGAGGACGGCAAGTTCCACCGCGTCAAGGTCGAGGTCAAGCGGAAGGGGGCCCGGGTCATGGCCCCCTCGGGCTTCTACGATCCGAAACCCTTCGCGGAGTACACCAAGCTCGAAAAGGACCTGCACCTGTTCGACCTGGCCCTCAACGAACGGGCCGTCTCGCGCCTGCCGCTCGGCCTGCCGGTGACCGCGCTCGTCTCCGGGACGGCGGACGGCCCGGGGCTCAGGGTCCTGGCCCGGGTCCCGGGCGAGGTCACGGCCCGGTTCACGGGGGAGAAGATCGAGTACGTGGCCATCGTGTTCGACGACAAGGGCGACATCCGGGACATCCGCCGCGGCGAAGCCGACGCGCGCAGCGGCCGGGGCCGGGCCGTCGTCTTCGGGGCTTCGGCCGGGCTCGGTCCGGGCGATTACACCTGCCGCGTCGTCGTCAGGGACATGGACACGGGCCTGAGCGCCGTGGGCTCGACGAAGGCCGCCGTCCGGGCCCCTGCGGCCCAGGGCCTGCGGCTCTGGACGCCGCTCCTTCTGGCCGAGGAGACCGGGACCGCCCGGGTCGAAGCCGCGGCAGGGAAGAAAAACAGTTTCGTTGCCGTGGGACGAGATCTACGCCTACGACCGGACCCGTTTCTCGCCCGCGGCCAGCGAATTTTCCAGGCTCGCCCCGCGGCTCCTGGTGGTCGTCCCCTACTCGGTTCCAGGCGCCGCCGAGACGGACCTCGCGCTGTCCGCGCGGTTCATCAACGCCGCGAACGGCCGGGCCTATCCGACGATCCCGATCCTCCTCGAAAAGAGCGTCCATCCGGTGGCGTCTTCCATGCTCTTGGAGCTTCCGCTCTCCGGGCTCGCGCCGGGCACCTACCACCTCTACATCAACGCCGAGGACCGGATCTCCAGGACCGTGGCCGGGACCCGGACGACGGTCACGGTCTCCGGGGACTGACACCCCCTTACCGGCCCCCGCGCGAGGCCTCGGATAGGCCGTTCCCGCAAGGACCCGGCGCCGGGTCAGCCGGTCCCGAAAAATGCCAAAAAATCGGACTGAATCCAATTTTTTGAATTAGTCCAAAATGCCGAAGATTTCGCGGTCCATGCGAGGCCATAACTCACACATAATAAACACATTTAAAGTGACCGCATATTGGCATGATAATTGCTAATTAAAGGGGCTTGATCGACATGAAAAACCAAAATATTTTTTCCAAACGAGGAGGTGAGACAGGAAGGACGTTTCCGCATGAGCTATGGGAGGGCGGTAGTTTCGCCGCTCTGGGTTTAGGTTTTCAATTTCTAGGAGGAATTAATTTATGAGTAAGAAATTCGTGATTGCGATCCTCGCGCTGTTCATCGCCGGGACCGCTTTCGGCCAACAGGTCGCGACCTCCAAAATGGAGGGCAAGGTCCTGGACAGCACGGGCGCCCCGCTGCCCGGCGTCTCGGTCGAAGCGACGAGCCCGAAGCTGGTCGGCAAGGCGACGGCCGTGACGGACGGAGACGGCACCTACCGCCTGTTCTCCCTGCCTTCCGGCTCCTATGAGGTCATCTTCTCCCTGCAGGGATTCAAGACCCTCATCCGCCAGAACATCATCATCCAGATGTCGACCACGGTCAGCCTGAACGTGACCCTGGACCAGGCGGCCATCGAAGAGCAGGTCACGGTCGTCGGGCAGAGCCCGCTGATCGACGTCAAGAGCACGGTCAAGGGCCAGACCATGACCAAGGAAGTGTTCATGGCCCTGCCCCGCAACCGCGAACTTCGACGGCCTGCTGAGCACGGTTCCCGGCGTCCAGAATGAATCCAACACCGGCGGCCTGTCGGTCGACGGCGCCACGGGCACCGAGAACATGTGGTACATCGACGGCACCAACATCAACAACGTGCCACATCGGCACCCAGGCCCAGAGCGCCGTCATGGAGCATGGTCGAAGAAGTCAAGGTCACGGCCTCCGGCTACAGCGCCGAGTTCGGCGGCTCGATGGGCGGCGTCGTCAACGTCATCACCCGCTCCGGCGGCAACGAGTTCCACGGCGACATCATCGGCTACTACAACGACAACGACATCCTGATGCAGGGCAAGGCCCGCGAGTACCTCCGCTGGAACCCCTACGACGACAACCTGGCGCGAGTACGTCAACAACGACGACCTGTACTGTCACGGCGGCAAGAACCGCGACGACTACAAGCGGTTCGAAGGCGTCTTCAACCTGGGCGGCTACATCCTCAAGGACCGCCTGTGGTTCTTCGGCTCCTTCAACCCCCAGTCTATTCCCGGACCGTCGCCGACCGGTTCACGTTCGACCCGGTCACCGACCGCGGCCAGATCCCAGGCGACACGGCCCCGGCCGCTACATACAGTTCTACCAGCAAGAACTTCAACTGGAACGGCCAGGCCAAGCTGACCGCGGCCCCGTTCAAGGGCCTGCGCATGTCGGCTTCGCTGCGTCAACAACTTCTACAAGTACCGCGGCGAGCATCCCGAGCATCAGCGGCACCAGCACCAAGACACTACCCCTGGCGCCAGCTGGCCGGGCTCGATGCCTGGCAAGCAGGCCGGCTACGACTATCCCAACCTGAGTCGCGGCAACGCCACGTCGACTACACGCGTCAGCAACAACTTCCTGGTCAGCGCCCGCGGCGGCTACTTCCATGCCGAACACGACCAACCAGCAGCAGTTCGTGCCCCGGCACCCGCTACGACTTCAACCGCACCAACATGCACGTCTACGCGGCGATCCATCGACGACAGACCTGCAGCACTACGCCGGCTGGAACAACTGGCGCCGGCAGCCGGACGGTCATCCAACGCAAGTACACTCGAAGAGCGCATGCGCGCCAACCTCGACCTGACCTACTACGTCAACCTGGCCGGCGAACACGCCTGGAAGGCCGGCTTCCAGTTCATCCGCCTGGACGAGGACGTCGACTCCGGCCCGGCACCCCCTGGTCGACCTGTACTGGGGCAGTCCTACTACGGCCCTGTCGGCCTACGGCGTCCCACGTCCGCGGCACGTACGGCTACTACGACATCCGCGGCTACTGGACCTCCCCCTACGGCTCGAACTGGAACATTGCCAGCAACAACTAGGCCGTCTACCTCCAGGATTCCTGGACGATCGGCGAGCGGCTGACCCTGAACTTCGGCGTCCGGACGGAGATCCGAGTACATCCCCTCCTTCGCCACCACCGATCCGCGTTCGCCGACTACAAGCCGATCCAGTTCGGCTTCGACGAGAAGCTGGCCCCCCGCCTCGGCGCTCGTCTATGACGTGTTCGGCGACTCCAGCCTGAAGGTCTTCGGCAGCTTCGGCATCTACTACGACGTCATGAAGCTGTACATGGCCGAAGGCTCCTACGGCGGCTTCAAGTGGTCGGACCGACTACTACACGCTCGACAACCCCAACTTACCCGAGATCGCCGGCCTCCGGCGACATCACGCCACGACCAGGCCGACCAGGCCGCCGGCGGCGACCTACATGGGCTCGATCAACTGGCGCCGTTCCTCGTGGGACACCACCGAGCCCGACCTGAAGCCCGTGTCCCAGCGCGAGATCTCCTTCGGCGCCGAGAAGAAGATCACCGAAGAGATCTGTCCTTCAGCGCCCGCTTCGTCTACAAGCACCTCATCCGGACGATCGAAGACGTCGGCGTTGAAGGCCTGGCGGCGAACAGTACTTCAACGGCAATCCCGGCAGCGTGGATCTACTACATTCGCCGAGATCCCCGGCGAAGGCTGGCCCGACGGCTCGAATGTCCGAGGGCGGCCAGGTTCGCCGATGCGTATCTGGCCCAGCCCCCAAGGCCAAGCGAGAGTACTACGGCCTGAACCTGTCCCTCGAAAAGCGGTTCAGCAACAACTGGCAGGGCGGCGTCAACTACACCTGGAGCAGCGTCAAGGGCAACTACGGCGGCCTGTCCTCCTCCGACGAGAACGGCCGCAATTCCCCGAACGTCGAGCGGTACTTCGACCTGTGGTTCGAGACGCTACGACTCGACGGCACGCCGCTGGACGGCCCCTGCCCTCCGACCGCACCCACTACTTCAAGGCCTACGGCTCCTACGCCTTCCCGTTCGGCCTGACGGTCGGCGTGGTCGGCTACGGCCGCAGCGGCCTGCCCGTCAGCACCCAGCTGAGCGTCCGCAATAGCTACATCTATCCCCAACGGCTACGGCGACCTCGGCCGGCTGCCCTTCACGATGTGGGCCGACATCTTCGTCGAGTACGCCCTCAAGATCGCCGGCAAGTACAACGTCGCGCTGAACCTCCAGGTCAACAACTTCACCAACACCAAGACCTGGCAGGCCAAGACGATCTCCCCCAACCGGTCCACGATGGGAATCGAGGACTGGGAATTCCTGGCCGGCGACTTCGACTGGGAAGCCGCTCTCAACTCCCCCGGCGACCCCTACTGGAAGAACACCAACTTCAACAACTTCACCTCCCGCTACGGAACCTGGACCGCCCGCCTCGGCGCCCGGTTCTCCTTCTAAGCAGTAGCAGCAGCACACGCAGAAGCTCAGGCCCGCCCCCCGATCGGGGGGCGGGCCTTTTTTTGTTAAGGACCTGGTCTCGCGATTCCTGTTTCTCCAGCCTCGCGCGGCGAAGACCATGGTCCTTTCTGATCTTCGCGAACCAGGCAGGATCAGGACGGAGACCCGGAGTCCTCGCGAAACGAGGGACCTAGGTCTTCGCAGGTCGCCTCCGAGCCACTGCGAAGGCCATGGTCGCTGGCTCGGAAGACCAGGTCCCCCCTCAGCGAAGAGACGTCCGGATGCGAGTCTAATAGCCTGGATCGCGGACCTCCCGGAATCGGGAAGAAGCACCAAAAAAAATCCCCCGGCCGGAGGGCCCGGCCGGGGGCGGGGAATGACTTCGGGGGGATTACTTCTTGATGGCGTCGAGGATGGCCTTGGCCTGGGCGGTCCGCTCCGTCTCGGGCTCGAGCTTGATGAACTTCTCGAGGTTCTCGGCGGCCTTGACGTTGTCGCCCTTGTTGAGGTAGGCAAAGGCCACGCGGAGGTAGGGATCGGCCCAATCCGGCTTGATCTGGATGGCCATCTCGAAGTAGCGGATGGCGTCGTCGATCTGCTGGTTGGAGAAGTAGATCTCGGCGACGTTGTAGGGCAGGTTCTCGTCCTGGGGGGCCATCTCGATCGACTTCTTGAAGTAATCCTGGGACTCGGCCAGCTTGTTCTGCTTCAGGTAGCACAGCCCGATGGCCGCCAGGCCCTTGGCGCCGATGGTCTTGCCCATGGCCGTATCGGCGGCCGCCTGCTCGATGAGCTGGTTGTACTTCTGGATGGCCGTCTCGTACTCGCCCTTCTCGCGGTAGCAATCGCCGATGTTCAGGAGGACCTGGTAGGCGCCGGGGTTCTTGGCCAGGAACTCCTCGTACATCATCAGGGCCGTGTCGTACTTGCCGTCCTTGAAGAAGGCGTTGCCCTCCTCGAGGGTCTGGAAGGTCGCTTCGTCCTGGACGATCCCCGAGCCCGCGGCCTGCTTCTCCAGCTTGATGACGATCTTGGGGTTCTTGCTGAGCTGGGAGATCTGGGCGCCCGTGGAGACCGGCAGGAAGCCGGGGGCGCTGGCCGTGATCACCCAGCTCCCGGTCCCGACGCCCATGATGCCCCATTCGCCCTTCTTGTCGGTGGTCGCCTCGAAGGTGCTGCCGCCCGGCTGGTCGAAAACCGCCGTGATCTTGGCCCCGGCGACGGCCTTGCCGTCCTTGTCGACGACCGAGCCGCCCATGCGGGCGACGCCGCGGCCCGCCTGGGCCAGGGCCAGGCCGCTCGAAATGAGAAGTATCGCGGCGCCGGCCGCGAACTTCGCGGATAACCGATGATTCATGACTGCCTCCTGCGAATGATAGAACCGTATCTATTATCCATTCATGGCGGTTTTTTTTCAAGACCGCCGGCCCGGAGACGGTCTGACGGGCTCAGAGCCGCCAGAGGTAGGAGGCCTTGAAGAAGAGGCCGTGCTTCATCCCGAGGAAGCGGCCGGAGTCCCGGTATTCCCCGTCGACCCACTCGGTCCGGTCGAAGATCGAGCCGTAGCCGAGCTGGATGACGGTCCCGGGGATGTAGGTGAACGAGGCCAGGAGGTCGGTCAGCATCTGCCGGCGGAAGGAGTTGTACTCGACGACGCCGCGAAAGAAAAGGAACTTGTTCGCCTGATAGGTCAGGCGGCCCCGTCCGATGGCGTAGTCGTATTCCTTCTCGCCCGTTTCCTTCCGGAAGAAGTCGGCGTAGGTCAGGCTGGCGGTCAGATCGAGCTTTTCCGAGGGCTTGTAGGTCAGTCCGGCGGTCGCGCGGCTGCCGGTGCCCTGGTAGGGGTCGGCCAGGTAACGGATAGAGTTGCCGCGGAAGTAGAGGCCCCGGAGATAGATCTTTTTCGTGACGTAGCTCAGCACCTGGAGCTGCCCGCCGCTCGTGTCGAAGCGCCGGCCGAGGAAGATCTCCGTCGCGTAGCGCCCGAGGAGCTGGACGGTCGTGTTGCCGGCCAGCAGAAGCGTCACGCCGAGCGCGTCGTCCGTTTCGTAGAGACCGCTCGGCAGGTCCTTGACCGCCGCGACGGAGACGTTGGGCGTGATCTTCCTCAACAGGCCGCTCTTCGGATAGAAGCGCGGCGAGACGGAGGCGGCGAGACCGGCCACCCCTTGCCGCGTCAGGTAGCCGGCGTCGGTTTGAAAGTCCGTGGATATATCGTAGAATGAGATAGTTATGCCGAGATCGCGGGTGTCGTAGAGGTAGCCTGCGCCCAGGGCGAGCCCGGCGTCCGAGCCCGGCTCCCCGGCGGCCCGCGTCCACGAGCCGAGGGCGTGGAAGGCCAGCTGGCTCGATTTCGTCAGCCGCAGCTGACCGTCGGCCCCCGCGACCTGATTCGCCCCGTTGCCGTACTCGCGGCCCGTGTAGAGCGCGCCGAAGTAGCCGTCGCTGCCGACCGCCCGCTTGTAGCGGAAGACGGCGAAGCCCGCGGACCTGTCGTTTCCGGGCTCGTAGAGGGGATCGCCCCGGGGCGATTCGTCGAGGGCCAGGATGGAGGCCACCGTGTCCTTCTTCCCGATCTTCCCGGACAGCTTGAAGCCGACGAGCGGATCGATGATCGTCCGGGTGTGGACCGCGGCCGCGAGCGGGCCGGAACCCGACGCCGCCAGGTTGAACATCTCGCTGCCCTCCAGGAAGAACGGCCGCTTCTCCGGAAAGTAGAGATCGTGACGGAGGTTGACGTCGACCTGTCCGGCGTCGGCCTCGACCTGGCTGAAGTCGGGATTGACGGTCCCGTCGAGGATGAGCTGGGAGGTGAGGCCGACCTTAGCGGTCAGGTGGCCGTCATGGGCCCCGCGCCCGCCGACGAGCTCCCCTTCGACCCGCTCGGCCCCGTCCCGATAGGTGTAGGCCGGCAGGACCTCGAGCAGGGTGTATCTCCGGATGTCCGCGAGCTCGAGCGGCATCATCTGGGTCAGGAAGAAGTAGCCCCGGGCCGGATCGAGCGCCGGGTACGAGCTGTGCTCCGAGCGGCGGGCGATGCGGCGCTCGAAGAAGATGGACATCTCGACCCGCGTCTTCCCGGCGTAGCGGATGCTCTTGAAGGGCACGGCCAGCTCGACCGTATAGCCGTCGGGATCGCGCCGCCCGGCGCTCGACCAGACGAAATCGACGCTGAAGTCCTCGGTGTTGCTGGCGAAGCGGCTGTCGGTCTGGATGCCGAGCGGGTTGACGTAGAAGGCGTAGAGGGACTGCCGGTCGTTGAAGCTGTCGAGGTTGATGCAGATGAAGTCGTCGGAACGGATGGTGTCGCGGTCGGCCACGGAGGCCTTGATCTTGTCCGGCTCCCGGTCGTAGCACTTGAAGGCGAAGTAGAGGTTCTCGGCGTCGTAGGCCATGGAAGCCACGGTCCGCTCGCTCGGCTCCCGGCCGAAGTCGGGGATGAAGGTCTTGGCGAGCTCGACCGAGGGGGCATCGCGCCAGACCGGCTCGTCGAGCCGGCCGTCGATCACGGGCGGGACCGCCACCCGGAGCGGCCGGAAGAACTCCCCGTCGGCCGGAACGGCCGGTGCGGCCCCGGCGGATCCGGCGAGGCCGGTGAGGAGGAGTCCGATGATGAGTACGCGCATGGGAAAGACTTTACGGGAAACGGGGGCGGCCGTCAACGCTTCGCCGCGCGGGTCGATTCTGATAGAATGATCCCGTCCCGGAGGTGCCCCATGTCGCGCAGAACCCGTTTCGCCCGCGCCGCCTTCCTCGCCGCCGTCCTCGCCGCGATCACCGCCTCCGCCTGCTCCCGCCCCGGGCCGGAGCCCCCTCCCCCTCTGGCGATCGCGACGGCCGCGGACCTCGATCTCAAGGAGACGACCGTCCGCAACGTCACGGACCGCCCCGTCACCTACAGGATCTATCCGATCGCGAACCCCGCGGCGATCGAGACCCGCGAGCTGGCGGCGGGCGCCATCGACCGCTTCCGGACCGCCGAAGCGCTCGAGGTCGAGTTCCAAACGGGCGAGAAGGACGCCGTCTATTCGCTCGACCCGGGCAGCCCGTATTCCTTCCGCTACGACGAAGGCGAGACGATCGACCTCTTCCTCGGCTCCCACGGCCGGGACGATGCCGTCGACCTCGCCCCCTGGGTCCCGACGCCCGCCCCGGTCGTGGACCGGATGCTCGAGCTTGCCGCCGTGACCGGCCGCGACATCCTGTACGACATCGGCTGCGGGGACGGCCGTATCGTCATCACGGCGGCCCGCCGCTACGGGGCCCGGGGCGTCGGCATCGACATCGACAAGGCCATGATCGCGGAATCGGAGCGCAACGCCGCGGCCGCCGGAGTCGCCGACAAGGTCCGTTTCCTCGGCATGGACGCCACCAAGGCCGACATCACCGAGGCGACGGTCGTCAGCCTCTACCTTCTCCCGGAATCGAACGCCCTCATGCGCCCCATCCTCGAGGCCCAGCTCCGGCCGAAAAGCCGGGTCGTCTGCCACAACTACGCCATGCCGGGCTGGGAGGCGAAGCAGGTCCGGGTCGAAACGGTCGAGGACGAGGACGGCCTGACCCACTACGTCTATCTGTACATCCGCTGAGGGCGGAACTAGCCCTTCTTGCCGAGAAGCTCTGCGACGGATTTAACGATGCGACGGGCCCGGGTTTCGGCCTGTTTCGCCTCCTCGATCCAGAGGGCGTGTTCCCGCTGGTGGCTGAAAGACATGGCCCGATAGCGATCGAGGACGCCGGCCTTTTTATAGGCCGCCTCAACGTCGGCGGCCAGAACGACGACGCGCGGTGCGTCGTCTAGCTCCACGGTCACCCGGATGCGATCGCCCGGGCTCTTGCCCAGCTGCTCCCTGATCTCTTTCAGAATGAGCAGGATGTGCTTGGGCATCCCCATCTTGACCATGGACCCGCGATAGGCGATGCCGTCGTAGGTCACGCGGACCGGGACCCGACCCTTGACGCCGAAGAGTTTTTCGACCTCGCGGGGGAATTCGACGAAGGCCCCGCCGCCTTCGTGGGCGGCGATCGTTCCGGTGAATGCGATCCGGCCGGGGTTCTTGTAGGTCACGGGCATGAGGTCCTCCTTGGGAAAACCATCGTGCCCCCGTCGCGCCCTTCTGTCAAGTCTCGCTCGGGACAAAAAAAGGCGCCTCCGCTGAGGCGGAGGCGCCTTCGATGTCACAGGGTGAGCGGCCGGCTCAGAACGCGATGCCGAGGCTGGCCGACCAGACGCCGTTCTTGAAGTCCGGTTCGACGTCGCCCTCGAAGGTGGATATGACCTTCTGCAGGCCCAGGCTGTAGCGGACGTCGATCATGAAGTTCCGCCCCACGTTCAGCCCGGCCCCGAAGATGGCGCCGTAGTCGTTGTTCTTCAGGAGGGCCTCCCCGAGCGGGACCTCCTCGCCGTTGGATTCCCACTTCTCCTTGAGCTTGAAGCCCACGGTCGGGCCGGCGAAGACGAAGGGCTGGACGACCGGCGTGGGGATCCTCAGCTTGAGGAGCAGGGGGATCTCGATGTAATCGGCGTAGAGCTTGTCGGTGTAGCTGTCGTCGAGGGCCTCGTAGGTGGCGCCCTTCATGGTGTACAGGACCTCGGACTGGATGGTGACGACGCGGCCGAAGTTGAAGGCCAGGAAGATGCCGCCCGTGAACCCGACTTTGGACTTCAGGGTCGCCAGCGGGTCCTGGGCGTCGGCGCCGGTGGGCTTGGCCATGTTGGCGCCGGCCTTGATGCCGAACTGGACGTCGGCGGCGGCAGGCTGAGGCAGGGCCAGGAGCCCGGCGCAGGCCGCGACCAGGAGCAGTGTCGTGAATCTCTTCATGATTCCTCCTCGGAATGCGCGAAAATCCGGACGCGGGTCCGGGGACGCGCATCCTAAGGCCAGTGTGAGGCCGGCGTCCCCCAACGGCAATCCCCCGAAGAGGGGAATTCACCGGGCAGAGGCCCCCTCTCGGGGGGTGACGGAAACCCGGGTTTCTCATCCCCGGGGCGGACGGCCCGGGCGACTAGAGCTTGATCAGCTCGACCTTGGCCTTGTCCTTGAGCGCTTGGACGGTGTCCTGGACCAGAGTCCCCTGCTTGGCCTGCCGGAGCCGCGATTCGATCTCGGCCCGGGCCTCCTCGAAGGTGCGGGACTCCTTCTTGCGCTCGACGACCTTGATGATGTGATACCCGAACGACGTTTCGACGAGGCCGCTCAGCCCGCCGACGGGCAGGGAGAAGGAGGCGTCTTCGAAGGGCTTGACCATCTGCCCGCGGGGGAAGTTCTCGTAAAGGCCGCCGTTGTCCTTGGAGCCGGGGTCCTCGGTGTACTGCTTGACCAGTTCGACGAAATCCTCGCCGGCCTGGGCTTTGGCCAGGACGCCCTCGGCCTTCGTGCGGATCTCGGCCTTCTCGGCGTCGGTCTTGCCCTGGGTCAGGAAGAGGATGTGGCGGACAGACGCGGTCTGATCGGTCTGCGCCCCCTCGTCGTAGGCCTTGCGGACATCCGCTTCGGACACCTTGGCCCCGCCTTCGACGATGCCCTTGAGGTAGGCGTTGATGAGGAGAGTTTCCCCTATGCTCGCCTTGACATGGTCGATCGAGATGTCGGCCTTCTTGATCTCCTCGAGGAAAGCCTGCTCTCCGCCGGCCTGGCTGTATTCGGACTGGAGGGCCGTTTCGAGATCGCCGTCCGGGACGACCGCCTTGGACTCCTTCGCGGCGGCCAGCAGCAGCTTCCGCTCGGCCAGGGTATTCGCGCCCTGCTCGAGGATCTGCTTCAGCTGCCCGGCGTCGACCTGCTTGAGCCCGTCGGTCCGCGTGCCCAGGTTGTCCCGGATGGCCTGGATGACCTCGGCGGACGTGATGGTGAAGCCCTTGGCCTTGACCATGACGGTCTTCTTGGCGGGGTCGAGGGCGGGGATGATCGCGGCCAGGTCTTTGGCCAACGCGAAGGCGGGGGTGCCTTCCTTGAGGGCGAATTCTTCGGCTTTCGAGGCGCAGGCCGAGGCGGCCAGGGCCCCGGCCAGGATGATCGCGAGTGCTTGTTTCATCTCATTCTCCTTGGGTTCTCCGGAAAGACCCCTTAGTTAACCACAATCGGCCGGGCCGACGCAAAGGAATTCTGGGCCGGCGGGGCATTCAGGCGGGGACGACGCGGTGGATCTTCTTCTTGCCGGCCTTGAGGATGATGTCGCCGCCGGGGCCCAGGTCCTTGACCGAGACGAGGCGTTCGACGGAGTCGACGCGCCCCTCGTTGACGTAGAGCCCGCCCTGCTCGATCATCCTCTTGGCCTCCTTGCGGGAGGACGTCAGGCCGACCTCGGTGAACAGGCCGGCCGGAGAGATGCCCACCTCGAGGCGCGAGCGCGGTACGGCCGTCGTGGGCAGGACGGTGATGTCGCCGCCGTCGGGGGAAGCGTCGCCGCCCCCTCCGGCCGGCTCGGTCCGGCCGCCGAACGCCGCGGCCGCGGCCTTTTTGGCCGTTTCCGCCTCGAGCTCGCCGTGGGTCATCTTGGTCGCTTCGAAAGCCAGGATCCTCTTCGCCTCGTTGATCTCGCTGCCCTTGAGGGCCTCCAGACGCGCGATCTCGTCGAGCGGCAGGAGGGTGAAGATGCCGGAGGAAGCGGCCGACGTCCCGGTCGTCGCAGTTGACCCAGTACTGGAAGAATTCGTAGGGGCTGAACTGGCTTCGCGTCGAGCCACACGGCGCCCTGGGCCGTCTTGCCCATCTTGGCCCCCGAGGCGGTCGTCAGCAGCGGGAAGGTCAGCGCCTCGGCCGTCGCCGCCTTCGACCCGGCGGATGAGGTCGACGCCGGCCAGGATGTTGCCCCACTGGTCGTCGCCGCCCATCTGCAGGGTGCAGTTGTATTTCCGGTAGAGCGTCAGGAAGTCGTAGGCCTGGAGGAGCTGGTAGTTGAACTCGATGAAGGACAGGCCCTTCTCCAGGCGGAGCTTGTAGGCCTCGGCGGCCAGCATGCGGTTGACGCTGAAGTGCCGCCCGATGTCCCGGAGGAAACCGATGTAGGGAAGCGGCAGGAGCCAGTCGGCGTTGTCCACGGCGATGGCGTTGGTCCCGTCGAAGCGGAGGTAGCGGGAGAGCTGGATGTGGATGGCCTGGCCCTGGGCCCGGATGATCGATTCGTCGAGCATCGGACGCATCTCGGCTCTTGCCGCTGGGGTCGCCGACCATGGTCGTGCCGCTGCCGACGACGGCGATGGCCCGGTGGCCGGCCCGCCGGAGGTGGACCATGGCCATGATCGGCACGAGGCTGCCGGCGTGGAGGCTCGTGGCCGTGCTGTCGAAACCGACGTAGAACGTGACCGCGTTCCCGCCGAGCATCCGGCGGACGGCCGCCTCGTCCGAGACCTGGGCGACGAAACCGCGTTCTTTCAGCTCGTCGTAGACGCTGCCGTTCATGAGCCTCCCTCGACGGATTTATATCACGGCCCGCGGTCCTAGTCCAATCCCCTCTTCTTGAGCAGGGCCTCGATCTTCGGCTCCCGGCCGCGGAAGCGGGTGTAGAGGACCATGGGGTCCTCCGTGCCGCCGCGCTCCAGGATGTTCTTCCGGAAGGACTCGGCCGTGGCCCGGTCGAAGAGGGACGTCTCCTTGAAAGCCTGGAAGGCGTCCGCATCCAGGACCTCGGCCCAGATGTAGCTGTAGTAGCCGGCCGAGTAGCCGCCGCTGAAGATGTGGGTGAAGTAGGGGCTCCTGTAACGGCTGACGATCTCGGGGATGAGCCCGATCCGGGCCATGGACGCCGCCTCGAACTTCGCCGTCTCGGGCTCGACGGCCGCGGCGAGCGTGTGCCAGTCCATGTCCAGGAAGGAGGCGGCCAGGTACTCGACCGTGTCGAAGCCCTGGTTGAAGAACCGGCTCTTCCGCATCTTCGCCAGGAGCTCGTCCGGGATGGGCTCGCCCGTCTTGAAGTGCCGGGCGTACATCTTCAGGACCTCGGGATCGGCGGCCCAGTTCTCCATGATCTGGGAGGCGAGCTCGACGAAATCGCGGGGCACGTTGGTGCCCGAGAGGCTCTCGTAGTTCGAGCGGGACAGGATGCCGTGGAGGGCGTGGCCGAACTCGTGGAACAGGGTCAGGGCCTCCTCGTAGCTGATGAGGGCCGGCTCCCCGGCCGTCGGCTTCGAGAAGTTGCCGTTGTTGACGATGACCGGACGGATGTCCTTGCCGTCGCGGATCGACTGTTCGCGGAAGTTGCTCATCCAGGCCCCGCCCTGCTTGGAGGCGCGGGGGAAGTAATCGACGTACAGGACGGCCAGATGGGAGCCGTCGGCGTCCTTGACCTCGTAGACCCGGACGTCCTCGTGGTACTTGGGGACGTCGGAACGCTCGGCGAACGCGATCCCATAGAGCTTGCCGGCGACCGCGAAGGCGCCGTCGCGGACGTTCTCCAGCTGGAAGTAGGGCCGCAGGGCCTATCGTCGAGGTCGTACTTGGCCTTCTTGACCTTCTCGGCGTAATACCACCAGTCCCAGGGCGCGAGCTCGAAGCCGCCGCCCTCGGCCCGGATCATCTCCCGCATGTCGGCCGCTTCGGCCTTGGCCCGGGCCAGGGAGGGCGTCCAGAGCCGGTTCAGAAAATCGTAGACGGCCTGGGGCGTCTTGGCCATGTTCTTTTCGAGGACGTAGTCGGCGTGGGTCTTGTAGCCCAGGAGGTTGGCCCGCTCGACCCGCAGGACCGCCATCTTCGAGGCCATCGCCCGGTTGTCGAGCTCGTTGCCGTTGGCGCCCCGGTCGATGTAGGCCTTGAACATCTTCTCCCGCAGGTCGCGCTTCCCGGAGAACTGCAGGAACGGGATGAGGCTCGGCTTGTGCAGGGTGAAGACCCAACTGCCCGGCTTGCCGCGTTCCCGGGCGGCGTCGGCCGCGCCGGCCACGACGGCCGGGGGAAGTCCCGCCAGGTCCGCCTCGGCGTCGATGACGAGCTCGAAGGCGTTGTTCTCTTTCAGCACGTTCTCGCCGAACTGGACCGAGAGGACCGACAGCTCCTCGTTGATCTGCCTCAGCCGGGCCTGCTTGTCGGCCGGAAGCGCGGCGCCGCCGCGGACGAAGTCCTTGTAGGTCTCGTCGAGGAGCCGGGCCTCTTCGGGCGAGAGCGCCAGGGCGCCCTTGCCGTCGTAGACGGCCTTGACCCGGGCGAAGAGGGCCGCGTCCAGGGCGATGTCGTCGCCGTGCTGGGCCAGCCGGGGGGCCATGTCCTTGTCGATCTGCTGGAGCGCCTCGTTGGTGTGCGAGGAGGTCATGTTGCCGAACACGCCGGACACCCTGGCGAGGAGGGCGCCGCTCCGCTCGAGGGCTTCGACGGTGTTGGCGAAGGTCGGCGCCTCGGCGCTCGGCCGTGATCGCCGCGATCTCCTTCTTCTGCTCGGCCATGCCGCGCTCGAAGGCCGGCACGTAGTGCTCCGGCAGGATCGCGTCGAACGGCGGCACGCCGAACGGCGTCGCGAATTCCGAGAAAAAGGGATTGTCCATGACGGGTTTCTCCGCGGGCTTCCGGCCGCAGGCGGCAACGGCGAGGAGCGCGAGACCGAAGACGAGGATCGTTCTCTTCATGGCGGGAGCTCCGGTCACTTCTGGAGGGTGAGCTCGATCGTGTCCGAATTGCCGTCGGGATCGAACCAGAGCCCCTTGAGGACGTCGTTCTCGAGGGCGAGCTCGAACCGTGATCAGGGTCGCGGTCCCGCCCATGTCCAGGTCGAATTCGCAGCCGAGCTTGCCGTCCTTGAAGACGATCTCCCGCAGCGGCGATTCGGGGACCATGCCGGACGCGTCGCTGAGCTTGCCCGTGTAGCCGGTCTCGCTCTTGGCGAAAACGACGGTGATGTCGAGGCGGGCGCCGTCGGCCATGGCGAAACCGGTCCACATGCCGGCGATGTCGGGCTTTTTCCCGGTCTGGGCGGAAAGGGTGAGGGCCAGGGCGGCCAGGGCCAGGACGGAGATGACGGTGACGAGCGGGGATCTCTTCATGACGGGACTCCTTTCGGGAATGACGGCGGGGCAAAATGTACCAGAACCGGGCCGGTCCTGTCCAGCCTTCGCGGGAGGGCCGGCGCCGTCGGCTTGACGCCCGCGCGCGGCTCCGCTAGATTGAAAAGACCGGAGGGACGCACATGAGCCGAAGGCCGCAGGACCGCAGGACTTTTCTCAAGACGATGGCCGCGGGCGCGGTCGCCTCGGGTTCGGCCCTCGCCGGGATCCTGGGCGCCGGCCGGAAGGTCCCCGGACGGATCGTGCGGGACGGCATGGCCTATCGCCGCCTCGGGCGGACGGATCTGCTCGTCTCCGAGATCTCGCTCGGCAGCAGTCCCCTGCCCGATCCCGACCTCCTCAGGGCCATCGTCGACCGGGGAGTCAACTACATCGACACCTCCCACAATTACGAGAACGGCAACGCCGAAAGGCGGATCGGCCGGCTCCTCAAGGACGTCGGGCGGGACAAGCTCCTCGTCGCGACCAAGTTCCACGTCGCGCCGCGGGACACTCCGGAAACCATCGCCGCATCCGTCCACGGCAGCCTCCGGCGTCTGGACGTCGCGACGATCGACGTCCTCATGATCCACGGCGCGGAATCGGCCGGCGTCCTCGACGACGAGCGCGTGCTCGAGGCCTATGAGCGGCTGAAACGGGAAGGCGCGTACCGGTTCCGCGGCCTGTCCTGCCACGCCAACCAGGACGAGGTCGTCCGCAAGGCCGTGTCCTGCGGGCTCTACGACATGGTCCAGGTCGGCTACAACGTGTTCGACATCCAGGAGCCCGACCGCGAGGTCGAGACCTATCCCGACTATCTCGCGGCGAGCGGCATCGGGGCCCTGATCGGGCTCGCGCACTCCAGGGACGTTGGCGTCATCGCCATGAAGACGCTCAAGGTCGGCGGCCGGCGCCAGGATCTCGGGAAATACCGGACAGGCTCGGCCTCCGTCTATCAGGCCATGCTGAAGTGGGTCCTCGACGACACGCGGGTGACGTCGGCCCTGACCGAGATCCTCAACCGCGGGCAGATGGAGGAGGACCTGGGAGCGGCCGGAGCGAAGCTGGCGGCGGAGGAGAGGTCCACGCTCGCCCGCTTCGTCCGCGAGAACGGGGCCGATTACTGCCACGGCTGCGCCCGGTGCGGCCGGGCCTGCCCGGCCGGCGTGGCCACGGCGACGATCCTCCGCGCCCTCGCCTATGCGGAAAGCTACGGGAAGGCCGATCGGGCCCGGAGCGTCTACGCTTCGCTCGAGAGCGGAGAGACGGCCGCGGCCTGCCGCGACTGCGGGGCCTGCGAAAAGGCCTGCCCCTACGGCGTGGCCGTGCGCCACCGGATCAGGGAAGCCGGGCGGCTCCTGGCCTGATCACGCCCGCAAGCCCGCTCAGATCTGCCAGGCGTAGCCGATCTTCAGGAAGAAGGTCCGGTCGGTCCGGGCGAGACCGATCCGGTCCGGCCCGAGCCAGCTGTCGAAGACGCCCCCCATCGAGTTGTCCGAATAGCCCAGGAAGAGCACCGTCCGCGGATTGAGCTTATAGGAGAAGAGGAACTGGGTGAACAGGCCGCGGTTCTCTGAGTCGACCGGGAAGGTGTAGGCGGCGGGATTCTGCGCCTGGTCGCTGTACTGAAGGATGGCCCGGACGAAGGACCGGACGCTGAAGTTCCAGACGAGCTTGAGCTGGCTGAGGTTGGCGACGTAGATGGTGTCGCCGTGGAGGGACAGCCGCTCGTAGGCGTGCGAGGCCACGAGGTTGAGCCGGCGGAACACGTTGAGCGAGAGGTTGGGCCCGACCGACAGCCCCTGGGCCAGCCGCGAGTTGGCGTAATCGATCGTCTGGCCGGCCATGGCCTGGACGCCGACCTCGGCACCGCTGAAGGGGCGGATGCGGAAGATCGCGTCGCCGTATCCCGTGTCGAAATACTGACCGTCATAGAACGTCCGCAGGAAATTGGCGTGGACGTTGACCAGGGTCTCCAGGTTGCCTTGGTACATCAGGCCGAGGATCAGGCCGCGGTCGGTCAGGGTGCCGGCGTGGTCCCAGACGGCCTGTCCCATGACCCCGAGCCGGATGAGGTTGAACCAGCCCTTGGGCTTGCCCCAGAACTGGCGGAAGACAGTCGCCGTGCCTGTCCGCGTGTCGACGCGAGGCACGAAGCCGTAGTCGGCCCGGAAGCCCGGGGACAGGTCTTCGTACATCGCGTTGACGATCCAATACCGGGAGAAGTGCTGGAACTGCAGGCTGACGGCGTTGCCGCCGAAGCGGCCCTCGCTCTGGCCGTAGGCCGAGGCGACCTCGCCGGGATAGTCCGTCTCCGAATGGAGGAACTGGACGATGACGGAGTTCTTCTGGTCGAGCCGGAAGAAGCCGTCCGCGCCGGCGACGTGGTTGCCGTAGTCGTTCCCCATCCGCCCGGTGTAGAGGACGCCGAGCGTCGACATCCGGCCGATGTCCTGGCGGAGGCGGAACACGCCGCCCGTGGTCGACTGGTCGAGCGAGCCCTGCATCGAGCCCTGGTTCGACGGGAAGATGAGGTTGGTCATCTCGTCCTGGGCGGCGAAGAAGCCCATGGCCGTGCGGCCGGACTTTCCGGTCAGCTTGGTCCCCCAGAGCGGATCGGCGACCGTCCGGGTGAAGACCGCCTGGAGCGGCGTCAGGAAGAAATCCCCGCCCTCGAGGAAAAAGGGGCGCTTTTCGGGGTAGAACAGGGCGAAGCGCCGGTTGATCGAAGCTGAGCGACGTCGGCCTCGACCTGCGAGAAATCGGGATTGACCGTGCCGTTGAGGATGAGGTTGGGCGTGATGCCCCATTTGGCCGTCAGGCCGTAGTCGTCCTTGATGCCGCCGCGCGCCAGCGGACCGTCGGGATACTCGGCCGGGTCCATGGCGTCGGTCCGGACCGCCGTGACGGTCGGCGTGATCTCGATGTTCTGCCCGGGCGTGACGCCTTCGAAGCCGGTGAGTTTGTTGAACTGGCAGATGATGCAGTTGACGTTCCGGGAGCGCTCGTGGGACGTCATCCGGTGGCGGACGTCGCGCGGCCAGGACCGTTCGGCCGAGAAGCCCCAGGTCTGGGGCCCGTCCGACTTGCGGAAGCGGAGCTGGCCGAGCGGGATGGCCACCTCGACGGCCCAGCCCCAGTCGGTGATCTTCGCGGCCGCTTTCCAGATGGCGTCCCAGGAGAAGTCCTCGTAGCCCTCGAGCTCGCTGAAGTTGGCGTCGGCCTGGACGCCCATGGGATTGACCCGGAACTGGAAGCCCCGGCGCTCGTCGTTGAAGGAATCGATCATGAAGCTGACGTGGTCGTCCATGATGAGCGTGTCGGTGTCGTCCCGGTCCATGAGATGGGCCCGGATCTCTCTTCGGCTCGGGGTCGAAACAGCGGAAACCGATGTAGAGGTTGTGGAGGTCGTAGGTGACCCGGCAATCGGTATCGACGGGCGCGGGGACGTTGTCCCCGGGCTGCCACTCGAAGGGCAAGGGGATCTTCGGCGGCGGCGTCCCAGGCTTCCTCGTCGAGGACGCCGTCGATCCGGATGGGGGCGGCGGCCTTGGGGATGTCGAACCGGGCCGACTCGACCCGTGCCGGCTTGGCCTGGGCCTGGTCCTGGGGGGACGAGGCGGAGGCGGCAGGGACGGAGAATGAGAGCGCGACAAGGGCCAGGGCCAGGACGATCCGGGGGAAGCGGTTCATGGAAAACTCCTTGCGGTTCCTTCCTTAAGGAATACTCCGGCAGGCGGCGAAAGGTTGGCGCGCCACCCGTCAAACGCGGGTCCGCGTGATCTTGGCCACGAGCGCCGAGGTCGGGTCGGGGCAGCGGATATACTCCGTCGTCACCCCGTCCGGATCGATGACCTTCTCGTAGGGCGTGCCCTCGTACCACCACGGCAGGGTGACGCCGTACTCGAGCAGGCGGACGAACTCGTTGAGGCTGGCCCGGAGCCACGGGCAGAGCTTGCCCCAATCGGCCGGATAGGCGAACGTATCGCCCTTCTTGTGGCACCAGGTGTCCTCGCGGGCCTCGAAGATCTCGATGTCGATGCGGTACCTCTTGCGCGACGGAAGAGGAGGAGGAGGCGGCGCGGGCGGCTTGGGAGACCTTCTTCTCCTGTCCGGCGCCCAGCTCCCCGGTCGCGAAGAGGGCCGCGGCGGCGCAGCCGGCCTTGCCCATGAAGTCCCTTCGGTCCATGCGTACAGACTCCTTTCCTGCTGAAATGCCCTCATTATTGCATGGAACATGCCAGCCGGCCCAGCCTGAGGGCTTTCCCGGGGCGGCAAAGAACATTACAATGACGTCAACGGGCTTTACCTTAGGCAGCGGCTAAACGCCCGGCCCGGGCCGGGCGAATTCTCGGATGAGGAGCCCGGGGGTGAAGGCCGGCCGGCGCCGGCGGAGGTGTGCCGATGTCGCGACACTGCGGAAACGCTCTCTTGCTCGGCCTCCTGGTTCTGGCTTCCGCCTGCTCGCCCGTGGGGACGAGGACCGCCCCCGGCCGTCCGGCCGTCGACTGGCTGGCCCGCCTCGCCGAAGCCGATGCGCTCGCTGCGACCGGACATTACGCCGGATTACGGGAGGCCCGGCGGATATACGGCGAAGCCATGGATGCATCGCTCGGCCGGGCCGGAGTCGCCGAGAAATTCGTCCGCGCGA
The DNA here is from genome assembly GCA_963743755.1 of uncultured bacterium. Lineage (GTDB taxonomy): Bacteria > Acidobacteriota > Aminicenantia > Aminicenantales > Saccharicenantaceae > RBG-16-66-30. Next base: position 260,567 of record CAVUQU010000004.1, read on the forward strand.
CGATCGCCCTCAAGCTCCGCGAAAGAGAGCTGGGCATCCTCGCCCCCGACCCGGGCCTCGACCTCGACGGGTTCGCGGCCACCGATCCGTCGCTGTCCCGCTACGCTTCCTGGCTCGAGCTCCTCTCCGGGCTTCCCAACAAGATCAAGGGCAGTCCGGGGATCGACCAGACGGGCGGCCGGAGCCTCGAAGCCCAGCTCGATTGGGTCAACATCCGCGTCACGGAGATCGACCGGGACTTGGGAACAGAGGCTCAGGTCGACGACCTCGCCGCCTCCCTCCGGCTGGCCCTGCGCACCGCTTTCTTCTTCAAGTTCCCGGACAAGCTCGATACGAAAGCCGTCATCACCCTGCATCCGGATTCCCGGCTGGCCGCTTTCCAAGCGGCCGTCTCTCCGGCCTTCGAGCTCGAGGGACTCGAGGCCCTGCTCGCCCGCGACCCGGGTTTCACGGAAGTCCATTATTACCTCGGCGAGGCCGCGCTCCTCGGCGGAAAACTCCTGACCGCGGAGAAGCATTACCTCGCCGCCCGGGACAAGATCCCCGAGTCGCTGTCGGTCCTCATCTCGTTGGCCAAGGTCGCCTTCCAGACGGAGGAGACGGAGCTCTGTCTCGAATGGAACGAGAAGGCGCTGGCCGTCCTGCCGACCTACCGCGACGCCCTCCTCGGCAAGGGCCTCGCTCTCGGCTATCTCGGCCGGAACGAAGAGGCGCTGGCCGTCCTCGGCCGGCTCCTCGAGCTTGGCACGTACTACATGGGCGAGGGCCATTACTGGACGGCCTGGAACCTCCACGAGCTCGGCCGCCTCGATGAGGCGCGCCGGGCGATCGAGTCGGCCAAAGTCTTCCTCGTGGGCGTGAGCGACGTCGCGGCGCTCTCCGGGATCGTCGCCTACAAGCAGGGGCGCTTCGACGACGCCGAACGGGACCTCCGCCAGGCCCTGGACCTCGATCCCGCCTCGAGCGATGCCGCCTTCCACCTGGGCCGGCTCTATGCGGACCGCAAGGATTGGCTGAATTCGGCGATCTACTTCGCCGGCGCGGCCTCGGCGCTCGAGGACAAGGAGCAGGGCCTGGAGAAGAGGATCGAGGAGATCGAGGCCTCGGAGATGGCGCCGGAGCGGCGGACGCGCCTGGTCATCAGGAAGCGGGTCCAGATCCTGGCCGTCCAGGCGACCAAGGCCACCAGCCAGTACAACGGCGCCGCCGGCTACCACAACGCCGGGAGCTTCGAGCGGGCTCTCGACCTGGCCCGCCTCGCCGCCGTCCATCCCGCGTTCGCCGACAAGGCCGCCGAGCTCATCAGGCTCATCCTCGAGCGCTGACGGCCGGGCCGGGATTAATATCCCGGCCCTCCCCCCGTCGGGCCGACCTGTTGTATAATATCGCCTCGGTAAAGAAGGGAGCTGCCATGTCCGACGCCGAAGTGACCACTCTCAGCCGTCTTTTCCTTCGTTCCTGCCGGACTTATAAAAAGCCCGACCGGATGCTGTTCAAGCGGGCGGGGATCTGGGAGAAGATCTCCACGGACGAGGTCGAAACGGCCGTCCGGCACCTGTCTCTCGGTTTCCGGGAGCTCGGCCTGAAGGCCGGTGACCGGGTCGCCATCGTCTCCGAGAACAGGCCCGAGTGGGTCATGACGGACTTCGCGGCGCTCTGCGCCGGCGCCGTCACCGTGCCCATCTACACGTCGCTCATGCCCGACCAGATCCGCTACATCCTCGAGGACTCGGGGGCCAAGATCGTCGTCGTCTCGGACCTCGACCTCTACGCCAAGATCGAGGCCGTCCGGAGCGTGCTTCCGGCCCTCGAGCGGGTCATCGTCATCGAGGGCGATCCTCCGGCTCGGACGCACGCCCTGTCGGACATCGTGGAGATGGGCCGCCGGGCCGAGGCCGGCGATCCCGGGTGGTTCGAGAGGTCGGCCGAAGCGGTCCGGCCCGGCGACCTGGCCTCCATCATCTACACCTCCGGGACGACCGGCGTGCCCAAGGGCGTCATGCTCAGCCACGCCAACTTCGTCAGCAACGTCAGGTCCCTCACCGAGTTCATCGATTTTTGCGAGACCGACACCGGCCTGTCGTTCCTGCCCCTGTCCCACGTCCTCGAACGCACGGCCACGTTCCTTCTCTTCGACGTCGGATCGGCCATGGCGTACGCCGAGAGCGTCGAGGCCCTGGCTGCGAACATGGTCGAGGTCCGGCCGACCATCGTCGTCAGCGTCCCCCGCGTCTTCGAGAAGATCTATGCCCGGGTCATGGACCAGATTTTGGCCGGCTCACGCCTCAAGCGGGCGATCTTCGTCTGGGCCCTGGCGACGGGGAAGAAGTATGTGGCGAGAAAGATCGCCGGCGAGCCCGTCCCAACCCACCTGGCCTTCAAGCACGCCTTGGCGAAGAAGCTCGTCTTCTCCAAGATCACCGCCAAGACCGGAGGCCGGATCCGGTACTTCATCTGCGGCGGAGCCCCCCTTTCGAGGGATATCGCCGAGTTCTTCCACGCCGTGGGCCTCAAGGTCATGCCGGGATACGGGCTGACGGAGACCTCCCCCGTCCTCACGGGCAGCGCCGTGGGCAAGGTCCGCTTCGGGACCGCGGGCAAGGTCATTCCCCGGGTCGAGCTGCGCATCGCCGAGGACGGCGAGATCCTGGCCCGCGGCCCCAACATCATGATGGGGTACTACAAGAACGAGGCCGACACCCGGGAGGCCCTGAAGGACGGCTGGCTCCATACGGGCGACATCGGCCGGTTCGACGAGGACGGGTTCCTGATCATCACCGACCGCAAGAAAGACATCATCGTCACCTCGGGCGGCAAGAACGTCGCCCCCCAGCCCATCGAGAGCCTCATCCTGGCCAGCCCCTACATCGCCGGCGCGGTCGTGGTGGGCAGCAGCCGCAAGTTCATCTCGGCCCTGATCGTGCCGGATTACGAAAAGCTCGAGAAGATCGCCCGGGCCAAGGGTTGGAGATTCGGGGACCGGACCGGCCTCAGCCGCAGTCCCGAGGCGGCCGCGTTCCTGCTCGACGAGGTCAACCGGATGACGCCCGACCTGGCCTCCTACGAACGGATCAAGAAGATCGCCGTCCTCGACCGCGATTTCGAGATCGATGCGGGCGAGGTCACGCCGACCCTCAAGATCAGGCGGAACATCGTCGAGAAGAAGTACGCCGCTCTCATCGACTCCCTGTACCGGGAATGACGGCGGCGGGGAGCGGGCCAATCTGCTCCGGCCGTTCGCCCGCCGGGGGCGGCCCTGTTGCACTCTCCGGCCGTCTGGGAGGAATAGGCTCATGAGACATCGAGCGATGATCTGGTCGACGACGGTCTTTCTGGCCGCGGTCCTCTTGGGCCCTCGGCCCGTTCCGGGCGCCTCACAGGACGCGCTCGACAAGTTCGTTCGTCTGTCCGGGCCGGTCTCGACGGATGCGGCCGATCCGGCTCCGATCGAATACCGGGGCCGGTTCAGCGGTTATACCAACTTCTGGCAGACGAGCGCCTGGAGCTGGCACCAGCACGGCAATCTCTTCCTCATCGGCCAGCCGGACGTCGCGCAGGCCATCGCCCAGAACAAGGCCGACATCGCCGAGGAGCTCGGCCTGCCGGGGCTCGTCCTCGACGAGGGGTTTCTCGAAGCCTGGCTCCGTTCCGGCCCGGCGGAGATCATGGATCCGGATTCCGGGGCCTTGAGCGCCGCGCTCGAAAGGGGCGACGTCCTGGTCTGGCTCGAAACGGGAAGCCCGCTCGGCGGGAAGCTCCTGAGAAAGGCCCCCGGGCTCCTCACAGAACGGACCGCCCTCGGCAGCCATCAGTCGCGGAGCGGCGATTTCCGCCAGCTGGCCGCGTTCGCGCTCGCGGCGGGCGATCGCCGCCTCTTCGCGGTCGTCTCCGACGGCACCGGAGGCCGGAGCCGATTCAAAGAGCTCCTCGCGGGGGTCCGGGCGACCGTCCGCCGCTACGACCTCCACCGCGGCTGGTTCGGCACCGGGACGCTGCTCCACAGCGTCACCTGCCACCCCGGCCATCCGCTCGAGGTCATCGGGCAAGGGCTCGGCCAGGGCAACGACTGGTTCACGTTCAGCGGCTACATGGATTTCCTGCATGCGGACGGAGCTCCCGGCCTGGCTGGGCCAGGTCGGCCTCGGCGATATCGCCGTCGACGTCGGCACGGGCAAGGCCATCGCACAGCCTGGGCTCCGTGGCCTACGGTCTGCGGAGCTACGACGGATCTGAAGATCCAGGACATGCCGACCGAGGAGGAATGGATCCGCTTCGTCAAGGACCGCGGCGGCCGTATCTTCCGGCCGGTCTTCGCGCCGGAGTGCGACAAATTCGCCTACGACGGACAGATCGCGATCGACGGCAACAAGAAGCAGATCGACACGGAGGACGTGCCCTTCGTCCTTCCGACCGGCCTCATCAAGGAAGAGCCGCCGGCGGCGATGGTCCTCTTCGCGGAGAAGGGACGGCGGTTCGGCCGGGATGAAATGTGGCGGGCCATCCTCGACCGGCGGGCCGTCGGGGTCCTGCCTCCCGGACGGATGATGGGCCCGGCGCCCTACCGCAATGTTCTGCAGATGCTACTTCTCGACCGCGTCTTCCTGGAGAACCTCTTCGGGGACAGGGTCCGGCTCGAAGCGACTGTCGAAGGCTATGACCTCCGGGTCCGTCTGGCCAACTTCGGTGCGGCGGCCCTCGAAGGTCAGATCGTGGTCCGGCCCGCGCCCGGGGTCTCAGTCGGGACGAAGGCCGCCGAGGTCAAGCTGCCGCCGGGGACGGAGCAGGCTTTCTCGTTCGCCCTCACGCCTTCGGCCGCGGCCATGGGCGCGGTCCAGCCCGTTCTCGTCGAGGCCCGCTGGAAGGACGGCCGGAAGAGGACGCTCGCCGTCCTCGATCTGCCGCCGGCCGTGTCCGTGCACAAGCTCCTCTACGGGACGGCTCCCGAGGTCACCTATCCCCGTTTCTGTCCACAACTTTACGAAGTCATCGCGCTATCCGGTCGAGGTCAGGGTCTACGCCAAGGACCGGCCGGCGGAGCCTGTGCTCGCGACGGCTCTGACGGGCGGGGCCGCGACAGGCGGACACCAGCCACTCGAGTTCAAGCTGCCCCTCCGGCCCGGCTCCTATACGGTCAAGACGACCGCATTCGGGATCTCGAGCGGAGACCCAGCTCGGCGTCGGCGAGGCGGCCGGGAAGGTCACGGTGACCCCGGTCGACCTCAACGGCGACGGGCTCCTGGAATACCGGCTCGAGAACGACAAGGTCAGGGTCACGCTGCTCGCGATCGGGGCCCGGGTCATCGAGTACGTCGTCAAGGAGAGGAACGACAACGTCCTCTTCAAGCTCTGGCCGGAGAAGGAGCCGACCGACCGGCGGCCCTTCCGCGAGCGCGGCTTCTATCCCTACGGCGGCTTCGAGGATTTCCTCGGCCAGGCCTCGATCGAGACCCACAAGGTCTATGACGCCGAGCTCGTCCGGGACGGCGGAACGTCGGCCTCGGTCCGCATGACGGCCGATTACTACGGCAACCGGCATGGAGAAGATCTTCACGCTCGACGGCGACTCCCCTCTCCTCGAGGTTCGCTTCGCGCTCGAGTTCCGCAATCCCGAGCTGAACATGCTCGGGCCGCAACCCATCCTGGCCCTCGGCGAAGAAGCACGGACCGGAGGATGTGTTCGTCGTCCCGGCCGAAACCGGCCGGCGCGAAGTCCGGATGAGGCCCGAGGAGTACTTCGGCGAGGTCTTCTACCTGAAAGAGGGCTGGAACGCCGGCCGCGACACCGTCGAGGACGTCTCGTTCGTCGGGGCCTTCCCCGTGAGCGAGCCGGAGTTCCTCCACATGTGGATGAACCATCCCGTCCAACGGCGAGTCGGCCCACTACTACGCCGAGTTCCAGCCCTGGGTGCCCGATCTTCCGGAAGACGGTCCGCTACTTCTCTTACTATCTCTGGGGCGCCGCCGGCCCCTGGGAGAAGGGACTGGAGGAGCTGCGGCGGCGGAACCTCATCACCGCGGCGAAGTGACTTCGCAGCAGGCCCGGGATCAACCCCTGGCCTTCTGGATCTTCTTCGAGGCCGCCTTGAGCTGAGGCAGCTTCGCGACCTGGCCGGGCTTGAAGGGGTTGCCAGATCGTGCAGAGATGGCCGAGGACCTTGTCCGACGGCACGGCGAGCGACTGGTCGATGAACCGGTTCACGGCCTCGATGTTCCGGAAGCTCGTCGGAAGCACCCGGAAGCCCTTCTCGACAAAGATCGCCGGCGAGGGGAACGTCGACTTGGGCGTCGTCTGGAGGGGGTATTTCGGCTCGTAGTGCCAATCGCACATGATGATGTCCTTGGGGATCATGTCGATGGCCTTGTCGGTGCCGTTCATGGACGCCTCCCAGAGACCGTAGCCGGTGGCCTTCCCGTCGAGGAGCCGGTCGGCCCACATCATCATCTCCTTGCCGCGCTTGCGCACGATGTGGTCGTGGGCGTCGTTGACGGCCCGGGCGAAGAGCTCGGCCGTGGGCTTCCCGGCGCAGCGGGGGCAATCGGCGTCGGCGATGATGAAGACCTCGTCCATGCCGATGTGGAGGGCGTCGGCCTCGAAGACGTCGAGAAGCTCGTCGTAGAGATCGTTGACGATCGGCAGGAGGTCGGGGTGGAGCGGGCACCAGCTCCGGCAGTAGAATTCCGTGCCCCAGGGATCGGTGCCCTTGTTGCCGGGGTATTTGTTCGGCGTCTCGTCGAGCTGGGGGTACTTGATGAGTAGCGGGAAGGTCTTCTCGGCCCAGGATTGGTGGCCGAGGCTCTGGAACTGCGGCACGAGGCGGATCCCCCGCGAGCGGCATGCCGCGAGGAGCGCTTTGACGGTTTCCTTCTTGATCGGATTCTCCATCTTCAGCTCGGGGTGGGAGGCGTAATCGTACCAGTAATCGACCTCCGCGATGAGGAGGTTGACGCCGCGTTTGGCCAGGGCCGGGACCTCGCCGATGAGGACCCGGGCGTCGGCGTCCGTCTCCATGATGGCGTGCATGCCGAGAACGAGAGGGCGTTTCGCGGCGGGGACGACGGCCGCCGGCTTGGGGGCGCAGGAAGAGAGGGCGACGGCCAGGGCGATCAGGACCGGGACGGCTCGGCGGGCATGTCGGGTCATGGCGGGACCTCCTCCGCGGATTAGGAATTAGAGGATAGCGCAGGACCGCACGGCTGGCAAGCCGTAGTTCCCCAATATTATTCTGGCGACAGCAGGCAGGAAACTGATACACTGGGGCGAACCGAGCCTTCGGAAAGGAGTTCTCCCATGCGCATGAAGCTTTGCCTCGTTCTTGTCATTGCCATAGCCTTCGGCGGCGTCCTCGCCTGCCGGCAGGCCGAGCAACCTGCAGCGCCGGCCGCGGCGCCCCAGAAGCCCGCCTGGACCGATCTCTTCGCCGCCGACCTCTCGAACGCCGAATTCCCGGCCGGGATCTGGACGGTCGCCGACGGCGTCATGACCGCCTCCGAGGACCAGGCCATCTGGACCAATAGGGACTACGAGAACTTCGTCCTCGACCTCGACTTCATGACCGCGCCGGGGACGAACAGCGGAGTCATCGTCTATTGCTCGGACATGGCCGACTGGATCCCAAATTCGGTCGAGATCCAGATCGCCGACGACTTCGCCGAGGAGTGGGCCAAGGAGCCGGCCACCTGGCACTGCGGCGCCATTTTCGGCCACTTGGCACCGACGAGAAGCGCCGTCAAGCCGGCCGGGGAATGGAACCACTTCACGATCACCTGCGCCGGAAAGAGGATCACCGTCGTCCTCAACGGGGAGACGGTCACGGACATGGACATGGCGTTGTGGACCTCGGCCAAGACCAACCCCGACGGGAGCGAGATCCCGTCCTGGCTGAGCCGGCCGTTTGCTGAGCTTGCGACGAAGGGCCGGATCGGTTTCCAGGGCAAGCACGCCGGCGCCCCGATCTACTTCCGGAACATCCGGATCAGACCGGCGACCTGAGGGAGTAGGGCTCTTAGGCTTTATCTTTTTTTTTACGGCAAAAACAGCGATTTTGGCCCCCTGGAGGCCAAAATATCAGGTCTAAGTTGTTGATTTAAAAATTGATTTCTGTGGTCCGACCCCGAAAGAGATGACCATCATTTCTCTTTGAGCAAGCCGTTGAGGAACTTACGGGCGGCGCGGGAGCGTCCGGCCGCGCCCGCTCCCGGCTCCCACCGGTAGCGCTTCAGATCGATCCTCCCGCCTCGGCCGACCGCGATCCCCTCGGACGCGAGGCGTCTCTTCTGCTCTTCGAAGCCCCGGCCCCGGCGCAGGGAGATCCTCCCCTCGCCGCCGATCACCCGGTGCCAGGGCAGGCCGGCCGCATTGGACGATGAATGGAGGATCCAGGCGATGCCGCGGGCGGCCCGATCGCGCCCGGCCAGAGCGGCGATCTGACCGTAGGTCGCCACCCGGCCGCGGGGGATCCGGCGAAGGATGGCCTTGACCTGACGGGTGAAAGGCGTTTCGGAGAGCTTCCCCATGTCCGTTCGCGCCTATCTTAGGCCAGCTCCATGAAAAAGGGAACGGGGATCGGATGACCGGTCCCCGTCCGAAGCCGTCGCTACGTTACAGGCGCTTATTTCGTCAGGGAGATCGAGCCGTTGGTGGTGTGGAGCTCGATCAGCGGTCCGCCCTGGCCGATCTTGGCCTCGACGTGGCGCTTCGACTGACGCAGGGCCTTGAGCGTCACCGGGAAATCCACGGTGATGTGGCCGTTGGTGGTGCTGGCGTCGAGATCGGCGTTGATGGTCTCGGGGGAAACGAGGACGAGCGTGATGGAACCGTTCGTCGTATCGGCCTCGAGCCCGTCCTTGAACACCACGTCCTCGATCCGGATGTTGCCGTTGGTCGTGTCCGCCGCGATCCGGCCGTCGAACCGGCGGATCCGGACGTCCCCGTTCGTGGTCGAGGCTTCGAGCTCGCCCGAGCCGCCCTCGACGGTGATGGTGCCGTTCGTCGAGCCCAGATCGGCCCGGACGAAGCGGCCGGTGACGTCGATCCCCCCGTTGGTGGTCTCGACCTCGTCGAGGACGACACCCTCGGGAACCCTGATCTCGAAGTCGACGCGGACGTTGGCCCGGCGCGGGAACTTGGGCCAGATGGCCTTGACCGAGACCGCTCCGGAGGATTCCTCGACGCGGATCTCGACCTTGTCCAGGTCCGCCTCGCTCCGGCGGGCGGTCTTGACGGCCTTGATCTCGACCTTGTCCTCCCGCCACGTCGTCACGGCGACATCGCCGTTGACGTTGTCGAGGGAGAACCGGTCGCCGGCCTTGAGGGGCAGGGTCTTGGCGAAATCCTCCTTGTAGTCCGCCATGGCGAACGTACAGGAGACGGCCAGAAGAAGGATGGTCAGGCACAGCAAAGACGAGGATTTTGACTTTTGACACGGAAACCTCCTGAAAATCGACGCTCATGGAGAAGACGAAGGAGGAAGCGAAAAGGTTCCCCGTTTCGTGACAGATCATCAGGACGGCTGACGAAACGGGACGGCCCCCTACGAGGAGGCCCATGAGCTTCTTGGCCCCGTCGAGGGTCTCGCGGGCGACCGAACGGGCCCGCCCGGCCCCCTGCCGCAGGACCTCCCGGACGCGCTCGGGATCGCGGGCCAGGGCCTGCCGGCGCTCGCGGATGGGATCGAGGACCTTCATCAGGTTCCGGTGGAAGATCTTCTTGCAGTCGATGCAGCCGATGGTCGCCCCGGTGCAGCCGGCGACGATCTCCTTGATCTCCTCTTCGGGCGTGACCAGCTTGTGGTAGCTGAAGATGTTGCAGCGGGCCGGATCGCCCGGGTCGCTCCGGCGCTTGCGGGCCTCGTCGGTCTTGGCCGGCCGGAGCTTCTCCCAGATCGCGCCCGGTTCCTCGCCGATGCCGATGAAGTTGTCCAGGGACTTGCTCATCTTGGACGCGCCGTCGAGCCCCATGACCCGGGCGCCGCGGCCGATGAGGACCCCCGGCTCCGGGAAATAGGCGCCGAACCGGCCGTTGAAGCGGCGGGCGACCTCGCGGGTGAATTCGAGGTGCTGGATCTGGTCCTCCCCCACGGGCACGGCGTCGGCCTTATAGAGGAGGATGTCGGCGGCCATGAGGATGGGGTAGTTGAGCAGGCCGGCTGTGACGTTTTCCCGCTCCCGCTCCGACTTCTCCTTGAACTGGGTCATCCGGCTGAGCTCGCCGAGCGGGGTGACGCAGGTGAGGAGCCAGCAGAGCTCGGTGTGCTCGGGGACGTGGCTCTGGACGAAGATGGTGCACTTGGCCGGGTCGAGTCCCGCGGCCATGTTGTCGAGGGCGGCGTCCCAGATCCTCTGGGGCAGCCGGGCCGCCTCGTAGTCGACGGTGATGGCGTGGAGGTCGACGATGGCGAAGAAGCAGTCGTAATCGTCCGTCAGCCGGACCCAATTCTCGACGGCCCCGAAGTAGTTGCCGATGTGGATGGTGCCGCTCGGCTGGATGCCGCTCAGGATGCGCTTGCGCTTGTTCATGGCCGGTCCTCGTTCGGATATCGGGGGTATTCTATCACAACAGGGCCAGGAATTCGGCCAGCACCATGGCCGTCGCCCCCCAGATCTTGTGCCCCTCGAACTCGTAGAACGGGACCTCGACGTCCCGGCCGCCGTAGCGCCAGACCTCCCTCCGGACCGCGGCGGGGTCGGCCAGGCGGTCGACGGGGACCTCGATGAGCTCGTCCACCTCCTCGGGCTGGAGCCGGAACGCGAGCGTCCCGGGCACGAAGGCGACCGTCGGGTAGATGCAATAGTTGCTCGGCGGGATGTAGAGGGGCGTCAGCCGGCCCAGGATCCGGACCGCACCGAGGTCCGGCCCCAGCTCCTCCGCGGTCTCCCGGAGGGCCGTGGCCTCGACGGACTCGCCGGGGTGCTGCTCCCCGCCGGGAAGGGAGATCTGGCCGCGGTGGTGCAGGACGCGCTCCGTGCGCCGGGTCAGGAGGAGCGAGAGGCGCCCGTCCTTGACATAGAGGAGGATGAGGACGCCGGCCTTGCGGCTGGTGGCTTCGACCTCGAAGTAAGCCTTGTGGCCCTGGCGCGGCTCGGGGGCCATGGCCAACTGCGTCGCGACTCCGGGGAGAGCCGCGGCCAGGCCCTTTTCGATCCGGCCGAGGAGGTCGAGCGGTTCCATGGGCGAAGGGACCGCCTCCGGTCAGCGGCCCCGGCCGGCCAGGAGCTTCTCGATCTCCTCGATCTCCTTGGGCACGTCCTTGGTCAGGACCTCGCACCCGGTCGCGGTGATGAGAACGGTGTCCTCGATCCGGATGCCGAACCCCTTTTCGGGATAGTAGAGGCCCGGCTCGATGGCGAAGACCATGCCTTCCTTGAGGACGCCGCCGAGAGGGACGTCGTGGACGCACAGTCCGACGCCGTGGCCGAAGCCGCCCTCGAGCCCGCGGGGGTCGATGCCCTTGGCCTTCATCGCCGCGGCGACGTGGTCGCGGACGTCCTTGGGCGTGGCGCCGGGCTTGTAAGCCTCGATGCAGGCCTTCTGGACCTCGAGGGCGACCCGGTAGAGCCTCCCTCTGCTCGGGCGTGAAACGGCCCGACACCGGCCAGGTCCGGGTGATGTCCATGGCCAGATGGTCGAGCTCGGCGCCGAAGTCCATCAGGACGACCTCGCCCGGCCCGACGCGGCGGGTGTTCTGGTCGTAGTGGAGGATGCAGGAATTGGGCCCCGAGCCGACGATGGGCGCGTAAGCGGCGCCCCGGGCCCCGCCCTTGAGGACGACGGCCATGGCCGCGGCCTCGAGCTCGTATTCGAAGACGCCGGGGCGGGTCGCCAGCATGGCCTGGCGGACGCCTTCGGCCGAGAGCCTGCCGTTCCGCCGGAGGATCTCGATCTCGCCGGCCGTCTTGACCGCCCGCAGGGCGTCGATGGCCGGGGTGACATCGCGGAATTCCATCTGGGGATAGCGCTCCCGCAGCTTGACGATGCGGTAGCGGTCGGCCGAGAGCTGGTCGTAGTAATGGCTGCGGGCGCGGCGCCCTTCCATCAGGCCGGTCTCGGAGCGGGCCTCGTCAAGGCTGTCCCTCTGCGAGAGCCGCAGGTGGAACACGCCGCCGGGCCGGGCCGACCAGCGGGACAGGAACTCGTCGAGATAGCTCGAGGGGTAGACGTCCGTGTAGCCGCCCTTGGCTTTGGCCTCGGGGTCGTCGAGGAGGTTGGGCCCGTCGTACTGCTTCTCCCGGGCCGTCAGCTGAGGCAGGAAAAGGTAGGCGCCCTTGGTCGGCGGCACGAGGACAAGGATGGCGCCGAGGTCGTCGCAGCCCGTGAGATAGAAGAGGTCGTTGTCCTGGCGGAAGTGGGACCCGGGGGGCGCCGCGGCGTCGCCGAAGAGGATGACGGCCCCGCCCTCGATCCGGTCCATGAGCGCGGCGCGCCGTTGAGGGAACTCGTCGGGGCCGTAGCCGGTCCGCTGGGCCAGGAGCACGGTCCCGGCGAGCGCGGCCAGGAGGGCGGCGGCGAGGGCGAAACGCAGACGTGCGGGTCTCATCAGGCTTTCCCCAGCACCATGGCCAGGAGGGCCATCCGGACGTAGAGGCCGTACTCCATCTGCCGGAAGTAGGCGGCCCGCGGATCGTCGTCGAAATCCGTGCTGATCTCGGTGACCCGGGGCAGCGGGTGCATGACGATCATCTTGTCCTTCGCGCCGGCCATGACGCGCTTGTCGACGACGAAGGCGCCCTTGACCGAATCGTAGACCTCTTCGCTCTCGAATCGTTCCCGCTGGACGCGGGTGACGTAGAGCACGTCGGTCTCCGGGCAGGGGCTCGTCGAGCGTCGGGCACTCCGTCTGGCGCATCCCCTTGGCCTCGAGCTCGGCGATGATCTCGGGGGGCATGCGCAGGATGTCGGGCGAGACGTAGTGGAGCTTGGCGTTGTAGAGAGAGAGCAGGCGGGACAGGGAATGCACCGTGCGCCCGTATTTGAGGTCGCCGAGCATGGTCACCGTCAGGTCGTCCATCCGGCCCAGTTCCTCGTGGATGGTGAACGCGTCGAGCAGGGCCTGGGTGGGGTGCTCGCCGACGCCGTCGCCGGCGTTGATGACCGGCTTGTGGGCGGCCTCGGCCGCCTTGGCCGCCGAGCCGAGCTCGGGATGGCGGATGACGATGACGTCGGCGTAGCACTCGAGGGTGCGGATGGTGTCGGGCAGGCTCTCGCCCTTGGCCACCGACGAGTAGCGGACCTCGTTGATGTTGATGACGTTGCCGCCGAGCCGCTCCATGGCCGCGATGAACGAGGAGGACGTCCGGGTCGAGGGCTCGTAGAAGATCGAGGCCAGGATCTTGCCTTTGAGCAGGTCGAACGTGCCGACCCGCTCGACCATGACCCTCATTTCGTGGGCCACGCCGAAGACGTACTCCAGGTCGGAGCGGCTGAACTGCTTGACCGAGATGATGTCCTTGCCGTACCAGGGCGCGGTGCGCTGGTCGCCGAAAGGCAGATGGGGGTTCTTCGCAGGGCTGGGCATGGCGGCTCTCCTCGTGTTTTTTCCGCCTCATGCTACACCAGTGCCGGAGGGGAGTCAACGGAGGGAAGGCGGGGCCGAAAAGGCCGGGATCGGGCGAAAAAAGAGAGTGAGGGGTGCCCCCGCGGCACCCCTCGCTCCGGAACAAAGAAGGAGGGTTATGGAAGGGTATCGGGAACGCTTGGTTGGTTGCCGGTCTCGGATCGTTTCACGCAGGAACTAGGCTGCAATTTTTATGCCAGATCTCCTGCCTGAAGGGACCCGAAAAACGGCCGGAAAACGTAAATTTTCTTGTCGCTCAGGCCTTGTGCCCGAGAAGCGTCCGGGCCCCCTCGACGACCATGTCGACCTCCTTGGTCGAGATGTAGATGGGCGTCGAGACCCGGATGCCGAAAGTCCCGGCCTTCGGATTGCCGGTCGTGCGGACGACCAGGTTGTACTTCTCCCGGAGGTAGTCGACGAGCCTGGCCTCGTGGGACCCGCCCATCGAGAAGGCCGTCAACCCGGCGCTGAGGTAGGGGTCGAGTGGCGTGTGGACCTTGACGCCCGGGACCTTGGCCAGCTCCTGTTTGAGCCGGGCGGCGAGGACCTTTATGCGACGTTCGATGCGGGTCTTTCCGATCCGGTTGTTGAAGTTGAGGGCCTCGTCGAGGGCATAGAGCAGCGCGTCGGACCGCTGCCCGGACGGGTCGAGCTTGGAGGCCTTGGCATTGTCCTCCCAGCCCGTGGAGACGACGGTCGGGTGGACCTTGTCGATCGCCTCTTTCCGGACGTAGAGAAGGCCCACCCCGGTCGGCGCGCCGAGCCACTTGTAGGGGCTCGAAGCGAAGAAATCGATGCCGAGGGCCTTCATGTCGAGATCGAGCATGCCGATGCCGTGGGCGCTGTCGGCCAGGATGAGGAGCCCCTTGTCGTGGGCGAGCCGGCTGAGCTCCTTGAGCGGCATGATCAGCCCGGTGATGAAGACGGTGTGGCTGATGCTGATGACGCGCGTCCGGGGCGTGATCGCGGCGGCGAAGGCTCCGACGATCTCGTCGACCGACCGGGCCGTCGGGCTGAGGGGGACCTCTTGGATCCTGATCCCGGCCCGCTTCTCCTTGAGCTTCCAGGGACCGACGTGCCCGGGGTGCTCCAAGTTTGACATCAGGACCTCGTCGCCTTTCTCGAGGTCCAGGCCGTTGATGACGAAGTTGAGGCCCTCGGTGGTGTTGCTGGTGATGGCCACCTCGTCGGGCGAGGCGTTGACGAAGGCGGCGAGCTTCGTCCGGACGGACTCCCGGATGGCCGGCAGGTAATTGTAGCCGTCGTAGGGATTGCTCGCCTGGACTTGGAAATAGCGGGTGAGGGTGTTGAAGACGGGCCTGGGCATCGGGCCCAGGGTGCCGTTGTTCATCATGATGAAACGGTCCTCGAAATCGTAGAGCTTGCGGATCTCCTCCCAGTAGACGCCGTCGGGCGCCTCGTCCTCGAGGAATTTCTGGTTGAGCTCGGTGACCTTCTGGTAGATGCCCGCGTGGACCTTGTCCAGGGCGGCCAGGGAGACGGCCGAACCGGCCAGAAGATACCTGGTGAAATCCCGGCGCGAGAGACCCGAGGGATCATGCATGAGGAAACCTCCTGAGATGACTTGCGCCGCGATTATAAACGCAAGCCGAGGAAGGGGTCAAACCTAAACAAATTCACTTTTTCTCCAAGGCCTCGGAACGCGCCGTCGCATGCCAGGGCGAAAAGTTAATTTGTTTAGGTTTGACCCCTTTTCAAGCGGGCGGCGGCAGGGGGTCTTTCGGCTGGAGGACGCGGTCGATCGACGCGTTGAGGACGTCGAGGTCGAGCGGCTTGACGAAGAAATGGCTGATGTTGAACCGGCCCATGTCGGCGAGCCGGACGTCGTCCGGATGGGCGGTGATGAGCATGGCCTCCCCTACGTACCCCTTCTCCCGGAGCTTCCTGATGAGCTCGACGCCGCTGAATTGGGGCAGCTTGAAATCGGCGATCAGGAGGTCGGGTTGCGACCCGTTGATCTTGGCCAGGGCCTGTTTCGGGTCCTTGAAGGTCTCGACCCTGTATTTCTTGCCGAGGAGCAGGGCGAAGGTCTTGCGGACCGTTTCGTCGTCGTCGACAAGGGCGATCTTTTTCGTTGTCATGTTGATCCTCTTATGTTTCGGTCACCCCCTTAAAATGCACCTTTCGTGCCAAGTCCGCGGCGGCCTCCAACAGGGGTAAAAGCAGCGCCGCCCTGGGAACACGCCGGCCCGGGGGACAAGTTCTTTTACAGCCGGCCGGCCGGGGCGCCGGCCTCAGACCGTCTCCCCCAGCTCGAGGCCGTACTCCTTGATCTTCTTGTCCAGGGTGGGACGGCTGATCTGGAGGACCTGGCTGGCCCGGGTCTTGCTCCCCCGGACCGCGGTGAGGACGTGCTGGATGTACTTCTTTTCGACCTCTTCGAGCGGCACGAGCTCGTCGGAGAAGGTCCGCCGCTCGTCCGGTTCGAGGGGAAGATTCTCCTTGAGCAGGACGTCCCCCTTGGCCAGGATGACGGCCCGGGTCAGGGCGTTCTCGAGCTCCCGGACGTTGCCGCGCCAGGGCATGTCGACGAGGACCTTCATCACCTCGGGGGGCACCTTGCGGACGTTGCGGCGCAGTTCCCGGTTGATCTTCTCCAGCAGGTAGGCCACCAGGTCGGGGATGTCCTCGCGGCGTTCCCGCAGGGCCGGCAGGACGGATCTCGACGACCTTGAGGCGGTAGAAGAGGTCCTCCCGGAACCGGCCCTTGTCGATCAGGGCCTTGAGGTTCTGGTTGGTCGCGGCGATGATCCGCGCCTCGGTCTTGAGCACCTTCTCCCCGCCGACCTTCATGAAATCCCGCGACTCGATGACCCGCAGGAGCTTGCTCTGGAGGTTGGGCGAGACGTCGCCGACCTCGTCCAGGAACAGCGTGCCCTTGCCGGCGATCTCGAACTTGCCCTTCGTCTCGCTGACCGCGTCGGTGAAGGCGCCCTTGACGTGGCCGAAGAGCTCCGATTCGAGCAGGGTGTCCTGGATGGCCGAGCAGTTGATGACGATGAAGGGCTCGTCCCGGAACGGGCTGTTGTAGTGGATGGCCTTGGCCACGAGCTCCTTGCCGGTGCCGCTCTCGCCCTGGATGAGGATGTTGGCCCGGGTGTTGGCCACGGAGCCGATGAGCTTGAAGACGCTGCGCATCCCGGCCGAGCGGCCGATGATGTTGTCGATGGTGTATTCCTTCTGCTTCTCCTCGACGAGGTAGCTGACCTTCTCCTCGAGGCGCCCGGACCTGGAAGGCCTTGTCGATGGCCAGATCGAGCTCGGCCGTATCGAGAGGCTTCACCAGGTACTCGAAGGCCCCGAGCTTGATCGCCTCGACGGTCGTCTTCATGTCGTCGAAGGCGGTCATCACCAGGATGACCGCCCGCCGGCTCCGTTCCCGGATCCGCCGCAGCACCTCCAGCCCGTCGATGTCGGGCAGGCGGACGTCGAGGAGGACGATGTCGGTCGCGCTCTCGGCGTACATCCGGACGCCGTCCTCGCCCGTCTCGGCGACGGTGACCTCGAAGCCCTTCTTGGCCAGCTGGGACGCCAGCGTCTTGCGGACGAGCGGATCGTCCTCGACGATCAGGATGGATCTCATGACGCCTCCTCGGCCGGGATGAGTATGACGAACGCGCTCCCCCGCCCCCGCTTCTTGCCGATGGCGATCGTCCCGTTGTGCTGTTCGACGATCTTGCGGGCGTTGGCCAGGCCGAGCCCGAAGCCGGAGGGCTTGGTCGTGAAGAACGGTTCGAAGATGTTCGGGCGGTCCTTCTCCACGATACCCGGTCCGTTGTCGGTGATGCGGACCCGGACCATCGTCCGCCCCCCTCCTCGACCGCGTCGCAGGAGACGCCGATCTTCCCGCCCGGCCCCAGGGCTTCGTGGGCGTTGCGGAGGACGTTGAGGAAGACCTGGCGCAGCTTGTCGGCGTCGGCCAGAACGGCGGGCAGGCCCTCCGCGCAGGCCTTTTCGACGACGATCTTCTTCTGGGCCAGGACGTCCCGGACCACCTTGAGCGATTCGTCGACGATCTGGTCGATCTGCCACCTCTCCTGGCTGAGCTCCTGGACGCGGGTGAAGTTGAGCAGCTCCTTGATGAAGCGCTCGATCTGGTCGATGCCCTCGAGCGACAGGTCGAGGTGGGGCTTGACCGTCTCCGCGAAGCCCTCCTCCTCGGCGATCTTCTGGATGTTCAGCTTGACCGAGGTCAGGGGATTGCGGATCTCGTGGGCGATCGTGGCGGCCATGCGCCCGATGGATGCCAGCTTCTCGTGCTGGACGAGCTTCCGGTTGGCCTCCTCCGTCTGCTCCCGGGCGCGGAGGAGCTGGGCCGTCATCCCGTTGAAGCTCCGGGCCAGCTCGCCGACCTCGTCCTGGCCCGAAGGCAGGGCGATCGTATGGCTGAAGTCCCCCTTGGCGATGCGGACCGTGGCCTCGACGAGGCGGTGGAGAGGCCGGGTGATGCGGCGGGCCAGGATCGCCGCGCCGAGGATGCCCAGGACGAACCCGGCGCCGCCGATGAGCAGAAGGACCTTCTGGATCTCCCGCAGGCGGTCGTACATGGGCTCGAGGGACAGCCCGATCTTGACCGAGCCCCAGCGGCTGCCCCCCTGGGCGAAGGCGGGCACCTCGATCTCGAGGATCCGGACGGGCGCCCCACTGAGCTGGAGTCTCTTCTCCTCGGAAGCGCTCTCGCCCTCCGCCGCGTCCTCGGCGAGAAGGGTCGTCGCCAGGACGTCGCCGTGGGCACGGATGGCCTCGTTCGCCGCCCGCGGTTCGTTCGAGCGATCGTAGACGACGATGTAGGCCAGGTCCCCGGCGATGTGGGCATCGACGTATACCTGGACCGCGTCCCAGTCCTGCCGGACGAGGGACTGCAGGTTGGCGTCGGCGACGTAGCGGGCCTGGAGCAGCGCCCGCGCCTGGGTCGCGTCCCGGAGGATCGCGGCCTCGCGCATCTGGATGACGAAGAGGACGGCCCCGAAGAGCAGGAGGACGAGCAGGGTGATCCAGAAGACGAGGCGCGTATAGATCGTGATCTTGAGCTTCACCGTGTCCTTCTCAATCCTCCAGCCAGATGGCTTTGACGTCGAGAGAGATGAAACCCATGGCCGGGACCTTCACGCCCCGGACCTCGGGCCGGAGGGCGATGCGCACGCGTTCCGAGAAGAGGGGGATGGCCGGCGTCTCCTGGAACAGGAGCTGCTCGGCTTTCCGGAAGAGGTCGGCCCGCTTCTCCCAGCTCGGCTCGACCTCGCACAGCTCGAGGAGAGCGTCGAGCCGGGCGTTGGCGTAGCGGGAGTTGTGCCCGTTGACGGCGGACCGGGAGTGGAACAGGGGGACGACGATGTTCTCGGGATCGGGGAAATCCATGCTGTAGTCGAGGAAGCTCAGGTAGGGTGTGTGGATCCCGAGGACGTCCTCGGGTTTCCGCAGGTACTTGACGCCGAGGCCGATCCCCAGCGCCGCGAGCTGGCGTTCGAGCTCGCGGGCGAAGCGCGCCGTGGCATCGGTCCGCGGCGTCGCGAAGACGAGCTCGAGGGTGAGCCCCTCGGGGCCGCTCCCGGCCAGGAGCCGGTCGAGGAGGAGCTTGGCCGCCGCGGGATCGGCGGCCGGTCCGCCGGCCCGCGGGAAAAACCCGGGCAGGAGGGGCGAAATGAAGTTCTCCAGGGGGAGATGGACGTTCGAGAGCGTATCGTAGGCCCCGGCCAGGCTGGCCTTGTCGAGCCCGAGGGCGAGAGCCTTGCGGACCTCCGGCCTGTCGAGGGGGGGGATGTCGCAGCTCAGGGCCAGGAAATAGGTCCTCAGCGTGTCGCTCTCCAGGACGGGATAACGCCGGCGCAGCAGGCGCTCCGAGGTCACCGTGACCAGGTGCACGCTGCCCTCTTCAAACTGGTCGTCTGTGAAGTGGGGGCTGTACTCGATGGCCGAAATGTAGGGCTTGCGATCTCCGTAATAGGCGGCGTTCCGCTCGAGCCGGACGCCCAGGATCTCCAGGCGCGGGCTGCGGATCCACTCGTCGAACTTGAACGGCCCCGTCCCCACAGGCTTGTGGAAGAAGTTCCGGCCCTGGCTTTCGAGAAGATCCTTGGGCAGGATCTTGCAGTAGTGCATCCCCAGGAGGTAGAGACCGACCGAGCCGAAGGGGCGGGTCCAGAGGATCTCGAACGTGCCCGGATCGACGACGCGGAACCCCGAGACCTCGTCGGCCTGGCCCTGCCAGTACGCTTCGGCCCCGGTGACCTTGCGGGTGAAATTCTGGTAGAAGGTGTTGTCCGGCCGGTTCTGGACCAGCCTTTCGAGGGAATACTTGACGTCCTCGGCCGTGAGCTCGCGGCCGTTGTGGAAGAGGACGCCCTTGCGGAGCTTGAAGATGATCCGCGAGCCGCCGTCCGAGATCTTCCAGTATTCGGCCAGGGCGGGCACGGGATTGTAATGGGCGTCGAACCTGACCAGGCCGTCGAAGAGTTGCTCGGTGATGAAGTAGTGGGACGGCCGGGCGGGATCGAAGACCTGGTTGAAGGGCAGCCAGTTGCCCTTGATGCGGAAGGTCCCGTTGTAGCGCGGGACGGCCGCGCTCTGCCCGGGGGTCAGGGCCGGAGAGGCGATGTCTCCGAAGCCGGCGAGCAGGACGAGGAGCGGGAGGAGAAGGCGGCGCTCGCGGCGGGAGGTGGTCATCGATTTTCTCTCATCATAACGGAAAAGGGCCCAAAATGCACTTCCGCGTCCGTACCAGGCAAAGAGCAAGGTTCATGCCACACGGGACAAGGCATAACATCAACCATTAAAACGAATTACAGTCGGGCGGCAACGGGGTGCGTAAATTTGCTTTACACTATTTTCCGGCCACTGCCATGGCCTTCTCGAAAACGCGGAAGAAGTTGCCGCCCCAGATCTTCTCGATCTCCCGGTCGGTGTAGCCGCGGCGGATGAGCTCCTCGGTGACGTGGATCATGCCGCTGACGTCGTCGCAGCCGACGACCCCGCCGCCGCCGTCGAAGTCGGTGCCGATGCCGACATAGTCGATGCCGACGACCTTTCGGACGTGGTCGATATGGTCGACGAGGTCCTGGACGGTCGCCCGGGCCTGGGGGTACTTCTGGTTGATCGCGTCCCGCTCGGCCATGGCCTTCTCCCGGAGCGATTCGTCGCGGAGATCGCGCAGGCTGCCGTACTTGGCCTCCATCTCCTTGATGGCCTGCTCCCGTTCGGGGATGACGGCCGGCGTCTTGACGTAGGCGCCGAGGAAACAGATCTGGATGACGCCGCCCTTCGCGGCCAGGGCCCGGAGCTGGTCGTCGGTGAGGTTGCGCGGATTGTCGCAGACGGCCCGCGCGCTCGAATGGGACGCGAAGACGGGGGCCTTGCTCGCGGCCAGGACGTCGAAGAACGACTTGTCCGAGGCGTGGGAGACGTCGACGAGCATGCCCAGGCGGTTGCATTCGGCCACGACCTCGCGCCCGAAATCGCTCAGTCCCTTGTCCTCGGGATTGCGGCGGTCGGTCGAGGAGTCGCAGATATCGTTGTCGGCGGAATGGCAGAGAGTGATGTAGCGGACGCCCAGGTCGTAGAAGGTCCCGACGAGCGAAAGGTCCCGGCCGATGGGGTAGCCGTTCTCCAGGCCGATGAAGGCCGTGAGCCGGCCCTCCTTCTTGAGACGCCGGGCGCCGGCCGGGTCGACGGCCAGTCCGATCATCGTGGCGTACGTTTCCGTCATTTGCCGGACGGCCGCGACGGCCTTGAGCGCTCCGTCCTTGGCTTTGGCGTAGCCCTCGGGGGTCCGGGGCCCCTGGCCGACGAACGCGGCGAAGAACTCGGCGTCGAGACCGCCTTCCTTCATCCGGGGCAGGTCGATCTTGCCGGAGGCGCGCAGCGCCGGGTCGTGGCGCTCGCCGATCTTCCAGTCCTTCCGGAGCAGGCTGAAGGCCGTGTCGCAGTGGGTGTCGACGGTCAGGATCTTCCTGTGGAGCTCCCGGGCCTTCGCGGCGACGGTCGGCGGCGTTTGGGCCGCGGTGCAGGAAGCGAGGACGAGGGCGAGCAGGGCGGGAACGGCGATCTCGATCATCGGTTTCTTCATGTTCTCTCCGGAATCGAGGCGTTGACGGCCTTCACAAGTCGCCTATTATAGCAAATCCCAACGGTCCATCGGGGCGGAGGGCGCCGACGGGATCGACGCGGACGGCCCGCGGGCGGTACGCTCATCGGGCCGGGGAAGCGGTCCGTGAGAGAACGTAGTGGTTGGCGGGCGCGCCCGGAGCGGCCTTTAGGAAATCGACGACCCGGTAGCCCCGGCCGAAGAGAGCCCGGAGAACCTCCCGCGTGGCCAGCCGCCAGTCGACGGGGATGCGCCGGACATCAGCCGTTTCCACATCCGTTTCCTGGAGCATCCGGTAGAAATCGAGCGGGATGCGGACGAGCAGGACCTCCCCCGCGGCCCCCGGGTCGATCCCGTCCACGACCTCGACCTCGAGCTCCCCGCCCTTCCCGGCGACTCGCCGTGTCCCGGCCCGGACCGTCTGCGGGGCGTTCCGAAAGGCCTCGGGGTCCCGGGCCGGCCGGCCGCCCGTCTTCCGGAGGTCCCAGGACATCAGGAAGCGGTCCGTGGGGACATCGGCCCGGTTGAGCAGGCCACCGTACTCGCCGTACTTGTCCATGCGGTATTCCAGGACTTCCATGCCGAAGTGATGGACGTTGCGGTTGGCGTTGACCCCGGTCAGGGGATCGTAGGTGCAGATGATGGTCGAGACGCCCATGAGACCGAGGACCGTCTCCCGCTGGAACTCCTTGAGGAGGATGCCCAGACCGTAGCTCTGGAACGGCTTGCGGACCCCGGCGAATTGGGAGTAGAAGCGGAGGTTGGCGACGTCGCGGAAGCCGATCTCCTTGTCGGCGACGCCGACGAAACCGTAACAGAACCCGACCAAGCCCGACGCGTCGACGGCGAAACCGCCTCCGGGGGCCTCGGCGAAGGCGCCGATGAAGAGGCTGGCGCCCTCGTGGATGACGTTCTCGCACATCATGTTGCGGGCACTCGACATATGGTCTTCGGCGAAACGCCAGATCTCCTCGCGCAGGTCTTCGTACTTCCGGTAATCCTCGGGCTCCTCCGAGGTCTCGACGCGCAGGAGGAAGCGCCGGTCCCGGACGGTTACGATTCGCTCGAGAGGTCCCATGGCGTTCACCCGGGTCATTCTAGCCGAACGGACGGGCGCATTCAATAACGGCGGCCGGGTTTTGACAGCCCGTCCCTCCCCTTATACAATAAGAGGGCCGGCGCGGCGCAGGGACCAAAACAGAAATGGCGAAAAAGATCAAGGACCTCAGGACCGCCACGCTGATCAACCCCCGGGCGGCCAATTCCAGATGGACGCGGCGGAAGCTCCTCCGGGCTTACCTCCAGAAAAAGCTCCCCGGAGACATCTACGACGGGCTCGGCGACATGCAGACGACCCTGGAAAAGGTGGCCGTCGCCTGCAAGGATGCGGACGTCATCGTGGCCATGGGCGGCGACGGGACGATCGCCGACACGCTCCAGGGCATCTTCGACGCCGGCCGGCAGAACGACGTCCTTTTCGGGGTCATCCCCTTCGGCAGCGGCAACGCCTTCCGCAAATCGTTCGACATCCCCAAGAACCCCCTCCGGGCCATCGACCGCCTGGCCGAGGGAGTGGCCCGGCCGATCGACCTGATGGAAGTCGAGGGACGCGTGGCCGCGTTCGCCAGCATCGGCGCCACGGCCCGGGTGACCGGAGAAAAGCTCCGGGGCAAGATCGCACGGCCTCTGGGGCCACGTCCTGGCCGGGCGGCGGCTCTTCGACACGCCCGCGGGCGAGAAGACGGTCGAGCTCACCGACGGCTTCGACCGGTCGGGGCCTTTCGAGAAGAAGACGATCACGTCGCATTTCTTCGACTGCATCGTCGCCAAGACGAACCACTTCGGCTACAGCTGGAACATCGCCCCGCAGGCGATCGTCGACGACGGCTACATCGACGTCACCCTGTTCGAGATCGGGCCCCTCAAATACGCCTTCTTCTTCCCGCTGATCTACCTGGGCCTCTACCAGCGCCGTTTCCGGCACTTCAAGGCCAAGAAGGTCGTCATCAGCGGCCACGACCTGCCCATCCAGTTCAACGGCGAGTTCCTCGGCGACCGGGACCGCATCGAGTTCCGGGTCCTGCCGTTGGCCATCCGGATGGTCATCCCCCCGACCCGCCGGGCCGCGCGGCGCTTCCAGAAAAAATCGTCCTGATCCCGGAGGAGGTCCCATGAGAAGAGCCATCGCTCTGCTGCCCGTCCTCTTCGCCGTCCTGGCGGCCTGTTCGCCGCAGATCCGCATCGACCTGCTCGGCGAAGACAAGCTCCAGGAAGTGGTCCTCGTCGGAAGCCCGGCCCGGGAGAAGATCCTGGTGATCGACGTCGACGGGACGATCTCCTCGGCCCTCGAGACGGGCTTCCTCACCCGCGAGAAGAGCGTCGTCGCGCGGGTCTTCGAGCGGCTCGAACGGGCCTCCCGCGATCCGCTGGTCAAGGCGGTCGTCCTGCGCCTCGACACGCCGGGCGGAGAGGTCACGGCGAGCGACATCGTCTACCACGAGGTCCTCCGCTTCAAGGAGCGAACGGGCCTGCCGGTCGTCGGACTGATGATGAGCGTCGCCGCCTCGGGCGGCTACTACATCGCCGCGGCCTGCGACGCCATCGTCGCCCACCCGTCGACGCTGACCGGCAGCATCGGCGTCATCTCCGTCTTCCCCAGCGTCGAGGGATTGATGTCCAAGGTCGGGGTCAAGGTCACCGTGGTCAAGTCCGGTCCGTCCAAGGACTCGGGCTCGCCCTTCCGCGACATGACGGAGGAGGACCGGAAGGTCTTCCAGGGCATCATCGACGAGTACTACGAGGGATTCCTGGCCGTCGTCGCCCGCGGCCGGGGAGACCGGATCCCGGCCGGCAAGCTCCGGGAGATCGCCGACGGCCGCGTCTACACGGCCCCCCAGGCCCTCAAACTCGGTCTCATCGACGCCATCGGCTACTCCGACGACGCCTTCGGCAAGGCCCGGACCCTGGCCAAGGTCCGGAACGCAAGATCGTCTCCTACACCTACTTCCCGAAGACCAAAAGCAACATTTACGCCGGGCTGCCCGGCGAGGTTCCGTTCACGGACGCGAAAGCCCTCGAGATCGCGTACTCGGGGCCTCGAAGACCGGCTTCTACTATCTCTGGCTGCCGCAGACGAAGCTGACCGTGCGCGCGCGCCCGCTAGGGCCGGATGACGACCTCGAATTGCGGGGCCCTCAGGATGTGGGCCTTGACCGTGCAGTGGTCGACGGCCTTGGACAGCGCGAAGCGGTACTTCTCCGGAAATCCCGCCGGCGGATCGACGAAGATCGAGATCTTGTCGATCATCTTGGACTCCTCTCCCCGCTCGGTCGTCATGGTCACGGCCAGGCCTTCGGTCGGGATCTTGCGCTCCTTGCAGAACGCCAGCGCGTAGTAGCCGGCGCAGGCCGCGAGCGAGACGAGGAAAAGGTCGAACGGCGAAGGGGCCGTGCCGTCGCCGCCGTCCCGGACCGGCTGGTCCGTCTTGACGGTGAAGCCTTGTACGCGACGTCGATCCTGTAGTTGTCTCCGTAAACGATCTTCAGTTCCTGGGGGTTCATGGTTTCTCCTTGTGCGTCTTTTCGCCCGTCGTCCGCCGGGGCCGGTGCTCCCGGGGGCCTTCGAGGGCCTTGCGGAACATGGCCAGGATGACGTCCCGGTCCTTGGCCGTCAGGGCCATGCGGAAGAAGATGTCCTGCATCTTTTCGGTGATGAAGGCCCGGTTGGTGTCGTGCATGAAGCCGAAGCTGTCGAGCATGTCGCGGAAGCGGCGCCCGGCCTCGGCCTGTTCGGCGTGGGAGAGCAGCAGCTCCCGGCGCGCGGCCGGGAGCCCGCCGGCCCCGAAGACGAGGGCATGGAGCGTCAGGGTCACCGCGACGCCGAGATTGTAGGACGGCTGGCGGGCCGCCTGGGGGATGTGGAAGCGGACGTTGGTCCGGCCGAGCTCCTCCTGGGTCAGGCCCGTCCTCTCGTTGCCGAAGACGAGCCCGACCCGGGTCCCGGCCGGATACTCGCCGACGCGTCCGACCGCTTCGGAGAGGGAGACCAGGGGGAAGTCGTGACGGACCCGGGCGGTCGAGCCCAGGACCAGGTGGAGGTCCGCGACCGCTTCTTCCAGAGATTCGAAGAACCGGGCCCCTTCGAGGATCGCCTCCGCGTGGATGGCCGTCCGCCAGGCCGGCGGCTCGAGCCTGTCGACGCCGACGAACCGGAGGTCGGCGACGCCCGCGTTGGCCATGCCCCGGGCGGCCAGACCGATGTTCTCGGGGCTGTCCGGGCGGACCAGGACGACCGCGAAACGGGATGCGCCGGTTTGCTCGCTCATGCGCCCGATTATAGCGGAGGACGTCCCGCGGCGGAAGACCCGGCCCGAGGCGTTGACAGCCGCGGAAGGTCGGTGTTATAACCCGACCGGACCGGCTCCCGAGGCCGGCCAGGAGGTCGAACGATGTCCCCAGCGAAGCGAAACCCCGACAAAACCGCGGCCCGCAGGCCCCGGACCGGACGGCCGGGACCGAAGGCCCTCGAAGGCTTTTTCGTCGAGCACGGCTTCACGGACTTCCGCTGGCTCGATCCCAGGGAGATCGTCGTCGCCGAATGGGTCCGGATGAAATGCCTCTACGGCTGCGCGGAGTACGGCAAGAACGCCGCCTGCCCGCCGAACGCGCCCCCGGTCGACGCCTGCGCGCGGTTCTTCCGGGAGTACAAACGGGCCGTCGTCTTCCATTTCGCGAAAGCCTTTGAGAAACCCGAGGACCGCCACGCCTGGAGCCGCAAGATCAACCTGGCGCCTCCTGAAGCTCGAAGGCGAGGTGTTCAAGGCC
Organism: uncultured bacterium; assembly: GCA_963743755.1. Lineage (GTDB taxonomy): Bacteria > Acidobacteriota > Aminicenantia > Aminicenantales > Saccharicenantaceae > RBG-16-66-30. The sequence goes on from CAVUQU010000004.1 coordinate 287,041, forward strand.
GGCTTCGTCAAGGCTTTCCTGCTGCCCATGGACAGTTGCAATTACTGCCCGGACTGTCCGGGGATCCGAGACGGCCTGCAAGGAGCTCAAGCTCTCGCGGCCGTCGCCCGACGCCCTGGCCGTGGACGTCTACAGCACGGTGCGCAAGATCGGTTACCCCATCGAGGTCCTGTCCGCCTACGGCCAGGAGATGAACCGCTACGCCTTCCTGCTCGTCGACTAGAGGAGGGAAAGGAGCCCCGACATGTGGTGGGACGGCAAGATCCAGAGGGCTTTCCGCTGCCGGCTGGAGCAGAAACCCGGCAGTCTCGGCCGGCTGCTCTCGGCCATCGGCGAGGCGGGCGGGCTCATCGGCGAGATCCGGACCGTCCACATGGGCGGCTCGGCGGTCGACCGCGACATCACGGTCTACGCCGACGACCTCCGGCATCTCGACCGGCTCATCGCCACCGTCAAGGCGACGGAGGGGGCCCAGCTCATCGAGGTCCGGGACGAGGTCCTGGAGATGCACCAGGGCGGCAAGATCGCCATCCGCAGCCGTTACGACATCTCCTCGCTGAGCACGCTCCGGCTCGTCTACACCCCGGGCGTCGCGGAGGTCAGCCTCAAGATCCGGGACGATCCGTCCTTGGCCCGGCGCTACACCTCCATCCGCCACCTCGTCGCCATCGTCACGGACGGCACCGCCGTCCTCGGCCTCGGCGACATCGGGCCCAAGGCGGCCATGCCCGTCATGGAGGGCAAGGCCAGCCTGCTCGAGACCCTGACCGGCCTGTCGGGCATGCCCATCCTCCTCGACACCAAGGACCCCGACGAGATCGTCGAAACGGTCGTCCACATCGCCCCGACCTTCGCCGCCATCCAGCTCGAGGACATCTCGGCCCCCCGCTGTTTCGCCATCGAAGAGCGCATCCAGGCCCGGCTCGACATCCCCGTCATGCACGACGACCAGCACGGGACGGCCGTCGTCGTCACGGCCACGCTCCTCAACGCCGCCAAGGCGACCGGCATCGACCTCACCGGGAGCTCCATCGGCGTCATCGGCCTCGGCGCGGCCGGGTTCGCCCTGGCCAAGATGCTGATGTTCCGCTTCAAGCGCCCGGTCTTCGGCGCCGACATCGCGCCGGACGCCCTGACCCGGCTGAAGGACGCCGGCGGCCGGCCCTCCGACCTCGCGAGGATCATGGCCGAATGCGACGTCGTCATCGCCACGACCGGCGTCCCCGGCCTGATCAAGAAAGAGACGGTCCGCCGCGGCCAGATCGTGCTGGCCCTGTCCAATCCCAACCCCGAGATCGACCCGGAGCAGGCCCTCGCGGCGGGGGCGGCCTTCGCCGCCGACGGGCGGACGGTCAACAACGTCCTCGGCTTCCCGGGCATCTTCCGCGGCGCGGTCGACGCCGACGTCCCGCGCATCACCCGGGAGATGCTGATGGCCGCGGCCGACGCCATCGCCGCCGCCGCCCCGCCGGGGGAGATGGTGCCCAACCCCCTCGACAAGGCCCTCCACAAGTCGGTCGCCCGGGCGGTGGCCCGGGTCGCCCTCGAACAGGGGCTCAACCGGGACGACCTGACCGGGTATTTCGATTGACAACGGACCGCGGCTCGGCTATATAGGGACCACGCCGGCAGGGGAAACCGGCCAACAGAAAATCCGAAGGAGAAACGCCCATGATCACCGTTAAGGACATCCTCGACGAGAAAGGCCACACGGCCTGGACGATCGGGCCGGACGCCAAGGTGTTGGAGGCCCTCGAGCTCATGGCCAAGAAGGGGCTCGGGGCCCTGGTCGTCCTCGAGAACGACGAGATCGTCGGCATCATGTCCGAGCGCGACTACGCCCGGAAGATCATGCTCATGGGCCGCCAGTCCCAGGACACCCCGGTCAAGGACATCATGACCCGCGAGGTCTACGGGGTCCACGACGACACGACGGCCGAGGAGTGCATGGCCCTGATGACGGACAAGCACATCCGCCACCTGCCCGTGTGCAAGGAGGGCAAGCTCGCGGGGATCATCTCCATCGGCGACGTCGTCAAGGCCGTCATCACCGATCAGAAGGTCAAGATCGAGAACCTCGAGAATTACATCATGGGGAAGTATCAATAGGGCCCTCGCGAGGGCGTCTCGGAAACTGCCTCTAGCTCCCCGGCCCCCCGGGGAACGGGAGCGGACTCCGGGGAGCGACCGGGCAGAAGCACGGCGTAGCGACTCGGAGCCGTGCTTCTGCGAGATATCATGAGAAAGGCTCTGACGGGGATCTTCGAGGGCAGCTATTCCTCGCCGCCCTTTCTCGCTCGGGCAGGGGAAGGGTCTTAGAACTCCATGAGGTGCATCTCGCGGAGGGCGAGATAGGCCGCGCCGAGGACTCCGGCCGAATCCCCCAGGACGGCTTTCAGGATGGGGATCTCCCGGCCGGGGACGCCGAAGAGCGCCCTGTTCATGACCGGCGGGACCTCGCCGTACCATAGCGGGATGTTCGAGACGCCGCCGCCGAGGACGATGGCCTCGAGGTCGAGGGTGTTGACGCAGTTGGCGAAGAGCTCGCCCATGATGCGGACGGACTCCTCGAAGACGCGCCGGGCGAGAGGGTCGCCCGCTTCGAAGCGCTCGAATATCTTTTCGGGAGGAAGGGGGGCGCCGGCCAGCTCGGCGTAACGGCGGCCGAGGCTCGGCCCGGAGAGGTAGGCCTCGCCGCAGCCTCTGCGGCCGCATTCGCAAAGACGCCCGTCGATGGCGATCGAGGTGTGCCCGATCTCGCCGGCGTTCCCGTGGGGACCGCGGTGGAGCCGGTTCCCGAGAATGAGCCCCGCGCCCATGCCCGTGCCCAGGATGACGGCCATGACCGTTGTGTAGCTCCCGTGGCACTGGGCGAAGAACTCCGCGAGCGCGAGGCAGTTGGCGTCGTTCTCGACGACGAGCGGAACGGCGAGCCGGGACCGGAGCAGGCTGACGAGTCCCGGCTTCTCGTAAAGCGGCGTGTGGGGGGCGCCGTACATGATGTCGGTCGCGGCGCTGTAGGTGCCGGGCGTGCCCAGGCCGACGGCCTCGTACGGGGAACCGCCGGCCGTCTCCGCGACGAGCTCCAGGATGTTGGAGACGACGCGCTCCCGGCCGAGGCCGGGCTCGGAAGGCCGGCGTTTGCGGACCAGTATCCCGCGTGTCTCGTCGACGAGGCAGGCTTCGACCTTCGTCCCGCCCAGATCGATCCCGACGGCATAGCGGCTCATGTCGGTGGCTCAACGGCTATTTTATGCCCATCGGCCGGCGAGAGCAACGGCGGGGCTTGGCATCCTTGGAGTTGCCTGCACCATCTGGTATCATGGGGGCCGCCGCGCCGGCGTACAAAGATGCCTGAGAACAAGGTCTCCTTCGGATACAGGACGGTCGGCGCCGCGGAGAAGAAGCGGCTCGTCCACGACCAATTCACGCCGATCGCCGGGACCTACGACCGGGCCGACGCCGTGCTCAGCCTCGGTCTGCACTTCCTCTGGAAGCGGGCGACCGTCCGGCGTCTGCGGCTCGGGCCCGGCGACAGGCTCCTCGACGTCTGCGGCGGGACGGCCGACCTGGCCCTCCTCGCCGGGAAGCGGCATCGGGCCGTCCGGGCTGGCGCCGTCTGCGACTTCAACCAGCCCATGATGGAAGCCGGACGGTCCAAGGCCGCCCGGACCCGCCGGGGCGATCCCGTCGTCTTCGTCCGGGGGGACGCCGAGCTCCTGCCGTTCTCCGGATCCTCGTTCGACGCGGCGACGGTCGGCTTCGGCCTGCGCAACCTCGTCGACCCCGACCGCGGCCTCGGCGAGATCCGCCGCGTTCTCAAGCCCGGAGGACGGCTGTCCATCCTCGAGTTCTCCCTGCCGCGGCGCCGCTCTCTGCGGTCCCTCTACGCGTTCTATTCCGACCGCATCATGGTCCCGGGCGCGCGGCTCATCACGGGTACGGACGGACCGTTCCGCTATCTCGCCGAATCCATCCGGGTCTTCGAAACGCCCGAGGACGTCGCCCGCCGTCTCGGCCGGGCCGGATTCGTCGACGTCGCCTTCCGGCGCCTCTCCCTCGGTATCGCCGTCGTCTATTCCGGGCGCAAGCCCCAGGAGGTCGTCCATGCCGCAGATCGACGCTGACATCCTGGCCACGGCGGCCCAATGCCGGCATTACGCCATGTGCAAGATCGACTATCTCGGGAACGGGCTCTGCGCGTCGGGCCCCGAGCGCGGTTTCGTCACTTTTTACCCCCAGGGACGCATGGACCTCTATCGGGGACTCGCCGAAGGACGGATCCCGGTCACGGAAGCGCTTCTGGAGAGCGCCGACACGTGCACGCTCTGCGGCATCTGCGACCCCCAGTGCCATTTCGTCACGGGCATGAGGCCGACGGCCGTCATGCGGGCGCTCAAGGACTACGTCGCGGAATACCGGCGCGAAGGCGGCGGGGTCCTCCGGCCCGCTCGCGGACGAGGCCCTGCGGAAGCTCCGGGAGATCGTCGGTCCGGAATGGGCGTCGAACGATCCGGCCGTCCTCTGGACCTATGCCGACGACCCCTTTCCGCTGGCCGGCCCGCAGATGCCGCGCTCTGTCGTCCTCCCGGGATCTCGCGACGAGGTCGCGGCGGTCGTCCGCCTGGCCAACGCCCTCGGCCTGCCCTTCTCGATCCGGGGCAACGGCGGCAGCGTCTTCGGCTTCGTCTTCACGGACGGCATCGTCCTCGACATGAACCGGATGCGGCAGATCGATTTCGACACCGACAACTGGACGGCCGTCGTCGAAGCGGGCGTGACGTCGTTCGAACTCCAACGGGAAGCGCGGCGGCGCGGCTTCCGCGTCAACGCCGCCGAACCGGCGGCCACGGTCTGCGGCAACCTCGTCTGCACGGGCACGTTCTCGACCTGGTCCAACGTCTACGGCACGGCCGCGGACAACTTCGTCGACATGGAGTTCGTCGGCCGGGACGGCCGGGTCTTCCGGCTCAACGACAAGCGGGGCCCGAACCATTTCGCCTTCGAACACGGAGTCGTCCCCTCGCCCGGCATCTGCACCCGGGCCTTCGTCAAGCTCCACCCCGCGACGGACGACGAGGAGGGGCTTCTCGTGCCGTTCGAAGGCTTCGACGAGGCTGTCCGCTTCGCCCGCGAGCTGGGACAGAGGAGGATCGGCCTGGCCGTGGCCGTCCTCGGCGCCCATTACGTCGCCGGGTTCCTGTCGCCGGACGAGGGCCTGGCCCGCAGGCTCAAGACGGCCCTCCCGGACGCTCTCGGTGTGAACTACATGGTCTTCGCGGTCGCCGACCGGTACGCCCGGGACGCCATCCGGACCATGGCCCCGGCCGTCATCGACTCTTCGCTGCTGCGCCTCCTGATGCTCGGGTTGCCGCGGCTTCTCGAGCCGCGCTGGCTCGACCTCGTCCGGGAATACGCAGGGAGCGAGCGGCCCTACGAGCTGCTCTGCCGGCCGGAAATGCGCCCCCTCGTCGAAGCCGTCCTCCAGCCCTCGCCCGAGACCGTCAGCGAATGCGTCCCGGAGGGCCTCCGCCCCTTCTACAGGGAGCTCTATGCCCGCCCGGAGATGACGGACATGGTCTGGCTCAACATGCACCGGATCGTCAGTGCGCGCATGTCGCGGCGCAAGCACATGTTCGCGTTCCTGGTCTACGTCCCGCCGGACCGGCTCGACGTCCTCCACGAGATCCTGGACGGCTTCGCCCGCATCGCCGGCGCCCACGGCATCGACCACGACTTCGGCTTCCTGACGCCCATGGATCTCGGGAAGCGGGCCATCCTCGAGTACGATTACTACATCGACCATACGGATCCGGCCGAGCGGGCGAAGATCGGCGCGGCCATGCCCGAGCTCGATCCCTGGCTGGACGCCCTCGCCGCCCGTGTCCCGGGCGTCCTGTCCCTGAAATACGTCTTTTCCCAGGGATGTTCCCGGAAGGAGAACTTCCTCTATCGCGTCTGATGGCGGAAGGGAGGCCATGAGGATCGAATCCGGCCGGCTCCGGGAAAAGAGGGCGGACCGGACGAGCCGCATCCTGGTCACGGGAGCGACGGGCTTTCTCGGCAGTCACATCGCGTTTGCCCTGCTGAAGGAGGGCTATCGCGTCACGGTCCTGGCCCGGTCGACGAAGAAGCTCCCGGCCCGCGACCGGATCGCGCGCCTGGCCGATTGGCACGGCCTCGAAGCGGGACCGCGGCGGCGGCTCGAAGTCATCGAAGGCGACATATTGGATCCCGGCTGGGCGGCGGCGGCCGTGGATCGCGGCGGGCCGGGCCGGTTCGACGAGATCGTCCACTGCGCTTCGAGCACGGCTTTCGCCGAGCGCAAGCGGGCCGAGATCGAAGCGGCGAACATCGAAGGCCTCCGCGGCGTCCTCGACTTCGCCGTCGGCTCCGGCTGCGTCTTCTTCCACCATGTCAGCACGGCCTACGCCGCGGGGCTGAGATCGGGGCGATGCCCCGAGGACTGGATCGAGGCGGGCCCGTTCACGAACGTCTACGAGGAGACCAAGGCCCGCGGGGAGATCCTGGCCCGGGACGTCTGCCGGCGCGAGGGCATCCGGCTCAATGTCTACCGGCCGTCCATCGTCACCGGCGATTCCCGGACGGGCCGGACCCTGCGCTTCAACGCCCTCTACTTCCCGGTCAAGGCGGCCGTCTTCCTTCGCGACATCTATCTCGCCGACATCCGGGAGCGCGGCGGAAAGAGGGCGTCCGGGCTGGGCATCCGCCTGGAAGAGGACGGGACCGTTTTCATGCCTCTCCGCATCGAGGCCGGCCGGGAGGGCGGCATCAACCTGGTCCCGATCGACCATTGCGTGAAGGTTTTCATGGCCGTCCTGGAGGGCAGCCTCGACGGCGGCATTTATCACATCGTCAACCCCCGGGCCTCCGGGATCGGGGAACTCGTCGCCTACGCCAAGCGGTTCTTCCGGATCGGGGGGCTCGAAGCGTGCGGGCCGCAGGACTTCGCGGCGCGGCCCAGGAACGCTCTGGAGACCCTCTACGATTCCTATCTCGAGGCCTACCGGCCCTACATGCAGGACGTCCGTACTTTCGACGTCGCGAACACGGCGGCCATCCTGGGAGCGCACGGCCCGGTCTGCCCCGAGTTCGGCTACGACGTCTTCGCCCGCTCTATGGCCTATGCCGTCGAAGCGGACTGGGGCGCGAAGCTCTTCGCCGCCTGAGGCCGCCCGGCGAGCGGACCGGGGCGCGTTCGGGTACAATAGGCCGCATGGATATCGTCCTCGCTTCGGCTTCACCCCGGCGCCGGGAGCTCATGGCCCGGGTCGCGCCGGAGTTCCGCGTCTTCCCGACGGGTGTCGACGAGACCGCGATCGCCGAAAAAGATCCCCTGAAATTCGCGATCGCCGCCGCCGTCCTGAAGGCCAGACGCGGGGCCGAGTCCTTCCCCGACGCGGCCGTCATCGGCGCGGACACCGTCGTCGCCCTGGGCCTGCGCATCCTCGGCAAACCGGCCGACCGGGAGGACGCGCGGGACATGCTCCGGTCGCTCTCGGGGCACCGGCACCGCGTCATCACGGGACTCGCCTTCTACCGCAAGGCCGGCGACCGCCTCCTCACCGGATACGACCTGACCTACGTGACCTTCCGCACGCTGACGAACGAGATGATCGAGGCTTACCTCGACCAGGGCAGCTTCCTCGACAAGGCGGGCGCCTACGCCGTCCAGGAGATCGGCGACTCGTTCGTCGCCCGGCTCAAGGGCTCCTACGACAACGTCGTCGGATTCCCCGTGGACAAGGTCCGCCGGCTGCTCGACCGCATCCTCGCGCCGGATCTCGCCGTGGAGATCGAAGGCGTCGACTTCCCCGGGAGCTCCGGAACGGCGACGGCGGACGGTCACAAGGTCCTCGTCCCCGGCGCCGTCCCCGGCGAAACCGTCCGGGTCCAGATCGTCGGCGATCGCGGCGCCGCCCGCGTCGCCGAGATCATCCGCGTCGAACGGACGTCCCCGCGGCGGGCCGAACCGCGCTGCCGCCACTTCGGGGCCTGCGGCGGCTGCCTCTTCCAGCACTTCGATTACCCGACCCAGCTCGAGCTCAAGGAGCGGCACCTTAGGCGGATCTTCGAAGACGGAGGGCTCGGCGACGCGGCCTCCGCCCTCAAATCCGTTACGCCGTCGCCCGACCTCTACGGCTACCGGAACAAGATGGAATTCGCCTTCGGGGAAAAGCACGGCGCCCTCGCCCTCGGCCTCCGGGAAAAGGCCACGGGCCGCAAAAGGCAGACCTACCGCCGGACTCTGCCGCTCGAGGAGTGTCCGATCTTCTCCCCCGTCGTCGGGCGCGTCTTCCCCGTCCTGCTCGAGTTCGCCCGGGCGCACGGCCTCGAGGGCTTCGAGCCGGCGACCTGCAAGGGCCAGCTCCGCCACCTCGTCCTCCGGGAAGCCAAGCGGACAGGTGAGCTCATGGTCCTCCTCGTGACGACGCCTCTCCCGGGGATCGATCTCGACCCGCTCGCCGGGCGTCTCCGGGCGGCCGCCCCGGAGATGAGGAGCTTCGTCCACGTCGTCAACAACCGCGGCGCCGATACCATCGAGCACGAGATCCTCCGGACCGTCGCCGGGGCCCCGTTCATCGAAGAGCGCCTCTCCGGATTGACGTACCGGATCTACCCGCAGACGTTCTTCCAGACCAACACGGCCGCTGCGGAGCTCCTCTACCGCGGGATCCGCGAAGCGGCCCCGCTCGGCCCGGCGAGCCGCGTCCTGGGGCTCTACTGCGGCAGCGGCGCGATCGAGCTATCGCTCGCCGGGGCTGTCGGCCGGGTGACGGGGGTCGATTCCTCGCCCGCCAACATCGCCGCGGCCGTCGAGAACGCCCTCGTCAACCGGATCGAAAACGCCGAGTTCGTGCCCGGGACGGTCGAGGCCCTCGCCGGCGGGCCGCTCCGCGAACCGGCGGACGTCGTCATCGTCGACCCGCCCCGGGTCGGGCTGACCGGCAAGGCGCTCAAACTAACCGTCCTCGCCGGCGCGCCCGTTCTCGTTTACGTCTCCTGCAATCCGGACTCGCTCGTCCGCGATCTCCGGTCGCTCCTCGACGCGGGATACCGGATCTCCTCCCTCGCGCCGTTCGACCTCTTCCCCCACACGCCGCATCTCGAGACGCTGGCCGTGCTCGAAAGATAGGGCTGCCCCTACGCCCGGCCGGACTCTTTACTTTCATCGCGGTCCATAGTAAAACCCCGCCCGAGGAGGAAAAAACCATGTCCGATCCCAAATCCGCCCCTTCGTTCGGAACACCTCCCCGCTGCTGCCCCTGCGGGCAGGAACAAGCTCCGCTCGAGTCCTCCCTTTCGAGGCGGGATTTTCTCAAGGGTGCCGGCATGACCGCGCTCGGAAGCGTCGCCGCGGGCGGCCTCGCCTGGCCGCTTCTCGCGGGCAGCGCCACGCCCGTCGATGAGATCTGGCGGCCGGCGCCGCTCAAGGTCAAGCCCATCCTGGTCCACGAGATCCCCCAGCGCCGTCCCCAGACGAGCTGGCGTTCGTGGGGCGGGATCGCGACGGAAGCGGACGCCCGCGCCGAAGCCGCCCGCATCCAGGGCGAGCTCGCGGCCCTGTCGCAAAGGGCGGAGTTCCCGGTCGAATTCCTGCCGGTCTCCCCGATCCGCCAGGCCGCGGACGTCGCCGGCCTCCGGGACATCGCCGAGGCCCAGGTCCTCCTCGTCTATGCCGCCGGCGGCTGGATGGACGTCTTCGACGCCCTGGACAAGACCGGGAAGGACCGGATCTTCTTCTGCCGCCACAAGTCCGGGCCGGTCTACCTGTGGTACGAGATCATCAGCCCCCGCTACCTCCGGCAGCACACCGACGCGCTGGCCGTCAAGGGGGTCGACGAGGACGACGTCGTCATCGACAGCCAGGACGAGATCCTCTGGCGCCTCCGGGCCCTGGCCGGCCTGCACAACACCCTGGGCACGAAGATCCTGGCGATCGGCGGGCCGGACGGCTGGGCCCAACCGGCCGGCGTCGTGCCGAAGCTCGTCGTCGACAAGTGGAAGTTCGACATCGTCACCGTGTCCTACGACGACCTCGGGCGGCTCATCCGCCAGGCCCGCGCCGACGCCGCGACCGTGCGGCGGGCGAAGACGAGGGCCGACGCCTACCTCCGCCAGGCCGGGACGAGCCTCGAGACGGAGAGGTCCTTCGTCGAGAACGGGCTCGTCCTCGACGAGGTCTTCCGGGCCCTCCTGAAAGAGGCCGGCTGCCGCGCCATGACCATCAACGGCTGCATGGGCACGATCATGCCCCTGGCCGAGACGTCGGCCTGCCTGACGCTGAGCACGCTCAACGACGACGGCTACCTGGCCTTCTGCGAGTCGGACTTCGTGGTCATCCCGTCCGGCATCCTGCTGGCCAACATCTCCGGCCAGCCGGTGTTCCTCAACGATCCGACCTATCCGCACGACGGCATCATCACCCTGGCCCACTGCACGGCGCCGCGGAAGATGGACGGCAAGAAGCTCGAGCCGGCCCGCATCCTGACCCACTTCGAGTCGGACTACGGCGCCGCGCCCAAGGTCGAGATGCCCAAGGGACAGATTGTGACCAACATCGTCCCCGATTTCGCCTCCAAGCGCTGGGTGGGCCTTCTCGGCGAGATCGTCGAGGCGCCCTTCCTGCCGATCTGCCGCTCCCAGATCGACATCCGCTTCAAGTGCGACGACCGGACGCTGGCCGAGCGCATGCCCGGCTTCCACTGGATGACGCGCTACGGCGATTACACGAAGGAGCTGCCGTACGCCCTGAGGCGCGTCGGCATCGAGTGGGACTTCCTGGGGTAGAAGAAGGGGTCAGATGGGTCGATCGATTCTGGCTGTCAACCTGGCGGTGGGAGCCCTGTTAACCGGCTTGCTGCCCGCCGGAACACCCGATATCCCGCCCAACCATTACACGCCGCGACCGGTCGCGGTCGCGGGGATCAGGACACCCGTCCTCTCGCTCAACGGGACCTGGTCCTTCAATCCCGCTCCGCCGAAGGGTTTCGAGACTTTAACGGAGAGAAGCGCCAAGGGCTTCAAACCGATCGAGGTGCCGGGGGACTGGACGATGCAGGGGCACTCCGTCAAACCCGGGACCGCGGCCGGCTATCTGAAGACCGTGATCATCCCGGCGGACTGGAGGGGCGCCAAGATCCTCCTTCGCTCGGACAGTGCCCAGAGCCTGGCGACATTCTGGGTGAATGGCAAGCTCGCGAGGACGCACGAGGGCGGCTTCACGGCGTTCGAGATGGACATCACGGAGCTTTGCCGGCCCGGAGCCGCCAAAACCTACTTTTTACGCATTTCCGCGTAAAAAGTAGGTTTGACCCCATCCTGTTCGTCAACGGACCGCCCGTCAAGCTCCGCGGCGTCAACCGGCACGAGGTCCATCCCCTGCTGCGGGCGCAGCTTCACCCCCGAGCTCTGAGCGCCGCGACGTCGAGCTCTTCCGGGCGGCCAACGTGAACTACATCCGGACGTCGCACTACCCGCCGGCCGAAGAATTCCTCGACGCCTGCGACGAACTGGGTATGTTCGTCGAATGCGAGGCGCCGCTCGTCTGGATCAGCCACGGGGCAAATGAGACCAGTGGAAGACCGAAGACCCCCGACGACCCGAAATACCTATCCATTACCTCGAGCGGGCGGTCGGCGAGACGATCGCCTTCAACGAGCGTCATCCGACGTATCGTATTCTGGTCACTGGCCAACGAATCTCGCCTGGGGCCCCATCTGGGTCGAGGCCAAGGCGATGGCGCCGACGCCATCGGATCCGACGCGGCCGAAGACGTTCCACGACCAGGCTTACGGCGAATTCAACAACCGCGGCTCGGACGTCCATGTCCGATGGCCAACTTTCACTATCCCGGGCCGCGCGGCCCCGAGCTGGCCGTCTCGATGACGCTTGCCGCGGCCGCTCCTCTACGGAGAGTACTGCCACCTGAATTGCTACAACCGCGTCGAGCTCGCGGCCGACCCCGGACTGCGCGACGAATGCGGGAACGGCCTCAAACGGATGTGGGAGACAGATGTTCGCCTCGGACGACGGTCATCGGCGGCGCGATCTGGTCGGGTCTCGACGACGTCTTTCAGCTGCCCTCGGGCACAGGCGATCGGGCTACGGCGAATGGGGGCCCATTGACGGCTGGCGGCGAGAGAAGCCGGAATACTGGCATCATGAAGGAATCGTACTCGCCGATCCGGGTCGGGCCCGAGGTCGTCTCTTCGCTCCGCAGCCCCGGCGAGCCGATCCGTGCTGCTCAGATCGAAAACCGGCACGATTTCACCGATCTTTCGCGAATGCCGCATCGAATGGCGGATCGGCGAGGAGACGGGCCGGGCGGCGATCGAGCTCGCGCCGCGCGCGAGCGCGATCCTAAGGCTCAGGCCGGCCGCGAAGCGAAATTTCGGGAAAGATCGCTGCGGATCGACGTCACGGAGCCCGCGCGGCTTTGTCATCGACAGCGAACGAGATCGCGATCGGAGAGCGTGCCGCCGCCCGCTCCGCCGTTCCAGCCCGATTGTCCCCGAGGCCGGGCCGATCGAGCTCCAGGAAGAGGCGGCGACGCTCACGGTCAAGGGAAGGGACGTTCAGCTGGATGTTCGACCGCAGAGTCGGGCGTCATGCTCAGGACCGTCGCGAACGGCGTCCCGATCCTTTCGGGCGGGCCAGTCGCTCATGATGCTGCCGCAGACCTCCGGGCGCGTGCACCACGGATTTCCGGTACGGACGTCGAGCCGCTTCAACGACGTCTGTAAAAACTGGTCGGCCGAGAGTCGGTTTCGGCCGTGAGGGATGCGGGACTCCGTGATCGTGACCGTCAGAGGCGCCTGCGCCAGAAGCGTCAGGCAGGATACGCCGATTCGGATCGACGGCGCGGGCCGGGCCGAGGCGCTCACTCTGTCGCGTCCGAGGTGCGGGTGGCGATGACGTCGACGCCCGTGCCGAGGACGTCGGCGATGAGGACCTGGCCGCGGCGGACAGGGGCTTCGGGCCTGATCGTGCCGATCTCGGCCAGAATGGGGAAGATCATCTCTCTCGGCACGGGGCCGCTCAGCCGGACCGAGACCATCCGGTCCGCCATGCCCCGGACGGGAACGGAGGTGGCCAGGTTCCGTTTCGGGCGGAGGACCTCCTCGACGGCGAAGGGAACGCCCTTTTCGCACTGATTCCCCCGGACATCCAACCCGCCGGCGGCGTCCGTCGCGACCTCGAGCTCGCAGCCGACCGGGCAGAGGACGCAGGTCAGTCGGTCGACGGCGGGGAGATCACTCATCGACGCCCACCTCGAGGTCCTCGGCGACGGCCGTCCGGACCTCGATCTTCTGCAGCTCGGACGGGAGGATGCGGCCGTATTTCTTCCGGGCGTAGACCTTCCCCGACGACCGGCCCTTGACCGCGATCCGGACATCGCGGAGGGGCCGCGTGACGCGGAAGCTCCACTCGACACCGGACGCCCCGAGCGAGACGGTCTGCGGCAGGGCGTACCGGACGTCCGGGCCCGCCGAAACGCGGGCCGACCTCCCCGCTCCCGTCCTCCCCGCCGCGAAGCGGGCCGCGCTCTCGCCGGCCGCGAAGCCTTCGAAGGAAGCCCAATCGGCGACATCGTGAATGTGGAGGACGTTGCCACAGGAGAAGACGCCCGGGACGGAGGTCATCAGCGTCTCGTCGACGACCGCCCCGCCCGTGAGGGGCGAAAGCTCCACCCCGGCCCGCTTCGACAGCTCGTTCTCGGGGATGAGACCGACCGAGAGGAGCAGCGTGTCGCAGGGGATGACGCGCTCGGTCCCGGGGATGGGGGCCAGCCCGTCGTCGACCCCGGCCACGACCACGCTCTCGACCCGGTCCCGGCCGCGGATGTCCACGACGGTCGAGCGCAGGACGAGCGGGATGCCGAAGTCCATGAGGCACTGCCGGACGTTCCGCTCGAGCCCGCTGGCCCAGGGCAGGATCTCGAAGACGCCCTTGACCTTGACGCCCTCGAAGACGAGCCGGCGGGCCATGATCAGACCGATGTCCCCCGAACCCAGTATGACGGCCTCGTTGCCGACGCGCAGGTTCTGGAGGTTGACCATGTGTTGGGCCGAACCGGCCGTGAGGACGCCCGCCGGCCGCGTCCCGGGGATCCCGATCATGTCCCGCGTCCGCTCACGGCAGCCCATGGCCAAAACGACCGCTCCGGCCTTGATAAGCCTGTAACCCGCCCGGGAGTTGATCCGCAGGACGCGGTCAAACGCGAGGTCGAGGACCATGGCCCCCGCTTCGATCTCTATCCGCTCGCGGACGACGTCTTCGGCCAGGCGCTCGGCGTACTCGGGCCCACTGATCGTTTCCTTGTAGAGGAAGAGCCCGAAACCGTCGTGAACGCACTGATTGAGGATCCCTCCGGGCCGGGGCTCGCGCTCGAGGACGAGGACGCTCCCCGCTCCGGCCCGCCGGGCGCCGAGGGCCGCGGCCAGGCCGGCCGGTCCGCCGCCGATGACGACGACGTCGCGGGTTTCGGGCGATTCGACCATGGCTCAGCCCTTCAGCCTTCCGTAAAATAGCCGCGATCCGCCGCCCCGCTTGGTGATCCCGTCGACGGGGACCCCCTCGTCCCGGAGGATATCGACGAGGCGCGGCCCGCAGAAGCCGCCCTGGCAGCGGCCCATGCCGCAGCGGGTCCGGCGCTTGACGGCGTCGAGCGTTCGGGCCCCGAAGGGATTCCTCAATGCGGCGACGACCTCGGCGCGGGTGACGTGCTCGCAGCGGCAGACCATCTCGCCCCAGTCGGCGTCGGCCGCCACCCGGGCTTCGCGTTCAGCGTCGTCCAGGACCGCGAATCGCCGTTCGGCGGGCCGGCCCGGCTCGAAGTCCGGCTTCGGCCGGAGGTCCAGGCCCGCCCCGATCATCCCGGCCACCATCACGGCGATGGCCGGGGCCGCGGTCAGGCCCGGCGATTCGATGCCGACGAGGTCGATCCAGCCGGGCCGGGCGGCGCTCTCGGCGACGACGAAATCCCCGAATCCGCCCGCTGCGTCCGGATCGACGAGCTTGGGCCGGATCCCGGTATAGCTGTGGATGAAGGAGACCCGGGCGAGCCCGGGCATGAGCCGGACCGCTTCGGCCTTGAGCCGGGCGGCGACCTCGCGGGTCGAAGCCAGGTCGCGCTTGTCCCCGACCGGTTCGGCGCTCGGCCCGAGGATGACGTGCCCCTCGAGGCTCGGCGTGATGTGGATGCCGAGGCCCGGGTCGTCGCGAGGCGGGACGGGATAGACGGGCATGGCCAAGCCCGAGTCCGCAATCCTTGTCGGTGATCAGGTATTCGCCCCGATACGGGTGGATCCGGTACTCGCCGCTCCCGGCCAGACGGGCGACCTCGTCGGAGAATAGCCCGGCACTGTTGACGACCCGCCGGGCGGCGAAGGTCCCCTTGGGCGTCGAGAGCCGGAAGAGGCCCTCCGCGAAGCCGACCGCCTCGACCGGCGCCTCGAGCATCACCTTCGCGCCGTTCTGCCAGGCGTTTTCGGCGAGAGCGTAGGTGAATTCGTAGGGGGAGATGATGCCGGTCTGCGGGGAGTGGAGGGCCCAGCGTCCGCGGGCCAGGGGTTCGAGACGGCCGATGGCGGCCGCGTCGACGATCTCGAGGCCGGGGACGCCGCTCTTTTCCCCCTCGGCCATGGAGCTCCTCGAGGCGGGACCGGCCCTCGTCCTCGAGGGCGACGACGAGCTTGCCGGTCTTTCTGTGGGGGACGCCGAGCTCCGCGGCCAAAGGGTAGATCAGGCCCAGCCCGGCGACGTTGGTCTTGGCCTTGAGCGATCCCGCCGGCACGTTGAAGCCGGCGTGGATGACGCCGCTGTTGCCCTTGCTGACGCCTTCGGCGAGGTCTGACTCTCTCTCGACGAGGAGGAGCTTCAGGTCGTAGCGGGAAAGCTCGCGCAGGACCGCGCAGCCGACGACGCCTCCGCCGATGACGGCGACGTCGTAGACCGCGCTCTCGCTCTCGCTCATGGCCCGCCCGGCCCGCTATCATATCAAATCGGGCCCCGGCCGCCAAAAGGACGGCTGTCTCGGGCGGAGCGGCTCCCCTGCCGCGCGGGAACCGCCTCAGGCGCCGTAGGTTTCGGCCAGGCGTTCGAGGAGCCGGTGGAACTCCTCGTGCCGGCCCTCACCCACGATGTTCTTCTCGACGTCGGCGAAACGGGCTTCGAGCTCCCGCTGCTGCTCGTCCGAGAACCGGGCGTCGGCCATCGGATAGAGGACGTGGTCCTCTTTCCTGATGTGCTGCGTGAGCAGTGCGCCGTAGCGCCGGGCCGCCTCGGCGAAAGCCCGGGCCGCCGATTTCTCTCCCGCGCCGAGGCCGGCCAAGGTTCCGGCCATGGCGGCGACGTGCTTCCGGCCCTCGACGTGTTCCGCGAGCATGACGCCGATGGGGCCGCCCTCGCGGGCCACGCCGACCTTTTCCATCTCCGGGAAGAGGTGGTCCTCCTCCTTGGCGTGATGGCACTTGTCGGCGAAGACGCGCAGGAATTCCACGCACCGGGCCGGGTCGTCCGGCGGAACGGCGCCGCCGGCGTCCAGGCGTTCGGCGATCTTCCCCAGAATGCCGATCATCTTCACGATGGCCAGATGTTAGAGGGATCGCCGGACTTCAGCGGCCGAGAACGGCCGACGCGGCGGGGCCGGTCAGAAGGTCCGGCAGAAGGCCCAGGAGGAGCAATGCGGCCGCCGCGACGGCCAGGAAGACGGTGACCAACAGGGACACGCGCCCGGCGGACAGCGCCGTGCCGGGAGGCCCCTCCTCCAGGAACATGGCCCGGCCGATGCGGAAGTAGTAAAAAAGGGACAGGACCGAGTTCAGTGCGCCGGCTGCCGCGAGCGGGACCAGGCCCTTGCCGACCGCCGCGTCGAACAGGAAATACTTGCCCATGAAGCCGGCGGTCGGCGGGATGCCGGCGAGCGCCAGGAGGACGACGAGGACGCTCACGGCCGCGACCGGGGCCCTGCGGACGAGCCCCCGCAGACCGTCGACGGTCTCGTCGAAGCCCCGTCCCCCGTCGACGAGGAGGATGAGCCCGAAGGCCGCGGCGTTCATGACGACGTAGACGGCGAGATAGAACAGGACGGCTGTCCGTCCGGTCTCCCCCCAGGCCGCGAGGCCGATGGCCACGTAGCCGGCCTGGGCGATCGCCGAGTAAGCCAGCATCCGCTTGACGCTCTTCTGGGTCATCGCGGCCAGGTTGCCCCAGAACATGGTGGCCACGGACACGACCTGAGAGGACCGCGCTCCAGGCCGGGGCCTGGCCGCCGAACAGAGAGGTCATGACCCTGACCAGCACGGCGACGACGGCGACCTTCGGCGCGGTCGAAAGGAAGACGGCGAGCGGGGTCGCCGCCCCTTCGTAGACGTCGGGGGCCCACATGTGGAAAGGAACGAGCGAGGCTTTGAAGAACAAGCCCGGCGAAGACGAGGGACATCGCCACGAGGACCGCCGGGCCGTCGAGGCCGGCCAGGGCCGGTCCGGCCTCGGCGTAGGCCGTCGATCCGGAGAGCCCGAAGACGAACGCCAGGCCGAGGAGCATGATCGCCGAGCTCAGAGTGCCCAGGAAGAAGTACTTGATCCCCGCCTCCGCCGACCGCGCGTTCCTTCTTGAAGATCCCGGCCAGAACGTATGAAGGGATGGCGAACAGCTCGAAGGAAACATAAGTCGTGACGATATCCGCGGCCGAAACGGCCGCCATCATGCCGACCATGGCCAGGAGAGCGAGGGGGTAGACCTCGCCGGGCTCGCCGCGCTCGACATCGAAGAAACGGAAAGCCAGGACGAGGGCCAGCCCGCCGGCCAGGAGGATCGCCGCCTTGACGTAGAGGGCGAAGGCATCGACGGCGAGGTGCCCGCCGAAGAGGGCGCCGGCCGAGGGCGGCGTCAGAGCGAGGGCGGCGCCGGCCGCGGCGATCCCGGCCAGAGAAACGTATCCCGCCGCCCGACGGCCTCCTCGTCTCGACGAAGAGATGGACGACCAGGGCCGCGATCGCCGCCGCGAGCAGGACGATCTCGGGGGCGAGGGGCCCGAGCGCGTATCCGGCCGGAACGGTCATCGCGGCGCCTCGAAGTGCGCGGGATTGACGATGCGCACGATCCTCTCGACGGGCTTGTCGAGGAGGTCGAGGAACGGCTTGGGGAAGATCCCGATCCAGAAGACGAGGACGACGAGCGGCAGGAAGGTCGCGAGCTCGCGAACGGTCAGGTCCCGGAGCGTCTCGTTGGCCGGGTTTTCGAGCTTACCGAACATCACCCGCTGGTAGAGCCAGAGCATGTAGGCGGCCCCCAGGACGATGCCCGTCGCCGCGACGGCCGTCCAGACCCAGCTCACCGGGAACACGCCCATGAGGATCATGAATTCGCCGACGAAGCCGTTGAGCCCGGGCAGCCCGATCGAGGACATGGCGATGATCAGGAAAACCGCCGCGTAAACGGGCATTCGCGCGGCCAGGCCGCCGAACTCGGCGATGAGCCGGGTGTGCCGGCGCTCGTAGAGGACACCGACGAGGAGGAACAGCGCGCCCGTCGACAGGCCGTGGTTGACCATCTGGAGGACCGCCCCCTTGGCCGCCAGCGGAGTCAGGGCGAAGAGCCCGAGCATGACGAAGCCCATGTGGGAGACCGAGGAGTAAGCGATGAGCTTCTTCATGTCCTTCTGCATGAGGGAGACGAGGGCGCCGTAGACGATGGCGACGAGGGCCAGGCCGACGAGGATCGGGGCGAAGCGGCGGGAGGCGTCGGGCAGGAGCGGCAGGGAAAAGCGGAGAAAGCCGTAGGAGCCCATCTTCAGCAGGACCCCGGCCAGGATGACCGAACCGGCCGTGGGCGCCTCGACGTGGGCGTCGGGCAGCCAGGTATGGAACGGGACCATCGGCACCTTGATGGCGAAGCCGATGAAGAAGGCCAGGAAGATCCAGCCTTGGAGGGCAACGGGAACGACCGAACCGGCCGCGACCATGGCCGTCCAATCGAAGGTCTGGTGGGCCCCCCGCAGGACCAGGATGCCGACGAGCATCGCCACCGAGCCGAACAGGGTGTAGAGAAAGAACTTGATGGCCGCGTAGAGGCGCCGCTCCCCGCCCCAGACGCCGATGAGGAAGTACATCGGCACGAGGACGACCTCCCAGAAAACGTAGAACAGGATGAGGTCCAGGGCCAGGAAGACCCCGATCATGCCCGTCTCGAGCAGGAGCAGGAAGACGTAGTATTCCTTGAGCCGGGTCTTGACGGCGCCCCAGGACGAGAGCATGGCGACGAAGGTCAGGAGGGAGGTCAGAAGGACGAGGAGGAGCGAGATCCCGTCGAGGCCGAGAATATACTGGGCTCCGATGGCCTTGATCCAGGGCAGGCGCTCGACGAACTGCATCTCGCCCGAGGCGGCGTCGAAACGGACGAGGAGGAGGAGGGTCGCGAGGAACACGAGGCCCGCGAAGACGTTGGCCGCGATCTTGATCGCCCTGGCCCGCGATCCGGGCAGGAGGAGGACGACGAACATCCCGGCCGCCGGGAGGAAAGTGACGAAGGTCAGGATCGGGATACCCAGGACGTTCATGACACGCACTCCTCCATGGTCGTACCTGGATTATTCACGATCGGTCTTTCTTGTGTGAGTGAGAAAAACGGCGTTTTCATGAATAGTCCAGGTTAGAACACCGTGACGGCGATGGTGATGACGAGGACGACGCCCAGCACGACGGCCAGAGCGTAGTTGTAGATGCGGCCGGTCTGCAGGCGGCGCAGGCCGGACGAGACGGCGAGGTGGGCTCTTCCGACGCCGTCGACGGCGCCGTCGACGACCCCCTCGTCGAAGGCGATGGCTCCGCGCGAGATCCCGCGAAACACGCGCGCGACGCCGTCGACCGCCCCGTCGACGACCCGCCGGTCGATCCAGTCCGCGATGCGGCCGAGCGCGAGGACGCCGCCCACGAAGATCTTTCCGTAGGCCTCGTCCACGCCGTATTTCCTGGAAACGAGTCCGTAGAGCGCGGGGAACTTGGCGGCGAGGCGGCGGGCCGGCTCGCCCTTCCTCTTGACGTAGACCGCCCGGGCGGCGACGATCCCGGCGACGGCGACGCCGGCCGCGAGGGCCATGAGGAGGACCTCCGTCCCCGCGGGGAGATGAAGCTCGTGGTATCCCACGCTCGGCTCGAGGAAGCGGCCGAACCAGGCCCCGCCGCCGAGGATGCGGGGCAGGCCGACATACCCTCCGGCGACGGCCAGTACGGCCAGGATCTCGAGCGGAACGAGCATCACCGGCGGGGATTCGCGGAGGTGACGCGCGGCCTCGCCCGAAGTTCGCGCCTCCCCCTCGAAGGTCAGGAAGATCAGCCGGAACATATAGAACGCGGTCATGGCCGCGCCGGCCAGGCCGAGCCCCCAGACGAGATAGCTCCCCGAGGCGAAGGCCGAGGCCAGGATCTCGTCTTTGGAGAAGAAACCGGAGAGGCCCGGGATGCCGGATATGGCCAGGGCCCCGACGAAAAAGACCCGGTAGGTCCGGGGGATCTTCCGGCGCAATCCCCCCATCCGCCGCATGTCCTGCTCTCCGGACAGGGCGTGGATGACGCTTCCTGCCGCCAGGAAGAGCAGGCTCTTGAAAAAAGCGTGGGTCATCAGATGGAAGATCCCGGCGGCGTAGGCCCCGACGCCGAGGCCGATGAACATGAACCCGATCTGGGAGATCGTGGAGTAGGCCAGGACACGCTTGATGTCGGTCTGGACGAAGCCCATGGTCGCGGCGTAGACGGCCGTGAAGGCGCCGGTCAAGGCGACGACCGTGAGGGCCGTTCCGGAAAAGGAGAACAGGGTATGGAGGCGGGCGACCATGTAGACGCCGGCCGTGACCATGGTCGCGGCGTGGATGAGGGCGGAGACGGGGGTCGGGCCCTCCATGGCATCGGGCAGCCAGGTATAGAGCGGGATCTGGGCGGATTTGCCCGTGGCCCCCAGGAACAGGAGCAGGGCCGCGGCTGTGGCCGTGCCCTTGGCGAGCGTTCCCGCCTCGACGGCCGCCGCGATGCCTCCGATATCGAGCGTTCCCAGGGCGTAAACGAGGAGGCCCGTGCCGAGCAGGAAACCGAAGTCGCCGACCCGGTTGGTGATGAAGGCCTTCCGGCCGGCGTTCGCGGCCGAGTCCTTGGAGAACCAGAAGCCGATGAGGAGATAGGAACAAAGCCCCACGCCCTCCCAGCCGATGAACATGACGCCCAGGTTGGCCCCGAGGACGAGAACGAGCATGGCGGCGGTGAAGAGGTTGAGATAGGAGAAGAAACGGGCGTAGCTCCTGTCGTGCGCCATGTAGCCCAGGGAATAGATGTGGATCAGGAGGCCCACCCCGGTGACGACGAGCGTCATGACCGCGGCCAGGGAGTCATAGCGGAAGGCCAGATCGAGCCGCAGCGAAGCGAGTCCCCCGGAGGCGGTCCGGACGAGGCTCGCCGGGATCCAGGTGAAGAGCGTCCGGACGGAGACCGGATCGGCCGCGCGCAGCAACCCGGCGAAGGAGACGACCGCCGCCGCGAAGCCGAGCCCCGCGGCCCCGACGGCCACCGCCCCGACGGCCCGCCGGGAAAAGAAGCGGACGCCGAGGAGCCCGTTCACAGCCGCGCCGACGAGTGGGAACAGCGGGATGAGGACGAACATCGGCTATCCTTTGAGATCGTCGAGAGCGTCGACGTCGTAGCTTTTCTTCTGCCGGAAATAGGCCAGGACCAGGGCGAACCCGACGGCCGCCTCCGACACGGCCATAATGATGACGAACAGGGCCAAAATCGCCCCCCGGGGCGATCCCCAGTGACGCCCGAGGCCGACCAAGATGACGTTCGCGCCGTTGAGGAGGAGCTCGAGCGACATGAGCATGACCACCAGGTTCTTGCGGACGACGACCCCGACGAAACCGATCGCGAAGAGGAGCAGGCCCAGGACGACGACGGCTTCAATCGGGATCATGGAGGTTCTTCTTTCGCGCGACGACGATGGCCCCGACGAGAACGGCCAGGAGCAGGACCGAGGCCAGCTCGAAGGGCAGGAGGTAGGAACCGAACAGGGTCTCGGCCAGGGCCCGGAACCCCGGCCCCCCGCCCGGCCGGGCCTCGACCGGAAACCCTTTCGCGAGAAGGAGATAGGCGACTTCGATGCCCGTTACAACGGGCACGGCGACCAGGACGATCTTGGCCAGGAGGGGCCGGCGCTCCGGCACGATCTCCGTGAGGTTGACGATGACGATGACGAAAATGTACAGGACGACGATGCCGCCCGCGTAGACGAGGATCTGGATGGCCCCCAGGTATTCGGCCCCCAAGGTGAAGAACAGCCCGGCCGTGGACAGGACGGCGACCGCCAGATAGAGCACACTGTGCATGGCGTTCTTCTGGACGACCACGAGGACGGCCGCCGCGAGGGCCAGGACGGCGAAGAAGACGAAGACGGCGAGGGTGATCACCGGACCCTCCGGCAGCCGCCGCAGAGGTGCTCCTGGAGGTCGTCCCCGGTGAGGTACATCTCGTCCCGGTGGAACAGGAGCCCGTCCTTGCGGACGCCGGTCAGGCGGAACTCCCGTGAGAAACGGATGGCGCTCGTCGGGCAGACCTCGACGCAAAAGCCGCAGAAGCTGCAGCGATCGAGCTTCCAGTCGAACTTTACCGGCCGCATGAACTTGGCCCCCTCCTCCTTCCTGCCCTCGATCTCGAAACAGTTCGTGCCGCAGGCCCGCTGGCAGGCCTTGCAGGCGATGCAGAGCGGCTCGCCCGCCTCGTCCCTGTGGAGCCGAAGGATGCCGCGGAAGCGCTCGGCCGGCTCCTTGACCTCCTCCGGGTACTCGACGGTCACCTTCCGGCTGAAGTAGAGCCTGAGCGTTACGAGGAGCCCTCTCAGCATGTCGACCAGAAAGAACGATCGGAGGAACCGCGCGATCCGCCTCATCGGAGGTACCTCACCAGAGCGACGACCAGGAAATTGAGGAGCGCGAGCGGGATGAGCCATTTCCAGACCAGGCGGATGAGCGAGTCGAAGCGGTAGCGCGGGAAAGTCGCGCGGATCCAGACGTAGAGGTAGAGGAAGAACATGATCTTGACGAGGTACCAGACGAACCCGGGCACGACCTCGAGAAAATCCAGGGCCGGGACGCTCGGAAAGGGCGCGAGCCAGCCGCCGAAGAAGAGGTTGACGACGAGCGACGAGACCAGGACCATGTGGGCGTACTCGGCCATGTAGAAGTAGGCGAACTTCATCCCCGAATATTCGGTGTGGTAGCCGGCGACGAGCTCGGATTCGGCCTCGGGGAGGTCGAAGGGGGCCCGGTTCGTCTCGGCCACGGCCGAGATCCAGAAGACGACGAAGGAGACGGGCATCAGAAAGCCGTACCAGACCCCCGAGGACTCCTGGCGGCGGACGATCTCGACGAGGTCCATGGACCGGGCCGCGAAGGCGACCGTCAGAACGGTCAGGCCGAGCGGGATCTCGTAGCTCAGGACCTGGACGACCGAGCGCAGGGCCCCCATGAGCGGGTACTTGGAGTTGGCGGCCCAGCCGCCGAAGATGACGCCGAAGACGGAGATCGAGGACAGGCCCAGGACGATAAGGAGTCCGACGGGGCTCTCGGCGATCCACAGCGTCAGCGTGTAGGCGCCGATGCGGACGGGCTCGCCGAGGGGCATGAACGCGAACGCCAGGAGCGACGTGAACATGACGAGGACGGGCGCGATGCTCGAACAGCAGCCGGTCCGCCTGCCGCGGCCGGATGTCCTCCTTGAAAAAGAGCTTGACGGCGTCGGCGACGGGCTGGGCGAGGCCCTGGAAGCCGACGCGGTTGGGCCCGAGCCGCAGCTGCATCAGGGCCACGACGCGGCGCTCGAGCCAGATCATGACCACGACCATGATCATGGGATAGAGGATGACGGCGACGATCTTCCCGACCGGGATGAGGAGATCGGCCACGAAGGGCGTCACTTGTCGATCTCCCCGAGGACGATGTCGAGCGAGCCGAGGATGCCGATGACGTCCGAGAACATGTAACCCCGGCACATGGCGTCGAGCGCCTGGAGATTGACGAACGAGGGTGATCTCATCTTGACCCGCTCGGGCCGGTCCGTGCCGTTCGACCGGACGGTGAAGCCGAGGATGCCCTTGGGCGCCTCGATGGTGTGGAAGGCCTCGCCGGGGGCGATTTTGAGGACGCGCGGCACTTTGGCCGCGAACTCGCCCTCCGGCAGTCCGTCCAGGGCCTGGCGGACGATGCGGATGCTCTGGCCGATCTCCCCGAGGCGGACGAGATAGCGGTCGTAGACGTCGCCGTTTGTGCCGAGCGGGACCTCGAAATCGAAATCTTCGTAGGAGGAATAGGGGATGTCTTTGCGCATGTCCCAGGGGACGCCGCTTGCCCGGAGAGCCGGCCCGGTCAGACCATGGGCGACGGCGTCGGCCCCCGAGAGGCGGCCGACTCCGACGGTCCGCTCCTTCCAGATCCTGTTCTCGTCGAGCAGCGCCCTGACGTCGTCGAGCCGGTCGGGGACCTTCCCGAGGACGGCGCGGATGCGGGCGACGAGCGGGGCGTCGAGGTCGCGGACGGCCCCTCCGATCCGGATGCCGTGGAGGGTCAGCCGGGCGCCGCAGTACTCCTCGAAGATGTCGAGGATGTCCTCCCGGGCCTCGAAGGCGTAGAGGAGCACGGACATGGCCCCGATGTCGTTGGCCATGAAGCCGGCCCAGGCCAGGTGGGAGGCCAGGCGCTGGAGCTCGGCCAGGACGACGCGGATGTAGCGGGCCCGCCCGGGGACCTCGATCCCGGCCAGCTTCTCGACGGTCAGGCAATAGCCGAGATTGTTCGACAGGGACGCGAGGTAGTCGAGTCGATCGGTCAGGGGAACGACCTGGTGGTAGGTCAGGCTCTCCCAGAGCTTTTCCATGCCCCGGTGGAGATAGCCCAGAACGGGCTCGACGCCGAGAACGACCTCGTTGTCGACCGCGAGCTTCAGGCGGAGTACGCCGTGCGTGCTGGGGTGCTGGGGCCCCATGTTCAGATCGTATTCTCTAAGCTCCACCGTTCCTCCCGGCCAGCGGAAAGTCCTTGCGCAGGGGGTGTCCCTCGAAATCGTCGGGCATGTAGATGCGGCGCAGGTCGGGGTGCCCGTCGAAGAGGACGCCGAACATGTCGAAGGCCTCGCGCTCGGCCCAGTCGGCGGAGCGATAGACGGGGACGGCCGACGGCAGGCTGCCGCCCTCCGCGACGTCCGCGGCCAATCGCAGCCGAAGGGCGCCGGGAAAGCGGCAGAGCCGGTAGACCACGGTGAAGCGCCCGTCGCCGCCGGCCGCGCCGAGGTTGTCGAAGACGGCGATGTCCTCGAGCGCGTTGAAACCCGCTTCGTCCTTGAGGAAGCGGAGGACGGAAGCCAGGGACTCTTTCGTCAGGCGGACCGAGAGCTCGTTCCGCTCGACGGCCCCGGCCAGGACGGCGCCGGCGAAGCGCCCGGTGAGGGCCTCCAGCACCCCGTCGAGCCCGGTCCGGTCAGCTGCGTCTTCGGGCATCGGGATCGAGTATCTCCTTGGTCGGATGGCTGCGGGCGATCTTTTCCTGGAGCGTCATCAAGCCGTGGATGAGCCCCTGGGGCGTCGGCGGGCAGCCGGCGACGTAGACGTCGACCGGGATGATCCGGTCGACCCCCTGGAGCACCGAATAGGTCGGGAACGGGCCGCCGCCGATGGCGCAGTTGCCCATGGCCATGGCCCACTTGGGATCGGGCATCTGGTCCCAGAGACGGCGGAGGACCGGGGCCATCTTGTTCGTCACCGTGCCGGCGACGATGAACAGGTCGGCCTGCCGCGGCGAAGCCCGGAAGAGCTCCATGCCGAAGCGGGCGATATCATAGCGGGCGGCGGCCGTGGCGATCATCTCGATGGCGCAGCAGGCGAGGCCCGAACCGAACGGCCAGAGCGAGTTCTTCTGGGCCCAGGTGATGAACGCATCGGCCTTCGTCAGGAGGAACGGGGATCTCTCGAGGGCCTCACTCATCGCGCCTCCGGAACTCCAGCGCCCCGGCCCGCCAGGCGTAGACGTACCCGACGAGCAGGATGGCCAGGAAGAGGACGATCTCGACGAAACCGAAAAGGCCGAGTGCATCGTGGACGACGGCCCAGGGAAAGAGGAAGAAAGTCTCGACCTCGAAGACGATGAACACGAGGGTCAGGAGGTAGAACCGGATCGAGGTCGTCTGCCGGGCGGTCGGTGTGGCCGGTTCGACGCCGCACTCGTAAGGCTCGCACTTGTCGCCGGCCGGACGGCGGCGGTAGCGGACGAGGGCGATGAAGCCGAGCAGGCCGACCGTGAAGACGATCGAGACGACGAAGAAGAGGAAGAAGTACCAGTACTGCCTCATCACGGCCGACAGGTCCTCCTCGAGCGGCGACATACCCCGGTGAAAGGAGCCCTATCTTAAACGAGTCCCGGGCCCTTTTCAAGCGGATCTCGCCCCGGGAGGCCGCACGCGGCCGATTGACAGGACGGCCCGGACGGGGTAATACAAAGAGACCCCGACGACGGGGGGAAAGGAACGCGATATGCTCGTCAAGGTCCTCGTCATCGGCGCCTACGCCGTGCTGACGCTCGCCGTCGGCTGGCTCGGACTGAAGAAGGCCCGGACCTTCACCGACTTCTTCCTCGGCGGCAGGAGCGTCGGGCCGCTGATGTCCGCCTTCACCTACGCGGCGGCCTATTTCTCGGCCGTCCTCTTCATCGGCTTCGCCGGCAAGGTCGGCTGGGGCTTCGGCCTGTCGGGCCTCTGGATCGCCCTGGCCAACGCGCTGGTCGGCGTGCTCGGCGTCTGGGCCCTGCTCGGGAACCGCATCCGGAAGATGTCGGTCGAGCTCCAGGTGTCGACCATGCCCGAGTTCCTGGAAAAGCGCTACGGCGAGCCCGTTCCTGAAGCTCATCGCCTCGCTGGCCGTCTTTCTCTTCCTCGTCCCCTACTCGGCCGCCGTCTTCATCGGGCTGTCCTACCTGTTCAAGGCCAATTTCGGCCTCGGCTTCGTCTCTGCGCTCCTTGTCATGGGATCCTTCACGGCCTTCTACCTCGTCCTCGGCGGCTACAAGTCGATGACGATGATCGACGTCGTCTTCGGCCTGATCATGTGCCTCGGCTCGGCCGTGCTCATCGCCAGCACGGTCGGCAAGGCCGGCGGTTTCGGCAAGCTGATATCGGGCCTCGCGGCGATCGATCCGCGGCTCACGGCCGCCGTCGGACCGGGCGGAACCTGGCCGCTTTTCGCCCTCGTCTTCCTGACGAGCATCGCCCCGTTCGCCATGCCCCAGCTCGTCCAGAAGTTCTACGCCATCCGCGACGAGAGGTCCGTCCGGC
The DNA here is from genome assembly GCA_963743755.1 of uncultured bacterium. GTDB lineage: Bacteria > Acidobacteriota > Aminicenantia > Aminicenantales > Saccharicenantaceae > RBG-16-66-30. The sequence goes on from CAVUQU010000004.1 coordinate 314,422, forward strand.
GGGGCATGATCGCCTCGACGGCCTTCGCCCTCCTCATCGCCGGAGCGGCCTATTTCACCGGAGCGGCGGCCCGGTTGTTCCTGACCCCCGGGAACGCCCCGGGGGCCTTCGCCGGCGGGAAGCCCGTTTTCGACGTCCTGATGCCCGAGTTCCTGGCCAAGGTCGTGCCGCCGTCGCTCTCCGTGCTGATGATGCTCCTCATCCTGTCCGCGTCCATGTCGACGCTGGCCGCGCTGGTCCTCATCTCGAGCTCCTCGGTCGTCAAGGACCTCTACGCCGGTTTCGTCAACCGGACCGTTACCGACCGGGCCCTGACCCGGCTGATGCGCGTCGTCTCGGCCGCCTTCGTCCTCCTCTCCGTCGTCCTGGCCTATTTCCGGCCGGCCTCGATCGTCGCCATCCTGTCGGTGTCCTGGGGCGCGATCGGCTCGTTCTTCCTCGGGCCGTTCGTTTGGGGGCTCATCAGCCGGAAGGTGACCAAGTTCGGCGCCATCGGGTCGGCCGTCCTGGGCCTCGGGACCTGCCTGGGCCTCGCTCTCTCGGGTATGGGCCCGGCCGAGGCGGGATCGATCGGGATGATCGTCTCGTTCGCGTCCAATCCGCTGCTAAGCCTAATTCGCTGACTCCGAATGGGGACGTCCCCCGTCAGTAGCGGAAGATCATTTCGAACTGCAGCCAGTTGTAGCTCGAAGCGCCGGGCAGGTAGAAGCTCCCGGGGGTGAAGTGCTCCCAGATGAATCGCCCGGTGAGGTATTTGCTGATCCTGTAATTGAGGCGTCCTCTGAGGAGCGTGCCCCGATAGCGCCCGGTCCCTCCGGGGAAATCCCCGACCTGGGCTTGGCCGGCCCCCATCGGCATGATCATGAGGTGGCCGTCCGAACGGGTTCCGAGATCGAAGGCGAGCTGGGCGTAGACCGACGACAGATTGCTCCAGTAAGAAGGCCGGCTCTCGCGCGTGTATGTGTAGATGTAGCTTTCGCTCCACTTAGGCCAGCGGCTGAAGATCGGGTCCCAGCCCTCCATCCGGGCCGTGGCCGGATCGTCCCCGCTGAGAAGGATCGCGCCGATGACGGCCGACTTGAACAGGGGCAGCGTCCCCTTGAGGTCATAATCGAGGTGGGCGATGGCCCCGGTAGCCGCGCGGCCGGCCTGGCCGGCTTTGCCCGTCTGAAAAGCGGCCTCGACGGTCAGGGAAAGCGGTTTGGCCAAAGGCGCCACGGCCCGGGCCCCGAAGGTCTCGGTCCGCGTCGCGATCAGGCCAGGCCTCGTTCGCGTCGGTCGTCTTGCGGACGGCGTAGGCGTCGAGCCTGGTCTTGCCGAACGTCCCGGCGTAATAGAGGGCCAGAGCGGATTCGGGCTGTTCGGCCAGGGCCTGGGGCTTCGGGTGGACGACCGGCAGGTACCGGTCCGTCGCCTTCGTGGCGTGGGCGAAGGCGGTCAGGGTGTGGCCCTCGGACAGACCGGCATCGACGCGGAGGGCGTTGAAGTAGTACGAGCGCGAGCCGTCGCCCGGCGTACCGTCGGCGATGACGAACCCCTCGCCGAAATTGAGGTCCTGGCGCCCGGCCGTGACCGTGAAGGGCACGCGGCCCGGGGCCGTCCACTTGACGTAGAGGTTGTCGACGAAGAGCTCGTGCCAGCCGAAAGCCCGGTCCTTGGGAGCCAGGTAGACGCGGAACTCGTTGGTGACCTTGCCCAGGACCTCGAAGTTCTTGAGCGGCTTCCAATCGAGGCCCAGGGTCGTCCGGTTGCGGGTATAGGCGGACGCGTCGGCGGCGGTCTCGTCGAGGCTGACGGCGTTGTCCCAGGCCTCGAAACGGAAGCGCTCGACGAAGATGAGCTTCAGGCGGGGCTCGGCCCCCTCCGGTTTGTCCTGGGCCGCAGCCGGAAGGGCGGCCATGGCGGCCGCCAGGCAGAGAGTGCCGATCGTCGGCAGTGGGGGGATCCGTCTCATGGGCATGTCCTCGGGAACCGTATCCGGGACATCTTACCACAAACGACGCCGGGGAGCCCGGTCAGTAGAGGCCGGTCGATCCGAAGCCGCCTTCGCCGCGCGAGGTGTCGTCCAAGTCGTCCGATTCGACCACTGTCACGGCGGTCACGGGCTGGACGAGCATCTGGGCGATCTTCATGCCCTTCCTGATCGCGATAAGGCGTCCCGCCCAGGTTGATCATGACGACCTGGACCTCGCCCCGGTAGCCGGCGTCGATGACGCCCGCCAGCCGGTGGACGCCGAGCGAGCGAGATGCCGCTCTTGTCCCAGACCAGGCCGACGTGGCCGGGCGGCACGGCCACCTGGATCCCCGTGGGGACGGCGAAAACGTCGCCCGGCGCGAGGTCCCGGTCGGCGACGGAGAAGAGGTCCAGGCCGGCGTCGCCGGGATGGCCGTAGACGGGCAGCTTGGCGTCCGGGTGGATGCGCTTGACCTTGAATTCCATCGGCCTCTCCCCTCTCAATCAATACCCTCGACCCGGACCTCGCCGAAGTAGGGACGGGCCGAGGCCGCGATGGCCTCGAGCTCGGACCGGCCGAACGGCTTGATCGTCCAGGAAGGCGGGATCGATCGTCGTCTGGGGCACGAACTGCTGGACGGTATAGCTCGCGGCCCCGTCGAGCCATTCGCCGATCTGGACGACGTCATCCAAGCCGACGAATCCCGGGACGACCGTCGTCCGGAACACGTAGGGGATGCCGGAATTCCGGACGAGATCGATGCTCCGGACGATCTTCTCGAAGGTCGATCGCCGACCTCGTGACCTCGCGGTAGCGCTCGAGCGGGGCCTTGACGTCCATGGCCACGCGGTCGAGGAGGCCGAGGGCCAGGAGCGCCTCGAGCCGGTCGGGGAAGGAGCCGTTGGTGTCGAGCTTGACCAGGAGGCCGCGCTCCCGGACGACGCGGATGATCTCCTCGATGTCCTCGTGCAGGAGGGGCTCCCCGCCGGTGAGGCAGACGGCCTCGAGCCAGCCCTTCCGGCCGTCGAGATAGGACAGGAAGTAATCGGCGGCCATGCTGGGGATCGTCTCCGGCTCGAGGACGAGCTGGGAGTTGTGGCAGTAGGGGCAGCGGAAGGTGCAGCCGCCGAAGAAGACCGTGGAGGAGATGTGGCCGGGGAAGTCCCGGCTGGAGAACTTCTCTATGCCCTTGATCTCGACCAAGCCTCGAACTCCTCCGCCGTGTTGATGACGGCCCGGACGATCCCCTGGGTGTGGGCGATGAGCGTCGGGCAGCTTGATGGCCCCGGTCTCGTCCCGCTTGATGACGTTGATGAACTCGCGGATCTTGGCCTTGCCCTGGGTCTGGGTCAGGCCGTACTCGGTGTAGGCCGTCCCGGCCTCGGCCAGCTTCTTCTTGAGCGCCTCGCACTTGAGGCAGTTGGGATAGGTAAAGAGCAGGTAATCCATGTCGTCACATCCTCGCTCGCGATATGCCCGGTCTCAGGCGATCTTGTTGTAGGTCGTCCGGTCCTCGAACTCCTGCTGCTTGCCGTCGTTCCAGGTCCGCACCGGCCGCATGTAGCCGACGATCCGGCTGTAGACCTCGGTCTCGTCGCCGCATTCCGGGCACTCGTGGTGCCGGCCGCGGAGGTAGCCGTGGTTCATGCAGACGCTGAAGGTCGGGGTGATGGAGAAGTAGGGCAGCTTGGTCTGGGCGATCCGCTGGACGAGCTTCTTGCAGGTCTCGCCGTCGATGGCCTCGGGCAGGAAGGCGTGGAAGATCGTGCCGCCGGTGTAGAGGGGCTGGATCTCGCCCTGGTGCTGGATGGCCTCGAAGATGTCCCGGGTGGCGTCGACGTTGAGCTGGGTCGAGTTGGTGAGATAGGGGTGCTTCTCCGTGCCCGAGGTGTAGATCCGGGGGTATTTCTGCCGGTCCAGCCGGGCCAGGCGGTAGGCCGTCGATTCGGCCGGGGTGGCCTCGAGGTTGTAGAGGTGGCCGGTCTCCTCCTGGAACTCGCGCAGGACGCCGCGCATGTGTTCGAGCGTCTCCATGGCGAAGTCGCGGCCCTCGGGCGTGCCGATGCCCTGCTTGAGGAAGTTCATCGCGGCCTCGTGCATGCCGCAGACGCCGATCGTCGAGAAGTGGTTGTCGAAGTGGCCGAGGTAGACCTTGGTGTAGGGCATCATGCCCTTCTCGAGCATGCTGTTGACGATCTCGCGCTTGGCCTCGAGCGTGTCCTTGGCGACGGTCATGAGCTCCTTCAGCCGGGCGAAGAAGTCCTCCTTGGAGGAAGCTTCGAAGGCGGCCCGGTTGAGGTTGATGGTGACGACGCCGATGGACCCGGTCGAGTCGCCGGGGCCCCACATGCTCCCGGGCCGGCGCATGAGCTCGCGCTGGTCGAGGTTGAGCCGGCAGCACATGGCCCGGATGTCGCCGGGGTTCATGTTCGTGCCGATGTAGTTCTGGAAGTACGGGATGCCGTACTTGGCCGTGGCGTCGAAGAGGAGCTTGGCCTGGGGCGAATCCCAGTCGAAGTCCCGGCTGAGGTTGTAGGTCGGGATGGGGAAGGTGAAGACCCGGCCTTTGAGGTCGCCCTCGATCATGATCTCGAGGAAGGCCCGGTTGATCCAGTCGACCTCCTTCTGGTAGTCGCCGTAGCAGGTGTCGAGCTCCCGGCCGCCGACGACGGCTCTCTTGTTCTTCATGTCCTCGGGGATGGTCCAGTCGAAGGTCAGGTTGGAGAAGGGCGTCTGCCAGCCCCAGCGGCAGGGGACGTTGAGCCCGAAGATGAGCTTCTGCATGTCCTGCTTGACGGCCTCGTAGCTGAGGTTGTCCTGGCGGACGAAGGGGGCGAGGAGGGTGTCGACGCTGGAGAAGGCCTGGGCCCCGGCGAATTCGGCCTGCATGGTCCCGATGTAGTTGACCATGTGCAGGGTCAGGGTGTCGAGGTGCTTGGCCGGGTTGGAGTGGACCTGGTTGGGGACGTGGCCGAAACCCTTGCGGATGAGGTTCTCGAGGGACCAGCCCGCGCAGTAGCCGACGATGGGGTAGCTCAGGTCGTGGATGTGGAACTCGCCCGTCTCGTGGGCCTTCTTGGCCCGCTCGGTGTAGATGTGGTTGAGGGCGAAGTTCGACAGGACCTCGCCCGGAGACGCGGGCGTTGAGGCCGGCGAAGCTCTGGACGCCTTCGTTCGAGTTCTCGCGGATCTTCCAGTCGGCGTTGCCGAGATAATCCTTGACCAGCCGCTCGAGGTTGATGCCGATCTTCTTGGCTTCGCGGATGCCCTTGTGCTTCTCGCGGTAGAGGATGTAGTTCTTGGCCACGTCGTGGTAGCCCTGCTTCATCAGGACCATCTCGACGATGTCCTGGATCTGCTCGACCGAGGGGATGGTGTAGCCGCCGAATTTCTCCTCGATCATGAAGCAGACGATGTCGGAAGCGGTCTTGGCGATGGCCGGGTCCTTGATGCCCTCGGACTGCATGGCCTTGGAGATGGCGCTGGTGATCTTGTCCTGGTTGAAATCCGCTATCGTCCCGTCCCGCTTCTTGATCCGTCCGACCGCACTGACCATCGATCCCTCCTCCGTTCCCGTGCGAATCACAAGCCTGGGAATCGGGCCGGCGACGTGCTAAAATCAACCCTTCCCGATACCATGGACAAAACAATAAGCCTTTCGGCCTTATCCCATATCTTGTGTGGCTATTGCGCGGAAAACACCAAATATTGTATTTTCCGAGCAGACTCTACACCTCGCTTCGGAGCCTTGTCAAGGACTTTCAAGAGATTTTCTTAAGTTATTGAGGGAACGATGAATACCATCGAGATCAGGACCAGGGCGCGGGAGGAGTTCGTCGACATCACGGCCGAGATCTCCCGGCTGGCGGAGGCTTCGGGGATCGGCCGGGGCCTGTGCGTCGTCACCGTGCCCCACACCACGGCCGGCATCACCGTCAACGAGAACGCCGACCCCGACGTCCGGGCCGACCTGGCCGTGATCTTGCGGCGGATCGTGCCCGACGCTCTCCCCTATGCGCACGCGGAGGGCAACGCGCCGGCCCACGCCAAGGCCGCGCTGGTCGGCTCGTCGGTGACGCTCGTCATCGAGGGCGGCCGGCTCCGGCTGGGCACGTGGCAGGGGGTTTTCTTCTGCGAATTCGACGGGCCCCGGACGCGCCAGGCCTGGGTCCAGCTCATAGGAAAATAGGGACATGTACCGTCTCGGTACGCGTCCCCGTTCTTAGAAACGCAGGCCGAGCTTGCGCAGCTCCGCCTCCAGGTCCGTCTCCGGCCGGTAGAGGATCCCGGCGAAGCCCGCGGCGACGGCGCCGGCGACGTTCTCTTCCATGTCGTCGATGAAGACGCACTCGTCCGGGCGGCTGCCCGCCCGGTCCGCTGCGGCCCGGTAGATGGCCGGGTCCGGCTTCAGGAGCTTGAGCTCGTAGGACAGCACGAAGCCGTCGAAGAGCCCGACTTCGGGAAAGCGGCGCCGGACGAAGCCGAACCGCTCCGGATCGGTGTTGGAGAGGAGCAGGGTCCTGTAGCCCGCGGCCCTGATGCGGGCCAGGACGTCGAGGACCGGGACGTTGGCGGTGAAGATGTCGTTGTACATCGCGAAGAATTCGTCGATGGCGACCGTCGCTCCGACGGCCGAGGTCACCCGCTGGTGGAACCCGGCCGGGGTCACGGCCCCGCCGTCGAAGCCGCGGAGGAGCCCGAGGTCTCCGTGGACCGTCTCCCGGACGGCCTCGAAAGGCCGGCCCGCCCGTTCGGCGAGCTTGTGCAGGAAGATGCCGTTGTCGAACCAGAGGACGACGCGGCCCAGGTCTGAGACGACGGTGCGGATCATGGAGGATCTTTATAACAGAAAGAGGAAGACCGGGCAAACGGCGGACCGATCCCTGTTGACATCGGGTTTCGCCTTGACTAGACTGAAACCGTCAGAAGCGATTGCCGATGCGGCATTCATCAAAGGGTTTCTAGTCCGAATTAAATCTTCCGAAGGAGGACTCATGCCTGCCAAGAGGACCACTCACCGCAGCTCGAAGGGGACCAAACTCTACGCCGTGCGCGACGCCAAGGGGCGCTTCGTCGACATCCAGACCTACAAACGCGCCCATACCGCGGACATGAAGCGGAAGAGCAAGGCGGAGATCGCCAAGAAGCCCTGACGACGACTCACTCTCTAAACGGACCATAACCCGGACGGGCCCGCTTCCGGCGGAGGCGGCGTTCCGCCCGGGTTTATTTTCTCCCGGCTTTCAGCCCCTGGCCTTCTGCGGCGCTTCGAGCACCCCGCCTTCCCGGCGGTCCGCCCGCTTCAGGAGCAGCGCGAACGTCAGGCCGACGAGGCCCAGGCTGGCGAACATGATCTGGCTCGCGACATAATCCCCCGTCCTGTCCCTGAGCAGGCCGTTGAGGAGCGGGAAGAGCCCCAGACCGATGTTCTGGATGGCCGTCATCAGGCCGAAGGCCGTCCCCACCCGGTTGGACTTGACGATGAGCGGTACGGACGGCCACAGGGCCGCCGGCACGAGGACAAAGGCGAAGCCGAGCAGGATCATCGGGTAGGCCGGATAGATACTCGTCAGGCCCATGGCCAGATGACAGGGGATGAGCAGGAGCGAGCCGGCGATCATGAAGGTCGTCCTCTTCCCCACCCGGTCGATGAGGCGCCCGGCGAACGGGGCCAGGATCATCGAGGAGAAGATGATGATGCTCGTGACGCCGCCGGCCGTGCTGAAGATATGGAGGAAGTTGTTGAAGACCTGGGCCAGGAACCCTCCCGCGGCCTCGACCGACCGGACGATCCCCCACTTGGTGTGGAAGAAGTCCGTCGACAGGCTCTGGAAGGGGAAGATGGCCGCGTAGAAGGTGAAGCAGAGGCCCGTGACGAACCAGAAGGTCGGCTTGAACTCCCTGACGTCCTTGAAGACGATCTTGTCGCCGGCGCTCTCGTCGCGGAGGTTGAGGGCCTTCTCGCCCCGCTTGTCCATGAGGATGTAGAAGAGGTTCCCGACGAGCGACAGGACGCACGCGGCGGCCGCAAACAAGAGGGCGTTGCGGAAGCTGCCGAAATACTTGGTGATGAGCTCGCCGTTGTTGAGGGCGAAGAGGGAGCCGAGGCGGCTCACGGTCAGGGCCACGCCGAAGGACAGCGCCAGCTCCTTGTTCTTGAACCAGCGGGCCAGCATGGCGCTCTGGGCGACGACCAGGGGTTCGGAGCCGGCCCCGAAGATGAAACGTCCGACGAACATCAGGGGGATGCTCTTGGCCTGCCAGACGAGGACGGCGCCGGCGAGAACGAGGACCGAGAACATGAGGCTGGCTTTGCGCGTCCCCAGCCGGTCGATGAGGACCCCGGCGAAGAGGAGGACCAGGATGGCGGCCACGCTGTACATCGTGTTGAACGCCCCGACGGTGGCCCGGCTGGCGTTGAGGCCTTCGATGAGCGACGGGGCGATGGCCCCGATGATGTCGTAGGCGAAATAGCTTCCGAACGTCAAAGACGAGATGAAGAGCAGATTGACGAAGCGATAGATCGGCCGGGTCGGGTGGAAGAACCCGACGGGAGGGGCGGTTGCGGCTTCGGTCATGGGCTTGGCCTCCGGGTGCGCGATGGTCCGTTCGGGGACGGCCTCTATCTTCCGGAATCCGGCCGAAATAATCAAGCGCCTTTATCCCGTCCCCGGGGTGCTGTTATAATCCCCCCCGTCGGAGAGGGAGACATCCATGGACCTTTCGAGCGGCAAGATCGAGATCGTCAATCCGGGGCGTTTGACCGCAGGGCTCGCCGCGAGCCTCCGCGGCCTCGACGAGGGTGCCGTCGTCCGCCGCATCTGGGAGCGCGACCCGGCGGTCTGGAAGCCCGACGGCCGGGAGATCTCCGATCGCCTCGGCTGGCTGGACGCCCCCGCTGCGGCCGGGGCCGGGGTCCCGGACATGGAGGCCTTCGCGGCCTCCGTCCGCGGCGAAGGGTTCGTCCGGGCCGTCGTCCTGGGCATGGGCGGCTCGAGCCTGGCCCCCGAAGTCTTCGCCCGCTCGTTCCCCACGGCGGCGGACGGCCTCGAGCTCGAGATCCTCGACACGACCGAACCCGGCGCGGTGGCCGAAGTGGCGGCCCGGCTGGATCCCCTCCGGACGCTCTTCCTCGTCTCCTCGAAATCGGGCTCGACCGCCGAGCTGGTCGCGCTCCTCTCCTTCTTCTACGAGCGGACCGTCCGGGCCCTCGGTGAAGCCGCCGCCGGGAGCCGGTTCGTCGCCATCACCGATCCGGCGAGCCCTCTCGCGGCGCTGGCCGCGTCGCTCCGGTTCCGCCGGATCTTCCACGGCAGGTCCGACATCGGCGGACGGTTCTCCGCCCTTTCGGCCTTCGGACTCCTGCCGGCCGCCCTCAAGGGCCTCGACCTCGGCCGCCTGCTCTCGTCCGCGAGAGCGGCGGCCGCCGCATGCCGGGTCGAGACCGCCACAGACAATCCCGGCGCCCTTCTCGGGTCGGTCCTGGGTTCGGCGGCGCTCCTGGGTACGGACAAGCTGATCCTGCTCGTTCCGCCGCGGCTCCATCCGCTCGCGGCCTGGCTCGAGCAGCTCGTCGCCGAAAGCACGGGCAAGGACGGCCGGGGCATCGTCCCGGTCATCGCCCCGGGATCCGGGGACGTGCCGCTCCCGGGAGGGGACCGGCTCTTCGTCGATCTTCCGGACTCCCCTGCCGCGGACCCGGGCGCCCGGGTCCGGGCGGTCGTCGACCGGGGCGAACCCGTCGTCCGCGTCCCGCTCGGCGATCCGTACGCCCTCGGCGGCCACTTCTTCCTCTGGGAGTTCGCCACGGCCGTCGCCGGCCATCTGCTGGGGATCAATCCCTTCGATCAGCCCGACGTCGAGTCGACCAAAAAGAAAACGCGCCAGCTCCTGGCCGCCGCGGAGGGCGGCCCTGCCGCAGTCAGCCCGCGCTCACCCGGATCGGACGCCGGGGCAACGCCGGCCGAAACACTGGCCGCGTTCCTCCGCGGCCGGCGCGACGGGGACTATCTCGCCGTCCTGGCCTTCCTGCCGAGAAGACCGGGGGTCGAGACAGCGCTTTCCGGGCTGGCCGAGCGGTTGGGCCGCAGCACCCGGCTTCCGGTCACGATCGGATTCGGACCGCGGTATCTCCACTCGACCGGACAACTGCACAAGGGCGACGGGAACAAAGGGCTCTTTCTCATGCTCCTCGCCGCCGATCTGCCGGAAGTCGCCATCCCCGAGGTCCCGGGGATCGGCCGGCCCGCTCCCGACTTCGCCGCACTGTTCAGGGCCCAGGCACGGGGGGACGAGTTGGCTCTGGCGGAGAAAAGGAGGCGGGTCCTGACGGTCGAGCTCGCCGAACCGCTCGAAGCGGCGATCGCCGCGCTTGCAACGGGGAGCGGACTCTGGGGAGCGGACCAGGCAGGATCGGAACGGAGCACCCGGAGTTCCGATCCTGCGAAATATCGTGAGTAAGGGCTCTCTCCCGATATCTCCCAGCGCCGCTCCTCCGAGTCGCTCCGAAGCGGCGCTGATGGTCGCGACTCAGAATTCGCTCCCTGCCGCTCGCCCGCCTCGCGAGGGACTTCCCGGAATCGGGAGAAGTACCAAAAAAAGGGACGGCCGCGAAGCCGTCCCTGATCGATCGGTCTTATCGACTCAGTAGAGGCCGACGCCCACGACGTCGGCGTGGAAGATCTCCTTGGACCGGGTCCGGGTCTTCGCGTCGACGCTGTCCTTGACGTTGAGATAGAACCAGAACTCGTCGAAGAGCCGCAGCTTCTGGATGTAGTAGTTCGAGTAGGTGCTGACGGAATCGACGATGATCTTGGCCATGTCCTTGCCCTTCTCGTCGGCGAGGACGATATAATTGACGTCGCCCTTCACGAGCTTGCCGTAGACCTTGGCGGTGCCCTTGCCTTCCCATTCCTCGGCCTTGGCGACACCGGTGATCTTCAGGGCGGGGACGGCCTCACGGACCTTCATCTCGATGAAGTCCTCGGCCTGGAATTCCTGGTTGCGGGTGTACACGCTGACGCCGGGAGAGGTCTCGACGGAGTCGGCCAGGAAGACCGGCGGATGGTCGAGGAGCAGGTTGCCCTTGACCTTGACCGTCTTGCCGGCGAGGGTCGCGGCGTCGAAGCCGGGCAGGACGATGTCGAAGCCCGAGGCCGTCGACAGATACATGTAACGGCCGAGGGCCGCCCGGACCGCGCCTTCGAACTCGGTCACCGTCGTCTGGACTTCGGCAGCCGGGGTCTCGGCCTTCTTCTGGCAGGCCACGGTGCCGGCGAGGGCGACCAGGACGGCCAGACTAAGGATCAGGATGCCATTTCTCTTGGTTGAACGCATTGGATCTACCTCCATGTGTCGAAAAGAACGCCCGGGTCACTCTTTCCCGAACGCGGAGTAGTTTATACCACCGCGCCCGCGAAAAGTAAAGGGAAAAAAGGGACCGGGGGGAGGCCCCCCGGTCTATCGGAGAGGAGGTATCAAGGACCCGCCGAAGATCAGCCTTTCTTCTTCGCGCTCCCGGACTTCGACGAGGAACCGGAGGACCGGGAAGAGGAGGAGCCGGACCGCCCGGACGAGGACGACCGGCCCGAAGACCCGCTCGAGCGGGGGGCGCTGACCGATCGCCCGGAGGAGGAACTCGATCGGGGTGTGCTGACGGATCGTCCCGAGGAGCTGCTCGACCGGGGCGCGCTATAGGACCTTCCCGAGGATGAGCTCGAGGACCGGGGAGCGCTGACCGATCGGCCGGAGGAGGAACTCGACCGGGGTGTGCTGACGGATCGTCCCGAGGAGCTGCTCGACCGGGGAGCACTGTAGGTCCGGTTCGAGGAGGAACTCGACCGGGACGGCGCGGAATAGGTGCTCCGGGCCCGGGACGCGGACCGCGTGCTCGCGGAGGACGGCGTGCTCAGCCGCGATGACGGACTCGAGACTCCGGTGCGGGAGGAGTAGGTGCGACTTTGAGACCTCCCGGCCGGAGATTCGGACGACCGGCCCGGGTCCGAGCGGATCGTCCGTGACGGAGTCGCGGTGCGCTCCCGCTCGGCCGTCGATCCGGAACGGGAGGTCGAAGGATAGCTCCTGACGGTCTCGCTCTTGCGGGTCACCGCGCTATCGGACCGTTTTTCGGTCGTGCGGGTCCCCTGGGCATCCCGGCCGACCGTCGACCGGGAAGTCTCGGACGTCCGGCCCTGGGACCGGGAGACCCGGGCGGCATCGCTGCCGCTTTCGGTGGAAGACCTGCGGGCGGGCGAGGCGACAGAGCTGCGGCCCTCGCCGGAGACGCCGCCCGCGTTGCGGCTGCCCGAGGTCCGCTGGCTCGGGTAGGTCCGGACGGACCGGCCGTCGGTCCCGGAATTCCGGCTGGAAGGCCGGGCGACCGCGCCGCGGTTCGAGTTGGAGAGAGCGTCTTCGCGCCCTCTCGACCGGACCGCGGAGCCGTCCGTGCCCTGCCTCAACCGCGAGGGGGACAGGGAGCTCGAAGGCGCGACCGACCGGACCGCGGTGCGGCTGCCGGGGCGGACGCTCAGGGCGCGTTGGGCGGCCCGGGCATCGGGCCCGGACCTGTCGATGGACGGGCGGATCGTGGGCTGCTCGGCCCGGAGCGACACCCGGTCGATGCGGTCGAGATCGGCGCGGCCGACTTGGCGGCGGCCGATGTCGCGGGCCTGGAGGTGGTCGCGGCGGACGACGGTCATGGCCCGGTTGTGGGCGGAGAAGTAGCGGTCGTTGTATCTGTCATAGAAGCGGTTGTCGACGAGGTAGCCGGGCCGGTTGTACCAGGTCAGAGGGGCCCAGCCGATGTAATCGCGGTCGTGCCACCAGTGAACCCAGGCCGGGCCCCAGTGGCGTTGGGGGATCCAGTACCAGCCGAGGCCGAAGCGCCAGTTCCAGCGTCCGTAATGGTAGACCGGCCAGCCCCAGGACTCCGAGGAAACCCAGGTCCAGCCGATGACGGGATACCAGACCCAGCGGCCGTAGTAATAGGGCCGCCAATCGTCGTAATGAGACACGTTCGGGACCCAGACGTTGCCGTAGGACCCTTCGTAGACCCATTGGCCGTTCTGGTCGAGCTCTTCTTCGTATTCCCCCATCTCGGACGGGAGATACTGCCGTTCGCTCCGGGCGGAGAGCTGGGAGTCCCGGGAACCGTTCCAATCGTCGAAGCCGTCCTCACGCGAGCCGGCGAATTGCGGATCGCCGAGGAGCCGGCCGTCGGCGGCCGTCACGGACTCCTGGCCGCTGACGAGGGTGGAACCCTCTTCGGCGGCGGCTTCCAGGCTGCCCTCGCGGACGGAAGCCCGGGTGTCCCGGTCGAGCGCGACGTCGAACCGGTACAGACCCTCTTCGAGAACATAGAACGAGGCGTCGGGCGTGTGGATCTCGACACCCTTCTCCAAAGCGAGCTGGCTCACGCGGATATAGGCGCTGCCTTCGGTGAGATGGATCTTGATGAGCTCGTTCCCCTCCGTGGGCAGGACGGCGAACTCGACCTTGGTGTTGTCGGAGAGGCGAAGGTAGTTCCGGCGGCCGAAGTGGATCTCGGCCTGGCCGGCTTCGGTCCCCAGCTTGTCGCCCCGGACGAGGGCGAGGTTGACCTCACCCTTCTCGTAGCCCAGGTCCCCCGTCCTCTGGACGTAGACCGAGCCGTTGACATAGCTCAGGCGGGCGAACGAATAGGGGTAGAATCCCTCATCCTGGGCCGCGAGACCGAGGGGGATCCAAACGATGAGAGCGGCCGCCAGAAGCACCGCTTTGGTCATTATCTTGTTCATCGTCTTTCTCCTTCCGACCCCTTATAAAGCAACTATCGTGCCAGCCTGTTCCCCAGGGGGGAAGGGGGCTTCCGTCCTATTTGGAGGACAGGAAAGCGCTCAAACAAAAAAATGGGGACACGCTCCAGGGGCGGCGTGTCCCCATTCAGGGAGGATAGTGGACTTACCGGCGGCGCCAGCGGAGTCCCGGGCGGCCGCGCAACATTCTCGCCCGGGCACGTCCGCCCTCGAATCCCGGTCTCATGAGCCGGCCCGGGCCTCGGAGTCCCGGGTGACCGATGCCCAGGGCCCCCCGTCCCGCAATTCCCCGCCTGGTCGCGAGGCTTTCGCGGAAGGCCTTCATCTTATCCCTTTGATCGGGAGTGAAGATCTTGTCCCTGTCGACCCTGTGCCGGAAGGCCGCCTTTTCGTGCTCCGCCCTGAGCCGGGAGGCCCTGTCGATGAGGGCCTCGATCTTGGCCCGATTGGCCTCGGGATCTGCGGCCAGCCCGCGTATCTCCTCCCGGGTCTCGGACATTTCGTCCCGATAGGCTCTGCGTTCGCCGGTGCGGGCTTTGCGGAACTCCGCGAGCGCTTTCTCCTGATCGGGGGTCAGGTCGAGGGCCTCCCGGGCGAGCATCCGCCCGGGCCGCTCGTTAGCGGCCGGTGGGGCGGCTTTGGCCTCCTGGGCCGCGGCGAGCGAGGGGATGAGCCAAGCGGCTGCAAAAGCAAAGGCCGCCGCGCCGACGATCATCTTGCCGGATCTTGTTGTCATGGTCTGCCTCCTCGGTTCGTGTCACACCGTTAGACGGAGGCGGGCCGGGAACCTTTGCGGACGACGCCGCTCAACGGTGGCGGAGGCGGTCCAGGGTGACGGCGACGATGATGATCGCGCCGATGATGATCTCCTGGATGTAGTTCGGCCAGCCCATCATCGTGCACCCGTTGCGGAGGAAGGACATGATCAGGACGCCGACCATGGTCCCGAGAATGCTGCCCTCGCCGCCGCTCAGGCTGCCGCCGCCGATGACGACGGCGGCGATGATGTCGAGCTCGAGGCCCACGGCCACGGTCGGGTCGCCGACGGTCAGCCGGGAGAACTCCATGACGCCGCTCAGGCCGCAGAAGAGCCCCGCGATCGCGTAGATCAGCACCTTGGCCCGGTCGGTCCGGACGCCGCAGAGCCGGGCCGTCGCTTCGTTCGAGCCGACGGCGAAGACGTGGCGGCCGAAGACGGTGTATTTCAGGAGCACGGCCATGGCCACGGCGAAGAGGATGACGATCCAGATGCCCGGCGCCAGGAGGAGCCACGAAGGCCGGGGGCTCTTGGCCATGAGCTCGTTGATCCAGGTCATGGGGGCGTCGATCTTCTGGTTGCCGGCGATCCACTTGGCCGCCCCGCGGGCGATGCCCATCATGCCCATGGTCACGATGAAGGGGACGAGCCGGAGCCGCGTCACCAATCCCCCGTTGACGAGACCGACCAGGCCGCCGGTCAGGACGCCCGAGGAGAACGGCCACGAGGGCGGGCGCGCCCGCGTTGACGGCATAGGCGGTGATGACGCTCGCCAGGGCGATGTTGGAGGCCGCGGAGAGGTCGATGCCGCCGGCGATGATGACGAGGGTCATGCCGAGCGCGCCCAGGGCCACGATGACCGACTGGGTGGCGACGCTCTTGAAGTTGGCCGCCCTCAGGAACCGGCCCTGGACCTCGGGGATCAGGGAGAACAGGGCGATGACGAGGAGCAACCCGATGAACGGGCCGAAGATGTTGAGGGCTTTGCCGAGTTGGGCGCGACTGTGACGGCTCATTCCGCGTTCCTTTGTTCGATCGGGATTTCCCGGGAGTCCCGGCCCACCGTGGCCGCGGCCATCAGCTCCCGCCGCGTCCCACGCCGACGCCGGCCGGGATGCGACGAGGGCTCCCCGGTGGAAGACGGCGATCCGGTCACAGATGCCGAGGAGCTCGGGGAGATAGGAGCTGACGAAGAGGACGGCCTTGCCCTCGCGGGCGAGCCCGCCGATCCACTCGTAGATCTGGCTCTTGCTGACGACGTCGATGCCGCGCGTCGGCTCGTCGAGGAGGAGAACGTAGGCCTTCTGGTGGAGGAGCCGGGCCAGCGCGACCTTCTGCTGGTTGCCGCCCGGACAGGTCGAGGACCTTCTGGGCCGGACCCTTGGCTTTGATCTTCAGCTTCCCGATCCAATCGGCGACCGCCGACGCTGGCGCCGGAGTCCGAGCAGGCCCCGCCGCCTGTAGGGGGCGAGGTCGCTCAAGGTCATGTTGTCGGCGACCGACAGGCTCAGGGCCAGGCCCTCGCCCTGCCGGTCCTCGCTGAGGAGGCCGAGGCCGTTCCGGATCCGGGTCCAGGGCCGCTTCCCGGCGAGCTCCGTTCCGGAGACGACGACCGTCCCGCCCTCGGCCGCGTCGAGCCCGAAGACCGTCCGCAGCAGCTCGGTCCGGCCCGAGCCGATGAGACCGGCGACGCCGAGGATCTCGCCCCGGGCCAGGGACATCCCGACGGGCGAGGCCATCCCCCGCCCTTTCAGATCCGTCGAGGATCAGCACGGGGGCCCCGACGGCGTGCTCGACCCGGGGGAAGAGCTCGGTGAACTTCTGGCCGACCATCAGCTGGATGAGGTCCTCGAGGCGGGCGTCGGCCATCTCGCCGGAGCCGACGCTCCGGCCGTCGCGGAGGACCGTGTACGTGTCGGCCACGCGCTGGACCTCTTCGAGGAAGTGGCTGATGTAGACGACGCTGACGTCCTGGCCCTGGAGCCCGCGGATGATCTCGAACAGGCGCAGGCTGTCCTCCTGGGAGAGCGAGCTCGTCGGCTCGTCCATGACCAGGATGCGGGCTTTTCCGAGCAGGGCCCGGGCGATCTCGACGAGCTGCCGCGCGCCGACGCTCAGCTGGCCGACGGGCACCCCGGGCGAGATCTCGGGATGGCGGACGAGCTCGAGGACCTCGCGGACCTGCCGCTTCATCGTCCCGCGGTCGAGCCAGCCGGCCGCGTGGACCTCGCGGCCGAGCATGATGTTCTCCTCGACGGTGAGGTGCGGGGCCAGGTTGAGCTCCTGATAGATCATGGAGACGCCGCTGCGGCGGCCGTCGCGCGGGTCCGGCCGGGGCGTAGGGCCGGCCGTCGATCTCCATCCGGCCCGCGTCGGGGCGAGATCGCCCCGCTGAGGATCTTCATCAGCGTGCTCTTGCCGGCGCCGTTCTCGCCGATGAGGGCGTGGACTTCGCCCCGGCCGAGCTCGAAGGTGACGTCGTCGAGGGCCCGGGTCGCGCCGAAGCTCTTGCTCACCCCGGTCATGCGGAGGACGGGCGGGGCGGAGGGCGCGACGCTCATCAGTCGTCGATGAAGGAGAGGTCGGGCGTGAGGAGTGCCCGGATCTCGGGGGTATCCATGTTGTCCCGGGTGGCCAGGACGACGCCCGTGTCGACGACCTTCTCGACCGGTTCGCCGCGGAGATGGGCCACGATGGTCTTGACCCCGAGGTAGCCCATCTGGACCGGGTTCTGGATGACAAGACCGTGGATGTCTCCGTCGCGGAGGGCCTGGACGAGCTTCGGCGAGCTGTCGAAGCCGACGAAGACGATCTTGCCGGCCAGGCGCGATTCCTGGAGGGCCCGCAGCGTCCCGAAGGTGCTCGACTCGTTCGGCGCGAAGACGCCGTCGACGTCGGGGAAGCGGCTGAGGAGGTTCTCGGCCAGTCTGGTAGGCGGTCTCGGTCGTCGCCCCGGCGTACTGGTCCTGGACGAGCAGGACGAGGCCGGGGAACTCCTTGGTCACGTGTCGAGGAAGCCGGCCTCGCGCTGCTCGGTGCTGGCCGAGCCTTCCTGGTAGCGGATGAGGAAGATCCGGCCCCGGCCGTCGAGAAGCCCGCCGAGGCGGCGGGCGGCCAGGACGCCGCCCTTGTAGTTGTCGGTGGCGACGTAGCTCGATGTAGTCGCTCCCCTGCAGGCCGGAGTCGATGATGACGACCGGGATCCCTTCCCGGACGGCGTCCGCGACCGGCCGCACGAGCGCCCGGTCGTCGAGCGGGCGCCAGCACGATGCCGTCGACGCCGCGGCTGATGAAATCCTCGACCACGGTGATCTGTTGGGCCCGGTCGTCCTCTTTCTGGGGGCCTTTCCAGATGATCTCGACGCCGGCTTCGCGGGCGGCCCGGGCCGCGCCGGCGTGGATCGACTTCCAGAACTCGTGCGTCGTCCCTTTGGGGATGACGGCGATCTGCAGGGTTTTCGAGCCCTGGGGACCGGAGGCGTCGGAGGACTTCCGGCCGCAGGCCGGGAAGGCCAGGGCCAGCGAGATACAGGCGATCAGGACCTTGATGGGGAAGGCTCTCATGGCCTCAGTATACCTTGGAAGGATTCGGCCCGTCAAAGAAAGAGGTCCCGGAATGAACAGGGAGGGGAACCTCCTTCGGGGAAATCCGCTTCCGCGAAGGTGGTCCCCCGTCCTGGCCGGGAACCGGGGCTCCCGGCGACGTCCGCCCGGAAGAAGAAGCTTACTTCTTCTTCAGGATGGGCATACCGGTCTTGGTCGTCTCCTGGACGAGGTAGCCGGCGGGGACGGCATCCAGAGCGCCGGGCCGTTCGTCGCGGGCGAAGAAGTAGATCATCTGCTTCCGGCCGCCCTTGAGGAGAACTTCCTTGGAGTGCAGGATGTAGTTGACCCCGCGTGAATTCTTGAATACGTACGCCATGTCCGTTACCTCCGATAAAGATTTTTATTTGTCGTCAGAACTTGTATCCCAGATCGATGCCGAATAGGTGGGCCTGCGTCTTGAACGTTCCCTGGAAGATGTCGGGCCTCTCACTCGTCCGTTTGTGGAAATTCTCGAACTGGTAGGCGAAGTCGAGGGTCAGCTTGCCGAGCTTGTAGCCGAACCCGCAGGTCAGGGTGGTCCGGTTGGCGTCCGGCAGGCTCGTATCCATGGTCGAGGCCGGCTGGGGGGTCTTGTCGACGGCGAACCCGGCCCGCAGCGCCAGGCGGTCGGTCGCCATGTATTCCAGTCCCGTGCGGGCGATGTAAGAGTTCTTCCACAGGGTCGGCACGGTGAGGTCCTCGGTCAGGGCCAGGTCCGGGACCTCGAAATGGAACGTGTAGGAATCGTAGGAGCTCCAGAAGAAGTAGTGGAAGTCGACCGCCCAAACGAGCTTCTGGGTCAGGTCGAAGGACACGCCCAGCGTCACGAGGTCGGGGAAGTCGAAGCTGGTCTCACCCGTTCCGGCGAAGGGGGTTTCGTAGACGGGGATGTCCAGAGAGACGGTGCCCTTGTAGTCCAGGGTGAAGCGGCTGCGGTAATTGAGCCCGACGCGGTACCCGTTGCCCTTGTAGAGGAGCCCGGCGTTGAAGCCGAACGCGGTGCCGTCGACATCGACATCGGCCGGGACGTCGAGGCCCGACTCCCCCAGCATCATGTATTGGGTGATGGATTGGGTCAGCTTCGAATAGATGAAGGACACGCCCAGCCCGAGGGAGAAACGGTCGGTGAGCTTGACCGCAACGGCCGGGTTGATGCAGAACGTGATCATGTCGCTCTTGGTCCCGAGATAGCGCCAGGGGAAGGTCTCGGGCTCGGGCCACTCGATGCCCAATCCATAGGGAGAGGTGACGCCGAGGCCGATGACGGTCTTGTCCGAGAGCTGATGGGAAATGTAGAAATTGGGCGGATAGAAGATCTTATGGACCTGGTCGTAGGACGGAGAGCCGGGGTAATCGGGGAACTCGACCGAACCGGAGGGGAAGATGAACGTGGCTCCGCCCATGATCTGCGTCCCCTCGAGAAAGGCCAGCCCGGCGGGATTGTGCCAGAGGGCGGAAGGGTCCTTGGCCAGACTGGTGAAGGCCCCGGCCATGGCCATGGCGGCGGCGCCGTGCTCGTAGATCAGGAAGCCGGAGCCGCGGGCCGCAGGCGCGAGCACGAGGAGCAACACCGCCAGAAGCGCGAACGATCTCTTCCTGCTCATCTGTACCTCCTCCCGACGGCTCTTCCTGATGGACCTTTGCCGAGCGATGAAAAGCTCCGTGAGATGCTTAGGCTCCTGTCCGTCTGGTTCAACTAATATAGAAAAACCCGCCTGATGTCAAGCCGCGACAGGGGAAAAGAGGACGCGGCGTCACTGGATGAAATCGACCGTGGGCGGCATGTCCGAAGGAATGATGGTCCCGTAGGCATCCTCGTAATGCTTGATGTTCGCCTGCAGCGCCTCGAGGAAGCGCTTGGCGTGGGCCGGGCTGACGATGATGCGGGAGACGAGTTTGCCGAAGGGCCCATCGGGGAAAAGGAAGGCGAAATCGAACAGGAACTCCTCGCGCGAATGGCGGATGGCGGCGAGGCTGGCGTACTGGCCGAGCGCGACGGCTTCGTCGACCTTGATCTCGACCTTTTTCTGGTCCGTTTTCTGGTCCATGATCCCTCCACGGTCAGGATGTCCCCCTCCATTGTGGGCCGAAAAGGAAGGAAAATCAATAGGATGGGCGGGGATGACGACGGGCGGAAAGAAAATTAAAATTTCGCTTTACAAACGGGCCGAAGGTGCTATACTGAACATGGCTTTCCTGGGCGGGCTGGGGAAAGCCCCCACCTTTTTGGTTCCCATCATCAACCCCCCTTTTGCTGACAACAGCCCGCACTTCCCCCCGGGGGTCTTTTACATCAGATAAGAAATATCACGGGCGGGAGTGCGGGCTTTTTCCGGAGCGCGGGCGCGCTCCCGGGCCGGGCCCTTCTTCAGACAGGCCTGACGATCCGGCCGGCGGTCTCCTTGATGATCTTGAAGGAGGCCGCGGCGGTGATCGCCGCAGGGTCCCGCGCGGGATTCAGCTCGACGACGTCCAGCCCGACGATGCTCCCCTTGAGCGCCTGGATCATCTGGACGGCCTGGCGCGTCGAGAGCCCTCCCGGTTCGTGATGGGAAACTCCCGGGGCGAAAGCCGGATCGAGCGCGTCCATATCGAAGGAAATGTAGACGGGATTGGCGAAGCGGAGATGGAGCGGGTCCTGGATGTCCTTCATCTCGATCATGCGAACGCCGTGTTTGAGGGCCTTGGCCCGGTGGGCGGCCGTGACGGCGCGAACGCCGACCTGCACGACGCTCGCCGCCAGGCCGTCCTCGAGGATCCGGGCGAAAGGGCAGGCGTGCGACAGGCGGTCGCCGTAGAGGTCGTCGTAGAGGTCCGGGTGGGCGTCGAAGTGGAGGATGTCCAGAGGCTTGAAACGGCGGGCGAAAGCCTTGAGCACGGGATACGTGATGGAGTGGTCGCCGCCGAGGACGATGGGAACGGCGCCCTTGTCCAGGATCGCCGCGACGGCCTTCTCCGTCAGGGCGAAGGACTTGTCCACGTCGCCCGAGGTGTCGACATCGCCGACGTCGACCATGACGGTGTCCTCCTCGAGATTGACCCCGAGCTCGGTCCAGCCGCAGTAGCACTTGCCGGTGGAGACGGCCCGGACGGCCGCCGGGCCGCCCGCGGCGCCCCGGAGATAGCTCGACTTCTCGTCGAACGGCACGCCCAGGATGGCGATCCTGTAGTCGGGATTCTCGGAAAGCGGCTTCACGGCCCCGCCGAAATCGGACATCGTCGACCTCCTCGCCGGATGTTCCCCCGATTATACCCGAATCAAGACTCGTCCCCAAGGAGGACGAGGGGGAAAAAAAGACGGGAGAGAGATCCTCCCTCTCCCTTTTCGAAAACCTTGGCGCCGCCTCTCGCGAGGCAGCCGCGGCGGTGTGACCGCGACCGGGGCCAGCATCTCACGCCCCGTTCCGGGGGACAATCGCCGGGCGGGGTGATTCGGGCGATGAGAAAGCGCCCCGCCCCCCGCCGCCGGGGACTAGTCCTTGAGAACGCCCGCGGGATCAAGGACGTCGCCTGAGCCCGCGCGATTGACATTCCGCCGCCCTTCCATAAAATAGGGGCGATGGCAGACGCGATCCGGATCCGGGACCTCCGAAAGAAATTCAGGCTCGGGTTCATCCCCAAGACCCGCCCGATCCTCAGAGGCATCACCTTCTCCGTCCGTGAAGGCGAGATCTTCGGCTATCTGGGTCCGAACGGGGCCGGGAAGACGACGACCATCAAGTGCCTCCTCGACCTCATCCGCCCGGACGCCGGCACCGTCGACATTTTCGGCCGCTCCTCCCTCTCGCCGCGCTCCCGCGAGACCCTCGGCTTCCTGCCCGAGAATCCCTATTTCTACGACTACCTGACGGCCCGCGAGTTCCTGGCCTTCACCGCCGACCTCTTCGGCCTGGCCCGCCGGGACAAGGCGGAGCGCATCGCCCGCCTGCTCAAGCTCGTAGGCCTCGAACGGGCGGCCGACCTGCCGCTCAGGAAGTATTCCCGGGGCATGCTCCAGCGGGCCGGACTGGCCCAGGCCCTCATCAACGACCCGAAGCTGGTCATCCTGGACGAGCCCCTGGGCGGCATGGACCCCCTCGGCCGCAAGGAGATCCGCGACATCATCGTCCGCTTCAAGGACGAGGGCAAGACCGTCTTCTTCACCTCGCACATCCTCCAGGACATCGAGATGATCTGCGACCGCGTGGCCATCATCGTCGGCGGCCGCATCGTCCGGGAGGGCACCCTGCGCGACCTCGTCTCCGAGAAGGTCCTGTTCACCGAGGTCACGGTCTCCGGCATCGCCGCGGAGGCCTTCGGGGGCCTCGGCGAGAGCCTCTCGGTCCAGGGCGACCGCGTCCTGCTCAAGGTGTTCGAGGAGGCCAAGGTCGACGAGGTCCTCGACCTCGTCCGCGACCGCCGGGGCCGGCTCGTCTCGCTCAGCCCCCGGACCGAGACGCTCGAGGACATCTTCGTCGAAACGGTGACACGGACATGAAGATCGCGGCCATCGCCGGCATCACCTTCAAGGAAGCCAAGCGCGACCGGGTCCTCTACCTTCTCTTCTTCTTCGCCGCGACCGGCATCGTCGCCGCCCGCGTCCTGGCCGTGCTCACGGTCGGCGACCGGATCAAGATCATCAAGGACGTCGGCCTGGCCTCGATCTCCTTCTTCGGCGTCCTCATGGCCATCCTGATCGGGACGGGGCTCGTCTACAAGGAGATCGACAAAAAGACGATCTTCACCCTGCTCGCCAAACCCCTCCACCGGGCCGAGTTCATCCTGGGCAAGTTCCTCGGGCTCGTCCTGACCCTCTTCGTCATGACCCTGGCCATGACGCTGATCTTCCTGGCCATCGTCTACGCCCACACGCTCAGGATCGAGACCCCGCTCCTCGTCGCCGTCGGTTTCATCTTCCTCGAGCTCGTCCTGATCACAGCCGTGGCCGTCCTCTTCTCCTGCTTCTCGACGCCCATCCTGAGCTCGCTCTTCACCCTGGCCTTCTATCTCATCGGGCACTTGTCCTGGGGCCTCGAGCTCATCATCCGCAAGATGCGTCCTGGCGCGGGGCGGATCCTGGTCCGGGGCCTCTACGCCGTCCTGCCGGACCTCGAGAACTTCAACTTCAAGACGGAGGTCGTCCACGGTCTGCCCATCCCGGCGGGCATCTATCCTCTCGTCGTTCCTCTACGGCGTCTGCTACACGGCCTTCATCCTCGGGCTGGCTGTGCTCGTCTTCCGGCGCCGGGACTTCATCTGAGCATTCATGAAAACCGCCGCTTCCGGAAGGGATCGGCGGCCTCTTCTCGTCGCGTTCCTGCTGGCCTCGGCGGGGGCGTTCATGGCCCTCAAGGCCGCGACCGACCGGATCGTGCGCGGGAAGCAGCCCGGCGCGTCCATCATCTACGTGCCTTCCGGTAAATTCCTGAAGTACGCGACCTTCGGCTACCGGGCCCTGGCCGCCGACCTCCTCTACCTCTGGGCCATCCAGTACTACAGCACGCCGACGATCGACGACCGCTTCGACCACCTCGACCACATCTTCGCCATCATCAACGAGCTCGACCCGCGCTTCCAGGACCCCTACGAGGTCGGCGCGCTCATCGCCGTCCACGAGGCCCGCGACCTGCGGGCCGCGTACGCCATCCTCGACCGGGGCGCCGCGAACAACCCCGACCAGTGGGTCTACCCGTTCGACGCCGGGCACATCGCCCTGATGACCGTCAAGGACTATCCCCTGGCCGAGAAGTACTTCGAACAGGCCATGAAGATCCCCGGCGCCCCGGACTTCGTCGCGCGGCTGCGGGCCAACGCCATGTTCAAGAAGGGCGACCTCGAGACCTCCTGGCAGACCTGGCTCGACATCTACAAGCGGGCCCCCGACGAGAGGACGAAGAGAATCGCCTCGAACCACCTCTATAACGTCAAGGCGACGATCGACGGGAAGGCGCTCGAGGCCGCCGCGGCGGAGTACCGCGACCGCTTCGGACGCTTCCCGGCCGACCTGGAGACACTCGTCCGGACGGGGTTCGCCGCGGATCTGCCCAAGGACCTCGACGGCAATGACTACGTCTACGACCCGGCGACAGGAAAGGTGAGAACGGTGACCAGCCCATGGAAGCGCTGACGGTCTTCTTCGTCGCCGTGGCCGGGCTCGTCCTCGGCAGCTTCTTCAACGTCGTCATCTACCGCCTGCCGCGCGGCCTCAACCTGTCGAAGCCGCCCTCGTCGTGCCCGGGCTGCGGCGGCCGGATCAAGCCCTACGACAACATCCCCGTCCTGTCCTATCTCCTCCTCCGCGGCCGCTGCCGCCGGTGCGGGAAGAGGATCTCGCCCGTCTATCCGGCCGTCGAGGCCCTGACCGCGGCCGGCTTCGTCCTCGTCTATTTCTTCGGCGCCGGGCGGGCGCTCGGCCGGAGTTCTTCGCCGGCTGCCTCTTCACGAGCGCCCTCATCGTGCTCGGCTTCATCGACTACCACCACCAGGTCCTGCCGGACGCGGTCACCATGCCCGGCCTCGTCCTGGCCCTCGCCTACGCCTTCTTCCGCGACGACCTGACCTTTCGCGGCGCGCTCCTCGGGGCCGTCCTGGGGTCCGGGTTCCTCCTCCTCGTCTACGGGGCTTATTACCTCGTCCGGAAGAAAGAGGGATTGGGCATGGGCGACGTGACCATGATGCTCATGGTCGGGGCCTTCCTGGGCCCGCTGCGGACGCTCCTCGTCCTCATCCTGGCCTCGTTCGCCGGCGCCGCCGTCGGCCTCTACCTCGTCCGCCGCCGGGGCAAGGATTTCCAGTTCGCCCTGCCCTTCGGGACGTTCATCGCCCCCGCGGCCTTCGTGGCCCTGCTCTGGGGCGAGCGGATCGTCGGGGCCTACCTCGCGCTCTACAAGCGCTAGCGGCCGGCGTCCCCGTCCGGGCGAAGCCGGCTCTTGACCAACCGGATCGTAAAGACTTCGCGCGTCGCGGCGGTGATCTTGTAACGTTCGCCGACCGGGAGGCCGGGCGCCCAGACGATCCCGCCCCGCGACAGGACGACAGGCAGGCGGTCGCGGTCCGCCGCCGGGACGCCCTTGGCCCGGAGGATCTCCTTGAGCTTCTTCCGGCCCGGCGCGCCGAGCGGGCGGTAGAGATCGCCCGGCCGGCGGTTCCGGACGACAAGCGGGAACTCGAGTCTGTCCGCGTCGAGGGCCGCGCCCGCCCGGTCGTCCCCCTTGTGCGTCCGGCCGCCCGCCGCGGGCCTGTCGAAAGACCCCCGGAGCACGGCCCCCGCCCCGGGCAGGGCGAGCTCGGTCCGGCCGTCCCA
This sequence comes from uncultured bacterium, assembly GCA_963743755.1. Taxonomy (GTDB): domain Bacteria; phylum Acidobacteriota; class Aminicenantia; order Aminicenantales; family Saccharicenantaceae; genus RBG-16-66-30. The sequence continues at coordinate 339,793 of CAVUQU010000004.1, forward strand.
GAGCGCCTCGAAGGAGCGGGCGGCTGGCGCCCGTTTCTTGAGTGCCACCCGGCCCGCCTCGCGCCGGAGAACGAGGCCCTTGCGGATCGGCAGGTCCCGGCCGTCCCGGAGCGCGAGGAGCGCCTCGATATCGTCGAAGGAGATGTCCCGGAGGTCCCCGGCGAGCTCGCGCACGAATTCGCGGGCCACGCGCCGGGCCAGGGCGGGAAAAAGCGCCGGCAGGGTCTTCAGGTCGAGGGAGACGTCGCGGCCCCGCCGCAGGATGAACTCGTCGGCGAGCTCGCGGACGAAGCCGTCGAGGAGCTCCTCGTCCTCCCGGGCCATCGCCGCCAGCCGGGCCAGGTGGACGACGATCTGCGGCTCATAGCGGCGCTCGAGCTCCGGCAGGAGCCCGGACCGGATGCGGTTGCGGAGGAATCGAAGGTCGCGGTTGGACGCGTCCTCCCGGAACGGGAGGCCCTCGGCCGCGAGCCAGGCGCGGAGGTCCGGCCCGGCGATGCCGAGAAGCGGCCGGACGACCGGGCACGGCTCCCCGGCGGCGACCGGGGCGATGCCGGCCAGTCCCAGGAGCCCCGTCCCGCGCATCAGGCGCATGAGGACGGTCTCGGCCTGATCGGTCATGGTGTGGCCGGTGGCGATCTTGGTCGCGCCCGCCGCCGCGGCGGCCCGGCGCAGGAAGCGGTAACGCAGGTCGCGTCCGGCCTCCTCGAGGTTGAGCTTCTTCTTCGAGGCGTGCGAACGGACGTCGGCCGAACCCGCGTCGAGCGGCAGGACCCAGCGCCGGGCGAGCTCTTCGACGAAGCCGGCGTCCTCCCCGGATTCCTCCCGCAGCCGGTGGTCGAAGTGGGCCAGCCGGATCTCGAGGGGCATCTCCGCGCGGAGCTTCAGGAGCAGGGCGGCCAGGGCGACCGAGTCGGGCCCGCCCGACACGGCCGCGAGGACGCGGTCGCCGGGGACGATCAGGCCGCCGAGGGCCGTTCGCCTGAACGTCCGGAAGACACGGTCCTGGGTTGTCGGGGCTGGCATGGTCGCGTTCAGGTCATGGGCTCGGGATCCGGAGAAAATGGCGGCGGAGGGATTTGAACCCCCGACACTGCGGATATGAGCCGCATGCTCTGACCAACTGAGCTACGCCGCCAAGGTGGAGGAATTCTAGCCGAATCCCCGGTCGAAGTCAAAACGGAGGGGCCGCCGCGGCGGCTCACTGGTAGAGGGGCGTCTGGGGTTCCTTCTTGAAGGAGAACCGTCTCTCGCGGAACACTTTGAGGCAGGCGTCGACGACCCGGGTGTCGTAGCGGATGGCCCGGCCCTTGCGGATCTCCTCGAGTCCCTTCTCGAGGCCGAGGGCCGGACGGTAGGGCCGGAGCGAGCAGAGGGCCTCGACGACATCGGCCACGGCCAGGATGCGGGCTTCGATCAGAATGGCGTCGCCGACGAGGCCGTCGGGATAACCCGACCCGTCCATCCGCTCGTGGTGTTGGAGGATGATGTGGGCCACGGGCCAGGGGAATGAGATGTCCTTGATCATCTCGTAGCCGACCCGGGGATGGTCCTTGATGAGCTGGAACTCCGACTTGGTCAGCCGGCAGGGCTTGGCCATGATTTCGACCGGGGCCGAGATCTTGCCGATGTCGTGGATGATGCCGGCGAAGCGGAGCCCCTCGATCTTCTCCCAGGAAAGGTTCATCTCCTGGGCGATGGCCACGGCCAGGCTCGAGACGCGGTGCTGGTGCCCGGCCATGTAGGGGTCCCGCAGCTCGAGCGTCATGGCCATGGCCCGGAAGGTCCCTTCGAGCGAGCCTTCCAGACGGTCGAGCGTGCTCTGGAGGTAATCCTCGGAGCGGCGCGTCTCCAGAACCTTGCCGTGGAGCTCGTCGTTGGCCCGGGAGAGCTCCTCTGTCCGTTTGTCGACGAATTGGTCGATCTCGATCCGGGCCAGCCTGAGCTCCTTCTCGATGCGGACGCGTTCGGCGGCGTCCTTTTCGAGCTGGGCGGCCTTCTTCCCTGCCTCGTCCTCGAGGACGCGGACGCGGCTCTCGAGGTCCCGGCAGGTCTTCTCCAGCCCATCGAGCATGGCGTTGAGGGTCCGGGCCAGGACGCCGGCCTCGTCGCGCCCGTAGACGCGGGCGCGCTGCTTCAGGTCGCCGCCGGCCACCTTTTCCGCCGTCCTCGTCATCTGGATGAGCGGCCGCGTGATCTGGCTGCCCAGGAGGAAAACGAAGATGGCGCCCGTGACGAGGGCCGCCAGGCTGACGGCGACGACGGCCCCGTGGCGGCCGTAGAGGACGTGGGACAGCCCGATGGTGACGGCCATCAGCAGGCCGAAGAGGAGGAATATCCTCATCCGGACAGTGCGCGGCCCGATCTTCGCGAGCAAGCCGGGGCCGGCGCCGGGAAGGCTGGGATCGTCCTGAAAGGTACGGCTCATCGATGCATCCGGTCCATGGTCTTCGTTCTCCATCAGGATAGACCAGCCATCAGGCGGGACAATACCCTTTGGGGGTGATTTTGGGAGGTGACGCCTCACCGCCGGAGGGGGCAAAGGGTGAGGGCGGGCGTGGGTAGGGCCGACGCTCACCAGCGCTTGGCTTTGGGAGGCTCCATGCGGCGGAGGTCGAGGCCGCGCTCGACGGCCCCGATGCGGTAGAGACAGATCTCGCGCAGGGAGGACGGGTGGTGGAGCACCTCGGAGAGCGACTGCGCGCCGACGGCCCAGACGCCGCCACCCCTGACCACGACGAGCTTGTAATCGTGGAGCCCGCGGACGATCTCGTCGGTCCCGGCGTCGGGGGGCAGGACGGGGATGACGAGGTAGAGGAACGAGCCCTCGGCGTCGATGGGGATGATGCGGTCGGCCGGGGCCGATTCGCCGGGATAGACGTAATGGGCGCGACGCCTCCGCTTCCGCGACGTGGCAGTGCATGACGGTCTGGAAATCGCTCGCGGCGTAGATGGCCTTGTGGAGCGCCGTCTCCGCGTCGTCGGCCGGGTCCGGCGCGAGCGGGACGCTGAGCAGGGGGCCGCCCACGTCGCGCGGCATCGAGGCCTTGGGCGCGAAGAGCATGGCGTCGACGCCGCGGACCGACATCGAGCCCGTGTGGAAGGGCGAGAGGCGCGGATTCGAAGATGCGGTGGCCGGCCTTGACGAATTCCCTGCAGGATCTCCTCCTCGTCGCGGAAATCCGAGCGGTCGTCGTCGTCGACCGCTGTAAGCCGGGGGCGGCACGGCGAAGGCGCGCCGCGGGGTCGGCGGCGATCGGCGCGGCGCACCGCGGCCACGTCGACGCGGAGCTTCTCCATGCCACGGACGACGGATCCGGCGTAGTTGCCCACGCAGAGCCGGTGGAACGCCTCCGCGCAGGCTCCGGCCCTTGGCCATGGCGCCGTGGCCGAAGATGATGGTCAGGGGATGCCCGGCCAGGCGTTCGGGGATCGTCCGGGCCAGCTCGGGCGAGCCGCTCGGCACGGCGAACCAGTCGACCGGGAGGGAGGCGCCGAGGGCGTGACGGGCCAGCGGGTCGACGGGGACGAAGTCCGGGGGCTGCGGCCGGCTTGGGCGCGTCGTCGAGCGTCGCCAGGATGAGGTCCTTGAGGTGGGCGTGCATGGAGGCCCGGACGCCGGGCAGGGCCGAGGATGCGGGCGTGGATATCCGTCTCGGAGGACGCCTTGTAATAGCCGTAGTCGGTCTCCGTGGCCGACAGGAAGCAGATCTGGCTCGGCTCGAGGTCGCCTTTCTGCGAGCCCGTGGCCGTGATGACGATCTCGTCCTCGCCGCGCTCGTTCCGCCGGCGGACGGCCATGTTGCCGCTGTGGCTGTCCTGGAGGTCGTAGAAGGAGCGAGGCCCGGCCGAGGGCCTGGAACTCGCGGAAGAGATCGTCGGTCGCCTGCCATTTCGGAGCGCTCATCGCCCGGCCTCCCCGATCCGCAGGGCGTGGAGGAGGCTCCGGCGTCGGGCCGGCCGTCCGCGTCCCAGCCCCGGACGCGGTAGTAGTCCCGCTTCATGCGCTCCTGGTCCTCCGCGCGACACGGTCCGCTCTTCCGGCCTTCGACGACGATCGGGGACGTCGGCGAAGCGGTCGGGCAGGGCGTCGTCCTCCGCCGTGACCCCGGCCTCGACGTTGAACTGCCGTTCGAGCGTGGCGATCCGGTTCTCGATCTCGCTCGAGCCGGGCGACGGAGAAGTCGCGGCCGGTGACGCCGCTCATCATCCGGGCCCAGGGGTCGGCGGCGAAGGCGTAGCCGGTGAAGCGGCAGACGCCGAGGCTGTCCTGGAGGATGCCCGTGTTCTGCATGTTGCGGATGGCGATGGGCGACTGCAGCAGGCTGAACCGCGGGATCTCCTTGGCCCCGCCGAAGAAGGCCAGGGAGACGGCATAGCCGCCCCGGAGGTGGCAGGCCCCGCGTCGGCGAGGTCATGTAGCCGAGCGCCTGGGTGAAGGAGGCCCGCGGGTCGTAGGCCGGGATCTCGAGCTTCTTGACCGTCATGGCGAGATCCGGGCCGGCCGCGGCCGGCGGCCAGGCGGAAGGCGCCCTCGGCCAGCTCGGCGCCGAGCCCTTCGCGGCGGGCCGTCATCGTCGACCAGCGCTTCGAGGGCCTCGGCGTTGCCGAAGGCGAGATCGAGGCCGCCGGTCTCTTCGCGGCGGATGAGCCCGCGCCCGGCGAGCTCCATGGCGCAGGCGACCGTCCCGCCGTAGCTCATCGTGTCGAGGCCCGAGCTCGTTGGCCCGGTAGTTGGCCCGGGTGATGGCGGCCAGGTCGTAGATGCCGCAGAGCGGTCCCATGAGGACCATCGGTCTCGTATTCCGGGCCCTCGCCGCGCTCCTCCCGGCCGTCGCGGCCGGCGACGCGCGGTGTGCCGCTGGCAGCCGATCGGGCAGAGATAACAGGAGCCCGCCTTCTCGAGGAGGGTCTTGGCCAGCGTCTCGCCCGAGATGCTCTCGACGTCCTCGTCGCGGTGGGTGCAGTCCTGGAAGTTCTCGTGCGGGAGCATGGAGATGAGGTTGATGAGCTCGACGAGGCCGGCCGTGCCGAGGTCGCGCATCAGCCGCTTGGTCACGGGCGCCTGCTTCATCAGGTAGATGGCCTGATCGTAGGCCGGACGGTATTTCCCCTCGTCGGCGATCGCGATCTTCTCGCGGCCCCGGACCCGGACGGCCTTGAGCTTTTTGCTGCCCCAGACGGCCCCCGGCCCGCAGCGGCCGTAGACCCGGTTGCGGTCGTTGGCGACCGCGGCGTAGCGGACGAGGTTCTCCCCCGCCGGCCCGATGCAGAGCACCCGGGCGGGTTTCCCCGGCTCGGAGACCGGCGGCGAGCTCGTCGTTGCGTCTCGTGGGTCGTCCTGCCCCAGAGCCGGTCGGCGGGCAGGAGCTCGGCCCGGCCCGGAGAGATGTCGAGCATCACCGGCGTCGCCGAGGCGCCCTTGACGACGAGGACGTCGTAGCCGGCCGACTTGAAGGCGGCGCCCCACGTCCCTCCGGAATTGGACGTCCCGAGGACGCCCGTCAGGGGCGATTTGAAGACCATGTGGCCGCGGCCGGCCGTCGGCGCGTTGGAGCCGACGAGCGGCGAGGCCGCGATGACGAAGGCGTTGTCGGGCCCGAGCGGATCGCAGGCGGGATCGATCGTGTCGTACAGGATGCGCGTGGCCAGGCCGCGGCCGCCGATGTAGTCGAGGGCGGCCGCGGGATCGAGCGGCACGGTCCGGACCTCGCCCCGGGTGAGGTCGGCGACGAGGACACGGCCGTGGTATCCGGAGATCGGGAAGTCGCTCATGGCCGTCGTTTAAGATATCAGAACGCCGCGGGGGCCGCAATGCCTCCCCGCCCGGACTCACCCGCCGCCGAGCATCGGAAAGACGGCGAGGGTGTCGCCGGGAGAGAGTGGGGTCGCCGGTCCGCTCCGCGCGTCGACAGGCACGCCGTTGACCATGACGACGAGGTGGGGCTTGAGCCCGTCGCCGGCGAAGATCTCGCCGCGTCGCGCGGGCGTGTCGCAGAGTGCGACCAGGGCGTCCCCGACCGTGGCCCCGGGGGCGAGGGCGAGCTCCCGCCCGCGGCCGCCGAAGAGATCGCGGAAATAGGCGAAGAAACGCACGTTGACGGTCATCGGGTCAGGCCGTTCCGAACAGGGTTTCGTCCAGGCGCTCCCGGACGCCGGGATCGCGGATATCGAAGACGACGGACACGGCCGGGGCGAGGGCGGCGACGAGATCCGGCACGATCTCTTCCCTTGCGACGAGGAGCAACTTCCCCTGCGCCCTGAGAGCCGCGACACGGACGTCCGGCCAGATGCCTCCCCCACCGAGCTCCAGCGGACCGACCTCGTCGACGACGAGGAGCCCGTCCGTTCCGGCGCCGCGGACGATCGACCGGGCCAGGGCGAGCGTCTCCGGGACGAGGCCGAACGGTCCGATCCGCTCGGCGCCGGGCACGCCTTCGCGGCGCAGATAGGGATGGCGGCGTCCCGTTGCGAGCTCGACGAGGTCGTAGACCCGGGCGCCGGAGGCATCCTCGGCGGCGAGGCTGAGGAAGCCGCGGCAGGAGAGGCCGCGCGCCGCCCAATGCGGCAGGGCCTTTTCGAGGAAAGTCGTCTTGCCTCCGCGTACGGGTCCGGCGACGACGAGGACCATGGGGCCTAACGGATGTTGACGCTGGCCTCGCCCGTCTGCAGCAGGATGGCCTGGCCCATCGGGCCGCCGGCCGTCGCGCTGGTGAAGCCCAGGGACGCCTGGCCCTGGCCCACGGACGTGAAGACGAGGACGGCCACGGTGCCGCGGCCCTTGAATCCGCGGCCCCCGGGCGGGCTGGAGAAGCCGATGGTGCACGTCCCGCCGCTGATGTACTTGGAGAAGGGGGCCTTGTCGCCCATCTGCCTCAGGCTGCTGCCTTCGAGGACGTCCTTGAGCTTGAGGATCCGGGGGTCGAAGCTCAGGACGAGCGAAGCGTTGCCGATCTCCGCGTCGCTCGAGAGCTCGACGTTCATCCGGAATTCGCGGTCCCGGGGCGCCTCGAAGCTGGCCGGCGAGAGGAACACGGTGCTGGCCCCCGTGTCCTCGGGTTCGGCCGGCTCGTCGGTCGCGGCCGCGTTCTCGCGCGCTTCCATGGCCGCCCCGGTCGCGCCCGAGCCGGTCACGCCGGAGAGGTTGTCGGGGTCGACCCAGAGGGGCTTGCCGTCCTCTTCGCTGATCTCGACGGACCGGATGATGTGGGGCGTGATGGTCATGACGAGATCGGTCTGCTCGATCTGCTTCTTGGTCGCGGAGAACAGGTTGCCCAGGAGAGGGATGTCCTTGAGGAAGGAAATGCCGCCGACGGATCGGCGCTCCTCGTCGCGGAGCAGGCCGGCCAGCAGGTTGGTCTCTCCGTCCTTGAGCCGGACGGTGTTCTTGACCGACCGGTTGGCGATGATGGGGATGCCGGCCGTCCCCTCGCCCGCGATCGACGAGACCTCGAGCTCGATCTCCAGCGTCACTTCGCCCTCGAGGTGGATCCGGGGCGTCATCTTGATGGTGATGCCGATGTCCTGGAGGGTGTAATTGACGATGGGCTGGGTCGAGAGCCCGCCGGCCGCGATGGCCGCGAAGGTCGAATTGACGATGGGTACCTTTTGGCCGACGATGTACTCCATCTTCTCCCCGCCGAGGCCGCGGATCTTGGGCTGGGCGATGATCTTGGTGTCCGAATCGGCGGATAGGATCTTGGCGATGGCCGAGGGGACGGTCATCTGGTAGTTGGCCAGGTTCCCGAAGTCGAAGCCCTGGATCGGGAAGAAGCCGTCGGAATCCATCGAACCGTCCGCGGGGACCAACGCGATGCCGAGGGCCCCGTTGCTGAGGTCGATGCCGAGGTTCCTCTCCCGGATCCGGTCGACCTCCATGATCTCGATGTCGATGAGCACCTCGCCCTTGGACTTGTCCCACTGGCGGAGGAGCTTCTCGGCCAGGGCCACGGCCTGCGGCGTGTCCCGGATGGTGACCGAGTTCAGGTTCTTGTCGACCTGGATGGCCGGGACCTTGTACTGGGTCTTGACCATCTGCGTAAGGCGCATCTGGACGTCGCTGACGTCGATGTTGGACAGGTAGAAGGTCTTGATGGCATTGAGCTCGTACTGCATCCGCTTCTGGATGTTGTCGGGAACGATGATGACCGTCCGCTCGTCGATGACGCGGGAGAAGTTCTTGCTGGCGACGCAGAGGAAGTTGACGGCCTGCTGGAGCTCCTTGCCGGTCAGGTCGATGGCCAGGTTGGTGTCGCGGAAGGTGTCGTCGTAGAGAAAATTGACGCCGGCCAGGCGGCCGAGCGTCTGGAAGATCGAGCGCAGGGAGACCTCGTTGCGGAAGCTCAGGTTGAGCGGCTCGCCGGAGCCCTTGAGCCGGACCGGGCCCTCGAGCTTTTCCCCGTTCTTTTCCTTCGCGACGGGCGGCGCGAGCAGGGCCTGGAGCTCACGGGAGGCCATGAAGTTCTGGGGATCGAAGAGGAGGGCCTTCCGGTAGTTGACCTCGGCCTCCTTCTTCTTGTTCTGGGCGACCAGCTGCCGGGCCGACTGCAGGAAATACAGCGTGGCCGAAGCCCGGGCCCGGAAGAGGGCCAGGCGATAGGCGGAGTCGTTCGGGTGCGACAGGGCCGCCTTCTGGTAGTGCTGGATGGCCTCGTCGTAGTTCCGGTTCATCTCGGCCTTGACGCCCTGCTGGTAGTCGAGGCTGATCGTTTGGCAGGCTCCGGCCGCGATGGCCAGGGCCAGGATCAGGGCGATTTTCTTCATGGCCGGTCTCCTTGTTTCGTGAACGTTTTTCTCTCCCCGTTCGGCCCCTGGACGACGATCGCCTCGGCCGTGACCCCGACGACCCTGTAGCCCGGTGCGATCTCATCCCCTTCGCCGACGTCCAGGGTCTGGCCGCCGCGGAGGACGAGGCCGATGATGCGGCCGCCGGACTTGATCGACCCGAGGTAGGTGAGGCTCAGGGTGAAGGCCGCCGGGGCGGCCGGGGCGGGGCCGTCGGCGGGAGGCCGGACGACGGGACCGCCGGGACGGAAGGCGGGCGCGGCGGCCCCGGAAGTACGGGGCCGGAAGATGTCCCGGACCGGCGGCGGGGTCACGCCGCTGCCCAGGACGAGCAGGTCCTTGCGGACGAGAGGCTTCGGGGCCGGGGCGTCCTGGGCCGCGAAGAGCGAGAGCCCGCCCGCGACGAGAACGGCCGCGGCGAGGATATTCCTCTTATATCCCATAGTAACCTGCCAGTGTCAGCTTGGCGCTCAGGCGCTCGCCGCCGGAGCCCGTTTTGGGGAAATCGACGGCCTCGATGACCAGGAATTTAGGGAAGGCTTCGAGTACGGCCAGGAGCCTCTTTAAGCCCGCGTACGTACCCGAGTAGGTGAAAGTGACCAGCGTTTTCCGGACCTGTTCCCTCTCCAGATCGGAATAGCCGTAATTGAGGTCGGTGATGGCCGTCCCCGCCTGGGCGAAGACCTTCTGGATGTCCTGCCGCAGGACCTGGACGCCCTCCGACTCGTCGTAGAAATAGCCCGCCCGGAGCTCGGTCAGATCGCGGCCGGCGTCCTCCCAGCGCTTCCATTCGGCCCGGGCCGCGTCGCGCTCCTTGACGGCCCGCTGGGCGGCCTCCTGCGAATGGACCGAGGCCCTGCGCTCCCTCGCCAGGCCGCCCTTGAGCCGGGCGAAGAGGAGCAGAAAGGCGACCAGGACGATGAGCGCCGCCACGCCCAGCCGCAGGAGCGTCCGGCGTTCGCCGTCGTCGAAGAGTTCAAAGAGCGCGTTCATAGGTCAGGGACATCTCCGTGATGATTCGGCCGTCCTCGCTTCTCCGGTCGCCGAAGACCTGGATGTTCTTGAAGCCGCGGGCGGTCAGGTTGTTGATGAAGGCGAGCACGTCCTCCAGGCTGCGCGAGGTCACCCGCATGCTCATGGTCACCGCGCCGGACGCGGTGAAGTCCGGACTGAGGGACGTGATGTAGCTCGGCCCGGGGAGCGCGTTCTCGAGCTCCGTGAGAAGCCCGGTCCAGGAAAAGGTTTTCCGCAGGATGATGCCGTTGACGAGGTCGACCCGGGCCCGGCTCGTCCGCTCGACCTGCTTGATGTCGGCGGTCAGACGCTTGACCTCCCGGTCCGCCTCGCTCTGCAAACCGGTGTTCCCGGTCCGCGTCGCTTTGAGCCGCGACGCTTCGCCGCCGTACTTCAGGATGGCGAAGACGGTCAGGCCGGCCAGAACGACGAGGAGCCCGACGAAGAGCCGGACGGCCGTCTCGTAGAGGCGCCGGTTACGGAGCGGCCTGGTGGCCAGGTTCAGGTTGAGTATGGAACCGTTGTTCATAGGACCTGTCCCATGAGGGGGGCGAGCACGGCCTTGTGGGCCTCCGTCCACACCTCGGGCGCATCGTAGGCGACCGGCTCGATCGGCAGGGCGATCCTCTCCTTCAAACGCTCCAGCAACGCCGGCCGTTCCGCGGCAAGGGACGTGCGGAGCCAGATCCTCCCGATCCCCGCGTTCTCCTTGTCCTCGAGGAAGCGGAGGGTGTTCTCCGCCTCCCGGACGATGTTGTCGGCCCGCTCCTCGATCCCGTTCTCGCCGGGGGAGCCGACGTCCTTCTGGCGGTAGAGGGTCCAGCCGGGATCGGCCAGGGCCAGCAGGGTCAGGCTCTCGTCCTCGAGGTTGAGGAGGAGGCCGGCCCCCGGCGCTTTCCGCCTGACCACGTTGATCAGAGTCAGGGTCGGTACGGAGACGATGACCGGCTTGAGCCCCGCTTTTTCGAAGAGGGCCTCGTATTCCCAAACGACCACCTGGCGGGCCATGGCCACGATGACCTTCCGGATGCCCCGTCCCGGCGTCGCCGCATAGTCGATCCGCGCGTCGTCGGGGATGAAGGGCATCAGCTTGCCGATGCGCCAGCGGATGAAGGCGTCCCGCTCCTTGCCGGACCCCGGGAACGAGTCCACGCTCAGGACGAAGACCCTGACCGAGGGCTCGGGGATGAGCAGGGCGACCGAGCCGGAGGTGAAGCGGAGGCTCTTCTTGGCCTGGGCGATGGCCTCCTCGAGCGCCGCCGGATCGGTCAGGTTGGGCTTGTCGAACGACGGGGCGACCGGCCGCTCGCGGAACGGCAGGACGAAGCCGGCCTTGACCGAGCCGTCGTTGCGGGCCACACGGATGGCGCTGAGGTGGCCCGGGGCGATCTGGAAGACCGCATCGGGCAAGAGCCTCTCCGTGAAGCGGGCCCGGATCCGTACTTTGAGCTTCACCGGTCACTCCACGAACGTCACTTTGTTCAGGTCCTTGAGGCTGGTCATCCCGGCCAGGACCTTATCCATGCCGACCTGCCGCAGGAACACCATGCCTTCGGCCTTGGCTCGCTTCTTCACCTCGGACAGGGGCCGTTTTTCCAGGATGAGCTCCCGGATGGGATCGGACAGCTCGAGGATCTCGGCGAGGGCCGTCCGGCCCTGATAGCCGGAGAAGTTGCACTCGGAGCAGCCCTTCGGCTCGTAGAAGACGGTCTCGGCGTGGCGGAGGGCATCGAGCCCCGATTCGGCCAGTGCCGCGGCGCCGTAGCGGACCGGGACCTTGCAGCGGGGGCACAGGATCCGGACCAGGCGCTGGGCCAGGATGCAGTTGAGGGCCGAGATGAAGCTGTAGGGATCGACCTGCATGTGGAGGAAACGCCCGATGACGTCGAAGACGTTGTTGGCGTGGACGGTGGTGAAGACGAGGTGGCCGGTCAGGGCGGACTGGATGGCGATCTGGGCCGTCTCCGGGTCGCGGATCTCGCCGACCATGATCTTGTCCGGGTCGTGGCGGAGGATGGACCGCAGGCCCCGGGCGAAGGTCAGGCCCTTCTTCTCGTTGACCGGGATCTGGGTGATGCCGTCGACCTGGTATTCGACGGGGTCCTCGATGGTGACGATCTTGTCCTCGGGCGACCGGATCTCCGTCAGGGCGGCGTAAAGGCTCGTCGTCTTGCCGCTCCCCGTCGGGCCCGTGACCAGGACCATGCCGTAGGGCTGGGCGATGTACTTGCGGAATTTTTTCAGGATCTCGTCGGAGAAGCCCAGGACGTCGAGCCGGAGCTCGCGGATGGTCTGGGTGATCATCTCCTTGTCGAGGATGCGGATGACCGCGTCCTCGCCGTAGATGCAGGGCATGATGGAGACGCGGAAGTCGATGGTCTTGTCCTTGATCTTGAGGCGGAAACGGCCGTCCTGGGGGACGCGCCGCTCGGCGATGTCGAGGTCCGACATGACCTTGATGCGGGAGATGATCGGCGACTGGAACTTCTTGTCGATGGCCTCCATGGCCTCGCCGAGGACGCCGTCGATGCGGAACTTGATCCGGACGTCCGCGTCCTTGGATTCGATGTGGATGTCGCTGGCCCGCTTCTGGACGGCGGTGAAGATGATCGTGTTGACGAGCTTGATGATCGAGTCGTCCTGGTCGGCCAGCTTCTCGATGGAGATGACGTCCTCTTCCTCGCCGCTCTCGCGCTCGACGACCTGGGTGACGAAGCCCTCCGTCGCGTCCCGGAGGACCTGCATGGCCGTCTCGCTCTTCCTCAGGGCCTCGAGGATGGCCCGCCTGCTCGCGGCGAAGACCTTGACCTTCCGGCCGAGGAAGGACTCGATGGCGTCGATGGAGGCGATGTCGGAGGGGTCGGCGACGGCGATCTTCATGACGCCGTTGTCCTCGCCGAGGGGGACGAACGAGAGCCGGTGGATGAATTCGGCGGGGATGGACCGGATGAGGTCCCGGTCGAGGAGCTGGGCCTCGAGGTCGATGTAGGGGACGCGATAGCGTTCGGCCAGGGCGCGGCCGTCCCTGTCCTCGCCGCCGCAGTCCGCCGTCCTATCCTTGCTCACGTTCCGCGCCTCCCGCGCCCGTCACCGGGCGATCCGGATGATGTTGAAGATCGGAATGTACACCGACAAGAGCATCGCCGCCACCACCAGCCCCATCACGATGATGACCACCGGTTCGACCAGAGTGACCAGTGTATCGATCTTACCACGAACCCGCTCGTCGTAGAAGTCCGCCATGTCGCCGAGCATGCCCGGGAGGTTGGCCGAGCTCTCGCCGATGCGGACCATGTCCAGGGCCATGTCCGGCAAGGTGCCGGCCCGGGCCAGGGATTCGGACAGGCCCTCGCCGTTCTTGATGTGGTCGGGGACGTCCTGCATGTGCCGGACCATCCAGGCGTTGGGCACGGCCTGGATGGCGATGCCGATCGCCGCGAGGAGCGATATCCCCGCTTCGAGCAGGAGGCCGAGGGTCCGGCTGAACAGGCTGATCCCCGATTCGAGCCAGATCGTCTTGCCGAAGGGGACGCGGAGCTTGAGCCGGTCCACCTGAAAGCGGAAATCCGGCCGGCTCTTGAACCGCAAGAATAAAACGACCGCCGCGACGGCCAGGCCGACGAAGATGAACCAGTAGCGGCTCAGGGCGGTCGCCAGGCCCATGATGACCAGGGTGATCCGGGGCAATTCGGCCGCGTAGCTCTCGGTAGAACTCGGCGAACTTGGGGATGACGAAATTGACCAGGATGCCGACGAGGATGAAGGAGAATCCGATGAGGACGGTCGGGTAGGTCATGGCCGACTTGATGCGGGCGCTGGTCTGGGTGACCATCTTGGCATACTGGATGTATCTTCCGATCGACGCCGGCAGGCTGCCGCCCTTCTCGCCGGCCATAAGGCTGGCCGTGTAGACGGGCGAGAACAGCTTCTCGTAGGGCTGGAAGGCCTCCGACAGGGCTTTGCCCTTCTTGACCTCTCCGGCGACGTCGAGGAGGATCTCCCTCAGATAAACGTTCTTGACCCGGGAGGTGATGGATTCGAGGCTTTTGAGGATGGGGTAGCCCGCCTTGATCATGGCGACGAGCTCCTGGTTGAACAGGATGATGTCCCGGTCCTTGACCTTCCGGCCCAGCTTGAAACCCAGATTGCCGAGCTTGCTCCAATCACGCCGCACGGACAGGACCAGGACGCCCTCGTTCTCGAAGGTCTTCCGGCACTCGGCCGCCGACTGGGCCAGGACGGACCGGCTTTCGACTCGCCCGTCCTCCCCGGCGGTCCGACAGAGATAGTACGGCATATTGGCAAATTCCCGCTAGATTTAGTCGCCCCTAATCTAATCCAGGGCGCAATTATTGTCAATCCGGGACGCGGTTGCGGACACGGTCCGGGTCTGCCCCCGCAAGGCGGGACTGCCCGGCAGGGCGGAACTGCCCCGATGCGGGGACTGCCCCGAAGCGGGGCTGCCCCGCCGGGACTGCCGAGCCTGCCCCGCAAGGCGGGACTGCTTCGAAGCCAAGCTGTATTGACAAACCCCGACAAATGATTAACTTATAGGATCGTGACCACGATCAGGAAGGCCCTTTCGGGAGCCTTGGCCGGGGCGGTCTTCGTCCTCCTCGCCGGCGTCGCTCCGGCCGATCCCGTTCCCCAGACGGACGCTCAGGAAGCCCCGCCGCAGGAAGTCCAGAAGCCCAGCTTCGACTACATGGATAACTTCCTCTCCCGGAGCACCAATCCGCTGGGGATCAAGGAGGATCCGGCCGCGAGGAAGATGCTCGGCCAGGGTTCGGTCCCATGGGCTATCCGGGCCGGGTCGCGCCACGTTCTCGACTAGGGAATTTTTTTTATGATCCGGATTCAATTTTTTGGATGGCGATGAAGAGAACCTACGCTTTCGTCCTCCTGCCCGCCCTGATCATCCTTGCCCTGGGATCGGCGAACGTCTACCGCAAGGCGGTGTGGCGGGACGTCACGGACGGCATCGCCTGGAAGGCAACCGGAAGCGGCCTGCGGGCCATCCGGGTCGATCCGGAGAGCGAAGCCTTCCTGCGCGCGGGCATACGCAAGGGCGACATCCTGACGGCGATCAACAAGGTCCCGGTCGCGACGCAGATCGACGTCCTCAAGAGCCTCTGGCAGGCCGCGGCGACCGATCAGAGCGTCACCTACCATATCAGCAAGGAAGGGATGCAGATCTATCCCACCTTCTATCCCCAGAAGCGGCCCGTCAATCCCATCTATTATTATCTCGTCCTTGTCGGCATGATGACCCTGGCCCTCGCGCTCATCGTCCTCTTCAATTCGCGGGGACAGATGTCCCTGCCCTACGTCTTCTTCTACCTGCTGGCCTTCGCTTTCGCCGGGTTCATGGTCTTCTCGCCGACCGGCGAGATGGGCGGCCTCGACGCGGCCTTCTACGGATTGGACAAGCTCGGCTTCCTGGCCTTCCCGCCGCTCCTGCTCCACTTCTTCATGATCTTCCCCCTGCGCATGCCCTTCCTCAAGAAACGCTTCGAGGTCCTCCCCCTCCTCTACGCCCCCGCCGCGTTCCTGCTCCTCGCCCGGGTCCGCCTCCACGTCCCGCTGCCCGCCCCGTGGAGCGAGGCGACCATCCTTCGCACGCACGACGGGCTCGAGCGTCTCGAGCTCCTCCACTTCGCGTTCTTCGCCCTCGTCACGCTGGTCATTCTGGCCCACAGCACCCGCCGGGCCCCGAACATCCTGGTCAAGAAGCAGCTCCGCATCATCGTCTACGGGCTGGCGTTCGGCGTCGTCCCCTTCGACCGTCTTCTACATCGTCCCCTTCGTCCTCGGCGGACGGCCCTCGACGGGCGCCGAGCTGACGGTCCTCCTCCAGGCCCTCATCCCTCTCGTGCCTTCGCCTACTCCATCTCCCGCTACCGCCTGATCGACATCGAGGTGTTCCTGAAGAAGGCGGCGACCCTGATCTTCTCCTTCTTCGTTCTCGCCTCCGTCTACCTGTTCGTCAGCTCCCGGACCGGCTCTTCTCGGAGAACCGGCTCAACGCCGTCATCCTCGGCGTCCGTGGCCATCGTCCTCGGCGCGACGCTCTTCACGCCGCTGAAAAGGCTCTTCCAGGCCCTCCTCGACCGGGCCATCTACAAGAGGAGCTACGAGTACCGGAAGACCCTGCTGTCGATCACCCGCGACCTCAGCCGCGAACGGAACCTGGAGAAGCTGGCCGGGTCTCTCCTCGAGGCCATCGCCAACGCCCTCAGCCTGAAGAGCCATCGCCCTGCTCCTGGCCGACGAGAGCGACCGGCGGGCCTTCCGGGTCCTCCAGGCGAGGGGCGACGGTCCGGCGCTTCCCGACCGCATCGTGCTGGACGACTGGCTGGCCGGGGCGATCCAGCACCGGGACACGCTGGCCTACGTCTCGGCGTCCGAATCGGAGCCGGCCCGGGCGGCCTGGGAGCGGCTGGCGGGCTTCGGCTTCTTCCACGTCCTGCCGCTCAAGGTCGAGGACAAGGTCATCGGCTGCCTGGTCATGGGCAAGAAGCAGGACGGATCGTACTTTTCCCGGGAGGACTGGGAGCTGCTGACGACGATCTCCGGCTCGGCGGCCCTGGCCCTGGAGAACGCCTATCTCTACAGCCGGGAGAGCGTCCGGGCCCTGGAGATGCAGCGGCTCAAGGACTACAGCGAGAACATCATCGAGAGCCTGACCGTCGGCGTGTCCGTCGTCGACGAGGCGGGCATCGTCATCGGCTGGAACCGGGTCCTCGAGGACCAGGTGGCGGTCCGCCGAGGAAAACGCGCTCGGCCGCAGGCTCCAGGACGTCCTGGGCCCGGCCACCTACGACGCCGTGTTCCCGCAGGAGGGCCCGCAGGACTTCCGCCTCCTCAGCGAGATCGCGATCGAGGTCGACGGCGCGCAGAAGATCTTCGACATCGCCCGGACGCCGCTCCTCGACAACGCCCTGCGGCCCTACGGCACCATCATCGTCTTCGAGGACATCACCGACAAGATCCGTCTCCAGCAGCAGCTCCTGACTTCGGAGAAGCTGGCCAGCCTCGGCCTGCTCTCGGCCGGCGTGGCCCACGAGATCAACACCCCGCTGACGGGGATCTCGAGCTATGTCCAGATGCTCCAGAAGAAGCTCACCGACTCCCACTACGCCCAGATCCTGGAGAAGGTCGAGGCCCAGACGGACCGCGTCGCCAGGATCATCAAGAACCTCCTGACCTTCGCCCGCAACCCGTCCGACGACTCGTTCCAGCGCGTCGACCTGAAGCAGAGCCTGGAGGAGATCCTCTCCCTCATCGACTACAAGCTCAAGAACATGAACGTCCGCCTGGTCCTGGAGCTCCTGCCCGTCCCCGGGATCTATGCCCAGGGAGAGAGGCTCCAGCAGGTCTTCATCAACATCATCCTCAACGCCCTCGACGCCATGCCGGAGGGCGGCGAGCTGCGCGATCCGCCTGGCTCCGGAGAACGGGGCGGCCGTCGTCCGCATCTCCGACACGGGGACGGGTATCCGGCCGGAGCTCCTGTCCCGCATCTTCGATCCCTTCTTCACGACCAAGGGCGTCGGCAAGGGGACCGGGCTGGGCCTGTCCATCAGCTACGCCATCGTCAAGGAGCACGACGGCCGCATCGAGGTCCGCAGCGAGGTCGGCCGGGGCTCGACCTTCACCATCACCCTGCCGGTCGGCCGCGACGGCCCGCGGGGACCGGGGGCTCCGGCCCCGAGGACGTGACGCATGAACAGCAAGGGCATCATCCACATCATCGACGACGAACCGGTCATCCGGGACGTCCTGTCCCAGCTCCTGACTTCGGAGGGCTACGAGGTCGAGATCTCGGCCTCGGGCGAGGAGGCCCTGGAGAAATTTCCCTCGCCGTCCTTCGACGCGATCCTCCTCGACCTGCTCATGCCGGGGATGGACGGGATCGAGGTCCTGCGGCGCATCAAGAGGATCGATCCCCTGGCCCCGGTCATCATCATCACCGCCTACGGTTCGGTCGAGTCCGCCATCTCGGCCATGAAGATCGGCGCCCTCGACTACGTCCAGAAGCCCTTCAAGCACGACGACCTGCTCCTGGTCATCGAAAAGGCCGTCGAGCGCAAGCGCCTCCAGGACGAGAACGTCCGGCTCAAGGGCGAGCTCCGCCAGCGCTTCGGCTTCGACAACATCATCGGCAAGAGCGAGGCCATGAAGAAGGTCTTCGACCTCGTCCGGGCGGCCGCCCCGACGCGGAGCACGATCCTCCTCCAGGGCGAGAGCGGCACGGGCAAGGAGCTCGTCGCCCGGGCCATCCACATGAACTCGAACCGGGCCGACGCCCCGTTCGTCACCGTCAACAGCGGCTCCCTCCCCCCCGACCTGCTCGAAAGCCACCTGTTCGGGCACGTCAAGGGGGCCTTCACCGGGGCCGTGGCCTTGAAGAAAGGCCTGTTCGAAGCGGCCGACAAGGGGACCATCTTCTTCGACGAGATCTCCTCCATCAGCCTCGAGACGCAGGCCAAGCTGCTGCGAGTCATGCAGGAGAAGGAGTTCATGCGGCTCGGCGGGACCCAGACGATCAAGGTCGACGTCCGCATCCTCGCGGCCACCAACACCGACATCGAGGAGCTCATCGAGCAGAAGGCCTTCCGCAAGGACCTCTTCTACCGCCTCAACGTCATCAAGATCGTGATCCCGCCCCTGCGTGAGCGCAAGGAGGACATCCCCCTGCTCGTCCGGCACTTCGTCGACGATCTACGCCCGCGAGAACCGCAAGGAGATCGAGGGCGTGAGCGAGGACGTCTTCGAGATCCTCGACGCGCACGCCTGGCCGGGCAACGTCCGCGAGCTCGAGAACCTGATCGAGCGGGCGGTCGTTCTGTCCCCCTCCAAGGCCATCACCCGCGAATCCCTGCCCCCGTTCCTGCTCCGCGGCAACGCCGTCGACGACGAGGCGTTGATCGCCTCCGAGGAATCCCTGGACCTCCGCGACCGGACACAGGCCTTCCAGAAGAAGATCATCCTGGCCGCGCTCAAGAAGACGAAGGGGGTCCAGAACAAGGCCGCCCATCTCCTCGGGGTCAAGCCGACGACGCTCAACGAGATGATCAAGCGGCTGAAGATCGATACGGGCGCGTTCCCCGCCTAAGAGAACTTGCCCGGCACGGCCCGGTCGGGATTGACCGCGATCCGGTCGGGCTTGCGCGGCACGGTGACGGAGAAGCGCTCGACCGTCTCGTCGACGACGACCATGGTCCGGCGCGTAACGCCGGAGCGCGTCGTTTCGATCCAGAGCGGGAAGACGAAGGGGCCCGAGGCCTGGGTCACGCGGAAGTCGATGCGGGTCCCCTCGGGGACGGCCGTTTCGGTCCAGGTCGTCCTGACCTGGGGCAGCTCCCACGAGGCGAACCAGCCGTGGAAGAAGGGCCTCAGGTCCCGGCCCGAGGCGGCCTCCATGGCCGCGATGAATTCCCCCGTCCGGGCCGCGGTGAACTTCTTCTTCGCGAAGAACGCCTTGAGACCGTCTTCGAAGGTCTCCCGGCCGAGGAGGTCCTGGAGCATGAACAGGGCCAGGGCGGCCTTGTCGTAGACGATGGTCTGGTAGGCCTCGAAATCGAAGTAGCTCAGGCGCGAGCCCATGAGTGATCGGGCCGCGGTGCGATTTCTTGGCGGTCCAGCGGGAGAACTTCTTGAGGATGGCGGCGTAGGCGGACTCCCCGTAACGGGACCGCAGATAGGAGGCCGCCGCGAACTGGGCCAGGCCTTCGCTCAGCCACTGGTCCTTGTAGGAATCGAACGAAACGCCCTGGCCCCACCACTGGTGGGCGATCTCGTGGGCCAGGAAGTACTCGTCCCAGTTGGACAGGTCGACGGGCGTGTCGACGGGCGTGGGAAAGCCCGAATCGCCGAACCAGGGGGCCTCGTTGAGGACGATGAACGAGGCCGGGCTGTGCCCCCCGAAGACCGGCCAGAGCCTGAGGACGACGCCCAGCTTTTCGTAGGGGTACGGGCCGAAGGCGCGGCCGTAGAAATCGAGGATGTCGGCGGCCTGGTCGAGGAGGACCGGGCGCGAGTCCATGACCTCGGAGGAGACGAAGGAGGCGAGGGGCACGGGGCCGGGCCGGTCCTTCTGGGCGCCGAACTTCCCGATGATGAACGACATGTACTTCAGGGGCGAGCGGGAGACGAACGTGAAGATGGAGCTCCCCGCCTTCTCGATCGCCACGGCGTCGCCCATGTCCTCCCGCCGGCCCCGGGCCACCAGCTCCCCGTTGGCGACGCACCCGTATCCGGGCGGGACGACGAGGGTCAGGCGGGCCAGGAAGTAGTCCTCCTCGACCGGGCCCGGGTACCAGAAACCGGCGTGGGAATAGAAGTAGGTCTCGTAGCGGGGCCGGACGCGGATGTTGGCGCCGCCCGAGCCGGTCTGGGAGACGACGTCCGTCGTCGGGGTCGCGGGCTTCATCGAACCGCGGTAGAAGACCTCGATCGCCGTCGGCTCCCTCCCGACCGGGGGCTCGACGAAATGGACGTAGAGCGTGTTGCGAGCCCGGTCCTGGGTGTAGAACAACTCCCGGTCCAGCGGGTCCGTGATCTTGAGGATCTCGAAATCGGGATTGAAGCGGAACTTGAGCGTCTCGAGGAGGTCGACCCGGGGGAGGACCTCGATGCGGGCCCGAGCCGAGATGTAGGAATTGGCCGGGGCGTAGCTCAGGTCGAGCGAGTACGCACTGACGTCGAACTTCTCCTCGAACGAGATGAACATCCTCTTCTGCGGGGGCGCGGCGTCCGGGGCCGGGCTGTAGAGGCAGACGACCCGTTCCTTGCCGTGGTCGTAGAGGCTGACTTCGTCGCCGGCGAACGGGGAGAAGATATAGGCCATCTCCCCGGCCTTGCGGGCCTTGAACTCCAGCCCGACCTCGTCGCCCTGGGGCATGAAGGACAGGAGCTTCCCGTCGAAGGAGCTCTCGATAGTGAAGGCGCGCGGATAATTCCGGGCGAAGACCGCTTCGGCCTTGGCCCGCTCGGCCGGCCTGATCTCCGCCGGACCATCCGCCGCGTCGATACGGATGTTCGTGGCGAAGAAGCTCGGCGAGCAACGGATGTAGAGGGACTCGACCTCGTCCTCGATCCGCTCCCGCTTGTAGAGGAGCTCCAGCTGGTGCTTCTCGTTGGGGTCGGAGGGCGTGAAAGCGACCCGGCCCCGACCGACGACGACCAGGGCCGTTTCGAGGTCGGGGATGTTGTCGTAGAAGACGGCCGCGTCCTCGAAGACGAGACGGATGTCCGCGTGACTGACCTCGACCCGACGGGCCCGCCCGGCCCGCGCATCGGGGATGCGGATCTTGAAGAGCCGGGTCGTCGTTCCCGGTGATCTCCTGGCGGACGACGGTCCAGGCCTCGCTTCGCCGCTCGAGGGAGAGAGTCCAGCTTTCGATGAGGGCGGCGTAGTCGTTCTCGAAGAAGGCCTGCACGAACGCGCGGGCCGCCGCGGCGCCGTCGATCCGGACCCCGGCCGTGCGCAGCTTCACCCCGGTCATGTCGAGCTCGTCGAAATACGCGGCCAGGCGGGACTCTTCGGCCGGCCGGAGATCGGGGAAAAGGCGCGAGATACGAAGCCCGGTCCCCGGCCTGGAGCGACGCGCGGGCGCGCTCGACGAAGGCCGCGGCGGTTTCGGGATTCGCCGCCTGGGCTTCCTGGGCTGCGGACGTACAGGTGAATCCGACTATCAGAAGCAGGACACCTAGAGACCGCTTTTCTCACGGCTATCCTTATTATAGCATCAGCGCCGGTCTTTCAATGATCGTTAAAGCCGATTTCATGCCAAGGACGGGAGGGGTTTTACCCCGAGAGGAAGGGCCGGCCGCCTGTCCGGGCCGGCGCGAAAAGCGGCTGAGGGGCGTAAACTTGCTTTACGCGACGGGACTATTTCTTGAGAGGACGGCCCAGGACGTTCTCGACGTCGCGGACCTTGCCCTCGATCCGCCCGGACGCATTCGGCCGGTCGTCGATCGCGATGTGCGTCAGGACCCGGACGGAACCTTCGCCCATGGTCTCGTGGCACCGCCTGACGAGGCCGAGGACCTCGTCCCACCCCCCCTCGACGATGGTCCCCATGGCCGTCAGCCGGTAGGGCAGGCCGCTACTTGTCGACGAGGTCGAGGATCCTGGCGACGGGGCCGGCCAGCTCCTCGCCCCGGCCGACGGGCACGACGCTGAATTCGACGATCATGACCGCCCGCTAATCCTTGTCCTTGTCGCGGTCCCTCTTCGGAGCGGCTTGCGCAGCCGCTCTTCCCAGGTGATGAAGCTGTGGTAGAAGACGGCGTCGCCCTCGTCGATGCCCCGGGTGATCTCGGTGATGTGGGACGTCTCGGCGCCGAATTCCTCGACGGCGTAGATGACCGCCTTGTCGGGTTTGGTCGTGGCCCCGCAGGTGTAGATGTCGAGGGCGGCGTAGCCCATCTCGGGCCAGGTGTGGGTCGAGATGTGCGATTCGGAGATGACGACGACGCCGCTGACGCCGGCCGGCGGGAACTTGCTGAAGGAGATCGACCAGACGTGGGCGCCGGCGATCTCGGCCGCGCGACGAGGATCTGCTGGACCTTCTCGACGCTGCCGATGATCTTCGGGTCGCAGCCGGAGGCCTCGACGATGTAGTGATGGCCGACCGGGGAATGGATTGCCTTGACCATCGCCTTCTCCTTGCCGGAATGAAATCTGATTATGGCACAACCGGCGAATCTGTCAAGGACGCGCCGGGGCACCGGGCCGGCAGGCGGCCCTACAGCCGGGATCCGGGGCTCCTCCTTGACGACGTTGAGGACGAGATGGGTCACCGTGCGGTCGACGTGGGGAATGGCCAGGAGGCCTCTTGACGAAGCCGTTGAGGTCCTCGCGGCCGCTGAAGCGGCCGACGATGAAGCAGTCCCAGTCCCCGGTGACGTCGTAGACGGCGGCGACGTGCGGGTCCTGGGCGATCCGCCGCTGGGTCTCGATGAGCTTGCCCTTGGAGATGCGGACGGCGACGACGGCCGCGAGGCCGATGCCGAAATAGTCCGGGTCGACGACGGGGACGTAGCCCTTGATGGCCCCGGCCGCCTCGAGCTTCTTGACGGTGTGGATGACCGCCGTGGCCGAGGTCCCCACCTCTTTGGCGATCTCCCGGAAGCTCTTGCGCGCGTTGGCGTTGAGGACGCGGATGATCTTTCTGTCCAGCTCATCGATCATGGGCGGCATCTCCAATCATCTGCTTATTTAGCATATTTACGGGCATATGTAAATATTTTAATTTAATATCTTGACAATCGTTTCATATTAGTCTTAATTAATTGACATATTACCATGCCCCCGGACGGCCGGGCGAGAGAGGAGACGAACACATGGTCCGAGCGGCGCATCCACCGACGATCAAGGCTTTCGGAACGAGGGACGAGAAGGACGTCCTGGCTGTCC
The DNA here is from genome assembly GCA_963743755.1 of uncultured bacterium. Taxonomy (GTDB): domain Bacteria; phylum Acidobacteriota; class Aminicenantia; order Aminicenantales; family Saccharicenantaceae; genus RBG-16-66-30. The sequence goes on from CAVUQU010000004.1 coordinate 363,017, forward strand.
TGAAGGGTCCCGCGAACGACGTCCAGTTCATCCGGCTCTTCTTCCCCGACATCCTGGGGCGGCAGATGGACTTCACCATCCCCGCCTGCGAGCTCGACGCCGCGTTCAAGGAGGGCAAGGGTTTCGACGGCTCTTCGATCGCCGGGTTCGTCCGCATCGAGGAATCGGACCTCGTCATCAAGCCCGACCCCAAGACCTTCCGCATCCTCCCTTGGACTTACGAGGGTTTCGACCCGGGCATCCGCTGGCGCGAGGCCGTCATGTTCGGCGACATCCTGACGCCCGACGGCAAGCCGTACGAAGGCGACAGCCGCGGCGCCCTCAAGCGCGTCCTGGGCAGGGCCCGCAAGGAGATCGGCGTAGACGACTTCAAGTGCGGGCCCGAGCTCGAATTCTTCATCTTCCCCTCGGCCGTAGAGGCCACGCCGACCGACGGCGGCGGCTACTTCTTCGGCGGCCAGCACGGCGGCCTGCGCAAGGAGGTCCAGCTCCTCCTCCACCGCATGGGCATCGCCACGGAATACGACCACCACGAGGCCGCGCCCAACCAGCACGAGGTCGACCTCCGCTACCTCGACGCCGTCGACATGGCCGACACGGCCATGCTCTTCCGCTACATGGTCCGGAAGGTCTGCCGCATGCACGGCCTGCACGCGACCTTCATGCCCAAGCCGGTCAACGGCCAGAACGGCAGCGGCATGCACGTCCACCAGTCGCTCTGGCGCGACGGCAGGAACCTCTTCTTCGACAAGAACGGGCCCTACCACCTGTCCCTCATGGCCCAGCGCTACATGGCCGGCCTGATGGCCCACGCCCGGGAGATCTCGGCCGTCCTCAGCCAGTGGGTCAACTCCTACAAGCGTCTCATCGAGGGCTACGAAGCGCCGGTCTACATCGCCTGGGGCCAGAGGAACCGGTCGGCCTACATCCGGGTCCCCGAATACCAGCCCGGCAAGGAGGGCGCGACGCGGATCGAGCTCCGGGCGGCCGACCCGGCCTGCAACATCTACCTCGCCTTCGCCGTCATGCTGGCCGCCGGGACCGAGGGCATCCGGGAGAAGATCGAGCTCGTCGACCCGGTCGAGGAGAACATCTATCACATGAGCGGCGCCCGTCAGAAGATGTCCGGGATCCGGGTCCTGCCCCGCGATCTCGATGAGGCCGTCCGTCTCATGGAGAAGAGCGCCGTCGTCAAGGGCGCCCTGGGCGCCCACATCTTCGAGAAGCTGGTCGCCAACAAGCGCAAGGAGGTCGAGGACTACGTCCGGAACGTCTCCGGCGAGTTCGACAAGCAGGTCAGCGACTACGAGATCCGCCGCTACCTCCCGGTTCTCTGACCGCGGGACCCGCCTTGCGCGGGCGTCGCCGTCTGCATATAATGCCGCCGTGCGCCCGTCGAAAAGCGAACTCGAAGCTCTGACCGAAAAGGCCAAGGGCCGGAAACGGGCGCTCATCCAGGTCCTCCAGGACGTCCAGGACCGTTTCCACTGGCTGCCTCCCGAAGCCCTCGAGCACGTCGCCGACGCCCTCGGGGTCCCGCTCGTCCAGGTCTACGGCGTGGCCACCTTCTACAAGTCCTTCAGCCTCGAGCCCCGCGGCCGGCACATCTGCACGGTCTGCCTGGGGACGGCCTGCCACGTCCGCGGCGGCACGGCCGTCCTCGAACAGTTCGAGCGCACGCTCGGCATCGCCGCCGGCGCGACGACGCCGGACGGGAAATACACTTTGGAGCGGGTCAACTGCCTGGGCGCCTGCGCCCTGGCCCCCCTGGCCGTTGTCGACGGCCGCACCCACGGCCGGATGACCGAGGCCAAGGCCGAGGCCCTGCTCGCGGCGATCGAAAAGGACGAAGGCGCTTGACGGCCGTCCGGACCCACCTCCTCGTTTGCGCCGGCACGGGCTGCGTTTCGTGCGGCGCCTTCGCGCTACGCGAGGGGCTCGAGGCCGAGGTCCGGCGCCGGGGGCTCGAAGGCGAGGTACGGGTCGTCGCCACCGGCTGCAACGGATTCTGCGAGCGGGGGCCGATCGTCCTCGTCCAGCCGGACGGCATCTTCTACCAGAAGGTCGCGCCGGCCGACATCCCGGAGCTCGTCGAAGAGCACCTGGTCAAGGGCCGGCCCGTCCGGAGGCTCATGTACATGCCGCCGGACGGGCGGGAGCCCGTCCCCCGGATGAAGGACATCGAGTTCTTCAAGCACCAGCGGCTCATCGTCCTGCGCAACCGCGGCCGGATCGATCCGGAGAGGATCGACGATTACATCGCCACCGAAGGTTACGCGGGCGCGGCCAAGGCTCTGGGGGAGATGACCCCGGAAGGGATCGTCGCCGAGATCAGCGCTTCGGGCCTGCGCGGCCGCGGCGGCGCGGGCTTCCCCACCGGCATGAAATGGGCGGCCGCGCGACGGGCCGCGGGCGAGCCCAAGTACCTGGTCTGCAACGGCGACGAGGGCGACCCGGGCGCGTTCATGGACCGGTCGGTCCTCGAGGCCGACCCGCACTCCGTCATCGAGGGCATGATCATCGGGGCCCGGGCCGTCGGGGCCTCCTGCGGCTTCCTCTATATCCGCAACGAGTACCCGCTGGCGACCGAGCACATCGGCAAGGCCCTCGAACAGGCCCGGGAGTACGGGCTCCTCGGAAACGACATCCTGGGCACCGGCTTCGACTTCGACCTCGAGGTCGTCCGCGGCGCGGGCGCCTTTGTCTCCGGCGAGGAAACGGCCCTGCTGGCCTCCATCGAGGGCGGCCGGGCCTATCCCCGACAGCGCCCGCCTTACCCCGCCGCAACGGGGCCTCTGGGGCAAGCCCACCGTGATCAACAACGTCGAGACCTGGGCCAATGTCCCCTCGATCATCCGCCGCGGCGCCGCCTGGTTCGCCGGCCTCGGCACGGCGGGGAGCAAGGGCACGAAGGTCTTCTCGCTGGTCGGCAAGATCGACAACACGGGCCTGGTCGAGGTGCCCATGGGCATCACCCTCCGGGAGATCGTCTTCGACATCGGCGGCGGCATCCCCGGCGGCCGGGATTTCAAGGCCGTCCAGATCGGCGGCCCTTCGGGCGGCTGCATCCCCAAGGCCCTGCTCGACCTGCCCGTCGATTACGAGAGCTGAAGTCGGCCGGGAGCGATGATGGGCTCGGGCGGCATGATCGTCATGGACGAAGACACCTGCATGGTGGACATCGCCCGCTACTTCCTGAGGTTCGCGGAGGAGGAGTCCTGCGGCAAGTGCTCCCCCTGCCGGGTCGGGACGGGCGAGATGGCCCGGATCCTGGCCAAGATCACCGGAGGACAGGGGGACGGCGGCCGACATCGCCCGGCTCGAGGAGCTGGCCGCGACGGTCGCGGGCCTCGCTCTGCGGTCTCGGGCCAGACCGCCCCGAACCCCGTCCTGACCACGCTGCGCTATTTCCGCGACGAGTACGAGGCCCACGTCTCGGAAAAGCGCTGCCCGGCGCTCGTCTGCAAGAACCTCATCTCGTTCGCCATCGACCCGGAGAAGTGCGTCGGCTGCCTCCTCTGCAAGAAGGCTTGCCCGACCGGGGCCATCGCCGGAGAGCTCAAGCAGGTCCACGTCATCGACCCGGCCGCCTGCATCAAGTGCGGCATCTGTCTCGGAGTCTGCCCGGCCAAGGTCCGCGCCGTGGCCAAGACGACCCCGGCTATCGCCGGGGCTGCCGGGATATCGACAGCTTCGACCCGGACGGCCCCCCCGGCCAAGACCGGAGAGGGACGATGAAGCTGACGATCGACGGGCGCGAGGTCGTCTGCCGGGAAGGACAGACCCTCCTCGAGGCCGCCCGGAGCGCCGGGATACGCATCCCCTCCCTCTGCGAGCACCGCGACCTCGTGCCGTTCGCGGGCTGCCGCATCTGTCTCGTCGAGATCGACGGACGCAGGGACTTCGCTCCCTCCTGCGCGACGCCGGCCGAGGAGGGCCTGGTCGTCCACACCCGGACCCCCGCCGTCCTCGAGCTGCGGAGGAAGGTCCTCGAGTTCATCCTGGCCGCACACCCCTACGCCTGCCTCGTCTGCACCGAGAAGGCGTCCTGCGACGACCTCAAGTCGACGATACGCAAGGCCGGCGAGGTCACGGGCTGCGTCCTCTGCCCGGAGAACGGCGGCTGCGAGCTCCAGAAGGTCGTCGAGGAGGTCGGGCTCGACAGGGTCGACATGCCGGCCGTCTACAGGAACCGGGACGTGCGGCGGTCCGATCCCTTCTTCGACCGCGACGACAACCTCTGCATCCTGTGCGGCCGGTGCATCCGGGTCTGCGAGGAGGTCCGCGGCGCCTCGGTCCTGTCCTTCGTTCAGCGCGGCGGCCGCACCGAGGTCGGCACGGCCTTCGACCGGACGCTCCTCGATTCCGGCTGCCGTTTCTGCGGGGCGTGCGTCGACATCTGCCCCACCGCGGCGCTGGTCGAGCGGGCCTCCCGGCCGCAGCCTCGGCCCGACCGTACGGCGGCTATCGTCTGCCCGTTCTGCGCCCAGGGCTGCATCCTCGATCTCGGGATCAGGGAGGACAAGGTCCTCCATGCCGTGCCGGCCGATGCGCCCCCCAACAACGGGCAGGCCTGCGTCAAGGGCCGCTTCCTCGTCCGCGGCACGCTCGACGGCCCGGGCCGCATCCTGGAGCCCCGCGTCCGCAGGGACGGACGCCTCGTCCCCGCGTCCTTCGATGAGGCCCTCGACGCCGCGGCCGCCGGACTCGCTGCGGCCGCCGAAGGGCGGCGGGCGCTCGTCTATCCCGCGCAGGTCCCGCTCGAGGACGCCTTCATCTTCCTCGAATTCGGGCGGGCGGTCTTCCGGGCGGGAGCGGTCGCCCCGTCGCCCGAGCCGTCGCTCGAGTTGGCGCTCGACGCCTTTGCCGCGAAGAACGGCGGGCGCCTCCCGGTGGCCCGCGGCCTCGCGGAGATCGGGACGTGCGGCTCCGTTCTGGCCTGGGACATCGACCTCGCGGCAGATCATCCGATCGCCTGGGTCGAGGTCGTCCGGGCCGTTCGCCGCGGCGCCGGATTCGTCGTCGCGGGCCGGGCTCCGGCCGGTCCCGTCGGCCTATCGGCGGTCGAGCTGGATCTTGGGCCGGGAGCCGTAACGGCCGCCGCCGATCTCGCCGCGGCCATGCTCCGCGGACCCGCCGGGCCGCTTGCGGAAGCCGCCGGCTTCGACGAATTCAAGAAGACGCTCGGCCGGCGCCCGGGCGGAACCCGTGTCGCAAAGGGCGCTTTTGCGGCGGCGGCCGCCCTGCTCACGTCGCCAAAGCCGGCTGTCGTCCTCTTCGACGCCGGTGCCGTCGAGGACCCGGCGGGGCTCGAAACGCTGGGCTGGCTCTGGAACATCGCCCTGCTCACCGGAGGCCGCCTCGTCGCCCTCGGCCGCGGCGCGAACGAGCGCGGGGTCCACGAGCTCGAGCGGGCCCTCGGTCCCGCGGCGGCCCGGAAAAGCCTGAAGGACATCCGCAACGGGCTCGAAGAATTCACACGCGACGCGCTCTACCTGGCCGGGCCCGCCCCGGACCTCGGGGACCGGAAGCCGTCGTTCCTCGTCTGCCAGGACACGCACTGGAGCCGGAATGCCGAGCGGGCCGACGTCGTCCTGCCGTCCTCCGCCTTCGCCGAATGCGGCGGAACGTGGGTCAACACGGAGGGGCGCGTGAGGACCTATCCCCCCGCCTGCCCCCCGCCCGGCGCGGCCCGGCCCGACAGGGAGATCCTCATAGCCCTCGCCGGACGGATGGGCCGGACGGACCTCGCCGGGCGAGACCCGGCCGGGATCCTCGCCGAGATCATCGAGCGGGTTCCGTTCCTCGCCGGCTACCATCCGGCGGAACCCGATCGGGCGTTCTTCCTCCACGAAGGCCCGTCCGGGGAGCCCCGCTTCGCCGCGGTCGCCCCCGCCCCGGCCCGGACCCGCTGCGCCGCGGCCGGTCCGGGCGCGGCGCCCGCTCCCCGCCCCGAGGTCCTCCGCGGTTACGATCCGGTCGCGGCCAACCGCGGTTACGCCCGGCTCAGGAGGAACGGATAATGCCCCGCGTCATCCGCCGGGAACGCCTGGTCCCCAACATCCACCTGCTCGAGGTCGAAGCCCCGGAGATCGCGCGCAAGTGCCGCCCGGGGCAGTTCGTCATCGTCATGCCGGACGCCCGCGGCGAGCGGATCCCCCTGACCATCGCGGACTGGGACCGGGACCGCGGCACGGTCACCGTCGTGTTCATGACCGTGGGGACGTCGACGCGCAAGCTGGCCCTGCTCGGTAGCGGCGACACGGTCCCCATCTTTGCCGGGCCCCTCGGCCGGCCGTCGGATATCGGCAGCGTCGGAACCGTCCTTCTCGTGGGCGGCTGCTACGGCATCGCCTCCATCTATCCCCTCGCCCGCGCCTACCGGGAAGCCGGCAACCGCGTCGTCGTCATCGTCGATGTCAAGGCCGATTACCTTCTGTATTGGCGGGACCGGCTCAAGGCGATCGCCGACGAATTCGTCGTCTCCACCCGGGACGGCCTCTACGGAGACCCCGGCTACGTTCCCCATCAGGTCCGGGCGGTCCTCGGGAGGGAGAAGGTCGACCGCGTCGTCGCCGTCGGCTGCACCTACCTCATGTCGAGCGTCGCCGAAGCGACACGGCCCGGCGGCGTCCAGACGGTCGTCAGCCTCAACCCGGTCATGGTGGACGGCACCGGGATGTGCGGGGCCTGCCGCCTGACCGTGGACGGCCGGACGAAGTTCGCCTGCGTCGACGGCCCGGACTTCGACGGCCACCTCGTCGACTGGAACGAGCTCTACCTGCGGCGCAAGGCCTACTTCGACGACGAGGTCCGGTCCCTGTGCGCCTGGGAGGAGGAGCGGTACCCGTGAGCGACAAGCCGCCGATCGCCCCCTCCCTCGCCGCCGAGATGCTGGCCGAATTCGAGAAGGAATGGCGGAAGGAGCTCCGCCGGTCCATCCCGGTCAAGGACCGGATGAAGATCGTCCGGCAGCCCATGCCCCAAAGGCCGGCCGAGGAGCGGAACCGGGATTTCGACGAGGTCAACAACGGGCTCGGACCCGAGGAGGCCGTGGCCGAGGCCCGCCGCTGCCTCGACTGCGCCAAGCCGGCCTGCGTCACCGGCTGCCCGGTACGCATCGACATCCCGAGCTTCGTCAAGCTCGTCGAGAAGGGCGAGTTCTCCGCGGCCGCGGCCAAGATCCGCGAGGCCAACAGCCTGCCGGCGGTCTGCGGCCGGGTCTGCCCGCAGGAGACGCAGTGCGAGGAGGTCTGCCACCTCAAGCGGGCGACGGGCGTCTCGGTGGCCATCGGCAACCTGGAGCGGTTCGCCTCCGATTTCGAGAGGTGCGAGGGGAGCTCCGTCTTCCCCGCCTGCGCCCCGCCCTCCGGGCACAAGGTCGCCGTCGTCGGCGCCGGACCGGCCGGCCTGACCGTGGCCGGAGAGCTGGCCCGGCGCGGACACCGGGTGACGGTCTTCGAGGCCCTCCACGAGGCCGGCGGCGTTCTCGTCTACGGCATCCCCGAGTTCCGCCTGCCCAAGAGCATCCTCCTCGCCGAGGTGGCCTACCTCGAGCGGCTGGGCGTCGAATTCCGGATGAACTTCATCGTCGGCAAGACGGCGACCGTGGACGAGCTCATGGCGGAGGGCTACGAAGCCGTCTTCATCGGGACCGGGGCCGGCCTGCCCAACTTCATGAACATCCCCGGCGAGAACCTGGTCGGCGTCTATTCGGCCAACGAATACCTGACCCGGGTCAACCTGATGCGGGCCTACGACTTCCCCCGCCACGATACGCCCGTGTCCCCCGGGCGGCGGGCCGCGGTCATCGGCGGCGGCAACGTGGCCATGGATTCGGTCCGCACGGCCAAGCGCCTGGGGGCCGAGGAGGCCATGATCATCTACCGGCGCTCCCGGGCCGAGATGCCGGCCCGGATCGAAGAGGTCCATCACGCCGAGGAGGAAGGCGTCGCGTTCCACTTCCTGACGGTGCCGACCCGCTACATCGGCGACGACCGGGGCCGGGTCCGGGCCATGGAGTGCCTGCGCATGGAGCTCGGCGAACCCGACGCGTCGGGCCGGCGGCGGCCCGTGCCCGTGCCGGGCTCGGAGTTCACGACCGAGGTCGACCTCGTCGTCGTGGCCATCGGCCAGAGCCCGAACCCGCTCATCCCGCAGACGACTCCCGGGCTCAAGGTCGGAAAGTGGGGCACGATCGACGTCGACTGGGAGACCATGGCCACGTCCCTGCCGGGCGTCTACTCCGGTGGGGACATGGTCAGGGGCGGCGCCACGGTCATCCTGGCCATGGGCGACGCCCGGACCGCCGCTGCGGCGATGGACCGCCGGCTGAGAGAAGGCCCGGCCGGGAAGGCCGGGATCTGATCGGAGAGCAGTCCCATGAACGAACGTTTCGCCGCCGGGCTCGTGCCCGTCCTCGCCGCCCTCGTCGCCGCGTCCTGCGCCGGCGGGCCGCCGGCCGAGCGGGCCGACCTCATCCTGACGAACGGCCGGATCCACACGATGTCCGCATCGCGGCCCCGGGCGGAAGCCCTGGCCGTGGCCGGAGGCCGGATCGTCCGGATCGGAGAGGCCGCAGAGGTCATGCGGGCAAGGGACGAAGCGACCCGCGTCGTCGACCTCGGCGGCCGGATGGTCCTGCCGGCATTCCAGGACTCCCACATCCACCTGGTCATGGGCGGGGTCGAGCTGCTGGCCTGCAACCTCGCCGGGCTCGAGACGAAGGAAGCGGTCTTCGCCAGGATCCGCGAATATGCCTCGGCCCACCCGGACCTCCCCTGGGTGACCGGGGGCGGCTGGGACCTGCCGCTTTTCCCCCGGGCCGAGCCGCGCAAGGAGGACCTCGACGCCCTCGTCCCCGACCGGCCCGCCTTCATGGACTCGGCCGACGGCCACTCCGCCTGGGTCAACTCCCGGGCCCTGGCCCTCGCCGGCGTGACCGCGGACACGCCCGACCCGGAGGGAGGCCGGATCGAGCGCGACCCGAAGACGGGCCAACCGACCGGCACCCTGAGGGAGAGCGCCGCGGGACTCGTCGAAAGGTTCGTGCCCGAGCTTTCCCCGCAGGACTATATAAAAGGATTGAAGGCGGGGCTCGCGCTGGCCAACCGCTTCGGCATCGCCTCGATCATCGAGGCCAGCGCCGACGTGCCCATCCTGGACGCCTACGACGCCCTCGACCGGGACGGCGAGCTCACCGTCCGGGTCCTCGCCTCGCTCTACGTCGATACGCGCAAGGGCGTGTCGGAGGCGGCGCGGCTCGCCGGCCTTCGCCGGCGCTACGCGGGCCGGCGGCTCCGGTCGACCGCGGCCAAGATCTTCGCCGACGGCGTCATGGAGCCCCGCACGGCCGCGCTCCTCGAACCCTACGTCGACCGCCCGGGCGATCGGGGCACGCCGCTCCTCGAACCCGGGGCCTTCGACGCCCTGGCCGTGGCGCTCGACCGGGCCGGCTTTCAGATCCACGTCCACGCCATCGGCGACCGGGCCATCCGCATGTCGCTCGACGCCGTCGCGGCCGCCGGACGGGCCAACGGCTTCCGGGACATGCGCCACCACATCGCCCACCTCGAGCTCATCGATCCCGCCGACATCCCCCGCTTCAGGCGGCTGGGAGTCGCGGCCAACTTTCAGGCGCTCTGGGCCTACGCCGACACCTACATCACCGATCTGACCCTGCCGCTTCTCGGACCGGCCCGCTCGCGCTGGCTCTATCCGATCGGCAGCGTCGCCGCGACCGGGGCCGTGATCGCCGGCGGGAGCGACTGGTCCGTCTCCTCCATGAACCCTCTCGAGGCCATCCAGGTCGCGCTGACCCGGAGGGGCCCCGACGCCCCTCCCGGCGAGCCCTGGATCCCCGAAGAAACGGTCGACCTCGAGACCATGCTCCGGGCTTACACCGTGAACGGGGCCTGGCTCGGTCACGACGAGAAGACGCGCGGCTCCCTCGAGCCCGGCAAAGCGGCCGACATCGTCGTCCTCGACCGGGACCTCTTCGCCATCCCGCCCTCCCAGATAGCCCGGGCCCGGGTCCTGCTGACCCTCCTCGAAGGCCGGGAGGTCTTTCGCGACCCCTCCCTCGGGAAGTGAGGGAGGTTGACTCGCGGGGCCGGCGGGCTTATTGTATCCCCAGGGTCGGAAAGAGGTCGGCTTCGATGAAGATCGGGGTGGGGCGCCGGACGGGATTCATCATCCCCCGCCCGGCAGCGGGCAAAAAACCACGTTCCGAAGAGGGGGGAGCCATGTACGCGCGCGTGACAACGCTGTCGTTCAAGATCGAAAAGGCCGAGGAGGGCATCCGCCTCTTCGAAGAGAGCGTCGTGCCCGCCGCCCGGGCCCAGAAGGGCTTCCGGGGCATCACCCTGCTCGCCGACCGCGAGGCCGGCCGCTGCGTCGCCCTGACCTACTGGGATGACGAAGCCGCGGCCGCGGCCAACGAGGTCAATCTCTACTACCAGGAACAACTGGTCAAGTTCCTGCCCCTCTACACGACGCCGCCCGTCCGCGAGGGCTTCCGGGTCGAGCTCGAATTCCGCTGAGCCCCGTTCAGGGGACGTCTGTTTACGGATGACCCGAACTGTGCTATAAATAGACCTCTTTTAGCCCATGGATATTCAATCAACAGTCGTCAGCCTATTCGCCCTCCTCTTTGCCATCACCGTCCACGAGGCCTCCCACGCCTGGACGGCCAATGAAGTTCGGCGATCCGACCGCGGCCGCCCTGGGGCGGGTATCTCTCAATCCCCTCGTCCACATCGACCCGATCGGCACGGTCCTCCTCCCCCTTCTCCTCGTCTATGTCTTCCACGCGCCCGTGCTTCGGTTGGGCCAAGCCGGTGCTGGTAGAATCCCCGCAATCTCCGCCATCCCCGACATGACGACCTATGGATCTCGTTCGCGGGACCGTCGCCAACATCGCTACCGCGACCGTGTCCCTGCTCCTGATTCTCAGGATCATCAAGGCTGCCAGTCCGATGCGATCGAGTTCTCGGCATATTCCTCAGTAGGCGATCGGCTGGCTCCCGTCCCCTTGGGAGGGCTGAGCGTCATCCTGCTTCTATCACGGCCCTGATCAACATCTACCTGGCCGTCTTCAACCTCATCCCCATGCCTGCCTCTGGACGGCAGCGGCAGTCCTGGCCGGACTCCTGTCCGAGAAGGCGCGCCGCGGCCTACGAGCGCCTCCGGCCCTACGGGTTCTTCATCGTCATCGCCTTGATGTATGCTGGGCGTCCTGACCTTCGTCTTCGCACCCGTCCAGAATCTCATTCTCCGGCTCTCATCTTCTCTAAGCATGTCCGACGCATCCCGCCGAGACCCTGCCCGCTCGAGGACGCGCCCGTCCCGGCCCCGGCCGCCGAGGCCGTCCCCGACGGCTACCAGGTCCGCCTGGACGTCTTCGAAGGCCCGCTCGACCTCCTCCTCTTCCTCATCCGCAAGAAGAAGATCGACATCCACGACATCCCCATCGCCGCCATCACCCGCGACTACCTCGACTACCTCGAGCGCAAGACCGAGATCAACCTCGACCGCGAGGCCGAGTTCCTGTTCATCGCGGCCCTCCTGATCTACATCAAGTCGCAGATGCTCCTGCCGCGCGAGACCGACCTGGCCGAGCACGAGGACCCGCGCCGGGTCCTGATCGACCGCCTCGTCGAGTACGAGAAGGTCAAGGCCGCCTGCTCCCTGCTCCGGGAGCGGGAGGACGTCCAGATCCTCCAGTGGAAGCGCGATTTCATCCCGCCGCTTGCCGGCGAGAGCGAGCTCGAGCCGGTGGAGCTGTCGCTGTTCGACCTGGCCGAGTCCTTCTTCCTGATGATGAAGCGCCGGGCCGCCGACGACACCCGCGTCATCCGCGGCCGGGACGTTTCGATCGAGGTCAAGATGAAGGAGCTCGTGTCGCTCCTCCACGAGCGGCAGATGATCGACTTCCTTCCGTACTTCGAAGCCCACGCCTCGCTCGAGGAGGCCCTGGTCTCCTTCTTCTGCATCCTCGAGCTGGTCAAGTCCCGGGTGGCCGTGGCCGTCCAGGACGAGCTCTTCCAGACGATCCGGGTCTGGCTCCGCAAGGACGCGCGCAGGACGGGTACCCATGAATGACCTCAAGAACCTCGTCGAAGCCCTCATCTTCGTCTCCCAGGAGCCGGTGACCCCGGAGCGGCTGGAGTCCGTGCTCGAGGGCGTCCCCGCGGCCGACATCCGGGCCGCCGTCGACGCGCTCGCCGCGGACTACGCCGCGGACGGGCGGGGCATCCAGATCATCCGCACCGGCGGGGGCTGGCTCTTCGCGACCAAGCCCGCCCACGACCGCGAGGTCCGCCGGCTCCTCCAGATCGAGCGCAAGAACCGGCTCTCGTCGGCCGGCCTCGAGACGCTGGCCGCCATCGCCTACCGCCAGCCGGTGACGCAGTCCGAAGTCTCGGCGATCCGCGGCGTCGACTCGACCGGGGCCCTGAAGACGCTGCTCGAAAAGAAGCTCGTCAAGATCGTCGGGCGGAAGAAGGCCCCCGGCAATCCGCTCGTCTACCGGACCTCCGAGGAGTTCCTGCTCTACCTCGGGCTCGACAGCCTCGACGAGCTGCCGTCCGAGACGGAGATCGCCAAGATCCTCGAGGAGGAGAAGGCCGTCGACGCCTGACCTCTAAGTGTAGACGAGGACTCGACTTAGAGTTGACACGAAGGAGTTTCTCGTATAGTATGACACATCTTTTCCGGGCCCTCGAAGTAGGGACGCCGCAGAATAACCCGTTCAGGAGCATTGCGCCATGACCGAGCCGACCAAACAGCCCGACCGCGACGACGCCAAGATGTCGTCGGAAGACTACGAGCACCTGCTCGACAGCTACGAGTACAGCACGAAAGAGATCTCGATGGGGAAGGTCCTCAAGGGCCGCGTCATCAAGCGGACCCCGACCCACGTCCTCGTCGACATCGGCTTCAAGGCCGAAGGCGTCATCCCCAACGAGGAGTTCACGGACCCCGAGGCCCTCGAAGCGCTGGAGCCCGGCAGCGAGATCGAGACCATGCTCGAGACGACCGACATCAAGGACGGCTACGTCGTCCTGTCCAAGAAGCGCGCCGACGGCGTCCGGGCCATCGAGGACCTGGACAAGGCCTTCGCCAGCGGCGCAACGGTCACCGGCCGGGTCGTCGAGAGGACCCGGGGCGGCTTCAACGTCGACGTCGGCCTGCCGGCCTTCCTGCCCGAGTCGCATGCCGACATCCGCCAGGTCCGGGACCCCGCCGGGCTCGTCGGCCAGACCCTGACGTTCCGGGTCATCAAGTTCGACCGCAAGACCGAGAACGCCGTCCTGTCGCGCAAGCTCGTGCTCCAGGACGAACGGGAGAAGAAGAAGAAGCACGTCTTCGGCGGCCTGACCAAGGGGGCCCGGGTCACGGGGCACGTCAAGTCGCTGACCAATTTCGGCGCCTTCGTCGACCTCGGCGGCATCGAGGGCCTCCTCCACGTCTCGGACATCTCCTGGGGCAAGAGCGTCCACCCCTCCGAGCACCTGACCGTCGGCCAGGAGGTCGAGGTCGTGGTCCTCGATTTCAACGAGAGGGACGAGAAGATCTCGCTCGGCCTGAAACAGCTCCTGCCCGACCCCTGGGCCAACATCGCCGAGAAGTACCAGGCCGGCCAGAAGATCAGCGGCAAGGTCACCAGCCTGACCGATTTCGGCGCGTTCGTCGAGCTCGAGAAGGGCGTCGAGGGCCTCGTCCACATCTCCGACCTGACCTGGTCCCGCAAGCTCATCCACCCGAAGAAGGTCCTCAGCGCGGGCCAGGAGGTCGTCGTCACCATCCTCGACGTCAACCCGACGACCAAGCGCATCTCCCTCGGCCTCAAGCAGGCCTCCGCCCACCCGCTCGAGACCTTCCGCCAGAAGCACGGCGTCGGCGCCCGCGTCACGGGCACCGTCACCAGCCTGACCGACTTCGGCGCGTTCGTCGAGGTCGAGAAGGGCATCGAGGGGCTCGTCCACATCTCCGACATCAGCTGGGAGAAGGTCAAGCACCCGTCCGAGAAGCTCCAGGTCGGCCAGGAGGTCGAGACGCTCGTCCTCAACATCGACGTCGACAAGCAGAAGGTCTCCCTGGGCATGAAGCAGCTCGAGGGCGACATCTGGGAGGAGTTCTTCACCCGCCAGAAGACCGGCGACGTCGTCAAGGTCAAGATCGTCCGGCTGACCGACTTCGGCGCCTTCGTCGAGATCATCCCGGGCATCGAGGGCGTCGTCTTCACGGCCGAGCTCGACGAGAAGAAGCTCGAGAAGCCCTCCGACGCCTTCGCCGTCGGCGACGAGCGCAACGCCAAGATCATCAAGATGAACCCCAAGGCCAAGAAGATCTCCCTGAGCTTCAAGCAGGCCGTCTACGACATGGAGAAGCAGGACTTCCAGCGCTTCATGGAGTCGCAGAACGACCGGATGACCCTCGGCGACATCATGAAAGACCAGCTGAAGGGCTTCAAGGCCCCCAAGAAGGGAACCAAAAAGGAGGACCCCCGTGATTAAAGCCGACCTGATCAACAAGATCTCCCAGGAGCTGAGCATCCCGAAGCAGGAGGCCGAGGAAGGCGTGAACCTGTTCTTCGAGACCATCCGCGAAGCCATCCTCCGGGGCGAAGAGATCGAGATCCGCGGTTTCGGCAGCTTCCGCTTCCGCAAGCGGACCTCGCGGGCCGGGCGCAACCCCCGGACCGGCGAACCGGTCAAGGTCCCGCCGAAGAAGGTCCTCTATTTCAAGCCGAGCAAGCTCCTCAAGGAGCTGATCAACAAGTAATGCGCTACATCGCCGCCCCCTGGAGGGCCGACTACGTCCGCCGGGGTCTCGCCGCCGAGAGCTGCGTCTTCTGCGAGGCCCGGAAGGGCCGGGACGACCGCGGCGCCGGCGTCCTCTTCCGCGGCCGCCGCCACATCGTCATGCTCAACAAGTACCCCTACACGCCGGGCCACCTGATGATCGCCCCCCGGCGGCACCTGGCGGACTTCGTCGAGGCCCGGCCCGGCGAGCGGGCCGAGCTGGCCGATCTCCTCCAGGTCGCGCTGCGCGTCCTCGGGGCGGCCTACCGGCCCCAGGGATTCAACACCGGGATGAACCTCGGCGCGAGCGCCGGCGCGGGCGTCGCCGGCCACTACCATCTCCACGTCGTCCCCCGCTGGACGGGAGATTCGAACTTCATGCCCCTCGTCGGGGCGACCCGGGTCTTCATCGAGGACCTGGACACGACCTACAAGAGACTGCGTCCCCTTTTCGACGAAGAGCGGCGACGCCGTTCGAGGTGAACCCATGCTGAAATCCATGAGACGCAACGTCAAGTCGCTCAAGCCCGTCCTCTGGCTCATCGTCATCACGTTCGTCGCCGCGATCTTCACCATCTGGGGCGGCGCCGGCCGCCTCGGCGAGGAGAACCGGTCCGACACCCTGGCCACGATCGGCGGCGACCGGATCACGTCCGACGAGTACTACCAGGCCCTCCGGGTCCGGCTCGAGTCCATCCAGAAGCAGTTCGGCGGCGAGCTCAACGCCAACCTCATCCAGCAGCTCGGCGTGCCCCAGCAGACCCTGGAGCAGATCGTCCAGCAGCGGCTTTTGGTCAAGATCGCCAAGGACATGGGGCTGCGGGCGACCGACGCCGAAGTCCGGGCCAAGATCGTCGCCTACCCGGCCTTCCAGCAGGACGGCCGGTTCGTCGGCTTCGATGAGTACAAGCGGGTCCTGGATTACAACCACATCTCCCTGGCGGAGTTCGAGGACGGCCTGCGGCAGGACGTCGTCATCGGCAAAGTCGTCCGGGTGCTGACGGCCGGGCTCTTCGTCACCGAGGAGGAGGTCTGGGAAGGCTACCGGAAGCAGAACGACACGGCCAAGATCGAATACCTCGTCGCCGAGACGGCCAAGGTCGAGATCGCGGAGAAACCGTCCGAATCGGATCTGCGGGCCCGCTTCGACAGGAACAGCTCGGGCTACAGGATCCCCGAGAGAAGAACGGCCGATTACGTCGTCCTGAAGACCGAAGACCTCAAAAAGGAGGTCACGGTCAAGGACGCCGAGATCGAGAAGTACTACCGGGACAATCAGGCCCAGTTCCAGGAGCCCGACAAGGTCCGGGCCAGCCGGATCTGGCTGCCCTACACGGCCGCCGACAAGGACGCCGTCCTGGCTGAGGCCCGCGACGTCCAGAAGAGGGCCGCAGGCGGCGACGACTTCGCCGCCCTGGCCCGGGAACGCTCCAAGGACGACAAGGCCGCCACGGGCGGCGACTGGGGCCTGTTCGACTGGAGGTCCCTCACGGCTTCGGAGACCGAGGCGGTCGGCCGGCTCGACAAGGACGGCGTCTCGGACGTCGTCGAGACCGAGACGGGGGCGGCCGTGTTCAAAGTCACCGAGAAGGCCCCGGCCGAGGTCAAGCCCCTGGCCGAGGTCAGCGCCACGATCAAGAACCTGCTCACGGACGAGAAGGCCCGGGCCCTGGTCGCCGAGCGGATCCAGCGCCTGGAAAATCTGGCCCGCAAGGAAAAGAGCCTCGACGTCGCGGCCCAGAAGGAAGGGCTCAAGCCGGCCTCGACCGGCGCCCTCAAGAGGGGCGATCCCCTGGGCGAGGTCGATTCGGCCGGCGCCATCAGCGAAGCCCTCTTCGGCCTCAAGGAGAAGGAGGTCTCCGCCCCCATCTTCACCTACGCCGGCGAAGCCCTGGCCGAGCTCAAGGCCGTCGAGCCGGAGCGGCCGGCCACGTTCGAGGAGGTCCGGGCCGAGGTGGAGAAGGACGCGCTCGAGGCGCTGAAGCAGGACAAGGCCCGGGCCCGGCTCCGGGAGGTCACGGCGACGCTCAAGGACGATTGGGCCGCCGAAGCGTCCCGGCTCGGTCTCGAATACAAGTTGGTCGAGGCCCACAAGAAAGAACAGTATCTGAGCCTCGTCGGGGAGAGGCCCGAGATCGACGGCCTCGTCTTCAGCCTGCCGGTCAAGCAGGCGAGCGAGCCGCTGGCCGTCGACGAGGGCTACGCCGTCTTCCGCGTCCTGGAGCGGAAGGAGGTCACCCGGGACGAGTTCGCCGCGGTCAAGGCGACGGAGCGGGACAGCCTGCTCGAGCAGAAGCAGAACAAGTTCCTGAACTCCTACATGGCCAAGGCCCGCGAGGAGAAGAAGGTCCGGATCAATTACGACACCTTCGTCCGCCTCAACAACGACATCCTGGCGAGGTACGCGCAGAACAACTGAGTCTCCGAGCCCGAGTTCCGTCCGATAAGAACCGACCGATAAAGGAGACCGCCATGGAGCCGTCCCGGACCACCCTGCCGCCCGAAGCCTACCAGGAGCTCCCCCCCGGCCAGGCCTACAAACCCTACGTCCCGGCCGAGGCCGTCATCCCCGAGGTCACGGTCCGCTCCGTCCTTTGGGGCCTGTTCATGTCCCTGTTCTTCACCTTCTCCATCGCCTACCTGGGGTTGAAGGTGGGCACGGTGCCCGAGGCCGCCATCCCCGTGGCCATCCTGGCCGTCGGCATCGGCTACACGTACAAGCGCAAGAGCACGATCCTGGAGAACGTCATCCTCCAGTCGATCGGCGCCGCCTCCGGCGCGCTCGTGGCCGGGGCCATCTTCACCATTCCGGCGCTCTACATCCTCGGCCTGCCCACGGACATCGTCAAGATCTTCCTGTCGACCTTCCTCGGCGGGTGTCTCGGCATCCTCTTCCTCACCCCGCTCCGGCGCTACTTCTGCGTCGAGCAGCACGGCAAGCTGCCCTTCCCCGAAGCCACGGCCACGACGGAGATCCTCGTCTCCGGCGAATCCGGGGGCAAGCAGGCCATGGCCCTGATCCTCGGCGTGGTCGTCAGCGGCGTCTACGAGTTCCTGACGATCGGCGTCC
Source organism: uncultured bacterium (assembly GCA_963743755.1). Lineage (GTDB taxonomy): Bacteria > Acidobacteriota > Aminicenantia > Aminicenantales > Saccharicenantaceae > RBG-16-66-30. The sequence continues at coordinate 380,894 of CAVUQU010000004.1, forward strand.
GGCTCTGGAACGAGCTCATCGACTTCCGCTTCCTGCCCTTCATGGACAACCTGGCCGTCAAGACCAAGATGGTCCTCAAGCTCGACGCCCTCTCGGCCTTCCTCGGCCTCGGCTACGTCATCGGCCTGCGCTACAACGCGGTCATCGTCGCCGGCGGACTGCTCTCGCACTTCGCCTTCATCCCGGCCATCTGGTTCCTCGGCCAGCACGTCCCGGGAGCGGTCTATCCGGGCACCGTGCCCATCCTCCAGATGAGCGAGACCCAGATCTTCAGCACCTACGTCCGCAACATCGGCATCGGGGCCATCTTCATGGCCGGGGTCCTGGGCATCATCAAGTCCATGCCGGTCATGGTCAAGTCGTTCTCCCTCGGCTTCCGCGAGATCTTCAAGGGTAAGAAGGCCGGCGCGGCCGCGACGCCGAGGACCGACCGCGACCTCAATATGAAGACCATCATCCTCGGCCTGCTGGCCACGTCCGCGGGCCTGTTCCTCTATTTCCTCTGGATCTCGAACCTCAAGCTGGCCGTCATCGGCGTCCTCGTCTGCCTGCTCCTGTCCTTTCTCTTCACGACGGTCGCCGCCAACGCCATCGCCATCGTCGGGACGAACCCCGTTTCGGGCATGACCCTGATCACGATCATCCTGTCGAGCGTCCTACTGCTCGGCGCGGGCCTCGCCGGGGAGGAGGGCATGGCCGTCGCCCTGCTCATCGGCGCGGTCGTCTGCACGGCCCTGTCGATCTCGGGCAGCTTCGTCACCGACCTCAAGATCGGCTACTGGCTCGGGGCCACGCCGCGCAACCAGGAGCGGTTCAAGTTCGCCGGCGTCCTCGTCTCGGCCCTGACCGTGGGCGTCGCCATCTACATCCTCGACCGGGCCTTCTCCTTCCAGAGCGGGGCCCTGGCCGCTCCTCAGGCCAATCTGATGGCCACGGTCATCAAGTCGATGATGTCGCGCGAGCCCGTCACCTGGCTCCTGTACGCCATGGGGGCCTCGGTGGCCCTGATGGCCGAGCTGGCCAAGGTGCCGCCGCTGGCCTTCGCCCTGGGCATGTACCTGCCGCTGCCCCTGACGACGCCGCTTCTCGTCGGCGGCTTCATCTCGCACCTGGTCAAGAAATCGACCAAGGACAAGGAGCTGGCCGAGCGGCGCAACAACCGCGGGACGCTCATCTCGTCCGGGTTCATCGCCGGCGGGGCCCTCATGGGCATCCTCCTGGCCGTCCTCAAGCTGGCCGGTCTCGACCGTCACATCAGCCTGGGGATCTCCATGGTCCTGGAGAACGGGCGCTGGGTCGACGGCGCCCCCGCGGCCTGGTTCACGAGCTTCGGCCAGATCGGAAGCCTCATCGCCTTCACGCTTCTCTGCGCGTTCGTCTACTTCGACGCGCGGCGGACGAAATAGGGAAAACGGAGGGAAAACATGAAAGCGAACAAGCTCTACGCGGCGGCCGACCGGGCCGTCAATCAGGCGCTCCGGCTCAAGCCGGGCGAGAAATACCTGCTCGTCACCGACGCCCCGAAGCTCGAGATCGCCGAAGCCCTGGCCTTCCACGCCAAGCGGGCCGGCGCCGAGGTGACGACCTACTTCATGACCGAGACCCTGCGGCCGATCACGGAGCCGACCCGCCAGTTCCGGGAGCTCATCCGCGGCGCTTCGGCCACGACTTACCTCCTCGAAGGCCGCTTCCCCGAGAAGCCTTTCCGCGGCTTCATGGTCGCGGAGGGCTCGAAGAACGGCCGCATCTGCATGATGCCCGGCATCACCCGGGACATGATGGAGCGTCTGGTCGCCATCGATCTCTCGGAGATGGCCGCCTTCACCAAGAAGGTCGTGCGGGCGGTCAAGGACGCCGGCGAGATCGTCGTCGAGAACGCGGCCGGGACCCACATCGCCTTCAGCGTCAAGGGCCGGGCCTGGCACGAGGACGTCGGCGACATCTCCAGGAAGGGCGTCCACGGCAACCTGCCGGCCGGCGAGTGCTTCACGGCCCCGGTCGAAGAGACGTTCACGGGGAAGATCGCGATCGGCCTCATCGACGACAAGCTCGGCCGGGGCACGATGACGTTCGAGAAAGGAAAGCTCGTCGGGTTCACGGGCGAAGGCATCGCCGAGGTCATCGAGACGGTCGGCGACGACCCGACGGCCCGCATCATCGGCGAGTTCGGGATAGGCACCAACAAGGGCGCCCGGATCTGCCCCAACATGCTCGAGGCCGAGAAGGCCTTCGGCACGGTCCACTTCGCCATCGGCGACTCCTACGGCATCGGGAAGAACAAGAGCAAGTTCCACTTCGATGCCCTGGTCGACAAGGTCACGATCACGGCCAAGGGCAAGACGATCGCCCGGAACGGCAAGTTCCTCATTTAATGGGTATCATGTCCCCATTTGACAAGATCGTGGACCGGACGGGGACCGAGTCCATGAAGTGGGTCCACCCCCGCCGGGACCTGGGCGTCGCGGACGCCATCCCGATGTGGGTCGCCGACATGGACTTCGAGGCCCCGCCGGCCGTCGTCGAGGCTCTCACACAGCGGGTCAGGCACGGCGTCTTCGGCTACCCGGAGACCCCGCCGTCGTTCTTCGAGGCCGCGGCGGGCTGGCTGCGCCGGCGGCACGGCTGGCCCGTCGAACCGGGCTGGCTGTCCATGACGCCGGGCCTGGTGCCGGCCCTGAACTTCATCGTCCGGGCCTTCACCAGGCCGGGTGATCCGGTCATCCTCCAGACGCCCGTCTATCATCCCTTCTATTACGCCGTCGAGAACAACGGCCGCCGCGTGGTCCGCAACCCGCTCAAGTTCGACGGCCGGCGCTACACGATGGACTTCGACGACCTGCGGACGAAGATCGACGCCGCCGGCCGGCTGCTCATCCTCTGCTCCCCCCACAACCCCGTCGGCCGGGTCTGGGACCGCGAGGAGCTCGAGGTCCTCGGCCGCATCGCCGTCGAGCGCGACCTCCTGGTCGTGTCCGACGAGATCCACCACGATCTCGTCTACCGCGGCCGCCGCCACCACGTCTTCGCCGGGCTCGCGCCGGAGTTGGCCCAGCAGACGATCACCTGCCTCGCGCCGAGCAAGACCTTCAACATCGCCGGGCTGAGCACGGCCGTCGTGGCCGTCCCCAACCCCGATCTCCTGAAGAGGTTCGAGGACGAGAAGGAGCGGTCGGGCTTCGACCTGGGCAACGCCCTCGGCATCGTCGCCTTCGAGGCCGCCTACCGGCACGGCGAGGCCTGGCTCGATGAGCTGCTGCCCTACCTCGCGGGGAACGTCGACCTCATCGAGGCCTTCCTCGCCGACCGGCTTCCGGAGATCAAGCTCATCCGGCCGGAGGGGACCTACCTGGCCCTCCTCGACTGCCGCGCACTCGGCCTCGCGCCCGACGCCCTCAACGACTTCTTCCTGCGCCGGGCCGGGGTCTATTTCAGCGACGGGCGGATGTTCGGCGACGAGGCGGCCGGCTTCGTCCGCATCAACTTCGGCTGTCCCCGCTCCGTTCTCCGCGAAGCCCTGGAGCGGATCGAACGCGCGGTCCGGTCGCAATAGCGCCGGCTTCGTGTTATCCTTGGGCCGCCCCGACGGAGGAGGCCCCATGCGCATCCGGAGAACGGCGCCCGTCCTAGCTCTTCTCTCCCTTGCCCTCATTCTGACGGCTTCCTGCGGCGACCGGCCTCAAAAAGCCGCACCGGCGCGGAAGCCGGAAGCGGCCGGGCCCGCGACCGACTTCCCGCGCTCGACGCCCATCGCCCGCAAGGACGCTTTCTTCGGGCTCCACTTCGACCTCCACCCCCAGGCGACCGACACGGCGCTCGGGGCCGACATCTCGGAAGACAACATCCGCGGCCTCCTCGAACGGGTCAAGCCCGACTTCGTCCAGTACGACTGCAAGGGCCACGCCGGCTGGACCGGTTATCCGACCGTCGTCGGCTGGGCCAGCCCCGGTATCGTCAACGACAGCCTGGCCGTCTGGCGCAAGGCCACCCGCGACCTCGGTGTCGGCCTCTTCATCCATTACTCCGGCGTCTGGGACAGCAAGGCCGTCGCCGAGCACCCCGAATGGGCCCGCATCGGTCCGGACGGCAAGCCTGATCCCAATGCGACGAGCGTCTTCGGCCCCTACGTCGACGAGCTGCTCATCCCCCAGCTCGAGGAAGTGACGGCCAAGTACGGCCTCGACGGCGTCTGGGCGGACGGGGAATGCTGGGCGACCCAGCTCGATTATTCACCCCGGGCCCTGGCCGCTTGGACGAAGGAAACCGGATACCGGGACGCCCCCAAGGACCGCTCCGACCCGAACTGGCTCGAGTGGAAGATGTTCCACCGACGGGCCTTCGAACGATACCTCACCCATTGGATCGACGCCGTCCACGCCGCAAATCCCGCCCTCCAGCTGACCTCGAATTGGATGTACACGACCTTCGCGCCCAAGCCGGTCGAGGCCGGGCTCGATTTTCTGTCAGGCGACTATTCGCCGTCGCTCTCGGTCGACCGGGCCCGGGTCGAGGCCCGCTACCTCGCTTCGACCGGAATGCCCTGGGACCTCATGGCCTGGGGCTTCGACAAGGGCCAGGGCCTCGGCTGGTCGATCAAGCCGGCCGAGCACCTGATGCAGGAGGCCTCGGTCGTCCTCATGCAGGGCGGCGGGTTCCAGATCTACCATACGCCCACAAGGTCCGGATTCATCGTCGAGCCCATCGTCGCCCAGGAAGAGGCGGTCGCGTCGTTCTGCCGGGCGCGCCAGGACGTGAGCCACAAGTCGGCGAGCGTGCCCCAAGTCGCCCTGCTCCTGTCGAGCGAGAGCTTTTGGGACAAGTCCGACGCCGTCTTCGCGCCGTGGGGCGATGTCTTTCAGGACCTCGAGGGCGCGCTTCACGCGCTTCTCAATCTTCATTACTCCGTCGACATCCTGGCCGAACACCAGCTCCGGCCTCGTCTGAACGAATTCCCGCTCGTCGTCATCCCCGATTCGCACAGGCTGACTGACGCCTTCCGGAAGGAATTGACCGATTACGTCGAGCAAGGCGGCAGCCTGCTCCTTCTCGGAGAGAAATGCGCCCGCCTGTTCGAGTCCATCCTGGGCGCTGCGCTCCAGGGTGCACCGGTACAGCGGACAGCCGAGCTGGCCGGAGCCCTGGAGACGGACACATCCGCGTCGCTACAGGCCACGAGCGCCGACGGCATCTGGCAGGACGTCGGGCTCACGACGGCCCGCGCGGCCGGGTTCATCTATCCGACCCGGGACACCCGCAAGGACGGCCGGGTCGCGGCCACTGTCAACGCTTTCGGCAAGGGCCGGGTCGGCGCGATCTACGGGCCCGTCGCCTCGATCTATTTCCGCTCCCACCACCCCTGGCTCAGGGAGTTCATCGGCGGGCTCGCGGACGAGATCTTCCCAGAGCCCGCGGTCACGGTCGAGGGCCCCCCGACCCTGGACGTCGCGCTGAGACGGACAGGCGATGGCCGCCTCGCGGTCCATCTGCTCGATACGGCCGGGATGCCCCTCCCCGACCGCTATGGCTTCACCGACTTCATCCCCCCGCTCGAGGGCATCAAGCTCACCATCAGGACGGCCGAGAAGCCGGAATCCGTGTCCTGGGAGCCCGGCGGCAGCCGCCTCGACTGGTCTTGGGCCGACGGTCTTTTGAAGGTGACCGTCCCCAAGCTCCGGATCCACGGCGCCGTCGTTTGGGACTAGGGGCGAACGGACGATCCCGGCATATCCCTCTTGTAAATCCGCTCGCCCCGGATAGAATGGGCTCAATATGGACATCGGCGCACATTCCTCATCCCGCGCGACGGCTTCCGACGCCGTCCGGCTGGCCCGCGACCTCTACGGCCTCGACGTCCGCGCTTGCCCCCTGCCCAGCGAATATGACGACAACTTCCTCGTGGAGACCCCGGACGGGGTTGTCGGCGACAACCGGGTTGTCCGCGACAACCGGGTTGTCGGCGTCCTCAAGGTCATGCACCCCATGAGGGACGCCGGGTTCGTCGACCTGCAGTGCGCCGCCCTGAAGGCCGTCGCCGAAAAGGACCCCGGCTTGCCTGTCCCCGCCGTCGTTCCCGACCGGAGAGGACGGGCCTGGTCGACGGCGTCCGTCGGCGGCGGGCCGCCGCGGCTCGTCTGGATGCTCACCTACCTGGCGGGCCGTCCGATCGCGGGCGTCCGGCCGGTGACCTCCGGCCTCCTCGAAGAGCTCGGCACGACCCTGGCTCGCCTCGACCTCGCCCTGACGGGCTTCGCCCACCCTTCGGCCCGCCGGGAGCTCAAATGGGACCTCGCGCACGCCGGCTGGATCCGCGAACATCTCGGTCTGATCCCCGACCCGGGCCGACGGTCCCTCGTCGAAAACGTCCTGGCCCGCTACGACGCCGAGGTGGCCCCCGCTCTGCCCCGCCTGCGCCGGAGCGTCGTCTACGCCGACGCCAACGAGCACAACGTCCTCGCGCGGGTCGAGCCGGGCCGCCTGCCGACTCTCACCGGGCTCATCGACTTCGGCGACATGATCGAGACCGTGACCGTCGCGGAGGTCGCTGTCGCCGCCGCCTACGCCTCCTTCGGGGCGGCCGATCCTCTCGCGGCCGTCCTGCCGCTCGTCGCCGGCTATCATCGCGTCCTGCCGCTCACCAAAGAGGAACTCGCCATTCTGGACGCCCTCGTCCGGATGCGCCTGGCGGTCAGCGTCGTCAATTCCGCCTGCCGGGCCGCGGCCGAACCCGGCGATCCCTACCTGACCGTGAGCGAAGCCCCGGCCTGGGCCGCCCTCGAAGCCTTCGACAAGAGTGCCGCCCCGGCTCGCCCATTACGCCTATCGCGACGCCTGCGGCCTCTCCCCGGCGCCACACGGCCCGGCCGTCGTGCGCTGGCTCGAGAAGTCCGCGGGCTCGTTCGCCCGGGTCCTGGACCGCGACCTCCGGACGGACCCGGTCGTCGTCCTGGACCTCTCGATCGGCAGCCGCATGCTCGGAGCCGACCCGGCCGGCCTTGAAACGCCGGTCCTCACGGAAACCATCGCCAAGGCCATGAGGGACGCCGGCGCGGCCGTCGGCGTCGGCCGCTACGACGAGCCCCGGGCGATATATACCACCGGCGACTTCGCCGCCGGAGGAAGCCCGACCGCTGAGCGCGACCCGGTCGTAGCGTACAACCCGGTTGCCGCGGGCAGGACCGTCCATCTCGGCATCGACCTGAGCGTGCCGCCGGGAAGCGCCGTGCGCGCCCCTCTCGACGGAACGGTCCATACCGTCGCCGACAACGCCTCGCCCAAGGACTACGGGCCGCTGGTCATCCTCCGCCACGCCATCCCCTCCGGAGAGGAATTCTTCACGCTCTACGGACACCTCGACCGGGATTCGGTCGCCGGCCTCGGGCCCGGAACGGCCCTCCGGGCCGGCCAAGCCTTCGCGGCCGTCGGCGCCCCGCCCGAGAACGGCGATTGGTGGCCGCACGTCCACGTCCAGATCATCCTGGACCTTCTCGGTCTCGACGAGGATTTCCCCGGCGTCGCTGCCCCCGCCAGGCGCTCGCTCTGGACCGGCCTCTCCCCGGACTCCAACCTGATCCTGGGCATCCCCGCCGGCCGCTTTCCCGTCCGGGAACCGGAAAAACCGGAGACCCTGGCCGCGCGCTGGAAGCTCCTCGGCCGCAATCTCAGCATTTCCTATCATGAACCCCTGAAGATCGTGCGCGGCTGGATGCAATATCTCTACGACGAGACCGGGCGGGCCTATCTCGACGCCTACAACAACGTCCCCCTCGTCGGCCACAGCCATCCCCGCGTCGTCCGCGCGGTTCAGGAACAGATGGCCCTCCTGAACACGAACACCCGCTATCTCCACGACAATCTGGTTCGGTACGCCGAGACGGCTTGCGGCGCTGATGCCGTCCCCGCTCCGCGTCTGCTACGTTCTCAACTCAGCCAGCGAGGCCAACGAGCTGGCTCTCCGCCTGGCCCGGACGCACACCGGCCGTGAGGACACCATCGTCCTCGAGTCGGCCTACCACGGCCATACGACCGGGCTCATCGACATCAGCCCCTATAAGTTCGACGGGCCCGGCGGCAAAGGACGCAAACCCTGGGTCCATGTCGCGCCGCTCCCCGACGTTTACCGCGGCCCTTACCGGCGCGACGATCCCGAAGCCGGGCCCAAGTACGCCGCGGCGGTGGAGCGTCTGGCCGGGGAAGCCGACGGCCCGGGGCGGCTTAGCCGCGTTCATCGCCGAGACCCTGCCCAGCGTCGCCGGGCAGATCGTCCTCCCCCCCGGTTACCTCGCCGAGGCCTATCGCCACGTCCGGGCGGCCGGCGGCGTTTGCATCGCCGACGAGGTGCAGGTCGGTTTCGGCCGGCTCGGCACGCATTTCTGGGGCTTCGAGACCCAGGGCGTCGTGCCGGACATCGTCGTCCTCGGCAAGCCGATCGGCAACGGCTTCCCGCTGGCCGCCGTCGTGACGACCGAAGCGATCGCCGACTCCTTCGCCAACGGCATGGAGTTCTTCAGCACCTTCGGCGGCAATCCCGTCGCCTGCGCCGCGGGGCTGGCCGTGCTCGACGTCGTGAGGGACGAGAGGCTCCAGGAGCGCGCCCTCCGGGTCGGCGGTCACTTCATCGCCGGCTTGAAGCGGCTGTCCGAGAGCCATCCTATCGTCGGCGACGTCCGCGGCTCCGGCCTTTTTCTCGGGATCGAGCTCGTCCGCGACCGCCTCACCCTCGAGCCCGCCGGCGTCGAAGCCGCCTATGTCGTCGAGCGCCTGCGCGAGCTCGGCGTCCTCGCCGGCACGGACGGCCCGCTCCACAATGTCATCAAGATCCGTCCGCCCCTATGCTTCTCGGAGACCGACGCCGACCTCTTCGTGACCGCCCTCGACGCCGTTCTAGCCGAGGACCCCGTCCGGACCGGCGGGGACCGACAGAGTCGATAAGGAGAGCCGCATGGCCATCAAGGCGAAGCTGACCACATTCGACGCGACGATGATCGTCGTCAGCCTGATCATCGGCATCGGCATCTTCCGCACCCCGTCCATGGTCGCCGCGGCGGCCAAGACCCCGGTGCTCTTCTACGCCGCCTGGACCCTCGGCGGACTCATCAGCCTCATCGGGGCCCTCATCTTCGCCGAGATCGGCGGCCGCTTCGCCAAGCCGGGCGGCTACTACAAGGTTGTCGCAGAGAATTACAGCTCCGGCCTGGCCTTCATGCTCAACTGGACCAACGTCGTCGTCCTCAACGGGGCCGGCGCGGCCGCCGTCGCCCTCATCGGGGCCGAGTACCTGACGCCCATCGTCTTTCCGGGCGCGGCACCCACGACGGGGACCGTCCAGGTCACGGCCGTCATCCTCATCCTCGGCCTCCTCGTCATCAACTACCTCGGCATCAAGACGGGGGCCTGGGCCCAGAACGTCCTGAGCATCCTCAAGGTCGTCATGATCGGCATCCTGGCCGCGGCGGCGTTCCTGTCGAAGAAGGTCCCCGAGGGACCGGCGTCGCTCCCGCTCGACAAGCCCTGGTTCTTCGCCCTCGGCGTCGCCTTCATCTACGTCTTCTACGCCTACGGCGGCTACCAGAACACCATCAACTTCGGGGCCGACGTCCGCGACGCCCGCCGCAACGTCCCCCGGGCCATCTTCTTCGGCATCCTCATCGTCCTGGCCTGCTACCTGACGATCAACGCCGCCTACGTCATGGCCCTCGGCGTCCCCGGCATCGCGGCGGCCAAGCTCGTCGCCGCGGAGACGGCCCGGGTCACGCTCGGCGAGACCGGCAAGCTCGTCGTCTCCCTGGCCATCTTCCTCTCGGCCATGGGCTTCCTCAACGTCACCCTGATGCAGATCCCGCGGGTCTACTACTCCATGGCCGAGGACCGGACCCTGCCGGCCGTCTTCCAGAAGGTCAATCCGAAGACCCAGACCCAGGAGTTCGGGCTGCTCTTCCTCGGCGGGATCATCCTCGTCTCGATCTTCCTCCTCGGCACGTTCGAGAACATCGTCAACTACGTCATGTTCCTCGACACGATGACCCTGGCCATCGTTTCGTCCTCGATCTTCTTCCTGCGGCGCAAGGCCCGTCTCTCCGGAGAAGCGTACACGGGCTACCGCATCCCGCTCTACCCGGTCCTGCCGGCCGTCTTCGTCGTCTTCATGCTGGCCATCGCCGTGAACGTTCTCGCGACCCAGACGCGCGAGGCCCTCTACGGCGCCGCCTTCTTCGCCTGTCGGCTTCCCGGTCTTCCTGCTGATGCGGCGCGTCAGCCGGCGCGGGCCGGAAGATCCGCTGTGATAGAATAGGCGGGGAGGCGCACGACATGGACAAGACCCGTAAGATCAAGAAGGTCCTCATCGGCCAACCCACGCTCGAGGGGGCCGGGGTCCACCTCCGCCGCGGCTTCGGCTTCCGCGAAGTGCCGATGTTCGATCCCTTCCTCATGTTCGACGACTTCCGCCAGGACGACCCGGACAAGTACCTGCCCGGGATTCCCCTGGCACCCCCACCGCGGCATCGAGACGATCACCTACATGATCCGCGGCAGCGTCGAGCACGGCGACAGCATGGGCAACAGCGGCGTCATCGGCCCGGGCGACGTCCAGTGGATGACGGCCGGCAGCGGCATCATCCACCAGGAGATGCCCAAGGGCGGGGCCGACGGCCGGATGGGCGGCTTCCAGCTCTGGGCCAACCTGCCCGCCTCGCAGAAGATGATGGACCCGCGCTACCGCGACGTGAAGAAAGCGGACATCCCCGAGGTCGCGCTCCCCGGCGGGGTCACGGCCCGCGTCATCTGCGGCACGGTCGGCGAAGACGCGCGGCCCGGTCCGGGACATCGTCATCGACCCCGAGTACATCGACGTCGCCATGCCGCCGCGGGACCGAGTTCGTCCACCCGACCAAGCCCGGCCACACGGTCTTCGCCTACGTCTTCGAGGGCCAGGGCTGCTTCTCGGACGAGCCGGGCCTGTCGGCCTACGACGTCGAGCCGGCCAGCTATTTCGACCTCGAGCGGACACCGTTCCAGGGCGACCATTCGATCATTCTCTTCGGCGACGGGAGCCGGGTCCGGGTGGCCACGACCGGCTCGCCCGTCCGGTTCCTCCTCTTCTCGGGCCGCCCGCTCGGCGAGCCCGTGGCCTGGCAGGGACCCATCGTCATGAACACGCAGGAAGAGCTCCGGACGGCCTTCCGTGAGTACCGGGCCGGGACGTTCATCAAACACCCGAAGACCGCCTGACGTCATATTGCAAAGCCGCGGCGAAACCGGTAATCTGGGGGGAACCGAGGAGGCCCCCCATGTCGATGACCGGCCGCGAACGCCTGGACGCCGCCCTCAACCACCGTCAGCCCGACAGGATCCCCGTCGACTTCAACGGCACGGCCGTCACCGGCATGCACGTCAAGTGCGTCATCGGGCTCCGTGAGCACTACGGCCTCGAAAAGCGCCTGGTCAAGGTCCACGAGCCCTACCAGATGCTGGGCTGGATCGACGACGACCTCCAGACGGCCCTCGGCATCGACGTCGAGGGCGTCTACGGCCCGGACACGATGTTCGGCTACCGCAACGAGAACTGGAAGCCCTGGCGCATGGACGACGGGACCGAGGTCCTCATGTCCGGGAATTTCCGGACGACGAAGGACGAGAACGGCGACACGCTCGTCTACCCCAAGGGCGACCGCTCCGCCCCGCCCTCGGGCCGCCTGCCGAAGAACGGCTTCTTCTTCGACACCATCATCCGCCAGGAGCCCATCGACGAGGACAAGCTCGACCCCGCGGACAACCTCGAGGAATTCGGGCCGATCTCCGAGGCGGCCCTCGACCATTTCGAGCGGGAGAGCCGCCGGCCGGGGCGACCGGCCGGGGCGTCATCGCCAGCTTCGGCGGGACCGCCCTCGGCGACATCGCCCTCGTCCCCGCCCCGGGCCTGCCAAGCACCCCAAGGGCATCCGGGACGTCGAGGAGTGGTACGTCTCGACCCTGACCCGCCGCCCCTACGTTCACAAGGTCTTCGAAGGGCAGACCGAGATCGGCCCTCGCGAACCTCGGCAAGATCTTCGCCCGGGTCGGCGAACCAGGTCCAGGCCGTGTTCATCTGCGGCACGGATTTCGGCACCCAGCAGTCGACCTTCTGCTCGGTCGCGGCGTTCCGCGAGCTCTACCTGCCCTATTACAGGCGCGATCAACGACTGGATCCACGCCCACACGGCCTGGAAGACCTTCAAGCACTCCTGCGGCGCCGTCGCCCCGCTCATCCCGGCCTTCATCGAGAGCGGCTTCGACATCCTCAATCCCGTCCAGGTCTCGGCCGCGGGCATGGACGCCCGCGAGCTGAAGGCGGAGTTCGGCCGGGACATCGTGTTCTGGGGCGGCGGCGTCGACACCCAGAAGACCCTGGCCTTCGGGACGCCGGAGGAGGTCCGGGCCGAGGTCCTGCGAGCGCTGCGAGATCTTCGGCCGCGGCGGCGGCTTCGTCTTCAACGCCGTCCACAACATCCAGGCCAACGTCGCCGATCGCGAACATCGTGGCCATGTTCGAAGCCGTGAACGAACACAATGGCAGGTCCTAGCGCCGGACACGGATCGCGGGAGCCGGGACATCGAGAGAGGGGGGGCGAATGAAAAGAACGACCTTTTACGTCGTCTCCGTCACCCTCGTCGCCGCGATCGGCGGGCTGATCTTCGGCTTCGACACGGCCATCGTCGCCGGGGCGACCCGTTACATGAAGGAGCAGTTCTCGCTCAATTCGCTCCAGGAGGGTTGGGTCGTCGCCGTGGTCCTCATCGGCTGCATGTTCGGCGCCGGCCTGGCCGGTCCCGATCAGCGACCGGATCGGGCGGCGGCGCTTCATGCGGATCTCAGCCGTCCTCTTCCTGGTATCGGCCGCCGGCTGCGCCCTGCCGCGGACGATCGCGGAGTTCGTCGTCTTCCGGTTCGTCGGCGGCCTCGGCATCGGCTCGGCGGCCGTCCTTTCGCCGCTCTACATCGCCGAGATCGCGCCGGCCCGGATCCGGGGCGCCCTCGTATCGGTCAACCAGCTGGCCATCGTCACCGGCATCCTCCTGGCTTACTTCGTCAACTGGCTGTTCGCCGGGGCCGGTCCGTCGAACTGGCGTTGGATGTACGCGATGGGGGCCGTGCCTTCGGTCGTCTTTTTCCTGCTCCTCCTGCGCGTCCCCGAGAGCCCGCGCTGGCTGGTCAAGAACGGCCGGGAGGACGAAGCCCGGAACGTCCTCACCCGGGCCGACACCGCCGAAGCCGCGGCGGGAGCGATCCGCGATATCAAGGACGCGCTGACCCTCGAAGAGGGATCGTTCCGCGAGATCTTCCGGCCGGCGTTACGGCGGCCGCTCCTCATCGCCGTCGCTTTAGCCGTCTTCCAGCAGGTGACCGGCATCAACGCCATTCTTTACTACGCACCGCGGATATTCGAGGACGCCGGTTTCGCCCGGATGTCGGCCATCGGCCAGTCGACGATCGTCGGCTTGGTCAACATGCTCTTCACCGTCGTGGCCATCGTCCTGGCGGACAAGGTCGGCCGGCGGCCGCTGCTGCTCGTCGCCACCGGCGGCATGGGCGTTTCGCTCGTCCTCCTCGGCGCCGCCTTCAGGGCCCCGGTCCTGCCGGCCTCGGCCCTGCTCCTCGTCATCCTCGTCTACATCGCCTTCTTCGCTTCGGCCATGGGGCCGCTGGTCTGGGTCGTCATGGCCGAGATCTTCCCCATCAAGGTCCGCGGCAGCGCCATGGGCGCTGGCCACGGTCGTCCTGTGGCTGGCCGACTTCGCCGTCACCCTGACCTTCCCGGTGATCTCCGACAGGTTCCACCCTTCGACGGCGTTCTGGCTCTACGCGGCGATGTGCGCCCTCGGCCTTCGCGTTCATGTGGTGGAACTTGCCGGAAACCAAAGGCCGGACCCTCGAGGAGATCGAGCGCCGCTGGCTGCGTGCGGCCTGAGAAGGCCGGCCTTCGAGAGGGACTTCCCGGAATCGAAAGAAGTACCCTATTTCTCGGCCAACGCCTCCGTGAGCTTCCGGACCGCGACGTCCAGCTCCTCGACGAGGATCCCCGACAGCACGGCCGGCAGGAACTGGACCTTGCGCGCGCCGAGGGGCTTGCGCCGGTCGAACGTATACTTCATGAGGCTCTTCCCGGTCTTGAAATCGAGGAACTCCAGGTCCATGGCCAGCCGGCCGAACCAGGCGTCGGGCTCGTCGATCTCTTCGATCAGCCGGACGCTCGTACGCAGGGCGATCTCCGGATCTCCCTGGAGGACGTCGATCATGACCCGGGGAAAACCCTGCTTCCGGTCGAGGTAATCGCTGATGGCTTCGCGAAAGAGGGCGTCGGGCTTCTTGGCCCAGAACGCGTGGGAGTAGTACTTCAGCTCGAAGGGCGAGACCCTGTAGATGACCCGGAAGTCGTCGTAGAGGGGATCCACGCGGACGGGCTCGACGTAGAGGGCCATCTCCACCCGGGGATGGGGCTCGGGGCTCCTGTCCTCGGGCATGATCTGGAAATACCGCTTGGCCGCCGCCGAGGAGAAACAGCCGGAGAGAAGGAGGACGGCCGCGAGAATCAGGGCGTGTTTCCTCATCATTTCTTGTCCTTTCGTGACCGCAGGATGGCCGACGGCTCCTCGGCGATCTCGCGGGAGAAGCGGGCCAGGTTCTCGATGGCGACGCCCAGGCTGGCGAAGGTCCGTGTCAGCTCCGTCTGCTGCTCGAGGAGGACCCCCTCGACTTTCTTCATGGTGACCGAGGCCGTGTCGAGGAAGGACCGGACGTCCTTGAGGACCTGGCCGAGCTCCTCGGCCGAGAAGCGATCGGAGATGTTGCCCAGGGTCTTTTCCGAGTTCGCCTCGACCGTACGGACAAGGCGGCTCAGGTCGTCGGTCATGGGCACGAACCTCTCGGTCGCCCGGGCGAACTCGGCTGTCGCTTTTTCCAGGTTGACCAGCGTGTTCTCGAGGGACGCCCGCCGCCCTTCGAGGACGCCGGAGACGGCGGCCGAGCTCTTCTCGGCGTTCTCGAGGAAGGCCGAGAACCGTTCGATGTTCTCCGGGGCCAGGAGCTCGGTGATCCGCCGGGCCGTCGTATCGATGTTGCTGACGATGTCGTCGGCCTTGTCCCCGAGGCCGCGGCCCGCGGGGATCTCGCCGTGGGCCTTGAGATTCGCGGCGCCGGGCGTGCCGCCGCTGAGCTCGATGAACTTCTGGCCCGTGATGCCCACGTAGACCATCATGGCCGACATGTCGGTCTTGACGACGAGCCCGGGCCGGATCTTGACCTCGACATGGATGCAGTCCATGTCCGTGGGGCTCAGCGTGAGCCCGATGACCCGGCCGACCTCGACCCCGCGGTACTTGACGTCGGCGCCGACGGCCAGGCCGTTGACGGACGTGTCCCGAAACTTGATGAGGTAGACGTCCCCGGGGTCGCTGAGCTTGGGCAGGATGAAGAACCCCGCCACGATCACGAATATGACGGTCGCCAGGGACAGAAAGATCCCCAGCCGGGTCTTTTGCTCATGCGTCATCATGATGGTCCTTCCTGAGAAAGAATGTCCGGATGAACCCGTCGTCCGACGAGGCGAGGCCGGCGGAATCCCCGGAAAAACGGAGGCCGCCGTCGTGGAGCAGAAGGACCCGGTCGGCCACGCGCTCGATCGAGCGGAGCTCGTGGGTGACGACGACGAGCGTCATGCGGGACCTCTCCTTGAGGCGGAGCAGGAGCTCGTCGAGCCGCGACGAGGTGATGGGGTCGAGGCCCGACGACGGCTCGTCGCAGAAGACGACCTCCGGGTCCAGGACGAGGGCCCGGGCCAGGGCCCCTCGCTTGCGCATCCCGCCCGAGAGCTCGGCCGGGAGCTTCTCGGCGCTGTCGGCCATCTCGACCTGGGCCAGCCCGGCGTGGACCATGTCCCGGACGACGCCCTCGGGCAGCTCCGGATAGTGCATGCGGACGGGCAGGGCGACGTTCTCGTAGAGGGTCAGGCCGTTCAGGAGCGCCCCGTCCTGGTAGAGGACGCCGATCGAGCCGTAGAGGCGGCGGAGCGAGGCCTCGGACCGGTAGTCGACGGGCGACCCGGCGAAGGCGAAGCCGCCGCCGAGCGGCGGAAGGAGACCGGCCAGCGTCTTCAGCAGGGTCGATTTGCCCGAGCCGCTGACGCCGACGACCGCGGTGATCAGGCCCGCGGTCACGGTGAAGGACAGGCCGCGGAGGACCTCCTCCCGGCCGTAGCCGACGGTCAGATCGTGGGCGTCGATGATATCCATGATCAGTAGATGAAGAACGCGAAGATGCAGTCGATGATGATGACCAGGGTCACGGACAGGACCACCGATTCCGTCGTGGCCCGGCCGACCTCCTCGGCGCTCCGCCCGACGGACAGGCCCTTGTAGCCGGCGCTGACGACGACGGCCCAGCCGAAGACGACGGTCTTGACGAGGCCCCAGGCGAAGTCGACCCAGCCGACCGTGTTGATCATCTGGTCGAGAAAGGCCGCCGGCATCATCCCGAACACGACGCGGGCCACGGCCATGCCGCCGAGGATGCCGGCGACGTCGGCCATGGCCACCAGGAGCGGGACGACCAGGGTGATGGAGACGAGCCGGGGGACCATGAGGAACTTCTCCGGGACGATGCCCATGGTCCGCAGCGCGTCGACCTCCTCCAGGACCGTCATGCTGGCCAGCTCCGCGGTGACCGCCGCCCCGACCTTGCCGGCCAGGATGACGCCGGTCATGAGCGGGACGAGCTCCCGGAGCATGGCGTAGCCGATGAGGTCGGCGATGTAGACCTCGGCCCCGAACATCCGCAGCTGCTCGGCCGAGGTGATCGAGATGGTCACGCCGACGAGGAACAGGAGGAAGCAGACGATGGGATAGGACCGGTAGCCCATGATGAACATCTGGTTCCAGGTCTCCCCCGGATAGACGCCCTGGCGCTTCTTAAGATATCGCCCGATGTGGAAGACCTCGTCGGCGAACATGGCCAGGAATTGGCCCAGCACGCGCACGCGGGCGAGGAAACGGTCGGCCAGGAATCCCAGCAACCGGCTCAGCCGGCTGTCGGCGGACGCAACGGCCGGTTTTTCGGGCCAGCACCCGTCGGGCGTCCGGGCGAAGCCGGCCTCGGCCCGGGTCAGCGCCTCGGGGACGTGCGCGGCGACGACGCCCGGCAGGCAGTCCGTAAGCCGGCCCAGGAAAGCGAGCGTCGTGCTGTCGAAGACCTCGACGTCCCGGAAATCGAGGGTCACGGGCTCCTCGCCTCCCCGCAGGCGGATCTCGGCGAGCACGGAGACGATCTCCGCCGCCTTGAAGCTCTTCGGCAGCAGGATCTCTGTCATTTCACCACCGGCAGGACGACGACGGTCGTATTGCGCTCCGGGGCCGCGGCCGGATAACGGACAGTGCGCCCGTCGGCCTCCGCCTCGATGTAGTATTCGAGATCGGTCATAGGGAGCCGGGAGGATCACGGAGAAGACGCCCCGGGCGACGTGTTCCAGGGCGGCGGTCCGCCAGGTCCCCCGGCCCAGCTCGCGCCAGACGAGGGAAACGGACTTCGGCGGGGCCGCGGCGAGAACGATGACCTTGAGCCGGAGCGCCTCGCCGGCTTCGAGCGATGTCCGCACGGCCGGTACGATGATCCGGGGCGGGCCGTCGTAAGCCCGGGCGAGGAGCGCTTCGGCCGGCAGGGCCGAGCCGAGCATCGCGGCCAGTTCGGCCTCGGGCCTCTCCCAGGCGCCGGGCAAGAGGTGCTGTTCCCAGTTGGCGATCGTCCCCAGCTCGCCGGTCGTGGACGCCGTGGCCAGGAGATGGCCGAAGATCGCCCTCAAGGCCGCCGCCATTTCGATCCTCACAGGAACGGCGTCGCGCGTCAGGACGGCCCGCCGCGACGCATCGTCCTTGGCCGCTTTGGCCGATGCGACGGCCTTGTTGTAGACGGCCCAGAGACAGTTGAACCGGGCGACTTCGCGCATGTAGCGGAAGCTCGCGACCCAGTAGTCGAAGCGCTCCTTGTTCTCCGGGCCGGCGACCCGGGCCTCGAGCGCGGCCAGCTCGTCGGCGAACGCGTAGGACCTCGCGACCTCGTCCCAGGCGCGGGGATCGGGCTGGATGTTGCCCGGCCCGCCGATCCAGGTGACGGGGACTGGGTGGCGGCCGTCGGCGCGGGCGAAGACGGCCGCGGCCTCGGCGGCGACCTCCCGGCCGAACTGGGCCCGGCACCAATCCTCGTAGAGGTCGAGCGCGGGGAGATGGCGCGCCGTCGCCGGTCCGTCCGCCTCGTAATCGAGGACGGCCGGGCCGCCGCAGTTGATCTTCCTGACGAAGCCGTCGCCTTCGATGACGATGCCGGCGAGGACCGGGTAATGGATCCGGTCGGCCAGATCGATGACCAGGCGTCCGTCGGAGACGACGACCTTCTCGACCCTGTGGTCGACGGCCCTGAACTTGCCGGCCCGGGCGAAGATGTCGAAGTCCTCGAGCACCTTCCGGCCCTGCACGGAGACGTCGAAGACGCGGCCGCGGGCCCGGTCGATCGAGCCCTCGACGAATTGGAGCGTCACGGCGTAAGTCCCGTTCGGGACCGGGATGTGATAGCCGAAGACGCGGTCGCGGACGTCCTCGTAGACGGCCGCCCGCGCCCCCGCGCCCGCGATCTTCTGCCCTTCGAAGCTCACATGTTCGCCGGTGATGGGGCCGACGTCGGCCGAGACGGTCTTCGGCAGGGTGTTCCAGCCTTGGTCCCAGGCCGCCCGGGCCAGCGCGAGGACGTTGGCCGAGAGGACGCGCGTCCGCCAGTGGATGCCGAGGAGCCCGTCGCAGCCGTAGCGCAGGGCGTCGGCGGCGTCGCGGCGCATCCGGCCGGCCCAGAGCTGGGGCGAGGTCAACGCGGGGTCGTCCTCCATCCAGGGGATGGCCCAGAGGGACCGGCCCTCGATGCGGGCGAAGCCCGGGTCGACCGGCGCCTTGCCCGACCTCGCGGTTGATGGTGCTCATGGCCACGTCCTTGGGCAGGACCTGGTCGAAAAGCGTGCGGTTCGACGGCGGACCGAGGACCCAGCCGCAGGTGGCCAGCTTGAACGGCGGGGCGGCTTCCCTCCAAGCCTGGACGCCCATGGCGAGGTCCGTGGTCACGGCCTCGATCGCTTCCGGCTTGGCGTCGTCCCAGGTCCAGCCCTCCCACGTCCAGAACCAGTAATAGTCGACGGGATAGGCCGCGGCGATGCGTCCGAACATCGCCTTGTAGAGGTCCTTGACGACGGCCGGGTCTTTGGGGTCGCGGCCGGAGGCGATCAGGCGCTCCCGGACGGGCGCGGGCACCGTCAGGGGCGTCTCCGTCCCGACGCAGGTCTTGACGCCGAGGCGCCGGGCCAGCGTGAAAGCGTCCTTGAAGACGGCGGCGGCCCTGTCGAAGACCTCGTTCTCGGCCGCGGGGCCGGCCGGGTCGGGGCTGAAGCCGTCCATGACGTCGTTCCCGAAGTCGTCCCGCTCGAAGAGCAGGCTCGCGCCGAAATGGAAGTCGCCGGTCCTCTTCGACTCGTAGCCCCAGTTGCCCCGGGCGGTGTTCTGATAGCTCGCCGGATAGGCGGCCGTGATCTTCCCGTCCGGCTCCGAAATCCCTCTCGCGGCCGATCCAGACGGTCGGCTCGGCGTTGGGGGTCGCGCCTTTTTCCCGGCTCGGGTTCTCGGGATAGGTGTGGAGGCCGAAGAAGTTCATCCTCAGCTTGGGCAGCTGGCTCAGGACGGCCTTGTAGTTCTCGAGCGTCCACCAGTCCGGGCCCTCGGGGAAATCGTGAAAGGGCTGGATGCCGCGGACGGCGAAGAGGGGCCGGCCCGTTTCGTCGAGATCGAAGGCGGGCGGCGCGATCTTGCCGTCGGGGACGACGTCGCCCTCGAGGGAGAAGCGGACACCGAGCTTTTCGGCCAACTGGTAGGCGCCGTAGAGCACGGCCGGTCCACTGCCGCCGGCGACGAGAATGACGCGGCCCGAGCCGGCGGGAACGGACTTCAGCCAGTAGTCCTCGGGGCCCAGGGCGGCCAGCTTGGCGGCCGCGGCGGCGTCGCTCCAGCCGCGGGCGAACGGCCCGTTCTTCTCGAGGACGGCGACAGCCCCGGCCGGGACGCGGGACAAGGACCGAGCCTCCCTGAGGTCCGGGAGCTCGCCCGTCGTCAGGTAGAGATAGCGGCGGACCTCGGCGGCGGCGGCCCGCTCGTGCCAGGTGGCGTCCCGGGCGACGAAAACGCCGGGGACGGCGCTCTTCCGCACGCAGGCGGGCACGAGGGCCAGGGCCACGACCAGGAGGACGATCGGGGTCCGGATTTCTTTCCTAAGGTCCATGAGCGCTGCCTCGATCCTTTGACCCACATTCTAGTACAGGCCCCTCCGGTTTTCAACGCGGACGGACTTGAGAATCCCAGTCGCCCTGCTTCGTCTCTGTTTAAGAATGAAGATCCGTGATATTATTATCCGGCTCAGGGAGGACGGCTGGTATGAGATCGCTCAGAGAGGCAGTCACCGTCAGTTCAAACATTCCGTCAAGAAAGGCCGGGTGACGATCGCCGGCCACAAGAATGACGACTTGGCTCCCGGCACGCTGAACAGCATTCTCGAACAGGCCGGCCTGAAAGAGAGAGGATAAGCGATGGCCAGATATCTTATCGTCATCGAGAAGGCCCAAGGCAATTATTCGGCGTTTTCCCCTGATCTTCCCGGTTGCGCCGCAACGGGAAAAAGCCGGGCAGCGGCTGAACGGAACATGAAAAGGGCGATCGAAATGCACGTCCGCGGCCTGCGCCGCGATAATCAACCCCTTCCGGAACCGCGGTCATCCGCCGAATACGTGGACGTCCGTTGACCACGCGGGAACGATTCAACAGGGTCTTCCGCTGGGAGAAGCCGGACCGCGTCCCGGACATGGAGTTCGGCTACTGGGACAAGACGATCGCCGTCTGGCACGAGCAGGGCCTCCCGCGCGACTGCCGGACCAACCGGGACGTCGAGCGCCACCTCGGCCTCGAGGGATTGGAGATCATCCCCGAGGCCCCCGTCCACAGGGGCCTCTTCCCGGCCTTCGAGGAGGAGACCCTCGAGGTCCGGGACGGCCGCCGCCTGGTCCGGACCAAGGAGGGCGCCCTGACGGAGATGCTCGACTACGACTCCTCGATGCCCCGCTTCCTGAAGTTCGCCGTCGAGACGCGGGCGGACTGGGAGAAGCTGAGGGACGAACGGCTCGATCCGGACGCGCCGGGGCGGGTCGGCGACGTGAGGGCGGCCATCGAGGCCGCGCACGCCGCCGGGATGCCCATCCTCTTCCACTGCGGCTCCCTCTACGGCTGGCTTCGGGACTGGATGGGCCTCGAAAACCTGTCCATCGCCCTGATGACCGATCGGGACTGGGTCGAGGAGATGATGGAACACATCACCCGGATGGACCTCGAGCTCATCGAGGAGCACATCCCGGGCGGCGGCGCGGTCGACGTCGCCTGGTGGTGGGAGGACATGTGCTACAACCACGGCCCGCTCATGTCGCCCAAGCTCTTCGAGGAGCTCATGGTGCCCCGCTACAAGCGGATCACAGACGCCCTTAAGGCGAAGGGGATCTCGCTCAACGTCCTCGACTGCGACGGCCGCATCTACGAGCTCGTCCCGGGCTGGCTCAGGGGCGGGATCAACGGCATGTTCCCCATCGAGGCCCACCACACCGACCCCCGGAAGCTGCGGGAGGACTACGGGAACGACGTCCTGCTGCTCGGAGGGGTCGACAAGATGGCCCTGATCGCCGGGAAGGACGCCATCGACCGCGAGCTCGAGAAGCTCCACCCGCTGGTCGAGCGGGGCGGCTTCCTGCCGTGCGTCGACCACCGCGTCCCGCCGGACGTCACCTACGAGAATTACCTCTACTACCTCGAGAGGAAGAAAGCGATCCTCTGACGGCCGCTAGGCCTTGGCCACCCGCTCCAGCCGCTTCATGATGGAGAAGATGAAGGCGGCGGACAGGATGCAGGCGCCGGCCAGGATGGCCCACACCGCCGAGAGCGGCAGGCGTTCCCAGAAGAAGGCGGTCACCCCGACAAGGGAGTTTCCGACGGCCGTGGCCGCGAACCAGCCGCCCTGCATCAGGCCCTTGTACTTGGGCGGGGCGACCTTGGAGACGAACGAGATGCCGATCGGGCTGAGGAAGAGCTCGGCGATCGTCAGCATGAAATAGGTCGAGATGAGCCAGTAGACCGAGACCTGGGAATCGGCCGGGGCGACCTGGCCGCCCAGGGCCTTCGGGCTCAGCAGGCTGAGCGAGCCGACGACCAGGATGGCGTAGGCCGCGGCCGTCATCAGCATGCCGAAGCCGATCTTGCGCGGCGCCGAGGGCTCCTTGCCCTTGCGGTTGAGCCAGCCGAAGAGGCCGACGACGAGGGGCGTCAGGACGACGATGAAGAACGGATTGAAGTGCTGGAACATCTGGGGCTGGAACGGGTTGACGTCGGCGTAACCGCTGTAGCGGAGGTAGGCCAGGACGCCGAAGCCGGCGAACGCGGCGCCGCCCAGGAGGCGGGCCAGCCTGCCCGAGCCTTTCTTCACCAGGAAGACGAGCCCGAGCGACGGACAGGAAGACGGGCAGCAGGCCGATCATGTCGAACGAGCAGGTTGGTCGCCTTCCCGACGCTGGGCACGGTGTAGTCGCGGGCGAAATAGGTCAGGGTCACGGCGCTCTGGTGGAAGGCCATCCAGAAGAAGATGACGACGAAGAAGACCAGGCCGAGGCAGATCAGGCGCTCGCGCGTCTGCTCGCGGGAGAGCTCGACGACCTGCGACTTGAGCTCCGCGGACTTGGCCTTCTGGCGCTCGGTCATGGCGGCCGACTTGTAGTGCTTGCGGAAGCCCCAGAAGATGACCATGGAGATGATCAGGCTGACGCAGGCGACGCCGAAGCCGAGGTGGTAGGACTTGCTCAGGGTGTTGATGTAGCGCGTGGCGAACGCGCCCAGCGTGTCCAGCGTGACCGAGCCGTCCTGCCCCTGGGCCAGGGTCAGGAAGGACGAGGCGTCGGCCAGCTTGCTCTTGAGAAAGTCGTTGGCCAGGGCCGGGATTCGGGCGTCATAGAGGAGTCCGGACTGGCCCATGATCCATTTGGTCATGGCCATGGACGCCGAGGGGGCGAACATGGCCCCGATGTTGATGCCCATGTAGAAGATGTTGAAGGCCCGGTCGCGCGTGGGAGCGTATTTGGGATCGTCGTAGAGGTTGCCGACGACGGCCTGGAGGTTGCCCTTGAACAGGCCCGTGCCCAGAGCGATGACGGTCAGAGCGACGACGACGAGCGCGAACCCGGTGTTCATCACCGTCGGCAGGGCGAGCAGGATGTAGCCGATGAACATGACGACGAGGCCCAGGCCGATCGTCCGGCCGTAGCCGAGGTAGCGGTCGGCCAGGAAGCCGCCGAGCAGAGGGAAGGCATAGACGCCGACCAGGAAGGTCGCGTACATGGAGCCCGCGGCGGCGGGTGACATGCCGTACTTCGCCTGCATGAACATGACGAAGATGCAGATCATCGTGTAGAAGCCGAAGCGCTCGCCCATGTTGGCGAAGAAGGCCACGAAGAGACCCTTGGGGTGTCCTTTAAACATGCGTCACCGTCCTTGGAATATTGATGGCTTATCTACTTACGGCGGCCGCCGCCGAGGATGGAGCCGAGGACGCCGCGAAGGATCTGGCGGCCCAGGTTGGAGCCGACCGACCGGGCGGCGCTCTTGGCCATGGCTTCGATCAGGGTGTCCCTGGAGCGGCCGGCCGGGCGCCTGGGCGCCTGGGGCTGGGGATAGGGCGCGCGGCCCTGGCCCGCCGGGGCCGGATATCCGTACGGGGCCTGCTGCCGGGCCTGGGCCTCGGCTTGCGCCCGGGCCTGGGCTTCGGCCGCCGCCTTCTCGGCCCGCGCCTTGAGCATCTCGTAGGCCGATTCGCGGTCGACGGCCTTCTCGTAGTGCCCGAAGATGACCGACCCTTGGACGATGGCCTGGCGCTCCGCCGGCGTCACCAGCCCGATGCGGCTGTGCGGCGGGAGGACGAGGGCCCGCTCCACGATCCCGGGCTGGCCCTTCTCGTCGAGGAAGGACACCAACGCTTCGCCCGTGCCGAGCTGCGTGATCTCCGTCTCCACGTCGACCTTGGGGTTCTGACGGAAGGTCTCGGCCGCGGCCCGGACGGCCCTCTGGTCCCGCGGCGTGAAGGCCCGGAGGGCGTGCTGGACGCGGTTGCCGAGCTGGCCGAGGATGACGTCGGGGACGTCGAGCGGATTCTGGGTGACGAAATAGATGCCCACGCCCTTCGACCGGATGAGCCGGACGACCTGCTCGATCTTCTCCATGAGGACCTGGGGCGCGTCGGTGAAGAGGAGATGGGCCTCGTCGAAGAAGAAGACGAGCCGCGGCTTCTCCACGTCGCCGACCTCGGGCAGGCGTTCGAAGAGCTCGGCCATGAGCCAGAGCAGGAACGTCGCGTAAGCCCGGGGCATCAGCATCAGCTTGTCGGCGGCCAGGATGTTGATCATGCCCCGGCCGCTCGCGTCCGTCTGCATGAGGTCGTCGAGGTCGAGGTCCGGCTCGCCGAAGAACATGTCGGCACCCTGGTCGTCGAGCGTCAGGAGGTTCCGCTGGATCGTCCCGATGCTGGCCGGGGAGATCCGGCCGTATTCCGTCTCGAACTCCTCGGCGTGGTCCCCGGCATACTGGACCAGGGCCCGGAGGTCCTTGAAGTCGAGAAGGTGGAGGCCGGTGTCGTCGGCGATGCGGAAGACGATGGACAGGACCCCGCTCTGGACGTCGTTGAGGTTGAGCAGGCGCGACAGGAGGAGCGGGCCCATGTCGGACACGGTCGTCCGGACGGGATGTCCCTGCTCGCCGAAGATGTCCCAGAAGGTCACGGGGCTGCCCTCGAAGGGGTAATCGCCGAGCTTGAGCTTGGCGACGCGCTCCTGGATCTTCGGGTTGGCCAGGCCCGGCTGGCTAACCCCGGCCAGGTCGCCCTTGACGTCGGCCATGAAGACGGGCACGCCGAGGCGGCTGAAGCGCTCGGCCATGACCTGGAGGGTGACCGTCTTGCCCGTTCCCGTCGCGCCGGCCACGAGGCCGTGGCGGTTGGCCATCTTCGGAAGAAGGAGCAGGTCCTTCTCGCTCTTTGCGATCAGCATGCCTTCGAGCGCCATGATTTCCTCCCGGTCGATTTCCCGCCGGCTCACCAGCCCAGGCTTTCGAGCAGCAGCCCGGAGACGGTCCGCTCGAGGGTCGACCGGAATCTCTCGATGGTCGAGACCTCGTCGCCGGTCCAGTGGTCCTTGATATAAAGGGGCTTGCCGACGTTGACCTTGACGGTCGCCGGCACGCCCCACATGATGTGCGTCCCGAAGATGGACAGCGGCGTCACGGGCACGGACAGTCCGCTCTCTTTGTAGAGGTTGTAGGCCATGACCGAGACCCCGCGCCGGAATCCGGCGACGTACGGATTGGGGTCCTTGGGCTGGATCCGGCCGCGGCCCTGCAGGGCGACGATCGCCCGGCCCTTCCTCAGGTAGTCCTGGCACCTGAGGATGGACGCCCTCTTGCTGCCGCGCAGGTCGACGGGGATGGAGCCGATCCTGGCGATGTGGCGGGAGACGAAAGCGACCATGAACGAGTAGAAGGGATTGAGGATGAAATGGACGACGCCGCCGAATTTCCCCATGTGCGTATGGAGATGGCGCAGGACAAGATCGCTCGCCTCCTGGCGCGTGAAGATCTCCTTGTTGGCCGTGAAGTAGGTCAGCCGGGGCCGGATCCGGACCAGGACGGAGACGTCCTGGTAGCTCCCGATATGGTTCCCCACGATGATGTTCGGGCCGTCCAGAACGAAGTTTTCGCGGCCGCGGACTTCGATCTTTTTGGGGAGGAGGAAGAACTTGGTGATGAAGTCGACGAACTTCTCGATCCGGCGGTATTCCTCTTCGAACGTGGGCATGGTCGGAGTGGTATTCTACCCAATCCGCCGCCGGAATTCAAAGCAGAAGCGAGGGCGGGCCCCGGGCGGCTTGCGGGGACCGGGCCGGCGTGTTAACTTAGGCCCGATATCGCGCCGAGGAGGAGCCCATGTTCACCCTGATCCGCGACGGAGAGGTCTTCGCCCCCGAGCCATTCGGCCGGAAAGACGTCCTGCTCGCCGGGGGGGTCGTCGCCGCCGTGACCGAGCCCGGCCGGATCCGGATCGAGGGCGCCGAGGCGGAGGCCGTCGACGCGGCGGGGAAGCGCGTCCTGCCCGGTCTCATCGACCCGCACGTCCACATCCTGGGCGGCGGCGGCGAAGGCGGTCCGGCCACCCGGGCCCCCGAGATCCGGATCGAGGACATCGTCTCGAGCGGCGTCACGACCGTCATCGGCTGCCTGGGGACGGACGGGATCACCCGCCACATGACCTCGCTTCTGGCCAAGGCGCGGGCCCTCGAGATCGAGGGCATCTCGACCTTCATCTTCTCCGGGTCCTACGAGATCCCGGTCCGGACGCTGACCGGGAGCGTCCGCTCCGACCTCATCCTCATCGACAAGGTCGTGGGGGCCGGCGAGATCGCCGTCAGCGACCACCGCTCCTCCCAGCCGACGTACGACGAGATCGCCCGCCTGGCGGCCGAGTGCCGGGTCGGGGGAATGCTCGGCGGCAAGGCCGGCGTCCTCCATTGCCACGTCGGCGACGGCCCGCGCCGTCTCGAAACGCTCTTCCGGCTCGTCCGCGAGACGGAGATCCCCATCAGCCAGATCGTGCCGACCCACATGACCCGCAATCCCCGGCTCTTCGAGCACGGGCTCGAGTGGGCGGCGGCGGGCGGCTTCCTCGACGTGACCGTCGGGCCCGATCCCGTGCCGCCGGATCCCGAGGTCCGGTTCGAAGACGCGATCGCCCGCTTCCGGGGCCTGGGCCTGCCCTTCACCCGGTTGATGGTGAGCTCGGACAGCAACGGGAGCATGCCGGTCTTCGACGAGGACGGGCGACTCGTCCGGCTGGACATCGCCACGGAGCGGGACCTTTTCCGCGTGTTCACGGACGTCCTCCGGCGCGAACTCCTGCCGGTCGAGACGGCCGTCCGCGTCTTCTCGACCAACGCGGCCGAGTTCTACAAGCTCGGGAAGAAGGGCCGGATCGCGGCCGGCCTCGACGCCGACCTCGTCGTGCTCGACGCGGACCTCGGCCTGAGCGAGGTCTTCGCCCGGGGACGGCGGATGATCGCCGGCGGACGGCTCGCGGCCCGCGGCACCTTCAGCGCCTGAGAGGATTTCGGAGAGACCCGATGGCCGAAGACAAAATGACCTCACCCCAAACCCCGATCCCTCCCCCTCCTTCCGGACGGCGACCCAGCTTCGCCGTCGCCCTGATCCCGCTCATCGCCATGGCCCTTCTCCTCGGGGTCGGTTACGGCGTCTACAAGATCAAAGCGCAGATCCTGCTGGTCGCGGCGGCCACGGTCACGGCCTTCCTGGGCCTCGCGCTCGGCTTCAAGTGGCAGGACATGGAGCGCGGCATCGTCGAGAGCATCCGCAAGGCGCTGCCGGCCATCCTGATCATGCTCTCCGTCGGGCTTCTCGTCGGCTCCTGGATGGCCAGCGGCACCATCCCCATGGTCATCTATTACGGCCTGAAGCTCATCTCGCCCCAGTTCTTCCTGGCCACGGCCTGCCTCGTCTCCTCGGTCGTGGCCCTGGCCTGCGGAACGTCGTGGGGGACTATCGGGACGATCGGCGTCGCCTTCATCGGCATCGCCATGGGCCTCGGCATCCCGCTCGGCCCGACCGCCGGGGCGATCGTGGCCGGGGCTTACTTCGGAGATAAGCTGTCGCCGCTCTCCGATATTCCCAACCTGGCCACCGTCATCTCCGGTTCGAACCTCTTCGACCACATCAAACACATGATCCCGTCGGCCCTGCCGGCCTGGCTGGCCGGGCTGGCCATCTACGTCGTCGCCGGGCTGAAATACGGCGCGACGAGCGCCAAATCGGAGACGCTGGACCTCATCCTGACCACGCTCAAGGCGAATTTCCGCTTTAACCTGCTCCTGCTCCTGCCCATGGCCGTCATCTTCTATTTCGCCATCGCCAAGAAGCCGACCATACCGGCCATGGTCCTGTCGTCGCTCGTGGCCGCGGCCCTGGCTGTCATCGTGCAGAAGATCCCGCTCACGGTCGTGGCCACGGCCATGAACTCGGGGCTCCCGGCGCGGACGGGTGTCGAGATCGTCGACAAGCTGCTGGCCAAGGGCGGCATGATGAGCATGATGGAGACCCAGCTCATCGCCTTCACCGCCTTCTCCTACGGCGGCATCATGCAGGCCACGGGCTGTCTCGCCGCGATCCTGGACAAGGTGACGAGGTTCACGCGGCACGTCGGAAGCCTGGTCCTGACCACGGTCGGCGCGGCCGTCCTCTCGGCTATGATCACCGGCAGCTCCTACCTGTCGATGATCCTCCCGGCGGATCTGCTGGCGCCCCTCTATAAGAAGAAGAACCTGGCCGCTAAGAACCTGTCCCGCATCATCGAGGAGAGCGGGGGGATCATCGTGCCGCTCATCCCCTGGAGCATGGCGGGCGTCTACATCACGGGGACGCTCGGCGTGACGACCTTCTCCTACCTGCCCTGGGCGTTCATGAATTATATTTCGGTCGGACTGCTGATCTTATTCGGCTTCACCGGCTGGACCATGGCCCCGCGGGTACGGGAGGACGAGACGCAGGCCGGGAGCTAGGACTCCTCCTCGTCTTCGCCCTTCTCCGCTTTCTCCAGCGCCTTCTTGAACAGCTCATCGGCCTTGGAATGCTTCTCCTTCTGGAGCTCGAAGGTCGCGTCGAACTTGCGGTCGAACTCGCCCTGCCGCTTGTGCTCGCTGACGAGAAGGTCGTCGAGCGAGCCTTTCTTCTTCTTGGGTTTCTCCGAGCGCAGGACGGCCCGCGTCTCGGCGTCGACCCAGAGGGTCGCCTCACAGCACGGGCAGAAGAGCGAAAAGACGTGGCTGTCATCTTTCTTATCGGCCATGCCGCGAATGTAGCACGAACGACCCGCCTCCATCAACGGGGCGGGCCGGACACTGTCACGGGCGGCTGGCCCTCTCTTCGATCCCGTGTTTTTTCAACAACTTGAACAGGCCCTGGCGGGTCAGTCCGACTTCGTGAGCCGTCCGCGTCCGGTGATAACGGCAGCGGACCAGCGCCTCCCGGAGGAACCGTCTCTCGAAATCGGCCCGGGCCTCGGAGAACCGGTGCGACGAACGGGTGTAGATCTCGCCGTCGGGATTGATCTTGGGCGAGAGGTATTCCTCGAGGATGAGATCGCCTCCGTCGGCCATGACCAGGCACCGTTGGATCTCGTTCTGCAGCTCGCGGACGTTGCCGGGCCAGGGATAGCGGAGGAGCATTTCCAACGCGACGGGCGAGAGGAACGGCCGCATCCGGCCCATCGACCGGGCGTAGTCGTCCAGGTAGTGATTGAGAAGTAGCAGGACGTCCTCGGGACGGTCCCGGAGCGGCGGCAGCTCGATGGCGATGATCTTAAGCCGGAAGTAGAGGTCCTGGCGGAACCGGCCCCGCTCGACCTCGACGTCGAGGTCTTTGTTCGTCGCGCTGACGAAGCGGACGTCCACGGGCCGGGACCGGGTCTCGCCGACGCGGCGGATCTTCCTCTCTTCGAGGACGCGCAGGAGCTTGGACTGGAGGGCGAGCGGCAGGTCCCCTATCTCGTCGAGGAAGAAGGTCCCGCCCGAGGCCTCCTCGAGAAGGCCGGGCTTGTCGCGCACCGCTCCCGTGAACGACCCCCGGGCGTGGCCGAAGAGCTCGCTCTCGAGGAGCGCTTCCGGGATGGCGGCGCAATTGACGGCCACGAACGGCCCGCCCCGGCGGCGCCCCGTCTCATGGATGGTCCTGGCGGCGAGCTCCTTGCCCGTGCCGCTCTCTCCGGAAATGAATACGGGCGCCTCCGCGTCGCGGACCTTCTCGATCATCGCCCGGACGCGGCGGACCGACGTCGCCTCGCCCATGAATGCGCCGGGGGACGGGAGATCCGGAAGCGGCGGCGTTCCCGTCGCCGGGCCGCCGTTCCCGTTCCGCCGCAGGAGGTAGAGGACGGGCGCCATGGTCAGGGCCAGGAACTCCATATGGCCGCGGTCGAAGGGCCTGTCGACGGCGTCTCGGGCGAATAGGGCGATACCGGCGGGCCGGCCGCCGAGGGCCCAGGGGTAAGCCAGGACGCTGCGGGGGGCGCCCTCGCCGTCGAGCTCCAGGTCGGCGAAGAGCGGGTCCTTGAGGAGATCGCGGACGAGGAGCGGGCGGCCGATCTCGAGGGCTCGGCCGACCAGGACTTCGTCGAATTCCCGGCCGGGCCGGTCCGCCCCGCGTGCACCGTCTGTTCCCTTCGAAGCCTCGAAGACCGGGTCCCCTCTCCCGTCGAGGGCCCGGACGAGGGCCCGGTCGGCGGCGACGTGGTCGAAGACGACTTCTGCGATCCGGGAAAGGTATTGGTGCGTCATGGCTTCTCAATTAAACGACGTTCGAGAGAGCCGGATATTCTCATTGCGCCCCTTCGTCCGAATCGCCTAGAATGGGCGCGAGGAGGCGTCCATGAAGAGGTTCATCGCAGTCCTGGGAGCCCTCGCCGCCGTCGCGAGCGGCATCGCGTCCGGGCCCGAGCCGACGGTCGCCGACGCCCTCAAGGCCGTCCGCGTGCTGGCCATCCCCGCGAACGGACGGCCGGTCGACCGGACGGTCGCCGAGGAGTTCCGGCGGGATTTGGCGCCCCAGGCGGAGATCAGGACCCTCGGCCCCGGCCGCACGGGGGACAGGGGCATCCTCAGGATCGCCGTGGCCGACGAGAAGCTCGCCGCGGGGCCGGGTCCCGGAGCCCTCGGGACCGCGGGCGGGAAGAACTGGATGTTCCTCGAGCTCGCCCCGGACGGGACGGGGCAGCTTGTCGCATCGGCCCCCCATCTGCTCTACGCGCTGTATCGCCTCCTCAAGGACGACTGGCTCGGCCTCGACGCGGCCGGTTTCGCGAAGGGCCGGATGGTCGTGCCCCGGTTCACGCGCCTCGAGGGCGGCGACAACTACCTCGCCAATCCGAAGCGCACGGCCGCGGGATACGATCCCGAAGCCTCCGTCCGCGAGCTGGCCCGCCTCGGCTTCAGCCACGTCCCGGTGAACGCCCTGGCCAAGGACATGCCGGCCGAGCAGGGGCCGCCGGGGGAGATCTACTACCGTTTCTACTACTTCAGCCCCGACCTCGACCAATTCGTCGAAACGCCGCTCAACGCCGGGGCCTACTCGCCCGAATACCTCGAGGCCAACCTGGCCCTCCTCAAAGAGAACGCCCGGCTGGCCGTGAAGTACGGCCTGACGCCCGGCCTGAACATCAGCTCGCCCCGCTCGGTGCCCGACGCCGTCCTCGAGAAACATCCCTACCTGCGCGGGGCCCGGGTCGACCACCCCTTCCGGAGCTACCGGCCGCGCTTCACTCTGACCCTGTCCCACCCCGCGGTCCGCTGGCACTACGCCGAGCTCGTACGGCGGCTGATGAAGGAGGTGCCCGACCTCGGCTACATTTACCTCTGGACGAACGACAGCGGCTCGGGCTTCGAATACACGGCCAGCCTCTACGCCGGGCGCAACGGAGGCGCCTACCTCGTCCGCGAGTGGAAGTCGCACGAGGCGGTCGCCAAGGCGGCCGCGGAGAACGTGCTCCGCTACTTCCGGACCCTGCGCGACGCGGCCCTCGAGACCCGGCCGGACTTCCGCCTCCTTTTCAACCTCTTTTCCTTCTCGAACGAGGAGGAGTTCATCCTCGACGGCCTCGGCGAAGGGCTCGACCTCTGGGTGGCCCCGAAGGAGCTCGACGACTCGCCGCGGGGACGGCGATTGAAGGCGTTGCCGCAGCGTGGGAGCGAGATCTTCACGACGACGCGCCTGCAGAACAACTACCTCCTGGGCATCCCCTCTCCTTGGCTCGCCGCCGAAGAGGTCCGCGCCCTGAGCGAAGCCGGCTTCGACAAGGCCCAGGTCACGGTGGACCCGGCCCCTCTCGCGCCCTTCGACGTCAACCGCGACGTCCTCCGGGCACTCAATTTCGATGCCGGGGCCAACGTCGATTCGGTCGTCGCGGGCGCTGCCGTCCGGCTCGTTGGGAAGAGGGCCGCCCCGGACCTGGTCCGGGCCTGGCGGCTCGCGGACACGGCCGTTCGCGGCTTCCCGTCGATCATGCTCTACGGCGACAACAACTGGGGCTTTCCCTGGTACCGCCTGCTCGTCCGGCCCTTCGCCCCGGATATCGGGAGGATCCCCGAGGCCGGGCGAGCCTATTACGAGAAGTACATGACCGTGACCTTCAACAATCCCAACCTCGTCGACCTGGGGACCGACATCCTCTGGACGCTCATGACCGCGGAGCAGGCCGACGCGGCCGTCGCCCAGGCCGACCGGGCGACCTGGAAGCCGCTCGACGAGGCCGTCGCCGCATTGAGTGCGGCCGCCGGAGAGGCTGTGGCGGGAGCCAGGGTTGTATTCACGGACCAGCTCGACCGCCTCCGGGCCCTGCGCTGCTACTTCCGAACCCTGCGCAACACGGCGGCCTGGGTGGCCGGCGTCCACGGTTACATCGAAGCCAAGGACCCGGCCGAAAAGACCCGGCGCTTGGCCCAGGTGCGGGCGATGGTCGATGACGAGATCGCGAACGCGCTCGACCTGGCCGCGCTCTTCGAGTCCTCGACGACGCGGTTCCTGCCGGTCGACCCGGGCGGGGAGACCTTCAACATGTACGGGACGAACCTCGCCGGGCTGGCCCGGAGGAAGGCCGCCCTGATGAAGGCACACCGCGATGACGAACCCCGGATCGACCCCGATTTCATGTGGCGCCTGCCGCCCGACGCCGGGCTCGATCCGAAGATCTACCTGAAGTACCGGCCCTAACCGGAGGAGCAACCGAAACATGAGCCAACGAAAAGCCCTCGCGCTCGCAACCTGCCTGCTCGTCTCGACGATCCTGACCGGCGCCGTGCCGCCGGGCGTCGCCCAGGCCCCGGCGAATGCGCCTGACCGGCTGCAGTGGTTCCGCGAGGCCAAGTTCGGGCTGTTCATCCACTGGGGCGCCTATGCGATCGTCGGCCGCGAGGAATGGGCCCGCCAGCTCCTCCAGATCCCGCGCGAGGAGTACAAAGACATCGCCCTGACCTTCGATCCCGTCGCCTTCGATCCCGACGACTGGGCCGCGCTGGCCGGGGAGGCCGGCGCAAAATACGTCGTCATCACCTCCAAGCACCACGACGGCTTCGCCATCTACGACAGCGCCTTCTCCGACTTCGACGTCATGTCCGCGAAATACGGCAGGGACATCCTGGGACCGCTCTCGGCCTCGATGAAAAGGGCCGGCATCCCGCTCGGCTTCTACTATTCGATCATGGACTGGCACCATCCCGACTACCTGCCCCGGCGGCCCTGGGAGACGAAGCGGACGACGAAGGGCGCCGACTTCGGCCGCTACATGGACTTCGCCACAGATCAGCTCCGGGAACTGGTCGCCAAGTACGATCCGGCCGTGCTGTGGTTCGACGGCGAGTGGGAGCACTCGAACGAGGAACAGCGGGCCTTCGCGCTCGGGAAGATGCTTATGGCGATGAAGCCGGCGCTCCTCATCAACGACCGTCTCTTCAGGCGCGAGCCCGGCCACGGCGACTTCGGCACCCCGGAGAACTATGTTCCCGCGACGGGCATCCGCAATCCCGACGGGACGCCGCGGCTCTGGGAGGCCTGCGTCACGATGAACTGGAACGGCTGGGGCTTCAACCGGACCGAGACCGAGTTCCGCAGCGCGAGCCAGCTCATCCGCCAGCTCATCGAGATCGTCAGCAAGGGCGGCAACCTCCTCCTCAACGTCGGGCCGCGGCCCGACGGCCGGATCCAGGACGATTTCGCTTCCCGCCTCCGGGAGATCGGGGCTTGGCTCAAGACGAACGGCGAGGCCATCTACGGCACGACGGCCAGCGTCTTCGAGCGCCTGCCCTTCTTCGGCCGGTGCACGGTGAAGGGGACGACTCTCTATATCCACGTCATGGGTTGGCCGGCGGACGGAAAGATCCGGCTGCCCGGGCTCAAGACCGAGGTCGGGAAAGCCTATCTCCTGGCCGACCGGTCGAAGAACCTTTCTTTCCGGCGCTCCGGTAAGGACGTCCTGGTCGATCTGCCCACGCAGGGCGGTCGACCCCGACGCCACGGTCATCGTCGTCGAGCTCAAGGGGGCGCCCGTGGTCGAACCGTACCGGATCGTCCCCGAGAAGGACGGACGAGTGGAGCTCCCGATCTCTCTCGCCGACATCCAGTCGGAGATGGGCCAGCGCGCCTACGTTGATCACTTCTACCGGACGACCATGCTGGCCAACTGGCAGAACGTCAACGACTATCCCGAGTGGGTTTTCTCGACGGCAGAGCCCGGGACCTACGAGGTCCGGGCCTCCTACGCCAGCATGTGGGGCGGGAAGGCCGGCTACGAGGTCGAGATCGACGGGAAGAAGCTCGCCGCTGAGACGGAACCCTCGCCGAGCGTCTACTTCCCGGCGACCTTCCCCGTCGGCCGGGTCGACCTCGGCGCCGGTGAGCACAAGCTCCGGGTCCGCATCACCCGCGTCACGAACAACCACGCCATGAACCTGGAGAAGATCGTCCTCGTCCCGGCTCCCGGCGGCAAACGCTCTTCTTGAATCCGGGGAGCGGCTAGAGCTGGAAGCCGTAGGAGAACTTGACCAGGAAGACGTTGTGGGGGGCGACGTCGAAGAGGCTGCCGAAGTCCCGCCCGAAGCGGAAGTCCCCCATCGTGTCGGAACCCGTCCGGCCCTGCGACCAGACCAGGAACAGCGCCGAACCGGGCCGGTACTCCCAGCGGACGACGAGGTTCGAGCGGAACTCGAAAAAGTTGAAGTCGGGCCGATCGAAGCGGAAATCGACCGCGCCGTCGTGGTCCTCGTCCACGCCGTACGAGTTGCTCGCTTCGTCATAGGCGATCTCGTCCTCGCCGAAGACACGGTAGCGGTCCGCCCAGATCCGGCTCTTCGGGTCGGCGATCCGCTTGAACCGGGAATATCCGCCGGCCGCGACGAACGGCTGTCCGTAGAGCTGGACGCTGAGGTCGGGCGTCAGGCTGTAATTGAGGCGGACGGTCAGGCCGAAGGTCTTCTGCTCGATACGCCCGAAGACGTAGCGGGCCGCGCCGTCGACCGTGGGCGTGGAGATGTACTGCAGCTCGCTCTCGTTCAGGCCCAGGGTCGGCAGGAGTGAAACGCTGAAGGCCCGGCTCGGGTTGACGATGATCCCTCCGCTCAGGCTCAGGTTTTGGCTCTCGCCGTTGTCGCGGCGGGAGCCCTGCCCCATCAGGGTGAAACGGACCTTCCGGCGCATGTCCGTCTGGACGTTCCCCCAGAAGTTCCAGGCGCCCGGCATGCGCATCGACGGCCCGCCCCGCAGCATCGTGGCCGACAGGCCGATGAAATTCCGGTTGAGCCCGAAGCCGCCGCTCCAGTAATTCTTGAATTGGGCGTTGACGTTGATGTTGCCGCCGGCGAAGATGTTCGTCCCGCCGAAGTTCCAGCCCGTCCATTGGTTGAAATTGACGTTGAGCGTGCGAAAGACCGCGAACGGCTTCCAGACCCGGTAGCCGGCCCAGATCCACTGCATGATCTCGTCGGCGCCGCCGAGGAAACCCATGTCGTTGAGCTCGAAGCCGGGCGATCTCCAGGTCGTGCCGACCGAGTACATCAGGTGGCCGCCGCCCTGCTTGCCGAATTCGGCCGTCCCGCCGAAGCCGGAGAGCGACCTCCGGTCCGGATCGACCTCGACGTGCTCCGCGTCGGGCCGCTGGTAGTACCGCAGGGGCGAGGTCTGCGTCCGCAGGAGCGCCTCCGGCGAGCCGTGGACGGCGCTGCCCAGGAGCTTGAGCGAGAAGTAGTAGGTCTTGTTCTTCCAGCTGTGGTAGAGGTCCAGGCCGCCCGCGTAGGCCCGGTCGTGGAGAAAGTCCATGTGCGCGTCGTCGAGCCGGCGGTTGACGGCCGTGACCATGCCGCCGACCGTCGTCCCGCCCCGGTTGAAATCCTTCTGCAGGCGCAGGCCGAGGTAGTTGGTCAGCGGCTCGACCGTGACGCGGTCGGTGACGCCGTCCGCGAAGACGCTGGCGCGCTCCTCGCCCGTGAGGCTCTCGATGACGCCGACCGACCAGCCGCTCCGGGTCTTCCCGGTCAGCTTGAACGCGCCCAGGATGGTCGTCGCCTCCGGCGTCCGGACGAATCCGTCCGCCTCGGGATAGTACTGCGGCGAACGGCCGATGCGACGGGTGTAGAAGAGATTGTCGCTGGCCATGTCGCCGTCCCCGCCCATGAGCCTGAAGCTGAGGATGTTGCGGCCCTCGATGAAGAACGGCCGTTTCTCTTCGTAGTAGGTCTCGAAGGCGGTCAGGTTGACGACCGACGGGTCGGCCTCGACCTGGCCGAAATCCGGGTTGAGCGTGAAGTTCAGGGTCAGGTCGCCGGAGACCCCGATCTTGCCGTCGAGGCCGCCGTAGAGAGAGCGGGAGCGGCCCGTGGCGAAGGGATTCCCGGGCTCGGCGGCGTAGCCCTGGAGCTTGCCGACGGCGTAGGGGAAGAGCTCGACCTGCCGCGGCGGCTTGATGCCCGCGAGGCCGCGCAGCTCGCCGAAAAACGAGACCCAGCCGGCCGCGTCCTTGGGGATATGCTGCCAGAGCGAGCGCTCGTTCTTACGAAAGAGCCGCCGGGAGACCTGGAGGCCCCAGGACGCGTCCGGCGCCCGGGCGAAACGGAGCTGAGTGAAGGGAATACGCATCTCCGCGGTCCAGCCATCCGCGTCGACCGCGGTCTCGACCTCCCAGATGGGGTCCCAGTCGAGGTCCGTGTTGTCGTCCCAATTGCTGTCGTTGACGGCCATGGCGTCGCGCTTGACCCCGGCGGCGTTGACGCCGAAGCAGAAGGCGGTCCGGTGGTCGTGGAAGCTGTCGATGCCGACCTCGATCCAGTCGCCCTCGATGTCGTCCCGGCGGGACATGCGCCGCTCGATCCGGGCCGGCTCGGTGTCATGGGCCTTGACCGCGACGTAACAGGCTGTCGTCGTCGTAGAGGATCTTGAAGGAAGTCGACTGGCTCGGGGGCTGGCCTTCGTAGGGCTCCCGCTGGACGAACCCCGTCTCCCAGGCGACCTTGTCCCAGGCCGGATCGTCGATGCGGCCGTCGATCTTGGGGGAATGGGGATTGACGTGTGCCGTCTGATAGACCTTTAGAGCGGGCGGGGCGGTGGCCGCGGCGGCGACGGGGGCGGCGAAGGGCAGGGACAGAGCGGTCAGGGCCAAGGCGGCGAGTGCCGGATTCGGCCTCGAGCGAATACAGGGCTGGCGCATATCACACCTATATACTCGCCATGGAGGGAAAAGGTTGTCCGGAGGGTTGCCGTTGTCATCCGAAGGCCTTTCCTTTATAATATTTTCCTATCGAACGGATAGGGTTTTCCCATCGGACCGCCGAGCGGAAGATGCCCCGCCGGGGAGACCCGACATCCCATGAAACCCGCCAACCGCCTGGCCGGCGAAACAAGCCCCTACCTGCTCCAGCACGCGCACAATCCCGTGGATTGGTATCCCTGGGGGGAGGAGGCCTTCGAGACGGCCAGGCGCCTGGACAAACCGGTGTTCCTGTCCATCGGCTATTCGACCTGCCACTGGTGTCATGTCATGGAGCGCGAATCCTTCGAAGACGGGGAAATCGCGCGTCTCCTCAACGAGGCCTTCGTCTGCATCAAGGTCGACCGGGAGGAACGTCCCGATCTCGATCAGCACTACATGGCCGTTTGCCAGTCCCTGACCGGATCGGGCGGCTGGCCCCTGACGATCGTGATGACCCCGGACAAGCGCCCGTTCTTCGCCGGGACATATTTTC
The DNA here is from genome assembly GCA_963743755.1 of uncultured bacterium. GTDB lineage: Bacteria > Acidobacteriota > Aminicenantia > Aminicenantales > Saccharicenantaceae > RBG-16-66-30. The sequence goes on from CAVUQU010000004.1 coordinate 418,852, forward strand.
CCAAGTCGCGACGCTGGGGCCGGCCGGGCCTGCTCGAGCTCGCGCCGCTCCTCGTCGAAGCCTGGCGGACGCGGCGGGAAGAGGTCCTGCACTCGGCCGACGGGATCATCGCCGCCCTGGAACGGGGCCGCGCCGGGGGCCGGAGTGAGGCGGCCGGAAGCCCGCCGTCGGAGAACGTCCTCGACGACGCCTACGGCGAGCTGGCCGCCGATTTCGACGCCGCCCGCGGCGGCTTCGGAAGCGCGCCCAAGTTCCCCATGCCCCACCAGCTCGGCTTCCTCCTGAGGTACGGCAGGCGGACCGGCAAGAGCGATGCCGTCACGATGGCCGACGGCCACGCTCGCGGCCATGCGCCGCGGCGGGATCTACGACCAGCTCGGGTACGGCTTCCACCGCTATGCGACCGACGCCGACTGGCTCGTCCCCCATTTCGAGAAGATGCTGTACGACCAGGCCCTTCTGGCCGAGGTCTACGTCGAAGCGGCGGTGGCGACCGGGGTGCGCGAATTCGGACGGACGGCGGAGGAGATCGCGGAGTACGTTCTCAGAGACCTCGCCTCTCCCGAAGGAGGATTCTTTGCGGCCGAGGACGCCGACAGCGAGGGCGAAGAAGGCAAGTTCTACCTCTGGACCCGCGACGAGCTCGAGGCCGTCCTGGGCCCGGAGCAAGCCCGGGCCGCGGCGCGGGCTTACGGGGTCGAAGCGGACGGCAACTTCGCCGAACCGGGGAGAGCCCTCGACGGCCGGAATATCCTCCACCTGAGCGGGACCCCGGGAACGCCCGCCGCTGCGACCGGACAGAAAAAACTCTTCCGCGCCCGCGAGAGCAGGATCCGTCCATTCAAGGACACCAAGGTCCTCGCCGATTGGAACGGGCTGATGATCGCGGCCCTGGCCTCGGTCTTCCGGCTCACCGGAGAGACAAAATATCTTCGAGCCGCGGACGGGGCGGCCGATTTCGTTCTGAAGCGCATGCATAGCCCGCGACGGCCGCCTCCTGCACGTGCACGCCGGCGGAGAAGCCCGGATCCCGGCGTTCCTCGACGACTACGCCTTCCTCATCAGGGGGCTGATCGCGCTCTACGAGGCGGCCTTCGATCCGGGCCGCCTCGAAACCGCCCTCTCGCTCACGGGGCAGGCGATCGAGCTCTTCGGGGACGAGAGGGAGGGCGGGTTCTTCTTCGCTGCCGACCCGGAGGTCGGCTCCCGACGCAAGGAGATCTACGACGGGGCCGTTCCGTCGGGGAATTCCGTGATGTTGATGAACCTTCTCCGCCTGGGCCACCTCGCCGGGCGGCAGGAGCTCGAAGACAGGGCCTCGAGCCTGGCGGCGGCCTTTTCCGGAGAGGTCTCCCTCCATCCGCGCGCGCACTCGGAATTCCTCCGCGGGCTGGATTACGCCCTGGGCCCGGCTCAGGAGATCGTGGTCGTCGGAAAACGGGAGGCCGCGGACACGCGGAAGCTCCTGGCGGCGCTCTCGGGGGATGTACCTCCCCCATTCGGCCGTCCTCTTCAAGCCGGAGGACGAGCCGGCGGCCGCGCGGGCGCTCGAACGCCTCGTCCCGTTCACGAAAGGAATGGACGCAGGCGGCGGCCCGGCCGCCGCCTACGTCTGCTCGAGAGGGGCTTGTCTTCGTCCCGTCAGGTCCCCGGCCGAGCTGCGCGAGGCCCTGAAATAGCTCCGGGCGTCAGTCGAGGACGACGTCGCACTCGCCCGTGAGGGCGGGATTCTTCGCGTCCCGGACCTTGATCGTCAGCCGGTCGCCCTTGGCGAAGCCGGGGTTCTTGAAGTACAGGGGCGTCAGGAACCCGTTGAAGCCGAGCATGTAGCCTTCCGTCACGGCCAGCGGCGCATTGAGCGTCAGGGGAGGAAAGAAGGTCGACTTCTCGGGGAAATCGTAGAGCCGGACCCAGGAGGAGATGATGCCCTCCTTGCCCAGGCGTCGGTAGAAGCTCATGTCCCGGATCTCGCCGCGGTACTTGTCCCGGAGGTCTGAGAGGGAGAGCAAGGGATACTCCGTCCCCTTATAGACCATGACCACGTCCTTGGCCGCTACGGTGATGGGCACATTCTGCTCCTTCGACGCCATGAAGGCGTAGAACATGACGTAGGGGGTCTTGACGGCCCGGTTGACCAGGGCCGCGTCCACGGCCATGAGGATGGCGCCGCTCTCGTTGGAGAAGGCTCCCATGCCGTGGTCGACGGTCTGAGGGTAGGCCAGGCCCGCGAGAACGAGCACGATCGAAGCGTATCTCATCAGTTTCATCGGAATCTCCTTTCTGGCTTGCTTTCTGCCAGCCGCTCTCTTATATGCATTCGGCATGCCAACTTCCGGGGCCGGCTGAAAAGGCGGAGAGCAAGCCCGGGAACCGGGGGATGTCCGCCGGAGAGGACGGGCTGTCCTCATTTCCTACTGTTTTTATAGTATTTCGGCACCTGTTGAAATGCCCCTCCTCTTTCTAATAGAATCCCCGTGTCGTGGGCGTATCCAAGGACCCTCCGCCGGCAGCGCCTTCCCTCCCCGGGAAGGATGGCCCTTCCGTCGATCTGAACAGGCTCTCGGAGTTCGTCCTTCGATCGGCCCCTCATCCCGGCGAGGAGGGTGAACGTGGCGAAAAACGGATCGACGTCGACCAGGCGGGACTTCATCAAAGCGGCCGGATGGGGAGCGGCGGCCGCGTCCCTCGCGCCTCTCGGCGCGGCCGGGGGGACGGCCCAAGCCGGCCAAGCGGCCGGAAAGGCCGGCGGCTTCAAGCTCAAGTACGCCCCCGACATCGGCGCTTTCGCGGGACACGCCGGGAAGAACCCGGTCGACCAGCTCAAGTTCATCGCCGACCAGGGCTTCACGGCCTGGTTCGACAACGGTCTGATGGGCCGGCCCGCGGCCGAACAGGAAAAGCTGGCCAGGGGAATCGGCGCGACTGGGGCTCACCATCGGCCCCTTCGTCGTCTACGCCGATTTCGCCGTCGAGTCCTTCGTCATCAAGGACAAGGCCGTCAACGACATGCTCGACGGGCGCTTCAGGACGGCCGTCGAGACGGGGAAGCGGACGGGCTGCCGGTGGACGCTCGCCGTCCCGGGCCGCTTCGACCAGAGCCTCGATTGGGACTACCAGACGGCCAACGTCGTCGAGAACCTCAAGAGGCGTGGCCGCGATCTGTGCGAGCCCGCGGGTCTCGTCATCGTGCTCGAGCCGCTCAATCCCAAGGACCACCCCGGGCTCTTCCTGACCAAGATGCCGCAGGCCTACCAGATCTGCAAGGCCGTCGGGAGCCCGTCGTGCAAGATCCTCGACGACATGTACCACCAGCAGATCACCGAGGGGAACATCATCCCCAACATCGACGCCTGCTGGGACGAGATCGCCGCCTTCCACATCGGCGACAATCGCCGGGCCGGAAGGAGCCGAGCACGGGCGAGATCAACTACCGCAACATCTTCAAGCACATCCACGGCAAGGGCTATACAGGGCGTGCTCTGCATGGAGCACGGCAAGAGCAAACCGGGCATCGAAGGCGAGAAGGCGCTGTCATCGCGCCTATCGCGACGCGCGACAATTTCTAGAGGAGGAACGACATGAGACGGAACAACACGATAACGGTCGTGACGCGCAGGGACTTCATCAGGACGGCCTCGGCCGCCTCCGTGGCGACGCTCGCGGCGTCCTTCCCGGGCTCGGGCGGGCGTCTTCGCCGCAGGGCTCGGACACGATCAGGGTCGGCGTCATCGGCTGCGGCGGCCGCGGCACGGGCGCGGCCATCGACTGCCTGAACGCCGTCGCCGGGCGTCGAGATCGTCGCCCTCGGCGACCTGCGTTCCAGGACCGCGTCGAGAGCTCGCTCGCAGACGCTCACGGGAGAAAGTGCCCGGCCGCGGTCAAGGTCACGCCCGAGCACTGCTTCACCGGCTTCGACAACTACAAGAAGCGTCCTGGCCATGCCCGGACGTCAACTCATCGTCACGGCCGCGCCGCCCGGGCTTCCGGCCGATCCACCTCAAGGCCGCCGTCGAGGCCGGCAAGCACGTCTTCATGGAGAAGCCCGTGGCCGTCGACCCGGTCGGCGTCCGCTCGGTCATCGCCACCTCGGACCTGGCCGCGGCAGAAGGGCCTGGCCATCGTCGCCGGCACGCAGCGCCGCCACCAGAAGCGCTACCTCGAGACGATGAAGCGCATCCAGGACGGGCCAGATCGGCGAGATCGTCGGCGCGCCAGTGCTACTGGAACCAGGGCGACCTCTGGGTGAAGCGAGCGGACGCCCGAGCATGACCGAGATGGAGTGGCAGTGCCGCAACTGGCTCTACTTCACCTGGACTCTCGGGCGACCACATCGTCGAACAGCACGTCCACAACATCGACGTCGTCAACTGGGCCATCGGCGCGATGCCGAAGAACGTCATGGGCATGGGCGGCCGCCAGGTCCGCGACGGCGCCCGGAGTACGGCAACATCTTCGACCACTTCGCCGTCGAGTTCGAGTACCCGAACGGCGTCCGCGTCACGAGCATGTGCCGGCAGACCAAGGGCTGCGCCGACCGCGTCGAGGAGCGGATCGTCGGCACGAAGGGCGTCGCGTGGAGCCTTCGGCTACGGCGAGATCACCGGGCCGAGACGCCGTGGACGTTCGAGGGCGACGAGACCAATCCCTACGTCGCAGGAGCACATCGACCTGATCGCGTCGATCCGCGCCGGCAAGCCGCTCAACGAGGGCCGGCAGGTCGCCGAGAGCACGCTGTGCGCCATCATGGGCCGCATGAGCGCCTACACCGGCCGGGCGCTGTCGTGGGACTGGGCGATGAACGCCTCGAAGCTCGACCTCGTCGCCGGCCAAGTACGAGTTCGGCCCGAACCCGGTCGACCCGGTCGCCGTCCCGGGCACGACGCCGCTCGTTTAATAAGGAGACGCAGTGTCCGAAAACCGGCTGGTCGGGCGCGTCGCCCTCGTCACGGGGGCGAACCACGGCATCGGCGCGGCCACGGCCAAGGTCCTGGCCGCCGAGGGGGCCGGCGTATTCGTCACATCCTATCGCGGGCCGTCGTCCCTCGACGCGGCCGAACGGGACGAAGCTCTGCGCTCCGGAATCGGCGGGCTGAAGCTCTACGAGGCCAGAAAGCAGCAGCCGCCCGAGCGAGTCGTCGCCGAGATCATGGCCGAGGGGGGCCGAGCCGCCTGTCTCGAAGCCGATCTCGCCGATCCCGCCGCCATCCCCCTTCTTTTCGACGCCTGTGAGGGCCGGCTGGGCCCGGCGGATATCCTGGTCAACAACCACGCTCACTGCGAGTACGAGACGTTCGACCCCGCACGTGTCCGCTCCGAGGACTTCGGCATGCGCCTGACGGACGCCGCTATCATGGACGGACATTACACCGTCAACGCGCGCGGGACCGCCTTGATGATGGCCGAATTCGCGAAGCGGCATATCCGGCGCGGCTCGGCCTGGGGCAGGATCATCAATATCAGCACGGACGCCGCCGACGCCCACTCGGGGGCCGTGAGCTATGCCGCCTCCAAGCACGCGCTCGAATCCTACAGCCGGTCGGCGGCGCACGAGCTCGGCAAGTACGGCATCACGGTCAACATCGTCGCGCCCGGCCCCGTCCAGACGGGCTGGCTCCGTCCCGACGAGGAGGCCGAGATCGGGCGGAAGACGCCGCTCGGACGGGTCGGCCGGCCCGAGGACATCGCCGACGTCATCGCCTTCCTGGCCTCCGACCAGGCCCGCTGGCTCACCGGCCAGCTGCTCTACGTCGGCGGCGGCTGGAAATGGCATCCCTGACACCGGGAGGACACATGAAAAAAATGAAGCGGAGGGACTTCCTGAAGACAGTGCCGATCGCCGCGGCCGGGGTCGTCGGGTTCCCGACGATCGTCAAGGCCTCGGCCCTGGGCAGGAATGGGGCCGTCGCGCCGTCGGACCGGATCGTCATGGCCGGCATCGGCTTCGGCATGCAGGGCCCGGGCAACATGGAGAGCTTCCTCGAAAAGCCCGAGGTCCAGTGGGTGGCCGTCTGCGACCTCGACGACGAGCCGCTGGCCATGGCCAAGGACATGGTCAACAAGAAGTACGGCAACAAGGACTGCGCGACCTACACGGATTACCGCGAGCTCTATTCGCGCGCAGGACCTCGACGCCGTGTCCATCGCCGTCCCCGACCACTGGCACGCCATCCTGTCGATCGCGGCGCGTGCGCGCCGGGCTCGACGTCTACGGCGAGAAGCCCCTGACCCACAACCTGCGCGAGGGCCGGGCCCTCTGCGACGCGGTCAAGCGCTACGGCCGGGTCTGGCAGACGGGCAGCTGGCAGCGCTCGGTCGACAACTTCCACCAGGCCTGCGAGCTCGTCCGCAACGGGCGCATCGGCAAGATCCAGCGGGTCGAGGTCGGACTGCCGTCGGGGCATTACGACTTCGCCGGGACCTTCGGCCAGGAGAAGATCGAGGCGCCGCCCGCCGAACTTCGACTACGAGACCTGGCTCGGGCCGGCGCCCTGGTCGCCCGTACTGCAAGGCCCGCGTCCACATGAACTGGCGCTGGAACATGGACTTCGGCGGCGGCCAGCTCATGGACTGGATCGGCCACCACCTCGACATCGCCCACTGGGGCATGGGCTGGGACGAGACCGGGCCCGTCGAGATCGAGGGCACGGGCGAGTTCCCGACGATCGGGCATCTACAACAGCCCGACCCGCTACTGGGTCGAGGCGCAAGTACGCCGACGGGACGCCCATGGTCCTGGCCGGCGGCTACGACGAGATCCGGAGCGGCACGAAGTGGATCGGCGAGTACGGCTGGATCTGGGTCGACCGCGGCGAGTTCGAGAGCCGAGCCGGCCAGCCTCAAGCAGCGAGGTCGATCGGGCCCGAACGAGATCGCGCCTCTACCAGAGCCGCGATCACTACCAGAACTTCCTCGACTGCGTCCGCAGCCGGGCGATGACGATCGCGCCGGCCGAGACGGCCCACCGCTCGGCGAGCGTCGGGCACCTCGGCGTCGTCGCCATCGAGATCGGGCCGGAAGATCAGGTGGGACCCGACGACCGAGACCATCATCGGCGATCCCGAGGCGGAGAGGCTCCTCGGGCACTCGTACCGCAAGCCCTGGCAGCTGCCGGAGTGAGGAGAGCGACCATGAAAAGAACGCACATCACGATCGCGGTCGCAGCCCTCGTCGTCTCCGTGTCGCTCGCGCTCGCGGCCGTCCCCGCGGCCGGCAGGACGGCCGATGGCGGGCACGCAGGGCATGGAGCTCGATCTACGATTCGCTCGACGCCATCCTTAAGAGAACTTCAGAGCTTACGATTTCGCGGCCGGCGTCGGCGCGCCGATGCGGCTCAGGGCCTACGTCTTCGCCCACAAGGACAACGCGCAGGCCCGTAAGGAGACCGAGGCCACGCTTCTCAGAGTTCATCCAGGGCTCACCGGCGCCAGGAGGGTTGATGGCGGCATGCCGGGCCCTCCGGCTTGTCGGCGGACCGGACTCCGTCCCCGTGCTCGCGGCGCTCGCGCTCAAGCCGGAGACGACCGACGCGGCCCGCTACGCGCTCGAACGGATCCCCGGCGGAGAAGCCGACCAGGCCCTCGTCGAAGCCCTGGGTAAGACCCAGGGCGACGATCAGGCGCGGCATCGTCTTCTCGCTCGGCGAACGCAAGACCGCCGTCGCGGTCCCGACTCTCGCCGGGCTGGCCGCGGGGAAAGACGTCGCCCTGGCCATGGACGCCGTGAAAGCCCTCGGCAAGATCGGCGGCGCGGAGGCCGTCAAGGTCGCTCACCGCGACGCTCGGCAAGGCCGGCGCAACGCTCAAGTCCGAGGCCGCCTCGGCCCTGCTTCTCGCGGCCGAGGGACTGCTCGCAGCCGGAGACAAGGCCTCGGCCGCGACGGTTTACGACAAGGTCTTCGCGGCCAACGTCTCCCCGGTCGTCCGGCAGGCCGCGTTCAAGGGCAAGCTCGCCGCCGCGGACGACACCAGGGCCATGATCCTCAGGGCCCTGACCGGAAAGGACGCTCTGCTCTTCGCGCCGGCCCTGGCGGCGGTCCCGGCGAATTTCGGCGAAGGCGAGATATCCCAAGTCGGTGATCTCATGGCGCGCCTGCCCGAAGAGGCCAAGATCCAACTCACGGGCATCCTCGCCGGCTATCCCGCCGATATCGTCCGGCCCTATCTGCTCTCCGCCGCGGAGAACCCGTCCGGCAATGTCCGGCTGGCCGCACTCCGGTCGATCGTCACGGCGGGCGACGGCAAGTCCGTCGTCTTCCTGGCCACCAAGGCGGCCCGCTCGGCCGGCGCCGAGCAGGAAGCGGCCCGCGAGGCGCTGGCCCGGCTCAGGGGAAGCGACGTCGACGAGGCCATCCTCGCCCACCTCGCCAAAACTTCGGACGACGCCGTCAAGGCCGAGCTCGTCCAGGCGGCCGGCACCCGGCGCATCGCCGGGGCCGAGCCGGCTCTCATGGACATCGTCAAGGCCGGCCCGCCCTCTCTCAAAACAAAAGCGGCGGCGGCGCTTCGCACGGTCGCCGGCGAGGAGGACCTTCCGGCGTTGCTCGCCCTTCTCGCCGCGCTCGATGACGAGACGGCCCGCGAAGCCATGCAGGATACCGTCGCGGCGGCCGCCCGCATGAACCCGAGGGAGACGGCCCGCTCGAGCGCCGTCAAATCGCGGCTCGCCGCCGAGAAGGATGCGGGAAAGAGAGCGGACCTCATCCGGATCCTGGGCAAGATCGGCGACGACTCGGCCCTTCCCCTGGTTCGGACAGCGCTTTCCGATCCAGACGCGGCCGTCGTCGACGCGGCCGTGCGCGCGCTGGCCGACTGGCCGACCATCGCGGCCCGGGACGACGTCCTCGACATCGCCCGGACGTCGCTCGCCCTCAACCACCGTATCCTGAGCATACGCGGGTACATCCGGATGATCGGGCTCGAGCCCGACCGGTCCCCCGAAGGCGCCGCGGCCGACCTCCTGAAGGTCCTCTCCGTCTCGACGCGGCCGGAGGAGAAGAAGCTCGTCCTGGGTCTTCTCGGCCGATTCCCCTGCGTCACTTCGCTCAAGACGGCCGAGTCGCTCCTGGCCGACCCGACGGTCGCGGCCGAGGCCAAGCTCGCGGCCGACCGCATCCGCAAAGCTTTAAAATAGGGGTCAAACCTAAACTTTTTAACTTTTTAGGTTTCGGTCGGATCGGCTGACGCGAAAAGTTAAAAAGTTTAGGTTTGACCCCTTCCGGGAGGAACAGCATGATCGAAGGTCACTCGACGGGCGGCAAGGCGCCTAAGCTCCGCTACGGGATGATCGGCGGCGGACCGGGCTCGTTCATCGGCGACGTCCACCGCAAGTCCATCGCCATGGACGGCAAGGCCGAGCTCGTCTGCGGCGCCTTCTCCCAGAGCTACGAGAATACGCTGGCCACGGGCGACGCGCTCGGGCTCCCCCGCGAGCGGCTCTACCGCACCTTCGACGAGATGGTCCGGTCCGAGGCGGCGCGCCCCGACCGGCCGGACTTCCTCAGTGTCGTCACGCCCGAACAGCACCCACTTCCCCGCCGCGAAGATCGCCCTCGAACACGGCTTCTCCGTCGTTTGCGAGAAGCCTCTGGCCACGAGCTCGCGACGACGCCGTCTGATCTCGCCTGTCTCGTCCGCGAGACCGGGCTCCTCTTCTGCGTCACCTACGCCTACTCGGGCTACCCTCTCGTCAAGCACCTCCGGGACCTCGTCGCCGCGGGCGAGATCGGCGAGATCCGCTTCGTCAACGGCGAATACCCCCAGGAGTGGCTGATGACCAGGCTCGAGGACACCGGCCAGAAGCAGGCCGCCTGGCGGACCGACCCCGCCCTCGCCGGCATCTCCAATTGCGTCGGCGACATCGGCAGCCACATCGAGTTCATGGCCGCCTATATGACCGGCCTCGAGATCGAGTCGCTCTGCGCCCGCCTGGACCGCTTCGGCCCCGGCCGCCCGCTCGACGACAACGCCACCGTCATGGTCGACTACAAGGGCGGCGCCAAGGGCGTCTATTGGAGCTCCCAGATCGCGGCCGGCCACGACAACGCCCTGCGCCTGCGCATCTACGGCACCAAGGGCGCGGTCGAGTGGTTCCAGGAGACGCCGAACACGGCCCGTGTCTCCTTTCCCGACCGCCCGTCCGGGACGATCTCGCGCGGCCGCGATCCGATGTCGCCGCGGGCCCAGTCGCTCTCCCGCCTCCCCTCCGGCCATCCCGAGGGCTATTTCGAGAGCTTCGCCAACGTCTATGCGACCTTCATCACGGCCCTTTCCAAGAAGCTCCGCGGCGAGCCGCTCGCCCCCGCCGACCTCGATTTCCCCAACGTCGACGACGGCGTCCGCGGCGTCCGCTTCATCGAGACGTGCGTCGAGAGCTCGGCCAAAGGCGCGGTCTGGGTGGCGATGGACTGAGGACCCGGCCGTCAGGAACCTCCCTGACCGGGCCTGGCAGGGGAATGCTCAGGGGAGATGACGATGACCAAACGCGCGCCGGTCTTGCCGGCCTGTTGCGGAGCGGTCCTGATCTATTCCCTGCTGACGAGCCCGGGCTGCCGCGGGGAAAAGACCTTCGTGGCCGAGATCAGGGACGGGATCCGGTACGTCCATAACATCAAGCCGGCGTCCGAGAGGCTGGTGGCCGGACTCGTATTCGTCGGGAAGATCGGCGAGCTCGAGTCGACGGACCCGGATCGCCAGTTCGTCAGTCCCATGAGCGCCGACGAGGATGCCGCGGGGAACCTCTTCATCCTTGATGATAGGGAGTCCTGCGTCAAGAAGTTCAATGCCAAACGGGAATTCCTGGGTCGCTTCGGCCGGAAGGGCCAGGGCCCAGGCGAGTTCGAATTCGCGATGTCCGTCGGCGTCACCGCGAGCGGCCGGGTCATCGTAGCGACGGGGACCTCGGAGTTCCATGTGTTCGATAACGACGGGATCTACGTCGACCGATTCCGGCTGCCTCCCTACAGGGGCATAAGCCCGGCCGTCCTGGGCTCGGACCGCGTCGTCGTTTACGCCTTCCGGCTCGAGGGAACAAACGGACCGGATAATGCCGTTTTGGCCATCTTCGATTTCCAGGGGCAGGTCCGCCACGAGTTCGGAGAGCCGTTTCTGCTTGACACGGCCAGGAAGACCTGGAACGCCAATTTCCTCAGCCTGGCCGTCGACGGGGACGAGAATATCTACGCGGCTTTCTCCTCTCTAAACCGGATCGAGAAATATTCGCCGGACGGCCGGTTGGTCCTCTCGATCGACCGGGTTCTGCCCTATGAGATCGTTCATCGCTATGAAAAGTCTCCCATGGAGATCCGGGGCCGGGTCGTCGAGGTCGATCAACCGGCCTTCACGCCGGTCAACAGGGGGATCGGCGTAGACAGCCGCGGCCGCATCTGGGTCCTGAGCTTTCAGAAGGCGGTCAGCGGGCTCCAACCTCCCAAGGATATCAAGATCCGGGATCTTGTCGCTTTCGAGATCTACAGCCCCGCGGGAGTGCTCCTGTCGCGCGTCCCGTTCCCGCCCGAGGTCGTCAAATTCGACAATTTGACGATGCGCGGCGACCATCTGTTCTTTGTCGATCCCTTCGACGAAGCCTGCGTCTATGAATACGCCGTCATCGATCGCGACGATTGAGGCCCTCATGGCAAATTCCCAAGAAGTCGGGGCCGCGAGTATGAGATAATCCGGGCCAGGAAAAGAACTCAAACAGGAGAGAGCCATGGCACGACCCGTCACGTTGTTCACCGGCCAGTGGGCCGACCTGCCGTTCGAGGAAGTCTGCAAAAAGGCGAGCGCGTGGGGCTATGACGGCCTCGAGATCGCCTGCTGGGGCGATCACATGGACGTCCGCAGAGCCGCGACCGACCTCGCCTACGTCCGCGACAGGAAGCGGGTCCTCGAGAAGCACGGCCTCAAGTGCTGGGCCCTCGGCGCCCACCTCGCCGGCCAGTGCGTCGGCGACGAGTACGACCCGCGCCTCGACGGCTTCGCCCCCGACGCCGTCAAGGGCAAGCCCGAGGCCCTCCGCAAGTGGGCGGTCGACGAGATGAAGGCCACCGCCCGGGCCGCCCGCACCATGGGCTGCTACGTCGTCAACGGCTTCATGGGCTCGCCCATCTGGAAGGCCTGGTACTCGTTCCCCACGACGACCGAAGAGACGGTCGAAGCCGGTTTCCAGCGCGATCCGGGAGCTCTGGTCGCCCATCCTCGACGAGTTCGACGAGCAGGCCGTCAAGTTCGCCCTCGAGGTCCACCCGACCGAGATCGCCTTCGACGTCTACACGACCCGGCGCCTGCTCGACACCTTCAACGGCCGGCTCGCGCTCGGCCTCAACTTCGACCCGAGCCACCTCGTCTGGCAGGGCATGGACCCGGAGCTCTTCATCCGCGATTTCGCCGACCGCATCTACCACGTCCACATGAAGGACGTGGCCGTGACCCTCGACGGCCGGGCCGGCATCCTCGGCTCGTTCCTGCCCTTCGGCGACACGCGCCGCGGCTGGAACTTCCGCTCGCTCGGCCACGGCGACGTCGACTTCGACGCGATCATCCGCGAGCTCAACGCGATCGGCTACGACGGCCCGCTCTCGGTCGAGTGGGAGGACAACGCCATGGACCGCGAGTTCGGCGCGAAGGAATCGCTCGAGTTCGTCCGGACCATGAACTTCTCACCGTCCAAGGTCGCCTTCGACAAGGACATGAAGAAGTAGGACGGGCGAGAGCCCGCCGTGTCAGCGGTCGCCGCGGCGCGCCGGGCTGACCACCCGGAACGTCCGCTCCAGGCGCCGGCCCTCGCCGTCCGTCAGCACGAGCCGGTGCTCGCCCGGCCCGGGATCGGCCGCGATCTGGTGGAAGACCCGCGTCGACGCGACGTAGCGCTCGTCGAGGTGCCAGTGGATGGTCGCGCCGTCTTCCCTGTGGACGGCCTCGAAGACGACCTCGCCCGCCCGGCCGTCGAGCCCGACCGGGACGTAGACCGACGTCGCGGCCTCCGGGTAGACCAGCGTCATCACCCGCGAGCCCCGCTCGTCCGCCGCCCCGCCGCCGCAGTCGGCCCGGAACGGCGGCAGCGGCCGGTACTCGGGGTGTTCCGCCCTGTAGAAATATTCCTGGACGGGAGGCAGGACGAACCAGGCTTCGTGCCGCATCCGGTCGACCGGCTCGCAGCGGCTGTCGACGCGGAAGCTCCCCGACGCGTCGAGGTGGACCGTCTGGTGGAAGGAGCACATCCGGTCGAAGCGGCTCTCCGCGGGCACCAGAACGGTCTCCGCGGGGCACAGCTCCGTCGCCAGGTACCCGGAATCGGCACAGACCCGGATCTCCTTGAACCCCGACGGGGGCCGGACGATCGCCCCGCCGCCGTCGACGAGCCCCAGCAGGTCGAAGAGCACCGGCGCCGCGGCGCCGAGCCCCGTTAGCCCCGGCTTACCCTCGCCGTCGGCGTTCCCGGCCCAGACGCCGATCGTATAGTTGGGCGTCACGCCCACGGCCCAGGCGTCCCTCAACCCGAAGCTCGTGCCGGTCTTCCAGGCCACCCACTTCGACGAGCTGAAGTTCCGCCAGAAGCCCTCCTCGTCGGGCCGGTTGACCGCGGTCAGGGCCTGGAGCGTGAGGTAAGCGGCGGCGGCGCCAAGCTCCCTCATCTTCGACGGCGCTTCACCCGCATCTTTCAGCAGCCTCACCTCCCGCCCGCCGCCGGGCGCTCCCGACGCGAGCTGGGCCAGCTTGGCGTAGAGCGCCGGCGACCTCGACGAGCCGACCCTCGGCCCCGCCGAGGACCAGCGTCAGCCCGTAGTCCTCGGGCGAACGGTCGAGGGTCGTCATCCCCCACTGCCTCAGCCGGTTCGCGAACCGCGGGATGCCGTACTCCCGGAGCTCGCGCACGGCCGGGACGTTGAGCGACCAGGCCAGGGCCGCCCGGGCCGGGACCGCGCCGCGGAAGCGGCGGTCGAAGTTCTCCGGCTTGAAGCCCTCGTAGCGCACGGGAGTGTCGGCGACCAGGGTGACCGGCGTCAGGCCGCCCTCCTTGAGCATGGCCGCGTAGAGGAACGGCTTGAGGATGCTCCCGGTGCTCCGCCGGCTGCGGAGGATGTCGACGCTCTGGCCCTCCTCCTCCCGACGTTCCAGACCCGACGTTGCCGACGTAGGCGACGACCGCGGCCTCGCGGTTGTCGATGACCACGGCGGCGAGGTTGCGGATGTCCCGTTCGCGGAGCCTCGCGCCGTGCTGTTCGACGGCCCGCCGGACCGATCTCTGCAGGCCGGCATCGACAAAGGAGCGGAACGGCGGCGCGGCGCCGGGCCCGGCCGCCAGCGTGTCGAGGAGGTGCGGCGCCTCGCGCGGCACGGACCGGACGCGATCGGGCATCGTCTCCGCGAGGGCCAGGCGGCACTCGAGCTCGGGCAGGCTCCCCTTCGCCCGGAGCCGCCGCAGCAGCCCGTCGCGCTTGGCGAGCAGCCGCGCCCGCCCCTCCGCCGAGGCCAGCAATCCGGGATCGTTGGGCAGGACGGCCAGGAACGCGGCCTCGGCCCAGCTCAGCCGCTCCGGGCTCCGGCCGAAGTAGAGCCAGGACGCGGCGTCGATGCCGACGACGTTGCCGCCGAACGGCGCGTGGGCGGCGAAGAGCGCCAGGATCTCCCTCTTCGAGCGCCGCGTCTCGAGCCGCAGGGCCAGCACGGCCTCCCTCATCTTCTCCAGGTATGTCCGCGGCCGGTTCTTCCGGGCCAGCCGGACGACCTGCATCGTGATCGTGCTGGCGCCGCTCTCGACCTTCCGGGCGCGGACGTTCCGGCGCACGGCCCGGGCGAGCGCCAGCGGGTCGACGCCGGGATGGACGAAGAAGCGCTTGTCCTCGAACCGGACGAGGACGCGGTAGAAGCGATCGGGAACGGTGTCGCCGGCCGGGAATCGCCACTGCCCGTCGGCCGCCGGCCTCGCCCCGAGGAGCTCGCCCTCCGCGCCGAAAAGGACCGGCGAGACCGGGTCCTCGAAACGGACGACCGGCACGGCGAGCCAAGCGAGAGCCAGCAACAAGAAGGACGCGCCCGCGATCAACATCCGATGCTTCAGGATGGGGACACGTACTTTCGGTACAGCCTCCCGTGGCAGTCCCGAGCTCCGAGGGACATGTCCCCGTTCCCGGCTGGCCCGCACGCTCATAGCCAGCGTCTTTCGCTCATGCCCATATAGAAATATTGTGAGGGCGTGTCGAGCGGGGCCAGTCCCCGTCCGCCCGACGCGAAAGGGGGACCTATTCTCCAACCCTCGGGGGGATGGGTGGAGCGAAGGCCGGACGGGGACGCCCTGCGAGGAAACGCGCCCTCACCACAATGCTCAATCCGGCAGGTCTCGTTCATGTCCGCTTAAAAGAATCGTGAGGGCGTGTCGAGCGGGGCCAGTCTCTATCCGCCCGACGCGAAAGGGGGACCTGGCCTCCAACCCTCGGGGGGATGGGTGGAGCGGCGGCCGGAGAGGGACGCCCCGCGAGGAAACGCGCCCTCACGACCACTTCTGCCGGTCCTAACGAACGATCTCGACCCATTGTCCCTTCGTGTTGGCGTGAACGGCCGCGTCGTACATGGCCTCGACGGCGACGCCCGGTTGGTAATAGCGGCCCCGGTAGGACGCGTTCATGACCACGAGGAAGACCTTCTCCTCGCCCGCGCCCAGCTCGAAGTAGGTGTAGACGCGGTCGTCGCGGATGTCCTGGTAATCGACGTCCGCGACGGCGCCCGCCTCGCCGCCGAACCGCGGGTTCTTGATCTGGAAGCCCGCGGCCGTGAGGTGCGTCAGCACCAGGTTCCGGAGCCGTCCGGGGGTCAGGTTCTTGACCCGGACCTCGGCGACGAGGTCGAGCCCCTGGGAGATCTTTTCGATGGGCAGGGCGTTCATCTTCATGTCCCGGAACTTGACGTCGATCGACAGGCCTTCCGACGAGGCTACCTCGACGCCGGCCGGGGGGACGCCCCGCCGGTAGATGTTGACGTAAAGCGGGCCCGGATCCGGGTTGGTCACGGTCAGTGTCCTGCCCTTGACCGGGAAGTCCGCGTACTCGCGGCGATCGAACGGCACGTCCGCCGAAACGTCGACCGCCTTCTCCCCGTCCCAGCCGAAGCGATAGCGGAACGGCTTGATCTCGGCGCTCCCGTAGTACGAGGCGAGGGCCATCAGACCCCACGCGGTATCCTGGGTG
Organism: uncultured bacterium; assembly: GCA_963743755.1. Classification (GTDB taxonomy): domain Bacteria; phylum Acidobacteriota; class Aminicenantia; order Aminicenantales; family Saccharicenantaceae; genus RBG-16-66-30. The sequence goes on from CAVUQU010000004.1 coordinate 435,032, forward strand.
GAAAGCCAGAGGTCGGACGCGAGGGTCTTGGAGATGTCCTCGAGGAGTCCCTTGACCTTGGCCGACCGGCCCATCTGCACGGAGGCCCTGACGGCCAGGGCCTTGTCGCGGAAATCGGAGCCGAACGTGTCGCCGTCCTCCCGATAGCGCGGGAATTCGAGCTTCGCCCGCTCGGCCAAGTCGGTCGCGGCGTCCGCCTGCCCCGCCATATGGAAGGCGGCGGCCAGCATGAGCCCGGCCAGCCCCGGAAGGTTTTCGCTCTCGCGCAGCCGGTTCATGGCCCCGAGATCCGGCTCGCGGGCCAGGGCCAGGCCGAACAGCCGGAAGGATTGCGTGAGCTTGGCCGGCGCGCCGCCCGTGACAAAGCCGTTAGCCAGCGTCCTCTGATAGGCCCGCCACGCGTCGAGCATGGCCTGGGGGACGCTGTAGCCGAGGCGCACCGCCTCGAGCAGGAAGTAGCCGGCGTAGGCGGTCGTCCACGCATGGCCCTCCCGGTCGCCCGGCCAGTACGCGAAGGCGCCGTTGGGCATCTGGAAACCGGGCATCTTCCGGATGGCCGCCTTGACGTTCTCCTCGACCTCGCGCTTCTGCGCGTCGTCGAGCTTGACCAGGCTCTTCAAGTAGAGCTGGGGCAGGGCCGCCGAGAGCGTCTGCTCGAGGCAGCCGTGCGGATACTGGATGAGATAATCGAGCCGCTTCTCGAGATTGAGCGGCGGCAGGGACGACGCCTCCATCGTGACGGTGTTGGTGTTCTCCAGGCCGAACGGCACGACCGCCTGTTCGACGGACTTTCCCGGCCCGATCTCGAGCCGAGTCGTCTGGGTGATGAGCGTGTTCGAAGCGAGGACCGGGACGGCGATCGCGTCTTCCACCTTCTCTGCGCCGCCCGACGCGCGGTAGCGGACCTCGCCCGGGCCGATGGCACCGGTCGATCTCAAGTCGAATGTGACGATGTCGTCGCCGGGCCTGGCGAACGCGACGGTCTTCGTGCGCTCGCCGACGATCTCGAAGAGCCCGTTCGTCTCGACGCTGACCGTGACCTCCTTGAGATCCGGCTTGGTGACGAATACGGTGACGGGCATGACGATATTTTCGCCGGGCCTCGCGACCCGCGGCAGGGTGGCCAGGGTCATCAGGTCGCGGCGGACCGGCACGGACTTCTCGGCCGAGCCGAAGGCCCCGTCCCGCCCGGCCACGACCATGACCCGGACGGCGCCGAAATACTGCGGCATCATGAGTTCGTGGACGCCGATCCCGCCCGCCTTGAGGTCGAACGGGCCCTCGAACAGGACGACCGGCGGGAACCGGCGCGGCTGTTTGGCCTTGTCCTTGGAATCCGCGCTTTCGTCGCCGCCGATGGCCAGGATCCGGGCCATCTCGGCGCCGTAGGCCTCGGCGACGGCGTCGAAGAGGTCCCAGGTCTGGACGCCCAGGGCCTCGCGGCTGTAGAAACCCTTGCGCAGGTCGGGCGTCTGGAACCGGGTCAAGCCGAGGAGGCCTTCGTCGACCACGGCCAGCGTGTAGGTCATCGGCCGGCCGCCGCTCTCGCGGACCTCGACCTTGAATTTCTCCTTGGGCCGGATCTCGTCGGCCATCTTGAGCGCGGGCTCGAGCCTGGTCCCCGGGTCCTCGACGAGGAGAGGGATGACGCCGTAGAGGCGGATGGGCGCGTCGCTCGTCTTGTCCCGGTGCGGCTGCAGGAGCGTGACGTGGACGTAGACGTTGGGCGACATGGCCGCGGTCAGCGGGATCTCGAAGCGGTTCTCGCCCTTGACCGTCGACACCCACATCATGTCGAGGACCGATGTTCCGCTTTCGACGGAGACGAGGGCCCGGCCCTGGACGGCCTCGGGCAGATAAATGACGGCCTTCTCGCCGACCTTGTAATTCGTCTTGTCGGCCGTGAAGGTGAGCGCCGTCGCCCCGGCCGCGCCTTCCTCCCGGGACCGGCCGGCCCAGTCGGGCCAATCGACGTAGACGATCTGGCCCGAGGCATGGCCGCTCACGGGGTCCTCGACCCGGACGAGGTAGCGTCCCCAGCCGGGATACCCGATCCGGAACGTCCACTGGCCGGCGCCGTTCGGGGTCGCGATCTCGGACCTGGAGATGGGCCGGGTCTGGACGTCCGCGACGTACTGGGCGAGCGATTCGCCGCTCTTGTCCCACCACCACTTCCACTCGATCTGGTAGAGGGACACGACGACCTTGTCCCGCGAAACGGGCCGGCCCGCGGGATCGACGGTGACGATGTCGACCGCGTGGTCCTTGTCGGTCACGAGCAGGCCCCGGTCCCGGTCGCCCTGGGGCGCCCGGACGCCGACGTAGGAATCGTAGGGATGGAAGGGCAGGGAGAAGGTATCGATGCTGAAGTCGCCGCTCTCCTCGAAGACGCGGCTGGTGAAGGCGGCGTCGAGCATCCCGGGGCTCGGCTGCTGCGGGTCGATGTCGATCTTGGCGCGGCCCTTGCCTGCGGCGTCGAGGACGCCCTTGGCCGCTTCGAGCGTCCCGCCCTCGAACTCGCGGGCCGGGTCGTCGAAGGAATAGTCTTTGTAGCGGTCGAACTTGGTCGCGCGCCGCGTCAGGCGGACCGACACGTCGAACTTCAGGTTCGAGGCCGGCGCGCCGTGGAGCCACTGGGCCGCGACCGCCGCGTCGAAGGGCATGTCCTTGCGGACGAGCGTCTCGCGCCCGGCGTCGAGGACGATCTTGAGCCGGTTGGGCACGACCGTTTCGATCTTGAGCGTCTTCTCGAAGGTCAGCCCCCCGACGAGGACGCGGGCCCGCCAGTTGCCGGTGGGCGCCGCGTCGTCGGTCTCGACGCGGAAGGCGTAGAACGGCTCGACCGTCTTCTCCGGCTTGAGCGTCCGGACGAGCTGCCCCTGCGGCGCGTAGATCTCCAAGAGCACGGGGTGTCCGTCGGGCAGGACCTTCTCCCGGTCGAACAGGGCGAAGGTCAGGTGGAGCGTGTCGCCCGGCCGCCAGACGCCGCGTTCGCCGTAGACGATGCCCTTGACGCCCTTCTGGGTGACCTCGCCGCCGACGTCGAAGTGGCTCAGGGCCAGGACGCCCTCGCCGCTGACGCGCAGATAGCCGACGTCCCCGCCCCCCTCCGCCTTGACGTAGAAAGGACGGTCCTGGAGCCGGAAAACGGCGAAGCCGTTGCCGTCGGAGGCCGTCTCGCCGAGGAGCTGATTCTGATAGTTGTAGGCCTGGACCTTCAGGCCCGAGAGCGGCCGGGCCGTTCCGATGTCGGTCGTCACGACCCGAAGGGTGCCGCCGGCCTCGAGCTTGGCCACGAGACCGATGTCGGAGGCGAAGAAATTGCGCCCGGCGACGGCCTCATGGTTGTACCGGGGGAGATAATAGGCGTCCGAACACGGGTTGTTGCGGTCGCGCCATTCGCCCCAGCCGTATTCGTAGCCTTCGTCGTCGTAGTCCCAGTTCGCGTAGCGGCCGTAGCCGACGTCGTCCATGTTCTTGACCGGCGGCTCGACGACGATCCGGGCATCCGACCCGGCGCAGGGATAGGTGGAATTGCCGCGGTTCATGGACAGGACGATGCGGAACATGCTGCCCGGGTTCTCCGCGAAGAGCGGGGTGACGTCGAGGTCGTAGCGGGACCACTTGCCGGTGACCGCCGGGTCTTCGGACAGGGCCACCGTCTTCCTCCAGAGGTAGCGCCCGACGCGGGCCATCTCCTCGGCGCCGTCGAGGCTGTTGACCTGGAAGAACTGGGCCATGTTGCCGGGGTAGATCTGAAAGGCCGCGACCTGGACGCTCCTCAGGTTGACGGCTTCGATGGGCACGGTCAGCCGGTCCTTCCGCGGCAGGATGAGACCGCGGCCGACGAACCGCACCTGGGGCCGGATCGACTCGAAAGTGACCTGCCGGTCGAGGCCCTCGGCCAGGCGCCGGCCGAGATAGTTGCGGATCCCGGCGAGGACACGGACCCCGAAGCTGCCGAGGAACTCCTCGCTCGAGTAGATCCGGACGGCGTTGCCTTCGATCTCGAAGGTCAGCGTCCGGTTCTCGACGATGAGGAGGCCTTTGAGGTCCTGGTCCTTGGCCAGCGAGTCGGAGAACCGCACCAGGACGTGGCGGGTCTCGCCGAGGACGGGCTCGATCGAAACGACCTTGAATTCGCCCTTGCCGGGAACCTCGAACGCGCGCCGGCCGCGGTTGTCGACGCGGATCGGCGCCCCGTCCCATTCCAGGTCGACCGCCGAGGCCTCCTCCCGGCGCTCGATGTCCCGGACGACGAACTGATGGAAGAGTCCCAGGGGGGCATGGCTCCACTCGATGGCCAGGGCCCGGCCGTCCTGTTCGGCTTCGAGGACCTTCTCGACGAGGGCTTTCTCCTCGGCGTCGGCCGTGACGACGCGGCCGCGCAGGACCTGGGCCTGCGGCCGGTCCGAGTCCTCCGCGAAGAGCCCGTCGACCGCGACCTCCATGTTCGGCCGGATGACGCCGAAGCGGAACTCGAACCGGGCGAAGGCCTTGGGCAGGTCGAGGACCTTCCCGACATGGAGGACGGCCTTGTACTCCTGGCCGGGCTTGAGCTCGGCCGCGGGAGTGAAGACGAGCTCGCGCTCGCTTCGCCACTCGGCCTTCCCGGCGACGGCCGGCGAGAATTCGAGGAGCCCCGCGGCGGCCGGACCCGGGGTCGCCGCGGCGTCGACGAAGAGGACCCGGACAGGGGCCTTGCGGGAGACCGTCCCCGTCGTGAAAGCGCTGATGTAACGATACCATTCCTGTTCCGCCGGGGCAGAACCCGGGGCCGCTGGTTGTTTCGGCTTGCAGGCGGCAAATCCGAGGACGCAGACGGCGAGAAGCAGGCAGGCTACGGATCTTTTTGTCATGGAACGCTCTCCCCTGGAGTCAGAATGATCGGTCATGCCGGGAACGGCGGACGCCCTTCGGGGTCAGGGTAGCCCCGAGTCCCCCAAAAGTCAATCCGGATCCGGGCCCGGCCGCGGTTTGACTTGCCGTTCGTCTTTTACCTATGATGAGGCAGGTTTCCAGATGGAGGTGCGAATGAAAAAGCCGGCTCGCTTGGCATTCCTCGCCGCGGCGGTCCTCGCCGTGTTCGTCTTTCTCCTGGCCGAGACCCTCGTCGTCAAGGTCAAGACGACGACCGTCCGGAGCGCTCCCAAGTTCACGGCGTCCGTCGTCGCCAAGATCAAGACCGGCGACGCCCTCGAAAAGCTCGCCGCCCAGAACGGTTGGATCCAAGTCAAGACCAAGGCGGGCCTCGTCGGCTGGGTCCATGCGACGGCCGTCCAAGCGAAAAAGATCAACCTCTCCGCCATGGATAACACCATGCAGACCCAGGCCTCCGCGGGCGAGGTCGCCCTCGCGGCCAAGGGCTTCAACAAGCAGGTCGAGGACAAATATCGGGCCGGGAACCCGGCCGCCGATTTCGCGGCCGTCGACGCCATGGAAAAGGTCAAGCCCACGGACGCCGAGATCGAGGCCTTCATGAAACTGGGCCATCTCGGCGAATACGGAGGCGTCCAGTGAGCGCCCGGACGAAGGCTCTCGCGGCGGCCGTTCTCGCCGCGACGCTCGTCCTGGCCGGCTGCCAGGCGGTCAAACAGGGCGCCGCGGACATCATCGCCTCGACGGGCAAGGTCAGCCAGGCGGACGCGGAGTCCCTGGTCAAGACGGCCGACGCCGTGCGCACCTCGTTCGCCGAGATCACCGAGGAGGAGGAGTACTACATCGGGCGGGCCACGGCGGCGCTCATCCTCTCGAAGTACAAGGCCTATCCGAACGCGGCCCTGAGCGGATACATCAACACCATGGGGACGGCCATCGCCTACTCTTCGGACCGGCCGGAGACCTACGGCGGCTATCACTTCGCCGTCCTCGATACCGACGAGGTCAACGCCATGGCCGCGCCCGGCGGCTTCATCTTCGTCACCAAGGGCCTGGTCGAGCGCTGCCCCGACGAGGAGACGCTGGCCGCCATCCTGGCCCACGAGATCGGCCACGTCGCCGAGCGGCACGGCCTCCAGTCCATCAAGAAGTCGCGCCTCGTCGACGCCTTCAAGCTCATCGGCAGCGAAGCCTCCCGGCAGCTCGGACTCCGAGGCGCTGGCCAAGGTCACGGGCATCTTCGAGGGCGTCCTCGGCGACGTCGTCGAGACCCTGGTCGAACGCGGCTACGACCGCAAGTTCGAGTACGAGGCCGACAAGCTGGCCCTGTCCTTCGCCGTCCGGACGGGGTATTCGCCCGGCGGGCTGTCCGAATTCCTGGCCGGCATGGAAGACAACAAGCCTTCGGGCCCGGCGGCGGGTTGGTTCAAGACGCATCCGAGCGCGGCCGACCGGCTGGCCCGGGTCAAGTCCGGGATCGGCGGCGCTCGGCGAGGTCCCGGCGAAGGATGCCGCCCGGACGGCCCGCTTCTCGGCGGCCATCAAGGTCCTCCGCTGAAGGAGCCGGTCCCGTCATGGCGGACGAGAAGGCCGGTTCCAAGGCCCGGAAGAGGATCTTCCGCGGCGCGGCCGTCGGGCTGGCCGTCTTCGCCCTGGCCGTCCTCCTGAACACCGCGGGGGCGTTCCGGGCCCTGGAGTGGAAATCCTGGGACGCTCGTTTGAAGCTCCTCGCCGATCCCGGCCGCGCGTCCGCCGATATCGTCCTCATGGCCGTGGACCAGCCCAGCCTGGACGTCTTCGAAAAGGAGCAGGGACTCGGCTGGCCGTGGCCGAGGCAGATCTACGCTCCGTTGCTGGACTTTCTCAAGTCCGGCGGGGCCAAGGCCGTCTTCTTCGACCTCATGCTGACCGAAGGCTCGACCTACGGCGTCGAGGACGATCAGCTCCTGGCCGAGGCGATGACCCGCTCCGGGAATGTCCTGCTGCCCATTTTCCTCAGCCGGGACGAGAAGGAGTCCGATCCGGGCGCGCGAGCGCTCCTCGAGCGCTGGGCCTTGAAAGCTCCCGGACCCGCCTTCCGCCCGGCAGTAACGCCGGCAAGATCCGTCTCGCTGCCCGTCGAAGAGCTGGCCGAGGCGGCCGTGAGGCTGGGCAACGTCCAGTTCGTTCCCGACGGCGACTCCGTCTACCGGCGCCTGCCGCTCGTCTCGGAATACGACGGGCTGCTGATCCCCAGCCTGCCGCTCATCCTGGCCGGGTTCCTGGACGCAGGGTTCGATCCGGCCGATGTCCCCCTGGACCGCTCGGGAGCGATGATCCTCCGCTATTTCGGACCGGAGAGGACTTATAAAACCTATTCGATCGGCGCGATCATCAACTCCCAGGTCCGGATCGAAGAGGGTCTCGAGCCCCAGGTCGAGCCCGCGGAGTTCTCCGGCAAGACCGTTCTCGTCGGGGCGACGGCCGCCGGCCTGTACGACTTGAGGCCGACGCCCTTCGGCGGCGTCTTCCCGGGCATGGAGATCCTGGCCACGGCCCTCGATAATCTCGTTCATAAAGGATATGTCCGCCAGGCGTCCCCGGCCGTCACGTGGCTCTCGGCGCTCGTTTTCGCTCTCGCCGCGGGCATCGGAACATCCTCATTGAAAAAGACCGGGGCCATGGCCGCGCTCGGCCTGGCCCTGCCCGCGGCCGCGGCGGCGGGCTCTCTCCTCGCGGCGCGGTCGGGAGTGTGGGTCGATCTCGTGGCGCCGGTCTTCGCCGCCGCCGGCGCCTTCATCGCCGCGGCCCTCCTCAGCTACGGGGTCGAGGGACGCCAGAGGCGCTTCATCAAGAGCGCCTTCCGTCATTATCTGAGCCCCCAGGTCATCGACCGCGTCCTCGAAGACCCGACCCTCCTGCGGCTGGGCGGCGAGAGACGGGAGATCTCGGCCTTCTTCTCCGACGTCGCCGGCTTCACCTCGATCTCCGAACGGCTCTCGCCCGAGGAGTTGGTCGGCGCTGCTCAACGCCTACCTCTCGGAGATGACCGACATCATCCTCGGCCTGGGCGGCACTTTGGACAAGTACGAGGGGGACGCCATCATCGCGTTCTGGAACGCTCCGGTCGACCAGCCCGACCATGCCCTGCGGGCCTGCCAGGCGGCCATCCGGTGCCAGGGGAAGCTCGACGAGCGCCGCGAGGAATTCCGGCGCAAGTACGGCCACGAGGTCCGCATGCGCGTCGGCCTCAACTCCGGCCCGGCCGTCGTCGGCAACATGGGCTCGGAGCGGCGCTTCGACTACACGGCCATGGGCGATACGATGAACCTGGCCTCCCGCCTCGAGGGGGCGGGAAAGGTCTACGGGGTCTCCATCCTCGCGAGCGAGGAGACCGAGCGGCGGGTGAGGCAGGAGATCCTGGCCCGGGAGGTCGACCTCATCAGGGTCGTCGGCAAAGCGCAGCCGGTGCGGATCTACGAGCTCATCGGCGAAAGAGCCATGCTCCCGGCCGGGGAGGCCGAGAAGGTCCTTCGCTTCGGCCAGGCCGTCGCGGCCTACCGGGCCCGCCGCTTCACCGAGGCCGAAGCCTCGTTCGCCTCGATGGCCGGGGACCCGGTGGCCGCGCTCTACGCGGAGCGCGCGCGCCGGGCCGCCGCCGGGCCGCCGCCCGCGGACTGGGACGGCGTCCACGTCCTGGACCGGAAATAGGAGGGGAACGTGCAGCTCGAATTCCACGGCGTCCGCGGCACTTTCCCCGCGCCGGGGGCGGACCGGGCCCGCTACGGCGGCCACACGACGTGCGCCTCGCTCCGGCTCGGGCCGAACGACTACCTCGTCGTCGACGCCGGGACCGGCCTGCGCGCCCTCGGTGAGCGGATCCTGTCCGAGGCCGGGAACGCGGAGGTCCGCGTCGACCTCCTGCTGACCCATTTCCACCTCGACCACATCCTGGGATTCCCCTTTTTCGCGCCGCTCTTCTCGCCCCTCGCCTCGCTCACCGTCCACGCGCCGGGGGACCCGGGCGAGACGCGGCGGGCGCTGGCCGGGCTCATGGCCGGCCGCTACTATCCCGTCACGCTCGACCGGACGGGGGCCCGCAAGGAATTCCGGGAGTTCGAGCCCGGGACGATAGGCGGCCGGGTCCGCGTCTCGTCCTGCCCGCTCCGCCACCCCCAGGGAAGCGTCGCCTACCGCCTGGAGGCCGAAGGAACGAGCTTCGTCCTGGCCGTGGACACGGAACACCCTGAAAACGGCCTGGACGACCGGCTGGCCGCCTTCGCCGAGGACGCGGACGCGCTCGTCTACGACGCGACCTACACGCCGGCGGAATACGAAGCCGGAAAGCGGGGCTGGGGCCATTCGACCTGGCTGGCCGGGACGGCGCTCGCCGCCGCGGCCCGGGTCAAAACCCTCGTCCTGTCCCACTTCAACCCGGACCACACCGACGCGGACATCGACCGCATCCGCGAGGCGGCCCGCGAGCGCCTGCCGGGGACCCTCGCCGCGGCCCAGGCCCTCCGGCTCGGGAAGGAATGAGCGATGGAAAAAGCCCTCTCTCCGGAATGGACGCTTTACGCCCTTTACATTCAGATCCTTTTCACGGTCGTCTTCTTGGCCGTGGCCGGAGCCATCCTGGCCGCCCTGCGCAAGGCCTCCGGCCGTTCCGCGGCCCGGACCGGCAAGCCCAGGCAGACGATCGCCGCCCACCTCTACCTTCCGGTCTCCCTTCTCCTCGCGACGCTCGGGACCAAGCTCCCGGCCCTGAGGAGCGCTCTTCCGCTGGGGGATAGGTTCTATCGCTATTTCGACGCCGCCTTCGTCTTCTTCATCATCTTCTTCCTCATCCGGCTCTTCGACGGCCTCGTCCGCCTGCGCTACGAGAAGAAGGGCCGGCCGTTCCCTCTCCCGAACGTCCTCCACGGATTCGCCCTGATCGTCGTCTACGCCGCCGTCGCCCTGGCCATCCTCCGCGCGTTCCTCGGCTTCAACATCGGCCCCCTGCTGGCCGGATCGGCCATCCTGACCGCCGTCCTCGGCCTGGCCCTCCAAGGCGTGCTCGGCAACGTCTTCTCGGGCATGTCCCTCCATTACACGAGGTCGTTCGGCCGGGGCGACTGGATCAGGATCGGCGAGACCGAGGGCCAGGTCGTCGATACGAATTGGCGCGAAACCCGGCTCAAGGACCGGGCCTCGAACATCGTCGTCATTCCCAACACGTTCGTCGCCTCGCAGACGATCACCAATTTTTCCCTGCCCGACCGGCCGTCGGCGGTCATCCTGCCCATCAAGGTCGATGTCCTGGCCCCGCCGGCCGGCGTCCTCGGGCTCCTCGTCGATGCGGCCCGGGAGGCCCCCGGCGTCCTGGCCGAGCCGGCGCCGACCGCCTACATCCTCAGCTACGACGAGCTCGGCCTGGCCTACGCCCTGAAGTTCTGGATCACGGATTACGGCCGCAAGCCGGCCATCACCGGCGAGGTCGGCCGGATCGCCTGGTATAAGCTGCGCCGCCGCGGCATTGAGATCCCCATTCCCGTCGAAAGCAGGATCTCGGGCGGCCGGCGCACACGGCTTCCGGCCGAAGAACGGGCGGCCGAAATGGCCGCCGAAAAGGACCGGAATTATCAGGATTTCGCGGGCTCGTCGTTCCTCGCCATCCAGGAGGGCGAGCAGGCCGGCCGACCCCTCCTCACGGAAGCCGAGATGCGCGACCTCGCGGCCGGCGCCGAACGCGTGAGTTTCGGCGCGCGGGAGGTCCTTTTCCGGCAGGGCGAAACGGGAGACGTCTGCTACATCGTCGCCTGCGGCAAGGTCCGGGGGGAGATCCTCTCCGAGGAGGGCGGAAAGACGTTCACGACATCGTTCGAGATCGGACGCGGCGGCATCGTCGGCGAGATGTCGCTCTTCACCGGCCTGCCGCGGACAGCCACCGTGGTCGTCGACGAAGAATCGGAGCTCCTCGAGATCCGGGCCGAGGCCCTGGCTTCGCTCTTGGCCCGCAATCCGGCCCTGGCCGAGGCCATGGCCGACGTCGTCAGTGCCAGGAACCGGGCCAACAGCGAAACGCTCCTCAAGATCAAGGATCTGGCCGCCCGGGACGTCAGGGCGAGCACCGACAAAAAGTCCGTCCTGGAGTATCTGAAGAAGCTCGTCAACCTGTTCAAGCGCTGACGGCCGCCTTGCGGCCGGACCGCGCCTTGCGTATAATCGGGGCGGCCTGACGCCGGGACCCGATGGACAGCCGCAAACGCCTTTATGTTTCCCTCGTGCTGTTCCTGTCCGTGTTCCTCATCGGAGTCGCCGGCTTCAAAGCGGTCGGCGGGCCCGAGTGGTCCCTTCTCGACGCGGTCTACATGACCGTGATCACGGTCGGCACGGTCGGCTACGGCGAAACCCACGATCTCGGCGCGAACCCGGCCGGGCGGGTCTTCACGGCGGTTTACATCATCCTCAGCCTGGGGACGATCGCCTTCGCCGTGACCTCCATCACCGCGTTCGTCGTCGAGGGAGAGCTCAAACGCATGCTGGGGAGGCGCAGGATGGAAAAGGACATCAGCCGGCTCGAGGGGCACGACATCGTCTGCGGCGCCGACGAGACGGCGCAGACGATCATCCAGGAGCTCCTGGCGACCAGGCGCGATTTCGTCGTCGTCGACGCGGACCGGGCCAGGCTCGACAAGCTGGCGGCCGCCGCGCCTTTCCTTTTCGTCGAAGGCGACCCGGCCGACGACGACGTCCTCAGGAAAGCCGGGATCGAGAAGGCCCGCGGCGTCCTTCTCTCGCTCCCGACCGACGAGGCCAACCTCTTCGTCACGGTCACGGCCCGCCAGCTCAATCCGCGCGTCCGTATCGTGGCCAAGGGCATCGACGTCAAATCTCACGAAAAAATGGTCCGGGCGGGGGCCGATTACGCCGTCTCGCCGACCTTCATCGGCGGCATGCGCATGGTCTCGCAGATGATCCGGCCGGCCGCCGTGACCTTCCTCGATATGATGCTCCGGGAGCGGGACAGGGCTTACCGGGTCGACGAGGTCACGGTCGAACCCGGATCGCCGCTCGCGGGAAAGCCCCTCTCCGCCACCGCTGTCCGAGAGAAACGGGACGCACTCCTCGTCGCCGTCAAGCGCGAGGGAGGCCCCGGCTACGTCTTCAATCCGCCGGGCGACACGGTCCTCCGGGAGCGGGACGTCCTCGTCTTCATCACGACGCCGGAGAGCCGGAAGGACCTCGAGGCTCTGACCGCCCGCGGCTGATCCGCCGCTTCATTCGCTCTTCATCCGCATCCCCCTTTTATAGTATGATGGGCCGGCCTCAACCGAGGCAGGAGAGACCCATGGGCACAGCGTCCAAGACTTCGGCGGCCGGCCGGATCAGCCGCCGCGATTTCCTGATGTCGTCGGCCACGGCGGGACTCGGCGTCGCCCTGGCCGGGAAGGCCTTCGGCCAGGCCGCTCCGCAGGCCGCGCCCGCGGCGGCCGCGGCCGGGAGCGCCGACGCCCTCCGCGTCGCCGTCATCGGCTGCGGCGCCCAGGGCCGCGTCCTCATCGAGGCCATGCTCCGCATCCCCTCGGTCCGCATCGCCGCCATCTGCGACATCTGGTCCTACAGCCGCCAGTACACCGGCAACTATCTCAAGAAGTACGGCCATGTCGCGAACGTCTACGAGGATTACCGCGAACTCCTGGCCGCGGAGAAGGACATCGACGCGGCCGTCGTCGCGACGCCCGACTGGGTCCACGCCGAGCAGACCAACGCCTGCCTGCGCCGCGGTTGGCCCGTCTACTGCGAGAAGGAGATGGCCAACACGCTCGACAAGGCCCGGTCCATGGTCCTCGCCGCGCGCGAGACCGGCAAGCTCCTCCAGATCGGCCACCAGCGCCGCTCCAATCCGCGCTATATCCACGCCATCGACAGGCTCATCCGCGACAAGAGCCTCCTCGGCCGGGTGACGGTCTCCTACGCCCAGTGGAACAGGGCCAAGGCCGACCTCCTGGGCTGGCCGGAAAAGTACGTCATCGACCAGGCCACGCTGGACAAGTACGGCTACAGCAACATGAACGAGTTCCGCAACTGGCGTCTTTTCAAGAAGTTCGGCGGCGGACCGATGGTCGACCTGGGCTCCCACCAGATCGACCTCTTCAGCTGGGTCTACGGCACGCACCCCCGGTCGGTCGTGGCCAGCGGCGGCCTCGACTACTACAAGAACTGGGAATGGTACGACAACGTCATGGCCATCTACGAGTTCGAGACGAAGGAGGGCACGGCCCGGGCCTTCTACCAGGTCCAGACGACGACCCAGCACGGCGGATTCTACGAGACCTTCATGGGCGAGAACGGCTCTCTCGTCCTCTCGGAGATCCCCGAGCGCGGCAACTGGGCCATGCGCGAGCCCCACGCCCCCGAGTGGGATTCGCTGGCCAAGGCCGGGCTCCTCCAGTCCGAGACCGTGCCCATCCGGAAGTCGGCGACGAAGAACGTCTACGTCGACGTCCGGGTGACGGCCGAGGCCGGGCGCTGGCCGCTGCCGGTCGAGCTGGCCAAGCCCGCCCACCAGCCGCACCTGGAGAATTTTTTCGACGCCGTGCGCAACGGGGCGCCGCTCAACTGCCCGGCGGAGCTGGCCTACGAGTCCTGCGTGGCCGTGCTCAAGGCCAACGAGGCGGTCAAGGCCCGGCGGGTCGTCGATTTCCGCCCGGAGCAGTTCAAGGCATGAGCCGCCCCGGACGACCGGTCCCCGGAACCCGCGGCGCCGCGCTCGGCGCGATCGCCGTCCTCGTCCTCGCCGCCGCCGCTGCGTCTCAAACGACGGCCCCCGGCCAAGGAACCGAAGCACGTCGTCTGGGACGGCAACCGGACGTCGCCGGCCCACCTCATCCCGCTGCGGGACGAGAACGACGAGCTCATCGTGCCGACCGAGACGGATCCCCTGCCGTACTCGGCCCGCTTCACCTGCGGGCCGTGTCACGACTACGCGACCGTCCGGAGCGGCTGGCACTTCGGGGGACGCCCGCCGGCGGGGACGGAAGGCCCGGCGAGCCCTGGATCCAGGTCGACCCGAAGACCGGCACGGTCCTGCCGCTGTCTTACAGAAAATGGCCCGGAAGCTACGACCCCGCGGCCGCCGGCCTGACGGCCTGGGACTTCACCCTGCTCTTCGGCCGGCACATGCCCGGGGGCGGCCCGGCCGAGCCCTCCGAGGCCGAGGTCCTGGCCCATCCGGGGGCCCGCTGGAGCGTCTCCGGCCAGGCCGAGGCGAACTGCCTCGCCTGTCACAACCGGTCGGGGCGCCAGGACCACAGCGAATGGGCCAAGCAGGTCCTGCGCGAGAACCTCCGCTGGGCGGCCACGGCGGCCGGCGGCCTCGGCGAGGTCGGCGGGATGGCCTCCCGGCTCAAGGAAACCTGGGACGTCTACGACGGGCCCAACCTCGACGACCACGAATGGGCCGTCGTTCCCTCGGTCAGGTACAGGACGGCCGACTTCGATTCCAAACACCGCTACTCCTTCGATCTCGAATACAAGCCCTCCGACGACCGCTGCCTGGCCTGTCACTCCGTTTCGCCCAAGGACGGAAAGATGTGGGCGACCGACGCCGACGTCCACTCGGCGGCCGGCCTGAAGTGCGTCGACTGCCACAGGAACGACCTCGGCCACGCCATGGTCCGCGGCTACGAGGGCGAAGCGGCCGAGACGGGGAATCCGGCCGCCGAAGCCTTCACCTGCCGCGGTTGTCACCTCGGTGAGAATGCCGAGGGCGAGAAGACAGTCGTCCCCGGGCGCCTCGGCGCCCCCTACCCCAAGCACACCGGCATCCCGCTCGTCCATTTCAAGAGGCTTTCCTGCACCGTGTGCCACTCCGGGCCCAAGCCGAAAGCGGGATTCACCCGGGTCCGGACATCACGGGCGAACCGGCTCGGCATCTACGGGGTCGCGACCTGGGCGACGGACGCGCCCACGATCGTCGAGCCCGTCTATAAAAAGGACGCGCGGCACAAGATCTCGCCGCAACGCCTGGTCTGGCCCGCCTTCTGGGCGAAAAGGACCGGCAAGGACCTCGTGCCTCTCCAGCCGCAGGCCGTCGAGACCGCGGCGGGAGACGCCCTCGGGCCCGAGGAACGGATCGCGCAGACGCTCATCGCCCTCAGCCAGGTCCTGGCCGAGGACGAGACGCCGGTCCTCGTCTCGGGCGGGTCCGTCTTCTCTCCGAACGTCGACGCCGGGCTCGACGCCTCCGCAAAGCCGAAGGCCGTCCCGGAAGGCCCGGCGTTCTGGGGCATCCGCAAGGGCGGGGAGGTCCTGCCTCTCGTTCCCGAATTCGATCCGGCCGCGGCGGACAAGGACCCGGCGATCGAGTCCCGGTTCGAGGAGTTCCTGCAGGCGCTCGGGACGACGGCCGGCCGGCCGGGAGAGCCCGCGATCCTCGTCGGGAAGACGCTCTACCGGATCGTCGAAGGCTACCTCGACATCACGGAAGCGCCGGCCGATCTCGGCGGGACGCCCGGCCCGGGCTGGCTCGTCGAAGGCAAGCTCGCCCCCCTCGCCGCCGATTTCGATATCCGCACGGTCACGGCCAAAGCGGGGAACGAGAAGACCCTGACCGAGGAACAGGTCGCGCTCGTTCTCGCCGCCCTATCCGCGCGGGAGGAGAAAGCGGAGTTCGTCTACGTCTCGGGCGGCCGGATGTTCCGCCTCGACAAGCGCGGCCAGCTCGTGAGCCGTAAAGACGAGGCGGCCGAACCCGTCACCTGGCCGCTTGCCCACGACGTCCGGCCGGCCCAGCAGTCGCTCGGCTGGCACGCGGCCTGCACCGACTGCCACAGCGGCGGCTCCGACTTCTTCTTCGGCAAGATCAAGGGGACGGGCCCGCTCCTGACCGGGTCCGTCGCAAAGCGTTCGGCGGCGTCGTTCATGGGCCTCGGCGGGCTCTTCCAGCGCGTCTTCGGACTGTCGTTCATCGGCCGGCCTATCTTCAAATTCGTCCTGGGCGTCTGCGCGGCCGTCGCCGGGGCCCTCCTCCTCCTGGCCGGCCTGGTCGCCCTCGGCCGGGTGGCCGGGTTCCTCGAGAAAAGGTGAGCGCCATGCTGTTCGCGATCGTCTCCATCCTCGTCCTCGGCGGAACCTTCCTCGGCCTCGCCTTCCACCGTTTCTGGACGACCCGGGAGGAGGCCAGGTCGACCATCCTCTACGCCGAGATTTTCAAAAAATTCCTGGCCTGGCTGGCCCTGAGGACGGTCCAAATGTCCCGGCAGGCCTCACCCCGGGCCTGGTGGGAATACGCGAAGGCCCTGCCTCTCTGGCGCTGGCCTGTCCTGGAGAAATGGCTCCATATCGGTTTCTACGCGAGCTTCCTCTACCTCGCCGCAAGCGGGTTCTTCTTCGGGATCTTCATCCCCCGAGGCCTCTTCGGCTTTCCCCTCATCGGCCACGTCATGGCCGGCGCACTCTTCGCCGTCAGCCTGACCGTCCTGGTCGTCTTCAAGGGACGGGACTTCATCTCGGTCCCGAAGCCGGCCAGCCTGAGCCTGATGCTCCTCGACCCGCGGAAGATGGGCATCACGGCCGCCCGGGTGAAGCTCTGGGCCTTCTGGCTCTTCGTCCTGGCCGGATTACTCCTGATCGTTTCCGCCCTCCTGCCCATGCTGCCGCTCCTGCGGACCGCGGGCCAGAAGTTCATGTTCGAATTCCACCGCTACAGTGCGCTCGTCTCCGCGGTCGCCGCGATGGTCTTCGCCAGCCTCGAGCTCTTTGCGCCGGGGCCCGCTCCTCGGGTGACCGAAACCACGGCGCCCGGGACCGAGCGGTAGCCCGGTAGCCTGCCTATTTCGTCCGCGGACGACGGCTCGCGCTCGCCGTTGTCGTAAAGACCGATGAGCTCGACCGCCTTCCCGTCCTTGACCACGAACTCGATCCGGAAATCGTCGAGGCCGTCGAGGGCGAAGATCGTCGCGGTCATGGGGACGAGCCGGTACTTCGGCCCGGTCCTCTGATAATACAGGGCTCCGTTCTCTAAGGTGACCTTGCGCTCGCCGTATTCGCCGGCGTAGGTCTTGCAGCGTCTTCGCGTCGACGCGCGGCGGGTTCTGTCTTGGCCTTCTCGCCCGCCAGGATCCAGTCGTATTCGGCCTTGAGCTGAGGATCGGTCGCCTTGGCCGGCAAGCTTCTCGACGGCCAGGGCATAGGCCTTGTCGAAGGCCTCCGCGGCCGGGAACGGCGATATCCGGCGTGACGCCTGTCCCCTCCCAGTTCGTCTTGGAGACCGGGATTGATGGCCCGGGCGAAAGGAACGCGCAGGATGAAGTCGCGCTGGACGATCATCGCGTTCGTCGGATGGGCGCCCCCGCCCGTCGTTTCGCCGATGATGGTCGCCCGCTTGAGGTTCTGCAGGTTGTAGGAGAACTCCTCGGCCCCGGAGAAGGTCCGGGCGCTCGTCAGGACATAGAGGTCGGCCTTGGACGCCTCGGCCCCGGGGACATACGGCAGGGTCCAGTAATTCTCGGTCCTGTCCGTGGCCCGGGCGTAGAGGTCGTTGAGGTGGACGGGTTCCTCGAAGAAGTAGGAGCTGATGAGCTGGATCTGGGCCGGGTCGCCGCCGCCGTTCTGGCGGAGGTCGACGATGATGGCGTCGCAGTAGGCCAGGAAGTTCATGGCCGCGATGGCGGTCGGGCCGGCCTCGGCGGGCGACGCGAAGACGCGGAAGTCGAGATAGCCGATGTTCCCGGGCAGGCGCTCGACCTTGCGGAAGCCGAAGTTCTCCCGCCGGGCTTCTTCGAGCTCGCGCTCCCGGACCTTCCGGGCCTCCTCCTCGCTTCGACCTTCGAGCCGGCGGATGTCCTCGGCCCTGGCCGGATTGTAGGCGAACCCGGTGTGCCGGTCCCCGGTGACGTCGAGGATGACCGCGGACGACGGCCTGGGCGAAAGCCGGAGCGGCGTCGAACTCGTCGAATTCGCCGGCCTTGAGCTTGGTCCGGAGGGCCTCCTCGACCTTCTTGGCCTTGTCGGCGAAAATGTAGTTCTTGTTGAAAAGCGTCGCGATCTCGTCGACGACGGCCTGCTTCTTGGCCGCGTCGAGGGACGGCGCCGGAGCCTCCTGGCCGATGGCCAGCGAAGCCCAGAGGGCCAGGATCGCGACGATAAGGACCAGGCAACGGATCGTTTTGGACATGTTGAGCCTCCTCAGCGGGCCTTCACCCGGGCCAGGATCGTTCCGATCTTGTCGGCCAGGGGCGAGGCGCCGTTGTCATAATTGCACATCGCGGCGACGATGTAGCCGGAATCGACGTAGATGTCGAGCTGGGAATTGATGCCGTCGAAGCCGCCGCTGTGGCCGACGGTCTTTCCGCCGGGGCTTTGGACGGCCGTGAAGCCGTATCCATAGTTCGAGCCCTTGAAATCCGTCCACATGAGGTCCCGCATGCGTCTCGAGATGAGCTTGTCCGAAAGCAGGGCCAAGGCGAACCTGTGGAGGTCCTTGACCGTGGAGAAGCCGCCTCCTGCCGGCCCGCCCTTGAGGACATGCTTGTAGAGGTTGTTTTGCCACTTGTAGGGGCTCTTCAAGTCCGGGCTGTAGCCGACGGCCAGGTTCTCGACGGGGTAATCCATCTCGTAGCTGTCGGAGTCCGTCATCCCGGCGGGCGCGTAGACGGCCTTGCGAATATGCTCGAAATAATCCTCGCCGGTGACCTTCTCGATGATGACCCCAAGGAGGAACATCCCGGTGTTGCTGTACTGGAAGCGCTCTCCCGGCGTGAAAGCGGGCTTGTCGTCCTTGATGAGCGGCTTGTAGTCGTCGAGCTTGCGGAAGAGGGCCCGCGAGCTCTTCTGGTACGCCTCGTTGAAATAGCTGCCGAGCCCGGAGGTATGGGTGATGAGGTGGCGGACGGTGATCTTCCCGGTGACATCCTTGGGCAGCCAGGACTCGTCGATCCAATTCCCGATGGGATCGTCGAACGAGAGCTTGCCGGACTCGACCAAGCGGGCGACGGCCACGGACGTGAACATCTTGTTCATCGAGCCCAGATTGAACTTGGTGTCGATGGTGTTGGGGACGTGGAAGGCCTTGCTGGCCTCCCCCGCGAAGTCCGTCAGGAGGATATTCGATCCCTTGGCGACGAGCACGGTCCCGGAGTACCAGTCTTTCTCCTTGACCTTGGCCAGGAGGGCCTGGATCTCTCCGACGGCTTCCTTCTCGGTGAGCGGCGGCCCCGCGATCCCGGCGGGGGGACGGGCCGGGCCGATCCCGAGGCCGTTGACGAAGAGCTTCGGCGCTTCGCCGAAGCGGATGGAGAGGCCCCACCAGCCGCCGAGGATGCGGTCTTTGACGATGACCACAGTCACTTCCGGGCGCTCGGGCGTGTACGTGCGAACGGAATGGAAGTCGACGCCGCCCGTGTCCCGGAGGAATCCGAGCAGCGTCGAGATGTGATCTTCGAGGGGGATCTCTTCCCGAAAATCGCCGGCGCACTCCTCGCTGATGAACCGTTTGATCCGGTCGACGCTGCCGGAGTTCACGACTTCGAGCAGGGACTTGATGCGGACCCCGGCCTGGCCTTCCGGAAGGGCGGTCGCGTCCTTGAACGAGGGGGCAGGCGGCTGCTGGGTGAAGGCGCCGGGCCCGGCGAAGGCGACAAAGAAGAAAAGAACGAGGATCCATCGACCGGCCTTATTGAACATGTCGAACCTCCTAGGCTTGATGAGATGCGTTTGTCCTTTATCTCGTCCAGCTGGCCGGGCGCGACAGGGACGGGAGAAGTCCTTTGATCAGAAGATCGGCGATGCGACCGACCTGGTCCGCCAGCTCTTCCCGCCGGCCGAGCTCGCGGGCCGACAGGTTGAACGGAAGGAGGGAATTCGTGCTCTGGATGAGGACGAGCGAGGTCGTCCGGGGATCGGGGCAATCGAGGGTCCCGAGCCGGTTGCCCTCGCGGAGAAGGCCTTCGAAGACGGCCGCCTCCTTCCCGAAATAGGCTTGGCGCCGGACGAGCAGGGCCGCCCGGACCGACGACAGAAGATCGCCGAGGCTCTGGGAATAGTGGGCAACGCTGTCGAAACGGTGAAGGACCCGCAGGACGAGCATGCCACGGAGCCGCCTGTCGATGGAGTCGGACGATCCGGCCAGCTCTTCGAGCTTCCGAACAACGGTCTCGGCGATACGGTCGATATGGGCCAGGACGAGCTCCTCCTTGGACGGGAAATGGAGGTAGATCGTGCCCTTGCCGATGCCGACCTGTTTGGCCACATCCTCCATGGTCATCTTGCCGTACCCGTACTTGGCTAGGAGAGCGTCGACAGCATCGAGAATGAGGTCCCTGATATCTTCTCTCTTGGCTATTTTTCCCATATTGTGACCCTTGACCATTATAGTATTCTAGTCATTTCAGTATGTCAAGACCACTCGAACAAGGCTCCGGAGACCGGCTGAAACGGACCCGTTGGCCGTCTCTTCCCCGCCGGGGTAGAGCTTCGCCGCGGCGCCCGGATCGCGCTTCGCCCATCGGCCCGCGGGCCGCCTGCTGACTCGGCCCATCGCAACCCCCGTTTTCGCCTTCGCGCGGCTTGAAATTTCCCCTGTTATGGGCTATGATTTGCTGTCGCGTCTACCGCGACAATGATGCATCCTCGCATGTCATCATCAATACATTTTCGATAGGAGCGTATCAATGGCCGTAAAAGGGTTCAACGCCTTCGAGATGGCCCAGAAGCAGTTCGACGCTGTCGCCGACCTTCTCGAACTCGACCAACCGACCCGGGATCTCCTGCGGGTACCTCTGCGGGAGTACCATTTCTCCATCCCCGTCCGCATGGACGACGGCAGCGTCCGCGTGTTCCGCGGCTTCCGCTGCCAGCACAACGACGCCCGCGGTCCCTGCAAGGGCGGCATCCGGTTCCACCCCCAGGAGACGATCGACACGGTCCGCGCCCTGTCGATGTGGATGACCTGGAAGTGTTCCGTCGTCGACATCCCCCTCGGCGGCGGCAAGGGCGGCGTCATCTGCGACCCGCACGACCTCAGCCAGCGCGAGCAGGAACGTCTCTGCCGCGGCTGGATCCGCGGTCCTCGCCAACGACGTCGGCCACCTGCGCGACGTCCCCGCCCCCGACGTCATGACCAGTCCCCAGCACATGCTCTGGATGCTCGACGAGTTCGAGGCCATCCACGGCGCCAAGTACCCCGGCTTCATCACCGGCAAGCCGGTGGGCATGGGCGGCTCGCTCGGCCGGACCGAAGCGACGGGCTACGGCCTCGTCTACACCCTCCGTGAGGCCCTCAAGGAACTGGGCCTCAAGGTCGAGCTGACCACGGCCGCCGTCCAGGGCTTCGGCAACGTCGCCCAGTACGCCATCCAGCTCTACACCAAGCTCGGCGGCAAGGTCGTCTGCGTCTCCTGCTGGGACCAGAACGACCAGGCCTCCTACACCTACCGCAAGAAGAGCGGCGTCAACCTCGACGAGCTCCTGGCCATCACCGACCGCTTCGGCGGCATCGACAAGACCAAGGCCGAGGCCCTCGGCTACGAACGCCTGCCCGGCGACGCCTGGATCGAGCAGGACGTCGACATCCTCATCCCGGCCGCCCTGGAGAACCAGATCAACGGCGAGACCGTCAAGAAGATCGCCAAGCAGGTCCGGATCATCGCCGAGGGCGCCAACGGCCCGACGACCCCCGAGGCCGACGACGATCATCAAGAGCGCGGGGCATCTTCGTCATCCCCGACTTCCTGGCCAACGCCGGCGGGGTCACCTGCAGCTACTTCGAGCAGGTCCAGTGCAACATGAACTTTTTCTGGACCAAGGACGAGGTCCTGACCAAGCTCGACGACAAGATGACGGCCGCCTTCAAGGCCGTCAGCGAGCTGGCCCGGACGCGCAAGCTCTACATGCGCGACGCGGCCTACGTCATCGCCGTCAGCCGCGTCGCCAAGCGCCTGCAAGGACCGCGGCTGGGTCTGAGTCCTTCTCGACGCTGCGTTTGCCCGTCCCGTCCCTCCCGGCGACGCCGGGAGGGACGGGCGTTCTTTAATCCCCCGGCCCCTGGCCGGATGAGAGGACCGGGCCGCCCCGACGGCCCCGAGGAGGGACGCGGCGACATGTCCAATCCACGCACCCCGACGGACCGTCACCACCCTGTTCTCCGCCCTCAACGAGCGGGCCAAGGAGCTCAACTGCCTCTACCGGATCGAGGAGATCCTGAGCCTCTACGACGTGCGCCCTCGAGGACGTCTTCCGCCAGGTCATCGAGGCCATCCCCCCCGGCTGGCAGTACCCCGAGTGCTGCCAGGCCCAGATCACCCACGGCTCGGACGTCTTCGAAACCCCCGATTACGAGGAGACGCCCGTACACCGAGTGCGCCGAGATCCGGGTCCAGGACGCCTCGGTCGGCCGCCTCTGCGTGTCCTACAAAAAGCCCATGCCGGAGAGCGACTGCGGCCCGTTCATGAAGGGCGAGATCAAGCTCATCCACACGGTCGCCGAGCGGCTGGGGCACTTCATCCTCCACCAGCGCCTGCGCGGCATGTACGAGAAGATGAGCGACGACCGCCGGGAAGCGGCCGACGAGAGCAAGGCTGGCGGATCGCCCTCGACCTGCTCCGCAACACCGACCCGAACCTTCTCATCCGGGTGTCGCGCAAGATGATGAACTACCTCGGCTGGCGCGGCGTCACCGAGGCCCGCGACCTGCTCCAGCGCTTCAGCGGAGGACCGCATGACGAGCGGGGTCTTCGGCGAATCCAACCTGCCCCAGAGCACGGAACTCCATGGACCGGTTCTTCGAGCTGACCGAGGAGACCTTCGTGGTCGCCTCGGCCAACCTGAGCGACGAGGAGGTCCTCGGCCGCATCCAGCACTGGATCAACGAAGACCGCTCGAGCTCGGCCGTCCAGAGCCTGGAGAACGTCTACTCCGACCTGGCCGAGGTCCTCGACGCGCATGCGCCGCTGACCAAGACTCATGGCCCGAGGGCATTCAGCTGCCCCGCTCGACGGCCAACAGCGTCCGCGTCGCCCTGATCCGCCGCTTCTTCACCGAGCAGCTCGAGTTCATCAACGTCGCCAAGAAATACGTCGAGCTCGAGGATTTCTTCGGCCTCATGGAGCGGATCATCTTCCCGCCCGGACAGCCACGGCAAGCTCGGCGGCAAGAGCGCCGGCCTGTTCCTGGCCGGCCGGATCCTCAGACAGGCGGCGCCGCGGCAACAAGCTCATCGGCGCGGTCAAGACGCCCGAAGACCTGGTACATCACCTCGGACGGCCTGATCGCCTTCATCCAGCTACAACAACCTCGACGACATCATCGAGCAGAAGTACAAGGACATCGACCAGGTCCGCCAGGAATACCCGCACCTCGTCCAGGTCTTCAAGAACTCGCACCTTCCCGCCCGAGATCGTCAAGGGCCTGTCGGTCGCCCTGGACGACTTCGGCGACGTGCCGCTCATCGTCCGCAGCTCGAGCCTCCTCGAGGACCGCCTGGGGACCGCCTTCTCCGGGAAGTACAAGAGCCTCTTCCTGGCCAACCAGGGCGACAAGCAGGAGCGGCTCGACGCCCTGCTCGACGCCGTGGCCGAGGTCTACGCCTCCATCTTCGGCCCCGACCCCATCGAGTACCGGGCCGAGCGCGGCCTCCTCGACTTCCACGAGGAGATGGGCGATCATGATCCAGGAGGTCGTCGGGACGCGCGTCGGCAAGTACTTCTTCCCGGCCTTCGCCGGCGTCGCCTTCAGCCGCAACGAGTTCCGCTGGTCGCCGCGCATCAAGCGCGAGGACGGCCTGCTCCGCCTGGTGCCCGGCCTGGGAACGCGGGCCGTCGACCGGGTCAGCGACGACTACCCCGTGCTCGTCGCCCCGGGCCAGCCGAACCTGCGGGTCAACGTCTCGACCGAGGAGATCGTCCGCTATTCGCCCAAGAAGATCGACGTCATCAACCTCGAGAACGAACTCCTTCGAGACCATGGAGATCGACGAGCTCCTGCGACGAGGTCGGCGCACGAGTACCCGGCCCTGACGCAAGATCGTCTCCGTCTACCGGGACGGGCTGCTCCAGCGGCCGCATGGGCCTGGCCACGGACTTCGCCGAACGGCGACGCCGTCGTCACCTTCGACGGCCTGATCGCGGCGACCCCGTTCATGCGCCAGATCGAGGCCATCCTCAAGACGCTCTGCGAACGGCCATCGGCATCCCGGTCGACATCGAGTTCGCCTCGACGGCACGGATTTCTACCTCCTCCAGTGCCGGCCCCAGAGCCAGACCGCGCGAGGACGTGGCCATGCGACGATCCCGACCGAACCTCCCGGAGGCGTCCGTCCTCTTCTCGGCCAACCGCTACGTTTCGAACGGCCGCGTCGCCGACATCACCCACATCGTCTACGTCGACCCGGACCGCTACGGCGAGCTCGCCGAGCACGCCGACCTGGTCGCCGTCGGCGAGGCGGTCGGCAAGCTCAACAAGCTCCTGCCCCGGCGCCAGTTCATCCTCATGGGCCCGGGACGGTGGGGCAGCCGCGGCGACATCAAGCTCGGCGTCCGCGTCACCTATTCCGACATCAACAACACGGCCATGCTCATCGAGATCGCCCGCAAGAAGGGCAACTACGTCCCCGACCTGTCCTTCGGGACCCATTTCTTCCAGGACCTGGTCGAGTCCGGCATCCGCTACCTGCCCCTCTATCCGGACGACGAGGGGGCGAAGTTCAACGAGCGCTTCCTGCTCGAGGCCACGAACTCGCTGGCCGGGCACTGCCCCGAGTGCGCCGGCGCTCGCCGACGTCCTCCGGGTCGTCAACATCCCCGAGGCGACCGGCGGCAAAGTCCTGCGCGTGCTCATGAACGCCGACCGGGAGCTCGCCGTCGGCTTCTTCGCCCCGCCCGAGGCGGCGGTGAGGACCGCCTGCGAGGGCGGCTCGTCCGTCGCGCGCGAGGATGAGGACAGCGCCCGCTGGCGCCTGCGCATGGCCGAGCGGATCGCCTTCCACTGCGGCGGTCCGCCGTGGGGGGTCCGGGGCGTCTTCTACCTCGACGAGAGGGAGGGCCGTGACGCAGACCCGGGCGACCCGATCCGGCTGGTCATCCACTTCACCGGCGGCGGCCGGCAGCGCAAGGAGCTCGAGACCTGGCTCCAGGGCTGGAGCCTGTCGCTCGCCGAGATGAATTACTTCCGGACCGGCTTCCACTCCGAGGGACTTCTCGACGTCCATTACCTGACCGACGAGAAGCTGCGGGGGGAGAAGGACGTCGCCGCGCGCCTCAAGGTCGCCTCGGACAGCGTCCGCGAGCTCACGCTCGGGCCGAAGGCCCCGAAGTAGGGCCGCAGCCATGTCCCCGAGCCGCAAGAGACCCGTCCATCGGTTCGCCCACGAGGCGATGGCGACCGTGTTCGAGATCTTCGTCGCCGACCGGGAAGAGGCCTACGCCGGGCAGGCCGCACGGGCCGCTTTCGGCGAGATCGACAGGATCGAGCGCCTCTTCAGCCGCTTCGACCCGTCGAGCGAGACGAGCCGGATCGGACGGCTGAAGACCGGAGATACGCTTCCTGTCGGGCTGGAGACCGCCGAGATCCTCGGGCTCTCGCCGCGTTCGTCCAGGCGGAGACGGCGGGCGCTTTCGACATCAACTTCCGGACTGCCCTCGCCCCGGCCCGAAACCGCTCGACGCCTCCCCCGACTCCCCTGAGCGGGATCATCCGGATCGACCGGGCCGGCCCCGGGTTCGTCGTGACCCGTCTTCCCGCCCGGAGGGGGACGAAACTCCCGCTCCTCGACCTGGATCTCGGCGCGGTCGGAAAGGGCTATGCCCTGGACGCCGCGCTGGAATTGCTCAGGGACTGGGGGATCGGGAGCGTCCTCTTCCACGCCGGCACCAGCACGGCGCTGGCCGCAGGCCCGGGACCGGGCCGGGGGAAGGACGGCGAAGGCTGGCCCGTCGGCGCCGGATCGACGGCCGGAAAGACCTCGGGGCCGGGACGCATCCTCCTCCGGAACCGGGCCCTGAGCGGGTCCGGGACTGAGGTCAAGGGCGAGCACGTCTTCGATCCCCGGACCGGGCGGCCCGCGTCCGGGGCACGCCGCCGCCTGGGCCTCTCACCCCTCGGCCGCGGTCGCGGACGCCCTCTCCACGGCCTTCATGGTCATGTCGACCGCCGAGGTGGCCGGCTTCTGCGGCCGTCACCCCGCCGTCTGGGCGCTCGTGAAAACCGGGACCGAAAAGTGTAGAATATTCAATGCGGGAGAGATCGAGGGAAACCCACCCGCGAAACGAAGGAGTCGAAAATGAAGAAGCACCTCGCCTCGATGGCGATCGCCGGCCTCGTCCTGGCCTGGCTCCCGGCCGCCGCGGCGGCCCAGGACCCGGGCAAAGAGGTCCTGAAGATCCCGCTCCCCAAGCCGATGTTCGTCGGCACGCCCAAGAACATCCGCACCCCCAACCTCGAAACGGTCACCGGCAAGCCCCGCGGCCCCTTCATGGTCCCCGCCGGGACCGTCCTGCTCTCGGCCGGAAAGCCCGTCGCCGCGAGCGACAAGGAGCCCGTCATCGGCGAGCATCGCCTACGTCACGGACGGCAAGAAGTCCGGCGAGGACGGCTACTACGTCGAGCTCGGGCCCGATGCTGCAGTGGGTCCAGATCGATCTCGGCAAATCCCAGGAGCTCCACGGCCGTCGTCGCCTGGCACTACCACAGCCAGGCCCGCGTCTACCGGGACGTCGTCGTCCAGGTCTCCGACGACAAGGACTTCATCGGCGGCGTGACCACGGTCTTCAACAACGACCACGACAACACGTCGGGCCTCGGCGCCGGCAAGGACAAGGAGTACATCGAGACCTTCGACGGCAAGCTCTTCGATCCCAAGGGCGTCAAGGCCCGCTACGTCCGCCTCTACAGCGGCGGCAACACCTCGAACGACATGAACCACTACGTCGAGGTCGAGGTCTACGGCCTGCCGGCCAAATGACGAAAAAGGCCTTCGCCGGTCTCCTCCTCTGCGCCGTCGCCGGCGCCCTCGCCTTCCGCCTCGTCCGCCTGGACCTCCGCCCCATGCACACCGACGAGGCCAACCAGGCCGTCAAGTTCGGCGGCCTGCTCGAGCGGGGCGAATACCGTTTCGACCCGCCGCGACC
This sequence comes from uncultured bacterium, assembly GCA_963743755.1. GTDB lineage: Bacteria > Acidobacteriota > Aminicenantia > Aminicenantales > Saccharicenantaceae > RBG-16-66-30. The sequence goes on from CAVUQU010000004.1 coordinate 461,996, forward strand.
ACCACGGCCCCACGCCTCTATTACCTGACCCTGCCCGCCGCCCGCGTCGCGGGAGCCGACGTCCCTGGCCGGGCTCGACGAAACGACGCTGCGGCTCGTCCCGGCCCTGTTCGGCGCGGGGCTCCTGCTCGCTCTCCTCCTGTTCGCCGGGGGGCTCGCCCGCGAGGCCATCCTGGCCGCGGCCGCGTTGATCGCCGTCTCGCCGGCGATGACCTATTACAGCCGGTTCTACATCCAGGAAACCCTCCTCGTCTTCTTTCTGGCCGTTTTTCTCGGCGCGGGCTGGAGATACGCGAAGAAGCGCACCGGGTTGTGGGCCCTCGCGGCCGGCGCCGCGGCCGGCCTGATGTATGCCACGAAGGAGACGAGCGTCATCCTCTTCGGCGGCGCGGCGGCGGCGTTCGCGGCCGTGGGGGTCTGGGAGAGAGCGGTTTCCAAGTCCGGCGGGACGGTCACGGCCGGGGGGGCCTGGATCTGGAGGGACGCCCGGACGAAGCTGCCGACCCCGTTCCACGCCGGGCTCTTCCTCGTCGCCGGCGCCGCGGTCGGCTGTCCTGTTCTACACCTCGTTCTTCCAGGACCCCCGGGGACTGACCGATTCGATCCGGGCCATCGGCGCGTCCTTCGACCGCGCCGGGCATCCGGGCTTCCACGCCCAGCCCTGGTACTTTTACTTCCGGACGCTGGCCTACTCGAAAGCCGCCGGCGGTCCGGTCTGGAGCGAGGCCTTCCTGCTCTTCCTGGCCGCGGCCGGCGGCATCGCAGCGCTGGGGAACGATGGCGGGAAGGACGGGTCTCCGCGCTTTATGCGCTTCATCCTCTTCTTCACGGTGTTCACGGCCGCGGCCTACAGCCTCATTCCCTACAAGACGCCGTGGAACCTCCTGCCCTTCCACTTCGGACTGGCCGTCCTGGCCGGTGGCGGCGTCGCCCTCCTTCTCCGGATCAGCCGCTTCCGCCTGGTCAAGCTCGTCGTCCTGGCCGCCCTCGTCCCCGGGTTCGTCAACCTGGCCGTCCAAAGCTACCGGGCGAACTTCGAGCTTCCGGCCGACCCGTCCAACCCCTACGTCTACGCGCAGACGAGCCCGGACCTGCTCCGGCTGGTGGGAGAAGTGGAGAAGGCCGCGGCGGCCGCCCCGGAAAAGGGCGACCTGTTCATCGAGGTCGTCGCTCCGCCCGATGAGACCTGGCCCCTGCCGTGGTACTTTCGCGGGTACACTCGAGTCGGGTATTGGACGAGCCCGGAGGCTGCCCGCTCCGACGTCGGGACAACCCGCGCGGCCGTCGTCGTCTCCTCGGCCGAGTTCGCCGACGAGATCGGCGCGCAGCTCGGCGAGGGATACCGGCAGACCTTCTACGGCCTCCGCCCGGAGGTCGTCCTGGCCCTGTTCGTCCGCGACGGACCGCGCTAAGAGCGCCCGCCGGCGTCCTTGCGGTATCCGACGACGGCGTCCACGTAGACCGGCCTTGTGTCGTCGTTGACGATCCGGATGGTGTCGGTGGACTGGGTGACGGGGAACATCATCGGACCGAACTTGAACCCGCCGGGACCGCGCCCCGGGTGCAGGGCCTGCCAGGCTTCCTCCCCCTCCTCGCCCATCCGGAACAGGCCCGCCAGCCCATAGCTCGCGCCTCCCGTGGTGACGACCGAGCCGTCGTCCGCCGAGTCCGAATAGTAGATACGGCTTTCCATTCGCACGGTCAACTCGCCGCCGGGACGGATCTCGGCGAACCGGCCGTCGGGTCCGCCCAGGGCGTTCTCGGGCGATACGACCTCGATCTTGTCCAGGACCTCCCGGGCGTAGAATTCGTCCTTGTCCTTTTGGGGCTCCTGGGCCGCGGGCGCGGCCGGCTCGAGGAGCAGGAGCCCGGCCGCGACGACCAGGACGAGGCCGGCGGACCGGATGACGGCTTTGGTGTCCATTCCCCTCTCCCTTCGAGGATACCTCTAGCACGGCGGACGGGGTCCGTCAAGGAGGGCGGCGGGAATATTCCCTGCCGGTGGCGGTATTGAAGATGTCACTCAGACCGAGATCGCCCGAAAGGAGTCGACATGAAGCGCATCACAGCGGTCCTTGGAGCGGTCCTGACCATCGGACTGGCCGCCGGCCTCGACGCGGCGGACGGGCCCTTCCGCTTGAGCGTCCGAGTCATCCGTATCCCCGCCGAACAGAGCTTCAAGACCGAGGTCCCGGACGGGCGGGGCGGGACAGTCTCCCTGCAGGTCTCCGGGAACGTCGCTTCCGGATTCCCCAAGGGGACGGTCATCATCCCCACCGAGTTGGCCTGGAACGCATCGGAAGACGCGCTCGGCCGGGCGATCGGCGAGCACATCGGCTTCCGTTGCGCGGGCTTGGATGCCGAAAGGATTCGGATCCATGAAGTCGGTTCGCAGGACCTCTTCTTCTCGAAGGGCGCTCCGGCCCAGTCGGCCCGATTCGAGGAAAGCCGCGGGGAAGGTCGGAGCGCGGATTATGAGCTGCGAGCTGAAGTCCTGACAGACGCCCACGCAAAATTCCTGGTCCGGCTCCAGCTCGATGTCGGCTCGTCCTGGCAAGCCGGAACGCTCGCCGGCGGTATCATCGGGAGGGTGATCTCCGTCGTTGCCGAGGTTCCGGAATCCCGGTTGCTGCTTGTCGGTGCCCCCGGCGATAAGGCGATCTATTTTTTGGCCATCAGTGTCGTGTCGCGCTGAGCGCGACCGATCCGGCCTATTTGATCTTTTCCTTTAGGAGCGGGGCGTAGATGTTCATCTTCGGCGGATCGTCGCCGCTGACCCGGGCCGCCCAGAGGAACCCGCGCTGGACGATCTCACGGGCCTCGGGGACGTCGAAATCCGCGGCGACGTGGCCGAGCGAGGTGTAGAACACCCGCCCCTTCCCGTAAAGCTTCTTCCAGACGACGGGCATGACCGTGCCCGCGGCCCAGGGGGCGTGCTCGCCCGTGAACGTGGTCGTGGCCAAGACCTGGACGCCCGGGTCGACGTGCATGAAGTACTGCTCGGACTTCATGTGAAAGCGGCGCTTCAGGCCTTTCGTGATGGGATCGGTCGTGTCGGTGACGTCGACGTCGTAGTCGATGACGCCTCCGGGATGGGCGACCCACTGGCCGCCCACCATGAACTGGTACTCGACGGCGGAGCGGTGGGCATCGCCCAGGCCGCCGTGCCAGCCGGCCAGGCCGACGCCGCTCTTGACGGCCTCTTCGAGGTTGCGCTCCTGGTCGCCCGTGATGTCGGACATGGTGAAGATGTGGACGATGAGATCGAGCGTCTTGAGCTTTTCGAGATCGAGGTAGGAGTCGAGCGAATGGGAGACCTCGACCTTGAAGCCCTGCGACTCGAGCCAGGGGGCGAAGATGTCGACGCACTGTTTGGGCTCGTGCCCCTCCCAGCCGCCCCAGACGACCAGGGCGGTCTTCCCTTTCGCGGGCGCCGGAGACGTCCCGGAGCAGACGAGGAACGACGAGAGGCCGGCGACGATCGCGGCGACGATCAGGATCCTCTTCATGGCTCTCTCCTTCACTCGAGCTCGCGCAGCCAGATGTTCCGGAAGCGGACCGGGTGGTCGTGGTCCTGCAGCGAGATCGGCAGCCTATCGGCGTGCATCTTGTACGGCGGCCGGGCCTTGTGGGCGGTCGGCCCGGTCAGGACGGCATTGTCGTGGACGAGGATGCCGTTGTGGAAGACGGTCATCCGGGCCGGACTCGCGAGCGTTCCGTCGCTTGCGAACCGCGGCCGGTGAAAGACGATATCGTAGGTCTGCCATTCGCCGGGCGGCCGGCAGGCGTTGACCGCCGGAGGGAACTGCCCGTAGATGGCCGCGGTCGTGCCGTCGGCGTAGGTCTTGTTGCCGAAACAATCGAGGACCTGGACCTCGTAGGTGTCCATCAGGAAGACGCCGCTGTTGCCGCGGTCCTGCCCGGTCCCCTTGGCCGGCGACGGGGCCATCCACTCGACGTGGAGCTGGCAGTCGCCGTAGCCGTCGACCGTCCGGATGCCTCCCGTCTTGGGAACGACCTCCATGTAGCCGTTCTCGACCTTCCAGCGGACCGGCTGGCCCTTGGCGTCCGTCCAGCGGCCGAGGTCCCGGCCGTCGAAAAGGACGACGGCGTCGGCCGGCGGCGGGACGGACGGCCCGGCCGGACCCGGGGCCACGACGGTCGGAAGGGGCCGTCGACGGGTCGTGGACCGGCCAGCCCAGGTCCTGGGCCGACACCGCGATGCCGGCCGAAAGGATCATCGCCGCCGCGATGGCGAGGAGCGACAAGCCGCTTACTGAATTTTCGCGTTCATGCTATCCTCCGTGAATAAAAAGGCCTTCTCCCAATTCCGGGAAGTCCCTCTCTCGAGGCGGGCGGCGCGGGAGCGAATGCCGAGTAGCGACCATCAGCGCCGCTCGGAGCAACCGGAGGAGCGGCGCTGGGAAATATCGGGAGAAAGCCAGTTTGCATGATATTTCGCAGGGCCGGGACTCGGGTACTCCGTCCCGGTCTGCGCGGTCGTCCCCGTCGCTCCAGTTCCGGGGGGCGGGGATCTTCGAGGCATACTTCCCTCGCCAGCCGCGAGAGGGAACATCCGGATTGGGGAGAAGAACCAAAAAGAGAGGGACGGCCCTTGAGAGGGCCGTCCCCCTGCGATCCATCGCGCTTCAGAGGCTCCAGCCGGGCCGGTACTGGAAGTGGAGGAGCTCGTTGGCCTCGGGGAGGTTCGTGAACTCCATCTTCGCCGCGTCCCACAGGAGCTTCATGTTCTTGTCTTTGAGGCGGACGGCGACGTTGGCCAGGAGCATGGTCTCGGTCAGGGGGCCCGAGTAGGAGAAATCGGTCGTCGACTTCGTCCCGTTCTTGATGGCCGCGAACCACTCCTCGCGGATGCCCTTCGACCGGGGCATGGTCTTCTCCGGCCGCTTGTAGTCCTGCATCCGGGTCTCGGGGACGAGCCTCGGATTCTCGCCGTAGGTGCCGCACATGAGCAGGCCCTTGTCGCCGCGGAAGAAGCAGCCGCCGCCGTCGTCGCCGACCATCCGGCCCGGCTCGAGCTCGGCCGGCCGGGGGGGCATCAGGCCGCCGTCCCACCAGGTCAGTTTCACGGGAGGCATCGAGCCGCGGGCGGCGAACTCGTAGGTCACGACCTCGGCCGCGGGCGCGTAATCCTTCGAGAACACGGTCGAGGAGGCCTCGACACTGATCGGGGCCTTGAGGTCCAGGGCCCAGAAGGGCTGGTCCATGATGTGGGCGCCCATGTCGCCGAGCGCGCCGGTGCCGAAGTCCCAGAGACCGCGCCACCTGAAGGGGTGGTAGGCGGGATGGTAGGGGCGGAAGGGGCTCGGGCCGAGCCAAACGTCCCAGTCGAGGGTCGCGGGCACCGAGGGGACTTCCTTGGGAGCGTCGATCTCCCCCTGGGGCCAGATCGGGCGGTTGGTCCAGCAATGGACCTCGAAGACGTTGCCGATGGCGCCGTCTCTGATCCACTCGCAGACGAGGCGGGCGCCCTCGCCGGCGTGACCCTGGTTGCCCATCTGGGTGACGACGTTGGCCGCCTTGGCCGCCTCGGCCAGGACGCGGGCCTCCTTGATGGTGTGGGTCAGGGGTTTCTGGACGTAGACGTGCTTGCCCAGCTTGATGGCGGCCATGGCGATGACGGCGTGGTTATGGTCGGGGACCGACACGGTGATGGCGTCGATGCCCTTTTCCTTCTCGAGCATGCGGCGGAAATCGCGATACTTGGCCGCCTTGTCGTACATGGCCTTCTCGTTGGGTTCGAGCTCGTCGTGGCGAAGGAGCTTGGCCATGCTCTCGTCGTCGACATCGCACAGGGCGACGATGTTTTGTGAACGGCAGCCCCGGGTGTCCGCCGCGCCCATGCCGCCGACGCCGACGCAGGCGATGTTGAGCGTGTCGCTCGGGGCCTTCTTGGCGCCCTTCTTCTGGGTCGCCCCGACGACGTGGCGGGGCACGACCATGAGTCCGGCTGCGGCGGTCGAGGCCGCGCCGAGGAACTTCCGCCGGCTCCAGGACGGTTCGGCGGGGGTTGCGGTTTTCTTCGTCTCGTCCATGTTCAGACCTTCCTTATCGAAGAGATTTGTTGATCGGCGGGACTGGCGGCATCGTGGGGGGCGCAGGGGTTCGCGAAGAGGGAGGCGTCTCGGGACGGCGATTCGTCGATGATGGCCATGGGTCCGCGCTATGCGATGCCAAGAGGGCTTATAGCACAAAGCCGCGACGAGGGTCAATTCGGGGCGGCCCCGAAGGGCCGGAGAAGGATAAATCCGAAGGGAGGGCCCGGAGGCCCTCCCTTCGGCCGTGCGTGGCGTTCCGTTCTAGAAGGCGTAGCTGATGCCGACGACCGGGACGAGGATGTTCATGTTGTAGACGCCGGGCATGGCTCCCGACATCACGATCCTCTCCTTGCCCTTGAGGTACTCGAAGGCAAAGTCGATCGTCAGGCCCCCCGTCTTGTAGCCGAAGCCGCCGGCGAAGCTGTCGTAGGTGAAGCCGGGGATGAGGATGTTGAGCGTCTCGGCGGGGGCGGGAGCGGGATCATGATAGTAGCCGGCGCGAACGGCGAAATTGCCGAACGCGTATTCCGCGCCGGCGCGGAGTTGGACGGCGTTGTCCCAGTCCAGCTCAAGCTGCGAACCGGCCAGGGCCACGGCCCAGTAGGGGTCGCCGAAGGTCAGCCCGATCGTATCGAGCTTCTTCCAATTGGTATAGTGAGCGTCGAAGCTGAGGGTCAGCTCCGGGACGGGCTTGATCGAGATGCCGCCGGCCAGCCACATGGGGCTGACGACTTCCATGTCCGTGGGCGACTCGGTCTCGAGCCCGAGGACACCGAGGTTCTCCATCTCCGTCGTCCCGGACATCTTCATCTTGGACGCAGTCCGATAGGTGGCGCCGAAGCTGATCCAATCGGCAGGCTTGATCATGAGGCCGAACGTGGCCCCGAAACCCCAGCCCTTGACGTCCAGGGTCTGCTGGCCGGGATTGAAGTAGATGTCCGGCGCTGTGAGGTCCATGACGCCGGCCCAGCGGTCCATCTTGAAGAAACCGTAGTTGACGTTGAGCGTGGCGCCGAACAGGATCTGGTCGGTGATCCGGATGGCGATCGAGGGTGACAGGCTGATCGAGGCGACGAAACTCTCCCATTTGTACGCTTCGATCCCCGCGGGGGTCAAGTAGGCCGGGGGAAGGCCCATCGCGCCGAGCAAGGCCGCTTCGACGCCGGGATTATTCCAGCTCGTCCCGAGGCCCGAAACGGTGTAGACGCCGACGCCGACGACGATCCGGTCCCCGACAGGCTGGAAATAGCCCAGGAGGCCGGCCGGGTAATACTTCTTGTTGGTCTCCATCTCGAACTCGCCGAGGCCGTAGGTGGACGTGGGGATAAGCACGTCGCCGGCGAGGCCGAAGGTCGGCTGCTTGATCAGCGCCAGTCCGGCGGGATTCCAGAAGACCGCCGTGACGTCGTTGGCCAAGCTGACATAGGCCCCGCCCATGGCCGTAGCCCGGGCGCCGAAGCCGTTCAGGTTGAGGCCGTTGGCGAAGAGACCCGTCGTGAGGACGGCGGCCAAGGCCAGGACGAGAGAGACGCGGACGATTGTTTTCATTTTTCCTCCTAACTGTAGATTTGGGGATTTTACCCTATCCTGGAAAGAAAATCCAGAGTCTTGTCCTTTTCCCGCCGCGGCGGTAATATGCCGCCATGGTCCCATTCGTTCCGTCCGAAGTCGAGCCGATCGGAAGCCTCCTCCTCAAGCACCCCCGGGAGGCGTGGCGCGACCGGGAGAATATCCGCAGGCAATGGCCGGCCCTGCGCTACACGGAGGAGCCGGACCTGGCCAGGGCCTGCGACGAATACGAGGCCTTCGTCGGGATCCTGCGACGGTCCGTGCCGGATATTCGTTTCCTCCCCATTTCAGAGGGAACGGGGCTCGACTCCATCTACGTTCGGGACGCGGCCTGTATCGCGCCGAGGGGGGTCGTCCTCTGCCGGATGGGCAAAGAGCTCCGGCGGGGCGAACCGGGCGCGGTCCGGGAGTTCTGCGGCCGGGCCGGCTGGCCGGTCGTCGGAGAGATCCGCGAACCCGGCACGCTCGAGGGCGGCGACGTCGTCTGGCTCGACGCGCGGACCGCGGCGATCGGTCACGGCTACCGGACCGACGCCGAGGGCATCCGCCAGTTCCGCGAGATCGTCGCGGCGGACGGGTGCGAGGTCGTCGAGGTTCCCTTGCCCCATTGGGACGGGCCCGGCGACGTGCTGCACCTGATGTCCATGCTCAGCCCGGTCGCCGAGAGGAAGCTCCTGGTCTATTCCCGTCTCCTCCCGGTCCCCTTCCGCAAGCGCCTGCTCGCGGCGGGCTTCGAGCTCCTCGAGGTGCCCGATGCGGAGTATCCGACGATGGCCACGAACGTCCTCGCGCTGGGCCCGGGCCGGTGCCTGGCTATCGCCGGAAACCCCCGGACGGCCGGGGTCCTGGAAAAGGCCGGGATCGAGGTCCTGACGTACGAGGGGACTGAGATCTCCGTCAAGGGCTCCGGCGGCCCGACCTGTCTGACCCGCCCGTTCCGGCGCTGAAATTGACTTATCGGGCCCGGAATTCTATACTTGGGGGCTGAAACCCTTCCCAAGGACGTGAAAATGGACCTCTTCGAGAAATGCAAGGCCTTCTACGACGATCCCGCGGGCGGCCTTCGATACGGCTATCCGATCACCCCTCGCGCCGCCCAGGCCATGGGGCTCTTCCCCTACTTCATCCCCATCGAGCACGCCGAGGGGACCGAGGTCTACATCCAGGGCAAAAAGTACATCATGATCGGCTCGAACAACTACGTCGGGCTGACCAATCACCCCAAGGTCAAGGAGGCGGCGATCGAGGCCATCCGGAAGTACGGAACGAGCTGCACCGGCTCCCGCTTCCTCAACGGCACTCTCGACCTCCACCTCGAGCTCGAAGCGCGCCTGGCCAAGTACGTCGGGATGGAGGCCGCCCTCGTCTTCAGCACCGGTTTCCAGGTCAACCTGGGCACCATCCCGGCCATCATGGACAAGGACGACATCATCGTCACCGACAAAGAGGTCCACGCCAGCATCATCGACGGCGTCCGCATGGCCAAGGCCCTCAAGAACGTCCAGATCCGCACTTACAAGCACAACGACATGGCCGACCTCGAGGCCGTCCTGAAGTCGCTGCCCGCCGCCCCGGCCAAGCTCGTCATCGTCGACGGCGTCTTCAGCATGGGCGGCGACATCGCCAAGCTGCCCGAGATCATCCCCCTCTGCAAGACGTACGGCGCCCGGTTCATGTCCGACGACGCCCACGCCATCGGCGTCCTCGGCGGCGGGCGCGGCACAGGCTGGCACTTCGGCCTGCAGAAGGACGTCGACCTGGTCATGGGCACGTTCAGCAAGTCCCTGGCCTCGGTCGGCGGCTTCATCGCCGGTCCCAAGGAAGCCGTCCACTTCATCCAGATGTTCGCCCGCCCGTTCATGTTCAGCGCCAGCCTGCCGCCGTCCAACGTGGCCACGGTGCTGGCCTGCCTGGACGTCCTCGAGCAGGAGCCCGAGCGGGTCGAGCGGGTCAACCAGATCGGCGCGCGCGTCCGGACCGAGCTCAGGGCCATGGGCTACAACCTCGGCGAGTCCGAGACGCCCATCATCCCCATCGTCATCGGCGACATGATGAAGGCCCTGCAGGCCTGGAAGGTCTTCTTCGAGGCCGGCATCTACACCAACCTCGCCCTGCCGCCCTCCGTCACGCCCGAGTTCTCGTGCCTGCGGACGAGCTACATGGCCACCCACACCGACGAGCAGGTCGACAAGGTCCTGGCGGTCTTCCGCAAGGTCAAGGACCTCGTCCACGTCGGCGACTGAGCCGGGGACGATACGATGCCCGACAAGCACTTCTGGAACATCCGGGCCAAGAACTACGACCGGCTCTACTGGACCAAGGACGCCGGCTACATCGAGAGGATCATCGAGGTCGCCAAGTTCTCCCGCAACGATCTCGTCCTCGACGTCGGCACGGGGACCGGGGCCATGGCCCGCTCGATCCGGCCTCACGTCCGCCACGTCGTCGGCATGGATTTCTCCGATTCCATGCTCAAGCGGGGCAAGTGGGACGGCATCTCGATGGTCAAATGGGACCTCAACGAATGCCTGTTCCAGAACCACATGTTCGACAAGATCGTCGGCCGCATGGTCTTCCACCACATCCTCGACAACCTCGACCGGGCCTTCCTGCGCTGCTACGACCTCCTCAAGAGCCGGGGCCAGCTCATCATCGCCGAGGGCGTGCCGCCGAGCGAGGACCCCGAGGTCATCGACTGGTACACGGAGATGTTCAAGCACAAGGAGACCCGGCGGACCTTCACCAAGACCCTCCTCGTCCGCCACTTCACCAAGAACGGCTTCCAGGACGTCCGGGCATACAAATACAAGATGAAGCGCTTCAACATCAACAACTGGCTGGTCAACTCCGGCCTCCACAAGGCCAAACAGACGCTCATCCTGAACATGCACCGCAACGCTCCGGACAAGGTCAAGGCGGCCTACGACATGACCTTCCAGAACGGCACCTGTTTCGTCGATACCGACAACCTCATCATCGTCGGCACCAGAGAATAGGCGAAAAGCGCTCGTCCCGCCTTAACGTTTTCCCCCCGGCCGGGGTAGAACCATGCGAATGAACGAGACGGAAAAGGAGCTCGTCGCCATGGTCCTCGCCGGCCGCACCGATGCGTTCGAACCTCTGGTCAGCCCGTACCGGCAGCCCTTGCTGGCCCTGGCCTGGCGGCTGACCCGAAACGCCGAGGACGCCCGGGAAGTCGCCCAGGAAGCGCTCCTCAGGGCCTTCCGCTCCCTCGCCGGCTACGATGCCTCCCGGAGCTTCCGGAACTGGCTCTTCCAGATCGCCGCGAACGAGGCCCGGGACCGTTACCGGAAAAGGGCCCGGGAGACGGCGGCCTTCGAAAGCCTCGTCGGTCGATCGCCTTCCGCGACGACCGGGTCGGCCGCGACGACCGGGTCGGCGGCCGGCGGCCCCGAAGCCGGGCGGGAGAGGCAGGAGATCCGTTCGGACATCCTGCGCTCGCTCGCCGTTCTCAGTCCACGGGAGCGCGAAGTCCTGGTGCTCCGGGACCTCGAGGAGCTCGACGTCCGGGAGACGGCCCGGACGCTCGGGTGTTCGGCGATCGCTGTCCGGGTCCATCTGTCCGCGGCTCGGAGGAAGCTGCGCGAAGTCCTCCGCCGCGATTTTCCCCACTTGGAGGAAGGACGATGACGTGCCGCAAAGTCAGCAAGCTCATACCCCTCTTCGCCGGGGACGACCTCGGGCCGCGCCGGACGCGGGCGGTCCGGTCGCACATCGACGCCTGCCCGGCTTGCCGCCGCGAGCTCGAAGAGCTCCGGGAAGCCCTGGCCCGGATCAAGGCGGCGGCCAAGGAAGAGGCCGTCCCGGACTGGAGCGAGGAGAGTGGAAGGCCCTGATGGTCCGGGCAACCGGGCAAACACCGGGATCGCGGAAGGCGGAAAGAAGCGCCGGCGCGCGCGTCGCCTGGCCGGGCTGGGCCGCGGCTTCCGCCGCGGGAGTCCTCGTCGGGCTCGTGGTCCTCGGCGTGCTCGTCCGGGGTCCGGTCCCCCGCCCGGAGGGTCGCTCTGGAGCCGGCGGCCGGACAGACGAACCGGCGGCCGCGGCCCGGGAACAGGACGTCGTGGCCATGACCATGGTCTCGCAGGAAACGGGGCTCCAGGTCGTCTGGTTCCTCGACAAGAATTTCGATTACAAAGGAGAACAGGAATGAAAAGAACGATGATCGCCCTGCTCGCTCTGGCTATCACCCTGACCGTCGTCGCTCCGGCTTTCGCCGAGGACCCGGCCGTGACGCCGGCGCAGGCCCAAAAAGACGAAGTTAAGAACCTCCGCAAGGAGATCGTAAAGCTCAAGTACGTCCGGGCCCAGGACATCCAGAACCTGCTCTATGCCTACACCAGCCGCGAGGGGCACATCCAGTTCAATCCCAACCTGCCGTCGGTCCTTTCGGTCAGCGACACGCCCGAGAACGTCGAGAAGATCCTGGCCGCCATCCGCGAGATCGACGTCAAGCCGGCCGACGTCCTCTACACGGTCCAGCTCGTCCTCGGCTCCGAGGCCGACGCCGCGACCGACGCCGAGCTCCAATCCGACCCCATCGTCAAGGAGCTCCGCAAGCTCCTCCGTTTCAAGGGCTACACGCTTCTCGATGTCACGCTGGTGCGTACCATCAACAGGGAGAGTGCGGCGGTCAAGTTCGGCCCGTAAGGCCGAATTCGAGCTCATCCTCAAGCCGGATGTCGCCGGGGACGCCAAGATGCCGATCATCAAGACCGAGGTCCGGTTGAGTCCGCATCGAACAGCTCGGTTTTTCGGCCGAGGAAGGCCCATCGCCAATGTCGCCACCTTGATCGAGAGCACGCTCAACATCAAGTCCGGCGATAGGACCGTCGTCGGCGTCAGCAAGCTCGACGGCGGCGACAAGGGCCTCATCCTCATCATCTCCGCTAAGATCGTCGATTAGGGATTTCCCTCCGGCCTTCGATCGGGGACACGTCCCTCGGGTCTGGCTGCTCAGAGCAGTCCCGAGCTCCGAGGGATGTGTCCCCGTTCTATTTCAAGCCCTGCCACCGGCCCTTTTCTTCTCGATCGCCTTTTTTCATTTTTGGCCATCAAAACATCAATAATCGCCTCTGAATTGCGCACTTTTGATACTTATATTATTTATTTTCAATGGCATCCTGAGGTCCGACCCCGAACATTGACCGCATTAGCCGTTTTGGTAGAATAAGCCCGGACCAAAGAGACCCCGGAGAGGAGGCCCCGTGAGACGATCCGCCATGCCCGTCGTTCTCGTTTTCGCCGCCGTTTTTTTCCTGGCCCTCGCCGCGGCTCAGGCCCCCAAGGCCGGCGACGCCGCGCTCGGGACGCGCAAGTACGACGACTACCAAACGCCGCAGTTCTGCGGCACGTCCTGCCACGTCGACATCTACCGGCAGTGGCAGCAGGCCATGATGTCCCAGGCCTACACCCACCACTGGGACGAGATCGAGTACTTCAAGCTGGCCGTGCCCCACGCCGAGAAGGACAGCGTCGTCGCCGGGGTCAAGGCCGGCTGCAACGGCTGCCACGCGCCCGATCGCCTTTCTCGCCGGCGACGTGCCGCCGCCCCTGCCCGTCCAAGAACAGCCGGGCCAACGAGTCCGTCTCCTGCGAGGTCTGCCACACGGTCGACCGGCTTCGCGGGCGACACGCCCTACAACTTCAACTTCGTCTCCGACGCCGGGCAAGACCAAGTACGGCCCCCGCGAGGGCAAGAACTCGCCGGAGCACGACCTGGCCAAGTCGGACTTCCTCGGCACGGCCGAATTCTGCGGCACCTGCCACAACGAGATGAGCCCCTACGGCGTCTGGGTCAAGTCGACCCACCTCGAGTGGAAGGAAGGCCCCTACGCCAAGCAGGGCGTCAAGTGCCAGGACTGCCACATGACCTACGCCCCGGGCAAGTCGGCGGCCATGGGCAACGCCTACCCCGACGTCGCGCCAGCACCTCTTCCACGGCGCCCACGACACGGGCAAGGTCCAGGGCACGATCGAGCTCCGCATCCACCCCGACGTCCGCGAGGCGGTGCCCGGCGAACCGGTCAAGTTCACCGTCGCCCTCTTCAACCAGAAGACCGGGCCACAAGTTCCCCACCGGCTCGGTCGAGGACCGCATCGTCTGGATGCACGTCGAGGCCATGGACAGCAAGGGCAACGTCTATCATCTGCCCGTCGACAAGAAGGGCTTCGCCGGCGAGGAATACACGATCGGCGCCGACACGCTCGCCTACCAGGACATGGGCATCGCCCTGAACGATCCCGACTTCAAGGGCGCTCCAGCGGGACGGCATCCCCGTCGGCGACCGCATCTTCCGCATGCCCTACTTCGATCCCCAGGGCCGCATGACCATCCAGCAGTGGAACACGAAGTCCCAGGGGTCGGACTACCGGCTCGGGCCGCGCGAGACCAAGCTCGAGACGTGCACCTTCACGGCTGCCCGACGGACGTCGCCCTCGGCGAGCTCACGGTCACGGCCGTCCTCAACTACCAGAAGCTGGTCAAGCCCGTCGCCGATTTCCTCGGCGTCCCGCCGGACGAAGCCGAGGTCGTCGAGGTCAACCGGCATGCGACGACGGTCACGGTCGTCGACTGACGCCCCTGAGAAAGGATCGCCTCCCATGAAGAACATCCTGCGCACCGCCTTCGCCGCCGTCCTGCTCGCCGCGGTCTGCCGCTCGGCAGTCTCCAGGCCATGCCCGCCTTCGCCCGCAAGTACAGCATGTCCTGCAAGACCTGCCACGCGCCGTTCCCCAAGCTCAAGCCCTACGGCGAGGAGTTCGCCGCGAACGGGTTCGTCATCAAGGACAAGGAGACGCCGCGCGACACCATCGACACCGGGGACGCGACCCTGTCGCTTCTCCGCGAACGTCCCCATCGCCCTGCGCCTCGAGGGCTTCCTGGCCTGGAACAACGCCAACGTCCGCCAGACGCGATTTCCTCGCGCCCTACCTCCTGAAGTTCCTCTCGGGCGGGGCGATCGCCAAGAACATCTCCTACTACTTCTACTTCTTCTTCAGCGAGCGGGGCGAGGTCGCCGGCATCGAGGACGCCTTCGTCATGTTCAACGAGCTCTTCGGCTCCGACCTCGACCTCTACGTCGGCCAGTTCCAGGTTTCCGACCCGCTGTTCAAGCGCGAGGTCCGCCTGACCTTCGAGGACTACCAGATCTACCGGGTGACGCCCGGCGACTCCCGGCTCAACCTGACCTACGACCGCGGCGTCATGCTGACCTACGGCTTCCCGACCGGCACCGACGTCACCTTCGAGGTCCTCAACGGCACGGGCATCGGCGAGGCCAACGTCTTCCGCGGCTTCGACGACGACCCCTACAAGAACGTCCTCCTCCGCGTCTCCCAGGAGGTGGCCCCGGCTTTCCGCGTCGGCGCCTTCGGCTTCCTGGGCAAGGAGAGGCCCGACGAGACCGTCAACGCGGTCACGATGTTCGGCGGCGACGCGACGCTCTCGGTCAAGCCCTTCGAGCTCAACTTCCAGTACGTCGAGCGGCGCGACACCAATCCCTACTTCGCCACCATCCTGCCCATCGAGAAGGTCATGACCCGCGGCGCCTTCGCCGAACTCGTCTACCTGCCCAAGGGGGACGACAGCCGCTGGTACGGGGCCGGGCTCTTCAACTGGGTGGATTCCGACCAGCTCGACCTGCGCTACTCCGCAGCCACGGCCCACGTCGGCTATCTCCTCCGGCGGAACGTCCGGGTGACGGCCGAAGCGACGTACGCCTTCCGGGGGCTTTACGGGGAACACCTGCGGGTGGGGACGGGATTGATCCTCGGCTTTTAAAGCTCTTCGAGGCTCTCGAGCCGGGCGGCGGCGTTCCGGAAGCCGGAATTCCAGTCGCGGATCTCGCGGTAAAGCGCCGCGGCGCCGGCCCGGTCGTCGGACGCCGCCAAGATCTCCGCGAGCTCGTAGACGAGGGCGAAATACGGATCGGTGCCCGATTGGGTCTCGGCCATGGCCGTCTTCATCCATTTCGCGGCCTCGTCGAAATTCCGCTTCTGCCGGAAGCACTGGCTGATGAGGGTGTAGCTCTCGACAGCCAGCTTCTTGTCCTCGGCCGCGCGGGTCAGCTCCTCGACTGCTTCGACGGTCAGGCCCTGGCTCATGAAGGCCAGTCCGAGCTGGTAATGGGTCTCGGCATCCGGGGCGCCTCCCCGAGCTTTGAGGTCCTTGCGGAAATCGGCGACGATCCCCGTGAGCTCCCGTTCGAGCGGCGAGGCGTCGCCCCGGAGCTGGCGGTCCCGGATCGCGGCGATCCAGCGCACCTCCTCGGCCGCCGCCCGCGCCAGGTCGTAGTATGTCCGCGCGACGGAGCTCTCGCTGACGAAGGGGATGATGTCCGTCTCGGCGAAGATGTCGGCGGTGCTGACCTTCTCGCCTTCGAGGACGTCGTTCTTGAAGGGGCTGGCCGGCTTTCTCGGTTCGGGTGCGGCCGGCGCGGGCCCCTTCTCCTCGACCTTGACCGCTTCGGCCGGCCTGGCCGCGGCCTTCTCGACGGCTTTCTTGTCCTCCGCCTTTTTTCCGGTCGCCTTCTCCCTGATCTGCGCTTCGAGGATGGTGGTCTTCTCGACGCGGCGGCGGATCTCGTCCTCGTCCATATGCGTCCGGACCTCGTCGATGACGGCGATCTTCCTCACGATCTGGGGGTCCTCGGGGTAGCGGAAACGCAGGTTCTCGAGGAGCCGGCGGGCGATCCGGACGAGGCCCTGCTGGAGGTACAGGTCGGCCTGGTCCATGACCTCGCGGATCGCCTCGCGGTCCTTGTCCGAGAGCCCGGGCGTCTCGTCCCGGACCTCTTCGACGACGAGGCCCATCTCTTTACGCAGGGCCTGGGCCTCGCGGACGAGGTCGGCGTCGTCGGGCCGCAGCTCGACGAGCTCGTTGTAGATCCCGACCATCCGCTCCTTCTCGCCGATCTTGCGCAGCTCGTCGATGATGGCCCGGTCCACCACTTCGAGTTTCTTGACCTCTTTGTTCGACCGGTAGATGAGGGCCAGGCGTTCCAACGCCGGCAGGTGGGGTTTCTGGCTCTCCAGGATGAGCCCGAGCAGGCCGATGGCCTTCTCGTCCTTGTGCTTCTTGACCAGGTTGTTGATCAGGGGCTCGAAGAGCTCGTAGGCCTGGTCGAGCTTGTCCTTGAGGATCTGGATCCGTCCGAGCTTGATGCGGGCGTTGACGTTGAGGGGGTGGCCGGTGACGATCCGGGTGAAGATCTCCTCCGCCTTTTTCGTCTCCCCGGCCTCGAAGTGGATGTTGCCGAGGATGTTGAGGAGCTGGACGCTGTCGGGGGCCGCGGCCACCTCCCCCTCCAGGAGCGCGATGGCCCGGCCGGGCTGCCCCTGTTTCTTGAAGACCTCGACCAGGCCGGCCAGGGTGCGGACGTCCCCGGGCCGGACGGTCAGGGCCTCGCGGAGGACCGCCTCGGCTGCCTCGAACTGGCCTTTCTCGACGCGGACGTCGGCGCTGGCGTTCAGGTGTTCGAGGGCCGCGTCGATGTTGCCGAGGGCCCGGCAGAGGCCGGCCAGGGCCTTCCGCGCGTCGTGGTCCTCCCGGTCGATCTTGACGATCTTCTCGTAGATCGCGGCGGCCTCTTCGGCCTTGCCCGCCCCGGAGATCAGTCCGGCGACGGCCGCGTAAACGGCCTTGGCCTCCGCGGCGAAGCCCTGCTGGGCGTAGAGGTCGGCCAGCTTGAGCGCGTAGTCCGGGTTGTCGGGGTAGAGCCGGTGGATCTTCTTGCAGATGGCCAGGGCCTGGGAGTAGAGCCCCCGCCGCTCGTACTCGTCGGCGACCTTGAGGAAGAAATGGACGGCCTTGTCGTTCTGGCCGACCCGGATGTAGAGGTCGCCGATGATGTTGAGCGTCCCGACGTCCTGCGGATCGGCGAGCGCGAGCTTCTCGTACTCGGCGATGGCTTCCCGGACCCGGCCGCCGCGGACGTACTTCTCGGCCTGCTCGATGACCTTGACCCGGTCGGCCCGTGCGCTCATGGCGTCCCGTCCTCAGCCGAGCTTGAAGGAGGTCCGATGGAGGCCCGTCGGCCCCCGCTCCCTCAGAGCCCGGATGTGTTCTTCCGTGCCGTAGCCCTTGTTCCTGGCCAGCCCGTAGCCTTCGTAGAGGGCGTCGAAAAATCCCATCAGCCCGTCGCGGAAGACCTTGGCCACGATGGAGGCCGCGGCGATCGACCGGGATTTCCGGTCGCCCTGCGGGATCCCCATCTGGCGGTACTTTACATCTTTTATCGGGAACCCGTCAACCAGGAGGACTTCGGGGGCTTCGGGCAGGCTCTCGACGGCCCGGAGCATCGCCAGCCGGGTGGCTTGGTAGATGTTCAGGGCGTCGATCTCGGTCGCGGAGGCCAGGCCCAGGCCCACCGCCCGGACCTCCCCCAGGAGGGCGGCGGCGAGCTCCTCGCGCCGGGGGGGCGTCAGGAGCTTGGAGTCGTTGACGGCGCCGGCCCAGGCCGGCGGACGGCCTGAGATCCACCCTTCGGGCAGGATGACCGCGGCAGCCACGACCGGCCCGAACAACGAGCCGCGGCCGACCTCGTCGATCCCGGCGACGAGCCGGGCGCCACCCCGGTAAAGCTCCTTTTCGAGCCTGAGGGTGGCCACGGCTCTAGCCTGGATGCTTCACAGGCCGAGGCGGCTGCAGATGCAGGCGTCAAGGGTGCTGTCTCGGAGACTGCGAACAAGCGCAAGAACCGGCGTTTTTGCAGTGAAGCGCCAGGTCAGCCCTGGTCTTCTTTGAGGCGGGCAGCCTTGCCCTTGAGGTCGCGGAGGTAGTAGAGCTTGGCCCTGCGGACGCTGGCCTTGCGCACGACCTCGATCGTCTTGATCATCTTGGAGTGGCGGGGGAAGACGCGCTCGACGCCGACGCCGAACGAGACCTTGCGGACGGTGAAGGTGGCCTTCACGCTGCCGCCCCGCTTGGCGATGACGTCGCCCCGGAAGATCTGGACGCGTTCCTTGTCGCCCTCCCGGATGATGTAGTGGACCTTGACCGTGTCGCCGACGTTGAAATCCGCGAGGTCCTTCCTGAGATGTTTATCCTCAACAGCGTTGACCAGGTTCATTCGTCCTTCCTTTCCTCCGAGATTTCCTCCAGAAGACGCCGGTCCTCCGGGGACAGCGCGATATTCCTGATCAGGTCCGGCCTCTGCCGGGCCGTCTTTTCCAAAGCCTTCTTCCTCCGCCAGCGCTCGATCCGCCGGTGATCGCCCGAGAAGAGCACGGGCGGCACCTTGAAGCCCCGGAACTCGCGCGGCCGCGTGTACTGGGGGCAATCGAGCGTCCCCGCGGCGAAGGAATCGTTCTTCACCGATCCTTCCTTGCCGACGACGCCGGGCACGAACCGGGCCGCCGCGTCGACGACGACCGCCGCGGCCAGCTCCCCGCCCGACAGGACGTAGTCGCCGATCGAGATCTCGCCGTCGGCCAAGTGCTCGACGACGCGCTCGTCCACGCCCTCGTAGCGGCCGCAGATGAGGATCACCTGTTCCTCCGCCGCGAGCGCGCGGGCCATCCCGGCGTCGAGAGGCCGGCCCTGAGGCGAGAGCAGGAAGACCTTGCTCCGCCCGGGGCCGCGAACGGCCTCGACGGCGCGAAAGATCGGCTCGGGCTTCAAGACCATTCCTTCCAGGCCCCCGAAGGGCCGGTCGTCGACCTGCCGGTGTTTGTCCGTGGTGAAGTCCCTCAGGTCGTGCACGGCGATCCGGACGACCTCCTTGTCCAGGGCCTTCTTGACGACCCCCCCCGAAAAAACTCCGGCGAACATCTCGGGGAAGATCGTGATTATATCAAATCTCATTCAACTCCAAAAGTCCGTCCGGGGGATCGATCACGATCTCCCGAGCTTCGATATCGACCTTCACGAGGATCGGCTCGCTGAAGGGGACGTACACGTCCTCCGCCCCCCGTCTCACGACGAGAAGCGTCTGGCTCCCCGCATCGAGCAGGGCCGCGACGTCGCCGATCCCGGCCCCGTCCCGGGTGACCACCCGGCAGCCGATGACCTCGAAGTCGTAAAACCGGTCCTCGCCGGGCCGCTTGAAATCGGCCCCGGAGGCCAGGATCTCCGAACCGGCCAGTGCGTCCGCCGCGGCCAGCGTGTCGATGCCCTTGAGCTTCAGAAAGTACGAGTTCCGGTCGAGGTCGAGCGATTCCACATCGTAAGCCTCGAGCCCGCCGGGGCGCCGGATATAGACCGTGACTCCCTCGAATCCGGTGGGTCCCTTTGCGTTGAGCTTGAGCTTGACGCGCCCGTCGCGTCCCTGGCTCCGGACGACCTTGCCGAGGGCGACGAGGTCAGCCTTTTTCAATGATCTCGAGGTTGTAGCGCCTCTTGAGCTTCATGCCCCCGGCGCCGAGGAGGATACGGATCGCGCGCGCCGTCCGGCCCTGTTTCCCGATCACCTTGCCGAGGTCTTCAGGGGCGACCTTGAGTTCGAGGACCGTCGTCTGCTCGCCTTCGAGCTGGGTCACGACCACCTTGTCCGGCTGGTCCACAAGCGCTTTGGCGATGAGCTCGACGAGTTCTTTCACGCTGACCTCCTTTAGGATTTCGCGCTCGAAGCGGGTTTCGCGGACTTGGAGACCCTGTCCAAGAGGGATTGAACGGTCGCCGACGGGCGGACGCCCTTGGCGATCCACTGCTTGGCCTTCTCGAGGTCGATCTTGACTCCGGCCGGGTCGTTGAGGGGCGTGTAGGTGCCCAGCGTGTCCAGGGCCTGGCTCTGGCGGGCGGTCTTCGCCTCCATCACCACGATCCGGTAGGTGGGCTTTTTCTTCGTGCCGAATCTCTGCAAGCGCATGGTCATCATTGTGGTTTCACTTCCGCGATAGAGGTATTTTGCTCGAAAATAATAGCGGATTTCGAGGGGCAAGTCAACAGGAAATCAGGGGGATGTCCCCGGAAGAGGACACCCCCCCGGAAAGCCCTTCCGCTCGCCCCTGTTCTTTGTTATCCTATCCCCGCGGAAGGAGACAAGGTCATGGCCAAGATCTATTACGTGGGCGACTGGGCCGTCCTGACGGGACCCGTGTTCGCCGAAACCCCCTTCTACCACTCGCCCAAGGGCCTGGACATCTTCAATTACGGCAAGTGGCTGAAGGAGGCCCTGGAATCGACCGGCAAGCACGAGGTCGAGTCCGTCCCGGCCTGGGATTTCTACAACAAGCTCGGGCCGGGGGACTACGAGAGGATCCTGGCCGAACACGACGTCATCGTCTTCAGCGACGTCGACGCCAAGCTCTTCCAGCTGGCCCCGAGCTTCTTCGACCGGGAGAAATTCGGCCAGGCCGTCCTGACCTATCCGGACCGGATCCGGCTGACCGTCGAAGCCGTCAAGGAGGGCAAGGCGGCCATGTTCCTCGGCGGCTGGTATTCCTTCACCGGCGAGCTGGGCAAGGGCGGCTGGGGCCGGACCCGCCTCCGCGAGATCCTCCCCGTCCGCTGCCTCGATCACGAGGACCTGGTCGAGAGCACGGAGGGATTCGACGCCGAGCTGACCGCGGCCGGCGAGCGGTTCTTCAAGTCCATCAACCTGAGAACGATGCCGCCTCTCCTGGGCTACAACAAGACCATGCCGATCCCCGAAGGACGCGTCCTGCTCGAGGTCCGGGACACGGGAGACCCGCTCCTGGCCGTCCGCACGTGCGGCCGCGGCCGCGTCCTGGCCTTCATGTCCGAC
Organism: uncultured bacterium; assembly: GCA_963743755.1. Lineage (GTDB taxonomy): Bacteria > Acidobacteriota > Aminicenantia > Aminicenantales > Saccharicenantaceae > RBG-16-66-30. The sequence continues at coordinate 483,330 of CAVUQU010000004.1, forward strand.
CCCGCCCCGCACTGGGGCCTCAACTTCGTCTACTGGGAAGACTACGCCGCGTTCTGGCTCGAGTGCGTGGACCACGTCCTCGAAGGAAAGCCGTAGAGAGGGACATCCCGGAATCGGGAGAAGATCCTTATTTAAGGCCGCCGAGGAGCTTGCGGACCGACGAGCTCTTCATCATCTTCCGCATCTCCAGGAACTGCTTCACCAGCTGGTTGATCTCGTGGACCGGCCGGCCGCTGCCCCGGGCGATGCGGGCCCGGCGGCTGCCGTTGAGGATCCTCGGGTCGGCCCGCTCCGCCGGGGTCATGGAGTCGATGATGGCCTCGAAGTGGACGACCTTGCGCTCGTCGACCTGGGCCTTGGCCAGGTTCTTGAAGGGACCGACCTGGGGCAGGTGGCCGAGGAGGTCGGACATCGAGCCCATCTTCTTCATCTGGCCGATCTGCTTCTTGAAATCCTCGAGGGTGAACTCCTGCTTGCGGAGCTTGCGGGCCAGCTCCTCGGCCTCGGCGACGTCGGCCTCCCCCTGGGCCTTCTCGACGAGCGAGAGGATGTCGCCCATGCCCAGGATCCGCGAAGCCATGCGCTCGGGGTGGAAGACCTCGAGCTTGTCGCGCTTCTCGCCGACGCCGATGAACTTGATGGGCCGGCCGGTCACCGAGACGATGGACAGGGCCGCCCCGCCCCGGGCGTCGCCGTCGAGCTTGGTCAGGATGACCGCGGTCAGACCGATCCTCTCCTCGAAGGCCTGGGCGCTGCGCACGGCGTCCTGCCCGGTCATGGCGTCGCCGACGTAGATCACCTCGACCGGGGCGAGGATGTCCCGGACGAGGCGCAGCTCGTCCATGAGCTCGTCGTCGACGTGGAGCCGCCCGGCGGTGTCGACGATGAGGGGATCGAAGGCCCGGTTGGACGTGTAGGTCCGGAGCTCCTTGAGGGCCTCCTGCGGGGACGCCATCCGGGCGGACGTCATCTCGTAGAAGGGAGCGCCGACGGAGGCGGCGATCGTCCTGAGCTGGTCCTGGGCGGCCGGCCGCTTGAGGTCGAAGGAGACGAGCAGGGGGTTCTTGCCGATCGCCGGAGACCCAGCGGGCCAGCTTGCCGCAGGTCGTGGTCTTGCCGCTCCCCTGAAGGCCGACGAGCATGAAGATCGAGGGCGGGCGGCCGGCGAACTGGAGGGGCTTCTGGGCCCCCCCGAGGATCGCGGCCAGCTCGTCGTGGACGATCTTGATGACCTGCTGGGCGGGATTCAGGCCGCCGAGGACCTCCTCGCCCAGGGCCTTGGCCTTGATCCGGGCTTCGAAGTCCTTGACCACCTTGTAGTTGACGTCGGCCTCGAGGAAGGCCAGGCGCATCATCTTCAAGGCCTCGGCCATGTTCTTGTCCGTGACCTTGACCTCGCCCCGGAGGAACTTCATCATCTTCTCGAGGCGTCCGGACAGCTGGTCGAACATGGCGGTTTATCCCTCGGGCCATCTTAAAAGAAGGGGCACACTCAGTCAAATCTCCGCCTTCGAACTTGCCCCATGAGGGAGAGACCGTCGGCGAGCCGCTTCTTGACAAACGCGGGGGATGCCGATACCTTAGGGTCACTCCCGGGAGGTGGAATAAGGGCATGAGCGACAAGAACGGCAAGCCTGTCGAACCGGAGGAAAGCGCCATGAACGGGAAGATCGACTACGACGAGATCCGCAAGCTCGTCGGCCTGCTCGAGGAGAAGAACCTGGCCGTCTTCGAGCTCGAGGTCGAGGGCCTCAAGGTCAAGATCGCCCGGAACCAGGCCGCCCCGGCGCCCGGGCCCGCCCCCTTGCCGGCTCCGCCGCCCGGCGCGGCCCCGGAGACCGCCGCGGCCGCCGAAGCCCGGATCCAGGCGGCCGAGATCGCCAAAGGCCATCACCTCATCACGTCCCCCATGGTCGGGACGTTCTACCGGGCCCCCGACCCGACATCCCCGCCTTTCGTCGACATCGGGGACGTCGTCAAGAAGGGCAAGACGCTCTGCATCATCGAGGCCATGAAGCTGATGAACGAGATCGAGGCCGACGTCGACGGGACGATCGTCGAGATCTACGTCGACAACGCCAGGCCCGTGGAGTTCGGGCAGAAGCTCTTCTCCATCCTGCCTTCGAGCTGAGGCCCGATGATATCGAAGATCCTGGTCGCCAACCGCGGAGAGATCGCCCTCCGCATCATCCGGTCCTGCCGCGAGCTCGGCATCAAGAGCGTCGCCGTCTACTCGGAGGCCGACCGCCAGTCCCTCCACACGCTGCTCGCCGACGAGCGGGTCTGCATCGGCCCGGCCAAGGCTTCCGAGAGCTACCTCAACGTCGCCAACCTCCTCAGCGCGGCCGAGATCACCGGGGCCGACGCCGTCCACCCCGGCTACGGCTTCCTGGCCGAGAACGCCAAGTTCGCGGAGATCTGCAAGACCCAGGGCCTGACCTTCATCGGCCCGCCGCCGGACATCATCCGGCTCATGGGCGACAAGAACAAGGCCCGCCAGACGATGAGGAAGGCCGGCCTGCCCGTCCTGCCCGGCAGCGACACGGTCATCGACGATCTGACGGTGGCCAAGAGGATCGCCTCGAAGATCGGCTACCCGGTGATCATCAAGGCCGCCGCCGGAGGCGGGGGCAAGGGCATGCGGATCTGCCGCTCGGCTTCGCAGCTCGATGAGCAGTTCCCCATCGCCCAGGGCGAGGCCAAGGCGGCCTTCAGCGATCCCTCGCTCTACATCGAGAAGTACGTCAGCGGGGCCCGGCACATCGAGATCCAGGTCATCGGCGACCGGCAGGGCAAGGTCACGGCCTTCGGCGAGCGGGAATGCTCCGTCCAGCGGCGCTACCAGAAGCTCATCGAGGAGACGCCGTCGCCCTTCATCGACTGGAAGACGCGGCGCCGGATGATCAAGGAAGTCGAGGAAGCGGCCTCGGAAGTGGGCTACCAGAGCCTGGGCACGTTCGAGTTCCTGGTCGACGAGAACCACAAGTTCTATTTCATGGAAGCCAACGCCCGCGTCCAGGTCGAGCATCCGATCACGGAGATGGTCTACGGCATCAACCTCCTCAAAGCCCAGATCCGGATCGCCGCGGGCGACAAGTACGCCCCCCCCTACGCGCTCGAGATGCGGGGCCACGCCATCGAGTGCCGCATCAACGCCGAGGACCCGGTGACCTTCGCCCCCTCGCCGGGCAAGATCGATTTCCTGGTCCTGCCGGGCGGCGAGGGCATCCGCGTCGATTCCGCCGCCTACGGCGGCTGGGTCGTGCCGCCGGACTACGATTCTCTGATAGCCAAGATCATCGCCTACGCGCCGAGCCGGGAACTGGCCATCGGCAAGATGAGGGCGGCCCTGGAAACGACGACGATCGTCGGCATCAAGACCAACATCCCGCTCCACCTCGACATCCTGGCCAACACGGATTTCCTGGCCGGGCGGTACACGACCCAGTTCATGGACGCGCACCTGGCCGCGAAGCTGAACGGGGATACGGTCTGAGGGCCCGCCCGGCTCAGACCGGGCGGCGGACGACGACGACCGAGTATTCCCCCCCGTTGTCCCGGAGGACGTTCTCGTTGACCCCCAGATAGAGCCGGCCCTTGAAGGGCACGGTCAGGGCGCCTTCCGGGCCGATCAGGAAGAGGACGAAGATCTCGTCGCGGATCTCCATCCCCGAATCCTCGTCGATCCGCCGGGCGACGAGCTGGGCCACCTTGCCGACGAGGGCTCCCAGGTTGCCGTTCGGGACAGGCTGCTCGACGGTGATGAGATCGATCCCTTCGGGGCCGCAGGAGGCTTCAGGGTTGCCCTTCTGGAGGTCGATCCGGCCGGATGCCGTGAACCGGAGCTCCTGGCCCGGCTCGACGTCGATCCCCGTGTCCACCCAGGCAGCGGCGGCCGGTACGGCGACCGTTATCTCGAGCGGCGGCGGAACGGGGACGGCCTGGAGCTGGTCCTGGGCCGGGAGTCCCGCAGCGGTGAGCGCTGCGATACCGAGAGCCGCGGCCCCGGCGGCGAAAACGATCCGAAACCCGGTCTTAGCCCTCATCGCTCCCTCCTGCCGGCCGGTCTATTCTCAGGACCTCGACGATGGCCGGGTGGATGAGTCCGTTCGAAGCCACTATTCCCGGGGACGTCAGCGCGAACGGCTCCCCGGCGAAATCGGTGACCCCGCCTCCGGCCTCGGCGACGATCAGGGCCCCCGCAGCCACGTCCCACGGTTTGAGCTTGAGCTCCCAGAATCCGTCGAAGCGGCCGCAGCCGACATAGGCAGAGATCCAGGGCCGCCGAACCGCAGCGGCGTATGGCCTGGGCCCGGATGATGAACCGGCCCCAGTGGTCGAGGTTGTTGACCGGATTCATCCTGACGTCGTAGGGAAAACCGGTCGCCAAGAGGCTTTTCCCCAGATCGGAGACGCCGGAGACGCGAACGGGCGCCCCATTGAGAAACGCCCCTCGGGCCGCCTCGGCCCGGAACAACTCCTCCCGCATGGGGTCGTAGACGAACCCGAGGACGAGACGGCCGGCGCACTCGAGCGCCGCCGAGACGCTGAAGACGGGGAAGGCATGGGCGAAATTGGTCGTACCGTCGAGCGGGTCGATGATCCAGCGGCAATCGGAGCTCCCCGTCCGGGACAGGCCCTCCTCGGCCAGGAAGCCGTGCCCGGGAAAGGCGGCCGCCAGGCGGCCGACCAGGATCTCCTGGGCCCCGACATCGAAAGGCGTGACCAGGTCGACAGCCCCCTTGTACGACGCTTCTATCGTCCGGCCCAGGTTGGCCCGGAGATACCGGCCGGCCTCGAGGACGGCGGCCTCGCCGACCCGGGAGAAATCGTCGTAGGCGCCCATCGGGCATCTATCTTATCAATTCGGGCTCGGTGGCACCTGTCGGCTGCCACGTCCTGAACCGGAACCGACGGGATTTCCGTAGTATAATAGACGAACGACCGCATTCTCGAGAGGAAAGGCTTATCTCCATGACCGAAAAAACTGGGTTTTTCAGGCGGCATAAGAAGCTGCTGATCGTCCTGGCCGTCCTTCTGACCTTGGGCGTGGTCGTCATGGCCAACCTCAGGTCGCGGCGGGAGAAGACGGTCAAGGTGACCGTCGGCAAGGTCGAGAAACACGACCTGACCTCCATCATCTCGGCCTCCGGCGAGATCAAGCCCAAGAAGAACATCAACATCAGCGCCCAGGTCCCCGGCCGGATCATCAAGATCGGCGTCGTCGAGGGCCAGGACGTCAAAGCCGGCGATTTCCTGCTCAAGCTCGATTCGACCCAGTACGAAGCCAATGCCGACCGCGACCAGAACTTCATTCGGGCCGCCCGCGCCGACATGATCCAGTCCGAGGCCCGGCTGCAGAGGGACAAGAACGCCCTCGACCGCCAGCAGAAGCTCTTCGCCGAAGACCTCATCTCCAAGGAACAGCTCGAAGCGGCCCAGGCCCAATTCGACGTCGCCCAGGCCCAGGCCAACGCCATCGGCTTCCAGATCAAGCAGGCCGAAGCCTCCCTCAAGAGCACGATGGACAGCCTGACCAAGACGACCTACAACTCCCCGATCGACGGGGTCATCACCAGCCTCCGCGTCGAGGAGGGCGAGGTGGCCATCATCGGCACGATGAACAACCCGGGCACGGTCCTCCTGACCATCGCCGACCTGTCGGTCATGGAAGTCGAGGTCGAGGTCGACGAGACGGACGTCGTCGGGGTCACCCTCGACCAGACGGCCAAGATCCGCGTCGACGCCTTCCCGGACACGGTCTTCACGGGCAAGGTCACCGAGATCGGCAGCTCCGCGATCCAGCCGACGACGGGCGTCTCCTCGACCCAGGAATCGAAGGACTTCCAAGGTCGTCGTCACCCTGGACAACCCCTCCCGCAAGCTCAAGCCCGGACTGTCGGCCTCGGCCGACATCGTCGTGGCCGAGAAGAAGCAGGCCCTGGCCGTCCCCATCTCCGCCCTCGTCCTCAGGGACAAGCCGGCAGCCGACAAGACCGCACCGGCCGAAGCGAAGGAGGAAGAGGGCGTCTACGTCGTCGCGAACGAGCGGGTCAAGTTCGTCCCGGTCGCGAAGGGTATCGCCGGCGGCATGCTGATCGAGATCGTCTCCGGCCTCGACGAGGGGCAGGACATCGTCACCGGGCCCTACGCCTCCCTGCGCGAGCTCAAGGACGGCGTTCTGATCAAGGCGGACGTGAAGAAGGACGCCAAGACATCATGAGCGGCGCCGATCCCGTCATCCTCGCCGAGGACCTCTGGCAGGTCTACCAGCTCGACGAACAGAAGGTCGAGGCCCTGCGGGGCGTGACCCTGACGGTCGAGCGGGGCGAGTTCGTGGCCATCATGGGCCCGTCCGGCTCGGGCAAGTCGACCCTGATGAACCTCATCGGCTGCCTCGACACGCCGACCTCCGGCACCTACCGGCTCAACGGCAAGCTCGTCAGCGCCATGTCCGAGGACGAGCTGGCCTTCACCCGGAACCGCGAGATCGGCTTCGTCTTCCAGGTCTTCAACCTCCTGCTCCCGGGCTTCGGCCTTCCGCAACGTCGAGCTGCCGCTCATCTATGCGGGCATGAAGAAGGCCGAGCGCGAGGCCAAGGCCCGGCGGGCCCTGGAGCGGGTCGAGATGAAGGACCGGATGACGCATAAGCCGGCCGAGCTCTCGGGCGGCGAGCGCCAGCGCGTGGCGGTCGCCCGGGCCCTGGTCAACGAACCCTCGCTCCTGCTCGCCGACGAACCGACCGGGAACCTCGATTCGCGCGACGGGCCGGGAGATCCTCAACCTCTTCCACAAGATCCACGAGCAGGGCAACACCATCATCATGGTCACCCACGACCGCGAGGTCGCCGACCAGGCCCAACGCATCATCCACATCCGCGACGGTCAGATCGAGAAAGACGAACGGAAAGGAGCCTAGCCCATGAGCCTCCTCAAGCGCATCCAGGGAGTTTTCTTCGAGCCCCGCCCGACCTTCGAGGGACTGGCCGCCAAGCCGGTCTGGATCGACACCCTCGTCGTCATCCTGCTCGCCCTCATCGCCTTCAACCTCGTCGTCGCGCCTTACATGCAGAGGGACCAGCTCGCGCTCATGAAGGACAACGCGGCGCTCAAAGAGCGTCTGGGTGAGGACTCCTATGCCAAGATGATCGAACGGACGGAGAATCCGTCGCAGACCAGCCGGATCATGCAGACCTTCGTCATCACGCCCCTCTATACCATCGTCGCCATCCTGCTCCAGAGCCTGTTCCTGCTCATCTTCGGCCGGTTCCTCTCGACCCAGGGGAAGTACGTCCAGGCGCTGTCCGCCCTCGTCCACGCCAGTCTCATCGACAAGCTCCTCGGGAACGCCGTCCGCTTGGTCCTCGCGCTCGCCCGGGGCTCTCTCATGCAGACCTCGACCAGCCTGGCCCTGGCCTTCCCGAACCTGGAGGTCACATCGACGCTCTACATCGTGCTGGCCCAGCTCGACATCTTCCAGCTCTGGATGTTCGGCGTCCTGGCCTTCGGCCTCGCGGCGATCCTGAAGATCACCCACAAGAAGGCCCTGGCCCTGTCATACGGGCTGTGGTTCCTCAAGGCCTTGGTCAACATCGGCATGGGCCTTGTCGGCACGGCCTTCCTCCGGTAGCCTCCCCGGAGCCGATCCTGCCTCGATTGACTTACCGCCTTCCGGACGATACATTAAAGACATGGAAGACTGGTTCACCTCCGCCGAATTCTCCCGCGCCCCCCTGGCCAGGGTCCTGGCCGAGATCTGGCGGCAGGGGCTGAGCGGCTCTCTCTACGTCCGGGCGGACAACGTCCCGAAGTGCCTCTCGTTCGAGCGCGGTTCGCTCGTCCTCGACTCCGTGTCCTTCGAGGAAAAGGACTTCCTGCGCTTTCTCCTGACCACGGGCGAGACGGACCTCATCGCCATGACCGGAGTCGAGGAGCAGGCCCAGAGGACGGACGGGTCCACGCTCCGGGCCCTCGTCGAAACCTCCGTCCTCGCGCCGGAGCGGCTCTGGCGCCTCCTCGAAGCCCATGCCCGCGGCGAGGCCCTCGCGCTCCTTGCCGACGGCGGCGTCGAGCGCGAGTTCCATACCCGGAGCGGACCCGCGGGACGCGTCTACGTCGACGCGATCGACGTGCCCGGGCTTCTCCTCGAAAGCGCCCGCGGGACGAAGGACGACGAGGCGCTCGACAAGGGCCTGCCCGGCCCCGGCGAGACGGTCCGGCGACTGTCTACCTGCCCGCCGGACGCCTTCAGGCTGTCGCTCACCGAGAAATACGTCTTCGGCCTCCTCGACCCGCCGCGGACCCTGGCTGAGGTCTGCGGCGACAGCGACGCCGGCGAGGAGGAAACCCGCCGGGCCCTCTACGCCCTGATACTCCTGGGCCTGGCCGGGACGTCCGCCCCCAAGCCGAAAACGGGCAAGCTCGGCGCCGAAATGTCGCTCGCCGGCATGGACCGGCTCATGGGCCTGTTCAACGCCAAGTGCGCGTTCGTCTTCAAGCATGTCTCGAAAGAGGTCGGCCCGGTGGCCTTCCCCCTCATCGGCAAAGCCCTGGACGAGATCCGCGCCCGGCTCGATCCGGCCTTCCAGGCCGCGGAGCTCAAACCCGACGGCCGCCTCGAACTCAGGTCGCCGCTCAGGGTCAGCGCCAACATCGCCGGCGACGAGGGCCGCCTGAGCCTGCTCCGGAGCATGGACGAAGTGCTGGCCGCCGAGGTCCTGGTCGTCAGAAAGACGCTCGGCCCGGACCAGGAATCCGCGCTCGTCCGGAGCCTGGAGAAGATCGTGGAGGCCGCGTGAAGCGGCGGCAACTCCTCGCCCTCCTCGTCTTCGCGTCCCTGCTCGCCGTCTGGATCCTGATCGAAATTGGAACCTGAAGCCCCCGCCCTGGTCGTCGTCCTCGGTCCGACCGCCGTCGGCAAGAGCCGCGTCGCCGTCGATCTGGCCCTTCGGTTCGGAGGCGAGGTCATCGGCGGCGATTCGATCCAGGTCTACCGCGGCTTCGACATCGGCACGGACAAGCCCGCACCCGCCGAGCGGCGCGGCGTCCCGCACCACCTCATCGACACCGTCGACCCGACGGTCCAATTCACCGCGGCCGATTTCGTCCGGAACGCTCTGGCCGCCGCCCAGGATATCTCGGCCCGCGGCCGGCTGCCGATCGTCGCCGGGGGCACCGGGCTCTACCTCAAGGCCCTCGTCGACGGGCTCTTCCCGGGTCCCGGCCGCGATCCGGCCGTGCGGGCGGCCCTCGAGGCCGAAGCTCGCGAGAAAGGTCTCGACGCCCTTTTCCGCCGGCTTGAGGAAGTGGACCCGGCCTACGCGGCGAAGATCAGGGACCGCGACCGCGTCCGGATCGTCCGGGCCCTCGAGGTCCACGCGGCGACGGGCCGGCCGATCTCCGAGCACTTCCTGGCGACCGCGTCGCCCGTCGCGGGCCGGAAAGTCGTCCGCATCGGCCTCCGTCTCGAGCGGGCCGTGCTCGTCCGGCGCATCGAGGACCGGGTCGACAGGATGTTCGCCCGGGGCCTCGTCGGCGAGGTCCGGGGTCTCCTCGAGAAGGGCATCCCCGAGGACGCCCCGCCCTTCCGGGCCCTGGGCTACCGTCACGTCCTTGAGCATCTCCGGGGCGGGCTCGGCCTCGACGAGGCCGTGGCGCTGACCAAAGCCGACACCCGCCAATACGCCAAAAGGCAGATGACCTGGTTCCGGAAGATGGCCGAGGTGGCCTGGTTCACCCCCGACGACGGACCGGGACTTGAGCAACACCTCCGAAACCAATTACAATAGGACCCAGGGACCCCATGGAACGCGCAATACTCGTCAACGTGGCCGTGACCAAGGCGGAAAAGAACGAAGCGGCGGAGTCCGTCGAGGAGCTCGCCGGGCTGGCCGTCGCCGCCGGGGCCGAAGTCGCCGGCAGGATCTTCCAGGTCCGGCCCCGTCTCAATCCCCGCTGGCTCGTCGGGGAGGGCAAGGTCGAAGAGATCGCCCACGCGGCCCGCGAAGCCGATGCCGACATGGTCATCTTCGACCGCAACCTCAACGCCTCCCAGCAGCAGAACTTGGAGGAGGAGATCAAGGTCAAGGTCGTCGACCGGACCCAGCTCATCCTCGACATCTTCGCCCAGCGGGCCCGGACGAACGAGGGCAAGCTCCAGGTGGAGCTGGCCCAGCTGAGCTACCAGCTGCCGCGCCTGCGGGGCAAGGGGCTCAGCCTGACCCAGCAGGGCGCCGGCATCGGCACGCGCGGCCCCGGCGAGAAGAAGCTCGAAGTCGACCGCCGCCGCATCACCGACCGCATCACCCGGCTCAAGCGGGACATCGACGGCCTCGGCAGGCGCCGCTCCAGCCAGCGCGAGAGCCGCCGGGAGAGCCCCGTGCCCACGGTCTCCCTCGTCGGGTACACGAGCGCCGGCAAATCCACTCTTTTCAACCTGCTGGCCGAAGAGAAGCGCTACACGTCGTCGAATCTCTTCTCCACCCTGGACCCCCTGCTTCGCCGTGTCTCCCTCCCGGACGGGACGTTCTTCTTCCTGACCGACACCGTCGGCTTCATCAAGAAGCTCCCCGTCGAGCTGGTCACGTCTTTCCGGGCGACCCTCGAGGAGGTCGGCGAAGCCGACTGCATCTGCCACGTCGTCGACGCCGCCTCGCCGGCGGCGGAGCACCAGCTGGCCTCCGTGGAGGCCATCCTGGCCGACCTCGGTATCGCGGACGTCCCGGTCGTCAAGATCCTCAACAAGATCGATCTCCTCCCCGACGAGGAGCGGATGCTTCTCCTCCGGCGGAACGCCGACCGGGAGACCCGGACGATCGCCATCTCGGCCCGGACGGGCGAGGGCGTCCCGGACCTCCTGCGCCGGCTCCGCGAGGTCCTCTTCGGCGGCTACAAGCTCTATTACATCCGGGTCCCCAAGGAGACCCGCGAGATCACCGACTCCCTCGCCCGCCGCTCGCTCGTCCTGAAGCGGCGGGAGAGCGAGGGCTTCGTCGAGTTCAAGGTCATGGCCGAACCGGCGGGGATCGTCAACTTCCTGCCCTACATCGAGCAAGGAGACGCGTCATGGTGAAGAGAATCGCCGTCGTCGGTCTGGCCCTCCTGGGGGCCTGGTCCTGCGCCACGGCGCCGACCGCCCCGCCGGCGTTCTTCGTCGAGGACCTGCCGGCGGACGCGGCCACGCGCCTGCAGCTGGACGACCGGATCGCGGCCGAGGACGCCTGGGACGCTCTCAAGGCCGGGCGGTACGACCTGGCCCGGAAGAACCTGATGAAGCTGGGGACGGCCAATCCCATCCGCGAAGTCGGGCTGGCCTACGTCGACCTGTGCACCGGGAACCTCCAGGCCGCCGAAGCGCGGTTCAGGTCCTCTCTGGCCGGCACGCCGAGCATGACGCCGTCGAGGGTCGGACTCGTCCAGATCTACGAATCGCGGCGGGAGCGGGACAAGGCCTTCAGCGAGCTCCGGATCATCCTCGAGCGGGAACCGGACCACCGCTGGGCCGCGCCGCGCTTCGAAGCGCTGCAGAAAGACCTCGTCCGGGAAGCCACGGCCGCCGCCCGCGAGGCCTACGCCGCGGGCAACCGCGAGACGGCGAAAAGGGAGTTCCTCAAGGTCCTGAACTACGCGCCCGACACGCCCGCGATCCACCTCGAGCTGGCCCGGCTCTACAGGCAGGAGAAGAACATGCCGTCCGCGCTCCTCCACTACAAATCGGCCGTGGAGGGCCGGAAGGCGGACAAGGCCCTCCTGAAAGAATACGCCGACGCCCTGGCCGAGGGCGGCGATCTCGGGCGGAGCCTGGAGATCCTCGAACGCCTCGCGGCGGCCGAGCCGAAGGATGCGGCGATCGGCAAGCGAGTCGAGGAGATCAAGTCCAAGTTGGGCGTCTACGAGCTGCCCAGCCAGTACGACGCCATCCCGGCCCTGGAGGCCATCACCCGGGAGGACCTGGCCGCTCTCATCGGGGTCAAGTTCGGCGATGTCCTCGAAGCCCCCGGCGGGCGGACCGAGATCCTGGTCGACATCGCGACGTCCTGGGCCCAGAGGTTCATCGTCAAGGTCGCTTCGCTCGAGATCATGACCACCTCGGTCAACCACACCTTCCAGCCCCGGCGGATCATCAACCGGGCCGACCTGGCCGACGCGGCCGTCCGGCTCATCGCCGTCCTCCAGACGAGGGGGGCGAAGTTCGTGCCCCTCGTCGAGACGCGGCGCATCCAGATCGCCGACGTCTCTCCCGACAATTTCTATTTCGCGGCGATCACCAAGGCCCTCGCCTACCAGGTCATGACCCTGACCCCCGGGCGGAACTTCGAGCCCGAACGGACCGTCTCCGGCGAGGAGGCCATCCGGGTCGTGGACATCATCCTCGGCTTGGCCAAGTGACCATGAGCGGCCTCTTCACCCTGCCCAACCTCCTGTCCCTCTCCCGCATCCTGCTCGCGCCCGTCTTCGTCCTCATGATGGTCCAGCACCGGCCATGGGCGGCCTTCGCCGTCTTCCTCATCGCCGGCGCGACCGACGCCCTCGACGGCTTCACCGCCCGGGCGCTCAAGCTCAAGTCGACGCTCGGCCTGTGGCTCGACCCGATCGGCGACAAGGTCCTGCTGACGACCGGCTTCGTCGTCCTGACCCTGCCGGCACTGGCCCGGCCGAACGCCCTGCCTCTGTGGCTGACGGCGCTCTGCGTGGGACGCGACGTGGCCATCGCCGCCGGGGCTTGTCTCATCATCGCCCTCCGGGGCAAGCGGTCGTTCCCGCCCACCCTCGCCGGCAAGGCCAGCACGATCTGTCAGGTCTTCCTGCTCTATTACGTCCTCTATGCCAACGCCGCCGGCCTGTCCCCCGTGGCACTGGGATGGTGCTACATCGTGACGGCCCTGCTGACCGCCGCGTCCTTCGTCCAGTACGGATTCATCGGCGTCCGCATCCTCCGCGGCGGACGCCGGCCGGACGCCGGCTGACGCGGGCCGGCCTTCTTTGCTTTTTCGCCCCGCCGTGATAAGATTTCTCTCTCATGACCGCACCCAGGAGCGCCCGCATGAACCTCCCCTCGAACTTCGATAAGCTTTCCCGCCGCATCGAGCAATTCCGCGACGAGATGGTCGACCTCCAGATGAAGCTCTGCGCCATCCCGGCCATCGCCCCGTCGAGCGGGGGCGAAGGCGAGGCCAAAAAGGCCGCCTTCCTCGTCGACTGGCTCGGCGCCAACGGCTTCGTCGACATCTCGCTCATCAAGGCCCCCGACCTCGACGCGCCCGACGGCTATCGCCCCAACGTCCTGGCCTACTTCCGCGGCAAGAGCTCGGCCCGGACAGTCTGGATCATGACCCACACCGACGTCGTCCCGCCCGGCGAGATGTCACTCTGGCGCGGCAATCCCTTCAAGGCCTGGATCGAAAAGGGCCGGATCTACGGCCGCGGCGTCGAGGACAACCAGCAGGACATGGTCGCGTCACTCTATTCCATCAAGGCCCTCCAGGCCGAGGGCATCGTCCCCAACTGCGACATCGGCATCGCCCTGGTCGCCGACGAGGAGACTGGCAGCCGCAAGGGCATCGATTACGTCCTCCAGAACCACAAGGTCTTCCGCCGCCAGGACCTCATCGTCGTCCCCGACGCCGGCAACGAGACCGGGACGATGATCGAAGTGGCCGAGAAGAGCCTGCTCTGGCTCAAGTTCAAGGTCCTCGGCAAGCAGGCCCACGGCTCGACCCCCGAGCGGGGCATCAACAGCTTCAAGGCCGGCAGCTTCTTCATCGCCGCCCTGAACGACCTCTACAAGATCTACCCGGGCAAGGACAAGCTCTTCGATCCGCCCATCTCCACCTTCGAGCCGACGAAAAAGGAAGCCAACGTCCCCAACGTCAACACCATCCCCGGCGAGGACGTCTTCTACACCGACTCGCGCATCCTGCCGGACGTCAAGGTCCAGGACGTCGAGAAGACCATCCGGACGATGGCCTCGCAGATCGAACGGAAGTTCAAGGTCAAGATCCACATGGAGGTCGTGCAGAAGGCCCCGGCCGCGCCGCCGACTTCGCCCCAGGCCCCCGTCGTCCAGGCCCTCAAGAAGGCCGTCAAGGCCGTCTACAGGAAGGAAGCCCGGGCCATGGGCATCGGGGGCGGGACCGTGGCGGCCGTGTTCCGTCGGGCCGGATTCCCGGCGGCCTGCTGGTCCAAGCTCGACGAGACCGCCCACCAGCCAAACGAGTACTGCATCATCGACAACATGGTCGGGGACGCTAAGGTCTACGGCCACATCTTCCTGCAGGATTGAGCCGGACCGAAAGCGGCTCGCCGGCTCCGGGCGCGGCGTCTAGACGGGTCGGTGCACCGCGGCGAGCGGCGACGGCGGCTCGGGGTAGATCCTCTGGACGCGCTGGGCGATCCGCACCGTGTTGAGGTGGATGTCCACGGTGTCCTTGATGTCCAGGGCGTACCCCCCGGCCAGGACCACGGCGACGGGGATGCCGAGCCGCCGGGCGTTCTCGATGACGAGCTTGTCCCGTTCCTTCAATCCCGTCTTCGTCACCGCCAATCCGCCGAGCTGGTCCTTTTCGTAGGGGTCCGCCCCGGCCAGGTAAATGACGAGGTGCGGGTGGAACTCCCTGTAGACCTTGGGGACGTGGGCCCGCAGGCCGGCCAGGTACTTGACGTCGCCGTCGCCGGCATAGAGGGGGATGTCGAGGGTGCTGGCGGGCTTTTCCTCGGGGTAGATGTCCATCTGGTGGATGGACAGCGTGAAGAACTCGGGGAGGCCGGCGAGGGCCGCCGCCGTGCCGTTGCCGTGGTGCAGGTCGCAGTCGACGATCATGACCCGCTCGGCCAGCCCGTCCTTGACGACCTTACGGACGGCCACGGCGACGTCGTTGAGGAGGCAGAAGCCCTCGCCGTGGTCGGGGAAGGCGTGGTGGAAGCCGCCGCCGATGTGGACGGCCAAGCCGCATTCGAGGGCCTTGCGGGCGGCCAGGGTCGTGCCCCCGACCGAGAGCAGAGCCAGACGGATGAGCTCGGGCGAGAAACGGATCTCCAGGGCCTTGAGCTCGGCGGCGCTCAGACTGCCGGCCTTGATGTGCCGCAGGTAGCGGGCCGTATGGACGAGGAGGATGTCCTCGTCGGGCGCCGGCCGGGGCCTGAGGAAGTTCTCCTTCTTGGCGCCCATGGCCAGGAGGTTCTCGTAGACGAGGCGGTATTTCTGGAGGGGGAAGACGTGCTTGCCGGTCTCGACCATCCAGTACTCGTTGCTGAAGACGAGCTGGAATGGGAAGCGCTTGCCGACCAGCACCTTGAAGAGATCGAGCAGGTCGCCCATGGGGACCTCACAATATCAAAAAAACGCCCCCGAAAAAAGGGATTCTTCTCCGGTTGACTGGCAAGGCCCTCTCTTTGGCCTTGTTCGGGAATATCCTCTAGGTCAGCGCTTGCGGGCAGCTTTTTTCGCCGGCTTCTTCCCTCCGACCTTCGGGGCGTTGAGGATGGCCGCCCGGGCCGCCGCCAGCCGGGCGATCGGCACCCGGAAGGGCGAGCAGCTGACGTAGTTCAGGCCGATCAGGTGGCAGAACTCGACGCGTCGACGGGTCGCCGCCGTGCTCGCCGCAGATGCCGATCTTGAGTCGCCGGCCGCGTCTTGCGGCCCCTTCTCGACGGCCATCTTCATGAGCTGGCCGACGCCGTCCCGGTCGATGCACCTCGAACGGGTCCTTCGGCGTAGATCTCCTTCTCGACGTAGGGGACGAGGAAGCGGGCCGCGTCGTCGCGGCTGACGCCCGAGCGTCGTCTGGGTCAGGTCGTTCGTGCCGAAGCTGAAGAACTCGGCCACCGCCGGCGATCTCGTCGGCCGTGAGGGCGCCGCGCGGGACCTCGATCATCGTGCCGACGAGGTAGTCGACCTTGACGCCCTTCTCCTTCATGACCGCCTCGGCCGTCGCCGCGGACGATGCTTCTCCTGGTTGGCCAGCTCCTTGACGTGGCCGACGAGCGGGATCATGACCTCGGGCACGACCTTGATGCCCTTGCTTCTTGACGTCGGCCGCGCGGCCTCGAAGATGGCCCGGGCCTGCATCTCGGTGATCTCGGGGTAGATGATGCCCAGGCGGCAGCCGCGGAAGCCGAGCATCGGGTTGAACTCGTGCAGCGCCTCGACCCGCTGCCTGGACCTTCTCGTAGCGGCATGCCCATCTGCGCCGCCAGCTCGCGCTGCTCCTTCTCGTCGTGGGGCAGGAACTCGTGCAGCGGCGGATCGATCGTCCGGATGGTCACCGGACGGCCGTCCATGACCTCGAAGATGCCGTCGAAGTCCTCGCGCTGGAGCGGCAGCAGCTTGGCCAGGGCCGCCCGGCGCTGCTTCGACGGTGTCGGCCAGGATCATCTCGCGCATCGGGCCGATCTTGCCCTCGCCGAAGAACATGTGCTCGGTGCGGCAGAGGCCGATGCCCTCGGCGCCGAAGGCCACGGCGTTCGCGCGACTGGTCGGGCTGGTCGGCGTTGGTCCGGATCTTGAGGCGTCCGGTACTTGTCGGCCCAGGCCATGACCTTGGCGAACGTCTGGTAGACCGGGGCCTTCGCCGGGGCGAGCGTCTTCTCGATGAGGACCTGGAGGACCTCGGAGGGCTGGGTGGCGAGCTGGCCCTCGATGACCTCGCCGGTCGTGCCGTCGATCGAGATCCAGTCGCCTTCCTTGAGCGTCCGGCCCTTGACGGTCATGGTGTGCGCGGCGTAGTCGATGTCGAGCTCGCCGCAGCCGGCGACGCAGACCTTGCCCATCTGCCGGGCGACGAGGGCGGCGTGGGAGGTCATGCCGCCGCGGGCGGTCAGGATGCCCTCGGCCGCGTTCATGCCCTTGATGTCCTCGGGCGAGGTCTCGATCCGGGTCAGGATGACCTTCTCGCCCGCGCTTGGCCCAGGCCTCGGCGTCGTCGGCGTTGAAGACGATGCGGCCGGTGGCGGCGCCGGGGCCGGCGTTGAGGCCCTTGGCCAGGAGCCGGCCGCCCTTGACGGCGGCCTCCTTCTCGGCCGGGTCGAAGATCGGGCCGGAGGAGCTGGTTGAGCTGGTCGGGCTCGATGCGCAGCAGGGCCTCCTTCGTCGCTGATCAGCTTCTCGCCGACCATGTCGACGGCGATCCGGATGGCGGCGAAGGCCGTGCGCTTGCCCGACCCGGCTCTGGAGCATGTAGAGCTTGCCCTGCTGGATGGTGAACTCGATGTCCTTCATGTCGCGTGTAGTGCTTCTCGAGCGTCGTGGCGGATCGCTGTCGAGCTGCGCGTAGACCTTCGGCGTTCGTCCTGCTCGAGCTCGGCGATCGGCTAGCGGCGTGCGGGTGCCGGCGACGACGTCCTCGCCCTGGGCGTTCATCAGGTACTCGCCGTAGAAGACGTTCTCGCCGGTGGCCGGGTCGCGGGTGAAGGCGACGCCGGTGCCGGAGTCGTCGCCCATGTTGCCGAAGACCATCGACTGGACGTTGACGGCCGTGCCCCAGGCTTCGGGGATGTCGTACATCTGGCGGTAGGCGATGGCCCGGTCGTTCGTTCCAGGAGCCGAAGACGGCGCCGATCGCGCCCCAGAGCTGCTTCATCGGGATCCTCGGGGAAGTCTTGCCCGGTCTTCTCCTTGATGGCCGCCTTGAACCGGGCGACGAGGTCCTTGAGGTCGTCGGCGGTGAGGTCGGTGTCGCAGCTTGACGCCCCGGCTGTGCTTCTTGGCCTCGATGATCTCCTCGAACGGGTCGATCTCGTCCTTGTGGACGGGCTTGAGGCCGAGGACGACGTCGCCGTACATCTGGACGAAGCGGCGGTAGCAGTCGTAGGCGAAGCGCTCGTTCTCGGTCTTGCGCGACGAGGCCCTCGACCGTCCTGTCGTTGAGGCCGAGGTTGAGGATGGTGTCCATCATGCCCGGCATGGAGGCCCGGGCGCCGGAGCGGACGGAGACGAGCAGCGGGTTCTTCGGGTCGCCGAACTTCTGCGCCGACGGCCTTCTCGAGCCTCTTGAGGTTCTTCTCGACCTCGTGGCGCGACGGCCTCGGGGATCCTCTTCCTGTTCTTGTAGTAGTAGGTGCAGACTTCGGTCGAGATGGTGAAGCCCGGGGGGACGGGCAGGCCGATGCCGGCCATCTCGGCCAGGTTGGCGCCCTTGCCGCCGAGGAGCTCTTTCATCTTCATGTTGCCTTCGGCGGCGCCGGCCCCGAAGAAATAGACGTACTTCTTGGCCATCGGTCATCTCCTGATCGGTGAAATATTTATGAAAATATACACGGATTCCCCCCGAAATTCAATTCGGGGACACGTACCGGAGGGTCATGTCCCGGTACGGGTTCGGGGACATGTACCCCGGGTACGTGTCCCCTATCTCTTCTTGAGCAGCGCGAGGCCCAGGGCCAGCATCCCCATGTCCTCGAGGATGACGCCCCAGCCGGACTTGCGGCTGAGCGAGCCGAAGCAGCCGCAGTCGACGTCGAGGCCGCGGACCATGGTCACGGCGGTCAGGACGATGAAAAAAACGAGGAGGCTCGTGACGACGAGCGCCGCGCCGCGCGTCCAGACGCCGAGGATGAGGGCCAGGCCGGCCAGGATCTCGAGCCACGGCAGCACGATGGCCGCGATGAAGGACAGGGACTGCCCGATCAGCTGATAGTTGCGGATGTTCTGGGCGAAGTCGAGGGGGTCGACGACCTTGACGGCGCCGGCATAGACGAAAAGGCCCCCGAGGACGAGGCGGAAGGCGAGGAGGACGCCCTTATTCCGGAGCATCGCCCTTCTCCTCGGGCAGGCCGGCCGCCCGCCACTCGGCCCAGCCGCCGGTGAAGACGCGGACATCGCGGAAGCCCGCCTCGTGCAGGCGCTTGGCCAGCGCCAAGCTCGATTGGCAATCGCCGCCTTCACAGTAGATGACGAAGGTACGGTCCTTCGGCACCTCCAGGATCGCGGCGGGGACGTCGAAGCCCGAGGCGGCCGCGGGCAGGTTCCGGGCCCCCGGCACGTGGCCCTGCCCGTAGAACCCTTCGGCCCGGGCGTCGAGGACGACCGCCGTCCCCCCCGCCCAAAGATCCTCCGTCTCCGCGAGCGCGATCAGGCGGACCCCCGGGTACTCCGAGGCCTGGAAGAACGTCTCGCGGAATTCTCCCCGCGCAAAGCGCCCGACCAGGGGGAAGTGGACGGCCGCGCCGACGAGAACGCTCAGGGCGACGAGGGCGGCGGCCTGGGCCAGGACCCGCCGCGCGTCGCTCACCGTCCCCTCTTCGTCACCCGTGGACCGCCCGGTACTTCTCGAGCGCCGCCTTGAAGATGCGGACGGCCTCGCGCAGGTCGGTCTCGTTGATGACGTAGGCGATGCGGGCCTCGTCCGTGCCCAGGCTGGGCGTCGAGTAGAAGCCGGGGGCCGGGGCGATCATGACCGTCTTGCCGTCGAGCGAGAAGTCCGAGAGCAGCCACACGGCGAAGTGCTCGACGTCCTTGACCGGCAGGCGGATGATGACGTAGAAGGCGCCCTGGGGCTTGCGGATGACGACGCCGGGGATGTCCTTGAGCCCCTCGTAGAGGACGTTGCGGCGCCGGTCGTACTCGGCCCGGACGCCCGCGAAGTACTCCATGGGCATGTTGTAGGCGGCCAGGGCGGCCATCTGCTCGACCGACGGCGGGCAGAGCCGGGCCTGGGCGAATTTGAGCGCGGCCGCGTAGACGTCCTTGTTGCGGGTGATGATCATGCCGATCCGCGCCCCGCAGCAGCTGAAGCGCTTGGAGATGCTGTCGACGACGACGACCCGGTCCTCGATATCGGCGTACTCGAGGATGCTCTTGTGCTTGAGGCCGTCGTAGATGAACTCCTTGTAGACCTCGTCGCCGACGAGGAAGAGGTCGTGCTTCTTGACCAGGGCGACGACGCGATCGAGCTCCTCGGGCGTGTAGACGGTCCCCGTGGGATTGTTCGGCGAGCAGAGCAGGATGGCCTTGGTCCGGGGCGTGATGCGGGCCTCGATGGCCTCGCTGGGCGGCAGCCGGAAGCCGTCCTCGACCGAGAGCGGCAGGGGCACGATCTTCAGGCCGGCGAAGTCGGCGTAGCCGTTGTAGTTCGTGTAATACGGCTCGGGGATGACGATCTCGTCGCCGACGTCGCCGATGACGGAGAAAGTGAAGTGGATGGCCTCGGACCCGCCCGTGGTGATGAGGACCTCGTCGGGCCCGAGCGGGATGTCGTATTTCGCGAAGTAGCGGGTGACGGCCTCGCGGAGCTCGAGAAAGCCCTGGGCCGGGCCGTAGCCCAGGACGGGCTCCTTCCAGTTGTGGAAGGTGTCCATGACCGGCCCCGGCATCGGGATGTCGGGGTCGCCGATATTGAGATGGAAGACCTTGACGCCTTTGGCCTTGGCGGCGTCGGCGTAGGGCTTGAGCTTCCGGATGGGGGACGCCTGGATGTCGCGCCCGCGCTTCGAAACGTTCATGGCTGATTCCTCCCTGGTCACGGCCTGAATGCGCAAGGGGTCATTATAGGCAATAAGCGAGGGGAAAGGCAACGCCTCTCAGCCCGGGCTAGATGGCGAAGCCCACGATGAGCTTGTAGGTCGTGAAGCGGAACCTCAGGCTGTCGAACGGGTCCCACATGCCGCCGAGGCCGCCGTGCCCGATGATGTCGGGCCGGGTGCCGATCGCCCGGTTGCCGAACGAGAACCCCAGGCCGACGGTCAGGGCCGACTTGTTGATGAAGAACTCGGCCCCGGTGACGAAGTGGTGGATGTCCCAGTCGGTCAACGCGACGTTCGTCACCGTCCCGGACCTCTTCGCGGAATAATCGGTGGTGAAGCTGGCGTAGCCCTTGAACCGGGCGGTATAGAACCATTCGAGGCCGACGCCCGCGTTGAGCACGGACCCGAGCTCCTGCGTGACATCGGTCGAGAGTCGTCTCCCCGGTGCTCTGGGCCTCGAACTCTGCGGCGTCGACGACGGTGTAGGCCGGGACCCGGCCGAACCATTCCGCGCTGCCGTAGAGGCGGACCTTTTGGATCTTGACGGTCACGCCGGCCGCCAGGGAAAAGGGCGACCTGTAGGTCGCGGACCGGTTGTCCTGGTAGTCGGAGGCCAGGTAGTCGTCTGCGACGCCGTCGCCGTCCATGTCGAGGGCGGCGACGCTCGAGTTGACCCCTGTCGAGCCGGTCCCGGACAGCCCCACGCTGGGAGTGGTCAGGGTCAGGCCCAGGGTGATGTCGTTGTAGTCGGCGGCCAGCCCGATCTTCCAGAGGATCCGGAAATGGCTGTACCGGTACTGCCGGGAGCCCAGGGCGACGGCCAGTCCGCCTCCGGCGCCGAGAGCCTCGACGAGCTCCTGGACGTAGGCCCGGTGGGACCGGGAGGCGACGAACTGGCTGACGCCGACGCCGACCTTCTTGGAGATCTTGTAGGACCAGGTCAGGCCGAACCAGCTCTCGGCGATCTTCTCTTCGAGCTTGAACTGGGACGCATACTCCTCCGCTCCGGCCACGCCCGGCAGGACGTCCCGGACGCCGGTCGAGGAGACGGAAGCGCCGAGCTTGACGCTCTGGCGGGCCAGGAACGAATAGCCGAACCAGTGCTTTTCGAGGCCGCGGACGCGGATGGTGCCGGCGACGAGGGACGGGGCCGGGCCCAGGTTGTGGGCGTTCTGGGGGACGACGTTCTTGCCGTACCCGGTCAGGGTCAGCCGGGGATAATGGAAGATCTGGGTGGCCATGATCGTGGCGGGCTTCTCGATGAGGCTCAGGCCGCCCGGATTGTAGAAGGTGCCGGAGAGGTCGAGGACGCTGCCGATGACCGCCCCCCCGAGCAGGGTCGCCCGCGTCCCGTACTGGTTGGTCCAGTAGTGGCTGTCCTGGGGCCGGGCCAGCGGGGCCAGGGCGAGGAGGGAAACGACGGCCAGAACCGGCAGGCGGGGGGTTCTCATCGCCCGTTATATATATGAGATTTCATCGCCCTTCGTCAAGCGGCCGGATGGACTCCGGACGAACATTCCGATTGCCAACGGCCGGGGGTTTCTGCTAGTTTAAGGGGCGAAAAGAGCCCCGATACCGCCATGCCCATCGAACGCGACGCCCGCCTCCGCGAAGTCGAGAGTTGGGGCGATTATTTCCGGTTCGCCATCGACGCGCCGGCGCTCGGGGCCGGGGCGAGGCCGGGGCAGTTCGTCATGGTCAAGGTGTCCGAGGGGACTTTCCCCCTTCTCCGCCGGCCCCTGGGCATCCACGACGCGGGTCCGGGCGGCATCGAGATCTTCTTCGCGATCGCCGGCCAGGGCACGGAGATCCTGTCGCGGAAGAAGCCGGGAGACCGGCTCGACGTCATCGGACCGCTCGGGAAAGGCTTTACGGTCGACGCCACGATGCGCGGGAAGCGCGTCTTCCTCGTCGGCGGAGGCCGGGGCATCGCCCCGCTCTTCTTCCTGGCCCGCGAGCTGGCCTCGGCCGGCGCCAAGCCCGTCGTCTTCTACGGCGGCCGGACGGCCGCCGACATCCCGCTCCGCGACAAGTTCGCAAGCGCCGGCTTCGAGCTCCTGGCGTCGACCGACGACGGCAGCTTCGGCTTCGCCGGATTCGTCACCGGGCTCGCCGGCCGCGAGATCGCCCGGGACAAGCCGGCCTTCGTCTGCGCCTGCGGCCCGGACCCGATGATGAAAGCCCTGGCCGCGATCGCCGCGGAGCACGGCGTCCCGGCCGAGTTCTCCCTCGAATCGATCATGGGCTGCGGCGTCGGCGCCTGCTGGGGCTGCGTCCACCGCATCCGCGGCGAGAGCGGGGACGGCTGGGTCAAGATCTGCGAGGAAGGCCCGGTCTTTCCCGGGGAGCGCATCCTATGGCCGTGACCGCGAAGGGCGTCGACCTCTCGGCGGACCTGGGCTTCCTGAAGCTCCGCAATCCCGTCCTCACGGCCAGCGGCACCTTCGGCTACGGCCTCGAGTTCGAACCCTATCTCGAACTCGCCAAGCTCGGCGGTTTCGTCGTGAAAGGCCTCTATTACAAGCCGCGCGAAGGCAATCCCCCGCCGCGACTCGTCGAGACGGCGAGCGGTCTCATCAACGCCATCGGCCTGCAGGGCGTCGGCGTCGAGGCCTTCGCCGCCAAGGTCCTGCCGAAGCTCCGCCGCTTCGACACGGCCGTCATCGTCAACGTCTGCGGCGCGGACGACGACGAATACGCCGCGGTCGTCGAGTTCCTGGACCGGCAGGAGGGCATCGCCGCCTACGAGCTCAACATCTCCTGCCCCAACGTCAAGAAGGAAGGCGCCTGCCCGGCCCTCTCCCCACGGACGACCTTCGACCTGGTGAAAAGGATCAAGGCCGCGAGCCGGCGGCCCATCATCACCAAGCTTTCGCCCAACGTCACTAACATCGTCGAGATCGCCCAGGCGGCCGAGGAGGCCGGGACGGACGCGGTCGCGCTCGTCAACAGCTTCCTGGCCATGGCCGTCGACCTCGAGACGCGCCGGCCCAAGCTCGGGAACGTATATGGCGGCCTGAGCGGCCCGGCCATCAAGCCGATCGCCCTGCGCATGGTCCATCAGGTGGCCTCGAGCCTGAAGGTGCCGGTCGTCGGCATCGGCGGCATCATGACCGGGACGGACGCCCTGGAGTTCCTGGTCGCCGGAGCCTCCGCGGTCGAGGTCGGGACGGCCAATTTCGTCGATCCCGACGCCGCCGTCCGCATCGTCGCAGAGATGGAGCGCTGGTGCGACGCCCACGGCGTCGCGGCCGTCCGCGACATCGTGGGGACGCTCAAAACATCCTGAACGGAGAGAAAGGACCTCCCATGACCCCATCCCCCGCCGACCGCATCATCATCGCCCTCGACGTGCCGACGAAGGAGGAGGGCATCGCCCTGGTGGCGCGGCTCGCGGACGCCCGGACGTTCAAGGTCGGCCTGGAGCTCTTCACGGCCGAGGGGCCCGCTCTTTTCCGCAAGCTCAAGGCCCTGCGCAAGGACATCTTCCTCGACCTCAAGCTCCACGATATCCCCAACACCGTGGCCGGGGCCGTCCGCTCCGCCTCTAAGCACCGCGTCCAGATGATGACCCTGCACACTTCGGGCGGGCGGGAGATGATGGCCAAGGCCGCCGCGGAGGCCAGAGCGGCGGCCGATGCCGGCCAGGGGCCGAAACCCATCCTGCTCGGCGTCACCGTGCTGACCAGCCTGAAGGGTGCGGACCTCGAGGAGGTCGGGATGGGCGGGGACGTCGCCTCGCAGGTCCTGCGCCTCGCGGGCCTGGCCAAGGCGGCGGGCCTGGACGGCGTCGTCTGCTCGCCCCAGGAGATCGAGGTCCTGCGCAGGGAATTCGGCCGGGAGCTGGTCATCGTCACGCCGGGGATCCGGCCCGTCTGGGCGGCGGCCCAGGACCAGAAGCGGATCATGACCCCGGCCGAGGCCGTGGCCAAGGGAGCGGATTATCTCGTCATCGGGCGCCCCATCACCGGCGCGCCGTCGCCGAACGAAGCCTTCCTCAGGATCGCGGACGAGATCGGTCAGAGCCGGCCGTAACGGACGGCGAAGATCACCCTCAGGGTCCAGCCGAGGACGCCGAAGAGGACGACGGCGACGACGAAGCAGATCCCCAGGTAGGCCGGGACCTTGTTCTTGGGCGTCTCCATCATGGGCGTCGCGAACCCCAAATAGAGCACGTACAGACCGTACAGGGACGCCAGGATGACCAGATTGGCGAGACCGGGGAGGATGTACAGGACCCCTGCCACCCAGGCCGGCGTCATGCTGTAGGCGGCGAGCTTCATGGCCGACGTCATGTTCTTGGTCGAGGCGAAGCTCGGGGCCAGCTCGTTGATGATCAGGGCGAAGAGATAGACGGCCGCCAATGCGAGGACATAGGTCAGGATGGCGTTGGCCAGGGCGCTGCCGATCGGCCACCTGTAGCGGCCGATCATGGGCAGGCGGCGGCCGACGAGGATGTTCCCGAGGAACTGGCTGACGGCCGGCACGGCCGCGAGGATCATGATGTAGGACCGGAAGAGCCCGCGGACGGTCGCCGGCTCGGCCTTGATCCGGACCCATTCTCTTTTGGGATTCAGGATGATCGACCGGACTCTCGCGACGATATCCATGGGGGCCTCCTTCCTGCGTGCGGCCCGACTATATACTGGGGAGCGGAAGGGAGTCAATGCGGCGGGGCCGGCGATCGGGAGGAGAGGAAGGGGAAAGAGGAAGGCGCGGGTCGGACTCGAACCGACGAATAAAGGTTTTGCAGACCTCTCCCTTAGCCGCTTGGGTACCGCGCCAGTTCCGACATGAGTGAAGGAAGATGCTTGGAGCGGGCGATGGGACTTGAACCCACGACCTTCTGCATGGCAAGCAGACGTTCTACCACTGAACTACGCCCGCCCGCTCGTCCCTTTTCGGGGGACAGCACGCCTTAAACTAACAGAATACCGGAGGGCTGTCAACCGAAAGGGGGGGCACAAAAAAGGGGACATGGACCGGAGGTACATGTCCCCTGATCCGTTCCGAGGCTTACTTGGCCAGGTTGATCTGGACTTCGCTGCCGATGTCGACGACGTCGCGGGCGCCGAGGATCTTGATCGTCGAGGTCGCGCCGCGGACGTCGATGATGATGGCGCTGGCGACGGCTTCCCGCGGCAGGTTGGTCTTGGCCCGGTGGTAGACGTTGAGCTGGTCGCCGATCTGGACGCAGTGCTGGCGGCCCATGTCGATCAGGGCCCACTGCCCGGAACCGGAGATGTGGAAATCGTTCTCGATGTAGACGACCTTGCCCTTCTTGCTGGCGTTGGGGTCCATGTCGCCGTAGCCGAGGTCGCTGCCGATCTCGCCCTCCCCTTCCTCGAACGGAAGCAGGAAGTCGCCGACCTTGATCGTGCCGCAGCCCTTTTCGACCTTGGCGGTGGCCATGCCGTCGTCCAGGCGGACGATGCGGGCCCGGCCATGGCGCTCCATGACGGTGCCGAGCTTGCCGACCTTGGCCCGGAGCCCGACCGTGAGGAAGAGCTGGCCGATCTCGATCCCGTCGGCCGCGCCCTTGTTGATGTAGATGACGTCGCCGTCCTCGAAGAGGCTCTTCTCGTTCATCCGCGCGGCGCCGATGATCTGGATGTCGGGCAGGAGCTTCCCCTCCTCCTGCATGTAGAAGGAGCAGTTGAGATCGGATTCGTTGATGAGCTGGTAATTTGCGTCGAAGATCTTCGCCCTCCGGATCTGGTCCTGCGCGATCTCCTGGGCAAGCGGACGTCCCGGCACGGCCAGGACGAGACCGGCGAGGACACAAAGGCTCAGACACCCGCTAAGGATCTGTTTTCTGCTCATCGTCACACCTCTCGGCCGAAGAAGTTCCACCTGGCGCTATTATAGGGGCCGGTTCGAGCGGCTGTCAACACATAGTTAGCACCCGCTCCCGATGGACAATCGACCCCGATTCCAATAAAATGATTCAAACCATAGAATTAGTCGCGCCGAGGGCCCGAATGTCAAAAAAAACCACCGTCGGCCTGGTCTTCGGGGGGCGGTCGGCCGAGCACGAGGTCTCCCTGGTCTCGGCCATGGCCGTCCACGGGAACCTGGACCGGGGTAAATACGACGTCCGGTCGATCTACATCACCCGGAACGGCCTCTGGAAGGCCGTCGAGGCGCCCTCGAGGGACATCCGGGCTCTCGAGGCCGGCCCGGCCCGCTCTTTCCTCCCCTGGAAGGCCGGGGCTCCGGTCGGGGGGCCCGAGATCGACATCTATTTCCCCGTCCTCCACGGCCCCTTCGGCGAGGACGGCACCATCCAAGGCCTGTTCGAGATGGCCGGCGTCCCCTACGTCGGGGCCGGCGTCGCCGGCTCGGCCCTGGGCATGGACAAGGCCCTGGCCAAGTCGGTACTCCGCGACCGCGGCCTGCCCGTCGTCCCCTGTCTCGTGGTGCGCGAGACCGAGTGGCGGGCGGACGCCCCGAAGCTCCTCCGCCGCGTCCGCAGGTCGCTGCCCCTGCCGCTTTTCGTCAAGCCCGCGAACCTCGGCTCGAGCGTCGGCATCACCAAGGTCAAGCGCCACGAGGACCTCGCCGCCGCGCTCGAGACGGCCTTCCGTTACGATCCCGTCGCCCTCGTCGAGAAGGGCATCTCCGGCCGCGAGCTCGAGGTCAGCGTACTCGGGAACGACGCGCCCGAGGCGTCCCTGCCCGGAGAGATCATCCCCTACCGTGAGTTCTACGACTACAGCGACAAGTACGAGGACGGCAAGACGACTTTCGTCATCCCGGCCGCGCTCGGTCCACGGAGGCTCGCCCGCATCCGGGCGCTCGCCGCCGCCGCCTTCGAGGCCCTGGCCTGCTCCGGGATGGCCCGGGTCGACTTCTTCCTCGAGAAGGGCACGGGCCGCCTCTACATCAACGAGATCAACACCATCCCGGGATTCACCGAGATCAGCATGTACCCCAAGCTCTGGGCGGTCTCGGGCCTGCCGTTCCCGCGGCTTCTCGACCGGCTCGTCGAGCTCGGCTTCGAACGGCACCGCGCCAGGAAGGCCTGCGTCGAAAGGGACCGCTGATGCGTGTGCTGGGGATCGACCACGGCGACCGCCACGTCGGGCTCGCCCTGAGCGACCCTCTGCTCATCACCGCCCAGCCCCTGGCCACCTACGCGCTCACGGGCCGCGAGGACGTCGACCGGCGCTACTTCCAGGAACTCGTCGCCCGGCACGACGTCGGCGAGATCGTCCTCGGGGATCCCCTGCTCATGGACGGCAGCACCGGAACGCGGTCCGGGAAGGCCCGATCCTTCGCCGCCTGGCTGAGGAAGGTGTTGGGCCTGCCCGTCGAGCTGCTCGACGAGCGGCTGACGACCCGGCAGGCGCTCAAGGACCTCGACGACGACAGGCTCCGCGGAAAGAAGAAGAAGGTCTGGGAGGACCAGGTGGCGGCGGTCATCATCCTCTCGACCTACCTCGAGCGCAAGCGCGGTGAGGCCCGTGGTCCCGAAGGCGATTAAGACCGTCCTGCTGGCCGCCGTCTTCCTCGTTGCGGCCCTCACCGGCTGGCTCGCGCGGGAGCTGGCCACGCCCGCGGACCGGGGCGCCGCGTCCGCGCTCTTCGACGTCGGAAAGGGAACGACCGCCCGCGGCGTCGTCGAGGGACTCCGCGACCGCGGCCTCGTCCGTGCGGCCCTGCCGCTGCGTCTGGCCGGCCGCCTCTACTTCCCCGACGAAAGCTTCAAGGCCGGCGAGTACATGCTCTCGCCCGCGCTCCCGCCCAAGGACATGCTCTTCCGCATCTTCGGCGGCCGCATCCACCTCCGGCCCGTCACGGTCCCCGAGGGCTTGACCGGACAGGAGGTCGCCGAGCTCCTCCGGCCCGGCGATCCCGACGGCGCCGCGGCCTTCCGCCGGGCGTTCCTCGACCCCGGCCTCGCGGCCGAATGGGACCCCCGGGCCCGGGACCTCGAAGGCTATCTCTTTCCGGACACCTACCACCTGCCGCGCGGCGCGACCGAGTCCGACATCGTCGCGGCCATGGTCGAAGGATTCCGCACCGTCTTCGACGAGGACAGCCGGCGGCGGGCCGCGGAGCTGGGGTTGAGCGTCCGGGACGTCGTGACGCTGGCCTCGCTCATCGAAGAGGAGACGGCCGTCCCCGAAGAGCGGCCGCTCGTCTCGGCCGTCTTTCACAACCGGCTGAGGATCGGCATGAAGCTCGACTGCGATCCGACCATCGCCTACGCCCTCAAGCTCGAAGGCCGGTACACGGGCCGGCTCCTCCTGCGTGACCTCAAGTTCCCGTCTCCCTACAATACCTATCTCCACGCGGGACTCCCGCCGGGCCCCATTTCGAATCCCGGGAAGTCGAGCATCGACGCGGCCCTCCATCCCGCGGCGGCGAAATATCTCTACTTCGTCGCCCGCGGCGATGGCCGTCACACTTTCAGCCGGACCCTCGGCGAACATCTCGACGCCGTGCGGGCATTTCGGGAATTGAAAAATAAATGAAATTTGATATATTACTCATCCTTTCCGCCTCGCCGGAAGCCGCCGTGCGGAATGTACAAGGGCTGTAAAAGTCCTTTACACCGACCGCCGGGCATCCCCGAGAGAGAGGGCTCTCCTGCCGGGAAAGTTGGCATGAGAATTGCTCTAGCAGAAAGCGGAAGTGAATGAGATGAAAATGTCAGGAGGAAAAATGAAGACTTCCAGAACGTTCGCGGCCGCGCTCGCGTTCCTATTCGTGATCGGCATCGTCACCGTTTCCGTGCAGGCGGCGCCCGGAATCCAAGGTAAGAAGCAGGACCCCAAGGTGGCGGCTAAGGCCCCGGCCAAGTCCGGAATGCCCAAGGAGATCGCGGCTGTGATCCAGGAAGGCCTGGCCACCCGGCAGGGTCGTCAGGACATCCCCTTCAACTTCTTCAAACAGCTTGTGCTCCCGGCCCAGGGGAACAACAACTATCCCGTCTTCTTCATCAAGGCCAAGAACGCCGACCTCGGCTACGCGCCCTCGGCATCCGGCACAGGAGACATGGAGGCGAATCTCATCGCCTACTTCCAGTTCTTCCAGCCGGCCGCAGACGGCACCATGGCCCCCAAGATGGGCGGCAAGTCCCAGGTCGCGCTGACCATCCCCGGCGCCGAATACAGCGCCGACAAGGAGGACTGGTATTCCTTCGGCTTGGGCATGCCCGGAGGCCAGTACACGCTGGCCCTGGTGCTCAGCACGCCCGACATGAAGAAGCTCAGCGTCGCCTACGCCGACGTCACCCTGAACGGTCCCGAAGCCTACGAGGCTTCCCTGTCGCCGACCGATCCGGTCATCGTGACCGGCATGGAACAGGTCGAACCCGATCAGCGCCCGACGCTCCACCGCGGCTTCTTCACCTGGGGCGCGATCAAGTTCGTCGCCAACGTCAGCGGCGAGATCGCGGTCGGCCAGGACCTCGAGGTCTTCTTTTTCGTCCTCGGCGCCGCCTTCAAGGATCCCGCCGCGCCGCGGCCGGTGCTGGACCTCGAAGTCAACTTCGAAGTCCAGGACGGTGACGGCAAGACCGCCATCAAGTGGGCGCCCCAGAGCTACGAGGCCTACTTCGTCAACCAGCCCCTGCCGCTCGTCCAGACTCTCCAGAAGATGGACGAGAAGGGCACGGTCCTGAGCACCGAGAAGAAGCCCCTGCCCGCGGGCAAGTACGGCCTCGTGGCCACGATCGTGGACAAGGTCTCCGGCAAGAAGGGCGAAGCCCGTATGGCTTTCGTCGTGAAGTGATCACGTGCCTAGATATCGAACGAGGGCCGCCCCCGCCCGGGGCGGCCCTTTTTTTTGTCTATTTTTTCAGGAATTCGAGGAGCTGCCTGGCGATGCCGGCCTTCTCGTGCTCGGGAGCCAGGGCCAGGAAACGCTCCAGGCTGACGATCGCCTCGGGGGCCTTGTTCTGCCCGATGAGGATGGTCCCCATCTGGTAGTAGGCGTCGGCATAATCCGACTTCAGCTCCACGGCCTTCTGGAAACGGGGCAAGGCCGCTTCCGACTCCCCGACATTCACCAGGCAGACACCGAGGTTGTAATGGGCGTCGGGATCGTCGGGGCTCAGCCCGGCGGCCTTCTCGTAGAACGGCTTGGCCTCCGCGAACTGGTTCGCCTTGGCCAGGGACTCACCGGTCTCCTTGTTGGCGCTGTAGCTCTCGGGATTGAGCTCGACCGCCTTGCGGAACTCGGCCAGGGCCGCTTCGGCCTGGCCGGCCTTCTTGTGGGCCAGCCCGAGATTCAGCCGGTAGGCCCAGTTGGCCGGGTCGAGCGCGATGGCTTCGCCGTAAGCGGCGGCCGCCTCGTCGAACTTCTGCTCGGCGAAGAGCTTGTTGCCCTTGAGAAAGGCCTTGTCGGCCGCGGAATAGGCTTTTTCCGCTTCGCCCGCCGCGGACTTGAGCGTGATCTCGAATACCTCCTCCCCCGCGACGCCGACGTGGGTCTCCTTGGAGGCCGAAACGAAGCCGGTCTTCTTGACGGTGACCAGGTAGTAGCCGGGCATCAGCCCGATCTGGAGGAAGCGGCCTTCCTTGTCCGTCTTGAGATCGTAGCGGACGGACGAAGTCTTCTGCGAGACGATGGACACCTCGGCCTTTTCGACGGGAGTCCCGGCCGGATCGAGGACTTTTCCTGTGACCTTGCCCTGGAACTGGGGCCAGGCCGAGACGACGGACGCGAGTACGAGAAAGACGATGAATGCGGCTTTCTTGGATGTCATCGATGACTCCTATCGTGGTTCGATGCGTTTTTTCGCCTGCTCCTCCATCGCCTTGACGGCGGGCTGGTCGGGAGCGAGGGCGAGTGATTTCCGGATGAGAGGCAGAGCCCTTTCGGGCTGGCCCAGGGCCAGGTGGCATTCGGCCGCCAGGTTGAGGACTGGGACTTCGGTCGCTTCGCCGAGCAGACGCTCGAGATACGGCAGGGCCGCGCTCCAGTTCTTCAGGCCGGCGTGGGCCAGGGCGGCCACTTTGGCCGCCTCCCTGTCCCCGCCGCGCTCGTAGAGGGGGGCGGCCTGCGCAAGCGATTCCTTGTAGAGTCCAAGGCCGTAGAGCACTTTCGCGAGGAGCAACCGGGCAGCCGGGTCTTCCCGGTTCTCGAGGACCTTTTCCAGGACCTCCCGGGACTTGCCGTACTCCCCCTGAAGGAAGTACTGGGAGCCGAGGACCTTGAGGTGCTCGGGACCCGGGAAGGGCCCGTGCAACCGCCCGTAGACCCAGGGGACGACGGGGACGGGCTGGGACAGGACGACGAAATTCTCGTTCGCCGCGGCGAGGATTTGTCCGTCGGCATCTCGGACGGAGATCTCCGCCCGGTAATAGCCGGGCCTGACGTCCTTGAGCGGGGCCGAGCCCGACACGAGGAGCGTCGAGGCGTCACCCGGATCGGCGGCCACTTCGGTCAACGGGAAGGTCCCGCTCGATTCGCCCGTGTCGAGCGAAACGAGGTCGAGGACGAACGAAGGCCGGGCCCCGGCCGCGGGGCCGGCGTCGCTCCGGGCCTGGACGAGAGCGACGAGGGTCGAGGCCTGGGTGAACTCGTTGCGGGCGCCGACGAGATAGTCCTGGCCGCCGAAGGCAAAGGCCTTGAGGTTCCTCTTCTGGGCCTCGGGCACGGCGCTCCGGGAAAAGGCGAGAAGCGGCACGCCGAGTGCCGGCCGGTCGGACGCGCCGGCGGACGGCACGGAGACCCGGGTTTCGAAGGACGAGAAGTCCTTGGCGGTCTTGTTCTTGAGCAGGAACAGGGCCCGGTATTCGCCCGGAGCCACCGCCAGGAGGTCCTGGAAGGAGAAGCGCTGGCGCTCGTGGGCCTTGTACTGTTCGGGGCTGATCCGCAACGGGATCTCTTCGGTCGTCTCGTGGATCATCCGGCCCCGGCCGTCCTCGAGCCTCAGGACGAACTCGAAGCTGGCGTAGATAGCGTCGCCCTGGGTGGCGAAGTTCATCTTCTCCGGCTCGATCGCCCAATGGAGGAAGTCCTGGCCGGCCGCCCGGAATACCCGGACCCGGAAGATGCTCTGGAGGTAGTTGTCCGTATAGTCGGTCTCGATGTAGTCTTTGTAGTTCATGTAGGAGCGGGCGTAGTTGTCGGAGAATTTCTTCTCCGGGAGGCCGCGGACGGAGGCAATGATGGTGTCGGAGGAGAACGAGGCCGTCCCCGTCGAGGAATCGCTGGGCAGATAGCTCAGAGAGGCGTTGGCCAGCTCCGGGCCGACGCCCTTGATGGCGTTGAGGGCGGTCGACCGGGTCAAGGCCACGCCGCTCCCGAGGGCGGGGATGACGAGCTTCTCCGGGCCCTCGACGGTCGGGGAATAGAGGCGGAAGTCGCCGATCCCGTCGGGCTGGTAGAAGATCAGGTAGAAATAGGCCGGCAGACCGTACTCCTCGGCCCCTTTGTAGAACCACAGCTCGAGGGGCCAGACCTGGGACTGCGTCGTGTACTGCGTCCGCTCGAGGGGTTTCCCGAGGGCGACATAGAAGTAGCCCCGGTCGGTCTGGCTGCCCCGCTTCGGCGAAAAGTGGCCGAAGGTCTTGTCGGCGAACCGGACGCGCTCCTCGTATTCCTTCTGGAACTCGTTCTCGGCCGTATCGGGGTAGGGATCCCGCATCCGCCAGAAAAAGCGGACGAATTTGGCCCGGTCGGCGTTGGTTTGGAGCCTGTTGAAGACGGCCCGCTCGGTCTTGGTCAGGATCGGCCCGGCGTCCTCGAGCCAGAGCTGGAGGTCGGGCGAGATCTTCTCCGCGGCGGCCAGGACGCCGGCCGCGGCGAGGATGAAAAGCGCGATGCCGAGGGCTCGGATCTTCATGGCGGAAATGTTCAGTCCTTCGAAAACTACGATAGCATACGGCCCTGGCCAATACAAATCGCCGGGGGGCGGCAGCCCGGGGGTATGAAAGTTTTTCTTGAAAACGCCCATTTTTTTGGATAACATCCAACTATATGAAGATGGGATGTCTTTTCGTTTCCGCATGTCGTTGATCTTAAATGACATGAAAGGATGTCGACTCTGGCACTGAATTTGCTACAGAAATGGGTCATGAAGGAGGTGTCTATCGGCAAAGGCAACGACACTCATTCCCCGGTCCTATCCCCAAGGCAAGAAGATAAGGAGGTTTGATTGAAGAAACAGATTCTAGCATTCTTGGCCATCGCGTTCCTCCTGGTCCCCCTGGCGTTCTCGCAGTCCCGGGACACCGGCGCCGTCAGCGGCGTCGTTACGGACGATCAGAACGCCCCTCTCCCGGGCGTCAACGTGACGATATCGGGCGCGAACCTCATGGGCGTCCGTACATTTGTCACCGACGCCAACGGCGAATTCCGCTTCCCCGCCCTGCCGCCCGGCGAATACCTGCTGAAGGCCGAGCTGGCGGGCTTCGGGACGGTCGTCCAGGAGAAGATCCGGGTGACCACGACGGCCACGTTGGCCCTGGCCATCCAGATGAGGCCCGCGTCGGTGAACGAGGAGGTCACGGTCGTCGCCCAGTCGCCGACCGTCGACGTCAAGTCCACCGAGACGGCTTCTGTCACGCTGTCGAACGAGATCCTCCGGAACATCCCCTACAACCAGTTCACGGCGGATATCGTCAACCTGGCCCCCGGCGTCTCGGACAACGTCGCCTACGGCGCGTCCCAGAATACGGGCATCGCCTACACCATGGACGGCGTCAACGTCGCCGACCCCGAGGCCGGCTCGGCCTGGGTCTTCTCGGACCATAACATCATCGAGGAGGCCAAGGTCATGGGCATCGGCCTGCCGGCCGAGTACGGGAACTTCACCGGCGTCATCTTCAACCTGGTGACGAAGTCCGGCGGCAACGAGTTCTCGGGCCACTTCGAGTTCAATTTCCAGGGTTATCAGGCCGATTCGAAGCTCTGGCAGGCGAACAACAACGCCGCCTACCTCGACGACTTCCCCGCCATGAGCTCGGCGAGCTCGAAGCTCATGGACATCAACGCCCACATCGGCGGGCCCATCGTCAAGGACAAGCTCTGGTTCTACGGCGGCGGCCAGTTTTACCGGACCCAGAATCGCCCCTCCGGCTTCCCCGAGGACGTCGATTACAAGCAGCCGCGGATGTTCATCAAGCTGACCTCCCAGCTGGCGCCCACCCTGAACATGAGCGTCATGTTCCAGCGGACCAAGTACCAGGGCACGAACCGCGGCGCCAGCTCCACGGTCTCCCCCGAAGCCACGGTCACGCAGGATTCGCCGGACTGGCTGGTCGGCTTCAACCTGAACAAGATCTTCAACGCAACAACCTTCTTCGACCTCAAGACCAACTACTTCGAGGGCATCTACTACCTCGATCCCGAGGTCGGGTATGACATCTATGCCCACAACGTCATAGACGACAACATGCTCTACGACAGCGCCGGCTACTTCTACTATG
The DNA here is from genome assembly GCA_963743755.1 of uncultured bacterium. GTDB lineage: Bacteria > Acidobacteriota > Aminicenantia > Aminicenantales > Saccharicenantaceae > RBG-16-66-30. The sequence goes on from CAVUQU010000004.1 coordinate 518,175, forward strand.
CCGACCGGGCCCGCTTCGGGACAAACGCCAGCCTGACCCACTACGCCGAAGATTTCCTCATGGGCTCGCACGAGTTCAAGTTCGGCGCCGAGTTCGAGCGGTCCATGGCCCGCAGCCGCTACGGCTTCACCGGCACGGGCGGGGAGCTTGGCGACAACGTCAATTACTACGACTACTACAGCTACGGCTACTCGGGGCCCTACCTGGCCTACCAGTACTCGGGTTACGACACCAACACCCGCTACACGCGCCTCGAGACCTTCGTCCAGGATTCGTGGCAGATCGGGAAACGGCTCAACATCAGTCTCGGCCTGCGCTACAGCATGAACTGGGGCGACGTCAAGGGCATCAGCGGCACCGTCTTCAAGTCGAACCGCCTGGCCCCCCGCCTGGGCTTCACCTTCGACATCCTGGGCGACAAGACGACCGTCCTCAAGGCCCATTACGGGCACTTCTCCGAGGCCATGCTGACCGTCTACCACGACAAGATGAACCCGACGGGGAACTTCGGCGACTACACCGGCTACTACTGGGACCTCGACGGTGAGGAGTGGGTCGAGATGTTCCGGGACGTCCATCAGCCCTACACGATGGACCCGAACATCAAGCACCCCTACATGGCCCAGTTCACGGTCAGCCTCGAACGGGAGCTCTTCAAGGACACGTCCCTCAGCCTGACCTACATCGACCGGAAGTGGAACAACATCATCGGTCACTACGACACCAACGGGGAATACACCCAGGAGACGTACTACTCCTCCGCTCTCGACCAGGACTTCACCGTCTACGAACGGACCGCGGAAACACTCGGGATCTCCAACTACTTCATCACCAACATCAGGAAGGACACGGACTACCCCAACATCCTCCTGGATCCCTACCGGAAATTCCAGGGCGTCGAGGTCATGTTCAACAAGCGCTTCTCCAATCGCTGGCAGCTCCTGGCCTCTTACGTCTACGGCCACTCCACGGGTACGATCGACAACGGCTTCGCCGACGACATCGGCTACGGCGGGAGCATCTACGATCCGAATTTCTGGATCAACGGCGAGGGAACGCTCACGAACGACCCGACCCACATGATCAAGATCCAGGGCACCTACGTCCTGCCCCTCGACATCAACTTCAACTTCTACTTCCGGGGCATCACGGGCGACGCCTGGACGACGCGCGTCCGGACCTCGCGGTTCAACCAGGGCCGGATCACCTTCAACGCCGAAGAGCGCGGCCTGTACCACTACCCGATGGCCAAGAACCTCGACCTGAGGCTGGAGAAGATCTTCACCATCGCCAAGAAGTACCGCCTCGGCGTGATGGCCGACGTCTTCAACGTCTTCAACGACGACACCATCACGTCCTGGGGCACGCGCATCGGGTACGACTGGAACGAAGGCGACTATCCCTCCACGGACGGCCACGAGCTCTACAGCATCGTCCGTCCCCGGCAGGCCCGCGTCGGCCTCCGCCTGATCTTCTAAGCTCGTTCTCACGCAGACGCTCGAGCCCCGGAAGGCCTTCCTTCCGGGGCTTTTTTTTTGTCTCAACCGGGGAGGCCGCGGGCCCTTGACATCCGGCTCTCGCTTCGCCCATAATCGGGATCACAGTGATCGTCATCTCGGCTTCGAGGGACAGGCGCCGGCTGATCAGCCGTCTGGCTTTCGTCCTCAACCCCGGCCTCTGACCACCCCCGTCATCGAACATGCTACCCGACCAAGGAGGTGAATCGCGGCGAACTCCAACATCCCCCGTCCTTCCCGGATCCCCGGATACAGACCACTCAGATCGGAGGGAACCATGAGAAAAACACTGATCGCGTCGGCCGTCCTGCTCCTTCTCGTCGCCCCTCTCCTCGTCTCCCAGTCGCGCGACACGGGGGCCATCAGGGGCCAGGTCACGGACGAGCAGGGCGCCCCCCTGCCCGGCGTCGCCGTGTCCCTGACCAGCCCGAACCTGATGGGCACGAGATCGTTCGTCAGCGACGCCAACGGAGAGTTCCGGTTTCCCGCACTCCCGCCCGGCACATATGCGCTTCGGGCCGAGCTGGGCGGGTTCGGGACCTACAGGCAGGAGAGCATCCGGCTGACGACCACGCAGACGCTCAACATCGACTTCGTCCTCAGGCCGGCGACGCTGGCCGAGGAGGTCACGGTCGTCGCCCAGTCGCCGACCGTCGACGTGAAATCGACCGAGACGGCGTCGGTCACGCTCTCGAGCGAGATCCTGCGCAACATCCCCTACAGCCAGTTTACCTCGGACATCGTCAACATGGCCCCGGCCGTCAACAACGACACGGCCTACGGGGCCTCGTCGGGCACGGGCATCTCCTGGCAGATGGACGGCGTCGGCGTCGGCGACCCGGCCGGCGGGACGTCGTGGGTCTTCCTCAACCACAACACCATCGAGGAAGCCAAGGTCATGGGGATCGGCCTGCCGGCCGAATACGGCAACTTCACGGGCGTCATCTTCAACCTGGTGACGAAATCCGGCGGCAACAAGCTCTCCGGGCACGTCGAATTCCTCTTCCAGGGCAAGCAGACCGACAAGCCCAAGGGCCTCTGGCAGACGACCAACAACGGCGCTTACGCCTCGGAATTCCCGGACATCACCGCGCCCATCGACTCGATGCTGGACGCCAACTTCCAGCTGGGCGGCCCGATCATCAAGGACAAGCTCTGGTTCTTCCTGGGCGCGCAAATGTTCAGGGAGTGGTGGTACGCCACCGGCTTCCCCGAGGCCGACAAGTACAACGAGCCCCGGGGATTCATCAAGCTGACCTCCCAGTTCAGCCCGAAGACGAATTTCAGCTTCTCCGTCGAGCGCGACACCTACGAGCGGACGAACCGCGGCGCCTCGGCCACGACCCTGCCCGAATCGACGGTGAACCAGACCGGCCCCGAATGGGTCCTCAACTTCAACTTGACCCACGTCCTGTCCACGAACTCGTTCTTCGACGTCAAGGGCGCTTTTTTTGACGGCACGTATGACCTGGAGCCCAAGGTCAGCCGGGACGTCGCCGGCCACTTCTTCCAGAACGACAATCCCGACACGCCGGAAGACGACGGCAACCAGCGCCATTACAGCTCCGGCTACTGGGCCGAACATCCGCGAACCCGCTACCAGCTCAACGCCAGCTTCACCCACTACGCCGAGGACTTCATCGCCGGCTCCCACGACTTCAAGTTCGGCGCGGAGTTCGAGCGGTCCATCGTCCAGGACCACTACGGCTACACCGGCGTGAACCACCGCTACTACGTCGATTACTGGTACCCCGAGTACGGCTACAACGGGCCGTACCTGGCCTACGAGTACGCGGGCTACAACTTCGACACCCGGTTCGTCCGCCTGGAGGCCTTCGTCCAGGACAACTGGCAGGTGACGAAGCGGCTGAACATCAGCCTGGGCCTGCGCCTCAGCCAGAACTGGGGGACGGCCCAGAACGTCCCGGGCGTGCCCTGGAACACCAACCGGATCGCGCCGCGCCTCGGCTTCACCTTCGACGTCCTCGGCGACAAAAGCACGGTCCTCAAGGGCCACTACGGCCAGTTCACCGAGGGTATGTACGCCTACATGTACGACCGCCTCAATCCCGACGTCGCCGACCGGATCGATTATTACTGGGACGGCGAGGGCTGGGCCGAGTACAACCGGACGACCCACGGCGTCTGGCGCCTCGACCCCGACCTCAAGCATCCCTACCTTAACCAATTCACGCTCGGCCTCGAGCGGGAGATGTTCAAGGACGCCTCCCTGTCCGTGACCTACGTCAACCGCCGCTGGAAGAACCCGATCGGGGCCTGGGACGACGCGGCGACCTGGGAGATCGCCACGATCTACAACTCGGCGCTCGACCGGGATTTCGACATTTACGAGCTCACCTCGGGCGACGTCCACGACTACTGGATCGGCAACGTCGACGTCCCCCGCAACGGCATCCCCGTCGGCCTCTACCGCAAGTACTGGTGCCTGGAGGTCCTGTTCAACAAGCGCTTCTCCGACCGCTGGCAGCTGATGGCTTCTTACGTCTACGGCAAGGCCTTCGGCAACCTCGACAACGGGTCGTCGGACGACGTTGGCTACGGCATCGGCTCGGCCGACAACTACGTCTTCAATCCCAACTTCTTCATCAACGCCGAGGGCAACTCGACCAACGACCCGACGCACATGATCAAGCTCCAGGGCACCTACCTGCTGCCGCTCGACATCTACTTCAACGCCTACTTCCACGCCATCACCGGCGACGCCTGGACGACCCGGGTCCGGAGCTCCCGGCTGGCCCAGGGCCGGGTGACCTTCCTGGCCGATCAGCGCGGCCTCTACCACTACCCCATGGACACGCAGCTCGACCTGCGGCTCGAAAAGACGTTCAGCCTGGCCCAGAAGTACAAGATCGGCCTGATCCTGGACGTCTTCAACGTCTTCAACGCCGACACCATCACGTCCTGGGGGACCCGGGCCGGCTACGACTGGTACTTCGACGGCGATTACCCGTCGACCGACGGCCACGAGCTCTACGGCCTGACGCTCCCGAGGCGGGCCCGGCTCGGCATCCGTCTGACGTTCTGATCCCGGGCTTCGCACGCGCTCCAGCCCCGGGCGGCCCGGCCGCCCGGGGCTTTTTTTCGGGAACATGTAACTTGGGTACGTGTCCCCGTTTTATCTTGGCAGTCCCGGGCCGCGAGGGACGTGTCCCCGTTTTCCCGGACGGTTATGCTAAAATGAGCACCAGTGAGGTCCGCGATGCGCAAGAAGACCCTGATCGCCGGGGCCGCCGTCCTGGCCGTGGCCGCGACCGTCCTGTTCGTGCTCAAGCCGGGCCGGGCCGACTTCGCCCGTCTCCGGGGCGACCGGGACTTCAACGTCATCCTCGTCACCGTGGACACGCTCCGGGCCGACAAGGTCGGCTGTTACGGCAATCCCTCCGTCCGAACCCCGGCCATGGACGCCCTGGCCGCCGGGGGCATCCGTTTCGAGAACTGCATCAGCCAGACGCCCCTGACCCTGCCCTCGCATACGACCATCCTGACCGGGACGCTGCCGCCCTTCCACGGCGTCCGGGACAACGGCGGCTTCATCGTGCCGCCGGAGCTCGTGACCATGGCCGAGACGTTCAAGGCCCGGGGCTACGACACAGCGGCCTTCGTCGCCGCCTACGTCCTCGATTCCAAGTGGGGCCTCGACCAGGGCTTCGACACCTACTTCGACAAGTTCGACCTGAGCCGCTTCGAGCGGATCTCGCTCGGCGAGGTCCAGAGACCCGGCAACGAGGTCATCGACGAGGCCCTGGGCTGGCTCGAGAAGAAGAAGGACGGCAAGTTCTTCGCCTGGATCCACCTCTACGACCCGCACACCCCCTACACGCCGCCGGAGCCTTACCAGAGCGAGTACCGCCAGAATCCCTATCTCGGCGAGATCGCCTTCACGGACAGCCAGATCGCCCGGCTCACCGACTACATCGACAGGAACGGGCTCCGCGACGACCTCTTCATCGTCCTGGCGGCCGACCACGGCGAGAGCCTGGGAGAGCACCAGGAGAGTACCCACGGTTTCTTCGTCTACCAGGAAGCGGTCCATGTGCCCCTGATCGTCGCCACGCCCTTCGCGGGACTCCGGGGCGTGACGACCGGGGAGACGGTCGGCCTCGTCGACGTCATGCCCACGGTCTGCGAGATGGCCGGTCTCCCGATCCCCGCCGAGGTCCAGGGGCGGAGCCTCGTCCCGTCGTTCTTCGCGCCGGGGGCCGCGCCGGAGCGCCTGGCCTACTCGGAGACGTTCTACCCCCGCTACCACTACGGCTGGTCCGATCTCCGGAGCGTCCAGGACGCGCGCTACAAGCTCGTCATCGCCCCGGTGCCCGAGCTCTACGATCTCGAAAAAGACCCGGGCGAGGAGAAGAACCTCGTCTACCTCGAGAAGAAGGTCTACGAGGACCTCTCGGCCCGGGCCAGGACGCTCATGGACGAGGCGGAGCAGGGCGCCCACGAGGTCGATCTGGGCAAGGTCGACGAGGAGACCCGCGAGAAGCTGGCCGCGCTCGGCTACATCGGCTCGTTCACGGACCCCTCGCGGCTCCAGGGACAGAAGCTGGCCAATCCCCGGGACAAGATCGGCGTCTTCAACGAGCTTTCCAAAGCCCGGGAATCGGGCATGGCCGGGAACATCGACGAGGCCGTCAGGACGATCGAGGCCATCATCGCCGAGGACCCGACGATCTCCGACGCCTATTTCTCCCTCGGCAACGTCCTCTACAAGGCCCGCCGCTTCGAGGATGCCATCGCCTCCTTCGTGAAGTCGCTCGAGCTCAAGCCCGACGACTCGTTCACCGTCATCAACATCGCCAATTCCTACCAGGCCATGGGCCGCTTCGACGACGCCGAGAAGTTCGTCCTCGATTACCTGGCCCGGGGCTTCAAGGATTCCCAGCTCCTCTTCCTGCTGGGCAACCTCAAGGTCCACCAGGGCCTGCCGGAGAAGGCCATCCCCTATTTCGAGCAATGCCTGGGGGACAATCCCCGCTCCGCCTCGGCCCACAACGCCCTGGCGGCGATCTACCTCAACCGCGACGGGAGCGGCGATCTGGCTCTGGCGGAGAGGCACCTGGGCGAGGCCGTGGCCATCAATCCCACGCTCATGAGCGTCCGCTACAACCTGGCCCAGCTCCGCGAAAAGCAGGACCGGCTCGCCGAGGCCGCCGAGCTCTACCTCGGGGAGATCCGGGACGCGCCCAAGAGCTACAAGGCGCTCTACAACCTGTCCCGGGTCTACCGGTTGATGGGTCGAGAAGACGAGGAATACGAGACCCTGAAGAGGACCATCGAGGTCGAGCCGGAGTTCCCCATCGCCTATTTCTATCTGGCCCGCATCCTCCTCCGCCGCGGCGGCAGCTACGAGGAGGCCATCGGCCTGGTCCAGAAGGGGATCGAACTCAAGCCGGCTCCGGCCGACCTGCCGCTGGGTTATTTCCTACTGGCCGACCTCTACAACCGGGTCGGGGACCAGGCCCGTTCCGCGGAGAACGCGAGGCTGGGCCAGGCCGCGGCGGAGGCCGCGAAGGCGCGGTCGAAGAACTGACTCAGAGATCGAAGGCCTGCTCGAACGAGGCCTTGCTCCCGTCGTTGCCGTTAACGACGGTCGCCTTGAGCCTGTAGGAGCCGGGTTTGAGCGGGGCGACCGCTTCGGCCGTGAAACTCTCCGTCAGGGCGGTCTTCAAGCGGTCCTTGAGCACTTCGAGGGGATAGCTGCGGGCGAAGCTCCAGACTTCGGCCCCGGAGCCGTCCACGACCTTCAGATCCACGTCGAGACTGGTCTCGAAGCGGTCCCCCTTGGACTTCATCCAGATGTTCCTGTAAGGGAGGACGACGACGAAGCGGGCCGACCCGGCCTCGTCCTTCTCGATCCGGACCTCGAGGCCCGACAGCGTCGCGGTGCGGGTCCGGCCGTAATCCTTCGCCAAGCTCTCCACGGGGAGGTTCCACTGGTGCTGGGCCTGGGTGAGGGAGGACAACTGCGTCGCGCTGGAGGGATCGAGCTGGTAATCGTCGACCCAGCGCTCGTCGACGAAGACGAGGGGGAAGAAGCCGTACCACCAGATCTCCGTCGGCACACCGTAGAAGGTCACCCCCCGGGGATAGGTTTCCCGGTTGTCGGGAGGCCCGAGAGTGATCCAGACCCGGCCGCGGTCCTGGAGCCAGCCGGGCGAGGCGCCGCCGGAAAAGAGACGGTTGGAGAGCTCGATGCGCTTGAAGTACTCGAGCCTGAATTCGTTCTCCGCCGTCAGCGGGCTCGGGTCCCGCCTCCTCCAGAAATCCGCGACGAACGCCTCCCGGGCCTCGGCGGGGAGGGCGAGGAAGGTCTTCCGCTCGTCGGCGGTGATGATGTAGCGGGCCTTGGAGACGAAGTCCCGGCTCTTCGCGTCGAGCTGTCTTTCGATCCGGGTCGAGGCGCAGGCCGCGGCCAGGACGATCAGGACCGGGACGACTGTCAGCCGTCGCAGGGAGGAGGTCATTTCTTGTCCTTCTCTTTCATCCGCTCCTGGAGCTCGGCCAGCTTCTTCTTGATCTCGTCCTGGGCCGGATTGAGATCGAGCGACTTCTTCCAGGCCGTCTGGGCCCCGGCGAGATCGCCCGTCTTGACGTAGCACTCGCCGATCGCATTGAGGATGTTGAGGTTCGTGCCGAAAGAGGTCAGGTAGTCCTTGTAGTACGTGATGGCCTCGGCGTACCGCCCCAGCGCCTGGGAGCTCTCGCCGAGGTACTGGGCGAATTCGAAATTCTTGTTCTCGTAGAACGGGGTGGCCACGGCCCGGACGCCGTCGTGATCCTTGGCCGCGAAGAGGAGGCGGCAGAAGTCGAGGGCGAACGGGACGGAACCGGGCGACCGGCGGTAGGCGCCCTCCAAGAGCGGCCTGGCCTTGGCCAGGTCCCCCGCCTGGAAGTGCTGCAGGCCCAGGATGTGGGAATAGGCCGGATCCCCGGCCCCGGGGAGCGGAGCGTAGAGGATCCAGGCCCGCGACAGGGCCGGGCTGAGGCTGATGTAGAAGTCCGTCTTGGCGGAGAGGACCACGGTCTTGGCGGCATCGAGGACGGACACGTTGGCCAGGTAGTAGTCGGGCGGGAAGGCCGCCAGAGGGAATTCCTCCGAAATGCGGAAGGGTTCCGAGGCGCCCTCGAGGGGCTTGGTCGCCGAGGCGACGACCTGGTCGTTCCGCGTCAGGGTGATCAGGACGCTCCCCCCCTGCTTCAGGGCGGCGGTGACCCCGCCGATCTCGGAGTAGAGCGTCAGCGTGTCCTGCACGACGAAATCGTTCCGCGGCGAGGGGACGAACTGGGTCTCCCCGAAGGTGAACGGCTTGATCTGGCCGGCGAAGGCCGGGTTGCGAACGGTCCGGTTGGCCAGGACCGGCGGGCTCAGGGTCAGGGCCCGGGCCGGCGGGATGTTCAGCGACGCCTCGATGGAGGTGAATTCCTTGGAGACCGTGTTCTTCCAAAGAAGGCTGAGCTTGTGGTCGCCCTCGATCAGGGGGAAGGCGTCCTGGAACGAGACCAGGCGGTCCTTGATCTTGGCGAACTGATCGGCCTGGAGCTCGACCGGGATCTTCCGGTCGAACTGGTAGACCGTCCGGCCGCCGGCGCCGGAGACGATGCCGTTGACCTCGAACGTCGTCCGGTAGAGGTTCCCGATCCTCTCCAGGCTGAGACGGCTCGGCTCGATGAGATAGTGGACGAAGGCCCGCCCGGCCGCGTCGCGCGTGACCTGGACCAGGGCGTCGCTGTCGAGGTAGTTGGCCGTGTATTCGACCTCGATGACGTCCTTGTAGCGGAGCAGCTTGTCGGCGTAGGCGCTGCGGACCGCGTCGTAGGCGGACTGGGGGATCTTCTGGCTGACCAGGATGTCGGAGGAGAGCGAGGGCGTCGAGCCCATGATGTACTCGTTCGGGATCAGGGTCAGCGAGACCTGGGCGATCAGGGGCTCGATCTCCATGAGCTGCCGGTAGGCATCGATGTAGCTGCTCATGTCGCCGTTGTAGAACGGCATGAGCTTCTGCGGCCCGTCCTTCATGGGCGAGTAGAGGATGTAGTCGCCGGCGTCGTTCGGCTTGAAGAAGACGATGTTGAAGGAGCTGGGCAGGCTGGGGGTCGTGAGCCCGGAATAGAACCAGACGATCATCGGGTAGACGTTGCTCAGGTTCTCGTATTTCTCGATCTGCTTCGGCTCGCCCAGCGTGATGTAGATCCGGCCCTGATCCGACCGCCAGCCCCCGGCGTCGCGGCCGCGGCCGAAGTTGTCGTTGGCGAATTTGATGCGCCGGTCGTGCTCGATCTTGACCTCGTTCTCCGGCGTCGAGGGGTCCGCGTCGCGGGCCTTCCAGAAGGCCTCGATGAACATCTCCCTCTCGCGGTCGTTGGAAAGCTGCAGGAAGACGGCTTTCTCCTTGGGGGAGATGATGTAGACGACCTCCTGCTGGAGCCAGTCGCGGTAGCGCGGCGGCAGGTCCTTGACGGCGACCTTTTGGGCCAGGGCCGGGAGCGCGAAGAGCAGGGCGCCGGCCAATAGGACGATCGTTTTCGGTCTCATGACGGGATCCTTTCTCATCCGAACCGGAGCCTTCAGTCTACGCCCTCCGGACCGGATTTTCAAGGCGGCGCGGGGACCGGCGAAAGCGCTTGCAATCGCCTCCCGCTTTCTCTACACTGAGTTTTCCGACATGAAATTCGTCGCCGATCTTCACATACATTCGAAGTTCTCGCGGGCCACGTCGCGGGACATGTCGTTCGAGTCTCTCTCGCCCTGGGCCAAGGTCAAGGGCGTCTCCCTCCTCGCGACCGGGGACTTCACCCATCCCGAATGGCTCTTCCTGATGAAGGAAAAGCTCGAGCCGATGGGCAACGGCTTCCTCCGATTCAAGAACGGGACGACCGTGCTCGACGCCCCGCCGTTCCGGGGCCTGCCGGTCCTCGGCCGGCCCCTGGCTTTCGTCCTGGCCTCGGAGCTGAGCTTCATCTATTCGAAGGGGGGCAAGGTCCGCAAGGTCCACGTCATGGTCCTGGCCCCGGACTTCGAGTCCGTCGAGCGGCTCAACGCCCGCCTCCAGGCGGTGGGCAACCTGGGCTCCGACGGACGGCCCATCCTGGGCCTCGACGTCCGGCTCTTCTGCCGGATGGTCGCCGAGACCGCCCCCCGCGCGGTCGTCATCCCCGCCCACATCTGGACGCCCTGGTTCTCCCTCTTCGGGGCCAACTCCGGCTTCGACAGCATCGAGGAGTGCTTCGAAGAGATGACGCCCACGATCTTCGCCCTCGAGACGGGCCTGTCCTCGGACCCGGCGATGAACCGGCGGCTCTCGGCCCTCGACCGCTTCGCCCTCGTCTCCAATTCGGACGCGCACTCGCCCTCGAAGATCGGACGCGAGGCCAACGTCTTCGACACGGAGTTCAGTTACCGCGGGCTCATCGACGCGCTGCGGACCAACGACCCGGCCAAGTTCCTCAGCACCGTCGAGTTCTTCCCCGAGGAGGGCAAGTACCACTACGACGGCCACAGCAAGTGCGGCGTCGCCTGCGCGCCGCGCGAGAGCCTGCGGACGAACGACCTCTGCCCCCGGTGCGGCAAGAAGCTGACGATCGGCGTCCTCCACCGCATCGAGGAGCTGGCCGACCGCGAATCCGGCGAGGGGCGGCCTGGCAGCGTCCCCTTCCGCAACCTCATCCCGCTCAATGAGATCATCGCCGAGGCCGTCGGCAAGACCGCGGAATGCCAGAGCGTCTGGGACCTCTACTTCCGGTTCATCCGCGAGTTCGGCGACGAGCACGCGATCCTGACCGAGGTCCCGGTCGCGGAGCTGGCCCGGATCGCGCCGGAGCGGGTCGCCGAGGCCGTCGACCGGATGCGCCGGGGTCTGGTCTCGATCCGGCCCGGCCACGACGGCGAGTACGGCACCATCCGCATCTTCGGCGGCGAGGCCGCGGCCGAGTCCTGCTCCCCCCAGCTCTCTCTTTTTTAGACTCTTTCTTTTCTCCCGACCCGGTGCGGGACCGCATTTGACAAGGCCTCACCCGGACCCTATATTAGAGGCGGTACGAACCGGCCATGGAAATCGAAATGAAGGTCAAGGGTCTCGTCGTGGACCCCATTTCCAAGATGCCCATCGTGGTCCTGGAGAACCCCCGCAACGAGCAGATCCTGCCCATCTGGATCGGCGTGTTCGAGGCCAACGCCATCGCCCTGACCATCGAGAACGTCCCGACCCCCCGGCCGATGACCCACGACCTCCTCAAGAGCTTCCTCGACAAGCTCGACATCGCCATCGAGAAGATCGTCGTCAACGACGTCCGCAACAACACCTTCTTCGCGATGATCCACTGCCGCAAGGCCGAGCAGACGATCGTCATCGACTCTCGGCCGTCGGACGCCATCGCCCTGGCCCTGCGCATGGCCTCGCCGATCTTCGTCGAGGACGAGGTCGTCAAGAAGGCCCACGGGCTCAAGTTCGACGACAAGGCCGGGTCCTCGGAGAAGCTGCGCACGTGGCTGGAGAGCCTCCAACCCGAGGATTTCGGCAAGTATAAGATGTAGGGCCGCTAGGTCCTGACCCTCAGTAACCCAACCACCCCGCCCAGCCCGAAGACCAGGCTCGCCCCCCAGGCGCCTAGAAAAGGCGGCAGGACCCCGGCGACGCCCAGGCCGCGGAAGAGCGCGAAGGTCCCCCAGTAGGCCATGGCGATCGCGATGCTCAGGCCGAAGCCGACGAGGGGGCCCTTCTTCCCCATGCGCAGACCGAAAGGGACGGCCAGCAGGGCCATGACCAGGCTGGCGAACGGCAGGGCCGCCTTCTGGGCCAACGCTGTCCGGAGCCGGCCATCCGAGAACCCCAACCCACGGACCTCGGCGGCGTATTTCCGAAGTTCCCTGTAGGTCATCTGTTGGGGCTCTTTCCAGGGCTCGAGGAAGGCGCTCTTCTCACCGGGAACATCGAGGCGACCGCTCTCCGCCGTCGTGAAGGACGGGCCGGACGGAGGGGCGTACTCCCTCGTCCAGCCGTCCCGAGTGAGGAGCGCGTCACCCTCGAAGGCCGCCGTCGCCGCGAACGACCGGCGGAGGAGCGCCCAGCGGCCGGGGTCGAGGTCGAAGACCGAGAGCCGGCTGAAGGTCGCGGTGGCGGGCTCGAAATATTCATAGCGGTAGATCCGGTCGCCGGCCCGGCCGAGGATCCAATGCCGGTTGTGGTAGCTGTAGCTGCGGGGAGAGAGGTCGAGGATCGCGCCCCGGGCCGCCTCGGCCCGGGCGTGCGCCGCCGGCACGATCCGCTCCTGGACGAGGAAAGCCAGACCGCATGCGGCCGCCGCCAAGGCCAGGAGCGGCAGGGCCGTCCGGTAGGCGCTGACGCCGCAGGCTTTCAGGGCCGTCGCTTCGTTCGTCCGGGCCAGGATCCCGAGCGCGAGGAGCGCCGCCGCCAGGACGGCCGCGGGTAAAAGAAAGGCCAGGAGCTCGGGCAGCCGGAATGCCGCGTAGCGCGCGACGAGGCCCACCGGCTTGCCGCGCTCGAGGGCATCGCCCAGGCGCTCGAAGAAAGTGAGGAGAAAGGCCGCCGCGGCGAGGGCCGCGAGGACGAGGACCGAGGAGCGCCAGGAACTTCCTCGAGACATACCGGTCGAGAAGTCCGGGGAAGCGGGCCGCGAACGGGTGGGGGCGCGCGGCTGGCTTGGCCTTTCGCTGGGCGTTCCCGGCGTCCGGAGAGGCGGGTCGCCGCGGGATCGGGCGCCGGCGCAGGACCGGCAATCCCCGGCCCGCCCCGGCGAGGAGCAGGGCCCCGGCCACCGCCAGGAGGATATCCGGGCCCCACATAGCGAGGGAGGCCGGGAGGCTGCCGTCCATGGCCGCCTTTTCGCCCGCGGTGAGCAGGGCGTAATAGAGCAGGATGAGGACCAGGCCGAGCGAAAAGCCGCCCGTGCGGCCGGCCCGGCCGGTCATGATGCCCAACGGCAGGCCGAGGAGCGCAAAGACGAGGCAGGCCGCCGCCAGGGCGAACTTCTTATGGATCTCGACGCGGTGGGCCCGGACCTGCCGGGGCTCGAGGCGGCCGGACCCGCCGGCTTCCAGCCGGCCGAGGTCGCGAACGAGCTCGCCGATGTCTTTCTCCCGGACCCGCTTTTCGCTGGAGATCGCCGGGAACAGAGCCTCGACGTCGATCTCCTCCTCCAGGCGCTCGAACGAGGTCAGCGTGTCCCTCGCCGGCTCGGCAGCGGGCCAGGAATGGACGGAACCGTTCTCGAGCTCCAGGACGGCCCGCCGCTCGCCGGGATAGAGCCGGACGGTGCCCGACCGCGCCATGACCAGCCGGGGATTCGCCGGATCCTTGCCCATGTAGGCGAAGACGTCCCGCCAGGTGCCGTCACGCCCGACGCCGCGGACGAAGAAGACGACGTCGGGCAGGACTTCGTTGAACTCCAGCGGCTCGACTTTGAGCCGGACCCGGGCGATGACCGAGTCGGTCATGGCCCGGACCCAGGCGCTGTTGGCCCGGGGCGCGAGGACGAGGGCGAGGGGCAGGGTCAGGAGAAAGGCGCCGAGCCCGAAGAAGGCGATGGGCCGGGCCAGCCGCCGCTCGCCGACGCCGAGCGACTGGAAAGCGACGATCTCGGAATCGGCCGAAAGCCGCGCCAATCCGCCCAGGACGCCCATCAGGACGGCCATCGGCAGGGCGAAGGCCAGGACGGACGGGACGAGGAGACCGAGGATGCTCAGGGCCCGGAGGAACGGCACGCCCTTGTCGATGAAGAGCTCGGCCAGGAGCAGGACCTGGTTCATCAACAGGACGAAGGCGACGAGCAGGAGGCCGACGAGGAAGGGCGGGACGACCTCGCGCAGAACGTACCGGTCGATGAGTCGCGGCATTGGAGGAACTATAGCATAAAAAAATGTTCTTCTCCCATCTCCGGGCTTCCCTCTCGAGGCGGCGAGGGATGTTGCCTCGAAGATCCCCGTTGCTGGAGGAGGGGACCCGCGCAGCGGGGGGGAACCGTGCAAACTGGTTCCCCGGGGGGCCGGGGAGCAAGAGGCATATCCCGAGCCAAAGCCCGAGAGAGGGACTTCCCGGAATCGGGAGAAGAACCTAAAAAAAGCCCCGGGCGGGAGGCCGCCCGGGGCTGGCGATGCTTCGCATCAGGGACCGTCCCCGCGGGGGGCCGTCCCTCTGGACGATCAGTACATGTCGCCGGGAGGAGTCGGGTACCCGGGCTTCTTGTCCTCTTCGGGGAGCTCGGCGATCAGGGCCTCGGTGGTGAGCAGGAGGCCGGCGATCGAGGCCGCGTTCTGGAGCGCGATCCGGACGACCTTGGTCGGGTCGAGGATGCCGCCCTTGATCATGTCCTCGTACTTCTCGGTCAGGGCGTTGAAGCCGATGTCCTGCTTCATGTCCTTGACCTTCTCGACGACCACGGAGCCTTCGAAACCGGCGTTGGCCGCGATCTGTCGCATGGGCTCTTCGATGGCCCTCTTGACGATGTTGACGCCGATCTGCTCGTCGCCTTCGAGCTGGAGCTTTTCGAGCGTCTTCTGGGCGCGGATCAGGGCGACGCCGCCGCCGGGCACGATGCCTTCCTCGACGGCCGCCTTGGTGGCGTGCATGGCGTCCTCGACCCGGGCCTTCTTCTCCTTGAGCTCGGTCTCGGTGGCCGCTCCGACCTTGATCAGGGCGACGCCGCCGACCATCTTGGCCAGGCGCTCCTGGAGCTTCTCCCGGTCGTAGTCGGAGGTCGTGTCCTCGATCTGGGCGCGGATCTGCTTGATGCGGGCCTGGACGTCGCTCGCCTTGCCCATGCCCTCGACGATGGTCGTGTTGTCCTTGTCGATGACGACCTTCTTGGCCTCGCCCAGCCAGTCGGCGCTGACCTTCTCGAGCTTGACGCCGATCTCCTCGGTGATGACCTGGCCGCCGGTCAGGGTGGCGATGTCCTCGAGCATGGCCTTGCGGCGATCGCCGAAGCCGGGGGC
Source organism: uncultured bacterium (assembly GCA_963743755.1). Taxonomy (GTDB): domain Bacteria; phylum Acidobacteriota; class Aminicenantia; order Aminicenantales; family Saccharicenantaceae; genus RBG-16-66-30. The sequence continues at coordinate 533,661 of CAVUQU010000004.1, forward strand.
CTTGACGGCGCAGCACTGGAAGGTGCCCTTGAGCTTGTTGACGACGAGGGTCGCCAGGGCTTCGCCTTCGACTTCCTCGGCCACGACGACGAGGGGACGGCCCATGCGGGCGACGTTCTCGAGAATGGGCAGGAAGTCCTTGAGGTTGCTGATCTTCTTCTCGTGGAGGAGGATGAGGGGCTTCTCGAGGACGCACTCCATCCGCTCGGGGTCGGTGACGAAGTAGGGCGACAGATAGCCGCGGTCGAACTGCATGCCCTCGACCGTCTCCATCGTGGTCTCGAGGCCCTTGGCCTCCTCGACCGTGATGACGCCGTCCTTGCCGACCTTGTCCATGGCCTCGGCGATGATCTTGCCGATGGACGGGTCGTTGTTGGCCGAGATGGCGCCGACCTGGGCGATCATCTCGCCGCTGACCTCGCGGCTCATCTTCTTGAGCTCGCCGATGACCGTCTCGACGGCCTTGTCGATGCCCTTCTTGATCAGGGTCGGGTTGGCGCCGGCCGTGACGTAGCGCAGGCCCTCGCCGTAGATGGCCTGGGCCAGGACCGTGGCGGTCGTCGTGCCGTCGCCCGCGACGTCGGACGTCTTGGACGCGACTTCCTTGACCAGCTGGGCGCCCATGTTCTCCCAAGGGTCCTTGAGCTCGACTTCCTTGGCGACGGTGACGCCGTCCTTGGTGCTGGTGGGGGAACCGAATTTCTTGTCGAGGACGATGTTCTTGCCGCGGGGGCCGAGCGTCGCCTTGACAACGTTGCTGAGCACGTTCACGCCCTTGAGCAGGGCATGACGGGCATCGTCTCCGGAAAGGATCTGTTTAGCCATTTTATCTCCTTACTTTTCGATGACGGCGAGGATCTCTTCCTCGCGGACGATGACGAGCTCGACGCCGTCGATCGTCACTTCCGTGCCGCTGTACTTGCCGATGAGGACGTGGTCGCCCTTCTTGACCGCGAGGGCGATCGTCTTGCCTTCATCGGTGACCCGCCCCTTGCCGGCCTCGATGATCTCGGCTTCCTGGGGCTTCTCCTTGGCCGTGTCCGGGATGATGATCCCGCCTCTTTTGACTTCCTGTTCCTCGAGCCTTTTGAGGAGCACTCTGTCGTACAGAGGATGAACTTTCATGAAAACCTCCTGTGGGATAAGTGAAATTTAGCAGTCACATAATGTGAGTGCTAATAATACAAAAAGGCGGGACTTTTGTCAAGTGGATTTTTATAAAACCTGGCAGTCTTGAGTTCCGACTGCTAATATTTCTTTCTTATCTTGAGGAGTTTGGCCCTGTTATGGAGGGTGTTCCTATGGATGCCCAGGGACTTGGCCATCTTGGTCTGGTTCCCCTCGTGCTTCCTGGCCGTCTGCTCGAAGAAGATCTTCTCGAACTCGCGGAGGGCGTCCTTGAGATTGATCTCCTTGTCCACCATGTCCTTGACGATGAGCTCCATCCGCTGATGGAGGTTGAGCTCGCTAGATTTCTTGTCCATGTTTCCCTCCGCTCTCGCGGATCCGCTTGTACGAGGAGTTGAACTTGGCCCTGAGGTCCTGGGGGATCAGGTTGATGACGGCCCGGGTGACGCCGAGACAGGCCGGGGCGAGGACCGATGTCTCCAGGGCCGGCTTGGCGATCTCGAACGAGACCAGGGCGAAGACGATGATGCCGCAGATGAGGACGGCCTTGATGAATCCGAACAGGGCGCCGAAGAGCCGGTTGACCAGGGCCAGCGGCCCTATCATGGCCTTGTGGAGCAGGTGCCCGATGACGGCCCCGGCGACGAGGACGGCGACGAAGAGGAGCAGGAAGCCGAGAAAGTTGCTGAGCAGGCGGTTATGGACGAACGACTCGAAGATCCGGGCCGCCCGATCGTAGTAGAAGCTGGCCAGGACGAGGCCGGCGACGACCGCGACGAGACCGATGACCTGTTTGACGAAGCCCTTGAAGATGCCGACGATGGCCGTCACGACCATGATGGCCAGGAGTACGAAGTCGAGCCAATTCATGCCGCGCCTCCCCTTCTCGCTCTCAGCCGTTCGACCATCCCGTAGTCCCCTTCGGCCAGGGCCCCGAAGGCGACGTGGGGCTTGACCCGGCCATGGAAGTCCGAGCCGGCCGTGGCGACGAGATCGAGCTCCTCGGCCAGGTCCCGGTAGAAGGCCGTCTGTTCGGCCGTGTGGTAGAAGGTGTAGACCTCCATGCCGGCGAGCCCGTGCTCCCGGAGCGTGCGGGCGTCCTCGGGCGTCGTCCGCTGGAAGTAGGCGCCGGGGTGGGACAGGACCGGGACGCCCCCGGTCGCCGGCGCCGCGGCCAGGACGTCGACGAGGGCGACGAACTTCTTCGGGACGCAGGCCGGCTTGCCCTCGGCGAAGTATTCCTTATAGAACAGGTACGGCCCGTAGGGGCGGTTCTCGGGCCGGTAATAGAACTCCAGGGCGGGATTCCGCTCGTTCTCGGGATCGTCCAGGAGGACCTGGGCGATCTTGACCCCGAGGGGCGGCACCCCGTTGGCCCTCTTCCGGACCTCGTCCAGGGTCACCGCGAAGCCGAGCCCGCGGAGCTTCTCGATGCGCTCCCGGGTCTCGGCCATGCGGCATTCGGTCTGCCCTTCGATGATCGCGGCGAGAGCGGGGCTCGCCCAGTCGACGAGCGGCAGCAGGAGATGGAACTCGCGGCCGGCGAACAGGGTCGTGATCTCGATACCGGGGATGACCTCGATCCCGGCCCGGCGGCCCAGATCGACGGCCTCCGGGTAGGCGGCCACGGTGTCGTGGTCGGCGATGGAAAAGGCGCGCATCCCGGCGTTCGCGGCGAAGCCGACCAGCTCGGCCGGCGAGAAATCCCCGTCCGAGCTCAGGTTCGAGTGGACGTGGAAGTCGACCCGTCCGCTCATGCGAGGTCGTCGAGGCCTGTCAGGACCTTGTAGATTTCCAGGTATTTCTGGGAGGTCTTGGCGACGATCTCCGCCGGCAGGTCCGGCGGCGGCGTGTTCTTGTCCCAGTCCGTCGTCTCGAGGTAGTCGCGGACGAACTGCTTGTCCAGGCTGGGCTGGGACTTGCCCGGCTCGTAGAGGGACAGGGGCCAGAAGCGCGAGGAATCGGGCGTGAAGATCTCGTCGATCAGGACGAGCTCGTCGCCGTCGAGGCCGAACTCGAACTTGGTGTCGGCGATGATGATGCCCTTGGAGACGGCGTGCAGGGCGGCCCTGCGGTAGAGCTCGAGGCTGGCTTCGCGGATCTTCCGGGCCAGCTCGGCGCCGATCGTCCTTCTCGACGTCCTTGAAGGAGATGTTCACGTCGTGGCCGTGCTCGGCCTTGGTCGAGGGCGTGAAGATGGGCTCGGCCAGCTGGTCGGACTCCCGGAGGCCCTTGGGCAGCCTGATGCCGCAGATCTTGCCCGTCGTCTTGTATTCCTTCCAGCCGGAGCCGGAGAGGTAGCCGCGGACGACGCATTCGACGGGGATGACCTTGGTCCTCTTGACGAGCATCGAGCGCTTGGCCAGGAGGCCGGCGAAGGGCGCGAGGGCGGGCGGGAAATCCTTCGTCTCGGTGGCCAGGACGTGGTTGGGGAGCACCAGGCCGACGTAATCGAACCAGAACTTCGAAAGCTGGGTCAGGACCTTGCCTTTATAGGGGATGAGCGAGGGCAGGACCCAGTCGAAGGCGGAGATGCGGTCGGTGGCGACGATGAGGAGCTTGTCGCCGACCTCGTAGACGTTGCGGACCTTGCCCTTCTTGAAGAGGGGCAGACCGGTCAGCTCGATGTCGCCGATGGGGTTTTCCATATCATCTCCTTAAAACGACCCGTCAAGGATAGCCAAATCGTTTTTAAAATGCAAATCGCGAGGACGGCCCGTGGATCCGCCCTGCTACGCTCGGGGTATTCCTTCCGTCGGCCGTTCGCCGGCCCGGCGAGCCGGCTCACTTCGGGTCCGGGCTTCGCTCCCGCACCGAGAGGCAGGGCCGTCCTGGGGCGAACTCGGGTGCAGTCCGTGCCCGCTCCGCCCTTCCACGGCCTCCTCCAGGAACACCCCTGCGCGGGGCGGATTCACGGGCCGTTCAAGCCAGATGGCTTTTTCAAAACGAGGTGAGACCGATGAAATTGTACATCCGGCGGGGGTCGGCGGGGTTGCGGCGGTAGGACAGGAGGCGCGGCTCGCAGTGGGTGCAGGCCGGGCCGGGGTTGGATATTCGGTTCTTTTTGAAGCCCAACGCGCTGAGAAGACCCAGGTTGGCGGCCCTGAGGTCGAGGAGATATTTCCCCTGGCGGCCGGGGGCGCCGCAGAGAACGCTCTCGGGGAAACCGGCCTTCAGGAAGCCCTCCCGCACCTCGGGCCCGACCTCGTAACAGGCCGCCCCGATGCAGGGACCGAGCACGGCCAGCATGTCCGCGGGGTTCGAGCCGTAGGCCTCACCCATGGCCCGGACGGCCTTCTCCAGGATGCGTTTCTCCGTGCCGCGCCAGCCGCAGTGGACGGCGGCCACGGCCCGGTTCTCCGGATCGACCAGGAGGACGGGCAGGCAGTCGGCCGTCCGTATGACGAGGAGCAGCCCGGGGACGTTCGTCATCAGGGCGTCGCCGTCGGGCTTTCCTGCCGGGGCCGCATCGAGACGGTGGACCGTATCCGAATGGACCTGGTTCATGACGACCGGGTGCAGGCCCCGGGACGCGGCAAAGGCCAGGAAATCCGCCTCGCTCCAACGGGCGTCGCCGAAGCCATGGATGAGCCCGGGAACGGCCATGAGCCGTGGGACGAAGAGGAAGGGGCTCTTGTTCTCGAACACGGTCCCCCACTAATACCAGAAAGCCGGAACCGGCTCAAGGTGCCTTCTCTTGTCATTTGAAGCCCGGCCTCGTATGATGAGGGCACCATGTCGTTCAAGGACAAAACCATGCCTCTCCCGGCCGCTTTCGGCATCGTCCTGGCGCTTGCGGGCGCCGTCCTTCTGGCCTCCGAGACCCGGCCCCGGGCCCGGGAATTCGGCCTCATCGTCGGCGTCCTGCCGACCGGACCGCTCAACGCCATCACCGACGTCGCCGGAGTCGCCGTCGGACAGGTGACGCTCGTCGAGGGCCGGGACGTCCGGACGGGCGTCACGGCCATCCTGCCCCACGGCGGCAACGTCTTTCAGGACAAGGTCCCGGCCGCGGATCTCCGTCGCCAACGGCTTCGGCAAGCTCACCGGCGTGACCCAGGTCCGGGAGCTCGGCACGCTCGAGACGCCCATCGTCCTGACCAACACGCTGAGCGTCCCGACGGCGGCCGACGCCGTCATCGACTGGACGCTCGGCCTGCCCGGCAACGAGAGGGTCGCATCGGTCAACCCGGTCGTCGGCGAGACGAACGACGGCTGGCTCAGCGACATCCGCGGCCGGCACGTCACCAAGGTCCACGTCCTCGAGGCCATCCGCACGGCCTCCGGCGGCCCGGTCGCCGAAGGCGCCGTCGGCGCGGGCACGGGCACGACCTGCTTCGACTACAAGGGCGGGATCGGCACGTCCTCGCGCCGGCTGCCCGACGACGCGGGGCGGATACACGGTCGGCGTCCTCGTCCAGACGAACTTCGGCGGCGTCCTGACCATTCGACGGAGTGCCCTTCGACCGGAAGGACGCCGGCTCGGGCGCGACGGCCGCATCGCCCCGAACCCGGCCGGCGACGGCTCCTGCCTGATCGTCGTGGCCACCGACGCCCCCCTCGACGCCCGGAACCTGGAACGCCTGGCCAAGCGGGCCCTGCTCGGCATCGCCCGGACCGGCGGTTACTATTCGAACGGCAGCGGCGATTACGCCGTCGCCTTCTCGACCGCCGCATCCGTCAGGGTCGCCCACCGCTCGGAGGCACCGACGCGAACGGAGACCGTATTGCGCGACGACGCGGTCTCCCCTCTTTTCCAGGCCGCGGCCGAGGCCGCCGAGGAGGCCATCCTCAATTCTCTGTTCAAGGCCGTCCGGACCGAGGGCAAGGACGGGCACGTCGCCGAAGCCCTTCCGCTCGACCGGGTCCGGGAGCTTCTCAAGTGAGCCGGAAAAGGCTCAAAACGATCGGCATCCTCGGCGGCATGGGCCCCGAAGCCGGCGCCGCCTTCTTCGAAAGGATCGTCCGGGAAACCGAGGCCGGGCGAGACCAGGACCATCCGCCGGTCGTCCTCTATAGCCTGCCTCAAGTCCCGGACCGTACGGCGGCCATCCTCCACGGCGGCCGTGATCCGGTGCCGGCCCTGCGGCGCGGCCTGGCCGTCCTCGAGCGCGCTGGGGCGGATTTCGCCGTCATGTCGTGCGTCTCCGCCCATTATTTCCTGCCCCGGCTCGTTCCCCGGTCGCCGCTGCCGATCCTGAGCCTCATCGATGAGACCGTCGCGGTCCTAAAAATAATGAAGCCTGTCCCCCGGACGATCGGGCTCCTGGCCACGGACGGGACCGTCCGGTCCGGAGTCTTCGCCCGGCCCTTCGAGTCCGCCGGGATCGCCGTGCTCACGCCCCCTACCCGCGAGCAGGCCCGGCTGATGACGGCGATCTACGGTAAAAAGGGCATCAAGGCCGGTTTTACCCGGGGCCCTGCCCGAGCGGCCGTCCTAGAGGTCTCCCGGGAGCTCGTCCGTCGGGGCGCCGGGGCCATTCTGGCCGGCTGCACCGAGGTCCCCCTGGTCCTCGGGCCCGCCGACCTCCCCGTCCCCCTGATCGACCCCATGACCGCCGGGGCGCGGGCGGCGGTCCGAAAGTCGGGAGCCCGCCTTAAGCCCTGAGATCGCGGACACGCTCCAGAGGCACAGCCCTCTGGGCAGCCCCGAGCCGCGAGGGACAGCTCTCCGGGCAGCCCCCAGCCGCGAGGGACACGTCCCCGGCTCGTTCTCCTTGACTTTACAGGGGGATTCCGGTATAAATCGGCGGTACTTTTCCCCAGTGAGGAGGTGAAAGTTCTTGGCTTTTGTACAGCTTGACGAAGGTGAAAACCTCGAATCCGCGCTGCGCCGGTTCAAGAGGAAGGTCCAGCAGGAAGCGATCATCAAGGAGATCAAGAAGCACTCGGTCTACTTCAAGCCCGGCGAGAAGAAGCGCATGAAGCAGGCCCAGGCGCGCAAGCGGATGAGGCGGCGCATCAAGAGAGAGCGCGACGTCGAATACTGAGAACTTTCCATACTCCTCGATATTCCAACGTCCCGATCCGACACGACAACCGAACCGAAGGGCGGGGCCCATCGCGAGAGAGGGGGAGCCACGGCGACTCAAAAACCCGCATGGCTGAAGGTCCGACTCCCGTCGCACGCGGACTATTTCCGCGTCGCGGGGATCGTCCGGACCGGACACCTGCACACCATCTGCGAGAGCGCCCGCTGTCCCAACATCGGCGAGTGCTGGGAGCGCCGGACCGCCACGTTCCTCATCCTCGGCGACACCTGCACCCGCCGCTGCGCCTTCTGCGCCGTGGCCAAGGGCACGCCGCTCCCGCCCGACCCCGATGAGCCGGCCCGCGTCGCCGGGGCGGTGGCCGCGCTCGGCCTGGCCTACGCCGTCGTCACCTCGGTGACCCGGGACGACCTCCCGGACGGCGGGGCGGCCCACTTCGCGGCGGTCATCCGGGCCATCCGTGCGGGCAGCGCGAACACCCGCGTCGAGGCGCTCATCCCCGATTTCGGCGGCGACGCCGCGGCTCTCGAGGCGGTGCTCGACGCCGCGGCCGGACGTCCTCAACCACAACCTGGAGACGACGGAGTCCCTTTACCCGGCCATCCGCCGGCCCCGGGAGAACTACCGCCGCTCGCTCTCGGTCCTCGCGGCCGCGAAAGCGCGGGGCGCCCGGACCAAATCGGGCCTGATGATCGGCCTGGGCGAGAGCGAGGCCGATGTCCTGCGGACGCTCGCGGACCTGCGCCGGGCCGGCTGCGATCTCCTGACCGTCGGCCAGTACCTCCGCCCGACGGCCGCCCATCCCCCGGTCGCGAAATACTACACCCCGGAAGAGTTCGAAGCCCTCGCGGCGGAGGCCCGCCGGGCCGGATTCCTCGAGGTCGTCTCAGGGCCGCTCGTCCGCAGCTCCTACGAGGCCGGACGGCTCTACGACGCGGTCTGCGAAAAGGACGGAGTCCCATGCGCTACCTGATCTTCACCGACATCCACGGCAACCTCGAGGCCTTCCACGCGGTCCTCAAGGCCGTCCAGAAGAAAAAGATCGACCACTACCTCTTCCTCGGCGACCTCGTCGGCTACGGGGCCTCGCCGAACGAGGTCATCCAGAAGATCCTGACCCTCAAGCCCCTGTCCATCATCCGGGGCAACCACGACAAGGCGGTCTCCGGGCTCGACTCCGTCCAGACCTTCAATCCCATCGCCGCGTCGGCCATCTTCTGGACGCAAGAAGACGATCGCCCGGAAGAACCTCGACTTCCTGGTCCGGCTGAAGCAGAGCCCCGAGGTCATCCAGGAGGCCGATCACCATCTGCCACGGCGCGCCCTTCGACGAGGACTACTACATCTTCGGCGAGTTCGACGCCGCCGAGGCCTTCTCCTACATCCAGACCCCGGTCTGCTTCTTCGGCCACACGCATTTCCCCTTCGTCTACACCGACAAGGAAGGCAGCGTCGAGGGCACGTTCCTCGAGGGCAACGCCAACGAGGTCAAGCTCGAGAAGGGCGTCCGCTACCTCATCAATCCCGGCTCGGTCGGGCAGCCCCGGGACCGCAATCCCCGGGCCGCCTTCGCCGTCTACGACTCCGAGGCCCGGACAATCAAGTTCAGCCGGGTCGAGTACGACATCGAAGAGGCCAAGCGGAAGATCATCGACGAGAAGCTCCCGCCGGCCCTGGCCGAGCGCCTCAGCCTCGGGATCTAATTCGGGGACACAATACTATTTTCCGATTTATTAGGGGGCCTATTCCCGCGGGCGGAAGAGCCTGTCGCCGAGGGTCTCGCCGAGGAAGAACTTGAACAGGAAGAAGTAGAGGAAGGCGAACACGGCGTAGAGCAGGAGCATGGATCCGGACATCGAGCCCAGGATCTCGAACAGGGTCATCCCCATCGATCCCGCGGCCAGCCACAGGGCGACGAGCCAGAAGATCCCGACGAAGAGGATGTCGAAGGCCTTGGATTTGAAGAACGCGGAGAAGCTGAAGGGCGGTCGGGGCTCGGGCTCACGGCTTTCGTCGAGGGCTTCGATCCCGGGACGCGCGGGCTCGCGCGGCCCCGGCTCGCGGACCGGGAAGATCGTCTGACGGGCCGGACGGGCGGGTTCGGCGGGCAGGGCGACCGCTTCCGGGGTCACGCCCTCCTCCGCTTCGCCGGTGTCCTCCGCAACATCGTCCTCACCCTCTTCCCCCGGCACTTCACCGGTCGGCATCCGGTCGAAAGGCAGCGGGGACTGGCTGATCCGCTCAGGGAGTCCGATGGTCGAATCCGAGTCCTTGCGCCTCGGGAAGATCTCGACCTCGTCCAGGGTCTCAGGGGTCCCTGGCTCGCCGCCCCGGATCTTCCTCGTTTCGACGGGCCCGGTGTCCTCAGGAAAGACAGGCGCGCCTTTCATGGTGCTGGCCCAGGGGGGCAGCGTCCCGGTCGGGGGCTCCCCAATCGGCGCCTTTTCCACCGCCTGCGCGGGGGCCGGCGGTTCGGGTCGCTCGGCTCGGCCTCGGCCGCCACGAAGCTGTCGACCTTTTCTTTGCCCAGATCGACGGTCTCGCCGATGCTCTCGAGCTCCCGGGTATCGAAGGTGAGCGGCCGCAGGGCGGATTCGCCCGCGGTCGAGGCGATGTCCGTCTCCGGGGTCTCGACGATGTACTCGACGTCGGCGACCTCCCCGGAAGCCCCCAGCGGCTCGGGGATCTCGGTCGTCGTCTCGTCGTCTTTCTCCGGCTCCTCCGCCTTGTCCGGCTCCTTGGCGATGTCCTCTTCTTCTATCTCTTCGTCCTCGTCTGACTCTTCTTCCTCTTCTTCATCTTCGTCTTTGTTTTTTTCGTCGACCTTTTCGTCCGTTTCTTCGTCCTCGTCGTCCTCTTCTTCGTCTTCCTCGTCCTTGTCCTTTTCCTCTTCTTCCTTCTTCTTCTTCGTCGTCGTTCTTCTTCGGTTTCCTCGACGGTTTTCGTCAGTTCCACCGCGTCCTCTTCCGCGAGCTTGCGAGAGCCGTCTTTGGCTTTCGCCTCGGACGCCGCGATCTCGTCGACCAGGATGACCTCTTCGGTGACCTCGTCGCCGGCTTCCCCGCCGGTCCCTTCCGCGCACGAGCTCGTCGAGGGCCATCTCTTCGGTCTCCTCGCGGAGCTCCCGCTCGAGGTCCTCGTCGATCTCGGTATCGAGGTCCTTGGCGGCGGCCGGGCGCTTCTCGACGCCGGGCTCGTCGACCGTGTAGTCCTTCTCCTCGACATCGGCGTCGATGATCTTTTCGCCCGGGATCTCCTCTTCGACCGCCTCGTCCTCGGTGAAGAGGAGTTGCGTGCCGCAGTTGTTGCAGTACTTGTCGTTTTCGTCGATGATGGCGTGGCAATAGGGACAGCGGATGATGGCCATTGGCTTTATTATCATAGGGAAAACGGCCCGTGTCAATTGAAATGCGGGACCGGTTCCCGTAGACTAGCGGCCGGAGGAAACCCATGGCCCGGAAGACCTACAGACGCGCCTTGATCACCGGAGCATCGGCCGGTCTGGGGGCGGAATACGCCCGGCAGCTGGCCGCCGCCGGGACGAACCTCGTCCTGACCGCCCGGCGCCTGGACCGGCTGGAGGAGCTGGCCCGGGAGCTCCGCGCGAGGCACGGTGTCTCGGTCGACGTCGTCCAGGCCGACCTCCTCGACGCCGCGGGGATCGGGCGCGTCGAGCGCCTCCTCGCGGAAAGCCCGGACCTCGACCTGCTCGTCAACAACGCCGGCTTCGGCGGCCGGAGCGGTTTCGTCCGGGGGGACGTCGCCGATCATCTGAGAATGGTCGAGGTCCACGTCGGCGCGACGGTCCGGCTGACGCGGGCGGCCCTTCCCGGCATGATCGAGCGAGGGCGGGGAGGCATCATCAACCTGGCCTCGATCGCCGCCTTCTCGCCCTTCTCCGGGGCGATGTACAGCGGCACCAAGGCCTTCCTGGTGATGTTCTCGGAGAACCTCCGGGCCGAGGTCGAGGCCAAGGGGATCTCGGTCCAGGCCCTCTGCCCGGGAATGACCCATACGGAGTTCCACGAGGTCGCGGCGATCGACAAAGCGGTCGTCCCCAAGCCCTTCTGGATGACGGCCGAGAAGGTCGTCCGCATCTCGCTCCGGAAGCTCGGCCGCGGCGCCGTCTGCGTCCCGGGCTGGAAGAACAAGGCCATCGCCTTCCTGATGCGCTGCCCGGCCACGGCGGCCGGCGTCCGCGCCGCCGGCCGGAGCGCGGCCGCCCGCAGGAAGGCCGGGAAAGATTGACTTCCCCTCCGAATCCGTTAAAATGACGAGCCGTGGGCGATTAACTCAGCGGTAGAGTGCTACCTTCACACGGTAGAAGTCAGAGGTTCAAGTCCTCTATCGCCCACCATTTTCTTTTCAGCAACTTGTACAATCCCCCGTCCAGGCAAAACTACAGTTGTGCCCAAATTTGTGTCCAAATCCGGGCTGGGCAAATGGTCTACGACCGTTTGTAGATACCGGTCAGCCAGGTGAGAATAGATCTCCGTCGTCCTTCCGGACTTATGGCCGAGGAGGACTTGGACAGCCCGGAGGTTCCCAGTAAGCATCGCTAAATGACTGGCGAATGTATGCCTCCAGGTGTGGAGTGTCGCATCTTGGATGCCGAGTCTTTTCAGCTGGTTCTTGAACCGTGCCTCGAGGGAATGAATATTGACTTGCCTACCATCGGCCTTGGTGAAGACCCAGTTAGATCTCCTCTCTTTATGACGAAGGAGCTCATAAAACGCCCCGTGGAGAGGGATCGACCTTTCATCATTGCCCTTCGGCTTCCAGAACGATTTGACCCTTATATAGATCCTTCGGGCCTCGAAATCGACATCGTTCCACTCGAGGTTGACGAGTTCCCCTATGCGCATACCTGTCAGCAGTAGGCCGATATAGATATCCCGTACCCATTCGGCGTCGCAATCACCGAATATCAGTTCCATCTCGGTCTCGTTGAAAAATCGAGGACTCTTTTTAGGCGTCTTGAGCAGTTCGATTTTTCGGGCGGGGCTCTCCCTCAGCAAACCGAGTTCGACCGCCCGACTGAAAAACCGCTTAATGTACTTGAGTTCCGTATTGACGGTTGACTTGGCTACGGGACGCCCCTTCCGCGCGGGTGATGGAGCGTCGAGCCTTGATGATATATATCCGTCCACCAAGGCCAGATCGACATCCTGAAGGAGCTTTACCGAATGCTGGTCGGTAAGATATCCCACGAAGTGATTGAGGGCGATGGCATAATTGTGAGCGGTCTTGGGGGCCTTGCGTGTTCTTATGAACTCAAGAAAATCTTCTTTGCACTGGAGAATTGGGGTTCTTTTCTTGAACAGGTGCTCGTTTCGAGAGAGACGGTAAACTATATCATTGAGCATGCCTTCCGCCTCTTTTTTATCCTTGCTAAGCCTAAAACGGAGGCGTTTGCGGGACTGGTCGTATAGGGTCCCGTACCACATTATCCCGCGTCTGTAGAGCTTAGCCATCCTCTCTCAGCCTGTTTTGCCTGCTAAGGATCTTATTGACCTCTGATATAGTAAAACCCCTCTCCTTCAATTTCAACCATGGTTCGATCATGTCTGGCCTGAAGCGCAGAAGCCCGTTGACTTTCACGTATGGGATCAGGCCTCTCGAGGTCCACGCATACAACGTTGACATCTTGATACTCAACGCATTACAAATATCTTTAGGGTGGAGCATCTTTTCCATGTCTACGCCCGGTCAATCATCAGAATCATCAGAATCACCGGGAACACCAGGGGTCTCCGGAGGACTTTCTTGTCGGCCAACTGGCGTTTCTGAGGTTTCTGGCGTTCCTCCCAATCCATAAACATCAACCAGCTGGGCGATGTGGTTTTCATCAAAATGGATGGCCGCAGCCCCATCGCCAGTTCTCCCTTTCCTGAATCCCATCGCCGCAAGGATTCTACCCACCCGTTGATAGGTAAGCCGTGAATTCTCTGGACGGCTATGGTTCAGCCGGTCCACTATCGTCTTTACGGGAAGGTAGCCATGCCAAACAGAATCTTCCAGGTTCCTGATCATGCTTAGGATTTCAGCTTCAAGACTTACAGATTTTTCAATAAGGCGGTCGCGTTCCAGCATCCTTACGAGTGCCAGGAATCCCTGTTCTCCTTCGGGATTGATAAGCCGAATCACCTGCAACAGAGGTTTGAGGATGTCCCCGAGTCGCGCGGCGGACGGCTTCCGTGCTTCAGGCAAGCTGCGCCCCAGGTGCCAGGCTCGAAGAGCGACCAGCCGCTCCTTCAACTCCAACGCCGCTTCCGGCACGACGTCGTTTTCGAAACGACGTCTACTTATCGGCATGTTGACGTAGACAGCCCGGGTTTCCAGGATTTTGTCGATCCCCTCGTTCGTCGCAATGATTGTCGGGCCGAAGATCGAGTAATAGACGATGTCCTTATGGGGCCCTCGGTCAGGGTAGATTACACGCGGGACCGATGCCCCTTTCTCAAACCGATGAAGAAGGATATCTTCGCTACCGCTGTTTTCGGCCTTCTTCCAAACGTTCTGGACGTCAAAGAATATCGAGCATCCGAAGTTCTCTGCCGCCCGGACGATATAGGCCTCCCTGAGAGATTCGATGTGTATTCCTCTGTAGGCCAAATAGATAAGTCCCTTCCCAGTCCTGCTCTTTCCCCGCTCAGGCACAGAGAACAAGCAGATTATTGGCGAATACTGAACGTTGTCCAAAAGGTACGTATGAATCGCCCACGTGGTCAAGAAATCATAATAGATATCGCTGGGCAGGTCGGAGATGTCCCGGAAGTAACGCACGATATCGAAATAGAGGCTCCGACCAAAGGCGGCCGGATCCGAAAGGCAGGCCTCATAATTCCGCATGACATGATCGATCCTCGGCAATAGCCAAGGAACCTTCGCTTTGGGGGGAGGGACAGATCGGACGCCGTCCAGGCTAACGTGGTCCTTGGCGGCGATACCGTTCCCTTCCTTGACGAGAAAGGTTGCGGTGCCGTTCTGTTCGACCAAATCGACCAGACCATCAAACTTCGCGAGGTAATTCGGCTCCTGCCTTTCTTGAGCATCCCGGTCTCCCCGGTCTCTGCGTTCGGAGCGGCGTCGACCCCTCAGCTGCCTTCGGTAGACATCCACTTCCTCACTTCTCAGATTGAACCGGCCTCTGAGATCATGGTTCAGGAAATGCTCCGCCAAGGCCTCGTCCAGATGGGAAAGGACTCTCAAAATGGGCTCGAGTCTTCTGGGAAGCTCGGCCCGGTCGATATCGTGCGGAATCTGCTCCAGTCTATATTGGAGGAATCTCTTCGACGAAGCGACCACCTGCTGGAATCCTTCCCGTCCGTGTCCCCTCAGATACTCATCCAGGTCGAGGCCCTGGGGAAGTTGGACGATATATGACCGGTCAGGGATAAACTCTCCGATTCTTAATGCCCCTGCTTCGCCCGCCGGGTCACCGTCAAGACAAACATATATCCTTTCGCAATTCGCGAAGCGCGGAACGAACTCTTGCTTAAAGCTCGTTGCTCCCAGAGCGGCAACCGCGGGGAAGCCGAGCTGAGCGGCTGTAATGCAATCGGCTGGCCCCTCCGCGATATAGACGACGTCGCTGGAGAGAGCGTCCTCATTGTATAGAGAGGACATCTCGCCCGGAAGATGCAGATATTTCGGCCCGCCGCTATTGAATTCCCTTCCCGTCAAGTGAACGACCTTGTCTCGTTTGAGGATTGGGAGAACGATCCGTCTAAAGAAGTAATCAAGAATAACGCCGTTGCCATCTCTCTTCAGAACTCCCGCCCTCAAGCACATTTCCTCATCGCGGCCGAGCTGGATAATGAGATGATCCCGCAACCCCCCAGCCGCATATCCGATCCTGAATCTTGAAAGGGACTCCTCTGTGAATCCCCGTTCTACCAACAGGTGCCTCTTAACCTCGTCATTGAGACTGTTTTGATAAAACGAGGTCGTATCGTCGAGGATCGATTCGATAGCCTGTCTCTCTTCATGGCGCATGGGTCACCTTCGCTTTAGGTTCCGCGGTATCTCGATTCCAGCGAGCTCGGCGAGTTCGGTCAAGGCCTCTACGAAGCCTATCCGCTCATAGAGCATCAAGAACTTGATGGCATCGCCGCCGACTCCGCAGCCAAAGCAATGGAAATATTGTTCCCTCTTATTGACCGAGAAACTCGGATCACTGTCTGGGTGGAAAGGGCAAATGCCTTTCAGCGACCTGTTCAGTTCTATGTGGGCACCAATAACCTCGGAGATATCAATGCCGGTCTTTATTCGACCTACCAGGGCCCTGAGTTCGTTGGGATTCATGATCGCCCGCCTTCATCAACTTCGGGAAATATATGGCTGACAGGACAGTCTAAAGCCCCGGCGATCTTCTCCTTTACGACCCGGCTGACGTTTACCCCCTGGCTCGTTTCTAGAATCCAGATTAAGGTCAGACTAACGCCCGCAGCTTCAGATAGATCAATCTGCCTCCAGCCCTTCTTCCTCCGCGCTTGCCTTAATTGGTTCACTCCAAAACTCCTTTACTCAAACTATCGTCACCGCTACTATAAACAGGCGCATGTCGCGTGCTAATAGCACAATTGGCCACTTTTCTGTGGCCTAATTGTGCTAGGTTTGAGGAGGAGATATGAGCCCTCGACAAGGCAGACCGCCCCATATTGAATCAAGATGGCTCCCTGAAAGGCTGGACCAAGTCCTCAAGGAATACTATGGATATTCCCTCTTCGATTTCGCCCTATCTCTTGCGATTGTCTTCAGGCGGAATCCGCCATTCGCGCTATTCAACATCTGGAGATGGAAACAAGGATCGTTCGAAATGCTGGAGGACTACCGGGATAAGACAGGCAGACTCAAAGAGACAATAAACCACATCCTCCAAAGACTCTCATCCCACCTGGAGGAGGTCGGATATTGGCACTATCTAACGGACGGCGAGGAGAATCAACTGTTCCCGCCGCTTTTTCCAATTATACATCCTCATGAACTACAGAACGGCGAGATACCCGATGAAGAAAAGATGAGGATCACCAGGAGTATATATGGGTTGAATGGGCTCGAGGAGATAATTAGCTCCGAGGTCTCGCATTATGAGAGCCTACTGAGGCTATATTCGATCGGCCGCCCAGGAAGGCCAGCACTCGCAAAAACTATAATCTCGTCGCTCTGGTCATACGCCCTGAAATTCCACGGGAGATTAAATGCAGACGCTATCTCTGAATTACTCAATTGGTTTCTCGCCAGGCTCATGAATACCGACTATGGAATTGCCTTTGAGGCGTCCATCAGAGATGGTTATCCGACTTCGGAAGACATGTCGAGGTTTAGAGGGAACTTTGAGGCCGGATTACTCGAAGATTTCGCGCAGATATTTCGCAACAACTTCTTGCTTACCCCAAACGTCCAGTCCCCTCGAGTCCTCGGTATTCGGTTCGACAGAGATGAGCCAAGATTCTTTCGGACTCAGCTATCAGAAGAGGCAACACAATTGCCTATAGAATTTCCAGCATGAGATTCGCATTCTTACAGATGGAGTTAAAGATCAACTGAGGCATAAGCGGTAGGTGGTCATACATCTTCTGCCCGCCACGGCTTTTGAGGGATATCCAGAAGCCAATTCATCACGTATCGGTCGAATTCCTCTTCATCCGAAGGCTCCGGCATCGGCATCATCATCTCTACGAGCGCCTCGGGGCTGAAGATAATCGTATGCCTATTAGCCCTTAGAGAAACCCCAGCGACAACGACGGCCAAGTCATCATGAGCGCCAGAGAACTGGGGATGAGCGACAAGGTCCCTTCCGCCAACTCGAGTCCTCCGCTCGAGCCCTTTGAGTTGTTCAATCATCCTACGGTTCTCGAGGAGTTCTACAGAACCATTCATGATCAGGGGGAGAAAATTCAGATATATCTCACTTGAAGAAAGTTCAGAGCCCTCGACGTAGATGCCATGCTTGGCGAACTCGGCTACCACCCATTCTCCAGCGAATTTATCGCTTTCAACCTGAGCGACATCATAGGCTTTGAGCACTTCTGCGAATTCCGCAACGACACTTTGGGGCTGGAAAGCTGGTCGGACTTCCCGTATGCAATCGAGGATGATCTTTCCGCTTTCTTCCCTATGGCCTATGGCAAGCGTGAATGAGTCCTGTCTACCCGCCGAAGGGTCGATAAATGCACAATGGGTGACGCCTGAGAGCTTAGGGAGCTCGAACCTCCCCGGAACAACGGCGGCACCGATCACTTCGAGGCTGAGGAAGCCTTCGATGTCCTCTCTCCATTCCGCATCCCATTCGGCCCGCGCCATAGCGTTGTCATCCCGCAGGTCATTCTGAATGATGTCAGTGTCTATAGTCGGGTTCATTACACGAGTTGGAGCCTTCCATATCAATGGAGAACGGGCTTCACTATTCCCATAGTATTTACGGAACTGTTCCCATAGGAGCCCGGACCGTGAATAAGGCGTAGAAATGCCTAACAGCATACTCTCGGGGATCGTCGCTAGGGCAGGTCTTAGTGCGGCAAGAACCTCGTCGGCGGGATTTGCGCTATTCTCGTCACGCCAGAAGGCGATTTCTTCACAAATAGCCGCCAGGACGGTGAATCCCCGGACGGTTCTGTAGTTACAGGTCTTCACCGCAATTACAACACCGTTTTTAAGTTCAATCTCTGTCTGCAACTCCCTCTCGATAAGCCGCTTGAACAATTCCTTCGAGTTCAGAATCCCGGAGATGTATCTCTTGATGACGCCAGCCTGGGCCTTGTCAGTTGCAATGACGAAAATCCAGCCTTTTTCCCCAGGGCTGAGATATGGGGACCAGTCTTTGAAAGCGGCCAAGTAGACGGCAATTAGGGAGGAGATATAGCTCTTTCCCGAACGGCGGCCCGCAATGACATAGGCTTCCCTGGAGGGTCCATCCTTCAGCTCATTAAGTCCTGTGCAGCTACGAAACAGATCCCTCTCGGTTTCGTCCATGATGGGAATGCCGAACAAGGCTTTCAGGAAGACCCTCCATGCCCGCCAATTCCGCTGGTCCCTGAACAGGGACTTAAAGAACCTGGGATCGTCAATTATGTCTATGATGTTCATTCGGAAGCCTCCTCCGCCCTCTTCTCCCGTTCCACAATCTCATAAGGAGTCAAGATAGCCACCCCCTTCTTCTCTAGACCCAAGGCCTGCAGATCAAGCCGCAGGCTGTTGTTGTAGGCCAAATACGAGGCTTTTAGGCTGGGGGCTAGGTCATCTCCCACTATGACCGAGTTATCGCGTATATGCTCTTCTATGCAGCGAATTACGCCCAATTTCGTAGTAATCCGGTCTATGAGGACTATCTTAGCGGTTGAGAGCTCTTCTTCGGTGGGTCCGAGGTCTAGGACAAGCCCTTGCCGGACGGCCATAAGGTATCTCAGGACGTTCGCGCGCTGCTCTGGTAAGGCCCCAGTAGTGAGATATGAGTAGCCGCCATGTGATCTGGGCCGACGGCCGCCTTTCTTGAATCTAACGGCCATTCTAGAGTCCATGGCAATCCTCCTTTGCCGATATTCTCGGGATTGACCCAACCATGCCCAGAACGGGCACCTATTGGAGCCTTTTCAGGCCGCCTTCAAACCGAATGAAGGACTTATGATGTTATAATAAACAACATCGATGTAGTTGTCAACATATTTATTATCAATCACCTAGGAGATAGCCAGGCTTTAATGCAGGTCCCGGTCAGAAGTATTCATTCGGGGAGTGATTAAGCCCGGTCCCTGGGCGTGATCGAGCTGACGGATGGATATGTTATATGCCAGGCCACGGGCCTGAGTGTCTCCGTCGCCGCCGGCGATTACATCTGCATCAAGCTCGTCAACCCGACGTTCTCCTACAATCCGCAGAACATCAAGATCAACGGGACGCTCTACTTCGAATAAGGATGAGGACGGCTATGAGCTCTGCGAGATCCTGAAGGCGATCCGCGACCGGCTCATATGCGTAAAGACCTACTTGACGGCTCGTAAGGTTCTTTTCATCGATGGCGGCATCGACAGTGGGTATGGCGTTGATTATATGAATGTTAATGATAGTTGACTAGGGCACGGTTCTTGCTGTAGCTTGAGATAGAATTCTGGCGCTTCTGTAAATGAAGGCACCAATGGTCGCCTGGCAAAAGATTCTCATTTTGACCTTGGGCTTGATTCTCGCGGCAGCCCCGATATTGAGCGCCGAAGACATCACGATCAATATCCATCTCTTCCGTGGAGCCTGGACAGAAGATCATCCGGCATTGAAGGAAGTCATAACCCTGCCCTCGTCAGCTCATCCCGCGATCGAGGGTCTCAAGACGAAGCTTGATGAGCCTCGGAACGTGCTGACCGCCGCGACCATCGATGCCCTTCTCGAAAGCCTGGATTTGAAGACCATCGATGAATACTTAGTTTTCGCCGAGAAGTGGACGGGCCGAGTGGGCGTTTTCACCCGCAATGTCGATCACAAATTGTATCGCTTCAGGTTTGTCTATTCGCCGCGGCGGATTTCTCAGCAAAGGATCGAACTCAAACTCACAATTTATAAATCAAGGGGAAGACCCGTCCAAATCGACGATGCTACCCAGAAGGCGCCGGCCGAGGCTTCGAAACTTGAGAAGACCGATGTCCGCATGGACAGACTCCTCGATACCAAGTTTATCCTTGACCTCGACAATCCTGTCATTGTCGAGATGCCCTCGGGCGAAGAAGTCTTTTTCATGCTGCTTTATGTGAGGAGGGCAGAAGAGTCCTCGGGTGCCGAAGGTGGCGGGCCGACGGGGCAGGACAAGAAACAAGGGGCGCCCATAGATCCTCCGAAGGAACTTCATACACTTATCCCGGCTTACCCGGAAGAACTGAGACTCTCGGGAATTCAGGGCCAGGTCGGGCTTGAGGTCGCGATCGACGAAAAAGGCATGGTCACCCAGGTGAAGGTCGCGAAACCGCTTCATCCTTATCTCGATTTCGCGGCCGTCCAAGCGGTGCGTCAATGGACTTACGAGCCAGCCGTTCAAAACGGAAAACCGGTTCCTGTCGTCGTAAAAGTCACCATGATATTCGACCCTGACACCTATCGCCGTTTTGAGGAAAAGGCAAGGGAACAAGCGATTGCGGCGGAGGGTGAGGAGTCGGCTTCCGGGACATTGCTCAGAAAAGTCCTCGATGGAACGGCCGACTATTGCCGGAAGCTGGCGGGGGCCTCGCTGGACTTCATTTGCGAAGAAAGGATAAAGGAAGTCCATTATAACTTTGCTTCCGATCCGAAGTGGGTGGGAGTTATCGTCGGCTCGAGAGTGACGGGCCAGATCATCCGCAGGACCTTTATCCCCCAATGGGACCCGGGGCGGACGGAAAAGAACAGCTATCTTTGCGATTACCTCTTCGTCAGGAAAGGCGAAAGTGTCGAGGAGCGTCGGATCATCCTTAAGGACAACGGCCGCACCATGAAGGACAGAAGCCGGCTTCTTGAAGAAAAGCGCTTTACGGCCTTGAATCCGGTCCTGGCTGCAGTTCAGATCCTCGGTCGCGACCGGCAACCCTCATACGATTTCCGGCTGATCGGGTCAGATAAGGTCAACGGGAAGAAGGCGCTTGTGCTTGAGGCCATCCCCAAGGCGGGAAATACCTGGGGAGTCGAATACGCCAAACTGTGGATCGATCAATCGACCTTCCAAGTGCTCAGGAGCGAGATCCAGGGGATCCCGCTCGAAGGATACGATGACGTTCTTAAGGATGCCGTACAATTCACGGTGCGGCCGTATCTCCTGACGACACACATCTATCTATTCGAGAAGAACGGCGTCAGGTTCCCGGCCCAGTCGACGATCCGCGTCGAGTACCCGACTTTGGGGGATTTCTATAAGGACCGGACGCTGAAGCTGAAGATCGATATGACGTATGACAAATACCAGTTCTTTTCCGTCGAAACGAAGGGGGACGTCAAGAAATAGCGTCTCCTATCTTGCCCCCGCCCGAGGCCATTCTTGATTTTCATTGAGGTTCTAGGCCGCCACCATTAATGTGAAATCGCGGCCTTTATTTCCTCGAGCTCCGCGAGATCCTGAAGGCGATCCGCGGGAAGCCTGATCCCCAATCGTGGAGAGCCCGGGAGAATCAGAGCCCGACGAGACGGCACTTCCTGATAACGATGAGGCCGTCGCTGTTTTCCTCGCTGAAATAAGCGAACCCGCCGGCAATTGTCATGCGGACTCTGGCCGGCTTGCCATCCTCGTTCTTTATCAAGGACTGCAGATAGAAGCTGTCAATATATCTCCCCTCCGCGTCAAAGACATCGAAGAGGATGCCCTTCTCCTCAGTGACGGTCCATGTTTGGACCCAGAGTCGGCCATCCACGAAGTGAAGGGCGTAGATGTCCGGCCAGAACTCAGGGGCGGCGGGGCCGCTTCCGCGGGAGGAGGAGATCCCGCCGTTTCCAGTTCTTTTCTGCCGCGCATACGGCCGCCGGAAACGAAGGGCAACCGCCTTCTTGTCCCTGACAAAATTCTCAATCAGATATCCGGGTGAAGAGTTCAGAAAGAGGGAGTTGCCATTGAGAGCGGCAACTTGAAGCTGATTCCAGCTCGTCCAGCTGATCGCCCCCCCCGCTTCGACTTCCAAAAAGGCGGAGATCGAAAAGGACCCAATCCTCTCTTGGGAAGTGCCGTCTGGGGTGATCGCGAAGATATCCCAGGGCACATCTATAAGGCCTGTTCCGCCCGACGGATCAGGCCGGCCTGGCCCATAGAGCAACAGGTTCGCGGAATCAGCCCAGATAAACCTCCCGGCGGGGGTGCCGCCGCGGAGCGGGAGTTCCTTAATAAGGTTCCCTTCAAAGTCGAAAATAAGTATCTTCGCCGGATTGCCTCTGAGGTATAACCGGTCTGGGGACACCCAAGTGTCGGTCAGAGACGTCAATTCCCCAGGACCTTGGCCTTTTTTAAAGAGATTCCGGACGAAGCGGCCCTTGGGATCGAACAGGAGGGCCTGCTCTTGGCCGTCCCTGAAGAAAATGTCGCCTCGCGGCGAAACGCGAATTGTGCTGGGATTCTTGAAGAAATAGCCAGCTCCTGTATCCTCTATCCGCAATTCCTCTTTCAGAGTGACGATTCGGCCGGCGTTCTTGGCAATCGGCTTGGCCGGATTCTCAATGATCTGACCGAATCCCAAAGCACAAACCGAGAGCCAGCCCACGAGGACGACAAGAAAGGTCCTAAGCCCTTT
This sequence comes from uncultured bacterium, assembly GCA_963743755.1. Lineage (GTDB taxonomy): Bacteria > Acidobacteriota > Aminicenantia > Aminicenantales > Saccharicenantaceae > RBG-16-66-30. Next base: position 556,009 of record CAVUQU010000004.1, read on the forward strand.
CTTCATAAGCAGGCCCTCCGCGATGGGATAACCATGAAAGCATGATATGTCCGGAGAGCGATGTTATCAAGCCAGACTATGTGACGGACCGCGAGATCCTGAAGGCGAGCCGCAACTCGCCCACTAAATTGACATGATAGCCGGGCCAACCGCTCTCGAACCGCTGAAGCTGGCAGATCCTATTTAATGCTAAAGTTCCTGGTAACCTGAGAAGAGAGGCCGCTCCGGCTGTCACTTACCATAAATGTCATCCTGTAAAGGCCCTTGTTAGAGCCAGACGTTCTCGAGCCTACTTTAAACGTTCTCGTCCTTTGATTATAATTGAGGTGCGTAGTGAATCTAGTTTCTGGCCTGAGGGGACCAGTGAGATGAGACGTCCTGGCCAAACGGCGCTGGCGACGGCCTTGGTCGGCTTCATGCTTGGCTCACCCGGGTTCTCCCGTGATCAAGATCAAGACATGTCGAAGATCCGCCTCGCGGACAGGACACTGTCGCTTGACTTGGTTCTCGGGGCTGGGCCGAAGCCGGAGAACAGGTTCAGGCTCCCCTATGCGATGGCTATCGACCGAGAGGGGCGGATCTTCGTCACTGACCGGGGAAACAGGCGCGTTCAGACTTTCGATTCCGAGGGCCAGTTCGTACGTACGATCGGCGGCCGTAAGAATATCGGGGTTCGCCTCTCGCTCCCAAAATCTGTCGCCCTGGACGGCTTCGGCAATGTTTATATAGGGGATCGCTCGGCCAGGGGCGCCAGGCTCGTTGTGATCGACCGGGACGGCCGGCTCGTAAAAAGCCTTCAGGTTCCTTTTGAGGCCTCCAGCATCGGTATCGTTAAGGATCAGCTCTTTATTGGCACCAAGGAGACGCGGTCATCGGCGAATATCTATTTCATCGGGCCGGATGGAAATGTCGCTAGGAAGATCGAAGAATGCTCCCCAGAATCCGCCTTTTGGGAAACCCGCGTGAATGCGGCTTGCGCGGCCGACGGCCGCATCTTTCTTGCCAGCGAGTTTCTGCCTGCCGTACGGGTCTATGCGCCTTCGGGCTCCCTTGAAATGGAGTTTCGCTATGCTCCGCTGACCAAAAACTATGCCCGTCCCGATCCCTGGATGGCAGGAGGGATCGTCGATGAGGGTGTCCATCGTGTGTTGTGCTATGACGTGGCCGTCGATTCCGAGGGTTCTATCTATTTGCTCGTCTCGGCCGATTGGAAGGCTAACGAGCTATGCCGACTTTATAGGTTCGATCCCCTGGGTGATTTCCAAGAGGCGGTCGATCTTGGCTTCCCTTGCGGCAACTTGGAAATCGACGACGCTGGGCGTTTCTATTTCCTGAGCCAGATGGCGACGGGGTGCCTTTACAGGTTCACCCCCGCTCGGGGAGATCAAAGATGAGGAGATGTCCGATTCTGCTGGTCGTTTATATGCTCACTCTGATCGTCGGTCGAGGATTCCCTATACAAGGCAGCAACGTTATTCGCATCCAGGGGCTCGTCCTGCGGCCGAACTTAATTATTGGCAATTCCAAGGTGGGGGCCGAATCATTTGAGTATCCAGTCGCCGTCGCCGTGAATAGCGATGGGGAAGTTTTTATTGCGGATTATTTAAAACGACGCGTCTCAGTATTCTCGAAGGATGGCAGGCTCGTCCGAACTATCGGAAGCAAGAAACCCGGGGGACCCAATTTTAGCGGGCCTCGCGCCATCTGTGTCGACCCCTCAGGGCAGATTTTCGTCGCGGATACAAAAAGGACTGGAGCAACGACTATTATCGTCTTGAGTCCAGATGGGGCTAGGTTGCGCAGTTTTAGCGTCCCGATGGCCCCTCAGAAGATGATGGTTCGCCACGGATCGCTTTTTCTCAGCCATCGAATGACCAATTTCGACTTCAATCTTTATGAGTTCTCTCTGGAGGGAACTCGAATCGGGGAATATGAAAACGTTTCCGGACTCGAAGAGGACAAGGCGGCTACAACAGCTGTGGTGGATCAGAGTGGGTCTATTGTTTCAGCTGGATATTTTGCCCCATTCATAAAGAAGTATTCGCGGGAAGGAAAGCTCGTCGCCTCCGGCACTTTTGAGCCAAAGATCGCCAACAAGATGTCTCCTCTCCAATTAACTTCATCTTACCAGGCGGGTCGGCTTAGGATAGAAGGGTCTGAACACCCCATTGTCCTCGATATCGCGGTGGACCGGTCCGGCCATATCTTTCTCCTGGTCGCGCGTGATCATAAAGAGGAAGAAAGGACCGGTCTACTCAGGCTCGATTCCTCACTCCGAATAATGGACGACGTCGACCTTCCGTTCTTTTGCAGCCGGATTTACATCGATGAGGAGGATTCTTTCTATTTTCTCAGCAGGCGAAGAACGAAATGCCTGGTTCGCTGCAGAGCCGAATATCTCGAATAAGAGAATCATTCCGATGTCGGGAATATGCGCTTTGGCTTGCGAGGACCTATGAAGCAAAGGAAGGCTAACCGAATCATTGTATTTCTGTTTACTTTAGCTAATGTTCAAACTACAGGAGCGATATCAGCACAGAGCCATACCCTTTCCGAGGTTTATCAGACAGGCGAAATACATCTTGTTCCCGAAGTGAGGATTACGGACGAGTCAATGGAGGGCAAGGCATTCTTCTCTGGGGGTGCAACGGATCTCAGCCTTGATAATGGCGGGAACATCTATATATGCAGCCCTAGAGCAGGGGTGCTAATTGAATTCGGCCCAGAAGGGAGCTTTAAGAGGACTATTGGGCGCGCTGGCCAGGGGCCGGGAGAATTTGGCCTTCCTGTTGAAGCAGTCTGGTCTCGAGGCCTTTTGTATATCCGGGACTTAGCGACTCAGCGAACATCGCTTATGAGTGACGATGGGAAGTTTCTAAAATCAATCGATTGGACTGGAATCCAATGGAGAAAAATAAGGGCCCTTCCGGACGGACGGATTATAGCCCAAAGAGAGCGACTCGATTTCATTGACCCGAATTCCGGCCTCAATCTGACTCTGGATCTTTTTTCGCCAGGCCTAGAATATATCAGAACCATTTATCGGCGTACGCTGCGCAGAAATAGGTATATCGAGAAACCGCGTTTCGTAAATATCCCAATTCCTTTTTCGCCAGAGGTCTTTTGGGAAATCACGCCTGGAGGGAAACTCATTATCGGATACTCCGGGGATAGCGCGATTGATATCTATGATCCCGAAATAGGACCGGTCTGCTCTTTTTCTCTGCCCTTTTTACGATCCAAAGTAACTCGGGAAGATAAAGAGGACTGGTTTCAGTACGTAGGTCATTTTAGTCAGTCAGATCGGACCTCATTTCAGAAACCAATTCCAGGTTACATCGCCAAGAAAATTGAGTTTCCCGATGTTAAGCCATATTTTAGAGCCCTTGAGGTTGACGAAGAAAACAATATCTGGATTCTCCCATATCCGCAACGTGCAGCAGTGAGTCACACGGTTATCTACATCTTCCGCCAGAACGGACAGCTTATTGGTCCCGTCCGCTTAACGCTCCCGAGCAAGTTCGTAAACACGTTTGCTCCCGTCGCCGGCGGTTTCTGGACGACCGATATTTCTAATGAGGGAATAATTAGCATAGTTAAATATAGGATTACCCCGGCTTTCCAACAAGAGGCCAGGGCCACTGTAAAGGGCCTATGGGGCACTTATGATGAATAGACGGTTAATTTATTTAGTATTTATATCCTTGCTGCTGACAAGTGGTTCCTGGGCCCGAGAGATAATAAATATTAGGCTGGCGTTCTTTCAGGGGGCATCTCTGTCTATTAGCACTCCTCAGGAAACGAGTGAGGTTCGATACCTGATCAGGCGCTCGTCCCCGGCTCTTCCTCGAGCTCCGCGGGATCCTGAAGGCGACCGGCGAGCGGCTCATTGCATAACATGAGGGGAAAGAGAACGAGAAATCGAGCGGACGTCATTCCCGAGATTTCCGGGTGGGAAGGTTGTCAGTTGCTGCCGTCGCGCTCCACGCTGACCGTGAAGAATTTGAAGTCCCTGTAAAGGATAGTCGTCCTGGAGCGGACGAACTTGCTGGGGCTGCTCATTCCGGCCGCCCCAAAATACGCTTCTTCGATTAGATGCCGCGTGGGAAATCTAATGCCGTTCTTTTCCGCCTCGAATTCCGATGTGACACTGATCCGGGGCTTCATCTTGTAGCGCTCGCCACGCTTCACGAAGGCCTCATAGTTGCCGATCTTCTGCTCGCTCCATTCGATTTTCAGGATGTCCAGAGTGGCCTTGTCAATGAAGGCCCTTCCAGAGAGAAAATCGATTTCGGGTTGCGTTCCTTTCGGAACGGCGCTTATGATCAGGCACGGTTGTCCGCCAACAGTGGCATCGCCCGTGATCTTATAGGTAAAGGCCTCGCGCCACTTGTCGCCGAATATTCCGATAGGTGCCAGGACCGCGTTCTGGTAAACAAAGTTCCCCGTCTCCAGTTCAGCGTCTTTGACCTCCATGTCCCGGCCGTTCCGCTTCAACAAGGTCCTTGTTTCTTTGATGGAGCCGCCTTTCCGAATGAACTGAAAATCGTAGAGAAACGTCCTCTTGACGCTCACCGGCGGACGGTCTCGTGGAGAACTCCATTTGACCAGGTTGATGTCTTTGGATTGATCGATCTTTTCCGTGATGTCTTCGATGCAAACGAAATCCAGCGCTGCGAGCTCCAACCGCTGGCAGTACTCGGCTTCCCGTTGCAGGATCTCATCCAAGCTCGGTCGGGGGGAATTGCCGATCTGCGTGCTCAGGAGCAAAAGGGGCAGAACGGCCATTACAGCGCTTATCATAAACGTGGCCTCCCCGCCGGATAGGTTATCGAAGCTATCAATCTGTTCTGCGGCGACTGGGCGGACTCTTCGATCGAAATGACCTTCGTAACGCGGAATGTAAGACCATTCGCCCGGTCGGTAACGGTCAACGATAGGATGTAAGCTCCCCACTCCACTTCGGGGATTTCGAGCCTCAGAAAGAAAGCCTTTGTGTTCTTTTCTCCCTTTTCTGCAAGGATCGTCAGAGGGATCGGCGACTCGTTCCCGACAGATTCGTCGGTTAGGCTTGCGGAGAGCGACAAAGTCGAGGTATCCCCGTTCGCAGACGCACATTCAAGTAGTGCAAAAAGCGAGGAATGACCCGGGATTGGGCCATCAGGATAAAGGGAGAACTTTTTCGGGTCGAACAGTAGAGCTTCAGCGACCTGCGCTTGTACACTCGACATCTGCCCTTGATCGTCTTTCCTATCGCTCCCGCCCAGATAAAGCGCCTCGGGGCTAGAAACCAGGAAAAGCGGCGGAAAAATTTGAAGCTTGGCGAGCGCCGGAACCGGCGTGTCCAAATTGGAGCCCGCAACGGCCGCCCGACCGGTCTGTAAGTTTCTCAGGACGATCCGGCATTTATAGGTCCCGGCAGGAGCTGACAGAGAGGAGAAGATAAACGCCCTCTTGCCCCCAAGGGCTTCAGCCGTCAAATCAAGCTCATCACGCTTAAGGTCGATAATCTGGTCCAGGCCGTCAAAGAGCATGCTCACAAATTCGACTTGCCGTCCCGCCACCTCTCCGAGGCCTGGCGTCGATATTTCGGCGATAAAGTGAACTTTGGCAGCAGGACTATCGAGGCCGGGCAAGGCGTGCATAGCAAATCGAACGGGTTCTTGTGAAAGGGGTGTGTCCGCGAGGGCGAGGTCAATGAGGTCGATCTTCCTTTCGAGTTCCGTATAATCTGCAAACGGTTTAGGATTGAAGTACCCCGGCTGGGCGTTGACCTCGGCGCCAGGCCGTCTGACCCTCACGCGAATTTTATGGAATTTACCATCCCAGGTCTGTCCGATCGGATAGCCAAGGACATAATAAGTCCCTGTTAGCGTATTCAGCTCATCAATTTGTTTTGACGAGTTGCCGGCAGCCCCGAGGAAGCGGCCGCCCGTGTGGGACGCAATTTCCCTTAGGGAGGGGACGCCCGTCTGGCCTTCTCTCCAACGGTCCTCATCGACCCGATTAAAGCCGATATCGATGTCGGCTGTATTCACTGGGTATACAGAGATGTTCGATGCCGCCAACTCCCTGCACATCTCCTCATAATCCCGGCTGAGGTCTGTATTCCTGCCATTGGCGAATTCTCCCCTGCCGATGACAGCTCCCTGGATACCATTTGAACATAGAATGAGGTGCTTTTTCCCAGACACAAAACGAGTTGCCTGGGCAAGAGACCTCATGGCCCAGATAAAATTCCCTGCAATGATGCGTGATGGCCCAGAGGGGACAACTCGAATCACTGTGACTCCATCCCCCGTGACGTAGACAGGTCCAACGACTTCTCCACCATCGTTCCCCTTAACAGCCAGGCTGCTCAGGGTTAGAGCCTCGACTGCGCATACGGCCGCCGCACGGTCCTGAGTAAGGTATTTATGAACGAGGAGATTCCTTCCTCCCGAAAAAGAAAGCACCGCGACTTCATCGTCCGGCGAGAGATCCTTCTGAATGAAGTGGAGTGCGGCATTCTTGGCGATGCCGAAGCCTTTCCCATCGGCGAGGACTGTATCAAAGAGGAGGAAGAACTTCCGACCCAGGAGAGACTTCGGTGGGGGGGCCGATGTGGTTTTGAGCGCGATAGCCCCAGCCTCGGGTCTGGGTAGGTTCAGAGCGTGTCTCTCGAATTCCGTGATCTTCTGCTCTTCCCCGTTATCCGAAACGAGGAAATCCTCTCTTGAGAGATCGGGGATGGGATTTCCGCCCCTATCTGTGACGATCACATGAATCAACTTCAAGGTTACGGTCGTACTTTGTTGAATCGTAGCTTGCCCTTTCTCCTGGAGACGGGCAGGCGGCGGTGTCGGGCTTGAGACCGCGAACAGCCCAAGGACGAGAATGGCAGAAATGAACAGGACTCGCTTCATGTTCGGCCCCCCTGGGACCTAAAACTAAATAGCGGGCATTCTGCCGAATTATACGTCATCCCTGATTCCCGGCCTCGAAAGTGCATTAGCCATGCCAACTTGGTCATGAGATGACGCTAGGACGCTCGCGAGATAATGTCGCTTGTTGGGGACAATTGTCCTATGCAGATTATATCGCAACCCCACCGGGCCATAAATGAAAATCGGACCTTGACCAAGTCTTGACCAAACCGACGGAAAAACCGCGACGAGCCGTGACGAATAGGGACGATTCGGTAAGCGGTTTTCCCCTGCAGAATCGGCTTTTCAGGGGATTTCTCGGGGGAGCCGAAAAAGGCGCTTACTGAGTTAATCGCCCACCGATATATGAGCTATCCGGCCGGATCCTCTTTTCTCTTTGTGATTACGCAAGTTTTGATGCTGGCCCCCTCCGTCTCCAATCTTCACAGTAGCCATAACATATCAGAAACATCAGAAAGTCCAGATTCGCATATGGGACAGGCCCCTGATTCCTGGGGTTTCTGAGTATCCTGATGATACCTAACACGAATAAGGGGGTAATCCTAGCGTTTTACTGGCCGGATTTATTCCCCATGGCGTCCGCTTTAGGGGACATTTTTAGCTTTCGGAATACGCATTTATTCTGTTTAATATCATTTACTTACATGAACCGACAGGCTTTGGAAGAGCAGGGCTGGATTTGGAACAAAAATATCGTAAGCTATTGATTACAGGTTATTTATAGAAGTTTACATAAGAGTAGTTATGCGACACGGATTACGCATTAAATGGGGGCTTTTTCTTACCTTGAGATGATGGCGGAGGGCCCCCTCGGTTATGCCCAGCTCCTTGGCATATCCTCTTATCCCCTTGTCTCTGACTGATTCCTCTAGGACTGACAGCTCGATCGTCCGCAGCCTCGAACGGCTGGCATTACTCCTCGTCTCGATGCCATGGGCTTTCAAAGCCCTCGCTACCATGTCTTTTGAGCAATTCAGGGTCTCGCCGATTCCCCGGATTGATTTCCCCTCCTCAACGTAGAGCCTGAGCAGGTTCTTCTTGGATGGGGCTTTGCCTGAGGGAGGTCGGCCAGCTCCTGCCCGATGAGTTTGTGGTGTCTTCGCTTCTTTCATAAAATTCTTGGTCATCCAGCAAAGCCAGGTTCCTGATTATAAGCGGCAAGTGGCATTTGATTCCAGACACGCCCACCAAGCGTGCGGCCTCTAGCCTTTTTGTTCCACCCCCCCCATTGTTTGAAAAAATATGGAACGCCTTCGGCGAGGCACTTGTCACGAATTGAAACCGCCCATTCTTCTTTCATTGGTCGTGCGTGCGGGCCGGATTCGCCTCCAACGATTACCCAATTCACTCCATCAAGGTCAAGCCCGTCAATCGCTTCGAGCAAGGGTTCGCATGAGATGAATTTCACCCTGGCATGACATCTCGACAAGTCCTGTATACGCCCCACGACCTGGCTGTTTTCCACCGTCACTCCCATCCAGATATTATGGGTCCAGTTGAGTGACTTCGAGATATCAGCCAATCGTTTACTCCTCTTGGTCAGCACCTGGAATGTATGTTGAGGGCAGCGGTTCATCACATCAAATACCTGCTCGATGAACAACGCGGGTACGTCTTCATGAAAAAGATCACTCATAGAGTTCACGAAGATTATACGAGGATTACGCCATTTCAGGGGTACGGAAAGGAGGTCTGGATGAGTCTTTAACCGAAAACCCGACCTGTACCTATCAACCCCCATCGCTTCGAGGCGGATCGCCATCCGTTCGGCATAGCAGTGCTTACACCCAGAACTAATTTTTGTGCATCCCGAAACAGGGTTCCAGCTGTATTCTGTCCATTCGATTCTAGTCGCCTGTGCCATTTTTTCTTACTCCCCTACTACCATAGCTTCAGTTGACGATTTGTTCCTTTCTTGGTTTCCTTCCAGAATCGTTGCCCCAGGGGATTTTTTGAAAATGCACAAAGGTAATACAGAGGCAAGTTCTGCCGAGTCCCCATTTCGATAAGCTCGAGACCCTCAAGGGACTCATTTTTATATCCTATGCCTTCCATTCTTTTACAGAACTGTTCTGCGATGAATACCCCAAAAGCCCTCGGTGGGCGTAAGGGATCTGCCCAGGCGATTCGCCAGTCGGCAGAACCCAGAAAATTATCCACGATATGATTGTCTTCGCTGATATAGTAGCGCTCATTCCTATTGATGTCCATGAACGAAGGTATAAGGATTAAGAAATCTGTAAAAACAGTATTGGCAATCATTTCGAGCGTGTGAAAAGATAAATCTGCGGTTCGATAGGGATCAACCAAGCATAGAGTCAGGCCCTTAAACTTAATCGAGAACTTAGGTATTATCTTGAACAGCTGGTCTAGGGATTTATTAGCATCGCCCTCAACAAACGTGCAGTCTTTATCCGGAAAGTACCTTCGGACCCTTGTCTTCAGAGCGTCAAGAAGGCCAGGATCTTCTTCACAGAACACATACTTGTCAAACGGACTGTCGATATTCAAGGCGAGAAGCGGTGATCCAAGTAAAATTTTGTCCGTGCCTTCAACCTGACATTTACCAGCTCCAGCATACAGATCGATATATATCCGACAGTCCCACTTCTTCTTCATTGATTTTGCGAACAATGAACTGAAGTAGGAAATCTTCTCGTGCTTAGCGATAGCCCACGGGCCAACCTTTGACAAGATCAAGCCGTCGTTCTCGAAAAGCACAGTAGCTTTTTTACTCATGCTTTACGCGTGGAGTTCGCCCTTAGGTCGTCCGAAGTGTACCAGAGCTTCTTCTCTATCTCGTTGTTATTCCCAACTGCCATTGCGACTCCCTCGTGATCCCAGCTCCAACCAATCCCATCCAGTACTTTTTCAAATCATACAGCAAACACACTTCCTTGGGGAAGAGGGAGCGTTCGTTGTGAATACGGCCTTTCGGGGCCCGGTTGCCTAGAGGAACGACGTGGCGGCAGAGACTCATTGGAGAGAGCGAAAGCGCTAATCGATAGACTCAGAGTCCCGCCCCATTACCTCTTGGCCTTCTTAATAATCTCTATTATTCTCTCGACGATATCATTCGTCTTCCTTAGGTCGTTTAGCACAGCACGAAGATTGCTTTCCGTCTCTTCAGCTGAGTTCCAGGTTGAGAATTCCGGTCGCCTAGCCAAGGCTTCGGATTCTTTCCTTTGTCGTTCTTTGTTTAGATTCAGTAATTCCTGTTTCTCTTCATATGTAAGGTTTTTTTCTAGGCTATCCGGCCATGGATCACTAAGTTTGTGGAGTACGGAATACAAAACCTCCTGCTTCTCATCCTCAAACTTTAGTTCCTCCTGTAGGAGGGCAATCCTCGTTCCTATGTTCATCGGATCACTCCTCTTTGAGGTTTGTGCCCAATTTGTGCCCAAAAGATGTCAGGAATATCGAAAGATATCTAAAGATATCGAACTCCTTCGAAATCCAAAATGCCCCAGGAACAACCGGTTTTCCGCGTATTGCTACTATAATCTGCACCTTGCGTTTTTCCGCCGCTTCCTACACACGGTAGAAGTCAGAGGTTCAAGTCCTCTATCGCCCACCACTCCTTTGTCAAAGGCGCGGTCCACCAGTTCCCCCTTGATGGCGCAAGGGGGACAAGGGGGATTAGTAAATCTAGGCAGAGTCTTGGGACGCGCCTTTGTTAGCCCGAAACGCGGCCCACATGCCTCCCGCTTAATTACAGAAGGGGGTGTGGGGGCGCGGTCCACGAGCCCCCTTGATCGAGCGGGCGAAACGACGGTCCCCGCGGCTTGAATCCTCTACATGAGATGAGCCGGGGGAGCGGTCGAGGGGGAGGACCTGGTGATGACGCTGCTCACAAGCTGGAGCCGGCTGTTCACCTTCATTTTCTGGCAGATGTTGTAAATGTGATTTTTCACCGTGCTGTGGGAGATGAACAGGAGGGCCTCGATCTCCTTGTTGCTCTTGCCCCGGACAAGAAGATCGATGATCTCCCATTCGCGGGGGGAGATATTGTAATCCTTCACCAGCTGGTCGGACAGGTTCGCCTTTTCCTCCAATTGGGATAGCCCGATCTCCTTCAGGAGACAATACTTGATCCAGAAGAAGGGGATGGCGCTTACGGGGAGAAGCAGGACCGAGTTGACATAGTAGGCGATCGAAGGATCGAAAGAGCGTCGAACCACGAATTGGATCGCGTACCAGACGGAAAAGGACAGCCCGAAGACCGAGAACGATCCGCGGCCGAGCCTGGACGTCTTGACGGACCACAGCCAAACCAGGAAGCCGACGGCGGACAGCTCCGCGATGCCCCCAACTATGTCCCCGAGGATAGGGGGAGGACTAAGTGTTAACGTCGGCCGGAATATTCTGATCAACAAGAATGCGGCGAAGGGGAACAGATTCAGCGCGGCGATAAGGATAAAGCCGAAGAGGAACGGACCGTTCGCCCGAAGCCCCTTCATCGCATAGATCGCGCGCCCGACGGTATAAAGCAAAGCCGTTCTGACCACGGCGAGAAATGCGGTCCAGGTCACTACGATCCCCGGGGGAACGTCCCTGAAGTCCCCCCCGAGGATATTGAGGTAGACGTATTCGAGGATTTGGCCGCCGAACACGGAAACGAGAAAAATGACCGTATAGGCGTAAAGGGGCCGAAGATAGTCGTATTTCAGGGATTTGCGGGCTTGAAGTACGTAGGCCGCGCTGGCCGTCCCCATGACGACCGTCAGGGCATAAGCGAGCAGGATCAAATGGATCATCTTCGGATGTCGGGATTTTAGCAGAGAACGCGCCGAAAAATAAAGAAAAACCGCTGATTTCCCCCGAAAAACCTCGCCAGGAGCCCGGAAGAAGTAGAATGGGAAATAATTCCCATTTACTTCTCCCCCTGAACGCCCCATATTCCAAGACGAAACGGCCCAAAATTCCCATCCAAGGAGGACAATATGTTTGACACGGGCAGGAAGAAGACAACGGCTGGCATGGCTCTCGGCCTTCTGTTTATCATGATAGCCCTTCTGTTGCCGGCCCAGGATTTCGAGAGCATCCCGGTCGTCAGGCACGAACTCTCGAAGGACGTCAGCCTTTATCAAGTTGGCCTGACGGCCGTCTTTTCCAACATGACCGCGGTCAGGACGTCGGAAGGGGTCGTCGTCTTTGACGCCCTGGCGTTCCCGCAGCTCGTGAAAAGAGTGAGGGCCCTGATCGAAAAGGACTTCGGGAGCAAGATCGCCTGCCTGATCAACACCCATGGCGCCCCGGACCACACGGGCGGCAACGTGATCTTTGAAGACGTTCCGATCTACGGGCATCAGAACGTCAAGAAAGAGATGACGCCGCCAACAGACCGGCCGAGGCCTTCTCCGGAAGAGCTGAAAAAGTTCGTGGCCCAGGCGAGGGAGCGGCGGGCGAAGACGATCGAAGAAGCCAAGAAGAACTATCTGGGAGACATCAGGGAGTTCGAGGATGACGAACTGATCTTCGAGTTGAGGGTGCGCACCTTCGATCCGGCGAATCCTCCAAAAGGCGTTTTCCCCACCATCTTGATCGAGGACCGTTATACGCTCCGCCTGGGGGGTAAGACGTTCGAGATGTTCCACAATACTCCGAGCTACTCGACATCGGACATCATCATTCACATTCCCGAGGAGAAAACGCTCGTCCTCGGGGATATCTTCAACAAAGGCCGGCTTCCTTCCATCTCCCCAATGGCTCCAACGGACCTGGGATCTTGGGAAAAGCTATTCTCCGGATACATTTCGAATGATACGACCATCGAGCATTTCATCGGCACGCATGGGGCGGGGACCATCACCGCCGCGGAGATCAGGGAACAATTCAGCTACTTGAAAAAACTGCACGAAGAGGTGAGAAACCTGAAGGCGTCGGGAAAGACCGCGGCCGAGATCCAGTCCCTGATCCCCTTGGCGCAGTTCCCGTACTTGAAGACGTACAATCCGAACTTTTACGGTACGGACTTCAACATCCATAACCTCAACATCGTTTCCCTCTGGAATCAGATCAAGTGACGTGAGCGCGAGGGGAACGCGCCGCGTTCCCCTCGCGCCGGCGACGGCGGCGACAATGGCCCTCTCGTTTGTGCCCGAATTGTGCCCAAGAGATGTCAGGAATATCGAAACCGAGTTCTCTATTTTGCGATGCGGCGATACCGGATCAAGGCTGAATCCGGGTGCTTAGCCAGTTCGACTTCCAATCCCTCCCCTGTCAATCGCCTGCCAGGGAGGATCTGACTTTGTGTCGAATCCAGATTCGTAAGTTGATAAGTCGCCTCATCGGCCAGGGCTTTCAGCCGGAAGGTTTCCCTGTTTTGCTCGCTCTCGGGCCGCTTCAGCACGACGATCAACCCCTCTCCGGTTTCGGGCAGGTCCAGCTGATAGGCCATCCAAACGTCTTTGGCCTGCGAATACTCCGTCAGCGGATAGTAATCACCATAATAGAACTTCCGAATGCTCAAGTACTGTTCGATCATCGACGCAGCCAGGCGGGCTGACTCCTCATCGTCCGGGTCGGGCAGTCTGACGTTCATTCCCGCCGACATGGCGCTGCGCCATTCATATTCGCTCCCCTTCGTCAGCACGGCGCCCTCGGACATGTTCAGGGGAACCCAGGAGAGCAGGCCGAAGGTATGGCATTGCCGGTGGATGGCATCGGCCGGCCAGTCGGTCCGCCACAAAGCCGTGCTGCGGCCGATGGTCTCGAGGTCGATCCGGCGACCTCCGCTGGCGCAGTTGTCGATCGCCAAACCGGGGTGCCGTTGAAGGAGCTCATCCCACATGGCATAGAGCCCTTCGATATAACGAATTTCCGTCATTCCGATACGGTCGGGCGGGTCGGCATGCTGCCAGAATTCGAGAGGGGCGACGTTGAAATCCTCTCGATACCAATCCAGCCCGAACTCATCGATCCGGGCGGAGAGCCAATCGGTCAAGTACCGCCGCGCGGCCGGTTCGCCCATGTTCCAGAGCATATCGTTTTCATGGATCTGGCTTCGGCGGCTCTCCCAAATCCCCCAGCGGGGATCCTCGTGCGGAACCTTCCAGTCCATGTTGTGCTGTTTGTACTCCGGCGTCCCGTCGCCCAGTTCGAGCAGCCAGCGGGGGTGGTCCTTGAACCTCGCCCATTCGGTGCCCTGGCAGACCCGCTGCGGTTCGAACCACAGCAGGAATTTTCGGCCCGACTGGTGCAACGGGTCGCTGACGGAACGAAATCCTTGCGGGTAAAGCTCTCGCCGCACGGCCCAGTTGCCGTTGCTCTTCCACCACGGTTGCGTGCCGAACCATTCGGCGTCGATCCAATACAGCTCGATCGGCAGCTGATGCTTGATGATCCGCTGGATCACTTTGAGATGGTCGGCCGCCGGGCTGCCGCCCCATCCGGTCAAGAGCACGGGCAGTACAAGGGGCTGGCCGCCGGGCCGAGGCCGATGGTGGGCCAATAGGAAGCGGCGCAACAGATTGTTGCCCCGCACCGGCTGGCCTTGCCAAAAAAGGGCCAGAATGCGCGGCGTGCGGATCTCCTCGCCGGGATGAAGTCGCAAATGCGTCTTAGCCAGGCCCGCATCGGCCCGCAGGCGATTGTCCTCTTCGCGGGCGAACGAGGCCGCCCACTGACCCGTCCACCCGATTCCGAGGATCATTCCCTCGGCGCCGAGATCGAGATTGAAAAAAGGCAGCACTTCGCTGGAAGACCGCCCGCCGCCCGGCTGCAAGGACAGCTTCGCGCCCGGCTCAAGCGCTTTGTCGATCGGGGCGAAGTCGTCGATCGAGCAAACGGCGCCCTTGGCGTAATGCACGACGGGCGGGTCGGTCCGGCTGGCCACGGAGAGTTCCGAATCCAACGGAAGGATGTTCTCCAGGATCGGTGAATCCGATGACCCCGTGTTCTTGAAGTGCAACACCCATTCGACCGCTGGAAAGTCCCGGAAGACAGTCAACTCGACGCGGACTTCGAGACCCGTTGCGGGGTCGGCATAGGTTGTGAAGACCTCCGTGCGCCCGTCACGGGCGATACGGGAATCCGAAGTCCGACGCCATTGTCGAAGACACTCGGCCGACGGCCGCGAGTCATAGGTGAAAGAGAAGACGGGCCCCAAGGGATCCGTCGCCGATGGAGCCAAGACTAAGGCTTTCCCCGCTTCTGTTTTTGCCCCAAAAACGGCAGCCCAACGTCCGGCGGCGGCCATTTCCTTTTCCTCGCAGCGAGTCTGTGCGAGCTCCGTAGTTGAACTTCCACAAGCGATACAAGCCAATACCGCGGCCGCCAGAATTATTGTCTTTTGGAAGTTTCTACTCATTTCGTGGCCTCGCTAAAAAAACTTTGACACCAAGATGAGAGTAGCGGTCCGCGCGTCCCCCCTGACTAGTCCTTTCCGGGCAGATATCGCTTCGGGAACCGGGCCACGACCGTATAGTTCGGATCGACGACGTTGGCGACCTGGGCCGTCCCCACTTGGGACAGGACCTGGAGGGCTTCCCAGCGGTCGAAGCCGTACTCGGACTCGAGCCACTTGACCATCTCGACATGGGCGATCCGGAAGGCGTCGATCAGCGGCCGGGCCGAGCCCGCGACCATGATGAAGTCCTCGTTCTCGAGCCGCGGCCAGGCGATCTTCTTCTTTTTCAGGAGCCCGAATTCAAAGGCCACGTCCGCCGAGGTCTCGATCCCGCTGCCGATGACCTCGCCGTCGCCCTGCAGGGCATGGACGTCGCCAAAATAGAAACCGGCGCCCTCGTGATAGACCGGCAGATAGACGGTCGTCCCTTCCCGGGCTTCGGAGGTATCCATGTTCCCGCCGAAGGTCGACGGCACTCCTCCCGGGACCGCCTGATCGTCGGGCGGCGTCGTGGCCAGCCGGCCGAGCATCGGGACGAGATCGACCCGGACCTGCTTCAGGCGGCTATGGGGCAGATCCAGAACGGCCGAGCGTCCGTCACCGGCGATCTTCCAGAGGAACATCTTGTCCGGCACCGGCTCGTTGAGCATCGGGGTCGACGTCGGTCGCGGTGACGGAGCCGTAGACCTTCGATGTCCCGGACCGGCCGAGCGGAGCGTTCGGCCGGATCTTCAGGATGCGGACGACGAGCGTATCGCCCGGCTCGGCGCCCTCGATCGCGATGGGCCCGACCTCGCCCGGCCAGGGCGCGTCTTTCCCGGCGAACCAGTCCGACCAGAGCGTGTTCGTCTCCAGGGTATCCCCGGGTTTCAGGGTCAACACCGGCTCGCGCGCGGCATAGGTCTGGACGCCTTTGGCCGGCTTGAAGCGCACGACTTCGGCGGCGGCGGGACGGGTGAGGGAGACAAGGACGAGGGCGACGGCGATCGACGGGATCCACGGCTTGGCTGTCATCGGTTTCTCCTAGGTTCTCTTGTAGACGAGCCAGACGCAGCCGTTTCCCACAGCTTCGGCCCTGTCCAGCGTCAGGGCGATGTCCCGATGGACTTCACCCATCAAGTTCCGGGAACCGTCGCCTTTGATGATGGGGTGAACGAGGAGGCTGACCTCGTCGACGAGCCCCTCGTTCAGCAATACGCCGCTCAGGACGGGCCCCGTGTCGGTCACGACCCTCGCGATCCCGAACTCGTCCGCGAGTCGCGGCAGGGCCAGGCGCAGATCGACCTTGCCGCGGCCCGCGCATATCGAGCGGTAACGCCGGGCTTCGAGGTGATTCAAATAGGACGCGGGCGTGCTCTCCGACACGAGAACGATCACATCGCGGCAATACTCCGTACGGCGGCAGGTGTGGAGCAGTCCCTCGAGTTTCCCGCCGGAATCGACGACGACCCACCAGGGGAGCTCCGGGTCGCGCTTCGGGGCGTTGAAATCCCTCTCGTCTTCGGCCGGAACGGCACCGCCGAACATCGCTTGACCTGCGACGACCGTCGCCGAACCGATCAGGCTGGCGTCGGGCTTGAAGCCGTTCGCCAGCCGGTAATGGAGCTCCATGTCGGGCATGAAGCCGGTCGAAGAACCGTCGAGTGTGACCGAGCCGTGGAGGATAAGGTAAGGCTTGGCAGACATGGTTCCCCAAGTATAGGGGGCCGGCCGGCTTGAGTCAACGCGGGGGTCGAAACCGGGAGGCCATCGGGGCAGGGCGGAATCTTGAACCTGCATCCCGCCCATGTTATCGTCCCATCGCCTGATGTCATCGACCCGGATCCGGAGGAGAAACGCCATGACCACGATGCGGACGATAGGGCTCAGGGCGTCGGTTGTCACGGCGGCGGGGCTGACGATACTTCTGGCCGCGGCGGCCTGCACGTCCCGGCCGGCGGCGCGGACGGACAAGCTCCAGGGCGCGGGCATCCGCAGCTCGACCTACGGCCGTCCGGACGATCCGGGCCCGGAGTATTGGGCCCGCACCGGGACCGAGATCGCGGCCAAGTTCCCCGGCGCGAAACCGGAAGCCATCTGGATCGTGAGCCGGCTGAAGGGCCGCGGCACCGAGATGTCGTTCCCGGTCCCGCCCGGGGGCGATCCGCTCATCACCGGGATGCCCGAGGACATCAGCGAGCCCGTGCTCCGGCTCTTCGATCGCCTCGGCTACCGCGTCTGGCTCCAGACCGAGCCGGGCTGGGCGCCCGTCGACCAGGCCTTCCACGTCATGCTCGACCGCTACGGCCACCACACGTGCGTCATCGGGGTCGGGGTCGACGTCGAGTGGCACCGCTCCAACAATCCCGATCTCGGCGACCCGGTGACCGACGAGATGGCCAGGACGTGGCTGGCGGCGGCCCGGTCGCACAACCCCTCCTACCGCATCTTCCTGAAGCACTTCCGCGAGGACGTCATGCCCCCGACCGTCCGCGACGGCATCCTGTTCGTCGACGACAGCCAGATCTTCACGTCCCTGGACCACATGGTCGACGAATTCGCCAAATGGGGCCGGACCTTCGCCCCGGCGCCCGTCGGGTTCCAATTCGGCTATCAGACCGACAAGCCGTGGTGGGGCCCGATGAGGGACCCCGTCAAGGAGATCGGCGACCGCATCCTGGCCGCGACGCCGAACACGGAGATGCTGATCTGGGTCGACTTCTCGGTCCGGGACGTCTTCCCGCCCGACCCGGCCAAGGGCGACCGCGTCCCTCCGAAGAAATAGCGAGGCAAGCCCCGCTCCCCGGGATTATTTCGCTTAGAAGGCCAGGCCAAGCGTCGCCGAGAGGACCCCGTTCTTCAGATCGATCGTTCCCAAGTCGGGGATCGCGAGCTTCTGGAGCCCCATCGTGTACCGGACGTCGAGATGGATCGAGCGGCCCAGCTGGATGCCTCCGCCGAGGACGGCGCCGTAATCGAACTTGCCCAGGCCTTCGATCTCCTCTCCGTCGCCGAAAATGCTGTCGAACTTGGATTTCAGCATGAAGCCGAACGACGGGCCGGCGAAGACGAACGGATGGACAGGGCCGGTGGGGAGCCGCAGCTTGAGCAGCACCGGGATCTCGATGTAGTTGAACCGGAGCTTGCCCGTCCCCGTGAGTTCCCCTTCTTCGACCAGAGTATCCGCCCCCTTCATCGTGTAGAGGACCTCGGGCTGAATGGTCAGGATCCGGCCGAGGTTGAGCTCCACGAAGATGCCGGCGCAGAACCCGACGGTGCTCTTCCAATCGCCGATGTTGTCGGCGAAGTTGCCGTTGACGTTGGCCATGTTGGCCCCACCCTTGATACCGAACCTCACGCCGGCGGCCGCCGTCGACGGCAGGACGAGCATCGCCGCGACGGCGCCTATCACCAATCCTATTCCCAGCTTTTTCATCGTATCTCCTTATGAACTTATGTATTAACGGCTTTCATCGGCCGGGGGCCGGAGGACGCCTACTTCACGACGACTTTGAGGTAGGTATTGCCGGCAACGGCATCGTCGAGCTTCATGCCGTTCATGATCGCCAGGGCTTCCCCCTGGTTCGCCGGCTCGCCGAATCTCTGGAGGGCCTGGCGCAAGCTCCCCTGACCCGAGGTTCGCTTGACGTCCAACCGTTCGGGCTTGACGTTGATCTTGCGGGAATCCGTCAGGTTGTTGAAACGGCCCATGGTCTGCTCGAAGACGGAGGAATAATTGTTGAACCGGGACTGCTCCGTGTATCCGATGAACGCGTAAACGGCCTGTCCCTTCTGGATGAAGTAGGACATGACGCGGATCACGCCTTGTTCCGTCGTGATGTCGGAGACGATGCGCTGCGTGGTCATCCCGTTGACTTTGGTGCCTTCCGATTTTATGACGGCGGCCTTGCTCTCGTTGACGAACGCCTGGGCGGCCGCCGCGGCGGTCTGTTCGGGGGCCTGGGAGAAGAGAATGACCGCATTCTGGTCCTGATTGATCATCTGCACCTGAGAGGGCGTGTTGTTGACCTTCCAGCCCGCCGGGACCGGGAACTGGAACCGGAGCTCCGGGTGATAGAAGATATTGCCTTCGATATAACCCTGACGCGGGTCTTCGCCGAAGACGATGCCGTCGATCTGCTTCAGATATTGATCGCGATTGACCGCGAATTGGGTTTGCCCGATCTTTTCCCGCCAGGCCAGGGTATCCTGTTTGATGGCGGCGATCCGGTTCTCCGGGTTCGGGTGAGTGGAGAACCAGCCGGGAAGCCCGCCCTGCGCCTCTCCCGGATTGAGCCTCTCCAAGGAGGTGAACAGATTCGCCATGTGATTGGAGTCGTAGCCGGCCTTGGCGGAATATTCGACGCCCAGCGAATCCGCCTCGCGTTCGTCCGACCGGCTGAAGCTCAGGAACAGCAATTCGACACCGGCCTGGGCGACGCCGGCGTATTTGCGAAACCCCTTCGAAAGCACGGACCCCAGGCCCAATCCCAACTGGGCGAACTGGGCCTTGCTGTACTGTTGGGCGCTGTGCCGCGCGGCGATATGGCCGATCTCGTGGGCCACGACGCCGGCCAATTCGGCTTCGTCGTTGAGGTAGGCCAATATCCCCCGGGTCAGGTAGACGTACCCGCCGGGCACGGCGAAAGCGTTGACGACCGGGCTGTCCAGAACCTGGATGTTATAGGCCAGGTTCGGCTGGTGGCTCAGAGCGCCCAATCTTTTCCCCAGGGCGCTGACGTAGCGGGCCAGATCGGCGTCCTCGTATTTGCCGTAGGTCGCCAGTATTTGCGGATTCGTCTGCTGGCCCATCGCGAGCTCGTCGGCCGAGGACAGGAGCATGAGCTCCTTCTTCCCGGTGACCGGATTCAGGGCGCAGGAAGCGGCCCAGCCGATCAGGATGACGACGACGGCCCAGGCGATGACTTTCAAACCGGTATGTCGGTTCATGTTAAGACTCCTCGATCACTTGCCAATTATGGGATTTTTGAGAATTGTCGTACATCCTGTTGAGGACGACCTTGAGGTCCGCGAAATCGCTGTCCTTTTGGCTCAGGAAGCGGGGCAACAGGTGATGGGCGAGCGCGATCGTGGACTTGCCCCGATCCGGGAGGACGAGGATGACATAGACTTCTGTCAGCAATTTCCGGAACTGCTGCATTTCCTGAAGCTCGCCCAGGTCCGGTGCGGAGAGGACGGCGACCGAATTCGGCTCCACGATCGTCCGGAGCCTGGCTTGGAAGTCGTCCAGCTTGGTGAAATGCTCGATGCGACCCGCCGGGATCACTTTATGGACGGCGGCTTTGAGCCGTTTGGCGTTTTCATCGACACCGCTCGAATAATAAAGTAATTGCATGGCCGTTCCTCAAGACTCTACTTGTATATAATCAAGAAACATGCCAAGTCCGTCCGATCGGCTTCTTTATCCGCTCCATGGGGGGAGGAGGCGGAATGCGCCCCGGTCTTGCCGGACCGGCGGTCCTGAGTTCTTTTATACAGCACTCATTCCGAGAAATTAGGACTCAGGCTCTTTCCGCCTGAAGCCGGGACCCGGGGCCCAGGGGCTAACGCGCGTCGTCGGGCCGGTATTTTTTGAGGAGGGTATAGAATCGCGAGCGGGACAATCCGGAGATCCGGCAGGCTTCGTTCTTGTCTCCGCCGGCGTAGGCGATCAGTTCCTTCAGATACCTTCGTTCGGCATCAGCTACCGTCGCTTGCCGGATCTCCTTTAGCTTGGGCGGCGCCGCGGGAACGCCCGGGCCCTGGCCCGGCTTTTCCGAGATCAGCGGTCTCCCCGGGAACGCGTTCCGGGCCACGCAGATCCGGATATACGTCGGCAGGTGTTTCGGGAACAGGACGGGCTCTTCCTTGGCCGAGATCAACGCTTTTTCCAGGGCCTGGATCATCTCCCGCACGTTGCCGGGCCACGGATAGGCGGACATGATGTGACAGAACTCGGGCGAGGCCCCTTTGGCGACGATCCCGAACCGCTCGCACAGGTCCCTGATATAGAAGGCGGTCAGCTTGGGGATGTCTCCGACGATCTCCCTCAGCGGGGGGGAGTCGATGACGATGGTCCGGAGCCGGAAGAGGAGGTCTTCCCGGAATCGTCCTTCCTCGACCATGTCGTCCAGGTCCCTGTTGGTCGCCGATACGAGCCGGAAATCGCTCGCGATCTCCCGCCGTCCTCCGACGGGACGGAAGCGGTGCTCCTGAACGACCCGGAGGAACTTCTTTTGGATCGACGGCGGCAGCTCCCCGATCTCGTCCAGAAAGAGAGTTCCTCCGTCGGCCTGCTTGACCAGCCCCATCTCGCTCGTCTCGGCCCCGGTAAAAGCCCCCCGAGCGTGCCCGAACAGAACGCTTTCGACGAGCGTCTCGGGGAGCGCCGTACAGTCGACGACCACGAAGCTCTTTTTGGCCCTGCGGCTGTTCGCATGGACGACCTTGGCGAACAGCTCTTTCCCGGTGCCGGTCTCGCCGGTGATGAGAACGTTGGCGTCGCTCTCCGCGGCCTGGGCGACGAGCTCCAGGCAGGACACGATCTTCGCCGAATCCCCGACGATGCCGTTCCTTTTCAAGACCGATCCCGGCTTCCCCGGCTTCCTTTCCGATCGGTATTCCAGGGCCCGGATGATGGGGAGTTTGATGGCATCGAACGAGGCCGGCTTTTCCAGGTAATCCCAGGCGCCGCCCCTGATGGCGAGCTCGGCCTCGTCGGGATGGCCCAGCGCGGTGATCACGATGGACTCCGGGGAGGACCGGGCGGCCTTGATCTTCGGCATGATCTCCAGGCCGCTTCCGTCGGGCAGGTTCACGTCGACGAAGACGATGTCGAACGGCTCGGATTGGAGCTTCTTGAGCCCGTCGCGGAGAAGGTGCGCCGAGACGGCGCGATGCCCCATCTGGGTGACGACGTTCGTGATCCAGTCGGAAATGACCTTGTCGTCGTCGATGATCAGAACGGCAGCCGTCGGATTTGCGCTTGTCATAGGTCCGTAAGTGGATATTTAAGGAAAAACGGATAGGTTTGTCAAGGTCCCTGGTGCCGCCAGGCCCCATTTTCAGAGTTCGAGAGAGACATTTCCCCGGTAGTCGACGGAGATCTTGGGCCCCGGCCGTGGCTTCAACAGGGCGATGACCCGGAGGGCGCGCCAGGGGAAGACCATCTTCGGCATGGACGCCCTCCCCGTCGGTCGACCTGTCCCTATTTCTTTATTTCTTTTTCCGGTCGGCCAGGACCAGCGCGATGCCCGCGACGAGCGCGACCCCGCCCACGATCGGGGGCAGCGGGATGGATTTCCGCTCCGAGGCCGTGACCTGGAGGGGTCCGATATCGATCACTTTCTCCCGGGTCGTATAGCGTATGCCCTGATAGGCCAGGGCCAAGGCTCCGAGAACGATGAGAACGATGCCTGCCAGCTTCATGGAACGATGCCTCCTCGAGCCGTTAAGAATGGGCGTCCTCCCCCCTCGGAGAGGACGCCCTCATGGGTTCGGATGCTCCGCCGGGAACGCCGGATCACAGGACCAGGATCAGGATGACGACCCCGACACCGATCAGGATGATCCAGATGAGGTCTCTCGAAGCGAGAGCGCCTCCGCCGGCGTCGGACGCCGTGATCACGTCCTGGGCGCCGATGACGAGCTGACTCGTCGTCTGCGTCTGCTGGGACGCCGGTTTCTGAACCGCAGCGGCCGCCATGGACGCGAGCAAGACGACCATCAACACGACACTGGCGATCTTAACCTGTTTTCTCATTCGACTTCTCCTTATTTTGGATGTCTTCGAGCCGGGCCCTTTCGATGTAGATGGCCCTGACCTGAAGATAATGCGCGCGGATGAACTTCTCTTTGGGGGCCAGCCGGAGAGCCTGGCCGAGGGATTGAAGAGCCGGGAGCATCTTCCCTTGATTGGCGTAGGCCAGGCCCAGGACGTCGTGGGCATAGGCGCTTTTCGCGTCCAGGCCGACGGCTTCGAGGGCCATAGGCCTCGGCCTCGCCGAGCCGGCCCTGCCTCAGGCTGACCATGCCCAGGCTGTAGAGGGCGTACGGATCCCCGCCGAGGGATGCCCTGACCTTCTCCCACTGCTCTCTCGATCTCGCGAAATCCGACCTCCGGTAATAGGCCGTGGCCAGGTTGATGGAGGTCAGCGGGTCGTTTTGAAGAGCGGGGAAAGGGAAAGGACTGTGGCCGGGGACGACGGCCATCATCCACCGGGACTGGTTGCGCCCCTTTCCGAGCTCCCAGACCTTCATGAACGACTTGACCTTCATGGCCTTCCGGCCGCCGAAGTAGGGGTCGTGGAAGATGATCTGGCCGGCGTCGTCGTCGAACCCGATGACCACCCGGTAGTGCCCCTTGGCGATCTGCTTGATGGTCTTGGTCAGGACGATCACCGGGATGTCTTTGCTGATCAGGTCCTTCAGGATCTCCAGACTGCCCTGGAACGAGTAGCTCTCGAATCCCTTGATCCGCGGATACAGCAGCAGCTCGGAGTTGTAGGTCGCCTGGCTTTCGGAATCGAAGATCTCGTCCGCGATCTTCTGCTGGTTGAAGGACCCCGTTCCCTCCCAGGAGTTGAGGACCATGGCCAGACAGGCCGGGCCGCAATAATTCACTTTCAGCCATTTCTCGAAGGGGACCGTCCGGATCAGATGGCCCTTTTCAGGCGCGGCTTTCCGGTATTGGAAGATCTGCGCCGGGAAGAGAGCGGGAGCCATCAGTCCCAAGCCTGCGAGGAACGTGCCTATCCGTCTTGCGGTCCGGCCCATTGACCAATTCATCGGGAAGGTTTCCCGCTAAAGGATCTTCCGGCCCTTCAACAGTCGCACGATCAGAATGACCAGCGCGATGACGATGAGCGCGTGGATCAAACCGCCGCCGACATGGAAGGCGAAGAACCCCAGGGCCCACAGAACGACCAGGATGATGACGATGGCTTCTAACATATCGACCTCCTTTTTCTCTTGCCTCTCGCTGTTCCGCCCCCCGGGTGTTTCTGGAGGGCATACGGAACTCGGGAGAGGCTACTCTCCCTAATGCCGTATTCGTGCCAGGGTTCGCAGGATCTCGGAATGTCGGAATATCGGATGGTTCTCCGGAAAAACGGCCCGATTCAGGGCGGCGCACGTTGAAATCCTTCCGTTCGGTCGAACGGAGCCGGTGTCAGGCCGATCGGACCGGTCCCTCAAACAGCACTTTTTCCTCTTCGACAGGACTTTCAGTCCAGCGGGACTGTGGCCCTTGTCTCGAAGGGCCCCATGTCAGATCATCGGTTCGTAGGCGGCGATGCGGTTCTCCGCTTGAACCTGCGATCTCGAATAAGCCACGTTGGCGAGGGAGGTAAGGAGCAGAAATACCAAAGCGACGCCCCCGACGAATATAAGCATGGTTACCGTCAGCAGAAATCTTCCGGCTTCTCTCATTCGATCTCTCCTCATATACCGATTTCTCTTGCCGCCCCGCCCCCACCGTTGCGGAAGCCCCGACCGGACTTTCCCATCCGCTACGGGGGCTATCCCCAAAAAAAGAACTATTCCTGATAAAGGGGAATTTTCCCCGCTCACCAAGAACGGGAAATTCCTGAGGCCGCTATCGCCTCCTGATCAAACGATAAACGATGAGGATCAGGATGGCCCCGAGGATCGCCCCGATGAATCCGGCCGGCTGGCCCTCCCGGTACCAGCCGAGGCGTTGCCCGATGTAGGTCGCCGCAAAGGACCCGCCGATTCCGAGAAGGATCGTGATGATGAACCCGCCCGGATCCCTTCCCGGCGTCAGCAGCTTGGCGATGGCCCCGACCACGAACCCGATGACGATCGTCCACAGGATATCCATGTGATCTCCTTTGAAGAACGGAATGCTTCAGCCCTTCGCCTTGGCCTCGGCGGCCTTTTTCAGCTTGTCGTTGGCGATGACGGCGATATCGACCCGGCGGTTCTTCTGCCGCCCCTCGGGCGAATCGTTCGTCACGATCGGCTGGGTCTCGCCGTAGCCGGCGATCGAGAACCTCGCCGACTTCACGTCGACGGTCGCCAGGTATTGGGACACGGACTGGGCCCTGTCCTTCGAGAGGGCCATGTTGTGGTCGTCCGTTCCGGTGTCGTCCGTATGGCCTTCGATGAGGATGTTGGTATCGGGGTATTTATTCAGGATCGTGGCCAGCTTGGCCAGGTTCGTCTCGCTGACCGGACGCAGGTCGGACTTGTCGATGTCGAAGAGGATCCCGCTGTCGAAGGTGATCTTGATCCCTTCTCCGATGCGCTGGATCTCGGCCCCCTCGAGGTCCCGCTGCATTTCCGCGGCCTGTTTGTCCATGTAGCTGCCGATGATGGCTCCGGCCGCCCCGCCGACGGCCGCCCCGATGATCGCCCCGAGGATCGTGCTTCCGGCCGCGTGGCCGATCACGCCGCCGACGACGGCTCCGCCGGCGCCGCCGATCACGGCGCCCCGCGTCTTCTTGTTCCAGGACGCGCAGTTGACGGTCGCCAGCAACAGGACCATCACAACCGTTACCGTCAGGATCTTTTTGATCATGTTATTCTCCTTTTATTCTTCGATCGTTCGCCGTCCGGCGGCTATTTCTTCTTACCCTTGCCCTGGCCCTTGTCCCGGGCGTCAGCCTTGTTATTGTGGTCTTGCGCCCGTTCTCTCGCCATCTCCTGTTTGTGCTGACTTTTCTTGGCCTTGGACACGGTCTTCATGCGGCCTACGGAGTCGCGGGCGTTGGCCTTCATCTGCTTGAACTCCGGGGAACCGGGCTTGATCCCCAGGTTCATGGCCATCACCCCCCATCCCCGGCCCGGGTTCTTGTGGAAGTCCTCGGCGATCGCGCCGACGGGCTTCCTGGAGATCTTGGAAAGGGCCGTGGCCATGTAGATGTCCCCGTAACCGAGGCCGTTCCGCTCCTTCGCCTGCCGGATCTCCTGTTCGGGGATGCCGTGCTTATGGCTGAGCTGCTGGAAAAAAACGTCGGGCTCGGCTTCCGCCCGCGTATCGATCTTTCCCAGCAGGGAATTGAGCCTCCGGTCTCCGGTATTCGGCTGCTGGACGGAGGCCGCGCCCCGGACGACGAGCCCCAGGAAGATCAGGCCGGCCACTACGGTCAGGAATTTCTTCATTTCAAGCTCCTTTTTGCCATGGCCTCACGCTGTCCCGACGCTCCCAATCCTGAAGTCGACCGGGATCGGGAGAGGCATCCCTGGCTTGTGCAGATTTCGTGCCACATCCAACCTGAGTCCGAAGAGCGACCGGACCTCCCGGCGAGTTCGGAAGGAGAATCTTGGCATGGAAATTGCTTAAGACACTGCATACCTGAAGGAGGGCTCAATGGAAGTGGACAATCCATTCCGGGTAGGCGAAGCCATGCTCCTGATCCATCAGAGCATCAGTCGGGGGATCCACATGTCCGGTCTTTACAGCCGTATCTTCGCGCAGGCCGGTTTGCCGGAGGGAAAGATACGGCCGGGATTCGCCGACTATATCCGGAGCCTGACGTCGGTCCTGCACGCCCACCACCTGGCGGAGGACGAGCTGACGTTCCCCCTATTCAGGGATCTTCTGCCCGAGGCTCCTTACGAACGGCTGGCCAACGACCATAGCGAGCTCGTTCCCGTCGTCGCTGAGATCCGTTCGAAGATCGAGCGGGCCGTCGCAGACCCCGAGTCCGGGGATGCCCTGGGGAGGATCGACATCCTCCTGACCAGGATGGCCGAGATCTGGCGGCCGCACATCGCCGTCGAAGAAGTCTATTTTTCTCCGGCGAGGATCGACGCCGTATTGAGCGCCGAAGAGCAAATCAATCTCCTGGCGCGGATCGGCGAAGCCAATCATGAACACTCCGGCCCGGATTATCTCGTGGTGCCGTTCACCCTCTTCAATCTTCCTCAGAAGGACCGTGGCGCCATGTCCGGCCTGATGCCGCCGGCCGTGATACGAGACCTCATCCCGACCGCCTGGAAAGACAAGTGGCAGCCGATGTCCCCGTTCCTGCTGGTCTGATCCCGGCGGTATCGCCCGGGAATAACTCAAGGCCGTCTTGCCCCCCGGGATTTGTAGCATCCGCTATAATGGTAGTTCGGCAATGGAAAGATAGCATTGTTCAGAAAGAGATTGATCTATATGTCCCTGATCCTGGCCCTTTTCACGGGCCGCTGCCGGTACTCCCTCGAAGACGGCGGATATGACCTCTCCCGGTTCCGGGACGACACCGGGTTGACTGCGGTCCCCGACGATCTCCGGGGCCTCGTCCCGACCAACGCCGAGGCCGCGCGGGCGATCGCGGCCCGGGACGACGGGCAGGACCTGAGGTTCGTCGTCATCGGGGATACGATCTCCGACGGCAACAGGACCTTCCGCACGTTCCTAGGCGAGATCGCGGCCCTCGCGCCGCGCCCGTCGTTCATCGTCCACCTGGGGGACCGGGTCGTCTCGCCCGTCGTCGATTACTACGGCACCTACCTGAAGACCATCCAGGCGCCGCCCTGCCCGATCCTCCACATCGACGGGAACCACGACGTCCGGGAGGAAGGCGAGCGCATCTCGCGGGCCTTCTTCGGCGACGGGGATTTCTTCTTCGACCGCGGCGACATGCGCTTCGTGTTCATGAACAACGTCCACGGGGACCGCTATTTCGGCTTCAGCAGGGAGCAGCTGGCCTGGCTCGACGGCGTGCTGGGCGCGCCCGCCCCGGCCCGCAAGTTCTTCTTTGCCCACGTTCCGCCGCGGACGCCCTTCCGGAAGCTCAGTCCCGGATTGGTCTCCCTGTTCACCCCGCTGCTCGAGAACGAGGCGGAATTCCTCGATATCCTCGCCCGCCGCCACGTCGTCATGGCCGCCTTCGGCCACCGCCACGTCCACGCGTCCAGGGTCCACAACGGAGTCCTCATGGTCATTACGGGCGGCGGGGGCCAGAGGAATTTCCTGGAGCCCGCCGTGAACGAGCCTCGCTTCACCAAGAAGCGGCACTACACGCTCGTGGACATCCCCGCCTCGGGACCCGGCGAGCCGTTCGAGGGGGTCCTGTCCTGCATGGGTATCGGGCACGAAGCGCTCTCCGTGACATCGTTCTCCCAGGCGGACATGTTCGCCGGCGGAGACCTCTCCGTGGCGCTCCGGCCCTATGCCGCTTCGGCCGCCGGCCCGTTCCATCCGGGGATCCCAGCACAGCTCCGTTTCGGCGCATCGAGCCGTACGCCCTGAAGCACCGCGGTCCTTCGCTGCGGCCGTTACCGCATCCCGCCCTCGGCTTGATTTCCGTCCGCTCCTTCTGGCATCATGGGCGGGCGCACGCGGAACGCAACGGGCATCCGTATCGCCGGGAGATCGAAATGCCGAACGCCGACCAGATCCTGAACCAGCTCCGCGAGATCGCCGGTCAGTGGACGAAGCTCGCCCTTCTCTTCCACATCTACTTCGGGGTCATCGCCGTGGCCCTGATCGGCGGCGTCCGCCCGTCGCAACGCGCCGCCGCGCGCATCCTCGCCGTCCCCCTGCTCTCCGTGAGCGCGATCGCCTGGGTGGAGGGGAATCCGTTCAACGGGATCGTTTTCGCGGTCCTTTGGATCTTCCTCCTGATCGCATCCGGCCGGCTGCCGAAGGACAGGGTCCGGATCGCGCCGGCCGGGCTGATGGTCCCGGGCCTCCTACTGTTCCTCTTCGGCTGGGTCTATCCCCATTTCCTGGAGACCCGGCCGATCTGGGCCTATCTCACCATCGCGCCGACGGGCCTCATCCCCTGCCCGACCCTGTCCATACTGACCGGCCTCGTCCTAATCCTCGACGGCCTGGGCTCGCGGACGATTTGCCTGGTCTTCGGGCTGGCGGGTCTCCTCTACGGCGTGATCGGCGTCTTCCGTCTGGGCGTGGTCATAGACGCCGTCCTGATCCTGGGCGCTTTCGCGCTCCTCGCGGTCGCGTTCGCGAAGAAGCCCACGCCTGCCATACCCGCCCGAACCGGATATAAATAGGGAAACCACGAAAACGGAGCTGTCCATGGAACGGAAGCCGCTCACGAACCGGCGTGAATTCATCCTGGGCGGCGCCGCCGCCGCGACGGCGGGCCTCGCCGGCTTCGGCGCGAAGTCCGCGCGCGGCCCCGAGCCGCTCCCCGCGATCGGGACGTGGCCGTGGCCGGAGGGGGGCCTCGATCCCGTCAAAACGGCCTCGGCCCCGACGACGGGCCTGAACGGCTGCGCCACGGCGTCCTTCGGGCTCATCGTCGGCGCCCTGAAACAGGCGCTCCCCCGCTCGGCCTGGCCGGTCCTGCCGCCGCAGCTGGCTTCGTTCGGCAACGGGGGCGGGCCTTACGGCTCCGACTGCGGCGCCCTGCTCGGACCGCTCCTCGTCATGACGCTGGTCGGCGCCCCGCCGGCCCTCAGGCAGGAATTCTACAAGTGGTATTGCGACTTCGACTTTCCGAGCACCGCGTGGGACGGCCTCTACCCCTTCAAGAACACGATCCGGACGGTGTCGCACTCGCCGCTCTGCCACGAGTCGCGCGCGGTCTGGGAGGGCGTTTACCTTCGGGAGGCTTACGACGGCAAGAGCTACGACGGGACGCGCTGCGTCAAGCTGCCGCGTGACTGCGTCAAGCGGGCCGTCGAGCTCGTCAACGCGTTCAAGGCGACGAAGTACGAGGGGGTCTGGGCGCCCGACGACCACTACAAGGCCTGCTACGATTGCCACACAGAGCTCTACAAGGACAAGGCGCCGGGCGGCATCCATTCCGGAAAAGAAGACTGCATCCCCTGCCACCGGACGGTCCCCGAACACGGCGGGGCCGAACCCGTCCGGCGGGCAGCGGTGAAAGGGACGGGGACCATGGACATCAAGGCCATCCCGAACACTATCCTCCGGACGGCCGGACTTCTCTCGATCGGGGCGCTTCTGGCCGCTCCCCTCTCCGCCCAGTTCCGCGACGATTTCGACGGGCCGGGATTGGCCGTCGATCCGGCCGGCGCGTCCGGCTGGACGTGGGTCACGGGCGAAGGGCGGGCCGTCATGGATTTTGCTCCGGGACCGGGATATGCCACGATCGCCGTCGATGCGACCGGGGACCGGCGCAACGTCTGGTGGGCCTTCATTAAAAGGGACGTCTCGGCGTCGCTCGACCTCGCCCGCCTGGCCCAGCCGGGCTTCGAGCTCCGCGTCGAGGCCCGCATCCGGACCGACCACGCCCCCCGCCGGGTCAATCTCCACTTCAACACCCAGAAGACGAAGGATTTCCACAGCCATCTCATGGAGTACGACCTGGCCGAACCGGGCCGCTGGTACACGATCAGCCTGACCACCCGCGGCTTCGAAGCGGAGCCGGGCGACACGGTGAACGCCCAGATGGCCCTGATGGACTGGGGCCTCGGCCGCTATCGCGTCGACGTCGATTATTTCAAGGTGGACGTGGTCGAGGCCGCCAAGGCAGGTCCCGACCTGGGCCCGCCGATCCCCTATCACCCGCCGGTCGCCGATCCGGCCTCGTTCGCCCACAGCGCCAAGGCCGCCGCCGACCTGACGGTCGACCTCGGCGAACCCGCCGTCAACCTGAACGACTGGACGATCCGGGACGGCGCCGGCGAAGCGCCCGTCGTATCGGCCGGCGGGACGCGCCTCGTCCTCCTCCGCTGGGACTTCGGCCGGTTCGCCGGGAAGAAGGTCGCCGGACCGGGCCTCCTCGAGCTGACGACGCGCGCACTCGAGCGCACGGCGGCCGAACGTCCCGATTTCGGCCTGCTCCGGGTGGTCGAGATCCTCGGCGGCGATCCCGCCTGGGACGAAAAGACGGCCACGTGGGCCTCGATCTCCCGCGGCGCCACCCGCGAGCTCGTGCTGAACCCGCAGCCGGTCATCGATCGGCCCGTGACGGCCGGGGACGGCGGCAAGACCTACCTGACCATCCCGGTCGTCGTCCTCCAGCGCCTGATCGACGGGAAGTCCCGGGGCCTGGCCTTGACCCCGCTGGGCTCGATCGAAGCCGCGTTCTACGCCCGCGAAGCGAAAGGCGGCGCGGCCTCCGCCCGCCTGCTCTTCGATCTCGAGGAGAAGATGACAGCGGGAACCGACCGCTCCGATGGCCGATAAAGCGCCTGCTTCTCGCTCGACGCCCTGCGCGGCTTCGACATGTTCTGGATCATCGGCGGGGACGCCTTCTTCAGGTCCCTGGCCGAAGTGACCCACTGGGGCTGGGCCCGGGCCTGGGCGGTCCAGCTCGAGCACGTCGAATGGGCCGGCTTCCACTTCTACGACCTCATCTTCCCCCTGTTCATGTTCATCTCCGGGGTGGCCATCCCCTTCTCGCTCCTGGCCAAGGCGGAGACGGCCGCGGACAGGCGCCCTCTCTACTCTCAAGCTGGTCAAGCGCGCCCTCCTCCTCGTCCTGTTGGGCTTCGTCTACAACCACCTGACCGATCTTCAGTTCGCGACCCAGCGCTACGCCAGCGTCCTCGGGCAGATCGGCCTGGCCTATCTCTTCGCCGCGCTGATCATGCTCAAGGTCCGGAGCCTCAAGGGCCGCCTCGCCGCCCTGGTCGGGATCCTTGCCGGGTACGCCGCCGTCCAGCTGCTCGTGCCCGTTCCGGGGATCGGCGCGGGCGTACTGACCCCCGAAGGGACGATCAACGGCTGGATCGACCGCCTGCTCCTGCCCGGCCGGCTCTACGACAAGGTTTTCGATCCCGAGGGCATTCTCTGCGTCCTCTCGGCCACCTCCGTCACCTTGATGGGCGGCCTGGCCGGCCTCCTGCTCAGATCTGGGAAGCTCGCCGCGTACCGCAAGGCCGTATTCCTGGCCGCGGCGGGTCTCGCCCTCACGGTCCTGGGCTACGTCCTCGGCGGCTGGTATCCCATCGTCAAGAAGGCCTGGACGGCGACCTTCGACATCTACGCCGCCGGTCTGTCGTTCATCCTGCTGGCGCTCTTCTACCTGGTCATCGACGTCGTGGGGCTCCGGAAATGGTCCTTCTTTTTCAGGATCATCGGGATGAACTCGATCGCGATCTACATGGGGACGCGGATGATCGATTTCGACTATACGAGCAAGTTCTGGTTCGGCGGGCTGGCCCGGCTGGCCGGCGACGCGGGCCCGCTCGTGCTTTTGGCGGGGACGATCGCCGTCGAGTGGCTGGTCCTCTATTTCTTCTATAAGAAGAGCGTTTTCCTGCGCGTCTGAGCCTACCGGCTCCCGGCTGTTCCGCCTACCGCGACCTCCCGCCCGCCGGCAGGTTCTCGTGGAGGAACCTCGTGAACATCGAGTAGAGGTGGAGCGTCGTCCCGCGCCCCTCGTAGATGCCGTGCGACCGGTTGGGATAGGACATCATGGCGAACAGCCTTGTTGTGGGCGACCAGCTCGTTGACCAGGAGCTCGAAGCCCTGGTAGTGGACGTTGTCGTCGCCCGTGCCGTGGACGATGAGCAGGTTGCCCTTCAGGTCCTTGGCGAAGGTGATGGGCGAGCCGTTCCTGTAGCCGTCGGCGTTGTCGTCCGGCAGGCCCATGTAGCGTTCCTGGTAGATCGTGTCGTAGAGCCGCTGGTCGGGCACCGAGGCGACGGAGATGCCGGTTTTGTAGAGGTCGGGATAGCGGAACATGGCGTTGAGCGTCATCGACCCGCCGCCGCTCCAGCCCCAGACGCCGACGCGCTCGCCGTCGACGTAGGGCCAGGCGGCGACGGCCGCCCGGACGGCCGCGGCCTGGTCGGCCGAGGCGAGGATGCCGATCTGCCGGTAGATCGACTTCCGCCAGGCCCGGCCCGCGGGGAGCGGGCGTGCCGCGGTTGTCGACGCTGGCGACGATGGTAGCCCTGCTGGGCCAGCATCAGGTGCCAGAGATAGCCGCTGCCGCCCCAGCTGTCCTGGACGGTCTGCCCGGCCGGCTCGCCGTAGACGTAGACGAGGAGCGGGTACTTCTTCGCCGGATCGAAGTCGGGCGGCATGATGCGCCAGCCGTCGACCTCGACGCCGTCGCCGATCGCGAGCTTGAAGAACTCGACCCGTTTCCGGGACAGGGCCTCGACCTTGGTCCTGAGCGCCGGCGTTGGCCGCGAGCGTCCGGACCGTCTCGCCTTTCGGCAAGCCGACGAGCTCGGTCGCGGGCGGCGTGTCGAGCGTCGCGTAGCGTGTGGAAGGCCCACCGGGCCGACGGCGAAATGTCGTAGCGGTGGACGCCCGGTCTGTCCCGCCGGGCCGACCCGTTCGGGACCTCCCCGGCCGTCCAGCCGGCACGCGGTAGAGGAACCGCTTCGTCGCGTCCTCGGGCGAGGCGGTGACGTAGAGCCAGCCGCCCTTCTCGTCGACGGCCTCGAGCCCAACGACGTCGTAAGGCGCCCGGCGTCAGGAGCCTGACCGCGCCGCCCTCTCGCGCCTACGGAGTAGGCGTGCTTCCAGCCGTCGCGCTCGCTCAGCCAGAGCAGCCGCCGCCCGCCCTCCAGCCAGGTGAAGCCGTCCATGGTCTCCACCCAGGTCTCGTCGCGTGTCGGTGAAGACCGTCCGGACCTCGCCGGTGAGCGGCGTCGCCCATGAGAACGCTGAGCGTGTTCTGCAGGCGGTTGAGGTGCTGGAGGACGACCTCGCGGGAGTTCCCCGCCCACTCGAGGCGGGCGATATAGGTGTTCGACGGGTCGCCGGGCGTCTTCATCCAGACGGCCGGCCCGCCCGAGACCGGAACGACCCCGACCTGGACCGCCGAATTCGTCTGGCCGGGCTTGGGGTGCTTGAAGCTCTTCGTCGCGGGGTAGAGGGCGCCGGTGTTGTCGATCATGGTGAAGACCGGCACGCGCGTCGTGTCGAACCGCCAGAAGGCGATGCGCGTGCTGTCGGGGCTCCAGCGGAAGCCGTCGCGGATGCCGAACTCCTCCTCGTTGACCCAGTCGGACGTGCCGTTGATGATCTCCGCGCTCCCGTCGTACGTCAGCCGGGTGACCCGGCCCGAGGCCAGGTCCTCGGCGTAGATGTCGTTCCCGACGACGTAGGCCGCCATCCGCCCGTCGGGCGAGAGCTTGGCGAACATCAGGGTCGACGGCTCGAAATCCCGCGCCGAGCCGGCGGAGCTGTCCCGAGGCGAGGTCGTAGGTCCAGAAGTCGCCGCGGGTGTTCTGACGCCAGACCCGCTTCGAGTTGGTGAAGACGATCAGGACCTTGCCGTCGGGCGACCAGGCATAGTCCTCGATCGCGAGCGGTTCGGCGGCGCCGGCGGGGACGAGCTTTTCCGCGCCGACGAGGACCTCGCGCCGGCCGGTCGCGGCCCGGTACAGGACGAGATCGCGGGCATCCTTGGCCGCGGCGCTCGGCTCGAGCGTCGTATAGGATCCGCCGTCGCTCATCCATCTGGCCGGGCCGAAGCGCTCGGCGGCGAACTCGCGGCCGGCGAAGATGCGTTCGACGGTCAGGATGGGATCGAAGGGTTTGGCCGGGGCCGCCGGATCCTGCGCCGTTGCGGGGCCCGAGGCGGCCAAGGCGAAAGCCAGAACGACCGACGTGCAGATGATCCGTCTAATGCTCATGGGCTCGTGTCTCCTTATCGGGCTGTCAGGGTGTAGCTTCGGCCGGGAACGGTCTCGAATGAGACGACTCCGGGGGACGGCGTCGATGTGCGGACGCGCCGTCCCTCCGCCGTCACGGCGACCGGGACGCCTGCCCGGACCCGGCACGGCCCGCCCAGCGTCGAGTGGACGGTGGCCCGCGCCAGCCGGCCGGCCGACCAGGCGAGCGCGATCTCGAATCCGCCGCGGCCGCGCAAGCCGCGGACCTCTCCGCTCCCCCAGGCTCCCGGGAGAGCGGGGAGCAGGCTCAACTCGTCCTCGTGGGATTGGAGGATCATCTCGGCCACGGCGGCGGCCAGGCCGAACGACGCCGTCGACCTGCAGGGCGTTCGAGCAGATCGAGAACAGGCTCTGCGTCGTGTAGGTCCTGCATGGCGTAGGCGAAGTTCTCCATGGCCTTGGCCGGGTCGCAGAAGCCGGGCCCAGCAGGCCGCCTTCCAGGCCGAGGCCCATCCGTTCCCGGGGAGTCCGCGCTGCTCGAGAACGACCCGGGCGGCCTCGGCCAGCTCCGGCGTCCGGCGGGCGCGACATCTGGCTGCCGGGGAAGAGACCCCACAGTCCGGAGATGTGGCGGTGGCTCTTCTCCGTCTCGTCCCAGTCTTCGAGCCACTCCTGGAGGTTGCCCTTGCGGCCGATCCGCATCGGGGCGAGACGGGCCTTCGCTTCGAGGACGCCGGCCCGGAAGTCCGGATCGACGCCCAGGATCCGGGCGGCCTCGGCGACCTGGCCGAAGAGGGCGTCGAGGATGCGCATGTCGATGGTCGAGCCGGCGCAGATCGACGTCGTCGTCTCGAAGGTCGTGATCTCGTCGAAGAAGCGGGCCTGGCCCGGGACGGCCGGGAAGTTCTCCGGGGACGTCGACGGATTCGTCACCAGCCAGCCGTATCGCGGATGCGGGACGAGGAAATCCAGGAAGAACTCGGCGCTCCCCTTGAGGACCGGATAGTACTTCTTCAGGAAGTCCCGGTCGCCCGTGAACAGATAGTGCTCCCACAGATGCGTGGCCAGCCAGGCCCCGCCGGTCGTGAACGTCCCCCAGCTCGGGCCGTCCATGGGTGCGGCCACCCGCCAGAGGTCGGTGTTCTGATGGAAGACCCAGCCGCGGGCCCCGTAATGCTCCCGGGCGACCCGGCGCGCCCTGGTCCGTCAATTCGCCGATCATCTGGAAGAGCGGCTCGGCGCACTCGCTCAGGTTGCCGACCTCGGCCGGCCAGTAGTTCATCTCGGTGTTGATGTTGGTCGTGTATTTGGAATCCCACGGCGGGTTCGTCTTGTCGTTCCAGAGGCCCTGCAGGTTGGCCGGCTGCGTCCCCGGCCGCGACGAGGAGATGAGCAGATAGCGGCCGAACTGGAAGACGAGGCCGGCCAGGGCCGGATCGTTCGTCCCGTCGAAGGCCGCGAGCCGCTCGTCGGTCGGCCGGGCCGAATCCGGCGTCAGCGGCAGGCTCAGCGAGACCCGGCGGAACAGCCTCCGGTGTTCCTCGACATGGGCGGCTTTCATCGCATCGTAGGGCCGGGCGGCCGCGCCGGTGATCGCGGCCCCGACGCGGGCGTGCTCGTCGGCGCTGCAGTCGTTGTAATTGACGAAGTTCGTGGCCGCCGCGACGAGAAGCGTGACCGCGTCGGCGCCGACGATGCTGAGCTCGTCCCAGTCCAGGCTCATCTCGCCGCCCTCGGGCAGGGCTTTGAGCCGCGTTTCGTAGCGCAAGGCCCCCGGCACCCCCATGTAATCGGCCGACTTGCCCCGGACGACCAGAGCGTCGGGCGGCAGGCCGTCCATGCGGAAGTAGTCGGTCGCGTAGTTCGAGTGGGCGTCGTTGCGCTCGCCGCGGAGCTGGGCCTTGAAGGAGATCCGCCCCGGGCGGTCGGCCGTGAGGCGGACGACGAGGACGTCGTCCACGGGGCTCGCGAAGACCTCCCTCGTGTAGCGGACGCCGTCCTGTACGAAGTGCGTCTCAGCAACGGCCGTATCGAGATCGAGCTCCCGCCGGTACTCCGTTACGGCGCCCTTCGAGGGGAACCGGAGGACGAGAGCGCCGAGCGGCTGGTATTTCATCTGCTCGACCGGATAGCCCATCAGGTGACGGCCGAAAAGGATGTGGGCCATCCGGTAATCCCCGTCGAACACGCGCTTCCGGATCTCGGCGAGCGCCTTGTATCCCCCCTCGACCACGGTGGAATAGGGGCCGCCGGACCAGTAGCTTTCCTCGTTGAGCGAGATGCGCTCCTCGTCGGTCCGGCCGAAGACCATGGCCCCCAGACGGCCGTTGCCCACGGGGTAGGCGTTCTCCCACTTGTCGGCGGGTCGGACGGCCCAGACGGCGGTGAGGGGATCGGGCGCTGCATCGGCGGCCGGGGTTGCGGCGGCGGCCCGCGCCCCGCGCGGCGAGACCGGCAGGATCGCCAGCGCGACGGCGAGAAGCACCAGGGTTCGGACCGCGCCGGTCCGGGTGTCGCATGACGGCATGGCGGAAACCTCCGCCCGGCGGATCGGCCGGCTCGGGCCGGGCTATTCGGCGGGGCCGGAGATCCCCGGGTAATACTTGCGGACGAACCGCTCCTGGACCTTGAACGACCAGTGGACGTCGCGGATGTGGTTGGCCGCGGCCTGGCTCCGTCCCGTGCGGATGAGGTCGATGAGCGCCTGGTGCTCGAGGATCGAGGATTCCTCCCACTCCTTGACGAAGCCCGAGACGCGCGGGAAGTCGTACAGCCTCTTCTTCAGGTTGTTGACCGTCTTGACCAGGCTCTCGTTGCCGCAGAGGTTGAGGAAGGTGTTGTGGAAGGCCAGGTTCTTCTCGTAATAAGCATCGAAGTCGTTCGCCTCGATCGCCCGCTTCATGCCGTCGTTCAGGGCTTGCATGGCACCGACGTCCGTGGCCCGGAGCCTGTCGAAGGCCTTGAGGAGGGCCGTGCTCTCCAGGGCGCCGATGATCTCGTAGTAGTTCCGGACGTCGTTCTCGCCGAGGGAGTTGACGACGATCATGCGCCGCGGCAGGATGGTGACGAAATCCTCCATCTCGAGCTGGAGCAGGGCGTCGCGCAGGGGCGTCTTGCTGACGCCCAGCTTCGTGGACGTCTCCTCCATGTCGATGGCCGAGCCCGGCAGGATCTCTCCCCGTCTCATCTGCTCGCGGAGGTATTCGTAGACCTGTTCCTTGAGCGATTTGACGTTGATGAGTGGCTTAGGGTTCATGGCCAAATGTCCTTTCTTTTCCGCGGCGCGCGCCCGCCCGTCAAGGATAATAAACAAGCGCTCCCCAAGTCAACTTTGGTAGAATGGGGCCATGAGGCAGATCTCGACGGAGGAGATCCGGCGGGTCCTGACCATGGCCGAAGCCATCCGCGCGGTGAAGGAGGCGCTCGTCGCGCTCTCCGCGGGCCGGGCCCTCGTCCCGGCCCGGACGAGTCTCGAGATCCCGGGCACGCGGACGACGGCCCTGGTCATGCCGGCCTACCTGCCGGGCGTGAACCGGATCGGCCTCAAGCTCATCTCGCTCTGCGAGGATAATCCAGCCAAGGGGTTGCCCTTCGCCCAGGCGGTCACCATCGTCATGGACGCCGAGCGGGGCACGCCGCTGGCCGTTCTCGAAGCGGGCTATCTCACGGCGGTCAGGACCGGCGCGGCTTCGGGCGCGGCCACGGACGCCCTGGCCCGCAAGGACGCCCGGGTGGCCGCCATCTTCGGCGCGGGCGTCCAAGGCCGGACCCAGCTCGAGGCGATCGCGGCGGTGCGCCCGATCCGCAGGGCTCTCGTCTTCGACATCGATGCCGGCGCGGCGGCCGCGTTCGCGGAAGAGATGACGGAACGGCTCGGGATCGAGGTGGTGCCGGCGTCGCGGCCCGAAGCCCTGGCCGAGGCCGATATCATCTCGACTGCGACGACGTCCGCGACGCCCGTCTTCGCAGACGGCGACGTCAAGCCCGGCGCCCACATCAACGCGGTCGGCTCCTACAAGCCCCACGTCCGCGAAGTCCCGGGCGAAACGATCCGGCGGGCGAGCCTCTTTGTGGACGAGCGCCGGTCCTGCCTGGAGGAAGCGGGCGACCTGATCATCCCCCTTCGCCAGGGCCTCATCCGCGAGGACCACATCAGGGCTGAGATCGGCGAGGTCCTGGCCGGGCTCGCGCCGGGCCGGCGCTCGGAAGACGAGATCACCGTGTTCAAATCCGTCGGGAACGCCGTCGAGGACCTGGCCGTGGCCGGTCTTGTCGTCGGCTGAGAGGCGGCGATGGAGTTCATCAGTATCCTCAACGATGTCCTGGGGCCGGTCATGCGGGGCCCTTCGAGCTCCCACACGGCCGGCTCCTACCACATCGCCCGGCTCATCCGCTCGCTCCTCGGGGACGAGCCGGCCGCGGCCGTGTTCACCTTCGACCCGGACGGATCCTACGCCGCGACCTTCAGGCAGCAGGGCGTCGACCTGGCCCTCGGCGCGGGTCTCCTCGGCTGGCCGATCACCGACAGGCGCTTCGCGCGGGCCCTGGCCCTGGCGCCGCGACTCGGCCTCGATCTCCGCTTCCGTGTCGCCCGGCTCGAAGGCGCGGACCACCCGAACACCGTGCACGTGAAGGTCCTCTCGAAAGGCGGGAAAAAACTCGAAGCCGTGGCCAAATCCGTCGGCGGGGGCATGATCGCCGTGACGGAGATCGACGGGAGGCCGGTCCTTCTCGACGGCAAGAGCGCCGTCGCCCTGAAGATCGGGGGCGTGACCCGGACGGCCCCGCCCCTGTTCTTCGTCCGGAAAGGCGAACCCCTGTTCCTCACCGGCGCGGAAATGGTCCGCCTGGCCGGCCGGAGGCGCGTCTCGTTGGGCCGGATCGCCCTGGCCTACGAGGCCCGCCTCCTGGGGCTCACGGAAGCCGAGGTCGTCGCCGAGATCGGGCGGAGGTCCGGGATCATGGCGGATTCCGTCCGCCGGGGCCTCGCCGGCCGCGGTCTGGCCATGAAGCTCCTCAGGCCCTCGGCTGGCCGGATCCTCCGCGCCGATGCCGCCAAGACTCTCGCCGGCGGCGGACTGCACGCCCGGGCGGCGGCCCGGGCCATGGCCGCCCTCCACGTCTCCAACAGCGGCGGCGTCGTCTGCGCCGCGCCGACCGGCGGCTCGGCCGGCGTCCTGCCGGGCGTCATGGTCACGCTCGCCGAGGAGAAAGGACTAACCGGAGAAAAGGCGGCCCTGGCGCTGCTGGCCGCCTCGGCCGTCGGCCTTCTCGTCGCCCGAAGGGCGACCTTCGCCGCCGAGGTCGCCGGCTGCCAGGTGGAGATCGGCGTCGCGGGGGCCATGGCCGCCGCGGCCGTGGTCGAAGCCTCCGGCGGAAGCGCCGCGCAAGCCGCCGACGCCGCGGCCGTCGCCCTCCAGAACACCATGGGCTCCGTCTGCGACCTCGTCCAGGGCCTGTGCGAGATCCCCTGCCACACCCGCAACGCCGTGGCCGCCTCGAGCGCCTTCGTCTGCGCCGACCTCGTCCTCGGCGGCTACCGAAATCCCATCCCCCTCGACGATACGATCGATGCTTCGTACGCGGCCGGTTGCATGCTCCCGGCGGAACTGCGATGCACGGCGCGCGGCGGCCTGGCCGTCACTCCCTCTGCACTCGCACTCGGGTCCCGCCGAAAGACCCGGAGGAAGATCTAACTCTTCTCCTTGGCGACGGGAGTGCGGGGGGCCATGATCCGCTTCGTGTATTCGGGCTCGACGTTCTCGAAGAAGACCCCCTGGAAGCGGCCCGGCTCGAGCGTGGGCAGACCGACCTCGATGTCGACCGGCGTGTCCGGCCGAACGCGGCTGAGGTCGGCGTAGAAGCCGAGGAATGTCCGTTCGGGCGCGTGCGGGTAGACGCTGTTGTAGGCCTTGAGCACCTCGACCGGCTGGCCGTTGACCTTCAGGCTCACGGCCATGGTGTCCGTCCCTTCGAAGATGGGGATGTGGAGGAGCAGCCGCCACGGTGCAAGCCAAGTGGCCCTCAGGTCGTCCTCGGAGTAGTCGACGGGCCAGGTCTTCTTCCTCTCGGCGAGCTGGGTGAACACGCGGGCGGGGACGGTGATCCGGGTCTTGTATCGCTCCCCGGCGAACCCGGCCGGCACCTCCCCTGCGCTTTGGGAACGTCCGAAGACGCGCCCGGCGAAGCGGACGGTCGCCGTGATCCGGCCGGGATCGGCCTTGTAGGGATGGCCGACGCCGTTGATCGAGAGGGTTCTGACGCGGGCCTTGGCCGGCAGGACGACGACGACCGGACGCACGGCGCCCGTCTCTGCGGTGACGTCGGTCAGGACGAGGCGATTCGACTCGAGGGAGGCGGCGCCCCGGACGTTGAACAGGATGGGCTCGGCGATCTCCTCGGGCGCCGGGAAGATCTCGTAGACGGCGGCCTCACGGCCGGACAGGGTCAGGACGACCTCGCCCCCGTGCGCCCACAGCCCCTCGGCCGAACCGACGAGCCGGCCCTCCTCCGGGTAGAGCTCCTTGATCATGAACGTCCCGCCCTTGACGAGGCCGATCGTCGAGTCGAGCTTGAAGCGGGCTTCCTTGGGGCCGGGATTGGGATTGAAGAGGAAGACGATGCCCCGGTCTTCGACGACGGCCGCCGTGCCGTCGACGCGCCCGGCCATGGGCGGCCCGATGATCGGGCGCAGGGCGTGGAGGTAGCGGGCGTTCTCGTCGGTCCAGTCGAGCCACTTGCGGAACCAGGCCTTGTCGTCTTCGGAGAGCGCCGCGAACTCCTGGGGGTCGCGGGCCGGGATGAAGTTGACGACGTGGTGGAAGGGGGCCGTGCCGATCGAGGAGAGGAGCGAATATTTCCAGCCGAGCGCGTCCCAGTCGCTTCGGCCGGAAGCGGTCCCGGCGCATGACTTCCTTCCCGTCGTTCCGCTCCGTCTGGTGGGTGATGTAGCCCGGCATGATCTCGGGCGGGGCGAACCGCTCGACCCGGTAGTTCCAGGCGGCGAAGCGCTGGCGGTCGGCCGAGACCCGGTCGGTGTGCAGGTCGGGGAAGGCCTTGAAGCTCTCCGGCTGCTCGTCGGTCAGGGTCGGGTGGGGATACGAGCCGGCCAGCCAGGTCCACGGGCCGAAGTTCTGGTACTGCTGGCGGCCGTCGACGACGACGTCGAAGGCCTCGCGGCGCAGCTCTTCGAGGATGCGCCGGGCCGCCGAACCACTGGGCGTACTTGCTCGAGGCCTTGTCCTGGGCGATCCACCAGTGGTCGAAGGAATAGCCGGCCGCGCCCGTGGTCTTCATGAAGGCCAGGAGCTTGTCGAGCCACCAGTCCTGGAAGCAGCGCAGGCCGGTGTCGACGCCCGCCTTCGCCGGCGTTCGGCCCCGCCCACGCGGTCCAATCCGGGTTCTGCAGGAAGGGCAGCGAGGGATAGGC
The DNA here is from genome assembly GCA_963743755.1 of uncultured bacterium. Taxonomy (GTDB): domain Bacteria; phylum Acidobacteriota; class Aminicenantia; order Aminicenantales; family Saccharicenantaceae; genus RBG-16-66-30. The sequence goes on from CAVUQU010000004.1 coordinate 598,163, forward strand.
GTAGGCCATGAGCTTGAGGTTCTTCGAGGCGGCGTGATCGAGCATGGCCTGGAGACCGTCCGGGACGGCGTCGCGCCGCGGGTCCCACTCCCCTTTCCGGAGCTTCTGGCCCAGGCCGAACCAGAGGACGTTCTCCCAGCCCCAGCTGTCGGCGTTGTCCTCGAGCCGGGAGAGGCTGCTATTGGCCGGCGTGTAGAGGAGGTGGGTGACGCCCAGCTCGGCGGCCCGGTCCATGATGCGCTTGTATTCCTCGACGCCCTCGGCCGTGCCGACGTCGATCTGGTAGTCGTTCTCGCACCAGGGGATGTGGACGCGGACGCTGCGGCCGGGATAGTAGAGGAGGAAGGAGCGGACGCATCCGGTCAGGGCCTCGACCTCGTTCGCGTCGATCGTCGGCGAGGCCGCGAGGAGCCCGGCGTAGTCGGCGACGAGCTTCCACTCGGGGACGGCCTTGGCCGGGAAGCGCGTCCCGGAGAGCTCGACCAGGCCCAGGCAGAGACGGTCGGAGGCGAAAGGCCCCAGGTCCCGGCTCCAGTCCATGTCCGGGGCGTAGGAGAGGGCGACGGCGCGGCCCTCGCGGGACCAGGCCAGGAACGGATTCTGGAGCATGAAGAAGACGCTCCAGGCGGGGACGGCGGAGGACGGCGCGTCTGATGCGGCGAAGCGGCAGAGCGCGCCGAAAGTCCCTTTGGAGAGGGCCAGCTCCTCGGCGACGGGAAGTCCGAGCGAGGCGGCGAACGGCTTGACTTCGTTGATCCGGAAGGCGCGGCCGCGGGCCGAGGTCACGACGATCTGCTTGGTCAGAAAATCCCAGGCGGGCTTGAGCTCGTAGACGACGTCGAAGGTGAAAGGGTCCCGGGCGTAGCGGTAGGCGACCTTGGCCGGGGTCATCTCGATCTCGGCCGGGCCGAGGCTCCCGATGAGGATGGCCGCGCCGTCGATCGTCACCAAGGCGGGATCGGCCGAGAAGGTGAGCGTCCGGCCCGCCTTCGGCGCGGAGAGGGAGACGAGGCCGCGGTCGTTGAATTCCGCCCGGACACGGCCGTTGTCAAGGGCCATCTCCTCGGCGGCGGCGGGCGGCGGGGCGAGGAGGGACAGGGCGGCGAAGAGGATCAGGACGGCCGGAACGGCCGCGGCGACAAAGGCCGTGATCGAACGTCGGAAGGCGGCACGTCTTTCCGTCATCGGGTTCTCTCCTTCAGTCGACTCTCATGTCGAGCTTCCTCGGCGCCCTGACGGCGGCCGCCGTGCGGGGCAGCCAGACCAACATCTGCCCGGGGCCGCGGTTGGCCCAGGAATAGTAAGGGACGGCGGTCAGGCCGCCTCCCTTGACGACAATGACGCCGTTGAGCAGGTCCGGCCGGAACTCGGCGCGGAGCGGCGCGGCGTCGGGCAGGACGAGGCTGAAGACCTTGTCGCCGTTGTCGACGCCTTCGACGGCGTAGACGAGGGGGCCGCGCTGCAGGGCGACCCGGCCGCGGTCTTCGGGCACCCCTTCATTCGCGACCACCCGCCGGACGGGCATGGGCAGGAAGAGCTCGACGGTGTCGCCGCTCGTCCAGTCGCGGCGTATGCGCGCGTAGCCGTCGCGGATATCGAGTTTAACGGATTCCCCGTTGACCTTGAGGGCCGGCGTCTCGTCCGTGGCGTCAAGGAACCTGTAAAGGTCCGTCGGCATCGCTTCCCCGCGGGCCCAGCCGGGGATGCGGACGGCCAGCTCGAACGTCCCGGCCTTAGCCGGCGAGACCGTCAGGGCGATCTCTTCGTCCCAGGGGTAGCGCGTCTCCTGGGTGATCGCGACCTTGCGACCGCCGAGATCGATGGAGCCGGAGCCGGCGATGAAGAGATTGACGAAGACGACATCGTCTTTCGTCGCGTAGACGTAGCCCGGGAGGGAGGGCAGGAACCGGGTCATGTTGGGCGGACAGCAGGCGACCTCGAACCAGGGGCTGCGGGCGTAGCCGCCGGACGATTCGAGCGGGTTTTGGTAGAAGAAGCGGTCGCCTGTGAGGGAGACGCCGGAGAGCAGGCCGTTGTAGAGGACGCGCTCGAAGACGTCCATGTATTGCGACTCGCCGTGGAGGAGGAAGAGCCGGTAGTTCCAGAGGGCGTTGCCGATCGCCGCGCAGGTTTCGGTGTAGGCCTCGGCGTTGGGGAGCTCGTAGGCGTCGCCGAAAGCTTCGGAGCCGCTCCGGGCGCCGACGCCTCCCGTCAGGTACTGTTTCCGGCCGGCGACGTCGAGCCAGAGGCGGTCGATGGCCGCGGCGTACTCCGGGTGGCCGCCGAGGGCGGCGACATCGGCCATGCCCGAGTACATGTACATGGCCCGGACGGCGTGGCCGACGGCCGCGTCCTGTTCGAGGACGGGCTTATGGTTCTGCAGGTACTCGTCGGAATCGTAGACGGCGAAGGGATCGTCGGGAGCGTGGCGTTCGCCGCCGAAATACTGCCCGCGCTCGTCGAGGAAGAACTTGGCCAGGTCGAGATAGGCGCGGTGGCCGGTGGCCCGGTAGAGCTTGGCCAGGCCGATCTCGATCTCCTGATGGCCGGGGAAGCCGCGGCGCTGGCCGGGGCCGGTGCCGAAGGTGCGGAGGAGGAGCGCGGCGTTCTTCTCGGCGATCGCGAGGAAGGTGCGCTTGCCCGTGGCCTGGAAGTGGGCGACGGCCGCTTCGTACATGTGGCCGACGTTGTAGAGCTCGTGGCTGACGCGCAGGTTCGACCAGCGCTCGGGGCCGGAGCCGGGCGCCGGATGGGCGGGGTCGTTCGTCCGCGTCGTGAAGAGATAGCCGTCGGGTTCCTGGGCCTGGGCGATGAGGGCGATGAGGTCGTCGAGGGTCTTCTCGAGAGCCGGATCGGGGCGCAGGCGGAGGGCGTAGGCGGCCGCTTCCATCGACTTGTAGACGTCGGAGTCGTTGAAGCGGCGGCCCCGGTGGGGCCCGGTCAGGAGGCGGGCGGCTTTGCGGAAGTTGTCGACGCGGCCGGTCTCCTCGTTCATCCGCAAGGCATAGGGGATGGAAACCGTCCGGTTGGTCTCGAGCCGGGGCGCCCAGAAGGCGTCCGCGAGCGTGACCTCGGTGAAGGGAACGGGCCGGATGGGGTAGTCGCGGGCGACGGGAGCGGGAGCAGTGGCGGCAGAAGGTGCGGGTGGGGCGGCGTCGCGCCCTCGGCAGCCGGGGAGGAAAGCGGCGAGTAAGATGAGCGCGGCGGACGCGACGAGAGGGGCGGTCGGGACGGTCATTTTCATGGGCCCTCCGGAGGATAAATATACCATAGCGCGGCCCATTCCTTTATAATCGCGGGCATGGACGGACCGTGGCTGATCCTCATCGGCATCGCGGCCGGGGTCTTCGCCGGGCTTTTCGGCATCGGCGGCGGCATCATCATCGTCCCGGCGCTTATCCTTTTCGCCGGTTTCCCGTTGGTCCGGGCGACGGGGACATCGCTCGCGGCGATCCTCCTGCCGGTCGGGATCCTGGGCGTCCTGGCCTACTACAGGGCTAAGATCATCGACCTCAGGGCGTCGGCCTACATCGCGGCCGGGCTGCTGACGTCGGTCGCCGTCGGGGCCTGGCTGGCCAATACTCTGCCGGCCGATATCATGCAGAAGCTTTTCGCTCTTTTCTGCCTTTATGTCAGCTGGAACTTCATCGACCCGGTGCGCCGCTTCCGGGAACGGCGGGGAGGCGGGGCCGCGGCCGGAGCGGATCCGGAGACGAACCCGCGGCCGTCCCCGTTCGCACTCCTCGGCACGGGCCTCGTGGCCGGGGTCGCGGCCGGCATGTTCGGGATCGGCGGCGGGAACATCATCGTGCCGATACTGACGCTCGTCCTGCACTACCCGCCCAAGCGGGCCATCGCGACCTCGCTCGGGGCCATCCTCTTCCCGTTCGGGATCACGGGCGTTCTTTTGTATCACAGGGCCGGGAACCTCGACCTCGGCGCGGCGGCCTGGATCGCGCTGGGGCTGTTTTTGGGCACCGTCGTCGGCGCCAAGATCACCATCAAGCTGCCCTCACGGACGGTCAAGCTCCTCTACGGCGTCTTCCTCCTCTTCGTCGCCGCACGCTTCTTTTTCTTCTAGTTCGGGGTCGGACCAAGTTATTTTGTTTATAATCTATCATTTAACTATTTGAGTAATATTAGCCATTTCCGTAGACTATTTATTTTCTTAAAGATACGCAGGCAATGTGCCCGTCCGAAAATGGAAAATCGCGGTTTTTGGGCCTGAAAATGAAAATCAGCGAAGTCGGTCAGATCTTCGTTTTGAACAATTTGCCGGTGGCCCTGGCGACGACCTGGCCCTCGGCATCGAGAAGAAAGCTCTCGGCCAGGACGATGCGGCCCCTATCCTCGACGAAGCGCCCCTTCAGCGCGTAGGGAACGCCCGTCGAGGCCGGCTTGACGTAGCGCACCGTGATCTCGCCCGTGACGCATGTGTGCCCCTTCGCCCCGGCTGCGTAGATCAGGGCCTCGTCGAGGACGGAGGCCACGAGCCCGCCGTGGACGATCCCGGACCAGCCCTGGAAATCGGCGGGAAAGGTCACATCGGCCGCGGATTCCCCGCGCTCCGGATCGGTCCGGAGGCGGAGCTTCAAGCCGATCGGATTTTTCTCGCCGCAGATGAAACAGGTCCGTTCATCCCGAACATCGTTCGCCATGGTCAGCCGCTCCTTGGGCCGGATCGAGACCGGCCCATCCGGTTTAGCACATTCGGCGGCCTCCCGGCAAGCCGCCCGCGCCGCCGCTCGTCCTGAAGCGCATTCACCGGCGCGGAGCCCCTTCGCCCGCGACTTGTCCACGCCGCGCGTTCCCGCTATAATCGGGCCCGCCATTCAAGCCGTCGGGAAGGAGAACCGCGATGCCGCCCCTGTCCGAGAACGAGATCGTCCTCAGCCTCTTCAAGGAATGCGACGCCCTGCTCCAGGGCCACTTCAAGCTGACCTCGGGCAAGCATTCCGAATGGTATTTCGAAAAGATCCGGCTCATCGACAAGCCTTCGGTGCTCGAGAAGATCGTCGATCTCCTCGCGGCCAAGATCCGGCGCGAGATCCCCGATTTCGACTATGTCGTCTCCCCCGCCTACGGCGCCATCGCCATCGGCTTCCTGACAGCCCTCAAGCTCGGCAAGAAGTTCGCATTCAGCCAGCGTGCCGACGAGAAGATGACCATCCGCTCGGGTTTCTCCGGGCTCGACGGGTCGAAAGCGGTCATCGTCGAGGACATCCTGACGACGGGCGGCTCCATCCAGGAGGTCCTGGCCTGTCTGCGCGAGCACCGGGTCTCGGTCGCCGGGATCTACGTCCTCGTCGACCGCAGCGCCGGGGCCGTGCCCGTCGAGGGCAAGGCGGTCGGCAGCCTGCTGGCGCTCAAGGTGGAGGCCTTCGAACCGGACGTCTGCCCTTTCTGCGCTAAGGGAATGCCTATCACCAAACCGGGCGCGTCCGACAAGAAGGTCTGATCGAGATTCGCTTTTTTAGGGCCAAAAACGCAAAAGCCGTTTTATTAACGTGTTTATTTTGTTGGCTTTCTATCGTGCCGCAAAACCCGTTTTCCGTCTAACTCGCTGTCTTTACTTCAGTTGCTGAGGTCCGACCCCGTTTTTTCCCCAACTTGTCGGACACGACGTAGAACGACGGGACGACCACCAGGCTCAGAACGGTCGACAGGACCAGGCCGCCGATGACCGCGATGCCCATCGGCCTGCGGATCTCGGCGCCCGAGCCGAGGCCCAGGGCCGGCGGGATGGCCGCCATCAGCGTCGCCGTGGCCGTCATCAGGATGGGCCTCAGCCGGATGGGGCCGGCCTTTTCCATGGCCTCCCTCGCCCCGAAGCCCTTCTCCTTGAAGGCGTTGGCGTAGTCGACCAGGATGATGGAATTCTTCTTGACGATGCCCATCAGGAGCAGCAGCCCGATCATGCTGAAGATGTTGAGCGACTGGCCCGTGATGAGCAGGGCGAAGGCCGCGCCCGCGATCGAGAGCGGCAGGATGGTGATGATCGTGACCGGGTCCTTGAACGAGTTGAACTGCGAGCCCAGGATCATGTAGGCGATGGCGACGCCCAGGAACATGGCGAAGAGCAGGCTGCTCATCGACTCGCGGAAGGCCAGGCTCGAGCCGCCCAGGACGACGCGATTGCCGACGGGCAGGTTGTCGCCGAGCCCCTCGATGACCCGCAGGGCCTCGTCCTGGGAATGGCCCGGGGCGACGTTGGCGAAGATCGAGATGGCCCGCTCGCGGTCGCGGCGGGTGATGGCCTGGAGGGCGGCCTGCTCTTCGAAGAGGACGAGCGAGGAGAGCGGCACGAGTTCGCCGTTGCGGGCCCGGACCCGCAGCCGGGAGATGTCCTCGGGCCGCGATCTCTGCCCGGCCATGAGCTTGAGCCGGACGTCGAGCCGCCGGCCGCCCGTGCTGTACTTGCCGACCCGGATGCCGCCGACGAGGGCGTTGATGGTCGTGGCCACGTCGTCGACGGAGACGCCGACGTCGGAGCACACGGCCCGGTCCGGGGTCACCCGCAGCTCGGGCATGCCGACGCGGTAGTCCGAGTCGAGGTCGGTGACCGTGCCGCTCTCCGTGAGCTCCGCCATGAGCTTCTGGCTCAGGGGCACGAGCTCGTTCCAGTCGGCGCCGCGAACGGAAAACTCGATCGGGAAGCCGCGCTGGGCCGTGAACCCCTGCTGCGACGTGTCCTGGATGACGGCCCGGATGCCGGGGATCGGAGTTGAGCTCGCGCCGCAGAACGGCCGAGAACTCGGCCTGATCCATCTTCCGGTCTCCCGGCGCAACCAGGGTCAGGAACATCATCCCGGAATTGACCCCGCCGCCGCCGCCCATGCCGCCGACGAAGCTGAAGGTCTGAACGACTTCCGGGTGCGCGTTGACGACTTCTTCGGCCTTGATGAGGAGCGCGTCGGTCTCGGAGATATCCGACCCGACGGCGGTCTGGAGGCGGATCGAGACCCGGCTCTGGTCCTGGGAGGGCACGAACTCGCTCGGCATGATCATGAAGACCGCGATGGCCGCGGCGAAGAGGGCCGCGCCGAGGGCGAGGATCAGGCCCGGGCCTGCGGAGGCTGCCGTGGAGGATCGCGACCGTAAAGCCCCTCGAGCTTGCTGAAGCCCCGGTCGACGGCCAGGCCGATCTTGTTCCGGCCTTCCCGCGTCGTCTTGAGGAACTGCGAGCAGCGGGCCGGGGCCAGGGTGACCGCCTCGACGTAGGACAGGAGGACGGCACAGGCAGAGCGTGATGCCGAACTGGAGGAAGTAGCGGCCGATGATGCCCTTCATGAACACGACCGGGAGGAAGATGGCCACGACGGCCAGGGTCGCGGCCAGGGCGGCGAAGGCGATCTCCTTCGTCCCCTCGAGCGCGGCCGGCACGAGGGCCTTGCCGCCCTCGCGGTGGCGGAAGATGTTCTCCATGACCATGATGGCGTCGTCGACGACGATGCCGACGGCCAGGGCCAGGGCCAGCAGGGTGAAGGTATTGAAGGTGAAACCGAGGAAATAGATGATGGCCACCGTGCCGAGGAGCGACATGGGGATGGCCAGGATGACGTTGAGCGTGCTCGAGAGCGATCCCAGGAACAGCCAGCAGACGAAGGCCGTGAGGACGACCGAGAGCAGGAGCTCGAACTGGATCTCGCTGACCGATTCGCGGATGAACTCGGTGCTGTCGTTGGTGATGCCGACGGTCATGTCGTCCGGCAGGGTCTTGCTGGTACTCCGCGATGGCCGCGCGGACGCTCTTGGCCACGGCCACGGCGTTGGCGCCGCGCTGCTTCTTGATGCCGATGCCCTGGGCCGGGCCGCCGTCCATGCGGGCCAGGCGCCGGACATCCTCGAAGCCGTCCTCGACCAGGGCGACGTCGCTGACGTAGATCGGGCTCCCGTCGACCTCGCGGACGACGATCCGGCGCAGGGTCTCCAGGTCGACGGCCTCGCCGAGGACGCGGACGTTGACCTCGCGGCCGGCCGTCTCCAGCCGCCCGGCGGGCAGCTCGATGTGCTCGCGCTGGAGGGCGGAGATGACGTCCCGGACCGTCAGGCCCTTCTCGTCGAGCCGGGCGGCGTCGAGCCAGATGCGGATGTTGCGCTCCAGCGTGCCCATGAGCGAGATCTCGCCGATGCCGGGAATGGTCTGGAGCTTCTCCTTGAGCCCGTAACGGACGTAGTCGCTGAGGACGCGCTGGGGATAGGGCCCGGCGAGGCGGACCATCATGATCGGCTGGTCCTCGGGATTGCTGCTTGGAGATGACGGGCGGGTCCATGTCGCGCGGCAGGCGGCGCGCGGCCTGGGAAACCTTGGCCTGGACGTCCTGGAGGGCCAGGTCGACGTCCCGCGACAGCTCGATCTCGACGGTGATGTTGCACGATCCCTGCCGCGAGCTCGAGGTCAGCGTCCGGACGCCCTCGACCTGGATGAGGGCTTCCTCGAGGGTTTCGACGACCTCGTTCTCCATGACCTCCGGCGCCGCGCCTTCCCAGGTGGCGGAAACGTTGATCGTGGGAAAATCGACGTCGGGGAACTGGCTGATGCCGATCCGCGCCCCCGGCGACGAGGCCGAAGACGATGGTGGCGGCCATGAGCATCCAGGCCAGGACGGGTTTTCTGACGCAGGCTTCGGTGAGGTTCATGGGACCGGTCCTTATTTCTTTTCGGCCGCGGCCGGCGCGGCGGCCGCGGCTGCCGATCCGCACCGAGACGCCGTTCGAGAGGGCCTCGGAGCCGCGGACGACGAGGGACTCGCCGCCCTTGAGGCCGGAGAGGACCTCGACCCGGCCGTCGGCCGACCTCATCCCCAGGGTCAGGATGCGCTCGACGGCCTTATCGCCTTCGACGACGTAGGCGAGAAAGCCGCGCTCGCTCGGGCGGACCGCGGCGACGGGGATGACGGGAGCTTCGCTGGCCGAGGCGACCGGGACCGTGATCTCGGCGAAAGAGCCGGGCCGGAGGGCGCGGTCGCTGGGGTCTTCGATGTTGGCCGTGATGTCGACGAGGCGCGACGTGTCGTCGGCCGACTCGGCCACGTGGACGACCTTGGCCGTGAATTCGCGCTCGTCCTCCCGGACCCGGAAGCGGGCCTGCTGGCCCGGCTTGATCCGGGCGGCGTCGCGCTCGGGGACGCGGAACCGGAGGAGGAGCGGATCGCGGCGGACGAGCGTCGCCAGGACGGTGCCCGTCTGGACGTACTGGCCGGTCTGGACGGTCCGCGTCTGGATGATCCCGGAGATAGGGCGCCTTGACGAAGGCGTCGCTGAGGTTGAGCTTGGCCTGGTTCAGGGCCGAGCGCTTCTCGGCGACCTCCGAGGCGGCCGTGAGCACCTTGGTCCGCCAGGTCTCGACCTCCTCGCCCGGGATGAGGCCGGGGTTCTGGGTCTGGACCGTCTCGCGTCGCTTGAGGCCGGCCTCGGCGTCGGCCTTGGAGGCCTCGGCCTTTTCGAAGGAGGCCTGGGCCGATTCGACGGCCAGCCGGTAGCGCTCGGTCTCGATCTCGACCAGGACCTGGCCGGCCGCGGCGTAGTTCCCCTTCGGAGAACCGGACCCGGTCGACGACGCCGGAGACGCGGGCCGTGACCTGGACCTTCTCGAAGGCCTCGACGGAGCCGACCGCCGTGACGGAATAGACGAGGGACCGGACCTCGACCTGTTCGACGTCGACGGGGAACTGGACGCGTCCCCGGCCCTCCGGCGGCCCGCGGCGGGACCGCCGGCGGTCTCCTTCTTGCAGGCTCCGGCCGAAACGACGAGCGCCGCGGCGGCGAGCGATGACGACGAGTTTTCTATGTGTCAGGCTGATCACGTGCGTGGCTCCTTCCCGAAGGGATCGAGGCCCAGGGCCGCTTCCAGGTTGAGGAAGGCGACGCCCAGACCGTAGCGTTCCTGGACGAGGGCGACTTCTGCTTCGAAGAGGCTGACGTTGGCGTCGGCGACTTCCAGGGCGGAGGCCAACCCTTGGCGGTAGAGTTCCGTCGTTTCGGCCGCGTTCTTCTTGGCGACCTCGTGGGCGACGGTGGCCTGCCGGAGGGAGGCCCGCTGACTGGCGAGGGAGACCAGGGCTTCCCGGACCTCGACGTCGACCTTGCGCGTGGCCGCCTGGAGGTCGAGATCGGCCAGACGGGCCAGGGCCATCTGCTCCTTGCTTTGCCCGAAGCGGGCGCCGCCGTCGAAGAGCGACCAGGTCAGGGTCGCCCCGATGCTCCAGTTCCAATTCCTGTTGTTGAAGCTCGCCTCGTTCGTCAGGCTGTACCGGCCGCTGGCGCTGAGCGAGGGCAGCCAGCCGAGCATGGGCAGACGGGAGAGCGAGCGCTGGGCCGAGGCGAGCGAGCGGAGGGATCCGACGTCCAGGCGCCGGGCCAGGGCTTCCCCGACGAGCCCCTCGGAGTCGGCCGCTTCGGCCGAAGCGGCCTCGATCAGGAACTCGGGGACGACGAGCGGCCCGCGGACGGCCTCCGGCGCGTCGAGGAGGTGGCCGAGCTGGAGGGTGCTCGTCTCGACCTGGCCCTTGACCTGGGTCAGGCCGACCTCGGCCGTGGCGTATTCGAGCTCGGCCCGGGTGACGTCGTTGACCGAGGCGAGGCCGGCCGCGAAACGGGCCCTGGCGGCCTCGAGGTTCTGCCCGGCGAAAGTGAACCGCCTGCCCGAGGCTTCCCGGACCTGGGTCGTGCCGAGGGTGGCCAGGAAGGCCTGGCTGACCTCGAAGGCCAGCTGGCGGCGGCTCTCGGCGGCCGAAGCCACGTCGGCGTCCCTACGGGCCCGGACGGCCGCGAGGCTGGTCAGGCTGCGGGCGTCGAACAGGGTCTGGTTCAGGGCGATGGTCTCCGACAGGGCGTTGTACCTCTGGATGATGACCTCGGTTTCGCCGACGACCCTCCGGGTCTCATAGGCCCGGCGCGTGTAGGTGCTGGTCGAGGTGATCGAAGGCAGGAAGAACGACCGCGCCTGGGCGAGCCGGGCGTTGGCCGCGACGACCTCCTCCCAGGTGGACTTGGCCCGCTCGTTCCGCTCCAAGGCCAGCTTGACCGCCTCGTCGAGGGTCAGGGGGTCGTCTTGAGCCGCCGCGAGGGAGGGCAGGAGCAAAGCCAACCCGAGAAGGGCCGTGCCGAGAAGCCTGGCCCGGCCGGATCGAATATTCTCTGGCATCGTCGCGTCTCCTGAAGCACGGGGCCGTTCGATGAGGCCCCGGAGCCGGAATCAAGCACAGTAATATACCATAGAGTTTTTAGACGCCCATCACAGTGTTTTCTTCCCCCGTTCTCAGGCATGGAAGAGGACCCGCCCCGAGCCGTCTAAACGGATGGCAGGATTCCGTCTTCAGGGTTGAAGAGGTGATCATGAAAATCAGACTGTTCATCCCGGCGGCACTCGGGATCGTCCTTGTCCTGACCGGCCTTGGGGCCGTCCCGGCCGCGCCGGGCCCAACCGGACAAAAAACGGGCCAACAGGACGGGGCTGCCCTCGACCGCAGGGTCCAGGCTTTTCTCGAGGCCAACGCCGGCCGCTGGCGGGACATGAACGTCCCCGAGTCCGACGGCCGCGTCCTCCACGACCTCATCGTCGAGAACGGGCTACACCCGGGCCCTCGAGATCGGGACGTCGACCGGGCACTCGGGGATCTGGATCGCCTGGGCCCTGAGCAAGACCGGAGGCAGGCTCGTCACCGTCGACATCGACGAAGGCCGCTACCGCGAAGCCGTGGCCAATTTCCGCGAGGCGGGGCTCGACGGCTTCATCGACGCCCGCCTGGCCGACGCCCACGAGCTCGTCCCCGCCCTCCCCGGCCCCTTCGATTTCGTCTTCTGCGACGCCGACAAGGACTGGTACAAGAACTATTTCATCGCCGTCCTGCCCAAGCTCACGGTCGGCGGCGCGTTTGTCGCCCACAACGTCTCGCAGCGGATGAGGCGCGGCGGCTGGGGCAGCGGCGACTTCGTCGAGCACGTCCTGGCGCTCCCGTTCATGGAGACGACGTTCGTCGAGCGCGGCGGGGGGATCTCGATCAGCATCAAAAGGGCCGAAAAGTAAGGTTCTTCTCCCGATTCCGGGAAGTCCCTCTCTCGGGCTTTGACTCGGGATATGCCTCTTGCTCCCCGGCCCCCCGGGGAACCAGTTTGCACGGTTCCCCCCCGCTGCGCGGGTCCCCTCCTCCAGCAACGGGGATCTTCGAGGCAACATCCCTCGCCGCCTCGAGAGGGAAGCCTGGAAATGGGAGAAGAACCAAAAGTAATCCCGGGGCCGAAGACGGCCCGCCGGCCTACCACTTTTTGTATTTCCAGAAGATGAAGAAGGCGACCACGGAGATGCCGGCCAGCCCCATGATGATCCAGAAGGCGGGGTGCTCCCGCAGCCCGAACGGCAGGGTCACGTTCATGGAGAAGATGGAGACGACGAGGGTCGGCACCATGATCGCGATGGTGATGATGTTCAGGGTCTTCATCAGGACGTTGAGGTTGTTGCTGACGATGGAGGCCCGGGCGTCCATCAGGCTGGCCAGGATGTTCGAGTAGATCTCGGCCTGCCGGTAGCACTGGTTGTTCTCGACGGCGATGTCGTCGAGGAGCTCCATCTCCTCCTGGGTGAACCCGAACTTGGCCGCGTTGTGCCGGATCTTATCGATGAGGGCGCCGTTGGAGTTGACCGCGTTCAGGTAGTAGACCAGGCTCTTCTGCAGGGCGAACAGGTTGATGAGGTACCTGTTCTCCATGGCCCGGTTGATCTTCTGCTCGACGTCGTCGGCGATCTGGTTGATGATCCGGAGGTGCTCCATGAAGTGGAAGATGGCCCGGTAGATGAGCCGGAGGACGAGCTCGCGGACGCTGCCGACCCGGGCCAGCTGCTTGCCCTCGAACAGGGTCGTGTCGTCGGCTACGACGAGAATGATCATCTCCCCGAAGAAGAAGACGCCCATCGTCGAGGCCTTGAACAGGAGCTGGTCGTCGCCCGAATAGTTCTTCGGCCGCTTGTAGATGAAGGCGATGTGCTCCGGCTCGAATTCGAGACGGGCCAGCTCGTCGGGGTCGAGGGCCGAAGCGAGGGTGTGCTCGTCGATCTGGTAGGTGTCGACGAGGAGGCGCTTCTCGGTTTCGTCCGGATTGACGTAGAGGAGGATCGGGGCCTTCCCGTCTTGCGACGGGATGATCTTCTGGTTCTCGATCTGGTAGCGCCTGAGCATCCCCGGCCTCCTTTCAACGGATCATCGTCCCCGCGCGTTTTTCCGGAGAACCATTATGCTACCGCCCTCCGGGAAATGGCAAGCGATTCGTCGTTTATTCGAGCTTGACCGTCTTCGCGAGCTTGCCGCCGTGCCGCGACCCGTACTCGATCTTGATCTCGCCCTTGCCCTCGATCAGGAACTGGTGCTCGACCTTGCCGAACCCGGGCACGACCGTGAACTGGAGCCCGGGCTTGTCCTTTTTGTAGGCGACCTGATCGCGGTAGGGATCGAGGAGCACGCCGCCGGCGACGACCTTGGCCCCCGTGACCTTCAGCATGTCCTCGGGATAGAGCTTGGTCTTGCGGGCGAGAGCGCTCATTGTCGGCATGGCCTTGGGGTTGGAGAGGCGCGTCCGCACCCGATACAGGCCGCCGCCGAGGGCCTTGACCTCGAATGCCTCGAGCGAGACCTCGGGCAGATGCTTGGCCGTGAACAGGACGGCCATGGCGTTGCGGTGGACGAGGTCCTTGATCATGAACGGGGCGCCGAGCCGCGAGCTCATCTTGACCCAGCCGCCGATCTCGACGTCGCCGTAGTCGGGGTGCTTGAAGGCTTTCCAGGGCTTGTAGAGCTCGCCCTGGGTGACGCTGTCGCTGAACTTGAGCCGCTCGCGCTCGGAGACGCTCTCCGAGAAGATATCGCGGACGGCTTCCTCGCGCGACGTCCCCGGCTCGGGCCTCTCCGAGACGCCCTTGAAGGCCTCGGACTCGCCCTGGAAGACCTCGGCGCAGTAGAAGTAGGCGCCCGCCGTCTGGGTGATCCACTCGCCGGAGTCGCCGTAGGTGGTGTAGAGGTCCTTCCAGGAGATCATGTAGCGGTAGCCGGGGATGATCCGCTCGCCCTGCTTGCCCAGGAAATCGTAGACCGCGACGTCCTGCGCGGGATACTCGCCGAGCCCCTTGCGGCTCGGCCCGCGCAGGAGCATGCCGCCGTTGTTGTGGAAGGACCAGGCGAAGGTGATGTTGGTCTTGGTCATCGTCCACTCGGCCAGGGCCTTGAGCCCGACGCCGGAGAAGGGGTATTCCCCGGAGCCGCCCTGGACGTAGGACGGCGCCCAGTCGAAGCCCCAGTTCCGGTTGGGATCGACGTAGCCCTCGGTGTCCTCGTTGACCTGGCCGTCGCCGTCGTTGTCGAGGCCTTCTTCGCCGAGCATCGTCCACTCCCCCTTCTCGCCCGGCTTGACGCGGACCATCAGGCGCGGGTCCTCGGGGTCGGTCCGGTACGCGCCGAAGGGGTCTTTCTTGCGCATGGCGCAGATGTTGCCGTCGCCGTCGAGGTCGTCGAGCTTGTCCTCGTCGAACAGGCCGTCCCGGTCGTCGTCGGTGGGGATGCGCAGGGTGCGGCTGCTGCTCGACGTGTTGGCGTCGGCGAAGAAATGATAGCGCCCGTCGACGTTGACGACGGGAATGACATAAAAGCAGTTCTTGTCGACGAGGGCCGTCATCTCGGGGTTCTTGCCGTAGCCGCCGAGGAGGGTAGTCGAGAAGATAGAGCGAGATGTCGCCGCCCTGGATCTCGTTGCCGTGCATGTTGCCGTCGACGTAGATCGCGGGCTTGTCCAGGGCCGCGCCCGTCTTGGGATTGTTGACGGTCAGGGCCATGATGGGCCGGCCTTCGTCGCTCTGCCCGACGGTCTCGAGCGTCGTGAGCTGCGGGTAGGCCTTGGCGAGCGCCTTGAGCGCGTCGTAGACCTGTTCGAGCGTGTAGTATTGGTCGAAGCGCAGAGGGACCGTGATCTCGGCTTTCTGGGCCGGGAGGGTCGACGCGGCGCACAGGACGAACAGAACGAAACAGGCGAGCTTCTTCACTGGACACCTCCCAGGTCGACGGTGCGGGAACCGCCCCAGGCGGTCTGCGTGGCCGCCTTGATCTCGATCTTGACCGGCTTCGCCGCCCGAACGATCCAGGTCACGGGCTTGGCGCCGTGGGCCGGCACGGAGGGGACGAGAGCGCGCTTCTTGCCCTCGACGATCTCGAAGCCCTGTCCGACGAGCGTCACGACGACGGGCAGGACCCGCTGGTTGCGGCCGGCCATGGCCGTCGGATAGGGCAGGCCCCCCGTGTTCTCGACCCAGGCCTTGATCTCGTAGACCCCCGAGCCGAGCTTCTTCACCCGGGCGTCGACGATGCCGATCCGGGCCATCTTCTTGGCCACCTCGAAGACCCAGGGGACCTGGCCCTTGAGGAGGCCGTCGATCATCTTGGCGGGCGGCGTGTTGCCGGCGTAGGGAACGGCCCCGCCGATCTCGACGTCGCCGAGGGTCGGGTGCTTGAACGGCTTCCAGGCGACGAACCCGCCGCCGCCGAGCTCCTTGTCGCTCCAGGCGAGGAGGGCCTTCTCCTTGGGATCGGCCCCCGCCTCGTCCGGCTTCTTGGGCATCTGCTTCATCATCTCGGCCATTTTCTTCGTGTCCATCATGCCGCCCTTGAGGGCCTCGAAGACCTGCTTGGCCTTGAATTGGTCGGGCGCGCCGGCGGCTTTGAGGAAGGCGTCGACCTTCTCCTCGCCGAGGGCGATGAATTCGTCGTTGGTCATCTTTTCGAGCTTTTCGGGCGTGAGCTCTTCGGCCGGCTTCTCCTCCTTGACCTCGGGCAGGGTCCAGAAGTCCAGGGCGAAGGAAGGCAGGCCGAGGTGGTAGTAGGCGTAGAGCTCGAGCGAGCCGTCCTTGTCGGGCGCCGGGTCGAGGCGCTTGGCGTCGAGCTTCGCGGCCTTCAGGAATTCCTTGTAGCCCTCGGAAAGCTCCTTATAGAATTTGAGGTCGTCCTCCAGCGGATTGACGACCGCGCCGAGCTCGAGGAAGCCGGCGACGAGCCCTTCCGTGACCTCCATGCCGGGCGGGACGAGCGGCTTGACGAGGTCGATGATCTCGGCCATGGTGTAGGTCCGGGTGGGGTCGGCGTTGATGAACCCGGCCACGCGCTCGGGGACCTTGATAGCGTTGAAGTCGGCGTCGCCCTTGCGGCCCGCCCGCGGCGGGTTGAGGCAGTAACTCGACTCGCCGAAGACGAAGACCAGGCCGATCTCGCGGTGCTTGTCGAAGAACTGGAGCAGGGCGAAGCGTCTCCGGCTCGCTCCCAGACCAGGGGCCGGCGTCGGGAGCATGGTATTTATACAGGTGGGGGAAGGCCGTGCCGACGTTGACGCCGCCCGGCCCATCCTCGTCGAACTGACCGTCGCCGTCGTTGTCGAGGCCCTCGGGATAGAGCTTCCAGACGCCCTTCTCGCCCTTGGCCCCGTCCGCTTTCTTCATCAGGCGGGGTTCGCCGGGGACGGCGATCCATTCGCCCTCGGGGTCCTTGACCCTGATCTGGGTGATGAGGCCGTCGCCGTCGAGGTCGTCGGCCCCGTCCTCGTCGGTCGCATCGTCCTGATCGTCGTTCTTGGGGCGGGCGTTGCGCGGGTCGAGGCGCCGGGGCTTCGCGAAGTAGCCCGCCGCGGCGTCGGGGTTGCCGCAGGCGAGAATATACCAGGTCCGGTCCGAGCGCGGGCCGTCCTTCGCGCAGAGGAGCTTGGCCAGGTAGAGCGCCGCCTCGCCGGAGAGCGGGACGGTCCCTTCCATGTTGGCCGCCACGAAGACGGCGGGCAAGGACTTCGCGGACTTCCCGGTCTCCGGCCCGATCTCGAGCAGGGCGAGGTCGCGGCCGCCCGGGCTCTTGGCCAGGACGTGGACCTTGGCGAAGCCGGGATTGGCCCGGGCCAGATCCTGAAGGGCCGCCGTCAGTTCCTCGGGCGCATGGTAGCGGTCGAAGGCGAGGTCGGCCGCGGCCAGGGGTCCGAGGGCGAGACAGGCTAGGGAAAGGACGAGGAGAGCTGGGGTTCGACGCAGGGTCACAGGATGGTACCTCCGTTCCGAGGGTTCGTGATGGTCATTCTCGCAAAACGGCCGACCGAAAGCAACGCGGACGTCCTGCTCTCCACTATATACGCGTCGCCCCGGGCACAAGTTCCCCCGGATCCCGCTTGGGGACTTGTACCTCTGATACGTGTCCCCGCTCTGGTCGGGACTTGGAAATGGGGACGTTTCTGGTTTTCGCGGCAAAAACCAGGAACGTCCCCATTTCCCCGGCCGATCGGCTTGACGATAACCGGCGCCGGTGATAGAAAAGCGACAGTCCCGTAAACGGAGGCTCCTCATGTCTACAAGATCGGCTCTTCTCGTCGTTCTTATCGGTTTAGCGTTGCTCGCCCCTGCCCCGGCCGCGGCCCAACACGGCGGGCCGCCGGCCGTCCTTATCCGTGCGTCAGCAGGCGGACCTCGTATATAAGATCACAGCCAAGCGGCTCGACACGCTCCTGCCGCGGCTGATGCGCGAGACCGGCTTCGACATGTGGATCGTCTCCTGCAACGAGGACAACCTCGACCCCATCTTCGAGACCATGGTCCCTCTCGGCAACTGGAATCCCATCACCCAGATCCTCGTCTTCTTCGATGCGGGACCGGCGAAGGGCATCGAGCGGTTGAACGTCTCCCGCACGGACACCCAGGGCCTGTTCAAGAACGCCTGGGACGCGACGGCCTTCGACCAGAAGAAGGGCGAAGGCCAATGGGAGGCGCTCGGCCGCATCGTCCGCGAGCGCGACCCGAAGCGGATCGGCCTCAACGAGGGCGAGATCCAGTGGGCGGCCGGGGCGCTGACCTCGGTCCTGAAGAAGAGGATCGTCGAAGCGGTCGGCCCCAAGTACGCCGCGCGGCTGCAGTCCGCCGAACCGCTTGTCACGCTTTGGGCCGAGACCCTGCTCGACGAGGAGGTCGAATACATGGAGCGGGCCGCGGCCCTGTCCCGGTCCATCATCGCCGACATGTTCTCGGCGAAGGTCGTCTCGGTCGGGCAGACGACGGCCGACGACCTGCGCTGGTACTACTGGCAGCGCGTCCACGACCTCGGTTTGCGGGTCTCTTTCTCCCCCTTCGTCTCGATCCGCGGCCGGTCGCCGAAGGACGTCGAGAAGTGGGGCAAGGACGACAAGGTCGTCCGCCCCGGCGACCTCCTCCACTGCGACGTCGGCCTCAAATACATGCGCTGGAACTCCGACCACCAGGAGATGGCCTACATCCTGCGGCCCGGCGAGACGGACGCGCCCGAGACCTTCAAGAAGCTCATGGCCGAAGCCAATCGGCTCCAGGACGTCTACGTCGGAGAGTTCAAGACCGGCCTCACCGGCAACGAGATCCTCGGCAAGGTCCTCGGGAAGGCCCGCGAGCTTCAGATCCCCGGCCCGCGCGTCTACTCCCACTCGCTCGGCTATTTCCTCCACGAACCGGGGCCGCTCATCGGTTTGCCCTGGGAGCAGGTCAACAACGTCGGCCGAGGCGACGTCAAGCTCGTGCCCATGAGCACGTTCGTCTGCGAGCTGAGCGTCACCGGGCCCGTGCCGGAATGGGGCGCCGATTTCCGCGTGCCGCTCGAGCAGGACATCCTGTTCGACGGAGAGAAGGCCTACTTTCTGGCCGGCCGCCAGACGGCGTTCCATTTGATCAGGTAAGCCGCGACTAAATTCATAGAAAAGCCCGGGTTCGGGCCGCGTTCGTCAAGGAGACCGTCCATGAGAATGAAGCCCTTCGCTCCCCTCGTCATCCTCTTCGCCGTCGCCGGTTGCGTCAAATACACCATCGTCCCGCCGGCCATCGATCTGGCCGCGCTCGATACGGTCGGCCTCGTCACCCTCAAGGCGGCGGACGTCAAGGGCGATCTCGACGTCGTCGCGACGCAGTACTTCCTCCAGGAGGTCACGGCGGCCCAGCGCGTCCCGGTCATCGAGTTCGGCACGGCCGAAGCGGTCCTGGCCGATATCGGGATGACCGAGTTCAACCGGGACGCCGCCCTGGCCATCGGCGAGAAATACGGGGTCGACGCCTTCTTCGTCGGCGAGATCGGGGTGACCAAGGTCAAGCCCCAGATCGACCTGGCCGCCCCCCTGTCCAGGATCTTGTTCGCCCGAACGGCGTTCGATATTTCCATGAAGGTCCGTCTCGTTTCCACCGCTAACGGCGCGACCCTCTGGACCGACTCCGCCGTCCGCCAGGGTACGGTCGCCGCGGTCGGCGTGGACGGCGGGATGCCGGTCTTCTCCATCCGGGACAAGAACACGGCCATGGACGAAGTGCTCCGGGATATCGCTTTCCGCCTGACCTGGGACTTCCGCCCGACCCGCCGGCGCCTCTAGATCCATTCGTTTCAGAAATCGGGCCGGCTTCTGGTGAGGAGCCGTCCTCCTTCCTCTCTGCAGTTGACCCCCCGGCCGAAGAAAAGCTATAGTCCCGGCGGAAGGAGGGGCCATGGGCGAAGATATTAAAGCGACCTGCGGGGTGTGCGGGCTGGCCAAGGATCCCGACGAGATCGTCTCCGGCCAGACCGTCCGATCGGCCATCGCCGCGCTCATCGTCAAAGACCATCCGGATTGGAAGCCGGAGAATACGATCTGCCGGGACGACCTCAACCGCTACCGGGCGCAGTACGTCCAGGGCGTCCTGGAATCCGAGAAGGGCGATCTGTCCGTGATCGAGGCCGAGGTCATCGAGAGCCTGCGCGAAGGAGAGATCCTGACGCGGAACGTCAACATGGAGTTCGAGGAAAAACGCACCCTGGGCCAGCGCCTCGCCGACCGGCTGGCCGCTTTCGGCGGCAGCTGGAAGTTCATCATCATCTTCATGAGCGTCCTTTTCGGCTGGATCATCCTCAATTCCTACGTCCTCATCGCCCGTCGCTTCGATCCCTTCCCCTTCATCCTCCTCAACCTCATCCTCTCCTGTCTCGCCGCCCTCCAGGCGCCGGTCATCATGATGAGCCAGAACCGCCAGGAGGCGAAGGACCGGTTGCGCGCCCAGCACGACTACCAGATCAACCTCAAGGCCGAGATCGAGATCCGCAGTCTCCACGAGAAGATCGACCATCTCATCTTCAAGCAGTGGCAGCGGCTCCTGGAGATCCAGGAGATCCAGACCGAGCTCATGGGCGAGCTTTCGGACAAACTCCAGACGCGGCGTTGACCCGGGGACGGGGAAGGCCCGGCTGACGGGATGTTGTCCCGCTAGAGCTCCTTCGGCGGATCCCGGCGCTCGATCCTGATGTTGAGCCGGGCCTGAAGATACTCGACGGCCGAGACGACCGAGCTCTCCCAGATGCGCTTTTCTTTTTCGAGGGACGATTCCGCCCCGCTGAGGGCGACGCGGAAATTCGTCCGGCGCGGCGACGATGGACTTGAACGCGGCCCGGGCGGCCGCCCGGTCCGCGGCGGTGAGCACCGGCTCGCGGGGAACGACCCGGAGGACGAGGAACGCCGCCGCCGCGACTGCGAGCAGGCCCGCGGCCGCCGGGAAGGGATGAAGGACGAGCCGCCGGCCGAGGGAGACCCGCTCTTTCCGCCCGGTCCCCGCTTCGTTCCAAGCGGCTTCTTTCAAGGGGAATTCGGGGACCGCCGCCAGGAAGGCGGCGCGGTCGCCGGCCAGCCGGGTCTCGAGGGAGGTCGCGAACCGCGCGTATTCGCGGCAGGCTTCGCAACGGCCGATGTGGCGCCCGGCCCACCGCGGCAGCACTTTCCCCCGGTCCTCGGACCCCGAGATCGCTCTGCGGGCGAGATGGCACAGCATGGTCGTTCTCCCTTTCTTCATCCGGCCGTCGGTCCGCCCGCCGCCGCGGGCTTGGCAGCGGCCATCGCCCCGGCGGGCGCGGCGCCCGTCCTCTTCATCAGGTTCGTCCGGGCCCGGTGGAGGAGCAGGCTCACGGCGACCCGGCTTTTGCCGACGGCCCGGGCGATCTCCGCGACCTCCATGTCCTCCCCGTAGCGGAGCCACAGGACCCGGAACTGGCTCTCCGCGAGAGTCCTGGCGGAGTCCCACAGCCCGGCCGTTTCCGTTCCCGCCGGCGGCCCGGCCGCCGGATCGGCGACGCCGCCGGCCTCCTCGGCCCGGAGCGGACCGGCGGCGATCCTCTTCTTCCGGTAGGAGCTGATGGTCAGGCGGGTCGCCGCGGTGTAGAGCCAGGTCGAGAAACGGTAGTCGGGATCGTATCTGTCGATGTTCCGGTAGAGCTTGAGGAACGTTTCCTGGACCATGTCCTCGGTGTCCTGGTCGCTCGCGAGGCGGGGCCGGAGATAGACGAAGAGCCGGCGCTTGTAGCGAAGCGCCAGCTCTTCGAAGGCCGGACGCGAGCCGGCCCGCGCCTCGCGGGCCAGCTCCTCGTCGGTCTTCATGCGCTCTCCGGTCGTCAGTCCAGCAGGTGAGGGAGGCCGTGGCGGCTGGACAGCAGCTTGGCGACGTCCTGCGAAGCCCCATCGAACTCCAGGCGGACGGTCTTTCCGTCGAGCTTGACCTGGATCCCGTCGACGAGGGTCGCGAGCCCGGCCATATCGCCCTCCCCTCCGCTCATCCGGCCGAGGGCCATGACGCCCTGGACGAGGTCGGCGATGTTCTTGGCGTTCTCCGGGGTGTCGGCGTTCATCTGGAGCCGGAGCTGGAGCCGGGACTGCTTTTCCTGGGCCAGGAAGAAGAGGCCCGAGGCCTTCTCGATGAGCTTGGACTGGTTGATCTCCTTGCCCAGGCCGGACAGGTCCTCGACGACGCCGCTGAGGAAGGCCCCCGCGGGCACCTCCTTGAGCGACGCGGCGAGCTTGGTGCCGGCGAAGGACTTGGACTTGCCGCCGGCCGCGTCGAGGACCTTCTCGATCGCCGCGCGGCCCTCGGAGAAGACGAGGAGATTGTCGTTGACGAAGGCGCCGTACTCGTCGCTCCCGGTCGAGTAGAGGGTGTAGGCGCCGTAGGGCGTCTCCTGGTGCTCCTTGTCGAGCGCGACCAAGGCGAGAATGCCCGCTTTGTCGAACTTGCCGGAGACGGCGAAGACGATCTCATCGTCTTCTTGCCCGAGCCCGAATACGGTGACCCCGTTGATGTCCTTGGGCACAGTCGATCTTGAGCCAGCGGTTGAGGTCGCCGCTCTTGATCTGGAACTTGCCGTCCTTCTCGAGATATCCGTAGAGGTCGGTGGCGACGAATTTCTCCATGTCGAGGTGGGCGATCCAGCGGGCGCCCTCGGGAACGAGCGAGGCGGGGATCGTCCCGGGCCAGACCGGAACGGCCAGGAACAGGGCCAGGACGATCAGGGCCGCGGCGACCAGGGTGGCTTTCTTGTGCATCGGTGACTCCTTTGAAGCTTTTTCCTACGCCCTGTCATACGCGGCGGCCGGCCGGATGTTTCACCGTGATATCCTAAAATTCCAGCTTGATCGTCCCCCCGGCCTCGAGGGGCGCCGGTTTCTTGAGGTTCCTGGCCGGTGCGGTGCCCAGGCGGAACGATCCGAGCGACAGGCGCCCGTGGAGGACCGTGAGCTCGGCGGTCTTGGCGCCGGCCCCGATGCGGCAGGTGCCCCAGGCGTCGCCGTTCGACCAAAAGAAGGTCCCCTCACCCGCCCCGTCCGCGACGACCGGGTCATCCGCGACAACCGGGTTGTCGGCGACGACCCGGACACCTGCACACGCACCGTCGGGGACTAGCGGGTCGTCCGCGACGACCGGGTCGTCCGCGACAACCGGGTCGAAGGCCATGGCCTTGGCCACCCCATCCCACGAGAATCCGGAGAGGGCCGGCACGGCCGCCCAGCTGGCCATGGCCCGGGCGTAGTGGTGGCCGCATTCGGCTTCGTCGAACGGGCTGCGCTTCTTGCCGTCGTAGCGGGCGCGGATGTTCCGGATGACCTCGAGCCCGCTGGCGACGTCGCCCTCGTAGATCAGCCCGGCCGCGGCCGTGTATTCGAAGCCGGTCATGACCTCGGTGAAGTACGGGAAGGGATTCCTCGGCCGGCCCTTCGGATAGCTGGCCATGAGGAGCGCCGTCTCGTCGCCCAGGACGAACGAGCGCAGGCAGTTGAAGTGGTCGAAGAAGCCCGTTTGCGTGTTGTACTTCAGGATGCTCCGGAGCGTCGTCCGGACGTGGGCCGGGTCGACGAGGTAGCCCAGGCCGCAGACGTGGGCCATGTACTGGCCGACGAGCTGATCGACGAGACAGCCCTTCGCGAGCTGGTAGTCGGGCTCGGTGATGTCCTTGGCGCCCATGTCGAGCCGCAGGCTCGGGGCGACGTCGTCGACGCTTCGGGGCGGCCGGACTTGGTGCTCGTAGTACTCGCCGTTGAAGAGGTTCGCATCCGTCCAGGCCCGGCCCTTCTCGAAGAGTCCGCGGCAGATCTTCGCGAACGGCTTGTCTCCAATCCGCCGGGCCATCTCCTCCGCGGCCCGGAGCGCGCCGAGGTACCAGAGCTCCATCTGCGGATTGGGCCCGTAGTATTCGACGTCCATCGTGTTGTGCTGGCAGCCTTCCATGACGCCGTCCCGGTCGGCGTCCCAGCCGCCCGGGATCCAGGCGAAGGACAGGGCCCGCTTGACGGTCGGCCAGAGCCGGCCGAGCCAGGCGTCGTCGCCCGACATCTTCCATTCGCGGTAGACCTTCATGATCGTGCCCATCTGGCCGTCGGCCGCGGCCTTGCCGTATTCGCGGGCCCGGTCGATGGGCAGGCGGACGCGGAAGCTCATCAGGCCCTGGTCGTCGGTCGCCTCGAGGAACTCGATCTCGCGCATGGACCGGGCCAGCTCGCCGAAGAGGAAGGCGGTGGCCTGTTCGTAGTTCCAGACGTGCGTGCACGAGCCCCAGCAGCAGCCGGCGCTGGCGCTCGAGCCTTCGAAGCCGAAGAAGCGGCCGTCGGGCGTCCGGAAGCAGGTCTGGGTCCGGAGCGTGCTGAGGTTGAACAGGGCCGCTTCCTTGACCTCCGGAGGAAGTGAGCTTTCGGCGAAGGCCCGGACGAAGGCCACCGTCCCGGCTTCGAGGCCGGCCGTCCGGGCAGCGACGTCCTCGGCCACGGCCCAGGCGTCGCCCCACTTCGTCGTGTAGTAGTTGCCGATGAGGTCGTCGGGGGTCCCCTTCGGCGACCAGGTCCGGCGATTGGGAAAGTGCCAGGTCAGGTAGAAGACCGCCTCGGCGCTGCCTCCGGCCGGGACGTCGAGCTCCACGGTGAGCGAGCCGAAGGGCATGTCATCGCCCGCCTCCGGCCGGGGATCGAGGACGCCGTCGGCGGCGAAGTCGTCCCAGAGATCGAGGAGCGACGTGCCCCATCCGGCGGAAAGCCACGCGGTCCGGCTCGAGCCGCGGGTCCCGGCCGCCGCGGCCAGCGCGATCGTGCCCCAAGCTTCGTGCTTGGGATCGACCCCGCCCGAAGTCATGAAAATGCCGCGAAGGCCGTCGTCTGAGCGGAACTCGTTCCGGTTCTTGACTTCGGCCCGGTCGTGACCGGGTCGCCCTTCCAGTCCTTGGCCGTGCCCGAGCCGTCGGCGCCGATGAAGTTCGGCAGCGAGCCGCAGACCGACGCCTTGAGCGCCCGGGAGGTCTTGTTGACGACGACGTAGCGGAGAACGGCGACCGGGATCCCGCTCGCCTCGGCGTCGCCGGGGATGAGCGGGTTCCAGGCCTCCAGCCGGACGTCCACGGGGGAATCCGGATCGGACAACAGGACCTGGCCGAGCGGGTAGGCGGCGGCGAAGGCGACGTTCCGGAACCGGGGCAGGCCGTGGTTGACGGCTGTCGAGCCGTGCGAGGCCTCGTAGGCGGAGAGCGGCAGGGGGCCTTCGAGGGCGCGGGTGAACGGCTCCCCTTCGCCGGCGACGCGCAGGGCGAAGAAGGGCCCCGTCTGCTGGCCGCTCCACGGGACGTAGCCCTTGGCCGGCCGGTTCATGATCTCCCAATCGAGGAGGTTACCGCGGCCGCCGAGCGAGACGGTGCCCGTGCCGATGCCGCCGAGGGGCAGCGCGATTTTCTCTATGTGGTCCCGGTCGTAGGTTCTCAGAACGGGCCAGTCCTTCCTCAAACCCTCCGCCATGGCGAAGGCCGGGAGGAGAAGGACGACCGAGGCGAGCCGGCACAGAACGCGTTTCATGGAAGCCTCCTTCGATCCTGCGATCGGGCTCAGGTTGCCCGGGTCTTGCGGACGGCCGCCTGCCAGCCCGCGTAGAGCCGGTCGGCCTGGCCCCGGGTCATGGCCGGCGTGAACTTCCGCTCGTCGACGGCCAGCCGCTCGATGGCCGCCGTCGACTCCCAGACGCCCGCGCCGAGGCCCGCGAGATAAGCCGCTCCGAGCGAGGTCGTCTCGACCGTCTTGGGCCGGAGGACCGGGATGCCGAGGACGTCGGCCTGGAAGCGGCAGAGGAAGTCGTTGACCGAGGCGCCGCCGTCCACCCGGAGCTCCCGGATCCTCAGCCCCGAGTCCCGGCGCATGGTCTCGAGGACGTCGCGCGTCGCGTAGGCCATCGCTTCGACGGCGGCCCGGACGATGTGGTGCCGCGTGGTGCCGCGCGTCAAACCGACGATGGCGCCCCGCGCCTCGGCGTCCCAGTAGGGCGCGCCGAGCCCGACGAAGGCCGGGACGAAGTAGACGCCGGCCGTGTCCTCGACCGCGACCGCCGCGGCTTCCGATTCGGCCGACGCGCCGATGAGCCCGAGCTGGTCGCGCAGCCACTGGATGGCCGCCCCGGCGACGAACACGGAGCCCTCCAGGGCGTAGGCGGCCTTGCCGGCCGGACCGCAGGCGACCGTCGTGATGAGCCCGTGCTTCGACCCGACGATCTCGCGGCCGGTGTTGAGCAGGATGAAGGCGCCCGTGCCGTAGGTGTTCTTGATCGCGCCCGGCCGGAAGCCGGCCTGGCCGAAGAGCGCGGCCTGCTGGTCCCCGGCGATGCCCATGACGGGGATGCCCGCGGGGAGGCGGCCCAGGCGGACGGTCCGGCCGAACTCGCCCGAGGAAGGACGGACCTCGGGCAGCACGGCCGCGGGGACGCCGAAGAGCCGGAGGAGGTCCTCGTCCCAGGCGAGCTCGCGGATGTTGTAGAGCATGGTCCGCGAGGCGTTGGTCGGGTCGGTGGCGTGGCTCTTCCCTCCGGTGAGCTTCCAGAGGACCCAGGAGTCCGGCGTGCCGAAGGCCAGGCCGCCCCTCGTCGCCCGTTCCCTGAGGCCGCCCCGGTCGAGGAGCCACTCGACCTTGGTCGCCGAGAAGTAGGCGTCGATCGGCAGCCCCGTCTTGCGGCGGACGAGACGGCTCAAGCCGGGTTCGGCCGCGAGCTCGCGGCAGCGGTCGGCCGTGCGGCGGCACTGCCAGACGATGGCGTTGGCGGCGGGCCGGCCCGACTTCCGGTCCCAGAGGACGGTCGTCTCGCGCTGGTTGGTGATGCCGACGGCGGCGATCGATCGGGCGGGCGCCGCGGCGAGCACCTTCTGGATGGTCCGGTAGACGCTTCGCCAGATCTCCTCGGGATCGTGCTCGACCCAGCCGGGCCGGGGGAAATGCTGGGGGAATTCCTCGTAGGCGGAGGCGACGGTCCGGCCGCTCCGGTCGAAGACGATGGCCCGGCTGCCGGTCGTGCCCTGGTCGATGGCCAGAACGAGGCTCACTTCAGACTCTCGGCGAGGCCCAGGCGACGATATCTTCGAACGCTTTCTCGCGTCCGAGGTCGATCGCGATCGCGTGGAACATTTCGGGGTATTCGATGAGGGCCTTGTCGGCCAGGGCGATCTTGCGGAAAATCTTTCGGCCGCCGCTCTCGTCGACGAGGTGATCGACGCCTGGGATGAGAAAGAGCGAAGGGACGGCGTAGGATCGGGCCAGCCGCCCGGCCCGGGCCTGGACGGGCAGAAAACCGGCCAGGATCCCCAGGCTGACCACCCGGACCTCGTCCGGGTTCGCGTTCATGACCGCGGTGTATTCCGGATCCCTCGTCGCCATCTCCGAGGTGAAGGGGGCGGCAACCAGATGCTTCGGATCGAACGGCCGGACGAGGGCGACCTTGAGATAGACGCTCGGGGGGAACTTCAAGCCGTTCTTGAAGGCCGGGGCGATCAGGACGACGCCGGCGAACCTGTCGGGGTGGCGCCCGGCCAGGTCGTAGGCGATGAGACCGCCCATGCTCTCGCCGAGGAGAAAGACCTTCTTCCCGGGAAAGTCCCGGCCGGCGATCTCGCGTAAGGCGAGAATGTCCCTGAACCAGGTCTCGAACGAATCGACGTGGCCCCGCGGCCGCTCCGGCGTCCGGCCGAAGCCACGCAGCTCGATCGCGTACGAAGCGTAGCCTTGCCCGGCCAGGTAGCCGGCCAGGAAGTCCCAGCGGGCCGAGTGGGCCCCGAGGCCGTGGACGAGGACGAAGACGGCTTTGGGCGAGGCCGCAAAAGGCTCGGCTTCCCAGCGGCGGTAGAGGAGATCGGTCCCTTGGAGTTCCTTCATGGCCGGATTATAACAGAGACGGCTCGGGCGGGGGTAGGGGCGGCCCGAGGGACTTCGCGGACCGCTTGAACGCCGGGCCCTTTCTCTGTATGATAAGGGCCGAAATCCGGAACGAGGAGGTCTGGTGGCTAGAGGTAACAGAGCATTCAAGAGCGAAAAAAGAACGAAAGAGCTCAGGCGTCTGAAGAAACAGGAAGAAAAACGGCAGCGGAAGCTGGCCAAGTTGGAAAATCCCGACGGGGAACCCGAAGTCTTCTCGGCCGACGAGGCGCCCGCCGCTCCGCCCAACCCGGAAGATCCCGAACAGGAAGCGGGCTGAGGCCGTTCTCCGACGGACGGGATCATTCTCCTCCGGCCCGAAACCCCGCACAGGGGCCTTCTCCGGGGCCGGCATCATCCGATGAGGGTCCGATGAAGGGCTTCGTCCGCCCCGCGGCGGGAGTCCTCACGGTACTGCTGTGCCTGGGCGCGGCGGCGTCGCTCGCCGGACCGGGCGGGCTCGAACGGACCCTCTTCAAAGACCTTCCCACCGCGGACCCCGCGAGGGAGATCGTCCGGGCCATCCTGGACTCCCCTTCTACTCCATGAAGGCGGGATTCCCCGCGAAGGCCTGGGCCGCGGAAGGCTTCCGCGACGCCTGGGAGCGGGCCCGGAGCTATTTCCCCGGCAAGACCTACTTCGTCGTTCCGGGGACCCACTTCATGACCCACGGCTTCGACCCGGACGGGAAGCTGTTCATGGAGGTCCACGAGTCCGCCTACCTCACGCTCTGCGTCGAGAACAGGCGGACCTTCACGGCCGGCGCCGTCGTCGGCGAATACGGCCGGATGCGAGGCCAGGCGGATCTTCGGGAAGCCGCGTCCTTCCGTGAAAAAGTGGGACGGCTAGAGCCATCTTTCCTCGAAGCTCAGGGACATAGCGCTCTCCGGAAGGCGCTGGGCGAAACCGTCTATGCCGGGTTCATCGGCAAGCTCCGGGAAGAGAATTATCCCATGCTCGCCGGCGGGCTCATGCACGAGGGCATCCACGCCGGGCTCGACGACGCCGTCGTCGCCCGGCTCCGGGCCGACTTCGAGGCGGGGAGGATGCCGGTCCAATGGGACGAGCTGCGGGCCTTCATGGCCGAGATCGCCTATCACGGGCTCTACTGCGAATGGGCCGTGGACGATCTCGCTGCGGGGTGGAGCCGGATCGGCGCGGCGCTTGCGAAGCTCGAATCGTTCAGGAAGCGGCCAAAGCTCCGCCCCGGAACGGACCGGGCGGGATTCGAAAAGCTCCGGGCCGGGGTTTTCGTCGAGGTCGCGCTCGCCCGCCTGCGGATGCGCGAGATCTGGCAGTCGGCCCGGCGCATCGAGGGCCTGCTCGCGAGCTATCGCGGCGACTACGTGCCGGGCCGGCCTCCCGTCGAGGTCGAAGTGCCGCTCGCAGCCCTGGAGCGTGAGGCCGGACAATTCGTCGGCGCGGCCGGCGAGGCCATCACAGGCGGGGGAGCTCGCCCTCCGCAACCTCGAAGGGACGCTGGACGAGTGGAGCGAATGGGCGGACGGCCGCCGTCCCTTTCCGCCGCCGGTCACCGACTCGAAAGCCGTGGTCAAAAGGGCCGCGGGGATCGCCTGGCCGGACCCGCCGGCCGACGGGCCCCGTGCCATTATGAGGCTGGCCGACGCGGCTTTGGAGAAAGCGCGGGCTCTCTCGTCAGCAGGCCGTCCAGGCCCCAGGCCTTCTCCGCGGCTAGGGCAGCGGACCGGCTTCTTCGGCGGGATGAACGACATGGCCCTCTCGGCGAACGCGGTGATGGAGAGGGCCGGATTGACGCCCAGGTTCTCCGGGATCTGGGAGCCGTCGCAGACGATCATGCACTCGTAGCCCCGGACCCGGTTCCGCTCGTCGATGACGCCTTCCTCCGGCGTCGGCCCGAAGGAACATCCGCCCAGGATGTGGGCCGTGATGGGCGAGTTGACGGTCACTTCGGTTACGACGTTGGCGGCGACGCCCCCGGTCCTCTTCGCCAGGCGGCGGCCGAAATCGTTTCCGGCCGGAAGCCAGGTCGGATGGCAACGTTCGGGACCGGGCTTAGTCGCCAGGACCTTGGCGAAGGGGAAGAACCAGGGCCGGCGGAGCTTCAGGTGGAAGTAATTGTCGAGGGTCTGCATGCCCAGGAGGATGATGGTCTCTTTGGCCCAATCGGACGGGTCGCGCATCCTCAGATGACGGATCGGATGCCTCAGCTCGTTCCCCAGCCACCGGAGAAAGCGCGGCGTCCGCTTGCCGCCGTCGGTCAGCGCGGCGACGAGGGCGCACATGGCGTCGTGGCCCCGGCCGAAGCGGACCGGTTCGAGGTGTGTGTCCGGATCGGGATAGACGCTCGACGTGATGGCCACGCCCCGGGTGTAGTCGGTCCCGGGGGCGAAGTTGCGCACCCCGAGCAGCGTCTCGCTGTTGGTCCGGGTGTACCGGCCGACGTGTTCGGACAGGTTGGGCAGGCGGCCCCGCCGTTTCAGGTCGAGGAGAAGGGCGTTGGTGCCCAGGGTCCCCGCGGCGATGACCAGGCCCTTGGTCCGGAAGACGAGGCCGCGGCGGCCGCGGAAAAGCCCGGTCGTCTTCCGGGTCCGGACGAGGTAGCCCTCGGCGCCGTCGGGCGACAGGGGGACGACGTCGACGACGCGGTTCTCGGCGAAGACGCGGGCACCGAACTTCTGGGCGAAGTAGAGATAATTCTTGTCCAGGCTGTTCTTGGCGTCCTTGCGGCAGCCGGTCATGCACTCGCCGCAGAGCTCGCAGCCGACGCGGTCCGGCCCTTCGCCCGCGAAGTAGGGGTCCGCGGCGGGCTCGCCCTCCCGCCCGAAATAGACGGCGACCGGCGTCGGGCGGAACGTCTCTTCGCGCCCGATCTCGGCCGCGGTCTCCCTCATCAGGACGTCCTGGGCGGTCTCCACGGGATTGGTGACGACGCCGAGCATGCGGCCGGCGAGATCGTAATAAGGAAGGAGCTCGTCCCGGCCGCCCAAGCGCCGCACGCTCGGCCGCTCGAAGAAAGTGTCGGGCGGGACATAGAGCGTGTTGGCGTAGTTGAGGCTGCCGCCGCCGACGCCCGACCCGGCCAGGATCGAAGACGCCGTTGAGGAGGCGCAGGCGCCAGGTCCCGTAGAGGCCGAGCGAGGGGAACCAGAGGAATTTACGCAGGTTCCAGTTGCGCCGGGCGAAATCGTCGGCGTGCCAGCGCTTCCCGGCCTCGACGACGCCGACCGAATAGCCCTTCTGGGCCAGGCGCATGGCCGCGACGCTGCCGCCGAAGCCGGATCCGACGACCAGGTAATCGAAGGTGAAGTCCGCCGTTTCTTTCATTTTCCCCGGGTGCGGCACACTCTATAGAAGAAGCCCACGGGGGTCAAGCCGCGGCCGGAAGCGGGAACAAAAGCCTTGACAGACCCCTCCCGAGTCATATATTCCTATGCGCATATGTTATGTTAATATTAATGTCCAACTGAACGCATAGGTACAACATGAGCAATGACGTCCTCTCCCTCGAAGATCTCGCTCTCAAGGCCGGTGTCCCGGCCGAGCGCCTCGCCGAATGGTCCAAGGCCAAGCTCCTCAAGCCCGACGGCTTCTCGGACGAGAAGGCCCCCCTGTTCGCTCCCGGCAGCCTCGACCGGGTGGCCCACATCCGGCGGCTGGCCGACCTCGGCTACGGGACCGACGAGATCGCCAAGATCGTCAAGAAGGTCGGCCTGCCCCGGGAAGACCGCGGCCGGAAGAAGGGCGCCGAAAAGTCCACCGTTACCTCACGGTCGGGAACCTGGCCGAGCGCTCCGGCGTCAGCCCGCGGACGATCAAGCACTGGGAGGACAAGGGCATCATCGAGCCCGGACATGCGGACGGAGGGCGGATTCCGCCTCTACTCGGAGTCCTACGTCTTCCTCTGCCAGCTCATCCGCGACCTCCAGCTCTTCGGCTACACGCTCGAGGAGATCAAGGCCGTGTCCGGACGAGGTCCGGGACCTATCGTGGCCATCGAGGCGGGCCTCGAACCGCTTCCCCCAGGCCGAGGTCGGAGAAGCGTCGCGGCCATGCTCGACGCGATCGCAGGCCCTCGCGCGACAAGATGAAGCTCCTCGAGGAGGGCGTCGAGCGCTGGGAGGACCTCCTCAAGAAGAAGAAGAAGGACATCCTGGCGCTCCAGGCCAGGAACCGGAAACGCGGGACGGAAGCCGGCCACGAAGAAGGAGAAGCCGATGCCTAAGATCGTTTTCATCGAGCCGAAGGCCCCGAACCTCCACATCTTTTCTCAGTTCCCCCTGCCCCGCCTGGGCACGCTCATCCTGGGGACGATGATGAAGGAGCGCGGCTGGGACGGTCGAGGTCTTCGTCGAGGACCTCCGGCAAGATCGACTTACGACGTCATCGCCTCGGCCGATCTCGTCGGCATCTCGACCATCACCTCGACGGCGCCGCGGGCCTACGCCATCGCCGACAGGGTCCGGGCGATGGGCAATCCCCGTCCTCATGGGCGGGCCCCACGTGACCTTCCTGACCGACGAGGCCCTGGAGCACGCCGACTTCGTCATCCGGGGCGAAGGGGAGGCGGCGCTGGCCGCCTTCATCGATGCCCGGGAGCGCGGCGCCGGACTACGCCGACGTCCCCAATCTGTCCTTCCGGGACGACGACCGGGGCGATCGTCCACAATCCCCTGGCCCCGAGGGCCTCGGACCTCGACCGCATCCCCTTCCCCGACTTCTCGCTTCTCCGGCCCGAGGCCAAGGGCGCTCAAGCACATGTCGTCGATCCCCGTCCAGACGTCGCGGGGCTGTCCCTTCGACTGCTCGTTCTGTTCGGTGACCGGCATGTTCGGCCGGAAATACCGCTTTCGCTCGACGGAGAACATCATCGAGGAGCTCCGCGGCTACGAAGGGCTGAAGTCGCTCATCTTCTTCTACGACGACAATTTCGCCGCCGACCCGCAGCGCACCACGCGAGCTTCTGCGAGGCCATGATCCGCGAGGGCCTCAAGCTCAAATGGACGACCCAGGTCCGGGCCGACGTCACCCGCGATCTCGATCTCGTCCGGCTGATGAAGAAGGCCGGCTGCCACACCGTCTACATCGGCTTCGAATCGGTCAACCCCGAAGCGCTCGATCGACATGAAGAAGAAGCAGACCGTGGCCGAGATCGCCCAGGCGGTCAAGATCTTCCGCCGCAGCCGCATCCACATCCACGGCATGTTCGTCCTCGGCTTCGACGAGGACGACTGGAAGACGATCCGCAAGACGGTCCGCTTCGCCAAGCGGGCCCGCCTGACCTCGACCCAGTTCCTCATCCTGACGCCCCTGCCCGGCTCGGCCTTCTACGACCAGATGAAGGCCGAGAAGCGCCTGCGCTTCGACGACTGGGCCCTCTACGACGCCCACCACGCCGTCTTCCAGCCGGCCCGCTTCTCGCTGCCCGACCTCCAGAAGGCCCAGATGCTTCGCCCACCGCAAGTTCTATTCGCTCAAGCAGGAGGCCCGCAAGCTCCTCGCCGGCCAGTGGCTCGCCGTGGCCATCGCCCATTACGCCCGGAAGCTCGACCGGACCTGGAAGAAGCGCAACCGGACGTTCCTCCGGGTCGTCGACCTGCTCAAGCCCCGGCCGGGCTCCCGGGCCCGGGTGTCCGTCGACTACCGCGAGGACATCAGCCTCGAGTAAGGGAAGAACGGTTTACTTCCCCGTCCGTATCTACTAGAATAACCGGGATATTTTCGCGTTCTCTCAAGGGAGTCGCCCATGCCCAACGTCCTGACAGTCCGGGGATTGAAGAAATCCTACGGCACCCAAATGGCCCTGGCCGGCATCGATTTCGAGGTCCGGGCCGGGGAGGTCTTCGCCCTGATCGGCCCGAACGGGGCCGGCAAGACGACGACGCTCCGCATCGTCGCGACGCTCCTCACCTCGACCGCGGGGGAGATCACCTTCCTCGACCACGACCACTGCAAGGAACCCGACTTCGTCCGGGAGAAGATCAGCTACCTGCCCGAGGAGGCCGGGGCCTACAAGGACATGAAGGGGATGGACTACCTCCACTTCATGGCCGCCTTCTACGCCCGGACTCCGGAAGAGGAGAAGGAATTCGTCGACCGGGCCGTGGCCATCACCGAGCTCGGCGACCGGCTCAAGACCAAGGTCGGCACCTACAGCAAGGGCATGACCCGCAAGCTCCTCCTGGCCCGGGCCCTGATGACCAAGCCCGTCCTGGCCATCCTCGACGAGCCGACATCGGGCCTCGACGTCCTCAACGCCCTGGAAGTCCGGGAGATCGTCCGCCGCTACGTCCGGGAAGGGACTTCGGTCCTCCTCTCGTCGCACAATATGCTCGAGATCGAGTTCCTGTCCGACCGGGTCGCCCTCATCAACAAGGGCCTGATCCTCGATACCGGGACGCCCACCGAGCTCAAGGACAAGCACCAGGCCAAGAACCTGGAAGAGGTCTTCAGGAGTTCCATCCGATGAAAAGATTCACCAACCTCCTCAAGAAAGAGATCAAGGAGCTGGTCACCAAGCAGCTCATCATCTCGCTCGCCTTCACCGTCATTCTCTTCAACTTCATCGGGCAGGTCAGCAAGAAGGAAGTCCGGAAAGGCCGTCGGCGTCCAGACCATCTCGGCCCTCGACCTGGACGGCTCGGAGGCCTCCCGGGCCCTGATCCAGACTCTCGAGTCGGCCCGCTTCAAGGTCCTTGACCAGTCGGGCAAGACCAAGGAAGCAGGCCGTCGAGGTCGCCAAGGCCGGCGAATCGAAGCTCCTCCTCGTCATCCCCGAAGGGTTTCGGCGACTCCCTGACCGAGCTCAAGCCGAGCGAGATCGAGACCTACTCCTTCATGCGC
This sequence comes from uncultured bacterium, assembly GCA_963743755.1. GTDB lineage: Bacteria > Acidobacteriota > Aminicenantia > Aminicenantales > Saccharicenantaceae > RBG-16-66-30. The sequence goes on from CAVUQU010000004.1 coordinate 632,489, forward strand.
AGCTTCTCCCTCATCGGCGCCCGGGGCCAGATCGTCGTCCAGGGCGTCATCTCCGCGCTGAACGAAGCCCTGTCGAACAACTTCCTCAAGGAGAAGCTGCCCGGGATGGACCCCGCCAGCCTCAAGAAGCCGATCAAGAGCAAGGACTTCGTCATCGTCCAGGACAGGATGGCCGAGGGCTCGGCCAACATGGTCGCCGGGATGATCTCCCAGCAGTCCATGTTCATCCCGATCGTCCTGATGATGATCATCATCTACTCGTCCCAGATGGTCATCTCGGCCGTGGCCATGGAGAAGCAGAACAAGACGCTGGAGACGCTCCTGACCGTGCCCATCAAGCGGACCTCGATCATCACGGCCAAGATGCTCGCGGCCGGGCTCATCGGGCTGATCTCGGCCGTCGTCTACATGTTCGGCATGCAGAGCTTCCTCGGCGGCATCGGCGACGAGGCCCGCGCGGCCGGCGCCCAGGCCGGCGGCCCCGCTCTGATGCAAAAGCTCGGCCTGTACCTTCGACACGACGGGCTACATCATCCTCGGCCTGTCCATCTTCCTGGCCATCCTGGTCGCCCTGGCCATGGCCATGATCCTCGGGGTGCTCGCCGAGGACTTCCGCAGCGCCCAGAACATGATCATGCCGCTGATGTTCATGGTCATGATCCCCTACTTCATCTCCATGTTCGCCGATCATGAACACGGTCTCGCTGCCGGTCAAGATCTTCGTCCTGGCCATCCCGTTCTCGCACCCGTTCCTGGTCGTCGCAGAACCTCTACCTCGGCAACTACGGGCATGATCGCGGCCGGGCTCGCCTACATGCTCGTCGTGTTCGTCGTCCTGGTCGTCGTGGCGGCCCGGATCTTCTCGACGGACAAGATCCTGACCATGAAGCTGAGCTTCGGCAAGAAGAAAGGGGCCACGGCCTGATCGCGCTTTTCGCCGCCATCCGGACGGTCTCCAACACGGCCTACCGGATGGTCTATCCGTTCCTGCCCGTCTTCGGCCGCCTGCTGGGCGTCGACCTGGGGACGATGTCGCTGGCCCTCTCGGCCAGATCCGCGACGGGCGCCCTGGGGCCCCTGCTCGCGCCGTTCACCGACCGCCGCGGCCGCCGTTTCGGCCTGTCCCTCGGTCTGGGGCTCTTCGCGGCCGGGGCCTTCCTGGGCCTGGCCGGGCCCGGTTTCATCGCCTTCGCCGCGGCGCTCATCCTGATGACGGTCGGCAAGTACGTCATCGACCCGGCGGTCCTGGCCCACCTGAGCGACGTCGTCCCCTACGCAGAGGCGCGGCCGGGCCCTGGCTCTGACCGAGCTGAGCTGGTCCCTGGCTTTCATTCTCGGGGTCCCCGCGGCCGGGTTCCTCCTCGGGCGGTTCGGCCCCCGGGCGCCGTTCGCCGTCCTGACCTTTCTGGGCCTGGCCGGCTTTGTCGCGGTCCGGGTCTTCATGAAAGCCGGTGCGGGACCCGGGACGGCCGGTGCGTCCGTGTCCGGTGAAGGGACCGGCCACCGCGCCAGCTACAAGGCCGTGCTGCGCTCGCCGGCGGCCCTGGCCGGGATCGCCGTCATCCTGGCCGTGAGCATGTCCAACGAGCTCGTCAACCTCGTCTTCGGCGTCTGGCTCGAGGACTCGTTCGGGCTCAAGCTCGCGGCCCTGGGCGCGGCCGCCGCGATCATCGGCGCCGCGGAGTTCGGAGGCGAGAGCCTGGTCGTGGCCACGGTCGACCGCATCGGCAAGACGAAGGCCCTGATGATCGGGCTGGCCGGGAACGCGCTCGCGGCCCTCATCCTGCCGCTCACCGGGGGGACGACGGTCGCCGCGCTCGCCGGATTGGCCTTTTTCTACCTGACCTTCGAGTACACGGTCGTCAGCCTGCTCCCGGTCATGAGCGAGATCCTGCCCCGGTCCCGGGCGACGCTCCTGGCCTTTTACGCGGCCTCGTTCTCGATCGGCCGGGCCGTCGGATCGCTCCTGTCCCCGCGTCTCTACGTCCTGGGCTTCACCGCCGTCGCCCTGACCGCGGTCGCCCTGGACGCCGTGGCCTTCGTCTTCCTCATCCGCCTCCGCCGCCTGACGAACGGGGCGCACTAAGGCGGCGGCGGGTCTTCCCCGCCGCGAGCAATCTGTTATAATGCCGGACCATAAAGAGAGGACCGACCGATGAAGACTATCGCCGCCCTGACAGCGCTCGCTGCGCTCCTGTTTCCGATATCGGCCGCCGCCCAAGATCCGGGAGGGGCCGCTCCCCCTTTGGATCGTTCCGTTTCTATCCGGGCGCTCCGCGTCGAAAAAGGCCCCAAGCTCGACGGCCGCCTCGACGACGAAGCCTGGCAAGACGCTCCCGTTTTCTCGGGCTTCCGGATGGCCGTTCCGCGGTCCGGGGACGAACCGTCCGAGCGGACCGAGCTGCGCGTCGTCTACGACGGGTCCGTCCTCTACGTCGGCGTCCTCTGCCGCGACGGCGAGCCGCGGAACATCTCGGCCAACTCCATGTCCCACGACGGCGACGACATCGAGGAAGCGGGCGAGGACGCGGTCCGGCTCATCCTAGACCCCTTCCAGGACCGCCGCAACGCCTACTTATTCTCCGTCAATCCCCGCGGCGCCCGGAGCGAGGGCTTGGCCACGGGGGAGCACTCGAGCCTGGACTGGGACGGACTCTGGGACGCCCGCAGTGCCATCGGCCCCGACGGATGGGCGACCGAGATCGCGATCCCGTTCAAGTCCATCTCCTTCAAGCCCGGCCTCGAGAGCTGGGGGATCAACGTCGAGCGGGTCATCGCCCGGCGCCAGGAGATCGACCGACTCTCCGGCGCCCGCGCCGACGTGTTCTTCACAAATCCCGCGGAGGCCGCCCCGCTCACGGGGCTCGGCGGGATCCGGCAGGGGCTGGGACTGACCTTCAAGCCCTACGGCCTGTTGAGCCCGTCCAAGGATCACACCGCCGGGAGCCCAGCGGATTGGCGCTGGGACGGCGGATTCGACCTCTACAAGAACATCACGCCGAACCTCGTCGGGGCCTTCAGCTACAACACCGATTTCGCCGAGACCGAGGTCGACGAGCGGCGGATCAACCTGAGTCGCTTCTCCCTCTACTTCCCGGAGAAGCGGACGTTCTTTCTCGAAGGCTCGGAGATCTTCAACTTCGGGACGACGATGCCCGGCAACGGGTCCGGTTTCGCGCCGTTCTTCAGCCGCCGGATCGGCCTCTTCGAGGGGCGGCAGATCCCGATCTCCTTCGGGACCAAGGTCTTCGGGAAGATCGGCGACACCAACCTTCAGGTCCTCGACGTCCGGACGGGCTCAACGGAGAGCCTGGGCTTGCAGGCGGAGAACTTTCTGGTGGCCCGCGTCTCCCAGAACATCTGGGCCGAGAGCCGGGTCGGGGCTATCTTCACCACCGGCAGCCCGACCGGGGCCCGGAATTCGCTGGCCGGCTTCGACTTCGTCTACCAGACCTCTCGCTTCCTGAAGGACAAGAACTTCCTGGCCGGCGGCTGGCTCGTCTACAACTGGAACGACCGGACCGAGGGACGCCGCGAGGGCTACGGCTTCAAGATCGACTACCCCAACGACCTCTGGGACATCGTCACCTCCTACAATTCCTACGGCGACGCCCTCGATCCGGGCGTCGGCTACCTGCCGCGGCCGGGGGTCCAGGTCTTCAGCCTGAGCGCGAGCTACCGGCCGAGGCCGGAGAAGGGGCTCGTCGGGCGGCTTGTCCGCCAGTTCTTCTACGAGGCCTCCGTCTCCTACACCTGGGACCTCGACGGCCGGCTCGAGACGCGCCGCCTCTTCACCGCGCCCCTCAACCTGCAGACCGAAAGCGGCGAGCACTTCGAGTTCAACATCGTCCCGAACTACGACGCACTGCCCGAGGACTGGGAGGTCGCGGACGGGGTCGTCCTGCCGCGGGGCGCGTACACCTTCACGAACTACGCGGTCCAGTTCGAGACGGCGAGCCACCGGGCCTGGGGCGGGCGCTTCGAATGGGCGTTCGGACCGTTCTACTCCGGCAACTACGACAATATCGAAGCCGGGTTTCGGGTCAAGTTCAGGGGCTACGCGACCTTCGATCTCGACGCCAACTTCGTGCGCGGCCGGCTCCCGGAAGGGAGCTTCAAGGAGAACGTCTACCAGCTCAAAGTCGATCTCTATCTCTCACCCCGGCTCGGCCTGATGAATTATGTCCAGTACGACGACGTCTCGAACGAGCTCGGCCTCAACACGCGCTTCCGCTGGGAGCTCACGCCGGGCAACGTCGTTTACCTCGTCTACTCGAAGAACTGGGAACGGCGCTGGGACCCGGCGTCACGCTTCTACCCTCTCGGGGAACGGGGCATCTTCAAGATCACCCTCAGCATCCGCCCTTGAGCCGGTTCGCCGGGCGCGGCCGCCGGCTTCATCGGCGCCGTCGTCGGCGCGCTGATCCTGCTCTTCGCGTCCCGGCCGCCTATCTCCGGGTTTCCCGCTTGTTGTACCAGCGGATAAAAAGCCAGACGGCCAGGAGGAGCAGGAGCATCAACAGGACCGGGGCCACGATGGCGACGATCGTGGTCACTCCGGAGACGGCATCCTCAGCCAGGCTGACCGCGGGATTGCCCATGCCCACGGTGCCGGCCGTGACCGCCGGCCGGGCGACCGTCTTGGCCGTGTGGACACCGCCGGCGATGATCAGGCCGCAGATCATGGCCAGAACGGGGCTGACGTTGCTGACGACGTTCCCGCTGGCGGCGAAGAGGACGGCCCCGGCGGCCGGCCGGAAGACCGTCTGGATGACGTCGTTGACGGTGTCGACCGCCGGGATCTTGTCGACCGTCATCTCGATGAGGAGCAGGACCCCGAGGACGACGAGCACCACGGGGTCGGTCAGGGCGCTCCACGGCGCCTTGAGGGCGACGAGGTCGGTGTAGCGCGCGAGAAGGCCGACGATGACCAGGGGCAGATAGGCGTTGAGGCCCGTCGCCGCGGCCAGGCCGAACGCCCCGAGGAGCCCGACCATCAGATCTTGGGGATCTTGAGCTTCTGGCCGGCCTTGATCAGGTCGGGGTTGCTCAGGATGTCCCTGTTGGCCTCGAAGATCTTGGGATAGAGGCTGGCCTTGCCGTAGAAGCGCTGAGCGATCGCCCCGAGCGTGTCCCCGGCCTTGACCTCGTAGACGGTGGCCTCGCCGACGGCCGGCGAGCCGGGCCCGGGGAGCGTCGTGGACACCGGGCCGCCCTGGAGCTGGATCTTGTTGATGGTGTTTTCCGTCTTGACCATCTTGTTGAACTCGAGCATGGCCCGGCCCTTGGCTTCGAGGTTCGCGGCCACGCCCTCGAGGGTCACGATCTTGCCGTCGACCTTGGCCTTTAGACCGGTGACACCGAGGTCCGACTTGTTGATGACGGCAACGGCGTCCTCGACCTTTTCATCGAACGATTTGCCGAAAAGTCCCATCGTCTTGGCTCCTTTACGATTTGATAGAGGTTCCTTCGGAATCATAGTCCCCGCCTCGGACACCTGTCAAGGAAACCGCCGGGGCCGGCCCGGTCAGTCTCGTTGCGCGAGGACGGTCACGGGCCCGAGAAGTCCGGAGGGGAGAAGGGGCGAGTCCTCGGTGTAGTGCTTCCAGGTGGAGAAGGTCAGGCGGCCGGGGGACGGGCGCGGTTCGCCCTTTAAAAGCCAATCGGGCCAGCGGGCCAGGTTGCCCCCCGGGGCGTATTCGGCATCGGGCGGCTCGCGCTCGTCGCCGATCAGGCGGTTCGGCCAGAGATTGGCGACGCGGATCTCCAGGCGGTTGCCCTTGCGGCGGATCGCATCCGTGATCTCCACCCGCCAGGGATCGCACCAGACGACGCCGAGGTCGCGACCGTTGAGCCGGACACGAGGCGATGTTCTCGACCGTGCCCGAGGTCGAGCCAGACGCGGCCGCTCTTCGCGGCGTCCATAACGGCCTGCGGAAGATCGAACGTCTTCGCGTAGACGGCCGTTCCTGAATAGTATCTGACACCGGGCTCGGGCCTGCGGCTCCAGTTGTCCAGAGAATCGAAGACGACCCGTTCCGGGCCGCCCCGGGCGGGATCGAACGAGACGTCCCACGGCCCGGAAAGCGTTGCGATCGCCTCCGGGACGGCGAAGTCCGGACCGGCGGCGGGAGTCGGCGAGGGGTCCGGAACGACGCCGGAGGCGGGCGACGCGGCATCGCGGAAGACGACGAAGAACGACTGGTGCGGCTCGAACCGCAGGGGGACGGACACGCGCCCGTTCTCTTCTGCGAAAACGGTCAGGTCGCGAGCCGCCCCTGTGACCGGGTCCCAGATCTCGGGGCGCTTGCCGGCCACCCGGAATCGGGCGGCCGTCTCGACGGCGCGGCCCTCGGGGTTGGCGACGAAATAGATCTCCGTTTCGCCGTCGCGCCGGTGCGTCCAGTTCAGGGGCGCATCCGAAGAGAAGTCGGGCCGGACGGACATCTTGTCGAGGACGTCCGTGACGGTCGCGAAATCCCCGTACTGCCCGGGCTCGTCCAGCGGCGGGGCCCCGACGTGCCAGGTCTCATGTCCGGCAAGAGCCGCGGCGGCCGGTGCTCTTTGTTCGGGAACCGGATCCGAAGTGCCGGCCGGAACGCGAACCCAGATCACCCGGCCCAGGCCGAAGGCGTGCTCCGTGACCTTCGCGCCGTCGCAATCGCCCCAGACCTCGGAGGCCAAGCGCGCGACTTCGGCGTCGCAGTCCGGATAGCCGGAAAGCGAGGGGGACTTGCGCGGCCTCGGTCCGACGACCGTGGCGCCGGCCGCGACGAGATCGCGGACCTTCCGCAGGAGCTTCGGCGTCATGGTCTCCCGCTCGGGGAGGACGAGCGCGCGGTAGCTCGCACCGCCCGGGAACACGACCTTCCCGTCCTCGACTCCCGCCGAGGCGAGCAGCGTCTCCGGCGGGCAGCCGTCGAAGGCGGCGCCGGCGGGAACGGGCGGGTCGCCCCGGAGCGCCGAAGCCGGAGGCCGGAAAACGTGGGGCGCGCCCTCGGCGACGAGGAAACAGACGTCGGACACGGGCGCCCCCCGCCTCAGCATGAACTGACAGCGGGCGAGATAGAGATGATAGGCGGGTACCATGTCCCACCAGGTCTGGGTGCGCTCCCAGTGGACGCCGTACGGCCCCATGGTCATGCCGGGGCTCAGCCCGAGCCCGGCCTGGTTCTGGTAGCGGTGGAAGACGATGCGGTTGATCCCGGCCGCGAAAGCCCAGTCGCCGAGCGGCTTCATCGAGGCCGGATGGGCCCGCCAGGCCTCGGTGTCGTCCGAGGTGAAGGACTCGGCGGCGACGACGTTCTTCCCGCCCGTGTGGGCGATGCCGGCGGCTTCGAAGACGCTGTAGGCGGTGTGATAGCCGTGCAGCCAGAACTCGCCCATCGGGACGTCGGCGGCCGTGCCCAGGGTCATGTCGGCGCAGCGGCGTCATGTCGTAGGGCTCGATGGACAGGCGGAAGCCGTCGCGGCGGCCGAGCTCCTTGAGCCGATAGGCGTGGTTCTCCAGGACCAGCTCCTGGGCGGTCTGGCGCAGGTCCCAGAGAAAGCGCTCGGTGAGCTCCAGGCTTCCGACCGGCCGGCCGGTGACGGCCGGAAGGTACGGCAGGAGATCGTAGCCCCGCCGCTGTTGGAATTCTTCGCGGAAGTCCGCCGTCCAGTTCTGGGCGCCCATCTCCCAGCTGTCGATGTGGAGCGTCGTCCAACCGGCCGCGCCGTCCGTCCGGCGGGAACCGATCTCGCGGAGGAGCGCCCCGACAAAAGCGTCGTAATGGGCGTCGAAGGCCGCGGCGTCGAACTTGTCGCACTCGAGGCCGAGGCCCGGCACCGGGGCCGGGCGCGTGTTGGCGCCCGTCGTCGTCCGGCCGAAGCGAAGGACGGTCCAGCGCCCGGCGGGAACGTCCCAGACGAGGCGCCCTTCGGCCGTGAGCTTATCCGTAAGGTCGACGATGCGAGCGGGATCGATCGCCGCGCCGGGGGGCAGGGCGGGGAAATCGGCCGGGGCAGGCAGGAAAGGCCTGACCCCCGGTTGGGAGGAATAGGGCGCCCGGACGTAGAGGGCCTTCTCGTCGATGTCGGAGACCGGCGGTCCGGGGACGGGCGTGGGGAAGGCGACGACGGCGACGTCGCGGTAGAACCCGTCCATCCGGTCCTTGAGGTCCTGAGGCAGCCCGCCTTCGCCGAAGAAGGCCGGCCGGCGTGACGGCTGCGGGAGCACGGCGTCGAAGCGGACAGGTCCCGACGCTTCGACCGCGGCGGCGACGATGTGCTGCATGGACTGTTCGGGCCTGACCCACGGGCCTCCGCTACCCGTCCAGCCCGGCCCGGCGTTGAGCGTGACCTCGAGGCCGAGGCGCTCGGCCTCCCGGACGACGTGCTTGAAGAGCGAACGCCATTCCGCGCTCATGAACTCGACCGGGCCGCGCGGGACGCCGACGTTGACCTCGCAGATGACGACGCCGCCGAGGCCGGCGGCGCGCATGGCCTCGAGGTCGGCCGTGATCCCCGCCCGGGTCAGATTGCCGTCCATCCACATCCAGTAGACCCACGGCCGGGCGGAATCGGGCGGCCGGACGAAGCCGGCGGCCAGCTCATCGGCGGGCGCGCGGCCCGACGGTCCGGGGCCGCAGGCGGCGGCGACGAGCGATAGGATCGTGAGCAGCGTGAGGGATGTCGGATGCCGGCGTGACATGGGGCACTCTCCTGGATGTTCCCGTCATAGTACAGACCCCCGCGGGAGTCAAGGCGGGCGGCCTTGCAGGCCGGGTTGAGGAAGCGGCTGACGAAGGGGCCGCGGCGCTGTTATAATGAGGGCAGCCGGAGACAGCCCCAGGAGACGCTCCATGAAAACGATCGACCTCAAGAAGACCCTCAAGCCGTTCTACTCGGCATCGGCGGCGAAGCCCGCGTTGGTCGACGTTCCGCCCCTGAACGTTCTCATGGTCGACGGCCGGGGAGATCCGAACAGCCCGGCGTTCCAGGAAGCCGTCGGCTCCCTCTACAGCGTCGCCTACACGCTCAAGTTCTCCTTCAAGAAAGAGAAAGGCGTCGATTACCCGGTCATGGCCCTCGAAGGGCTGTGGGACGCCGACGACCCCTCCGTCTTCATGAAGAACGAACGGAACGAATGGAAGTGGACGATCCTCATCGTCCTGCCGGACGCCGTGACGCAAAAGGACGTCGCGGCGGCCGTCGACGCGGTCAAAAAGAAGGCGAAATTCCCGCGCTTCCCCGATGTCCGATTCGAGAAGTTCGCGGAGGGCCGGGCCGCCCAGATCATGCACGTCGGACCCTACGCGGCCGAGGCGGCGACGGTCGAGCGCCTGCACGGATTTATCGAAGAGCAGGGCTATCGCCTGCGCGGCCGCCACCACGAGATCTATCTGGGAGACCCGCGGCGCTCGGCCCCGGAGAAGCTGCGGACGATCATCCGCCATCCCGTCGCAAAGGCCTGATCGGGATCAGACGGCCTTCCGGAACTCGAGGTAGAACCAGCCGGCCTCGTCCTTCCGGGTGACGAGCTCGAAGCCGGCCGCTTTTGCCAGCTCCACGAAGTGGTCCGCTCCCTGCCCCTCGCGGATGCCGACGCCGTATCCGGTGTCGATCTCTTTGCCGGGCAGGCGGACGTGGAGGGGATACATGATCTTCGGTTTATCGGGCGCCGCCTTACCTGGGAACACGGGGTCCCAGACGAGGAGGCGGGCGCCGGGCCGCAGCACGCGGCGGAGCTCGGCGAAGACTTTGGCGTGATCGGCCGGCATGATGTACATGAAGGTGAAGAAGACGGTGGCCGTGTCGAACACGCCGTCGAGGAACCCGAGCGCGCGGGCGTCCATGACGATCTTGAGCAGGGGCCCGTCAGGGGCATCCTCGAGCTCCCGCTTGATGAGGTCGATGGCGACGACTTGCCGGCCCTTGAGCTGGCCGATGACGCCCTCGCCCCCGCCCCCGATGTCGAGGATGAGCCCCTCGGCCGGGAAATCGGCCACGGTGACCTCGAGCTTGGGATGCATGACGAATTGCGCCAGGCTGGGGCGCTCCTGGGCCGGCGCGGCCAGGGCCGCGGCCAAGAGGGCGAAGCCGGCGAGTACCGGACGAACGGTCCTGAAGGCGAATGACGAGCGCATGGTTTTTCTCCTCATCCGGGATTACGCGCCCCCGCGGCGATATGTTTCGGTCCGGACCGTTATTTCTTGGCCCAGGTGCCGTCCTCGCCCTGGACCCACCAGCCGGCCAAGGCGCTCTTGGCCCACTCCGCGGCGAAGATCACCTGGATCTTTTCGATCTGGCTGGCCTCGATGGAGAGCGCTTTGGCCACTTCCGCGTAGAGATTGGTCCGGTCGGCGTTCTCGTCCTTGACCAGGTTCCTCAGGGCCGCCTTGGCCTGGAGGTTGAGCCCGGTCTCATCGCGGACGTCGAGCATCCCCTTGTTCGTCTCGCCGATGTTGCCGCCGTCGAAATAGGGCTTGAGCACGGCGAAGCGGGCCTTCATCGAGTCCTTGAGGGCGCGAATGGCCGGCGTCGAGACGTTCGTGGCTTCCTGGGCGTAGGCGGCGGGCACGAGCGAGAACGGCCCGGCGTCGCGAAGAACGGGCAGCTGGGCCGAGGCCTCGGGGGCCTTCTTCTCCGCGTCCGTCTTCCGGATCTCGTCGACGATCTCGGCGGCGGCCTGCTTGACCGTCGCCTCGGGGAAGTAGATGTTGACCGTGATGCAGGCCAGGACGAAGAGGAGTCCCACGGCCGCGGCCGTGCCCAGAGTGTATCGTCTTTTCATGTCGTCATCCTCCTTGCGATGCGTTGCTATTTTTCGGATTGGCCGACCCTCTTGAGCCGGCCCGTCATTTCCTTGAAGCTGATCACCTTGTGGGGCTCTCTGTTGATGACACTTATACCAAAAAGCGCCGGCTTCTTCACCAGGTACTCGACCCCGCCCTCGTGGATGGTGCCGTTGAGGGTGAAGGTGTCGTTGCGGAGCGTGCTGACGATGCCCAGCTTCTGATAGCGGAAGCCGCGGATGAGGCTCATCCAAAAGCCGCTCGTTCCGCCCGAAGCCTGCTGGCCGGAGCTGAGCACGGTCAGATTGTCCACGGCCTTGAGGCTGAAAGTCTGGGCGACGCCCTTGCGGGGCACGGACTCGAGTCGGAAGTCGAATCGCTCCGGCTGGCCGTAGGTGATGACCAGGTCGCGGACCTCGCCCCGGACGATGCCGGTGACCTCGCCGAAGGGGACCTCGTCGGTGAGCTTCTTCAAGTCGAGGTCGACGAGATCGATGTTGAGCGAGATCGAGCGGCCCGGGACGAACGGGTTCGTCACGGCCAGGTCGCGCAGGACGATCTTGCCGCCGAAGACGCTGGCCTCGCCCCGGCCGGAGACCCCGATCAGTCCGGTGCCGATGTCGAGGCGCGGAAAATCGGCCTGGATCTTGCCCGTCAGCTTGAACTGGGGCGACGCGATGGGGAAGCGGGCGATGTCGATGTCGCGCAGGGCCAAGGACCCGAGGCCGTGGAAGGTCCCGGAAGCGGGATCGAAGCGAAAGGTCGTCCGGCCGAGCTCGAGACGGCCGCCGAAGAGATCGAGCGAGAGCGGCTCGAAGCCCAGGGCGTTGATCGCCGGAGCGCAGGGAGATGTCGATCGTCTTCAGGGTCAGGAACGGGTTCTGGAACTCGCCGACAAGGAGAAAGCCCGCCTCGGGGAGCGGGGTGTCGGGGCTGCCGGTGCCGGCGGGGTCGCCGGCTTTCTCCGACTCGTAATGGACGGGGATGTCGCCGGAAAGGCCGAGGAAGAAGGTCTTCGTCTGGGAACGCTCGATGTTCACGCCCGAGAGCTTGATCCGGCCGGCGGCCGAAAGCGCGCCGCCGTCCTTGCGCAAGCGGAGGGACGCCCCGAGCGCGCCCTCGAGCTTCATCCGGCCTTCCTCGGAGACGCCGGCCTGGGAAAAGAGCGCATGGAGCGGTCCGAGGCTCAGGCTCGCTTCCGTCTGCAGGTCGAACGAAAGCGCGGGGGCCGTTCCCGCCGACCCGGCGACGTCGACGGCGCCGATCGTCGGCATGAGGACCCGGGCCGTGAGCCCGTCGAGGGCGCCCGAGCGCGGATCGTAGCGGCCGCCGAAGGCGAGGTCGAGCGGGCTTTTGGTCCAGGGTATGTAGACCGCCTTCCACAGCGATTCACCTTGTCCGACGTCGAGGCCGCCCGTGAACGAGAACTCCCCCGAAGCGGAGCGGAGGGCTTCGAGCTTGACGACGGGATCGAGGTTCTCGCCGGCGACGGTGAACTCGGGATCGTTGAACCGGAGCCCGGCCAGAGAAACCGTGGCGGAGAGGCCCAGGACGGCGCGTGACCCGGCCGGGCGCCGGGCGGAGAGGGAGAGATCCGCCGTGCCGCCGAGGTCCCAGCCGGCGAAGCTCGCCGGAATGAAGGGCGCGGCCAGGCCGCGAAGAGCGGGGAGGTCGAGGCCGCGGCTCTCGAGCCGGAGATCGGCCGCGCCGTCCTTGCCGAAGCCATACCGGCCCGAGAGCCGGAGAGGGGCGAGACCGGGGAGGTTGGCTTCGAGCCAGGCGACCGACAGGTTTTTCCGGGAGAGATCGAGACCTCCCTTCGCCGCGATCGTCGCGTGGTCGAAGGCGAGCGTCTTCCCGCCCGTTACGGCGATGTTCAGTCCGGTGAGCCGGGCGTCGAGCCGGGAGATCGCCGCGGACGCCTTCGTTCCCGACGCGACCAGGCGGACGGTGGAGCCGGCGACGGCGACCCCGGACGCGGTGATCCGGCCGAGGGTCGAGCGTAGGTCGATCGTGAAGCTCGGATCCCGTGTCGGGCCGGAAGCGGCGATGCGGCCGTCGGCGCGGACGCGGAGAGGGCGCCCGCCGACGACGGGATCGAGCTCGACGCCCTCGAGCGAGAGCGAGGCGGAGAGATTGTCGGTCGACTCCTGGTTCGTCTGCTGGAGGGTGTATCTTCCGGAGAGCCCGGCCCGGCCCCGGAGCCCGGCCTCCCGGAACATGGCGGGCAGTAACGGGCCGAGGAGCGCGGCCGCTGTTTCTAAGCTTTCGATCCGGAGACGTCCTTCGGACTCTAGAAAGATGTGCCGTCCGAGGTTTCCGGAGGCGGTCCCGTCGAGGGCCAGGAGACCGGGAACGGCGACCTCGAAGCGGGACACGGAGAACTCGCCGGCGTTCCTTTCGAATCGCCCGGCAAGGGTCAGATCGACGGCGGCGAGCGAGTCTTCCCGGCCGCCGGACCTGAGGCGCGGCGAGCTCAGGGCGAATCCGGCATCGACGATGAAGGGCGAGACCAGGCCGAGACGACCCGATGAGCTCAGGCCGGTTGCCAGGGCGAACGTCCCGTCGCGGCTTTCGACGCCGATATCGGCATTTCCTATGACCAAGGCGACCACGCCTCCCCTGCCTTCCGGTGTCAGCGCGATGTCGAGGTCCCCGACGTCGATCCGCCGGGCGAGGAAGTCGAACGTCAGGCGGGAGTTCTTGAGCGAGACGTGCTTAGCCCAGGAAAGCGTGTCGGCGGCCTGCGCGAGCAGGGCTTCGACGTCGAACGGCTCCTCGGAGATCGCCTTCTGTTCCAGGCGGAAGGACAGGCCGTCGATCTCGACCACGTCGAGGGCCGGCTTGATCCCCCGAACGAGCTTCCAGAATCCCCCGCTCGCTTCGAGCCGGGCCGCGGTCACGGCGAGCTTCTGGAATGCGTCCTCGCGGCCGATCTCGAGGCCCTCGACGGTGATGCGCAAGGGGAAGATCGAATAATCCAGCCGGTCGAATCGGGCCGCCGGGCCGGCGAACTTGGCCAGTTGGCCCCGGATGAAGCTGCGTCCGAGCGGCTTGTGGAAGATGACGAGAAGCGACGCGACGACAGCGAGGAGGACGAGCGCGCCGAGGACGGCGGCCGAGATCTTGAGGGTCTTCCTGAGCCCTTTTTTCATGGTGCCGCGCAACGATTATATCACCCTCTTATTTATCGCCGGAGACGAGGGTGACGCGGCCATCGAAGTCGGTGACGATCACGTCCCGGCCGTTGAGCGGCGTCACCGTATTGAGAAGCGCGACGCCGACGCGGTACTTCCACTTGACGGCCCCGGTCGAGCCGTCGAGGGCCAGGAGCAGGCCGTTTCCCGTGCCGTAGAAGACGACGCCGTCCCTCTCGGCAAGCATGGCCGAGCTGTTGTCGGTCCCGAACCCGGCGTCCGTCTCCCAGACGATCTCCTGCGAGTCGGCGTCCGACCCGACGGCGGCGATGACGTTCTCGGTCGTCCGGACATAGACGCGCCGGCCGTCCGCCGAGATCCCGATCGATTCCCGGACGGCCAGGTTGTCGGTCCCCCAGATCTCCTGCCCCGATGCCAGGTCGAGGGCGGTCATCCAGGGGCCTGGCGTGACGATGAACACGCGGCCCGAGGCGGCGACGGGCCAGCAGGCGGCCGGGGAATAGTACCGGCTCGGCCGTTCGCCGGTCCAGGTCCAGACCAGCTTCCCGGTTTTCACGTCCAGCGCGTAAAGCCGGCTGTCCCAGGCGCCGAAGACGACAACGTCGCCCGCGACGAGCGGCTTCGTTTCGACGAAGCCGTCGATGCCGTCGTAACTCCACACGGACCTGCCCGAGACCAGGTCGATGGCCCGGAAGACACGATCGCTCGATCCGATGTAGACGACGCCGCCGGAGACGCTCGGGCTGGCGACGACGGGCCCGCTCGTTTGGACCTTCCAGACGAGACTGCCCGTGCCGGCGTCCAGGGCGTAGATGCCGCCGTTCGTCGATCCGAAGACGACCCGGCCTCCGGAGACCGCCGGCGTCGAATAGATGGGATCGTCCGTTTCGAATTCCCAGGCGATGCTGCCGTCGGCGACGCGCAGGGCCCGGACCTTCCCCGAGGCGTCGCCGAAGACAACCGTCTCGCCGATGACCGAAGCGGACGAGGCGATCGTCCAGCCCGCGTCGAATCGCCAGCGCTCCCGGACGCCGGGGAAGAGCTCGTTGACGCCGAAGTCGGGCCGGGCCGGAGCGGCCCCGGCGGAGGGCTTGCCGCGGGCGACGACCGGCAGTCCGTTCTTCTCGAGTTCGATGCGGTGCCAGGGCGGGGACGTCCGGCCCGCGGCCCTCTCGGCGAAGGTCACGGCCTTGGCCCCGATCTCGACGATCGTGTACCCGGGCGCGGTGTCTTTCGTACCGACGTTGGCCCGACCCATGACCCCGGCCAAGCCCTCGAAATCCAGGGCCTGGTTCCTGTGGCCGTGTCCGACGAGGACGGCGACCGTGGGGACGGTCTTGAGCCGGTCCAACACGGCGTATCCGTTGGCGACGCTCTCGTCGAGGGGATAGTGCGTGACGAAGAAGGTCGGCTTCCCAGCCGCGCCGGCCTCCGCCAGGACCCCGTCCAGCCAGCGGACGTCCTGGGGCGCGAAGTGGCCGTCCCCGAACTTCATGACGGGCCCCTGCGAGACCCCGATGAACCGGAACCCGCCGCTCTCGAAGACGAAGCGGTCGTCCCCCCAGATCCGCCGGAAATCCGATCCGCCCGACTCCGACCACTTCGTGTCGTGATTGCCGGGGATGATGTGATACGGGACGTCGAGGCCGTCGAGGATGTCCTTGGCCGCCCGGAAGTTCGCGTAGAATCCCATGTCGGTGACGTCGCCGGTCACCAGGACGAAGGAGAGCCCGGACTGCCGGTTGATGTCGCCGACCGAGGCCATGAGGTCGTCGGAGCCGCGGTCCGAGCCGATGTGGGTGTCGCTCAGCCAGGCGAACCGGAGCGGGGCGCGGCCTCCGCCGGACGGCACGTTCGCTCCGAAGAGACCGAGGCCGAGCAGGGCAAGGCCCAAGATCGGTGTTGCATACCGGCCAAGCTTTTTCATGCTCTTGATTCTCGGGTCGAACGGGTTCTGGCGCGATGGCGTTCTGCTCACAATCGTAGAGCCTGCCCCGCGACTTGTCAACCGCGGGCAAACCTGATTGACGCCGCTTCCGCCGGGCGGTACACTTGGGCCTATCCGAATTCCCTGCCGGGGAGGTGCCCGAATGAGCCAAAAGGCCTGGGACAGACGCGATTTCCTTAAGACGATCCTGGCCGGGATGCCGCTTCTCGCCTGGGACTGGAGCGCCTTCCCCCGGGGCGGCCAGGACAAGCTCCCGCCCGGGACCTACGACGCCATCGTCATCGGCGCAGGCCTCGGCGGCCTCAGCGCGGCCGCGGCCTTCGCCCGGCAGGGATACAAGGTCCTTGTCCTCGAGCAGCACAGCGTCGCCGGCGGTTACGCTTCCGCCTTCACCCGGCCCGGCGGATTCACCTTCGATGTCTCGCTCCACTCGACGACGGTCGGCATCCGCGACGGCGTCGCCAACCTCATTTACGGCTTTCCCGAGATCCGGGACGTCGCCTTCGTCCCCCACAAGCCCCTCTACCGGGCCATCTACCCGGATTACGACATCCGGGTGCCGCACAGGGACGTCCCGGGCTATATCGCCCTCCTCAAAAAGAACTTTCCCGGCCAGGACGCGGCGATCGACGGCATTTTCGCCGACATGAAGGGCCTCGCGGACGACGTGGGGAGACTTTCCAGCACCAGCGGTCAGCCCGACATGTCGAGCTTCCCGACGGCTTTCCCCCACCTCTTCAAGAACTTCAACCGGACCTGGGGGGCCATGTTGGACGACCGCGTCAAGGACCCCAAGCTCAAAGCTGTCATCACGGGGCTGTGGGGCTACTTCGGCCTTCCGCCGTCCAAGCTCTCCCCTTTCTACTACGCCATGCCGCTCATGGGCTATCTCGAGGGCGGCGGGTACTACCCGACCGGTACGTCGCAGAAGATCAGCGACGCCTTCGTCGGGCTGATCAGGAAGAACGGCGGCGAGGTCAGGCTCAACGCCAAGGTCGAGAGGATCCTCGTCCGCGACCACGCCGCCGCCGGCGTCCGGACGGCGGACGGCGCGGAATTCCTCGCCCGGGCCGTCGTCTCCAACGCCAACGCCCCCGACACGTTCGGCCGCATGATGCCCGAAGAAAGGGAGTTCCTCAAGGACCTGACGGCACGGATGGAAAAGTCTTCCGTCAGCTTCTCGACCCTTCTCGTCTGGCTGGGCCTCAAGTCGGACCTCGTCCGCAAGGTCGGGATCAAGGAGAGCGAGATCTTCTATGCCACGGGCTACGATGTCGAGGCCGAGTATCGGGCAGCCCTCGCGGGCGGTCTTCCGGACGATACCGGCTTCGGGTTGACCATCTACGATAACGTCTGTCCGGGCGCCTCGCCCAAGGGCAAGAACACCCTCAACATCATCGTCACGCAGGGCTACGACTACTGGAAGAAATTCGAGACCGATTACTTCTACGGCAACAAGGACGCCTACAATAAAGAAAAGATGCGCCTGGCCGACATCCTGATCGACAAGGTCGAGAAGAAGTTCCTGCCGGGACTGCGCCAAGCCATCGAGGTGGTCGAAGTGGCGACGCCCTTGACCAATCTCCGCTTCACCTCGAACCCGCGCGGGGCGATCTACGGCTGGGACCAGACCGTCGACAACTCGGGCCAGAGGCGTTTCCCCCAGAAAACCCCTGTCAAGAACCTCTACCTGTCCGGCGCCTGGACCTTCCCGGGCCACGGCTACGGCGCCTGCATCCCCAGCGGGCTCTCCTGCTTCGCCCAGGTCATGAAGGATTGGCAGGTCTGAAAAGAACGGGGCCCCTCGCGGTCCCTGAGAAAGGCTGGAACATGAAGAACATCCGGATGATCGCCGCCGGGCTGATCCTCCTCGCCGCCGCCGTCGCGCGCGCTCAGGACCCCGGCGAACTCGAGAAGCTCCTGCTCAACCGGACGGGCGAGAACCGCAAGGCCGTCGGCATCGTCGTCGGGCTGGTGGACGCGACGGGCGAGCGCTTTCTCGCCTCGGGGGCCACGGCCCCCGGCGGCGCCGTCCTCCCCGGCGCCGACACGGTCTACGAGATCGGCTCCATCACCAAGGTCTTCACCTCCCTCGTCCTGGCCGACATGGTCGTGCGGGGCGAGGTCGGGCTCGACGATCCGGTGGCCAGGTTCCTGCCGGCGACAGTCAAAGTGCCGGAGCGGGACGGCAAGAGGATCACCCTGCGCGATCTCTCGAACCAGGTCTCGGGGCTGCCGCGCATGCCCGACAATCTCAAGCCGGCCGACGGGGCCGATCCGTACGTCGATTACGGTGCCGACCGGCTGTACGAGTTCCTGGCCCGCTGCGAGCTCGCCCGGGCCGTCGGCGAGAAGTACGAATACTCCAATCTCGGCGTCGGCCTGCTGGGCCACGCCCTGGCCCTCAAGGCCGGGATGGGCTATGAGGAGCTCGTCAGGAAGAGGGTCCTCGAGCCGTTGGGCATGGCCGATACCGCGATCGTTCTGCCCGAGCGCTTGAAAGCCCGTCTCGCGACCGGCAGCGGCCCCAACCTGAGCCCGGTCAAGAACTGGAACTTCGACGTGCTCGCCCCGGCCGGCGCCCTGCGCTCGACGGCCCGGGACATGCTCAAGTTCCTGACGGCGGCCATGGGCTTGCGCGACACGCCCCTGCGCGCGGCCTTCGACCTGATGCGGAAGGATGAGCGCCCGACCGGCACGCCCGACCTGACCATCGGCCTGGGCTGGCACGTCTGGCGAAGATACGGGACGGAGATCGTCTGGCACAACGGCGGCACCGGCGGCTACCGGTCGTTCGCCGGGTTCGACCCCGCGAAAAAGGCGGGCGTCGTCGTCCTCTGCAACACCTCGTTCAGCGTCGACGACCTCGGCCCTTACGCCTTGGAACCGAAGTGGCCCGTGGCCCGGTTCAAGCCGCCGGTGGCGCGGACGGCCGTGGAGATCGGCGCCAAGGACCTGGAAGCCTTCGCCGGTGAATACGAGCTCGAACCGGGCGCTACGGTCGCCGTCGCGGTCTCGGAGGGCAAGCTGCGCGTCAAATCGCCGGGCCAGGCCGAGGTCGTCTACCAGCCCTGGAGCCCGACGGAATTTTTCCGCCCCGGCGGCCGCGAGCTGACGTTCTTCAGGGACGACGCCGGCGCGGTCGTCCGCCTGGAGCTCTACTACGAGGGGCGCACCTTCAGCGCCAAAAAGATCAAATAGCCCCGATCGGGCCGGACGGCCCGGCGGGGCCTCGGGGAGGATCCCATGAGCGCGCTTTGCCGCCGGTCGGTCACGACACTAGCACTTTTCCTGATCGCTTTGGGCGCGGTTTCGGCCGGGCCGGCTTTACCGCGGCCCGCGGCGGATGACCTGGCCGTATGGAAAGAGTTCGTCGCGGCCATGAAAACGGGCGGCCTGCCGTCGGAAAAGGTCCGCCCCTATTACGAGGAGCTGCGGGCGCCGATCCTGGGCTGGCTCAAGGAGATGCGCGACAAGGCAACCTGGGCGGAATGGGACAGGGCGCCCGAAGTACACCGCGTGGGCGAGCACGTCCACTTCCTCATCCCGCTCACTTTCGACGGCCGGACGGCGAGCTACTGCCTGACCTTCCTCGTCGAGGGCGGCGCCTGGTACTTCCGTCATCTCGAAGCCATCAACATCCGGCTCGACAAGACCGGGCCGCTCCCGGCCTCGACGTTTCCCGACGTCGACGAGGCGACCAAGGCCCACATCCGCGAGGAGACGGGCTGGTCGCGCGAGGTCCGGGTGTTCAACGAGCTCGCGGCCCTCAAGGGCCGGGACTTCGCCTTCGATTTCTTCAAGGACGGGAACGGGTATTTTCTAGCCGCGAAAACCTGGGTTCCCTTCGTCGAGCCCCGCAAGGCCTTCATCCTCTATGCCTGCTGGGAGCAGGCCAACCTGCGAGGCAACACGGTCACGCTGGAGACGCTCGACGACGCGGCGGCCGTGGTCCGGATGTCGACCTATTTCTTCGGGCTCTATAAGGCCTCGGCCCACCTCCGCCAGCAGATCCCCTTCGAGGACTTTACACGGATCTTCGAGACGATCTGGAAGGACCGGGCCCGGGCCGCCGGCTGGAGCCTGGAGATCGAGTACAAGAACGAGGGCTTTCGGGCGAGCGAGTGCGTGTTGCGCTTCAAGCGCCCGTCCTGATCCGGGGCGCCCGTCAGCGGTCAGGACGGACAGAGGCAGTCCGGGGGCGGGCTGACCACCTCGACCTCTTCGGCGCGCGACGGATGGGGAAAGCGGATCTTCCAGGAGTGGAGAAGATAGCCCGTGGCGCCCGGGGTCGTCGCGATCTCGTCGTCGACACCGTCGGCGCGCGGAAGACCGCCCGACCTGATAGAGCGGATCGCCGACGAGCGGATACCCCGCGAAGGCCAAGTGGATCCGGATCTGGTGCGGGCGACCTGTGGGGATGGTCACTTCGAGGACGCTGGCGTTCCGTTCCGGAAGCCGGCGCACGACGCGGACATGGCTCGTCGACGCCCGGCCGCCGGGACCGGGGCGGTAGGCGTTGACGGTCGCCGGCAGCGAGTGCGGGACCGGCCCGATCGGCGCGTCGACCGTGAACGCGTCCGGCATCCCCGTCCCCGCAGCCAGGGCCAGGTAGACCTTGAGGATGCGGCGCTCGAACATGGCCGTCGCCAGGAAGCGGGCGGCCGGGCGGTTGCGCGTGAAGAGGATGGCTCCGGACGTGCCGCGGCCGAGCCGGTGGAGCGGCGAGCAGACGGCGCCGTAGCGCTCGCGGACCAAGTGGAGCAGAGTGTTCTCCAGGAAGAAGCCGCCGGGAAGGACGGGCAGGCCCGAGGGCTTCGCCAGGACGAGGACGTCCTCGTCCTCGTAGAGCGCCACGAATTCCCGCGGCGCGTCGGGCTCGTCCCACGGCAGGCGGTGATAGAGGAGGGCGTCGCCCCGGACGAGGAGGTCGTCGGGAGAGGCCTCGAGTCCGTTCCGGAGGACCTGGCCGGCCTCGATCCTCCGCCGCCACTCCGCCTCGGTCGAGTGAGGATAGCGGGTGGAATAGAAGGCCGCGAGCGTGAGCCCTTCGTCGGGCGGCTCGATGCGGTCGGGGTAGGCGTAGCCTCTGTTCATCGTTCTCGGCAAAGGGACGGCCCTTTCCGGGGACAGGCTCCCTAGGCCTTCGAGGCGTATTCGCCCGTGCGCGTGTCGACCCGGATGATTTCCCCGACGGCCATGTATTCGGGGACCTGGACGACGAGACCCGTCGACAGTGTCGCCGGCTTGGCCCTGGCCGTCACCGACCCGCCCTTGACGGACGGAATGGTCTCGACGATCTCGAGGTTGATGAAGGTCGGGATCTGGAGTCCCAAGACCCGGCCCTCGGAGGAGATGGCGATGAGCCCTTCGAGCCCCTCGGTGAGATAGGGCCATTCGTCCTCGATCTCCTCTTTCGTGAGCGTGAACTGGCCGTAGTCCTGGAGATCCATGAAGGTGATGCTCGCCGCGTCGCCGTAGAGATACTGGACCGGCCGGCGCTCGAAGTCGGCTTCGTCGAACATGTCGTCGCCGTGGAGCGCCTGGTCGGTCTTGCGCTTCGACTGCAGGTTGCGGAAGCGGATCTTATAGATGGTCACGGCGCCGCGCGCGGACGGCTTCTGGACCTTGATCGTCTCGACGATGTGGGGGTCGCCGTCGATCTTGACGACGTCCCCCTTCTTCAGATCGGATGTTCTGAACACGGGTGCTCCTCGACTCTCTCCCTCACCGCGAATCCCCCTCGCGCCGGGGAAAAATGATAGTCCTCGGGAGGCGACCTGTCAAGGAAGCGGACGGCGGCGGGCGCCTACTTGATGACCTTGGCCCCCTCGACGACCATGCCCTGGACGGACATGACGCACTTGTCGATGACGCCCTTGTCGTTGCGGACGAACTGGAGCTCGTAGTAGTCGCCGGAGTCCGCCAAGGTGACGTCGAAGCAGAGCGGCTTGCCTTCGACGGGATAGATCTCCTCGGGCGTCTCGCCGGGAGGGGCGCCGAAGAGCTTGCCGTCCTGCTCGCTGAAAGTCACGAGCAGGATCTGGCCCTGGAGCGCGAATTCGTAATCGCCCACGATCTCGGCGATGAGCTTCTTCATGTCGACGGGCTTGTCCTGGGCCGCGGCCGGCGCGACGGTCTGGGCGGCCAGCGGCAGGGCCAAAGCGGCCAGGCAGGCCAGTGCCAGGACGGGCGTGATCATCTTGCGGAACGGGTTTTTCATGCGGGCCTCCTCAGGGATGGAACGTCACCATCCGAATATACGGATTCCCGGACCCTAACGTTCCTTCCGGCCTTTATTTGGGTTTCGCGCCGAGGTCCTTCCAGTTGAGCAAGGCGTTGAAAATGAAGAAATAGGAGCCGTGCGTCTGGCTGCGCCAGGCCGGGTTGAAGCTGAACAGGACGACGTGGCCCTTGCCGATCGAGCGCGTCGACGAGAGCCGGCGAGCCGGCCAGCTCCTCCCCGCCCGCCAGGCCGCCGCTGATGAGGAGATCGGCGGCGCTGCCGGTGAAGCTCAGGACGACGCGGGGCCGGACGGCGGGAGCCGCCGGTCTCGGGCCCTCTTCTTCCTCTTCCTTCTCGGCGGCCTTCTCGGCCTTGCGGAACTCCTCGATGGTCTTCTGTCCGAGGTCGCGGGGGCGGCCCTGGATGATGTCCGGATCGGACGCGCTGCCGCGGCCCGACACCCGGCCCGCCGGACCGCCGGCCGGAGGCGTCATGCTCCTGGCGCGGCCGCCCGCCCCTCCCAAGGCGAAGACGGGCGACTGGCTGAAGTAAATGCCGACCTTGTCGTCGTAGCCGTAGGCGAGCGGGCTCGTCCTGTCGCCGAGGGTCGCCTGGTAGACGCCGCCGCGGGCCCAGAGCTTCGATGTGTCGCGGATGGCCAACCCCTGGGCCAGGCCGAAGTGGATCGGGAGCGCCGAGCTGTTGCCGATGGTGATGAAGACGCCGCCGTCCCTGACGAAATCGCGCAGGTGCAGGACGCCGTCGAACTCGAGGCCGCCGCGCATGTCGTCGGTCGAGTCCTGGACGCCGATGTTCGGGGTCAGGTCCGTCTTCTTCCAGGGCAGGGGCTTGTCGCCCGTGACGCCGTTGACGATGCTGAACGGGTCCGAGGACGAGGGCCCGAACAGGATGACGTCGTACTTGTCGCGGAGCTTGGCGTTGTCGCGGACGGCGTGGACCGAGATGTAGTCGTAAGGGATGCCGCAATCGTCGAGGGCGATCCGCAGCCAGCCCTCGTTCTGGGTGTTCTGCCAGGTGTGCATGACCGCGACGCGCGGGGTGCCCACCTCGTGGGTGGGAACGGCGGGGAGCGAGGGTGAAGCGATGACGACGAAGCCGAGCGTCTTCGACGCTTCGTCGAGGACGGCCTCGAGGCCGGCGGGGTTGTCGCCGGGCTTGATGACGAACGTGCCGGCCCGGAACTTGCGGCCCTGGAGCTCGAAGTCCTTCTCGGCCGCCTGGATCTTCAGGTCCCTGTGGGCGTACCGGAATGTGGCCAGGACGTTGTCGGCATTGTGGTTGACGAGGTAGGCTTGGACGGGGCCTTTCGCGGGGCGGGCGACGCCGCCGGGGGCGGCGACGGGGCCCGCGACCAGGGTCATCGGCGCGTCGAGGACGGCGACGTCCTCGATCCGGACGGTCCGGGCGTTGTAGAGCGGGCCGAGCGTCCAGCCGACGTCGTCGTACGGCGATGGATCGTTGACGTTGAAATACTGGCGGTCGAGCATCAGATCGGCCATGCGCGAATAGGGCTGGTCCATGCGGACGACGTAGCTCCCGGCCAGGTAGTCCGTATCCTTGACCTTGAAGGCTTTGTCGGCCCGGTGGACCTCGACGCCCTGGGCCTGGAGCTGCCTGAGCAGGCGGGCCTGCTGGCCGGGACGCGGGTCGTCGCCGGGGAAGACGTAGGCGGCCGGGCCCTCGGCGCGGGCTTTGGCCACGGATCGCTGGCCCTTGAGGTAGAAGTTCTCCAGGAACTTGTCCTTGAGCGTGGCGACGTGGTTCATCCCGACGAGGATGCCGCTCTGCTGGAGGTTGACGTTGTTGCGGAGGGACCAGAGGGTCGAACGGAGCGGCGGGTTGGGCCGGAACCAGGCCCGGTCGGCCGAAGCCGAGACGACCCGGGTCGAGCCGTCGCTCACGCCCTGGGTCTCGTAGAAGCGGCCGATGGCGTTGTGGCCGTTGGCCGCGTAGAAGGCGTAGTTGGGGGCCCAGCCGTCGTAGAAGCCCTGGGTCCAGACGCCGGGGACGCCGGGCTTGGTCAACTCGTCGACCTCGCGGTAGGCCAGGAGGTTCCACTCGTCGATGGTGATGGGGTCGAGCCAGGCGTTGTAGGGGCCGGTGCCCGTCGAGATGTAGAGGTAGGAGATGGACTCGTGGAGGTCGTGCATGACGAGGGGGTGGAAGTCGAAGAAGACCTTCATGACGTGTTGGCTCAGCTTGAGGGCCAGGCCGAGGTTGTCGCGGTTGTTGTCGTGCGACACGTACTTGCCCCAGTAGAGGAGCCGGCTGGGGACGTTGGCCTTGGGGTCCTTGCGCTTGGCCATGGCCACGTCGACCTGCTTGTCGCGGCCGTCGGGCTCGAGGACGGGCGTGATGAGCGTGATGGAGTTCTCGCGGATGGCCTTGACGAAGGGCGACTCGTCGACGGCGATGCGGTAGGCGAGCTCCATGAGCATCTCGACGGAGCCCGTCTCGCCGGAGTGGAGGCCGCCGGTGGCCCAGTAGATCGGCTTGGCCTGGGCGAGGAGGGACTTGGCTTCGGCGTCCGAGAGCTTGCGGGGATCGGCCAGGCGGGCGTTGATCGCTTTGTATTTGTCGAGGTCGCGGATGGTCTGTCTCGTCGGCGATGGCGACGAGGATCCAGTCGCGGCCCTCCTCGGTCTTGCCGATGTCGAAGACCTTGACCCGGGGCGTCGCGGCGGCCAGGGCCCGCATGTACTTGTAGACGTCGGCGGTGTAGGACAGGACGTCGCGGGCGCCGGCGATGTGGCCGAGGACCTCGAGCGGCGTGGGAACGCCCTCGGCGTAGGGCAGGGAGTCGACGTACTTGGTGGCGAAGTGCGGGTCGGTCGTGAACTCGCGGATCTTCTTGGTGTATTCCTCGTGGACCTTCTGCTGGGCGAGGGCGGGAAGCGCGGTCAGGGCCAGGGAGAGGGCGAGGAGAGATGGCCAGGAGGCCGGCGCGGCTCGCTTTCGGGGATGGACGGGTCATGGTGCTCCTCCTTCCGGCGTTCGCGCTCATCATCTTCATTTTGAGCCGGCCGGTCAAGTATTCGGGGTCAAGTTATTCGGGGTCAGACCAAGGTAAACCATCTGATTAAAAACGATTTACGATTGATTTTTAGGCTGAAAAGGCGGCTTTTTTGATGTTTTTGCCCCCAAAAACAAGAAAATCCATCTGAGCCCGGATCCTGCTTGAAGTCAGGGCGGATTTCACGTTTTCGGGCCCGAAAACGTTGAAAAAAGCCCGATTATTTCACATTTTTTGATATTATTTTATTTGTTTTCTATATCTTAGTTTGGTCCGACCCCGATTAACTTCCGACCGGGGTGCAATCCTGATAGGGAATATTATATAAGTAAGCAGCGCTCTTCAGATCTGGAATCCGGCGGCAGGAGGCGTCCATGAGCATCCGCGAGAACCGGCTGATCATCGCTGTGATCATCGCCCTGACTATCACGTCCGTGGCGGCGGGGCGGCAACAGGCGCAAGCGCCCAAGCCACCCGAGCTCTCGACCGAGGCCAAGGTCGACCGCATTTTCGAGCGCTGGAACCGCAGCGACACGCCGGGCTGCGTCGTCGGCGTCGCGGTCGACGGCAAGCCCGTCCTGGTCAAGGCCTACGGCATGGCCAACCTCGAGTACGGGATCCGGCTGCGGCCGGACACGGTCTTCGAATCGGGCTCCGTGGCCAAGCAGTTCACGGCGGCGGCCATCGCCCTCCTGTGCCAGGACGGGAAGCTCTCGCTCGACGATCCCGTCCGCAAGCACGTCCCCGAGGTGCCCGATTTCGGGAAGCCCATCCTCATCCGCCACCTGCTCAACCACACGAGCGGCCTACGGAGCCAATGGGGGCTGATGAGCCTCGCCGGACGGCCGACGGGCCTCATCGTCCACACGGTCGACGAGATCCTGGAGCTCGTCGCACGCATGAAGGAGTTGAACTTCGAGCCGGGAGCGGAGTATCTCTACTGCAACACCGGTTACACGCTGCTCGGCGTCGTCGTCGCGCGCGTCTCGGGCCAAAGCTTGGACGCGTTCTGCCAGGAGCGGCTGTTCAAGCCCCTGGGGATGACGCGGACCCAATGGCGCGACGACTTCCGCGAAGTCGTCGCCGACCGGGCCACGGCCTACGGGCGGAGGGAAGACGGGACTTTCTATACGAACATGTCGTTCACGAACGTCATCGGGAACGGAGGCCTGCTGACCACGGTCGGCGATCTGCTCGTTTGGAACGAGAACCTCGACAATCCGAGGATCGGGGGGCAGGCCCTCGTCGACCAGCTCGAGACGCGCGGCCGGCTCAACGACGGCTCGGAGATCGAGTACGCCCAGGGCCTGAGCGTGACGGCGTACAAGGGTGTGCGCGAGGTCAGCCACGGCGGGTCGACGGCCGGATACCAGACGTTCCTCGCCCGCTTCCCGGAGGCCCGCCTTTCGATCGCGGTCCTGAGCAACGTGACGGCGTCGGGGCCGTCCCGGCTGGCCCACGAGATGGCGGAAATCTTCCTCGCCGGCAAGCTCAAGGAGCCGGCCAAGCCGGTGGCTGTGGCCGTTCCCGCGGAGACGCTCAAGAAGTACGTCGGCACCTACCGTGAACTGCTGACCGAGATCATCATGAAGGTCGAGCTCGACAAAGACGGAAAGACCCTGCGCGTCGCCGGGGCCCCCGCCGTTCCGTTGTCGGCGACCGTCTTCGCCGCGGCTGACGGGTCTGGGCGGGCGACGTTCGAGATCGGCCCGGTCGGAATATCCCTCAAGCTGACGGAACCGGCCGGCCTGTCGAAGCCGCGCGAGTGGGTGGCGGTCGCGCCCTTCACGCCGAAGTCAGCCGAGCTCGAGGCCTACGCCGGGCGTTACTACAGCGACGAGATCGACACGACCTACACGCTGTCCGTCGAGGCCGGCAAGCTCACGGTCCGGTTCCGGCCGGCCCAGCGCTTCGAGCTCGCGCCGGTCTACACGGACGCCTTCGAATCGGAGGGCAACGTCGTCAAGTTTACGCGCGACGGGGCCGGCCGCGTCGACGGCTTCCTCGTCTCCTCCGGCCGCGTCCGCCGCCTGCGATTTGTTCGAACGGGGTCGGACCAGGGTAAAACATCTGATTAAAAACGATTTACGGCTGTTTTTTGGGCTGAAAAGGCGGCTATTTTGATGTTTTTAGCCCCAAAAACAAGAAAATCGATTCAAGCCTGCGTACTGGTTGAACTCAGGGCGAATATTATGTTTTCGGGCCCGAAAACATCGAAAAAGGCCCATTTATTTCGCACTTTTCGATGTTAATTTCTTTGTTTTCTATATATTAGTTTGGTCCGACCCCAAACTCATAAAGACTGACGCTGATGGGGGGGACGGTCAGCTTTTTACCGAAGGGCGCGGCGGGCGTTTCGCGGACCGCGACCTGCGGGTCCTTCCCCGGTACGTTGCAGGCCCGCGGGTCGTCCCCGGCGACGAGGAAGAGCCGCGCCGTCTTGGGCAGGGCGATCGTCCCCGCATCGAGCTTGACGGTCACCGCCCTCTTCGTCGGATTGACGATCGCGAGCGTCAGGACGTTCTTCGCATCGTCCTTCCAGCAGGCCATGACGTCGAGCGGCTCGGGCACTCCGCCGACGGCGACCGGGATCGTTCCGAAGTGCTTGCGGTAGAGCGCCAGGATGACGCCTGTGGTGTCGAGCACGGCCGCCGTCTTCGACGTCTTGATGGCCCCGATGACGTTGACCGTCTGGGCATAGTTGGCCATGAAGTAGATGTCGCTCTGACGGGCGAACTCGTTGAGACCGGCGGCGATGCCGAGCGCGTCCTCGAGGAAATACTGCGTCCCGAGCTCGCCGTAGACATGGGGCCCGTACCAGTAGTTCCACTCGTCGAGGGCGACCGGGACGTCCTTCATCTTGAGCGTCGGGATGGTCTGCGCGGTATTTCCGGTGGGCCTCGGCGATCCGCCGGATCTCGGCCGGCGCCAGGTTGACGTGGCCGAGGAGCCCGGGCTTGTGCTGGACGTAGAAGTGCTCGCTGATGAGGTCCATGTGGTTCGAGGCCTCGGCCAGCATGGTCTCGCTCCACCGCCCGACCGCGCCGACCGCGACGACCTGCATCGACGGGTCCATGGCCCTCATGGCCACGGCGAACTGCGTTGTGCTTCCGGACATAGTCGGCCAGCGGCATGTGGCCGAGCTGCCAGTCGCCGTACATCTCGTTGCCGATGCACCAGAACTTGACGCCCCAGGGCTCGGGGTGGCCGTTGGACGGTCCGGAGCTTTCCCATCGGCGAATCGGACGCGCCGTTGACGTATTCGAGCTCCTCGAGCGGCCATGACGACGTCGCCCAGGCCGCTGTTGACCGCGATGTACGGCTTCGGAACCGATGTGCCGGCACGAGATCCATGAATTCGTGGATGCCGACGTCGTTGTGCTCGACGCCCGTCCAGGCCGGATTCTTGCGCGGCGGCCGCCGGTCGCGATCGCCGATGCCGTCGCGCCAGTCGTAGCCGCTGACGAAGTTGCCGCCCGGCCAGCGGTAGACCGGCGAATCGAGCTCCTTGAGGAGCGCCAGGACGTCGGGCCGGAAGCCGTCGACGTTGTCCGCCGGCATGATCGACGCCGTCCCGACCTTGAACGCGCCTCGCCCCGCCGAGGCGATCTCGAGCCGGGCCGTTTCCGTCGTCGCGCCGGCCTTGAAAGCGAAGGGGAAAGTTTTGTATTCCCTGCCGATCGCGTCGACCGTGACGGACTGCCGCGCCTCCGGCCCGTCGCCCCAGACGAGGCTCACGGTCACCGGCGCGGCGCTCGCGTCGCCCGCGAGGACCACGCGCCCCACATAATCTTTTCTTTCGACGAGCGCCAGGTCGCCCTGGACCAGGCCGCCCGGCCCCTTCCCGCCGAGAGTGACGCGCGGCGTGTGCCCGCCCGTGAACGGCTTGGCCGCGTCCATGGCCACCCCGGCGGCTGCGCCGATCGCCTTCCACGGCGATTCGCCCTGTCCAACCGGCCAAAAGAACTTGCGGTCCTCGAGCATCTCGGCCCAGATCGCCCTGGTAGATGCAGCGGCCCAGGTGCTCGATGAACTGGCCGTAAATGTACTTGGACATCGGCTTCCCGGTCTTCGCGCCGTCGATGACGATCTCGGGCGTGCCGAGTTCTTTGCCCGACAGCCGCACGAGCTCGACGTCGTCGAACCAGGCCTTGCCCATCGCCCGGCCCCAGCCGCCGAAGAGACAGGTCACCTCGAGGGCGTCGTTGGCGCCGGCGTCGAACTCGACCTCGACCCGGGTCCAGTCCTGCGTCCCCGTGACCGGCGGCGTCCGCCACTCGCCCTCGCCGTTGATGTTGATTTGAGCGCCCCGGCTCGCACCGGGGACGAGACTCTCCGTCTTGATCCAGCCGCTGAGCCGATATCGCGAATAGGGCTTGATGGGGACGGCGGCGATCCACGAAGCATCGGCCCCCTTCTCGGAAGAGATGGCGACGCTCCGGCTGCCCGTTCTCCCGGACGGCTCGACGGAGAACACCGCGTCGCTTTCCCGCTGCCATCTCCGGGATGTCCATCCCTTCGGCCTCTCGCCGTCCATCTCCTCGAAGGAGCCGTTGGCGACGAACTGCGTGACGCCGGCCAGCTCGTCTTCGGGCTGGGGCGCCTTGGCCTTACACGAAACGAACGCGATTACCGTTAGGCCGGCGAGCAGCACGGTCAAGCCGTGCGCGACAGGATTACGGGGGATATTCATCATGGCTCCTTCCCGTCCGGACGGCCCGCGGCGGCGCAGGACCCGCCGTCAAGCCGTGGACGGCAAGGAAGAATGTATCTTGGCTTCCGCCGCGTGTCAACGCCTCGGGAGCACATGCCCGCGCTTCATTCCGTCTTGACACGGGGCCCCGGACCGGGTAACCCTATGACTTGGAGTAAAGGAAGGCCCGGACATGCCGGCATCGAAACTGCTGTTCTTCGACTGCGAGACCACGGGGCTCCCCCGGAGCCGCTGTTTTTCGACCGACAACGTCGACGACTGGCCGCGCCTCGTCCAGATCGCCTGGGCCCGCTACGACGCCCGGGGGAACGCCGAGGACTCGCAGTGCCACCTCGTCAAACCGGTGGGATTCAAGGTCCCCGCCGACGCGACCAGGATCCACGGCATCACGGACGAGCGCGCCCGCCGCGACGGCCGGGACTTGGCCGAGGTCCTCGACGAGTTCCTGGCCGAAGTGGACAGCCCCGGGACGACGCTCGTCGCCCACAACTTCGACTACGACCGCGGCGTCGTCGGGGGCGAGCTCGTCCGCCTGCGCAAGCCCCTCCGGTTCCTGGAGGCGCCCGCGATCTGCACGATGAAGGAGACGACGGAGCTCGTCGGCCTTCCCCGTCCGGGCGGGTGGGGACTCAAGTGGCCGACCCTCGAGGAGCTGCACACGTACGTCTTCGGCTTTCTCCTACGAAGGGGCCCACGACGCGGCCAACGACATCGACGCCTGTGCCCGCGCCTTCTTCAAGCTCCTCGAAGCCGGGCACTTCCGCGTCTGAGCGCGGCCCTCGATCATAGCCGGCCGGGCGGAATGGAGAAGAGCGAAGCCCGCGGATCCCGGCTGCTCAACTCCTCCCGGATGATCCGCCTCAGAAAGGGCTCCAGAGCTTCTCCTCCCCGCCGGACATGGTCCTTGAGGGCATCGTTGATCATGGCCTGGTAACTGCCGCCGCCTCGAGCATCGACCTGACTTCGAAACCAATCGAGGATCTCATTATCGAGACGGATCGTGATACGGGTCTTGCCCGGCGGGATGGGAACGACCTCCCACCGCCTTCCCTCGCCGAAATCAGAGCCTTCTTCGGATCCCATTGTTATCTCATTTTAAATATATGTACATTTGTGCATCTTGTCAAGGATTCCATGGAGAATACAGCTGTTTTTCTGGTTCCGCAGGCAGAATTGCTCTCATTCCTGCCCGGGCCCGCGAAATATCTTGATCCCGGCTATTTGACCTTCCACTCGTGGACGCCGGCCGACCAGTCCGGCTGAAGCTGGATCTCGAGGCGCAGGGCCGTCGTCCTGACGGGCGCGAACGCGACGGCGTTCCAGGCGTCCTTGGCGACGCCGTACGCGCCGGCGGCCTTGACCGGGAGCCACTCCTCCCCCGACTTGTAGAGGACGCGCCAGGAGGCCGGGACGCGGCACCCGCCGCCGCCCGTGTCGTCGAACCAGTAGACGGAGGCTTCGGACACGCGGACGGGCGCGTCGAACGCGTACTCGATCCACTCCGCGGTCCCCTTCTTCGGCCACCAGTGCATGTAGCCCGCGGCGTCGTCCGAGCTCTCGGGCTCGAACTGGTCGTTGGCCCGGCTCGGATTGACCGCCCGCTCCGAGGCCGTGACCGCGGCCTTGGCCGAGAGCCCCGGCTCGCGGGCGACGCGGGCCTTCGAGGCCTCGCGGGCCAGCCAGACGGCCATCTCACCCTTGCCCCGGTTGGCCCAGGCGTAATACGGGATGAGCGTGACCGGCTTCTTCTCGGCGACGGTCTTCCCCGCCTTCTCGCTCACCGCTTCGGCCTCGCCCGTGACGACGACGACCCCGCCGAGGAGGTCGGGCCTCATCTCGGCGGCGAGAGCGGCGCCGTCCGGAAGCACGAGGTTCGAGACGCGGCCGTCGTTGTCGGCCCATTCCGCGCAGTAGACGAGCGGACCGCGCTCGACGGCGACGCGTCCGCGGTCGGCCTCGACGGCGTCGTGGGCGACGACCCGGCGCACGGGCATGGGCAGCGAGAGCTCGACCACGTCGCCGGCCTTCCAGGTCCTCGTAACGACAGCATAGCCCTTGTCGAGGGCCAGGGCGACCGGCTCGCCGTTGACCCGGAGCGACGGCGCGCCCTCGGCCGGCTCTGTGTAGGTGTAGAGATCGGTCGGCACGGGCCGGTTCAAGGCCCAGCCGGGGATGCGGACCGCGAGCGTGAACGCGGCGTCCTTCTTCGGCCTGACCTCGATCTTGATGTCGCCCTTCCAGGGGTACTCGGTCGTCTGGACGAGCTCGAGGTCGGTCCCGCCGGCCCGCATCCGGCCCGTTCCCTGGGCGAAGAGGTTGACGTAGACCCGGTCGGCCGTCGCGGCGTAGAAGTATCCCGGCACCGAGGTCAGGATGCGGGCGACGTTCGGCGGGCAGCAGGCGCAGCTGAACCAGGGCACCCGCTCGTGCTGGCCGAACGAAGCCAGGGGGTTGGGATAGAAGAACAGGTCGCCGGAGAGCGAGATGCCGGACAGAACGCCGTTGTAGAGGATGCGCTCCATGACGTCGGCGTACTTGGCGTCGAGCCCCAGGCGCTGCATCCGGGTGTTCCAGAGGAAGGTGGCGATGTTGGCGCAGGTCTCGGCGTAGGCGCTGGCGTTGGGCAGGCGGTAGGCCGGGCCGTAGCCCTCCCAGCCGCCGGCCGCCCCGATGCCGCCGGTGATGTAGAGCTTCGTGCCGGCCATGTCGGCCCAGATCTTCTCGAGGGCGGCGATGTAGGCGGCGTCGCCGGTCAGGGCGGCGACGTCGGCCGCCCCGGCGTAGAGATACCCGGCCCGGACGGCGTGTCCGACGGCCTCGGTCTGCTCGACGAAGGGCTTGTGGTCCTGGGCGTATTCGCCGTAGAGGAGCTGCTCCTTGCCTTCGCGGGGGTCCTCGACGAACGGGATCCGCCCTTCGGTCCGGCCGCGGGCGTCGATGAAGAACTTGGCCAGGTCGAGGTATTTGCGCGTGCCGGTGGCCCGGTAGAGCTTGACCAGGCCGATCTCGATCTCCTCGTGGCCGGGGGGATTGGTGCGCTTGCCGGGACCGAACTCCCTGGAAACGAGGTTGGCGCTCTTGACGGCGATGTCGAGGAGGTTCCTCCGGCCGGTCGCCTGGTAGTGCGCGGCGGCGGCCTCGTAGAGGTGCCCGAGGTTATAGAGCTCGTGGCTCATGTAGAGGTGCGCCCAGCGCTCCTTGCCGAGCCAGGGCTGGGGCGGCGGGCCGCCGATGGTGCGGGCGGCGTAGAGGTAGCCGTCCGGCTCCTGGGCCGCCGCGATCTTGGCGATGAGCCCGTCGACGTATTTTTCGAGCTCGGGATCGGGATGCGTCGCGAGCGCGTAGGAGGCCGCCTCGACGATCTTGTAGACGTCGGAATCGTCGAAGGGGAAGCGGCTGCAGTACTTGCCGTCCGTGGCTCCTTCGAGCGCGGTCGCGGCCAGCTCGAAGTTCTTGACCCGGCCCGTCTCCTCGCTCTGTTTAAAGATGTGGGGGATGGTCACGGTCCGGTTCGTCTCCAGGCGCGGCGCCCAGAAGGCGTCCGTCAGGTGGACGTCGGTGAAGGGCACGGGCGCGGCCGGATAGTCCGCCTTGGGCGCCCGGGTGCAGGTCAGCATGAGAGTCGCGAGAAGCGCCAGTCCGAGCGCTCCCGCCGCGTTCTTCCTCTCCATTTCGGCCTCCTTTAGAAATGGGGGACAGATACCCATTTCCCTATTTTTACCGGAGATATCCTAACATTATTAAATGGGAAATGGGTATCATGTCCCCCTATTTAGTGGATGACGATGGGCGTCGGGCCGACCGTCCAGCCCTGGCGGTAGCGGATGACGGCCTTCTTGGCGATCTTCTTTCCCGCCGCTTCGAGCGTCACCGTGTATTCGCCCGGCTCGACCAGGCGCCCGCCGCCCCAGCCTTCGGGCCTCTGCCCGCCCGCAACCGGCCGCTGGGCCCGCATCCCCCAGCTGACCGTGTTCAGCCCCGCCTCGCCCTTGCCCGTAAGCTCGGCCAGCACGGCTCCCGACGCGTCCGTCACACTGATCTTGACCGCCCCGTCCGCTTTTGCCTTGAGCCAGTAGTTGACGACGACCGCGTTCGGCTCGTTCGGGGTGAACAGGTGGCTGTCCCCCAGGAGCTGATAGTTCCCGAGCGCGTAGGTCACCCTTTGCGTCCTCGGCTCGATGTCGAAGAGGTGGACGTCCTCGTCGAGGGCCGCCGCCGTCATCCCCTGAAGCGCCGTGACATCCACGACGTAAGCGCCCCGCCCGTAGGTCGCCACGACCAGGTCGTTCTCTCTCGGATGGATGACCAAGTCCGTTATCTTGACCGACGGCATGCCCGCCTTGAACGGCAGCCAGGTCTTCCCGCCGTCGAGCGTGACGTAGACGCCCCACTCCGTCCCCACGAACAGCAGGTCGGGGTTCTTCCGGTCCTGGACGACCACGTTGATGGGCTTGCCGTTCGGCAGGTTCCCGGCGATCGACGTCCAGGTCTCGCCGTAATCGGTCGTCCTGTGGATGGACGGCCGGTAGTCGTCGAGCCGCCACCCCGTCTTGGTCACGAAGGCCGTGCCCGCCGCGTGAGGCGAGGGGAACACCCGGCTCGTCCAGAAGTTCGCCGGCCCGCCCGCCGTCGCCAGCTTCGCCGTCCGGTCGAGCCAGGTCGCCCCGCCGTCCTTCGTCACCTGGACCTTGCCGTCGTCCGTCCCCGCCCAGATGACCCCGGGCGCGACCGGCGACTCGGCCAACGTGGTGATCGTGCAATAGGAGATGTAGCTCTCCCCGTGCTGTTTCGCGTCCTCGTCCGTCGTCAGGTCGGGACTGATCTCCTGCCAATGATCGCCGCGGTCGAGCGAGCGGAAGACGACCTGGGCCCCGGTGTAGACGATGGCCGGGTTGTGCGGCGAAAGCGCGACCGGCGGCGTCCAGTTGAAGCGCAACGGCTTCTGACCTTTCCTCGCGCCTCGGCGTGATCTGCGTCTGGACGCCCGTCTTCTGGTCGAAGCGCCACATCGCGCCCATCTCGCGGTTGTTGTAGAGCCAGCGCGCAGTCGGTCGGATCGACGCAGTTGTACATGCCGTCGCCCTCGCCGACCGTCACCCAGTCGGCCGGCCCGATCTCGCCCGCCCACCCGTTCGAGGGCCCCTTCCACGAGTCGTGGTCCTGGAGGCCGCCGTAGATGTTGTAAGGATCCTCCATGTCCACGCCCACGGCGTACCACTCCGTCAGCGGCAGGTTGTAGGCGTGATGGCTCGTCTTGCCCCGGTCGTACGACACATTGACGCCGCCGTCCGAGCCGAAGATCAGGCGGTTCGGGTCGAGCGGGTCGATCCACATCGTCCGCCAGTCGCCGAAGGCCCGGGGCATGACGCCGTCGGACGGCCAGCCGAGCCCTTTCCAGGTCTTGCCGCCGTCGTTCGTCGAGGCGAGGGACTGCCCGGTGATGTAGACGGTCTCCTTGTCGGCCGGATCGATCCTCAGCTGGTTGAAGGAGTACGGCGCCTTGTCGAGGGCGGCCTCGTAGCCGGCGTTGACCTTGCGCCAGGTCGCGCCGCCGTCGTCCGAACGGTAGACCTCGTTGCCCATGGTCCGCGGCGCCGGCTCGACCCCGCGGCGCTTGTCCTGCTCGATCTCCTGGGCCGTCGCCGGCCGCGGATTGACGTTCTCGACGACCGCGTAGAGGACGTTCGGGTCCTTCTGAAAGACGTCGAGCCCGATACGGCCGATCCGGCCCGTCGGCAAGCCGCCCGCGAGGCGCGTCCACGTCTTCCCGCCGTCGGCCGTCTTGTGGATGGCGCTCCCGGGGCCGCCGAGGCTGTAGGTCCAAGGCCGGCGCTCTTTCTCATACATCGCAGCGTACAGCGTGTCCGGGGCCGACTTGACCAGGGTCAGGTCGACGGCGCCGATCCTGTCGTCGATGTAGAGGACTTTCTTCCAGCTCTTTCCGCCGTCGGTCGTCTTGAAGACGCCGCGCTCGGCGTTCTCGGAGAAGAGGTGGCCCATGGCCGCGACGTAAACGACGTTCGGGTCCGTCGGATGGATGACGACCCGGGCGATGTGATGCGTGTCCCCCAGGCCCATGTTCGTCCAGGTCTTGCCCGCGTCGGTCGACTTCCAGACGCCGTCGCCGGAATTCGAGCTCCGGGCGCAGTAGGGCTCGCCCGTTCCGACCCAGACGATGTTCGGGTCCGACGGGGCCACGGCGACGTCGCCGATCGAGAGCTTGGGCTGGGCGTCGAAGACCGGTTCGAAGGTCGTGCCGGCGTTCACGGTCTTCCACACCCCGCCGTTCCGCGTCCCGACATAGAGCGTGTAGAGGTGGTCGCGGGCCGGCGCGTCCGGCACGGCGAAGCGACGTCACCCACGACCCGGCCCGGTAGGGGCCGAGCGCCCGGGCTTTGAATCCCTTGAGCAGGTCTTCGGTGTACTTGCCCGTCGCGGCGGGCGGCTGTCCTGCTGTGGCCGCGAGCGCGAGAACGAGAAGGATGGCCGCAGACGCAAGCTTACGGACGGAATTGTGGCTGTTCATGGCTCCTCCCGGATCGGGACTCGGTCCGGAACATTATATTTCAAGGCCGTTTCCCGAGGAAGCCGCAAAGCACACGAAGGATGGGCGCGCCGGGAATGGGGACACGTACCGAAGCTGTATGTGCCCCTCTCCGGCGGTTGCCCCGGCGGCACTCGCTTAAGGGTTGCCCCTGCTCTCGCCCTGAGTATAATGAGCTCATGACCAACCGCAAGTACGCCCTCGGCCTCGATTTCGGCACAAACTCCGTCCGGGCCCTCGTCGTCGACGTCGGCGAACGGCGACGAGGTCGGCACGGCCATCTTCGCCTACCCGAGCGGCCAGGCCGGCATCCTCCTCGATCCCAAGGACACCAACCTGGCCCGCCAGAATCCGGCCGACTGGATCCTCGGTATCGAGACGGCCGTGCCCGCGGCCCTGGCCGAGGCGAAGAAGAAGGTCAAAGGCTTCGATCCCGCCTCCGTCGTCGGCATCGGCGTCGACACGACGGGTTCGACCCCACTCCCCGTCGACCGGGCCGGCAAGCCGCTCGCCCTCTACAAGGAGTTCAAGAAGAACCCGAACGCCCACGCCTGGCTCTGGAAGGACCACACGGGACACGCCGAAGCCGCGGAGATCACCGCCCTCGCCGCGGCCGAGCACCCCGAGTATCTGGCCAAGTGCGGCGGGACCTATTCCTCCGAGTGGTTCTGGAGCAAGATCCTCCACTGCCTGCGGACGGACCCGAAGGTCGTCTCGGCCGCCTTTTCCTGGGTCGAGTGCGCCGACTACATCCCCGGCCTTCTCACCGGGATCGCCGATCCGCTGAAGATGAAGCGGAGCCGCTGCGCCGCCGGCCACAAGGCCATGTTCAACGACCGCTGGGGCGGCCTGCCCGGCGCAAGCGTTCCTGGCCAAGCTCGACCCGCGCCTCGGCGAGCTCCGCGACCGCCTCTACGCCAAGACCTACACGTCCGACGTCCCCGCCGGCGGGCTGACGCAGGACTGGGCCAAGAAGCTCGGCCTGCGCTCCGGGATCGCCGTCGCCGTCGGCGCCTTCGACGCCCACCTCGGCGGCGTCGGCTCGGGCGTCGAGCCCGGCCGCTTCGTCAAGATCATCGGCACGAGCACCTGCGACATCTGCGTCTGGCCGGCCGTCGAAGAAGCTCCCCGACGTCCCCGGCCTCTGCGGCATCGTCGACGGCTCGGTCCTGCCGGGCTACCTCGGCCTCGAGGCCGGGCAGTCCGCCGTCGGCGACATCTTCAACTGGTTCGTCAACGAGATCGAGCCCGGCGGGCCGAAGAAGGGCTCCCACGCCGCGCTGACCCGCAAGGCCGCCGCCCTCGCGCCCGGCGAGTCCGGGCTCCTCGCCCTCGACTGGCACAACGGCAACCGGACGATCCTCGTCGACCAGCGCCTGACCGGCCTTCTCGTCGGCCTGACCCTGCACACGAGGCCCGAGGAGATCTACCGGGCCCTCATCGAGGCCACCGCCTTCGGCGCGCTGACCATCATCCGGCGATTCGAGGAATACGGCGTGAAGATCGACGACGTCGTCAATTGCGGCGGCATCGCCGAGAAGAACCCTCTCGTCATGCAGATCTACGCCGACGTCACCGGCCGCGAGATGAAGGTCGCCCGCTCGGCGCCAGACCTGCGCCCTCGGCGCGGCCATGGCCGGGGCCGTGGCCGCCGGCCGCAAAGGCGGCGGGCACGGGACTTTCGCCGAAGCCCAGGCCGCCATGGGCGGAGTCAAGCGGACGGCCTACAAGCCGAACGGCGCCCGCCACAAGGTCTACCTCGAGCTCTACGCCCTCTACCGGGAGCTCCACGACGCCTTCGGCACGAAGACCTGGACGGGGAACCTCCACCACGTCATGAAGGACCTCCTCGCCCTCAAGGACCGCCAGAGGAGCCGATAACCATGCTTCCCGAGCTGAAGGAAACCGTCTACAAAGCCAACATGGAGCTGGCGAAGTCCGGCCTGATCATCCTGACCTTCGGCAACGTCAGCGGCATCGACCGCCGCCGCGGCATCGTCGCCATCAAGCCGAGCGGCGTCCCCTACGGCGACCTGAAGGCCGACGACATCGTCCTGGTCGACCTCGAGGGACGCGTGGTCGAGGGCTGGCTCAAACCTTCCTCGGACACGCCGACCCACGTCGAGCTCTACAAGGCCTTTCCGGCGATCGGCGGCGTCGCCCACGCCCACAGCGAATACGCCACGATGTTCGCCCAGGCCCACCGCGAGATCCCCTGCTTCGGGACGACCCACGCCGACCTGTTCCACGGCCCCGTGCCGCTGACCCGGCTTCTCGGCGAATCCGAAGTCGCCGCGGACTACGAACGGAATACCGGCAAGGTTATCGTCGAACGCTTCGCGGGCCTCGACCCGCTCGAGCTCCCGGCCGTCCTCGTCGCCGGCCACGGCCCGTTCGCCTGGGGCCGGAACCCGGCCGAAGCCGTCGAAACGGCCCTCGTCCTCGAGCGGGTGGCCAAGATGGCCTACGGGTCGATGATCCTCGTTCCGCGCCTCTCGCCCCTCGACCGCCCCCTGCAGGAAAAGCACTTCCGCAGAAAACACGGCCCGGACGCCACGTACGGTCAAAAGAAGGAGAAGGACAATGACTAACATCCCCAAGGTCCGGCTCGGCCTCGTCGCCGTCAGCCGCGACTGCTTCCCCATCGAGCTCTCCCGCAAGCGCTCTCTCCGCGTCGCCGCGGAGTGCCGCAAGGCCGGCCTCGCGATCGTCAGGATCCCGACCGTCGTCGAGAACGAGAAGGACGCGCTCCAGGCGCTCGAGGAGCTCAAGGCCAAGGCCGTCAACGCGCTGGTCATCTACCTGGGCAATTTCGGGCCGGAAGGCCCGACGACCATCCTGGCCCAGAAGTTCGACGGGCCGGTCATGGTCGCGGCGGCCGCCGAGGAGACCGGCAAAGACCTCGTCGACGGGCGGGGCGACGCCTACTGCGGCCTGCTCAACAACTCCTACAACATGGGCCTGCGCCGCCTCCGGCCCCACGTCCCCGAATACCCCGTCGGCACGGCCGAGGAGATCGCCGGGATGGTCGCCGGGTTCGTGCCCGTCGCCCGCATCGTCCTGGGGTTGAAAAAGCTCAAGATCTTCTCCTTCGGGCCGCGGCCCCAGGACTTCCTGGCCTGCAACGCGCCGATCAAGCCCCTCTACGACCTCGGCGTCGAGATCATGGAGAACAGCGAGCTCGACCTCTACGACATTTTCCTCAAGGCCGAGGGCGACCCCAAGGTCAAGGCGGTCGCCGCCGACATGGCCAAGGAGCTCGGGGCCGGGAACACCTACCCCGACATCCTGAACAAGCTGGCCCGATTCGAAGTGGCCCTGCTCAAGTTCATGGAGGCGAACCTGGGGGCGTCGCAGTACGGCGTCTTCGCCGACAAGTGCTGGCCGGCCTTCGAGAGCTACTTCGGCTTCGTCCCCTGCTACGTCAACTCGCGCCTGGCCTCGCGCGGCATTCCCGTCGCCTGCGAGGTCGATATCTACGGCGCCCTGAGCGAGTACATTTGCACCTGTGCGACGGAGCTGCCGACGACCATCCTGGACATCAACAACACCGTCCCCTACGACATGATCGCCGGGGCCAAGAAAGCCATGAAGGGCTACAAGCCCACCGACCTGTTCATGGGCTTCCACTGCGGCAACACGCCGGCACCTTGCCTGTTCGACCCGGCGATGCGCTACCAGCTCATCATGCACCGGCTGATGGAGCCCGGGAAGGACCCGAACGTCACCCGGGGCACGCTCGAAGGGCGCATCCGGACGGGCGGCGTCACCATCTTCCGGCTCCAGTCGACCGCCGACACCGTCCTGCGGTCCTACATGGCCGAGGGCGAGGTCCTCGACATCGATCCGAAGTCCTTCGGCGGCATCGGCGTCATCGGCATCCGGGAGATGGGCCGGTTCTACCGCCACGTGCTCATCGAGAAGCGCTACCCCCACCACACGGCCGTCGCCTTCGCGCCCGCGGGGAAGACGCTTTGGGCGGCCATGCGCATGCTGGGGGTCGAGGACATCGCCTTCAACCGGCCGGCCGGCCTGCTCTATCCCACGGAGAACCCGTTCTAGCGGCTTCCTGCTCGGTGCACAGAGCGTCCGGCGCTCACGACCTCCGGAGTGCCCTCAGTTGCGGCCTCTCGTCGGGGCCGGGGCCTCCGGGTTGAAGTATTTCCGGGGCAGCTTCTCCTCGCGCATGGCGGCATTGTAGACGAACCAGGCCATGACCGTGGCCGCCTGCATGAGGTCCCCCCGGGACAGGTGGTCGTAGACGTCCATGTTGGAATGGTGGGTCAGCGTGTCGTACTCGAGGTCGTCCTGGATGAACTGGAAGCCGGGCAGGCCGACGGCGTCGAAAGGCAGGTGGTCGGTCCCGCCGGTGTTCCGCAAGGTTACGGTCGCTGCGCCGAGGTCGCGGATCGGCTTGAGCCATTCCTCGAAGATGGGCACGACGGCGCTGTTGCTCTGGGCGTAGATGCCGCGGATCTTGCCGCTGCCGTTGTCGAAGTTGAAATAGGCCGCGAGCTTGTCGTATTCGGCCTTCTTCTCCTTCTTGGCCCGATCGTAGAAATGATTGGCGACGTAGCCGCGCGAGCCGACGAAGCCCTGCTCCTCGGCGTCCCAGAGGGCCATCCGGATGGTGCGCCGGGGCTGGACGCCGAGCGTCTTCAGGATGCGCATGGCCTCGAAGGCGACGGCGCAGCCGGCCCCGTCGTCAGTTGCCCCCGTGCCGGAGTGCCAGGTGTCGAAGTGGCCGCCGAGCATGACGATCTCCGACTTGAGCTTCTTGTCGACACCGGGCAGCTCTGCGACGATGTTGGTACCCGGCAGGTCGTCGGCCGTGAAGCGGGCCTGGACCTCGACCTCCATGGTCACCGGGATGTCCTTCTGGAGGATGCGGACGATGCGGTTGTAATGCTCGGTCGCGATGGCGATGGCCGGAAGGGGCATCTCCGCGCCCTTGACGCGTGACCCGCCGCTCGAGACAAAGACCGTACCGAACTTGCCCCGGCCGGAGTCGACGATGACGCCGGCGCCTTCGGCCTTGAGGAACTTGCCGATCGCCTGCTGGAGCTGCTGGCGGGCCGCCATGTCCTGCATCTGGGGGGTCATCGGACGGCGGACGCCAGGCTCGGGCGCCAGCAGGAGCTTATTCAGGTCGGTCTCCAGGAGGCGCGAGGCCATCGGGTCGAACGAGATCGGGAGGTCCTGTTCGCCCTGGGTGAAGACGATGGCGTCCTTGAGCTTGCCCTTATACTTGTCGAGGTCGGCGACCGTCTTGGCCGTGATCAGGACGGCCTGACCCTTGAGGACGCCGTTCGTGCCGGGCGTCCAGGCCTTCGGATAGCCGATGATGGGCATGTACTGGGGGGCGGTCATGGCCGCGTAGTACTTCTGGAGCTCCCAGCTGCGGCCGAACGTCCCGTAGGGCTCCATCGCGGCGTTGGCCAGTCCGAGCTCCTTGGCCTTGGCGACCACCCACTCCCCGGCCTGGACGTACTGAGGCGAGGCCGGCAGCCGCGGGGCATAGACGTCGCAGAGGTAGATGAGAAAATCCGTGATCTTCGAGTTCGCCAGTCCTTCGGTGCGGATGCGGTCGACCATCTGGAGGTCGGGCTTCTCCTGGGCGCCCGTCTCGAGCGTGACGAATACGAGCAGAAGCGCGATCACGAGCGAACGGACGATAGGTTTCTTCTTCATGATTTCCTCCTCGGGGACGTCGTCTCAGGGGACTATATGCCCCGGAGGGGAGCGGTGTCAAAATCACCTCCCTGACTGGCGTGCGCTCTTTCCGTTCCGGGCGACCTGCTTTATAATAGGGAGACCATGAGAGCCGCATTCCTCACCGGCGTCCGGTCGATCGAGGTCCGCGAGACGCCGGCGCCGGTGATCGCCCGGGACGACGACGTTCTCGTCCGCAGCAAGGCCGTCGGCGTCTGCGGCAGCGATCTCCACTATTACCTCTCGGATTCCGTCGGCGCCGACAAGGTCAAGTACCCCTTCATCCCGGGTCATGAGTGCGCCGGCGTCGTCACCGAGGTGGGGCGGAAGGTCGCCCGGGTCAAGCCCGGGGATACGGTCGTCATCGAGCCGGCTGTCTCCTGCGGCAACTGCGACCAGTGCCGGACGGGCCGGCCCCACACCTGCCGCAAACTCCTTTTCCTCGGGCACTACGGCGAGCTCACCGGCGGCATGGCCGAGTTCACCCTGGCCCCGGAGCGCAACTGCGTCCCCCTGCCGTCGCGGATGACGGCGGTCCAGGGCGCGCTGGCCGAGCCGCTCTCGATCGCGCTCTACGCCTCGGGGCTGGCCGGCTCGGTGCGCGGGAAGAGCGCGGCCGTCCTGGGGACCGGGCCGATCGGACTGTGCACCGTGATGGCCCTGAAAGCGGATGGCGCGGGCGCGGTCTACGCGACCGAGAAGATCGAGGCCCGGGAAAGGGCGGCCGTGACGGCCGGCGCGGACTGGACGGGGAACCCCGACCGCGAGGACGTCGTCGGCTCGATCCTGGCCCACGAATCTCCCGGCCTCGACATCGTCTTCGAATGTTGCGGCGAGCAGTCCGCGCTCGATCAGGCCGTAACCCTGCTCAAGCCCGGCGGGACCCTCGTCGTCGTCGGCATCCCGCTCGAGCCCCGGGTCTTCTTCGACACATCCAAAGTGCGGCGCAAGGAGATCCGCATCCAGAACGTCCGGCGCCAGAACAGGTGCCTGGAGAAGGCCGTGGGCATGATCCACGCCGGACGGGTCAAGGTCGATTTCCTGGCCACGCACTTCTTCGGGCTCGACCTCGCCCGCGAGGCCTACGAGACGGCCGCGGCCCGGCGCGACGGCGTCATCAAAGCCATCGTCATGCCCTGAGCCGCCGGCCCTGCTGCCGCGCGCTGACGCGACGGCGATCGAACGGTCTCGTCTTCGTTCGGGAGAGGAGAAAAGAATGGGCAGCGCGACCGACGCCTCCTTCGGGAGTTCCTTCGAACGGGTCTTCGTCGGACTGACCGCCGTGGGGGCCGGGATCGCCCTCGCCTTTCTCGCAGTCCAGGGCCCGCTCATCCGGGGCGTCGTCACCTACAAGACCGCCCCGGGCATCATGGGCCAGCTCGCCGGGCAGGACGCCGTCAATCTGGGCCTGGTGGGCCCCCTGCTCCTGGCCGGAGGGATCCTGCTCCTCCTCCGGAAACCCCTCGCCAAGGACCTGCTCATCGCGACGCCGCTGTTCCTCATCTACTATGCCCTCAGCTACACCATCGGCTGGGAGTGGAGTTCGCCGGTTTACGCCGGCAACAGC
This sequence comes from uncultured bacterium, assembly GCA_963743755.1. Classification (GTDB taxonomy): domain Bacteria; phylum Acidobacteriota; class Aminicenantia; order Aminicenantales; family Saccharicenantaceae; genus RBG-16-66-30. Next base: position 676,167 of record CAVUQU010000004.1, read on the forward strand.
GAACGCTATTTCTTCCTTTATCTCTTCGTCCTCGTCGCCGCGCTCATCATCCTCCTCTACACGCTGGCCGTTTTCCCGAAGAACGTCGAGAGCCGGTTCGGGAAAGGCGGCCTGGCGGTCTATTCCGCCGTCTTCACGATCTTCCTTCTCGTCTTCGGGGGGATGTGGGTCAAGGAAGCCCTGGAGGTCGTCCGGACGGGCACGGCGCGCGGCTACGATATCGCCCCGGCGGCCTTCTGGCTCGTCCGGGTCTTCGACCTCGGGTTTTCGATACCGCTCGGCCTGATCAGCGTCTACTTGCTCTGGGCCCGGCCGAGCAAGGCCTATCCCGTCATCTGCCTGTTCTATGGCTTCTTCTTCACCCAGATCGTCGCCGTCCTGGCCATGGGCATGACGATGTACTTCACAAAAGACCCCACCTTCCTCTGGCGGGATCTCGTCGTCTTCACCGTGCTGGCCGCGATCATCGCCTTCGGCTTCTTCTACGTCCGGAGGAATTACAGGGTCGCCCCGTCCGCCAGGGCCAAACGGTAGGCCTTCGGTATACTTGAATCCTTCCTTCGGAATTAGGGCCCAGAACTCTTCGACCGGAGTGAGATGCCAGGACCGGTCGGAGCGTCTATTGTCAATGACAAGGAAAAAGCCAAGCCGGTTGTATCCATGGCCCATATTGACAGATATGTGTGAGTGTGTAATGATACACCTATGGAAAAGAAGCGTATGAAGCGCGTAAACGTCATCCTCGAAGCCGAGCTCTACGATAAGGCCCGGATCGTCGGCTTTATCCGAAAGAAGAGCCTTTCCGAGATCGTCCGGGACGCCCTTCAGCGAGTGGCTGAGGACGAACGTCGATGAAAAGGCCGAGTTGGTTCTTTCAGAGAAGGATGAACGCCGAGATCCTCAAGATCCTGGCTGAAGACGACTTCGTCCCCTTAGAACACGTTAAAAAAGAGCTCGGCCTCTAGATGACCGTCATTTTTTCAAGGGCGAGCCGCAAGTATCTCGCGCGATGCGGCCAGAATACGAGGGCGGTCATCATCGAGGCGATCGAGAGATTGCCGGACAAGGGCGATATCCGGAGGCTCAGAGGCCAAACCATCAAAACCACCTATCGACTCAGAGTCGGGAGGTATCGAGTCCTCTATATCTGGGAGAAGGACGAGATCAGGATCATCGATATCGATACCCGCGGCGATATTTACAAATAGGGTGACCGGGTGTGTTGGGCCGGCCAGGTTAGATCTCGTTGAATCCGATCGTCCTCAGATATTCATATGTGGGGTCATAAAATGACGGCAAGCGCGTCGGGTCTTCTTTGTCCCCTAGCGGCACGACGATGACCATTCCCTGACGGGCCCGGGTCAGCAGGACCCGATAGGCGTTCTTCTGGTATTTTTGCCGTTCGAGGTCCTTGATGTTCCTCCAAGCCTTTCCCGAGGAAGGCCTTCTGAGTCCAGCCGGATCGCCGGAATATCGGAAATCGGCATCCCACGCTACGCAGCCCCAATCGAGCTCCAATCCCTGGACGTGGAACTCCGTGGCCACGTCCTCTAGGTAGTAGGACGACCGGACGTCATCCTTGCCGTTCGAGGAACCAATGGACGGGGTCCATCGGCGACTTTGACGAAGATCGCCTGCGGCTTGAGGCGCTCGGCCTGAGACGAAACCGACGATGCCGTATCGCTCTCAGAGCCCCGGGCCTGCGAACGCAGCCAGTCCTTGGCCTTGGGCAGGTCGCGGGTGAGGACGATCGGGTACCGATCGCCGCGATTGCCGGCGAGGGTCCGGCGTGCCCCGCCTCGAGTCCGAGGTCGAGGACCTGCTTGACGAGGAGGGACACGTTCTCGGCCCGGAACGAATCGCATGGACACGGCCAGAGGTAAAAGGGATCGTGGTTCACATGCGCGAGCGTGCAGCGAGCCGGGCCAAAACGGCGCCCGGCGCCGTATTCGCTGTCCATCAACTGGGGCGAGATGTAGACGTGCCAATCCCGGATAGGACCGCATCAGCGAGTCGATCCACTCGGAGATCCCGGCCTCGCCCGGTTGATCTCCTGGCCGCCGCCGACCAAGGCAGATCACGACGGCCCAATCGGGGTGACGGTCGAGACAGGATATGAGGAACTCCGGTTCCGACGATCAAGTGACCCGGCTGGCTGCTTTTTCCTCTTCATGAAGTCGACGGTCATCGATTTCGGGTCCAGGCGCGCTGGGCCTCATCGAACAAGGCCACGTGGTCGACCGGAGGATCGGATCGATCAGCGAATCCCTTCGTCCCGGAAGTGGTGGACGTTCTGGATGAACGCCTTGACGCTGGCTCTTGGCGTCGCCTTTCTTGGTCCTTTCTGCCCTCGGCCTTCTTCCTGGCGACCATGTCCCGGGCAAGGGCCTCCTGGAGGATCCTGACCGAGCGGGCCGTTGCCGGAGAGAAAGACGCTGTGGTGGGCATCGGCCTGTCTCAATATATTTCGTTGCGATGTTGAGCCCGACGAGCGTTTTGCCCGCTCCCGGGACGCCGGTGACGAAGCAGATCGCCTTACGCCGCTTCGCCTTGGCCTCTTCGATGATCCGGGAGATCGTCTCCGAGGTCTGATGGAGGTTAACGGCCTCGGCGTCGTGTCGGGAGATATCGGCTACGGAATGCCTCCTATAGAGCGCCAGCGCCGCCTCCATGATGGTCGGCGTCGGATTGTATCGGCCGGTTTTCCATCGATACCAATCGACTTTATCGCCTTGAGCGATTTCCAATACTTTTTGGATCGCCTCCCCGAGGCTTGCCGCATTAGCTTTGATCGGCACGAACAGCCTGTCGTTATGGGCAGTCGTCACGACCAGCGGCACACCGATCCTCGCCTCCGTCGCGATGAGAACCGGCGCTACGAACGGATCATGGCTCGTTTCATGGAAGTTCTTGAGGTCAAGAGCATAGTCCGTCACCTGGTCCAGGGCGTAGCGGGTGAATTCCTTAGCTCCGGCTTTGAATTCCAGGACGAAAATGACGGGGCCTATGACCAAGAGAACATCGATCCGCTCGCCCATTCTCGGGATCGAGTACTCGAAGTGGATGCCTCCCGAATAGGGATGAAGGACGCCTTGTAGGATCCGGATCTCCTCGACCCAGGCCGCGCGTTGCTCGAGGGTGTCCGGGAAGTCGCTGCCCAGCGCCAACTTACCGACGATCTCTTCCTTCGATGATCGAAGGAATTCCGAGATCGTATCGGAATAGTATTCCCGCCTCACTTCATCTTCTCTCGCATCTTGGCCTCGTTCTCCGAGGGCCAGTAGCCGCAGTCGAGCTCCAGGAAGACCGTCGTGTAGGGCACGGCCAGCGTCGTCTTGACCATGACGATCTTGAAGGTTTTCCCGGCCTGGTCGAGCCGGGCGATGAGCTCCTCGTGGAGAACGGGCTGAGCGCCCCGGCCCTCGAGCGCCTCGTCCAGTTTCCGCTTCGGCCTCGTCCGCTCCCGGCGCGAGGTCCTCGGTGACGAAGCCCAGCTCCTTGTCGAGCCAGATCTTGGGGCGGATGTGCTTGGCCCCGTCCACGGCCTCGAGGACCTTGGCGAGCACGGCGAAGTGGTCCTCGCCGGTCGCAATGGTCTCGATCCCAGGCGAGATCTGGAGCGGGAAGGCCGAATCGGCGACGACGATCCAGTTGCGGTGGCCCAGGGCGGGCAGATAGCCGGCGAGCTTGTCCGTCCAGGTCGGGGCTTTGACGGGCTGGGTTACGGTCATGGTGTCATCCTCCCCTTCCGCTTCGTCCTCCCGATCGCAGGCGGCGAACGCCACGAGCAGAATGGCCAATCCGATGATCGGGATCTTGGTGCGCATGGGGAGCCTCCCTTCACCCCATTCTAAACGGCTTTCCCCCTCGACGCAACGGAGAGGATTTGCTTTCCGACAGCAATTGGGTTAAGCATAGGTCATCCCGACGAAAGAAGGAGAGAACCATGGCAGAGGAAAAGACGGAATTCAAGATCGACAAGACGAACCTGATCAAGGCCGGGACGATCCCGGTCATCGCTGCGGCCATCGGCGGCGCGTTGTGGCTGCTGGGCTTTCTTGGCGGCCTCATGGGGATCCTCTTTTGGGTTGTCGCCGCGTTCGCCGGCTATTGGTACGTGAATCTGGTCTTGAAATCGGGCGCCAAACCGTCGATCCTCGAAGTCGCCATCAACGGCGCCATCCTGGGCGCGGTCGTCGGCCTGGTCTATGCCGTCGTGACGTGGATCGCCATCAGCATCCGCTACCCCGGACTGGCCGGCGGCCTGGTGAGATTCAGTTACAGCTGGGGATTCGGCTCCATCGTCCGCATGTTCCTGCAGGGCGCGATCGGCGGCGCGATCGGCGCGGTCGCCTGGTACGCCTACAAGTCCGGGATGATCAAGACCAAGTAGCTCCGGACCGTTCGCGCTCAATCGGCCAGGAGCCGGTAGGTCGCCTTGATGGGCGACGCCGCCTTGAGCATGGCCCAGACGGGACAATAGCGCTCCTCGGACAGGGCCAGGGCCTTTTCGACCGAGGCCGCGTCGATCTTTCCTCCGCGGAACTCGAACTCGAGCTCGATCGACGTGAAGACGGCCGGATGGATCTCCTTCTTCGTCCCGCGGGCCCGGACGGTCAGGTCCCTGACCTCCTGTCCCATCCTCTTCAGGAGCCCGACCGTGACCTGTCCGCTGCAGCCGGAAAGGCTCGCGAGAAGCAGCTCCATGGGGGTATAGCCGCCGATCGGCTCTCCCTCGGCGGCGAAGTCGAGGTCGACCGTCGTCCCGGCCCGTCCAGCCTTGGCCTCGAACTTCATCCCCCCCTTGAAATCGACGTCGACGCGGGATTCTTTGGCCATGGGAGAGCTCCTTTCGCCGTCCTTGCGACGGATGTCTGGGGGTAGTATCCAACGGAGCGACGAGCGGCGTCAATGGGGCGCCGAGGCGGGCAGGACGACGAAGAACTCGACCCATTTGCCCGGCTCGGATTCGGCCCAGATGCGGCCCTTGTGCTTGTCGACGATGGTCTTGCAGATGTAGAGGCCCAGGCCGGAGCCCTTGACGCCCTCGGTGCCCTTCTGCCTCAGGCGCTCGAACCTCTTGAAGAGCGCGCGGCAGGTCCTCCGGCGCGATGCCCGACGCCCTCGTTCCGGACGGAAAAGACGAGCTCGCCGTTCCTGCACGCCCAGCCTGAGCCGGACCGGCGTCCCTTCGTACCCGTACTTGATGGCGTTGTTGACCAGGTTGCCGACGACGATCTTGAGCAGGTTCGGGTCGCCCGTCGATGACCGGGTCGCCCTCGAACTCGGTCGACGATCTCCATCTTCCGGACGTTGTCCCGGACGCCGGGCATGTCCAGGGCCTCGGCGACGACGGCCGAAGCGAACGGGCACGCGCTCCTTGAACGTGTTCAGCCCGTCGAGCTCCATCTTGGACAGGTCGATGTAGCTCCGGATGATGTCCTCGAGGTAGGCGCAGTTGCGGATGATGGTCTCGACGATCTTCTGCTGTTCCGGCTCGAGCTTGCCGAAGTAGCCGCGCTGGAGGGTCGCGGCGGTCGTCTGGACGGCCGCCAGCGGGCTCTTGAGCTCGTGGGAGACGATGGCCATGAGGTCGAGCATCTTGGCCCCGGCGGCGTCCCGGCGGGCTGCGACGGCGTTCGCGACGACGCTCCGGAGCTCGTCCGGCGTGAACGGCTTCGGGATGTAGTCGAAGGCGCCGTTCTTCAGGGCTTCGCGGGCCGTGTCGACGCTGCGTGAATCCGGTGAAGATGACGACGGTCGTCTTGGGCCGGTCCCTGCGCAGGGCCTTGAGGACCTCCATGCCGCCGAGGCCGGGCATCTTCAGGTCGGTGACGACGATGTCGTAATCCTCGCCATGGCCATGGCCAGGCCCTGGTCGCCGGACGGCGCCGTCTCGATCTCGTAGTCCGGTCCCGGCGAAGATCCGCCGCGAGCTCCTGAGGACGATGTCCTCGTCGTCGATGAACAGCAATTTCGTGCCCATGTGATGCTCCCGGGCCGCCGCCTCAGCGGGGCGGCAGCTTGATGATGAATTCCGTGCCCTCGCCGACCTTGCTCTGGACGTCGATCAGTCCCGCCGTGGCGCTGGATGACGCCGTAGGTCATGGCCAGCCCCAGCCCGGTCCCCTGGCCCCGGTCCTTGGTCGTGAAGAACGGCTCGAAGATCTTGGCCAGGTTCTCCTCGCTGATGCCCGACGCCGGTGTCCGCGACGCTGACGACGACCATGCCCGGTCCCCGGCTCGACGAACGGTCGTGATGGTCAGCCGGCCGCCGCTGCGGCATGGCGTCGGCGGCGTTGACGGCCAGGTTGTTGATGACCGACCGGATCTCTCCGGCGTCCACGCTGACCGGCGGCAGCGCCGGATCGAGGTCCCTGACGATCTCGACGTTCTGGAAGGTGACGTGCTTCTCCAGGATGCGCAGGGCTGTCCTCGATGATCTCGTTGAGGTCGGCCGGCGCCCGCTCGGACTTGGTGTCGCGGGCGAAGTCGAGGATGCCCCGGACGATGCCCCGGCAGCGCAGGGTCTCGTCGCGGATGACCTTGAGGTCCTCCTCGTACGGCGTCCCCTTCATGTCCTCGAGCAGGAGGCTGCTGTAGGTCAGGACGCCCGTCAGCGGGTTGTTGATCTCGTGGGCGATGCCCGAGGCCATGCCGGCCGATCGAGGCCAGCTTCTCGGACTTGAGGATGGTCCGCTCGGCCAGCTCCTTGAGCTGGCGGTCGCGCTCCTCGATGGCGTCGACCATGCCGTTGAAGGCCCGCCCGAGGTCCCGGGCGTCCTCGTCGTCGTGCGGGATCGACCTCGATCCTGTGGTAGAAGCCCAGGGCCATCTCCGTCGAGGCGTCGATGATCCTCTTCACCGGCTTGGTGTAGAGTTGATGAGGTAGCCGCGAGAGGATGAGGGCCAGGCCGGTCGTGCACAGGATGACCAGGAGGTAGGAGCATGGTCGTGCTCCGCACGACGAGGTCGAACTTGTACTTCAGGACGCCGACGTAGAGCATGCCGAGGATCTTGCTGGTCGAAGTCGTAGAGCGGGCTGTAGCCGGAGATGTACCAGTCGTCGACGACGAAGGCCTTGCCGACCCAGGTCTCGCCCTCCTCGAAGACCTTCCGGTAGACCTCCTCGGAGACCTGGGTCCCGATGGCCCGCTGGCCCTGAGGCGTCGAGGACGTTGGTGGCCACCCGGACGTCGCCGAGGAAGATCGTCGTCGTCCCGACGTCCTTGCCGTTGATCTTCTCGTCCTTGAAGACTAGCCGCTTGAAGCGGTCGACGAACGCGTCGTTGTTGTTGAGGATGACGGCGCCGTAAAGGATGCCCGTCAGCCGGTCCCCGTCCAGGATGGGCGCGGCGATCTTGATGACCAGGGCCCGGTCCTCGACGGGCAGAGGCCCCCGGCGGGCGTGCGAGCGTCGGCACGACCGTGATGAGGGTCCGGGCGGCCAGATCGGGGCCTTCCCGGGCGGATGTTCTCGTTCTCGAGCACGCCCGGTGCCGGCGATCGGGCGCGTGCGTCCGCAGGACCTCCTGGATGGTCCGGTAGCCGGTCATGCCGTCCCCGAAGGCCTCGAAGTTGTTGGCCCGGACGAGGATCGTGCCCGTCGGCGTTGACGACGTTGACGATGTCGAATCCGAACTCGCGCTTGATCTGGACGAGCTTCTCGAAGAGGAAGGCCCGGTCGCCGGCGGCCGCCGCCCGGACGATCTCCGGCGTCCTGGCCAGGTACTGGATCGTCCGGGAGCGGTTGTCGATCTCCTCCTGGTAGAGCTCGCTCGTCGCGGCCAGGCTCGTCCGCACGGTCGTCGTAGGCCTCGCGGACGAGGTTCGTGTTGATGACGTTGAGGCCGACGATGATCGACAGGATCGCCGGCCAGGAGGACGATGGCCAGCAGGCTGACGACGAGCTTGAAGCGGATGTTCGACCGGAGGAGCGGTCTTGATCATTTCAGGGCGCCGGCCGATCTTGGCCAGGAGCTCGTCGAGGTCGACGGGCTTGGTCAGGAACTCGTTCGTCCCCGGCAGGAAGCTGTCCGCTGGTCCATCGAGAAGCGCGAGTTGGTCACCTGGTCGATGGCCGTCAGGATGACGATGGGGACGTCCCGGAACTCCGCGGTAGCGCGACGCTCTCCCGGCGGCTGCGGATGGCGTCGGCGGCCTCGAAGCCGGCCGTGTCCGTCTCCATCATGACGTCGAGGATGACGAGGTCGGGCCGCTCGGCGAGGAGCGCCTTGAGCCCGTCCGCCCCGCTAAACGCGGCCGCGACGTCGTAGCCGTTGCCCTGCGAGGACCTGGGCCAGGCTCGCGACGAGGTCCCGGTCGTCGTCGACGATGAGGATCTTCTTGGCCATGGTCGATCTTCTTCAAGACCTCGTAGATGACGTTCCGCTCCTCCCAGGCCTTGTTCCGCTCGTACACGTCGATCGGGAACTCCACCTGCTTGAGCTCGACCGGCGCGGCCTTCTTGTCGACGAGGCCGAGGGCCAGCGCGACGCCGTAGATGATGGCCTCGGGCCGCGGCGGGCAGCCGGGGATGAAGTAGTTGACCGGCACGGCCGTGGCGCCGCCGCCGGTGACGTTGTAGGTGTCGAACCAGCAGCCGCCGCCGACGGCGCAGGAGCCGATGCCGAAGACGAGCTTCGGGCGCGGGCATGGCCGCGTAGGCCCTCTTGACGAGCGGCAGGGTCGGCCGGGTCACGGCGCCCGAGAGGAGCATGACGTCGGCGTGGCGCGGCGAGCCGACGAGCTTGATGCCGAACCGCTCGACGTCGTAGTACGGCGTCAGGATGTTCAGGATCTCGATGTCGCAGCCGTTGCAGGCGCCGCTGTTGCAGTGGTAGACCCAGAGCGAGCGGGGGAAGCACTTCTTGGCGAGTCTTGCCAGCATGTCAGTCTCCTGTCGTCTCCGGCCGCTCGTAGCGCTCGGTCGCGCTCGAGCTCGCTTCGGCTCGAAGCTGTCGGTCGTCCGGCGGAGGACCGTCCGGGCCTCCAGGCTGTCGTAGCGGAAGCCCGTCAGGCCGAGCTTGTCGATGACGTTCGTCGTCTCCATGTCGTAGCAGCGGCCGCAGCGCTGGCAGGTCAGCATGAAGAGCTCCAGGTTCTCGGTGATGTCGTTCCGGTCGTCGGTCGCCAGCTCGAACTCGCTGCTCATGGTGATGGCCTTCTCCGGGCAGACGTCGGCGCAGCGGCCGCAGTAGGTGCAGCGCGAGCCGTCGTAGAGCAGGACCCGGATCTCCTGGCAGAGGTCGCGGACCAGGATCGTCCGGGCCGGGCAGTGGTTGGCGCAGCCGCCGCAGCCGATGCACTTCGTGATGGTCCCAGGCGGGGCTGGCCGCGGAAGTTCTTCGGGCGCCGGGCGCGGGCTCGAAGGGGTACTTCAGGGTCACGACGCCGGGCTTCATGACCATCAGGATCTGTTTGATCTTGCTTGTGAGCCACATGCGATTTCTCCCGTGTCCCTCTCAGACTCCCAGCGACCGCCAGCCCGACCGCGCCGAGCGCGACCAGGATCAGGACGGCGTAGATACTTGACGGCCTGGTCGATCCGCAGGCGCGGGTTGGTCGACGCCGACCAGGCCGATGAGGACGAAGACGACGAGCGTCCCGAGCGAGCTGGACGAGCGAGGTCGACCGGCGTAGAAGCCCGTCTGCAGCGAGCGGGACGAAGACCGCGACGAAGAGCTAGGCGTAGAACATCTGCTTCATCATCATGTAGTACTGGAACAGGGCGTAGTCCGGGCCGCTGTACTCGATGAACGGCCCCTCGAGGATCTCGATCTCGGCCTCGGCGATGTCGAACGGCTGTCGGCCGACGAACGCCTGCAGGGCGAGGAGGTAGACGACGATCATGACGACCGGCGACAGCCGAAGCCGCGCGCCGGCGGTGCCGTGAAGCACCGCCGTGCCCAGCCCGAGGCTGCCGCGTCTGGACGGCGCCCAGGATGCAGGGTCATGGCCAGGACGGGCTCGACCATGATCATGGTCATCATCTCCCGGCTGGCGCCGATCAGCGGCGAAGGTGTTCCGGCTCGCCAGGGCGCCGAGGAGGACGGCGACGCCGCCGAGGGTCAGCAGGTAGATCACGGTGATGGCGTCGACGTCGGGCGCCCAGCGCGGTCGCGCCGGCCGCCGACGCGGGAGGAGCGCGACCACGGCACAGGATCGAGGCGAAGGCCGACCAGCGGCGCGAGCCGGAACGGCCCAGGTTGCCGGCCGAATCGATCCTCTCCTTGCCGAGGAGCTTGAGGAGATCGTAGTAGGGCTGGACGAGCGGCGGCCCCTGGCGGGACTGGACCCGGGCCGTGATCCGCCGCATGATGCCCTCGAAGAGCGGCGCCAGGAGCGAGGAAGAGGAGGACGTTGACGAACACGAGCAGGCGATGCTCATGAGTCATGCTCCTCCCGCCTTCGCGGCTGTCGCGCGACAGGCCCTCGAGTTCGCGCCCGGCCAGCGACGCGGCGTCGTCCCCGACCGGACGTCGATCACGGCCACCCGGTCCGTGCAGGAGAAGCAGGGGTCGATGCTGCCGATGATGATGGGGAAGTCGGCGAACTGGTTGTTGAGCAGCATCAGCGGCACGGCCTGCAGGTTCGGATAGGTCGGCGCCCGGACGCGCCAGCGCTCCGGACGGTTCTCCTCGCCGGTGATGACGTAGTGGATCGATTCGCCGCGCGGCGCCTCGACCGTCGTGATCGGCGTGGCGCAGCGGCGGGATCGCGTCCGTCAGCTCGACGAGGATCGGGCCGCGCCGGCATCTTGTCCAGGACCTGGCGGATGATCCGGATCGACTCGAAGGTCTCGAGGACGCGGACGACCAGCGTCGACCAGACGTCGCAGTCGGTCGAGCACCGGGACGTCGAATTTCATGTCGTCGTAGGCGGCGTAGGGATGGTCGCGCCGGGCGTCGATGTCGACCCCGCGCGCCCGGGCCACCGGCCCGACCAGGCTCCAGGCGATCGGCCTCCTCCTTGGAGATGGTGCCCGACGCCCTTGGTCCGCTTGTGGATCGAGCGTGTCCTTCTCGATGGCGCGGCTTGATGACCACGCAGCTCCTTCTCGATCTTCGTCGAGCACCGCTGCGGATGTCGTCGGCGATCTCCGGGGTGATGTCGCGGCGGACGCCGCCGATCAGGACCATGCCGTAGGTCTTGCGGTTGCCGGTGAGCCGCTCGCACAGCCACATGACCTGCTCGCGCACGCGCCAGGCCTGCATGAAGACGGTGTCGAAGCCGATCAGGTGGCCGGCGACGCCCGAGCCAGAGGAGGTGGCGAGTGGATGCGCTCGATCTCGAGCATCAGCGTGCGGATGTACTCGGCCCGCCGCGGGATCGTGATGCCCGCCGGCCGATCTCGACGGCCTGGGAGTAGGCAGTCGGCGTGGACCGAGCCGCAGATGCCGCAGATCCGCTCGGCGATGAAGGGGACCTCGTTGTAGCTGACCTGGGTCTGGCAGAGCTTCTCGATGCCGCGATGGGTCATGAAGCCGCGGTAGTCGCAGCCCTTGATCGTCTCGCCGTCGACGTAGACGGCGAAGTGCTCCGGCTCGTGCAGGCTCGGAGTGGAACGGGCCGACGGGGACGATCGTCGTCCCGGGCGGGGCCTCGTCGAGCTGGTAGGCGACGTCCTCGGCCGCCGGGCGGCACGAGGTCGTACGGGACCTCCTTGCGCAGCGGGTAGATGCCCGCCGGCCAGTCGTCGGCCAGGACGAGCCGCTTGGGCTTGGGGTGGCCGGTGAACTGCATGCCCGAGCAGGTCCATGATATTCGCGCTCGGACCAGCCGGCGTTGGGCAGGTCGGGCGTGATCGACTCGAACGACGGGATCGACGGCCGGGGCCGAGGTCCGCAGGACGACCGACGAAGTGGTCCGCGGTCGAACGCGAAGGTGTGGACGAGCCCGAGCGTGCCGTTCGCGGGCGATCGTCGTCGTAGCCGACGCCGACCATGTAGCGGCCGCCGAGCTCGATGAGCGTCTTCGAGCGAGCCCGGCAGGATCGCGCGCGCTCGACGTCGACGAAGAGCCGGTCCGGCGACGGGCGTCTCGACGCCACGATCGTCGGCGCCGAACCGGCCCTTGAGCCCGGTCTCGTGATTCTGATCGATGACGTCCATGCGCATTCCTCTCTACCTTCAGCCCGCGTCTTGCCGCCGGTCCGACCACATGAACAGTTCCTGCAAGGCGGCGAACATGCCCCGCTCGGCGTACCGGTTGGCGTCGTTCGAGGTCCTGGTAGCCGCAGAGCCAGGTCGGCGCCTCGACCTCCTTCGAGCCGCGCCGCCCGCCGGAGCCAGGCGCCCCGGACGCCAGGGCCAGGCCGAGGACGCAGCAGGACGAGCAGCGGCGCGGCCGCCGCGGCGAACGCCCGGCCGCCGAAGACCGCCGAGGCGGACGCCGCCGCGGCCGAGCCGAGGACAGCGGATCGCCGGATCCGGCACAGCGCGTCGGCGAGCAGGAAGCCCTCGGACCGTCGCGAAGACGCGGCCGAACGAGCCCGATCGAAGAGGACGGGGAAGAGTCCCTGGACCAGGCAGACGGCCGCCAGGACGAGCTTGGGGGCGAGCATCGAAGCCGGCGACCTCGCGGATCGTCTTCCGGACGCTCCATTCGGACGCCGGACGAGGTGAAGGTCATGCCGAAGAACTTGACGTAGCAGGCCAGGGTGACGGCGCTCGTGAAGAGGGCGATGATGCCGAACAGGACGAGGAGCGACCGTCCGCGCTCCCGCCGAGCAGAGCGTGCTCGAGATGATGCGTCCACTTGCTCGCGAAGCCGCTGAAGGCGGGCATGCCGGAAATGGACAGCGAGGCGATCCCGGCGACGACGGCGCGTCACCGGCATCAGCTTGATGCAGCCCGCCGAGCTTGTTCGAGGTCCTTCGTTCCCGTCGCGTACAGGACGCTGCCGCTCGTCAGGAACAGCAGCCCCTTGAAAATGCGCGTGGTTGAGGACGTGGTAGAGGGCGCCGATCGGCCGCGACGACGGCCAGGGCGCTGGAGCAGCGGGTTCCCGCGGCGCCCAGGAACGAGGGCCGCGCCGATGGCCAGGACGATGTAGCCCATCTGGCCGATCGAGCTGATAGGCGAGCAGCCGCTTGGCGTCGTTCTGCTTGAGCGCCTGGACCGTGCCGATGAAGAGCGTCACCACGCCGATCGCGGCGATCGACCAGGCCCCAGGCGCCGCGCGTCGAACGCCGGGCTCGCGGCCGGGACCATGAAGAAGAAGGTCCGGATGAGCCGTAGATCGCCGGTCTTGATCATGACGCCGCTCAGCAGGGCGCTGATCGGGCGACGGGGCGATCGAGTGGGCGTCCGGCAGCCAGAGCTGGCCGAGCGGGAAGACGCCGGCCTTCAGGCCGAAGCCGAGCAGCAGGAGGGCGAAGACAGCCGGCGAGCGGCAGGCCGCTCGTCGCCGCCGAGCTTGTCGGCCAGTCGCGTGCAGCGGCGTCGCCGAACGCGTAGCCGTCGACGAAGAAGGCCCCGGCGACGACGAGGAGCCCAGGCCAGCTCCATGAGCAGCAGGTACTTGTTGGCGTTGCGGACGTTGTCCTGCTTCGCGGTGATCGAAGCGGATCAGGAAGAACGAGGCGACGGTCATGATCTGCCAGGCGATGGTGAAGCCGACGGCCAGGTCGTCCACGGTGACGAGTGCCGACCATGCCCAGCGATGAAGAGCGGGTAGCAGAGGTAGTAGCCGCCCAGGCCGTAGTGCCGGTAGTGCTCCATGTAGCGGATGGAGTAGAAGGCGCTCAGGCGGCCATGAGGGCGATGAGCGCCAGGAAGAGCGCCGGAGAAGCCGTCGATCAGGAAGGGGACGGCGACCGGGCCGAGGCGGAGGGTCGCGAGCGTGCGCGCCGCCGCCGAGCACGGCCCGAAGGCTGACCGTGCGAAGCAGGACCGCCGACCGCAGACAGAAGGCGAAGTTGACGATGCCGGCGAGCTTCCGCTGCCGGGCGAACAGCGGCGTGATGACGGCCGAGACGGCCAGGAGCGGCGAAGCCCGGCGAACAAACCGATCAAGATGTCAGACCATCATGTCGGTACTCCTTGCGGTTTGCGGCGATCGACCGAGGATGATGATCGCGGACTCGGCGGCGGCCCGTTCGACCTCGGCGCACGATCCCGTCGCCGTAATCGGTGTTGCGCGGCGACGATGCCGAGCAGCTAGACGTCCTTGCCGGCGTGCCGCGAGCACCTCGCCGCCGAGTCGAGAGGGCGAGCTTGTGGGTGGAGCAGCCCGCGGCCTCGGCGAGGTCGTCCAGCCGGCCGAGCACGACGGGCCCGGGGGCGCCGGCACCGGCCACGGCGTCGATGACGACGACGTTCCGGGCTTCGCCGCCGGCGATGCCGGGACGAAGTTCTCGATGACGTCCTCGGCGTTGACCAGGGCGAGCCCGGTCCCGGCGGCGGCCTCGCGGACGGCGCTCGGCGATCCAGGGCCCGACGCCGTCGTCGCTGCGCAGCGGATTCCCCACGCCGACGATGCAGGTCGGCTCGCGCAGGATGCCGGCGAAGCCGTACCGGGCGTCCGTCATATCTGCTCGCCCAGGGTCTTGATCTGGCTGGTAGGTGTAGACCGGGCCGTCCGTGCAGACGAGGGTCCGGCCGATGGCGCAGTGCTGGCACTTGCCGATGCCGCATTTCATGTGCCGCTCGAGGGTCGAGATGATGTCGTCCTCGCTCATGCCCGCGGCTGCAGCAGCTCCTCGATGACGGCGTTGAACATGATCGGCGGGCCGCAGACGAAGGCGACGGTGTTCTCGACCGGCACGTTGGCCTTCTCGATCGAGGGTGTGGACGAAGCCGACCTCGCCGTCCCAGCCCGGCTCGGGCCGGTCGATGGTGACGTAGGTCTCGAAGCCGGCGATCTTCTTCCACTCCTCGATAGTCGGCCTGGTACAGCAGGTCCTTCGAGGTGCGGGCGCCGTAGAGGAGGATGATCCGGCCGAAGTCCGCGCGATGCTGCAGGACATGGACGATGGAACTGCGCAGCGGGATGAGGCCGATGCCGCCGGCGACGTAGACGACGTTCTTGCCCTTGATCTCCTCGAAGGGGAAGCCGTTGCCGAAGGGCCCGCGGAGGCCGATCTTGTCGCCGGCCCGCAGCTCGTGCAGGGCCTGGGTCACCTTGCCGACCCGGCGCGACCGTGAGGTGGAGGCCGGTCGTTCTCCGGGCTGGACGGCAGCGAGACGGCGAATTCGCCGGCGCCGAAGACCGTGCACATGACGAACTGGCCGGACTGGATCCGGAAGTCGCGGCCGACTGCCGGGTTCTCGAAACGAGAAGTAGAAGGTCCTGACCTCCGTCGATCTCGTCCTTGATCTCGTCGATGATGGCGACTCGGGAACGGTGACGATCGGCACCGGCGGTTTCGGTCACGCTCGGATGTGGTCGGGTCACGCCACCTATCGGTGATTTCCCGGCGGATGTACGTGCACGACGTTGGGCAGGCCGATGTCGCCCGGGCAGACCCGGGCGCAGCGGCCGCAGCCGACGCAGCCCGGCCGCAGGTATTTCTTGGACTGGGAGTAGGACAGCTTGCAGAAGAAGCGCTTGTTGCGGCGGTCCTCGACCGGCTGCGCGCGGGTTGTGGTCGCCGGCCATCCGGGTGTAGCCCTCGAAGGAGCAGGAGTCCCAGGTCCGCAGCCGGTCGCGTCGCTCGCCGCAGACGTGTTGACGTCCTCGATGTTGAAGCAGGAGCAGGAGGGGCAGACGAAGGAGCAGGCCCCGCACTCGAAGCACTGCTCGCCGATGTACTCCCAGACCTCGGGCTTGACGAAGCCCGGTGGTGATGCGGTTCATGGCCCGCGAGATCCAGGCCTTGTTGTCCGTGGCCTCGGGTCGAAACAGCGCGATCGAGCGGTCGACGGCCGCGTTGCTTTGCGGTCGGCCGCGTCCGGGCCGGCCGCCTGCCAGGCCGAGCTCGGCGGGCCAGGGCCTCGCCCCTTGTCGCTCCCCGCCTCGACCAGGTAGTCGTCCCCGAGCCGCGGTCAGGTTGAGGTCGAAGCCCTCACGGGCGGCCGGACCGCTGTCCGTGCAGACGCAGAAGCACTGGGGGAACGGCCGGATGCAGGTGTTGGCGACGATGAACATCTTGCTTGCGGTGGTCGCGGATAGACCTCGTCGACGAACTCCTGGCCGAGGAAGAAGCGGTCGAGGCACTGGAGGCCGGTCAGGTCGCAGGACCGCACCCCGACCAGGGCCTTGCGGCCGGACGAGGTCGTCGCGGACGATGGCGGCCGTCCGGCTGTCCCGGTCGTAGCGGTAGGACAGGATCCGCTCGACCTGGGGGAAGACGGCGGACTTCGGCGGGTTGTAGGGGATCGCGGCGTCCAGCCGGATCGAGGCCGGATCGGCGGCCCGCTCGAACACGGCCTCGCCCGACCGTCCGGGCGGAGGACGGGGCCGTAGAGCTCGTAGTCTTCGGCCAGGGCGGCGGCGAGGGCCGCCGGACTGGCTCTTGGGCATGATGTACATGGTCACACCTTCTCGATCCGCACGGGGATCGTCGAGTCCTGGTCCTCGTCGATCGAGGCTCCCGCGGCGTTGCAGGAAGCCGGGCGACCATGTCCTCGATGAAATAAGGCACGTAGACCGTTCCCGGGCCTGACGTCCTCGGAGATGCGCAGCGGCGACCCTCATCGAGCCGCCGGCCGACGACGACGCTGACCGGCGCACGGTCGCGGACGCCGAGCGCTTCGGCGTCGGACGCCGCGACCTCGACGAATCCCTTCGGGTAGAGCAGGAGCAGGGCGTTGTATTCCCGTTTGGGGATCTGGGTCTTCTTCATGATGTTGTTCCGGTGCCAGAAGTAGGTTCGCCTTGCCGGCCATGAGGAGGAAGGGGAAGTCCTCCGGAGAGGGCCGGCGAGGCGAAATCAGCGGCCGGCCGGACGAACTTCAGCCGCGGCGCGGCTCCGCGGCCGGCAGGCGGACCGTCGCCGTCCGGGTGTCCGGCGTCGCACGGCCACTGCAGGCCGAAGCCCTTCTCGAGCTTCGGCGTAGGTGACACCGCGCATAGGCGGGGACGAGTCGCGGCGATGTCGGCCATGACGCTCTCGGAAGAAGAGTAAGTCCATCGGGCGCCGAGCTTCGCGGCGATGTCGGCGTAAATGCGCCAGGCCGGGCGGACGCCCGCCAGGGGCTCGACCTTCCTGCGGTTGAGCTGGATCCGGCGCTCGGTGTTCGTGTAGGTCCCGTCGGCCTCGGCGTGCGTCGCCGCCGGCAGAACGACGTGAGCGAAATCCGTGAAGCGGGTTGCTGTACGCCCCGACATAAACTACGCACTCGAGTCCCTTGAGCGTATCCGCGTACCGGACGATCTCCTCGTCGCGGTCGGCCACGATCAGGGCCTTGAGCGGCGACGGGGAGGCGCCCAGGAGCTCGTCCCGGCGTGCGCCCGGCGGCCGGTCCCTCGGCCCGCCGGTGGCCCGGAAGGAATAGGTTCGAGGCGCCCGACATCGTAGCTCCCGACGATGTTGCAGATCCCCGTGATGGGGTTGACGCCGCAGCCCTCCCGGCCGATCTTGCCGGCGGCGAGGAAGAGGTCGTAGAGCAGGGCGACCGAGGCGCGGTCGAGACCGGAGATGCCGGACGAGAAGAAGGCCATGGCGCTCCGGGCTTCGGACAGGCGCCGGGCCAGGTCCTCGATCTCGGCCGGCGTCAGGCCGGCCGCAGCCGTGAGCGCCTCGAGATCGAGGCCGGAGAGATAGCGGGCGAAGTCCGCAAAGCCCTCGGTCCGCTCACGGAGAAAAGCCTCCGTCCTGTCCGCCGCGCCCGACGAGGACCTTGGCCGTGGCCGCGAGCGCGTGCCGCAGACTCCCCGGCTTCGTCCAGAGGTGCGTGCCGCTGAGCTTGGCGATCTGGGACGAACGGCCGCTCAGGGTGACGAGATCGGCGCCGCCGCGGGCGGCCATGTGGATCTCGCTCCCGACGATCGGATTCAGCTTGGCGATGTCCGCGCCGACGACGAGGATCAGATCGGCCTTGCGGATCTCGGTCAGGGCGCCGAGCATGGCCGGAGATCCGGCGCCCTCGAGCAGGACCTCGGCGGCGTCCCCGTGGCCCTGATCCGAGGCCAAGCCGATATTCGGGGAGCGGAAGACCGTCCGGGCCAGTTTGGCCATGAGGTAGTTGTCCTCGTTCGAGGCGCGCGGAGAGGCCAGGAAGGCGATCTCGTCGCCGGAGTAGCGGGACAGCCGCTCGGCGGCGGCGCCGATCGCCTCCTCGTAAGAAACGGCGTCGAGCCGGCCGCACGCGCGGGGGAGCTGGGGCGCGACGATCCTGTCTTCGGTCCCCAGGAGCTCGTGGATGTGCCAGCCGCGGACGCACAGCCGGCCCCGGCTGACGGGGTGTCCCGGCGAGGCGAAAACGCCGCGGACGGCGCCGTCCCCGACCTCGAGCAGATGGCCGCAGCCGGTTCCGCAGAAATTGCAGACGCCCGTGTGAGTGCTCATGCTGCTTGCTCCTCAGACATGATGGCCCGGATCTTCCCGGCCGGCGGGCCTGGGCCGGACGGATGCGCGGCGGACGAAGGAGGACACCCTCATGCGTTTCGCAGGAGCTTCGACGGAGAGCTTAGCTCGTCAGCCGCGCAGGGAAATCTGTTAGTCTAAGATACCAAATCGCAGGCTCAAAGTAAAGGCCCCCTGAGCTTCATCCCGATGACGTACAGGATGTTGAATAGGTTGGAGATACCTCCGACGAACCGCTCTTTGATCATGCTCTTGGGGATCTCGTCGATGGTCGCTTTGAGGCCGCCGAGAGCGGCGGAAAGAGCGACGTGTTCGGCGAGCAGGATCTCCCGCCCGCCGGCGGCGAGGAGGAGCCCGACCGAAGGCCCGACCTTGACGACGTCGTCGAGCATCGTCCGGTAGGCCTCGCGGCGGGCCGGGTCGATGGCCAGGACGGCCTTCTCGATCAGGGCCACACGGGCCGCCGCGTAGCCCAGCCGGATCTCGGCGGCGTTACGGTCCTGGGCCCGGTCGGGGTAGCGTTCGAAGTAGGCCGTGCCGAGCTCGATCATGTCGGCGCTCCCGAAGGGGAAATCGCCCCCGAGGGCGATGACGGCGCGGCGGAAGGACTCGGGGTCGTTCTCGCGGCGGAAGAGCTCGGCCAGAGAGGCGCTCATGGGCCTGTTGCGGGCGGTCGCCGGATGGGGCCCTGCGCGGGCTCTACTTGGCGTACCGGCCGATGACGGCCAGCAGCAGGTCGAAGTTGACCGGTTTCTGGAAGACGCCGCTGAAGCCGTACTCGCCGAGGCCGACGGTCGAAGCCGTGGCGTCGCCGATCGTGCTGAGGAGGAACACGGGCGTCCCGGGCCGCTCCGTCTTCATGATCTTGGTCACCTGACCGCCGGAATCGATGTCCTCCATCATCATATCGCAGAGGACGATGTCGGGGTTCGTCTTGCGGAAGGCTTCGAGGCCGTCCTTGCCGCTCAGGGCGTAGGCCGCATCGAAACCGCTGCCGTCGAGGATGGCCTTGACGGACTCGCAGATGGCCGGGTCGTCGTCGATGATGAGCACTTTCTTTTTATCGGTCATGGTCTCCTCCGGGGGTCTTTTCGGGAGGTCATTCTATCACAAATCGCCGGCGGTTTGCAGGGAACCGCGCGATGCCGTGGGGGAGGGGGAGAATAACGGCCGCGCGGGCGAGGCGAAGCGAAAAGGGCGGCCGGTCCCAGGGGTCCGGGACGAATCCCCGGGGCCGGCCGCCGATCGCCTATCAGCCCTCACATTTTGCGGGTACAGACCAACTCCATGCCCTTCGTTTCCTTGCCGTCGGGCATGACCATGTACATCTCGAACTTGTATTTCCCGTCACCGATGAAGGTCGTGACGTTCCTGAACTTCTGCATCGTCTTCCCGTCCGTCATGGGATCGGGGGACATGCCGGTCTCGGTCAGGACAGTGCCGTCCATATTAAGCGTTCCGGTCGTGACCATGAACGACGTGCTCATGCTGTCGACCCAGAACGTCGTGTACATCTTCTTGAACAGGTCGTAACCGATGACCTCCAGCCCCTGGAACTTCATCGCACCCATCATGCCGTCGAAGCTGGATTTCATGTAACGGCCATCGAGGATGAGCGTGTTCTTCATGGTCCCCTTGCTCATCTGGGGCTTGGCCATGGGGTCCTGCCACGTCGAGATGTCGACGTCCCAGTCGCCGACGTATTTCTTGAGCAGCTCGTGGTTCTTGTCGGGCGTGCCGTATTTCATCATCTGTTCCATCATCTGCTTGTCCTGGGCGGACATCTCCTGGTCCCCGACGGCCGACGGGAGCGCCTGGATCAAAAGGATGTTGACGCCTGTGATCATCACCGCCAGAAAAAGGAAACGCGACAGTTTCATCATGTCCTCCTCGAATATCGATCAGAGTCGGCGGCAACCTGCCGCAGCCGATCTTTTTTGCAAGATTCGTGCCATGCGAAGAGGGAGCTCCCGCTCCCTGGGTACCCGGAAACCGACAGGGCTGGCCCGCTTCTGTTGTAGCGGCAGGGTCTTGTCAGACGGGACGGAGTCCCAAACGGAGGGACGACCGGCCAGGCGGGAGATGGCCTTCCGGCACCCCGTCAGAGACGATCCAGCCCGGCGGTTTGGCACGTAACTTGCGGAAGGGATCCCAGAGGTGAAGAACATGCCCGTCCGTAAAGGATTTGCCGTCTGGGAAGGCCCTTTCCGCGAGGGGAAGGGTTCCGTCAAAGTGGAAAGCGGTCTTTTCGAAGGGTCCTATTCCGCCGGCTCGCGATTCGAGAGCGCAAAGGGGACGAATCCCGAGGAGCTCATCGGGGCAGCCCATGCCGGCTGCTTCTCCATGGCCCTGGCCCTGGCGCTGGGCCTGAAAAAAACGCCGCCGAAGAGGATCGAAACGACCGCCGAGGTTACGATCGAGCCCGTGGGGCAGGGGTTCAAGATCACATCCAGCGCCCTGCACACCGTGGCGGACGTTCCCGGCATATCGGAGGAGGATTTCAAAAGGGTCGCCGACGACGCCAAGGTCAACTGCCCTGTCTCTCAGGCCCTGGCAGGCGTCAAGATCAGCCTCGACGCGAAGCTGAAAAGGTAGTCCCGTAAAGCTCCTGGTGCTCGGTCCGGTGGATGATCTCGTTCTGGAGCTCGGGCTGCAATCGACGAAATAGTCGCTGTAGCCGGCGACCCGGACGATGAGGTCGCGGTACTTCTCCGGCTGGGCCTGGGCTTCCCGCAGCGATCGGCCGTGACGACGTTGAACTGGATGTGGTGGCCCATGAGCTTGAAGTAGGACCGGACGAGGTGCCTTGAGCCCTCGATCCCCGCGTCGTCGGCCAGAAGCTGGGGCGTGAACTTCTGGTTGAGGAGCGTGCCGCCCGTCCGGAGGTGGTCCATCTTGCCGAGCGGACTTGATGACGGCCGTCGGGCCCTTGCGGTCCGCGCCCTGGACCGGCGAGACGCCTTCGGAAACGGCGTCTCCGGCCAGGCGCCCGTCGGCCGTGGCCCCGGTCACCTTGCCGAAATAGACGTGGACCGTCGTCGGCAGGAGGTTGATGCGGTAGGTGCCGCCGCGCGGCGTCGGGCGGCCGTCGACGGCCTCGAAGTAGGCCTCGAAGACGCGCTGCATCAGGCCGTCGGCGTAGTCGTCGTCGTTGCCGAACTTCGGCGTCCGGTTGAGCACGCGCTGGCGCGAGCGCTTCGTGCCCTGCGAAATTGCCCGTCCAGCGCCGCGAGGAGCTCCGCCATCGTGAACGTGGCCGTTGTCGTAAGACGTTGCAGCTTGATGGCGCTCAGGACGTCGGTGATCGTCCCGAGGCCGACGCCCTGGATGTAGTTCGTGTTGTAGCGGGCGCCGCCGGCATGGTAGTCCTTGCCCGTTGCTGACGCAGTCGTCGATGAGGATCGACAGGAACGGCGCCGGGCAGGTACGTCGGCGTACAGGCGCTCGATGACGTTGTTGCCGCCGGATCTTGATGTCGACGAAGTGGCGGATCTGCTTCCGGAAGGCCTCGAACAGCTCGTCGAAGGTCTCGAACGCCGCCGGATCGCCCGTCTCGAGGCCGATCCGCTTGCCCGGTCCGCGGGTCGACGCCGTTGTGCGAGGGTGATCTCGAGGACCTTGGGCAGGTTGAAGTAGCCGGTCAGGATGTAGGCTTCCTTGCCGAAGGCGCCCGCCTCGACGCAGCCGCTGGCGCCGCCGTTGCGGGCGTCGACGACGCTCTTGCCCTGCCGGACGAGCTCCTGGACGATGGCGTCGGTGTTGAAGATCGAGGGCTGGCCGAAGCCGGTCCGGACGATCTTGAGCGCCCGCGAGCAGGAACGCGTCGGGGCTCTTGGCGCTGATCTGGACCATCGAGCTCGGCTGGAGGATGCGCATCTCCTCGATGACGTCGAGGATGAGGTAGGACAGCTCGTTGACGCCGTCCGTCCCGTCCTCCTTCAGGCCGCCGACGTTGATCAGGGCGAAGTCGGTGTAGGTGCCGCTCTCCTCGGCCGTGACGCCGACCTTGGGCGGGGCGGGCTGGTTGTTGAACTTGACCCAGAAGGCCTCGAGCAGCTCGCGGGCGCTCTCCTTCGTCAGCGTGCCGTCGCGCGAGTCCCGTCTCGTAGAACGGCACGAGGTGCTGGTCGAGCCGGCCGGGGTTGAAGGAGTCCCAGGTGTTGTACTCGGTGATGACGCCGAGGTGGACGAACCAGTAGGACTGAAGCGCCTCCCAGAAGTCGCGCGGGGCGTGGGCCGGCACCCGGTCGCAGACCTCGGCGATCCGCTCGAGCTCCTTCGCTGCGGACGGCGTCCTTCTCCGCCTTGCGCCAGCTCGCGGGCTTTCGTCGGCGTGACGGCCGGGCGAACGCGACGATCGCGTCGGCGCGCGACGGCCATGGCCTTGAGCTCTTCCTGCTTGTCGTAGGCCTCCGGATCGTTCAGGAAATCGAGTCCGGCCAGGGCCGCATCGATGTCCTTCTTGAAATCGAGCATGCCCTTCCGGTAGATCTTGTCGTCGAGCACGGTGTGGCCGGGGGCGCGCTGCTCCATGAATTCGGTGAAGACGCCGGCCTCGTAGGCGTCGAGCCACTCCTGGGTCATCTCGGCGAAGATCCGGTCCCGCATGCGAGCGGCCCTGCCAGAACGGGATGATCTCTTCGGCGTAGACGCGGCGCGTCTCCTCGTCGGACGCCGAAAGCGGTCTTCTTCCGGTCGTTGAGGATACTGGAGGTCCTGGAGGGAGTGGATGCAGACCTCGGGATAGGTCGGGGTCGCCTTGGGCGCCGGGCCGCGCTCGCCGACGATGAGCTCGCCGTCGTTGAAGACGATCGTCTTGTTCTCCATGACGTGCTTGAAAGCCAGGGCGTGCTGCATCGGCGTCGAGAGGCGAGCGCGTCTCGGGCCGCTTGTAGAACTCGGTCACGAGCCGGGCCCGTTCGGCGCTGATCGTCGGCTTGGCCTCGAGCGTCTGTCGCCTGAGCTTTTCGATGCGTTCGTTCATGGTCATCCTCCGCGCCGGACTTCGAATCCCGGCCGTCCGGAAGGCGGCCTCGACGGCCGCGAGGCGTTCTTCGGCGGGCGCTTCGAACTTCCGGAAATCCTTTTCTTTGCCGATCCTGCGGGCCTTCTCCAGCCCCCCGGAATGGTAGGGCAGGAGGCCGACCCGCTCGACGGTGCCGAGCGATCCGAGAAAGGCGATCGTCCGCCGGACGTTGTCGTCGTCGTCGTTGACGCCGCCGACGAGCGGGACGCGGACCCAGATCTCCGTCCCGCGGGCGGCCAGGCGCTTCAGGTTCTCGAGGATCGGCGCGTTCGAGACCCCGGTCATCTCCCTGTGCCGGGCCTCGTCCATGACCTTGAGGTCGTAGAGAACGAGGTCGGTTTTCGCCGCCAGCCGGTCGAGGACGCCGTCCGGCGACATCCCGGCCGTGTCGAGCGCCGTCCGTATCCCCCGCCCGCGGCAGGCGTCGAGGAGGGCCTCGGCGAACGGGGCCTGGACGAAGGGGTCGCCGCCGGAGAGCGTGACGCCGCCTCCCGACTGCTCGTAGAAGATCCTGTCCTTCTCGACCTCGGCCAGGACCTCGGCGACCGTCATCTCCCGGCCGACCATCTGCATCGCGTCGTAGAGGCAGGCCTCGGCGCAGCGGCCGCAGAGATCGCACTTGGCCCGGTCGACGACGACGGCGCCGGCCGCGTCCTTGGAGATCGCACCGGGCGGGCAGGCTTCGATACAGGCATAGCAGCGGCTGCAGCGCGCCGGCCAGTGCATGAGCTCCGGTCCGGGATCGATGCTCTCGGGATTGTGGCACCAGAGGCAGCGCAGGGCGCAGCCCTTGAGGAAGACGGTCGTCCGGATGCCCGGACCGTCGTGGATCGAGTAGCGCTTGATGTCGAAAATTCGTCCCGTCACTGCGATCTCTCTCGGGTTCCTGTCCATCCGCGGGCTTCTCACCCTGGATTTAGTCGTAATATATCAGATATCAGACGGTGTTTCAAGCTATTTTTTGATGAATTTCCTACCTTTTTCCCCTGATTTGATGTAAAAAGGCCGTCTGGAGACGCCGTGACCGAACGACCCGCCTATCACATGCGCTTCATCTGGACGACGACCCTCGTCTCGGCCATGGGCGGACTGCTCTTCGGCTACGACTGGGTGGTCATCGGCGGGGCCAAGCCCTTCTACGAGAAGTTCTTCGGCCTGACGACGCCGTCGGCAGATCGGCTGGGCCATGTCGAGCGCCCTCGTCGGCTGCCTCATCGGCGCGCTCGTCTCCGGGGGACTCACCGACCGCTTCGGGCGCAAAAGGCTGCTCATCCTGGCCGGTTTCTTCTTCACCGTCATCGGCCGTCGGAACGGCCCTCGCCGCGGATTTCACCGTCTTCGTCGTCTTCCGCCTCGTCGGCGGGATCGGCATCGGCCTGGCCTCGAACCTCTCGCCGATGTACATCGCCGAGGTCGCGCCCGCGGAGATGCGCGGCCGGCTCGTCTCGATCAACCAGCTGACCATCGTCATCGGCATCCTGGCCGCCCAGGTCGTCAACTGGCTCATCGCCGAGCCCGTGCCGGCGGGCGCCACGGCCGCCGACATCCTCGCCTCCTGGAACGGCCAGACCGGCTGGCGCTGGATGTTCGGCGCAGAGACCGTCCCGGCCCTGCTCTTCTTCTTCCTGATGTTCCTCGTCCCGGAGAGCCCGCGCTGGCTGGTCAAGAACGGCCGCGCCGCCGCGGCCGAGAAGACCTTGGCCCGGGTCGGCGGGCCGGGCTTCGCCGCGAAGGCCATGGCCGAGATCCGGTCGACCCTCTCGGCCGACGAGATCGGACGGGTCCGCTTCCGCGACCTCCTCGAACCCGGACTGGCCCGGATCCTCGTCGTCGGGATCGTCCTCGCCGTCTTCCAGCAGTGGTGCGGCATCAACGTCATCTTCAACTACGCCGAGGAGATCTTCACGGCCGCGGGCTACGACGTGAGCGACGTCCTGTTCAACATCGTCGTCACCGGCACCGTCAACCTCGTCTTCACCTTCGTCGCCATCGGCATCGTCGACCGGGTGGGCCGCAGGCCCCTGATGCTCGCCGGGTCGGCCGGGCTGGCCGTCGTCTACGGCCTCATCGGCGTGAGCTACGCCTTCCACAGCCGCGGCCTCCACATGCTCCTGCTCGTCCTGGCCGCGATCGCCTTCTACGCCATGTCCCTGGCCCCCGTGACCTGGGTCGTCATCTCCGAGATCTTCCCCAACCGCATCCGCGGCGCGGCCATGTCGGTCTCGACCTTCTCCCTGTGGACGGCCTGCTTCGTCCTGACCTACACGTTCCCGCTCCTCAACAAGGGGCTCGGCCCGGCCGGGACGTTCTGGATCTACGCCGGGATCTGCGTCCTCGGCTTCCTCTTCATCAAGTCCCGCGTGCGCGAGACCAAGGGCCAGACCCTCGAGCAGATCGAGCGCGAGCTCGCCGGCAGGTAGCGCGATGGCCACGCCGACTGACGCAGCGACGCGCCCGCCCGGCCTCCTCGGGCGACTCTTCCGGGAAGAGCGGGAGGCCTGGCGCCGGCATTATAAGAAGTACTTCAAACTCGCGGCCCGGGCCCTCGGCCTGGGCTTCGTCGCCGGGTTCCTTTACTTCATGCTCTGGCCGGCCCAGGAGAGGAAGGCGCTGGAATACGTCGTCAACGCGCTCAAGAACATCCCCCTCGGCGGATCGCCGCTCGTCCTGGCCCTGACCCTGTTCTCCCACAACGCCCGGGCCTCGGTCGTCGCCATCGCGGCCGGGATCGTTCCCTTCCTCTACCTGCCCATCCTCGATCCGCTCGTCAACGGCGGCGTCCTGGGCCTCCTCGCCTCGGTCTCCAAGCATCAGGGCCTCGACGTGCCGCGGCTCATCCTGACCCAGATCCTGCCGCATGGCGTCTTCGAGCTCACCGCGGTCTGCTATGCGACGAGCCTGGGCCTGTACTTATCGGCGGGAATGAGCCGGAAGGCCGCGGCCGCATGGACGGCGCGGAAGAGCAAGTCGGCTCCGTCCGTCCTGTCGACGGACGCCGGGACAGCTCCGGCGGCCTCTCCGGATTTTCCGTCAAGCTGTCCTCTCGGAGAGGCGGCCGGGCCCGAGGGCCTCGCCCGTAACGTCGTCCGCTCGTTCGCCCTCGTCGTTCTGCCGCTCCTCCTCATCGCCGCGTTCATCGAGGGATTCATCACTCCGCATCTGCGCTAGGAGGCCGCATGAAGTTCACCTTCGCTCACAACAACATCAACGTTCTCCACCTCGTGAAAAGCCTGATCTTCTACAAGTCCGCCCTCGGGCTCGAGGAGGTCCACCGCCACGAGGCCAAGGACGGCAGCTTCGTCCTCGTCTACCTCGGCGACGGCCGGACGCCGCACCAACTGGAACTGACGTCGCTTCGCGACCGGACGGAGCCTTACGATCTCGGTGACAACGAGAGCCACCTGGCCTTCACGGTCGACGACTATCCGGCGGCCCACGCCCACCACGAGGAGATGGAAATCATCTGCCACGAGAACCCCTCGATGGGGATCTACTTCATCAAGGACCCGGACGGGTACTGGCTGGAGATCCTCCCCGAAAAGCGCTGAGGTCCCCGGACAGGATTTCGCTTCCGACTATTTGACGCTGAACTTGTGGACCGTCGTCGTTCTGTACGTCTGCCCCGGCTCGAGGATGGTCGAAGGGAAGTTCGGGTGGTTCGGCGAATCGGGGAAATGCTGGGTCTCGAGGCAGAAGGCGAAGTGCTTCCCGTAAGCCTTCCCGCCCTTGCCGACGACCGTCCCGTCCAGGAAGTTGCCGGTGTAGAGCTGGATGCCGGGCTGGTCGGTCCAGATCTCGAGCACCCGGCCGCTCTCCGGCTCCTCGACCCGGGCCGCCAGAGCCAGGGTCCCGCCGCCGCATCCGCAGGACGAAGTTGTGGTCGTAGCCGCCATCGACCTTGGCGATGCGCTCGCCGATCGCGTGCGGCGAAGTGAAATCGAAGGGCGTCCCGGCGACCGGCGCGATCTCGCCCGTCGGGATGAGGTTGGCCGCGGAATCGACCGCCGTGATCCCGTCGGCCTCGAGCCGGAGCACGTGGCCGAGGACGTCGCCCCGCCCTTCGCCCTTGAGGTTCCAGTAGGCGTGGTTGGTCAGGTTGACCGGCGTCTTCTTGTCCGTCATGGCCTCGTAGTCGATCCGGAGCTCGTTCGCGTCGGTCAGCGTGTAGACGACCGTGACCGAGAGGTTCCCGGGAAAGCCTTCTTCGCCGTCCTTGCTCAGGTAGGCGAGCTTGACGCCGGCGCCGTCCGCGCTCCGGACCGGCTCGGCCGCCCAGACGACCTTGTCGAAGCCCCTGATCCCGCCGTGGAGAGTGTTGCCGTTGTTGTTCGGGGGCAGGGCATAGGCGACGCCGTCGAGCGTGAACCGGGCCTTGGCGATGCGGTTGCCGTACCGGCCGATGATCGCTCCGAAGTACGGGTGCGTGCCGAGATAGCCCGCGAGGCCGTCGAAGCCGAGGTTGACGTCGGCGAAGACGCCGGTCCTGTCCGGGAGCTTGAGCGACACCAGGATCGCCCCGTAGGTCGTGATCCTGGCCTCGATGCCGGCCCTGTTGGTCAGCGTGTAGATGTCGACGGCCGTGCCGTCGGCGAGATTCCCGAAAGCTTCTTTCTTCACATCCATCGTCTGTCCTCCTTGGACGGCGGCGGTCCCCTGCGGCGCTTCGGTCCCGTTCTTGCAGGCCGGGACGAAAGACGCGAGGACGAGGGCGAGGGCCGCCAGGGCCGGTTTGCGCGCGGACATTTTCATGGTCGCCTCCACGGATCGAGGGAGCTCGATCCTTTATTTATAGGAAATCCGCCGTCTTTTCAACCTTCGCTCCCCGCTCGCCCGCGGAACATTTGACCCCCGTTCCCACGTATGGTAATTCTAAGGCGTAGTATTATGGATGAATTGATCGGGACCACCCTCAAGCACTACCGGGTCGAGACCCAGCTCGGCAAGGGCGGCATGGGTGTCGTCTACCGGGCCCGAGACACCCGCCTCGACCGCCCGGTGGCCCTCAAGATGATCACCCCCGGGCTCATCGCCGACCCCGACCGGAGGGCCCGCCTCCTCCTCGAAGCCCGCTCCGCCGCGGCCATCTCCCACCCGGCCATCGCCCAGGTCTACGACATCGACGAGGTCGACGGCAATCTCTTCATCGCCATGGAGTACGTCGACGGCCGGACCGTCACCCGGCTCGTGGCCGACGGCGAGCTCGACCTCATGGGCGCCATCGAGATCGTCCTCCAGGTCGCGGAAGGGTTGGCCAAGGCCCACGACGCGGGCATCCTCCACCGCGACATCAAGTCCGACAACATCATGGTCACCAAGGACGGGCACGCCAAGCTCCTCGACTTCGGCCTGGCCAAGCTCGTCGAGCCCGATTCCGGCGCCCCCGAGGGGCCGGCGGGGCTGGCCGGCCTGTCCCGCACCCTGACCCAGGGCCGGGTCCAGACCATCCCCGGGGCGGTCATGGGCACGATCAGCTACATGAGCCCCGAGCAGGCGCGCGGCAAGGAGCTCGACCGGCGCAGCGACATCTTCTCCCTCGGCACCGTCCTCTACGAGATGGTCACGTCGGAGCTGCCGTTCAAGGGCGAGACGCCGCTCGACACGATGCACGCCATCGCCTACGAAGAGGCCCGGCCGGTGACGATCGTCCGCCGCAACCTCACGCCCGAGCTCCACCGCATCGTCTTCCGCTGCCTGCGCAAGAACCCGGACGACCGCTACGCCGACGCCCACCTCCTGGCCGCCGACCTGAGGCGGCTGAAGCACAACCTCGAGACCGGCACGCGCACGAAGCTCCCGCTGGCCGACCGCGTCCGGAGCTGGGGCGGCTGGTTCAGGACCTCGTTCCCGGGCGGCTTCAAGGGCATGGCCATCCTGGCCGGAGCGGTCGCCCTCGCCGCCGTCCTGGTGGCGGTCAATTTCGACTGGGGCGGCCTGATCGGGCCGGCCGTCATCGGCCTCTTCGTCTTCCGCTACTTCCGCAACCGGAAAAAGCGGCTCATCACCGCCTTCGCAAAAAAAGTGGGGAAGTTCCGGGAGGTCCGTCTGATCACGGCGCGGGACGATCGCGTCACGGTCGTCGTGGACAAGGCCCCGGCCAAGGTCTACCTGCGCATCACGGCGCTCGTCGACGATCTCAACCGGGGCCTGTTCTTCGGCCAGGACGTCAAGGCCGAGATCAAGTCGGAGATCCCCGAGGACGAAGCCCGGACGATGCTCACCCAGGTCGGCGTCATCTACGCCCGGGAGGAGGCGCCGCCTACTTCTTCATCTTCTCGACCGCCGCGATCGTAGCCCGGACGTTCGCCGCTTCCGGGTTCAGAGGATCGAGCTCCACGAACTTCCGGAGGTTCGCCAGCGCCTTGTCGAAATCGCCCTTGTTGAGGAAGGCCAGGCCGAGCCGGTGGTAAGGCTTCGGCCAATCCGCCTTGATCCTCGCGGCCATCTCGAAATAGCCGATGGCTTCGTCGATCCTCTGGTTCGAAAAGAAGATCTCACCGACGTTGTAGGCGGCGGCGTGGTCGTTCGGAGATATCTCCAGGGCTTGGCGAAACGCCTGCTGGGCGGCCTCGAGATCGCCC
Organism: uncultured bacterium; assembly: GCA_963743755.1. Taxonomy (GTDB): domain Bacteria; phylum Acidobacteriota; class Aminicenantia; order Aminicenantales; family Saccharicenantaceae; genus RBG-16-66-30. The sequence continues at coordinate 706,243 of CAVUQU010000004.1, forward strand.
TTCCTCAGGGCGACCTCGCCCAGGCCGGACAGGGCCCGGAGCGACGTTTCCATCTTCTTGCGCGGATCCCCCTGGTCCCGGGTGGCCTCGTCGAGGACGCCCCGGAACTCGGCCTCGGCCCGGTCGAGGTCGCCCTTTTTCAGGCAGACCGTGGCGACGTTGAGGCGGGCGCCGTAGACCTCGGGGTATTTCGCCATGAATTCCTCGAAAGCGGCCAAGGCTTCGTCGTTCTTTCCCTCGTCGAGGAGCCGGTTCCCCCGATCGAGGAGCGAGGCGGCCTCCGTGTCCGTCCGGGGGCTCGCCGCCGCGGCGGACACCCGCTTCAGAGTCAGCTTCACAGGCGGATTGGTCTTGAGCTGGCTGACGGGAAGCTCCGTGTAGGCGCCGACGAAGCCGTCCTTGGAAGCCGTCACCCGCCAGGTCCCGGAGCCCAGGCCGGCCACCGCGAAATGGCCCTTTTTGTCCGTCTTGCTCTCGAGCCGGGTGGTCCCGGGGAGGATCTGGGCGGTCACGAGAACGTCCGGGAGGCCGGCCCCGCTCTCGTCCACGACGTCGCCGCTGATCCGGCCCCGGCCAAGACCCGATTGGGCCGGCAGGGACGCGGCCAGGGCGAGAAAAACCAGAGAGGCGGTCAGGAATCGTCTCATCATCGTCTCCGTCCGAAGGTTACTTCCGCTTCTTGATCTCGTCGATCTTGACGCGGACGTCGGGCTGATCGGGGCTCAGCCCGAGCGATTTCTCGAAGGCCGCCAAGGCCTCCGGGGCCTTTCCGAGGCCCAGGTAGCACTCCCCCGTCATGTTCATGAGCGAGGCGTTGATGCCGTAATGCGCGACGGCCTTGTCGAGCGAGCTCGAGGGCCCGGCCGAATCCGCCGACGCGCGCGAGGGCTTCGGCGGCGAGCACGTACGTCTCGTACTTGGCGGTCCGGGCGGGATCGACGAAGGGAACGAGCAGCTTGGCCGCGGCGGGCGCATCACCGAGGGCCAGATGGACCCTGGCCAGGCTCCCGGCCGTTTCCTCCGAATCCGGTTTCCGTTCGAGCGCCTGCGCCAGGAACACCCGGGCTTCGTCGTAACGGCCGACGTTGAACAGCTGGCCGCCCGCGATCTCCGCGTAGAAGGGATCCCCGGCGTTCGGCAGGACGCGGGACGAGAACCAGGGCCGCGGGAGGGCCTCGGCGTAGCTCAGGTCGAACTCCTCGGCGGATGAAACGATCTCGGCGCCGCCGCTCTCGACCGAGACGCGGACCGCGTAATGGGCCGGCGGGAAATCGGCCAGGGCGACCTCTTCGAGGACGACGGGGAGCTCGGGATAATCGGACGGCTTCCGGCGGATCTCCCGGAAGGTCTGGCCGTCTTTGAGAAACACGATCCGGACCTCTCCCGAAGCCGCCAGCCCGGGGGCCGGGTTGTTGAGCTGGAAGACGACCGCCAGGGTCTCCTGCCGGGTGAAGACGCGGCCGGGCTGGCAGTAGATCTGGTACGGGCCGACGCGGAAGGCCTTCATCCGCCGGGCGGCGGGCTCCAGCCGGACGACCCGGTAGCCGAGAAGCGGCTGGGTCAGCTCGACGGAGGCGCCGGGCTGCGGGATGCGCAGGGCGCTCTCGACGGACGTGAATTCCTTCGAGGCCTCGTTCTTGATGAGGATCGACAGCTCGTAATCCCCCCCGAGGAGAGGAAAGAGGTCCTGGAAGTCGAAGGGCGAGCGGCTGGCCTCGCGCGCCTGCTCCTCGGTCAGTTTCAGGGCGACGGTCTTGTCGAACTGGTGGACGAGCCGGCCGTCGGGGGTCGTCAGCCGCCCGTTGACCTTGAGCGTGGTGGAATACTCGCCCTCGTACAGGTTCAGCGATAGCCGCCGCGGTTCGACCGCGTAGTGGACGAAGTACATACCGGCCGGGTCGCGGAAGACCTTGATCAGGCTGTCGCTATCGAGATAGTTGGCCGTGTACTCGACCTCGACGAGGTCCTTGTACTGGAGGAACTTGCGGGCGTATTTCGACTCGACGTTGCGGGCCGGGGACGTTTCGACCCGCTGGATGAGGATGTCGGAACCCATCGACGGCCGGCCGTAGGCCCCCTGCGCCTCGCCGGGGATGAGGGAGAGGGAGACGGCGGCCAGCTCGGGCTCGAACTCCCTGAGCTTCTCGTATGCGGCCGCGTAATCCGTGGTGTCGTTATAGCCCGCCAGCAGGGCCTGCGGCCCGTTCGCCGGCCGGGCTGTAGAGCCGGTACTCGCCGCGGCCGTATTCCCGGAAGAAGACCAGGTTGAAGGCCGCCGGCAGGCCGAGGTCCGTCAGCCCCTGATAGAACCAGATCTCGGTGTCGTACGTCGAGGACTTGCCCTCGTACCTCTGGGTATCCCTCGGCTCGCCCAGGATGATGTACATGCGGCCCCGGTCGGTCTTCCAGCCGGGCTTGGGCGCGTCGCGGCCGAGATAGCGGTTGGCGTGGGCGATGCGGCGCGCGTGCTCGGTCTTGAACTCGTTCTCCGGCGTGCCGGTGTTCGGGTCCCGCTGCTTCCAGAAGGCCTCGATGAAGAGTTCCCGCTCCCGGTCGCTCTGGAGCTTGAGGAAGACGTCCCGCTCCATGGGAGCGATGATGTAGACGACCTCCTCTTCGAGCCAGGCTTTATATCTATCGGGGAGCGCGGGCTTCCCCTCTTTCTGTCCGGCCGGCACGGCGCCGAGCGTAAAGGCGGCCAAGACGATGAATCCGAGGAGAGCGAAGGCAGCTGTACGTTTCATGGCGATCCCTGGCTTTCTTCTGTCACTCCCAGCGGGTCTTCAGCCGGGTCAGTTCGGCGCCTGTGGCCGCGTTGAGGATCTGGTGGAGGAAAACGGCCCCGGGGCCCGCGCCGGGGACCCGCTGGAGGACGGAAACGACCTCGTCCCCGTAGAAGGCCTCGGCCCGGTAGGAAACCTCGAGTTCGACCGGCCGGGACCTTTTCAGGACGTCCGGCGGGACCGCTTCGAGCGCCCATTGGACGTAGACGGCGTTGTTGACGTGGCGGTTCCAGTCGATGTGGCCGGTTTCGACGCGGAAGCCCACCTCGGCGTCGCGGGCGGAGAGGACGGCGAGCGAGTCGAAGGGATCGGCCAGGGCCCGCTTCTCGACGGCGTAGGGGATGCCGATGGCCTCGTCGACCTTGACGGGTTGTTTGTCGTCGAGGCCGATGACCATCCAGGAGCTCGTCGCGGAGAGGACGGGGTCGCCTCCCCCGTCGGAGACCTCGAAGTCGCGGAGGGCGAAATAGCCGTGCTTGCCCGAGGGCCAGGTCGTGACCTCGAGCCTCGCGCCCCGGACCGGATAGCGGTGGACGGCGATGTGATAGCGGGACAGGACCCAGGTCATGTTGCGTTTGAAGAGGTCGAGGACGCCCACACCCAGCCTGCCGGCGTGTTCCCCGGCGCTGTCCTGGAGATAGTTGAGAAGGGCGGACGCCTTGACGAAGCCCCGGGCGTCGGTCTCGTAGGAGTGGACCGCGTATTCCTTGTTGAAGATCAAGTCCGTTTCGGTCATGGCATCATTATAGACGATTTCCCCGGCAATTCCCGCGCTTCGCGCCCGGAATCCGTTGAAGCCGAAGCCCGGGGCCTATACAATAGGATGTCCAAGATCCCTTTTCGACAGGAGACGCCATGAACCCGTCCAGGAAGCCCCGCTCCCGATCCCTCGCCGCCCTCGCGGTCACGGCCGCGATCGTCCTCTCCGCCGCCCTCCCGGCCCCCCTGTTCCCGCAAGCACCCGCCTTCCGCGTCCCCGGTTCCCGTGCCGAGCTCGAACAAGCCTTGACATCCCAGGCCGCAACCGTCCGCGGCCGCGTCGGGATACTGGTCAAACACGTCGAATCGGGGGAATCGTTCGGCCTCCGCGAAGACGAGCGTTTCCAGTTGGCATCCGTGTTCAAAATCCCGGTCCTGCTCACCCTGTACAAGCAGATCAGTCTCGGCCGGATCTCCCTCGACGACCGGATCATGTTCGAGGAGAGGATGAAGACCTTCGGCAGCGGGCTGATGGCGTCCATGAAGCCGGGCCTCAACATCTCCGTCCAGGACCTCCAGCTCCTGATGATGGCCCGGTCCGACAACACGGCCACGGACATCCTCTTCCGCCTTGTCACCCCGCAGGCCATCGCGGTCACCATGGCCGAGCTCGGCCTGGTCGCGACGACGGTCGATTACGATACCCGGCAGCTCATCCTGGCCTATCTCGGCCTCGATCCCGGGAAGCCTCTGACGCTCGCCGAGCTCGACGGCGCTTCCGGAGTCGGTCTGGGCGGACAAGTCCCGCCTGGCCGCCGAGAAGGCTTTCGAGACGTCGATCCACAATACCTCGACGCCCCGCGAGATCGCCCTTCTCCTGGAGAAGTGCGTCAGGGGCGAGATCGTCGACCGGGACGACGAGCGACCGGCATCCTGACGACGATGAAGGAGCCACACCGGGGCCGAGCTCATCCTGCGCTACCTGCCGGCGATCCACCGACGTCGCCCGGAAGGGCGGCAGCCTGGCCAGGAACGGCGAGGACACCGTGCTCCTGGACGCGGCCGTCATCTGGCTGCCGGACAAGGCCGGAACTCTGGTGATGTGCTTCTTCACGAACGGCCTGCAGGAAGTCCATTACGAGATCAAGCACAAGATCGGCCTGATGGCCCGGGCCGCCTACGACTACTTCCTCGCGAAGAACGGAAAGCCGAAGCGGCCCTGACCCGGCTCAGCCCTTCTGGATGAAGATCTGCTGGATCTTGCCGTCGGGCGTCCTGTACATCAAGACCTTCAGGGTCCCCGAGGCGAATTCGAGGCGGGTCGTCGAGACCTCCATGCCGCCCCGCTCGCCGATCGATTCCACCTCCGCTTTGACCGGCTCGCCGTACGCCTTCATGCGGACCGCGGCGCCCGGAATGACCCCGTCCTTCAGGAAGTGGGAGAATTCCTCACCGAGACCGGAACGGTCGACCTTCCCCTGCTGGAGGGCCTTGAAGAACTCGACGGCTTGCTCCGCGGCAGGCGGGCCTGCGATCGTCGGGATACCCGTCTGTGGCGCGGGGGGTTTCGGTTTGTCCTTGGCTTCCGTTGCCGGGGCCGCCGGCTTGGGCGCGGCCGGCAGGAGGAGCGGGACGAGTCCGTTCCAGACGGCGTTGACGTCGCTGTAGGACGACAGGTTCGAGAACAGGACGATCGCCGACCGGGTGGAGGGGACGACCAGGTTCAGGGCGTAGAAGCCGTTGACGGCCCCGCTGTGGGAAAGGAACGGCGATTCCGTCACGCTCGCCGACGGCCAGGCCGCAGCCGTAGTTCGACATTCTGCCGTCGGTGAGCCGTCTCGGGGCCGTCATGAGCTTGAACGACTCCGGCTTTCAGGACCTTGCCGCCGACGAGCGCCAGCGTCCCAGGCGGCCAGGTCCGTCGGCGTCGAGAACATGGCCCCGGCCGCGGCGACCCAACCCCGGCCCTCGAGCCGGACGCTCCTCCGGAGCGCCGAGCCAGAACGACATGTGCCCGCGGGCGCAGTCCGGGCCCAGGGGATCGGGCTCATAAGCCGTGTGGGTCAGGCCGAGCGGCCGGAGGATCCGGCCCGGGCCAGGAAGGCCCCGAAGGGCTCGCCGCCGGCCATTTCGACGACCCGGCCCAGGATGAGATAGCCGGTGTTCGAATAGGAATAGCGCGAGCCCGGCTCGAAGTCGAGCGGCCGCGTCCCGAAGCGGCGGATGACCTCGTCGACGGCGATGGCTCGGCCATGGGCCGGTCGACGAAATCGAGGGGATAGTAATCGGGATAGCCCGAGACGTGGTTCATCAGGTCGAGCAGGGTGATGTCGCCGGCCCGGGTCAGAAGGCGGATAGTACTTGGCGACCTTGTCCGTGACGGCGAGCTTGCCGTCTTCGGCCAGGAGCAGGACGCAGGCCGCGGTGAACTGCTTGGTGATGGAGCCGATGGCGAACATCGTGTCCGGTGCGACGGGTCCGCCGGTCGCGAGGGACCGGGTCGCCGAAGCCCTCGGCCAGGACGGTCTTCCCGTCCTCCACGACGGCGACGGAGAGCCCGACGAGCCCGCGGGCCTTGAGCATCTCGGCGACCGGCTGCGGATCGGCGGCCGGGTCGATGTCCGAGGCGGCGCCGGCCGCGCCGGCGGCGCACAGGGTCAGGACGACGGCGGCGACAGGATCCGGAGATGAACGGGATGCGCTCGCTTCATGATGTCCTCTCGAGGCGTGGTGCCGCGGGCCGGAACGCGTCCCGGCGGGTCAGCCCAGCCGCTTCATTTCGCGAGCAGCCGGTCGATCTGCTCGGTCGTGTGTTCGGAGAAGATGGAAGCCCGCAGGACCCCGCCTTCGGGAGCGCCGACGTACTTCAGGAGGGCGACGGCGATGCCCCGGTCGAAGAGCTCCTTCTGGACCTTCTTCATGTCGTCCGGCGACTTCAGGACCCAGGTGACGATGGGCACCGGGTTGTCATTCATCTCGTAGCCGAGCTTCTTCATGTCCCGTCTTGATCGCGGGCGACGTTGCGGCGCAGGCGCTCGCGCCGCTGAGGCTCGCGCCGGACGATCTCCAGCCCCTTGAGCGACGCGGCCATGGCCGGTGTCGGGCTCGGCGTCGCGCCGGGGTAGGCGCCGCAGGTCGCCTTGATGTGGTCGATGAAGGCCTTGCTGGCCGGGATGAAGCCGCCGTGGCCGCCGAAGGCCTTGCTCATCGTCCCGGCGTAGAAGCAGCGGTCGCTCTTGACGCCGTAGTAGTCGTAGGTGCCCCGTCCGTTCGGCCCAAGGTGGCCGACGGCGTGCGAATCGTCGAGGCAGAGGTAGCCGTCGTAGGGCTCGATGACCTTGAGGTAGTCCGGGACCGGCGCGATGACCCCGAACGTCGGGAAGATCCCGTCGCTCATGACCAGGGGGACGTCGCCGGCCTTGAGCTTCGCTTTGAGCTGGCAGGGCCAGGTCCTCGGGGTCGCGGTGCTTATAGGTGTGGACCGGCTTGAGGGCGGAATAGACGGCGTCGCGGATGCTGAAGTGGGCCGTCTCGTCGATGAAGATGGCCCCGACCCTGTCCCTGAGGGCCTGGACGAGGAAGAGGTTGTCGAGGTAGCCGGAGACGAAGTGGATGGAATCCTCGGTCCCGAAGAAGCTCGGCGATCTGCCGCTCGAGCTCGAGCTGGACGGGCGTGTTGCCGAAGCCCGGTCCGCGACGTGGCGCTGTGGCACGCCGAACTTGCGGAAGGCGGCGACGCCGGCCTCGATGACCTCGGGATGGCCGTGGAGGGCGAAGTAGCCCGGTGCCTCCGAAATAGAGGCACGCGCTTGCCGTTGATGACGGTCTCGGGGCCCGGGGCGCTCTCCATGATCCAGCCCCCGGCCGGCGGCGCGGCGTCGCCGAGCGGGAAGGCCTCGTCGTCGGCCGCGAAGAGCCGGCGGAAGGAGCCGTAGGGGGAGCCCAGGACGGCCAGGCCGGCCAGGGATTTGGCCAGGAACTCGCGCCGGCCGTTCGGGCCGGGCGTCCGGTCATCGAAGCGGTTTTCGGATCCATGATCTTTGACCTCCTGTCCGGATTCAGGCCGGGCCGGCGTCCCCGAAGGGACGCCGGCTCCGCCTGACGCGAAGAGTTTCTGTGTTAGAACCTGTAGATCAGCCCGAGCTGGAAGTAGCGGGGGCCCATGATGCCGTAGATGGACTGTCCGCTCGCGCCCTGGAACCAGTCATAATTGGTGGTATTGCCGACGCTCGTCGCCCGGTTGTTGTTGAAGACGTTGTAAGCGTCGAACTGGATGCCGAGCTCGCCCCTCCACACGGGGAAGGTCTTCTCCAGGCGGATGTCGAGCAGGTGCTGGTCCGGGAGCTCGTAGGTGCCGCGCGGCTCGGCGAAGATGGCCACGCCGCCCTGATAGAGAGAGCCGAGGCCCGCCTCGTAGGTCCGAAGCACGCGCGAATAGGGAATGCCGGAGCCGAACTGGTAATAGGCGCTGGCGTTGATGCCCCACGGGCCGGCGTAGGTGCCCTGGACCTTGACCAGGTGCTCCCTCTGGTAGTCGAGCCGGCCGTAGGCATTGATCATGGAGTTGGGATCGTCATAGAAGCCGGTGAAGCCCGTGCTCTGGTCGCGGGAGGTATTGAGGACGCCCACGCCGCGGGACCAGACGTAGCTGGCCTGCAGGGCCCAGCGGTCGGACATCCGCTTGGTCAGCTTGGTCTCGAGCCCGCGGTACTTGCGGGCCGTGCCGGGGACGTTCTGGAAGACGAAGTGGAAGTCCCCGAAGTCGTCGTTCATCTCGTAGAAGGTGACGTCGCCGCCGGTCCAGGGGTCGGTGCCGGTGACCGCGTGGTAGCCGCTCCAGACGAGCTCGCCCGTCTCGAGGTAATTCTCCCAGTCGAGGTGGCCGCGGTCGACGTCGTCGATGAGGTTCTTCTCCCACTTGGCGATGTAGGTCACGGCCAAGGAGAGGTTCTCGATGAGCTCGCGCTCGATGCCGATGTTGAGCTCGTCGGCGTAGGGCGAGCTGATGTTCGGGTCGACCTCGGTCATGCCGGGGGACCAGACCGGGGTGGTGTAGTTGACGGACCAGTCGGGATTGAGCTGGGCCCAGAAGCTGCTCCTCTGGTTCGGGTTGTTGAAGTAGTAGTAGATCATGAGCAGGGGCGCGTAGTAGCGGCCGAAGTTGGCCCGGAGGACGGTCTTGCCGTCGCCGATCGGGTCGTAGCTCAGGCCCAGGCGGGGCGAGATCATGTTGAAGGTCATGGCCTTGATGGTCGTCTCGTTGACCCACTCGCTGCCGTCCCTGGTCCTCTGGGGAGGATAGCTGCCCTGGGAGAAGTCGTAGCGCAGGCCCAGGTTCACGGTCAGCCGCTTGATCGGGGCCCAAGTGTCCTGGAGGAAGCCGCCGATCTGTGTGAGATTGTTCTTCTGCTTGAACTCGGTGCCGACCCAGGCCCAATTGGGCACGCCGTCCCAGAGATAGATGTCGACGGCTTTGAAGCCTTCGGGGAAGACGCCGTCGAAGTGGGGATCCTGGTAGTACTGGGTTTCGGTGGTGTCGAACGCGAATTCCGCGTCGACGCCGGCCTTGAACTCGTGGCTGCCGAGCCAGTTATCCACGAAGTACGTGGCGTCGCTGGTGATCGAGGCGCGCCGCCGCGTGTACCACCAGTCGGACCCGGCGCCGCCGCGGTTGATGTTGTCCGTGGCCTCGTCGACGAGCGGGGCCAAGTCGTTGCGGGCCAGAATGTACTGGTGCAGGGAGTACCAGGCGGCCTTGACGTTGGTGAAGAAGTTGTTGGTGAAGGTCTTGGTCCACTGGACGTTGGCGATGGTGACGGCGCTGTCCTCCGTGGAGTTGGCGTCGAGGACGTTCCAACGGCTGGCGTTGCGGTGGTCCCAGTTGTAGAGGCGGTAGTAGGCCGAAGCGACGATCTTGTCCTTCTGGCCCAGCTGCCAGGTCAGCTTGGCGAACGGGGCGTAGGTGTTCTGGGCCGTCGGGGCCGACGCCGGCTGGGGATCGCCGTAGTTGGCGGGAGCCGGGAAGCCCTGGATGTAGGACGAGGACAGGTCGACGTCGAGGCTGGTGAAGAACCAGAGCTTGTCCTTGACGATGGGGCCGCCGAGGGAGAAGCCGGGCACGAACTGCCGGCGGAATCCGACGAACTGACCCTCGAGCGGCGTGCCCTGGGTGTTGTCGGACTGGAGGCTCTTGTCCCGGAAGTAGAAGTTGACGCCGCCGCTGAGCTCGTTGCCGCCGGCCTTGGTGATGACGTTGACCAGGGCGCCCTTGACGGCGCCGTACTCGGCCTTCTGGTTGCTCGTCTCGATCTCGACCTCGTCGATGGCGTTCCAGGGGACCGTCTGGTACGGGTCGCCGGTGACCGGGTCCTGCATCTTGACGCCGTCGACGATGAAGTTGTTGGACCGGGCGTCGCTGCCGTGGGAGGTCCGGGCGAACATGCCCGGGGCCGAGTTGAAGATGGACGCGAGGTCCCGCGACAGGGGCAGGGTCTCGATGAGCTCGGTCGTGAAGGTCGAGCCCGTCTGGGTCTTCTGCATGTCGACCGTCGGGGACTGCCCGACGACGGTGATCGACTCGTTGATCTCGCCCGGGGCGAGCGCCATGTCGATGGTCACCGTGGACTGGGCCCGGATGATGATGCCTTCGCGGATGCCGGACTTGAAGCCCTGCAGCTCGAAGACGATCTTGTACGTTCCCGAGGGCAGCGAGAAGAACCGGTAGAGGCCGTTCTCGTTCGTCACGGTGGCCATCTCGGGCAGGATGAGGGACGGACTGGTGATCTTGACGGAGACGCCCGGCAGGGGCTGCTTTCCGTCGTCGGAGACCGTTCCGGTCAGCTTGCCCGTCGGCGTCATCTGGCCGAAGGCCAGGCCGACGGATGCGAGGACCAGGAAGGCCACGGCGATGCTCTTCATGAACCGCATGGTGAATACCTCCTCGATATTCGTGATTCGGGGTGAATGGGAATTGGCTTCGGGTGCTGCGGGAGTGGCGTGATTCTCACCTCCTTGTGGGCTTTCACTTCTTGGGAGCGGGCGTGTTGTCGACGGTGAACTCTTCGCCCCAGTGCGCTTCGATCAACATCTCCAGCCGGGCCATGTCCCGGGCTTCGATCAGCCGGTAGATCTCGAGATGGTCGCTGAACGATTTTTCGAGAGCCGGGGGATCGGAAAAGGGCGCGAAGTCCGTCTTGCGGCGATAGATCGATATCTTGGACATGAGCTCGGCAAGGGTCTCGTAGAGCGCGGCGCTTCCGCAGCACCGCCAGATCCGGTCGTGGATGCGGAGGTTCTGGTCGAGGTAGCTCTGGTGGTTCCGCTCGTTGTGATAGCGGCCCAGCGCGTCGGTCATGTCCCCGATCTCACGGATGTCGTCGTCGGTCATGAGGGCCAGGGCCTTGCTCAGGGCCAGGATGTCGAGGGTCCGGACGATCTCGTAGAGCTCCCGGACCTCTTCGAGGGTCGTGTCCTGGGCGAGGACTTCCTTACGGGCGTTGATGACGAGGTACTTCTCGGCCGCGAGCCGGAAGAACGCCTCCCGCACGGGCGTGGACGATGTGTTGAAGAGGGCCGCGATCTCTTTCTCCTGGAGCCTCTGACCCGGCTTGATCTCGCCGTCGATCAGGGCCTTTTTGAGCGACTGGTAGATGGTCTCGCTCAGAGTCGCGGGGACTTGAAAATCGGATGGTTTCCAGTCAATTTTCATGGTCCACCGCAAGATATATGATATATTCTCGTCTGTCAAGAATAAATTATTCCAAAAATATCAGGCCCTAATTAGCTGATACGATTTAAATTAACGAGCAAACGACCGGATGGTCTGGATCTTGGTTCCGTCCAGATTCACATATTCTTTCCACAAATCGACGGTCAGGCAGGAATGGACCGGGAGGACGAAGAGAATGTCCCCCGTCCGGAGTCCGCCCGATCTCCGACGCCGTCGTCTCGATCACGCCGTGTTCCTGGGACAGGGCCCGCACGACGGTTCCCGGCAGTATGGGCCCCCAGCCCGCTCCGCGCCTCCGGCAGACCCGGCCGTAGATGCGGCCCTCCCGCCCGGCGACGAAATCCTCCTTCGACAGGTGGATGGCCCCGCCGTAGACGACGACCTCGCGACGCCGGGCATGGACGGCCACGACGGGACAGGCCACGGCCGCCGCCACGTCCCTTTCCCGGCAGGTCCCGAGCTCGAGCTGGGTGACATCGTTGAGGACGAAGTTGCCCGGCCGGATCTCGTCGACGCCGGCGAAGTCGTCCAACCGGCTGCAAGCCGGCGTATCGCCGATCGAAATCTCGAGCCCCGCGAATCCCGCGGCCTCCAAGCCCCGACGGGCCCCTCGCATCTTGCGGAGGGAGTCGCTGTGGCTCGCTTCCAGGGCCGCGAGCGTTCGGGCCGTATAGGTGCGACCGTTGTGGGTCAGCAGGCCGCGGAGACGGAGCTTCGGCCGCCGGACGACATCGGCGCAGATACGGGCCAGGGCGGCCCGGTCGTTCCAGTCGAGGCCGGCCCGGTTGGCTCCGATGTTGACCTTGATCCAGACGTCTACGGGCCGCGCGACGCCCGACGCGAGCGGGGCCAGCCCCTCCGGCGACTCGACGAGGAGGCCCAGACGGACGCGCGAGGACAGTCGCCGGATGTCGGGCATCTCGAGGATGTTCAACGGGAAGGCGATGAGGATGTCCCGCCAGCCGTCGGCGGCGAAGTAGGCGGCCATGTCGACGGAGGAAACGGTGATGGCGTCGACGCCGCGCTCGCGAAAGATACGGCCGACCTGCCGGGACTGGTGCGTCTTGAAGTGAGGACGGAACCGGAGGCCGAGGCGGCCGGCCTTCGCAGCCATCCGCTCGATGTTCCGTCGGGCCCGGCCCTCGTCGAGGACGAGGGCCGGCTTGGTGTAAGCCGGCATGGTTCCGCCTTTCCTAGTTCCAATCCGTGATGCCGTTGACGGCCCGCCACAGCTCGCTGTCGAGCTCGTTGAAGAAGCTGTCGGATGCGGCCGGCCGGGAGTTGAACAGGGCGACCCAGCTCAGGTTGTTGGCCGTCCGGACCAGGATCGTCGAGGTGCCCGGGAGCGAGCCCGTGTGCCACCAGTTGGCGTCCTCGCCGGTCGGCCGCACCTGCCAGCCGAGCGCGTAGTAGGTCGCGGAGCCGGCGTACTCCGCGAGGGGCGGCCGCTCGACCATGAGCGCGATCGAGGCCGGCTGGAGGACGTCGGGCGTCGCGGTCCGGCCGTCGACCGCGAGGATGAACCGCAGCAGGTCCCGGGCCGAAGCCAGCCAGCCGCCGTGGGCGTCCATGGGCTCGATCGCGAATCCGCCGTAAGGCCAGGGGACCGTCTCCGGGCCGGTCGGAAAGACGCTTCCGGCCAGGGGCGCCCCGGCGTAATCGTAGTAGACGACCTCGCCGGCGGCCCGGTCCGCCTCGAGCGATCGCCCCAAGCGCATTCCGGTCGCTCCGGCCGGCGCGAGGATCGCGGACCGGACGTAGTCCTCATAGGGCTGCCCGGTGATCTTTTCGACGATCCGCCCGAGCAGGCAATAGCCGAAATTCGAGTAGGCGTATTTCGTCGCCGGGTCGAAATCGAGCGGTTGGCCCTTCATGTAACGGACGATGGCCGCGGCGTCCGCGGGCGGCGCGACGCCGAGGGCGGCGGCGATCTCCCGGGACCGGAACATCGGGTCGAAGCTGACGCCGCGGTCCCAGCCCCCCGAATGCCGCAGCAGGTCGAGGACCGTGACGGAGGCGAGCCTCGGGTCCGGTGTCGTACCTTCCGGCGGAACGACGTCGTCGAGGATGTCGAAGACGCGGGCTCCGAGGTCGACGAGCCCGGCCTCGCGCAGCTTGAGGATGGCCGCGGCGGTTACCGGCTTGGACAGGCTGGCGATGCGGAAAAGCGAGTCGTCGCTCACGGGTGAAGAGGCGGATTTGTCGGCCGTCCCGTAGGCCGCGGTCATGACGGGCACGCCGTTGCGCGCCAAGGCGACCGCGCCGCCGGGAATGTTCCATTTCGACATCAGCGCCGTGACGACGCGCTCGAAGCTCTCCTCCGCGGTGACGCCCGTGACGTCGGGCGGACCCGACGTCTGGCAGCTTTGACAGGAGGCGAGGACGGCGACGAAGGCGATAATGAGGACGAAACCGCGCAACGAAGATCTTGTCATGGAAAACTCCGCGCGTAGTTATGCACCACGCCCGCGCGGTTTTCAACTTATTTTTTTATTTTTATCGCCGGATCCTCAGGATTTTTCCTGGAAGACGAACGTGTGGTCGACGATGCACTCGAAGTTATTCGACGTCATCTGGACCGCCTGGGGGTTCTGAATGCCGATGCAGAGCCGATAGGTCTTGCCGGCCTCGAACGTCCGGCCTTCTTTGGGCTTCATCGTCACGGTGTAGGCCTGGCCTCCGGCCCGGAGGGTGGAGTGCCAGCCCTCGGCGACGGGCTCGTTGCCCTCGAGGATAAGATGGTACATCTGCTTCTGGGCGAACTCGACCCGGACCTGGAACTCGATCTCGGCAGCCGAGGCCCGCAGGATCGTGATGTAGCCTTCGGGGACATTCGGGCCGTGGTAGTAGTTCATCTGCGGGCTCGACTTGTAGGTCGAGCAGCCGGCGAGAAGGACGAGGACGACGGCGAAGACCGCGAACTTTGCTGACCTCATGAGACGCCTCCTGACTCGATGATCTTGGGGATAGCGACGGCCTGCCCGGTCCGGATGGACTCGAAGCAGGCGTCGATCGCGCGCATGTTGCCGAGGGCGTCGCCGGCGGGATGACGGAGCGGAACGCGCCCGAACACGGCGTCGCCGAAGTGCTCGACCATCAACCGGAACATATCGGCCTTCGGAATGGGGACCTTTTCCGTATCGCCGCCGCGGACGACCTCGATCGCGACATCGAAATCCTTGGCCGAGAAGGCCCGCTCGAGCCGGAGCGTCCCTTCGGTGCCGACGGCCAGGAGCAGGCTCTGGAATTGAGCCTCGAAGCTCGCATCGCATTGGGCGAAGCGGCCGCCGGGGAACTCGAGCAGGGCGGCCGTGGTCATGTCGATCCCGGTCGCGGGATCGAGGCGGGCCCGGGCGAAGGCCGAAACGGGCTCGGCGCCGAAGACGAGCCTTGCGATGCTTATCGTGTAGCAGCCGACGTCGTAGAGGGCCCCGCCGCCCATGGCCGGGAACCAGCGGTAGTTGGCGCCGTCGCGCTCGAAGCGGAAGGTGAAGGCGGAGTGGACGGACCGGACCTCGCCGATCCGGCCCCCGCGGATGAGCTCCAGGCTCTTGTCGATCTGCGGGTGGAACTTGTACATGAAGCCTTCCGCGAGCAGGACGCCGTTCGTCCCGGCCGCCTGGATCATGGCTTGGACCTCGGGGGCATCGAGGGCCATGGGCTTTTCGCAGAGGACGTGCTTGCCGGCCCGCATGGCCCGGATGGACCACTCGGCGTGGAGGTCGTTCGGCAGAGGATTGTAGATCGCGTCGACGGCCGGGTCTTCGACGAGTTCCCGATAGGTCGGGTGGGCGCGGGCGAAGCCGAACCGGTCCGCCCAGGCCCTGGCCCGGCTTTCGTCCCGTGCGGCGATCGCGGCCAGGGCTCCGTTGCGCGATCCGAGGACCGCCGGGATGAAGGCCTTCTCGGCGATCCCGGCGCAGCCCAGAATGCCCCAGCGGACCTTGCGGTCCATATCGCCCTCCGTGGAGGTCAGACCTTTTTCAGCTTCTTGACGAAGGCCGGATCGACGTCGCAACCGAGACCCGGCTTCTCCGGAATCGTCAGTATCCCCGCCTTGACCGTCATGCCGTCGACGATGGGATCGGACTCGTGCTCGGAGTTACCGTCGAGGTCGGCGTAGACGATGTTGGCCTGCGAGGCGACGACGTGGGCCGCCGCCGTCAGCGCCAGCCGCGTCTCCAGCATGCAGCCGACCATGCAGCGCATGTTGGCCGCGTCGGCGATGTGGGCGATGCGCAGGGAGTTGAGGATACCGCCGGCCTTCATGAGCTTGATGTTGAAGGTGTCGCAGGCCTCGGCCCGGATGAGATCGATCGCGTCGGACGGGCCGAACAGCGCCTCGTCGGCCATGATGGGAATGGGGCTCTGAGCGCGGACGGCGCGCATCCCGGCGATGTCCGCGGCCCGGACGGGCTGCTCGCAGAGTTGGATGTTCAACGGGGCCATGTTCTTGAGGGCGTGGATCGCCTGGGGCACGGCCCAGCCCTGGTTGGCGTCGATGCGAATGGCGATCTTGGGGCCGACGGCGTCGCGGACGGCCGTCATCCGGGCGACGTCTTCGTCCGGGTCGAGCCCGACCTTGACCTTGAGCGTCTTGTAGCCCAGGCCGGCGTAGCCCTTGGCTTCGGCCGCCATCTTCTCGGGCGTGTCGAGTCCGGTCGTGATGTCCGTCTCGAAGGTCGACTTCGTGCCGCCGAGGAGGCGGAAGAGCGGCAGGCCCGCGACCTTGCCGAGGATATCGTGGAGGGCCATGTCGAAGGCGGCCACGGTGCTCGGATTGGAGTGGACGATGGGCCCGATCAGCCGGAGGAGGTCGTCGATCGCCAGGGGGTCCTTGCCGACGATCATGTTCCGGATGCTCACGGCGGCCGCGGCGTTGGTGGCCTGGGTCTCGCCGGTGATCGGCGGGAAGGGACAGGCCTCGCCGAGGCCGACGATGCCCTGGTCGGTCCTGATGCGGATGAGCAGGTCGTTGGCCGCCGTCATTTCGCCGATGGCGATGCGGAAGGGCGACGTCAGCGGGATGTCGAAGAGAAAGATCTCGACGTCGGTGATCTTGAGCTTCTTCGCTGCGGCGCGGGCGTCCTCGAGGGCCTTGGACGGCAGCCCGTAGGCCTTCGATCCGGCGGCCAGCGCGCCGAAGCCGAGCATCTTCAGGAATCCTTTGCGGGTGAGACTCATTGTTCCTCCTCGATCGTCGATGTATCGCGCGAAATTCATTCTATAGCAGGTGGTCGGGGGTTTGACAAGCCCCCCGCGCGGCGTCATGGGGAAAAAATATTTCAATCACGGCCGGCGACACGGTCGCCCCGGGCGAGCGAGGCGAAGATCCCGGCGGCGCAGAGCGCGGCGAAAAAGAGGAAGGCGATCCGGACGCTCCGCAGGAATTGCGGGTAGACGGGCGGCGCGATCGGTATCCGGCCCATGACCAGGGCGAAGATCATCATGACGGTGCCGGCGCTCATCATCTGTCCCGTTAAACGCATGGTCCCGAGGGCGGCCGAGGCGATGCCGAGGTGGCGCTTTTCGACCGAGCACATGACCGCGTTCGTATTGGGCGACGAGAAGAGCCCGAAGCCGAGGCCGAGGCAGACGAGGCTCGCGACGATATAGCCGAAGCCCGTGCCGGGGCCGAGGAAGGAGAAGAGGACGAGGCCCGCGGCCGAGAGGGCCATGCCGGTCGAAGCGATGATCCGCGGCTCGGTCCGGTCCGAGAGCCGGCCGGCGAAAGGCGAGGCGACGGCCATGACGACGGGTTGGGCGATGAGGACGAGGCCCGCCGTCTGGGGCGGCAGGCCCTTGATGTACTGGAGATAGAGGCTCATCAGGAAGGCCACGGCCGAGGTGGCGCTGTAGTTGAACAGGGCGGCCAGGTTGGAGAAGGCGAAGATGCGGTTGTGGCGGAAGAGGCGGAGGTCGAGGAGCGGGGACGGCGAGCCGAGCTCGAAGCGGACGAACCCGGCCAGGGCCAGGACGCCGGCGGCCGTGAGCGCCAGGCCGGTAAGCGAGGGAAGTCGCGAGAACCCGAACATCAGGGAGACGAGACCGGCGCCGAAGACGATCGATCCGGCGAAATCGAATCGTTCGCCTCGGGCATCGGCCCACTCGCCCTCGAGCCGGACGAGCGCGAGGACGAGGGCGAACGCGGCGACGGGCACGGTCGCCCAGAAGATGCTCCGCCAGCCGAAGGCGTGGACGAGGAACCCGCCGAGGACCGGGCCGAGGGAGAGGCCCGTGTAGACGGCGGCCGTGTTCAGGCCGAGGGCGTGGCCGCGTTCGCCGGGGGGATAGACCGAGGTCAGGATGGCGACGCCCGTGCCGAAGATCATGGCCCCGCCGACGCCCTGAACGCCGCGGCCGAGAATGAGAAAGAAAGCCGACGGGGCCAGGGCGCAGAGCGCCGTTCCGGCGATGTTGACCGCGATGCCCAGCGTGAAGATCCGCTTCCGGCCGACGAGATCGGCCAGGCGGCCGAACGGGACGAGGAACATCGCGGCGGCCAGCGTGTAGGCCGTGAGGACCCAGCCCAGGTTCACGGCGTTGAGTCCGAATTCCCGGCCTATGAGGGGCATGGCCACGTTGACGCCCGAGGCCATGAAGGGCGTCAGGAAGGAGGAGACCATGGAGACGGCCAGGGCCGTCCGGCGAAGAGCGGGATCGGCGGCGTGCGGTCTGTCCGGCGTCGTCATGGCGCGGCCTATTATACCGAAAAGCGGGGGCCGAAGGCTCATTCGTCCCGGGAGGCGACGAGGGCGGCACCGACGGCCGTGACGATCTGCGGATGATCGGGGACGACGACCGGGCGGCCGAGCTTGCTTGGCCAACAGGTCGGCGAAACACGGATTCTGCGCGACCCCGCCGGCCAGCAACACTCCTCCGGCCGTATCGAATCGGGCCGCGAGCGGGTAGATGCGGTCGGCGACGGATTGGTGCAGCCCCCGGGCGATGGCCTTCCGGTCGCGGCCGGAGGCGAGCAGGGAGATGACCTCGGATTCGGCGAAGACCGTGCACATGCTGCTGAGCGCTATCGTCTCCTCCGCCTGGCAGGCCGCCCGTCCGAACTCCTCCAGGTTGAAGCCGAGCAATCGGGCCATGACCTCGAGAAATCGACCTGTGCCCGCCGCGCAGCGATCGTTCATCTCGAAATCCGAAAAGGCCCCGGGACCGTGGCCGAGGAGGATGACCTTCGAATCCTGTCCGCCGACATCGATGACGATCCCCGTCTTCGGCATCAGGAAGCGGGCCCCCAGGGCACAGGCCGTGATCTCGGTCACGACCCGGCAGTCGAGGTGGGCGTTCATCAGGAACCGGCCGTAGCCCGTCGCGGCGGCCCGGACATAGTTCCTCTCGTCGAGGCGGGCCCTGACCCGATCGAGGGAACCGTGGGCCGTGTCGAAGACCTCGAACCGCACGATCTCGCCGGCCGCCATTTCGACGATCTTCGTCGTCCGTGAGCCGAGGTCCAAACCCAGGAAGATCTGCGGTTCACCCATGCCTTCCCCTATCGTTCCAGACCCTCGAGGAAGGCGTCGACGCGAAGGCGCAGCTGCCCCGTATCCTCCTCGGAATAATCGGTCACGATCTTGAGGCTGGGGACACCGGCCTCCTTCAAGGCGGCCGCCACGGTGACGGCCTCGATGTTGTAAGTATGGCAGTATTGGAGAACGTACTGGATGACGCCGTCGACCCGGTACTCCCCCGCCAGGCGGACGACCGAGGCCATGCGCTCGTCGTTCGGCGAGAAGCAGGAGCAGTCGATCTTGAGGTATCGGTCGGCGACGGCGGTCAGTTGGGCGTCGAGGCCTTCGTCCTTCTCCTCGACGAGGCTCTCGTAATAGCGCGAACCCGTGCAGGTCTCGTCGCAGACGACGAGCGCCCCTGCGGATTCGACGAGGGCGTGGAGTTTCCAATTACCCATGACCGAGGGACAGCCGGAGACCATGATCCGCTTGGCCCGGCCGGAGCTGACGCCCTGGCCCCGTCTGACGCGGTCCTCGAGCTCGCCGTTGAGCGCTTCGAGCCTCTCCGTGAACCGGAGCGTATCGTCGAGGAGGGCTCCCTGCATGACCACGAGGGCGTCGAGGCCGCTCAGAGGAGGGTCCGCTTCCTTTCGGAAAGCGTTGAGCCGGGCCAGAGCCCGCCGTTTTCGGTTCATGAGACGCACGGCCTGAAAGAGCTTCTCCGGCTCCAGGGTTCGCCCGGTCAGCTTCTCGAGGCGGGCTTTGAACTGGAGGACCTCCTCGCTGCCAGAGATCCCGGTCGCGCTCACCCTTCTTCTGGGGCACTTCGAGGACGTGGAAATCCCCTCCCTTCGACAGGATGTCCCAGGTCTTTTTCTTCGCGTCGCAGGTCGTCTCGCCGACGGCCAGGTCCTCGATCGGTCCGTACGGGCAGGTGTTGGACAGGGCCAGGCCCAGCGTGGACTTGACCAGCGGGCAGATATCCCGGGGCAGCATCTTCTCGGCGTAGGGAATGGATGCCGCCGTCCCGCCGCAGAGGGCGACGGGGATCGCGCCGAGAGCCAGGACGATCTCGTCGGGGACATAAATGCAGAACGTGCCGACGAGCTTGTCACCCGCGGCCCGCCGCGCGGCGATCTCCCGGACGCGCTCGCCGTGCGCCCCGCGAATGACGCCGTCGAAGTAGTCCATCCGGCCAGGCCGGTCTTTTTGGGTGAGCACGGTCCGCTGGAAATTCCGGTCGATCGCGTCGAAGATCCGGCGATGGAGATCGACGTCCAGGCCGAGGTCCTTCAGGAATTCGTCGTTAAGGCTCAATCGATCTCTCCACGAGCGGGCGACGGCTGCTTCGATACCGGGGAACACACGCCTGCGGCCGGACCGGCCAAGAGGGGAGGTCATTATATGTGGGCCGGCTATCCCGGTCAAATTCCCATTCGGAGGGGACCTAGCGGCGGAGGAAGCGGCGCAGGTACTCGCGCGTCTCGGCGAGGCCAAGAAGGCGGGAGACGGCGAAGAAGACAGCCAGACCGACAAGCGCGCAGAAGGCGACGCTCGCGGCGGTCGCGAGGAACGAGGTCCCGAGGGCGCCGCCGGCGAGACGGTTCCCCAGCCAGGCCGCTCCCCCGCCGGCCGCGGACGCGACGGCGAGCTTCCCGGCGTAGGCCCCGAGCGGCCCGGGCTCCAGCGGACCGATCTTGCGCGGCAGCAGCGCGTAGAGGAGGCCGACGTTGAGCATCGCGGCCAGCGTCGTCGAGAGCGGGAAGGCCAGGAATCCGAGCACTCCCATCAGCGTCAGATTGAGGACGATATTGAGGGCGATCGAGGCGAAGCTCGCAACCATCGGCGTCTTGGCGTCCTTGTGGGCGTAGAAGACCGCGGCGACGCTGCGCAGGGCCGACATGAACGGGATGCCCAGCACGTAGAGGACGAGCGCCCCGGCCGTGGCCAGCGTGTCCGCCGTCGTGAAACGCCCCCGTTCGTAGATCGCCCGCGTGACCGGGACGGCCAGACAGGCGATGAGGACCGACGTGGGCACGGTCAGGAAGAGGACCATTTTGAGCGAATCCGTCAGGGTGGACTTGACGGCCGCGACGTCGTTCGCCAGAACCAGCTTCGAGAGCGAGGGCAGGGCGACCGTCCCGACGGCGATGCCGAAGAGCCCGAGCGGCAGGTGCATGATCCGGAAGGCGTAGTTGAGCCAGCTGACGCTGCCCTGGGCCAGCGGCGTGACCAGGATCGTGTTGACCAGGACGTTGATCCGGGTCCCCGCGAGGCCGATCGCGACGGGAACGAACAGGGCCATGACCCGGCGGAACTCCGGGTCGCGGAAGCTCAGGACCGGGCTCCAGCGGAAGCCCTTCCGGCGCAAGGACGGCACTTGGACGAGGAATTGCATCAGCCCGCCGACGAGGACGCCGACGGCCATGCCGAAGATGGGCTCCTTGCCGCGGGCGACGTACCAGCCGTAGGTCAGAAGCGGGACGAGGATCGAGAAGAGGTTGAACGCAGCAGGGGCCACCGACGGCACGAAGAACGACCTCTCGGTGTTGAGATAGCTCATGGCCCAGGCGGCCAGGCTGACGAAGATGAGGAACGGGAAGAGGACCGCGGTCAGCTGGGCGGTCAGGCCGATCTTGCCCGGGACGTCGCCGAAGCCGAAGGCGATGGCCTTGGCCAGGGCGGGAGCCGCGAGGAGGCCCGCCAGGGCCACGGCCCCCGTCACGACGAGGAGGACGTTGAAGATGTTCGAGGCCAGCCGGTTCTGGGCCTCTTTCCCCTGGGCTTTCTCGGCCGTCAGGACGGGGACGAAGGCCGCCGACAGGGCCGTTTCCGCGAAAAGGTCGCGCAGGAGGTTGGGGATACGAAAGGCCACGTTGAAGGCGTCCGTGGCCGCGCCCACCCCGAAGAGGTGGGCGAAGACCGACTCGCGGACGAGGCCCGTGACCCGGCTGACGGCCGTGCCGACGGTGAACGACCGGACGCCCCGCGAAATGTCTTCCATGCTCAGGCCATTATTGGATATTTGCGGGCGGCAGTTCAAGGCTTATAATGGGCCTATGAGCTTCGACGACAAGACCCGCCCCCCCGACGAAAAAGCCCTGGCGAAAGGCCTGGGGCCGGCGAAAAAGCTCTGGGACGAGTTCGTCCGTCACATCGCCGCCGCCTATCCCCCCGTCGACGAGGCCTGGGGCTTCTACAAGTCCTGGTCGCTCCGGCTCAAACGGAAGAAACGGACGATCGTCTACCTCCTGCCGCGCGAGGATCATTTCCTGTGCGCCTTCGTCTACGGCGGGAAAGCGACCGAAGAGGCCCGGAAAGCGAAGCTGCCGAAGCCCGTCCTGAAGGCGATCGACGAGGCCCCGGTCTATGCCGAGGGCCGCGGCTTCCGCCTCGAGGTCAGGACGGCGAAGGCCCTGGCCGTAATGAAGTCCCTCGCCGCCATCAAGATGGCGAATTGAAATCGAGCCCGCCGACCAAACCCGAGTCGACGTCTTTGACGAAAGCCTCCACCTTGACCCGGATGGCGTCCCGGAGCACACGGGCTTGGGCGAGACGCTCCTCGCTCGTCCCTTGAAATGCGGCCGGGTCCGGGAAGCTCCAAACGAGCGTCCGGGTGATCCCGGGGAAGATCGGGCAGCGCTGGGCGGTTTCGGCGTCACAGACGGCGATGACGAAGCCGAAGAGGGCCCCACTCCTGAAAATGTCGAAAACGCTCTTGGCCGAGTTCCGCGATATGTCGATCCCGGCTTCTTTCATCACCTCGATCGCCAGCGGATTGAGAGGCCCCGGCTCGAGCCCGGCGCTCACGGCCTCGAACCGGTCGCCGGCGAGGGCCTTGAGGAACGCCTCGGCCATCTGGCTCCGGGCACTGTTGTGGACGCAGACGAAAAGAACGCGCGTTTTGTCAGTTTGAGCTTCCATCTTTCACCTCCGGGACCTATGTCCCCGTCTTATGATACCGCGGCTGTGTTAAGTTTTGATGAGGAAATACCTTCTCTTGAAATACAGGGCCACGTTGACCAGGCCGATCATCACCGGCACCTCGACGAGCGGGCCGATGACGGCCGCGAAGGCCTCGCCCGAGTTGATGCCGAACACGGCCACGGCCACGGCGATGGCCAGCTCGAAGTTGTTGCTGGCCGCCGTGAACGACAGCGTCGCCGCCTTGGGATAATCCGCGCCCGCCTTCCTGCTCATGAAGAACGAGACGAGGAACATGACCACGAAGTAGATGAGCAGCGGCACGGCGATGCGCACGACGTCGAGCGGGATCTTGACGATGTACTCGCCCTTGAGCGAGAACATGACCACGATCGTGAAGAGCAGGGCGATGAGCGTGATCGGGCTGATCCGGGGGATGAATTTCGTCTCGTACCAGGCCTTGCCCTTGAGCTTGATCAGGCTGAAGCGGGTGATCATGCCGGCCAGGAACGGGATGCCGAGGTAGATGAAGACGCTCTCCGCGATCTGTCGCATGGTGATGTTGACGGTCGTGCCCGCCAGCCCCAACCAAGTCGGGAAGACGGTGATGAAGATATAGGCGTAGACGGAGAAGAACAGCACCTGGAAGATCGAGTTGAAGGCGACGAGGCCGGCGGCGTACTCCCTGTCGCCCTGGGCCAGGTCGTTCCAGACGATGACCATCGCGATGCAGCGGGCCAGCCCGATCATGATCAGGCCGTACATGTATTCCGGCTTGTCGCGCAGGAAGATGACGGCCAGGGCGAACATCAGGAGCGGCCCGATGATCCAGTTCTGGACGAGCGACAGCGTCAGGATCTTGACGTTCTTGAAGACATCGCCGAGCTCCTCGTACTTCACCTTGGCCAGGGGCGGGTACATCATCAGGATGAGGCCGATGGCGATGGGGATGTTGGTTGTCCCCGACTGGAATTGGTTGATGAAACCGACAATGGCCGGGACGAAAGTAGCCCAACCCGACGCCGACGGCCATGGCCAGGAAGATCCAGACGGTCAGGTATCTGTCGAAGAACTTGAGTCTCGGGTTCCCAGGGGTCATGGGCGGTCTCCTTTCGCTTCGATCAGAGCGTGAACAGGAAGTAGATCCCTATGCCTATGATCAGGACGCCGGCGACTTTCTGGAGGACACCGTGGGCCCGCCGCAGGCCTTTCGATTCGAGCAGCCCCTTGGCGGCGCCGACGGACGTCCCCGCGACGAGAACGAGCGCCGAGTGCCCGAGGGCGTAGACGAAGAGCAGGAAGCCCCCGTAAAGGACGTTTCCCTTCTCCGCGACGAAGGCCAGGAGCACGGCCAGGATGGGGACGGCGCACGGGGTCGAAACGACGCCGAAGAGCAGGCCCAGCAGAAAAGCGCCGATATACCCCTGCTTCTTGACTCTGAGCCCGGCAGGCACGGGGAAGTTCAATTTGAGCACGCCGAGCAGATGGAGCCCCATCAGCAGGCAGATCCCCGCGACGAGATACTTCCAGAACGAACCGACGTTCCCGAACATCCGGCCCATCAGAGCCGGAGACGAGCCCGAGCGCCGTGAAGGTGACGGCCAGGCCCAGGACGAAAAAGAGCGAGAAGACGAGGGAGCGCCTGAGCGTCGTTGTCTCCTTGTTCCCCGCGACGACGCCCATCAGAAGAGGGATCATGGCCAGAACGCACGGATTCAACGCGGTCGTCACGCCGCCCAAGAAGACGGCGACGATCGCCAGCCAGGGGCTGTGCTGCAGGAGCGCGGAAATGTCGCCGAAGAGATTCTCCATCTCGCTTCAGCTCACCGGATGCCGTTCTTCTTCAGGAGCTCGATGATCTCTTCCTTGGGAAAGAGCCCGACGTGGCGGGCGATCTCCTTCCCCTTCTGGTCCAGGAAGACCTGGGTCGGGATGAGCTGAACGCGGTATTTCTCTCCCGGCGCGGGGTCCTTCCAGACGTCGTAGAAGACGACCTGGACCCGGTCGGGGAACATGGCGGCGATCTCCTTCATGATCGGCTGCATCTTCTTGCAGGGGATGCAGCGGTCGGCGCCGAGCTCGAGGAAGGTCACCTGGTACTTGGAAAAGTCGATGTCCAGGCGGTTCGTGACCAGGACTTCGCCCTTGGCCGCATAGATCGGAGCCTGACCGGGCCGGGGATCGGCGGCAGAGCCGAAGGGCCCCGCGATCGCCATGAGGGCCAAGGCCAGGATCGGGATCATCGTCATACGGGTAATTTCTTTGATCATATTACGTTCTTTCTCCAACCCCGCTCAAGCGGCGGCCGCCTGGATCCAGGCCTTGATCTCCTCGAGGCGCGGGATCTTGCCCGAGCACACGACCTTGCCGTCGATCACCAGCCCCGGCGTGCTGAGGATATCGAATTCCATGATCCTCTGGATGTCCGAGATCTTTTCGACGTCCGCGGCGATGCCCAATTCGGCCAGGGCGCCAAGCGTTCGTTTCTCGACCTCGTGGCAACGCGGGCAACCCGGCCCCAAAACGACGATCTTCATGTCAAGCCTCCTTCGTACTGTTTCGACTCATCCGCCACAATCCCACGGCCATCAGGGCCAGGAAGATCACGAGGTACAGGGCTATCGTCCAGATGTTCGCCCCGTCCTTTAGCGCGCCGTAGATCAGGCCGGCGATCGTGCTGAAGAGCGCGACCCAGAAGACATAGACCCAGGCCTTGGCCTTCCCGATGATCGCCGAGATCATGAGGATGCTCTGGAGGCTCAACTCGGGGTCGGCCATCAGATAAGCCAAGAGCGGGCCCCGGTGCATCCCGAGGCTGAGGAACATCTTGGCGATCGGGACCTCGACGAGTGTCGGGAAGTACATGAACACGCCGAAGAGGACGCCGGCCATGTTCCCCAGGAGAGTGTTCCGCCCGGCCAGGGCCTTGATCCACTCCGGACGGATGAGCTCCCGGATGATCCCGACCGCGAACACGCCGACGACGAGCAGCGGGAAGATCTGCTTGATGAAGCGCCAGGATTCCCAAAGGAAATCGCGGACCTCGTCCCGGCGTCAGTCCCTTGCGGGCGATGTACGCCAGCAGGGTCACGGACAGAACGACCCCGAACATCTTGCCGGTGAACAGGATGTCCAATCCGCCGGCGTGGGTCGCCATCCCGGCCGCGGCGACGAGGAGCGTGAGGACGACCAGGCCGAGCGAGATCCAGGTCCAACGGTTGAAGCCCTCGGAGATCTTCCCCAGCCCGCGCCAGGCCGCCGCCGCGATCAGGAAGAGCAGCCCGATGAGGATCGCACCCTGCACGGAGACGCCTTCCTGGCCCTTGGCGGGGTCGACCGGAACGATCCGGGTCAAGAACGCTTGGAAACGATCGAGGCCCGATATGGGCAGCGTGATCTTCCCGTAGGCGTTCGTCAGAAGGGGGATCTTGAGCGTGCCCGACAGGAGCAGGGCGACGAGGATGATCAGGAAGACGAGCGAGGCCCGTTTCAGCGTCGCTTTTCCCGCGAATATCGTCTCGGTCTTCTGCTCGTGGGCCGCGTCCGCACGGCGGAAGATGAGGGCCATGATCATCCCGATGCCGATGCCGAAGATGAGCGACAGGAAGAGGCGGGCGAAGGCCAGGTCCGCTCCGATCATGCCGCCCGTATAGATCAGGGCCAGGATGTTGGCCGCCGGAGCGAAGAAGAGGAAGGTGATCGCCGGACCGAGCCCGGCGCCCTTCCGGTAGATGCCCGCGAACAGGGGCACGATCGTGCAGGAGCAGACCGAGAGAACGGAACCGGCCAGCGCGGCCGCCGGATAGGAGACGTATTTCGGGGCGTTCCGGCCCAGGAAGCGGGTGACCGATTCCTTCGGGATCAGGGCCGTCATGGCCCCGGCGATGAAGAACGCGGGAACCAGGCAGAGCAGGACGTGCGCGGCCAGATACGCGGCCAGGTTGCCCAGGCCGCTCTGCAGGAGTTTCAACACAGTAGCCGACAATATCCATAGGCGTGTTCCTCTGCTCGACCAGCTTCGCTCAGTCTAGTTCCCCGCATTGACCAGCGGTCTCTTCGATCCAGCTTCTTGATCTCGTCCCGGCTCCGGCGGAAGCAGGCCAGGACCTCCTCGTCCGTCCCCGCGCAGGCCGCCGGGTCCTCGAAGCGCGTGGTGGATGTATTCCTTCCCGCCGGGGAAGAAGGGGCAGTCGCGCTGGTCGTTGTCGCAGACGGTCATGATGTAATCGAAGTTCTGTTCGTGAACTCGTCGACGCTTCTTGGCGCGATGGCCGCTGATGTCGATGCCGATCTCGGCCATGACCAGGATCGGCGGCCGGCTGGACGCGGGTCGCCTGCCGTGCCGGCCGCTCAAGGCCTCGAACCGGTCGCCGTAGAGGGCGTTGACCAGCCCCTCGGCCATCTGGGACCGGGCCGAGTTGTGGGTGCAGATGAACAGGATCCGTTTTTTCATCGTCCCTCCGGATGCGGGCGCGCGTCGCAGACGCGGCCGCGGAGATTTTCCTTGATGCAGGCCTCGAGCCGGACGGCGTCCCGCGCCGCCTCGGCGGCCACCCCGATGCGCTCGCGGAGCGCTCCGGCGAAGAGGTCCTCGACGAGGTCCCTCGCCTCGGCCGGGATCCGGTAGATGATCCAGCGGCCCTCGCGGACGGTCCTCCGCGATGCCCGGCCTCCCGCAGGATGCGCATGTGGTGGGAGACCCGCGACTGCTCCAGGTCCAGAACGGACATCAGCTCGCAGACGCAGAGCTCGCGGCGCCGCAGGAGAGGAGCAGTGATCCTCAGCCGGTTCGGGTCGGCCAGGGCCTTGAAGATCTTGACGATGTCTTTCATGTCGTTCACGGGCATTGGATGATCCCCTGGGCCCACAGGCAACCGCCGCAGGCCGGAAACGTCGTTGCCGTAGCAGTCTTCCTCGTTCTTCTCGAGGAGCGAGCAGCCGCCGCAGACGTGGCAGGGCGAAAAGTCGAAGGCCTTGACCTTGTCCCGGAAAGCCGTGTAGGCCGGCGAATTCCAGATCTCGAAGAGGTCGTCCGGTCCGGACATCGCCGAAGTCGTGGGCCCGGACCTCCCGCTCGAGGCCGTAGAGGAAGGTCCGGTGCGAGTGGAGGAGCCCCATGCACGGAGCCACCCGGCCGTCCCAGCGGATGAACGACGTGCGGTCGTGGATGAACCGGCAGCGGCGCGCGTCGACCGCGACCCGGTTGCCCATGAAGGTCAGGTTCTCGAAGCCCTGGAGCAGGCTGAAGAGCGTTTCCTTGGTCGTGTTGTTGACGTCGATGCGCGGCAGGCTGAGCTCGGTCTTGCCCGGGGCGAAGGTGAACGTCTCCAGGGTCAGGGTCTGGAGGCAGAGCATCTCCTTCTCCATGGCCTCGCTGTAAGGCAGGACGTGGCTGACCAGGATGCGGCGGGCGCCGACCGAGCGGGCCAGCCGGTCGAGGTGCTTGACGTCGCCGAGGTTCGGTCTTCATGACCACGAATGCGATGCCGATCTCGATCGCGTGTCCGTCCCGGCCGTTCCGGCGGCCGAGCCTCTCGACGTTCTCGAGGACCAGGGGGAAGCTGGCGCCCGCGCGGATGTATCGAAGCTTTGCTCGGTCGTCCCGTCGAGCGAGATCCAGAGCATGTCGAGGCCGCTCGCCGAGCAGGCCGTCGACGAGGGCGTCGTCGAGGAGCGTGGCGTTGGTCGTCATCTCGGCCTGGAGGCCGGCGGCCTTGACGGCGCGGACCATGTCGAGGATCCGGGGATGGGCCGTCGGTTCGCCGAAGCCGCCGAACATGACCGACTCGAGGTGGGGGAAGCGCCGGAGCTGCCCGGCGAGACGCTCGAAGACGTCCATGTCCATGTTGCCCATGGGTTCGTCCCAGGTATTGCGGATACAGGTGCGGCACGACAGGTTGCAGCGGGAGGTCGGTTCGATGGTGAGACGGTTGAGGCTGTGGATGTTGGGCAGGATCTCGAAGCGGCCGTGGTCGGAGACGACCTCGAGGCGGGCGCCGGGCGAAAGGCCCAGCTTCTTCTCGAGCTCGGGAGGGACGACGAGCTTCCCCGCTTCGGTTTCGAGGGGGTAAACGGCCTTGTGTGCGGCCGGCCCGCCCCGTTGGAAGGCCTTCTCTCCCTTCTCGAGATAGGCCATGAGGCCGGTGCCTTCAGGCATGTTGAGCGCGAACTTTTTCTCGTTCATGGCATCGACATATGTAGATATATTCATATATTATCGCTGCCGGTGTTGTCAAGATGTCACCCATGTATCTGGACCCGGCCGGGATAAATCGTTAGTATTCCCCCATGCGAACGATCATCACACCGAAAACGTTGGCCGCGTCCCTGGTCCTCCTGGCCGGGCTCGCGGCCTGCGGCCGGGGGCCCGCTCCGGGGCAGGCCGGACTTCCCTACCGCGACGCCTCGCTATCGATCGACCGGCGGGTCGAAGACCTCCTCGCGCGGATGACGCCGGAGGAGAAGTTCCGCCAGTTGTTCATGGTCGCGGGCGATCTCGACGCGGGCCATGGAAGCCTGGAAGGACGGCATCTTCGGGCTCCAGGTCCGGAGCGTCGCGGACGCCCGCGGCACGGCCGAAAAGCTCAACGCGATCCAGAAGTTCTTCGTCGAGGAGACGCGGCTCGGGATCCCGATCGTCCCGTTCGAGGAGGCCCTCCACGGCCTCGTCGGCGCCGGGCGCGACCGCTGTTCCCGCAGGCGATCGGGCTGGCCGCGACTTGGGACGTCGGGCTCATGGGCGAGCGTCGCCGGCGCCATCGCCGCGGAGACGCGGAGCCGGGGCATCCGCCAGGTCCTGTCGCCGGTCGTCAACATCGCCCGCGACGTCCGCTGGGGCCGGGTCGAAGAAACGTACGGTGAGGACCCGTTCCTGGCTGCGCGGCTGGCCGTCGCCTTCGTCCGGGCCTTCGAGGAGCACGGCGTCGTCGCGACTCCCAAGCACTTCGTCGCCAACGTCGGCGCCGGCGGCCGGGACAGCTATCCCATCGCCGACGGCGAACGACACTTGCGCGAGATCGACTTTCCGCCGTTTCTCGCGGCGATCGGGGAAGGCGGGGCGCGGTCGATCATGACCTCCTACAACTCGTGGGACGGAGTGCCCTGCTACGGCGAATCCGCGGCTCCTGACGGACATCCTCAAGGGCGAGTGGGCCTTCCGGGGCTTCGTCATCTCGGACGCCTGCTGCGGTCGGCGGCGCGATCAGCCTCCACCTGACGGCGGACTCCTATCGCCGAGTCGGGGCGCCAGGCCTGGGAGAGCGGTCTCGACGTCGTCTTCCAGACCGAGATCGGGCACGCCGCTGTTCGGCCCGGCCATCACCGGGGGAAGCGTCGGCGCGGCCCGGGTCGACGACGCCGTCCGCCGCGTCCTGCGGGCCAAGATGGAGCTGGGCCTGTTCGAGGATCCGTATCGTCGATCCGGACGAGGCGGAGACGAGAAACGGGCTCGCCGCCCACCGGGCCCTGGCGAGGAGAGCCGCACGGGAGTCCGCTCGTCCTGCTGAAGAACGGCGGGCGGGATCCTGCCGCTCGAACGGCGGGACGTCGAGCGATCGCCGTCATCGGCCCGGACGCGGTCGAGGCGCGGCTCGGCGGCTACAGCGGGCCGGGTGTTCGCAAGGTCTCCCTCCTCGACGGGATCCGCGAGCGGTCGGGGCCGGGGGCGAGCGTCCGCTACGCCGAAGGCTGCGGCCGGCGCGCGGCAGAAGAGAGAGGCGATCGAGGAAGCGGTCCGGCTCGCGGCCGCGTCGGACCTCGCCGTCGTCG
This sequence comes from uncultured bacterium, assembly GCA_963743755.1. GTDB lineage: Bacteria > Acidobacteriota > Aminicenantia > Aminicenantales > Saccharicenantaceae > RBG-16-66-30. The sequence goes on from CAVUQU010000004.1 coordinate 736,608, forward strand.
CGGCCGGGATCGAGGAGGGCGAGGCGCGCGACCGGGCCGATATCCGCCTGCCCGGCGGGCAGGCGGAGATGATCCGGCGTGTCGCGGCGACGGGCACGCCGACGGTCGTCGTCATCTACGGCGGGAGCGCCGTCGCGATGTCCGAATGGATCGACGCGGTCGACGCGGTCCTCATGGCCTGGTATCCCGGCGAGGAGGGCGGCCGGGCCGTGGCCGACGTCCTGTGGGGGGATGCGGATCCGTGCGGGACGGCTGCCGGTCACCTTTCCGCTGGCGGTTGGGCAGCTGCCGCTCGTCTACAACCACAAGCCGACGGGACGGTTCGACGGCTATCTCGATCTTCCCGGCGACCCGCTCTTCCCGTTCGGGTTCGGGCTGAGCTACACGACGTTCGAATACGCGGATCTGACGATCGATCCCGCGGCGATCGCGGCCGGCGGGACGGCCCGGGTCTCCTGCACGATCACGAATGCCGGACCGCGCGCCGGGGCCGAGGTCGTGCAGCTCTACGTCCACGACACGCTGGCCTCGGTCGTGCGGCCCGTTCTCGAGCTCAAGGGATTCCGCAAGGTCTTCCTGGAGCCCGGCGCCGTCGACGACGGTGAGCGTTCGACCTCGGCCCGAAGGAGCTGTCGTTGCTCGACGCGACGATGAAAGAAGGTCGTCGAGCCGGGCGAATTCGAGATCCTCGTCGGCCGCTCGTCGCGGGACATCCACCTCAGGGGCGCTGGCGGTTGAGCGGGTGATTAGCCCGAGATGAATGGACCAGGTCTTCGCAGACGCCAATTTCTCCCTGGAGATGCGAAGACCTGGTCCCTTCTTTTCCTTCTCTTCTCCGGCCTTCGCGCGCTCAGTCGTTCGCGCCGCTGACGAGCATCCGCTTCTGGGCCTTCTTCTCGGCGTAGGGCCGGGGGACGTAGACCGCTTCGCCGGTGATCGGGATCGAGGCCCGTGTGGTACATGCAGGTCGAGCGGGTCATGGGCGTCGGCGTGAAGATCTGGACGCCCTCGACCGGCTTCTCCCCGCTCCGCTCGAGCTCGCGCAGGAAATCGGCCAGCTCGCGGGCTTCCTTCTCGGTCGTTCCCGGGTGGGCGACCATGAAGTAGTATTTGAGGTGCTGGGGCGCGGGGGCCGGCTCGCGCCTCTCCGGCCTCCGGCCGCCCACCGCGCGACGAGCCTCGACGAACGTCTTCCGGAACTCGTCGAGGCGCCGCCGGCCGCCGCTCTTGTTCATCAGCCGCAGGACCTTGTCCGCGAGACGTGCTCGGGCGCGATCTTGAGCAGGCCGGAAACATGATGGCGGACGAGCTCCCGGACGTACTCGGGGCTCTCGAGGGCCAGGTCGTAGCGGATGCCGCTGCGGACGAAGACCTTCTTGACGCCCGGGGACCTTGCGAACGGCCCGCATCGAGGGCCCGATGAGCCGGCGGTGAGGCGGCTGCTTCGACCCCCGCCGCGTCCAGGCCGTACATGTTGGCCGTCGGACCGCCGAGGTCGTCGACGAAGCCCTTGCCACTCGGGATGCTTCGTCATGCGCCGGATCTCCTCGAGGATGGACGCGTTCGCTCCGCGAGACGATCCGGTCGCCCTGGTGGAGCGACAGCGAGCAGAACGAGCAGCGGCCGACGCAGCCCGCGATGGGTCTGGACCGAGAAGCGGGCCATGCCGAGCTCCGGGAAGCTCTCGGGGATGCGGCGGGTGAAGGGCAGGCCGTAGACGCGGTCGAGGTCGGCCGTCGTGTAGTCCGGGCGCCGGGTACTGGACGACGAAGCGGTTGGCGTGCTTCTGGGCGATCGTCTTGCCGGTTCGTGCAGGCGCTTCTGGGCCTCGCAGAACTTGTCCTTGTCGGCCAGGACCTCTTCGAACGCGGGGATGACCAGGGCGCCCTCCGGTGCCTCGGCGCCGGACGATCGCACGTGCCGCGAATGCCGTCGAGGTCCTCGCCGCGGTCGAGCCGGCGGGCGATCTCGACGACCTGGAGCTCGCCGGGACCGTAGACGAGGATGTCGGCCCGCGTGTCGAGGAGGATGGAGCGGCGGACGTCGTCGCCCCAGTAATCGTAGTGGGCGAAGCGGCGGAGCGAGGCCTCGATGCCGCCGAGGACGATGCGGGCGCCCTTGTGGAGCTCCCGGATCCGGTTGGCGTAGACGATGACGGCCCGGTCGGGCATCCGCGACTGGAAAGGCGCGTTCGGGTCGACCGGCCCGCTCCCGCTTGAGCGGCGTGTAGTTGACGAGCATGCTGTCGATCGAGCCCGAGGTGATGCCGAAGAAGAGCCGCGGCCGGCCGAGCGCGAGGAAGTCGTCCTTCTTCTTCCAGTCCGGGCAGCTCGATGACGCCGACTTTGTAGACCTTCGGCGTCGAGCACGCGGGCGATCATCCCGACCGGCGAGAGCGGGTGGTCGGCGTAGGGCTCGCCGCTGACGAGGATGACGTCGAAACCGGTTCCCTTCGCGGCGATCATCGGTATTCCCGGGGGATGGCGTAGAGCCCGAAGGCGGCGTTGGCCAGGAGGATGATCCCGGCGACGATCATCGGCACCTGGAGCCCGGCCCGGAAGCCCAGCCAGGAGAAAGCAAAGCTCCCGGCCACGTGACCCGAGGTCTGGAGGGTCGTCAGGATGCCCGCGCTCCCGCCGATCGTCTTCTTCTCGAAGAGCCGCGAGATGGTCAGGACGACGAACGCGCCCATGAGGCCGTCGCCGCCCTCGTGGAGGAAGCGGAAGAGGAACGATAGCCGGAGGTCGCCGACCGTCATCAGGACGAGGCCCGCGCCCGACAGGACCATGCCCAGCAGGAACAGGCGGCGGTTGCGGACCGGGTCGTAGGCCAGCCGGCCGACGAGGAACGCCGCCAGAGCGAGGGCCAGGTAGGCCCCGGCCATGTAGAAGCGCCACGCCGGCATCGCCGAGCCCGAACCGGGTCCTCAGGAACGGTCCGTAGACTGTCCCCTCCGTGCCCCAGTGGAGGGCCAGGAGGACGAGGAAGGCCGAAAAGAGGAGCGTCCGCTTGTTGAAGATGCCGAACCGGTATTCCCGGAGCGAGATCGCCGCGAACCGCTCCTCGCCCAGGCCGCGCACGGCCGGGACGACGAGAACGGCCAGGGCAGCCATGGCCCAGAGAAGCGAGCGAAAGCCGGCGATCCGGATCATCAGGCTGCCCAGGACGAGGCCCGCCGGCGGCCCGAGGGAGAGCCAGCCGACGAATCGACCGTATTTCCGGTTCGGGTCGCGCCCCCGTCTCATGCTTGTAGTAGAGGCTGTTGATGGACACGTTGATGGCGTTGTTGGCGATCCCCAGGAGAAGGAACACCGCCGCCATCGGCACGACGCTCCGGATATACCCGACCGTGGCGATCAGGGCGGCCATCGCCAGCAGACCGCCGAGGATGACCTTCTTCATCGACACCCGGTCGTTCAGCCAGCCGGTCGGAAAGGCGAAGACGATGGGCGCCGCGGCCAGGAGCGCGACGATGAGGCCGATCGCGACGCCGTCGAACCCGAGCCTCATGAATTGGAGCGGGGCCAGGAACACGACGGTCGTGAACGCCATCGTGCGGACGAAGTTGATGAGGTGGACACGCCGCATGCCGGCCATTATAGACAAAAAAAGGGGCGACACAATACCCGTTCACCTATTAAATTGGGGGAACGGGTGTTGTGTCCCCGAATTAATTCCGAATTAAATCACTTCTTTTTCAGGTCGACGTTGCCGCTGAAGCTCTTGAGGACGATCGTCGCCCCGCCCTTGCCGACGGTGCCCCGGATCTCCTTCGGCGAGATCTTGCCGGAGACCGTGATCTCGAAGTCGCTGTCGATGTCGCCGCTGAAGGTGTTGGCTTCGAACTCGAAAGCCGCGTCGGCCGGGATGGTCATGCACGACGTCGCCGCTGTGGGTCTTCAGCTCGTAACGGCCGCCCGCCTTGATGCTGGCCGGCGTACGTGACGTTGCCGCTGACGGTCTTGACGTCGACGATTGGGCCTCGGACACGTCCTCGAGCTCGATATCGCCGCTGACGGCGTCGGCCTCGATCGAACCCTTGATCCGGGTCACGTCGATGTCGCCGGAAACGGCCTTGATGAACGCGTCGCCGGCGATGTTCTCCACCGTCGAGGTCGCCGCTGACGAGCTTGATCTCGGCCCCGGCCGCGCCGCGCAGCGTGACGTTGCCGCTGACGGATGTCGATCTTGGCCTTCCCGCCGAGGGCCGCGACCTCGACGTCGCCGCTGACGGACTTGACCTCGACGGCGGCCTGCTCCGGGACCCAGATCTTGTAGTCCACCGAGACGCTGATCGTGTCGCCGCCCCAGAAGCCGCCGTTCCGCTTGGGGTATTTCGTCTCGACGAGGACGAGGTCGCCGTCCTTGGTGACCTCGATCGTCACCTTGGCCGCGTTCTCCTTGGCCTTTTCGAGCGTGCCCGCCTTGGAGGTCTTGACGGCCTCGATCTTGACCTGGGCCTCTTTCCAGACGGCGACGTCGATGTCGCCGGAGACGTTGCTCAGGTAGAGCTGGCCGTTCTTGGCCAGGGACTCGGTCTTGGCGAACTTCTCCTCGTATTTCTGCTTCGGCCAGCGCCGGCGCCGCGACGAAGGCGACGACGAAAGCCAGCGGCGACGAGAACGGTCATCATGTCTCTCACTGTTCTTTTCCTCATAGCGGTCCTCCTTCTTCTACCGTCAGATTGTCGTTATCAGGCCGACGGCCGCGTCCCGGTCCCTCCGCTGGAGGTCCAGGGCCGCGTCGAGCAGCGTGATCTTCTTGGTGTAGGCGGCGAGCAGGTAGCTCCTGGCCTCGAGGTCGTCCGGCTCGGCCATGACGGCCGCCCGGCAGGCCTGGATGGTGGCGTCGATGACCGCGAGGTTCCGGTCGAAGAGCTCCACGACCTCGGGAAGGAGCGTCCCCTTTCCGGCCGCGAAGGCCTCGCCCAGGGCCTTGATGGCCTGTTGGTAATGGCCCTCGGCCTCGTCGAGCTTGGCCAGCGTGTAGGCCTCGCCGCCCTTCGCGGCAGCCGCGGACACGGGCGCATCCTCGCGTCCCAGCCGCTGTCCGACGACGATGCCCGCCGCGATGAGCACCAGCGCCAGCGCGCCGGCTCCGGCGTATCGAACGGCCGGCATGCCGAATCCGAAGAGCGGGCGCCGGTCGAGGGCGGCGCCTTCGGCCGACGGCCGGACCGCCCCGGCTTCGAGCCCGGCCCGGACGTTGCGCCAGACCCTGTCGGACGGCTCGGGCGAATCGAGCCCCGCCGCCCCGGCGACGATCTTCCGCAGGTCCTCCCGGAGCGCGCGGCACTCGCCGCACGCCGCGAGATGGCGCTCGAGCCGGGCGCTTTCCCGGCCGGAGAGCCCGCCGTCGACCGACCGGCTGATGTATCCCTGCGCTTTACGGCATCTCATCTTCGCTCTCCCTCAGACGGCCCCTTTGGACCGCAGGAAATCGCGGACCTTGATCCGGGCTTTAAAGAGCTGCGACTTCGACGTCCCGACCGCGCACCCGAGCGACCGGGCGATCTCCTCGTGCTTGAAACCTTGGACGTCGTGGAGGAGGAACACGCTCCGCAGCCGTGGGGCCAGCCGGCCGATGGCCTCTTCGAGGGGCCCCTGGAGGTCCCTCTCGACGGCCTCGCTCTTCCGGTCTTCGAGGCTTCCCTCGACGTCCTCGAGCGGCACCGTCCTATCGTCCTGGACCCGTTTCTGCCGGAGGTGGCTATACGCGGTGTTGACCGCGATCCGGAAGACCCAGGCCGGAAAGGTCGCCGCGTCCCGGACGTTGCGCATATGGCTGAAGACCTTGAGGAAGACGTCCTGAAGGAGGTCCTCAGCGACAGCCCGGTTCTGGGCATAGCGGTAAACCAGGCCGAAGACCGGCCCCTTGAACATGCCGTAGAGGGTTTCGATCGCGGCCAGGTCGCCCTCCCGGCCCCGGGCGACAAGGTCGTCCAGGCGGGTCCGGTCGATCGATCCCCAGCCCGATTCTCCGCCGCCGTCCCTGCCCATGGTCAGGAGCGCTTCCAGGAAGGCATCTTGGTCCGCACGGAGGATATTATCGCCGAATCGGCCTTGCGCCGCCAGGACCAGGGTGTAAGCGCTCATGTCGTCCACACCCGTATAGATGAAAACGGCCCCGAAAAGGTTGCCTGGAAGAAGGGGATATCCCCCGAGGGCCGCCCCTTGAAAGGTCCGGCCTAAGCCGGGCCCCACTTCATCAGCACCGGCGGGATGAGGGTCAGGGCCGCGAACAGGACCCAGAGGACGAGAAGCGGCACCATCCACTTGGCCCACTTCTCCCACTTCAGGCCGGCCAGCCCAAGGACGCCCATGGTCACACCCGAGGTCGGCAGGACGGGGTTGATGTACTCGGCCAGTTGGAAGGCGAAGACGGCCGTCTGCCGGGTGATGCCGACGAGGTCGCCGAGCGGGGCCATGATGGGGATGGTCAGGGCCGCCTGGGCCGTCCCGGAGTGGACGAAGAAGTTGATGACGCACTGGGAGACGAACATGATCTGGGCCGAGACGATCGGATGGAAGCGGGAGATGGCCCCGGCCATGCCGGCCAGGATGGTGTCGAGGATCTTGCCGTCCTGGGCGACGATGAGTATGGCCCGGGCCACCCCGATGATCAGGGCCGCGTTGGCCATGTCCTTGGCCCCCTCGACGAAGGCCTTGCCGAACTCGTCGCCCTTGAGCCGTCCCACGATCCCCGCCAGGACGCCCATGGCCAGAAAAACGCCGGCGATCTCGTTGATGTACCACTTGTACTTGAGGATGCCGAAGACCATGACGGCAAAGCCGGCGAGAAAGACGAGGAGCACCCGCTTCTGGGCGCCGGTGAGGATCGCCCGCTCGAGCACGGGCTTGTCGACGCTGAGCTTTTTCCTCTTCTCCTGGTCCTCTTCGTATGTCGGGCTGATCGCCGGGTTCCTGTGGACCTTGGCCGCGTAGCGCATGACCACGGCGATGGCGATGGCCGTCCCGCCGGCCCAGACGGCCAGCCGGTAGCCCAGGCCCGAATAGAGGGGCAGTCCGGCGATGCCCTGGGCGATGCCGACCGTGAAGGGATTGAAGAAAGCCCCGGCGAATCCCGCTGCGGCGCCCAGGAACGGCATGGCCACGCCGACGATGGTGTCGTAGCCGAGAGAGAGGGCGAGCGGAACGAAGATGAGGATGAAGGGCATGGTCTCCTCGCACATGCCCCAGACGCCGCCCCCGAGGGAAAAAAGGATCATCACCACCGGGATGAGCAGGACTTGAAGGGCCTTGCTCCGGCCGAAGGTAAAGGTGATGTTGTGGATGACGCCGGCGATGGCCCCGGTCTGCTGGATGACGTTGAAGGCCCCGCCGACGATGAACAGGATGGCGATGATGGCCGCGGCGTCGATGAAGCCGCGCGCCGGCGAGACGAAGAGCCCGCCGAGCCCCTGCGGCTCGTTATCGACGCGGTGGTACGAGCCGGCCACCGGCACGGATCCGGCCGTCCTGCTCGACCCGCTGGTATTCGCCGCCGGGGATGATCCAGGTGGCGACGACGGTCAGGACGACCATGACGTAGATGAGGATGAGGGTGTGAGGCAGCTTCAGCTTTTTCGTTTTCACTTCGACGGCTCCCCGACGCTGCCCCGACGGCGAGGTCGTAGACGTCGCCCGCGAGAAGGACGTGCATCGTCAGGCCGTGCCCGCCGAGATGGCCGTCCGGCGACTTCGCCGTCACGGCCCGGCGGGCGTCGTAGACGACGACCTGTCCTTCGCCGAGGATCTCGTACTTACCGTCCGGCCGGACGAGGACCGCGGTCGACTCCTCGATGCCGACGCCGACGAGCGACGGATTCTCGAGGACGACGGCGATCAGGCGGTTGTGACGCCGCCGGGTGACGAAGTGCTGGTCGATGACGGCCCCGGTGACGAAGCCGAAGCCCCCGGTGTGCTCGACGTCGTCGGCCAGGATGACCTCCCAGCTGCCTTCCTCGCCGCCGGCCCGCTTTTCGTTGCCGGTGATCATGAACTCGCTCATGACGGCCGCGCCCGCGCTCGTCCCGCCGATGAGGCAGCCTTCCTGTAGAGCTCGAGCATCCGCTTGTGAAGGGGGGTGTCCGAGCAGGACGGCCGTCTGCTTGGCCTGGTCGCCGCCGGAGAACCAGACGGCGGTGACGCCGTCGAGGATCTTCAGGTTGGCCGGCTCCAGGGCCTCCTCCCGCGTCAGGTGGAAGTAGGCGACGTCGGTGACGCCGTAGCCCTTGAACTCGGCCACGAGAGCGGGGCCGGTCTCCAGGGGGACGCCGCTGGCCATGGTGAAAACGACGACCTTGGCCTGGGCCGCCGGCCCGGGCCAGCTCGACGTAGCGCCGCATGAGGGGCTCGTCGCGGTCGCCGCCGCCGACGATGAAAAGATGGCCTTTGGGTTTGGCGGCGGCTGCCGGGGCCGGCACCTTCGGGGCACAGGCCGACAGGACCACGGCGGCCAGGACCATGATCAGGGGGATGACGGGTTTCTTGCTCACGCTCTTCCTCCACACAAAGGGCGACTCCCGGGCGGCTATCCTATCAAAAGCGGATCGCCAGCTCCAGCGGCTGGCCCGGCTCGACGCGGACGGGCTTCAGCCATTGGATGCGAACGGAGTTCCCCGTCCGCCGGGTGGTCGACATGATCACCGCGCCGCCCAAAGTGCCTTTGATCGAGCGCAGGGCCTTTCCCTCCGCCGCGGCCGGGAGCGTGACCACGATATCCTTGAGCTCGACCGATCCGGCCCCGGCCTCGAGCCGGAGCGACAGGCCCTTGCCCGGCTCCTCTTTCTGGGCGTAGGTCCCCCAGCCCGAGCCGGCCGTCCAGACCGTCCGGAAATCCTCCGCGTTCATCTTCGGGTCGAAGCCCATGCTCTTTTCGGGCGCCGAGTAGGAGAAGCCGGAGAGCGCCGTCAGGACGCCCCAGGACGACATGGCCCGGGCGTAGTGGTGGCCGCATTCGACCTCGTTCCAGGGATTGCGCCGCAGGCCGTCGTAGCGGTCGCGGACGGCCTTGACGACGCTCAGCCCCTCCTCGACGAGCCCTTCGTAGATGAGGTGCGAGGCGACCTGGTACTCGATGCCCGTCCAGACCTCGTCGGAGTAGACGAAGGGCAGCGGCGGCCGGCCGCCCTTGCGGCCAGGAGCAGAGGAGCAGGCCCTTCTCGTCGTTGAGGGCGTAGGTCCGCTGGGCGTTGGAGAAGTTCCGGAAATCGGTCAGGAAGTTGTACTTGTAGATCGACCGGAGCGAGCGACTGGATGCGCTCGGCGGGCAGGTAGCGGCCCGAGGCCCGACGACCATGCCCAGCCACTGGCCGAGGAGCTGGTCGGAGAGGCAGCCCTCGCCGTACTGGTACTTCTTCTCCATGACCTGGTCGTATTTCTGGACGTAGTACTCGCCGTTCCAGAGCGTCGCGTCGTAGGCCGCGCCGGCCCTTCTCGTACATGGCCAGGTAGGTCTTGGCCGCGACGACGTCGCCCACGGCGTCGGCCATGCGCCGACGCCGGCCTTGAGGGCGCCGAGGTAGAACGCGCCCATCATGCTGTTCGGGCCGTAGAACTCGATGTCGTAGGTGTTGTGCTGCTCGCCCTCCATCACGCCGTCGCGGTCGGCGTCCCACTGCGTCCAGGCGTACTCGAGCGCCTTCTTGGCCTGCGGCCAGAGCTTCTTGCAGCCAGGCCGTGTCGCCCGAGATCTGCCAGTCGCGGTAGAGGTTGATGATGCGGCCCATCTGGCCGTCGGCGGCCGGCTTGAAGTCCCAGAGGACGCCGCTCCCGAGCGGCAGGGAGGTGCGGAAGACCATGGCCGCCGTCGGGCTTGACGTTGGTCAGGAAGTCGGTCTCGCGCATGGTCCGCTCGAGCGCCGGGAAGAGGAAGGCCAGCGACTGGGCGTAGTTCCAGACGTGGGTGCAGTTCAGCGGGCAGCAGCCGCGACTGGTCGCCGCAGCCCTCGAAGCCGAAGTAGCTGCCCGCCTTCGAGCCAGAGGCCGGTCGTCGTCCGGATGATGGCGGCCTGGCTCGAGACGGCGTCGAGGACGTAGGGCGGCAGGGTCGAGGAGAAGAAGGCGTCGTGGAAGGCCCGGCTCGAGGCCTCGAGGCGGCCGAGGTTCGTCTGCAGGTACTCGGCGGCGGCCCAGGCGTCGGGGTACTTCTCGGCGTAGTGGTTCTTGAAGATGCGGCCCCGCTGCTCGGGGACGATGTCGAAGTAGTTGAGGACGTTGGGGAAGTTCCAGGACAGGATGAAGGGCAGGACGACTTCCCGGCCGGGCGCGATCGTGGCCACGAGGCCGAGCGTGCCGACGTCGGTCTGCTTGTCGGGCGAGGGCGAGGCTTCGGCCGACGTCCTTGAGCAGGCCGTCGGCGGCGAAGTCGTCCCAGAAGATCTGCAGGTCGTCCCACCACTCGCCGCGGACCCAGTGGGCGAGGTAGGTCGACGTCGGGCCAGGGCGTCGTCAGGGCCATCGTCCCGAACGCGGCCGTCCTCCGGCTTGACCTTGCGCGAGGACATGGCCAGGCCGCGCAGCGACGGGGTCGCCTTGATCTCGTTGACGTTTTGGCCGAACTTGTCGTGGCCGAGGCCGTCGACCGTGCCGACGCCGTCGTAGCCGACGGGATTGACGACCGAGCCGGCGATCGTGATCTTGGCCGGGGCCGAGCCCGTGTTCTTCACCCGGTAGCGCAGGACGAAGGCCGGGATGCCGGAGTCGTCGGCCTCGAGGGGGACGAACGGATTGAAGGCCTCGAGGGTGATCTCGAGCGGGATCTGGCTGATCGGAGAGCTCGACCTCGGCGAACGGGTATTCGCCCTTGAAGCGGGCCTTCTCCATGCGCGGCAGGCCCGGGCACGTAGACGCGGCGGAAGCCGAAGCCGGTCGTGAAGGGCGGCTCGAGCGGCCCCTCGAGGACGCGGACGCGCTTCGTCCCGCCCTGCTCGCAGTACAGGGCGAAGAAGGTGAACGGCATGTGGACGCCCTTGCCGGGCCGGTTGAAGATCTCCCAGTCGCGGAGGTTGCCGCGGCCGCCGAGCGAGACCGTGCCCGTGCCGATGCCGCCGAGCGGGAAGGCGACTTCGGCCAGGGCCCGCCCCTCGAACGTGCGGACGGCGCCGGGCCGGAAGAGCTCGTCGCGGCCGGCGGCCTGGGCGGCCGGGCCATTGTCGCCGGACGAAGCGGGCCGGGCGATCATGACCGCGGGGATCAAGGCGACGACGCCGACGAGAAATGCGCGCGCGAAAGAGCGGGCGGGAGACTTCATGGGCCGGCCCTCCTCGGTGGGGATGGGATGAGGTCCCTCCCTTTCTAAAAGAACGGGGGCCGAATGTCAATCGCCGGGGCGCGAGGATCAGCCCGCGGAGGCCTTCCCGCGCCGGGCTAAGAGCCGTTCGATCCTCTTCTCCATCTCGCCGTAGTGCGTGCCCTGCCAGAAGACGCGGTCGCAGCCGGGGCAGACGGCGAACGAAGAGGCGCGTTCGCCCACGTACGGCGTGACGAGGTTCCTGGCCTGTTCCCGGCTCAGGGGTTTGAGCGGGATGTTGCAGGCGATGCACCGCGTGTTCGGCCGGACCTCGTCCCAGAGCCCGTATTCGTCGAGGACCTGGACGACCTGGTCCTCCCAGTCGTCGCTGCGGACGAAGAGGCGGTCGGGCCTCTTCGCCGTCCTCTCGATGAGGCCCGTGTCCCGGGTCAGGAGGACGCGCCCGTCGCGCCGGGCGATCTCGACGAGGGCCGGGTCTTCGGCCTTGGAGAAATAGAGGACGTCGAAGCCGAGGATGCGGAGCCACTTGGCCAGGCGGCCGAGCATGCAGTCGGCGACGAAGGTCATGGAGAGCCTCCTCAGAGGCCGAGGAACTGGACGGCCAAGCCGGAGACGAAGATCATCAGCCCGGCCAGGGCGTGGGAGTAGCGCTCGAGCCGGCCCAGCTTGACGAACTTGGCCCCGTACGAGGCGGCGGCGATGATGACGAGCATGGTGACGATCGTCGTCAGGCCGAAGGCCGCGGCGACCAGGGCCACCCCGGCCGTGCTGTGGCGGGCCGCGGGATACATGACCAGGGGGATGAGCGGCTCGCAGGGGCCGAAGACGAAGATGGTGAACAGGACCCAGGGCGTGATGTTGGCCTTCTTGGGTTTCTCGCCGTGGGGATGGACGTGCGAAGCCAGCTCGTGGGTGTGGGGATGGACGTGTTGGTGGTCGTGATCGTGGTCGTGTCCTGCGTCCGGCCCGTGTGCGTGGGCCGGCGCGGCGACGCCGTTGTGCAGATGATCGTGGAGGTGGGGATGGGTGTGGGCCTTGCCCCGCCAGGCGCGGCGCATGCCCCAGACGAAATAGGCGAAGCCGAAGCCGATGAGGAGCCAGGCCGCGACCGTGCCCCGGGTCGACTCGACGCCTTCGAGCTTGGCCACGGCGATGCCCAGGGCGATGCCGACGAAGCCGAGGACGATCGAGCTGAGGATGTGCCCCAGGCCGGCCAGGAAGGCGACGCCGAGGGTCTTGCGCAGGGTCCATTCGCGGGCCCGGCTGATGACGATGAAGGGCAGGTAGTGGTCGGGGCCGATGACGGTGTGGACGAGGCCGAGCCCGGCGGCCGTGCCGGCCAACATCCAGATCTCGCGATCGATCATGGCCCCTCCGCATCCTTGGGGACATGTCCTGGACAGCCCTTTGGGCAGTCCCTTCGAGGACGTGTCCCCGATCCCGGCAGGCCGGGCACAAAAAAATGGTGGACGGTAGGAGACTCGAACTCCCGACCTCAGCGTTGCGAACGCCGCGCTCTCCCAACTGAGCTAACCGCCCACAAAAGCCCCCTAATGATATCAGAACGGCATTCCGCCTTCAACCGAGGGACTCTAGAGAAGAAGTTCGCCCCAGGCCGCTTGACAATTACACGGATATGTGTATATTGGACCCATGAAGCGCCGGGAGCTCGAGGGCCGCCTGCGGGCCCTCGGCTGGAGCCAAAGGAGCTAGGTCATGAGATTCGCTGGCCAGGTGTTTAGGGTCGGGAAGTCCTGGGCGATCGAAATCCCCCTCCTCGACATCGTCACGCAGGGCAGGACCAAGAAGGAGGCGTACGAGATGATCGCCGATGCCGTCGAATCTCTCGTCAACAAGAAGGGTTTCAAGGTCCGCGTGTTCGGGGCGAAGGGGGCGGTCTTCGAGATCGGGGCTTCCGATCAAGGCGCCCTCACGGCCCTATTGCTCCGGCGGATGAGACATAAAGCCGGGCTGAGCCTGGAAGAAGTCGCGGCGCGCCTGGGCTCGAGGTCCCCGAACAGCTATGCCCGATACGAACAGGGCCGGTCCGTACCGAGCGTCGAAAAGTTCGCGCAGCTCTTCTCGGTGGTCGCCCCCAATAAGGAGTTCGTGATCATGGAAAGCCGCGTCCCCTATGGGCGGCTTCCCGCGGGATCCTGAAGGCGATCCGCTGAGCGATAATCAATGGGTCTGGCCAAGCTAAAACCACATTGACCAAGTCTTGACCAAACCACCCCCGGCCTTCAACCGGGCCAGCCGCCGGGCCCTGCCGGTCCCGGCGCTTGACACTCGCTAGGGCGAGGGCTATCGTTGTTTGAGGAAGTGGAGCATGAAATTCTCGCGAGCGGCGGCGCTTGCCGCCTTGATCCTGTTCACCGGCCTTGCGTGCGGGCGTTCTGACCCGGAACAGGCCCGGGAAAGCCCTGCGGCCAAAGCCGCCCCCGCTCCCGCCCCCACTTCCGGCCCCGTCCCCGGCCTCTGGCAGAAGGCGGTGGAGATCTATCACGCGAACCGCGATTGGTATCCTGAGAAAGCGGCCATCGTCTCGGAAGTGCGGAACGGCCGCAACAAGTTCCTCTCGCTTACGGAGATGTTCTTGACTCTTCGCCCGGGCGGCCCGGCACGTCTGGACCGGTCCCTGCGCAACGGCGTCGACACGACGAAGAAGACGAGGTCCAAGGCCAAGGTCCGCGACCTCCTGGAAGGGATCGCCGACGGAGAAAATAACCCGTTCGCGATTTCTATGTCCGATAGTCCTTTCGACCCCGATCGACAGGCAGCCGTCTCGGTCACTCCGCGCGAAGGGACGAAGGTCCTCCGCGGCCGTTCCTGCCGCCTTTTCGATTTCAGTTTCAGCTCGGGCTTGAAAAAGGGCGGACGCCCGGGTGATCTGGCTTGGCCAGGCGTGGCTCGAAGATCAAAGCGGCATGCCGGTCGAGCTGGCGTTCTCGGTCTCTCCCATGCCGGGCAAGATCCGCAGCGCCAAGATGGTCTATCGCTACGAGACGGAACCCGGACCATGCGTGGTGAAGGAAATGGCCATCACCGGAACCGGCAGGTTTCTCTTCATCAAGAGACATTTCAAGGTGACCACCACCTTCAGCCAGTACCGGCGGGCACCGTCGGCGGCCGTCAAGCGCTGAGGAACCGGAGGCCCGGTCCCACAGGTCGTCGCGCCCTCAATTCTTATTGTCTCCGGCGGAACTCTGGCATAGAATGCCCGAGGAGGGTCTGCCATGGGCAAAACCATCATCGTTCTTCTGCTGATCGCCGGCGCCGCCTATTTCGTCTACCAGCAGGTCGGCCGGACGCCTTCGGAGGAGGTCCAGCTGGTCAAGCACCTCGGCGAGCGCTACGCCGTCGTCGTCAACAAGTTCCTCAGCGCCTCGGGCCGGGCCGGATCGATCGGCATGGACACGACCTTCGATTCCGAGACGGCCGTCGTCCAGATCAAGAAGGTCCAGGCCGAGCTGGCCCGGCTGCGGGAGACCCTGACCGAGGACAGGGCCATCCAGAAGGCCGACGCGCTGGCGGAAAAGATCGACGCCTTCTGCAAGAAGAACGACATCACCCGGCCTTGATCTTCCAACTCTTCGGCAGACCCGCCCGCGCCGGGCGCCTCGTCCGCCGCACCAAAGATGCGCACCTCGAAGCCCGGGTCGAGCGGACGGGCGGGCGCTGCCTCGTCACGGGGACGGTCTCGGGACGCCCCGGCCGCATCGAGGTCTTCCGGACCGCCGCCCCGGCCGCCTATCTCCTCAACAACTGGCAGTCGTGGGGACCGATGGAAGCGGTCACCCCGGCGACGCGTTTCCCCGAGCTCGAGGCGATCGTCCGCGATTACAGCCCCTATCTTTTCTCGCCGCTCCCCGGCGAGCTCCTGAAAGGCCCCGTCAGCGACTACTTCACCGCCTGGGACGGCGGCCTGGCCGGGTTCCTGGCCTCGCGCGCCGGCCATCCGTTCTTCACCGTCGAGGGCGGCGATCTCGTCGGCTGGATCGACTATTTCGACGCCGCGTTCGATGAGCCCGTCCCCCTCGAACCCCTGGCCGTCCTTTCGGGCGGGCCGGTCGAGGACCTTCTCGACGCCTACGGCCGGCTCGTCAAACGGACCAACCGCGTCCGCATCAACTCATGGAATCCGGCCGGCTGGTGCAGCTGGTACCACTACTTCGGGAAGCTCGGCTGGCCCGACGTCCTCGAGAACGTCGAGGCCGCGGCGAAAGACCGCAGATCGCTGCCCTTCGATGTCTTCCAGGTCGACGACGGCTACGAGACCGAGATCGGCGACTGGATGTCGGCCAAGCCGGGTTACCCCGATCTGGCCGGGCTGGCCCGGGCCATCACGGACAAGGGCTTCCGGGCCGGCATCTGGGCCGCCCCGTTCAGCGCGGCGGAGTCGTCGCAGCTTTTCGCCGACCACCCGGATTGGATGGTCTCGGAGGACGGGCGGCCCAAGCCCTGCTACCGCGGCTGGGGGAAGACCATCTACGCCCTCGATACGACCCATCCCGGGGCCAAGGAGTGGCTCGCCGGAACGGTCGCGGCGCTCCGGAGAGCGGGCTTCTCGTACCTCAAGATCGATTTCCTGTTCGCCGCGGCCATGCCGGGAACGAGGCGGAAGGGCGTGACGCCAATCCAGGCCTACCGGGAAGGCCTACGCGTCATCCGCCGGGCCGCCGGAGACGACTTCGTCCTGGCCTGCGGAGCGCCGCTCCTGCCGTCGGCCGGGCTCGTGGACGCGATGCGCATCGGCGAAGACACGGCCCCCTTCTGGAAGACCAAGCCCTCGGGGTTCCAAGGCCCGAACGCCTATTTCGCGCTGAAGAACGCCCTGATGCGCCAGTTCATGCACAGGTCTTTCTGGCTCAACGATCCGGACTGCCTGCTCCTGCGTCCTCGCGAGATCGAGCTCACGCGAAACGAACGGGAGCTCTACGCCCTGACCGCCGGGGCGCTCGACAACCTCATCGTGGACAGCGACCGGATAGGGCTCCTGGGGACGGAGGAAAAAGGGCTGTTCCGGCACGCGCTGGCCCTTCGGGGAGGCCGGGCCCGGGTCGAAGGGCTACTGGGGGAGATGGGGACGGACGTCTACGTCGTCGATTCCCGGGGAGGACCGGCCGGCCGGACCCGTCTCGCCGTCAACCTATCGGATGGGGATGCCGTTGTCGGGGGGATAGCCGTGCCCCCCAGGACGGGGACCGTCCTGGGGTAAAGAAAGCCCCCTTTTGCTAAAATCACACCTTTTTGGGGCCTTTGAACCGCACCTTCCCGTTCCCGCATGTTCAAAATAACTCAGATCTGTAGCCTGTCAATGGCTTTTCGGCGCATGTCCGATTATGTCAGTTATTGTCATATCGGACGGGCGGAGCCGGCCTGTCCTTTTTATAGCCAGTGAGGGAATTTGGGTGTAACCTTTCACTCAAAGGGCGGTATTAACCCATGAAAGCCGGGAGAACCGAGAAAGAGACAGCCGCACCCATGTCCCCCACCGACAACCAGCTGATGGAAGACGTCAGGGACGGCCGCGTCGAGAGGCTGGCCGTCCTGTTCGAGCGGTACCAGATCCCGCTCTACAACTTCTTCCTCCGCCTGACGGGCAACCGGGCCGCGAGTGAGGACCTCGTCCAGGAGGTCTTCATGCGCGTCCTCAAGTACCGGGCGGGTTACCTCAGCGAGAGCCGGTTCAACGTCTGGCTCTTCCAGATCGCCCGCAACGCCCACGTCGATCATCTGCGGAAACAGAAGGGAACGGTCCCGCTCGACGAACAGTACGCCGAGACGCCGGGCCGCGAGCCCCTGCCCGCGGCCGCCTACGAGACCGACCGGGAGGCCGAGCTCGTCCGGCTCGCCCTCGACCGGCTGCCCGTCCAGAAGCGGGAGATCCTCGTCCTGTTCCGCTTCCAGAACCTCAAGCTCCGGGAGATCGCCGATCTCCTGGGGGTCCAGGTGGGCACGGTCAAAGCCCAGGTCCACCGGGCCCTCAAGGACCTCAGCCGCATCTACTTAGAGCTCCAGAAAGGGAATGTGTCATGACCTGCGACAAGATCCAGGAAAGATTCGCCGATTACCTGACCGGGGACCTCGACGAGGCCGGAAGGGACGAAGTGCGCGAGCACATCGCCGCCTGTGCGGCCTGCCGCGAGGACCTCGAGAACCTGACGGTCGTCTGGGCCAAGCTCGGCGTCCTGCCCGAGGAGCAGCCGAGCGGCGCCGTGCGCAGCCGCTTCTATGCGATGCTCGAGGAATTCAAGATGGCGGACACGCCCCGGCCCGCCTGGCGGGAATGGTTCAGCTTCCGGCGCCCGGCCTTCGCCGCTTCGTTCTCGGTCTTCCTGCTCCTCGTCGGACTCGGCGCGGGCTGGCTCATGAACGGAGGCCCCGCCGGGCGCGGAACGGTATACCAGCCTCTCGAGCGAGGTCCAGAACATGCGCCAGGAGATGGCCCTGTCGCTCCTCGGCCGGCCGTCCGCCACGGAACGGATCCAGGGCGTCGGCTACACCGCCGGGATCGAGCAGCCGAACGACGCCACGCTCGCCGCGCTCTTCGACGCGGTCGACAAGGACCCCAACCCCAACGTCCGGCTGGCCGCCGTCGAGGCCCTCTATCTCTTCCGCGACAGGCCGGGCGTGCGCGAAAGTCTGGTCAAGTCCCTGTCGGTCCAGACCTACCCTCTCGTCCAGGTCGCCCTCATCGACTTCCTGGTCGAAGTGCGGGAAGCGCCGGGCGGCCGAGGCGCTCAAGAGCGCTCGTCGAGGGCGACCAGCTCACTCCCGATGTCAAGAAGCGGGCCGAACAGGGCCTGAAGCAGATCGCGATCTGAGGACGCGATGAGAAAGCACACCCTGATCCTCGCCGCCGTCGCGGGCCTCGCCGTCCTGGCCGCGGCCGCCGGGCCGGCCCAGAGCTGGCGGGAAGGCGACCGCGACTGGAAGTCCTACAAGACCGAAGACATTCGCCAGACCCTGAAGTTCGACGATCCCTCGAAACCGGGCGAGGTCGCCGTGGACAACGTCTTCGGCCCCGTCACGGTCGAGGGTTATGCCGGCGCCGTGGTCGTCCTCGAGGCCCGGAGGATCGTCTACGCCCGCGACGAGGCCCGGGCCCGGAAGGCCGAGGAAGAGGTCAAGCTCGACATCGGCGGGAAGGGCAATACCATCGAGATCTACGTCGACGGGCCCTTCCGCGAGGACGACGAGGAAGGCCGCTCCCGGGATATCCATATGCGGCGCGACCCCGGCTACCGGGTCTATTACGGATTCACGCTCAAGGTCCCGGCGAAGTCGAGCCTCGTCGTCTCCACGGTCACCGACGGCGACGTCGAGGTCCGCGGGGTCGAGGGCGCGTTCGACGTCCGGAACGTCAACGGCAAGGTCCGGATCATCGACGCGGCCGGCGCGGGCGACGCCCGGACCGTCAACGGCGGCGTGACCGTCGTTTTCCGCCGCGAGCCCGTCGGCGCCTGCCGCTTCGAGACCGTCAACGGCGACGTCGAGGTGGGCTTCCCGGGAACGCCCTCGGCCGACTTCCGGATCAAGACCATGCACGGCGAGGCCTACTCCGATTTCGACGTCACCGCCCTGCCCAAGGCGCCCCCGGTCCGCGAGGAGCGCCGCGAGAAGGGCGGCAAATACGTCTACCGCAGCGACGGATCTTTCGGCGTCCGCGCCGGCAAGGGCGGCCCGGAGATCCGGCTGGAGACATTGACCGGCGACATCCTGATCGCCAAGCGCTCGAAACTGATTTCCTAAAAGGAGATGGAGGATAATATGAACAAGAGAATCGCGAACATCGTCGTCCTGGCGCTGCTCGTCGCCGGGACGTGGGGCGGAGTCATCGCCCAGACGAAGGAAGAGCCCCCGGACCGGGCGGTCGTTCCGCTGACCGATCCGTCCAAGCCGGCCAAGGTCGAAGTCTCGATCATGCGCGGCAGCATCACGGTCAAGGGCTACCAGGGCCGGGAGATCATCGTCGAAGCCCGCGTCCGGGAGAAAGCGCTCTCGGGCTATCTCGGCGGCCAATACACCACCGGAGGCTACGCCGGAACGGCTCCCTGGGCCGTCCTGGCCCCTCCCGCGCCGGAACCCCCGGCCACTCCGGCCCCGGCCACGGCCCCGACGCCGGTGCCCCGGATGAGCGAAAAGCAGATGAAAGAGGTCGAGGCCAAGCTGGCCGAGGTGCTGGCCGACCAGGAGGTCCTGGCCAAGAAGGTCACCGGCCAACAGTACGCCAAGGCCACCGCCATCTACGACGAGTACTTCCAGGACGATAAGAGCCGGCGCGAAGAGAAGGCCAAGAAGACCGCCGGCATGAAGCAGCTCGGCGGGATGACCTCCGGCCTCGAGATCGAAGAGGACGACAACGTCGTTCAGATCAGCGCCCAGTCCTGGAAGGCGGCCACCGACATCGTCATCCAGGTCCCGGTCTCGTCCTCGCTCGAGGTCCGCACCTCGATGGACGGGACGATCGTCGTCGAGGGCGTCAACGGCGAGATCGACATCAACAACATCAACGGGCCGGTGACGCTGAAGAACGTCTCCGGCAACACCCTCGTCCACACGGTCAACGGCGACATCGAGGCCGTGCTGACCCGGGTCTCCGCCGACAAGCCGCTGTCGTTCAGCACCATGCACGGCGACATCGACGTCACGCTGCCGGCCGACGTCAAGGCCAGCCTGAAGATGAAGGCCGAGCAGGGCGAGATCTACACGGATTTCGACATGAACGTGGGCCGCAAGGCGACCCGGGCCGAGGCGGCCGAAAAGACCGAGCAGGGCAAGTTCCACATCACCTTCGACAAGTCCCTCTTGGGCCAGGTCAACGGCGGCGGAGCCGAGATCTCGTTCAACACCTTCACCGGCGACATCTACATCCGTAAGAAAAAGTAGGTCACCTTCGCGCTCACTCCGGAAGGGCGGCCCCGCGGCCGCCCTTTTTTTCGGGGTCGGACCAGGTTATCTTAATTAATATCTGCACGATAAGGCTATTTTTCGGCCCTGTCCAAACTGTATCTTTCGTGTTTTTAGGCCTAAAAACACAATAATTACAGCCCGGCCGCTAATTCGCCCGAGAGCGCTTGCGGTTCCAGTAGAGGTAGGCCGGGATGCCCAGGGAGATGATGGCCAGGCCGGCGAACGAGTTCCAGAACGACCCGATGAGGGAGTTGACTATGACGAACAGCGCCGCCAGGATGAAGAGGACCGGCGTCACCGGGTAGCCCAGGGTCCTGTACGGACGCGGCAGGTCGGGCCTCTTCTTCCTCAGGACGAAGACGCCGAACACGGCCAGGCCCAGGAAGATCCAGTTCCCGAAGACGGCGTAGGTCAGCAGCTGCTCGAAGGTCCCGCTCAGGCTGAGGACGATGCTCCACGCCCCGACGACCATGAGCGAAACGTGCGGGGTGTGGTACTTCGGGTGGACCGAAGCCATCTTCTTGAAGAAGAGCCCGTCCTTGGCCATGGCGTAGTAGACGCGCGGGCCGGTCAGGATGTGGCCGTTGGCCGCGCCCAGGATCGAGAACAGGATGATGAACGAGACGATGGACGCCCCGACGGGGCCGACCGCGACGTTCATGGCCACGGCCGCGATCCGGTCGGCCTTGGCCATTTCGGCCGCCGGCACGACGTAGAGGTAGGCGACGTTGGCCAGGATGTAGAGGATGGTGACGATGCCGCAGCCGGCGATGAGACCGATGGGCAGGGACTTGGCCGGGTTCTTCGTCTCGCCGGCGTTGAAGGTCGAGACCTCGAAGCCCTTGTAGGCCCAGAGCACGGCCACCAGGGCCAGGCCGAAATGCTTGATGAAGTCACTCCCGAGGCCCGACGAGGCCGGCGTGGTCAGGTTCGCCCAATCGCCCTTGCCGGAAAGGAACACGACCGCGATGATGCCCAGCAGGGCCGCGAACTTGAGCGACGTCAGGAGGTTCTGCAGGAAGGCCCCCCGCTTGACCCCGAAGTAGTTGATGGCCAGAAGGAACACGATGAAGGCGACGGCGACCGCTTTCTGGGCCAGGGGCCCGATCGGGACGAAGTGCGGCAGATACTTCGAGGCGAAGGCGACGGACAGGGTCGCGATCGTACCCGAATCGACGACGAGGAAGATCGTCCAGCCGAACAGGAACCCGGCCATCGGCCCGTAGATCTCGCGCAGGTAGACGTAGATGCCGCCGGTCTCGGAGAAGGCCGCGGCCAGCTCGGCCAGGGCCAGGACGCCGAACATGCAGGCGATGCCGCCGGCGATCCAGACGGCCAGCATGATGAGCGGCGAGCGGACCTCCGCGGCCACCGTGGCCGGGACGATGAAGATGCCCGAGCCGATCATGGTGCCGACGACGATGCTGACGATGCTGCCAGTGCCGAGGCATCGGACCAGGGGCGTACCGGGAGGAGTTGTTTCGTGGTGCGACATGCGAACATCTTATGGATGGCAAATCCTGAAATCAATCGTTAAATCGTGTTTTCGGCCCCGAAAACATCGATTTTGGCAACACCCCAAACTGAAGGGAACAGTCTGATCTGAAGCATCTCGTTCATTATAATTAAGATGCTGAGGTCCGACCCCAAAAGGGAATTGACTTGCCGGGGCGGCCGATATATTTTTATCCTTTCGCAACGCCCGTCCCGAAGGGAGCAGCGCCATGGCCACGAGAAACCGCCGCCTGGGATTCCTCGTCCTCCTCATCGCCCTCGTCACCGTCCTTTTCATCGTCAACCGCCGCCAGCGGCAGGTGGAGGAGCCCGCCGACCTCGTGCTCATGAACGGCAAGATCGTCACCGTCGACGACCGCGTCCCCGCGGCCGCGTGGATCGCCGTCCGGGGCGACCGCATCGCCGCCCTCGGCTCCGAGCCGAAGGGCTTCAACCGCTTCGTCGGCGACGGCACCGAGATCGTCGACCTCGGCGGCGCCCTGACCATCCCCGGGATCATCGAAAGCCACGGCCACTTCACCGGCCTCGGCCAATCCAAGACCGTCCTCGACCTGACCAAGGCCCGGTCCTGGGACGACATCGTCGCCCTGGTCGCCGGCGCCGTCGCCGAGGCCAAGCCCGGCGATTGGATCCTCGGCCGCGGCTGGCACCAGGAGAAGTGGGACCGCGCGCCCGAACCGAACGTCAACGGCCTGCCCCTCCACGACGCCCTCAGCCAGGCGTCCCCGCAGAACCCCGTCCTCCTCACTCACGCCAGCGGCCACTCGTCCCTCGCCAACGCCAAGGCCATGGAGCTGTCGAAGATCTCCCGCGCGACGACCAACCCCGACGGCGGCGAGATCGTCCGCGACGCCCGCGGCGAACCCATCGGCGCCTTCATCGAAACGGCCCAGAGCCTCGTCCGCTACGAGGCCGGGCACTACGCGCCTGACGAGGCCGCCGCCCGGATGCGGAAATTCGTCGAGCTCGCCTCCCGCGAGTGCCTCGTCCACGGCGTCACGACCTTCCACGACGCCGGCGTCGGTTTCTCCACGGTCGACCTCTACAAGCGGATGGCCGAGGAGGGCGCCCTGCCCGTGCGCCTCTATGTCATGCTCGGTGCGGACAGCCGTGCTCTGGCCGAGCGCGGCGCCGCCTACCGGATGATCGGCACGGCCTCGAACCACCTGACCGTCCGGACGATCAAGCGCCTCATGGACGGCGCCCTCGGCGCCCACGGGGCCTGGCTGCTCGAGCCTTATGCCGACCTGCCGTCCTCGACCGGGCTCAACACGGAATCGATCGAGGAGATGAAGGCGACGGCCAAGTTCGCCGCCGAGAACGGCTTCCAGCTCTCGACCCACGCCATCGGCGACCGGGGCAACCGCGAGACGCTCGACATCTACGAAGAGGCCCTGAAGGCCCACCCCGACAAGACCGGCCTGCGCTGGAGGATCGAACACGCCCAGCATCTCGCCACCGCCGACATCCCGCGCTTCGCCGCGCTCGGCGTCATCCCGGCCATGCAGGCCATCCACTGCACGTCCGACGCCCCCTGGGTCCTGAAGCGCCTCGGCGCCAAGCGGGCCGAGGAAGGCGCCTACGTCTGGCGCAAGCTCATCGAGGCCGGCTCGATCATCCCCACCGGCACGGACGTCCCGGTCGAGCCCATCGACCCCATGTCCTGTTTCTACGCGGCGGTGACCCGCAAGCTCAAGGACGGGACGACGTTCTTCCCGGACCAGAAGATGACCCGCGAGGAAGCGCTCCGCGCCTACACGATCAACGGCGCCTACGCCGGCTTCGAGGAGGACCTCAAGGGCTCGCTCACGCCGGGCAAGCTCGCCGACATCACCGTCCTTTCGCGCGACATCCTGACCTGCCCCGAGGACGATATCCCCGGGACCGAGGTCCTTTACACGATCGTCGGCGGCAAGGTCCTCTACCACAAGTGAGGACCGGTCGCCGGGGGGAGCCGCCCATGCCGTCAGCGAGCCGCATCGCTCTCTTCGGCCTCGTTCTCTGCCTCCTGGCCGCCGCGCCCGCCGCGGGCGTCCCGGCCCCTCCGGAGGGGTCCCCGCCCAGGATCCCCCGCTGGGAATCCGATCTCTCCGTCGGCTCGGTCAGCAGCGGCCGCCTCGGGATCGTCAAGTCGGTCTGGTGGTATGCCGTGCCGAAGGTCGTGGCCGTCGGGCTGAGCCTCGATCACGTCCTCGAGGCCATCCCGCTCTCGCTCAACGTCGCTTTGAACGCCCCCCTCCCCGTCGTCGTGCCGTTCGTCTGCGCCGGGGCCGGGACCACTCTGACCGTCGGCGGCATCACCCACTACGGCGGCGGCATCAAGATCCGTCTCGGCCGGCGTCTCGGCGTCATCGGCGAATACCGGAGATATCATTACTGGCAGACCAACGGTGCGTTCGACCCGATCCTCACGAAGGCGGCCGCCCACTATTTCGGCGCCGGTGTCGCCTGGATCTACTGAATATTTTTCCGCCCGCGCTTGACAAGCCCGCCGATTAATCGTATATTTACGATATACGATCATCCGGCAAGGAGCGGCCATGGCCCAAGCGAAGATCTCGGCGTTCGAACCCGCCCTCGTCCGGACCGCGGCCCTGGCTAAAGCCTTAGCCCACCCGGTCCGCATCCGCATCCTCGAGATCCTGGCCGGCCGGCGCGGCTGCGTGTGCGGCGGCCTCGTCGATCTCCTCCCCCTCGCCCAGTCGACCGTTTCGCAGCACCTCAAGGAACTCCGCGACGCGGGGCTCGTCCGGGGGACGCTCGACGGGCCCCGGACCTGCTACTGCCTCGACGGCCGGGCCGTGGCCGAAGCGGAGACGGCGTTGGCCGGGCTTTTCTGCCGCCTTCGCCCCAAAGCCGGCCGGCCGCATCCCGCAAGATCCGCCAAAGTCAAAAAGGAGACGTCATGAGCATTTTCAAAAAGAAAAACGACAAGGAAAGCGAGCGCCTCAAAGAGCTCGTCCGGGAGAAATACGGACAGATCGCCAAGGACGCGCCGGCGCCTGGCCAGGCCCCCCCGAAACAGCCTACGTCCTGCAGCTGCTGCTGTTCCCCCGCACCGAGCCCCTGCTGCGCGCCGGCGCCCGACCCGTCGGCCTCGACCTATTACGCCGAGGACGTCGCCGGGCTCAAGGACGCTTACGGGAAGCTCGACGGCCACGTCGAGGAGGCCGACCTCGGCCTCGGCTGCGGCCTGCCGACCGAGCACGCCGGGCTCGCCCCGGGGCAGACGGTCGTCGACCTCGGATCGGGCGCGGGCAACGACGTCTTCATCGCCCGCTCGGTCGTGGGCGAGACGGGCCGGGTCATCGGCGTCGACATGACGCCCGAGATGATCGCCAAGGCCCGCGAGAACGCCGCCCGCCGCGGCTTCCGGAACGTCGAGTTCCGCCTGGGCGACATCGAAACCCTGCCCGTCGACGACGCCTCCGCCGATGTCGTCGTCAGCAACTGCGTCCTCAACCTCGTCCCCGACAAGCGCCAGGCCTTCGCCGAGATCTTCCGCGTCCTCAAGCCGGGCGGACGGTTCTGCGTCTCCGACATCGTCCTCGAGGGCGAGCTGCCGTCGAAGCTCCGGGAGGCCGCCGAGCTCTACGTCGGCTGCGTCGCGGGAGCGCTCCAGGCCGGGGAATATCTCGGCATCATCCGGGAGACGGGATTCGCCGGGGTCGAGGTCAAGTCCTCGAAACGGATCGATCTGCCCGACGAGGTCCTGCTCGGTCACCTCGGCCCGGACGGCCTGGCCGTCTACCGCACGTCCGGCGCCGCCGTCCTGAGCATCACGGTCGTCGGAACCCGGCCGAAGGCCTGAAGACCGGGCCGGCCACCGGCCGGACGCAACGGACCTCCGCGCCCCGATGTATAATAGGGGTAAGGAGCGCAGGGACATGAACAGAAGAATCCTGGCCTTTATGGCGACGGCCGGCATCCTGCTCGCGGCGGCGGCGCCCCTGCGGGCCCAAAACTGGCCGGACACGAGGCCCGTCGCGTTCTCCATCAACCTCGGCTACATCAACCTGGCCGACTACCCCAAGTGGATCACGCTCGGCCCCGAGGTCGAGCTCCGGCTCGGCCGTCACTTTTCCGTCAATCCCGAAGCCTCGATCTGGCTGAGGCAGTCCCGCGGCGGCACCGTCCAGATCGTTCCCGGAGTGACGGCGAATCTCCGCTTCGGGCGCTTTTTCTTCGGGGGCGGGGCGGTCCGACGCGTCTCCGACTGGTCCGCGAGCGCGGGGGGCTGGCTCGTGCCCAAGTTCCAGGTCGGCTTCCGCACCGGCCCGACCCGGCTGACGCTGTCCGGCCTCTACCTGAACACCTCGAAGGATCTCATCCTCGGGATGACCATCGGCATCGGGATCGGCCGCGGCGGCGGGAGAGATTCCGAAGACTAGAGCGCGGCCAGGCGCGTTCGCGCTTCGGCCAGTTCCGAGTGGGTCGGGTCCGCGTCCTTCCAGTATTCGAGGAACTTTCTGTACTCGCCCGCCGCGCCCGCCTTGTCGCCCTTTTCCTCGAGGACGCGGCCGAGCCGGTAATGGTAGAGAGGCGAGATCATCCAGCGGACCTGGTTGGACGGATCGATCGTCGTGAGCTTCCGGTACTCGGCCGCCGCCGCGTCCAGGTCCCCCTTTTTCCAAAAAGCCCGAGCCAGAACGTCCTTGATGTAGGGTTGATTGTACACGGCGAGGCCGGGCAGGTTCATGGTCGGGTAATCCGGATAGACGATCTCCCGCCCGAGCGCGACCGCCCGGTCCGCGTCGCCTTCGGCCAGGGCGGCCTCGGCCCGCAGGAGGCGGAAGAGGAAGGTCATGGTGACCAAGTCGCCGGGATCGAGCCGCGACAGGAGCGGTTCGAACTCGGCGATACGGGCTTTCGCTTCGCCGACCTGCCCGCTCCCGAGCGCGACCCAGCCCGCAGTGAAGGCCATCTCCGCGGCATCGACGGCTTCGGGTTCTGTCGAGGTCTTGGCCTCATAGTCCGCCCAGCGCCGGAACGCTCCGCGCGCCTCTTCGTTCCGGCCGAGGTCCCTGAGGATGAAGCCCGTGATCCAGTCCACGGTCGCCGTGAGGTAGGCCACACCGGCGGCCTCGGCCTGCTTGCGGATCCCGGCGTAACGGGCCAGGGACGTCTCCCACCGGCCGAGAAGGTAATCGGTGAAGGCCCTGATCCAGACGCCCTGGATCATGGCCGAAGGCGTCGGGGACCGTCGATCGGATTCGTCGAGCCAGCGATAGGCCTCGGCGTAGTCCTCCCGCAGAGAGGCGACGTACGAGAGGCTCGCACAGGAACCGAAGAAGTCCGGCCTCATCTCCAGGGCCTCGCGGTATTTCGCCTCGGCCTGGTCGAGCTTGCCCATGCGCACGTAGAGCTCGCCGATCGAGTCGAGGGGATTCGCGTCGCCCGGGCTGAGCGCCGCGTAGCGCTCGAAGAGGCGGAGGGCCTCGTCGTACTGCCCCATCTTGGCGCGGTCATAGGCCAGCTGGTTGATCGCGAATCCGAAGTCCGGATCCAGAGCGATGGCCTTTTCGATGGCGGCCACGGCTTCGGCATATTCCAGGCGACCCTCGTGATAACGCCCCAGCTCGAAATGGGCGTACTTCTCTTCCGGGTACTTTCGAACGAGCTCCCGGAGAAGGCCGAAGCGCTTGCCCTCGTCGCGCTCGATCACATGGGCGTGTAAGGCGGCGATGTACAGGCGCTCCTTTTCGCTGGCCTTGGCCGAGAAGCGGAAGGCCTGCTTCAGGGCCTCCTCCCGGCCGTTGAAATCGAGAAGCGCAGAGTCCGCTTCGGACAGGACCATATGGGCGATAGCGAATTCCGGATCGACGGCGATGGCCTTCTCCAGGAACTTCCGGGAGTCCGCGAAATAATACTTCTCGTAATCCGACCGGCCCCGGAGGAAATAGTTGTAGGCCTCCATGGATCCCGTCGTCAGGTCCATGATCGGCCGGGCCGGGGCTTCGATCTTGAGGAGGGGCTTGCCGATGCCCCGGCCGACCTCGCGGCTGATCTCGTCGATCTGGGACTTGAGGATGCTGGCCACGCCCTCGCCCCGGGCCGATGCGTCTTGAGGGCATCACTCGTCGCCGCATCGAGGATCTTGACGTTGGTGACGAAGGTCTCGCCGGCCTTGATGTAGAGAGCCGACGGCAAGGGCCTCGATCCCGTGCCCGGCGGCAGACCTCGAAACCCGCCTCTCGTCGAACGCCGCGCCGCGGGGTCCCGGCCGGCCTGCTTGAGGAGGTCCTTCAGCCGCTCCCAGGAGGTGACGCGGAGATGCGGCCCGACTGCTCGAGGCTGGTGATGAGCAGGTTGGGGATGGTCTCGTGGAGATAGTCGAAGGCCGGGTCGCCGGTCAGGTTTTTAAAGCCGAGGACGGCGATCGTCCGCTTGGCCGGACGCCCTCCGGGACGAACTGCCAGACGAGCAGGGCCACGGCGCGACGAGCACCGGAACGGCAGGGATCCAGATCTTTTTCGAGGGCAGGCGGACCGTGATCTGTTTCGAGGTTTGGGGCTTGCGGAGCGGCAGGGGCGGGCGGTCGTCGGCAGGGTCTTTTCGATCCGCGCGAGCTCCGCCGCCAGAGCTCGTCCGCGCTCCGATAGCGTTCTTCTCGCGCCTTTTCAGGCACTTCAGGACGAGCGCCCAGCTCCTCGGGGATCTGGGCGTTGATCCGTCCGCGGGTCCGGGCGGCGGCTCGCTCTTCTGTTTGACGGCGACGGCGAGCGCCGTCTCGCCCTCGAACGGCAGCCGGCCGGTCAGCATTTCGAAGAGGACGATCCCGAGCGAGTAGAGGTCCGAACGCGCGTCGGCCTCCTTCCCGTCCACCTGCTCGGGCGACATGTACTCGGGCGTGCCGATCATCACGCCGGCGCCCGTGATCCCCTTGGCCTTGACCGAGCGGGCGATGCCGAAGTCCATGATCCGGACGTTGCCCTCGCGGTCGATCATGATATTCTGGGGCTTGAGATCGCGGTGGATGACGCCGAGCCGGTGGGCCTCGGCGAGGCCTTCGGACGACCTGCCGGGCGATGCTCCACGGCCTTGCCGACGGGCAGCGCGCCGAGGCGGTGGATGAGGCATTTGAGGTCGTCGCCGGGAACGTACTCCATGGTGATGTAGTAGGTCCCCGTCCTCCTCGCGGCCGAGGTCGTGCATGCGGCAGACGTTGCGGTGGGAGACGGTCCGGGCCAGCCGGAGCTCGTTGCGGAAGCGCTCGATCGTGTCGGCGTCGGCGGCGATCTCGGGGTTGAGGAGCTTGAGGGCCAGCTTCTCCCGGACCTCGGTGTCGAAGACCTTATAGACGCGGCCCATGCCGCCCTTGCCCAGCTCCTCGATGATCTGGTAACGGCGGGCGAAGGTCGTTCCGGTCGTGAGCTCGCGGATGGGGGTGACGAGCGTCTCGGTCGCAGCCGCGGGAGCGCCCTCCGGGGAAAGCGGTGCGGCGCAGCCGCCGCAGAACCGCGTGCCGGACGGATTGTCGAAAGCGCACCGGGAACACTTCATCCGGAAATCCCCGAGATCCGTTTGCCTGTCTGCTTCGGAGGATAGCACCGCCCCGGGGCGGAGTCAATGACTACCGCTTCTCGATCGCGGCCAGGGCCTTGAGGGCCAGCGAATAGAGCCAGCGGTGGGCCTTGTTGCCGTTGGTCAGGATGGCCACTCCGGTCTTCCGGTCGAGATTGCCCACCAGGAAAGCCGTGTAGCCGTTGACGCTGCCGCTGTGGGCGATGACCGTCTCGCCCTCGAGCTTCGAGACCCACCAGGCCAGCCCGTAACCCGAAGTCTCGTTGAGCCAACCGCCGTTGATGGGCCCGGCGAAGCGGTCGTACTGCCGCCGGGTCATCTCGCGGAAGGTCGTCTCACCGAGGATGCGCTTGCCCTTGTAGACGCCGCGGTTGAGGTTGGCCACGAGCCAACGGGCCTGGTCGACGGCCGTGCCGTAGACGACGCCGGCCGGCCACGCGTCGGCCTTGACCCAATCGACGGGCCGGAACATCCCGGGGCGCCGGCGCACGGGCATGTAGGGGATGGCCAGCCGCTCGGCCATGTCGGCCCGCGGCTCGAAGGCCGTGTCGCGCATCTCGACCGGGCCGAAGACGTTCCGGCGCATGTACTCTTTGAACGGCAGGCCGGAGAACTTCTCGACCAGGTGGGCGACGAGAGTGAAGGCGATGTTGGAATAGAGGACGCGCGTCCCGGGACGCCGCCACAGTTTGAGCTTGCCGCCGAGATAGTCGGAGAGGGCCGGCGGCGAGGCGTCCTCCCAGACGGCGTGGCGCCCGAAGTCGGTCGGCAGTCCGGACGTATGCGTGAGGAGGTGGCGGAAGGTCACGGGATAGCGCTTGTTCTCGCCCTCGATCTCGAGGCCGCTGAGGTGATCGTTGACCCGGTCGTCGAGCTTGAACTTGCCCTGTTCCATCAGCTGGAGCAGGGCCGTCGCCGACATGGTCTTGAAGGTCGAGGCGATGAGATAGACGGTGTCGCAGGCGGCCGGCGTCTTGACCCGGACGTTGGACAGGCCGGCCGAGCGGGTCCAGACGATGCGGTCGCCGGAGACGAGGACGACGGCCATGGAGGGGATGCGCCCGACCTTGAGCGAGCGCTCGATCTCGGGATCGAGGAGGGCCGCGATGCGCGGGTCGTCGACGGGCGAGAACGGGCGGGCCGCGTAAGGGTCTGAGACCATGGCCGGGCCCAGCATCGGATCGTCGTCGCCGTCGCCTTCGAACTCTTCGGGACCGGGCTCGAGGTCGGCGAAGAGCCCTCCCGCGCCGGCGCCGTTGTCGGGGCCGATCGTGGCAGAGGCCGCGGTGCCGCCGTTCTTCCCGCCGGGCGCGCCCGCGACATCCGGCCTTCCGCCGATGATCCGGGTGGCCACGAACAGGCCGACGGCGGCCAGCCCGAGGACGATGAGGGCGATGTCGGCCGAACGGCGCAGCCGGGCCCCCGCGCGCGGCGAACGGCGCGGGGCCGTTCCCGGAGCCGAGGGGACACCGGCGGCCGGGACAGGGGCCTTGGCGTTCTTGCGTTTGACGGGCCGGGCCATGCCGCTCATGATCTTCTGTCGCTTGGCCAGAGATTATACCACGCCTCGCGGGACTGAAGCGGGATTCCCGGCGGATTTGACCCCGCGCTCCCATTTATTTCATAATCCAGTCAGAAAAGGGGAAGCCATGATCCAAAAAATGCTCGCGCTCGGGCTCGTTCTTTTCTGCGGACCCGGCATCGGCGCCGGCGGACAGGAAGGACAGATCCAGGAGAAGGTCACGGTCGCGCTCAAGCTCGTCCAGGCCTACGTCACGGCCAAGGACGGCAAGCCCGTGACCGACCTGACGGCGGCCGATTTCCAGGTCACCGACAACGGCAAGCCGGTGACCGTCACCCATTTCGAGAACCACGTCCTCGGCGGGGACGATCTCGCGCCCGCCGGCCCCGTGGAAGCGTTGCGGCTCGGACGGAAGTTCCTTTTCCTCTTCGACTTCGCCTTCACCGATCCCCGCAGCGCGCGCAAGGCCCGGGAAGCCGCCCTCGAATTCATCGACACGGCGATCAGGCCCGGCGACGAGGTCGGGGTCATGTCGTACTCGCCCGCGCGCGGCCTGACCATTCACGAGTACCTGACCACGGATCACGCCAAGGTCCGCAGCATCGTCGACGCGTTCGGCCTCAGATCGGTCGTCGGCCGGGCCGAGAGCCTGACGAACTTCCTCTACGCCGACGAGCTCCGGCTCATGGACGCGACGAACCTCTCCCAAAAGCCGACGGTGGAGGATTTCTACGAGAACCTGGCCAAAGCCCAGACGGCAGGCGTCGTCGACGAAGGCCGCCGGCAGGGCTACGTCGACCAGGCCCGCCAGTTCGCCCAGACCTTCGCCAACCTGGCCCGGGCCCTGCGCTACGTCCCCGGCTGGAAGAACATGATCCTGTTCTCGTCGGGCATCAGCCGGTCCCTGATCACCGGCCAGAGGAAGGGGCTGGACGTCCCGAACATGGACGCGAGCAATCCCGACCAGATGATGGCCGAGCTGAACGCCTACGACAACGCCCAGTCGAACTCGGGGGTGCGGAGCGAATTCTCGGAGGCCCTCAAGGAGCTCAAGACCTCGAATACGCCGATCTACGCCATCGACTGCACCGCTCCGCTCGGGGAGTCGGACATCAACAATCCGTACGGCACGTCCATGAGCACCCGGGAGGTCTCCGGCAAGGACTCCCTCCTCCAGCTCGCGGGCGAGACCGGGGGGAGATATTTCAGCAACACGATGGATTACAAGAACGCCCTGGCCGAGGTCGAGAACGTGACCAGCGCGTTCTACGTCCTCGGCTACACCGTACCGGCGGCCTGGGACGGGGCCTTCCACAAGATCAAGGTCAAGGTCGCCCGGCCCGGGAGCAAGGTGTTCAGCCAGAACGGCTACTACAATCCCAAGCCGTTCTCGGAGTACTCCCGGTTCGAAAAGCTCCTCCAGATGACGGACCTGGCCCTCAGCGACAATCCCCTGGCCGAGCTTCCGGCCGAAATGCCGATGACCGCGATGCCGGTCATGGTCGGCGGCTGGTCGCACGTCGTCGCCTTCAGCGGGATGCCGGGCGGGCTGGCCAAAGCCATCGTCGGGAATAGGGCCGAAGCCTATCTTCTCCTCTACGACGACGACCAGGGGAGGTCGGCCATCAAGAGCTTCCGGATCAAGCCGCCCGCGGCGGGTTACGGAGCCCTTTACCCTGTTTTCGCGGTGCCCCTCAATCCGGGCCGGTACTCGTGCCGCATCATCGTCCAGAACGCGGAGACCGGACGGGGCGCGCGGGGATCGGCGTCCCTCGTCGTCCCCAAAGCGGCGGCCGCGGCGCTGTGGCTCGACCCTCCCCTGCTGCTCAAGGAGGAGACGGGCGGCGGCGAGATCGGTGCGGCGCCGGAATCGACCCTCTCGGCCCTGTTCGGATACGACCCGGCAAAGTACGCCCCCTGGGCCGGGGATCTGCCGGCGGGCCCTCGGCGGGTCTACGCCGCGGTGCGCTGCGCGCTCGCCGCCCCGGAGACGGAGCTCGAATTCACGGCGGCGGACTCGTCGGGAGGCGTCGATACGGACGTGCCGGTCACGGTCGTCGAAGCGCGGCCGGCCAAGAATTTGAAGACCTGCCTCGTCGAGCTCCCCTTCGCCGGCCTCGCGCCGGGACTCCACACGCTGACGGTCAGGGCCCGGGACAAGTCCGGCCTGCTGGCGGGAGAATCGAAGGTGTCGTTCACGGTCAAGTAGGCGGGGAAGTTCCGGGCGGGGGCCCGGCGCTCAATCTTCGGAGAGGCCGGCCAGCTTGTCCTGGACGCGGTAGAGCTCGTCCTGGGCTTCCCTGAGGAGCTTGGCCTTGAAGGCGATGGTGTCGATGGCCTTGGTCTCGTTCATCGTCCGCTTCAGGCGGTCGATGCGGACGAGGATCTCGGCCTCCCGTTTCTTGAGCCGGGCGATGTCTTCGTCGGTCAGGCGCTCTCTGTCCATGGCTTCGCTTTCCGAAGGCCCATTGTAGGCCGAACGGCCTCGCCGGGCAAGCCAAGAGGGGTCAAACCTAAACTTTTTAACTTTTGAAGTTAAAAAGTTTAGGTTTGACCCCCTCTGATCGATGTGCCATCATAGGATTTCGAGGTTCGCATGATCGCCCGACGCAGGACCGCAACGACGCTGCTGGCCCTCTTCCTGGCCGCGGCCCTGCCGGCCGTGGCCTGCGCCGCGGCGGCCGCGCCCGCCGGGACCGCCGCCCCCGCCGTCGATCCCCAGAAAAAGAAATCCTCGGACGAAAAAAATCCCCAGTACCAGTACGAAATGGGCGCCATCGCCCTGCGCTACGGGCTCACCGACGAAGCCGTGCGCTACGGCAAGCTGGCCGTCTCCCTCGATCCGGACCACCTGGACGGCTGGAAGCTGCTGGGCCTGGCGTATTACACCAAGGGCGAATTCGTCCTCGCCGCGGACGCCTACGGAAAGGCGGCCGCGATCAAGCCCGGCGACGGCGAGATCCAGAGGAACCTCGGCCTGGCCCTGGCCGAGATCGGCGAGGCGGGACGGGCGGAAGAGGCGCTGAAGAAGGCTTTCGCAGCGGACGGCAACGCCGAAACCGCCTTCTTCCTGGGCAAGCTCTATTACGGCGCCGGGCGCTACGAAGAAGCCCTGGAGTATGCCCTTCAATCCATCCGGAAGGACGGGAAGAGCCCCAAGGCCTACAACCTCAAGGGGGTCGTCCTCAATCAGCTGGGCCGGCACGCCGAGGCCGCGGGGAGCTTCCAGGCCGGGCTCGTCCTCGCCCCCGAGGACATCGGGCTCCAGGTCAACCTGGGCATCGCCTACATCAACAGCAACGAGCCGGCCAAGGCCAAGCCCGTTCTCGAAGCGGTCCTGCCCAAGATCACGGACGAGGTCCTGAAGAAGCGGATCGTGGAGTACCTCGGGTCCATCAAGGACGATCCGAAGTAGGCCGGGAGAAGCGGGCCTCCATGGCCCGCAGGAAAGACACCCCTTTCTCGACGAAGGCGCGGCCGTCCGGGCAGAGGTCCTGGAAGATGCCGCGTTCGAAGGCGAAATCCCCTAGCCCCGTGTTGTAGGTCTCGAGCCCGATCGTGCCGTCGAAGCCGATCTCGGCCAGCGTCCGGAAGACCGTTTCCCAGGGGACGAGCCCGCCGCCCGGGACGCCGCGGTCGTTCTCGCAGGCATGGACGAGGACGAGGCGCGGGCCGAGGGCGCGCAGGCCCGCGGCGTAGTCGCGGACCTCGGTGACGGCGTGGTAGGTGTCGAAGGTGGCCCCGATCGCGGGATGGTCGGCCAGGGCGATGAGCCGGGCGAGCCGTTCCGGGGTGTTGACGAGGTGGGTCCGGAAGCGGCTCATGGGCTCGAGGACGACGGTGACGCCGCGCGGGGCGGCGTATTCGGCCAGGGCGTGGAGGCCCTCGGCCGCCCGGGCCAGCTCGTCGGCCGGCGGACGGCGCCGCTTGACGACGCCCGGATGCCCGTAGAGGCACCCGGCGTAGGCCCAGGCGCCGAGCTCGGCGGAGAGATCGATCTGACGGCGGTGCCAGGCCAGGCCGCGGGTCCGGTCGGCGGGGTCGTCCGACGAGAGGTCCGCGTCGAGCGGCCAGCGGCCGCCCGGCCCGACGACGAGGTCGAGGCCGAGGTCGGCGGCGCGCCGCGCGGTCAGGCGGGGATCGAAGACGACGTCGTCGCCGACCGAGAGCTCGAACATGCCGAGGCCGAGCTCGCGGGCGAGATCGAGGAAGCGGAGGTCGGCGTCGGACCAGCTCCGGGTGAAGAGATAACAGTGGGCCCCGTACTTCACGGGGCCAAGATACGACACCCCGGAGGCGAGTGCAAGCGGGGGCCCCGAAGTGCTATGATAAAGACATGAACTGGGTCACCGTCCACAGATCCAACGGCGTCACGGAGGCGGAGATCCTCAAGAACATGCTCGAGGCCTTCGGCATCCCCGCAAGGGTCAGCGCCGAATCCGTCGGCAAGGTTCTCGGGATGACCGTCGACGGGATGGGCATCGCGTCCCTTCTCGTCCCCGCGAACCGGGCCACGGAAGCCCAGGACATCCTGGCCGAGCACTTCACCGCCGAGGCCTGAGGGGACCGCCGCCGCGAACCGTCGTGAGGGGAGACTTCCCCGGAAGCGTCGAAGTCTGTTAGAAGAAGATAGAACAAGGGGTCAAACCAAAGTTTCATCACTTCTTCCAGGGGCACTAGGCAACCGCCTATCTAGTGGCCGGAAAGTGATGAAAAGTAGGCTTTGACCCCTTTATTCCCCTTATTTAAAGACTTCCCTGCGGAGCGAGGCCAGGGCGATGCGCGACTCGACCGGGTTGACGCCGATGCCCGGCCCGTCCGGGACGCGGATCGTCCCCGGCCCGCTGAGCTCGATCGCCGGGTCGATCAGGTCCTCCCTGTAGTACCGGCTGCTGGCGCTGAGGTCGTTGGGGTACCTGAAGTTCGGGCAGCGAGGCGATGTGGAGGTTGTGGGCCCGGCCGATGCCGCATTCGAGCATGCCCCCGCACCAGACCGGCACGCCGGCCGCCTCGCAGAGATCGTGGATCCGGCGCGCCTCGACGACGCCGCCGACGCGCCCGACCTTGATGTTGACCACCTTGCAGCTGCCCATCTCCAGGGCCGCCCGGGTCGTGTCGGCGGACAGGACGCTCTCGTCGAGGCAGAGCGGGGTCTTCATCTCCCGCTGGAGCTTGGCGTGCTCCCACAGGTCGTAGGGGGCGAACGGCTGTTCGACCATGAGCATGTCGAAGGCGTCGAGCGCCTTGAGCGTCTCCGTGTCCTTGGGGCCGTAGGCGCCGTTGGCGTCGGCCTGGAGCATGATGTCGGGATACTTCTCGCGGACGGCGGCGCAGGCCGCGACGTCCCAGCCGGGCTTGATCTTGATCTTGATCCGCTTGTAGCCCTGGTCCAGATAGTCGCCGATCCGGGCGACGAGGTCCGGCAGGGAGTCCTCGATGCCGCAGCTGACGCCGGCCTCGATCTCGGTCCGGACGCCGCCGTAGAGCTTGCGGAGGGGGACGCCCGCCTTCTTGGCCTTGAGGTCCCAGAGCGCCAGCTCGATCCCGGCCTTGGCCATCCGGTTGCCCCGGAAGACGGCCGCCTCGCGGGCGAAGTCCTCGGGCTCGACGATGCCCTTACGGAAAACGAGGGGGATGAGAAACTGCTTCATGACATACCAGGCCGTCTCGGCCGTCTCCTCGCTGTAGAGGGGCGCATCCTCGGCGACGCACTCTCCCCAGCCGCAGATCCCGTCCTCGCAGACTTTGATCAGGCTGAAGGTCCGGCCGTACGAGCGCTCGAGGCTCGTCTCGAAGAAGTGGACGAAGGGCAGCTTGACGAGGTCGATCTCGATCCGTTCGATGGCCATGGACGATCCTCCGCGTTCTCGAATCCCGCCTAACATAGTCCAGGACGTCCCCGAGTTCAAGGCGGAAGGCCCGGAAGATATTTTTCGGGACCCCTTGACACGCGGCGGAATCCGTGTTATTATACAAACTAGTTTGTATCAGCAAACCATAAAGGAGCAAGCGCATGGTCGACATCGAAAAGATCGAGAAACGGACGGTCCGGAGCTTCTACGAAGACGGCCTCTTCGAGATCGCCCTGGGCCTCGTCTTCCTCCTCCTCGGAGGCTATTTCTTTCTCCAGGCCGTCGTCCCGGAAGACTCGGCCTTCGGCTCGGTCCTGAGCGTCCTGTTCATCTTCGTCATCTTCTTCGCGGTCTTCTTCGTCAACCGCCTTGTCCGCTTCCTCAAGCGCCGCATCACCTACCCGCGGACCGGCTATGTGGCCTTCAAGAAGAAGGAGCCGAGCCCCAAGCGCCGGGTCGCGGCGGCGATCACCGGCGGCTTGATGGGAGCATCCCTGGCCGCCCTCTACGGCCTTTCGCCCTCCGTCCGGACCCTCCTCCCCGCCCTGAACGGCATCCTGCTCGCTGTCGTCGTGCTCCTCATCGCCAACAAGATCGGTCTCATCCGCTATTTCGTATTGGCCGCCGTCTCGGTCGTCATCGGCTTCGCCGTCACCGCGGCCGGGATCGGCGACATCAAGGGGATCAGCCTCTATTACGGCCTCTTCGGCGCGGCCGTGACCGTTTCCGGCCTGGCCGCTCTCTTCGTCTACCTCAGACGCTCGCCCCGGCCCGCCGCCGAAGGCCCGGAGGGTCCCGATGCCCACTGACGTCCGCCTCCTCGCCGACATCGACAAGGTCATCCACGAGCCGGCCCGGCTCGGCCTGACGGCCATCCTCTCGGTCGTCGAGAGCGCCGACTTCCTCTACCTCCAGCGCGAGACCGGCCTGACCAAGGGCAACCTGTCGTCCCATCTGGCCAAGCTCGAAGAGGCCGGCTACGTGGCCATCGAGAAGACCTACCGCGGCCGCGTGCCCCTGACCCTCGTCCGCCTGACCGACGCGGGCGCATCGGCCTACAAGGCCTACCGGGCCCGCTTCAAGAAATTTCTGGAGAGATCCTAGAGGCTCAGGCGAGCTTGATCCCTTTGCGGTGGGCGCGGAACTCGTAGACGCCGATGATCCGCCGGGCCATGGCCTCGGCCGAATACTTTTCGAGCACGGCCTCCCGGCCGCCGGCCGCCAGCCGCGCGGCCAGGTTCTTGTCGAAGTGGATCTTGACGATGGCGTCGGCCAGGGCCCTGGCGTTGCGGGCGGGGACGAGGAGGCCGGACTCGCGGTGGGTGATGAGGTCGCGCGACGTCCCGACGTCGGCCGCGGCGACGGGGAGGCCCGCGGCCATGGCCTCGATGAGAAAGCCCTGGAGCCCGTCGAGGTGCGAGAAGACGACGAACATGTCGAGCGAGGCCAGGATCTTCGGCGCGTTCTTCCAGACGCCGAGGAAGTAATGGATGCCCTCGGCGGGCGGGGCCGGCTCGGGCGCGTCCGGCGCGCCCTCGCCGAGGCGGAGCGAGCCCTCGCCGAGAACGACGACCTTCACCTTCGACGATTGCGCCCGGGCCAGGCCGGCCGCGTCGAGGAGCGACCGGAGCCCGCGCTCGTCCTCGAGCGGCAGGATCGCGCCGACCAGGAAGTCGTCCGGGCCGAAGCCGAGCTCGCCGCGGACGAAGTCGCCGCGCGGTTCCGTCGTGAAGCGGGAGAAGTCGAGCCCCGGCGGCACGACCTCGATCCTATCCTGGGCGATGCCGCCGCGGGCCAGGATGGACCGGACGCCGTCCGATCCGGCGATGACCGCATCGATCGACGCGAGCGGCAGCTTGCCTTCGAGCGGCGACGAATCGGCCGGCCGGGAGAGGATGCGGATCGGGACCTCGGCCGCGGCCGCCGCCGCGAGGCCGAGCCCCGCGCCGAAGGTCTCGTGGACATGGGCCAGCTTGCAGGCCTTGGCGCGCATGTGCCGGGCCAGGCTCCTCTTTACGATGAAACCCAGCCGGCCGTGCATCCGCAGGGCGATCGCGGCGAGGCCCTCCTCCGAGGCTTTGCGGAAGAGGTCGCCACCGGGCTCGGCGACGATATGGGCCGGGAGGCGCTTCTTGCGGAGCTCCCGGGCGATATAGAGGACCTGGCGCTGGCTCTCGCGCCACTCGCGGCCGGCATCAATGAGAAAAATGCTCACCGCGCCATCCTAACATAGAGAGGGGCGGTCCCGGAAGGGCGGGCCCCTACTTGATGTACTCGCCCAGGCTGATGTTCCGCTCTTCGAGGGTCGAGCCGGTCACTCGGGCGATGGCGGCGACGGCGATGTTGTAGTCGACCAGGGCCCGCATCTCGAGCGACCGGGCCGAGGCCAGGGCGTCCTGGTAGGTCAGGACGAAGTAGTTCGTCGACATACCGACGTTGAGCTTCTTCATCTCGGCCTCGAGCTGGCGCTCGGCCAGCTCGCGGGCGATGCGATAGGCGTCGACGCTCTTGGCCGCTGTCTCGAGGGTCCGGACGGCATCGCTGACCTCGAGGTAGATCTGCTGGTCCTGAAGCTTGAGCCGGGCCTGGGCCTGCTCGAGGTCGAGCTTGGCGTAGGTGTAGTTGGCCCGGCCGACCATGTCGCCGAAGGGGATGGTCAGGGTCACGCCGGCCGTCCAGTTGCCCTTGTAGCGGAAATTGAACACGTCCTTGAAGGCCTGCGAGGCGCTGCCGGGGTCGCCGAGCGTGGGGACCCCAAAGGGATCGTCCGGATCGTAGATGAACTGCTGACCGGAGATGCCCGGGCTGGCCTTGACCAGCTGGAGGTCGAGCTGGGGCAGGAGCTGGTTCTTGGCGAAGCGGAAATCGACCATCTTGATGCCGATCTGGGCTTTGGCCGTTTCGAGCTCCGGCCGCCGGGCGACGGCCCTGGCGTAAGCCTCCTCGAGCGTGATGGCGAAGGGCTTGAAATCGGGCTTGTCGGCCGGCAGGAGGACCTGGCTTCGGGACGCGGGATCGACGCCCAGGTTGAGGAGCGCCCGGAGCTGGTCCTGGCTGCGCTTGACCAGGGCTTCGGCCTGGAGGATGTCGGCCTCGCGGCGGGCCACGGTGGCCTCGGCGTTGAGGACCTCGATCGGGGCCTTGGTGCCGACCTGGACCTCCTTGTTGGTCTTGGTCAGGAGGTCGCGGCCGCTCTGGAGCGCCAATTGCTGGGTTTTCAGGTTCTCGATGGCGTAGACCAGGTTCCAATACCCCGCCTCGACGTTATAGACGGTCTCCATGAGGACGGTCTTGAACTGGCTGCGGGAGCTGTCGAAGCTGTTCTGGGCGATGACGATCGCCCTCCGGCTGACCGTCCAGCCGAAGCCCTTGAGCAAGGGCTGGGTCAGCACGAAGTTCAGGCGGCCCGTGTAGGAGGGATTGTAGCTCTGGAAGAGCTGGTTGTTCTTATTATAATCGTAGCTCAACGAGGCCTGGAGGTTGCCGCCGAAGGGGATCTGCTGGGAGATGGAGGCGGTCGAGGTCGTGCCCTTGTTGAGATAGGTGCCGGCGCTCTGGAGGGACCAGGTCGAGAGCTGTTCGTAACTCGTCCGGGTCAGGTCGAACGTCATGGTCGGCATGTACATCTGCCTGGCTTCGGCGAGTGTCGCTGAGGCCAGCCCGGGGCCGGTGACCTCGGCGGCCACGTTGAGGTTGTTCCGGAGGGCCCGGACGATGGAATCCTCCAGGGTGAGGGAAAGGTCCCCGGTCTCCTGGCCGAAGCCGGGGCCGGCGACGAGAAGCAGGGCGAGAATTGCGCCGAAGATCCGAGTTTTTGTCATAGCCGTCCTCCGAGAAACGAATAAGGCTGTGCCATAAAGATACCTCATTATAATACGGCCGGCGTAGAATTTCGTTACCGGGGCATAACCTTGGGGGCGCCGGGCCCGTATTATTCCATGAGGCGTGCGTCGGATCGCGCCCGTTTTCGGGCTCGTTTTCCGCGGCGCCTTTGAGTTATGATAGGCCCAGTCACGGAGGCTCGTCCATGAAAGTCCTCAAGCCCGTCCTCGTCCTCGCCGGCGTCCTGGCCCTGCTCTTCACGGCGGCGGCCCAGACCCAGGAATCCCAGAGCATGAAGCTCCTGCGGCTGAAGAAGCGCCCAGCTCTCCCTCGAATTGAAAAAGGCGGACTTCGACCGCTACCTCAAGCTCAAGGAGGACGGGCTGACCTCGGAGGCGGACTACGCCCAGCGCCAGACGGCCTATCTCCAGGCCCAGGTCGACTACCAGCAGGCCCTGATCAGCTTCATGGGCAGCGAGGCCCGCATCTCGGTCGCGAGCGCCGTCAAGTACCAGGACCGCAGCGGCAAGAAGTTCGTCCGCGTCTCCCTGCGCTACGCCTCGAAGGAGCTCAAGGAGCTGGCCAACCTCAAGATCAGCGCCGAGGACCTCTTCCCGCTCGACTTCATGAAGGAACTCAAGGACGTCTACGTCTCCCTCCTCTCGGAAGGGAAGGTCATTTCCGACCCCTACGAAAAGACGATCGCGTCGCTGCCCATCGAGGCGGCGCGCGAGGTCACCTTCCAGCTGCTGAAGGACGTCGAGAACCTCGACGTCAGCGTCTCCTATTCGGGCAAGACCGAGACGACCTCGGTCTACCTCCAGAAGGGCGTCAGCGCCAACATGGTCACCGTCAACTCGGCCCAGTTCTCCCAGGAGGCCGACCTCGAGAGCACGGCGACCTACGATCTGTCGCTCGAAAAATTCAGCGGCGAGGCCAACGTCTTCAAGCTCGAGGCCGTCAACCTGCCCCGGCAGATCACCTACGAGTTCAGCGACCCGGCGACAAGCGCGCGCCTGTCCCAGATCAAGTTCACCGAGGGCGTCACCAGCCTCAAGCTCCAGCTCAAGCTCTACCTCCCCAAGAACCCGGACGACAAGGTCGTGCTCGACCGGCCCATGGAGTTCTTCGTCCTGGCCCTCGACAACGACCAGACCCAGAAGCTCCGCGACATCGAGGCCGCGGCCGGCGGGGCCGAGACGGTCGGACTCGACGCGATCGACGGCCTCAAGGCCGGCGCGGTCAAGCTCGAGCTCATCCCCCGCGGCGTGCCCAAGGTCGAGGTCCAGGCCGTCAACCTCTATCACGAGATCAAGGTCGGCGACTCGATCGCCATGGACGTGACCATCCGGAACACCGGGACGCGCCGGCTCAACAACGTCCGGGTCTTCTGCGACCTGCCGCTCAACTGGCGGGTCGAGATCGCGCCCGACCTCATCGCCACGCTCGAGCAGAACAAGGACGAGGTGGTCAAGATCAAGTTCCTGCCGCCGGACGGCGTCTCGGTCGGCGACTACGAGCCGAAGATCAGGACCGACGCCCTGGCCGACAACCGGCGGGTCGAGTCCGAGGACAAGATCGTCCGCATCCACATCACCTCGAAGGCCAACGTCATCGGCATCGGGGCCCTGGTGCTCCTGCTCGTCGGGCTCCTCGTCGGCATCGTCATCTTCGGCATCAAGCTGACCCGGCGCTGAAGACCCGATCCATCGAGGCATCGTCCCCGGATCGATGCTCCGGCGCCGGACAACCAAAGGCGCCCTGACCGAGTATATATGGACGACGAGCGGCGGCGGCGCCCGACAGACCGTCCGGGAACATGCGCCAAAGCCCATGTCCCCTTTTGGGAGGTGAACATGACCGATCCCCGATCCATCCTGAAGGCCGATGGTCTGTCCAAGCGCTACGAGGACGGGGTCCTGGCCCTCGACCGTCTGAACCTGGACGTCCGGGCTGGTGAGATCTATTGCCTCCTCGGGGCCAACGGGGCGGGCAAGACGACGACGATCAACCTCTTCCTGGGCTTCATTCCGCCGACCGGAGGATCCTGCCTCATCAACGGCATCGACGTCTCGAAGGACCCGCTGGAGGCCAAAAAGTACGTGTCCTTCGTTTCCGAGAACGTCATGCTCTACGGCAATTTCACGGCCCGCCAGAACCTCGATTTCTTCGCCCGGCTCGGCGGCATGACCGCGCTGACGAAGGACGACTATTACCGGGCCATGCGCCGGGTCTCGCTCCAGGAGAAGGCCTTCGACCAGCGGGTCAAGAACTTCTCCAAGGGCATGCGCCAGAAGCTCGGCATCGCCATCGCCATCGTCAAGGACGCGCCGGCCGTGCTCCTCGACGAACCGACCTCGGGGCTCGATCCCAAGGCGGCGGCGGAATTCCTCGACATCATGGCCGAGCTGCGGACCGAGGGCAAGGCCGTCCTCATGTCGACCCACGACATCTTCCGGGCCAAAGAGATCGGCGACCGCGTCGGGATCATGAAGGAAGGGCGCCTGGTCATGGAACGGAACCGCGGCGAGCTCCAGAACGAGGACCTGAACCGCATCTACATCGACTACATGGAATCGGCCGGGCAGCCGGGAGCCTGATACCGTGATCGGGACGATAGCCCGCAAGGAGATCCTGGCCAACCTCCTCGGCTACAAGTTCTACGTCGTCGTCCTCCTCGCCGCGGTCCTCGTCGGCACGAGCCTGTTCATCATGACCCGGGACTACAAGGACCGCCTCG
This sequence comes from uncultured bacterium, assembly GCA_963743755.1. Taxonomy (GTDB): domain Bacteria; phylum Acidobacteriota; class Aminicenantia; order Aminicenantales; family Saccharicenantaceae; genus RBG-16-66-30. The sequence goes on from CAVUQU010000004.1 coordinate 779,752, forward strand.
ACGACTACGGCCTCATCCGGCCCAAGCCGGGCGAGCCGATCGCCGTCAATCCGCCGAATCCCCTGGCCATCTTCGCCAAGGGCCTCGACGAGTCCATGGCCCGCTCCTTCGAGGTCGGCACGATCGGCATCACGGTCCGGGCCGGCCAGAAATCGGCGAACGCCGTTTTCGCCTTCTTCCCCACGCCCGATTTCCTCTATATCGTCCGGGTCGTCCTTTCGCTCGTCGCCCTGCTCTTCGGCTTCGATCAGGTCAGCCGCGAGAAGGAGGGCGGCACGCTCCGGCTGATGCTGGCCAACCCGGCCTCGCGCGGCGCCGTCCTGGCCGGCAAATGGCTGGGCAATTTCGTCAGCCTGGCCGTCCCCTTCCTGCTCGTATCGGCGATCGGCATCGCGGTCATCTCCCTCGACCCGGCCGTCCGTTTCTCCGCGGACCAGACCGTCCGGCTGGCCGTCATCCTGGCCCTCACGCTCGTCTATATCGCCTTTTTCCTGAGCCTGGGCATCCTCGTTTCGACGTTGACCCGCCGGGCCTCGAGCTCGCTCGTCATTCTGCTTTTCGCCTGGGCCCTGCTCGTCTTCGTCCTGCCGAACCTGGGCACGCTCGCGGCGCGCCAGCTGGTCGACGTCCCCTCGGTCCGGGCCCTGAGCGAGAAGCGCCAGCAGGTCTGGACACGGGAGGTCCTCCTCCGCATCCGCGGCGAGGGCGATTGGCCTTCCCACGTCAAGGCCATCAGCGCCGAGAACGACGCCCTCGAGGCGGACTACCGGGTCAAGTTCGACCGGCTGGTCGCCCTGTCCAAGAACATCAACCGCATTTCCCCGGTCGCCAGCTTCGTCTATGCGGCGACGGAGATCGCCGGCACGGGCATCGGCGAGGAGGGCGCCTTCAAACGGGAGGTCGTCCGCTATAAGGACGGCCTGATCGACCGGACGCTCGCCTCCCCCGATGCCGGCGTCGCGGACACGCCCGCCTTCCGCTACGCCTACCGGCCGCTCGGCGACGTCCTGGCCTCGGGAGCGCTCTTCGACATCGCCTGGCTCGCCGCGGGCGGCATCCTGTTCTTCGCCCTGAGCTATCTGGCTTTCATCCGTTACGACGTGCGTTGAGGAGAAGGGACGACGACAGCCATGATCGCGACCCTCGTCAGGAAGGACTTCCTGACCAACCTCGTCTCGCCCCGCTTCGCGATCGGCTTCGTCCTCTGCCTCGTCCTCATCCCCTTCAGCATCCTGATCAATATCAGCGGCTTTCAAGACCGTTCGACACAATACCGGCTCGACCGCGACGCCGCCGAAAAGGCCGCGGCCGAGGTCCGCGTCTATTCCCGGTTGCGGCCGGAGGTGGTCCTGCCGCCCGAGCCGCTGAGCGTTTTCGGCAAAGGCGTCTCCGGCCAGGTCGGCAACCGGGTCCGGATCTGGCTCGGGGACAAGCCGCTTCTCGCGGCCGGCAAGACGGAGGCCGGCGACAATCCCTTCCTGGCCTCCTTTTTCTCCGTCGATTTCGTCGACATCGCGGCCATCGTCTTCTCGCTGCTGGCCCTCATCTTCAGCTACGACGCCTTCACCCGCGAGAAGGAGGACGGCACGCTGAAGCTCCAGATGGCCAACTCGCTCAGCCGGTCGACCGCCCTGGCCGGCAAGCTCCTGGGCATCTTCGCGACCCTTCTACCGATCCTCGTCTTTTCGTTCGGCCTGAGCGCGGTCCTCGTCCTCCTCGCCCGCGACGTGGTCTTTTCCGCCCTCGAGTGGGGCCGCATCGCCCTGCTCTTCGCCGCGAGCGTCGTCTATCTCGCCGTCTTCGTGTTCATCGGGGTCCTCGTCTCGGCCCGGTCCAAGAGCTCCGTCACGAGCCTCGTCGTGTGCCTCTTTCTCTGGGTCCTCCTGGTCTTCATCGTCCCCGTCGTCGCGGCCAATTTCGCGGAAAGCTTCACGGGCATCGCCTCCCGCGACAATCTCGACCGCGTCCTGAAGGACATCGACAAGGAGCGTGACGAGGAGATCCGGCGGGCGCAAGCCGCCGCGGGCATCCCCGAACGCTGGAATTGCTGGTGGTGCTCGTCGGACGAGGACGGGGTCATGGAGATCTACGGGAGCGCGCGGCCGGACTTCGAGAATTTCCGGCGCACGGCCATGGTCGCCGAACCCATTCGGGTCGCTTACGCCGATAAGAAATGGCCCACCCAGAAGGCTTACCTCGACAGCCTCTTCCGCCAGGCGCGGGCGGCCGAAGCGCTCTCGCTCGTGTCCCCGACGGGGGTCTTCCGGGCCATCGCCTCGGCGATCTGCCGGACCGACCTGGCTTCCCACGCCCGGCGCATGGACGGGATCCGCCGGTACCGGGAGGGCTTCGTCCGCTGGCTCCAGGGCCGGAACGCCTTCGGCTCCTTCAGCTGGATCACGCCGACGGACCCGGAGACGTTCAAGACCGAGGACGAGCTCGTCGAGAAGCGCACGGGCGGCGAATTCAAGTCGGCCGCCGCGTACGAGGCTTGGGCCTCCAAGCAGAAGGACTTCCGGGCCCGCTGGTCGAAGCTCAGCGCCGTCAAGCGCCACGGCGACAGCCCGGACGATTTCCCGTTCCTCGACATCTCCGACATGCCGCGCTACCGGGACCAGGCCGGAGCCCTTTTCTCCGGGCTCGAATCCTCGGTCCTCAAGACGGGCCTGCTCGCCGTCGCGACCGTCTTCCTGTTCGCCCTGGGCTACGTCGCGTTCCTCCGCTTCGACGTGAGGTGAAGGATGTTCCGGGTCATCGTCAAGCGCGAGCTCCTCCACAACCTCTACAGCCTGCGGTTCCTCATCTCCCTGGCGCTCGTTCTCGTCGTCTTCGCCGCCGGCGCGATCTCGTCAGTCCGCGTCACCGCGGCGAGCCTCGAGCAATACCGGCAGACCCAGGGCCAGTTCCTGGAGACGATGCGCGGCTTGGCGGAAACGAACGCCACCGAGCTGGCCGTCCGCAAGCAGACCTACTCGCTGAAGCCCCGGGCCAACGCCTTCATCAGCGACGCCAAAGAGAAATACCTGCCGAACGCCGTCGTCTTCAGCGCCTGGAACGTCTTCTCCTTCGAGAACAAGAGCGGCACGGCCAATCCCTTCCTCCAGCGATACGACGAGCTGAGCTGGGCCTTCATCGCGGCCTTGATCGTCAGCTTCATCGCCCTGCTCTTCACCTTCGATGCCGTCTCGGGAGAGAAGGAATCGAAGACGCTGGCCCTGTCGCTGGCGAACCCCGTCTCCCGGGGCACGCTTCTTTCGGGCAAGCTCGCGAGCGCGGTCCTTTCGGTCATGGCCATCGTCGGGACCGGGGTCCTGGCCGGCTTGATCGTCGCCCTCGTCCTCGGCCCAGGGGGGCCTTCGCCGGCGCTCCTCGGCGAGGTCCTGGGCTTCCTTGCGGCGGTCGCGCTCCTCGCGGCGACTTTCGCCGCGTTCGGCTTGCTGGCCTCGGTCATCGCGCCGAATTCGAACGTCAGCCTCCTTCTCGCGCTGGGGGCCTGGCTCGCCTTCGCGGTCATCATCCCCAACTCCAGCACCTTCGTCGCCAAAAGGCTTTTCCCGATCGAGAGCTCGGAAACGATCCAGAAAAACGTCGTCGCGGCCTTCGACGATCTCAACAAGAACGCTCCGCCGGGGAGCTGGGCCATGAACTCCGGCAATCCGTTCCTGCCTCAGCACGAGCTCAGGGCCAATCTCCAGATGAAGCGCCTGCAGGCCGAGAAGGGCATCCGCGACGCGTATTATCAGGCCATGTTCGGTCAGTTCGAGCGGGCGCGCCTCGTGACCGCGCTCTCGCCGGTCGCTCTTTTCGAGTACCTGACGGAGGCGGTGGCCGGCGGGGGCTACCTGCGGTTCAGGAAAGCCTGGGATGATATGCATGTGTACCAGGGGCAGCTCCTGAATTTCTTCAAGGCTCTCGACGCGGCGGACAAGGACAGCCCCCACTGGTACAACCCGGCAGAGAACGTCTCGACGACGCGCAAGCCGGTCGCCTTCGAGCAGGTCCCGCGATTCGAGGAAAGCCCGCTTTCGCTCGCCGACCGCCTCGGCCCGGCCCTGAAATACCTGATCATCAATATCTTCACGGCTTCGGCCGTGTTCTTTCTGACCTTCATCCTATTCGTGCGGTACGACGTGCGCTGAGGAGGCCAAAGGCAGCATGTTCAAAGCCATCGTCAGGAAGGAGCTCCTGGGAAACATCCTGTCGTTCCGGTTCGTCGTGACGCTCGCCCTGCTCCTCGTCGTCGTGCCGCTGACGACGTTCGTCCTGACGAACGACACGCTGAGACGGGTGAGCGACGCGTCCCTGCGCCGGGCCGAGCTCGAGACCTACATGCGGACGTACGCCCACTTCAACCGCGTCGGCAACGTTCTCCAGGCGGCGATGCCGCCCATCCCCTTCCAGGCCCTGATCCGGGGCCTTTCGGCCGAGGTCAACCTGGCCGAGTTCGACAACGATCCCCTGCCGGTCATGTTCCCGCTCGTCGACCTCGTTTTCATCGTCACCGTCCTCATGAGCCTCGTCGCCCTGATCTTCGCCTACGACGCCGTGAGCGGCGAGAAGGAGGACGGCACGCTGAAGCTGATGCTGGCCAACGCCCTGCCGCGGCCGGTCGTCATCCTGGCCAAGATCGCCGGGGGCGGGCTGAGCCTGCTCGTCCCGTTCCTGATGTCGCTCACGGTCGGGCTGCTCGTCGTCCTGGTGCATCCCGGCATCGGCTGGGGCGGGACCGATTGGGCCGCGCTGGGGCTCGTCACGCTGGGGGCGGTCCTTTACATCATGCTCTTCTATGCGCTGGGGGTGTTCCTGTCGGCCCGGCATCACGCGAGCTCGGCCTCCATCATGACCTCGCTCCTCGTCTGGGTCCTCGCCGTCCTCGTCGTGCCGAGCCTGAGCCCCTACATCGCCTCGTTCCTCGCGCCGACGCCGTCGCGGATCCAGATCGAGCGGGAGGCCCAGCGGCTCGGCGACACGGAGAGGGACGACCTGGGGAGGAAGCTGCAAACCGAGGCGATGCGTCCGCTGCTGGTCCGATACCCGGTCCTGGCGGAGAACCTGTCGGAGTCCGATCAAAAGCGGCTGGTCGAGCGCGACCCGGCTGTTCGGGAAGCCTTTGAGGCGCGTCGTAAAGCCGTGTCGGCGGCCTGGGACGAGGCCAACCGGATCCAGGGCGAGAAGATCGACGCTGTCATGGGCGCGGCCGCCAAGAAGGAAGAAGCCCAGACGGGCCTGGCCCGGACGATCTCGAAGATCTCGCCGCTGGCGACGTTCACCTACCTGGCCACGGACCTCAGCTCGACGGGAATGAGGAACGAGGCTTATTTCGGGCGGATGAGGGGCGTCTGGGACCGGGCCTTCGGGGAATACACGCGCAGGAAGCTGGCCGAACTGCAGGCCAGGGACCCGGCCACGGACTGGTGGAACACGGCCGTCGACATGAGCGACCGGCCCCGCTTCGAGTACCGCGAGGAGCCGCTCGGCGGGCGCGTGCAGGCGGCCCTGCCGGAGTTCCTGCTGCTTCTCGGCTACGGCCTCGTCTTCTTCGCCCTCGCCTACGTCTCGTTCCTCCGCTACGACGTCCGCTAACTGAGCTCGTCCCAGAGACGCAGGCCGGGGACGACGGCGAAATGCGAATCGTAGGTCACGAGGATGGATCCTGTCTCCAGCGCGTGGGCGGCGATCCAGACATCGTTGAGCGGGATGGGCTGTCCCGACTTTTTCAGGGCGGACTTGATCAACCCGAAGTAGTCGGCCGTTTCTCGTGTCGCATCGAGGACCCGGACCGCCGGCTTGGCCAGAAAAGCCTCGAGCACCTGCCGGTTCGCTTTTTCCTTCGTTCCCGATCGGAAACCGGCGCAGAGCTCTCCCAATACGAAGACCGACATGTGGGCGCGGTCGGATTTAGCCAAGGCCTCGAGGACCCGTCGGTCGCCGCGCAGATACTTGGTGTAGGCGTTCGTATCGAGCAGGATCGCGCTCATTTCCAATCCCTCTCGTCGATGGTCTCCAAGTCGGTGATCGAGGCCAGGAATTCCTGTTCGTCCGCCTCCGACCAAACTCCGCATAGGTCCTCGAACATGGCCCGGTTGTCCGGAGGGTTCTCTCCCAAGCCCAAGGCTTTCGCTATGAGTTCCTTCACGATCTTATTGACGCTCTTCCCCTCGTTTTTTGCTCGCTCCTCGATCGCTTTTTCGGTTTTCTCGTCGATGCCGTGGATGCTTAGTGATTTCATGGTGTCTTGTGAATCATTTTACAATTCTTAATTATTCATATTATGAATCATTCGGAAGGTCATGTCAACTTTCAAAGCTATCGTTCGGGGGCTAAAGACCGATCTATTGGGAGAATAAATGGGAAATGGGTACTGTGTCCCCGATCCATTCACAGGGGATCATGTCCCGATTTAGCCATGTCCCCGATTTAGCGGGGGTAGGCGTCGAGGTCGAGGTCGGGCGCCCGGTCGGGGCGGCGGGCGAACATCTTGAGGGCGACGGCGCCGACCATGGCCGCGTTGTCGGTGCAGAGCTTCGGCGAGGGCACGTAGGCGTCGATCCCGGCGTCGCGGGCGAAGCCCTGGAAGCGCGTCCGCAGCCGCGTGTTCCGGGCGACGCCGCCGCACAGGACGAGCGACCGCGGCTGGACCCGGTCCGCCGCCGCCCGCACCTGCCCGACGAGCGTCCGGGCGACGATCTCCTCGAAGCTGGCCAGGAAATCGCCCAAACGCGGATCGTCCTTGGTGACGCCGCTCTCCCGGATGATCTTCAGCGCGGCCGTTTTGAGCCCGCTGAAGCTGAAATCGAGGCTCCTGTCCTTCGTCCGGGGCACGGCGAAGGGGAACGCCTTGGGGTCGCCGCCCTTGCCCAGCTTCTCGATGACCGGTCCGCCGGGATAACCGAGGCCTAGGAACTTGGCGATCTTGTCGAGCGCCTCCCCCGCGGCGTCATCGCGCGTCCGGCCGAGGAGCTTGTAAGAAAGCGGCTCGTCCATCTGATAGAGGGCCGTGTGGCCGCCCGAGACGAGAAGCCCCAGCACGGGATAGGCGATGCCGGGATTCTCGAGGAAGCAGGCCTCGAGGTGGGCTTCGAGGTGGTCGACGCCGACGAGGGGCTTCTTGTGATAGTAAGCCAGGCCTTTGGCGAACGAGAGACCGACGAGAAGCGAGCCGATGAGCCCGGGGCCCTGGGTCACGGCGAAGAGATCGATCTCCCCGAGGTCGACCCCGGCCCGTGTCAGCGCCTCTCCGACGATCGCCGTGATCGACTTGATGTGCTGGCGCGAGGCCAGCTCCGGAACGACCCCCCCGTACGGCGCATGGATCTCGTCCTGGGACAGGACGATGTTGGACAGGATCTCGGGCGCGGAAGACCGGTCCGGGGCGCGCAGGACGGCCGCGGACGTTTCGTCGCACGACGTTTCGATGGCTAAGACGAGCATTTCCGGCCGGCCTTTCGCCGCTTATCTTATCAGAAAAGCCGGAACCGGTCAGGCAAATCCGGGAACACACCCCTCGCGTCTCGGGGCATGTCCCCAACCCCCATCAGGCACCCCGGGGCGCCTTGAAATTAAGAAACAGGTCTCATGTCCCCCATTTAAATGCTAATTTTTTAGCATTTTTCCGCAACGCTCCCTGCCGGTCCGGCGTAATAATCTCTATGGCCGAGAGAATTTCCCGGCTCGCCGGCCGTCCCCGGCATATAGGGCCCGAAAGTTGCTTATTTTGTGCTCCGTAAGTAAAATCCGGTCAGAACCAAATCCCGCGCGCCGAGAACGCTTTTTCGTTCCGAAATACACGGAGGTGGCCGATGCGCATCCCTAAAGCCGTGCTGGGCGGATTCCTCGTCCTGGCCCTGATCGCCGCGGGCGTCTATTTCCTCATCCTCAAGAAGGGACCGGCCGAGCCCGCGGGCCAGGCGGAAGCAGCTTCCACCGCAGCTCCCGGCACATCGTCCGCCGCCTCTCCCGACCAGAAGACCGAAGCCGCCCCTCTCCCCGTCAAGGTCTCCAAGGCCGTCATCGGCGATCTCGTCATGACCCTCAAGTCCCCCGGCGAGGCCTACACCGAGAAGCGCGTCGTCCTGAAGGCCGAGGTCGGCGGGGTCGTCAAGAACCTCTACGCCGCCGAAGGCCGCCACGTCCGCGAGGGCGACCTCCTCGTCGAGCTCGACGACCGCGAGTACCGTCTCAACCTGGAACGGCTCGAGGCCCAGCGCCTGCGCTACCTCTCGGAGCTCTTCCTCGAGAGACAGTTCTCCGTGACCGAGGAGCCTCCCGCTCAAGCCGTCGTCGACAGGCTCGCCACGGCCCAGTCCGACTACGACCGCGTCTCCGAGGGCTTCAAGAGCGGCGTCGCCTCGCAAGTCCAACTCGAAAAGGCCCAAGCCGCCTTGGAGCTGGCCCTGATCGAGGCCGGCCGCAAGAAGGACGAGGTCCAGTCCGCGACCAAGGGCCTGACCCAGGCCGAGGTCGACGTCAAGATCGCCCGCCTCAGCCTCGAGAAGACCCGCATCCGGGCCCCGTTCGCCGGCATCGTCACGGACCTCAAGCTCTCGCCGAAGGAGCGGCTCGACGCCGGCCGCGAGCTCTTCACCCTCGTCGATATCAGCCGCATCAAGGTCAAGGCCAAGGTCCTCGAAAGCGAGGTCGGCAAGGTCGTGGCCGGCCGCGAGGTCGACCTGCGCTTCAGCGCCTTCCCCGCCCGGACGTTCCGCGGCCGCATCGAGGCCGTCAGCCCCGTCATCGACGCCGCGGACAAGACCTGCGGCGTCTACGTCTCCATGGACAACCTGTCCGAGGAGATCAAGCCCGGCATGCACGCCGAGGTCGAGTTCCCGACCGAGATCTTCACCGGCCGCCTGCTCGTCCCGCAGCAGGCCATCCTCGTCCGGGGCGGGCGCAAGCTCGTCTTCGCCGTCGAAGGGGACATCGCCAAGTGGCGCTACATCGAGGTCGGCCTGGAGAACGAGGATTTCGCCGAGGTCCTGCCCGGCAAGGAGCCCGGCTGGGGCGTCCAGGCCGGCGACACCGTCATCGTCGAGGGCCACATCACCCTGGCCCACGACACCAGGGTCAGCATCGCGCAGTAGCCGGCCCGCCTCCCGGAGGATGACATGATCCGATCCCGACGCCGCACCGTTCTCACGATCATCACGCTTCTGCCGTGGCTCGCGGCCGCGGTCCCCGCGGCGGCCCAGAAGGTCGAGACCGTCGACGGCGTCCGCGTCGTCCACAACATCAAGGGCGGCCTATGGGGCAACTCCCCGCGGCTCGCCCTCGAGCTCGTCCGCAAGATCGGCGATGTCGACACCGAGGACGAGCACGTCGCCTTCAACTATCCGTCCGACGTCGCCTCGGACAAGGACGGCAACATCTACATCCTCGACTCCGGGAATGCCCGCATCCAGAAATTCGGGCCGGACGGCAAGTACCTGGCCACGATCGGGCGCAAGGGCCAGGGGCCGGGCGAGTTCCTCATGCCCGACGCGATGGGTTTCGACAAGGACGGCAACCTGGTGGTCGACGATTCGTCCCAGGCCCGCATCCAGGTCATCATCGGCGACGGCCGGGACGCCCGGTCCGTTGTCGTCAAGGAAGAGAGGATCAGCGGCGTCCGCCCTCTCCCCTCCGGGGATTTCGTCGGCAAGGCCTCAACCTTTTCCTTCCCCCGGCCCAACCAGCCCGCCAAGGCGGCCGGTGAGATGCGTTTGTTCCGGCGGATCGCGCCGGACGGCCGGATCGCCGGCTCCTTCGGTCTGCTGAACGATTTCGGCGACGCCATGACGAACGAAGCGGGGAACGCGACCGCGTTCGATGTCGGCGGCAGGGGCGCCCTCTATGTCAGCTTCAGCGCCCAGAACCTGATCGAGAAATACGGACCCGACGGCACGCTCGTCTGGCGGGCCGACCGCCCCCTCGACTACGGCACGGAGGTCAAAAAAAAAGGGAAGATCGAGCAGAGGGGCGGGGGTTTCATGATGACCTCGCCGGAGATGAACTCCTGCTCGACGGGGATCGCCGTGGACGCCAAGGGCCGGAGCTGGGTCGTGACCAACGCCCGTCAGCTCCGGAAGGAAGAGCAGGTCCAGACCCAGATTATGATGGTCAGCGGCACCGGCAAGGGCGTCTCCGGCGCTTCTGTCAAGACCGAGGGCAACACGGACCTGAGGACGACCGACGCCTTCAAGCTCGAGATCTTCGATCCGGACGGCGTCCTCCTCGGCGAGATCCCTCTCACCCACTTCGCCGACATCATCCGCGTCTTCGGAGATCAGCTGTTCCTGATCGACCGCGAGCGCGGCGTCACGGTTTATCAATACAGGATCGTCGAGAAATGAGCAGGGCCACATCACCCTCGCACATGACACCAAGGTCAGCATCGTCCAGTAGCCCTGGACAGAGGAGGCTGCCGTGAAGAACGTCGTGCGTCTGGTCGTCCTGGCCGTCGTCCCATTCCTCGTTTTCGCCTTGGCTCCGGCGGCCCAGAAGATCGAGACCGTCGACGGCGTCCGCGTCGTCCACAACGTCAAGGGCGGCATTGGGGCAACTCCCCGCGGCTCGCCCTCGAGCTCGTCCGCAAGATCGGCGACATCGACACCGAGGACGAGCACGTCGCCTTCAACTTTCCGTCCGACGTCGCGATGGACGCCGCGGGCAACATCTACATCCTCGACACCGGAAACACCCGCATCCAGAAGTTCGGACCTGACGGGCGGTACCTGGCCACCGTCGGCCGCAAGGGCCAGGGGCCGGGCGAGTTCATCATGCCCGACGGGCTCGACATCGACCGCGACGGCAACCTCGTCGTCGGCGATACGGCCCAGTCGCGGCTCCACGTCATCATCGGCGACGGAAAGGACGCGCGGTCCATCATCCTCAAGGGCGAGCGCCTCTACGGCGTCCGATGCCTGGCCGCCGGCGGCTACGTCGGCCGGGCCTCGACCTGGGTCTACCCGATGCGCGGCCAGGACACCCCGAAGATCGCCGACATGCGCCTGTTCCGGCACCTGGCGCCGGACGGGCGGACCACGGGCTCGTTCGGGACACTGACCGATTTCGGGGAGACCATGACCAACGCCGCAGGCAACACCACCGAGACCGCTGTCGGCCCCGGGGACGCGCTGCTCGTGACCTACACCGCCCAGAACCGGGTCGAGAAGTACGGCCCCGACGGCCGGCCCCTCTGGCGGGCCGACCGGCCTCTCGACTACGGCACGGAGGTCAAAAAGAAGGGCAAGTTCGACACCTCGGGGGGCGGCGTCTCGATGAGCGCGCCCGAGATGAACAAGTGCTCGGCCGGCATAGCCGTCGACGCCAAGGGCCGGAGCTGGGTCCTGACCTATGCCCGCCAGCTGAGAAAGGAAGAGCAGGTCCAGACCTCGATGACGAGCGTCGGCGGACAGGCCGGCGTCAGCAACGTTTCCATCAAGACGAACGGGGAACACGGACCTGCGCACGACAGACGCCCTCCGGCTGGACGTCTTCGATCCGGAGGGCGTCCTCCTCGGCGCGATCCCGCTCACGCACTTCGCCGACGTCCTCCGCATCTCCGGGGACAGCCTCTTCCTCATCGACCGCGAGCGCGGCGTCACGGTCTACCAGTACAGGATCGTGGAGAAATGAGGGCAGGAGGCGACGAATGAACAAACACCGCCGACAGGCCCTTCTCCTCGGTCTCGGCCTCCCGGTCCTCCTCGTCTCAATGCCTCTCGCGGCCATCGCCCAGGCCAAGTGGAAGGGCACGATCGTCAAGGAAGGCGACGTCACCGTCGTCAAGAATCCCCGGGAGCCGCTCTCCAAGACACCCATCCTCGAGCTCAAGGAAGACCTCTCGATCGGCGGTCCTGACGCCCAGGGCGACGACGTCTTCAGCCAGGCCCGCCAGGTCGTCGCAGATGACGCGGGAACCATGTACGTTCTCGACGAGCAGGCTTCGGACGTCAAGGTCTTCGATGCGTCGGGAAAATATCTTCGGACGATCGGCCGGAAGGGCCAAGGACCCGGCGAGCTCGAGTTCCCGATGACCCTCTCGCTCAACCGGGCCGCAGGCGAGCTCACGGTCCAACAGCAAACGCGAGGCCTGGCCGTCTTCAAGACGGACGGGACGTTCCTCCGCCGGCAGTCCCTCCAAGGCCTGATCTCGGGCCGCGGCCGGGTCGATTCCCGGGGCAACGTCTACGTCCTGGAGATCGTTCTCGGAGACAACGGATCGTCTTACGCGACGAAGAAGCTGGCCCCGGACGGATCGTTGCTGGCGACGATCAGCGAGACCCCGGCCCCCGGGGGCAAGGGGGGCTCGGGAGTCCGCAGGATCCGGCCCTTCCTGCCGGTCGCCTATTTCCTCGTCGACCGGGACGATCGCCTCGTCTATGGCTACCCCGAAGCCTACGAGATCCAATTCTATAGCCCGGCGGAGGCCAAGGTCCTCCGGAAGATCCGGCGCGAGTACGATGGCGTCCCGGTCACGGGCGAAGAAAAGGCCGCGCTCGAGAAGGACATCCCCCCGGGGATGAAGGTCGAGATCGACTACCCCAAGGATCATCCCGCCTATCTCCGCTTCTTCCTGAGCGATCTCGGCCACCTCATCGTCCAGACCTACGAGAAGGCCGACGACGGAAAGCTCATCCATGATGTCTTCGACGCCGAGGGACGGTTCATCGGCCGCGTCCCGCTCAAAGGCCTCGGCCTCGAGATCCTCAAGGGAAAGTACTATGCCCTCGAAGAGGACGAGGAGGGCTATCAGTACGTCAAGCGCTACGCCGTGACCTGGAAAGTCAAGTAGAGGAGGCGGAATGAGGGTCATGAAACGGGTTCCCGGAGCGTTGATCGGGCTTCTCGCGATCGTCCTCTCGGCGGCCCAACCCTCCTTCTCCCAAGCCGTGATCGAAAACCCGGCCAAGCCGATCGCTCAGGATGCCGGGCGCGTCCTGAAGCTCACCGAGGTCTGGAAGATCTCGGACGACGGGGGCGAGTTCTTCCTCAAATATCCGAACAACCTCCAAATCGCGGAAGACGGCTCGATCTTCGTCGTCGACTCCGACGAGTTCCTCAAATTCTCCCCGGAAGGGAAATTCCTCAAGAACATCTTCAAAAAAGGGCAGGGACCCGGCGAGCTGGGAGATTACTTTCTGTACTTCGTCTATGGTCGCGAGATCTACATACAGGACTTCAACTCCCATCGTTTCTGGCGGGCCGATTTCGACGGAGTTTTCCAGGACCAGATCAACCTGGCGAATAAGGATTACAATGATTTTGTCGGAGTCGTTCCCGACGGCTTCCTGTTCATGAGGCAGGTTTTGCCCCCTCCGAGCGAGCGGACGGGGAAGCTCATGGAGAATATTCACACCGTCGCGATCATCGCCAGGGACGGTTCTTTTCGGAGGGACGTCGCCACATTCAAGCCGAGAACGTTCCTGGGGCACCAATCGGGAATGGGCTGGGACAACTCCATCACCAAGCTAGGCGCCGATTCGAAGCTTCTGTTTGCCCTTCACAGCCGGGACTACCTCATCGAGGTCGTGGATCTGGCCTCCGGCACGATCATCAAAAGGTTCGGACGGGTCTATTCTAAAGTCCCCCATATCGAGAAGGAGTATGAACCGGATTTTCGGAAGAGGACCGGGGCGCCGAAAATCGAGTTTGAAGCGGACGTCAACAACCTCTACGCGGTCGGGGAGCATCTCTGGGTCGAGACCTCGACGGACGATAAAACGAAAGGCCGGCTCATCGACGTCTTCGACAAGGACGGCAGGTTCGTCGACAGTTTTTACCTCGGGGCCGGCCGGCAGCTGATGGCCGTTAAGGAGGGCTTTCTCTTCTGTCAGGAAAAGAACGAGGATGAGACGATCACAATCGTGAAATACAGGATCGAAAAATAGGGGAAGGCGATGAGGAAATCGGTTTCCCGACACAAGCTCGGATGGCAAAAGCGGCTGGCCGCAATTTCACTCGTCATGATCGGAGCGTTTTTCTTTGCGTCTTCCGCCCTCGCCCAGGTCATCGACAACCCGGCCAAACCAACGGCGGCGAACGCCGGGCGGGTCATCGCGCCCCAAGAGGTCCTGGCCATTTCCGACGAAGGGGCAAGCGATTATTACTTCAAGAATGGCCGCAGACTCTGGCGATGGCGCCTGACGGATGCCTCTTCGTTGATCGACGAGGACCAACTGCTGTGCTTCGGCCGGGACGGCCGGCCTACGAACGCAACCTCTTCAAGAAGGGCCAGGGGCCGGGCGAGATGGCCGGACGGGGCCGCCTGTCGCCGCGGGAACGGCCAGTCATCGTCTACTCCATGTTCCCCGGGCAAGCTCCTCTGTTTCGACGCCGCGGGCCGGTATCGAAAAGGAGATCGCCGATCCGGGTCGAAAGGCGCGCGGGCTTAGCCTGATCGGCCAGTTCGTTCACGCGGGCCGTCATCTATCTTCGACGCCTACGATTTCCCCCGCGGTCAGGGAACGACCCGGGAACATCGTGGACGATCCCGCGGAACGATCATCGCCGTGACCGAAGACTCGGGGCACGGTCAGCGACGCTGTCCTCCTTCCGTGACCGGGCCTTCGTTATCTCTTCCGCGAGCGGCGCCGGCGGAATGATGCGATCGGCCGAGTCCTGATCGCCGTTTACCTGCCAGGACAAGCTCCTGGCTGATCTCCATACGGAGGACTATCACCTCAAGCTCTACGACCCGGGAGCGAACAGGGTCGTCAGGGAATTCCGGAGGCCCTAAGCCGGGTCAAAGGTCCGAGCCCCTCACAGAGCAGCAAAAGAAGGGCGGCGTCATTATCGACGGCAAGCACTTCGGCCCGCCCGAGCGGAAGTACCAGGACGATATCTGGAACCTGCTGACCCGCGGCGAGCGAGATCTGGGCCGTCACATCGACGAAGGACAAGTCCAAGGGCATCCTCGTCGACGTCTTCGACGGCGAGGGCGTCTATCGGGACTGTTTTTGGCTCCGGCTTTCGGAAACGGCGATCCGGAGCCTCCAGTCGCCGGGCCAATGCGCCCTCGACGGCGAAACCCTCTGGGTGGCCGAGGGTGTTCTCGGTGAAACGTTTTCCATCAAGAAATACAGGGTCGTCCTCTAGCGGGGCGGCCGGACGGATGCGCGAGGAAGAGGAGGACGGCATGAGATCGATCCCCAGGAGGCCGTCATGAAGCTCGCCCGACTCGCCGTCGACCGGCCGGTGACGATGTACATGTTCTACTTCGCCGTCATCCTCCTCGGCTTCGTTTCGCTCCGGGAGCTCTCGGTCGACCTCCTGCCCGACATCAGCTATCCGCGCCTGTCGGTCGTCACCAACTACGCCGGCGTCGCGCCCGAGGAGATCGAAACGCTCATCACCGCGCCGCTCGAATCGGCCGTCAGCCGCATCCCGGGCCTGCGCCGCGTCGAGTCGGTCTCGAAGGAGGGCGTCTCGCTCCTGACCCTCGAGTTCGACTGGGGCACGGACATGGACTTCACCATGCTCCACACCCGGGAGCAGCTCGACAACGCCAAGGACCGCTTCCCCGAGGACGCCGAGAGCCCGACCATCATCCCCCTCGACCCGCAGAGCCGGCCGATCATGACCCTGGCCCTCTCCGGCGACCGCGCCCTCCTCGAGCTCAAGGAGCTGGCCGAGGAGCTCATCAAGCCGCGCCTCGAGCAGATCGAGGGCGTCGGCTCGGCCGAGATCACCGGCGGCGTCGAGCGCCAGATCCAGATCGACGCCGACCCGCAGAAGCTGGCCCTCTACGGGCTGACGGTCGACGACGTCGCCCGCCGCGTCGACGCCTTCAACCGCAACCTCCAGGGCGGGACCATCCGCAAGGGGACGTTCAAGTACGCCCTCCGCGTCGTCGGCGAGTTCGAGTCGCTCGACGAGATCTCCGAGATCGGCCTGCTCGTCACCCCGGAGGGCGGCGTCGTCCGCCTCCGCGACGTGGCCGCGGTCAGCGACGGCATCGAGGAGCGCCAGGGCATGACCCGCCTCGACGGGGCCGAGTCGATCGGCCTGCTCGTCCGCAAGGAGTCCGGGGCCAACACGGTCAAGGTGACCCGGCTCGTCCGCGAGGTCATCGGCCAGATCCGCACCGAGAACCCGGGCATCAGCCTGAGCGTCGTCAACGAGCAGGCGAAGACGATCGAGGACGCCATCGGCGCGGTCAAGAACGAGCTCCTCCAGGGCGCGGTCCTGGCCTTCCTGACCCTGCTCCTCTTCCTCCAGGAATGGAAGACGCCGCTCATCATCGGCACGGTCATCCCCATCTCCATCATCGGCACGTTCAGCCTGCTCTTCTTCGGGAACATCACCCTCAACATCATGTCGCTCGGCGGCCTGGCCCTGGGGGTGGGCATGCTCGACGACTGCGCCGTCGTCGTCTCGGAGAACATCTTCCGCCACCGCTCGCTCGGGAAGGGCCTGAAGGAGGCGGCCTACATCGGGACGAAGGAGGTCGGGCCGGCCGTCGTCTCGACCGCCCTGACGACGATCGTCGTCTTCCTCCCGGTCATCTACGTCCACGGCATCGCCGGGCAGCTGTTCAAGGACACCGCCCTGACCGTCACCTTCGCCCTGCTGGCCTCGCTTCTCGTCTCGCTGACACTCATCGCCACGCTCCAGTCGCGCGAGTTCGACCTCGGCGTCGGGAAGGAGGACCGGTGGCGCTGGCGCTGGGGGCTCCGCAAGTTCCCCGTCGCCGAACGGCCCCTCTATGCCCTCTTCAAGGGTATCGGCTTCGTCCTGAACTTCCTGGCCAGCTTCGTCGTCCAGCTCCTCGCCTTCGCCGCCCACTATCTCGCCCTGCCGTTCCGGCCCCTCCTCAAGGCCGTCTTCGCGGCCTTCAACAAGGTCTACGGCCGCTTCATCGTCGGGTACCAGCGCTTCCTCCGCTGGAGCCTCGATCACAAGGGCCGGGTCGTCGCCTGGACCCTGGTCTTCTTCGCCGCCGTCTTCGCCCTCGGCGGCCTCGTCCGCCGCGAGCTCATGCCCCGGATGGAGACGACGGCCTTCGAGCTCGACCTGCGGATGCCCGTCGATTTCTCGTTCGAGCAGACGACCGAGATGGCCGTCATGCTCGAGTCGCACCTGCGCGGCCTGGCCCCGGTCGAGACCGTCCTCTCGCAGGTGGGCATCGTCAGCGGCATGGAGAGCGCCGACCCCGACATCTCGGTCAATTCGGCCCGCCTGTTCGTCGATGTCCGGAAGCCGAAGGAGCTCGAGCCGGTCCTCGACGCCGCCCGCGGGCTCCTGGCCCGGTACCCGGACGTGACCTACACGATCCTCCGCGAGCAGTCTTCGGTCACCCAGTTCCTGGCCCTGTCGACCGCCGAGATCGGGCTCCAGATCAAGGGCCGGGAGCTCGACCGGCTCAAGGAGATCGCCGGCGACCTCGTCGCCCGCCTGGCGCGGATCCCCGGCGTCGCCGACGTCGCCACCAACATCGGCGAGGGCAAGCCCGAGTTCAAGGTCACGGTCGACAAGGACGCCCTCAAGCGGTATCCCGGCCTCTCGCCGGCGACGATCGGCGACTTCCTGGTCAGCGCCGTCCGCGGCCGCGTGGCCACCCAGTTCCGGGAGATGGAGAAGAAGTACGACATCCTGGTCCGCCTCGAGGATTCCTCGCGGGAGAACATCGAAGCGCTCCTCGGCGAAACCCTGCCCTTCGAGGGCCGGTCCGTGCCCCTGCGCGACGTCGTCTCCTACGAGGTCGTGCGCGGGCCGCGCGAGATCCGCCGCGAGAACCAGGAGCGCGAGGTCCTGGTGACGGCCAACCTCAAGGGCCGCAAGATCAGCCAGGTCGCCCCGGCCATCGACAAGGCCATCGGCGGGCTGAGCCTGCCGGCCGACTACCGGGTCGTCTGGAGCGGCGAGCGCGAGGAGATGTCGCGGTCCTTCCGCTCGCTCGTCACGGCCCTGCTCCTGGCGACGCTCCTGACCTACATGATCATGGCCGCCCAGTTCGAATCCCTCGTCCATCCCTTCATCGTCATGTTCACGCTGCCCATGGGCGCGGCCGGCGCGATCGTCGCCCTGCTCCTCACCGGGCAGACCTTCAACGTCATCTCCATCATCGGCCTGGTCGTGCTCGTCGGCATCGTCGTCGACAACGCCACGGTCAAGATCGACTACACCAACCAGCTGCGGCGCGGCGGCATGCCGCTCCGCGAGGCCGTCGAGGAGGGCAGCCACGTCCGCCTGCGGCCCATCCTCATGTCCACGCGGCAGTACGCTCGTCGGGCTCGTCCCGATGGCCCTGGCCCTCGAGCGGGGCGCCGAGCTCATGCAGCCCCTGGCCATCGTCGTCATCGGCGGCCTATTCTTTTCGACCTTCCTGACCCTGATCCTCATCCCCGTCATCTACGAGTGGGTGGAGGGCCGGAAGGGATGAAGTTCTTCATCGACCGCCCCGTCGCCACGGCCATGGTCTTCCTGGCCCTGCTCGCGACCGGGGTCTACTCGTTCCTGAACACGCCGATCGAGCTGGCGCCGAAGGAAAGCTTCCCGATGGTGGACATCGTCACGGGCTGGTACGGCGTGCCGCCGGAGGTCGTCCAGACACAGGTGACCGCCCCGATCGAGGAGGCCTGCGCCACGGTCAAGGGCATCACCAAGATGACCTCGACCTCCCAGATCGGGATGTCGCGGATCACCTTGGAGTTCGATCCGAAGACGAACATGGAGTTCGCTCAGCTCGTCCTGCGCGAGGAGCTGGCCAAGACGAGGCCCGTCCTCCCGCCGGGCGTCCGGCCCGTGCTCCAGCCCTACGTCCCCGAGGATTTCCGGGTCCGGCCCTTCCTCGAGTACACAGTCTCGGGGAATTACGGCCTGCAGGAGCTCCAGGAGCTGGTCAAGGAGAAGCTCGAGATCGGCCTGGGCTCGGTCCGGGGCGTCTCCGGCGTCGAGGTCGCCGGCGGCTCGGAGCCCGAGATCCGGGTCACGCTCGACGAGGACCGGATCAAGGCCCTCGGCCTCCACCCCTATACGGTCAACGCCGCGATCGGCGGCCGCCTGGGGACCTATCCGACGGGGCGGGTCCGGCGCGGCAACCGGGAGTTCCTGTTCAAGTTCGCCGACCGCATCGACAGCCTCGACGAGCTGCGCGACACGATCGTCGCCCACTCGGGCGCGAACCCCATCCTGGTCCGCGACGTGGCCCGGGTCGAGCTGACCTACGCCGACATCCGGCAGATCCACCGCATCAACGGCCAGCCCACGGTCAGCCTGACCGTGTCCAAGGAACGAGGGGCGAACACCCTGCGCGTCGCCGCCGATGTCAAACGCAAGCTCGAGGCCGTCAAGGGCGAGCTCCCTCCGGGCCTCGCCTTTAAAAGCGTCGACGACGAGAGCGCGGAGATCCGCAAGAACCTCAACGATTTCTACGTTCTCGCCGGGCTGATCACGATCATCGTCTTCGCCATGATCTACGTCGTCCTCCTGCGGATCACGCCGTCGCTCCTCATCCTGTCCTCGATCGCCTTCTCCATCGTCATCACCTTCAATCTCATCTACGCCTTCGGGATCTCGCTCAACATGCTGACCCTCGGGGCGCTCGCCTTGGGCTTCGGCATGTTCGTCGACAATTCCATCGTCGTCTTCGAGAACATCCTGCGCCTGCGGGAGGGAGGGATGGCTCCGCGGGAGGCCGCCGTCCGGGGACCCCGGGAAGTCTTCGTCGCCGTCCTGGCCTCGACCCTGACGGTCATGGCCGTCTTCTTCAGCTTCCCCTTCTTCCAGGGCAAGCTCAAGATCTACTACCTGCCCCTGGCCATCGTCATCGCCTCGGCCATGGCCGCCTCGCTCCTCGTCTCTTTCACGCTGATCCCGGCCCTTAGCCCCAAGCTCATCGAAAAGCGAAAACGGACCGGCACCGAGGAGAGGCGGAGCCCGCGGTTCGAGAAGGCCCTCGGCTTCCTCATCCGCCATCCGATCGAGATCCTCCTCATCGTCGCGGCCCTTCTCTTCGGGTCCTACAAGTGGTTCCGGTCCGAGGTGACGCTCGGCCGCTGGTACTCCTGGTATTCGAAGGAATACCTCTACGTCCGCGTCGGCATGCCGCCCGGGAACGGACATCGCCCGGACCGACGAGACGATCCGGGCTTTCGAGGAGAAGGTCCTGGCCCAGGACTGCGAGAAGGAGATGAACGTCCGGATCGTCCCCGAGAACGCCCAGGCCATCATCGGCTTCCCGCCGGAGATCGAGAGGTCCTACCACCCCTACGCCCTGAAGGAAGAGCTCATCCAGATGGCGACCCAGTTCGCCGGCATCGACGTCAGCGTCTCCGGCTTCGATCCGCAGTATTACGCCTCGAGCATGGGCGCGGGGACCTACTACAGCTCGCGCATCAAGTTCACCGGCTACAATTTGCGCAAGCTGAAGGAGATCACGGCCGACCTCGAGAAGACCCTGCGCCGCAATCCGCGCATCAAGGAGGTCCGGACCGTCTCCAGCCGCTTCGGCTGGTGGCGGGGGGACACGGTCGAGGACGTCCTCAAGATCGACAAGGCGGCGCTCAAGCGCTACGACGTCGATCCGGCCTACCTCTACTTCGCCCTCCAGACGATGATCCAGGGGACGTTCGGACAGCCGGCCCGGATCCGGACGGGCGGCAAGGACATCACCGTCTCGGTCAAGTATCCCGACGCGGCGACGCTCGACATGCGCGGCCTCGCCGAAGCCCTCGTCCGGACGCGCGGCGGGGAATACCTCCGGCTGGGCGAGATCGCCGCCTTCGCCGAGGCGCCCATCCCCGGCTCGATCGACCGCGAGGACCAGCAGTTCCAGCAGACGATCATGTGGGAGTTCCGCGGCCCGGCCAAAGCCGAGGAGCGCTACCGGAAGGCCGTCTTCGACTCGCTCCACCTGGCGCCGGGTTTCGCGGCGAGCCTCGAAGAGGACTGGTTCGTGACCGAGGAGGAGCAGGAGCAGATCAACTTCGCCATCGCCGTCGCCCTGGTCCTCATCTTCATGATCCTGGCGGCGCTCTACGAATCGTTCGTCACGCCGTTCTTCATCCTGCTGGCCGTGCCGCTCGCGCTTATCGGCGTCTTCGTCGCCTTCGTCGTGGCCAAGGCGCCCTTCGACCCGACGGCCTACATCGGGGTCATTCTGCTTTCGGGGATCGTCGTCAGCAACTCGATCCTCCTCGTCGACCACATCAATCTGAGGCGGCGGCAGGGGTTGGGACTCCTTGAAGCCGTCGTTCGCGGCACAAAGGACCGGGTCCGCCCGATCTTCATGACCACGTCGACGACCATCTTCGGCATGCTGCCGCTCCTCCTCATCGGGGCGGAGGACAACAAGCGGCAGATCTGGTCGTCCCTGGCCCTGTGCACCGTGGGAGGACTGACGAGTTCGACGATCCTCGTCTTCGTGGTCATCCCCGTCCTCTACTTCCACGGGGACGGACTCCGGGCCTGGGGCGCGGAGAAGGCCCGCGAAGCGCGCGGGCTGTTCGGAAAAAAGCTGAGTTAGCGAGCCCGGCGCGGCCCTTGGGAATCCTCTCCCGGCCAAAAATGGCAGCGCTTGCAGTCGATGACCAGGTCCGAGTGGAAGACGTTCCTGAAGAAATCGTTGTCGAGGATCATCTCCTCGGCGATCTGGTTGCGGGCCTGGAAGATGAGGCCGGCCAGCTCGTCTTCGGCCGCGGCATCGGCTCCGGGGCGCATCCGGGCGATCTCGGAGCCCATCCAGTAGACGACGATCTCCGGGGCCGCCGTGACGGCGTTCTCGGAGAGAAGGCCGGCCGGCTCGGAGAGGTCCGCGGCGACGCCGACGAACTCGGCTGAGAAGACGGGATTGGCCGCCGCTTCGACGGACCGGGCGATGCGGGCCGCGAAGGCCAGGTCGGCCGGCCGCGAGGCGCAGAGGAAGACCCGGAGGTGGATCGGGTCGACCAGGGCGACGAAAGAAGCCAGGGCCGCGGGCGACGGCGTGTACGAGGCCAGGGACCCGTCGGCCGCCGCCGCGAGCTCGACGACGCGGTCCTTGGGGAGGTATCCGATGAGCCCCGGGCTCTGCCCGTAGATCGCGGCCGCGACGGAGAGCATCGTCAACAGAGCGATCGCCCCGCCGGCTGTCCAATCCGTCGTTTGAGATCTCTGCACGGATCCGCTCCGGTCCCGACGGTCAGGCCGTGGGCCCCATGCTC
Organism: uncultured bacterium; assembly: GCA_963743755.1. GTDB lineage: Bacteria > Acidobacteriota > Aminicenantia > Aminicenantales > Saccharicenantaceae > RBG-16-66-30. The sequence goes on from CAVUQU010000004.1 coordinate 801,873, forward strand.
ACCCGGAGCTTCCGGCAAGCGGCTTCGAGCGGCTCGAGCTTATGGCTGACGACGTCCCAGAGGATGACCGTGTTCACGCCGAAATACTCGTGGGCCAGGATGTTCCGCAGAGCGACGATCTTGCGCCATTCGACGCCGTCCGCGACGGATTTGACGTCCTCCGGGAGGCGGGCGGCGGCCTCGCCGACGATCTCGAGGTTGCGGACGACCGCGTCGATCGTGATGGGACTCGCGGCGAAGGCGGCTTCGTCCAGGTTCGCCGTGTACGATCGGATACGCCGGACCGCTTCGAGGATGTCCTCGACGTAGACCCCGGGGTTCCTAGGCATAGACGACCTCGCTCAAGGCGGCTTGCCGGACGCCCTCCTTGAGGGAATCGGCGAGAACGAGATCGCAGGGCCGGCCGAAGAGGTCCTCGAGGTGGAACTTGAGGTCCATGTAGCGATCGAACGTCGGCGCCTCGAATTCGACGAGGACATCGACGTCGGAATCCGGACCGGCCTCGCCCCGGGCCGCCGAGCCGAAGAGGCCGATACTCCGGACGCCGAAACGCCGCTTGATCTCCGGCGCCGCATCACGCAGGAGACGCAGGTACCGGGCCCCGGACTCGCCGGCGGCGCCGCCCGTCCGCCGCGACTCCATCCAGCGGTCGATGTCCTCCCGGCGGAACTTCAGCAGCCGGCCGACCTTCCGGGCCGGAAGCCCGTAGCGGGCGACCCATTTATAGACCGTTCCCCGCTTGATGCCGAGGTAGGCCGCGACGTCGTCTACGGATCGCCAACCTGACGAATACGACATTTTTTCCATCGTTTTGTCCAATAAAAGATAATTAAGCGATATAAATACTACTAAAAAGCAATAGAATTGTCAAGATTATTGGCTCGCATCTCGGGCTCCGGCCTGCATCCGGCCGTCAGTCTGTGCCTATTCCGCCTTGAGCTCTCCCCAATTCGCGATCCTATGCCGGACGATCCGCGTCAGTCCAGCCGATTCGTCCTGTCGGACCTCATAGAGAAATCCGCCCTTGATGACCTCTGGCAGGAACGGCCAGGTCATCCGATAGAGATAGAGCCCGTCCTTGGAAAAGACATCGACTTCGCTCGTGGTCATGGCCTTTTCCGTTATCGGCCGGAAACGGATCACGTACAGCCGTCCGAGGTCGTCGCTGAGAAACCTCTTGAAAAATGGCCGGTGGTCCGGCAGATCCAAGGGGGCCGTTTTCGGATCACCCTGGCCGAACCAAGCCCAGATCCCGTCCTTGCGTGTCAGATCGGCTTCCTCTCCGCTTATCCCCTGGCTTTTCTCGGTCTTGGAGAAGGCGAAGAGCTCCCGGCCTTCCCCGTCGACGACGTGGATCAGGTAATCGAGGGAAAATGCGTAATAGAGCGAATCCTCGAGGCGACCGCAGAAGGCGATCTCTCCCGAGTACCAATGGAATAACATCTGCCCGGGGCTCACGCCATAGGCCGGGAACACGGCCAAGGTTCTCTGTAGCTCTCCGTCCGGGCCGAGCTGAACCAGCGTGTTTCTCGGGCCTCCCTCCGCACGGGTGTCCGGTTGAGTCGTCCCGATAATGGTATCGCCGGGCCCGAGGATCATCGTCGACAGGAACGTTTTAAACGGGACGTTCTTCTTGAAGACCCCTTCACGGTCGAAGACGACGAGGGCGCGGCCCGCTCTGATATAAGCGTCCCCCGATTGATCGAGGTAGACCTCCGAGGGAAATGAATACTCGCCGGGGCCCTGGCCCTGACGGCCCAGCGTCCTGACAAAGCTCCCGCTGCTGTCAAAGACCTGGACCCTGCGGTTCCCGCGGTCACAGGCATAAATGGTTCCCTCTTCATCGATGTCTATCGATACCCAGCCCGGAAGGAAATACCGCTCGTCCTTCTCTTCGCCGATGGCCAGGTCCTCGACGAGGTCGAAGGCGAAGGTACCGTGGCGAGGCGCTTCGGGGTTCCGGATCGTCTTGACCCCGCCCACGATCTCGACTTCGGCCTTCCAGCCGGCATCGGCGGCTTTCTTCGAGCAGGCAGAGGTTGGGAGAATGAAGGAACATGCTGCAATGAAAAGAGCGACCGCCCAGAAGGCTTTCTTGGCCATGATGCCCCCTTTACGATGGAAATGAACCCGGCTATTCTCCGGCGATCTTCAAGCTCTTCTCGAAGGGCGGGCGATGGACGCCGCGCTCGGTGACGATGGCCGTGATGTAGGCGGCCGGCGTGACGTCGAAGGCGGGGTTGCGGACTTCGGCGTGGGGGATGGTTATCAGCCGCCCGCCGACCTGCGCGGACCTCGTCCGGACTGCGCTCCTCGATGGGGATCCCGCCGCCGTCGGCGAGGGAGAGGTCGACCGTGCTCGTCGGAGCGGCGACGTAGAACGGCACGCCGTTCTCGCTGGCCAGGACGGCCAGCGAGTAGGTCCCGATCTTGTTGGCCGTGTCGCCGTTGCGGGCGATGCGGTCGGCCCCGACGACGACCGCCTGGATCTCGCCGCGGCGCATGAACCAGCCGGCCATGCTGTCGGTGATGAGGACGACCGGGATGCCGTCCCGGTCGAGCTCCCAGACGGTCAGCCGGGCCCCCTGGAGGAACGGCCGGGTCTCGTCGGCGAAGACGCGGATCGACTTGCCCTCGGCGACCGCCGCGCGGACGATCCCGAGCGCGGTGCCGTAGGCGGCCGTGGCCAGCGCCCCGGCGTTGCAGTGCGTCAGCACGGTCCAGCCGTCGCGGAGGAGCGACCTGGCCGTGGCGGCCGATGGCCCGGTTCGTCTCGGCGTCCTCGAGCTCGATGGCCTTGGCCTCTTCGAGCAGGGCCGCGCGGATGGCCCGGGCTCCTTCTGTCCGCGTGCGCTCGTAGACCGCCCGCATCCGCTCCAGGGCCCAGAAGAGGTTCCGGGCCGTCGGCCGCGTCCGCTCGAGCCGCTTGTAGACCTTCTCGAATTCGCGGTCGAAGGAGCGGCCCGTCGCGGCGCCCATGCCCATCGTGCCGAGGACGAGCCCGTACGCCGCGGCGATGCCGATCGCCGGAGCGCCGCGGACGACCATCTTCTCGATGGCCTGGGCCACCTGGATGTAGGTGCGGCAGCGGACGTAGGTCTCGAGGGCGGGCAGCTTGCGCTGGTCGATCATGACGACGGAACGGCCCCGCCAGGCGATCGTCGGCAGCATGGTCACTCCTTCTTCCAGGCCGGGGTCCGGGCGTCCCGCCAGCCCCATCGGCCCGCCCAGCGCGCGTGGGCCGCGGCGAAGGCCTCGGCCTCGGCCGCCGGGAGGGATCCGCTCAGCCGGAGATAACAATAAACGAGCTGATTGTCGTTGTCACGCAGGATCTTTTCCGCGGGGAGGCCGAGCTCGCGGGCCATGACCGCCTCCTCGTACGAGCGGCGCAGGTCGCCGAGGTGGCCGTCGACCTGGGCGTGGAGGTAGTGGTAGAGGCCGCAGGCGAAATCGCGGTCGATGAGCCGGTCGAGGGCCTTGTTCAGCCCGGAGAGCGCCCGGTCCCTGTCCCGGGGTTCGAGCCCCACGGCCCCGGCCAGGACGAGGTCCGTCCGCTTTTCGGCCGCGAACATGAGCGCAGGACGGAAGTCGGACCGGTCCAGGAGCTGGGCGTACATCCTCAGGGCGGGCGCTTCGAGCCCGAACTCCGCGAAGGAAGCCGCCAGGCCGGCCAGGGCGGCGTCCGCGGCCCAGGTCTCCCCCTTTTCGAAGCCCAGCCCGAAGGCCTTGAGGAACGAGGCCTCGGCCTCGCGCCAGCGGCCGAGGTTGGCTTCGGCCAAACCCTTGACCGTGTAGGACTGCGCCGAAGGCCTCCGCAGACTCGCGCGGCCCGCCTCGTCCGCGGCTTTCTTCCACGACGCGACCGCCTGTTCCGTGCGCATGGCCGCCGCATGCTCCTGGCCGGCGGCGTAATCGCGCTTGGCCCGATGGAGGTCGGTGAGGCAGGCGGCCGAAAGCGCGGCGGCCAGGCCGAGGGCGACGAAGGCGGACCGGGTCCGGGCGGAAAAACAGGAAATGGGTATCATGTCCCCCATTTTAAGCGTCGGGGGGAATGGCCGGGGCGGCGCCGGCCGGCTTTTTGACCAGGGCGACGATCATGTTCTGGACCTCTTCGTCCGTGAGGAGGTGCAGGCCGAGCGAGGCGGCCTCCGCGGCGGCGAAGAAGACGGCCTTCCAGAATTCGGGATCGGCCGCGGCGGGCCTGATGTCCTCCACGGCTTTGGCCGTCCGCGAGGCGAACGCGACCACGATGGCCCGGTAGTCGGACGCGTCGATCTCGGCCTTGAAGAGCGCCTTGAGGAAGGCGTCCTCGAGGCCGAGGACGGGATAGAGGGCGGAGAACGCGGCCCGCATGATGCGCATGTCCCCGCGGGCGATCTCGTCCGCGTACTCGCGGCCGAGGGCCTCGTGACCGCAGAAGAAGGCCAGGACGAACTCGTCGGGTTTGGTCCGGACGAAATCCGGATCGAGCCAGACCTGCCAGGCCAGGATCCGCTCGCGGAAGTCGAAGACCCGCCGAACGGCCCAGACGCAGGCGGAATAGAGGACGGGAAAGACGAGCCACGACTTGAGCGGCAGGAACGCGCTCAGGATCTCGACCCCCCGCGCGAGCGCGGCCTCGACGCTCTTCTTGCTCATCGCGGTTCATTATACGACGAGGCCCCCGCGCTCCGTTCAACTACTTGACCTCAAGAATGGCCAGGAAGGCCTCCTGGGGGATGTCCACCTTGCCGACGCGGCGCATCCGCTTCTTGCCCGCCTTCTGCTTCTCCAGCACCTTCATCTTGCGCGTGTAGTCGCCGCCGTAGAGCTTGGCCAGGACGTCCTTGCGGAAGGGCTTGACCGTCTCGCGGGCGATGATGCGCTTGCCGATGGCGGCCTGGAGGGCGACCTCGTACTGCTGGCGGGGGATGACCTTGCGCATGCGCTCGACGAGGCCGCGGCCGATCGTCACGGCCTTGTCCTCGTGGACGATGAGCGACAGCGCGTCGACGGCGTCGCCGTTGATGAGGATGTCGAGCTTGACCAGCGGGCCGCCGCGGTAGCCGCTGAACTCGTAGTCGAGCGAGGCGTAGCCCTGCGACAGCTGCTTGAGCTGGTTGTAGAAGTCGAAGACGACCTCGTTGAGCGGCAGGGTGTAGGACAGGAGCACGCGGCCCGGCCCGATGTACTCCATCTTCTTCTGGACGCCGCGGCGCTCCTCGAGCAGCTTGAACAGGCCGCCGAGGTAGCGGTCGGGGGTCAGGATGACGGCCTCGATGATCGGCTCCTCGATCTCGGCGACCTCGGTCGGCTCGGGCATCTCGGAGGGATTGTGGATCTCGAACGTCTCGCCTTTCCGGTCGGTCACCCGGTAGCCGACGCTCGGGGCCGTCGTGATCAGGGTCAGGCCGTAGTCGCGCTCGAGGCGCTCCTGGACGATCTCCCGGTGGAGGAGGCCCAGGAACCCGGCCCGGAAGCCCAGTCCGAGCGCCGGCGAGTTCTCCGGCTCGTACTGGAACGAGGCGTCGTTCAGGCGCAGCTTCTCCATGGCGTCGCGGAGCTCCTCGATGTTGCTGTCCCCGGCCGGGAAGAGCCCGCAGAAGACCATCGGCTTGGCTTCCTTGAAGCCGGGCAGGGGCGCCGCCGTGGGCCGGTCGCGGTGGGTCACCGTGTCGCCGACCCGGGCGTCGCTGAGCTTCTTGATCCCGGCGATGAGGTAGCCGACCTCGCCGGTCTTCAGGACGCCCGCCTTGACCGGCTTGGGCGTGAGGTAGCCGACCTCCTCGGCCTCGTACTCGGCGCCGGAGGCCATGAGGACGATCCGGTCCCCCGTCTTGAGCTCGCCGTCGAGGATCCGGACGAGGACGACGACGCCCCGGTAGGTGTCGAACCAGGAGTCGAAGAGGAGGGCCTTGAGCGGCGCCTCCGGGTCGCCCTTGGGCGGCGGGATGCGCTCGACCACGGCCTCGAAGAGCTCCGGCAGACCCTGCCCCGTCTTGGCGCTGACGAGCAGGGCCTCGGAGCGGGGCAGGCCGATGACGTGCTCCATCTGCTCGAGGGAATCCTCGATCTGGATCTGGGGCAGGTCGATCTTGTTGATGACCGGGACGAGGACGAGGTCGTTGTGGAGGGCCAGGTAGGTGTTGGCCAGGGTCTGGGCCTCGACGCCCTGGGAAGCGTCGATGACGAGCAGGGCCCCGTCGCACGCGGACAGGCTCCGCGAGACCTCGTAGGAGAAATCGACGTGGCCGGGCGTGTCGATGAGGTCGAGGACGTAGTCCTCGCCCGACCGGCTCTTGTAGTTGAGGCGGACGGTCTGGGCCTTGATCGTGATGCCCCGCTCCCGCTCGAGGTCCATCGTGTCGAGGATCTGCTCCTTGAGCTCGCGGGAGCTGAGGGCCCCGGTCAGCTCGATGAACCGGTCGGCCAGGGTGGACTTGCCGTGGTCGATATGGGCGATGATGGAGAAGTTCCTGATGTTCTTCATGGAATCGCCTATTATGGCAGATTTCCCGGCGGCGCGGAAGTGCCCTATCGGCTTAGCTCGGGAATCACCTCTAGCTCCCCGGCCCCCCGGGAACCAGTTACAGGTTCCCCCTGCTGCGCGGGTCTCCTCTCCAGCACGGGGATCTTCGAGGTGATATCCCTCGCCGCCTCTCGGGCACTTCCCTCAAAAACGGCAAATCCCAGAATTGATGATTCCAGAAGACATCAGGGGGGAGGCCTAAATTGACTTTTAGGGGCTCCGAGCGTATCTTCTAGGGGAGAAATCGCGGCAGAGTCCCAAGGAGATTGGCATGCTTGGTTCCATCGGACCGACCGAACTGATCCTGATCCTCCTGATCGTCATCATCATCTTCGGCGCCCGTAAGCTGCCGGACCTGGGCCGGTCCATCGGCGAGGGCATCAAGAACTTCAAGAAGTCCATCAACACCAAGGACGACCAGGACAGGCCCAAGAACCCCGAGCCTCCCAAGAACTGACGCCATCTTCCCGCCGCCCGGCGGCGAGAGCGGCCGGGCTGGCTTTCGAGAATCCCCCATGACATCGTCTTTCGACGCCGGATTCGACATCGGCGGCACGGCCATCAAGTTCGGCCTGGTCGACCGCGACGGGCGCCTGGTCCGCCAGGGCCAGGTCCGCAGTCCCGGGTCCATCGAGGGCATCCTGGCCGCCCTCGAAGAGGCCTGGACCGGCCTCAAGCGGAAGGCCCCCGGCCCCATCCGGACCTGCGGCTTCGGCATCGCCGGTTTCTACAGCCTCCGGCAGCGGAAGGTCCTCCAGTCGCCCAACTGCCCGAGCCTCGACGGCTATCCGCTCGTCCAGGCCGTGCGCAAGTTCATCGACGTGCCCGTCCGGGCCGGCAACGACGCCAACATGGCCGCCTTCGGCGAGTTCAAGCACGGGGCCGGACAGGACGTCCGCAGCCTCGTCCTCGTGACCGTCGGGACGGGCATCGGCTCGGGCCTCATCCTCGACGGCAAGCTCTGGCAGGGCGAGGGCGGCTACGCCGGCGAGATCGGCCACATCACGGTCAATCCCGAGGGGGAACTCTGTAAATGCGGCGGCCGCGGCTGCCTCGAGACCGAGGCTTCGGCCCCGAGGCTCGTCCGGGACTTCCGGGCGCTCACGAAGCGGACGGACGTCACCGAATCCCGTCAGGTCTACCTCCTGGCGAAGCAGGGCGATCCGGCGGCCCTCGACGAGCTTCCGGAATCTCGCCTACTGGCTGGGCATCGGCCTGGGCATCGTCATCAACCTGCTCAACCCCGAGAAGATCCTCATCGGCGGCGGGGTCGTTTCGGCCGGGAACATCCTGCTCGGGCCCGTCGTCGAGGAGGCCCGCCGAAGGTCCAATCCCCTCTCCTTCTCCGGGTGCCGGATCGGGAGGGCCGCCCTGGGTAACCGGGCCGGCCTGGTGGGCGCCGCCGCCTGGGCCCGCCACGGGGCGGGAATCCGGGGATGAGCGGGGGCCGGCGGCCCGGAGCCGCCTGGAACCATACCGCCGGAACGGGAGTTAATTGTTTTGACAATCCCGGACGAAAAAATGGAAAATACGATGGAGACAGGGTCCAAGGAGGCCGCTTTGACCAGTAAACACGCCGCCGCGCTGGCCGTCGTCGCGGTCCTTCTCGCTCTCTGCCTACCCTCCGCCGCGGCGGGCCCCGAGGGCTCCCTCAGGGGCCGGATCGTCGACGACAAGGGCGCGCCTCTCTCGGGGGCCTACCTCTACGTGACCTCGCCGACGGCGCTCGGGGTCGCGAACTACATCACCTCCAAATCGGGCCGCTACGCCATCTCCGGACTGATCCCCGGCAGCTACAAGGCCGTCGCCGAGATGCCCGGGTTCAAGACCGTCACGGTCGACGGCCTCATCCTTTCCGCGGGGGTGACCGTCACCCTCGATTTCAGGATGCAGCCCACCGACATCGAAGAGGAGCCCGTGTCCGGCCGGCCCGGCTCGCTCCTCGACCGGGATTCCGCGCGGGTGGCGGTCGTCCTGGACAAGGACCTCATCTCCCGGCTGCCCCTGGCCCGCGATTTCACGGCCGTCCTGGGCCTCGTTCCCGGACTCGTGTTCGAGAACGACAAGCCCGGACTGCGGGCCTCCCTCCAGGGGGCCCCGGTCACGACCAACGTCCTGGTCGAGGACGGGGTCATCGTGACCCACCCCGTCGACGCGCGGGCCCTGGCCCCGATCAACACCGACCTCATCGACGAGGTCGTCGTCGAGACGGCGGGACACCCCGCCGAAGCCGGTCCCGCCCAGGGCGCCTACATCAACGTCATCCACCGTCCGGGTTCGGCCTCGACGCAGGGCAGCCTGTCCTACGGCGTTTCCGGCAGGGGGCTGGTCGATTCCCTCTGGACAGCCGGCGAGATCGCCGAGATGGACGGGGCCGAGGCCCTCTCGCTCAAACGCGAGCACGACGTGTCCCTGACCTACGGCACGTCGCTCCTCGAGGACATGGCCTGGGTGTTCGCGAACATCCGCTACCGCACCCAGGGCTACCGGGCCCCGTACCGGTACTGGACCGATCCCTCCGGGGGCCGGAACTTCGTCTTCGATTTCGCCGACCGCGACCTCTCGGGCCTCCTCAAGATGCAGATGAACGTCCTCGACAAGTTCAAGGGCATTCTGGAGTTCAATCTCTCCAAGGTCACCCAACCCGTCTACGAAGCGGACATCGATCCGCTCCGGCCGGAATCCTCGACCCGAGGCCTCGACGGGGAAAAGGTCATGCGCCTCCGCTTCGGCGGGAGCTACAACGTCAACCAGGGCACCCGGATCGACCTCGGGGTCGGATACGCGAAATACCGGCAGCCGCTCCTCCTCAGCGACCTGGGCGTTTCCAAGCCCGAATACTACGACGTCGTCTCCGGGCGACGCTGGGGCAGCGGTTCGGTCAACGACCGCGAGACGGCCAGCCGCATGCGGGCCGGCGCTTCCATCACCCGCTACCTGGACGGATTCCTGGGCCTCTTCCACGAGTTCGTGCTCGGCGGCGATTACGAGACGACCTACACGACGTCGGAGTCCTGGAAGGCCGACAACCTCATCTACAATTACGCGGCCGGCAGCCCGTACACCTACGGGCTGACCACCTCCCCGGTCTCCGAGGAGGAGGTCGGGTGGGGCCTCGTCGGGTTCTACATCGCCCCGGCGGCCGAGAAGAACATGACCGTGAAGCGCGAGCTCAAGCGGATCGGCGTCCACGTCCAGGACACGATGAAGATCGGCCGCCGCATCTCGCTCTCGGGCGGCCTCCGCTTCGACCGGTCCGACGCCCGGTTCGCCGGCGTCTCCAAGGGCTCGAGCGGGAATTCCGTCAGCACCGCCGTGGTCGGCGGCCTCATCGACCAGCTCATGGGCTACAACCTCTTCAGCTCGGTCAGCCTCGGCGCGTGGGAGAAGGCCATCGTCTGGAGCACGCTCTCGCCCCGGGCCGGCCTGGCCGTCGACCTCTTCGGCAACGGCCGGACGGTCCTCAAGGGCACCTGGGCGAGGCTTCCGGAGTACCTGGGCCTCGGCTATTCCCAGGACCTGGCCGCGTATCGATCCCCTGGCCTCCCACGATTTCCTCTGGTACGACGAGGACGGCGACGGTCTCGTCGACACCGACGATACCTACTCGCTCGTGTCGTACGACTACCGCGTCTACAAAAGCGAGTACTTCCGGCAGGCCGTCGATCCCGATCTCTCCGCCCCCGTCATCACCGAGTGGACGGCCGGTTTCGAACAGCAGGTCGGCCGCGACTTCACCCTCTCCGCCCGCTACATCGAGCGGCGCCACGCCAACAACATCGGGCACGTCGTCTACGACCCCTCGACCGGGGCCCGTTGGTGGCAGCTCGACGACTCCCCGGACGGCTGGTGGGTCCCCTTCGACACCGTCGTGCCGGGCACCGACGGCTATGCGGACGTCCCGGTGACCGTCTATCTCCGGTCGAGCACCGCCCCGGATTTCTTCGAGCGCATCGAGAACGTCCCCGAGCTCACGGCGAAATACCGCAGCGTCGAGTTCACCTTCCGCAAGAAGATGTCGCACAACTGGCAGCTCTACGGCACCCTGGCCTGGAACCGGGCCACCGGGACGACCACCATGGCCTCCCGCTGGAGCGCCGGCAATTCCCCCGTCCTGCTGACGCCGAACGCCTTCACCAACATCTCCGCCGACGACCTCCTCCTCCAGGACCGGCCGCTCGTCGCCCGCCTCGCGGGGACCGTCCACTTCGGCGGCGGCTTCTTCGCCAGCGTCCTGCTCAAAGCCCAAAGCGGCACGCCCTGGGCCCGGACCGTGACGGTCATCCCTCCGGCCGATTGGGCCGCGGCCAACGGCGCCCAGACGGCGCCCGTCACCGTCTACCTGGAGAGCCCCGGCTCGCGGCGCCACGAGGGGTGGAAGAACCTGGACCTGCGGTTGGAGAAGGAGTTCGCCAAGGCCGGCCGGGTCCCCGTCGCGCTCTCGGTCGACGTCTTCAACCTGCTCGGCGACAAGTACCGGACGCTCGACCTCAACGACGGCGGGACCTGGGCCCCCGACGGGGAGGGCGGCAGCACGGGCACGCGCGTCCTCAGCGACCTCTACAACACCTACCGGCCGCTGTGGGGGACGCGGGTCGTCCGCCTCAACCTGAGCCTAAGATTTTAGCCGGAACACGACGGACTTCTTCAGCCCCCCGTCCTCGCCCGCGCTCTTGACCGTGACGTCCATCCGGAGCTTCTGGGTCATCAGCCGGACGAGGTCTTTTTCGATGAGGATCGGGAATTCCATGCGGAAGCGGCCCTTGCGGTTCTCCGTGAGCTCGCTCTCTTCGAGCGCCAGGGGGAAGACGCCCTCGGCGTCCCAGACGGGCGTGCCCGACTCGTCCGAGATCTCCACCCGGACGTCGAACGACGTCGCCAGCCGCCCGTCCTTGAAGGTGAACCAGATCGTATTGTAGGGGATGTCGACGAAGACCTTGCCCTCGAAGGCGGTCTCGTCGACCCGGGTCTTCTGCAGGCTCACCAGATAGTCGAAGAGCTTCTTGTCCTGGGCGAACGTCTTCTGGAAATGGCCCTGGGCGATGTTGAGCTCCTGGAGATGCTCCAGGTTGATGGCCCTCAGGATGAAGTTGCCCGAGCAGTGCTCGTCGATGAAGATGACCGGGAAGCTGCCGTAGTACCAAAGCTCGCGGCAGTTGCCGCTGAGGTCCATGGGATTGGTCTGCCGCTCCGACGGCGGGCCGAAGAGGATGAGGATCCGGCCGCGGTCGGTCAGCCAGCCGGGGCGGCCCTCGCCGTGGAACATCAAAGCCGCCTTCTTCACCCGGTCCTCGTATTCGAGCCGGTATTCGTTGACGGCGGTGTCGGTGTCGGGATCGCGCCTCTCCCAGAACTCGGCGATGAAATCGTCCCGGCCGTCCGCCGGGAGCTCCAGGAAGATCTTGCGCTCCTCCTTGGTGATGATGTAGCCCACCTGGGACAGGAAATCGGAATGGGCGGGGCCGAGCTTCTTCTCGAGCTTGTAGGTCCCGCAGGCGGAGGCCGCGGCGAAGCCGGCGGCCAGGAGAAGGACCTGCCCCAGCGCGGCCAGGGCCGGGACGGCGGCGGCGGTCTTGCGGGTGAGGGCGAGTCTCATATGATTCCCATCCTTTCGCCTTCTAAGGTAGTCTTCGGGGCGGGAATTAGCAAGAGACGGGATCGGGGAGGGAGGCTGGTGCGGAAGGGGGGACTCGAACCCCCAAGGCCTTACGGCCATAAACTCCTGAGGCTTACGCGTCTGCCAATTCCGCCACTTCCGCACTCAGAGAGCCCTTATTATAGCCATTCCGTGGCCCGCCGTAAAGCCCCGTGCGGCCGCTTGACAAAAGGGGGTCCGGGGCCTATTGTGAGGATGTTGATGGACCTTCGCTTCGCCCGTCTCCCCTTTCGCCGCGAAACCCGCCTAATATCTCCCAAGGAGGATGTATGAAATTACAGAACCGTTCCCAGATCGAGGCGCTGGCCAAATTCAAAGGCCAGGGCGATCTCGTGACGTCGTTCTACCTGGACACGGACAAGGGCCGGCTGAACAAGAAGGAGATCCAGCTCGCCCTGAAGAACCTCGTCAGCGAGGCCCGGGACCGGGCCTGCGCTCTCGCCGCCGCCAAGGACAAGACCGCGTCCCTGCTCGGCGACCTCGATCTCATCGCCGAGCACGGCGGCCAGGCGATCGCGTCCTCGAACGCCGCCGGGCTGGCCTTCTTCTCCCACAGCCAGAAGAAGTTCTGGCATGCCCTGGAGCTGCCGCACGGGCCGCGCAACCGGATCACCTTCGATACGAACTTCTACATCCGGCCCCTGGCCGCCATCCTGGACAAGTACAGCCCCATCTGCGCCCTGCTCATCAGCCGCCGCGAGTCGCGCTGGTACGACATCTCGATGAACGAGATCAAGGCCCTCGACGAGATGGAAAGCGACGTCCCGAGCCGCGTCCGGGAGGGCGGTTTCGAGGGCACCGCGGCAAAAAAGATCGAGCGCCGCTTAGACGCGCACATGCAGGAGCACTTCAAGAGGACCGCCCAGCGCACGTTCGAGCTCAGCAAGAAACACCCCTTCGACTGGCTCTTCATCGGCTGCGAGGACAACAACGGCGGGGACTTCGAGGCCCACCTCCACAGCTACCTCCGGGACCGGGTCAAGGCCCGGCTCAAGGCCCACGCGGGCGACACGCCGGCCAAGATCCTCCAGGAGGTCCTGGAGGTCGAGGCCAGGCTCAAGAAGGCCGAGGAGCTGGAGACCGTCCGGAAGCTCGTCGCCGAGATCGAGCGCGGGGGGCTCGCGGCGTCGGGCCTGCGGGACACGATCCACCGCTTGAACCAGTTCGAGGTGCAGTCGCTCGTCGTCACCCACAACTTCTCGAAGCCGGGCCGGTTTTGCCCGACGCACAAGCTGTTCTATCTCGACGAGCTCCAGTGCCCCATCTGCGACAAGAAGACGGTCGTCGTCCAGGACGTCGTCGACGAGGCCATCGAGACCGTGCTCAAGCGCGGCGGGATGGTCACACAAGTCGAGTCGCCGTCCAAGCTCGACCGCTACGGCGGGATCGGGGCCTTTTTGAAGTACAAAGCCTGAAAGAAAAGGGCGGCACTGTTCCCCGGCCGGGGCAAGACATTCGAAACAGGGTCCCGGATAGGCGGGTCGGAACCCGCCCGTGTTCTTCGCGCAGACCGGCCGTCAGGCCGCCGCTTTCTTTTCCTTGAAGCTTATCTTGTTGACCACGCTGTAGATGACCGGAATGACGAAGAGCGTCAGCACGGTCGTCGCGGTCAGGCCGAAGGCGATGGCGACGCCCATGGGCGCCCGGAACTCGGAGCCCGAGGACCGGGAGAAGGCCATGGGCAGCGTGCCCAGGATGGTCGTCAGGGCGGTCAGCAGGACGGCCCGCAGTCGCGTCGTCGAGCCCTGCAGGATGGCTTCCCTCTTATCGACCCCGCGCTTGATGAGCTGGTTGATGTAGTCGATCATGACGATGCCGTTGTTGACGGCGATCCCGGCCAGCATGATGACGCCGACGAGGACCGCCAGGTTGACCGTCCGGCCCGTAATGAGCAGGCCGAAGATGACGCCGATGATCCCCAGCGGGCATGGTGAACATGATGATGAAGGGGTGGGTGAAGTGCTCGAACTGCGAGGCCATGATCATGTAGACGAGCAGGATGGCCAGGGCGAAGGCGGCGGCCAGGATGAGGAAGGCCTCCTGCATCTGCTCGTAGGAGCCGCCGTACTCGAGGAAGTAGCCCGGCGGCAGCGGTCTTTTCAAAACCGGCCAGCCGGGCCTTGATGTCCCGGACGACGCCGCCGAGGTCGCGGTCGGCGATGTTGGCGGTCACGGAGACGCGGCGCGATCTGGTTCTCGCGGTCGATCCGGATGGGGCCTTGGCCGGTCGTGATGTCGGCCACCTGCTCGAGGTAGACCGTCTGGCCGGCGGCCGTCCGGATGGGGATGCTGCGGATCTCGTCCAGGCTGTCGCGGTATTCCTTCTTGAACCGCAGCCGGACGTCGATCTCGTCGGAGCCCTCGCGGTAGCGGGTGGCCACCTTGCCCAGCGTCGCCGTCTGGACGGTGTTGGCCACCTGGTAGACGGACAGGCCCAGCCGGGAGGCCCGCTCCCGGTCGATCTTGATCTGGAACTCGGGCTTGCCGGCGGCCAGGCTATGGGTGAGGTCGCGGAGCCCCTTCGACTCCCGATATCAGACTGACGATCTGGTCGGCCTGGCCCTCCAGCGTGGCCAGGTCCTTGCCGAAGAGCTTGATCTCGACCGGGGCCGCGGAGCCGCCCATCATCGACTGGCTCATGTCGAGGGCTTCGAACTTGACGCCGCGCAAGTTGGGCAGCTGACGGCGGATCCGCTCCAGGATCTGCTTGTCGGACTCCTTCCGCTTGTCGCGCTTGACCAGCCCGACCCAGAGCAGGCCCTCGTGCGTGCCGGTGTTGGAGAAGCTCGAGGCCGAGTCGCCGGCGTCCTGCTCGCTCTGGGAGCCGGACTGGGCCGAGATCATCGTGATCTCGGGCATGCTTGGCCATGATGTTCTCGACCAGCCCGACGACCCGGTCCGTCTCCTCGAGGGACGTGCCGACGGGCATGCGGACCTTGAGCATGATCATGTCCATGTCCTGGGCGGGCATGAACTCCGTGCCCAGGAAGGGGACGATGGCCAGGGAGAGGACGAGGGCCAGGATGGCCCCGCCGAGGACCCAGCGGCGATGGTGGAGGGCCCAATCGAGCCGCTTCCGGTACCAAGCCCGGGGCTTGGCGAACTGGCGCTCCTCGGGCGACCTTGGCGATGGACTTGAGGCTCTTCTTCGATCGGAAGAGGAGGGACGTGGACAGGGGAACGATGGTCAGGGCGACGAAGAGCGAGGCCAGGAGGGAGAAGGCGATGGACAGGCCGAGGGCCTGGGTCATCTTGCCGGTGATGCCCGAGGCGAAGATCATGGGGAAGAAGACGACGATCGTCGTCAGGGTCGAGGCCGTGATGGCCATGCCGACCTCGGAGGCCCCGGCGATGACGGCCTGGTCGGCTCCCTCGCCCTCCTCGAGATGCCGGTAGACGTTCTCGATGACGACGATGGCGTTGTCGACGAGCATGCCGACGCCCAAGGCCAGGCCGTCCGAGCGTCAGCAGGTTGAGGGTGTAGCCGGCGGCGTAGAGGGCGATGAAGGTGGTGATGATGGACAGGGGGATGGCCAGGCTGATGACGAAAGTCGGCCGCCAGTTGCGCAGGAAGAGGAAGATGAGGAGGATGGCCAGAAGGCCGCCCTGCCAGGCGTTGGCGACCGTGTTGCTGGTCGTACCTGCTCGATCATGTCGCCCTGGTCCATGGCGACGTGGAAGACGGGATTGCCGCGGCATGGTCCCGATGAGCTTCGTGATCTCCGACTTGACGGCCGAGCTGGCGATCTGGGTGTTGGCGCCCGGAGCGCTTGCTGACGATGAGGTAGACGCCGTTCTGCCCCTGGATCCGCGCGGAGTAACGCATCTCCTTGAGGGTGTCCTTGACCTCGGCGACGTCCGAGACGTAGACGGGCTCGCCCGGTCGCGGACATGCCGACGACGGTCCGGCGGATGTCGTCGAGGGCTCTTGAACTCGCCCATGGTCCGGACGAGGACCTCCGAGTGGCGCTCGACGAGGTTCCCGGCCGGCAGGTTGAGGTTCTCCGTGCCCAGGGCCATCCGGATCTGGTCGAGGGTCAGGCCGCCGGCTCTCCAGGGCGGCCTGGTCGACGTCGACCAGGATCTCGCGCTCGTCCATGGAGAAGACCCGGGCCGAAGCGACGCCGTCGATGCGCTCGAGGCGCGGCGCGACCTCGTCCTCGACGATGGTCTTGAGCTTCATGGCCGGCATGTCGCTGGTGATGCCGTAGAAGATGACCGGGAACGAGCTGAAGCTGAACTTCATGACCAGCGGCTCGCCGGCCTCTTCCGGGAGGTACTGTTCGTAGAGGCCGATCTGGTCGCGGATGTCCTGGGCGGCGAAGTCGAGGTTGGTGCCCCACTCGAACTCGACGCTGATGACCGAGACGCCCTCGGACGTCTGCGACGTGACCTTCTTGACCCGGTTGACCGAGCTGACGACCTGTTCGAGCGGCCGGGTCAGGACGTTCTCGATGTCCTCGGACGAGGCGCCCGAATAGGTCGTGATGACGGAGACCGTCGGGAACTCGAGGTCGGGGAAGTAGTCGAGCCCCAGCCGGGAGAAGGAGATGGCGCCCAGGACGACCAGGATAGGCCGCCATCATGGACGCCGTGACTTTGCGGTTGACGGAGAATTCGGGTAGCTTCATTCTTCACCTCTTCGAGGACCTGGATCGGCGAGCCGTCCTCGAGGCCGTAGTTGCCCTCGACGATGACGGATTCGCCCGTCGCCGAGGCCGCCGAGGATCTCGATCATGGTCGTGTTCTGGAGGCCGAGCGTGACGTTCTTCCGGACGGCCTTGCCGCCCTCGGCGACGTAGACGTAGGTGTTCTCGAGGACGGCCGTCTGGGGGACGACCAGGGCGTTCTCGTGGGTCTCGACTTCGAAGACGAGATCGCCGAACGTGCCGGGCCGGAGGGCCGCGTCGGGGTTGGCGACGTGGACCTCGACCTCGAACTTCTTGTTCTGGGGGTCGGCGGCCAGGTTGACGACGCGGACGACGCCGCGGAAGTCGCGGTCGGGGATCGAGCCGATGCGGAGGACGGCCTCCTGGCCCTTGCGGATGCGGCCGATGTCCTCGGAGGAGATGGACACGGCCAGCTTGATCGTGGAATAGTCCATGAGGGTCAGGACGCCGCCGGCCCCGCCGCCGTAGGCGCCGCCCATCATGGGATTGATGACGTCGCCGACCTCGGCGTTCTTCGAGGCGATGATGCCGGCGAAGGGGGCCTTCATGAGCGACTGGTCCAGGGCGTACCGGGCCAGGTTGAGGCCGGCCCGGGCCTGTTCGAGCTGGGCGGCGGCCGCGTCGAAGGCCAGCTGGATCTTCTCCGACTGCTGCGCGGAGACGGCGTTCTCCTTGAGCAGCCGGTCCATGCGCTCCTTGTTCTTGAGGGCGTCGGCGTGGGCGGCCTCGGCCACGGCCACGCCGGCCTCGGCCTGCCTGACCTGGAGACGGATGGACTCCGTCTCGAGCTCGGCCAGGAGCTGGCCCTTGCCGACGCGGTCGCCGGGCTCGACGTAGATGCGGGCGATCTTGCCGCCGGTCTCGGGCGTGATGTTGATCTTGTCCAGGGCTTCGAGGGTCCCGGTATAGGTGATCTTCTCGGTGATCCGCTCGCGGGCGGCCTTGAAGATCTTGACCGGCGCGGCGCCGTAGGTTTCGGCCTCGGCGCCGGTCTTCGCGGCCTGCTTCTTGCAGGCGGCGACGGTGAGGAGAGCGGCCGCGGCGAGCGCCGCGACGACGAATGTGCGCTGGGTGTTCGTGGTTCTCATGGTTTCCTCCGTTAGTTCGAGCGGCTCTCCGACCGGCTCCGGCCGACGGCCTTTTCGAGCTGGGCCTGCGAGATGACGCAGTCATAGAGCGCCTGGGAATAGTTGGTCCGGGCCTGGCTCAGGGCCACCTGGGCCGTGGAGACGTCCAGGTTGGTGGCCAGCCCTTCCGAATAGTTCAGCTCCGCGATGCGGACGGCTTCGCGGGCCTGTTCGACGTTCTTCTCCAGGGAGAGCAGGGTCTCCCGGGCCTGGGCGAGGTTGAGCGACGGCCTGGCGGACCTCGAAGGCGATGGCGTTCGGTGAGGCCCTTGCGCGTCCAGTCGAGCTCGCGGATCGCGGCCTTGGACTGGCCGATCCGGGCCTGCGTGTCGAACCCGTTGAAGATGGGGATCGAGAGCGACAGGCTGATCGTGTAGTAGTTCGACCACGTGCCCTTGCGCAGGTTCAGGGCGTCCGACCAGACGTTGTACTGGCCGCCGATGGCCACGGTCGGGAGCATCGCGCCCCGGGCCATCTTGAGCATTTCCCCGGCCATGCCGCGCTGGTAGTCGAGCTGGCGGAGCTCCGGCCGCTGCTCCAGGGCCTCGGCGACGATGTCCCGGGCTTCGCCGTCGAGAGGCGGCGCGACGAGCTCGCCCTGGACCTCGATCGGGGTGTCGAGATCGATGCCGCAGGACGGTCTTCAGGCCCAGGGCGGCCACGTCGACGCTGTTGCGGGCCCGGATGGCCTGCGGCTTGAGATTGGCCACCTGGACCTCCGAGCGGAGGAGGTCGAACTTCGAGGCCATGCCGACCTCGTGGAGGTTCTTGACGTTCAGCATGAACTTCTCGGCCAGGGCCAGGGCCTCCTCGGCGACCGCGGAGAACTCCTTCGCCAGCAGGTAGCCGTAGAAGGCCCTCTTGGCGCTCGAGGATCGGTCTCCTGCTCGGACAGGCGGACGGACTCCTGGCTGGCCTTGAGCCCGTAGTTGGCCTGCTTGTAGCCGGCCGTCAGCCGCCCGCCGGCGAAGAGGGGCAGGCAGAAGGAGAGGGCCATCTGGTAGTCCTTGGTGAAGTCGATGGACATCCTCGTCGGCGGCTCGCCGGGGATCATGGACGGGAACTCCAGGACGAAGAGCTTCTCGTCCAGGGTGTCGGAGCCCTGCGCGTTCAGCGTCGGCAGGAAGCCCGAGACGGCCTGGCGGACGCCCGCCCGGGCCTGGGCGATCTTCTCCTGGGAGGCCAGGTGGAACGGGTTCTGCCGCAGGGCCAGGGCGATGGCGTCGTCGATGGTCAGGACGATCGCCGGCTCGGCCTCCTGGGCGGCCAGGGCGGCCGGCCCGAGGGCGGCCAGGATCGCCAAGAATCGGCAGGAAGGCTGTCTTCCTCATGTCAATTCTCCTTCGGGATTCGTTCGGAGGTTCCGGATGCCGTCGAGGACGAATCGCGTCAGCTCGTCGGCGGCGTCCTTAGAGGCCGGCGCGTCACCCCGCCAGAAACGGGCGTGGGTGTAGCCTTCGAGCACGGCCTCGAGGTATTCGGCGGCCCGGGCCGTGTCCATGGGCCGGAATTCGCCCGCGGCCACGCCTTCCTCGAGGATCCTGGCGCCGACCGCCGTGATCTCCCGCCTCTTGTCGCGGAGCAGGCCGATCATCTTCCTGTCGGCGGCCGTGGCCGCGGCCGGCTTCCCGGAGGCCGCGACGAAGACCCGCATCAGCTTCAGCATCGACTTGTCCATCCACAGGACCCGGGTGAGGCTCTGCTTGGACTCGGATTCCGCCAGGGCCAGGCGTATGGCCTGCCGCAGCTTGTCCGCGGCGGTCCCGGCGCCGGACGCGATCGCTTCCGTCTTGTCCCGGAGCTCGTCGAAGTAGTGGCTCAGGATCTCGTACAGCAGGACCCCCTTGCCGGGGATGTACTTGTAGATCGTGGCCTTGGACAGCCGGGCTTCCCGGGCCACGTCGTCCATCGTCGTGGCGCTGTAGCCCTTGCGGAGGATGACCCGCTCGGCGGCGTGGAGGATGCCCTCCCGGTAGTAAGTCCGGCGGCGCTGCTCGCGCTCGCGGCGGAAATCGCTGGATTTCATCGCATGCAACCTTTTCTTATGTGAGTCGGTAGACGCTCTGGTTTATCCGGTGAACTGATGAGTTTATTTCTTGAACCTGAGAGTTCCAGATAAGATACGCCTCGGGGCGGCGTTTGTCAAGAGCCCGGCGCCGCGGTAGAATAGGGGCGCTACCGTGGATATACGAAGCAACATGGCCAAAGGTTCTGCGCGGCGTTTTCTCCCGGTCCTGGCGGGGCTCCTGGCCCTGCTCGGCGGGGGGAAGGCCTCCCCCACGCCCGGGCCGGCCTCAGGGCTCTCGCCCGGTCCCGCCTGGTGGGAGGTCCGGCTCCTGGTCACTGTCCGGGGCGAATACAACGTCCTGGGAGGCCGGCGGGGGCCCCAAGCGGCCGGCCGTGGCCGGGGATTACTCCTATCGGGCCCGCTGGGAAGGCCGCCTGGAGCCGGACGGGGACGATTTCCTCCTCATCCACCTCAAAACGGAGGTGCTGGAATGGCGCCTCGGGGAGAAGGCCGGCCCTCCGGGGCATGAGACCCGGCTCGAGGCGCCCCCGGCGTCCGCGCCGGAGCTGCGCCTCGACTATGTTCTGAGGGATGGCCGGTCCCTCGAGTTCAGCGTCGGCCTGGACGGGTGCATCGACCTGCCCCTCCACGGCCATCCCGGCAAGGTCCCTCTGCTGCTGCCGCGGTCCGCGTCCCGGCCTGACGGCCTCGCCGGCGGCGACAGCTACGACGAATTCCTGACCTCGGGATCGAACAGCATCGTCCTGCCGGAGACGGACCTCGCCCGGCGGAGGCCCGTACGGTCGTTTGCGTGGAAATGGGAGCGGGGTGTCCTGGGGTCCGCGTCCCGCCTCGGCCTCGCCGACGGGGCCGGCTTCAGCGACGCGCACTCGGTCGAGGCCGTCGTCACCCTCGCCGCCCGCTGATCCCCGGGCCGTCAGGCCCGCGGATGGAACTTGTCGTAGACGCGGCGGAGCCGATCCCGGCTGACGTGGGTGTAGATCTGCGTCGTCGTGATCTGGCTGTGGCCGAGCATGAGCTGGACCGAGCGCAGGTCCGCCCCCCTCTCGAGCAGGTGCGTCGCGAACGAATGCCGCAGGACGTGCGGGCTGATCTTGGCGCCCAGCCCGGCCTTGACGGCGTGCTGGCGAAGAAGCTTCCACAGTCCCTGGCGCGTGAAAGGGCGGCCCCGCCGCGACAGGAACATCTCCTCCCGGTCCTCCGCGTCGATGAGCGGCCGGACCTCGGCGAGATAGCGCCCGACCGCGTCGCAGGCCGACCGGCCCAGGGGAACGATCCGCTCCTTGCTCCCCTTGCCCCGGCAGACGAGGAAGCCGTCCCCGAGATTGACCTCGGCGGTCTTCAGCGTGGCCAGCTCCGAGACCCGCAGCCCGGACCCGTAAAGGACCTCGAGCATGGCCCGGTCCCGGACGCCGTGGGGCTTCTTTGCGTCGGGCGCCTTGAGGAGGTCTTCGACCTCCTCGACGGTCAGGAACTTGGGCAGGGCCAGCCAGGTCGAGGGCGTCGTCAGCCGGGCCGAGGGGTCCTTCTTGAGGAAGCCGCCGAGAACGAGGAACCTGAAGAAGGACCGCATCGCGGAGATCAGCCGGGCCAGGGACCGGGCCGAGAGGCCGGACTGGCTTTGCCGCCGGATGAAGCCGGTCAGGACCTCCTCGGTGATGCGGACGAGGGGTATCCGGCCGGCCTTGAGGTGGCCGGCGAGCTTGCGGACGTCGCGCTCGTAGGCCTGGACGGAATTCCGGGAAAGACCTTTCTCGACGGTCAGGAACTCGACGAAAAGCCGGAGGGCGTCCTCGGGCGAGGAAGCGGAGAGCTTCATGTCAGGACGGGATTGGAGGCGCGCTCCTGCTCGACCGTCGTCCAGGGGCCGTGGCCGGGCAGGACCACGGTCTCCTCGGGCAGCGTCAGGATGCGCTCCCGGATCGACCTCTCGAGGTCCTTCCAGGAGCCGCCCGGGAGGTCGGTCCGGCCGACGCCGCCGCTGAAGAGCGTGTCGCCGGAGAAGAGGACGCCGCCGTGGACGAAGCCGATGCTCCCGGGCGTGTGCCCGGGGATGTGGATGACCCGGAGCGAGGTCCGGCCGACGGCGATCTCGTCCCCTTCGGCGAGGAGGCGGTCCGGGGGCGGCGAATTCCTGGCCCCGAGGAGCAGGCTGAGCTCGATGAAGTCGGAAACCCGGAGCAGGTCCGCGTCGGCGTCGTGCATGGCCAGCGGCACGCCGTATTTCTCGACGATGTCGGCGTTGGACCCGATGTGGTCGACGTGACCGTGGGTGTTGAGGACGATGACGGGCTTGAGCTCGAGGCCGGCGATCGCCGCGACGATCTTCTCGGGATCCGCGCCCGGGTCGATGACGGCGCAGTCGCGGGTCTCCTCGTCGTAGACGAGATAACAGTTGGTCTCGAGGGCGCCGACGACGACGATCTCGTACTTCATGCCTGTTCCCCGCTTCATCTTAATGCCAAAGCTCGCCGGGAGTCAACCGCCGCAAAGAGTGCTATAATCGGCGCGTGGACGCGTTCATCACCCCCGAGGCCCGGCGCGAGATCGACGCCCTGATGGTCTTCCGGCCGAAGCCGGGGACGTGGGGGGTCCTGGTCGGGCACAGACGCGGGTTCCGGTTCATCGTCGAAAAGGCCTTCCCGGCGGGCGGCGGGGGAAGCGTTCCGGACGAGCGATCTCCTGGCCGGCCTCGACGGCGTCTGGCCCGGGAGGACGATCGGCCTGTTCGCGGTCCGTCCCGGCGCCGCGTTCACGAAGGCCGTCCGCGGCCCGGCCTGGTACGGCAAGCTCGTCCTGCGCCTCACCGGCCCGGCCCGGTCGCCCGCGATGTGTCCGTCCGTTGTCGAGTACGAACGGCGGTTCTTCCTGGCGCCGATCGCGCTGGTGCCGGCCGCCAAGGAGAAAGCCTGTGAGTGAGCCCCTGACCCGCGAAGAGGAACGGACCGCGCTCGACCTGGCCCGCAAGGCGCTCGAACACTATTTCGGGACGGGGGGACATCTCCGCTCGCCCGTTAAAAAGGGCCTGCTGAAGGAGAACCGGGGGGCCTTCGTCACCCTCACGGTCGGCGGCGACCTGCGCGGCTGCGTCGGCTATCCCCTGCCGGTCAAGCCGCTCGACGAGACCATCGTCGAGATGGCCGTCGCCGCGGCCAGCCAGGACACGCGGTTCGACGCCCTGCGTCCGGACGAGATGGACCGGCTCCGGATCGAGATCTCCGTCCTCGGACTGCCCGAGCCCGTCGGCGATCCCGGGGAGGTCGTCGTCGGCCGGCACGGCATCATCGTCTCGAAGGGGTTCCACAAGGGCCTGCTTCTGCCCCAGGTCCCGATCGAGCACGGCTGGGACAGGGAGACCTTTCTGCGCCACGGCTGCCTGAAGGCGGGCCTCCCGCCCGACGAGTGGAAGAAGGGGGCGAAGATCGAGGTCTTCACCGCCCAGGTCTTTTCCGAATAGACGCCCGAGGGAACCGGGCTACTTCTTGTTCTTCTTCGCCGCCAGCGCGTCGAGTTCCGCCTTGGCCTCGGCCTTGACGACATCGTCCTTCGAGATCGTCTTGGGCAGGTCGATCGCCTTCTGGAAGGACTCGCCCGCCTCGTCGTACTTCTTGAGGGCGACGAGCGTCCGGCCGAGTTCGAGATAGTGGATGACGTATTCGGGCCGGAGCTCGATGGCCTTGCGCAGGGCCTTCTCGGATTCCGCGTAGGAGCCCTTCGGGATCTTGCCGTAGATGAGGCTGCCGAGGGCGCGCTTCATGCCGCCGATCTCGTCCATCCTCCGGTGCCAGCGTCCCAGGGCGTGCCAGGCGAGGTGGTTCGTCTGATCGAGCTCGAGGGCCTTGTCGATCTCGGCCCGGACGGCCTTCGAGGCGTCGATCTGTTCCTTCTTCCCGAGCAGAAGGAGCCGCTTGCCGTTGGCGGCCGCCAGCTGGAAGTGGCCCCAGGTGTCGTTGGGGTTGGCGGCGACGGCCTTCTTGGCGACGGCCGTGGCCTCGGTGTACATCTTCTTCTGGCGTTGCCTCGACGTCCTTCTTCGTCGCCGGGGTCACCGGGATGACGTCGGCGATGTCGACCATGGCCCGGGAAGCCTTCCAGAGGGCTTCGTAGTTCTCCGGTTCGAGCTTCAGGGCTTCCTGGTAGTGCTCGAGGGCCTTCTGGTCGTCGAACAGGGCGAAGGCTTCGTCGCCCATCCGGACGTGGTCGGCAGCCGTCTGGGCCAGGACGGGCCCGGCCAGGAGCGCGGCCAATAGGAGTACATACAGGCTTTTTTTCATTTTTCCCTCCGTGCCCCATTACTTATAGCAGGTTCCCGGGAAATGTAAAGCGCCCCCCGTTTCCGGTATAATACGGGGTATGAGAAGCTCGCCTTGGCTCCTGCCCGGTCTGGTCCTCCTCGTTCTCGCCGCCGGGCTCTTCGCCGCCCCTGTTGCGGAGGACCCGGCCGTCACGCCGGCAGAGGCCGTGGCCAACATGCAGAAGGCCCTCCAAGCCGTCTCGACCCTCCAGGCCAAGTTCGAACAGCTCCATTACTCCGTGTCGGTTTCCATGCCCCTGCGCGAGAAAGGGGATCTCTACCTCGAGAAGCCCGATCACATGCGCTGGGAATACAGGGACCCGCAGAACAAGGTCTTCCTCTACAAGGCGGGCGTCCTGGAGACGTACCTGCCCGAGGAGAAACAGCTCACCCGCAGCCCGGTCCCCGAAGAAGCCCTCAAGACCGACATTTTCGGCCTCCTCCTCGGCCTGATGTCCTTCGAGGAGGCCTACACGGTCGAGGACAGCCCTTTCCCGACGGAGGCCGTCCGGGTCCGCCAGGTCAAGCTGACCCCCAAGACCGAAGGGGATTATTCCCACATCCTGCTCGAGATCGACGGGGCGACCTGGCTGCCGCGCCGGGCCATCTTCCTCGAGTGGGCCGGGAACAAGCGCGAATTCGTCTTCAGCCAGGTCCGGACGGGGGTCCGCATCCCCGCCAGGATCTTCACCCTCAAGGTCCCGCCCGACACCGAGGTCATCGACGACACGGGGGGCGCCATCCGCTAGGCGCTGAACCTTCGAGCCGCTGGTCCGTATGAACACCCGAGGGCAGGATACTCTCTCGATGACAGAAGACCGGAAGCTGGTATCCCGCGCTCTCAAAGGAGACCGCAAGGCTTTCGAAATGTTGGTCCGCAAATACGAGCAGCCGCTCACGAGCTACCTCGGCCGGATGACCGGGGAGCGCGAGGCGGCCCTCGATTTCGCCCAGGAAGTCTTCCTGAAGGTCTACTGCTCGCTCGGTTCCTACAGCCCCTCCTACAAGTTCAGCACCTGGCTGTTCAAGATCGCCTCCAACCACCTCATCGACCATTGGCGGAAGAAGAAGCTGCCGACGGTCTCCCTCGATCAGCCCATAGACGACGGCGACGACGCCCTTCTGCCCCAGGTGGCCGACCCCGGGCCGTCCGTCGTCCGCAAGTTCGAGCTGGCCGAGATCCGGCAGAAGATCGAGCGGGCCCTGGAGACCGTCCCCGAGACGCTCCGGGAGCTCTTCGTCCTCAGGCACGTCAACGAGTTCTCCTACGAGGAGATCGCCGACATCAAGAGCCTGCCCGTCGGGACGGTCAAGAACCGCGTCTTCCAGGCCAAGGAAATGCTCAGGAGAAGGATGGAGGCATCGTGAACGGCTGCCCGCGCCCCGAAGACCTCTACCTCTACCTCGAGGGGCAGCTCGGCCCCTACGAAGCCCGCAAGCTCGAGGAGCACGTCGATTGCTGCCCCGGCTGCCGCGAGCGGCTGGCCGAGCGGCGGCTCCTGCACGAGGCCTTCACCACCCTGCCGCCCTTCGAGGTCCCTCCGGACTTCGCCCGGTCGGTCATGGCCGGCCTGCCGGAGCCCGAGCCCGCCCAGGGCGGCTGGCTCGCTCCGCTTTTCGCGGGGGCGGCCTCCCTCGTCATCGCCCTGCTCGGTTTCCACTTTTTCACCGGGCAGAGCCTGTCCGGCGTTCTCTTCGCCTGCAACCGCTTCTTCGGTTCCATCCTCGCCGTCGGCCTGCCCGCCGCGGCCAAGACGTTCAAGATCGCCGGCATCCTCCTGAAGGTCGCCGCCGACCTCGTCGAAATGCTCATGGCGGGCGCCGGTTCCGTCGCGCGCTCCCTGGGCCCCCAGGGCATCGCCGCCCTCGTCGGCCTGGGAGGCCTCCTGGCCCTGCTCGCCTTCTTCGGGGCGAGACGATTCCACTCCCCGGGAGAAAGATCATGATGAAGAAAAGGCTGATCCTGGCCCTCTTCGGGCTGTTCATCCTGGCGCCTCTCGCCGCGACCGCCGCGGCCGCCCAGACCGGCGCCGAGGCCGGCACGTCGAAGGAGGTCCTCGTCGCGGCCGGCGAGACCCAGGAGAAGATCTTCAGCCTCGGCGGCCACGTCGTCATCGAGGGCACGGTCCGCGAGGACGTCATGGTCATCGGCGGGTCGATCACGATCAGCGGCGAGGTCGGCCAGTCCGTCGTCGGCATCGGCTCCCACGTCGTCGTCCGGTCCACGGCCGTCATCAAGGAGGACCTGGCCGCCCTGGGCGGGACGCTCGAGAAGGAGCCCGGCTGTTCCATCGGGGGCGATACGATCTACTTCCAGACCCGGGAGCTCAGCGACAGGCTCTTCCGGGACGACGGCTTCTTCCAGGGCGTCTTCTCGCTGTCGATCATCCCCGTCATCATCGTCGTCAAGCTGGTCATCATCTTCCTCTGGCTCATCGCCGCCCTGCTCGGCGCGGCCCTGTTCCCCAAGCCGATCGCCTACGCCGCCGGCGAGATCCGGAAGCACTTCTGGCCCGTCCTCGGGACCGGCCTCGTGGCCATCGCGGTCTTCACGACGGGCGTCATCTTCGCCGCCCTGCTGAGCTTCATCCTCATCGGCATCCCCCTGGCCCTGGCGCTCGGGACCGCCGGGTTCATCGTCAAGGTCTTCGGCCGGCTGGCCGTCCTCTACTTCCTCGGCGACGGCGCCCTGCGCGCCTTCCGGTCGCGGAGCGTTTCGCCGATCGGGGCCGTGATGATGGGGCTCCTCGTCTTCAGCATAGCCGGATTCGTCCCCGTCCTGGGGTTCTTCTTCGGATTCGTGATGAACGCCGTCGGCTGGGGCGTCGCGATCCGGACGAAGTTCGGCTCGCGGGAGAATTGGTTCGTGAAGAAGCCCCCGGCTTGCTGAGGAAGGGGGACATGTACCCCGGGTACGTGTCCCCGGGCAGGCGCCTAGCGCTCGAGGATCTCTTTTTCCTTGGCCGCGGCCAATTCCTCGGCCTTGGCGACCGTCTCGTCGAGGAGCTTCTGGAGCTGTTCGAGCCCCGAGAACTTGTCGTCCTCGGTGATGTCCTTTTCCTTCTCCAGCTCCTCGATGAACTCCTTGGTCTCGCGGCGCATGTTGCGCAGGGCGGTCTTCTCCTCCTCGAGCATCCGGCCGATCTTCTTGGCGATCTCCCGGCGGCGCTCTTCGTCGAGCGGCGGGATCGGGACGCGGAGGAGCTTGCCGTCGTTGAGGGGATTGAGGCCGAGGTCGGCGCCGCGGATGGCCTTGTCGAGCGCCTCGAGCACCGAGGGGTCGTACGGCTGGACGACGATGAGGGTCGGCTCGGGGACCTTGATGGTCGCCACCTGGTTGACCGGCGTCATGACGCCGTAGTAGCTGACCTTGATCTCCTCGAAGATGCTGATGTTGGCCCTCCCGGTCCGGAGCATGCCGATCTCCTTGCGGAAGTGCTCGGTGGAGGTCTTCATCTTTTTGGCGGTATCGGCGAGCACGTCTTTGACCATGGTGTTCCTCTTAATAGACCCGAGTGCCGATGGCCTCGCCCAGGACGGCCCTCTTGATGTTGCCGCCCTTGCCCAGGGCGAAGACCAGGATGGGCATGCCGTTGTCTTTGCACAGCGATATGGCCGTGGCGTCCATGACCCGCAGGTTCTTCTTCAGGACGTCGATGTAGCGGATGGCCTTGAACTTCCTGGCCCCCTTGTCCTTGACGGGGTCGGACGAGAACACGCCGTCGACCTTGGTGGCCTTGAGGATGATGTCGGCCCCGATCTCCAGGGCCCGCTGGGCGGCCGCCGTGTCCGTCGTGAAGAAGGGGCTGCCGATGCCGGCCGAGAAGATGATGATCCGGCCCTTTTCCATGTGGCGGATGACCCGCCGGCGGATGAACGGCTCGGCCACGGACTTGATCTCGATGGCCGAGACGTGGCGGGTGTCGGCGCCGGCCTTGTCCAGGGCCGCCTGCAGGGCGATGCCGTTGATGACCGTGGCCAGCATGCCCATCTGGTCGGCCGAGCCCTGGTCGATGCCGTCCTTGATGCCCTTGGCGCCGCGGAAGAGGTTGCCGCCGCCGATCATGACGGCGACGTCGACCCCGAGGTCGTGGACCTCCTTGATCTCGCGCGCCACGGCCTGGGCCCGGTTGAAATCGACGCCGCTGGCGACGTCGCCGAGGAACGACTCGCCGGACAGCTTGAGGAGGATGCGCTTGTAAGCAGGTTCGGGCATGATGGGGCTCCGGCCGGTATTCTATACCGGTTCGGGCCCGGAGTTCAATAAGAGGTGGAGCTTCAGTCCTGCCCGATCTCGTACCGGGCGAACCGCCCGACCTTGATGTTCTCGCCCATCTTGGCCACGAGCTTTGTGATCAGGTCCTTGACCTTGAGCTTGTCCTCGCGGATGTAGGGCTGTTCGAGGAGGCAGACCTCTTCGTAGAACTTGTTCAGCTTGCCCAGGACGATCTTCTCCAGGATCTCGGGCGGCTTCTTCATGTCGCCGAGCTGGGCCTGGATGATCTCCTTCTCCTTGGCCACGATGTCCGCCGGGACGTCGGCCGGGGAGATCCAGCGGGGCTTGGCCGCCGCGATCTGCATGCCCAGCTCCTTGACCAGCTCCTGGAACTCGCAGTTCCGGGCGACGAAGTCGGATTCGCAGTTGACCTCGACGAGGACGCCGATCCGGCCGTTCATGTGGATGTAGGAGCCGACGAAGCCTTCCTTGGCGGCCCGGCTCGACTTGGCCTCGGCCCGGGCGTAGCCCTTCTTGCGCAGGATCTCGATGGCCTTGTCCATGTCGCAGTCGCACTCGGACAGGGCGGCCTTGCACTCCATCATGCCGATGCCGGTCCGTTCGCGCAGCTCTTTGACCTTATCCGCCGTGATTTCCATGATGTCCTCTTTCCGGTCCGTGAGATCAGTTGTCTTGGGGAGCGCCGCCCTCGGGCGTCTCGCCGGCCTCGCCCTCGTCGGCCGTCTTCTCGGTCGAGGAGCTCGCGGCTGATCCGGTTCTTCTTGCCCTCGATGATGGACTCGGCCGCCTTCGCGGCGAAGAGCTCGATGGCCCGCACGGCGTCGTCGTTGCCGGGGATGGGATAGTCGACGTCCTCGGGGTTGCCGTTCGTGTCGACGACGGCCACGATGGGGATGTGCATCTTCCGGGCCTCGGCGATGGCGATCGTCTCCTTGGAGGAGTCGATGATGAAGATGGCCCCGGGCAGGCCGGCCATGGTCTTCAGGCCGCCGAGGTTCTTCTGCAGCTTGCGGTAGACCTTCTCCTGCTTGGACTGGACCTTCTTCGACAGGAGGTCCCAGCGGCCGTCCTCCTTCATCTCCTCGAGCTCCTTGAGCTTGTCGACGCTCGTCCGGACGACGCCGAAGTTCGTCAGCAGGCCGCCCAGCCAGCGCTGGTTGACGTAGGCCGACTCGCACTTCGCGGCGTAATCGCGGACGATGTCCTGGGCCTGCTTCTTGGTGCCGACGAAGAGGATCATCTTGCCCTCTTCGGCGACGCTCCGCAGGTAGTTCAGGGCTTCCTTGAAGTTCTTGATCGTCTTCTGGAGGTCGACGATGTAGATGCCGTTCCTCTGGCCGAAGATGAATTCCTTCATCTTGGGGTTCCAGCGCTTGGTCTGGTGCCCGAAGTGTACGCCCGCCTCCAACAGTTCTTTCATCGTTACGGAAACCAAGTCGAGCCTCCTCTTTAGCGCTTGTGGTACTGAGGAGCCTTGCGGGCGCCCAGCAATCCGTATTTCTTGCGTTCTTTGACCCGGGCGTCGCGCGTCAGCAGGCTGGCGGCCTTGAGCACGGGCTTGAGCTCCCGGTCGAACTCGACGAGGGCCCGGGAGATGCCGAGCCGGATGGCCTCGGCCTGGCCCTTGGCCCCGCCGCCGCTGACCCGGAGGAAGATGTCGAACTTGTCCTCCGTCTCCGTGAGCTGGAGCGGCTGGCGGATGATGGTCTTGTAGGCGTCGAGGCGGAAGTAGTCGTTGTAGGGCCTCGGCCGCTTATTGACAAAGAGGGTGATGTCGCCCTTGCCCGAGCGCAGAAAGACGCGGGCGATGGACGATTTCCTCTTCCCGGTTCCGTAGTATTGGATCAGACTCAACGGGGCCTCCTAAAACTTGTATTCCTGGGGGTTCTGGGCTTCGTGGGGGTGGGAGGGTCCGCGGTAGACCTTGAGCTTCTTGTACAGGGCCCGGCCGAGCTTTCCCTTCGGGATCATGCCCCAGACGGCCTTCTGGATGACCTCTTCCGGCTTTTTGGCCAGGAGGTCCTTGAGGGTCTGCTCCTTGATGCCGCCCGGGTAGAGGGAGTGGGTGTAGTACTTCTTCTGCTCGAGCTTGCGCCCGGTGACCTTGATCTTCTCGGCGTTGATGACCACGACGAAGTCCCCGGTGTCCAGGTGACTCGTGAACTGGGTCTTCCTCTTGCCGCGGATCAGATCGGCGATCTCGGTGGCCATCCGGCCGAGGATGCGGCCCTCGGCGTCGATCAGCCACCATTTCTGGTCGATGTCGTCCTTTTTGGGGATAAACGTCCTCATGAGCTTCTAACCTTATTCAGAGATAGAAAGACGACCTAAAATACTAGAATTCGGGGGAATTGTCAACTTCGATCCCACGAAGGTTTTCGGAAGCCCTTTCCCAGGGCCAGACGGATGAAGAGCAGGCCCGCCAGGAATCCCCCGATATGGGCGAACCAGGCCACCCCGCCCCCCAGGCCCACGTTGAGGATCTGCATGACGAACCAGAGACCCAGGACGAGCCCGGCCGGGACCGAAACGACCTCGATGAAGAATATGAGGAAGATGAAGACCTTGACCCGGGCGTGGGGGAACAGCGCCCAGTACGCCCCGAGGACTCCGGCGATGGCCCCGCTCGCCCCGATCATGGGGATGTGCGATCCCGGCTGGGTCGCGATGTGGGCCAGGGCCGCGGCGATGCCGCTCGCGAGGTAGAACAGGGTGAACCGCACCGGTCCGAGCCGGTCCTCGATGTTGTTGCCGAAGATCCAGAGATAGAGCATGTTGCCGAGAAGATGGAAGAGGCTGCCGTGGAGGAACATGCTCGTCAGCAGGGTCAGCAGGGGCGGGACGGCGGCCTCCGCCGCGGCGGCGGCCCGAAAGTGGACGATGTCGTAGGGGACGGCCCCGAAGCGCATCACGGCCATCTCCAGGCCCTGCGGGATGGCCGCCTGGGTCAGGAAGACGACCGCGTTCACGGCGATCAGGGCCAGGGTGACGACGGGCAGGCGCGAGGTCGGATTATCGTCCTTGAGCGGGATGAACATGGCTTAAATGAAAATTGCGCTCCGCCCGGCGGGGGGCGGAGCGCAATCGGGATCCGTCGTTATCGTCCGCGCCGGGCCGGAGTTACTTCTTCAGCTCTTCCTCGAGCTTCTTGCGCTCGGCGGCTCTCTTCCTCATCTCCCCGAACTTCTCGAGGTAACGGTCGCCCTCGGCGGTGTAGCGGGCTTCCTTCTCGGGTTCGAGCTTGGCCAGAACGGCCTTGTAGAGGGGGCCCATCCAGGCGTAGGGCTCGGGGTAGTTCGGGTCGATCTCGATGGCCTTGCCGATGGAGACGAGGGCGGCGTTGGCCATCCTCAGTCTCTCGGGCTGGGTCAGGAACTGGAAGCGGTAGGACCGCGACCACTGGTTGACGCCCAGGGCCAGCCAGGCCTCGGCGGAGTCGGGTTGGAGGGCGATCCTCTTCTCCCAGTATCCGGCCGCCTTCTCGAAGGACTTCAGCAGCTCCTCGGGGCCGCCCGCGACTTCCTGGAGGTAGGTCGCCATGTAGGCGTAACCCTGCGGATTGTCCGGATCGGTCTCGATGCGGCGCAGGTACATCGACTCGGCCTTCTTGGCGTTGTCCTTGTTGTCGGCGGAATAGCGCTTGTAGAACTCGGCCACGACGTAGTAGTTGCTCATGTCCTCGGGCTCGAGCTCGATGATCCGCAGGTAGAGCTTCTCGGCTTCGGGGAAATTCTGGGTCTTGTCGTACATGTCCCCGAGCGAATAGATGATGTCCTTGTTGTTCGGCTCGATCTCGAGGGCCTTGTTCAGGGCGGCCAGGGTCTTGGTCTCGAGCTCCTTGTTGAGGGCCGAGTCGACGCCGGGCTTGTAGAGCTGCTTGTAGCTCTCGCCGAGGAAGCGGTAGGCCTGCATGAGGTTGGGATTGAACTTGAGCGTCGCTTCGTACTCGGTGATGGCCTTGCGGTACTGGTTCTCGCGGAAATAGCTGTTGGCCCTGCCGAAGTGGTAGTTGGCGGAAAGCTTGGAATAGCTGATGTTCTCACAGGCCGTGAACGCGAAGATCAGCGCGACGGCGGCTGCGGCGAACAAGAATCTCTGGGTCGTCTTACGGGACATCCTGACCTCCTTGACTTTCAAGCGCGAATCACAGAGAAAGACAGAAACTTATTTATAGACGAAGGCTCGTTCAAAGTCAAGAAAAAAGCCCGGCGGCGGGCGAAGGTTCTAGCTGGTCCGGACGATGAGTTTGAGGGGGGTGCCGACGAACCCGTACTCCTCGCGGAGGGACTCCAGGAAGAACTTCTCGTAGGTCGGCGAAAGGGGGCCCTTGGAGCCCAGGAAAAGGATGAAGGCCGGGGGGGAAACGCTTTTCTGGGTGATGTAGCGGAGCTTGGCCCGGGCCCCGTTCTTCAGGCGGGGCGGGTGGGCTTCGGACGTCTTGGCCAGGAACTGGTTGAGCTTGGAGGTCTCGATACGGGTCGTCGCCCCCCGGTGGACCTGTTCCGCGGTATCCAGGATCTTGACGATGCGCTGGCCGGTCCGGGCCGAGACGAAGAGGAGGGGCGCATAGGAGACGAAGCCGAGCTTGCGGAAGACCCGGTCCCGGACGGCGTCCGGGCGGACCGTGTCCCGGTCGACGAGGTCCCACTTGTTGAGGACGATGACCAGCGGCCGGCCCGATTCGAGGGCCAGCTGGGCGATGCGGGCGTCCTGCCGGGTCGGGAACTCCTGGACGTCGAGGACGAGGCAGACGACGTCGGCCTCGCGGATGTTCATCTTGGCCCGGATGACGCCGGCCCTCTCCCGGGTGTCGTCGGCCGCGGCCATGCGGCGGATGCCGGCCGTATCCACGAGGCAGAACAGCTTGCCGTCCCGGACGAGCAGGGTGTCGGTCGAGTCCCGGGTCGTGCCGGGGATCTCGCTGACGATGAGGCGCTCCTCGCCGGCCAGACGGTTGACCAGGGACGACTTGCCGACGTTGGTGCGGCCGACGATGGCGATGCGCAGGGGGGCCTCGCCCGCCGGGGCGGGCGCCGACGCGGGCAGGGCGGCGGCGATGGCCTCCTCCAGCAGCTCCATGTTGATCTTGTGTTCGGCCGAGACGAAGAGGACGCCCTTGTCGCCCAGGCGGTAATATTCCGACGTCATCGATTCCTCTTTGGCCGGGGAATCGAACTTGTTGACGACGAGGAGGATCGGCAGGCCGCGGCGCTTGAGCTGGAAGTAGAGCTCCTCCTCGGCCGAGGCGATGCCGCGCTTCCCGTCGAGGACGAACAGGACGAGGTCGGCCGCGGCGGCTTCCTCGAGGGCCTTGGCCCGGACCTTGTCGCTCAGGGGCTCGTCGGCGACGCCGAAGAGCCCGCCCGTGTCGACGAGCGTGAAGCGGCGGTCGCCGAGCGAACACTCGGCGGCGAGGCTGTCCCGGGTCATGCCCGGATCGGTGTGGACGAGGGCCTTGCGCCGGCCCAGGAGGCGGTTGAAAAGAGTCGACTTGCCGACGTTGGGCAGGCCGACGATGACCACGCGGGGGAGCTTCGTCAAGGCCGGCCCCCGGTCATTTCGCGACCAGGGAATAGTCGGGGGAGAAGGCCCGCGACAGGTCGACGTGGCCGCCGAGGGTGTCCCGTTCGGAGCCCTCGACGAGGATGACGACCTTCTTGATCGCCTCGAAATTGAAGACGAGCGTGTCGACGATGGCGTAGACCGCGGCCAGCTCCGAGGAGGAGCCGTAGGCGAACTTGTCGGCGATGTCCCGGCTGAAATCGACCGTGGCCAGCCCGTCCTTGGCGACGAAGACCTGGCGGACCTTGGTCTGCGGCGGGAGCGGCGAAAGGAAGCCCTTCTCCGAGCCCCGGACGAGCTCGGCCAGGGCCCGTTCGGCCTCGTCGGCGGCCGTCGGGCCGGCGGCGATCTCCCGGGTCTCCTTGTGGAGGGAGTCGTCGTCGTCGGCAATGAAGAACAGCGTCACGGTCTTCACGGCGGCGGCCGCGCCGGAGGTCTCCGGGGGCTTGGGGACGTTGGCGTCGACGAAGCGCTTGACCTTCTCCCCGACGCCGCCGGTGAAAAAGATCACGACGAGCACGAGGAGGACGAGGGCCAGGCCGCCGAGGACGAGCGCCGGCCGGGAGAGGACACCTTTCCCTTTTTTCGCGGCCATGGGGTCTTACTCCGTGAGCTTCAGGAAGCGGGCCAGCCCGCGGTAGATGGCCTCGGCGACGCGGTTCTGGTAGGCGTCGGAGGCCAGTTTCGTCTCTTCGTCGGGATTGGAGAGGAAGGCCGCCTCGACGAGGATGGCCGGGCAGGCGACGCCCCGGAGGATCTTGAAGGGGGCCTGCTTGATGCCCCGGTTCCGGAGGCCGAGCATGGAATCGAGCTCGATCTGGACGAATTCGGCCAGGCGGCTGCTCTCCTTGACGTAGGCGGTCTGGGCCATGTCCCACAGGATCATCATCAGGTCGTCGTCGGTCGATGGGTCGATGTGGGTCTGGAGGTCGTCGCCGGTGTTCTCGAGGTAGGCCAGGCGGCGGGTCTCCTCGTCGGTGGCGTTGAGGCTGAGGAAGAACGTCTCCGAGCCGGCCGCCTTCTTCTGGACGGCCCCGTTGGCGTGGATGCTGATGAACAGGCCGGCCTTGTGGTTGTTGGCGGCGGCCGACCGGTTCTCGAGCGAGACGTCGACGTCGCGGTCGCGGGTCAGCACGACCTCGAAGCCCATGTTCTTCTCGATCAGGGCCTTCAGCTTGAGGCTGATGGCCAGGGTGATGTCCTTCTCGAGGTTGCCGAAGCGGCCCTTGGCCCCCGACTCGATGCCGCCGTGCCCGGGGTCGATGACCACGGTCTGGATCTGCCGGGACTGCGCGGAGAGGGAGCGGGCGCTCCCGGCGAGGAGGAGGCAGACGGAGACGGCGGCGAGGACAGCGGTAGAGATCGCGGCCTGGGTTTTCCGGCCTATTCTCAAGTTCTTCAATTTAGGTGTTGGTGGAGGCGGCGGGAATCGAACCCGCGTCCGAAAGCATTCGACAGCAAGTGACTACATGCTTATCCTCTTCATTGTTCTCGTCTTCCGTCACCCGAAGAGGAAGGGCGTCGGTCGACCAGCCCCGATGTTGTTTCGCTCCCCGGCCTCAAGGCCGGACCGGTTCGCTATCCCGCAGAGTCGGCGCTCCGGAGGCCCCGCGGGAGAGGACCCCAGGAACGGCGAGCCTTTCTATTAGGCCGCGACTGCTAAAGGTTCGGCAGTTAGTTGTTTCCACCAGTTTAACGAGGTGGGTGGGACCTCGACATGCCACTTGTGTCTCATTACCTCCGTCGAGACCAGTTCGCCCCCATACTCCTTTCAGCGTTAATTATACAGGAAGGGACCAGGTCTTCGCAAACGCCAGTTTTCCCCTGGCGCTGCGAAGACCTGGTCCCTTCCGGACTGGTTGACTCGGCCGCCTGCCCGTCCTATAGTCCGCTTGATCACCATCAAGGAGCGTGACATGACGAAACCCTCGATCACCGCATGGGCGCTCGCGGCAACCCTCGCCGTGACCGTTCTCGCCGCCTGCGACGGCCCGAAAACCCCCTCCGAAAAACCGGCCGAGACCGCGGCGGCGGCCCCGACGCCCCTCCTGGCGGCCACTCCGCCCATGGGCTTCAACACCTGGAACAAGTTCGGCTGCGACGTCGACGAAACTCTCATCCGCCAGACGGCCGACGCCCTGGTCGAGACCGGCATGCGCGACGCCGGCTACAAGTACCTGGTCATCGACGACTGCTGGCAGGTCGAGCGGGGCGCCGACGGCCGGATCGTCGCCGACCCCAAGAAGTTCGCCGGCGGCATGAAGGCCCTGGCCGACTACGTCCACTCCAAGGGACTCCTCTTCGGCCTCTACACAGATATCGGACCGAAGACCTGCGCCGGGCGGCCGGCCTCGGCGGGCTACTTCGACATCGACGCGGTCACCTACGCCGAGTGGGGCATCGATTACATCAAGGTCGACTGGTGCAATTGCGACGACCTCGACGCCCCGTCCGAGTACGCCCGCTTCCGCGACGCCCTGCGCCGGGCCGGCCGGCCCATCGTCCTGAGCATCTGCGAGTGGGGCCGCAACGACCCCTGGAAGTGGGCCCGTGGCGTCGGCCAGCTCTGGCGGACGACGGCCGACATCGGCGACAACTGGGCGAGCGTCGTCTGGATCGTCGGGGCCAACTCCCGGCACGCCGCGGCGGCCGGTCCCGGCGGCTGGAACGATCCCGACATGCTCGAGGTCGGCAACGGCGGCATGACCTTCGACGAGTACAAGGCCCACTTCTCCCTGTGGGCCATCATGGCCGCGCCGCTCATGGCCGGAAACGACCTGCGGGCGATGTCCGAGGAGACGAAGTCGATCCTTCTCAACAAAGAGGTCATCGAGGTCGATCAGGACCCGCTCGGCGCCCAGGGCGAGGTCGTCATCGAGCGCGGCTACGGCGGCCAGGTCTGGATGAAGCCCCTGGCCGACGGCTCCAAGGCCGTGGCCTTCGTCAACTACTCCGGGGGGGAGCTCGCCCAGTATATCCGATGGTCTCAGATCGGCGTCCCGGCCGGGCCGGCCCGCGTCCGGGATCTCTGGGCCCACCAGGACATCGGCGTCCACACCGACACGGGCAAGCACTACAACGAGCGCTTCGAGGTCAGGGTCCCGTCGCACGGCGTCGTGATGGTGCGGATCTGGCCGGTCGCGGCGGTCAACTAAGAAGGTCCGGAGAAGGTCCGGGGACACGTACCCCGGGTACGTGTCCCCCTTTGCGAAGGCCTTAAGAAAAGAAGGGACCAGGTCTTCGCAGCGCCAGGGGAAAATTGGCGTTTGCGAAGACCTGGTCCCCTCTTGATGTCAGCGGAGGAACTGGAAGGCGATCACGCTGTAGGCGTGCCAGCTCCAGGTCGTGTCGGTCTTGACGGGATGCACCCAGATCTTGACCATCTGGACGGCCGGCGTCAGCAGGGCCTCCCAATCGGCGGGCAGGACCGGCAGCGTGAACGTCGTCAGGTTGGTCTGGGCGTTCCACACGAAGGAGCCGACCACGGTCTGCAGGTCGCCCGTCGTGTCCAGGGCGACGGTCAGGTCGACCGGAGTCGTACGGTCCCAGCAGTCGAAGGTCGAGACGCCCATCGTCCCGCTCGCGGCCGTGTAGCCGGTCGTGATCCTGCTGAAATCGTGCAGCCGCAGGGGGGCCAGGACGAGGTCCTCGACGACCCAGCGGGTGTTGGCCCCGTCCCAGGCGAGGCCGGCGTGGGCGAAGACCCACAGCCGGGCGGCGCGGGCCTGGTCGACCGCTTCGATGAAGTCCGCGACGACCGTGGACCGGCCCGACGGGAGCCCGTAGAACCACCAGCCGAACGTGTGGTCGGTGATCGCGCTGTAGACCATGGTCCGGGTGCGATCGGACCAGCCGAAGGTGAAGCCGTCGGCCGTGGCGCCCGTGACCAGGCCCTCGGCGTGGGCGCTGCGGACGTTGATCGTAGCCGCGACCTTGGGCGTCGCGGCCGGGTCGACGAAGGTCACCTCGACCCGGAAGCCCCGGGCGATGTGGTTAAGGACGCCGGTCCCCGTCCCCATCGCGACGTCGTGGAAAGTCCAAACGGTCGCGCCGTCGACGAAGATCGTCTCCGAGTTCCAGTCGCACTTGTGCCGGCCGTTGCCGGTCGACAGCGCCTCCGTCTTCTTCTTCATGACGGTGAGCCAGTTGTCGCCGACCCGCCGGACCAGGCCCTCGGGGGTGAATTGGGGCAGGGTGGCGATCTCGCCGGCGTACCAGACGCGCCGGGCGTACAGGCTGCCGTCGGCGTTCATGTTCGAGGCGACCAGCGCGGCGCCGCTCCCCACGAGCCCTCTCAGGCCCTCGAAGCTGCCGGCCGCGCCGGCGTCGGCATCGACATAGATGGTGTTGGCGTTGACGCCGAACGCGATCTCGGCGCCCTGGACCGTCTTGACGGTGAACGTCGTCATGTCCGTGGCGGCGGCGGTGATGTCGCCGATCGTCCGGGCGAATTGGATGCTCTGCAGGCGGTGCGGCAGGGCCTTGTGCCGGACCTTGAGGCTGAGAATGACCTTGCCGTCCACGTTGACGATGGCGAGCGGGTGGGCCAGGTCGAAGTCGACGAGCAGGTTCGTGTCCTTGCCCTCCTCGACCGTGACGGCCGGCTCGAGGTCGACCGCGATCTCGCCCCGTCCGGACGGATCGACGACCGTGACGTTGGCCGGGTCGATCGTCGCGCCGTCGTCGGTGACGAGCGTCATCGTCGCCGGGTCGGTGTCGATCACGAGCCGGAGCTTGTCGTACGTCCCGACGGGGATCGTGGCCTTCTGCAGGACGGTGACGACCGTGCTCAGGTCGACGAGGTTGATCTTACCGGCGGCCGGGTCGGCCGCGTCCGCCTTCCAGACCTCCGTCCAGGTGTTGCCGCGAAGGCTGACGGATTTGAGGATGACGACGACCTGCGACCACTCGTCAGTGGGACCGTCGGTCAGCAGGAGGTTCAGGCCGCCCGTGGCGCCCGTCCCGCCGCTCCCGGCGATGTTGCACGACGTGACCAGGCCGAAGCCGGCCGCCGCGACGACCGCGAGAAAACCCAGGGTGATGGCTTTGATTAGACGATTCAACGGATCCTCCTTATAAGGCCGGTGAATGAGATTCCCGCTTCCCATCGATATGATAGAACCGCCTCCGGGCGGAGTCAAGGGTTGCCGGGTCCCCGACTAAGGGGATATCGGGGGGTATTTCCCAGGGTACGCGGCTAATCCCGCTGCCGACCGCCATGATGTCCTCTGCCCCTTTAGATGCGGCGGCGGGGCGAACCTTTGCGGCTCAGGAGGCCTGCTGCGATAAAAGGCCCCGCCTCAGGAAGGTGCCGGGTTCGGGGGCGGGCAGGCCCGCTTCGACCTCGGCGCCGTCCGAAAGCTCCCGGTAACAGGCCTGGTAGGCGGTCAGCGCCAGCTTGGCCCGACCCTGGATGCCGCACTTGGCGTGGATCCGCTTCACGTGGGTCCGGACGGTGAGCGGCGAGATGAACAGGCTCTCGGCGATCTCCTGGTTCGTCAACCCCAGGCCTAACAGGCGGAAAACCTTGAACTCGCTCGGAGTGAGCGAGTGGACGCTGGCCATGGCCTCTTCCCTCTGGCGGATCTGCTCGGCCTGACGCTTCCGGAGCGTCTCGATGTCGTCGCTGTCCCAATACTTCTGCCACAGGAAATCGTTGACCTTGTTCTTGATGATCGAGCCGACGAAGGACCGCGGCGGCGTCCAGCCGTCGCCGATCTTGCGCAGCGTCGTGAAGACGGCGAAATGGATCTCGGAGACGATGTCTTCGGCGCAGGATAGGTTGCCCACGGCCTTATGGACGGAGCTCCTGATCATGGTGCCGTGCTCCCTCACGATCTTCTCCATCAGGGAGTTGTGCTTCTTCAGGACGTCGTTCATAGCTCGCCTCCAATCCGGTTTTCCATAGCCACGGTACCAGCCGAAGATGAACCTGCCATTAAAGAAAGATTAATTATTGATGAACATATCTGTTGATTAATTCATTTTATTTTCATATTCTATTCATCATGAGTGGTGTATCATCCCTCTCCCATGGAAGAACTGGTTGGAGCAGACCACATGCGCGTCCTGGTCGTTGAGGATTCGCGGCGCCTGGCCGGCATCGTCAAAAGAGGCCTCCTCGAGGAGGGCTACGCCGTCGACAACGCCTACGACGGCGAGGAAGCCGAGTACATGGCCGAGTCCACCCCCTTCGACCTGATCGTGCTGGACATCATGCTGCCCAAGAAGGACGGCATCTCGGTCTGCCGCGACCTCCGGGCCAAGAAGGTCAACACGCCGATCCTCATGCTCACGGCCAAGGACAGCGTCGACGACAAGGTGACCGGGCTCGATTCGGGGGCCGACGACTACCTCGTCAAGCCCTTCGCCTTCTCGGAGCTCCTGGCGCGCCTGCGGGCCCTGCTCCGCCGCGAGGTCCTGCCCAAGATCCAGAAGCTCCAGATCGGCGAGCTCGCCCTCGATCCCCAGAGCCGCGAGGTCTGGCGGAACGGGGACCGGGTGGACCTGACCGCGAAAGAGTACGCCATCATCGAATACTTCATGCGCCGGCCGAACGCCGTGGTCACCCGGACCATGCTCGGCGAGAGCGTCTGGGACTACGAGTTCGACGGCCTCTCGAACATCATCGACGTCTACGTGCGGCGGCTCCGCCGGAAGATCGACCGGGAGGGCCAGGAGAGCCTGATCCAGACCGTGAGAGGATCGGGCTACCGGTTGCGCGTTCCATGAGCGTCCTCAAGAGCATCAAGTTCCGCCTGACCCTCTGGTACCTGATCGCGATCGTCATCCTGCTCGTCATCTTCGGCACGGTCGCCTACTACCTGCTGGCGAAGAACCTCTACCGGAACCTGGACGATTCCCTGCGGGCGCGCGTGATCGAGCTCGAGGGCTCCATCAAGATCGAAGACGGCCGGGTCGAGTTCGAGCAGAAGGTCAACGAGCTGGTCATGGTCTACGACGCCGACGGCGCGCTGATCCAGCGCCTCGGCCCCAACGTCGAGTTCGAGAACATCGACAAGACCGTACGCGACGCCCTGTTCGGCAAGAGCTCGTTCGTGTCGGCCTCGACGCCCAACGGGACCGGACGTGCGGCTTTACGCGTCTCCGTTCAACGTCGATTCCCAGACGCGCGTGGCCATCGTCGTCGGGCGCCTGCCGAACGACATCCTGAGCATGCTGTCCATCTTCCGGATGGTCATCCTCAACTCGTCGCTCCTCCTGCTCTTCCTGGCCGGCGTCGGCGGCCTGTTCCTGGCGGACAGGACCCTGAAGCCGGTCGAGCGCATCACGGACATCGCCCGGGGCATCGGCGAGAGCGACCTGAGCCGGCGGATCGACGTCGAGAGCGACGACGAGCTCGGCCGCCTGTCCGAGACCCTGAACGAGATGATCGGGCGGCTCGAGGAAGCCTTCATGAAGCAGCGCCAGTTCGTGGCCGACGCCTCCCACGAGCTGAGGACGCCGCTCGCCGTCATCCAGGCCGAGTCGTCGCTCGTCCTGGAGAAGTCGAGGACCGAGCCGGAGTACCGCAAGGCGCTCGAGCTCGTCTCGCAGGAAGTGTCGTTCATGTCCGACATCGTCGGCAAGCTGCTCGCTCCTGGCCCGCAGCGACGCCGGGACCGAGCCGATGGAGTACCAGACCGTCGACGTCGCCGGACCTGCTCACGGAGCTCGTCCAGGACATCGACATCCTGGCCCAGGACAAGGAGCAGACGCTCAGCGCGGCGCCGATGGAGAGCATGACGGTCCGCGGCGACCGGACCAAGCTCAAGCAGCTCTTCCTCAACATCCTCGACAACGCCGTCCGCTACACGCCGGCCGGCGGCCGGATCGCGTGCACGCTCGTCCGGCAGGACGGCAAGGCCGTCGGCCTCGATCGCCGATTCGGGCATCGGCATCGCGGCCGAGCACCTGCCCTTCATCTTCGACCGGTTCTACCGCGTGGACAAGGCCCGCACCTACACCGAGGGCGGGACGGGCCTGGGACTGGCCATCGCCTGCTCGATCGTGAAGATGCACGGCGGGGAGATCAACGTCGAGAGCCGGGAGGGCGCCGGAACGACCTTCACCGTCAGCCTGCCGCTGGCCGACACGCAGACGTTCCCGTGGAACGCGCCGACGCCGAACTGGGGCCGCGAAGGAGCCTGAAAATGGGGACCTCCGGGGGAGGCGGAGCGTGCCTTCTGACCCGGCGCGAAGCGATCCGCATGGGCCTCGCCGGAGGCGCCATGGCCTGGCTCGGCAGCGCGTGCCAAGAAGTTGCGGCTCCACCGGAACCCCCCGAGCCCCCCGCGACCGACCCGGTCTACGAGCTCGCGCCGGGAAGCTCGCTCTACGACGATTTCGACGGCCACGGCAACTTTCAAACCTTCGACAACCGCGATCTGGCCGCGGCCGGCGCGCTCGCCGCGAAGCTCTGGATCCCCGGCGCCGGGGCCCGCGTCGTCGAATCCGCGCTCACTCCCCTTCCGCCGCCGGCCGGGATGCCCGCAGCCCCCGATCGCGTCCTGGAGCTCCGTTGCGGCGATCTGCGCGTCGAGGAGGCCAAGCTCGCCAATCCGGCCCTGCTCGGCTTCGCCGATCTCGGCTCGTTCAGCGCCGACATGTTGCTTTCCTCCAGGTCCACGGCCCCCCGCCCGTTCATCGGCCTGAATCTCCACACCTCCATCCCGGAGCAGCCGCCGGGCAAGAGCTGGTACTGCACGCTCGGCATCTTCAAGAACATGGCCGGGCCGGGCGCCCTCGCGGTCGGCTTGTACGGCAACGTCAACCTGGAGATCGTCGAGAACGATCTGCTCGCCGCGATCGACTTCGACGAGTGGCACACCTTCCGGCTCAACATCGCGACGAAGGCCGACGACCCCAGCCTGGGCGATCAGGATGTCCGCCTCGAGTACTACCTCGACGGCACGCTCATGGCCGCCCGGATCCCCGAGGACAGCCCCATCCTCATCGATCCCTCGCGGCTGGGCTTCGGCCCCTACCGCAGCCTCATCATCAGCCGCGACTGGTACGAGGGCGAGGCTTTCGGCTATTTCAACAACGTCCGCGCGGTGTATCGCGACCGGATCGCCTGACGGTCGCCGCCGTCCCGGCGCTTGACGAACCCCGCCGCGCCTTCCCTGGCCTCAGCGATTGAGGAGATGGATCGATACGTTCAGGACCGTGGCGAAGCTGACCCAGAGGATGTAGGGCACGAGCAGCCAGGCGGCCGCCTTCGAGATCTTGCGGAAGAGCAGGATCGTCCACAGGATCATCACTCCCAATAGGACGATGACGACGACCGCTCCGAAGATCTGGTGGGCGCCGAAAAAGACGATCGACCAGAGCGTGTTCAGCAGGAGCTGAACGGCGAAAACCGCCAGGGCCTTTCTCACTTCGGGCCGTTTGAAACCCTTCTCGTAGACGAGCCAGGCCGCCAGGCCCATCATGGCGTAAAGGGCCGTCCAAACGGGGGCGAAGACCCAGCTCGGGGGATTGAACGACGGCTTGGTCAGGCCCGCGTACCAGCCGGGTATGGAGGGCGTTGTGAAGAGGGAGCCGATGATGCCCGCGAGCTCGCAAACGACTATCGAAACGACGATGCCGACAGCTTTTTTCATGTTCTTCTCCCGTAGGGCGACTGCGAATCGTATCCAACGAAAAAGAGGTTGTCAACCGCCGGACGCGGCTCGTCCCACCGGGCGTACGGCGCGAACCACGCCCGCCAGAACGAGGATCAGGAGCGGGGGTCTTCCTAGAACAGAAGCCCGGCCGTGAGTATGAAACCCCTGTTCTTCATGCTGTAAATCGGGAATGAGTAGGCATTGGTCAGGCCCAGATAATAGCGCAGGTCGAGAAGGGCCTTCATATTGCCGAACGCGAACTCCGCTCCCGCGCCCAGGTCCGCTCCGAAGTCCGTGGATTTGAAGAACTCCTTGACGTCGTCGCCGGAGTCCTTGGCGCTCAGCAGGATGCCCA
This sequence comes from uncultured bacterium, assembly GCA_963743755.1. Lineage (GTDB taxonomy): Bacteria > Acidobacteriota > Aminicenantia > Aminicenantales > Saccharicenantaceae > RBG-16-66-30. The sequence continues at coordinate 845,919 of CAVUQU010000004.1, forward strand.
CCGCCGGTCCGGCGAACACGAACGGAACGACCTTGCCCTCTTTCATGAGCCGGACCCGCAGCAATACGGGAATGTGGAGATAGGCGAACTCCTCGATGGCGGTTCCGTCCGTGATATCCCACCACTCGCCCATCACGAGGTAGTTGAGCTCGGGCTGGATGGCGATCGCCGGTGTGATGTTGATGAGGGCAAAGGCGCCGAATGTCGGCCGGACGATCGCCTTCTCCGTTCCATCATCATCGCTCCACAGGTTGTTGGCGAAGGACACCCCAGCCTTGACGCCAAAATTGAACGTCGTGGCTGCTTTAAGAGGCGCCGAGACGAGGGCCGCCAGGACCAGGACCGCCGCACAGACGAGTACCGCTTTTTTCATGTATTTTCCCCTTGAACCATGAATTTTGATCTCCCTTTCGGGGAGCATCTACCCGGGAGAATAAGCGGTCTTTACTCCCGTTGTCAAGAGGACGGGGCCGACCGTCAAGGCAACGTGAATATGTCCTGTTTTCCCGGAGCCCGAGCCCGACGGGTCCCCGCGTTTGACATCCCCCGCCGTACTGGACTATTATCGCCGGCTCATCGACGAACCCCGCCGTGAGATGTCGGATACCTGATCAACGAGGAACGCGCATGTCCAAGAAGGGTTGGCTGGTCACGACGGCCGGGCTCGGCCTCAATCTCGCCCTGGGCATCCTCTACGCCTGGAGCATGTTCAGCAAGCAGCTCACGGAACCGGTCGCGGGCGGCGGTTTCGGCTGGACGCGGACGGCGGCGACCCTGCCCTACACCATCGCCATCGCCTGTTTCGCCCTGATCATGGTCCCGGCCGGGCGCCTGCAGGACAAGCTCGGGCCGCGCGTCATCGCCACGGCGGGGGCCGTCCTGTGCGGGCTCGGGCTCGTCGTCGTCGAGCCTGGGGCGCGGCCGACCGGAGCTGGCCGCTCATCGTCGGCTTCGGCATCCTGTCCGGAACGGGGATCGGACTGGGATACGCGGCCGCGACGCCGGCCGCGGTCAAGTGGTTCGGGCCGGAGAAGAAGGGCCTCATCACCGGCATCGTCGTGGCCGGCTTCGGGCTGGCCCCGGTCTATATCGCGCCGCTCTCCAAGGCCCTGCTCGCTTCGCAGGGGATCGCCGGGGCCTTCCGGACGCTCGGCTTCGTTTTCCTCGTCGTCGCCGGGATCTCGGCGCAGTTCCTGGTCAATCCCAAGCCCGGCGAGGCCCGCAAGAGCGCCGCGCCCGTGAAGCTGAAGAAGAAGAAAACGGCCCCGCCGCTCTCCGACGCGACCTGGCGGGAGATGGTCCGGACGCCCCGGTTCTGGTCCCTCTACGTCCAGTTCGCCTGCGGGGCGACGGCCGGCCTCATGGTCATCGGCCACATCGCCAAGATCGTCTCGACGCAATCGGGCGGGGCGATCAAGGCCGGATTCGTCTTCGTCGCGCTGATGGCCGTCTTCAACGCCGGAGGCCGGGTGCTGGCCGGGCTGGCGTCCGACATCATCGGCCGCGCCGCGGCCATGATCAGCGTCTTCCTGCTCCAGGCCACGATCATGTTCTTCTTCGACCAGTTCTCGACCACGACGGGCTTCCTCTTCGGCGCCGCGCTCGTGGGCTTCAACTACGGCTCGTGCCTGTCCCTCTTCCCGGCCACGGCGGCCGATTACTGGGGGACCAAGAACCTCGGGCTGAACTACGGCATCCTGTTCACGGCCTGGGGCGTCGGGGGCGTCTTCGGGCCCAACCTGGCCGGGATGATCGCCGACGCCACGGGAGCCTACACGACGGCCTACCGGGTGGCGGGCGGGATGCTCGTTTTCGCGGCCATGCTGGGGATCTTGAGCCACATTTTCCTGACGTCGAAGCTCTCGGAGAGCGACGCGGCTCAATAGCGGCCGTCGAGGCTATCGGCGCCGTAGGCGATGCGTCCGTCGATGATCGTCAACCGGACCCGGGCCCGGCGCAGCTCCGCGGCCGGCGCCGCGAAGATATCCTCTTCGAGCAGGACGAGATCGGCCAGCTTGCCGGCTTCGAGAGTCCCCTTGACGCCCTCCGCGAACTCGGCATAGGCCGCATCCCGCGTATAAGCGGCCAGGGCCTGCTCCAGGGTCATTCGCCGTCCGTCGGGCCCGGGCCGCTCGACCGCTTCGGCCAGCACTTCGAACGGAGAGGTCAGGGGCGAGGCCGTGACGGCGTCGGTCCCCAACACGATCCTGACTCCGGCATCGAGGAGCTCGCGGCAGGGGAAAAGATGCCGCGGCGGGGCGGCCCCGGCCCCGGTCCGGTCATCGAAATGGGCCAGAAGAGGAGGCTGCACGCTGGCGATCACGCCCGCCGACGCGTAAAGGGCGATCCAGTCCGGCGGCACGTCGTGGGCATGCTCGATCCTGAATCTCGGGTCTTTGGGCTCGAGCTCCTTCCGGACGCGCTCGTAGATCCGCAGGATCTCGAGGCCGCCGGCGTGGACCATCGTTTGGAGGTTGGCCCGGGCGGCTCCGGCGAACCAGCCGTAAACCTCGTCGGCCGAAGGCTGCACGGCCCAGCGATCCAGCCGGCCCGCCCGGTCGATCGCCGGGAGCGGCGTCCAGGTCATCTTGAAAAGCTTGAGGGCCCCCCAGTGCAGCCAGTCGTCGCCCCGGCCGTATGAGGCGACGTAGTCCCGCATCCGGACCCAGGCGGGAAGAGGGACGCCGGCGTAGATCCGCGTCTTCAGCCGGCCCATCCGGCGAAGACGCTGGAATACGAGGAGCTCCTGCCAATTGCCGGTGTGTTGGACGGACGTCACGCCCAGGGCGGCCAGGCGGCCCATGGTCTCTTCGGCTTCCCGGCCCGCGGCCCCGAAAGCCTTATCGGCGAAGACCCGGTCCATGAGCCACATGGGGCCGCCGCGGATGAGGCCGGTGGGCTCGCCGCCCCGGTCACGAACGATCCCCGAGGCGGGCTGTTCCGCCGTTTCCGGCCCGATCCCGGCTTCGCGAAGCGCCGCGGAGTTGGCCAAGCCGGAATCGCCGCGCGCGCTCAGGAGCCAGACGGGGTGGCGCGGGGTCGCGCCGTCGATCCAAGCCTTGGACGGCGGCTCTCCGCCCCACTTCCGCTCGTCCCAGCCTTCTCCGAAGATCCAGGCGCCTTCGGGAACCGTGCGGGCGTGGTCCTTCAGGAGATCGCCGAGCTCCTCGCGGCCGGCTATGAAGCGCAGGTTCAGGGGCACGTCGCCGCCCGTCGTGCTGAGGTCGAGGAGATGGAAATGGGCGTCGATCAAGCCGGGAATAACGGCGGCGCCGCGCCCGTCGATGACACGCGTCGAAGGACCGATCCAGGCCGCGATCTCGCCGTCCGTGCCGACCGCCGCGATGCGCCCACCCGCCACGGCGACGGCCTGGGCCCATGGCTTTTTCGTATCGCCGGTCCAAACGCGCGCCCGGCGGATGGCCAGATCGGCTTGGGGAGCCGCGGCGGAGAGGGCCCCCGCCGCGAGGAGAAGGACTCCGGCCCTGACGAATGGGCGGCCCCGGCCGACGGTTTTTTTCATGTCCTTCTCCCGTAGGGCGATGCGAATCGTATCCAAGGGAAAAAGGGATGTCAACGGACCTGGCGATCCCGAAGGGGAACCTTTCCCGGCCCGGCTCGGTATAATTGAGAGAGCGAACCCGCATTCGCCCCATTCTACCGGCGAGGTGATTCATGAGATCAACAGGCCTTCGGCATACCGTTCTCTCGATCCTGATCGTCGCGGTCACGATCACGGCGGACGCGGGGGCAGCCTCCCCAGCCGCCCAAGTCGCGGATCCGTCGGCGGCCGCAGCCCGGGCAGCCCGGATCGAAAAGGGGCTTCTGCCGGGCATCGTCATCGCCGGCCGGCCGGTGCCCGAGATGTCGTTGGCCGAACGCATGGCGGCCTTGAATGTCCCGGGCGTCAGCGTCGCCGTCATCGACGGCGACAAGATCGCCTGGGCCAAGGGCTACGGCGTCCTGGAGGCCGGATCGCCGGCTCCCGTGACGGAGAAGACCCTGTTCCAGGCCGCTTCCATCAGCAAGTCCGTGGCCGCCATGGCCGCCATGCGCCTGGTCGAACAGGCCAAGCTCGTCCTGGACGAGGACGTCAACGTCAAGCTCAAATCCTGGAAGGTCCCCGAAAACGAGTTCACCCGAAAGGAGCCGGTCACCTTGCGGCGCCTGTTGAGCCATACGGCCGGGCTGACCGTGTCCGGCTTCGGAGGTTATCCGGCCGGCACCCCCGTTCCGACGACCGTGCAGGTCCTGAGCGGCGAAAAGCCGGCCAACAGCAAGGCCGTCCTCGTCGACGTCCTCCCGGGGAGCATATGGCGCTATTCGGGGGGCGGCTTCACGGTCGCCCAGCTCCTGATGGAGGAGGCGGCCGGAAAGCCCTTCCCGGCGCTGCTCTCCGAGCTGGTCCTCGAGCCCCTGGGCATGGCCGACAGCACTTACGAGCAACCGCTTCCGGACCGGCTCCGCGGCTCGGCCGCGTCGGCGCACGACCCGGAAGGCAAGCCCCTTCCGGGCCGCGGGCACACCTATCCCGAGATGGCCGCCGCCGGGCTGTGGACGACGCCGTCCGACCTGGCCCGCTTCCTCCTCGAGATCCGCAAGGGAACGCGCGGCGATTCCGCGGTCCTCTCGCAGGACAAGGCCCGGCAGATGACGACGGCCGTGAAGGGCGGCTACGGACTGGGACTCTCCGTCCAAGGCTTCGGACGGGCCGCGCACTTCGGGCACGGCGGCTCCAACGAGGGCTTCAGGTGCCAGATGACCGCGTTCCTCGAGCAAGGCCAGGGGGCCGTGATCATGACCAACGGGGAGCGGGGCGGGGGGCTGGCGGATGGGCTGCTGCGGGCCATCGCCCGGGAGTACGGCTGGCCGGTCTACAAGCCCGTGGAGCGGACCGTCGTCCCGGTACCGGCGAGCGAGCTGGCCCTCCTGACGGGGCGATACGAGATGCGCCCGGGCAAAGTCTTCGCCATCGCCCTGGAAGGAGAAACGCTCTATATCAAGGACGGGGAATGGAAGACCGAGCTCTTCTCCGAGTCGCCGACCCGCTTCTTCGAGCTGGCTGAGGAGCATACCATCGTCTTCGAGAAGGACGCCGCGGGGAAGCCGGCCAGGCTGGTCATAGACGGCCAGATCAAGGCTCCGAGGATCGCGGATAAGTGAGGGACAGGCCGAAGGATGCAAAAATCGAGTTTTGTGTGGACAGCGCGGGCACCCCGAGTTGGCGTCCGATGATGTTGATGACCGGCGTTCCGACGCTTTGTTTGGAACCAGGGCTTATTGCGGCAGCCGAAACACGCGAGTGTTCCTGATAGGATTCGAACCTCCGGCCTTTGGATCCGGAGTCCAACACTTCGCCTGCTTATTTATTGTATATTGAGCGACATGCAGAAGGCCCACTTTCGGGAGTCTCGACTTTCTTGCGGCCTTCTTACATAAGCAGAGTCGGGAATCGTCATGCGCTCGCCAGTTGGGCGGGAGCACCTTCGGTATACCTGCTATTTAAGGTCCGCGCTATGGAATTGCTTAGGCCTTTTTCGCCACTCGGCGATTCGAGTCATAGCCTCTCGAACCAGACCTTAATCTTTTGCGCCATCAGCTGCCCGACGGCGAGCAAGAACTAGGGTAATCATCTATCCCACTCTGCGATATTTTCAGAGGGATGCAGTGCATTTTAAAGATTCTCTCGGAAAGCTTTGGTGTCAACGATATTGCCATAACACTTCTTGCCCCCATTACATTGCTCTAGTACCTGGGAGAGATAGACCTTGGGTTCCTTTTCGCCCATGGCAATATTGATCTCGCTCTGGGCGACAATGAAGATTGGCGATTTCGTTATACTGACCTTTGTTGAGAGAGTGTTCTTCAGAAAGCCTCTTGGGAAGATATGGTGTTCATCTCCCTTCAGCTGGATAAGCTCGCGGACCGTAATATCCCGAGACAGGAAACCTAGGTCATTCATCTTTACCTGAGCCGCTTTGAAAAGCCGGAAATATGGGCTGATGCTTGAGGAGGTCTCCATATTCTGAGGCAGGGATGCTTCCCAATAGGCGTCGGAAAGGCCGCCTCTAATTAGCGTATCAAGATATCCTTCGGCACCCTGTGAGTGGACCTGCTTGATATCGTAATCAATATCTGATTCCGCTGCTCCAGAGTATCGCCCGGTTAATATGGACATTACGTACCATCTTCTTACGATCCTTTCTATATCCGCGTCAGGAATGCCCTGCTCGCGAAGAGTCAAGTAAAGTGTGTAAGCGACATTCACGATATTCTGAGATCCAACGAGCGATTCATCGACGAACCCACATGAGCGGAGAATCATCAAAAAGCGTTTAAAGTGGGTTTCGTTCATGAAGCGTAAGACGCCTCTCTTCAAAGATGTAAAAGACTCTTCTACTATCTTCTCTTCGAACTGTTGAGTTTCAAAGTTTCGGCCCGACAGAAGCGCGACAAGATCCTGGAGCCGCCCCCTTTTGAATTCCGATGTAAAAGCTACGCGGAGAAGGTCCCCGTATGATGGATCGTACAGATCATCGGTTTCATTCCGGAGCCAAGCCATAGCTTGACTATAATCACTGGCTCTAAAATCCGGATCTTCCTTGGCCGTTTGATAGAAATCAGGGGTTACCGCCATATGACAGAAGTAGTCAACTGCTTTTCTCAAGAGGTTTCCGCCAAATTTCTCATTTACTGCGATTTTTGACATCGCAAAATCGGCCTGACTGAGGGGGACACCTTCTGAATTAACACGAATGAAGATTTCTGTAACTGTTTCTATATCAAGATCAGAAGACAACTCAATAAGTCCTATTTGGTTGCTGGTGATCGCCTTGAGTGCTTCAAGACTATTTGAAATCGATTCCTGCGAGGCCTCTGGATTGCGGGCACAATAATCTTTCACGAGCCGAAAAAGGCTTGTATGGGGATCAAAGACCGTTGAGATATCAGGGATCCATACCGAATCCTTGACGATAGCAGGGTTGGATACTTCGAATATTTTCTTAATCGGGTGAAAGGCGACGCGGATTCTAACTCGTTTGTAATCCTTGTTAACTAGCTCATGCCCTAATATTGCCGCCATAAGAGCGGTCACCCGCTGCTGGCCGTCAATGAGTATTCTTTTTCCGCTTGAGGAACTTCCATCCTTCAGCTTTACGTCAGGATTCCGCCAGGCAATGAGGTAGCCCACAGGAAATCCCTGGAAAAGTGAATCCAGAAAATCCCGAACCATGACAGCATCCCATACGAATGGACGTTGGATTTCTGGGATTGCGATCTCGCCAGACTTGATCCAAGCGAATAGCGTTTCGACATGTGGTTGCGTGACTGAATAGCGCTGTGTGGGCAACTTACTTCTCTCCTCTTTGGTTCCTCCGGGGCGGCCAACCGGTATTCCCCATGCCGGCAGGATGATATCGCCGGGTTCATCCTGATGTCAATTGTCCCGCGTCTAGAAAGAAACGTTTCTCCAGAAGACCCTTTGGTAAAAGTTAATGGCAAACCTTATTAGAGTTAGTTGATAGCCCGCCCACGTCTTTCCGAGTTGCACGTTGAGGCGAGAATTTGACCTGACCCCCTCACAGGGATCCAGCCCTTGTGATAAGATTTTGCTGGATCGAGGGAGGTCGATATGGCGAGGAAACTATTTTCTCCGGAGCAGGTCATCACCATGCTCCGGGAGGCGGAAGTTCTTCTTAACCAATCGAACCCGGTCGCCGAGGTCTGCCGCAAGCTGGGTGTATCCGAGCAGACCTATTACCGCTGGCGTAAGGAGTACGGCGGGATGAGGGTCGACCAGGCGAAGCGGGTCAAGGAGCTCGAGCAAGAGAACGCGAGGCTGAAGAAGCTTGTGGCGGACCTATCTCTGGACAACGCCATCCTGAAAGAGGGTAACCGGGGAAACTTCTGAGCCCGGCCAAGAGAGGCCGGGCCGTCGAACCCGTGTGTGACGTGATGGGCATCTCGGAACGGAGGGCTTGCCGGGCGATCGGACAGCCGCGCTCGACCCAGCGGCACGAGCGTAAGGTCCCTGATGACGAAGAGCGTTTAGTCGGCCAGATCATCAGGTTGGCTACGCAGTATGGACGCTACGGTTACCGGCGGATCACGGCGCTGCTGCGGGGTGACGGATGGAAGGTCAACCACAAGCGAGTGGAGCGCATCTGGCGGCGGGAAGGCCTCAAGGTGCCCCAGAAGCAGCCCAAGCGGGGCCGTTTATGGCTTAACGATGGATCCTGTATCCGTCTTCGGCCCGAGAGGAAGGACCATGTCTGGAGCTACGACTTGGTGATGGAGAGGACGTCTGACGGACGGCCACTGCGGATCCTGGCCATCATCGACGAATACACCAGGGAATACCTGGCGCTCCATGTGGCCCGGAGGATCAGATCCGGCGACGTTCTCGACCAGCTCTACGAACTGTTCCTCCGGAGAGGCGTGCCCGAACACATTCGATCCGACAACGGCCCGGAGTTCGCGGCTAAGGCTGTCCGAAAGTGGCTGAACCGCCTTGATGTGGCGACGCTGTTTATAGAACCCGGGAGCCCCTGGGAGAACGGCTATATAGAATCGTTCAATGGCAAAATGCGGGATGAGCTTCTGAACGGAGAAGTCCTGGATATGCTGGAGGAGGCGAAAGTGCTTGTGGAGGCCTGGCGAGGGTTTACAATCGCATCAGGCCGCACAGCTCTTTGGGATACAGGCCGCCGGCGCCGGAGGCGCATGTGGTCGGAAAGTTCACTCTAGGGCTGGCACAATGTTAGGGGGCAGGTCAATAAGAGGTCATGCATCGGACGTTAAGGAATTAAGGGACAAATTGAAGTATTGGGATTACGAAGAGATCTTAAGAGTCCATGAGTGCCTAGAATCCGTAAACGGAAGCATTAATAAGCTGGGTCTGGTGCCCGAGGGATTCTATAAATAGAAAAGGTGTATCTATCTCCGGCCAGGCGATACTGATCTGATGCGAGTTATGACCTGCCGAGCCAGAACGCCATCAGGAGGCCACATGGCTAGAAAGAAAGCAGAACCCCGATCCTATCAAGAAGTTGACCATGACCGGATTCAAATCCGAGACAACCAGATCTTCAGCCCAATTCGCAAGGCATGGGTTCAATTAACCCCTGAGGAGCGTATTCGACAAGAACTACTTCTTGTACTTACTGAAGAATATGGTTATTCTCTCGACCAGATCGATGAAGAAACCTCTGTGACGGGCCGAGGTTCTGCCCAAGCCCGCGCCGATTTCCTGATCTGGCGGACGCCAGCTGCAAAGGCAACGCAGGAGCACGCCTTTATAGTCGTTGAATGCAAAGCAGATAACGTTAGCATATCACTCAAAGACTATGCACAAGGCGCTAACTACGCACAATATGAACATGCGAAGTTCTTTGTGACTCATAACCACCGTGAAACAAAATATTGGAAAGTCGATGACACGCGGCGTATGCCGAATTATGATGAGATATCAAACATCCCCCACGCCGAATGATAGGACCTACAGGTTGAAAACCTGCTAACGCAACTTAAGGTGTTCAAAGAGGACGAATTCGCCGACTGCGTACTTCATCAATGTTACAATGTGATACGCAACCGGGAGAAGTGAGATCCGTCGCGGCCTGATGAGATCGCCAAAATACTCTTTATGAAAGTATTTGTTGAACGGGGAGCTCGAAGGCAAAGCGCAAGTACCAAAACCTCTTTAGGTTAAGTTTTAGAAGACGAACTTGGCGTAATTGACTTGAAGAACGATTTCAAAAGACGAAGAAGCACTATGCGAGCGACCGAATATTCGAATCCGACGAAAAGCTGAGCCTTAAGCCCGCAACCGGAATCGAGATCGTTCGCCTTCTGGAGAAATATAATCTCTCCGACACTAGCTAGGATATCAAGGGAATCGCATTTGAGAGATTCTTGGGTAAGACTTTCCGTGGTGAATCTGGTCAGTTCTTTATCCACGCCCATTGTAGAATTCATGTGCGCATGGTGGACCCGAAGGAAGGGGAAAGCATTTGTGATCCGGCAAGCGGCCTCCGTGGGTTCTTAATACGCTTTTTGAGATTGTACGTCAGCAGATCCTGGCTGACGCCGACCGCCAATAAGAGATTTCAGGGCTAAAATCGAGGGGATAAGCAGCTGGTGGCCGGAAAGAAAGCCACCTTACGAAGTGACGAGTTCTGACGAAATCCAAGCGACCCTCGACCACTCCCGAAAGAACTCGCGCTTATGGACGCTAGCGAACAGGTGCATTTATGGCACGGACGGAATCCACCGGATGGCTGAACAAGCAAGATGAATATGATTATGCATGGCGACGGTCATGGCGGCGTACACCATCATGATGGTTTCCTTAATGTCAAGTGGGATCTTTGTGAGGTCTGTTTGATATGTCTTACGAGTCCGCCCTTCGGAGCATATGTCGAAGCGTCAGACAAGATTCAGGAGGATCAAGTAACATTACCGGAGTGACGTCGAACGCGAGTACGCGACAATATATGGCACACCCTACAAGGAGGCTCTTGCTCGGGTTCTCGCCGCCATAAATAAACCAATAGCGGAGCTATTTGCTCTACCTAAGGTCACGAGGGGGTCAGTCGGAAAAGATCAAGACCCGAACTCCGATTCATTGACGTTTCCGCCTCGATCTCTGGAACCCGGAGGGCGGCTGGGCATCGTGTCTTCCTGAAAGCGGTTTTTAACAATCCGTCTCTTGCCTATGTTCGCGAGTTCTGGCGAAATCGTGGGTTACATCCGCGCGGTCGTTTCTCTCCCTCCAGACAGGTTTATCTCATCTGGAGCCTCGGTGAAGGCTTCTATACTTTTTATGCAAAAGTTCAAACAAAAGGAACAAGAAGATTTTAACTCCAAAATGGCCGCCGCATTCTCGGAAACTCGGGCTAAGCTCGCGCCAGAAATGACTAATCGGATGAAGAATATCGAGACGGCGATTAAGAGCGCCAAAGAAGCGAGCGACGCGGAGCGGATAAAGCCGCTAAAAAAAGAAGGCCGCGATTACGTAAGGGGGATGGAGGCACGCATTGAGCGTGAATCGCGCGCGCTTCTCAAGAGCGCTTTTCTTATCTTATCTTCTTATATGAGGCAGAGAGGGTTGGCATCACTGCGACCGGCGAGACCGACCGCGTCCCAAACGAACTCGTCCCGAATGAGTACAAGCCGGATGATGTTGAATTGACCACGCTTGAGCTCTTTAACCGATTCAAGAAGGACCCGAAGAACTTCGTTGTGGCGGGGCACCAAAGTGACTGAGCCGATCGTAGCCAGAGCTTTTGCCGTACGTTTTAACGATTTCCGTCGCTGGAGTGTCAATTCCTTTTTCAGGGTACGCTGGGCTTGGCCAGAATCAATCATCAAACCCCTTTCATCAGCCTTGGTGCGCAGGATTAACGTGTTAGATAAAGGACTCATCGGCCACTCCGGATTGGCGCTGTTATCTCTTCACTTCGATGGTGAAATGGAGAAAAGGGATATTAGTATCGAATCTTTCAAGGGGAAACTCTTTCTTTGCAGTACCGGTGATGTGGTCTATTCGAAGATCGATGTGCGGAACGGGGCAATTGGGGTCGTTCCTCCTGAGATCCCGAAAGCCGCGGTTAGCAGTGAATACCCCGTATATCACGTTCGTCCAGACATTGCTCTTCCGCAATATATAAAGCTGCTCTTCCGCACATCGGCGTTCCAGAGGCAGATAAACAGCCTCATAAGTGGAGCGAGCGGCAGGAAGCGAGTCCAACCTTCTGAACTCGAGAGAATCGAGATTCCGCTGCCCGACATCAACGTACAAAGGCTCATTGTGGATTCTTGGTTAGAAGCTCAGAAAGAGGTTGATGTGGCGCGCGAAGCTCTGTTGGATCCAATAAGCACTCTTAATCGTCGGCTGGTCGAGATCTACCAGAACTTATGTGTACGGGATATTATCCACTCAAAGACTTTCATCCTGAGCTTCGGGGATATATCGGCATGGGACGCTAAGTCTGGCAGGGCGGCTGATTTTCGTTTAGCATGTCCCTCATTCCGCAAGATGGGCGATTTCTTAGAGGACGCAACGGAATTGGTCCGTCCTTCAGAAGAGCCAGAAAATGAGTGGCCGGTTCTACGGAGTCAACAACAAAGCAGGTGTGTTCTTGAGCTCGCGCAGTAGGGGGCGGACCTTCAATGCTCCCTATAAGCGGATTAGAAAGGACTGGTTCTTTCACAATCCTACCCGCTGCAACGTCGGTTCGCTCGGCATCGTTCCGGAAGTCCCCGCTGACGCAATTACCAGTCCGGAATACCAGGTCTGGAGGCTAAAGACCGGGATCCTTGAGCCAATGCTTCCTGGTTATGTTGCATGCTGATCCAAACGCCTTTCTTCCTCGATTTGGTCCAGTTCAACCGGGTCGGGGCGGTAAAACAACGCATGTATACCGAGAATCTAATGCAGGTGCGCGTTCCCTATCTTCCGGCTCGAGAACAACAGCCCTATGCCGATGCCCGAACTAAGCGCGCTTGAGGCTTTAAGAAAAGCCGTGAAGTGCCTTGATTCTGCGCGTGAGGAGGTCGAGGCTATGATTCTCGGGACCAGAAAGGTGATTATAAAATGAGTCGCGAAAGGCGGACTATTTCTTTTGAAGGATTGCTCCAAGAAAATGTTCTGGGAACGTTCAAGGTCATCCGCGGATTCGGGGACATGCGCGATCTCGCTGAGGTATCGGTGGCAATGCAATACCAGGGCGAAAAAGACGGCCTCGGGACCGGCTATCAGCGCCAACTGGATGAGCAGCACGTAGAGGATATTAAGAGGTTTCTAAACAAGGGGCGTTATCGTTTCTTTCCAGAAATTGTGCTAAGCCTGCGGAGCAATGGAGCCCTTGATCCTGTTGTTCCCTATTCTAAGAGACGGGCTTCGCCGAACGATAAAGCCTATCGTATATCTGTCAATCTCGGAGCTCTGCGCGCTGACAATTTCTCGCGAATTCATCGCATAGACGGAAATCACCGGCTTGAAGCCGCAAGTCGGCTATCCGAAGAGCAGAAACGCTCAGCCTCTTTCAGGGATTTTAGTACAGCGCCGTTCTGTTTCATTGTCCTCGAATCTACACGCCCTGAGGATGACGAATTAGCTGAAGCCATGCTCTTTAATCTGATTAATAGCAAGGCCCTGCCAATCGCTTCCGAACATAGTCTTACCGTGCTTATGCGCGACGACGGTGCTGCAGCTGAACGGTTCAGCGAGGATCCTCAAGTTTATTTAACACGAATAATCCATGAACGGGTAAAGGGCTGGCCAAAAGGGTTTTATGAGGCTATGGGGACGACACCGCTAACCCGCCTGCATTCGGCTGCAGGCGCCATGCTACGTCCCGGCGGAATTGCCAAGGCTAAGCAGGAGGAAATGGAAACCGAAGCTGGTCAGCTATTCGATCCGCTGTATGAATTGGCGATTGCGTTGCGGCCTCAACACGAAAGATTCGTGCATTCTTACGCTTTCCTTCCCGTTGCTACAGAGATCTACACACGCCATTCGAAAGTTGATCCCGCCAAGGGTGCAAACACTGAAGCTGAACGTCTATGTCGCGCTGAACGGTGGCTCCGCGATTTTGCGCAGTGGTTCGATCGCGTCGGTGCAGCTGACCTACCAATTCCAACCGATCCTTGCATACTATGGAATGTTTTCAAGTGTGACTTTGACAAACGCATGGGGCAAGTCTTCATCGCAATGTCCTTCAGGGAAAGCAAAACGCTTGATAGTGTTTATAAAGCGATAGAGGAGGCCATCGACCAATTCAATATGGGCCATCCGGACACCTCGTTATCCCCTCGTCGTGTGGACAAACAGCACGGAGCTAGTTTCGACATTCAGGCTCGCGTTTTCCGTGAAATCGAACAGAGTCGCTTAGTTATCGCCGACCTCAGTGACGAACGACCGAACGTATATTGTGAAGTCGGATATGCTAAAGCAAGGGGAATCCCATTCTTTCTGACTTTCCATAAGGGGTCCGGCTCTAAGCCCTCGAACAAAGTCCATTTTGACCTTGCCCCCTACCGTTACATCGAATACGACAACCCTCTCGACCTACGAGATAGTCTTAAAAAGGAACTAGAGGGTTGGTTCATATCAGGATAGATAGTTCACACCGAGCGAATTCGCCATACTCCTGCCTTCTCCTATCTTCAATTCGCTATTCTTGTTTCAATATACTTGTGCAATAGAAAATATCTTAGTGCAAGTTTTCTCTCAGTTTTATCCCTATAATGTAAGTAGGCTTGTTTAGCAAAGTCCCTGGCTCTTCCTGTTATAATTTCAAAATCCCCTTTCTTTAGATTCCTGTTTCGAAATTCATCCCCCAAATAGTCAAAGATCGTCATCCCATCAAGATCTTTACAGGTCATGCTCAAACATAAATCTGCCATTCTTCTACAATATTCTTTATCATCTCTATCCTGACCCGATATTTGCTCAGTCATATTTGATAAGTTAAGCAAATAATTCAGGAATTCGCTCCCAATTACGATCCTGGGATATTCGGCGACTTCGCTTTCCAATCTATACGCCTCTGCTATTGCAGGCCCATAAATATCCCCATCGGCCAATTCTGTCGCAAGGCCTATTTCTACGCCCATTCTTAGGGGTTTCTTTTCAGATATCGAGATAAGTTGCATGCCTCCAAAAGCCACCAGCATTGCATAAACACTATTAATTGCCCTGGAATGATAGTCCTCGGTCTGGAGTGGAGTAGACACAATTGTACTGTCAGAAAAGAATTGGTAGTATATCTTCTGACTTTTTCTCATCTCATAAAATTTTGCCTTCTTGTCGTCGCTTACGTTCACGTGCGGATCATCATCCTCCATATTTTTTTCAAAGTAGCTCCTGAATCCTGCCCTAAAGGTCTCAATGGTACCGATAGTCTCCGCATGTGAACGAATGAAACTGTCTTCAGCTTGTTCACAGGTTGGAACAGTCTTAAGTTCTCGAAGGGATTCCTTTTGACCCAAGATATCTATGGATCCGACCACGTAATAGCACCAGTTATAATCGTGTCCCATATTACCCTCCTAGCAAGATAATACAGCTGCTTAAACTGACAAAGCAAAGTTACCGCAAAACGTGCGCCCGAATCAGGTCCATCAAGCATGGGGATCTGGGGATGGATGTCCGCCGTGTGACCAATACGTGCCAAAAATCGGTTGTTTGTTGCTGGAAATACGGGTTTATTTGTTAAAGGACGAAATCATCGAATCTTACTGATAAATAAGGGAATCAGAGAGCGTGCCTGAGAGGATTCGAACCTCCGATCTTTGGATCCGGAGTCCACCGGTCAATCGCTAATGCGCTCACACAGAAGGGGAATCTTTACCTTATTATTTAAAATCCTTACACTTTCATGCATCTCCGCAATAATTTGTGCTATTTCGTGTCGGGGTACGTCTTATTCCTATTTACAGCGCAGGCCGTCCGGGTACTTGGCCAGGATCGTCAGCGTCAGCTCGGGCGTGTTCTTCAGGAAGCCCGTTTCCGAGAAGGCCTTCTTGATGAGGTTGTAGTTCGCCTCCCAGGATAGTCCTGGAACCGGCCGGTGACGTCGCCCTCGAGATCGGCGAGCATGTCGAGCATCTTGACCGGGGTGCCGCACGAGAAATCGAACTTCCTGAAGTCGATCGTGCGGACGTCGGGGCGTCGACGCCGTCCGGAAGTGGATGATCCCGGCCTTGACGTCGTAGACGATGCGGAACTTGCTGTGAGGGAGATCGCACTTGTCGAGGATCCCGAAGGCATGGCCCACGGGGTCCCCGGAGGCCTTGGCGTCCCAGGCCTCGATCCCCTTGGCGGCATAGACGAATCGTCTCCGGGAGTTGTCCGCCTTTGTGAACGAGGGCTGGGCCTCGTTCGCGCCGGAGAGCTCGAGGAAGTCCAGGCAATATTCGTAGGTGCTGTTGGTCAGCGCTTTGACGGGAAGGTCCTGGCCCGTGTAGGCCCGCATCCGGCCGCCGAGGAACTCGATGGCCGCCGCGCCGCCCTTGCGGTCGCAGAGCAGGAAATGGATGGGCGTGCCCTCGTTCACCTCGATCCGGATGGCCTTGTCGCTGGCGATGACGTCCTGGACGGTCGCCGCCGTGTCCAGCTGATACTGGACCCACTGGAGCTCGCGGAGCGTCGGACGCCGGTCGGCGTTGGGGTACTCCGTCGGGGTCAGCCACATGAGCTCGATGACCAGGCCGGCCTCGTTCATCCCGCCCAGGGGAAATTCCCGGCCGAACTGGTTGAACGTGACGCTGCCGTACGCGGACACCCATTTGGCCGGCTGGCCCACGGTCCCCGGCTGCAGCAAGGCCGTCTTGGCCACGCCGCGCTTGTTGACGAAGATCAGGCCGGCCTCGGTCTCGAAATCGTAGTTCCGGCCGAAGATCCACTCCCCGTTGCTCTTGAAACAGAACGTCGTGCAGGGCCGGAGGTCGAACGGGCAGAAGGACGATCGTGAGGATCGCCAGGACCAGGACGGTGGTGAGCTTTTTCATGGGGTGTCTCCTTGTTTGGGGGGCGCGAGCCCTCACTTGTCCACGCCCACCTTGGCTCCCAGGGCGGGATCGTAGAGGTCTTCCGCGATGGCGTCCGTTCGCCGCGCGGTCAGGCGGATAAAGCCCAGATATCTCCCCTGGTCCTTGTCCAGCGCCTCGGCGTCCGAGGGGAAGATATTCTTGCCCGCGGCCGAGAGGGCCCGTTCGAAATCCCGCCAGTGACGCCAGCCGTCCGGCTGCGTGGCGGCGGCGACGTCGGCCGCCATCGGGCTGCCCGACCAGAGGGTGCGCCAGAACTCCGCCGTTTTGAAGCTGCGGCAGGAGCTTTCCCAGAACACCTTGCCGTTCGACTGCGGCTCGGTGAGGTGGGCGGGGGGCTTCGAGCCTGTCTCCTGCATGAGGCCGACCACGACGACGCCCAGCGAGCCGTTCGGCCGGACGAAGCGGGAGAGATAATCGATGTAGAGCTCGTCCGTGCCGAAGTATTGGTAGGCGTCGACGGAGACCACCGCATCGAAGAACCCCTGCGCGAAGGGAAGCGCGTGGGCCTCGGCCTTGATCGGGCAGACCAGGTCGGCGACCGAGGCCTCGACGGCGCGCCGCCAATTGTGATCGGGACTCATCCAGAGGTCCGCGGCGTAGACCTGGACGCCGAATTCGCGGGCCAAAAAGATGCTGGTCATGGCCTTGCCGCAGCCCAGGTCCAGGACGCGCATGCCGGGGGCGAGCGGCAGGGCCTCGCACAGCCACTCCATCAGCCAGAGGGCGTTCGGCCCCATCTGGTTGTCCATCATCCAGTCCGGGTCGTATTTCGCCGAGCGGGGGAATTCCGGTTTGATGAGCGGGCTGGTTGGCTGGGCCGTTCGTTCATGATGCGTTGGCTCCTAGACGGATCCATTCCGGGCGGCGCGCTGGGAGATAAAGTATTCCATATTGGACTTGAGGCTCCGGCGAAGCTCGTCGGAAGTCGTAGGGGTCGTCGATGACGGCCTGGAGAGCGTCCTCGGCACCGAGCCGGACGATCGCGTCGAGCGCCGCGTTCTTGCGGTTGAAATGGCGCTCGGCTTCGAGCTTGAGACGGGAGATGGGGCTTTCGACCTGGTCGGGCCGGTAGCCGACGGTGAACACGCCGGTCTGGGTGCGCAGCCTTTCCGCGAGGGCCGCCATGGGATCCAGGGAAGCTTCCCGGACCTGGCTTTCGATCCGCTTGGCCTTCTCGAAGCCGTCGAGAACGAGCTTGATCAGCGGCGGAACGGCCTCCTTGTTGGCGACCTTCCCGAGTGCGGCGGCCAGGCGGTCCATCTCCGCGGAGTCCTGGGTCATCGAAAGCGCCTTGACCAGGTTCACCCAGTCTCCCTCCGCCTCGGCCTCGGCGGCCGTGGGTATGCGGAACAGCGTCGAAAGCTTGTAGGAAAGTTTCATGATCCGTCGAACCTCCTGGCCGGGATTCTATGTCCGGACGGGCGGACGTGTCAAAACGGAAGCCGGCAGAACGCTTCAGAAGCAAGCGTTCTGATCACAAAAGCGCCTCTCAAGATTCCGCTGTAATTAGGGGGGACTGCAGGACGGCGCTTTTGAGGTGGGCGGAAGCGACTCGTTAGGTTACTTTCGGGAGATCTTGTAGCTCACCCGTAGAGCATCGTCGCTTCTATGCTTAAGGGGGATCATGCAGAGGTCAGCTTCTTGACGGTGGCAGATGGACTCAATGACCGCCGTTCGCGGCTTGATGCGATCGGCGACAGGCAGGCCGACATCATGAAAGTCCAACGATCTATCAAGCTGTTCGATCATCTCCAGAGCATGTACCCCAGATTTAGAACCGCCCACTATTGGCGATAACGTCACCGGACTTTTAAGGATGGTGGAGTCGCGAACATCCGAACACGTTCGAGGCCTTCGGTTGCCGAAGGCCGGCGAAATCCAATGAACTACAGTTTTCTGCGTTAGGGATTTCTATTATGAGGAGAACCGGGCCGTCGAGACTCAACTTCGTGACCGCCCGTGACAGGTCCCGGAACGTCACTAACAGGCTGATACTACGCACCCCGTGAGGGCCTCTAGTAATATCAGAGTCACTTCAACGTTTGGGTTACCTGCCGTGTCGGGACTCCTTGGGTAGCCGTGAGATGGCTGCGTCGAGTATTTGCGGACTTGGAGATAGCTCCCGTTGACGATGCCGATATTTCTGTAGGCATAATCGCATTGCCGTGGGCACGGTCGGAGGCTCGATGGTCGATACCGGCCTGGAATCTGCAGACGGCATCCGACGGCCGTATGCCTATGGACCGACGGGCTCAAGGCTCGCATCTCGGTCGAAGCGCCTTGATAGATGCGGTTGGATCGATGTCAGTGACCGACGATCGGCGCAGAACGGCACTTGGACCGTTTCTCGGCCGACGTGAAGACTCAGCGCAGGTCATCCAGCGCGATGTCGCTGACGGATTCGCGGTGGCAAGGTCGCAGTGGATCTGCCGGATGGCTGACCGTAAAGCACTAAATCAGGTCCCAGTCCACTGCGGAGTGACCGTAGCAGTCGAAGTAATCGACCAAGATGCCAGCTGAAGTCCTGGCTGTTATCGTTGACGGCGATGATGGCCCGACTCGAATGGCATGAGCAGTGCAGAGTCGGCCTTGATCAGCGGTAACGTTCTGTCGAGGAGCCGATGGACGATCTTATTGAAGCTCGCACGCGATCAAGGAGCACGATCTTGCAGGGCAGGGTACAACTCCAGTTCACCTACGCGTCCTGGAAATCTGTGCCGCGCGCGGACCAATCGGCCGTCCTCGTCCCAGGCTGCGTGCCTCTGGAGTGCAATTCCGTGGATCAGCGGAACTGCGGGAGCGTAAAGTCTTCGAACGACAATTGGGAACGGACCGTGGACCATCGCGGCGAGCATATCCGGAGAAAACTTCGGGGCTGATAAGGTCGAGGGCGCATCGCAGGTCGATCTCGCTGAACTTCGAAGAGCGTCGAAGAGCACGTCGCGTCTCCTGACCTAGGGCATGGAAAGCGACGGCCCCTTTGCGAGTACAAGGCTATAGCGGACATAGTTATAGGGGAACAGGCCGATACCGATGTGCAGGCGCCAGGGCGTAGCGCCTGTCCAGGCCCCCGCGGAAGCAGGGCACCGATCAGGTCCTCTCGGGCGGCAGTCGACCGAGCGAGTCAAGGGACTCTCGTCACAGAAGGCGGACAAATTCTCGCCTCAGTCGCGCCGTATTCGTGCCTACAAGCTGGGAGATCAGCCCGGTTTCATAATGCCCGTTGGGAATTGGCGCGAATCCTTATTACGAGAATCGAAACGCCTTATCCTTTAATAAGCAAGGGGTTTTAGTCAATTAATATATTACCCATTTCCCTGGAAGGATCGGGTGACATGCAACGGGCCGGGTTGACCCCGGCTTACCGACAGGCGCAGGGATCGCAGCCCTGGCCCTCGCCGAGCTCCGGCTGGAACGTCGTATGGAGGATGCCGAACCTGTCCGCGACGACCGCGTGGGCGTCCTCGATGACTTCCGAAACCTCACGCCCCCCGCGGACATCCAGGTGCGCGCTCAGGGAGACGAAGCCCGAGGTGATCGTCCAGACGTGGAGGTCGTGGACGCCGGCGACACCGGGGATCGCCGCCAGCGCCTCCCGGATGGCCTCGACGTCCAGGCCCTCGGGCGCACCCTCCATGAACACGTGGAAGGACTCCCGGATCAGGCGGCCCGAGCTCAGCAGGATCAGGACGCAGACGCCCGCGCTGACGATGGGGTCCCAGACGAAGGCTCCGGTTATCCGGATGGCCAGGGCCGCGACGAGGACGCCGACGCTGCCCAGCGCGTCGGCCATCACGTGGAGGAACGCCCCCCTGACGTTGAGGCTCTCCTTGCGGCCGCGGAAGAGGACGGCCCCGACGGCGAGGTTGGCGGCGAGGCCGGCCGCGGCGACGGCCATCATCACGCCGCTCCGGATCTCCGGCGGGTCGGCCAGCCTCCGGTAGGCTTCGTAGCCGATCACGACCGCGATGACCCAGAGCGCGATGCCGTTGACGAACGCCGCGAAGATCTCGAAGCGGCGCCAGCCGAACGTCCTCCGGCTCGTCTTGGGCCGGCCCGAGAGCCAGAAGGCGAAGAGGCTCAGGCCCAGGGCCGCGACGTCC
Source organism: uncultured bacterium (assembly GCA_963743755.1). Taxonomy (GTDB): domain Bacteria; phylum Acidobacteriota; class Aminicenantia; order Aminicenantales; family Saccharicenantaceae; genus RBG-16-66-30. The sequence continues at coordinate 866,582 of CAVUQU010000004.1, forward strand.
GTGAACATGTGGCCCGCGTCGGCCAGCAGGGCCAGGCTCCCGCTGAGAAGGCCTCCGACGATCTCGGCGAGCATCATGGCCGCCGTGACGGCGAGGGCGATCCGCAGGGCTCTTTTGGGCCCGGTCGCGGCGTGGGTGTGATCGACCATTCGCGGCCCCGGGCGATCCCGCTACATCTTCTCGAGGGCGGCGATGCGCTCCTCGATCGGCGGGTGGGTGCTGAAGAGCCGGTTCATGCCGCCGCCCCCGCCCTTGAGGTTCTTGAGGGGATTGACGATGTAGAGGTGGGCCGTGGCCTTGTTGGCCGCCTCGAGGGGCTCGGTGTCGGCCGAGATCTTGCGCAGGGCCGAGGCCAGGCCGGCCGGGTAGCGGGTCAGCATGGCCGCGCTCGCGTCGGCCAGGAACTCGCGCTTGCGGGAGACGGCCAGCTGGATGATCGAGGCGATGAGCGGCGAGAGGACGGCCAGGGCCAGGCCGACGAGGATCAGGATCGCCCTCGGCCCCGCCCGAGCCGCCGCGGTCGCGGCTGCGCCGCCGGCCCCCGCCGCCCCAGATGAAGCTCCGCAACATCCAGTCGCTGAGGAGGGCCACGACGCCGGCCATGACCACGACCAGGGTCTGGAGCCGGACGTCGTAGTTCTTGATGTGGGACATCTCGTGGGCGATGACGCCCTCGAGCTCGACGCGGTTGAGCTTTTCGAGGATGCCGGTCGTGACGCAGATCACGGCCGTCTCCGGCTTGCGGCCCGCGGCGAAGGCGTTGGGCGCCGTGTCGTCGATGACGTAGCACTTGGGCGCGGGCAGGCCGGCGGCGAGGGCCAGCCCCTCGACGACGTTATAGAGGTAGGGGAACTCGTCCTTGGTGACCGGGCGAGCCTTGCTGATGCCGAGGACGATCTTGTCGCTCGAGTAGTAGCCGACCGCGGCCGTGCCCATGGCGATGGCCAGGGCGATGACGAGGCCGCCCTTGCCCCAGCCGGTCACGTACTCGAAGAACCAGACCAGGACGAAGATGAAGGCCATGAAGAAGACGACGAGGGCGGCGGATTTCCACTTGTTGCGCGAGATCTGTTCGTACATGGCCGTCCTCGAGCGGGGACATGTACCTTAGGGACGTGTCCCCGTCAGAAGCAAGGGGACACGTACGAAGCGTACATGTCCCCGTACGGGATCAGAACTGGACCTTGACCGGGCCCTTGGCCACTTCCTCGTCGATCTGGAAGTACTCGCGCTGCTTGAAGCCGAACATGTTGGCGATGATGTTCGAGGGGAAGATCTGCTGGCGCATGTTGAACTTCATGACCGTGTCGTTGTAGAACTGCCGGGCGTAGGCGATCTTGCTCTCGGTCCCGGCCAGCTCCTCCTGGAGCATGAGGAAGTTCTGGTTGGCCTTGAGGTCGGGATAGGCCTCGGCGACGGCGAAGAGGGACTTCAGGGCGCCGGTCAGCATGTTGTCGGCCTGCGCCCTGGGCCTTGACGCCTTGGGCGTTGACGGCCGCGGACCGGGCCAGGGTCACCTTCTCGAAGACGCCGCTCTCGTGCTTGGCGTAGCCCTTGACGGTCTCGACCAGGTTGGGGATGAGGTCGTAGCGGCGGCGCAGCTGGACGTCGATCTGCGACCAGGCGTTGTCGCAGCGGTTGCGCAGCGTGACCAGGGCGTTGTACATGCCGACGGCGATGAGGGCGATGCCCCCGATGATGACGATCAGGACGACGAAAGCACCCATGATGTTCCTCCTTCGGACGCGTGGTCCGTTCTTAACAATACGGGCCCGGGGCCGAAATTGCAAGGCCCCCGGACGGCCGGCGGCGAGGTATAGACGCCGCTAGGGAGAAATACGGCGGCGCGGCCGGGGGGTTTAATAGGGGGACACAATACCTGTTCACCAATTAAAATTAGGTGAACAGGTATTGTGTCCCCGATTTTCCTTGAATTCCCCTGGCCGGACGGGCCATAATCGGCTTCCGCCCATGAGGAGGTCCCCCATGAAAAAGTCGCTTATCGCTGTCGTTCTCTGTCTGGCCCTGACCGTCGCGCTGGCCGCACCCGCACCCGTCGCGGCCCAGACGGCCGCGAAACCGGCCGCCAAAGGCGTCGCCCGCGCCCGCGCCTCAGCCGCGCCTCAACGCCGAGCTTCTCGCGGGCCTGGCGTTCCGCAACATCGGCCCGGCCATCATGTCGGGCCGCATCAGCGACATCGTCATCCACCCGAAGCGGCGCGCCACGTGGTACGTCGCGGTCGGGTCGGGCGGCGTGTGGAAGACGGAGAACGCCGGCACGACCTGGACGCCGATGTTCGATGCGCAGGGCGTCGTACTCGATCGGCTGCATCACGCTCGACCCGTCGAACCCCGAGACCGTGTGGGTGGGCACGGGCGAGAACGTCAGCGGGCGCCACGTCGGCTACGGCGACGGCGTCTACAAGAGCCTGAACGGCGGCAAGACGTGGACGAACATGGGGCTCAAGAAGTCCGAGCACATCGCCCGGATCCTGGTCGACCCGCGCGACTCCGAACGTCGTGTACGTCGCGGCCGAGGGGCCGCTCTGGTCGGCGGGCGGCGAGCGCGGCCTCTACAAGTCCGCCGACGGCGGCAAGACCTGGGCGCTCGTCGCTCGAGATCTCGAAGGACACGGGCGTGACGTCGGCCGAGATCGACCCGTCGAACCCGGACATCCTCTACGCGGCGGCCTACCAGCGCCGGCGCACGGTGGCCGCGTTCATGGGCGGCGGCCCGGAGTCGGCCATCTACAAGAGCGAGGACGCGCGGCAAGACCTGGCGCAAGCTCGACGGTCGGCCTGCCCAAGGGCGACGTCGGGAAGATCGGCCTCGCCGTCTCGCCCGATCGACCCGCGCGTCGTCTACGCCACGGTCGAGGCCGCGCCCGACGAGCGGGGCTTCTACCGGTCGGCCGAACAAGGGCGAGAGCTTCGAGAAGCGCAGTTCGTTACATCAGCGGCGGCACGGGCCCGCACTACTACCAGGAGATCTTCGCCGACCCGAACACGCTTCGACCGCGTCTACCAGATGGACCCGGGCCTGATGGTGACCGACGACGGCGGCAAGACGTTCGTGCGCGTGCCGCGAGAAGAACAAGCACGGCGACAACCACGCGATGGCGTTCGTGCCGGGCGACCCGGACTACATCCTGAACGGCAGCGACGGCGGCGTGTACGAGACGCACGACCGCGGCGAGACCTGGCGGTTCTTCGAGAACCTGCCGGTGACGCAGTTCTACAAGCTGGCCCTCGACAACGCCCTCCCGTTCTACAACGTGCACGGCGGCGCGCAGGACAACGGCAGCCAGATGGGGCCGTCGCGGACGCTCAACGCGCACGGCATCTCGAACTTCGACTGGACGATCACCTACGGCGCCGACGGGTACGCCATCGCCGTCGATCCGACCGACCCGAACACCGTCTATCTCGAGTGGCAGGAGGGCAACCTGCTCCGGTACGACCGGAAGAGCCACGAGACGGTCTACATCAGCCCGAAGCCCGGCGCCGGGCGATCCGCCGCTCCGGTTCAACTGGGACTCGCCGGTCATCGTCAGCCCGCACGCGCACACGCGCATCTACTACGCGTCGCAGTACGTGTGGCGCAGCGACGACCGCGGCGACTCGTGGACGCAGATCAGCCCGGACCTCACGCGCGGCATCTTCCGGCTCGAGCAGCCGATCATGGGCCGCACGTGGAGCGCCGACGCGCTGTGGGACCACGGCGCGATGTCGATGTTCTCGACGATCACGACCCTCAGCGAGTCGCCGCTGGTCGAAGGGCTCATCTACGCGGGGACCGACGACGGCCTGATCCAGGTGACGGAGGACGGGGGCGAGACGCTGGCGGAAGATCGAGAAGCTGCCGGGCGTGCCCGACAACTTCTTCGTCAACAAGATCAGGGCCTCGCAAGCACGACAAGGACACGGTGTTCGCGGCGGTCGACAACCACAAGACGGGCGACTACAAGCCCTACCTGCTGACGCAGCGACGACCGCGGCCGCACGTGGACGATCGATCGCCGGCGACCTGCCGGCGCGGACGATCGTCTGGTCGGTCGTGCAGGACCACGTGAAGAAGCGACCTGCTGTTCGCCGGGACGGAGTTCGGGATCTACGCGACGCTCGACGGCGGGCAAGACACTGGCTCAAGCTCGGCGGCGGCGTGCCGACCATCTCGTTCCGCGACATCGAGATCCAGGAGCGCGAGAACGACCTGGTGGGCGCGTCGTTCGGGCGCGGCTTCTTCGTGCTCGACGACTACTCGCCGCTGCGGCAGATGAGCGAGGCGGCGCTGGCCGACGGAGGCGGTCCTCTTCCCGGTGAAGAAGGCCCTGTCCTACGTCCCGCTCCGGCCGATCGACTCGCGACGCCAAGGGCTGCCTGGGCGAGACGTTCTACCTCGCGCCGAACCCGCCGTTCGGGGCGGTCTTCACCTACTACCTGAAGGACGGCGCTGAAGCCGGCCGCCGAGGCGCGGCGCGAGGCGGAGAAGAAGCTCGTCAAGGACGGCAAGCCGGTGACGTTCCCGGGCTGGGACAGCGCTGCGGAAGGAGGAGAACGAGGAAGAAGCCGGAGATCGTGCTGACGGTGACCGACGAGGCCGGCCAGGTCGTGCGGCGCATCACGGGGCCGGCGGCCAAGGGCCTGCACCGCGTCGCCTGGGACCTGCGCTATCCGGCCGTCGAGCCGACCGCAGCTCGAAGCCGGCGCGGCGCGAGTCGTGGGAGTACGCGCCGCAGGGGCCGCTGGTCGTGCCGGGCACGTTCACGGTGACGCTGCCGAAGAAGGTCGACGGCGTGCTGACGCCGCTCGCCGGCGCCGCGCGCGTTCGTCGTCGAATCGCTCGAGATCTCGCGTCGCTGCCGGAGAAGGACAAGGCGGCGCTGCTCGCGTACCAGAAGAAGGCCGGCGAGCTGCAGCGGGCGATGATGGGCACGGCCGCGGCCGCCGAGGACGCGCTGAAGAGCATCTCGTACATGCGCAAGGCGCTGCTCGACACGCCGAAGGCCGATCCGAAGCTGGCCGAGGCCGCGCGGGCGATCGAGAAGCGGATCCAGGACCAGCTCACGGTCCTCGTCGGCGACCGGACGCGGGGCATGCGCTCGGAGCCGACCGAGCCGTCGCTCATGGAGCGGATCTCGGCCCAGCTCGACGCGACGGGGCCGATCACGGCGACGTCGAAGCGCGACTACGACATCGCGGCCGAGGCGTTCGGGAAGCTCGTCGAGGACATGCGGCAGACGATCGACGTCGACCTGAAAAAGCTCCAGGGCGAGCTCGAGGCCGCCGGCGCCCCCTGGACCCCCGGCCGCGGCGTCCCCGTGTGGAAGAAATAAATAAAGGTGATCAGGCCCTTTAGAGCTTTAGCTTCTCGCTCTTGATCCGGCGAGCGACCACGTCCGCGGATACCGCGAATCTCTTGCAGATTGATCGCGAGATAGCCTGGATGATCTGCTCTTCGTCGCTTCCGCCACGCCGCCGAAAATCCTCGATCTTCGGAGCCAGGCGATGGGAGTGAGCCTCAGCTCGATCTCGACTATCTCGATGATGGGAACAGGCAAGAGTTCGACGGGATTAACATATCTGGCGCGAAACTCATCGGCTTTTTCACGGACCTGCGGCCAAGTCAGACGCGGAGGTCGGATGTGGGTCAATGTCCGATGCCAATCTCAGCTTTGTTTGATCTTTCTAATGAGGGCTTCCAGCTCGTTTCGGGCTGGCTTATTGCCCCGTAGGGTCCGGAAGAAAACAGGGAGCTTTTCCACAACAGATTGATCGTCCAGCAGGTCTTTAGGGATAAAACTTATGCTGGCCCGATCGAAGATTTCATGCCAGGAATCGGAATTCTCGGCTATTTTCAGGGTCATAGCGATTTCCCGGAGGACCCGTTGGCTCTTGGGCGGAGGCAAGAGGCCTCTTTCGATCTTGCTCCAATTGCCGGGATCAACATTCATGGTCCTGCAGAATTCCCTGAGGGTTAGGCCAGCCTTTATCCTCGCCTCTTTAATAAACGTTCCAAATGTCATTTTTTTCTCTCCCGAATGTTGGTGTTTTTTACTACATTGTATAATATTACAACATCGGGTCCCTTTGTCAAGGCTATGCGATAGAAAAAGGGGAGAAAAAGGGGGACACAATACCTGTTCACCTAATTTTAATTGGTGAACAGGTATTGTGTCCCCGAATTAAATCACCACTTGTCGGTGCGGAAGGGCGAGGCGGGCAGGCCTTCGCGGTTGGCCAGGTTGGGCACGGCCAGCTGGTTCCAGCCGAACCGCACGGCCTTGGGCGACGCGACCCGCGGGCTCCAGACGACGACCGTGTCCCCGGCTATCTCGGCCTCGGCCTTGTAGAAGATCCGGTCCTCGCCGGCGATCTCGAACCACTTCAGCCCCTGCCCGTCGTTCGTGACGAGCCCGCCGCCGACGTGGTCGAAGGAGAGGCGGACGATCCCTTCCTCGACGGTCATGGACTTGTAGAGCGGCCCGGAGAATTCGAGCGTCTTCTCGCCGTAGACGTTGGCCCGGGCCCAGAGCGACAGCCGGTAGCCCACGTCGCGCTTGTTGGCCGGATGGATGTCGTAGAGATCGGTGATGTCCGTCGTGACGGCCATGCCCGTGTTGGGGATGCGCAGGGCGTTCGCCTGGGCCTCCCAGATCAGGGGCAGGCGCAGGAAGTCCGGCACGTCTCCGGCCGGCGTCTCGCGGTTGTAGGAGTAGTTGAAGGGCGCGAGCTGGACGTAATAGAAGGGGAAGTCGCCGAGCTGCCAGACGGCCCGCCAGCCCGCGATGAGGGCCTCCATCTTCTTCTCGTAGGCGAGCCCGTCGTTCCGGTTGTTCTCGCCCTGGTACCAGATCGCGCCGCGGATGGCGAAGGGCGTCAGGGCGTGGATCATGCCGTTGTAGAGCGTCGTCGGCGCCTGCGGATTGTCGTAGGGATTCGCCGGGAGGCGCGGCGCGGGTGCGGACGGGAGCACGGACTTGGCGGCCAGGGCCTTCCGGCTGTCCTTGATCCAGGTCTCCCACGACGGCAGGGCCTTGGCGAGAGCGTCCCGGTACTCGGCGTATTTCGCCGCCTGCCGCTCGAGCAAAGGCTTGACCTCGGGGACGGAGGCGAACCCGATCGGCGGCGTCCAGGGCTCGATATCCGTCCCGCCCCAGGCCGACATGATCAGGCCGACGGGAACGCCCAGCCGCTTGTGGAGCTCCAGCCCGAAATAGTAGCCGACGGCCGAGAACTCCCTCACGACATCGGGCGCGCAGACGTCCCATTTCGCGTCGACGTCGTCCTGGGGCCGGTCCGACGTGCGCCTCGGGAGCTTGAAGAGCCGCAGGGCCGGATGGTCCGCCCGCAGGGCGTCGGGCGCGGGGTACGGGAGCCAGGTCATGGACATTTCCATGTTGGACTGGCCCGAGCAGAGCCAGACCTCGCCGACGAGGATGTCCTTGACGACGACGGCCGGGCCTTTCGCGCCGCGGACGGTCAATTCGAGGGCCGCGCCGCCGGCCTTGATCGGATCGAAGACGACGCGCCACTTGCCGTCCGCGCCGGCCACGGCATTGCGCTCCTGGCCGTTGAAAAGGACCGTGACGGGCTCGGCCTTCCCGGCCCAGCCCCAGACCGCGACGGGCTTGTCCTGCTGGACGACCATGTGGTCGCCGATGACGGCGGGCAGCTTGACCTCGGCGGACAGGGCCGCCGGAAGCGCGACGGCGAAAAGGATCGCCGCGAGGGCGAGCGGCGCGAGGCGTTTGTAGGCGTGACTCATCGTTCTCTCCTTTCCCGGAGCGGTCGCCGCCCGGGTCATGGGTTACGGACGCGGCAGGGCGTCAGAATTGCAGGCGAAAGCTGAGCCCGCCCGGCCAGAAGCTCAGGGACCAGGATGTCCGGGGAGAAGGCGCCGCCGCGGCCGCCGGGTATCCCGCTTCGTATTTTTTGAGATCGCGCGTGGCCCGCATCGGCTGACTGAAGATGTTCAGGAGCGAAACGGCCTCGCCGACGGCGAAGGAGACGAGCCCGTCGGTCGCAGGACGGTCGAACGCGACCGATGTGACGATGCCGGCCGCGGCGTTGACGCCGATGTTCAGCAGGTGGGTCGTCAGGCTCCGGCCGCTCTTCTCGCGCCGGGCGCAATCGCGGAGCAGCTCCTCGGCGCGCCGCAGCTTCGCGGTCCGCTCTGAGGCCGTCGTCTCCGGCAGGGCCCGAAGCTTCCGCGCGGCCGTGGCCGGCGTGAAGGGATCCATGACGAGCCCGACGACGCCGAGAGCGAAGGTTGCGCCGCCGACCAGCATGTCCTGGGCGAAGGCGCGGTCCTCGTCCCAGTTCGTGGCCGCGAGGGTGCCCATCGTGACGGCCCCGGCCGAATACCCGGCCAGCCAGCCGTAAAGCCACGTCTTGGCCCGGGGCTGGCCGGCCTCGAGGGCCGCGGTGACGAACCCGAGCCGCTCCGTCACCTGTTCGTCGGAAAGGACGGCCTCCTGGGCGTAAGCCGCGATCTGAGCCGACCGCGACCAGGGCCAGGACGACCAGCGCGAATCGTTTCAAGTGCGACATGGGGACCCTCCTGCGCTGATATTATCACGGGCGGAGCCGGCAGACAATCGTCCGCTCTCGGCTGTCCACGCAAAATGAAAGCGTCCGGTTCTTAGCAAAGTAAAAATTTCCGGCCTCGTAGGGGTTGTCCGTTCCCGGCCGGGACTGAAATGGGGGACATGAGAATATCGCACCGCCCTGCACGTCTCCTTTAACGAAGCCGGAAAGCGGCCCGGGGCCTCCGATTGACAAGGCGCCGCAGTGTAGTAGAATGTAATACAGGAGGCGCCCATGAGAGCCGTTATTTCCGTGAGCTTCCCCGAAGACATGGCCAAAGAGCTGGACCGGGTCGCCAAGGAGTCGGGCCGCACCAAGAGCGACCTCATCAAGGAGGCCCTCCGCGAATTCCTGTGGGAGGAGCGGTTCACCGCTCTCCGCCGCACCCTCACGCGCAAGGCCAAGGCCAGGGGCCTGGTCACCGACGACGACGTCTTCAAGGCGGTCTCGTGAGGGTCGTCTTCGACACGAACGTCCTGGTCGCCGCTTTCGCGGCCGACGGACTCTGCGCCAAGCTCCTCCGCCGGGCCAACCGGCGGGAGTTCGCTCTCGTCCTCTGCCCGATCATCCTCGAAGAGCTCGAGCGGGTCCTGAAGAAGAAGATCGGCGCCTCGGCGGGAGAGATACGCAACGCTATCGATCTCCTTACCGAGATCTCGACAGTCGCCGGGAAGGACCCATCGCCCTCGCCGCCCGCCCGCCTCGTCCGGGACCCGGACGACGACCTCATCCTGGCTTGCACCGCGGCCGCGCGGGCGGAGATCCTGGTCACCGGCGACAAGGACCTTCTCGCGATCGGCCGGTACGGACGCGCGAAGATCATCGATCCCCGCGCTTTCGAGCTTCTCTTCTCCTAAAGCGGCCGGCGCCCGCGCCCGAAATGGGGATATGAGAAAAGCGCCCCGCTCCGCCCGTCTCTTATAACGAAGCCGCAATGCCGTGCTGGGCCTATGCTATCGCTTGACAATACTATTATTATACATTAGCATTGTGCCGTGATCCTCTCGTTCAGTAACAAGGAGAAGCCGATGGGCAAGATACCGAACATTCATCCCGGAGAGATCCTGTCCGAGGAATTCCTGAAGCCGATGGGCGTCTCAGCTTACCGCCTCTCAAAGGGAACGAACATCGACCAGACGCGGATCAGCGAGATCATCCGGGGCAAGAGGAGCGTCTCGGCGGACTCGGCCCTGCGGTTCTCGCGGTTCTTCGGAAACTCGCCGGAGTTCTGGCTCAATCTCCAGGCCCACTACGACCTGGAGCAGAAGAGGCGGGAGATGGAGAAGGACCTCAAGAAGATCAGGCCTTTCGTCCCCCATTCCCTCCCGGCCTGAGCGTCGATCCCCGCGCTTTCGAGCTTCTCTTCTCATAGCCGTTGCGGTGCGGCCGGAGAATGTGGAGAATAGGCCTTCGCGCAACGCCGTCCAGGAGGTCCTCCATGAAGCCGATCGCCCGTCTCATCACAGCCGTCCTGCTCGCGACCGTTCTCGGCGCGTCCGCGTCGGGCCAGAATCCGGCCGTCGATTGGGACACGGTCGCCAAGATCCGCGAGGAAGGGCTGCAGCGCTCGCAGGTCATGGACATCGTCGGCTACATGACCGACGTCCTCGGCGCGCGCCTGACGCTCTCCGAAGGCATGCGGCGGGCCCAGACCTGGGCCAAGACCAAGATGGAGGCGCTCGGCCTCGAGAACGTCGCCATCGAGCCGTTCATGGATTACGGCGCCGCCTGGGACAACGAGTACTTCTCGCTCCACATGATCGAGCCGGAGTACCAGCCGATGATGGGCTTCCCGCTCGCCTACACCTCGGGCACGAAGGGCAAGGTCACGGCGCCGGCCGTCATCGCCTCCGACATCCAGACGAAGAAGGACCTCGACCGCTACCGGGGCAAGCTCAAGGGCGCAGTGGTCCTCTCGACACCGCCCCTGGCGCTCGACATGGCCGCCCTGACGCAGGGCGTATCGCGCCTGACGGACGCCGAGCTGAAGCAAATGGAAGAGGCCGTCCTGCCGCGCCCCCAGCGGACGCCGCCGCCCCCGCCCGTGCCCAACCCCGACCTCCTCAAGGCCGAGGACAGGCTCGAGTTCTTCCGGGCCGAAGGCGCCGTCGCCGTCCTCCAGTGCGAGGGCGGCCAGCCCGGCATGGTCCGCGGCTTCTCCCGGCCCGGCTCCAACGAGGACAAGTGGTCGCGCGAGAAAACGCTCAAGACCCTGCCCCTCATCGCGGTGACGCCCGAACACTACAACCGGATGGTCCGCATCCTCAAGCGGGGCATCCCGGTCAAGGTCGAGGTCGAGGTCCGCAACCGCGTCGGCGAGAAGGTCGAGAAGGCCTCGAACGTCGTCGGCGAGATCCCCGGGACCGACCTCCGCGACGAGGTCGTCATGCTCGGCGCCCACTACGACAGCTGGCACGCCGCCAGCGGCGCGAGCGACACCGCCGCGGGCTGCGCCGTCGCGCTCGAGGCCGCGCGCATCCTCAAGGCGATCGGCGCGAAGCCCCGCCGCACGATCCGGATCGCCTTCTGGGGCGGCGAGGAGCAGGGCCTCCACGGCTCGCGCGAGTACGTCCGCGCCCACTTCGGCGACGCGAACGACGCGAAGATCGGAGCCAAGCCGGCCCACGCGAAATTCTCGGTCTACTTCAACCAGGACTACGGCGCCGGCCAGTTCCGCGGCATCTACCTCCAGAGCAACGAGCGCGTCCGGCGCCTGTTCGCGGCCTGGATGGAGCCGTTCCGCGATTTCGGGATGACGGCCCTCTCGATCCAGAGCGTCGGCAGCACGGACCACGTCTCGTTCGACGAAGCCGGCCTGCCCGGCTTCCAGTTCATCCAGGACCGCATCGGCGGCACGGCCGGGCACACCAACATGGACTTCTACGACACGCTCCGGGCCGAGGACCTGATGAAGAACGCCGTGGTCGAGGCGGCTTTCGCCTGGCAGGCCGCCATGGCCGACGAGCTCGTCCCGCGCAAACCGCTGAAATAAAATATTATACGATCGCATCGGACGATAGGACCGGTCCATATTCCGATTGACACCCTTGCGGCCCCATGCTAAGATGAGGCCCCTTGTGGGGTGGTATACACCCTTCAAATACATCACCATAGGAGGTTAGTGCGGTATGTCGACACTGAAAGAGAAATTTTACTTGAAAGTCGGTCCGATGCAGGCCCGGGTCAAGGCCCTGGCCAAGGACCACGGGACGGTCAACGTGTCCAAGGTCGACGTCGGCCAGGTCGTCGGCGGCGCCCGCGACATCATCTCGATGCTTTGGGACGTCTCGCTCCTCGACAAGTTCGAGGGCATCCGGTTCCGCGGCTACTCCATTCCCGAGCTCCGGGACAAGCTGCCCAAGGCCCCCGGCGGCACCGAGCCCCTGCCCGAGGGCATCTTCTATCTCCTCCTGCTCGGCGAGATCCCGACCTACGAGGATTGCGTCGCGGTCACCGAGGAATGGCGGTCGCGGAGCGTCCTGCCCCAGTACCTCATCGACGTCCTGAACGCCGTCCCGAAGGACACGCACCCGATGACCCAGTTCTCGCTGGCCATCCTGCAGCTCCAGAAGGACTCGGAGTTCGCCCGCCGCTACAAGGAAAAGATGCCGAAGACCCAGTACTGGGACGCCATGTTCGAGGACGTGATGAACCTCATCGCCAAGCTCCCGAACATCGCCGCCTACATCTTCCGCCGGACCTACTTCGACGGCAAGCACATCGCCCCCGACCCGAAGCTCGACTGGGGCGGCAACCTGGCCCACATGCTCGGCGTCAGCAACGACCCCGCCTTCATGGAGCTCATGCGGCTCTACCTCTGCATCCACAGCGACCACGAGGGCGGCAACGTGTCGGCCCACACCACCCACCTCGTCGGCTCGGCCCTGTCGGACGCCTACTACTCCCTGTCGGCCGGCATGGGCGGCCTGGCCGGCCCGCTGCACGGCCTGGCCAACCAGGAAGTTCTGGGCTGGATCATGGACCTCATGAAGGAGTTCGGCGGCGTCGTCCCGACCAAGGAGCAGATGGAAAAGTTCATGTGGGACACGCTCAACGGCGGACGGGTCATCCCGGGCTACGGCCACGCCGTCCTGCGCAAGACCGACCCCCGCTACGTCGCCCAGCGCGAGTTCGCCCTCAAGCACCTGCCGGACTACGACCTGTTCAAGATCGTCAGCCTCATCTACGAGGTCGCGCCCGACGTCCTGACCAAGCACGGCAAGACCAAGAACCCGTGGCCGAACGTCGACGCGCACTCCGGCGTCCTGCTCTATTACTACGGCGCCAATCAGTTCGACTTCTACACGGTGTTCTTCGGCGTGTCGCGCGCCCTCGGCGTCCTGGCCCAGCTCATCTGGGACCGCGCCCTCGGCCTGCCGATCGAACGGCCCAAGTCCGTCACGACCGAGTGGCTGGAGAACTTCATCAAGGAGCAGCAGGCCGCTGCCCCGGCCGCCAAGTAAGCGCGGCAGAACGAGAGATCGTACAAGGCCGCCGTCCTCCGGGACGGCGGCCTTTTTTTCGTTCGTAAGAAGGGACCAGGTCTTCGCAAGTCCAGGGGACAGGCCGATATCGCGAAGACCAGGTCCCTTCTTTTCTTCTTCTTAACGGCGGGCGAGGGAGAAGTACTTGACGATCTCCAGGAAGTCGCCCGAGGTGAAGGCCACCGAACGCTCGCCCGTCCGCTCCATCCCCGGCACCAGGGCGGCCCGGCGGGCCAGGTTCTCGTCGTTGAAGACGATCTCGAGCTTGTAGGGGGAGGCCGGCTTGTAAGGCTTGTAGGCCTTCAGGTTCCGCAGGGCCGCGGCGACGCCCTTCCGGATCATCTCCTGGGACTTCGTCGGATGGAGCATCGAGGCGGCGGGACCCATGGCGTCCTTGACGGCGACGGTCTCGATCGGCCCGATGATCTCCCGGATCTGCCCGCAGATGGCCGAATCGCCGGAGAGGAAGACGACCGGGACGTCGAAGTACCCGGCGATCGCCGCGTTCCAGGCGGCCTCCGGCATACGCACGCCGTTGAGGATGACGTCGAAGAGCGACAGGCTCATCGTGTGCTTGAGGACCGCGTTGGGCGTCCCCGCCCGGGCGTGGTTCCCGATGAAGACGACCGCGTCGAACGTCTTGTCGATGCCCTCCATCATGCTCAGCGGGCTGTTCCATTCGCGGATGAGCCGGGCCTCGGGACGGAGCAGGTCGGGCAGGATGTTCCGGGCGCTGTCGTGGGCGTCCCGGACGACGATCTCGGCCGCGCCCGCGTCGAGCGCACCGGCGATGGCCGCGTTGGCCTCCTCCGTCATCAGCCGCCGGAAGAGCGGGTAGTCCGCCCCGCCCTCGGAGGTCTCGTCCCAGTGGATGAGGCCGCTGATGCCCTCCATGTCGACCGAGATGAACACCTTGAGCTTCTTGGCCGGGGTCTGCCCGGCCGCCGCGACGGCCGCGATCAACAGGACGGCCATTAGGATCGTCATTCTCTTTTTCATCGGACCTCCTCTCCGGGCTCCGGCGCCCGGCACGATGCGCCCATTCTCGCACCAATAATTCGGGGACACAATAGCAATGTATTCCCGATTTTGCTATCATCCCCTTTTCCACCCGGACCCGAGGAGGACATCGATGGAACACAAGCTGGCGCTCATCGGCTGCGGCACCGTCGGCCAGGGGCTTCTCCAGATCCTGCACGACAAGAAAGACTACCTCCGCGACGCCTTCGGCTTCGAGGCCAGGGTCGTGGCCATTTCCGACAAGCTCAAGGGCTCGCTCCTCGTCCCCGAGGGCATCGACATCCCCGCCGTCCTGGAGCTCCTCGGGCAGGGCAAAAGCCTCGACGCCTACCCCAAGGCCCTCCCCGGGCAGGCCGAGTCGCTCGACCCCCTGGACATGATCGAGCGCACGGACGCCGACATCGTCGCCGAGATGACCTACACGGACATCAAGACCGGCGAGCCGGCGACGAGCTACATCAAGAAGGCCCTCCGGACCGGCAAGCACGTCGTCACCTCGAACAAGGGCCCGGCCGCCCTCCACTACCGCGAGATCCGCGAGCTGGCCCATCAGAACGGGCTCCAGTTCCGGATCGAGGGCACGGTCATGAGCGGCACGCCCGTCTTCCACCTCGCCGAGGCCGGCCTGGCCGGGAACGCGATCCTGGAGGTCAAGGGCATCCTCAACGGGACGACCAACTTCATCCTGAGCAAGATGGAGACCGAGGGCATGGACTACGGCCCCGCCCTGGCCCTGGCCCAAAAACTGGGCTACGCCGAGGCCGACCCGACCGCCGACGTCGAGGGCTTCGACGCCCTGGCCAAGGTCGTCATCCTGTCCAACGTCCTGCTCGGCGGCTCGCTCAAAACGACCGACGTCCCTTGCAAGGGCATCTCCGCGATCTCCAAGGCCGACGTCGAGGAGGCCAAGGCCCAGGGCTTCCGCTACAAGCTCATCGGCCACGCCAGGATCGACGGCGGCGTCGTCTCGGCCTCCGTCTCGCCCCAGAAGCTGCCCCTGTCCGATCCCCTGGCCGGGGTCATGGGCGCCCAGAACGCCCTGTCCCTCCAGACCGACCTCATGGGCAAGATCACCATCCAGGGGGCCGGCGCCGGCAAGATCGAGACGGGCTTCTCGATCCTTTCGGATATTCTGGCCGTCCATCGCTGCTGACCGCGGGCGGCTTGACTCGCCGCCCTTCTTCTCTATATGCTAGGGGCGCAGTTTCGACTGTGTCATGCCGTTTGCCATAAACGATATTTTCCGTTCTCTCTCCCCCGTATCTACGCCTGAACCCCGACTGGAGGACCCATGAGCTCCGCCCCGAACTATTCCCCCGGCGTCATGAAGTACGTCGAGGCCGCCCAGAAGCTCCTGGCCGAGCGCGACGCCGCGTCTGGCCCGGATGAAGACGATGCGTTTCGACACCGTCGCCGTCCACGGCCTCTACACCGTCGAGGAGGCGCTCAACCGGAACCAGGGGGCCGTCATCGAACCCCTCTACCTCTCGACCTCCCAGGCCTACGCCGACTCGGACGAGCTCGAGGCCGCCCTGGCCTACCTCGTCCCGACCTGGTGCTACACGCGGATCGCCAACCCGACGACCTACTACCTCGAGTGGGTCCTGGCCCTGCTCGAAGGCTACCGGACGGGATGCGACACCTCCTGCTGCGTCACCGCCTCGGGCATGAGCGCCATCATGTCGGCCGTCGATCCCTTCCTGGTCAAGCAGAAGGACGGCCCGGAGCGCATCAACTTCGTCTCCTGCATCCAGGTCTACGGCGGCACCTTCCAGCATTTCTCCCTCCGCAAGATGAAGGAGCGGGGCGTCGAATGCCGCTGGGTCCGGCACCCCTGGGATATCCAGGACTGGAAGTCGCATATCGACGAGGACACCCGCTTTCTCTACATGGAGATGCCCTCCAACCCGCAGCAGTCGTTCACGGACGTCAAGGCGCTGGCCGACCTGGCCCACTCCTGGGGCATCCCGCTCATCATCGACGCCACCTGCGCGACGCCGGCCCTGATGCGTCCCATCGCCCACGGGGCCGACATCGTCGTCCATTCCCTGACCAAGTCGATCACCTCGGGCGGCTTCGCCATCGGCGGGGCGCTCATCAGCCGCAAGCCCATCACGACGAAGGTCGTGAACGACCATCCCCTGTTCAAGGCCAGCTTCGCCGAATACGTCAAGTTCCTGCCCTACCGGGACAACGGGCCGGCCTCCTCGCCGGTCAACGCCATCTTCGCCCTGAACGACCTGCGGACCCTGCGCTCCAAGATGGACGTCGTCAGCGCCAACTGCCAGAAGGTGGCCGAGTGGCTCCAGAAGCACCCGAAGGTCTACCAGGTCGACTACCTCGGCCTGCCGAGCTACCATCTCCACGAGGTCGCCAGGAAGTACATGAAGCTCGTCGACTCCGACGACGGGACGGGTCACGAGGTCAACCGCTACGGCCACCTGATGAGCTTCCGCGTCGACGGCCCGCCGGAAAACGCCCGCAAGGTCTTCGACGGCTTCAAGATGATCTACCGGGCGACCGACCTCGGCCGCATCAAGAGCGTCGCCACCATCCCGGCCATCTCGACCCACCAGCAGCAGGGCGAGGAGGCCCGCCGGATGGCCGACGTGCCGCCCCAGCTCATCCGGCTCTGCGTCGGCGCCGAGCATCCCGACGACGTCATCGGCGACCTCGAGCAGGCCCTGGGCTCGCTCTGAGCCTCGGCCGCGGCGCGAGACGAGCGAAGACCGCCACCGAACGAGAGGACAACATGCCCGAACACAAAGGGACCGCCGGATTCAGGGGCCGCTGGGCCTGGGTCGATCTGACGAACCGCACGGTCCGCGTCGAACCCGCGGACACGGACTACGCCCGCGACTACGTCGGCGGCCGCGGCCTGCAGGCCCGGCTCATCGCCGACCACCTCGAGCGGACGGGGCCGCTCTTCGACCCGCTCTCGCCGCGCAACCGGATCGTCGTCGGGTCGGCCGCCCTCAACGACACCGCCGTGCCGACCGCCGGCCGCGGCTCCTGCTCCTTCGTCGGAACGATGGCCCGCTCGCCCGAGCCGGTCGCCTGGGTCCCCGGCCACAAGCCCGTCCACGGCCTCCTGACCCATTCGAGCGCCGGGGGCCTTTTCCCCAACATGCTCAAGCGGGCCGGGTTCGACCAGGTCGTCATCGACGGCCGGGCCGACCGCCCCGTGCGCCTCGAGGCCGTCGAGGGCGCCCTGCGCATCGTCGACGCCGAGGACGAGCTCTTCGAGACCGTCGGCGGGCGCCGCGTCCCCCGTCGCGCGTCCGAGATCACCGACGCCCTCGCCGCCCGCGTCAAGGGCGGTTCGACCCTCACGGTCGGGCCGGCCGGCTGGAACCTGGTCGACTACGCCTGCCTCACCGCCGACTACCACCGCAACTTCGGCCGCGGCGGGGCGGGGGCCGTCTTCGGCTCCAAGAACCTCGTCGCCATCACGGCCTACGGCCGCGAGCCCATCGCCTTCGCCGATGCCGAAGCATTCCGCGGCTTCGGCCAGGAGATCGACAAGCTGGTCAAGGCCAGCGTCGACGACCCGGCCCGGACGGCCTCGTTCCGCCCGGCGACCGGCACGACCTGGTGGCTCGACCGCGCCTTCAACGGCCGCTACCTGGGCGTCAAGGGCGGCTACCTGCCCTGGCACAACTTCGACGAAGGCGCCTTCGACGAGGCCGACTACGAGAAGGTCTCGACCGACGCCTTCCTGGCCATCTCCGGCAAGCACAGCGTCTGCAACAAGTGCCGGCACGTCTTCTGCACCCGCGCGGCCGGCGTCGCCTCGGGCCCCTACGCCGGGACGGGCGTCCGGCCCGAGTTCGAGACGATCGCCCTGTGGATCAACTGCTGCCTCCTCGACCGTGACGCCATCTTCCACCTCAACCATCTCTGCAACGAGCTCGGCGTCGACACGATGACCTTCGGCGGCGTCATGGCCGGGGCCATGGAGCTTTCGGAAAAGGGCTTCCTCGCCCCCTTCGGCGGCGGCCCCCGCTTCGGCGACGCCGCCGGGATGGTCGCGACCCTGAAGGACATCGCCTACGCCACCGGCGGACTCGGCCGGCTCCTCGGCCGTCACACCGACCGCGTCCTGGCCGAGGTCGCGGCGGCCGCCCCCGCGTCGGCCCTGGCCGATATCGCCTATTGCGCCACGACCGCCTACGGCGGCCTGGGTTACGCCGGGATCAGCCCCAAGGCCTTCCCGGGCATGTTCACGGCCTACGGCACCTCGAACCGCGGCCGCGGCGACCACACCTACGCCTGGACCGTCCAGGCCGAAGAGGGCGGCCTCAAGGACGCCCGCGACCTGGCCGCCTACGTCGCCGAAGGCCAGGGCGGCAAGGCCCTCGTCGACTCCCTGGGCCTCTGCGACTTCTTCACGGGCGACATCACCGCCGAGCCGTTCCTCTCGCTCTACCGGGCCCTGACCGGGATCGCCTACACGCCGGATTCCCTGAAGGCCTGCGGCCGGAGGATCTACGCGCTGGAGCGGCGCGTCAACAACCTCCAGGGCCGGGACCGGACCTACGACGCGTTCGTCCCGCCCAAGCTCAAGGTCCCGCTCAGCCGGGGCGCCCACAGCGGCCGGGCCGTCGACGAGACGTTCTACAACTCCGTCCTCGACGCCTATTACGACGCCTGGGGCTGGACGAAGGAAGGCCGGGTCGCTCTGATGGAAAAGCTCCTCATCCGCGGCGACCGCTCCCAGCGCCTCCGGGGCGAGGTCCGCATGAGCGGGGCCAAGAACGCCGTCCTCCCGGCGATCGCCGCCTCGCTCCTGACGGGCGACGAGATCCGGCTGACCAACGTCCCCCGCGTCAAGGACGTCGAAACCATCCTGACCCTCATCGCCGACCTCGGCGGTTCCTTCAAGGCCTCGGGCGACGCCGTCGCGATCCGCGTCCCGGAGATCCGCTCGGACGAGGCCTCCTACGAGCTCGTCCGGGCCATGCGCGCCTCCATCCTCGTCCTCGGCCCGCTCGTGGCCCGCTTCGGCAAGGCCGTCGTGGCCCTGCCGGGAGGCTGCGCCATCGGGTCCCGCCCGATCGATCTCCACATCGCCGGGCTGCAGAAGCTCGGCGCGACGATCTCCCTCGAGCACGGCTACATCCGGGCCGAGGCCGGCCGCCTCCGCGGCGCCGAGATCGTCTTCGAGAAGAAGACGGTCACCGGAACGGAGAACCTGCTCATGGCCGCCGCCCTGGCCAAGGGCGAGACGGTCCTCCGGAACTGCGCCCTGCGAGCCCGAGGTCACCGACCTGGCCGATCTCCTCAACAAGATGGGCGCGAAGATCGACTGGATCGACGACGAGACGGCCCGCATCCGCGGCGTGAAAGAGCTCGGCGGGGCGTCCCACGCCATCATCCCCGACCGGATCGAGACGGGCACGTTCCTCGTCGCCGGGGCCCTGACGGCCGGGGACTTCCTCGTCCGCGGCGTCGTCCCCGCGCACGTCCAGAGCGTCGTCGACAAGCTCCGGGCCTCGGGCGCCTACGTCGAGGCCGAAGGCGAGGCGGCCCTGCGCGTCGTCGGCGCGGGCGAGGTCCGGGCCCAGGACATCACGACGTCCCCCTACCCCGGCTTCCCCACCGACATGCAGGCCCAGTTCATGGTCCTCCTGACCCAGGCCGCGGGGACGTCCATCATCACCGAGACGATCTTCGACCGGCGTTTCTCCCACGTCAACGAGCTCGTGCGGCTCGGCGCCTCGATCGAGGTCCAGGGCGACAAGGCCGTCGTCAAGGGCAAGACCCCGCTCTCCGGGGCCGAGGTCGTCGCGACCGATCTCCGGGCCTCGGCCGCCCTCGTCCTGGCCGGGCTCGTCGCCGCCGGCGAGACCACGGTGACCGAGATCGAACACCTCGACCGCGGCTACGAGCGGATCGAGGAGAAGCTCCGGGGCCTCGGGGCCTCGATCGAAAGGATCGCGGCGTGAGCGGGCCGGCCCCCGCGGACTGCCTGTTCTGCCGCATCGTCCGCGGCGAGATCCCGGCCAAGGTCGTATTCGAGGACGAGCGCCTCTTCGCCTTCGAGGACGTCCGGCCCATGGCCCCGGTCCACTTCCTGATCGTCCCCAAGACCCACTTCGCCTCGCTCAACGAAGCGCCCGAGGGCGCCGGCGCCCTGCTCGGGGAGATCCTGCTCCGGGCCCGCGAGATCGCCCGGGAGAAGGGCATCGGCGAGACGGGCTACCGGATCGTCCTCAACACGGCCAAGGACGCGGGCCAGACGGTCTTCCACATCCACTTCCACATCCTCGGCGGCCGGCACCTCGAGTGGCCGCCGGGCTGAGCCATGGCCTACCTCATCGACGGCAACAACCTCCTCGGCCGCATCGCGCCGCAGGAGCTGAGGGAGCGGACGGGCCGCGACGGCCTGGTCGTGCGGCTTCTCGCCTTCCAGCGCGTCACCCGGGCCCGCATCCACCTCGTCTTCGACGGCAATCCCGAGCCGACGCCGACGGACGTCCCGGTCAACGCCAAGTTCGTCGTCCACTATCCCGGCGAAGGCCAGAGCGCCGACGACGTCATCCGCGACATGATCGCCCGGCAGACCGACCGGCGCCGGTTCTTCGTCGTCAGCTCGGACCGGGCCATCCGCGAGCTGGCCAAGAAGAGCGGGCTCGAGGCCGTGACCTCCGACGTCTTCGCCCGGGAGCTCAAGGCCACGATCAAGGAGGGGAAGAAGCGGCGCGAGCTCGACAAGAAGACGGAGATCCCGTCTTCGCTCGAGATCGATCTCTGGGACGAGGTCTTTAGATCCAAGCCATGAGAAGCTTCACCCTCGTCGGCGCGGGACGGCTGGGGACGGTCCTCGCGGCGGCGCTCGCGCGGCGGGGCTGGACGCCCGAGCTCATCGTCGACACGGACGCGCGCGCGGCGCGCGAAGCCCGGCACGCGATCGGCGCAGGCCGCGCAACGGTCGCCGTCCGCGCGTCGTCGCGCCTCGGCGCGATCGTCCTCGTCGCCGTTCCCGACTCGGAGATCGCCCGGGTCGCGGCCGGCCTGGCCGCTTCCGGCGTCCGGTGGGCGGGACGGACGGTCCTGCACACGAGCGGTCTCCAACCGGCGCGCCTTCTCGCTCCGCTGGCCCGGCGCGGGGCCCTCGTCGCTTCGCTCCACCCGGTCCAGTCCTTCGCCCGCAAGGACGCCCCGGCCTCGGTCTTCGCCGGCATCACCTGGGGCGTCGAAGGCGACCCGGCCGCCGTCGCAACGTGCGTGCGGATCGTCCGCGCCCTCCGCGGCCGCGTCCTCCTTCTTTCGGAGCAGGACAAGCCCCTCTACCACGCCGCCTGCAGCCTGGCCTCGAACGCGCTCGTCGCCCTGGAAGCGACGGCCGCCGGGGCGCTCCGCGGCGGTCGGGATCGAGGGCCGGGAGGCCGAAGCCATGCTCCTGCCCCTGGTACAAGGAACTTTACAGAACGTAAAAGACCTTGGGCTGGAAAAGGCCCTGACGGGACCGATCCTCAGGGGGGACGTCGACACGGTCAGGGGGCATCTCGAAGCCCTCGGGGGAGACCCCGAAGCGCGGGAGGTCTATAAGGTCCTGGGCCGGAGGGCCCTCGGTCTCGCGGCGAAAAGCGGCCTTCCGGCCGGGCGGGTCAGAGTATTGAAGCGGTTGCTCGGAGGTGGATGACCTCTTCCTCGAGCCGGACGCCGAAGGTCCGGTAGACCTTGTCCTTGAGCTCTTCGGCCAGACGAAGGACGTCGGCCGCCTTGGCGTTCCCCCGGTTGACGATGAAATTGCAGTGGACTTCGGAGACGGCCGCGTCGCCCACCGACATGCCGCGGGCGCCGGCCTGCTCGAGGAGCTGACCGGCGGCGACCCGGGCCCCGCTCGCGGAACAGGAGTTCTTGAAATAGCTCCCGGCGCAGGCCGTGCCGTGGGGCGGATGTTTGGCCCATCTTTTCTCGAGGATGTCCTTGATCCGGGCCTCCGACTCCCGCCTGTCCCCAGGGGAGCACAGGAGGGTCGCTTTGAGGACGATGCCGGTCTCCTTTTTCAGAACCGAATCCCGGTAGCCGAAGCCCAGGTTCTCCCTGGCGACGGTCTTCCGCTCTCCGTCGGGCCGGAGTACGGTCGCCCAGCGGAGAACGTCCCCGATGCTCCAGCCGTACGCTCCGGCGTTGCCGCAGATCGCCCCGCCGACGGTCCCGGGGATGCCCGCCAGGAATTCAAGTCCCGTGAGCCCGGCCGCGACGGCCTCGTTCAGGACGCATGACAGGCTCGTCCCCGAGAGGACGTTCAGGCACTGGCCGTCCTGACGGATCCCCTCGAGACGGTTGCGGACGATGAGCCCCCTGATAGCCGGCGTCGTCGAAGAGCAGGTTGTACCCGCCTCCTATGACGTAGAAGGGGTACTTCTCGGCGAAGGCCAGGGAGATCGCCTTGACCAGATCCTCCTCTGTCAGGGCCTCGAAAAAGAGGTCGGCCGGGCCGCCGATGCCGAAGCTGGACAGGGCCGAAAGGGGCACGTTCCGGGAGGGCGCGGCGCCCAGATGCTCGAGAAAGGCCGCTTCGAAAGCGCTTTTCCGGTCCATAGAGGGCATTATACCCCAACTCTGGCATATTTATTGCTTGTATAGAGGGTGGACCGAGATGTTATTGACAAAAGAAAGGATGCGGGCTATGATTCCAGAAATTTTCCAAGTGAGGTTGCGCATGAAAAGGACACTCCTCGCGATCGTGACCTTGGGTATCGTTCTCACCGGTCTCGCCGTCGCCCAGAGCGCCGACGAGGAATACCTCAAGGCCATGCAGCTCTCCGATAACTGCCAGAAGGCCAAGGCGCTCGAAGCCTACCTGGGCAAGTACGCCGGCCAGGGCACGACCAACGAACACTGGGCCTACGCCTATTACTGCCTGACGCCGTGCGCCTCGACCGATCCGCAGAAGGCCGCCGAAGCCGGCGAGAAGGCCCTGGCCGCGGCCGGCCTCGACGGTCAGACGAAGCTCCAGATCCTGGCCACGGTCCCGACCCTCTACAACAAGGCCGGGCAAGCCGAGAAGGCCGATGCCGCCGCCCACAAGCTCATCGACTTCGGCAAGGGCCAGAGCGACGCCAAGCTCGCCTCGCAGCTCCAGGCCGGCGGCTACGCCATGATCGGCCAGTTCGCCGAGAAGGCCGGCGATTACGGCAAGGCCGCCGAGAACTACATCAAGGCCTACGGCATCTACAAGGACCCGAGCATCTCCAAGCAGCTCAACGGCCTGGCCGCGACCCTGTACAAGGGCGGCAAGTTCGCCGAGGCCGAGCAGGTCTTCCGGCAGTTCTACGCTTCCGACAAGGGCCCCGAGAGCGCCTCGCTCCTGGCCCAGACCCTCTACAAGCAGAACAAGGTCGACGAGGCCCTGGCCATCTATAAGGAAGCCTACGCCGCCAAGAAGACCGGACCGCTGGCCAAGAACATCGCGACGATCCTGAACACCCAGGTCAAGACCGATCCGTCCAAGACGATGGAGACCGTCAACGCCCTCATCGAAGCGGCCATCCTCAATCCCAAGGAAACCAAGGCCTACACCGACGCGGCCAAGTACCTCTTCGTCGGCCAGGACAAGGAGCTCGCCTCGAGCTACGACAAGATCGCCGAGCACAACAAGGCCATCGAGGAATTCACCAAGACTTACAACGCCAAGATCGAGGGCAAGTCCGAAGAGGACCTCTCCGAAGCCGACAAGCGGGTCATCAAGACGCTCGAGGCCAATATCGAGTCCGAGAAGGCCGCCATCGCCAAGATCCAGGCCGGCCAGAAGAGCGTGCTCGACAAGTTCAACGCCCTGTACGCCCAGGTCAAGACCCGGCTCGGCAAGTAACGGTTTATTCGGAACGGACCGGGGGCCCCGCGGCCCCGGGAGACAGGAGGGTTGACGTGTCCCCCTCGTCCGCCGGCCGGAAGGAACGCGCCCGGGCCGAGGCGCTGCGCCGCGACATCGTCCGCCACGAGCGGAAGTACTACGTCGACAACGATCCCCAGATCTCCGACGCCGAGTTCGATCGCCTCATGGCCGAGCTCCGCGGCCTCGAGACCCGCTTCCCCGAGCTGGTGACGCCCGAGTCGCCGACCCAGCGGGTGGGCGAGAAGCCCGTCGAGGGCTTCGCCTCCGTCGTCCACCGGACCCCGATGCTCAGCATCGACAACGGCTACGACGAGGACGAGATCCGGGAGTTCGAGGGCCGCGTCCGCAAGATCCTGGGCGACCGCCCGGTCGCCTACACGGCCGAGCTCAAGATCGACGGGCTCGGCATCTCCGTCCTCTACCGGGACGGCAAGTTCGCCCGGGCCGTCACCCGCGGCGACGGCGTCCGCGGCGACGACGTCAGCGCCAACGTCAAGACCGTCCGCTCGCTGCCGCTCGTCATCGCCGAGAAAGGCGAGGTCGAGGTCCGCGGCGAGATCTACCTGCCCTTCGCCTCCTTCCGCGAGATCAACCGCGGCCGCGAGGAGGCCGGCGAGGCCCTCTTCGCCAATCCCCGGAACGCGGCGGCGGGCTCCATCCGCCTCCTCGACCCGAAGGAGGTGGCCGCCCGGAACCTGGACGTCTTCCTCTACACCCTCTTCGTCGACGGCCGGGAGGAGGAGAGCCAGTGGGGCGCCCTGCGCCGGCTCAAGGAGCTCGGCCTTCCGACCAACCCCCACTCGCGCTTCTGCCCGACCCTCGACGACGCCCTGGCCTATTACCGGGAGTGGAACGGCCGCCGGGACGATCTCGACTACGACGCCGACGGCATCGTCATCAAGGTCGACTCCGCCGAGGCGCGGCGGGAGCTCGGGACGACGGCCAAATCGCCGCGCTGGGCCGTCTCCTACAAGTTCCCGGCCCGCCAGGCGACGACGCGCGTCGACGACATCGTCGTCCAGGTCGGCCGGACCGGCGCCCTGACGCCCGTGGCCGTCCTCGAACCGGTCAAGCTGTCGGGGACGACCATCAGCCGCTCGACCCTCCACAACGAGGAGGAGCTGCGGCGGAAGGACGTCCGCGTGGGCGACTTCGTGCTCATCGAGAGGAGCGGCGACGTCATCCCCCGGGTCGTCTCGGTCATGAAGGAGAGGCGGCCGCCGGGCGCTCGGCCCTTCGCCTGGCCGGGCCGGTGCCCCGTCTGCGGCACCGAGGTCTTCCGGCCCGAAGGGGAGGTCATCTCCCGCTGCGTCAACGCCTCGTGCCCGGCCCGGGTCCGGGAATCGCTCCTCCATTTCGCCGCGCGCCGGGCCATGGACATCGACGGGCTGGGCGAGGCGGTCGTCGACCAGCTCCTCGCCGCGAAGCTCGTCCGCTCCCTCCCCGACCTCTACGGCCTCCGTTACGAGGACCTCGTGAAGCTCGAGCGCCTGGGGCCGAAGAGCGCGCGAAACCTCCTCGACGCGATCGAGAGCTCGAAGGACCGCGGCCTGGCCCGCCTCCTCTTCGCGCTGGGCATCCGCCACGTCGGCGAACGTCTGGCCCAGACCCTGGCCGGTCGCTTCGGGAGCCTCGAAGCCCTCGAGGCCGCCGGCGGCCCCGAACTCGTCGGGGTGGAGGACGTCGGCCCCAAGGTCGCCGAGAGCATCCTGTTCTTTTTCGCCCAGCCGGCCAATCGCGAGCTCATCCGCCGGCTGGCCGAAGCGGGCGTGAGCTTGGGCGCGGCCAAGGCCGCGGCGGGACCCAAACCCCTGGCCGGCCAGGTCTACGTCATCACGGGAACGCTCGACGGCTTGAGCCGGGACGAGGCCCGGGACCTCCTGGAGGCGCAGGGCGCCGAGGTCGGCTCGTCCGTGACCAAAAAGACGACCGGCCTCATCGTCGGGGAGTCGCCCGGCTCGAAGCTCGACAAGGCCCGCAAGCTCGGCGTGCGGATCATCGAGGGAGAGGAATTCGCGAAGCTCGTCGGCCGCAAGCCGTAGCTGTAATATGGTTCTTCTCCCATTTCCGGGACACCCTCTCGAGGCGGTGAGCGGAGGAGCGTAGTCCTCGCAGCGACCATCAGCGCCGTCTGGAGTAACTCGGAGGGGCGGCGCTGGGAATATCTGCAGAAAGCGCTTTATTAAGATATCTCGCAGAAGCCCGGCTCCGTGTCGCTACGCCGTGCTTCCCCGGTCGCTCCCGTCCGCTCCCGTTCCCCGGGGCCGGGGAGCTAGAGGATATCCCCGAGCAAAGCACGAGAGAGGGTCATCCCGGAATCGGGAGAAGATCCTATTTCTTCTTCTTCGGGCCGAAGATGTCCAGCCCGAAGAGGCCCCTGGAGCTTTTCTTCTTCCCGCCCGTCAGCTCGTCGAGGGCGTCCCGGGCCGCGGTGTGCCCGGGCTCGGCCTCGAGGGCCTTTTCCAGCGACTTGATAGCCTTGGTCAGAAGCCCTTCGGACTTGTAGAGCAGGCCGAGCCCGAAGTGGCCCTCGGGGTTCCAGGGCTCGAGCTGGATGGCCTTGAGGTAATCCTGCTCCGACTTCCGGACGTAGGCCGGGAGCTTGGACTCGCACATGGCCAGGAGCAGGAAGTAGTCGCCCTTGTCCTGCCGCACCCGGACGGCCTCCTCGAGGTAGGAGATGGCCTCGTCGTAGCGGGCCTGACCGTGGAGGGTCTTGCCCTGGCGGAACTTGATGTCGGCCTTGCGGAAGGTATCCTGGACGTCTTCCTGGGTGGAGGCCTCCCCGGATTTGGCGTCGTAGATCCGCCGGGAATCCTTGTGGCTCAGGACCCGGTAGGCGTTGGTGATGCCGTCGAAGACCTCGTCGATCTGAGCCTTGAACTCGGCCACGATTTGCCGGTCGAAGCGGTCGGGATGGAACTTGCGGGCCATCTGGAAATAGGCCTTCTTGATGTCATCTTCCGTGGCGGTCCTGGGGACGTCGAGGATCTGGTAAAGGGTCATCGCGGGCAGGGTGTCGCGGAAGGCCATGACCTCGGCGACCTGCCGGGGGACGTCGGCTCTGGATACGGTCTGATGCCGCAGGCGATCCTTGGGGGCCGGCGCCTCCGCCGGCGGCTCGCCGGAAAGGTCGACGACGCCGAGGCAGCAGAAGAGGTAGAGGCTCTTCCAGAACTGATCGGCCGGAACGGTCAGCGTGCGCAGGAGGATCTCGGCCGTGTCGGCGCCGTTGATCTTCTCCAGGATGTCCCTCTCCTCCAATGTCAGGAGGTAGACGTAGGTCCGCCGCCCCAGGGCCGGGATCCGGCGGGCCAGGAACCCCGCCAGGAGCGGGTTCGGCTGCATCCTCCGGATGCCGTACTCGATGAGCAGGGGCACGCTGACCCTCGACTCGTCGGCCCCGCCGTAGGAGCCCTCGTGGTCCTGGAAATTCATGTCGGCGTCGTAGAAGGCGAAGGTGTTGAGGACGCTCTCGCGGATCTGATGGGCCAGCGCCTCGGCCAGGTCCTCCTCGGAAATGACGCCCCGGCTTTTGAGGACCTCGCCGATGTTCTTGTTGGGCTCGACGTAGTCTTCGATCTTGGCATGGGCGTCCTTGGGGATGCGCTCGAGCTTGTACAGGATCTCGCCCAGCCGCTCGTCGGGCTGGTTCGTCTTGACCTGGAGGATGGCGCCCTTCTCGAAGAAGAAGGTCTTGAGGATGTCGCCGCGGCGGAAGATCAGGCGGCCGGTCCTCTTGTTGAAAAAGATGTCACGCAGGTACGACGCGATGTGGTTCATTCCAATTCGCTTCCTCGAGCGGGCCAACTATAACTCTATCGCCCGGATTTTTCAACCGCCGGGAAATGGGGACGTTTCTGGCTCTTTGCGGGGTTTGATAACGCCCGGGGAATGTGTTAATTTCGGGGCATGAATATCGCCATCGCGCAGATCGCGCCCAAGCTCGGGGACGTCGCGGCCAACCTCGAAACGCACCTCGACCTCCTGGAGAAGGCCCGGAAGAAGAAAGCCGGACTGGTCGTCTTTCCCGAGCTCGGGCTGACCGGCTACACCCTCAAGGACCTGGTCGAGGAGGTCGCCCTCGATCCCCGCTCGGACCCGCGCTTCGCGAAGTTTGTCGCCAAAACGAAGGGCCTCTCGGCCGTCGTCGGCTTCGTCGAGGAGAGCCCGGCCGAGAAGGGCCTCTTCTACAACGCGGCCGCCTTCGTCGCCGACGGCCGGATCGTCCACGTCCACCGCAAGGTCTTCCTGCCGACGAACGGCCTGTTCGAGGAGGCCAAGTTCTTCGCCCAGGGCCGGGAGTTCCGGACGTTCGACGCCCCCTTCGGCCGCGTCGGACTGCTCATCTGCCGGGACTTCCTCCACTACGGGGCGAGCTACGTCCACTACGCGTCGGGCGCCGACATGATCGTCTGCATTTCCGCGGCCCCGGGACGCGGGGTCGGGGGCGGGGACGCCTTCGAGACGGGGCGGATGTGGGAGCTCATGGGCGAGGCGGTATCGTTCTTCTCCTCCGCCTTCGTCGTCTACGCCAACCGCGCCGGCGTCGAGGACGGCGTCACGTTCGCCGGCGGATCGTTCGTGTTCGCGCCGGGCGGGCGTCTCGCCGGCCGGGCGGCCGCCGTCGACCCGGGCTTCGCCGTCGTTCCGGTCGACCTCGCGGCGGTGGGCCGGGCCCGCCGCAACTGGCTCTTCAAGAGGGACGAAAAGCCCGAGGTCATCTGGAGGTCGCTCGAAAGGATCGTCCGTGCCTCCGAAGATTAATCCCGGGTTTGTGGAGAAGGTCCTCGTCGCCTTCATCCGCGAAGAGCTGGGCAAGTGCGGGTGCCGCAGGGGCATCCTGGGCCTGTCGGGCGGGCTGGATTCGTCCGTGTGCGCCGCCCTGGCCGCCCGGGCGCTCGGGCCGAAGAACGTCCTCGGGCTGATCATGCCCTACGGCGGGGGCTTTCCGCAAGACGCCCGCGACGCCGCGAACCTGGCCCGCCGCCTGGGCATCCGGCAGGCCGTGATCGACATCTCCCCCCAGATCGACCTCTACTTCGCCGCCCACCCGACGGAAAGCCGCGTGCAGCGCGGCAACAAGATGGCCCGCGAGAGGATGGCCATCCTCTACGACTACTCGGCCCGCGAAGGCTCGTTCATCCTCGGCACGAGCAACAAGACCGAGCTCCTGATCGGCTACGGCACGATCCACGGCGACATGGCCTGCGCCGTCAATCCCATGGGCGACCTCTACAAGACCCAGGTGCGCGAGCTCGCCGCCCACCTCCGCATCCCGGCGGCCATCCGCAAGAAGGCCCCGACGGCCGGGCTGTGGCCGGGGCAGACCGACGAGGGGGAGATCGGACTCTCCTACGAGGAGCTCGACGAGATCCTCTTCAGCCTCGTCGAGGAGCGCATGAACCGGAGCGAGGCCGTCGCGGCCGGGCACGCGCCGGCCGCCGTCGACCGCGTCCTGCGGAAGATCAAGGCCTCGGAATTCAAGCGCAGGATGCCGCCCATCGCCAAGCTCTCGCCGCGGTCCGTCGGCCACGATTTCCTCTATCCCTACGACTGGGGCAAATAGGCCGTGGCCGGCCGTCTCTTCGTCGTCGGGACCCCGATCGGCAACCTCGAGGACATCACGCTCCGGGCCCTGCGCATCCTCGGCGAGGTCGCGGCCATCGCCTGCGAAGACACCCGCCAGACGCTCAAGATCCTGAACCGCTACGGCATCCGCAAGCCGCTCCTCAGCTATTTCCAGCCGCAGGAAGGGCGCCGCATACCCGAGATCATCCGCCTGCTCCAGGAAGGCAAGGACGTCGCCCTCGTCTCCGACGCCGGGACGCCGGGCATTTCGGACCCCGGTTTCCCGCTCATCCGGGAAGCCCTCAAGGAGGGGATTCCGGTCGTTCCCATTCCCGGCCCCTCTGCCGTCACGACCGCCCTGTCCGCGTCGGGCCTGCCGACGCACCGCTTCCTTTTTGTCGGGTTCCCGCCGCCCAAGGCGACCGGCCTACGGAAGCTTTTGGAGTCGCTCGCCGTCGAAAAAGCCACCCTGATCTTCTTCCTGCCCACACGCAAGATCCCCGAATTCCTGGCGGCTGTCGCCGGGACCCTGGGAGACAGGCGGGTCGTCGTGGCCAGGGAGCTGACCAAGATCCACGAGGAATTCCTCCGGGGCACGGTGTCGGAGCTGGCCGCGGCCATCGGGGCGCGCGCCCTCAAAGGCGAGGCGACGGTCCTCGTCGAGGGGGCCGGGTAGGCTCATCTTATCGCTATATACAATATTATGAATATTTTAGAATGATGATAATTATTTCTGATATACTTGACAAATAGTCACTAAGATATTATATTGTATTCATACTAAGATTATTAAACGGAGGTAACCGATGGCTATTATCAGATGGGATCCCTACAGGGACATGGTGACCCTCAGGGACAGGATGAACAGGCTCTTCGAGGACATGGCCACCCAGAAGGGAGAGGAAAAGGACCTCATGGCTCATTCCTGGGCCCCCTCGGTCGATATCTACGAGACCGAGAACGAGGTCGTACTCAGCGCCGAGATCCCCGGCGTCGACGAGAAAGACGTCGAGATCAAGGTCGAAGACAATAACCTGACCCTTCGCGGCGAGCGCAAGTTCGAGAAGGAGACCAAGGAGGAGAACTACCACCGCATCGAGCGGTCTTACGGCGCCTTCTTCCGGTCCTTCTCGCTGCCGAGCTACATCGACCAGGACATGATCGAGGCCGAGCACGAGAACGGCGTCCTCAAGATCCGGATGCCCAAGCGGGCCGAGCTGAAGCCCCGCAAGGTCAAGATCCTCAAGCCGATCGCGGTCCAGGCCGAAAAGCCCAAAAAGTAAGTCTAGAGAGCCTGGGCGAGCGTGATCGCCCGGACTTCCTTGGCCCCCGCCGCCATGAGCACGCGGGCGCATTCGCGCAGCGTCGCCCCGGTCGTGGTGACGTCGTCGACCAGGACAAGCGTCTTCCCCCGGATCCGTCCGGGCCGCCTGACGGCGTAGGCGCTCCGCACGTTCCTCTCCCGATCGGCCGCGCGCAGGCCGGCCTGGGCCGGGGCGTTCCGGGCCTTGACCAGGCATCCGTCGAGGACCTCGACGCTCCTGAGCCGGGCCAGGTCGCGGGCGAGCAGGCGCGACTGATTGAATCCTCTTTCGCGCCGGCGGGCCGGGTGGAGAGGGACGGGGACGAGGCCGTCGACCCCAGGCCAGAGCCGGGCGTCGGCGCCCAGGCAGGCCTCGGCGTACAGGGCCAGGGGACGACTGAGCGGCGCGTAGCGGCGATACTTGAAGAGCAGGATGACGTCCTTCAGCGTCCCGCCGTAGGCGCCGCAGGACCGGTGGACCGCGTAGGCCGGGGCCCTCTCGAGGCACCGGCCGCACAGGGCGTTTTCAGCCGGCGTCTCGAGGAACCGGCCGCAGCGGGCGCAACAGGCCCCTTCCCGCGGCGTGAGCCGGGCCAGGCATTCGCCGCAGACGACCCTCTCGCCGGGTTCGTCGAGGGGTTCGCGGCAGAGGCGGCAGAAGGACGGGAAGACGAGGAGTTCGACCAGCTTGGCCAGGGACGAGGCCCCGGCCCGGACACGCCGGATCACTGCTCTTTCTGTTCTTCCTCGGCCTTTTCCTGGCAGTCGATGCAGTAGGGCGTCCAGGGGATGGCGACGATCCTCTTCCCGCCGATCTCCTTGCCGCAGGTCTGGCAGACACCGAACTCGGAGTGCTCGAGGCGCTTGAGGGCCTCGTCGATGAGGAGCAGGGTCTCGCTCTCGCCGTCGGTCAGGCTGAGCAGGAATTCCTTGGTGTAGGAGGTCTCGGCCTTGTCGACCAGGTCCTGGGCGACGTTGGACTCCATCTCCTTGCTCTCGGTGATGGTATCGGTGAGCTTACGGATGATGCTCTCCTTCTTGTCGGCGAGCAGCTTCCGGAATTCGTCTTTTTCCTTCTTTAACATCTTCTTCTGCATGGGACCATCCCTTCATTTCGCGTAGTGCCGGCCCCCGATGATGGTCAGGGCCCGGTAGACCTGCTCGAGCAGGAGAACGCGGGCGAGCTCGTGCGAGAACGTCATCCGCGAGAGCGAAAGTCTCATGTCCGCCCTTTCCGAGATGCGGTCCGCGAGCCCGAGGAACCCGCCGACGACGAAGGCCAGCGGCTTCCCGGAGTCCCTCTCCCGGCCGCGGAGGAAGCGGGCGAACTCATCGGACGTCATCTCCTTCCCGCGATCGTCGAGCGATATCACGTAAGCGCCGTCGAGATGCTTTTCGAAGCCGGCCGCTTCGATCTCCTTGATCCTGTCGGCCAGCTCTTCCCCGAGCCCGCGGGCCGCGCGGGTCTCGATGACCTCGCAGGCCGCAAAGGGCCTGATGCGGGCCTCGTAAAAGTCCAGCAACCCCCGCAACTCGGGACTCTTCGTCCGTCCGGGCCAGAGGAATTTGATCCGCATCGCCGAAAACGCCCTCAAACAATAGCGATTCGCCCCCGGCTTGTCAACCCCTTCGAGCCGTTATTTCGAGGGGCCGCGGCCGAGGATGGCCGGGAGCGGCCGGCCCGCCTAGAAGTCGAGCCGGGGCGCGTCGCCCCAGAGCTTCTCGAGGGCGTAG
The DNA here is from genome assembly GCA_963743755.1 of uncultured bacterium. Classification (GTDB taxonomy): domain Bacteria; phylum Acidobacteriota; class Aminicenantia; order Aminicenantales; family Saccharicenantaceae; genus RBG-16-66-30. Next base: position 899,133 of record CAVUQU010000004.1, read on the forward strand.
CGCTCGCGGGCCGCCCGGGAAAAGACGTGGACGACGATCGATCCGTAGTCGAGCAGGATCCACTCGGTCGATTCGCGGCCCTCGACGCCCAGGGGCCGGAGACCGGCCGGCTTGAGCGCCGTCTCGACCGCCTCGGCCACGGCGCCGTTCTGGCGCGAGGAGTTGCCGTTCATGACCAGGAAAAAGTCGGTGAACGACGCGAGCTCCCGCAGGTCGAGGACGCAGAGGTCCTCGGCCTTCCGGGCCAGGCAGGCCTCGACGGCCAGCCGGACCGGCTCGGGCAGGCCCCTCTTGGTGAACCGTTTTTTCTTCTCTTCTGTCATGGCTCCTGTCGACCTCGATAGAGTCTGTGTTCGCGGATGTAAGCGGCGACGGCGCGGGGCACGAGCCCCTCGACCGGTTCGCCGCGGCGGACTTTGGCCCGGATCTTCGTCGACGAGACGTCCAGGGCCCGGATGGGCAGGAGGACGACCCGCGTCGGCGGCGGGGCGGTCCCGGAGAGGCTCCCGGGGGACGCGAGCGGCCCGATGTCGTCGCGGAGACGGCCGCCGAGGACCTCGCGGGCGCGTTCGAGGTCGAACCCCGGCCGCCCCATCACGATGAAGAAGCACTCCCGGAGGACCTTCTCGTACTCGCGCCAGGTCCCGATGTCGAGGAAGGCGTCGACGCCCAGGATGAAGAACAGCCGGGCCCGGGGGGCCAGGGCGCGGACCTTCCTGAGGGTCAGGATGGAGTAGGACTTTTCGCGGGCTTCCACCTCGAGGGGCGAGGCCTCGAATCCCGCCCGCCGGCGGCAGGCCAGCTCGACCATGCGGAGCCGGTCGTCCGGCGAGGCGGCCGTTCCCGGCGTCTTGTGCGGCGGGAGGTAGGAAGGGATGAAGAGGATGCGCGCGAGCCGGGTCCGGCGGCGGACCTCGGCGGCGGCCCGCAGGTGCCCGAGGTGGATGGGATCGAACGTCCCGCCGAAGAGACCGATCGTCTCCATCGGGGTCAGGTTTCCGATCCCTTCACGGGCGGCGCCGCGGCCCCGGCCTCTTCGGCCAGCCGGTCGAGCGCGGCGGCCAGGGCGCCGACGAGGGGCCTGAGCCCTTCGCTCTTGATGGCCGAAATGGCGAAGAACGGGAGCTTCTTCCGGGCCGCCATCCGCTTCAGCCGGATGAGGCGCGATCTGTCCCCGGTGAGGAGGTCGACCTTGTTCGCCACCACGACCTGGGGCCTCGCGGCCACCTCGGGAGAGAAGGCCTCGAGCTCCTTCATGACGACGCGGTAATCCTCGAGCGGGTCCCGCCCGGAATACGGCGAGATGTCGACGATGTGGACCAGGATCTTGGTCCTCTCGATGTGGCGGAGGAAGCGGATGCCCAGCCCCTGGCCGAGGTGGGCGCCCTCGATGAGACCGGGGATGTCGGCGACGACGAAGCTCCGGAATTCCCCGAGGTCGACGACCCCGAGATTGGGGGCGAGCGTCGTGAACGGGTAGTCGGCGATGACCGGACGGGCCGCGGAAATGCGGGAGATGAGGGTGGATTTCCCGGCGTTGGGGAAACCCAGCAGGCCGACGTCGGCGATGAGCTTGAGCTCCAGGAAGAGCTCGTTCTCCTGGCCGGGGCGGCCGGGCTGCCACTCGCGCGGGGTCTGGTGGGTCGACGTGGCGTACGAGGCGTTGCCGCGTCCGCCCTTGCCGCCCCGGACCGCGATCTCGGCCTGGCCGTGACGGACGAGGTCGAAGAGGACGGCCCCGCCGTCCTTTTCTCTGACCAGGGTGCCCACCGGGACGGTCAGCCGCACGTCGGGGCCGCGTTTGCCCTGGCGATTTCCGCCCTCTCCGGGCGCGCCGTTCTTGGCTTTCTGGATGGGATAGAAGCGGATACCAGGCGAGGGAGCTGACGTTCTGGTCGGCGACGAACCAGATGGAGCCGCCGTCGCCGCCCCGGCCGCCGTCGGGACCGCCCTTCGGCACCCGGGCTTCGCGGCGGAAGCTGACGCAACCGTCACCGCCGCGGCCGGCCTTCAGCGTGACGGTGACCTGATCGACGAACAACGGAGGTCGGGCTCTTCCTCAGACGGGCAGGACGGAGACGACCTTCCCCTTCCGGCCCTTCTCGGCGAAAGCGACGGTCCCGGTGACCAGGGCGAAAAGGGTGTCGTCCTTGGCCCGGCCGACGTTGAGGCCGGGTTTGATGGGCGTGCCCCTCTGACGGATGATGATGGTTCCGGCGTTGACATGCTGGCCGCCATGGCGCTTGACGCCGAGCCTCTTTCCCGCGCTGTCGCGTCCGTTCTTTCCGGCTCCGCCGGTTTTCTTATGGGCCATGGCTTACTCCTTGGTCGCTTTCTTCTTCGGCGGGGGCCGGCTTCTTCACGGTCTTCGGCTTGGGCGCTTCCTTCTTGGCCGGCTTGGCCTTGGCCTTGCCCGGGGCGGGCGCTGCGGCAGGGGCCGGGACGACCGGCTTGCGCTTGGGCGCCGGGGCGGGCTTCTCGACCGGGGCCAGCTTTTCCTCGGCCAGGTCGTCGGCCGTGATCGAGGTCCGGTCCAGGGTGATCCGGGTGATGCGGACCTTGGTCAGCTGCTGTCTGTGGCCGTGGGTCCGGCGGTACTGTTTCCTCCTCTTCTTCTTGAAGACGAGGACCTTCTCGTCCTTGTAGTTCTCGAGGACGAGGCCCAGGACCATGGCGTTGTCGAGGAACGGGCGCCCCGACCTGGACCGTCGCGCCGTCCTCGATCAGGAGGACGCGGTCGAAATGGGCCTTCCGGCCCGGCTCGAGGTCGAGCTTCTCGATGCCAGGACATCGCCTTCCTTGACGCGGTACTGCTTGCCGCCGGTCAGGATCACTGCGTACATGGTGGCCTACCCTTCGGAATAGATAAGAAAATGGAACGACAAATTTAACATAGGACCCGCCGGATGTCAAATAACGGGCCCGGGGAGGCAGGGCGGCCTTGACAGGCTCGGGCCGTTTCTCTACCCTTAACTCGCCTCCCGGGCGGTTAGCTCAGTGGTAGAGCATCGGTTTTACAAGCCGGGGGTCGCAGGTTCGATCCCTGCACCGCCCATCCCGTAGCGAGCGAAGCGAGCGGAGGAGGCAGAAATGGGCCGGAGCCTACACGGAGGCGCATTTCTGCGAGATATCGGTATAGATAACTCTGCCCTAAAGGCCGCCAGTTGGGCGAAGCGGGCGGAGGAGGCGGAAATTCGCCGGAGCATTCACGGAGGCGGATTTCCGCTAAATATCTTAATAGATTTTCTTAATGTATACTCCGATCTCTTGGGAGGAGGTCCTAAGTTGATCACCCCGAAAAAGAAAGCCCTGCCCCTTCTCGTCGCCTCCATCCTTCTCTCCCTGGCCGGCGTCGGGGCGTTCCTCTGGATCTTCGGCCGGGATTTCAACATCTACTGGCTCATCCTCTCTCCCATCATCATCGTGCTCTATCAGTTTCCGGCCGTCTTCGTGTTCCGGCTCTACAGGCAACGGCTCGCCAAGGCGAAAAAAGCCGAAGACCGGCCGGCGGGCGAGGGGGACGGAAACCCGGGCCGGCCTTGAAGCCGCCTCGGGTAAAGAGGAGAGGCCAAGCGCCCCCGACGGGATTCGAACCCGTGTTGCCGCCTTGAAAGGGCAGTGTCCTGGGCCTCTAGACGACAGGGGCGAAACACATGAGCCGTGCTGGATTCGAACCAGCGACACCCGGCTTAAAAGGCCGGTGCTCTACCGCTGAGCTAACGGCCCGAAAAGAGCACTATTATAGTGAAGGCAGGCAAAGAGTCAAATTCCGCCGCGAAGCCCGGGCCCCTCAGGAGAGGGGCTCGAACTTGAGGATGACCCAGCGGCCGCGGTGCGGGATGTTGTTGACCTCGTCCTTGAGCAGGTACTGCTTCATCTTGAGCTTGTAGTTCTTGGTCACGCCGGCCCGGTTCGTGATCGTGATCTCGACGTCCTTGGAGTGGACGTCGCCCTTGAGCTCGCGGACAGTCGCGAGTTCACGGGCGCCGAGCGAGAACATCGTCATTTCCTCTTCCGAGGCCGAGGCGGCCTTGGCGGCGTTGTAGACCCGCTTGAACTCCTGCATCTTGCCGTTCTCGATATCGTACTTGGCCTGGAGCTCGTCGATCTTCCTCTGGGCGGCGGCCTTGCCGGCGGACGAACGGGACGTGTCCTTCTCGTACTGGGCGTCCTTGAGGAGCGTGTCGGCGTCGATCGTCGGGCCGATCTGAGCGTCCTGGGCCTTCTTGGCCTCGATCTCGGCGGCGTTCAGAGCGGGGAGCGATGCGGGTTCGATCTTTTCTTCGCCGATGCTGACGATGCTCCAGGAGCCGAGCTCGGGCTGGAAGGGCTCGAGGGCGATGCTGGACAGCGTGTCGTTGTCGTTCATCGCGACGGCGTTGAAATACTGCTTCAGCAGGGTCTTTTCCGGGGCCGACGTGCACCCCTGGATGACAAAGAACGCGACGAAAACACCGAGAACGATCAGAGTGTTTTTCCGCATGGTTCCTCCTCTCCGAGTTTGTTCCGAGAACGTCTCTCGGGAGGATGATATCTTTTTTCACGGATGAAAATCAAGCCTTTTTGTGCTAAACTGACTCGCTCAAAACCAGAGTACGGGGTAGGACCATGAATCACGAGAACGACGTCATCGCCCGGCATCCCGAAGGACCCGGCGGCCCTGCTCGACGTCCTGCGCGATGTCCAGGCCCTCTCCGGCCGCGTCTCGGACGAGGCCGTCGGCGCGCATCGCGGCCCACCTGAAGCTCTCCGAAGCCGAGGTCCGCGGTGCGGCCACGTTCTACCACTTCTTCTCCCTGACGCCGCGCGGGACCTCGACCGTCTACCTCAACGACTCCATCACCTCGCGGATGAAGGGACGGACGGCCGTGGCCCGGGCCTTCGAGGAGGCCGCCGGCTGCCGGTTCGGCGAGGTCTCGCCGGACGGCCGGATCGGGCTCTTTCCGACCTCCTGCATCGGCATGAACGACCAGGAGCCCTCGGCCATCGTCGACGGCGTCGTCTTCACGGCCCTGACCCCCGACAAGGCCCGGGCCATCGTTCGCGGCCTGCGAGGCCGGAACGCCGGCCGCGGGCCTGGTCGACCTGTTCGGGGACGGGGCGAACCAGTCCGAGCTCGTCCGGGCCATGGTCGCCAACAACATCCGGAAGCGGGGCCCCGTCCTCTTCGGCGCCCACGAGTCCGGCGCGGCCGTCCGCAAGGCCGTTTCCAAGACGCCCGAACAGGTCATCGACGAGATCAAGAGGTCCGGCCTCCTCGGCCGCGGCGGCGCCGGCTTCCCGACGGGTCTCAAGTGGGAATTCTGCCGGCGGGAGAAGGCCGCCGAGCATTTCGTCGTCTGCAACGCCGACGAGGGCGAGCCCGGGACGTTCAAGGACCGGGTCATCCTGACCGAGCTCCCGCGGCTCCTCTTCGAAGGCATGGCCGTGGCCGGTTACGCCGTCGGGGCCAGACGCGGCATCCTCTACCTCCGGGCCGAGTACGCCTACCTCAGGGCCCACCTCGAGGCCGTCCTGGCCGCGCTCCGCGAGGAGGGTCTCCTCGGCGAGCGCATCGCCGGGTCGAAGGACTTCGATTTCGACATCATCATCAAGTCGGGCGCCGGGGCCTACATCTGCGGCGAGGAATCGGCCCTCCTCGAGTCGGCCGAGGGCAAGCGCGGCGAGCCGCGCGACAGGCCGCCGTTCCCCGTTTCCTCGGGCTACCTGAACCTGCCGACGACGGTCAACAACGTCGAGACCCTGGCCACCGCCGCCCGGATCCTGGCTCAGGGCGCGGCCTGGTTCAAGGCCATGGGCACGGTCCAATCCGCGGGCACCAAGCTCCTGAGCGTCTCCGGGGACTGCGAGAGGCCCGGCGTCTATGAGGTCGAATACGGCCTGACGGTCGCCGAGCTCCTGGACATGGCCGGAGGCGCGAACGCCAAGGCCGTCCAGGTCGGCGGGCCCTCGGGAAACTGCGTCTCCCCGGCCGGATTCGGACGGAAGATCTGCTTCTCCGACCTGGCCACGGGCGGCTCGGTCATCGTCTTCGGCCCGGACCGCGACCTCTTCGAGATCGTCGGGAACTTCATGGATTTCTTCGTCGAGGAGTCCTGCGGCTGGTGCGTCCCCTGCCGGGCCGGCAACGTCCTGCTCAGGAAGAAGTTCGAGAAGGTCGCCCGCGGCCAGGGCACGGAGGGCGACCTCCGCGACCTCGAGGCCTGGGGCAAGATGATCAAGGCCGCGAGCCGGTGCGGTCTCGGCCAGACCTCGCCCAATCCCATCCTGACGACCATGAAGAATTTCCCCGAGCTCTACGAGGCCAGGGTCCGCAAGGGCGAGGATTTCGTCCCCGAGTTCGACCTCACCGCCGCCATCCAGGAGGGCTGTACGGCCGCCAACCGCCAGCCCCTCTGCAAGGAGAGCCTCCATGAGTGAGATCAAATTCACGATAGACGGCAAACCGTGCGTGGCCAAGCCGGGCCAGACCATCGTCGAGGCGGCCAAGGACAATGGGATCTACATCCCCGTGCTCTGTCACTACGAGGGGCTCAAGCCGGTCGGCAGCTGCCGCATCTGCACCGTACGCGTCGCCGGCCGGTACATGGCCGCCTGCACCCAACCGGTCCAGGAGGGCCTGGCCGTCGAGAACGCCGTACCCGACCTCGAGGACATGCGCAAGGCCCTCGTCGAGATGGTCTTCGTCGAGGGGAACCACTTTTGCCCCTCCTGCGAGAAGAGCGGCAACTGCGAGCTCCAGGCCCTCGGCTACCGCTACCGGCTGACCGTCCCCCGTTTCCCCTACCTCTGGCCGGGCCGCGAGCTCGACGCCGCGGCGCCCCTGATCATGCTCGAGCGGAACCGCTGCATCCAATGTCTGCGCTGTGTCCGGGCCGTCAAGGCCAAGGACGGCCGGAAGATCTTCGCCGCGGTCGGCCGGGGCCCCCGCACGACGATCGAGGTGGACAGGAAGCTGGCCGCGAAGCTCACCGAGGAGGAGGCCCGCAAGGCCATGGACGTCTGCCCCGTCGGGGCCATCCTGAAGAAGGAGACCGGCTTCGCCGTGCCGATCGGCCGGCGGAAATACGACCACGTCCCGATCGGCGACGACGTCGAGAAGGGCGGGGGGAGGTAGGCCCGTGAGCAAGCCCGTCATCGCCACCGCGTCCCTGGCCGGATGTTTCGGATGTCACATGTCCCTCCTCGACATCGACGAGCGCATCCTTCCGCTCATCGAGCTCGTCGAGTTCAACAAGTCGCCGATCGACGACATCAAGACCTTCACCAAGCCCGTCGACATCGGCCTCATCGAAGGCGGCTGCTGCAACAGCGAGAACGTCGAGGTCCTGCGGTCCTTCCGCAAGAACTGCAAGGTCCTCGTCTCGGTCGGCGAGTGCGCCATCATGGGCGGGCTGCCGGCCCTGCGCAACAGCATCCCCCTCAAGGAGTGCCTGGACGAGGCCTACCTCAACGCGCTGACGTGCGATCCCGAGGACCGGATCATTCCCAACGACGAGGACCTGCCGATCATCCTGGACAAGGTCTATCCTCTCCACGAGATCGTCAAGATCGACCACTTCCTGCCGGGATGCCCGCCCTCGGCCGACCTCATCTGGGAGGCCCTGACCGCCCTCGTCGCAGGCCGGCCGATCGACCTGACCTACGACCTGATCAAATTCGACTGAAGGATCGACACCCATGGGTCAAAAAATAACGATCGAACCCGTCACCCGCGTCGAGGGCCACGGCAAGGTCACCATCCGGCTGGACGACGCCGGCAAGGTCGTCCAGTCCCGTTTCCACGTCGTCGAGTTCCGCGGTTTCGAGCGCTTCGTCCAGGGCCGGCCCTATTGGGAGGCCCCCGTCCTCGTCCAGAGGCTCTGCGGCATCTGCCCGGTCAGCCACCACCTGGCCGCGGCCAAGGCCATGGACGTCGTCGTCGGCGCCGGGCCGGGCAAGCTGCCCCCGACGGCGGAGAAGATGCGCCGCCTGATGCACTACGGCCAGATGCTCCAGTCCCACGCCCTGCACTTCTTCCACCTCTCGTCGCCCGACTTCCTCCTGGGCATGGACTCCGACCCGGCCGTCCGCAACATCGTCGGCATCGCCGCCCTCGACAAGGACCTGGCCGTCCAGGCCGTCCTGCTGCGCAAGTTCGGCCAGGAGATCATCCAGGCCACGGCGGGCAAGAAGATCCACGGCACGGGCGCCGTGCCCGGCGGCATCAACAAGAACCTCTCGCCCGAGGAGCGGGACCGTTTCCTCAAGGGCGCCGCGCCGCTCAATATCGACCAGATGATCGCCTGGGCCCAGGCCGCCGTCGCGCTCTTCAAGGACTACCAGAAGAAGAACAAAGACGTCGTCGACGGCTTCGCCGTGTTCCCGTCGAACCACCTCAGCCTGGTCCGCAAGGACGGCGCCCTCGATTTCTACCACGGCGTCCTCCGGGCCGTCGACGCCGAGGGCCGCAAGGTCCTCGACGACGTCGATTACCAGGACTACCTCGAGTACATCGGCGAGGAGACCCGGACCTGGAGCTACATGAAGTTCCCCTACCTCCGCTCGCTCGGCCGGGCGGACGGCTGGTACCGCGTCGGGCCGCTGGCCCGGCTCAACACCTGCGATTACATCCCGTCGCCCCTGGCCCAGAAGGAGTTCGAGATCTACAAGGCCTATACCGACGGCAAGCCCAACAACATGTCCCTCCACTCCCACTGGGCCCGGCTCATCGAGCTCCTCCACGCGGCCGAGGTCATCAAAGAGCTCCTCCTGGACAAGGACCTCCAGGGCACGAAGCTCGTCAAGAAGGGGAAGAGGGCCCCGGAGGGGGTCGGCCTGATCGAGGCACCGCGCGGCACGCTCTTCCACCACTACCGCGTCAGCGCCGACGACCAGATCACGATGGCCAACCTCATCGTGTCGACGACCAACAACAACGAGCCGATGAACCGGGCCGTCCACTGGGTCGCCATGAACGTCCTGTCGGAGAAGCCCGAGATCACGGAGGGCATGCTCAACCGCGTCGAGGTGGCCATCCGGGCCTACGACCCCTGCCTGAGCTGCGCCACCCACGCCGTCGGCCGGATGCCGCTCGAGGTCAGTCTCGTCGACGCGAACGGCCACGTCCTCCAGAGGAAGGTCCGCTGATCGCCCGCCGGACAACGAGGCCGCGGACACTCGTCCTGGGGATCGGCAATCCCGGCCGCCGCGACGACGGCCTGGGCGCCGCTCTCGTCGAGCGCCTGAAAAGGCGCCGTCTGGCGAACGTCTCCTGCGACGCCAACTATCAGCTCAACGTCGAGGACGCCCTGGCCTGCGCCGAACACGACGCCGTCGTCTTCGTCGACGCCGCCCGAGGCCTGAGGAAGCCGTTCACGTTCAAGAGGATCGGGCCCGGCGCCGCGATGCCGGCCCTGAGCCACGCGCTCGGGCCCGCGGCCGTCCTGGCCGTCGCCGCGGCGCTCTACGGCAAGACGCCGGAGGCCCGGGTGCTGGCCGTCCGCGGCCACAGCTTTGCCGTCGGGGAAGGGCTCACCGGGCGGGCCGGGCGGGACCTCGACCTGGCCCTCGAATTCCTCGTCGCCTTCCTGAAGGAGCCCCGGCCGTGACCACCAAGACCCTCACCGTCGTCCGCGACCTCCTGGCCACCAACACGCAGGCCGCCGCGGCCATCCGCGAAGAGCTCCGCGGCCGCGGCATCCTCGGCGTCAACCTCCTGAGCTCCCCCGGGTCCGGCAAGACCACGCTGCTCGAGGCCTTGGCCGACCGGTTCCGGGACCGCCGCCGCATGGCCGTCATCGAGGGCGACATCGAGACGGAGCGCGACGCCGAGCGCATCAGGGCCAAGGGCGTTCCCGCCTGGCAGATCACGACCGGCGGCGCCTGCCACCTCGAGGCCCGCATGGTCGGCAAGGTCCTCGGCAAAGTCCCCGCGGAGATCGACTTCCTGTTCATCGAGAACGTGGGCAATCTCGTCTGTCCGGCTTCCTACGACCTGGGCGAAGACCTCCGCCTCGTCCTGCTGTCGTCGCCCGAAGGGGACGACAAGCCGGCCAAGTACCCTTCGGCCTTTCTGTCGGCCGACGCCCTGGTCCTGACCAAGGCGGACCTGCTGCCCTATTTGCCGTTCGACCCGGCCCGGGCGGCCGCGGAAGCCCTGGCCATCAAACCCGGCCTCCGGATCTTCACCGTCTCGGCGCTCCGCGGCGACGGCGTCGACGCGCTGGCCGCGTACCTCGACGAGGCCCTCGAGCGCCTGAGGTCCGGCCGTGCATGAGCTCTCGCTCGTCGCCTCGGTGTTCGACATCCTCGAAGAGAAGGCCCGCGAGCACGGCGCGGCCCGGGTGACGAAGATCGTCCTCAAGGTCGGCGTCATGTCCGGCGTCGTCCCCGACCTCCTCGAGTCCGCTTTCGACACCTATAAGAAAGGAACGCTGGCGGAAGAAGCCCGGCTGGAGATCGTCCGCGTCCCGGTGAAGCTCCGCTGCCCCGACTGCGGCGGCGAGACGGCCCGCGAGGACACGGACTTCTCCTGCGCCGCCTGCGGCTCGCGCCGGGTCGGGATCGTGGCGGGCCGCGAGCTCGTCGTCGAGACGATCGAACTCGAAACTTGACAAGCGCAAAATCGTTTTGTTATAACTGCCCTCTTGTTGTCCGGTCTGTAGGTCTCCTGGCAATGCCGTTAAGGAGATTTTTATTTTACTAGACCATAGTCGACCGACCCCGAGGCCGGCAGAAGGCCGAAAGCCGGGTTGCGCCTCCGCCCCGGTCCCCGCGCCGCCTCTCCCCTTCCTCCTGCGCCCGCCCGTGAGGGAAATCCTTGTACCGGAGGGATGATTTGGACATCGACAAGACGAAGATCCGATCGCTCATCGACAAGCACCAGGGCCTCAAAAAGAACCTCATCGCCATCCTTCTCGACATCCAGGAGAATTTCAATTACCTCCCCCCCGAGGCGCTGCGCCAGGTCGCCAAAACCCTGGACATGCCCCTCATCGACATCATCGGCGTGGCCACCTTCTACCGGGCCTTCAGCCTCAAGCCGCGGGGCAAGCACATCTGCCTCGTCTGCCTGGGGACGGCCTGCCACGTCCGGGGCGGCCCGAAGATCCTGGAGGAGCTCGAGCGCAAGCTGGATATTCCGGCCGGGGAAACGACGAAGGACGGCCTGTTCACGCTGGAGACGGTCGCCTGCCTCGGCTGCTGCGCCATCGGTCCCGTCGTCGTGATCGACGGCGAGTACCACGGCCATGCGACCATCCGGAAGATCGGGCCGATCCTCAGCAAATACCAGAAGGCCCAAGCCTCATGACGACGGAAAGGAAGGACATCTGATGGCCGGAAAGCAAAAACTCACCATCCAAGACCTGGCCAAGATCCGGGAAAAGACAAAATCCCTGATGACCATCCGGGAGGGCGAGGGCCGGGCCCGGGTGACCGTCCACATGGGGACATGCGGCATCGCGGCCGGCGCCCGGGACATCATGGACGCCCTCCTCGAGGAGATCAGCAAGGCCAACATCCAGGACGTCATCGTGACGACGTCCGGCTGCGCCGGGCTGTGCGGCGCCGAGCCGATGATGACGATCGAGTTCAAGAACCAGCCGCCCGTGAAATACGGCCGACCTGACCCCGGAAAAGCTGCGGAAGATCTTCGTCCAGCACATCCTGGGCGGCCAGATGGCCGTGGACCTCGTGCTGGCCGTCGGCAGCGAAACCGTGTACTGAGAGGGAGCCGTGAAACACTATCGCGCCCACCTGTTGGTCTGTGCCGGCACCGGTTGCGTCTCCTGCGGGTCTTTCAAGATCAAGGAGGCCCTCGAAGAGGAGATCAAGAAGAGGAACCTCCAGGACGAAGTCCAGGTCGTGGCCACGGGCTGCAACGGGTTCTGCGAGCGGGGCCCGATCGTCCTGGTCCAGCCGGACGGCATCTTCTACCAGCTCCTCACGGTCGACGACGTGCCTCATCTCGTCGAGGAGCACCTGCTCAAGGGCCGTCCGGTCAAGAAGCTGATGTACGTCCCGCCGGCCGAGAAGCAAGCCCGTCCCGAAGATGAAGGACATCGAGTTCTTCAAGCACCAGCGGCTGATCGTCCTGCGCAACCGGGGCCGGATCGACCCTGAGAAGATCGAGGAATACATCGCCTTCGACGGCTACGAGGCCCTGGCCAAGGCCCTGACGGAGATGACGCCCGCAGGCGATCATCGACGAGATCCCGACGTCGGGCCTGCGCGGCCGCGGCGGCGCCGGATTCCCCACGGGTAAAAAATGGGCGGCCTGCGCCCGGGAGAAGAAGACGACCGAAATACCTCATCTGCAACGGCGACGAGGGCGATCCGGGCGCCTTCATGGACCGGTCCGTCCTCGAGGCCGACCCTCACGCCGTCCTCGAGGGCATGATCATCGGGGCCAGCGCCATCGGGGCGGCCAAGGGCTACATCTACATCCGGCACGAATACCCCCTGGCCCTGAAGCGAATCGAGATCGCGATCGCGCAGGCCAGGGAGAGCGGCCTCCTCGGCGAGGACATCCTGGGCTCGGGCTTCGGCTTCGACCTCGAAGATCGTCGAGGGCGCGGGCGCTTTCGTCTCCGGCGAGGAAACGGCCCTGATCGCTTCGGTCGAGGGCCGGATCGCCATGCCCCGGCAGCGGCCGCCCTATCCGGCCCAGAGGGGCCTCTGGGGCCTGCCGACGGTCATCAACAACGTCGAGACCTGGGCCACCGTCCCCAACATCATCCGCCGGGGCGCGGCCTGGTTCTCGGGCCTGGGAACCGAGACGAGCAAGGGAACCAAGATCTTCGCGCTCGTCGGCAAGATCGCCAACACGGGCCTGGTCGAAGTGCCCATGGGGATCACCCTCCGCGAGATCGTCTACGGCATCGGCGGCGGCATCCCCGACAAGCGGGACTTCAAGGCCGTCCAGATCGGCGGCCCCTCGGGCGGCTGCCTGCCCGCCAAGCTGCTCGACCTGCCCGTCGACTACGAGAGCCTGACCGCCGCCGGGGCCATGATGGGCTCGGGCGGCATGATCGTCATGGACGACAAGACCTGCATGGTCGACATCGCCAAGTATTTCCTGAACTTCCTCCAGGACGAATCGTGCGGCAAGTGCGTTTCCTGCCGGGAGGGCACGCAGAGGATGTACGAGATCGTCAAGGGCATCACCGAGGGCAAGGGCCGGGAGAGCGATCTGGTCCTGCTCGAGGAGCTGGCCCGGATCACCAAGGACGCCTCGATGTGCGGCCTGGGCCAGACGGCCGGCAACCCCGTCCTGACGACCCTGCGCTACTTCCGCCACGAGTACGAAGCCCACATCCTCGACAAGCGGTGCCCGGCCGGCGTCTGCAAAAGCCTCATCCGCTACGTCGTCCTGGCCGAGAAGTGCACGGGCTGCCAGGCCTGCAAGAAGGCCTGCCCGAACGATTGCATCAAGGGCACGCTCAAGGACATCCACCTCATCGACCAGTCCCATTGCATCAAGTGCGGCGCCTGCAAGGAGGCCTGCAAGTTCGAGGCCATCGAAGAGCAGCGCGACGAAGCCATCCAGATCGTTTGAGAGGGAACATGATCACCTTTCGCATGAACGGATTGGAAGTCAGGGCGGAGGAAGGATCGACCCTCCTCGATGCGGCCAGATTCTACGGCCTCGAGATCCCGACCCTCTGCCACCACGAGGGGCTGACGCCGCACGGCGGCTGCCGGCTCTGCCTCGTCGAGATCGGGGAGGGCCTGAAGAGCAAGCTCGTCTCGTCCTGCACCTATCCCGGCCGAGGAGGGCCTCGTCGTCCGGACCGACACGACCCGGGTCTGGGCGGCCCGGCGGATGATGATCGAGCTCATGCTGGCCATGGCGCCGGGCTCCAAGGTCCTCCAGGACATGGCCTCCCAGTTCGACGTCACCCAGGTCCGCTTCCCCCTGCGCAACGACGGAGTGCGTCCTCTGCGGCCTCTGCACGCGGATCTGCGCCGAGCAGATGGACGCCCGGGCCATCGGTTTCCAGCAGCGGGGCCTCAAGAGGAAGATCTCGACGCCCTTCGACATGCGTTCGGAGGAATGCCGGCTGTGCGGCGCCTGCATGTACATCTGCCCCGCCTGCCAGCTCCGCTGCCAGGGTCCGAACGCGGACACGGCCCTCTGCAACGGCTGCCTGACGATGGAGCCGAGCTGTCTCGACCATTACGACGATCTCCAGTGCTGGATGTACGACGCGGGCCGCTGCGGCACCTGCGTCCGGGACAAGGTCTGACCGGGTTTGCCATATGAACCCAAAGAATAAGAAAGGATAACGAGGAGGTAATTTCATGCCGAGTCTCACCAAACTCAACCGGAGCGCCGCCACCCTGACCAAGAACAGGACGGAGGGGTCCGTCAGCCCCTTCAGCGGCATGTGCGTGACCTGCGTCGACGGCTGCATCGGGATGTGCGAGATCGGGAAATCCGCCTACCGCGGACACGAGGTCCTCTATCCCCAGCCCTTCGGGATCATCACCGCGGGCTGCGAGAAGGACTATCCCGTCGACCTGTCCCACTTCAGCATCATGGGGACGGCCAAGGGCGCCTGGGGCGTCCAGGCCGACAGCGACAAGGCCACCTTCGAAAAGGTCTCCGTCGAGACCAAGATCGGCCGCAACAAGGACATCAAGCTCAAGGTGCCCTTCGTCATCGCCGGCATGGGCTCGACCAACGTCGCCAAGCAGAACTGGGCCGGCCTCGGCGGCGGGGCGGCCATCTCGGGCGCCATCCTGACGATCGGCGAGAACGTCTGCGGCATGGACGACGAGACCGAGCTCAAGAACGGCCGTGTCGTCCGCTCGCCGGACATGGAGTTCCGCGTCAAGTCCTACCGCGATTGGCAGGACAAGGGCTACGGCGACGTCGTCGTCCAGGCCAACGTCGAGGACACCCGCCTCGGCGTCCAGGAATACGCCATCGAGAAGCTGGGCATCGAGACCGTCGAGCTGAAGTGGGGCCAGGGGGCCAAGGACATCGGCGGCGAGGTCAAGATCAAGATCGGTCAAGAAGGCCCAGGCCCTCAAGAAGAAGCGGCTACATCGTCCTGCCCGACCCCGAGGATCCCAACGTCATCGCGGCCTTCGAGAAGGGCAGCTTCAAGGAATTCGAGCGCCACTCCCGCCTGGGCATGGTCGAGGAGGAGACGTTCATGACCCGGGTCGAGGAGCTGCGCAAGGTCGGCGCCAAGCGCATTTTCCTCAAGACGGGCGCCTACCGGCCGGCCGACCTGGCCCGGGCGGTCAAGTACGCCTCCAAGGCCAAGCTCGACATGCTGACCGTCGACGGCGCCGGCGGCGGCACGG
Organism: uncultured bacterium; assembly: GCA_963743755.1. GTDB lineage: Bacteria > Acidobacteriota > Aminicenantia > Aminicenantales > Saccharicenantaceae > RBG-16-66-30. The sequence continues at coordinate 914,433 of CAVUQU010000004.1, forward strand.
GCATGAGCCCCTGGCGGATGATGAACGAGTGGGGCATCCCCACGCGTCGAGATCTGGTCGCTGACCTGGAAGTACGCCGACCAGCTGGCCAAGCAGGGCGATTACGTGCCCGACCTGGCCTTCGCCGGCGGCATCACCTTCGAGGACCAGATCTTCAAGGCCCTGTCCCTCGGCGCGCCCTACGTCAAGGCCGTCGGCATGGCCCGCTCGCCCCTGGCCGCGGCCATGGTCGGCAAGACGATCGGCGGCCGCATCGCCGACAGCCAGATCCCCGTCTACGTCGAGCGGTTCGGCAACTCGCGCGACGAGATCTTCGTCACCGCCCCCGAGTTGAAGCACCGCTTCGGGGAGCGGTTCAACGACCTGCCGGCCGGGGCCATCGGCGTCTACACCTACTTCAAGCGCCTGAACCAGGGGCTGCGCCAGATGATGGCCGGCGAGCGGAAGTTCACGCTGGACTACATCACCCGCGACGACATCGCCTCCCTGACCAAGGAAGCGGCCGACATCAGCGGCATCCCGTTCATCACGGACGTCGACAAGGACGAGGTCCAGAAGATCCTCAAGGCCAAGTAAGCGTTCCGTCGGGCTGAGTTACCTCCGGCCGGCGGAGGAGGGGCCTTCCCCTCTCCTCCGCCGGCTTTGTTTTATTCCTCCTTCGCTATATAATGAGAGGACCGAGCTCACTCCGGCGCGGCGGGAGGCCCCGATGATCGTTCTCAAGGACGTGCTGGCCCTTCTCGACGGCGAGCTCCTGACTCCGACCACCTCCCCCGAGGCCGCCTTCCGGAAGGTCTTCGCCTCCGATCTCATGAGCGACGTCCTGTGCTCCGCCGAGCCCGGCGCCCTCCTGCTGACGGGCCTGGCCAACGCCCACGTCGTCTGCACCTGCTCGGTGGCCGACCTCTCCGGCGTCGTCTTCGTCCAGGGCAAACGCCCGGCCCCGGCCGTCGTCGACGAGGCCCGGACGCGGGGGATCCCCCTCGTGGCCACGAAGATGACCATGTTCGAAGCCTGCTCCCGGATCGCCGGGTTGATCGAGGACGGAGGCCATGGCCGACGCTGAGTCCGTCTATCCGGAAGGAGTTCCCGGTCAAGGGCGGGGATTTCGCCAAGGCCGGCGCCGTCGCCTGCGAGATCAAGGAGCTCCTCAAGGACCTGGGGATCGCCAGCGCGACGGTGCGCCGGGCGGCCATCGTCGCCTACGAGGCGGAGATGAACGTCATCATGTACGCCCGCGAGGCCCGGGTGGACCTGAGCGTCTCCCCCGAGGAAGTGCGCCTCACCGTCGACGACCGCGGCCCGGGCATCCCCGACATCGAGCTGGCCCTGACGGAAGGCTATTCGACGGCGACGGCCGAGATGCGGGAGCTCGGGTTCGGCGCCGGCATGGGCCTGCCGAACATCAAGAGGAACGCCGACGTCTTCGCCATCGATTCGGAAGTGGGCCGGGGGACGCGCCTCGACATCACCATCAGGACGAACGGACACGTGACGCCATGAGCGACAGGAACTTCCACTCCATCCACATCACCAAGGACAAGTGCATCGGCTGCGTCCACTGCATGTCCGCGTGCCCGACCCGGGCCATCCGGGTCGAGAACGGCAAGGCCCGCATCATCGACCAGCTCTGTATCGACTGCGCCGAGTGTCTCCGGGTCTGCCCCCACGACGCCGTCCACTCCCACACGACGTCGTTCGCTTCCCTGGAGGCCTTCGAATACAAGGTCGCCATCCCTTCGACGGTGCTCTACGGCCAGTTCGGCCCCACCGTCCTGCCCACCGAGATCCTCTCCGCGCTGCGCCGCGTCGGCTTCGACGAGGTCTACGACCTCAGCTCGATCTGCGAGCTCAACTGCGCGGCGACCGAGGAGTACCTCAACGACCATCCCCGGCCCCGGCCTTTCATCACCGCGACCTGCCCCGTCGTCGTCCGGATCATCCAGCGGCGCTATCCCTCGCTCTGCGGCCAGATCCTGCCGATCGAGCCGCCGCGGGAGATCGCGGCCAAGATCCTCCGGACCATCCTGCCCAAGTCGCTCGGGATCCCGGCCGAGAAGATCGGCATCATCCACATCACGCCCTGCCCGGCCAAGATGGTCTCGATCAACAGCCCGGCCACCCTGGCCAAGTCCTACCTCGACGGGGCCATCTCGATCCGGGACATCTTCCCCCAGATCCTCAAGGCCCTGCGCAAGAGCGATGAGGACTCCCTCATGCGCCACCTCTTCCCGGAGACGCTCTTCAGCGGCATCGGCATGGGCTGGCCGCTCGCCGGCGGCGAGACGCGCGGGCTCAAGGGCCACCGGGCCGTGGCCGTCTCGGGCATGCGGGACACCATGCGGGTCCTCGACGAGGTCGAGGGCGGGCTCCTCCAGGACATCGATCTCCTCGAGTGCACGGTCTGCCCCGACGGGTGCGTCGGCGGTCCGCTCGGCGTCGAGAACCGCTTCCTGGCCAAGAGCCGGATCCTGGAGCTCGTGGCCGCGGCCGGCGAGCACGCCGTCGTCGACCAGAAGGACGTCAGCCGTCTGTACCACAAGAATTTCCTGTCGTTCGACCACCCGCTGGAGCCCGTGGAATCCCATCCCCTGGACCGCGATCCGGCCAAGGCCATCCGCAAGGCCAAGCGCCGGGACAAGCTCTTCGCCGGTTTGCCGCTCAAGGACTGCGGGATCTGCGGGGCGCCCGATTGCCGGACGCTGGCCGACGACATCGTCCGCGGCTTCGCCCGCCTCGAGGACTGCCCGTTCGTCCCGACGACGAAGCGGGAACCGGTCCAGGGCGGGACGAAGAAGAAGGAGAAGCGATGACACTCAGCGACCTGGCCGTCCGACTGGAGCTCAGGGTCTTCACGTCCGGCATTCCCCTCGACCGGCCCGTCCTCGGCGGTTACGCGGGCGACCTCCTGTCGGACGTCATCGGCCACGGCCGCAAGAACGACCTCTGGCTGACCATGCAGGTCCACCCGAACATCGTCGCCGTGGCCGTGCTCAAGGACCTGGCCGGGATCGTCCTCGTCGGCGGCCGGGTGCCCGCGGCGGAGACACTGGCCCAGGCGGAGCGGGAAAAGATCCCCGTCCTCGGGACCGGACTTCCGACGTTCGAGCTCGCCGGACGGCTCTACGCCCTCGGCATCAAGGGGAGTTGATGACCCTCCGGCGTCTCCGGGCCGACCTCCACATCCACACCTGCCTATCCCCGTGCGGGGAGCTGACGATGTCGCCGCGCGCCGTCGTCGAGCGGGCCCGGGCGGCCGGGCTCGACATCATCGCCGTCACCGACCACAACACGACCCGCAACGCCGCGGCCGTCGTCGCGGCGGCGGCCGGCACGGGACTCGCCGTTCTGCCCGGCGTCGAGCTGACGACCGCCGAGGAGGTCCACCTCCTGGGGCTCTTCGAAGCCGGGGCGGACCTCGGGCCGTTCCAGGCGGAGATCGACCGGAACCTGCCCGACGTCCCCTCGAAGAGGAAGTTCGTCGCGGACCAGGTCGTCGTCGACGCGGAGGACTTCGTCACCGGCTTCGATCCCCGCTGTCTCTACGGGGCGACCCTCTTCACCGTCGCCGAGGCCGTCGCGCTCGTCCACGGCCACGGCGGCCTGGCCGTCGCCTGCCACGTCGACCGGGATTCCTTCAGCATCCTGTCCCAGCTCGGCTTCATCCCGCCCGGGCTCGACCTCGAGGCCGTCGAGGTCTCCCCGCGCCTGACCGCGGCCGAGGCCGAAGCCGCCTTCGGGCCGTTCGCCCCGCTCGCCGTCGTCCGCTTCTCGGACGCCCACCGGCCGGAGGAGATCGGGACGACGACGACGGAATTTCTCGTCGCTTCGCCCGGTCTCGCGGAGATCCGCCTGGCCCTGGCCGGGCGCGAAGGCCGGAAGGTCTTCCCGTCATGATGGAAGACCTCTCGCTCCACATCCTCGACATCGTCGAGAACGCCGTCGCGGCCGGCGCCACGCGCGTCCTCGTCGCGGTCAACGAGAACGCGGCGCGCGACGTCCTGATCTTCCGGGTCACCGACAACGGCCGGGGCATGTCGGAGGAGGAGCGGGCCCGGGCCTTCGATCCGTTCTTCACGACGGGGCGGAAGAGGACGGGGCTCGGCCTGCCGCTTCTCGCCCACACGGCCGAGGCGTGCGGCGGCCGGGTGGTCCTCGATACGGCGCCGGGACGGGGGACGCGGGTCGTCGCGCGCTTCCGGCTCGGCCACGTCGACAGGCCGCCGCTGACGAGGATGGCCGGGACGATGATGGCCCTTTTCTTCGGGCATCCCGAGGTCGATTTCCGCTACACGCACACCCGTAACGGCATCCGTTTCAGCTATTTGCGGAGAGGCCGAAGGGGGCCCGCGACGGCGGTGGCCCCGGCCGAGCTCGCCGCTCTGCGCGAGGCCCTCCGGTCCGGTCTGGCGAGGATCGGGGCCGGCTGACCGCCCTCAGCGGGACGCGCCGCCGAGCTTCTTCTCCAGGTTCTCGAGCTCGGCCTGCGCCGCGCGTCTCTCGTTCTCCTTCTCGTTCGGGTATCTCTCGAGATAGATCCTGAACGTCGCCGCCGCGTTCTTGAGGTCGCCGCTCTTCCCGTAGGCCACGGCCAGATTGAAGAGGCCCGTCGGCGTCGGGGCGATGTCCACGGCCCGGCGCAGGAAGGAGACGGCCCGGTCGTATTCGCCGAGGTAGGACGAGGCAATGCCGGCGTACTGGTAGAAACCCTGCTCCCCGGGGAAATCGGCGATGAGGCTCTCATAGATCCCGATCGCTTCTTTGAGCGATCCGGTCGAAGCGAGGTTCGAGGCATAGCTCAGGCGCAGGTGCCGGCTCTCCGGCTCGACCTCCAGGGCCCGTTTGTAGAACTCGCGGGCCTCGGCCTTCCGGCCCGTCGCGTCCAGAATGCCCGCCGAAACGGTCAGGGCGTCGAGGCTTTCGGGGTAGAGGGCCAGGACCTTCTCCATGGTCTCCAGGGCTTCGCGCGGCTTCCCGCCGACGAGATAGGTGTGGCCCAGGCGGACCAGAAGAACGTCGGAATCGGGGATCCGTTCGACCCCTTCCTTTAAAGTTTCGATGGCCCGGTCGAACCCGTTCTGCCTCGCCTGAACGAGGGCCAGGTTGACGTAGCTCTCCGGGGAATCCGGGATCGCCCGGACGACCTCGCGATAGGCCCGCTCGGCCTCCGCGAATTCCTCCCGGGCTTCGTGGATCTGGGCCTGCTGGATGTTCTTGAGCAGTCCGATCTTGTCCTTGGGATCGGCGGGGGCCGCCTCCCCTTTGGCCGGGGCGAAATTCACGTAACCCAGGGACCGGAGACGCTCCCGGACCTCGGCGCTGTCCGCCGCCGGTCCGCCGGCGCCGGCCGGGGAGCTCAGACGGATGAGCTCCTGCTCGAGCTTCCGGGCCATCTCGGCGGCCTTGCCGTCCGACTCCGCGGCCAAGTCCCGGCGCTCGCCGGGGTCGCGGACGAGGTCGTAGAGCTCGGGCCGGGGCGCCTGGATGAACTTCCAGGGGCCCGAGACCAGGCCGACGAGCTCCGACCAGCCAAAATTCTCCCGCGGGTAGAAAGTTTCGACGAGGGCGTCGAGGTCCCCGTCCGCCTTGCCCCGCATCCAAGGGGTGAGGTCCCGACCCTGCATGGCGCTTGTTTCGCCGGCCAGGCCGAGCGTCGCCAGGACGGTCGGGGCCACGTCGATCAGCCGGACGGCGCTTCCGACGGCCCGGGGGCGGGGGAACGCGCCGGGGTTCCGGACGATGAAGGGCACGCGCACGGTCTCTTCGTAGATGAAGATGCCGTGGCCGGTCTCGACCTTGTCCCCCAGCCCCTCGCCGTGGTCGCCGGCGACGACGACGAGGGTCCGGCCGGCGACGCCCTTCTCCTCGAGCCGGTCCAGGACGGCGCCGACGAAGCGGTCCATGTAGGCGATCTCTCCGTCGTAAGGCCGGTCGCCGAACTCCTCTCTATAGGGCGAGGGCGGGTCGTAGGGCAGGTGGGGGTCGTAGTAGTGGACCCAGGCGAAGAACCGGCTTTGGGAGGCACCGTCGAACCAGCGGGAGAACCGGGCGAACGTCTCCTCCGCCCGGCGCTCGGCGTTGGCCCCCTTGAGGGGGGACTCGGCCTGGAAGGTGTCCTCGTAAACGTCGAAGCCCCGGCCGAGGCCGAACCGCGAGTCGACCGAGAACGACGACACGAAGGCCGCCGTGGCGAAGCCGTGCCCTTTCAGGATCTCCGCCAGCGTCCGGACCTTCGGATCGAGCTCGCGCCCGTTGTTGCGGACGCCGTGGGCTGCCGGATAGAGCCCGGACAGGATCGTGGCGTGGGCGGGCAGGGTCAGGGGGGCCGGCGCGTAGGCCCGGGCGAACCGGATGCCTTCGCCGGCCAGGGCGTCGAGGCGGGGCGTCTTGGCCCCGGCGTAACCGTAGCTGCCGAGGTGATCGGCCCGGGTGGTGTCGAGGGTGATGAGCAGGACGTTGAGCGCGTCCGCGGCGGACTGCGCCGTCCGGCCGGCTCCCGGTCGGATCACGAAAACGAGGGCGGCCAGCCCGGCCAGGACGACGAGGCCGGCAACGAGCGGGACGAAGGACCTCTTCCGGCGGGGCCGCCCGCTGTTCTTGGCTTTCAGGACTCTTCCGGACGTTCGTTCTTTATGGCTCATGGGTGCTCCGGTCGCATCGAGAGCCTATTCTAGACCTTGTCGAGAGGTAAAAAAAGCCCCGCCCCGCCCTCGGGGGCGGGACGGGGCGTCGGTGTCAGGTCCCGTGCGTCAGTCTCAGAAGTAGAGCTTGAAGCCCAGACGCGCGGACCAGGGGGCGAACCGGGTCTCCCACTTGCCGAATGCGGTGTTCACATCGCCCGCGTCCTCGATCATCTGCTCGTAGGTGCTGGCGAGCGTCCCGTCCAGGATCTCCTCGTTGTCCGCGTAGATCCCGTCCAGGTTCGGGGTGATGATCTTGCTCTGGATCGTTTTGGTGTTGGTGAAGTTGTTGATCTGGAGGTTGATGGAGGCGCGGTAGTTGCCGCCGATCTTGAACGTGTAGTCGAGGTAGATGTCGCCCCAGAAGGTGAAGGGCAGGCGGCCCAGGTCGCCGCGGTTGTTGACCAGCATCCAGCGGTTGTTCATATAGAGCTTGGTCGACAGCGGCAGACCGCTCCGGCCGTAGCCGAGGACGCCGACGGTCAGGCCGAACGGGAAGGCATAAGACCCGTAGGCCTTGAGGGAATGGGTCCGATCCTGGGGCAGCGGCCCGTCGAGGTTGTTGCCCAAGCCGTCGTACATCAGGAACCAGTCGTCGTAGTAGAGCGAGACGTTCGTGCCCAGGCGGGCTTCGCCGGCGACGTCATAGCCGACCTCGTCGGTGCTGGCCAGCCCGGAATAGTTCCCGGTGAGGTGGCTCCAAGTGTAATTGACGCCGCCCTGCCAGCTGTTGCTGAACCTCTTCTCCAGGGCGACGTTCACGCCGACGTAGTCTCTCTCCGCCTTGGGGGTCCGCCAAAGGCCGTCGAGGAACTTCCCTCCCTCGGATACCGGCAGGGACCAGCCGTAGCCGGGATTGACGATCCAGAAATTTTCCGTGACGCTCGTCTCGCCGGTTTCGGGGTCGGTCTCGATGGCCAGCGCGCCGACGTCCTCGATCGCCCTGAGGAGTTTCTTGTTGACAAAACGGACGGACAGGGAGAGGTTCTCCGAAAGCGTCTTTTCGGCGCCCACGGAGATCTCCCTCTGGGCCGTCGGCTTCAGATTCGGATCGGTCCGGCCGAAGGACGGCGGCAGGTAATCCAGGGATCCGGCGTAGGTGCCGCCCGCTCCCTGGCTGGCCTCGTCGGTGAGCGATCCGCTCGCGGCGATCTCGGTCCAGTCGGGGTTCTGGAGGGCATAGAAATTCCTAAGATGCTTGTAGCCGCCGTAGGTCAGCTCGGCGATGTACATCTTCATGACGTCGTAGTAGATGCCGTAGCTGCCGAAGACCTTCAGACTGGAATCCCCGAACACGTCATAGACCACGCCCAGCCGGGGGGCCAGGGCGTCGGCCAGGTCGAACTTGACGGGCCTCTCGTTGTAGCCCGGATACTGGACGTCCGTGAACGCGGGGATGTACTGGCTCTCGGCCCGGATGCCGAAATTGAAGGTCAGCCGGCCCCCGACCGTCCAGGAGTCCTGGATGTAGGCGGAGTAGTTGTTGGCGTGAATGTCCCACTGACCGCCATAGATGGGCTGGTTGTAGTTGCCGCGGACATAATAGTACCCGTACTCGCCGTAGTACGGGCTGTCGGGCTCGGCGCCGGGGCCGATCGGGAAGCCCAGCGAGTAGTTGGTCCTGCCGAAAAACAGGAAGACCCTGGGGTGGGTCGCCGCGATGTAGACGTCCTCATGCAACCAGGCATAGCCGACGCCGGCCTTCAGGGAGTGCTCGCCCATGAAGTTGAGGTAATAGGAGAAGTCCAGGTTGTTCCCGATCTTCTCCTGGACGTACTTCTGCCGCTCCTGGTAGGTCGCCGAGGACGTCCAGTCTTCGGCATGGATGAGATCCGGGTTGGCGATATAGAAAGGATCGTCCGCATAGGGAGCTGTTCGAATAGTTGAAGTTGTAGGTCGAGCCGTCCGGGGGCTTGATCTGCTGATTGTTCTGGTTCTGCAGGTGCCAGCCGCCACGGTAGCTGATGAGGAAGTTGTTGCCGATGGAATAGTCGGCGGTCAGCGCGGCGGTCCAGTTCGGATAGTCGTAGCCCCAGTCCCCATAGGCGTAATCCGGATTATCCCAACCCTGGATGTCGGGGAGCGAGCCGCGGTCCCGGCCGAAGTTGCTGATGTAGCTCGCAGCCAGGCGCAGTCCCGTAAAGGGGGCGGCCGACAGCTTGACGGACCCGTTGTAGTTGGTCGTCTTGGACTTGAAGGTCGAGAACGTGCCCTCGCGGCCTTCGAAGTCCCTCAGGGCCTTGGTCTGGCCGAAGGTCGGGTTGAACGAGCCGAAGAACCACAGCTTGTCCTTGACGATGTAGCCGCCCAGGCTGATGACTCCCTCGAAGCGGTTGTAATTGTCGCGGTTCTTGCCGCCGTTGAAGTAGAGGGTGTCGTTGTTGACGTACTCCCAGAGGGTGTAGTCGTTCGGGTCCTGCCGGATGTAGTCCCGGGAAGGCCCCTGCATCAAACGGGAATTGTTCTCGTAGAACATCATCAGATCGCCGTGGAACTCGTTCCCGCCCGACCGGGTGATGACGTTGACGACACCGCCCATCGAGCCGCCGTACTCGGCGTTGTAGCCCGAGGCCGTGACCTTGACCTCGTCGACGAGCTCCAGGACCACGTTCTGGCCCTTGATGCCCAGGTGGAAGTCCGTCGTGTCCGCGCCGTCGGCGTAGTAGGTGTTCTCGGCTCCGGTGGCGCCGTCGACGGAGATGCCCGCCGTGAACTTGTCATTCGAGACGCCCGGGATCGTGGCGACGAGTGAGTCGAACGCCCGCCCGCGGGGCAGGGCCAGGAAGGTCTCCTTGGTCATGACCTGGCCTTTGGTCGTGCTCTTGACATCGATGAGAGGGCTCTGGCCGATGACCGTGACCTCGGCCTCGACGGCCGCATCCTCGAGCGTCGCGTTCAAGGCGATGGTCTGTGACAGCTCGAGCCGTACGCCCTGGTGGACGAGCGTCTTGAAGCCCGTCAGCGAGTACGTGACCTCATAGGTCCCCGACGGAAGGGCCATGAGGCGGTAGGTCCCGTTTTCATCGGTGACCGCGACGGCCTTCCCGACCAGCCGGGGGCTGGTCGCCTCGACATTCACCCCGGGGAGGGCCCCCCCCTGCGCGTCGACGACGCGGCCTGTGATGCGCGCCGTGGGCGTGAGCTGGGCGAAGGTCAGTCCGGCTGCAAAGCATGCGACAAGGATAAAGACAGCTAATCTCTTATTCATTTGTTATGATGACTCCCTTTCCCCACCTGCATTCCCTTTCCCTGCGGCGAACACGTCCTCGGTTCACCGCGTGCCCAAGTCCGCGTGAGATAGTGGCTCTATATGCGTTGGCCTCCTCTGCGTGTGCTGGGCCTGCGGGGAGCCCGGAACGGGGCTGCGCCGGACCTGGAAACGAAGGCTGCAAAACTCTGCCGTCTCAATTTATTATAGGGCCCGCCCCCTCGCGAGGGGCGGGCCCTGAGACGATCCAATGGCTGCCAAGGGCCTCGGTCAGAAGGAGAACTTGAGTCCCAGGCGGCCGGACCAGGGACCCATGCGGGTTTCCCAGTCGCCGTAGGCGGCGTGGGCGATCCCGCGGGTTTCGATGATGGACATGTAGTCCGTGGCGAACGATCCGTCCAGGATCTGGTCGTGGTAGCCGGTGAAGCTGCTGCGGTTGGGCGTGATGATCATGCTCTGGATGGTGTCGGTGTTGGTGATGTTGTTGACCTGGAGGTTGATCGAAGCCCGGGTTCGCCCGCCGAGCTTGAGAGTGTATTCCATGAAGAGATCGGCCCAGACGGTGAACGGCAGCCGGCCCAGGTCTCCGCGCCCGTTGACGTAGAAATACTTGGAGTTGTAGAGGACCTTGGTCGACTGGGGCAGGCCGCTCCGGCCGTAGGCGACCGCGCCCACGGTCAGCCCGAAGGGGAACTGGTAGGAGCCGTAAGCCTTGAAATAGTGGGTGCGGTCCTGCGGCAGGACGCCGTCGAGGACGTTGCCCAGGGCATCGTAGCCCATGAACCAGCGGTCGAAATCCTGTTCGACGCTGGGGCCGAGACGGCCGCCTTCATCCGACGAGGCCAGGCCGGAATAGTTCCCGTAAGCCTTGCTCAGGGTGTAGTTGACCCCGCCCTGCCAGTTGTGGCTGAACCTCTTCTCGAAGGAGATGTTGATGCCCATGTAGTCGCGGGTCGCCCGGGGGCATTCCCAGTAATAGGGGTCGAACATGCCGCCGTTGGTGGTCCAGCGGGAAACGCCGTAGCCGGGGTTGGTGACCCAGAAGTCCTGGTAGACGGTGTCCCCGTCCCGGACGTAGACGCCGACGTCCTCGATCGTGCGGATGAGGTGCTTCTTGACGAGGCGGACGGACAGGGACAGGTCCTCGAGGAGCTTCTTCTCGGCGCCGAAGGAGATCTCGCTCTGGGAAGTCGGCTTCATGGCCGGATCGACCCGGTTCAGGGACGGCGGCAGGTAATCCATCGAGCCGCAGTAGGTGTTCGTCCCGTTGGCGGCCTGATCGAGGGCGTCAGAGAGGACGCCGGTCATCGCGATGGCCGTCCAATCCGGGTTGTTGAGGGCGTAGTAGTCCTCGACGCGCTTGGAGCCGCCGAAGGTCAGCTGGCCCATGTACATCTTCATGACGTCGTAGTAGATGCCGAAGCTGCCGAAGACCTTCAGGCTGGAGTCGCCGAAGACATCGTAGACGGCGCCGAGCCGGGGCGCCAGGGTGTCGCCCAGGCCGAACCGGACGGGATTCTGGGTCCAGCCCGGCCATTCCTGGTTATCCGTGAAGGTCGGCATGTACTGGCTCTCGGCCCGGATGCCGAAGTTCAGGGTCAGCCGGTTCTTGATCGTCCAGGAATCCTGGGCGTAGACCGACAGGTTGTTGCTCTTGATCTTCCAGACGCTGCCGTAGGCCGAGGTGAACGAGCTCCGGACGATGTAGTAGCCGTAGGCGCCGTACACGTCGTCGGGATTGGTCTCGGGATCGGCCTCGGGGCCGATGTTGAATTCCAGGTCGTTCGTCGTCTGGCCCCAATACAGGTAGACGCGGGGATGCGGCGCCCCGGTGAAGCGGTCCTCGTAGATGTAGTTGTAGCCGGCGCCGAGCTTGACGGCGTGCTCGCCGACCGCGTTGAAGTAGAAGGTGCCGTCGATGTTGTTGCCGATCTTGCCGCGCAGATATTTCGTGGTCTCCTGGTAGAGCGCGCTGTTGGTCCAGCCCGTGGTCTGGATGAGGTCCGGATTGGTGATATAGAAGGGGTCCGTATCGTAGATCGAGTTCGAGGTGTTGAACTGGTAGGTCGACGAGTCCGGAGGGGCGATCTGCTGGTTGGTGGTGTTCGACTGGTGCCAGCCGCCGCGGTAGCTGAGGAGGACGTTGTTCCCGAGGGAATAGTCCGCGGTCAGCGAGGCGCTCATGTTCGGGTAGTCGAATCCCTCGCGCTCCCATTCGTAGGTCGCGCTGCTGTTGCCGGCGATGTTCGGGAGGACGCCCCGGTAGTTGGTGAAGTTGTTGATGAAGCTGGCCGCCAGCCGCAGGCCGGCCATGGGGGCGGCCGTGAGGCGGATCGATCCGCCCAGGGCCTGGTTCTTGGCCTTGAAGCTCGAGTACGGTCCTACGGTCAGATTGAAGTCCCTCTGGCCGACGGTCTGGTTGTAGCTGGGGTTGAGCGAGCCGAAGAACCAGAGCTTGTCCTTGACGATGTACCCGCCCAGGCTGATGACGCCCTCGTAGCGGTTGTACTTGTCCCGGTCCTTCCCGCCGTCGAAATAGAGGTCGTCGTAGTTCACGTATTCGTAAACGTACCCGGAGGCGTAGGGATCCCGCCGGAGGAACGTCCGGGAGCTGCCCTGCATCCACTGGCGGTTGTTCTCGTAGAAGACCATGACGTCGCCGTGGAATTCGTTGCTGCCGGAACGGGTGATGACGTTGATGACGCCGCCCATCGAGCCGCCGAACTCGGCGTTGTAGCCCGAGGCCGTGACCTTGACCTCGTCGAGGAGCTCGAGGACGACGTTCTGGCCGCGGTCGCCGTAGTGGAAGTCCCCGATGTCCGCGCCGTCGGCATACCACATGTTCTCGGCGCCCGAGGCGCCGTCGACCGAGACGCCGGCGGTGATGGACTCGCTCTGGACGCCGGGAATGGTGCTGATGAGCGAATCGAACGACCGGCCCCGCGGCAGGGCGAGGTAGGTCTCCTTGGTCATGACCTGGCCCTTGACCGTGCTCTTGACGTCGATCAGGGGGCTCTGGCCGATGACGGTGACCTGAGCCTCGATGGCGGCCTCTTCCAGGGTGGCATTGAGGGCCAGCGTCTGGGACAGTTCGAGCCGGACGTTCTGCCGGATCAGGGTCTTGAAGCCCTGGAGGGTGAACGTGATCTCGTAGGTCCCGGACGGGAGCGCCATCAGCCGGTAGACGCCGTCCGCGTCGGTGACCGTGGCGGCCGAGCCGACGAGCTTGGGGCTGGTCGCCTTGACGGCGACGCCCGGGATCGGGCCGCCCTGGGTATCGACGACCTTTCCGGCGATCCGGCCGGTCGGGGTGAGCTGGGCGAAGGCCAGGCCTCCGATCGTCAGGCAACCGATGAGAAGAAGTATCAGTGACCTTTTATTCATTCGATTCGATTCCTCCTCCGAAGTGGTCTTTATCGTTCCTGTGCCCGCGGCGGATCTCCGGGGATTCACCGCACCTCCAAGAAAGTCCGCGGTGGTTGGGTTTGTCGTCATCGTCCTCCTCTGTGCGTGGTGGGCCGGCGGAGAGCCCGATCAAGGGCCGCGCCGGACCGGTGACGAGCGAGACGATCTCTCCTCGATGGGTCTAAGGGTAGAACCTTCGGAGAGGATTTGTCAAGACTCTCGACAGGCATGGTAATCCTCATTCGAGATCCTGGTCCTTCGGGTCGACGTTGATCGGGTTGTACCCCGGATTGACGGCGGAGGACACCACGACGAAGGTCTCGGCCCGCTCGATCATCTGGACCTTCGAGAGCTTGGCCATAAAGAACTCTTGGTACTCGTCGATGTCCCGGACGTTGACCTTGATGAGGTAATCGATCCGGCCGGTGAGGAAATAGATCTCCTCGATCTCCTCGAGCTGCTTGAGGTGCTCCTCGATGCGCCGGTAGTCCTCCTGGCGATGAAGGTGCTTGATCTGCAGGGCGAGAAAGCAGGTCAGGCCCCGGCCGAGCTTCTTCTTGTCGAGGATCGCCTTCTGTCCCTGGATGATGCCGTTCGTCCGGAGCTTCCGGACCCGTTCGAGGGTCGCCGGCGGAGAGAGCTTGATCTTCTGAGCCAGGATGGAGTTAGAGATCTTGCTGTCTTCATACAGAATATTCAAGATCCCCTTATCATATTCGTCGTACTTCATGTTATTAGGAATAATATGCGGCCATAAACCTATATGTCAAGAAAAAATAGTGATATTTCAGCTAATATCTTTAATATTGTTAGGAAAGCATTCGCCCCCTGAGGATCGGGCCGGCCAAATCGGATGCGGCCTTCGCCCCGGATTGCCGGGGCGTCGTTCTGTCCGTGACCGGCGAAGCCTGGATTATTCACGAGCCGAAGCGGCTGCAGATGCGAGGCGTCAAAGGGTGAAGCTGTACTCGGAGTACTGCGAACCCTTTGCAACGAAGCAGATGCGGCCGGATCGGCTTGCCCGAAGGGTCAAAACGCCGGTCTTGGGTCTTGATGTCTTATAGAGAGAACCGGCGTTTTGATGAATAGTCCAGGTCAGCTGATCTCGCCGGTAAGATAGGCCCGGGTCCGCGGGTCCTTCGGCGCGGCGAAGACCTCGGCCGCGGGCCCGTGCTCGACGAGCTCGCCGAGGTAGAGGAAGGCGAGGTAATCGGCGACGCGGCGGGCCTGGCGCAGGATGTGGGTGACGACGACGACGGTGTAATCGCGCTTGAGCTCGGTGAGCCGGCGCTCGACGTTCTGGCTGGACTGGGGGTCGAGGGCCGAGGTCGGCTCGTCGCCGAGGATGATCTCCGGCTCGACGGCCAGCCCCCGGGCCAGGCAGAGCCGCTGCTGCTGGCCGACCGAGAGCAGGGAGGCCGGTTCGCGGAGCCGGTCCTTCACTTCGTCCCACAGGCCGGCCAGCCGGAGGTAGTGCCCGACCCGGCGGTCCAGGTCCGTCTTCGAGCCGAAACCGTGGATGCGCGGGCCGTAGGCCACGTTCTCGTAGATCGACATGGGCAGGACCTGGGGCTTCTGCGACAGCAGGCCCATCTTCTTGCGGACGCGCGTGACCTCGGTCCGGGGATCGTAGATGTTCTCCCCGTCGACGACGACCTGGCCGCTGACGCGGACGCCGTCGGACGCATCCAGGAGACGGTTGAGCGACCGGAGCAGGGTCGTCTTGCCGCAGCCGGACGGCCCGATGATGACCGTGATCTTGCGGGCCGGGATGTCCAGGTTGACGTTCTTGAGGACCCGGAGGTCGCCGTACCAGACGCTGAGGTCCCGGATGCTGATGGGGGTTTCGCCGTTCACGGGTGCGTCCGTCCTTCACTTGACGACATGGCGGGTGGCCTTTCGGCCCATCGCCCGGCCGGCCAGGCTGATGAGCAGGATGATCAGGGTCAGGATCGCGGCCGAGGCGTAGGCCCTCTGCTGGACCTCGGGGAACGGCGTGCCCAGCTGGAAGAAGATGGCCAGGGGCAGCGTCGCCGCCGGGTCGGCGAGGGAGGCCGGGACGCGGTCGGTGAAGCCGGCCGTGAACAGGACCGAGGCGGCGTCGCCGATGCCGCGGCCGAAGGCGAGGAGCACGCCCGTCAGGATGCCCGGCGCCGACTGCCGGACCACGACCTTCAGGGCCGTCTCGAACCGCGTCGCCCCGAGCGAGGCCGAGGCCTCCGTGAGCTCGCGCGGGACGAGGCGCATGACCTCGTCGATCGCCCGGCACATGATCGGGAATTCGAGCAGGGCGACCGTCAGGATGCCGGCCAGCAGCGAGGCCCGCAGGCCCAGGGCCAGCATGACGACGAAGCCGAAGGCGCCGTAGACGATGGACGGAACGCCCCAAAGGACGTCGAGGAAGAAGCGGGTCCAGACCGCCGTCTTCGAGGCCCTTCCTTTATAAAGGTTGAGGTAGAGGGCGAGAGGCAGGCTCAGCAGGAAGGCCAGGACCGTCGCGCCGGCGGCGAGGTAGAGGCTCCCGACGATGGCGTTGAGGATCCCGCCCTCCTTGCCCAGATAGAATCCGCCTTTCGGCGTCTGGGTCAGCATGGACAGGTTCAACGCGGGCAGGGATTTCCAGAGGATGGTCCCGAGGATGAGCAGGAGCGAGAGGAGGACGGCGGCGCCGGAGGCGGTGGCCAGGACGCGGAAGAAGAGGTCGGCCCGCTTGCGCCGCGCGAGGCTGCGGCCGGCGGTCCCGCTCACCGGACCCTCCGCTCGACGCGGACGAGGATCTTCCGGGCCAGGACGTTGAAGAACAGCACGATGACCATGAGGACCAGGGCGGCCGCCATGAGCGCGGCGTCGTAGCGGGGCATGGACATCATCTCGCCGTAGTTGTTGGCGATGAGGGCCGGCAGGGGGTAGCCGGGGTCGAAGAGGGACCGGGGCACGGCGGCGACGTTGCCGACGACCATGAGCACGGCCATGGTTTCGCCGAACGCGCGCGAGAAGCCGAGGACGGAGGCGGCCAGGATGCCCTGGGCGCCTTTCCGCAGGACGACGTGGCGGGTGGTCTCCCACTTCGTCGCCCCGAGCGACAGCGAGGCGTCGCGGAGCGAACGGGGCACGGACGAGAAGACCTCGAGAGTCACGTGGATGATCGTCGGGAAGGTCATGACGGCCAGGACGATGCCGCCGGCGAGAATGCTGTAGCCCGACGAGGAAACGCCCGCGAGCGGGGCCAGGACCTCCCCGACGAAGGGGACGATCAGGATGACGCCCCAGACGCCGTAGACGACCGAAGGCAGGCCGGCCAGGAGGTCGATGACGGGCTTGGCGCCCTCGCGGACCCAGCGCGGGGCGTATTCGGAGAGGTAGATCGCGGCCAGGATCGACACCGGCACGGCCAGGACGAGCGCCGTCACCGTGACCCAGACCGTTCCGGCGATGAAGGCCAGCAGGCCGAACTCGCCCTTGAGCGGGTGCCAGGCCGCGGAGAACAGCAGCCGCGACAGGGGCTCGACCGAGAGGATGGCCTTCGACTTGAGGAAGAGCCCGACGACGATGAGCAGGACGAGGAGGCCGGGCAGGGCGGCGACGAGCCCCGTCGCCCGGCGGGCCAGCGCGTCCCTGAAGAGCCTCATTTCCGCCCCGCGCCTCCGCGGACGAGGGCCAGTCCGGCGGCGATCCGGTCCGGTCCGACGGCGATGTAGCCCATCTCGACGACGTAGCGCTGACCCTCGGTGAGGACCCATTCGAGGAATTCCGCGAGGAGCGGACGGCCCGGCTTCCCCTTGACGACGAAGTAGAGCTCCCGGGCGGGCGGCGAAGGATAGACGCCGGCGGCGATGGCCCGGGTGAGGTCGTCGCGCGTGGAGTAGACGCTCTCGGCCGGATCGACGGCGCCGCTCGCGTCGAGGTCGATCGGACAGATCGCCAGGCCGGCGATCGGCTCGAGGGACTTGGCGTCGTAGGCGAAGTTGACGTTGTTGAAGCCGATGGCCAGGGGGTCGCGGCGGACGGCTTCGGCCAGTCCCGGATCGCCGTAGACGCCGACGCCGCCCAAGTCCTCCTGGTGCCCGCCGAGGTAGGCGGCCCAGGTCTCCGCGGCGCCGCAGGCGTCCGACCGGGTGAAGACGTGGATCGGGGTCCGGCCCTTGCGCCCGAGGAGCCCTTCCCAGGTCGGCGCGGGCGTCCCGAGCCAGATCGCGGCGAGTTCCTTCTGCCCGAGGCCGCGACGGCGGATCTCTTCGAGAAAAGGATTCCGGCGATTGACCGTGATGACGACGGCGTCCTTGGCGACGGGCAGGGCCACGGCGCCCCTCTCCACTTCGGCGGGATGGATCTCGCGCGAGACCATGCCGATGTCGACGGCGCCGGCCAGCGCGTCCGCGATGCCCTTGCCGGCCCCGCCGGCCTGGACGTCGACGTTGACGCCCGGATGGCTCTTCTGGAATTCCTCCTGCCAGCGGACGGCCAGGGGGTAGAGGGCCCAGGCGCCGGAGAGGGACAGGTTGCCGCGCGACGCCGTCGCGGACGTCTGCCGGCCGGCCTCCCGGGCGGCGGCCGGTGCCGCCGGCACCGATAACCCCGTCACGAGAACGGCCAGGAGAAGGGTGCCCAACGCCCGTCGCTTCATGACCGTTCTCCATTCATCTCCGTCGGGGGAGCGCTCTTTTCGACCAGATCGGCGAAGGTCGTTTTTTCGAGGATCTCGGCGACGGCGTCCCGGACGTCCTTCCAGAGCCAGCGCAGGCCGCAGGTTCCCTCCATGGGACAGGTCTCGTGGGCCATGACGCTGACGCAGTCGATGGGGGCGAGGGGACCGTCCATGACCCGGATGACCTCGGCCACGTTGATCTCGTCGGGCGGCTTGGCCAGGATGTATCCGCCCATCCGGCCCTTGCGGCTCTTGAGGTAGCCGGCCCGCTTCAAAAGAAGGAGGATCTGCTGGAGAAAATGCGGGGGGATCTCTTGGGCTTTTGAGATCTCACGGCTGTGGATGGCCCCATCCCGATAGCGCCGGGAAAGCTCCAGCATGGCCCTGCTGGCGTACTCTCCCTTGGTCGAGAGTCTCATACCGCCTCCCTATCAGTTGACTAAGTCAATAGACTTAGTCATTAAACACGGGTAAAGGGGGCGTGTCAAGCTCTTTTTAGTGCCCTCAGCGGATGAAGGCCTTCCGCCCGGCGTAGACGGCGTTGGAGCCCAGCTCTTCCTCGATCCGGAGGAGCTGGTTGTACTTCTCGACCCGCTCGCCGCGGCAGGGGGCGCCGGTCTTGAGGTGTCCGGTGCCCATGGCCACGGTCAGGTCGGCGATGAAGCTGTCGACGGTCTCGCCGCTCCGGTGGGAGACCATGGCCCCCCAGCCGGCCTTGCGGGCCATCTCGATCGCGGCGATGGTCTCCGTCAGGGTGCCGATCTGGTTGAGCTTGATGAGCACGGCGTTGGCGGCGTTCTCGTCGATGCCGCGGGCGATGCGCTTGACGTTGGTCACGAAGAGGTCGTCGCCGACGAGCTCGGATCTTCCCGCCGATCGTCCCGTTCAGCAGCTTCCAGCCCGCCCAGTCGTCCTCGGCCAGGCCGTCCTCGATGGACGCGGATGGGGTATTTCCGGACCCAGTCGGCATACATCCCGACCATCTCGTCGGCTTTGACCTTTCTGCCCTCGGTCCTCAGGTTGTAGAGACCGTCCTCGTAGATGCCGCTGACGCGCGCCGTCGAGGGCGAGGACGATGTCCTCGCCCGGCTTGTACCCGGCTTTTTCGATGGCCTTGAGGATGGTCTCGACGGCATCGGCGTTCTTCTTGAAGGCCGGGGCGAAGCCGCCCTCGTCGCCGACGCCCGGTCGTGAAGCCGCCGCTCTTGAGGACGCCCTTCAGGGCGTGGTAGGTCTCGGCGCCCCAGCGCAGGGCTTCCCGGAAGTTCGGGGCGCCGACGGGGGCGATCATGAATTCCTGGAGGTCCGTGCTCTGCCAGTTGGCGTGGACGCCGCCGTTGAGGATGTTGAACATCGGCACGGGCAGGAGATTGGCCGAGACGCCGCCGAGATAGCGGTAGAGCGGCAGCCCGGACGAGGCGGCCGCGGCCCTGGCCACGGCCATGCTGACGCCGAGGATGGCGTTGGCCCCGAGCTGGCTCTTGTATTCGGTCCCGTCCAGGTCGAGCATGGCCCGGTCGACGCCGGCCTGGTCCAGGGCGTCGAGGTCCCTGACGGCCTCGGCGATGTCGCTGTTGACGTGGTCGACGGCCTTGAGGACGCCCTTGCCCAGGTAGCGGCCCTTGTCGCCGTCGCGGAGCTCGAGGGCTTCGTAGACGCCGGTCGAGGCGCCGGACGGAACGGCCGCCCGGCCGAACGAGCCGTCCGAGAGAAAGACCTCCACCTCGACGGTGGGATTGCCGCGGGAATCGAGGATCTCGCGGGCTTGGACTTTGCGGATGAGTGCGGACATGGTGTTCCTCCTGGCGGATCCGACGGGCCATTCTAACAGAACGGGGTCGCGATTGACAACCTCCCCGGCCGATGCTAAAAAGGGGGGAAAGAGGCGCCATGGACATTCTCACGACCCTTCTCAAGCTCGTCCTGGCCGTCGCCCTGGGCGGGATCATCGGGCTCGAGCGGGAGGCCAGCCAGAAGCCGGCCGGCTTCCGCACGAACATCCTCGTCTGCGTCGGCTCGACGATGATGATGGCCCTGGCCGTGCTCCTCGTCCAGTCCAAGGGCGGCACATCCGACACCCTCGTCCGCATGGCCGCCAGCGTCATCACGGGCATGGGCTTCCTCGGCGCGGGAACGATCATGCAGGCGCGGGGAACGATCGCCGGCCTGACCACCGCGTCGACGCTGTGGCTCGTCGCATGCTTGGGCCTCGTCATCGGGGCGGGCTATTACGTGCTGGCCCTGATCTTCACGGCGGTGACGATCGTCACCCTGCTTCTGTTCGGGAAGATCGAGGCCTCCTACCTCCGCAAGTCGCAGTTCCGCTACCACCTCAAGGCCAAGGCCCGGCCCTACATCCTGTCGAGCCTCCGCAAGCTGTCCCTGCACCACGGCGTCCGGCTCGAGCGGCTGACCATGAAGCAGGAGGGCCCGTCCTACCTCCTGACTTTCGCCTTCTCGGCCTCCGAGGAGAAGGAGCAGGAGTTCAACCAGGGGCTCCTCGAGCTGGCCGACATCGAAGAGCTGAAGATTGACTGAGCGGCGCCTCCTGCTGGCGACGAGCAACCCCGGCAAGGTCCGCGAGATCCGCCGCGCCCTCGAAGACCTGTCCCTCGAGGTCGTCGGCCTCGACGACGTCCTGCCGGGGCCCCCGCCCGCCGAACGGGGCCGGACCTTCTCCGAGAACGCCCGGGCCAAGGGACTCTATTACGGCCGCCGCTGGGCCGGCCCGGTGCTGGCCGAGGACTCCGGCCTCGAGATCGAGGCCCTGGGCGGCGCGCCCGGCGTCCGCTCGGCCCGCTTCTCGGCCCCCCGCCCGACCGACGCCAAGAACAACCTCAAGGTCCTCCGTCTCCTCGCGTCCGTCCCGCCGAAGTCCCGAGCGGCCCGCTTCGTCTGCGTCATGGTCCTCGTCCGCGGCGGCCGGGTCGTCGGGGAGTTCCGCGGCGAGGTCCGCGGCCGCATCGCGCTCGAGCCGCGCGGCTCCTCGGGCTTCGGCTACGATCCGCTCTTCTACCATCCGCCCCTCCGGAAGACGTTCGCCGAGCTCCCGGCGGCGACCAAGAACGAGGTCAGCCACCGCGGCCGGGCCCTGCGCAAGCTGCGGACCTTCCTCCGGACGAAAGGGAAGGCCCTGTCCGGGGACCTTCCGGACAGGGCCTAGGCCGTCACTTCGGCGCGTTCTCTGCGCCCACCGTGATCAGGTCCTTGATCGACTCGTAGACCTTCTCCCCGATCCCCTGGACCTTCATGATCTCCTCGACCCTCTTGAAGTTCCCGTTCTTGGTCCGGAAATCGACGATCCTCTGGGCGACCTTGGGCCCGATCCGGGGCAGGGTCTCGAGCTCCGAGACGGCCGCGGTGTTGATGTTGACCTTCGCCTTCGGCGCCGCCGACTGGGCGAAGGCCGAAGCGAACGAGATCGCGAGGACGACCGCGACCAGCCCGAGCGCCAGGATCCTGTGCCTTGAATTGATCATGTTTGAAACTCCTTTCGCCCGCCTTTAATGCACCGTCCGTGCCACCCTCGCCGAGTTCTTCTTTTCTTTTGTTTTGTGTCGTTTACAGAAAAGCCAAAGCGACGGACGTCAAGCCGGTGTACGAACAGTTCGTGGAGAAACGGGAAACGCCGATTGCCGTGGTAAAGGCCGACGGAGCAGGGGCTGCAGGGTGTCATCGGAGTGGGCATCAAGCGGTGATGCAGGCCTTCAACGGGAGGGAGATGCGGACTCCTCGCAGCAGCTCCCGACCGGGAAGGCGTAGAGCAATCACCGCAGCGATCTGCGAGATGATACCCGGAAGCCCGCGTCGGCCGGCAGGGACAGTCCCCTAAGATCGGGGATGGCTCTTCTTGTAGACCGTGAGCAGCTGCTGGAGGTCGACGTGGGTGTACTTCTGGGTCGTGGCCAGACTGGCGTGCCCCAGGAGCTCCTGGATGACCCGCAGGTCGGCGCCCCGGCCGAGGAGGTGCGAAGCGAAGGAATGCCGGAGCGAGTGCGGGCTGATCTTCCGGGCGACGGCCGTCCGGCGGATGTACTTGCGGACCATCCTCTGCGACCGATCGCGCCGTCAGCCGTCCGCCGCGGTAGTTCAGGAAGAAGGCCTCGCCGCCCGCCGCACCCGCCGCGAGCTCCGGCCGGGCCCGGCGGTAGGCCTCGAGGGCTTCGCGGGCCTTGTGGCCGAACGGGACGATCCGTTCCTTCTTGCCCTTGCCCCGGACCCGGACGAGCCGTTCGCCGAAGTGGATGTCGGCCGTCTCGATGCCGACAAGCTCGCAGACGCGGATCCCCGTCGCGTAGAAGAGCTCGAGGACGGCCTTGTCGCGGAGGTCCAGGGGGGCGGCCGAGCGGGGCAGGTCGAGGAGCTCGGCCGTCTCAGCCTCGGACAGGAAGGAGGGGACGCGCTTCTCCTGCCGGGGGGTGGCCAGGATCCGGGCCGGGTTCTCGGCGATCCACTTCTTCCGGACGCAATAATCGTAGAACGAACGCAGGGCGGCCAGCTTGCGGCCGATGGTCGTCTTCTTGCGCTTCTTCTCGTGGAGCTCGGCCAGGAAGCCGCGCAGGACGACGTTGCCCGCCTTGTCCCAGCGGATCTCCCGTTCCTTCAGATAGGCCGCGACCTGCCGGAGGTCGCGTCCGTAGCCGGCCACGGTGTGCGGCGAGGCGTTCTTCTCGTGCCTGAGGAAGTCCAGGAACTCAGCTATTTCCCTGTTCATCGGTGCCGCCGGGCGCGTCCCCGCCGGTCCCGTCCGGGCCGGGCTCGACCGGGGCGGATTCGGGCGTCCCGGGCTCCGGCGCGGCCGGCGCGTTTTCCGCCGCCGCCTGGTCCCAGATCTTCTCCCGGGGCGCCGCTTCCTTGAAGGTGCATTTCTCGTTCTTGCAGTGGATGTAAGGGTCGCCTTTGATGAGGTTCTTCTTGTAGAGGATCTTCGCCCCGCACAGCGGGCAGGCCCGGTCGAGGGGCTCGTCCCACGAGGCGAAGGTGCACTTCGGGTAATGGCTGCAGCCGAAGAAGAGCTTGCCCCGCCGGGTCTTCCGGCGCAGGATCGTGCCGCCGCAGCCGAGCGGGCAGGCGATCTTCGTGTCCTTGACGTCCTTCTTGATGTACTTGCACTTGGGATAGCTCGAGCAGGCGACGAAGGGGCCGAAGCGGCCGAACTTCTGGGCCAGCTGGGAGCCGCACTCGGGGCACTTCTCGTCGAGGGGCTGGGACTCCTTCTTGTCCAGGCTCTCGCGGAACTTGCACTCGGGGTAGCCCGAACAGGCCTTGAACCGGCCGAAGCGGCCGCCCTTGATGACCAGGGCCGCGCCGCACTTCGGGCACTTCTCGTCGAGGGGGATGCCCGACTGCTTGACGCCCTCGGTCTCCCCGCCCGCCTTGAGGTAGGTCTCGAGCAGGGCGTAATATTCCCTGAGGCTGTCGAGGCCCTTCTGCCGGCCTTCGGAGATCTCGTCGAGCTCTTCCTCCATGTGCGCGGTGAACTTGTACTCCATGAGCTTGGCGAAGTGCTTGATCAGGAAGTCCGTGACGTACATCCCCAGCTCGGTGGGCCGGAACTTGCCCTCCTCCTTGACCACGTAGGTCCGGGTCTGGATGGTGGAGATCGTCGGCGCGTAGGTGCTCGGCCGGCCGATGCCGCGGGCTTCGAGCTCCTTGACCAGCGTCCCTTCCGTGTAGCGGGGCGGCGGCTCGGTGAACTTCTGCTTGGTCTCGAGCTCGACGAGCTTGAGCGTCTCGCCGGCCTCGGCCTTGGGCAGGGTCTCCTTGTCGCCGCTCCCGTTCGGCCAGGCGGCCTGGAAGCCGTCGAACTTGACCACCTCGCCCTTGGTCTGGAAGAGGAAGCGGCCGGCCGTGATGTCGAAGGCCGTTTCCTCGATCTTGGCCGGCGCCATCTGCGAGGCGATGAACCGCCTCCAGACGAGCTTGTAAAGGTCGTACTCCTCCTTCTTGAGGAAGGGCTTGACCTTCTCCGGCGTGAGCTCGACGTGGGCCGGGCGGATGGCCTCGTGGGCGTCCTGGGTCTTCTTCTTGCTCTTGTACTCGTTCGGCTTGGCCGGGACGTGGGCCGGCGAGAAGGCCTGGGCGATGTGGGCCCGGGCGGCGGCCTGGGCCGACGGCGACACGCGCATCGAATCCGTGCGCATGTAGGTGATGAGGCCGGTCAGGCCGAGCTCGCCGATGGGCATGCCCTCGTAGAGCTTCTGGGCCACGAACATGGTCTTCTTGACCGGGAAGCGCAGGAGCCGGAAGCCGTCCTGCTGGAGGGTGCTGGTAATATAGGGAGGCCCGGGGTGCCTGAGCTTGGGCTTGATCTGGACCTTGTCCAGGACGAAGGCGGCCCGCCCGCATTCCTCCCGGACGATCCGGGCCTCCTCCTCGTTGTGGACCTTGGCCTTCTTGCCGTCGATCTTGGCCAGCGCGGCCTTGAAGGCCGGCGGGTTCGCGGCCTCCAGCCGGGCGGCGATCGACCAGTACTCCTCCTTGACGAAGGCCTTGATCTCGTTCTCCCGGTCGCAGATCAGCCGGAGGGCGACCGACTGGACCCGGCCGGCGGACAGGCCCCGGGAGATCTTCTTCCACAGCAGGGGGCTGATGCGGTAGCCGACGAGCCGGTCGAGGACGCGCCGGGTCTGCTGGGCGTCGAGCAGGTTGAGATCGAGCTGGCCGAGGTGCTCGAACGCGCCCCGGACGCCCTCCTCGGTGATCTCGTGGAAGGTGGCCCGGAAGATCTGCTTGTTGTCGTCCGCGAGGAGTTGGCCGAGGTGCCAGGAGATGGCCTCGCCCTCGCGGTCGGGGTCGGCGGCCAGGATGACCCGATCGCTCTCGCGGGCGGCCTTCCGGAGCTCGGCGACGATCTTTTTCTTGTCCGGGATGATCTCGTAGGTCGGCTGGAAATCGTTGTCGACGTCGACCCCCAGCTTCTTCTTGGGCAGGTCGCGGACGTGTCCCATCGAGGCCATGACCATGAAGTCCGGGCCGAGATAGTGGTTGACGGTCTTGGCTTTGGCCGGCGATTCGACGATGACGAGTGATTTCCCCACTTACATTCTCCTCTGAAATTCTTTCCCGGGTAGCTGGACGACGGCCCCCTTCAGCTCGAGGCCGAGCAGGAGCGCCAGCAGGACGGAGACGGCGAGTCCCGTCCTCTCGGCCAGCTCGTCGATGGGCAGGGCGGCGTCGAGGGCGAGCTCGTCCATGAGCCGGCGCTCGTCCCGGCTCAGAGAAGCGCCGCTATTTTCCTCTTTCCCGTCCCCGCGCGCAAGAAGATTCTCCCCCCACGGCGACGGCAGGCCCTCGGCCACGTCTTCCCAGGTGGCGACCGGCCTGGCCCCCTCCCGGATGAGGCCGTTCGGTCCGACGCTGAGCTCCGAGGTCACGTTGCCGGGGACGGCCATGACCTCCCGGTCCTGGGTGAGGGCCAGCTGGGCCGTGATGAGCGAGCCGCTCTTCCGGGTGGCCTCGACGACGACCAGGCCGAGGGAAAGGCCGCTGATGATCCGGTTGCGGACGGGGAAGTTCACCGCGAGCGGAGGCGTCCCCAGCGGGAACTCCGTCACGACGGCCCCCCGCGCGGTGATCTCGCGGGCGAGCGGGCGGTTCTCCCACGGGTAAATGACGTCCAATCCCGAACCCAACACGGCCACCGTCCTTCCCTTGCCGAGAGCCCCCCGATGGGCGCAGGCGTCGATGCCCGCGGCCAACCCGCTCGTGACGACGCAGCCGCGGCCGGCCAGGTCGCCGGCCAGCTTCTCGGCCACGGCCCGCCCGTAAGGGGTGGGCCTTCTCGCGCCGACGACGGCCACCGCGGGATTCCGAAGGATCTCCGGATCGCCCTCGCAGTAGAGGACGAACGGAGGATCGAAGATCTCTCTCAGGCGGCCCGGATATTCCGGGCTCTCCAAGGTCAAGAGAGTATACGCCTTCCCCGCCGCTTTTTCCAATTCCCGGCCGGCCCGGTCGAGCGCCCGCCCCGAGACGATGGCCTCGACGGCCGCCGGCTCCAGGCGCAGGCCGTCGAAGTCGGCCCTCCCCCCGCGGAAGATCTCCGTGACCGAGGGGAAGCGCCCAAGGACCCGGCGGGCCGCGGCGCTCGGCCCCCGGAACAGGAGGCTCAGGGCCAGCCAGCACAGGGTGGGGTCGCTCACGGGACGGTCTCCGTGAACTAAGGACGCCCGGGAGGGCCGGATATTCCCAATCGCCGGCCGGAATTTTCAGGATTCGAGCCGGAACTGTTTGAGGGACGACGACGCGCCCCGGACGAGCGTCAGCCGGGACGGGGGGACGCCCAGGTGTCCGGCCAGGCGCTCGACGACCTCGCGGTTGGCCCGGCCCTTCTCCGGGACGGCGGTGACGCGGACCCGGAAGGAATCCGGGCCGGTCTCCTCGACGCCCGGCGCCTTCGAGCGCGGCTGGACCTTGACCGTGAGGATGCGGGCGGTACCCCTCACGCCTAGTCCTTGAGCACGGTCCGGTACTTGTCGAAAAGCTCCTGGAGCTCCTTCCGGGTGATGATGTAGCGGCTGACGTAGACCGACAGCGTCGAGCGGACGGGGTCGTTCGACTTGACGAGGATATAGTCGCGCTGGACCCCCGTGCGGACCTGCGCCGGGAAGCGCATCTCGACCTCGCGCGATCCGCCCGCGGGCAGGAAGAACGGGGAGGCCAGGGGCTTGCCGCCGGAGAAGAACTGGACGTTCTCGTGGTCCAGCTCGACCTTGAGCTCGCGCTCGCCGGTGCTCTTGATGACGATCTTCGCGGAGGGCGTCTCGCCCTCGAGGCAGAGCCCCATGTCGACGTTGTACCGGTCGACGTCGATCCGGCCCGAAGGCGGGACCTCGATGTCGGCGACGAGGGAGAGCTCCCGCCGCCCGTTCTCGCCGTCGTTCGAGACGAGGTAGAGGTAGCGGGAAAGCCGCCCGGAATAGCCGCGGGTGTCGAAGGTCGTCTTGATCCGCCCCTGCTTGCCGGCGGCGATCTTTTTCTCGCTGACGAGCGCGGCCGTGCAGCCGCAGGTCGTCTCGACCTTGTCGACGACGAGGACGGCGTCGCCGGCGTTGGTGAAGACGAACTCGTGGGTCACGACGTCTCCCTGCTTGACCTTGCCGAAGTCGTGGGACGTCTCCTTGAACACGGCCTTGGGCTTCTGCGCCTGGGCCGCGGCCGCCGCAGCGAAGATCAGGACCGCGACGGGGATCAGGACGGCTCTGGCGCGTCCGACGGATCTTTTGTTCATGGGGATCTCCTCGAGGTTCCAGAATACTCCAACCCGGACCTCCCCGGCAAGCTTACTCGACGGTGACGCTCTTGGCCAGGTTGCGCGGCTGGTCGACGTCGAGGCCCTTGGCCGAAGCGGAATGGTAGGCGAAGAGCTGCAGGGGCAGGACGGTCAGGAACGGCGTGAACAGCTCGTGCGTCTCGGGGATGGGGAAGACCTCCTCGGCCGCCTCCCTGGCCCTCTCGTCGCCCTCGAAGGCGACGGCCAGGATCCGGCCGCTTCGCGCCTTCACCTCGGCGATGTTGGACAGCATCTTCTCGTGGACGCGGTCGCGCGGCACGACGGCCAGGGTCGTCATGCCCTCGTCGATGAGGGCGATGGGGCCGTGCTTCATCTCGCCGCCGGCGTAACCCTCGGCGTGGGTGTAGGAGATCTCCTTGAGCTTCAGGGCCCCTTCCAGGGCGATCGGGAAATTGATCCAGCGCCCGAGGAAAAGGTAGTGCTCGCAGCCGAGGAAGCGGCGGGCGGCCCGCTCGACGGCGGCGGCTCCGGCCAGGACCCGGTCCATCTTGAGGGGCACGCGCTGGAACTCCTGGACGAGGGCCCGGCTCTCCTCCTCGCCGAGGGCGCCGCGGGCCTGGGCGAAGGCCAGGGCGAAAAGGCCCAGGGCGGCCATCTGGCCGACGAAGGTCTTGGTCGCGGCGACGCCGATCTCCGGGCCGGCGTGGAGGTCGAGGACGCCGTCCGCGTCCCGGGCCATCGAGGATCTGGTGTTGTTGGTGACGGCCAGGACGGCCCGGGCCTTCTCCCGGGCGAGGCGGAGGGCGGCCAGGGTGTCGGCCGTCTCACCCGACTGGGAGATGCCGAGGACGAGGGTCCCCCGGTCCATGGCGAAGTCGCGCGAGCGGAGCTCCGAGGCGTATTCGACGTCGACCGGGATGTGGCCGAGCGTCTCGAGGAAATACTTCCCGACGAGGCCGGCGTGGTAGGACGTGCCGCAGGCGATGAGGACGACGCGCGAGACCTCGCGGAAGACGTCGGGCGCGATCCCGAGGTCGTCGAGGAAGACCCGCCCGGAGTCGAGCGACACCCGGCTCTTGAGCGTGTCGCGGACGACGTCGGCCTGCTCGAAGATCTCCTTGGCCATGAAGTGCTCGAAGCCGCGCTTCTCGATCATGGCCGGCTCCCAGTCCAGCGTCTCGACGGCTATCTCGACCGCCGTCCCCGCGAAGGTGGAAACGCGGATCTCCGGCGGCGTCAGCACGGCGATCTCGCCGTCGCCCAGGTAGGCCACGCGGCGGGTGTGGGCGAGCAGCGGCATGATGTCCGAGGAGACGAAGGTCTCCCCGTCGCCGAACCCGACCACGACCGGCGGGCCGTTGCGCGCGGCGACGATCTTGCCCGGGTCGCGCGACGAGATGCAGGCCACGGCGAAGGCCCCCTCGAGCTCCTTGACGGCGGCGCGCAGGGCTTCCTCGAGGGAGCCATGGAAGTGCTTTTCGACGAGATGGACGATGACCTCGGTGTCCGTCTCGGTCCTGAAGACGTGGCCTTCGGCCCGCAGCCGCTCCTTGAGCGACCAGTAGTTCTCGACGATGCCGTTGTGGAGGAGGGCGATCGTCCCGCTGCAGTCGGTGTGCGGATGGGCGTTGTCCTCGCTCGGGCGGCCGTGGGTGGCCCAGCGGGTGTGGCCGATGCCGCAGGCGCCGGCGATCGGGTGCCGGCGGACCTCCTCGGCCAGATCGCGGACCTTGCCCTTGACCCGGCGTCGCTCGAGCCCGGCGACGTTGAGGACGGCGATCCCCGCCGAGTCGTAGCCCCGGTATTCGAGCCGGCGCAGGCCCTCGATGAGCCCGGGAACGGTGTCCCTGACGCCGGCGCAGCCGATGATGCCACACATGTTCGGTTTCTCCTGTTCCCTTACTCGAGGTCCGGCTCTTCGGCCTCTTCCCCGCCCTCGTCGGGCGGCAGGGGCGCACAGCCGATGAGCGGGAGATAGGCGGCCCCCTCGCCCTGGGGATTGAGCGAGGCCAGGATGCGGACGTCCGGCCGCAGGGCCAGATCGACGACCTCTCCGGTGTGCTCCGGGGCCAGGACCTCGACCGAGGGCCGGTCGATGTCCAGCTCGTTCGTCGCCCGGACGACGCCGACGCGCCCGTCGCTCAGCGAGACGAGCGTCCCGACCGGCCAGACGCCGACGAAGGAGAAGAACTTGTCCAGCAGCTGGGGATCGAAGATCTTGCCCTTCTCGAGCATCATCAGCTCGTGGATCTTTTCGGGCGGGTAGTCCTTCTTGTAGGACCGCTTGAGGGCCAGCGCGTCGTAGACGTCGCAGATGCTGACCATCATCGAGGCCGGGTGGGGCTTGCGGTGGTAGGGCGACTTCGGGTAGCCGGAGAGGTCGTAACGGAGGTGGTGCTCGTAGGCGACGACGATGGGCAGGATGCCCAGCGCGTCCTTGTAGCCGTCGAGGATCTTGGCCCCGAGCAGGGGGTGGTGGCGGACCTGCAGGAACTCCTTCTCCGACAGCTTGCTCTCCTTCTGGATGACCTTGAGGGAGATGTAGAGCTTGCCGACGTCGTGGTACAGGGCCGCGATGCCCAGGTCGAGGACGTCGTCCTTGGCGAACTGGAGCTTCGAGGCGAAGAACATGGAGAGCAGAGTGACGTTGAGGAGGTGGACGAAGGTCACCAGGTCGCGCCTCTTGACCGAGACCAGGTTGAGCAGCTCCTGGTGGCGGCCCACGAAGTCCTCCATGATGCCGAGGATGTTGAAGCGCAGGTCCAGGTAGTCGACGTCCTCCTTCTCCAGGACGACGTTGAGGGCGCCGGAGACCGTCTGGACGGAGCTTTCGTAGCGGGCCCGCGTCTCGGCGGCCTCGGAGGCGACATCCGCCCCCTTGACCAGGGTCCGGAGCTTGCCGGCCCGGATGTTCTGGATGCCGTGGAGGGTGAAATACTCCTGCTCGCTGATCTTCTCCTGGCGCTTGATGCGGGTCAGGAAGACGATGAACTCACGCAGCTCCTCGAAGCGCAGGCCCTGCTGGAAGATGATCCGCTCGACGCCGTTCTTCTCCAGGAAGTCGATGAGCAGGCCGAGCTTGCCGCGGAGGTTGAAGAAGATCTCGTCCTCCCAGGCCGCCTCGCCGCCGATGATGCCCAGGACGAGGTCCTTGCGGTCCTGCAGGATCTCCTGCACGGATTCGTAGAGCCGGGTGAGGTACTCCCTGAATTTAGGGTGGTCGCCGGTGTAGATCTTCCCCGCCTGGATGGCGTTCATCAGGTAGATGAAGCAGATCTTGATCTTATCCCTCAAGCCACTTCTCCATGACGCGGCCGGCTTCCTGACGGACCTTGCGGTTCCAGAAGTCCTTCCGTTCCGCCAGCGGGGCGACGTAAGGCGCGGCCTCGCGCAGGCCGTAGCGCTCGACGATGCCGAGGTTGCGGAGGAGCGCCTTGTTGCGGAAGCCGTAGGGCGAGGCCAGCCCGAAGAGCTTCGTGAACGCGACGTGCTTCGTCCGCTCGTGGCGCATGAGCAGGATCAGGGCCTCGGCCTGGATGAGCTCGTTCTTCTTCTCCAGGATGGGGAAGAGGAAGGCTTCGTCGAACTCCTTGAGGTTCTGCATGGCCTGGAGGGCCTTGACCTTGACGGCCGCGTCCCCGGCTTCGAAGACCTTCTCCAGGGACTCCAGGGAGGCGGGCGTGTCGATGAGGCCCAGCCCCTCGGCGATCCGTCCCAGGAGATCGGAATCCGAAGCCTTCTTCTTCATCCGGGCCTGGAACGACTCCTTCTCTTCGGGAAAGAAACGGAAGCAGGCGCGCAGGAGCGAGGCGGTGACGATCCTGTCGGTGAACAGCGTCGCCGCATAGGCTTCCCAGTCGTGGAGGCTCCGGCCGAGGCGGTCGATGAAGAGGTCGAGCTCGGGCCGGGTCTCCCCGAGCAGGAGGCAGCTTTCGACGTGCTCGGCGATGGCGCGCCGCATGTCCGCGACGGCCGGCTCGCCCTCCCATTCGGCGCCGCGCGTATCCAGGATCCCGTGGAGGGCGAGGAGGAACTCGAAGTCGCCCTCCCCGACGATCGTCTCCCACTCCTCCGTGACCCGGCCCAGCTCGGCGACGGCCGTCTCCCGCTTCTCCACCTGGGACAGGAGGACGAGCAGGAGGAAGCGGTAGTTCCTCTGGAGGAGAGGCCGGTCCAGGGTTAGCTTGCGCTCGAAGGAGATGTCGTTCAAGAGGCTGGACAGGGTCTGGCGGTAGATCTCGGAGTGGAGCTGGGATGAGACGCCGGAGAGGAGGATGCGGATCTTGGACTCGGTCTCGGCCCGGCGGTTCTGGGGGTTCTCGCTGTGGAAGAGGGCGTGGAGCGAGGTCGAGATCTTCTTGTGGCGCTCCTTGTCGATGAGCCGGGAGAAGATGCTGAAGCTCAGGGAGTCGAACTTGTCGTTGCCGATGATCTCCTCCCAGAGCGTCGAGGCCATGTCCTCCTCGCTCAGGTCGGAGATGAGCAGCTTGAGGTTGTCGAACTTCGCCTCGGTCGGCGTCTTGCGGGCCGAGACGATCGACTTGAGGAGCTGCTTGGCGCAGGTCCGGTGCTTCTCCTCGGAGGTCTCTTTCAGGTAATGGAAGAACTTGGCGAAGTTCTTGTGCAGCTCCTCGTTCTGGATGAGGTCCTCGGTGTTGAACTTGCCGACGACCTTGCCGAAGGTGCCCGAGAGCTGCTCGAGCTTCTCGTCGTCGTTCTCCTCGACGGCCTCCATGAGCAGGTAGGGCCAGATGTCCTTGATCTCCTCGCCCTCGCCCTGCAGAAGGATGGAGTATTCGAGGGTTTCGACGGCGATGTGGACGATGTTCTCGCGCTTGATGATGGCCGGGGCGCCGCCCTCCTTGATGAACAGCTTGACCGGCAGCATGATCTTGGAGGCGAAGCGCATGAACTCGGCGTGGGGGACGCCCGGCCGGATCTCGAGGCGCTTGATCTTGCGGAAGTGGAACAGCTGGGCCAGGTCCATGTAGGTCCGCTCGCCCTCCCAGAAGCGGCCGTCGATGAGCAGGGCGTGGGGCGAGAAGCCGATGATGATGGGATTGACGTGGAGGAAGAGGGCCTCGAGCTTGGCCATGAGCTCGTCGACGCTGCTTTTGAACGCCGGATGGTCGGCGTTGTACATCGAGGCCATCTTGAAGGCGACGCGCAGGGACCGGGTCATCGACCGGATGAGCTCGTCCTTGTCGGCCGGGATGACGAAAGCCGGTCGCGGCGAGGCGGACGGGCCCGCCTTCCCGGGCGTCGTGCCGGCGTCGTCCACAGGCATGGTTCTCCTCTCGGGGTCGGGGCCGGAGACCATTCTCCCCCACCCCGATGAAAATAGCATGCCCCGGATGGATGATTCAAGGGGTGAGACGGCCCCCCCTCCGGCCGCGGGGGCCTCGCCGGAAAAGGGTTATGTCCCCTTTTTCCGGGCGTTGTGCTATACTGCCCGGAAAATGGAACGGAGGCTGACCTCATTCGCAGAGCAGCACTGGCCCTCGCGGACGGGACCGTCCTCGAGGGCGTAGGATTCGGCGCGGCCGCCGATATCGGGGGGGAAGTCGTTTTCAATACCGGGATCGTCGGCTACCCGGAAAGCATCACCGACCCGTCCTACCGCGGCCAGATCCTCTGCCAGACCTACCCGCTCATCGGCAACTACGGCGTCGACCCGGCCCGTTTCGAGTCCGACCGGCCCCAGATCGCCGGCTACGTCGTCTCGGAGCTCTGCGCCCGGCCCTCGCATGCGACCTCCCGCAAGACCCTCGACGACTGGCTTCGGGAGAGCGGCGTCCCGGCGATCGCCGGCGTCGACACCCGGGCACTGACCAAGCGGCTCCGGGAGCGCGGCGTCATGACCGGGCTCCTGGCCGCGTCCGGCCGGCCGCTTAACCCGGCTCGCCTGCGCCGCGAGGCCCGGGCCGTCCCCGATCCCAACGACCGCGACCTCGTCGCCGAGGTCACGACGCCCGAGATCCGCATCTACAACCCGCGGGCCGCGAAGACGGTCGTCCTCATCGACTGCGGGGCCAAGATGGGCATCGTCCGGGCCCTCGTCCGCCGCGGCGTCTCGGTCGTCCGCGTCCCGGCCGACACCGACGCCGGCCGCATCCTGGCCTTCGCGCCGCGCGGGCGTCGTCATCTCCAACGGACCGGGCGACCCGCGCCGGGCCGGCGCCGCCGTCGCCGCGGTCCGGAAGCTCCTCGGCGAGCGGGTCCCCCTCTTCGGCATCTGCCTGGGGAACCAGGTCCTGGCCCTGGCCGCCGGCGGCACGACCTACAAGCTCAAGTTCGGCCACCGCGGCCAGAACCAGCCCTGTCTCGAAGAGGGCACGAAGCGCTGCTACATCACCAGCCAGAACCACGGCTTCGCCGTCGACACGGCCAGCCTGCCCCGCGGCTGGGCCGGCTGGTTCCGCAACGCCAACGACGGCACCAACGAGGGCATCCGCCACAGGCGCCTGCCCGTCTTCGGGGTCCAGTTCCATCCCGAGGCTTCGCCCGGCCCGACCGATACCGAGTTCCTCTTCGATGCGTTCCTCGAGGCGGCCGGATGAAGAAGCCGCGCAAGGTTCTCCTCCTCGGCAGCGGCGCCCTCAAGATCGGCGAGGCCGGCGAGTTCGACTACTCCGGGAGCCAGGCCATCAAGGCCCTCAAGGAAGAGGGCCTCGAGGTCGTCCTGATCAATCCCAACATCGCCACCATCCAGACCTCCGAGGGCATGGCCGACCGGGTCTACTTCCTGCCGGTCACGCCCTATTTCGTGGAGAAGGTCATCGACCGGGAGAAGCCCCAGGGCGTCCTGCTCTCCTTCGGCGGCCAGACGGCCCTCAACTGCGGCCTCGCGCTCTGGAAGCGCGGCGTCATCGGGACGGCGGGCCTGCCCGTGCTCGGCACGCCGATGGAGGCGGTCGAGAAGACCGAGGACCGCAAGCTCTTCAACCGGGCCCTGGCCGAGGCCGGTCTCAAGACGCCCCGCGGCATCGCCGTCCGCACGGTCGAGGCCGGGCTCCGGGCGGCCGCGACGATCGGCTACCCGGTCATGACCCGGGCCGCCTTCGCCCTCGGCGGCCGGGGCAGCGGCATCGCCTGCCACGCCCCGCGAGCTCGGCGAAGCCCTGCGCCGGGCCTTCACCGCGGCGCCGCAGGTCCTCGTCGAGGAGTACCTCGAGGGCTGGAAGGAGATCGAGTACGAGGTCGTCCGCGACCGGGCCGACAACTGCATCACCGTCTGCAACATGGAGAACTTCGACCCCATGGGCATCCACACCGGGGAGAGCATCGTCATCGCCCCGTCGCAGACGCTGACGAACGAGGAGTACCACCGCCTCCGGGCGATCGCCCTCCGGGCCGTCCGCGACCTGGGCATCGTCGGCGAGTGCAACATCCAGTACGCCCTCAACCCGCGCGACGGCGACTACCGCATCATCGAGGTCAACGCCCGGCTGTCGCGCAGCTCCGCCCTGGCCAGCAAGGCCACGGGCTATCCGCTGGCCTTCGTCGCCGCCAAGCTCGCCCTCGGGCACACGCTGCCGGACCTGCCGAACTCGATCACCAAGGTCACCACGGCCTGCTTCGAGCCGGCCCTCGACTACCTCGTCGTCAAGATCCCGCGCTGGGACCTCAAGAAGTTCGGCCGCGTCTCGAAGAAGATCGGCTCGGAGATGAAGTCGGTCGGCGAGGTCATGGCCATCGGCCGGACCTTCGAAGAGGCCATCCAGAAGGCGGCCCGGATGCTCCAGGTCGGGGTCTACGGGCTCGTCGCCAACGAGAACTACTCCTTCCGCAGCCTGGAGAAGGAGCTCCGCCAGCCGACCGACGAGCGGCTCTTCGGCATCGCCGAGGCCCTCAAAAAGGGCTTTTCGGTCGACCGCATCCACGAGCTGACCCGGATCGACCGCTGGTTCCTGGAGAAGATCAAGCAGCATCGTCGATTGCGAGGCGAGGCTTCGCGGACGGCGCCTCGACGCCGTCCCGCCCGACCTCCTCGCCGAGGCCAAGCGCAAGGGCTTCTCGGACAAGCAGATCGTCGCTCCTGACGGGCTCGTCCGAGCTCGGGGTCCGCCGGCGGCGGAAGAGAGCCGGACTCCTCCCGGCCGTCAAGCAGATCGACACCCTGGCCGCCGAGTACCCGGCCCAGACGAACTACCTCTACGTCACCTACAACGGCCGCGAGGACGACGTCCCGTTCCGCAACGGCCGGGGCGGGAAGGGCAAGGTCATGGTCCTCGGCTCGGGGTCCTACAGCATCGGCTCGTCGGTCGAGTTCGACTGGTGCTGCGTCAACGCGGCCCTGGCCCTCAAGAAGCTCGGCTACGCGACGATCATGGTCAACTACAATCCCGAGACCGTCTCGACCGATTACGACATCTGCGACCGGCTCTACTTCGACGAGCTCAGCTTCGAGCGGGTCCTCGACATCTACGAGAAGGAAAAGCCGCGCGGAGTGCTCCTGTCCATGGGCGGGCAGATCCCCAACAACATCGCCCTCCGCTGCCACCGGGCCGGGGTCCGCGTCCTGGGCACGCCGCCGCCGAGCATCGACCGGGCCGAGGACCGCTTCAAGTTCTCCAAGCTCCTCGACGAGCTCGGCGTCGACCAGCCCGAATGGCGCGAGCTCCGCAGCGTCGGCGAGGCCCGGCGCTTCGCCCGGTCGATCGGCTACCCCGTCCTCATCCGGCCGTCCTACGTCCTGAGCGGGGCGGCCATGAGCGTCGTCTTCGGCGAGGACTACCTCGACCGCTATCTCCGGAAGGCCTCGCGCGTCTCGCCCGAGTACCCGGTGGTCATCTCCAAGTTCATCCTCAACGCCAAGGAGATCGAGCTCGACGCCGTCGCCGACCGCGGCGAGGTCGTCGCCTCGGCCATCGTCGAGCACGTCGAGAACGCCGGCGTCCACTCCGGCGACGCGACCATGGTCCTGCCGCCCCAGAAGATCTACATCGAGACCATCCGGCGCATCCGGGGGATCGGCCGCGAGATCGCCCGGGCCCTGGAGATCACCGGCCCGTTCAACATCCAGTTCATCGCCAAGGACAACGCCATCAAGGTCATCGAGTGCAACCTCCGGGCCTCGCGCTCCTTCCCCTTCGTCTGCAAGGTGGCCCGGACGAACTTCGTCGAGCTGGCCGTGGCCGCGATCATGGGCCAGCCCGTCCGCAGCCTGAAGACGACCCTCGACCTCAACTACGTCGGCGTCAAGGCGCCGCAGTTCTCGTTCTCCCGGCTCAAGGGCGCCGACCCGGTGCTCGGCGTCGAGATGGCCTCGACCGGCGAGGTCGCCTGCCTGGGCGAGGACGTCCACGAGGCCTACCTCAAGGCCATCCTGTCGACGGGCTTCACCCTGCCGAAGAAGAACATCCTCCTGACGGTCGGCGGCGAGGAGTCCAAGCACCGCTTCCTCGGCGCGGCCCGGACCCTGGCCGGATTGGGCTACAAGATCTTCGCGACCGAGAAGACCTCGGCTTACTTCAAGGAGAACGGCGTCGCCAACACGCGGCTGTTCAAGGTCCACGAGCGCCGCGGGCCGAACATCCGCGATTCCATCGCCGGCGGCAAGATCGATCTCGTCATCTCCATCCCCGACCCGGCCAAGAGGGTCGAGTTCAACTCGGCCTACAAGCTGAGGCGCCTGGCCGTCGATTACTCCATCCCCATCCTGACCAATCTCCAGGCCGCCGACCTCTTCGTCCAGGCCCTGGCCGCCAAGAAGCCCGCCGACCTCGAGATCAAGCACTGGGCCGAGTACGAATAGCCCCCTTGGCGCTCGGGGGGACCGCCCCCTGAAATATTGACTCCTAATTGACGATTTTTGACAAATCCCGCTCTGGGCCCGCTTATCTTAAGGGCGCCCGGTCGAATTTCATCATCAGCCAGTACGACGAATACGCGATCGAGGAGGCGCTCCGGTTGCGGGAAGAGAAGGGCGGGCGGCCTCGGGCGATCAGCTGCCTAGCCTCCTCCAATTTATTATTTAAAGCGGCATTGAGCAGGCTGGCGTCTAACGCCGGGTCGCGCACGTCAGCGCCTTTTGGCAACATATTCCCATATAAATTCCATTGCTCCTTGATAAATCCAACTGCTTTTCCACGGAGGCGCTTTTTCTGTAAAAGGCACCCCCCAATTGATGGAACATGTTTCTATTTCCTTGACTCGAGGCGGATCAATCGAAATGATTTCTCCTTTTACTTCGTAATCCCCGCGAAGGATGTAGCCATTGTTCTTAGCCATATAGTCTTCGAAAGTAAATTCATAAAATCTGCCGTTCGCCTCAACGGGCTCCCAATCCCTGGGCTTTGGCAAAGGATAGCCGCTATACCTTACGGCATCATCATATTGATTCGTGAACCAATCGTTTGACGCCTGCATTTGGCCCGACACCATTCGAAAACGACGAAAAGGAGGGCCGAAATCAGGGTAACCGAAGCCCAGCGCTAGCTCCGCCTGCCCGCTCAGTTTTTTTTGACTGATCATTTGTCTTTCAAAATGATCAGACATCATCATCTCATAGACTTTATTTATACCCTCGTTCTGCATAGCCAGGGATTCCATTTTACTGATAAGACTTTTAACTTCCGCCGCGTCGCTCGCATTCGGGGCCAGCCGGAGGTACTCCCGGTAGCTCTTGACCGCGTCCGCGTATTTCTTCGCTCCCTCCTGGGCCAGTCCGAGGTCATAGAAGGCATCCGGCCAGTCGGGGGCGAGCCTGATCGCTTGTTCGAACTCCTTGATGGCCGCTTCAAAATCCCGCGTTTTCACGGCGGCCTCGCCATTGTCGTAATGCCGCCTGGCTTCATCGGAGACGACTTGTCCGAATGAGGAAGCGACTCCGAAAACAAGAAAGAAGACCACCACGAGCCAGATGATGTTTTTTTTCATTTTTTACTTCGCTCCGTGCTTTCTTAATAAATCGGCTACGTCCTCGTGGTTGTTGCTTTCAGCGAGTTGCAGCGGTGTTTGGCCGGATCTGTTTTTTTCTCCGATCTTCGCGCCTTTCGCGATCAGAAGCTCGACCGTGTCTTTATGTCCTTCAAGGGCGGCTTTGTGCAGCGGCGTTTCACCGTTGTTATTTTTCGCGTTTATGTCGGCGCCTTTCGCGATCAGAAGCGCGGCCACGTCCATGGCGTTATTGAGGGAGGCCATGTGAAGCGACGTCTCGCCGCTCGTGACCCTGGCGCCGATGTCCGCCCCGTTGGAGATTAAAAAATCAGCCACTTCCTTTTTGTTCTCTATGGCGGCGGCATGCAACGGTGTGAAGCCATTTTGGGCCGTGGCGTTGACGTTCGCGCCTTTCGCGAACAACAGCTCGGCGATTTCCGTTTGGCCCCCCAGGGCGGCAAACGACAGGGGCGTGATCCCGTCTTCAGCCGCGGCGTTGATGTCCGCGCCTTTCGCGATCAGAAGCTCGGCCACTTCCTTTGGGCCGCGAGAGGCGATGGAGTGCAGCGGCGTATGGCCGAAGTTGTCTTTCATGCTTATGCCCGCGCCTTTCGCGATCAACAATTCGGCCACTTCTTTACTGCGGGCAAAAAAAAGCGGCGTTTTGCCTTCACCATTCCCCGCCTTGATGTCCGCGCCTTTCGCGATCAGAAGCTCGGCCAGTTCTTTGCCGGTGACAACGTGCAGCGGCGTGCTGCCAAAAATATCTTTCGCACTCACATCCGCGCCCTTGGCAATCAGATGCTCGGCGAGTTCCTTTTGGCCTCGGCTGGCCGCGTCATGCAACGGCGTATTACCCAGGGCGTCCTTGGCGTTCACATCCTGCAGCGCCCGATCTCGGTCGGCAGGGCTCTTTAAAAGATCGACTAAGTTCTTGAGGTTTAAAAGCTCCGCCAATGTCAAGGGCGTATAGCCGGTATTGTCTTTAATGTTGCTGTCCGCGCCTTTCGCGATTAATAATTCAACTATTTCCGTTATCCCTCCCAAACTTCCTCTTTTAACGGCCATGTGCAATGGCGTTTCGCCGTTATTGTTCCTGATGTTTAGAGAAGCTCCTTTGGCGATTAACAGCTTGGCCACATCTTGTTGGTCAAAAAGGATCGCTCCGCTTAACGGCGTATATCCGGATTTATCCTTTGCGTTGATATCTGCCCCTTTTGAAATCAGCCGTTCGGCCAGACCGGCCGAAGCGGACACGTGCAGCGGCGTTGCGCCATTGTTATCCGCGGCGTTGATGTCCGCGCCTTCGGCGAGCAACGATTCGACGATGTCTTCATGGCCGCCCTCGGCGCCGTCGTGGAGAGGCGTTCGACCGTTGATATCCCGAGCGTTGATATCCGCACCCTTTGAAATCAGAAACTCAGCGATATCCTTCCTGCCATAGATCGCGGCCCAGTGGAGCGGCGTATAGCCTTCGTTATTTTTAGCGTTTACGGACGCGCCGACGGAGGTCAGCCGCTCGACGTCTTCCCTTTTCCCCTCGGCGGCGGCACGGTGCAGCGGGGTATTGCCGTCCGTGTCCTGGGCATGGATGTCGACTTGATTAGGAAGAAGGAGCCGAACTAATTCTGTATGGTTATTGTCTTCGGCGATTTGAAGAGGCGTTTTGCCGGATTGATCTTCAACGGCGGTGTTCGCGCCTTGGGCGATCAACAATTCGACGATATTCTTTTGCCCGATCAGCGCAAAAAAGTGCAGCGGCGTGCCGCCAAAATTATCCTCGGCATTGACGTCCGCGCCTTTCGCGATTAAAAGGGCGGCCATCTCCTCATCGACGGCAAAAAACAACGGCGTATGGCCATCGTTGTCTTTGACGTTCACATCCGCGCCGCCGGCGATCAATTGCCCGGCCCATTCCTTATCTCTTCGAATGGCCGCCTTGTGCAGCTGCGTATAGCCGTCTTTATCCTTGGCGTTCACGTCCTGATTCGAGCCCGACGCAGGCGCAGACTCGCGAGATGGCCGATTCGTGATCAGAAGGCGTCCTAGCCCGCGCCCTGG
This sequence comes from uncultured bacterium, assembly GCA_963743755.1. Lineage (GTDB taxonomy): Bacteria > Acidobacteriota > Aminicenantia > Aminicenantales > Saccharicenantaceae > RBG-16-66-30. The sequence goes on from CAVUQU010000004.1 coordinate 954,548, forward strand.
CCGCCATGCCGGAAAAAATCACACAGAATGTCACAAACGTCAGTGTTGCGAAAATTCGTAGAAAAGCCCTTTTGCCGGCTGCGCTCATTTGGAATTCTCTTCTTTCACTTCAAGAGGGGCGGCGGTGTGGTAAATCTTGTTTTGCCTTCGCATTTGTCCAGGCAACCATCTGTCGGGTTGTTCAAGCAGTCCTCAAGGCAGATGATCCTCTTTTCGGCCTCTTTCATTCGGTAGGAAAGAGCTTCTATCTCCCGGGCATACTGCTCATTTTCTCTGTTCAGACGGTTGATGGAATACCAGCCGTTGAATGCGGTCAAGCCTTCGAAAACGGCTTCTCGGCCGTTTTCCCCATCGCGAAATGCGCGCCTAAGTCGGCACCTTGAATATCGATTTTTGATAAGCCGGTAACCTTCATAAGATCATAGACGAGAAGCAAGGCATCGAGAGACTTTTTAAGGGTCTCATCGTCGCTGGCCAACAATTCCGCGAAGCCGTCCCCCAGCAGTCCCCAGTCAACGACCTTCTTGACGCGGTCGACTTCAAGATGCCGGGCCAGGATTTCGCGGCCAAGTCGTAATCTCTCGGCCGGATCCGTCGAAAAAATGAGCTTATCAAGCTTGATGAATATTTCTTTTTGAACGAGCTTTTCCAGGCCGAACAGGCTGTAATGGAAGAAACAGTTTTTAGCCAGATCTTTTCCGGATTCCCACGCGTCCTTGTACACCTGGTCGATCGTCTTCTCCCACGCTTCCAATTCCGAGGTGTTGAGGAGCAGCGATTTCGAAAACCCCCGCAAGAGGGTTTGCATCATGCTGATTTTGGTCTTCAATCCGGCGATCTTTATGCGGGCTTCTTGGATATCCTGTTCATTATTCAGGCCGGGTCTTCGGGAGGGTTCCGTCGGCTTCCTCCCTTTCAGGCGGTTTATTAAGTCTTTCTCCTCTCCGCTGGTTGACGAAGCCGGCGTCGTTCTTCCTTTGAGGCGCCGGCTGAAATCTTCGGTTTCCGGGTTCCCCGGCTTGGGAGGAACCGGTTTCCAGCTCGGCGGTTTTGGAGAAACAGGACCCGGGTTTCCGGAGGGGGTGCCTCCCGGGGACGGAGTTGAGGGCGGCGGCGAGGTATAGCGTCCTGTCGGCACTTCCTTGATATAGGAATTGCGAAGAAAGCTTTCGGCAGCGCCGAGGGTATCGAGAGCCGCTTTCTGGCGCGCCTTTTCCGCTTCCTCCCGGGTTGCGTAGGCGTGTTCATATCGTTGTCGTCCTAATTGCCTCACATATTCATCGCTAAAGTAAATATAATATTCCATGATTTGCCGCTGGGACGCCAGGACGGGCATCGATCCCCCGAGAAGGAAAAGAGCGATCAGGATCCGGGGAACGAAGCGCCCATACCTGAGGACAAACGGATTCGTTTTCATTTGCTCCTCATTGCCTTGATTCCCGCCGTAAGATTAAAATTTGGCCTCTTCACGCTTTCGGGACCAGCACCGGGGTCCACAATCCCTCGGGCCCGGCTTCAGAAGGCGTCGGCTGGAGGCCGTTCGTCGGGCAGGCATTCATGCATTCTCCGCACTTGACGCACTTGGCCAGGAAACCGGGTTCGGGAAGAGATCCGGGCGGCCGGATGAGCTTCTCGCTGGCCCGCTTCCGCTGCCCGCGAGATCTTGAAGAACGGGACGCTCACGGCGGCCAAGGCGGCCGTGGCCAGGACCTTGCGCTTCGTGAAGTCGACGGCCGGAGGCTGCTCGCTCTTCCACCGGAGGGAGAAGGTGACGGCTTTCGTCGGGCAGATCGCCGCGCAGGCCTTGCAGTAGACGCATTCCGAGCTTTATCGATAAGATTTTCCATTTTGAGTTCGGCGTGAAATCGCCGGCCGCGAACTCAGAAGCGACCCGTCCCCTCACAAAAGGAGAATATCCCGGCCGGGGACGAGAGTCAAGAACTTGAGATCCGGCACTGGGCCGAGTACGAATAGCCCCCTTGGCGCACGGCGGGGGCCAATCTTGACCCCACATTGACAACTCTTTGACAACTCGGGCCCCTCCGGAGGCTACCTTGGGGGCGTCCGGTCGGAACCGGACGAACATCTCAACTCTTAGGAGGGAACCGATGAAAAAGGTCATGGTGATGGTCCTGGCGGTGGGCCTGGTCGTCGCACTGGGGACAGGGCAAGCGTTCGCCCAGGGGAAGAAGGTCGAGTTCAGCCTGAACCTGGGCGTGATGACGGATCTGGGGCCCGACAGCTCGTTCTCGGAGGCGCTGTTCACGTTCGCCCCGCAGGTCGACATCCATCTCTCTCCGGCCCTGATGCTCAGCCCCGAGATCATGGTCATCACGGACGACGGCTTCAGCTTCGACCCGCTCCTGCTCTACCCCGGCGTTCTCCTGAACTACACGGCCAAGGGCGGGTTCTTCGCCGGCGCCGGCGTCGTGCTCCCGGTCATCTTCTGGGAAGGCGAGTCGGATACGGGGGATCTCCTGCCCAAGATCAACCTCGGCTACCGCGGCAACCACTTCAACCTGACGGCCTACCTGCTCACCGACACCGAGAGCCTGTTCAAGTACAACGTGATCGGCTTGAGCGCCGGGTACAGGTTCTGACGGCCCGGCCGCCGGCCGCGGCTTGCGAGCGCACGGGGGCGCCGGCGCCGGGCGTCCCCGTGCGATGCGGCGGGCTTCCTTCCCCGCGCTTGTCCGTCCCGGGGGAGTCCGCTATAATCGCCTCAGGGTGAACCCAGCATGCGCATGATCCGAACCGTCCTTCCCGTTCTTTTGATCCTCGCCGTCGGCACGGGGCTCTTCGCCGCGCCTCCGGGCGCGCAGGACCGGCCGACGAAGATCAAGATCACGGCCGAGCAGGCCAACCTCCGGGAGAAGCCCGACATCGGCAGCTCCATCGTCCAGCAGATCCCCGAGGGCGTCGTCGTCGAGGCCGACCGGAAGGACGGCGAATGGTATTTCGTCCGTTACACCCTGGAGGACGGCGGCGTCATCGGCGGCTGGATCCACGAGAGCCTGGTCGAGGTCGTCGAGGCCGGAACGATCGCCCGGGTGGAGAGAGAGAAGGAGCCGGAGGCCGCGCCGGCGCGGCGCCGCGGCCGGCCGATCCGGATCGGGAAGATCGAGATGCCGGAGCTGAGCACGGGCGGCATCCCGCTGGAGTTCGCTTTCTCCGCCGGCCTCGGCTATGTCGCGCCCCGGGACCTCAACCGGGGGACGCGCGGATACGCCGACGCGAACGCCGCCGATCACGGCGTCGCGGCCCCGCCGGCCGCCGGCGTCCTGCACATCGCCTATCTTTTCGGCTTCGAGGTGACATACCGGTTGACGCCCCGGCTGGCCGTGGGTCTCGGCGCGGACTACATGCGGGCCGCCAACAAGGACCGGACCGAATACGAGGACCCGGCCTTCACGGAGACCCTCGTGACCAAGCCGGCGGCCCGGACGGTCCCGTTCAAACTCCTCGCGCGCTACTACCCCGGCGCGGGTTTCTACGTCCGCGGCGGCCTGGGCATCTACTCCGTCAAGGCGAGCTACCTCTACCGGCACGAGCTCCCGGATTCCGCGGGCTGGCGGCAGATGAAGGGCGAAGCGTCGGGGGGCGGCCTCGGCGGCGAAGCCGCGTTCGGAGGGGAATGGGAGATCGCGCCGAGGACGGTCTTCTTCGCCGAAGCGGGCGTCCGCCTGGCCCGGTTCGGCAAGCTGACCGGCACGAACACCACCACGCACCTGACCGGCTCGGTCGCCACGGAGCCCGGCACCCTCTTCTACGTCAGCCGGCTCGCCGAAGACGGAAACACCTACCCCCTCGTCTATGTTGCGGCCAGCGCGCCGGAGGACGCGGCCGATTCCCGGCGGGCCGTCGTCGACCTAACGGGGACGGCGGTGAGGGCGGGCGTCCGCTACCGGTTCTGAGCCCCGGACTCACATCCTGATGACGCGCAGGGCTTTGTCGATGTAGTCCTCGGACAGGCCGCATTCCCTGGCGCCGTCGAGGACGACCTTCTCGTAATCGGGATGCGGCTTGCCGAGCGGCCGGCCGGTCCGGAAATAAGTCATGGCCCGGTGGAGGTTGCCGTCCCGGTCGCGGACCTCGACCTCCTTGCGCTCGTAGCTCCGCGGATATCCCTCGAAGGCGTCCAAGGTCAGCCGGTCGCGCTCGGTGATCTCGTAGAGGGCCCCCCAAACGCTCTCCGACGCGGACGCGACGATGTTGCCGACGGCCCCGTCCCAGGGCACGGAGAACCCGTCGTAGACGAAGCGGTGTCCCGCGAGCTCGGCGGTCTTGAAAAAGCGGCTCCCCGGGCACCACCTTTTCATCTGCGCCTGGTTCATGTTCGAGGCGTAGGCGAAATACATCATCGGCTTGATTATAAGAGGTTCCCGGTCCCGGGGCAAGCGGGCAGCCGGGCCCGGGCTTGACGGGGCGGCCCCGGCGGATATATTCTGGAGCAGGAGATGCCCATGCCGATCAGCGCTTCGCTCCTGGCCATCCTGGCCTGCCCCCAGTGCAAGGCCGACGTCAAGCTCACGGCCGACGAGAAGGGCCTGAAGTGCGTCTCCTGCCACCGCGTCTATCCCATCCGGGACGACATCCCGGTCATGATCGTCGACGAGTCCGTGGTCGAGCCCGGCCGGGCCGTCAAGGCCTGATCATGTGCGGCGTCATCGGCCTCTGGGGCAACGGCCCCATCATCCGGGACCTCTACCAGGGCCTGCTGGCCATCCAGCACCGCGGCCAGGACTCGGCCGGGATCATCACCTTCGACGGCCGCTTCCACACCAAAAAGGGCAACGGCCTCGTCCACGACATCTTCACGCCCGAAGCCGTCGAGAACCTCCGCGGCCCGATCGGCATCGGCCACACCCGCTACCCGACGATCGGCGGCGGGGGCGACGAGGACGCCCAGCCCTTCCAGATCAACTCGCCCTTCGGCATCATCATGGCCCACAACGGCAACGTCGCCAATTACCGGGAGCTGCGCGACGAGCTCTACGAGGACCAGCACCGGCTCCTCAACTCCGACTGCGACCTCGAGATCATCCTCAACCTCTTCGCCGAATCCCTGGCCGGCGAGCAGACCAAGACCCTGGCCCCGGAGCACATCTTCCGGGCCGTCGAGGCCGTGTACCCGGAAGGTCCACGGCAGCTACTCCGTCGTCGCCTACATCGCCGGCCAGGGCCTGGTGGCTTTCCGCGATCCCTACGGCATCAAGCCCCTGGTCTACGGCGATCCGCCGCGACGGCCTCCTGCCCTCCTACGCCTTCGCCTCGGAAACGGTCAGCCTCAACATCATGAATTTCGGCGAGATCCGGGACGTCGGGGCCGGCGAGGCGGTCTTCATCGACAAGGCCAGGACGCTTCACAGGAAGAGGGTCGGCCGCGGCTGCCTTTCGCCGTGCCTGTTCGAGTGGGTCTATTTCGCCCGCCCCGACACGTTCATCGACAAGGTCAACGTCTACAGATGCCGGGTCAATCTCGGCCGGTCCCTGGCCCTCGAGATCCGGCGGCGGAAGCTGGCCATCGACGTCGTCGTGCCCGTCCCCGACTCGGCCCGCGACGCGGCCATCGAGATCGCCCGCAAGCTCGGCCTGAAGTACAGCGAGGCCCTGGTCAAGAACCGCTACATCGGCCGGACCTTCATCATGCCGGCCGACAAGGAGCGCAAGAGCTCGGTCCGCCAGAAGCTCAATCCCATCGCCTCGGAGATCAAGGGCAAGAAGGTCCTCCTCGTCGACGACAGCATCGTCCGCGGCAACACCTCCAAGGCCATCGTCGCGATGCTCCGCGAGGCCGGGGCGAAAAAGGTCTATTTCGCCTCCTACTCGCCGCCCCTGCGCCACCCCTGCGTCTACGGCATCGACATGCAGACCAAGACCGAGTTCGTCGCCCAGGACGCGGACGAGGCCGCCGTGGCCCGCAAGATCGGCGCCGACAAGGTCATCTACCAGTCCCTCGCCGATCTGAAGAAGGCGGTCCAGCTGGAGAATCCCAAGATCAAGAACTTCTGCGCCGCCTGCTTCGACGGCATCTACCCGACGGGCGACATCACCCCGGAGCTGCTCGCGGACATCGAGGCCGACCGCAAGACCGCCCACGACGGCCAGCTCGAGCTCGCCATCTGAGCCGGGAGGGATGCCCTCCGGTCATTCCGGCCGCGTCCGGACCTTCCGCCACCTGGACTTGTGGGCCGCGTACCAGCGCACCGTCTTCCCCAGCCCCTCGGCGAACGGCGTCTCCGGCTCCCAGCCGAGGGCCCGGATGAGCCCCGAATCCATGGCGTAGCGGCGGTCGTGGCCGGGCCGGTCGGCGACGAACCGGATGAGCTCGCGGGGCGCCTCGACGGCGTCCAGGATGCGCCGGGCGACGTCGAGATTGGCCAGCTCCGTCCCTCCCCCGACGTTGTAGACGCTGCCGCTCCGGCCCCGCAGGAGGGCCGTCTCGACGGCCCGGCAGTGGTCGTCTACGTAGAGCCATTCCCGGATATTCATCCCGTCCCCGAAGACCGGCAGGGTCCTGCCCTCGAGGGCGCTGGTCAGGAAGAGCGGGATGAGCTTCTCGGGGAACTGGGCGGGCCCATAGGTGTTCGACGGCCGGAGGATGACGGTCGGCAGGCCGTAGGTCACGTGGTAGGCCCGGACCAGATGGTCGCCGGCGGCCTTGCTGGCCGCGTAGGGCGACGACGGCGCGAGGGGGTCGGATTCGCGGGCGGCGCGTCCGGTCCGGCTGCCGTAGACCTCGTCGGTCGAGATGTGGACGAAGATCTCGATCGCCGGGCAGGCCCGCAGGGCGTCGAGCAGGGTGTAAGTACCGTGGACGTTGGTCTGGACGAACTCGCCGGCGTCGTAGATCGAGCGGTCGACGTGGGTCTCGGCGGCGAAGTGGACGACCGCCTGGACCCGGGCGAAGAGGCGGCGCACCAGGGCCTTGTCCCGGATATCGCCGAGGACGAACTCGTGGCGCGGATCGTCCCGGACGTCCTCGAGGTTGTCGAGGTTCCCGGCGTAGGTCAGCTTGTCCAGGTTGACGACCGCGGTCCGCCGGATGGCGGCTGAGGACGGAGCGGACGAAATGGCTGCCGATGAAGCCCGCCCCGCCCGTGACCAGGACGGTCTTGCCGTCGAGGGTCCGTTCCGTGCTCATGGCCGTCCTCCCTTCCTCAGAACCCGAACCCGCCCAGGAAATCGAGCGTCCGGCCGATCGCGCCGAGGCCCAGCGAGAAGCGGACCTGGACGTCCGGCGGATCGCGGTAATAGTAGGAGCGGACGTCGACCAGGAAGTCGACACACTGGTAGTGGTAGGTCAGCCGGGCGCCGGTGTAGAGGAGCTTCTTCTCCTCGACGTTGTAGTCGGCCTCGGCCTCGAGGTCGAGCGAGAGTCGGGGCAGGCGCAGGCCGGCGAAGGCCCCGACCTGGTCCCGGCTGTAAAGGGCGATGAGCGCGGGGTCGACCCCGGTCGTCCAGGAATTCCGGCTGGTGAACCAGTTGACCGTCAGGAAGTTCCCCTCCGTCTTGGCCCCGACCGTGCCGCTGAGCCGCAGGCTCGACAGGCTGTCGTAATACGGGTTGTAGGCGGCCGAGGCGTCGAAGCTGAGCTTGGCCCGGGGGTAGAACCGGAGCGTCCCGGTGACCTCCGAGAAGCGGGGCGCGACGCCGTCGACGGGGAAGCGCGAGAGGGGCCCGTCTTCGGGCGAGAAGTAATACGTCTGCCCGAGGCCGAGCGAGAAAACCTCGACCGCCCGGTCTTCGTCCTTGAACAGGAACCGGCTGGTGAAGCCGTAGCTGACCTGGTGGTAGCGGAAGAACCCGTAATTGGTCACGACGCGATCGGAGTTCCGGGTCGGGCTGTCGTAGGTGTAGCTGACGTAGGGCTCGACGATGTTCTTGAGCCGGGCCTGCCCGTCACGGCCGTAGAAGACCCGGTAGAAGACGGGCCCGACCATCTCCACGGCCGCGAGAACGTTCCGGGTGAAGAGGGGCTCGTCGACGAGGGCGCCACTCTCCGGGTCGAGGCTCTGGGCGTAATAATTGAGGTTGGCCGCGACCGAGGTCGTGGCCGTGAGCCAGGGGATCGAGGAGAACGGCAGGCTCAGGGTCGGGCTCGCCGATAGGCGCGTCGACCGCCGCTCCGTCCCGGCCTCGTAATCGGACTTCCAGCCGTACTGCCAGCGGTTGAGGGACGCGGCCATCGAGAAGTAGACCGGGGCGAAGAGCCGGGTCTTGAAGACGTTGAAGGTGATCTGGGGCAGCGAGGTCGACACGTTGGCGTCGTCGATCTCCGAGAAGTAGGTCTCGAAGCGGGAGGCCCGGGCGCTCAGGTTGAATCCCTTCCAGGACCGGGACAGGTAGACCTGGGAGGTGCGGTTGTAGACGAGGGCCCGCTGGAAGTCGTTGTCGTACTCGCGGAGGAAGCTGTAGGAGGTCTGGTAGTCGATGTTGGCGACCAGCGTGAAGCCGAAGGGCAGGGCCTGGGTGTGGTCGAGGCGGACGAGGGAGGAGTTGCCGGGCTTCGTGCCGTCGGCCTGTCTCTTGTAGGCGAAGTAGTAGAGGTTGACGTCGCCCTTCGTCCCGCCCGGGAACATGTACCTGAACTCGAGCCCGGCCCCGGTGCCGCGGGCGAGATAGAAGTCGATGCCGGCCGTGGCGTCCAGGTTCGGGGCCATGGCCCAGTAGAAGCTCTGGGAGACGGACAGCCCCTTCGAGCCGCCGAAGCCGAACCGGGGCATGAGGAAGCCCGTGGCCCGGTCCTTCAGGGGGTAGCGCAGGTAGGGCAGGTAGAGGACGGGGACGCTCTTGATCCGGAGGACGGCGTTCCAGATCTCGAGGTGGTCGTCCGTCACGACGTTGGCCCGGGAGAGACCGAAGCTCCAGCGGGGATTGGGCTGGGTGCAGGGCGTGAGCCAACCCCTTTTCAGGGAGTAGGTGCCGGCCTGCGTCCGTTCCAGCCGCTCCGCCTCGAACAGGATGGTCGGACGGATGAGGCCGGAGGCGTTCTCGATCGTGCCCCGGCCGGACTCGAGGTTGAAGCGGATGCGCTCGGCGCGGATGACCTCGCCGTTCGATTGGGCGACGACGTTGCCTTCGGCCAGGCCGTCCTTCGTCGCGAGGTCGTATTCGACGCGGTCGGCGAAAAGAAGGAACTCCCCGCGCCGGACCTCGACGTCGCCCGACGCGAAGATGCGGTCCCCCGTCCGCTCCTGGTTCCTGGCCAGGATCCTGACCTCGGCCGGGGCACCGGGGCCGGTTTGGACGGAGGGCCCGGGCGCCGGGGCGGTTTGGCCGGCGGCCGCGCCGGCACCGAGCCAGGCGGCCAGACAGACAACCGGGATGAAACGCCGCAAGACCGGCCGGAAAAGACGAAGCTCCATCGCCCGATTTGTAGCACACCGGTTGGGGAGAAGCAAACGAGACCCGGCGGGCCGGTCACTCCTCGGGCGGCTCTTCGTCCTTCCACTGTTTTCTGATGGCCCGGAACAGGCTGAGCAGGCCGGAGGCGATGCCGAGCACGGTGAAGATGAGCAGCAGCCAGGGCTCGGTCCCGAGGCGGCGGTCGAGGAAGTAGCCGAAAAAGAGCCCGACCGCGATCGAGGCCGGCAGGATGAGGGCGATCGAGCTCAGCTCGGCCAGCCGCGCGAGATCCGGAAGACGCGACTTGGGGCTCATCGGGCCGGCATCCCCGCGGCGCCGCCGTCCGCCTCGCCCGTTGCCTCGGGCTTGGCCGCCCAGGCCCCGCCTTCGTTGATGAGGGCGTTCCAGCCGAAGCCGAACCCGAAGGCCAGCGAGAAGAGCTTGAAGAGGGCCTCGAACGTGCGCCCTTCGGCGCCGCCGTCGAAGCGGGGGAACAGGACCAGGGTGAAGATCAAGCCGATCCCCAGCGAGGCCAGCGCCGAATAGAGGTAGCGGCGGTCGAAACCCCGGACCCGGCCTTCCCTGACCTTCCTCAGCCAGGGCAGGACCGTCCGGGCCAGGATGCCCAGAAAGAGGCCGCAGAACTTGACCAGGAATTCCGTGGACATGGCGTTTCTCCCTCCCGGGCGCGGGTCCGCCGCCGGCCCTATTCTCGGAGAGGAGCCGGGCGATGTCAAGGCTGCGGATCCGCCGCTCCTCCCTTATATACGCGTTCTACCGGCGATCGGCGGGACGTGTTATAATTCCGCTGCCATGCCGACCGAGGATCCGAACACTTTCGACGAAGGATTCCTGAGGCGGATCCCCCTCGAGATCGCCGGCCTCTCGGCCGTCCTGGCCGTGCCGGCGGCCCTCCTCTTCGATCTCCGGACCGGGCTCTTCTTCCTCGCCGGCGGGCTCTTCTCGGCCCTCGGCTTCGCCTGGCTCAAGCAGTCCCTGACCCGCCTCCTGTCGAGGGGCGTCCGGGGGGCGCGGCGGTCCGGCATCCTCCTTTATGCCCTCCGCCTCGTGTTGATTTGCGCCGTCTTTTTCCTTATAATCCTCCTCTATCCGAAGAAGATATTCGCCTTCGTCGCGGGCTTCTCCACGGTCGTTCCGGTATCCCTGGCCGAGGCCGTCCGCGGTCTTCTTCAACTGAGAAAATGGAAGGTTTAGAGCACAGCCTCTGGATCGTCGACGCGTTCAACCGCGTCTTCGGCCGCCCTATCGCCGCCGTTCTCGGCCTCGTCGGGGTCGAAGTCCCGGATCCCCTCCACGCCGTCCCCGACTATCTGGTCATGGTGCTCTTCGTGGCCGCTCACCGTCCCCCTGCTCCTGCGGCTCGTCGCCCGCCGGCCGGCCCTCGTCCCGACCCGCCGCCAGACGGTCGCCGAGACGATCGTCCAGATGTTCGAGGGCCTCATCGTCGACACCGTCGGCCCCAAAGGCCGGAAGTACCTGCCGGTCATCGGCACGGTCGGCATCTTCATCTTCGCCTGCAACCTGATCGGGCTCGTCCCCGGGTTCATGTCGCCGACGAGCAAGCTCAACGTCACCGTCGGCTGCGCCCTGGTCGTCTTCTTCTACTACCACGCCCTGGGCGTCAAGGACCAGGGTCTCAAGTACTTCAAGCACTTCCTGGGCCCCATCCCGGCCCTGGCCCCGCTGATGCTCCCGATCGAGCTCATCAGCCACTTCTCCCGGCCGGTCTCCCTGTCCATGCGGCTCTTCTGCAACATCTTCGCCGAGGAGCTGCTCATCGTCATCATGGCCTCGATCGTCCCCTTCTTCCTGCCCCTGCCGTTCATGGCCCTGTCCATCTTCACGGCCGCTCATCCAGTCGTACGTCTTCGTCCTCCTGACCTGCATCTACATCGCGGGCGCCGTCGCCCATGAAGAAGAGCACTCAACGTAAAAGGAGTTCCGTCATGTCCCAAAGACTCAAAGCCCTGTGCCTGATGGCCTTCGGTATCGCCCTCATGGCGCTCCCCGCGCTGGCCCAGGAAACGGGCCCGGCCGGCGAGCTGGCCAAGCCCCGCGCCGACCTGTTCAAGCTGTCGCTCATCGTCGGCGGCGCCGTCATCAGCCTGGCGGTCATCGCCGGCGCGTTCTGCCAGTCCCGGGCCATCTGCTCGGCCTGCGAGGGCATCTCCCGCAACCCGGCCGGCGCGCCCGCCATCCGCGGCCTGCTCATCCTGGGCCTGGTCCTCATCGAGACCCTGGTCATCTACGCCCTGCTCATCACGATCATCATCCTGATGGTCCAGTGGGGGAAGTACGTCTAACCTGAGCCCGGCCGGGTCCCGGAGGGGATGACGTCCAAGACGCTCAAGCTCGTCGCCGCGTCGTTCGCGCGGTTCAACGGGGACAAGTGTTGGACTTCGGCCATCGTCATCTCCTACTTCGCCCTCCTCTGCTGCGTCCCCCTGATCGCCCTGTTCTTCGCCATCGCGGGCCGCTTCCTGGGCGACACGGAGATGGCCCTGCGGAGTCTCAACATCTTCACCGACGAGTTCTTCTCCCGGCTCGAGCCGGGCTTTTTCAAGAGTCTGGGCGGCCTGGCCGACGGGGTCGGCGACCTGGGCGTGTTCGGCGTCGTCGGCTCGCTCGTCTCGGCGAGCTTCCTCTTCTCGAGCCTGGTCACGACGATCAACCAGATCTTCCGGACGAAGTACCACCGGTCCTTCGTCTACAACCGGCTCATCGAGTTCCTGATGATGTTCGTCGTCGGGATCTTCATGTTCTTCTCGCTGGCCATGACGGCGGTGTGGACGGGCCTGGGGCAGGCGATCCAGGCGAGCGAGCTCGTCCAGACCACCCTCAATCCCGAGGCCGTCGCGGTGATCAACAACTTCTTCCTGAAATACCTCCTCCCCTACGTCCTCGACGTGGCGATGTTCTACATCCTCTACAAGTTCATCCCGGAGACCAAGGTCCACACCCGGGCCGGGCTCATCCCGGCCGCCGTCGCCGCCCTGCTCTTCGAGGTCTTCAAGCGGGCCTTCGCCTTCTACGTCGTCCACTTCTCGGCCGTCGGCATCGTCCTCAGCAAGATCCTCCAGGGGACGCTGACCTCGGTCCTGTTCTTCCTGCTGTGGATCACGTCCTCGATGGTCATCATGCTCTGGGGGGCGGAGCTGGCCGCGGTGCTGAACGAGCATTACGACGCGACGGCCGCGGCCAAGACGGCCGGCCGCGGCTAAGTGAGGCGGGCGAGGTATTCCTGGACGGAGAGGGCGGCGTGGACGCCCGTGCCCACGGCCGTGGCGACCTGCTTGGGGCAGGCGTCGGAAACGTCGCCGGCGGCGAAAACGCCCGGGACCGAAGACCGCATGTCGCCGTCGACCTTGATCTGCTCCCACGCGTCGAGGTCGAGCCAGCCTTTGACGAATTCCGTCCGGGGCCGGGTCCCGATCGAGACGAAAAGCCCCGCGACGGGGAGGGTCGAAGAGGTGTCGTCCTTGACGTTGCGGAGGGTCAGGGATTCGACCTTGGCCTGCCCTTCGACGGCGCAGACGACGGTCTCGAGAAGGACGCGGATCTTGCCGTTGGCGGCGATCCGCTCCTGGTAGATCCGCTCGCCGCGAAACTCCGCCCGCCGGTGGATGAGCGTCACGCTCCCGGCGAAGCGGGTCAGATAGAGGGCCTCTTTCAAGGCGTTGTCGCCGCCCCCGACGACGGCGATGTCCCGCCCGGTGAAGAAAGATCCGTCGCAGACGGCGCAATAGGAGACGCCGGCCGCCCGTCAGCCGTTCCTCGCCGGGGACACCCAGCCGCCTGTAGGCCGAGCCCGTGGCCACGATGACGGCCCGGGCGGAGTATTCGCCGTTATGTCCCCGGATGACGAACGCGCCGTCCGACCCCGCGATCGACAGGGCCTCGTCGGATACGATCGCGGCCCCGAACGTCTCCGCCTGTTTGCGGAAGGCCTGCATCAGGTCGAAAGGTGTGACGCCGTTCGGGAAGCCAGGGTAGTTCTCGACCCAGTCGGTGAGGAGGATCTGTCCGCCGGGCATCCCCTTCTCCAGGACGACCGTCGAGAGCCGGCCTCGCCCGGTATAGATGGCCGCGGCCAGGCCGGCCGGCCCGGCCCCGACGATGGCGACGTCCCGGGGTTCGCCCATGGGCGGATCAGAGGTGCTTGGCGATGCGTTCGAGGAGCTTGGCCTTGGACTCGAAGCCGACGACCTTCTCCACGGGCTGGCCGCCCTTGAACACGATCAGGGTCGGGATGGCCATGACGCCGTAGGTCTGGGGCGTCTGGCCGTTCTCGTCGACGTTCATCTTGACCACCTTGAGCTTGCCCTTGTGGGACTCGGCGATCTCCTCGACGAGCGGGGCGATCATCCGGCAGGGCCCGCACCAGGGGGCCCAGAAATCCACGAGAACGGGCAGTTCGGACTTGAGGACGTCGGCGTCGAAAGCGGCGTCGGTGCCGGTGAGGATGGCGTCGGACATGTCAGTCTCCATTTCCTAGTGTTTTTGTAGTATATCGGGAAGTCCCCATGATAGCGTCTGGTTCGGGGCTTGTCAAACCCGTTCCTATTCCGCCCAGCCGAGCTTCTCCTTGACCAGGTCGTAATAGCTCCGTTTCGGCGAGGTCACGAGCTGGAGCTCGAACGGGGCCTTGCGGAGTTCGACCGTGTCGTCCCGGCCCATCGGGGCGACCCGCTGGCCGTCGAGGGTCAGGAAGACCTCCTCGCCGCCCGTCAGGAGCCGCACGGAGACGGAGGAGGCCGCCGGCACGGCCAACGGCCGGAAGGACAGCGTATGCGGGCAGATGGGCGTCACGACGATAGCCGGGACGCGGGGGTGGACGATCGGCCCGCCGGCCGAGAGCGAGTAGGCCGTCGAACCGGTCGGCGTCGAAACGATCAGGCCGTCGGACTTGACCGTGGCCACGTCCCTGCCGTCGACGCCGAGGACGAGCTCGATCATCCGGGACACCGCGCCCTTGGTGATGACCGCGTCGTTCAGGCAGTACGAAGCGATCCCGGCCGTCCGGGCTTCGAGCAGCCAGCGCGGGCTGACGAGGCCGGCGTCATCGGCCAGGAACCGGTCGAGCGTGGTTACGGCTTCGCTGACGGGGATCTCGGTCAGGAAGCCCAGCCGGCCGAGATTGATGCCCATGACCGGGACGCCCGCCCGGGCGGCGGCGGGTGCGACGCTGAGGAGGGTCCCGTCGCCGCCGAGGACGACGATGAAGTCCGATGCGGCCGCGATGTCCTGCCTCGCGAGCCCGTCGGGGCGGCCGAGCCGGCGGGCGGCGGCGTCCTCGAGGACGCAGGCGATGCCGCGGCCCTCGAAATACTCGACCACGATCTTCAGGATGCCCTCGACCGAGGGCGCGTGGGACTTGATGACGATGCCGGCTCTGCGCACGTTATTCATGGCTGACCGCCTCCTTGATCCAGACTTCGACGAGGTCCGCGTTGAGGTCCGGGTCCCCGGGGACCCAGCGGACGAAGAATTCGACGTTCCCCTTCTGCCCGTGCGTCGAGCAGCGCATGAGCCCGGCGGGGCCGAAGCCGAGCTCCCGGGCTCCCCCGATCACGCGAGCCAGGACCGCGGCGTGGACGGACGCGTCGCGGACGACGCCCTTGCGGCCGACGTCTTTCGGGCCGGCCTCGAACTGGGGCTTGACGAGCGAGACGAGCGTCCACCCGCCCGGGACCGCCCTGAGCGCGGGGAGGATCTTCAGGACGGAGATGAACGAGACGTCCATGGTGACGATATCGGGAGGCTCGGGGATGTCTTCCGGGACGAGCGCACGGGCGTTCTTCTCGATGGCGACGATGCGGGGGTCCTTGCTGAGCCCCCAATCCAGCTGCTTGATGTCGACGTCGACGGCGTAGACCCGGACCGCCCCGCGCTTCAGCAGGCAATCGACGAACCCGCCGGTCGAGGCGCCGATGTCGAGCGCGATCCGGCCTCGGACGTCGACGCCGAAGCGCTCGAGGGCCTCCTGGAGCTTGAGCCCGCCGCGGCCGACGAACGGGAGGGTAGGCGCGACTTCGAGCGGCGCCTCCGCGTCGACGAGCTCGCCGGATTTCCGGACGGGGCGGCCGCCGCTCGTCACCAGGCCGGCCATGATCAGGGCCTGGGCCTTCTCCTGGCTCGGGGCCAGGCCGCGGCCGGTCAGAAGCTTGTCCGCGCGCTCTTTCATCGCCGCCTCAGGAGCGGGGCGTCTTGAGAAAATCCCCGATCTGCTTCACGAGCCCGGGAACGTCGAGGCCGATCCTGGCCCGGATCTCTTCGGACTTGCCCATGGGATAGAGGCCGGCCGGAAGCCCGATCGACTTGAACCGGAGGTCGAACCGGCCTTCCCGGTCGAGGAGCTCGCGCACGGCGCTCCCCGCGCCGCCGTCGACGACGCCTTCCTCGAGGGTGACGAAGACCCGGCCCGGACCGGCGAAGCGGAGGATCATGTCCCGGTCGAGCGGCTTGACGAAGCGCGCGTCGACCACGGCGAGCGACAGGCCGTCCTTCTCCAGAAGCTCGGCGGCCTCGAGGGCCGGTTGGACCATGTGGCCGAAGGCGAACAGGACGTCCCGGCCGTCCCGGAGGAGCTCGCTCTTTCCCAGGGGCAGGACCCGGAGTTCCTTATCCATGGGGACGCCCAGCCCCTTGGCCTTGGGAAACCGGACCGAGGCCGGGTGGCCGTAGGCGAGCGCCGACCAGAGCATGTGCTGGAGCTCGTTCTCGTCGCGGGGGGCCATGACGATCATGTTCGGCATCGTCCGGAGATAGGCGATGTCGTTGACGCCCTGGTGGGTCGGTCCGTCGTCGGGGACGATGCCGGCCCGGTCGAGGACGAAGACGACGGGCAGGTCCATCAGGCAGACGTCGTGGTAGATCTGGTCGTAAGCCCTCTGGAGGAAGGTCGAGTAGATGGCGACGACGGGCTTGAAGCCGGAGATGGCCAGGCCCGACGCGAACGTCACGGCGTGCTGCTCGGCGATGCCGACGTCGAAGAAGCGGTCGGGGAGCTTCTCCGAGAACTCGTGCAGACCCGTGCCCTCGCCCATGGCCGCGGTGATGGCCAGCACCTTCTCGTCCTTCCCGGCGATCTTGATCATCGCGTCGCCGAAGACGGCCGAGAAGGAGGGCCCCCATTCCCGGCTGAGCGGTTCGCCCGTCGAGACCCGGAACGGTCCGGCGCCGTGGAACTTCTCCGGATGAAGCCGGGCCGGCTCGTAGCCCTTGCCCTTCTGGGTCACGCACTGGATGAGGACCGGTCCGTCGTAGGTCTTGGCCGTCTCGAAGGCCTCGACGAGCGACTGGACGTTGTGGCCCGTGCACGGGCCCGATGTAGCGGATGCCCAGCTCCTTGAAGACGAGCCCGGGGAAGAGCGTTTTCTTGACCACCTCCTCCAGGGCCCGCCCGGCCTTGATGAGCGGCCAGCCCAGATGCGGCACGCGCCTGAGGAGGGACTTGGCCTGGTCCTTCATCCGGATATAGCGCTGGCCCGAAACGAGATAGGAGAAGTACTTCGACCAGGCGCCGACGTTGATCGAGATGGACATCTCGTTGAAGTTCAGGACGATGATCAGGCGCTCGCGGAGGTGCCCGATCTGGTTGAGGGCCTCGAGGGCGACGCCGCCCGTCAGGCTGCCGTCGCCGACCACGGCGACGACGTGGTGCTTCTCTCCGGCCTTGTCCCGGGCGACGGCCATGCCCAGGGCGGCCGAAAGCGCCGTCGAAGCGTGCCCGGTGTTGTAGGCGTCGTGCTCGCTCTCCTCGCGGCAGGGGAAGCCGAGGATGCCGTCGCAGCGCCGCAGGCCCGCGAAGCTGTCTTTCCGGCCCGTCAGGATCTTGTGCGTGTAGCACTGGTGGCCGACGTCCCAGACGATCTTGTCCCGGGGCGAGTCGAAGGCCAGGTGGAGGGCCAGGGTCAGCTCGACGACGCCCAGGTTCGAGCCGAGGTGGCCGCCGTTCCTGGCCACCGTCTCCAGGATGAGGGCGCGGATCTCCATGGCCAGGGTCGAGAGCTGGTGCGGCGTGAGCTTCCGGACGTCGGCGGGCTCGCTGATGGTGTCGAGGATCTTGGCCATGGTCGCTTTCCGGCGGGTCAGGCGCCGCCGCCGCCTTCCTCCGTCTCCCCGTCCTCGGTCTCGAAGTCCTCGGCCTTGAGGTTCCCCTTCTCGTCCTTGAGCAGGATCTCGACCTTGCGCTCGGCCTTGTCGAGCTCGCTGCGGAGGAAGCGGGACATCTTGACGCCCTTCTCGAACAGGGCCAGCGATTCGTTGAGGGAGATCCCGCCCTTTTCGAGCTTGGCCACGATCTGCTCGAGCTCGGCCAGGGCCTTTTCGAATGTCAGGTTGGTCATGATCCCTCCTTGAGGAACCGGGATTCGAGGAGCTTCTTCCGGTCGACGGACTCCACCCGGGCCTTGAACTCGCCCTTGAAGAACGAGACGTCGACGGCCTCGCCCGGGACGATGTCCTCGATCCGGTTGGCCAGGCGCAGGCCGCCTTCCTTCCAGACGAGCGCGTAGCCCTTCTTGAGGACGCCGAGCGGGCTCAGGGCGTGGAGAGCGGCCGTGAGCCGTTCCCAGGCCGCCCGGTGTTCGCCGACCGTCCGGACGAGGACGTTCCCGAGCCGTTCGGCGGCGAGCAGGGCGGCGCCTTTCTGCTCGGCGATGGCCTGGCGCTCGGACCGCAGGACGTTCCGGCCCCGCGTCTCGAGGTCGTCCACGCGCCGGGCCAGGTTGGCGAGCTTGACCTGGAAGTTCTGGAAGATGCGGTTCCGGGCCAACCCGTCGACCTCGCCGCGGAGGTCCCGGATGCCGTAGCGGAGGAGATCGCCCAGGCGGCGCGTCGCGGCGTCGATCCTGTCGACGAAGGCCTCCTCCGTCGCGATGACCATCTCCGCGGCCGCCGACGGGGTCGGGGCCCGGAGGTCGGCGACGAAATCGGCGATGGTGAAGTCGATCTCGTGCCCGACGGCCGAGATGACGGGGACGGGCGAGCGGGCGATGGCCCGGGCCACGGGCTCCTCGTTGAAGGCCCAGAGGTCCTCGATCGATCCGCCGCCGCGGCCGACGATGAGGACGTCCATTCCCGGCCGCGCGCCGAGCGCGTCGATGCCCTCGACGATCTCGGCGGCCGCGCCCTCGCCCTGGACCCGGGCCGGGTAGATGACGACGTGGAGACGGGCGTAGCGCCGCTCCAGGACGCGCAGGATGTCGCGGATGGCGGCGCCCGTCGGCGAGGTGACCACCCCGATCGTCCGCGGCCGGAGCGGCAGCTTCCGCTTGCGCTTCTCGTCGAACAGGCCCTCGGCCCGGAGCTTCTCCTTGAGCTGTTCGAAGCGGAGCTGGAGGGCGCCCTTGCCCTTGGGCTCGACCTGGTCGACGTAGAGCTGGTAGTCGCCGCGCGGTTCGTAGACGCTGATCTTGCCCCGGCAGACGACCTTGAGCCCGTCCTTGAGGTCGAAGGCGATCTTGCGGGCCGTCGACTGCCACATGACGGCCTTGACGACGCAGCTTCTCGTCCTTGAGGTTGAAGAAGACGTGGCCCGAGGCGGCTTTCTTGTATCCGGAGACCTCGCCCTCGACCCAGACCTGGGGGAAGGCGACCTCGAGGGCCGTTTTGACGATCGCGGTGACCTCGGAGACCGTGTAGATCCGGTCCCGGATCACCAGGCCTTCATTCTTCGTGGGAGCCATCCTCCGCCAGGACCTCTCTCGTGATCGACAGGGCTTTGCCCGTCTTCGCGTCGACCTTGATGAAGACGCCGGACAGGAACAGGCCGTCGCGCGACGGCTCGAAGCGCTGGGGCCGCGAGGTCAGGAACCTCTGGAGGGCCTGCTCGCGGGCGATGCCGATGACGGAGTTCCGCCCGCCGGCCATGCCGGCGTCCGTGATGTAGGCCGTGCCCTTCGGCAGGACGCGCTCGTCCGCCGTGGGAACGTGCGTGTGCGTGCCGACGACGGCCGAGACCCGGCCGTCGAGGTACCAGCCGAGGGCCTGCTTCTCGGAGGTCGCCTCGGCGTGGATGTCGACGAGGATGATGGGCGTTTCGGCGCGCAGGCGCTCGACCTCCTCGTCGGCCCGCTTGAAGGGGCAGTCCAGGGGCTCCATGAACACGCGCCCCTGGAGGCTGAGGACGGCCGCCCGGGTCCCGTCGGCCGCCTGGAAGACGTAGGAGTGGCGGCCCGGGTTGACCGGCGGATAGTTGGCCGGGCGCAGGAGCCGCGGCTCCCGCTCGAGGTAGGGCAGGGCGTCCTTCTTGTCCCAGATGTGGTTGCCCGAGGTCAGGACGTCGACGTGCATGAACAGGTCCTTGCCGATCTCCTCGGTGATGCCGCTGCCCCCGGCCGCGTTCTCCCCGTTGGCGACGACCATGGACGGCCCGTACTTCTTGACGAGACCGGGCAGGAACTTGTCCATGGCCCGCCGGCCCGTCCGGCCGACGATGTCGCCGAGGAACAGGATGCCGAACTCAGCGGGCATATTCGACCGCTCTCATCTCCCGGATGACGGTGACCTTGATCTGGCCGGGGTAATCGAGCTCGTTCTTGATCTTCGTCGCGACCTCCTTGGCCAGGAGGGCGGCCTTGTCGTCCGAGATCTTCAGGCTCTCGACGATGATGCGGATCTCGCGGCCGGCCTGGAGGGCGAAGGTCTTGGAGACGCCTTCGAACCCCGCGGCGATCTCCTCGAGCTTCTCCAGCCGCTGGATGTAGGTCTCGAGGAGCTCGCGCCGGGCGCCCGGCCGGGCGGCCGAGAGCGTGTCGGCGGCCTGGACGAGGACGGCCTCGATCGACGGGAAGTCGATGTCGCGGTGGTGCGAGGCGATGGCCTGGCAGACCTTCTCCGACTCGCCGTACTTCTTGGCCAGCTCGACGCCGAGCTCGGTGTGCGTCCCTTCCGTGTCCCGGTCGACGGCCTTGCCGATGTCGTGGAGCAGGCCGGCCCGCAGGGCGACGTTGGTGTCGAGGCCGATCTCGCGGGCCATCATGGCCGCGAGCATGGCCACTTCCTTGGAGTGCTGGAGGACGTTCTGGCCGTAGCTCGTCCGGTACTTGAGCTTGCCCAGGAGCTTGATCAGCTCGGGGTGGATGTCGCGGACCTTGAGCTCCAGGACGACCGATTCGCCCTCCTGCTTGATCTTCTGCTCGAGGTCGGCCTTGACCGACTCCGACGATGTCCTCGATCCGGGCCGGGTGGATGCGGCCGTCGGTGACGAGCTTCTGGATGGACAGGCGGGCCAGCTCCCGGCGGATGGGGTCGAAGCTCGACAGGATGACCGCCTCGGGCGTGTCGTCGACGATGATGTCGACGCCCGTGGCCATCTCCAGGGCCCGGATGTTCCGGCCCTCGCGGCCGATGATCCGGCCCTTCATGTCGTCGGAGGGCAGGTCGACGACCGAGACCGTCGTCTCGACGACGTGCTCGGCGGCCGTGCGCTGGATGGCGCTGGACATGATCTCCCGGGCCGACGAGACGGCCTTCTCGCGGGCCTCCTCCTCGATGCGCCGGACGGAGGCGATGGCCTCGAGCTTGGCCTCCTCCTCGATCCTCTTGATCAGCATGGCCTTGGCTTCTTCCTGGCTCATGCCGGAGATCCGCTCCAGCTCCTCCATGCCCTTCCGGACGGCCTCGGCGATCTTGGCCGTCTCGGCCTCGAGGTCCTTCTCCTGCTGGGAGAGCTTGCGCTCCTTCTGGGAGTTGTCCCTTTCCTTGCGCTCGATCGACTGGAACCGGCGCTCCAGGTTCTCCTCCTTGCTGAGGAGCCGGCGCTCGGTCTCGTTGATCTTGCGCTGTTTCTCGCGGCTTTGGGCTTCGAACTCGTTCTGGCGGGCCAGGTCCTTCTCGCGGGCCGCGATGTCCGCTTCCCTCTTGATCTTCTCCCCGTCCTCCCGGGCCCGTTCCAGGATCGTCCGGGCCTGTTCCTCGGCCTCGGCGGCCTTGCGGGACCCCTCCTGCCGCTTGAGCAGGAGGACGACGACGACGACGGCCAGGATGGCGCTGAGCGCCAGGCCGGCAATGCTGAGAACCCCTTGCATGACGAACCTCCTCATCTATTCGAATGAGGAGACGTGAAGGAAAGAGCGGAGGCGTCAGATGCCCGTGCCGGGATCGGCCCGGCCCACGAGTCCGTCCCGGAGGGGCGGCCCGTCACGACGGGGATTTATCGACATCCGTGTATGTATTCTCATCTGCGAAAAGATGAACCTCCAAACTTTCGATCTCCGTCTCCATGTGGCCCAGGGCCTCGTTCAGCTGATCCAGCTTCTTCTGGCTCAGAAACAGCTCGTCCGCGATGTTCAAGGCCGCCAGAACGGCGATCTTGGTCGTGTCCGCGGACTTGGACTTCACAGCCACTTCGTGCATCTTCTGGTCAACGAGCGAGGTCAAGTGGCCGATATACTTCTCATCCTCCTCTCCTTTGACGCGGATCTTGTACCGCTGTCCGAAGATCTCGATCTCGAGGATTCGGTCGGTCATAACCCCAGCTTGTCGATCTCGCCGATGATGGCTTCGATCTTCCCTTTCAGCAGCTCCCGCTCGCTCTCGGACTTCTTCATCTCCTCGTCCATGCGCGCGAGCTTGCGGGCGCTTTCCTCGAATTCCTTCTTTTCGGTCCGGGTCTCCTTGACCTGCTGCCTCAGCTTCTCGTTCTCGGTCGTCAGCTTGTGGATGTGATCGACGACCTGCCCGATCTTCCCTTCGAGTATCTTAATTCGCTCAAGTTCGGATGTCAATTTTACCCTCCCTGAGTTGGATGTTGAGCGCGGAACGGAGGTGCCCGACGATCTCCTGCTCGACGCGGTCCACTTCGTCGGCCACGAGCGTCCGCTGGGGGTGGCGGTAGCGGAAGCGGACGGTCAGGCTGACCTTCCCGGCCGGGACGGACGGACCGGAGAAACGGTCCCGGAGCTCGAAACCCTCGAGCAGCGGCTGGTTCAGGCGCGCCAGGACCGGGACAACCTCGCCGTAGGCGACGCCGCGGTCCAGGAGGAACGACAGGTCGCGCGTGACGCCCGGGAGCTTCGGGACCGGAGCGTACTGGAACGGCCTCGGCGTCTTCTCGAAGAGCGCCGTGAGATCGACCTCGGCGGCGTAGACCGTCCGCTCGACCGACGAGATCGCGGCGAAATCGCGGCGGAGGGTGCCCAGCCGCCCGACCTCCTGGCCCTTGTAGAGGACGGCCAGGGCGCGGCCCGGCTCGAAAGAACCGTGGTCCTTCTCCTCGAACGCGACCGGCTCGAACCGGAGCGCCTCGAAGAGCGCCTCGAGGGCGCCCTTGAGGACGAAGAAATCCGTCTCCGCGGCGGGCGTGTCCCAGCCCGCCCCGGGCCGGAGCCCCGTCGCGAGCAGGCCGAGGTGGAGGTCCTCGCGGTGCTTCTCCTCCTCCCAGTAGTAGACGCGCCCCGTCTCGAAGACGTGGACGCCCTCGAGGCCGCGGTTGAGGTTCCAGGCGGCGTTCTCGAGCAGGCCGGGGAGAAGGGTCGTGCGCATGACCGAGGCCCGGTTGGAGATGGGGTTCTGGATGGGGATGGGCGTCCGCCCGCTCCCCGCCGCCGCTTCCCTCTCCGGGTCGGCGAAGCTCCAGTTGATGACCTCGTCGAGCCCCTGGCCGAGCAGGGTCCGGCGGAGCCGGGCCAGGCGCATCCGCTTCCGGTCGACGGTCGCGTTGAACGAGTCGACCGGGGTGACCACCGACGGAATGCGGTCGTAGCCGTAGAACCGGGCGATCTCCTCCACGAGGTCGGCCTCCCGCGAGACGTCGACGCGGAAGGTCGGGACCTCCACGCGCCAGGCGCTTCGGTGCGACGTGTCGGCCCGGAAGCCCAGCCGCGCCAGGAGATCGGCGACAAAGGCCTCGGGGACGTCCACGCCGAGGAGCTCGGCGACCCGGCGCAGGCGGAGCCTGACCGTCCGGGGCTTGAGCGGCCGCGGGTAGCGGTCGATGACGCCCCGGCTGGCCCGGCCCCCCATCTGCGTGAGGAGGGAGGCGGCCATCCGGACCGCCTGCGGGGCGAAGCCGATGTCGGCGCCCCGCTCGAAGCGGTAGGAGGCGTCGGTCGAAAGGCCCAGCTTCTTGGCCGTCTTGCGGATCGAGACCGGGTCGAAGTTGGCGCTCTCGATGAAGACGTCGCGGGTCGATGCCGTGATGCCGGACGCCTGGCCGCCGATGACGCCGGCCAGGGCCACCGGCCGGGACTCGTCGGCGATGACGAGCATGTCGGCCGTGAGCGCGAGCGTCCGGCCGTCGAGGTCGACCAGCGTCTCGCCCCTCTTCGCCTTGCGGACGACGATGCGGCCGCCGCCGATCCGCCCGAAGTCGAAGGTGTGGATGGGCTGGGCCGTGGCGAAGAGGACGTAGTTCGAGACGTCGACGACGTTGTTGATGGGCTTGAGGCCCATGGCCTCGAGGCGGCGCCTCATCCAATCGGGCGAAGGCCCGACCGGCACGCCGCGGACGACGAGGCCGCAGTACCGGGGGCAGAGGGCCTCGGCCGTGATCTGGACGTCGGCGATCTCGGCCGTGGGCTCCTCGAGCTCGGCGACCGGCCAATCGCGCTCGAGGAGAGGCTGGCCGAGCATGGCCCCGATCTCGCGGGCGACGCCGAGGTGGCCGAGAGCGTCCGGACGGTTGGCGTAGGTCTCGAGATCGAGGATGAGATCGCCGTCCGTCTCCTCGACGGCCTCGGGGACCCAGCCGACCATGGTCAGCCGGTCGACGAGCTCCTGCCGGGGGAGGTCGACGGCGACGTACTCGCGGATCCAGTCCAGGCTGATCTTCATTTCGCCCCGAATTGCCTGAGGAACCTCAGGTCGTTCTCGTAGAAGTAGCGCATCTCGGGGATGCCGAACGCGAACATGGCCGTGCGGTCGATGCCGAGGCCGAAGGCCCAGCCGGAGTACTTCTCCGGATCGATGTTGACGTTCTTCAGCACCTGGGGATCGACCATGCCCGAGCCGAGGATCTCCTTCCAGCCCGTCCCGCCGCAGACGCGGCAGGCGGGGTCCTTCCCCGAGCAGACGATGCACTCGATGTCGACCTCGGCCGATGGCTCGGTGAACGGGAAGTAGCTCGGCCGGAAGCGGATCTTGACCTTCTCGCCGAACAGGGCCCGGATGAAATATTCCAGCGTGCCCTTGAGATGGGCGAAGGTGATGCCCTCGTCGACGACCAGCCCCTCGACCTGCATGAACATCGGCAGGTGGGTCGGGTCGGGCGTCTCGCGGCGGAAGACCCGGCCGGGGCAGATGATGCGGATGGGCGGCTTGGACCGCTCCATGACCCGGACCTGGACCGGCGACGTGTGGGTGCGAAGGAGCAGGTCGCCCTTGATGAAGAGCGTGTCCCACTTGTCGCGGGCCGGGTGATACGGCGGGAAGTTGAGGGCCTCGAAGTTGTAGTAGTCGGTCTCGATCTCCGGCCCCTCCTCGATGGAGAAACCCATGCCGAGGAAGATGGCCTCGATCTCCTCCTGGAAGAGCGTGAGCGGGTGGGGCGCCCCCACGTACCGCTTGCGCCCGGGCAGGGTCAGGTCGACCGGCCGGGTCGGGCGGACGTCCGTCCGCAGCCCGGCTTCGAGGCCGTCGAGCCGGGCGACGACGAAGTTCTTGAACTCGTTGACCAGCCGCCCGGCCTCGCGCTTCTCGTCGGCGGCCGCGGACTTCAGATCTTCGAACAGAAGGGTGACGTGTCCCTTCTTGCGGCTCAGGAAAACCGTCCGGAGCTCCTCGAGGGACTTGGCGTCCCCGGCCTTGAGGAGCCCGTCCTCGAACGCCTTCCTGAGACCTTCGATCCGGTCCTTCAGGCTGGCCATGGGCGGGAGGCTAGGCCGCCGGCGTTTTCGTCATCCGGACCAGGTGGGCGAAGGTCTCCGGGGCGCTGACGGCCAGGTCGGCCAGGATCTTGCGGTCGAGCGCGACGCCGAGCTTCTTCAGCCCGCTGATGAAGCGGCTGTAAGAGGTCCCGTTGGCGATGGCCCCGGCCTTGATCCGGACGATCCAGAGGCTGCGGAAGTCCCGCTTCTTGTTGCGGCGGTCCCGGTAGGCGTAGAGCAGGGACTTCTCCACGGCCTCTTTGGCGGTGCGGTAATTGCGGCTTTTGGCGCCGAAATATCCCTTGGCCAGCGTGAGGACCTTCCTCCGCCGGTCGCGTCTCTTGGTGCTGCGTTTTACGCGTGGCATGGTCGTCTCCTTGTGCGCGGGGCGCGGATCACAGGTCGTACGGGAGCATCGTCTTGAGGGCTTTGCGGTCGGCGGCGCTGGCCACGCCGATCTGGCCCAGATGGCGCTTGCGCTTGGAGGTCTTCTTGGTCAGGATGTGTCCCTTATTCGCCTTCTCGTGCAGGAACTTTTTCTTGGCCGAGACCTTGAACCTCTTTTGCGCTCCCTTGTGGGTTTTTAACTTTGGCATCTTTTCCTCCAGTTTTCGTCGGGACCAACAGGGCCGACACGGCCCAATCCTGCTTCCGGGCCGACCCATCCTGGGTGGCCATATCCTTGACGTCGCCGAGGACCCGGTCGAGGACCTGATAGCCGAGCTCCGGTTTCTGCTTCTCGCGGCCGCGCAGCATCACCGTGATCTTGACCTTGTTGCCTTCCCCGAGGAAGCGCTTGACGTGCTTCATCTTGAAGTCGTAGTCGTGGACGCTGATCTTGGGGCGGAACTTGATCTCTTTGATCTGGATCTGCTTCTGGTGCCTCTTGGCCTCGTGGTCCTTCTTGTGCTGCTCGTACAGGAACTTGCCGTAGTCGGTGATCTTGCAGACCGGCGGGATCGGCCGCGGCCGCGATCTCGACGAGATCGAGGCCCCGGTCGCGGGCCAGCTGGACGGCCTGCACCGTGGGCAGAACGCCGAGGGCGTTCTTCTCCTCGTCGATGACGCGGACCTCCCGCGCCGAGATCATCTCGTTGATCCGGTGGGGCTTGGCCTTGGCGACCGCAGGATAGTAACCGTGTCTCTTGAAAATGGTCGGTCCTCCTCTAGAAATTCACCGTGATGCTTTTATTTTTGACGAGTTCTTGGGCTTGCCCGAGGAACCGGGCGACGTCGACCTCGCCCTTGTCGCCCTGGCCGTGGACGCGCAGGGCGGCCGTGCCGCGCTCGACCTCCTTGTCGCCGACGACGAGGATGAGCGGGACCTTCTGGAGCTCGGCGTCGCGGATCTTCTTGCCGACCTTCTCCCGGCTGAGGTCGACCTCGGCGCGGAGGCCGGCCTCGCGGAGCCGGCCTTCGAGCGACTTGGCGTAGGCCTCGTGCCGCTCGGCGATCGGCAGGACCAGCGGCCTGCACCGGGGCCAGCCAGAGCGGGAAGGCCCCGTTGTAGTGCTCGATGAGGACGCCGAAGAAGCGCTCGAGCGAGCCGAGCAGGGCCCGGTGGACCATGTAGGGCCGGTGCTCCTTGCCGTCCTCGCCGACGTAGGTCATGTCGAAGCGCTCCGACATGTTGAAGTCGAACTGGATGGTCGTGCACTGCCAGAGGCGGCCGATGGCGTCCTTGATCTTGATGTCGATCTTGGGCCCGTAGAAGACGGCCTCGCCCTCCATCCGCTCGTAGGGGCAGGCCGCGGGTTTCCAGGGCCTTGACGAGCGAGGCCTCGGCCTGGCACCACATGGTCGTCCGCGCCGCCGTACTTGCCGAGGTTCTTCGGGTCGCGCACCGAGAGCTCGATCTTGTTGTCGGTGAAGCCGAAGTCGGCCAGGATGGAGACCGAGAAATCGAGGACCCGCAGGATCTCGTCCTCGATCTGGTCGGGCGTGCAGAAGATGTGGGCGTCGTCCTGGGTGAAGCCGCGGACGCGCAGCAGGCCGTGCAGGGTGCCGCTGCGCTCGTAGCGGTAGACGGTGCCGAGCTCGGCCCAGCGCAGGGGCAGGTCCCGGTAGGAGCGCATCCGGGACTTGTAGATCTGGATGTGGAAGGGGCAGTTCATCGGCTTGAGGTAATAGGGCTGCTCGTCGATGTCCATCGGCGAGTACATGCTGTCCTTGTAGAAGCCGAGGTGGCCCGAGGTCTGCCACAGGTTCGCCGCGGCCGATGTGGGGGGTGTAGAGGATGTCGTAGCCGCCGGCCCAGTGCCGCTCGCGCCAGTACTGCTCGATGACGGCCCGGATCCGGGCGCCCTTGGGGTGCCAGAGGATGAGCCCGCCGCCGAGCTCGTCGTTGGAGCTGAAGAGATCGAGCTCGGTGCCGAGCCGGCGGTGGTCGCGCTTCTTGGCCTCTTCGAGCATGCGCAGGTGGTCCTCGAGCTCCTGCGCGGTCGGGAAGACCGCGCCGTAGATCCGCTGCATCTGCGGCCCTGTGCTCGTCGCCCTTCCAGTAGGCGCCGGAGACGGAGAGCAGCTTGACGTGCGCGAGGAGCCCGGTCGAGGCGACGTGCGGCCCGAGGCAGAAGTCGGCGAACGGCCCCTGCCCGTAGACGGTGACGGTCGCGTCGCCCTTCTCCCGGATGAGCTCGACCTTGAGCGGCTGGCCCTTCTCCTCGAACAGGCGGATGGCCTCGTCCTTGGCCAGGACGCGCCGCTCGATCGGGGACGTCCTCGCCGGGCGATCTCCTTCATCCGCTTTTCGATCGCCTCGAGGTCGCTCGGGCGTGAAGGGCTCGTCGCGGAGGAAGTCGTAGTAGAAGCCGGTCTCGACGGCCGGGCCGATGCCGGTCTTGGTCCCGGGATAGAGGTCCAGGACGGCGTGGGCCAGGAGATGGGCCGCGCTGTGTCTCAGGACGTCGATCGGAAGATGTTTATCGTCGCTCATTCTCGTTTTCAGTTCCTCGGGGCGGGAGAACCGAACAGGCCGGGACGACGGACCGCTGCATTCTGACCGCTTGAGTCATCGTGGTAGGCGCGGAGGGGATTGAACCCACGGCCTCTTCCGTGTCAGGGAAGCGCTCTCCCACTGAGCTACGCGCCTATCGTTCTACTCTTAAAAGCCGTTCTATATTAAGCAAATCGGGCCAAAGTGTCAATATCGCCGAAAAACGACCGGTTCGGGTATAATCAGGGGGAAAGGCATCCATGATCGGCATTCTCTCCGACACCCACGACAATCTGACCCGGGTCCGCCAGGCGGTCCGCCTGTTCGACGACGCCGGCTGCGACCTGGTCGTCCACGCCGGCGACTTCGTCGCCCCGTTCACGGTCGAGGAGCTGCGCAATCTGCGGGTACCCGTCCGGGCGGTCTTCGGCAACTGCGACGGCGAGAGGGCCGGCCTGGCCCGGGCCTTCCGAGGGCGGGGGAGATCGGCAAGCCTCCCCTGAGGTTCGAACATGCCGGCCTCCGCTTCCTCGTCTGCCACCTCGACGCCCCCGTCGGGAGGTACCTGGCGGAAAAAAGCTGCGACGTTCTCGTCTTCGGCCATACCCATCGGCCCCTGGATCGAGCGCCGGGACGGGATCCTGCTCGTCAATCCCGGGGAGGCCGGCGGCTGGCTCCGGGGGAAGAGCACGGTCGCCCTGCTCGACCCGGCCGCCCTGACCGCCGAGATCATCGCCCTCTAGGAGGTTCCCCATGCCCCATCCCATCAACCGCCGCCAACAGCCCGCCTGGAAGAAGACCCGCCGGCCCCCGGCCCCGCCTCCCCGCCAGGGCGGGTTCCAGAAACGCGCCCCCGGCCGCAAGATCTCGCCCTCTTCCAAGCCAAAATAGCGGCATCTTATTGAAATAAATCCTTTATTGGTCTATACTTCCCGTTCGTTTTCTTACAATTGAAGAGTTTTGGAATTTATTGACGGAGAAGTTTTTCTATAAAGAGAAAGGAGAGTCCGCATGAAAAAGGTCCTGATCATGGGCGCCGCCGGGCGCGATTTCCACAATTTCAACACCTACTTCCGCGACAATCCCGACTACCGGGTCGTCGCCTTCACGGCCACGCAGATCCCGGACATCGACGGCCGCAAGTATCCCGCCGGTCCTGGCCGGGAAGCTCTATCCCAAGGGCATCCCGATCGACGCCGAGGCCGAGCTCGACCGGCTCATCGCCGAGCTACAAGGTCGACGACGTCCATCTTCGCCTACAGCGACGTCCCCCACGACTACGTCATGGACAAGGCCTCCCAGGTCCATGGCCGCCGGCGCCAACTTCGTCCTCCTCGGCCCCGACGACACGATGATCAAGAGCCGGAAGCCCGTCGTCTCCGTCTGCGCCGTCCGCACCGGCTCGCGGCAAGAGCCAGACCAGCCGCCGGGTCGCCGAGATCCTCCAGGAGAAGGGCCGCAAGGTGGCCGCCATCCGCCACCCCATGCCCTACGGCGACCTGGCCAAGCAGGCGGTCCAGCGCTTCGCCACCTACGCCGACCTCGACAAGCACGAATGCACCATCGAGGAGCGCGAGGAGTACGAGCCCCACATCGACAAGCGGCATCATCGTCTACGCCGGCGTCGACTACGGGGCCATCCTGCCGCCAGGCCGAGAAGGAAGCCGACGTCATCCTCTGGGACGGCGGCAACAACGACTTCTCCTTCTACAAGTCCGACCTCGAGATCGTCGTCGCCGACCCGCACCGGGCCGGCCACGAGCTCTCCTACTACCCCGGCGCGATCAACTTCCGCCGGGCCGACGTCATCGTCATCAACAAGATGGACACGGCCACGCCGGAAGGCGATCGAGACCGTCCTGGCCAGCGCCAGGAAGGTCAACCCCAAGGCCACCATCATCCGGGCCAACTCCCCGACCATCGTCGAGGACGGCGAGCCGCATCACGCGGCAAGCGCGTCCTGGTCATCGAGGACGGACCGACCCTGACCCACGGCGGGATGAAGTACGGCGCCGGCATCGTCGCCGCCCGAGAAGTACGGCGCGGCCGAGATCATCGACCCCCGGCCCTTCGCCGTCGGCTCGATCAAGAAGACCTTCGAGAAGTACAACCACCTCGACAACGTCCTGCCGGCCATGGGCTACGGCGACAAGCAGATCCGCGAGCTGGCCAAGACGATCGAGGCCATCGACTGCGACCTCGTCGTCAGCGCGACGCCCATCGACATCACCCGGGTCATCAAGGTCTCCAAGCCCATCCTCCGCGTCGGCTACGAGCTCGAGGAGATCGGCACGCCCACCCTCAAGGACGTCCTGAAGAAATTCTGAGAGGCCCGATGAGACCGAAGATCGCCCTCGTCGCCTTCGGCGGCAACGCCATGCTGCCCGACAACCAGAGAGGTCTGCAGGCGGAGCAGATGCGCAACGCCCAGCGGGCGGCCGAGCTCATGGTCCACATCGTCCGCAAGGGCTACGAGCTCATCATCGTCCACGGCAACGGGCCGCAGGTCGGGAACCTCCTCATCCAGATGGAGGAGGCGGCCAACAAGATCCCGCCCTACTCGCCTCGACGTCTGCGACGCCATGACCGAGGGCAGCATGGGCTACATGCTGGAGCGGGCGATCATCGAACGAGCTGCGCCGGCGCTCCGTCGACAAGGAGGTCGCCTCGCTCGTGACCCAGGTCGTCGTCGACAAGGACGACCCGGCCTTCCAGAAGCCGACCAAGCCGGTCGGCCCGTTCTACTCGAAGTTCCGGGGCCAGCAGCTGGCCCGCGGAGAAGAAGTGGACGATGGTCGAGGACGCCGGGCGGGGCTACCGCAAGGTCGTCGCCTCGCCCCGGCCCATCGACATCGTCCCCAAGCGGCATCATCCGGGAGCTCGTCGAGGCCGGCCGCATCGTCATCGCGGCCGGCGGCGGCGGCATCCCGGTCATCATCAACGGCAACGGCCTCTTCGAGGGCGTCGAGGCCGTCATCGACAAGGACTACGCCGCGAGCCTGCTCGCGCGCGAGGTCAAGGTCGACCTGTTCGTCATCCTGACCGCCATCGAGCGCGTCTACATCAACTTCGGCAAGCCCGATCAGGCGGAAGTCCCGGTCCTGACCGTGGACGAGGCCCGCAGGCACCTGGCGGACGGTCAGTTCCCTCCGGGATCGATGGGACCCAAGATCCGGGCCGCCGTCGAGTACATCGAGGCCGGCGGCCGGGAGGTCCTCATCACCAAGGACACCCACCTCAAGGCCGCCCTGCTCAACCGGTCGGGGACGAGGATCGTCGCCGCAACCTAGGAGGAACCGCGATGCAGAAAGATTTCCTGTCGATCCGCGACCTGAGCGTTTACGAATTCGGCCAGATGCTCGACCTCGCCGACGAGGTCAAGAAGCACCCGCGACAAGTACCGCAAGGCGCTCAAGCACAAGATCCTGGCCATGATCTTCCAGAAGCCCTCCCTGCGCACGCGGATGACCTTCGAGGCGGGCATGCTCCAGCTCGGCGGCGAGGCCATCTACCTCGCCCCCTCCGACATCCAGATGGGCAGCCGCGAAGGCGCCTACGACATCGGCAAGAACCTCGAGCGCTGGGTCGACGGCATCATGATCCGGACCTTCGGGCACCAGATCGCCGTCGATCTCGCCGCCAGCTGCCGGATCCCGGTCATCAACGCCCTGACCGACCTCTCCCACCCCTGCCAGGCCATGGCCGACTTCCAGACCCTGCGCGAGCACAAGGGCGCCCTGTCCGGCCTCAAGCTGGCCTACGTCGGCGACGGCAACAACGTCTGCCACAGCCTCATGCTCGCGGCCGCCCGCGGCGGCACCCGGATGGCCGTGGCCACCCCGGCCGGCTACGAGCCGAACCCGGACATCGTCAGCCTGGCCCGCGAGGACGGCCGGGACACCGGGTTCACCCTGACCCTGACGACCATCCGGCCGAAGAGGCCGTGAGCGGCGCCGACGCCGTCTACACCGACGTCTGGGCGTCCATGGGCCAGGAAGCGGAGAAGGAGAAGCGGGCCAAGATCTTCGCGCCCTACCAGGTCAACGCGGCGCCTCATGGCCAACGCCAAGAAGGACGCCCTGTTCATGCACTGCCTGCCGGCCCACCGCGGCGAGGAGGTCACCGACGAGGTCATCGACTCGCCCGAACTCCGTCGTCTACGACGAGGCCGAGAACCGGCTCCACGCCCAGAAGGCCATCCTGATCTCGCTGATGGGGGAAAAGGATTGAACATGAGCGAAGAACCGACCCAGCTGACCACCGTCTCCGGGGAGGACCTCGGCCTCGTCGAGCGCGAGCTCGGCCGCGGCGCCCGGCCCCCCGGTCGACGCGGGACCTCACCGCCAAGCTGGCCTTCGAGAAGACGGCCACGGAGAGGACCCAGGACGTCAAAAAGTACGATCCGGACGTCCGCTACGAAGTGGGCGACACGATCGAGAAGGACCTACAACGAACCCCTGACCGTCGGCAGCAAGTCCGTCGAGCACTTCGAGGGCCGGGTCATCCTCAAGGTCGTCGCCAAGACCTTCTCGAAGCACTTCAACTGCGAGATGCTCGAGGTCGACTATCCCGGCGGCGGGCGTCTTCCGCAAGTACATCGACTACATGAAGAAGACGAAGACCCAGGTCATGCTCCCGTCGAACTTCGACGGCGCGGGCCAAGCCGGCCGAGATCATGTCCCGCGGGGACGACCCGCGGCTGACCGAGCTGCCGATGACCGAGCGCGACCTCCGCACCCTCGAGAAGGACCTGCGGCTCCGGCTGTCCAAGGACCCGAAGTTCTTCAGCTGGAACGATCTCTGGCAGCTCGCGTCCAAGCGCGTCGACATCCTGCCGGAGAAGGTCCGGGACATCGAGGCCGAGTTCACCGCGACCGGGAAGTCGGCCACGACCGAGGACCTGGTCCGGAAGCACTTCGGCCTCGAGGCCTCGTCGGACCTCTTCGACCTGACCTGCCTGAGCCTCAGCGCCCTGCTCGAGAAGAAGTACCGGAAGGAGTTCATCCTCCTGGCCGATTCCGGCTGGGGCAAGTGGCACCTCAAATCGATCCTCAACGCCATGCCCGTGGGCCTGGCCCTCTCCGCCCCGATGGCGGAGGTCACCGATCTCGAGGAGATCGAGAAGCCCGAGATGAGCATCGTCCAGGACTTCCCGATCAAGATCTACCTGACCTGGCGCGAGATCCTGTCGGGCGGGATCAAGGTCCCCCGCAGCCTGGCCAAGCAGCTCTCCCACGCCCGCGAGTACACCTTCACCGATCCCGACGAGAACAAGCCCTACACCGTCTATTATTTCCCGAACGAGAATTTCTTCCTCGGCCTCCGGGACTTCTACTCCCAGCACAACATCCCGCAGGGGTCCAGCCTGACGCTCGAGCGCACCGGTCCCGCCACCTTCAAGTTCTGGGTCAAGAGATCGAAGAAGAAGATGTCCGTCATCCGGCTGGGCTACGACGCCGAGAAGGACGAGTTCATCGACGCGGGCGAGGAGGTCTACACCTTCGCCGAGCCCAACAAGATCATCTACATCGAGCGCGAGACGCTGGCCAGCCTGATGCCCCTCGCCCCGCTGCGCGAGGGCCACGACCTCCGCGACCTCGTCGTCACGATCTACGGCGATCCCGGCCTGGCCACGTCGGCCCACACCCTCCACTTCCTGCGGGCCTACCACCTCATCGACATCGTCCGCCAGACGACCCAGGAGGACGTGGAGTTCACCCTGCTGAATTCCCCGGAGTTCACCAAGTCCGACAAGAAGAAGGGCGTCTTCACCTACCACGAGCCCTACATCCCCGAGGAAGAGGCGCCCGCGGAAGCCGCCTATCCCGAAGGCTACGAAGAGCCCGCGCCGGAGGCCTACACGCCCGAGGAAGCGGCCCTCGAGGCCGTCGCCGAGGAGCTCTTCGGCGCTTCGCCCGAGACCGTGCGCGAGCCGCCGCGGCGCGAGCCTCCCGGTCCGGTCCCCGCCGGACCGGAAACAGGCCCGCCATTGAAGAAGGACAAGACCTTCAAGCGGAAGAAGCCCAAGACCGATGGCGACAAGGGCACGCGGCCGAAGAAGAGCGAGCGGCGCGTCATCGAGGAGAAGATCGCCGAGGAGGAGTCCGAGCGGGCCGCCTTGGCCGCCGTCAAGGAAAAAGAGGAAGAAACGCCCGAACGGCAGCGGGCCCGGGAGAAGAAAGAGGAATTCAAGCCGGCCCCGAAGAAGGAAGCGCCCAAGTTCGGCATCTTCGGCGATCTGCTCAAGACCGCCCTGAAGAAGAAGCCCGAAGGCGAGGCCGGCGAGACGCCCGAAGCTCCCGAAGAACAGCCCGAAGAGAAGCCCGAGGATACGAAGCCGGAGCCCGAAGAGTCGAAGTAATTAAAGGATACTTCTCTCGATTCGGGGAAGTCCCTCCTCCGGCTTCGCTCGGGAATCGCCCAACGGGAAGCGGACTCCGGGGAGCGGACCAGGCAGGATCGGGACGGAGCACCCGAAGTGCCGGTTCTGCGAAATATCATGAGAAAGGGCTCTCTCCCGATATATCCCAGCGCCGCCCCTCCGAGCCGCTCCGGAGCGGTGCTGATGGTCGCTACTCGGAATTCGCTCCCTGCCGCTCGCCCGCCGCGTGAGGGACGCCCAGAAATGGGAGAAGCTTCTCAGCCTGGAATGGGGCTAGAGAATGTCCCTCACTGATCCTTTGCGCCTCGTGATCCCCATGCTGTCCAGCAGTTCCAACAACGGGATGCTGTATTTGCGGGAGAGGCCGGTCATGGCCTTGAAGTCGGCGACGGTCAGCTCGCGCCTGCCCGATTCGCGGATCTTGCGGACGATCTCGTCGAGCCACTTCGAATGCAGGATGAACCCGTCGATCCCCTCGACGATCCTCTTGCGCTCGGCCAGGACGCCGAGAAGCGTCTGAAGCTTCCCCGGCATCAGGCCGAACCTGGACCGGAGGTCGTCCAGGGTCACGCTGCCGAGCTGGCCCTTGAGGACCATGTCCTCGAGGGCGGCCAGGGTCTCCTCGTCGGAGGCCGTGAGGGGGATGCGGAAATCGGGCAGCCGCACGATGCCGCTCTCTTCGACGGCCCGGCCCTCCTTGGCCAGCAGCCTCAGGGCCAGGACGAGAACCGCCCGGGGAGCGTCGAACCGGCTCGCGATCTTCTCCAGGGGAGCGCCCCTCTGGCCCGTGTGCTTCTTGTGGTACTGGGTCAGGAACGAGACGATCCGTCCCCTGAGAAAATCCAGGCTGCCCTGCGCGATGAGCCAGAGCGGGGCGAACTGGAGGATCCGGACCGCGTCCTCCTCTTCGAGCGTCCGGGCCAGCGCTTCGACCCGGGACCTCGGCAGGCGGCAGAAAGCGGCCAGGTCCTCCCCCTTCAATCCCTTGAGGCCCCCGAGCTCGGCCAGGGCCAGGACCATGTCCTTCTCCCCCAGCTCGAGACGGGCGAGGAGGGCTTTGCGTTTCGAAGCCTTGAACTCGTCCGCGGGCGGCGCTCCCGGGTAGAGACAGCGGCCGCGGCCGAGGATCCCGCCGGATTCCGTCCGAACCTCGAACGGATCCCCCCACTTGACGTCGACGGGGCCCGACGCGACGACGCGGACGAAGGGCGCGGACTTGCGGCCGGCGACGGCGTGGTCCGTGAACCGGGCGGCGACGCCGCCGCCGAGGAACACGGCTTCCGCCCGGAGCTCGGACCGGTCGGGCGGAAGCGCGAAATCGAGGACGGCGTCGAACGCGGGCGCTTTCATCGCACCTTCTCCTCCGGCTCCGGCGCCGGGACGAAGCCCATGCGGCGCAGGGCCGGGTCGCAGGATGCCAGGACCACCCGGACGGCGTCCCCCACGTCGAACGTTTTCCGGCGCCGCTTCGGACGGAGGCGGCGGCCGGCCGGCTTCGGCTCGTAGTCCCCGCGGAGCGAGCCGAAGGGCAGGAGCCCGGAGACGAAGTACTCGTCGAGCTCGACGATGAGCCCGGCCTTGATGACGTCGACGACGATGCCGCCGAACTCCTCGCCCAGGCGGCCTTTGAGGAGGCGGAAGATGCGCCATTCGACGCAGGGCCTGTTCCGCCTCGGCCGCTTTCCGCTCGCGCCCGGAGGCCGCGTCCGCGATCTCCCCGAGCGGGAGCGGGCTCTGCCCTCTCCCGCCAGCAGGCGCTTGAGGAGCCTGTGGACGACGAGGTCGGGGTAGCGCCGGATGGGCGAGGTGAAGTGGGTGTAATCGGCCTTGGCCAGGCCGTAATGGCCGACGTTCTTGTCCGTATAGACGGCCATCTTCATCGCCCGCAGGACCTGGGTGCCGACGAACTTCTCGCCGGGAAGCCCCTTGGCCTTTTCGAGGACCCGCTGCAGGTCCTTCGACCGGACCTTGTCCGGGTCGGGCAGGGTCAGGCCGAAAGGCAGAATGAGGTCGCGCAGCTTCTCGAGGTCGCCGGCGTCGGGCGCGGGGTGGACGCGGTAGATCGCGGGGAGCTTCCTCGCGGTGAAGGCCGCGGCGACGGCGACGTTGGCGGCGACCATGAACTCCTCGATGAGCCGGTGGGCCTCGTTCCGTTCCGCCGCGGCGACGGACAGGAGCCGGCCCTCTTCGTAGACGAGCTCGGCCTCGACGAGGTCGAAGTCGAGGCTGCCCTCGGCGACCCGCCTCGCCCTCAGGGCCGCGGCCAGCTCGCGCATCAGCCAGGAGGTCGGCGACGACGTCGGCGTCGGGCCCGGATCGCCCCGGCGTCCCCCTCGAAGATCGCGAACACCGACGTGTAGGTCATGCGGTGGGCGGTGCGGATGAGCGAAGGCGCGAACTCGGCCTTCGTCACGCGGCCGTCCTCGGCCGATCGTCCATCAGGACGGACACGGTGAGGCGGGGCACGCGGGGCCGCAGGCTGCAAAGCCCGTTGGACAGCTTCTCGGGCAGCATGGGCAGGGTCAGGTCGGGGAAGTAGACGCTCGTCCCCCGCGCCTCGGCCTCCCGGTCGAGCGGACTGCCGGGCCGCACGTAGTGCGAGACGTCGGCGATGTGGACGCCGAGGAGCCAACCCCCGCCGGCGAGCTTCCGGATGCTGACCGCGTCGTCGAAGTCCTGGGCCTTCTCGCCGTCGATGGTGACGGAGGCCCAGTCGCGGAAGTCCCGCCGGCCGGCGAAGGCCTCGGGCAGGACCTCGGACGGGATGGCCCCGGCCTCGCGCACGGCGTCCTCGGGGAACTCGGACCTGAGCCCGTAGCGCTCGACGATCACCTGGGCGTCGACACCCGGGTCATCGGGCTGACCGAAGACGCGCGTGAGCGCCAATGTGCCCCGGTCGGCCTCGACGATCATCCCCGGCTCGGGCCGGAGCTTGCCGCGCGACTTGAGCGGCAGGTCGTCCTGCGAGAGCGAATCGAACGGCTGCATGAAGGGGGCCCCGCTCCGCTCGCGGTAGATCCCGACGAGGACTTTCCGGTCCTTCCGGAGGATGCGCTCGACCCGCCCCTCGGGCTTGCCGAACCGGCCCTTCGCATCGACGACGACGGCGACCTCGTCCCCGGGCATGGCGCCCTGCGCGTGGCGGGCGGGGACGAAGATGTCCTCGCCGCCGCCCTCCGGCGCGACGAAGCCGAAACCGGGACGGGCCGTGACGAACCGGCCGCGGACGAAGGCCGCCCGCTCGGCGAGCCGGAAGCGGCCGCGGACCTGGCTCACTTCGCCCCGGGCTTCGAGCTTACGGACCGCGTCGAGGAGCTTGGCCCGGTCCTTGCGCTTGACGTCGAGCTCGGCCTGGAGCTTGTCGAAGCCGAGCCCTTCGGGATGTTTTTTGAGGAGGGCGAGGATCCGGTAGGCTGTCAAGGGCGGTCCTTTCAATAATAGTAGAGCGAAGCGTGGGGGACCCTGCGGCCGGCCCGCGCCGCCTGGACGGCCTTGCGGCGGGCCATCCCTTCGATGTCCTTCGGCCTGCGGCCGCGGAGCTCGCGCCGGATCTCTGCTTCCGCCGCGGACCTCGCTTCGACCGGGACCCCGGCCCAGAGGAGGTCCTCGACCGCGGCGTCGATCCTCTCGAGCGCCGCGTCGTCGGGCTTCGGCGCGGCCAGGGCCTCGAGGGCCGTCCCGAGGAGCCGGACCAGGTCCCCGTCGCCGGGGCCGAGGCCCCGCAGGGCCTTCTCGATCTCGCGCCGGGCCTTATCCCGTTTATCGGGGCGGGGCCGGGCCGCGCCTTCGCCGTTCCGGCTTCCGGCGGCGCGGTCGCGGTGCTGGGCGAAGGCCGCGTCGACCTGGCGTTCGCAGAAGGCGAGCGAGATCCCCTTCGTGGCGCGGCCCCGGGACTTGAGGCCGTCGAAGGTCCGGCCGACGCCCTCGAGGACGACGCGGAGCGGGATCTTCCGCTCCTCCCAGCCGGCGATCGCCGACTGGTCCTTCGGCGAAAGGAGGAAGGGCGCGCCCCGCCGCTCCAGGAAGGCCCGGGCGATCGACTGGTAATACCCGCTTCGTCGGCTGTCTTCGGCGTCCATGGGGATGAGGCGCGACCGCGCGCCTAGGCGCGGCCGCCGCGGTTTCGTTCGTGGATGATCCGCAGCCCTTCGAGGACGAGGTCCGGCTCGCAGGCCTCGACCATCGGCAGCTCCACGGCGACCTGGCCGCCGAAGCCGCCCGTGGCGATGACCCGGGCCTTGGTGCCGAGCTCCTTGCGGATCTCCTCGACCAAGTTGGTCACCAGGCCGATGTACCCGAAATAGAGACCGGACTGCATGCTCGCGACGGTGGTGCGGCCGATGGCTTTTTTGGGCTTGCGGATCTCGATCCGGGGCAGGCGGGCCGTCTTGAGGGTCAGGGCCTCGGCGGCGATCTGGATGCCCGGGGCGATGGCCCCGCCCAGGTACTCGCCCTTGGCCGAGATGACGTCGAACGTCGTCGCCGTGCCGAAATCGAGGACGATCGTCGGGCCGCCGTATTTCTCGAAGGCGGCGACCGAGGCCGTGATCCGGTCGGCGCCGACCTCCAGGGGGTTCTCGTAGAGGATGGGCATGCCCGTCTTGAGCCCCGGGCCGACGACGCTGGCCTCCGTGCCGAAATACTTGCGGCACGTCTCCTCGATGACGGGGGTCAGCGGCGGGACGACGCTCGAGACGATGGCCGCGGTGATCCGGCCGGCCTGAAGGCCGGCGGTCCGCAGCAGGTCGAGCATGAGGGCCCCGTATTCGTCGACCGTTTTCCCGCCGTCCGTCCTGATCTTCCAGCTCTTGGCGAGCTTCCGGCCGCGAAAGACCCCGATGGCGATCGTCGTGTTGCCGACATCGAAAGCCAGGAGCATCGTTATTCCCTCCTATGGGGCGGCCGCGAGTCCCAGGACGGAGTCGAGGGCGACCGTTCCGGCCCCGCCGTCGCGCTCGACGACGAGCCGGCCTTCCGCGTCGAGGCCGCGGCCCGTTCCCGTGAACTCCCCCGCGGCGGTCACGACCCGGAGTCGCGTTCCCGGGGGAGGAGCCAGCCTCGCTTCGAAGGCCTTGACGACCGGCCCCTTCTCTCCCCGGACGAGCGCATTATACCAGCAGTCGAGGGCCCGGCAAAGGCTCTCGAACAGGGCCTCGACCGCGGGAGCCGGGCCGCCGGCGAGCCGGAGCGAGGTCGCGAGCGGGCGGAGCTCTTCGGGAAGATCGTCCGGCCCGTGGCCGACGTTGATGCCGATCCCGGCGACCACGAAGCCGCCCTCCGCGGCGCCTGTGACCGCCTCGCAGAGGATCCCGCCGAGCTTCTTCCCGCCGATGACGAGATCGTTCGGCCACTTGAGGCCGGCCTCGAGCCCGGAGGCCTCGCGGATGGCGTCCGCCGCGGCCAGCCCGACGGCCAGGGGCAGGATGTGGGGGAACGGCACGGGCCCGCCGCCCGGCCCGCGCAGGACGAACGAAGCGTAGAGGCCGAGTCCGGCCGGGGAATGCCAGGTCCGCCCCTTCGTGCCCCGGCCCCGCGTCTGTTCGGCGGCCAGGACGACCGTGCCGTGGGCCGCACCGCCCAAGGCCAGGGTCCTGGCCTCGTCGTTCGTGGAGGTGACGGTCGCCAACCGGTGGACGGGGCTTCCGACGGGCATGTTCCCCTTCGACGCGGCTCAGGAAGCCGGAGAGACCCGGGCCAGGTTTTGCCCGAGCTTCTCCCGCCGGGCCCGGAGGTCGCCGAGGCGGGCTCGGTTCTCCTCGACCACGGCCGCGGGCGCTTTGGCGACGAAATCCGCGTTCTCGAGCTTCCGTTCGATCTTGGCGGCCTCGGCGTCGAGCTTGGCCAGCTCCTTCTGGAGCCTGTCCCGCTCCGCGCCGGGATCGGCGGGCTGATCCGGGACGAGGCCGATCTCGAAAGGACCGGCGACGCCCTTGAGGAGCCCCTCGTCGGCGGGCAGGGCCGCGACGAACTCGAGGGAGGACAGGCCGGCCAGGGTCCGGACGGGCGCCGATTGGGACTCGAGGGCGGCCGTCTCCTCCGGACCGGCGGTCCGGACGAACAGCCGGAGCTTGTCCTTGGGCGGGATGCGGTTGCCGGAGCGGATCGTCCGCGTCTCCGCGATGACGGCCTGGACCAGGGCTATGGTCTTTTCGGCCGCCTCGTCCCGCCAGGCCGGCTCGGCCTTGGGGTAGGGCGCGACGACGATGGATCTCCCCGCCCCCGGCAGATGCTGCCAGATCTCCTCGGTGATGAACGGCATGAACGGGTGGAGGAGCCGCAGGATGCGGTCGAGGGCGTCGGCCAGGACCGCCTCGGTCGTCGCGCTGCCTTCGCGCAGCCCGACCTTGGCGAACTCGATGTACCAGTCGCAGAACTCGTGCCAGACGAAATGGTAGATGAGGTCGGCCGCCTCGTAGAATTTGTATTCCGTGAGGCTCGCATCGAGCTGGGCCGTGACGGCGCTCAGGCGGCTGCGGATCCAGCGGTCGGCGAGCGTGAGCTCCTCCTCCCGGATCTCCGGCCGCTCGCTCTTGAGGTTCATGAGGACGAAGCGGGAAGCGTTCCAGATCTTGTTGGCGAAGGCCTGGTAGCCGGCCATGCGCTCCTCGGACAGGGCGATGTCCATGCCGGGCACGGCCAGGGCGGCCAGGGTGAAGCGCAGGGCGTCCGTGCCGTACTTCTCGATCATCTCCAGCGGGTCGATGATGTTGCCTTCCGACTTGCTCATCTTCCGCCGCTTGAGCGTCGCGCACGAGGCCGTTGATGAAGACGTGCCGGAAGGGGATCTCGCCCCGGAACTTGAGGCCCAGCATGATCATGCGGGCCACCCAGAAGAAGATGATGTCGAACCCGGTCGACATCAGGTCGGTCGGGTAGAACGTGCGCAGGTCGTCGGTCTCGTCCGGCCAGCCGAGGGTGCCGAAGGGCCAGAGGCCCGAGGAGAACCAGGTGTCGAGGACGTCCGTCGTCCTGGTCGAGCGGCGCCGCCGCACTTGTCGCACTTCTCCGGAGCTTCCATGGCCACCATCGATCCGGCCGCAGTCCCGGCAGTACCAGGCCGGGATGCGATGGCCCCACCAGAGCTGGCGCGAGATGCACCAGTCGTGGATGTTGTACATCCACTCGAAGTAGGTCTTGGACCAGTTCTCCGGGATGAACTTGATGCGAGCCGTCCTCGACGACGCGGATGGCCTCGTCGGCCAGCGGCTTGATGCGGACGAACCACTGCCAGGACAGGTGCGGTTCGATGACGCTCTTGCAGCGGTAGCAGTGGCCGACGGCGTGGTCGTGGTCTTCGATCTTGACGAGAGCCCCGAGCTCGCGGAGCTTCTCGACGACCTTGGCCCGGGCGGCGAAGCGGTCGAGGCCGGCGAATTCCGGGCCGGCCGCCTCGGTCATGCGGCCCTCGCCGTCGATGACGATGACCTGCTCCAGGCCGTGCTTCTTGCCGAGCTCGAAGTCGACGGGATCGTGGGCCGGCGTCACTTTCACCGCGCCCGTGCCGAAATCGCGCTCGACCCGCTCGTCGGTGATGACCGGGAGGAGCTTGTTCTGGATCGGCAGGACGACCCGCCGGCCGTGGAGGTGCGCGTAGCGCTCGTCGTCCGGGTGGACGGCCAGGGCCGTGTCGCCGAGCATCGTCTCGGGCCGGGTGGTCGCGACGACCACCGACTCGTCCGAGCCCTCGACCGCGTAGCGGATGTGCCAGAGCTTGCCCTTGAGGTCCTTGTGCTCGATCTCGATGTCCGAGAGGACCGTCCGGCAGTGCGGGCAGCGGTTGACGAGGAAATAGTCGCGGTAGATCAGGCCCTCGTCGTAGAGGGAGACGAAGACCTGCTTGACGGCCCGGCTGAAGCCCGGGTCCATGGTGAAGCGCTCCCGGGACCAGTCGAGCGAGGTCCCGAGCCTTTTGAGCTGGCTCGTGATGACGCCGCCGTACTTGGCCTTCCACTCCCAGGCGATGCGCAGGAATTCCTCACGGCCGATCTTCTCCCGGGTCAGGCCCTTTTCGGCCAGGCTCTTCTCGATGACGTTGTGGACGGCGATCGAGGCGTGGTCGGTGCCGGGCAGCCAGAGGCAGTTGTAGCCCTGCATCCGCTTCCACCGGGTGATGATGTCGGGCAGTGTGAAGCAGAGGGCGTGGCCCATGTGGAGGATGCCGGTGACGTTGGGCGGCGGCAGGACCATGGAGAACTTCGGCTTTTCGGACTTGGCGTCGGCGGTGAAGAGGCCCTCGTCGAGCCAGAATTGGCCCCACTTCTCCTCGACCGGCTTGGGATCGTAGGCTTTGGCCAGTTCGTCTTTGGTGTTCATGATCTCGGATTCCAGTCTTTGAGGTCGGCCAGGACGCGGGCCCGGACCCGTTTCTCGATCTCCCGCTCCATCTCGCCGATCTCCTCCCGGACGATCGCCTTGATCTCCGCGACGGACGGGCCGGGCGGCGGGGCGAGGGCCGGCGCGGCCGCCTCCCCTTCCCCGGGCCAGAGGGGCTCCTCGGGCAGCGAGCTCGGTCCGGTCTTCCGGGCGATGAGCTCGCGGACGACGGCGGCCAGGCGCTCGGATTCGAACGGCTTGGGCAGGACCTCGTCGTAGTCGGCGGGCACGGTCCCGTCAGCGTCGACGCACTCGAAGCTGCCGCGCAGCCCGACGAGCGGGACCGAGGCCAGCTCCTTGCGGCTTCTCAGGGCGCGGCCGACCTCGTAGCCGTCCCGGCCGGGCAGCGTCAGGCTGACCAGCAAGGCGTCGGGGCGGAGGCCCGGGGCCGATTCGAGCAGGGAGGCCCCGTCCTCGAAGACGGTCACCCGGAACTCGGGCTCCGCGAAGACGAGCTGGACCGCCTTCTGGACCGAAGGGCTGGGGTCGGCCAAAACGATCGTATAGGGCACGGAGAACCTCGCAAAATCAACAAAATAGTCAGTTTACTTTACGCTATAACGGAGTGTCAATTTCATCCTCGGAACACTCGAGATCCCCTCTCGAGGCAGCGAGGGGATTATCCTCGCAGATCCCCGTGGTGGAGGGGGAACCGGCAGCAGCGGAGGGACCGACCGCCCGTTCCGGGGCCGGGGAGCTAGAGGATATCCCCGAACAAGCCGGAGAGAGGGGCTCAGTACTCGACCGTCACCGAGTTTTCCCCGAGCAGCGACTCGATCTTCTGGACCAGGTCCTCCGAGGGCGTCACCTTCTGGACCTCGGCGCTCTGGGTCACGACGCGGTAGGAGTGGGGCGTCTCGAGCTCGAACTGGACCGGGCACCGGCCCTCGTATCCGTCGAGGACGGTCTTGAGCTCGGCGATCGTCGCCTCCTCGAGGCCGGGCAGGAAGATGCGCACGATGACCCGCTTAGCCTGCTTCTCGAAGGCCTCGGCCAGCGGCATGGCCTGGCTCAGGCTGATGCGGCGGTTCTCCTCCTCGCCCATGTACTTGCCCTTGATCCAGACGAGCTGGCCGTCGCGCAGGTACTGGCCGTGGCGTGCGAAGCAATCGGGGAACGCGACCACCTCGATCTTGCCGGTCAGGTCCTCGAGGACGAACGTGGCCATGCGCTCGTCCTTCTTCGTCTTGAGGGGCTTGAAGGAGCCGATGATGCCGGCCAGGCGGACGTCCTTGTCGAAGTCCCGCTCCGAGTCGAGCTCGTTGATGAGGTGCGAGACGAGCTTGCGCAGGCGGTCCTTGTGCCGGGCCAGGGGGTGGCCGGTGATGTAGAGGCCGAGGGCGTCCATTTCGTAGGAGAGGATGTGGGATTCGTCCCACTCCCGCATCTCCTGGACCTCCTGGGGGACGGGCGGCGGCTCGACCGCGCCCGAGCCGAAGAGGGAGTTCTGGCGGGTGGCCGCGGCCCTCTGGACGTCGTGGCCGAAGTCGATCATCCGGTCGAGCATGTGGAAGCACTGCGACCGCTTCCAGCCCAGCGAATCGAACGCGCCGGCCTTGATCAGGCTCTCGACGGCCTTGCGGTTGAGCACCTTGGTGTCGT
This sequence comes from uncultured bacterium, assembly GCA_963743755.1. Lineage (GTDB taxonomy): Bacteria > Acidobacteriota > Aminicenantia > Aminicenantales > Saccharicenantaceae > RBG-16-66-30. The sequence continues at coordinate 999,018 of CAVUQU010000004.1, forward strand.
GTTCGAGGTAGAGGTCGAAGGGCGACCGGAAGCCGCCGGCCCTCTTCCGGGACGCGACGAGCTCCTCGACCGCCGCCTGCCCGATGCCCTTGACCGCGGCCAGGCCGAAGCGGATGTCCTTCCCCTCGACGGTGAAGCGGAACTCGCTCGTGTTGATGTCGGGCGGCAGGACCTGGATGCCCATCTCGTGGCACTCGCCGATGTACTTGACGACCTGGGGCGTCGCCCCCCGCTCGGCCTCCGAGGTCAGCAGCGCGGCCAGGAAGTGGACGGGGTAATGGACCTTGAGCCAGGCCGTCTGGTAGGCCAGGAGAGCGTAGGCGGCGCTGTGGGACTTGTTGAAGCCGTACTCGGCGAATTCCTTGATCTGCTCGAAGATCTTGTCGGCCTTGGACGAGGCGATGCCCTTTTTCTTGGCCCCCTGCACGAACTTCTGCTTCTGGGCCTTCATCGTCTCTTTGTCTTTCTTGCCCATGGCCTTGCGCAGGAGGTCGGCCCCGGCCAGGGTGAACCCGGCCAGGTCCGTGGCGATGCGCATGACCTGTTCCTGGTAGATGATGATGCCCCGGGTCTCCCGGAGGATGGGCTCGAGCTCGGGGAGCTCGTAGGCGACCCGTTCGGGGTGGTTGCGGCGGTGGATGGACTCGTCGGTCATCCCGCTCTTGAGCGGCCCCGGGCGGTAGAGGGCGTTGAGGGCGATGAGGTCGCGGAACTCGGTCGGGCGGAAGCGGCGCAGGAGGTCCTTCATGCCCGGGCTCTCGAACTGGAAGATGCCGTCGGTGTTCCCGGCCCGGAAGAGCTCGAAGGTCGCGTCGTCGTCGAGGGGCAGGTTGTTGATGTCGATCGTCTCGCCCGTCTGCTGACGGAGGAGCTCGATCGCGTCGTCGATGACGGTCAGGTTGCGCAGGCCGAGGAGGTCCATCTTGAGCAGGCCCAGGGCCTCGACGTCGCCCATGGGGAATTGGGTCGTGATCTCGCCCTTGACCGACTGATAGAGGGGCAGGAACTCGACCAGGGGCTTGGGCGTGATGACGATGCCGGCGGCGTGGATGGAGGGGTGGCGGACCTGCCCCTCGATCTTCTGGGCGATGGCCAGGAGCTGGGCGACCTTGGAGTTCCGGTCCCGCAGGGCCCGGAGCTCGGGCACGGTCTTGAGGGCGTCGGCGATCGTCGCGTCGAGGGCCAGGGGGATCATCTTGGCGATGCGGTCGACCTCGGGCAGGGGGACCTCGAGGACGCGGCCGACGTCGCGGATGGCGCCGCGGGCGGCCATGGTCCCGAAGGTGATGATCTGGCAGACGTTCTCCTGGCCGTACTTCTGGGTCACGTACTCGATCATCTCCTGCCGCCGCCGGCCGCAGAAGTCCATGTCGATGTCGGGCAGGCTGATGCGCTCGGGATTGAGGAAGCGCTCGAAGAGGAGGTCGTACTCGATCGGATCGATCTCGGTGATCTCGAGGGAGTGGGCGAGGAGGCTGCCGGCCGCCGAGCCGCGGCCCGGTCCGACGGGGATGCCTTTCTCGCGGGCCGTCTTGAGCAGGTCCCAGACGATGAGGAAGTAGCCCTCGAAACCCATCTTCTTGATGAGCTCGATCTCGCGCTTCATCCGCTCCTCGTACTCGGCCTGGGTGTGGGCGGCCCCGCCGTTCCCGCCCTTGGCCTCGCGCTGGGCCAGGCGGGTCTGGAAGCCGGCCCAGGCGGTCTCCTCGAAGTACTCGCTCAGGGTCTTGCCCTCGGGCGGGGTGAACTGCGGCAGGTGGTAGCTCTTGGCCGGGAATTCGAAGTCGCAGCGGGAGGCGATCTTGCCGGTGTTCTCGATGGCGTCGGGCGTGTCGCGGAAGATCGCGGCCATCTCGGCGGCCGACTTGAAGTAGAACTGGTCGGTCGAGAACTTGAGCCGGTCGGGGTCCGAGATCTTGCGGTTCGTCTGGATGCAGACCAGGACGTCCTGGCTCTCGGCGTCTTCGCGGCGGGCGAAGTGGATGTCGTTCGTGGCGACGAGGGGCAGGCCGAGCTTGCGGGCGATCGCGACGAGCCGGGGGTTGACGGCCTTCTGCTCGGGCAGGCCGTGGTCCATGAGCTCGACGTAATAATCGCCGGGGGCGAACAGGGCGGCATATTCCCGGGCCGCTTCTTCGGCCTTCTCCGGGAGGCCCCGGGAGAGCCAGACCGAGAGCTCGCCCTTGAGGCAGGCCGACATGCCGATGAGGCCGCCGGAGTGGGCGGCCAGCAGCTCCTTGTCGATCCGCGGCCGGTAGTAGAAGCCCTCGAGGTAGCTCTGGGTGATGAGCTGGCAGAGGTTGCGGTAGCCGGACTCGTCCTTGACCAGGAGGACGAGGTGGTAGTGGTGGACGTCGTTCGGACCGCCGGGCTTCTTGTCGAACCGGCTCTGCGGCGCGACGTAGACCTCGCAGCCGAGGATGGGCTTGACGCCCTTGGATTTGGCCTCCTTGAAGAACTGGACGGCGCCGAAGATGTTGCCGTGGTCGGTCATGGCCACGGCGGGCATCTTGTGCTCGTAGGCCTCGCCGACGAGGTTCGCCACGCGCAGGCAACCGTCGAGGACGCTGTATTCGGAGTGGTTGTGCAAATGGACGAACGTCGGTTCCATGGACGGCTATCTCTTTCGAATCCGGTCGGACCGCCGCGGCGGGCCGGCCGGATAGGTTATGCTATTCCCACTCGATCGTCCCGGGCGGCTTGGTCGTCACGTCGTAGACGACCCGGTTGACGCCCCGGACCTCGTTGACGATGCGCGTCGACATGCGGGCCATGAGCTTGGCCGACGCGGGATACCAGTTGGCCGTCATGCCGTCCGTGCTCTGGACGAGCCGGATGACGACGACGCGGTGGTAGGTCCGCTGATCCCCCATGACGCCGACCGAACGGACGGGCAGGAGCACGGCGAAGGCCTGCCACAGCTTCTTGTAGATCCCCGCCTTCTGGACTTCCTGGAGGACGATGTCGTCGGCGGCCCGGAGGATCTCCAGGCTCTCCCGGTTGACCTCGCCGACCATCCGGACGGCCAGGCCGGGGCCGGGGAAGGGGTGCTGGTGGATGAAATCGGCGTCGACACCGAGCTCGAGGGCCAGGGCCCGGACCTCGTCCTTGAACAGCTCGCGGAGCGGCTCGACCAGCCGGAACTTCAGGCCTTTGGGCAGCCCGCCGACGTTGTGGTGGGACTTGATGACCGAGGACGGCCCCTTGACGGGGTTCGACTCGATGACGTCCGGGTAGATCGTTCCCTGGGCCAGGAAGGCCGCCCCGCCGAGGCGCATGGCCTCGCGCTCGAAGAGGTGGATGAACAGGCGGCCGATCGTCTTGCGCTTGCGCTCGGGCGAGACGACGCCGCGAAGCTTCTCCAGGAACAGGTCCGAAGCGTCGATGCCGATGACCTTCAGGGCGAACTTGCGGCGGAAGGCCTCCATCAGGGTCTCGTACTGCCCCTTCCGGAGGAGCCCGTTGTCGATGAACATGCACGTCAGCTTGTTGCCGATGGCTTTGTGGATGATGAGCGAGGTGACCAGGGAATCGACGCCGCCCGAGAGCCCGCAGATGACCCGGCCGGGGCCGACCGTCTCGCGGATCTCCTTGACTTTGCGGTCGATGAACGACGAGATCGTCCAATCGGCCTTGAGGCCCGCTTCGCGGAACAGGAAGTTGCCCAGGACCTTCAGTCCCTCCTTCGTGTGGATGACCTCGGGATGGAACTGGACGCCGAAGAACCGGCGGTCCCGGTCCTCGATCACGGCGGCGCGGGTGTTGGCCGTGCTCCCCGTCACGCGGAAACCGGGCGGGACGCGCTCGAGGCGGTCGCCGTGGCTCATCCAGACCTGCTCCTTGTCCTTGACCTTGGCCAGCAGGCCCGCCCGGTCGAGGACACGCAGGGCGGCGAAGCCGTACTCGCCCTCCTTCGACGGGATGACCTCGCCGCCGAGGAAGTAGGCCATGAGCTGGACGCCGTAGCAGATGCCGAGGATGGGGACCCCGAGCTTGAAGATGCCCTTGTCCGGGTGGGGCGCGCCCTTGCCGTAGACGCTCTGCGGACCCCCGGAGAGGACGAGGGCCGACGGCTTCGCCTGGCGGATCGCGGCGAGCGGCGTCGCGTACGGCAGGATCTCGGAGTAGATGCCGAGCTCGCGGATCTTCCGGGCGATGAGCTGGGTGTACTGCGACCCGAAATCGAGGATGAGGACTTTCTGCATGGAGAGATATTATCAGAGCGGGACCGGGGCCGCAAGCGGCGGCGGATGTGCTAAAATACAGCCGATCTTCCGGAGGAGGGAGCGACCATGGAATGGGAAGACCTGGCCCGTGAGCTGAGCCAACAGACCGACACGAAGATCGTTCTCCTGGTCATGGACGGCGTCGGCGGCCTGCCCGCCGATGGCAAAAGCGAGCTCGAGGCGGCCCGCAAGCCGAACCTCGACGCGCTGGCGAAAAGCGCCGTCTGCGGCCTCGCCGATCCGGTCATGATGGGTATCACGCCCGGAAGCGGCCCGGCCCACCTGGCTCTCTTCGGCTACGATCCGCTCAAGTATCTGCTCGGCCGGGGCATCCTCGAGGCCCTGGGCTCCGGCGTCGAGGTCGGCCGGAACGATCTCGTGGCCCGGGGCAACTTCGCCACGGTCCGGGACGGGCTCATCGCCGACCGCCGGGCCGGACGCATCCCGACCGAGGAGAACGTCCGCATCTGCGGCTTCCTCAACGACCATCTGCCGCAGCGCGAGGGCGTCGAGGTCCGGGTCTTCCCGGGAAAAGAGCACCGTTTCGTGGCCCGGTTCACGGCCGAGGGGCTGGCCGATGCCCTGTCCGACGCCGACCCCCAGAAAGAGGGCAAAGCCCCCCTCCCGACAACGCCCCTCCGCCCGGATGCGGCCAAGGCCTCGGGGATCGTCAATCGTTTTCTCGACGACGTCGCCGAGGTCCTTAAGAGCGAAGCCAAGGCCAACGCGGCCCTGCTCCGAGGTTTCTCCAAGTTCCCCTCCATCCCGACCATGCGGGACCTGTTCAAGCTCCGCCCGGCGGCCATCGCCAACTATCCCATGTACAAGGGCCTGGCCAGGCTTTTGGGCATGGACGTCGTCGAGGTTGGCTGCGAGACGACGGACCTCTTCGACGCCCTGGAGAGAAGCTGGGCCGACCACGACTTCTTCTATGTCCACTACAAGAAGACCGATTCGACGGGCGAGGACGGCAAGTTCGCGGCCAAGGTCGCGGCGATCGAGGCCCTCGATCCCTTCATCCCGCGGCTCCTGGCCCTCAAGCCCGACGTCCTCGTCGTCACCTCGGACCATTCGACGCCGTCCGCGCTCAAGGGCCACTCCTGGCACCCGAATCCCTTCCTGCTCGTCTCGCCGACGGCGGGCGTCGACGACGTGGCCGTGTACTCCGAGCGGGCCTGCGCCAAGGGCATGCTCGGGCGCTTCCGTTCGATCTCGGCCATGCCGCTGATGCTGGCCCACGCGCTCAAGCTGCAAAAGTACGGCGCCTAAGTAGACAACTCCCGCCGGCTTCTATACAATTGATGTGAATTGAAATCCGAGCGCGCGAGAACGGCCCTTTTCCTCGTCACGGCTCTCGCTCTCTCCCTCGCGGCCGCGCCCCAGGACGACCCGCGGGCCGAGATCGTCAACCTGCGCAAGTACACCCACCCGAATTTCACCCGGGTCGTCCTCGACATCGGCAAGCTCCGCGAGTACACCTTCGGCGAGCTCCGCGACCCCGGCCGGATCTACATCGACGTCCTCCAGGCCAAGCTCAACCCCATCCTCCAGGGCCAGTCCTACCCGGTCAAAGCGGAATACGTCAGCCAGATCCGCATCTCCCAGAAGACCACCTCGACGGTCCGGCTCGTCGTCGACGTCGAGTTCTCCCGGATCCAGTCCTACCGCGTCTACCACCTCTTCGACCCCTTCCGGCTGGTCGTCGACATCTACCCCCACGGAGGCCAGGGCCAGGCCCCGGCTCCGTCACAGCCCCCGACACCGGCCGGAAAGCCCCCCCAGCCCGGAGACAGGATCCAGCCGGCCGTGAAACGCCAGGTCGACCCGAACGACCCGAACTTCAACGGGACGTCCCTGGCCCGTCAGCTCGGGCTGGGTGTCCGGACCATCGTCATCGACCCCGGTCACGGCGGACCCCGGCCGGGAACGATCGGCAAGAGCGGCCTCCAGGAGAAGGAGGTCAACCTGGGCGTCGCGCTCGCCCTGCGGAAGCTGCTGCGGGAAAAGGCGGGGATCGACGCCATCCTGACCCGCGAGTCGGACGTCGACGTCACCCTGGAGGACCGGACGGTCATCGCCAACCAGAAGCGGGCCGACCTGTTCGTGTCCATCCACTCCAACGCCCACCGGGACCGCAAGCGCGGCGGCGTCGAGACCTTTTTCCTCAACGTCAGCCCCGACCCTTCCGTCGTCGAGCTGGCCGCGGCCGAGAACGCGACCTCGACCAAGAACATCGGCGAGATGAAGTCGATCCTCCAGAAGATCGTCCAGAACAGCAAGGTCCAGGAGTCGCGGGAGCTGGCCGAGATGATCCAGCGGAACCTGGTCAAGGCCCTGTCCCAGGACCTGCCGTCGATCAAGAGCCTCGGCGTCAAGGGCGGGCCCTTCTGGGTCCTCATCGGCGGGGAGATGCCCTCCGTCCTCGTGGAGATCTCCCATCTCAGCAACGCCCGCGAGGAGGCCAAGCTCCGGACGAAGAAGTACCAGGAGCTCGCCGCCCAGGGCATCTACGACGGGATCGTGGAATACATCCGCTCGTTAGGCAAAGGATGACGCACATGAGAAGACGCGATTTCATCAGAGACGCGGCCGCCGCCGGCCTGGCCCTGCGCTTCGGGCCCGGGGTCTTCGCCGGCCAGAAAGCCTCCGTGGGGCCTCTGCCCGCGCTGGCCGCGGTCGAGGGCGAATCCCCGGCGGCCATCACCCGGGAAGCCCTGTCCCTCCTCGGCGGCATGGGCCGATTCGTCGGCCGGGGCGACAAGGTCGTCATCAAGCCCAACATCGGCTGGGACCGGACCCCGGAGATGGCCGCCTGCACCAATCCCGAGGTCGTCAAGACCCTGGTCGAGCTCGTCCTCGGGGCCGGGGCCAAGAAGGCGGTCGTCATCGACAACACGACCAACCAGGCCAAGCGCTGCTACGTCCGGTCGGGCATCCAGGCGGCCGTCGAGCAGGCCGGCGGCGACATGATCTTCGTCGACGACTACCGCGTCAAGAAAATGGCCCTCAAGGGAGAATGGCTCAAGGAGTGGGAGATCCTCCTCGACGTCGTCGAAGCCGACAAGATCATCAACGTCCCCATCGCCAAGCATCACTCCCTCTGCCGCCTGACCCTGGGCGCCAAGAACTGGCTCGGCGCGATCGGCGGGGCGCGCAACCAGTTCCACCAGAGCCTCGACAAGACCGTGGTCGACCTGGCCGCCTTCTTCAAGCCCCAGCTGACGGTCCTCGACGCCTACCGCATCCTCGTCCGCAACGGGCCGCAGGGCGGTCGCATCTCCGACACCGAGCTCCGCAAGACCGTGGTCGCCGGCACCGACCCCGTCGCCGTGGACGCCTTCGGCGCCTCGCTTTTCGGGGTCGCGCCTAACGAGCTGCCCTACCTGGGCCTGGCCCGCGAGCGGGGACTGGGCGAGACCGATCTCGGGAAGGTGCGCCTTGAAAAAAGAAAGATCTAGGAAGTACCGGAACCTCGAGCGCCTGCGCATCCTGAGCCAGGCGATCTTCTTCGGCCTCTACCTCTATCTCCTTCTCGGCGCCCACTACACCGGCGAGGACTACATCGGCTCGACCGTCCAGCGCTTCTTCCACTTCGACCCGCTGCTGGCCCTGGTGACCATCGTCTCGGCGCGGCTCGTCTACGCCTATTTCGTCTTCTCCCTCGTCACCGTCGTCGCGACGCTCCTCTTCGGCCGCTTCTTCTGCGGCTGGATCTGCCCCCTGGGCGCCCTGCACCAGTTCTCCTCGTTCGCCTTCAAGAGGACGAAGTTCCTCAAGCCGCCGCGCGAGGACAAGGCCAGTCTGGCCCCGAAGTACTACATCCTGATCGCCGTCCTGGCCGGGGCGGTCTTCGGACTCGACCTGGCCGGTTATCTCGATCCCTTCTCGTTCCTGACCCGGTCCCTCTCGGTGGCCGTGCTGCCCTCGCTCGCCCAGGCCATCTCGAGCCTCAACGGCGTTCTTTACGGGCTCGGGGCCACCGGCCTGGCCCGCTCGATCTCCCAGGCCAGCACGAACTGGACCATCAACACGACCTTCGTCCAGGGATTCTCGGTCGGCCTCCTCTTCCTCGGCGCGATCGCCCTCAACGCCCGCAAGGAGCGGTTTTGGTGCCGCTACCTCTGCCCGGCCGGCGCTCTGCTCGGCCTCCTCAGCCGCTGGAACCTGCTCAAGCTCCGGATCGACGACGAGAAGTGCATCAAGTGCGGCCTCTGCACCCAGCACTGCGAGACCCAGGCCCGCCCTTACCCGAACGACAAGTGGAAGAGCGGCGAGTGCATTTACTGCATGGATTGCGCCTCGATCTGCCCGACCGCGGCCATCGGCTTCCGCCTCTCGGCCCGGCCCGAGAAGCTGACGAACGTGTCGAACGTCGACCTCTCGCGGCGCAAGCTCCTCCTGACGACCCTGCTCGGGATGGTGGCCGTGCCGTTCTTCCGGCTGACGCCGTCGCACAAGCGGGCCTCCCTCAAGCTCATCCGCCCGCCGGGCTCCCTCGACGAGCCCAAGTTCCTGGCCAAGTGCGTCAAGTGCGGCCAGTGCATGCGGGCCTGCCCGACGGGCGGGCTGCAGCCCGTCCTGACCGAGGCCGGGCCCGAGGGCATCTACACGCCGATGCTCGTGCCCAAGATCGGCTACTGCGAATACTATTGTTCTCTCTGCACGCAGGTCTGCCCGACCGGGGCCATCACGAAGCTCTCCATCGAGGAGAAGAACAAGGTCAAGATGGGCACGGCCTGGGTCAACAAGAGCCGCTGCATCCCCTACGTGCTGGGCAAGCCCTGCATCGTCTGCGAGGAGCACTGCCCCGTCTCGCCCAAGGCCATCAAGCTCGTCGACGTCGAGACCAAGCTCCCCGACGGATCGGTCGCCGTCCAGAAGGCCCCGGTCATCGACATCGAGCTCTGCACGGGTTGCGGCATCTGCGAGAACAAGTGCCCGGTCATGGACGACCCGGCCATCTTCGTCACGAGCGTCGGGGAGACGCGCTCGCAGACGAACCGCCTGCTTCTGGACATCTCGGGCGGCACGGCCGAAGACCCATACAAGTAGAGCTTAATCCGCGAGCGCCTTCTTCAGCTCGCCCGTGAGCTTCGGCAGGACTTCGAAGAGATCGCCGACGATGCCGTAGTCCGCGATCTTGAAGATCGGCGCCTCGGGGTCCTTGTTGACGGCCACGATGAATTTCGACGAGGACATCCCGGCCAGGTGCTGGATGGCCCCGGAGATCCCCGCGGCGATGTAGAGGTCCGGCGACACGGTCTTGCCGGTCTGCCCGACCTGGTGCTGGTGCCCGATCCAGCCGGAATCGACGGCCGAGCGCGAGGCCCCGACGGCGGCGCGCGGGAAGACCGCGGCGAGGTCGCGGAGAAGGGCGAAGGCGTCGGGGCCCTTGAGGCCGCGGCCGCCCGACACGACGACGTCGGCTTCGGTGACGTCGATCTCCCCGCTCTCCTCCCGGATGACCTCGACGACCCGTCCCTTGATCGCGCCGTCGGGGATGGCCACATCCTTCCGGACGATTTCGCCGGCGGCCTCGGCCGTCGCCTCGCCGAGCGGGAAAATGTTCGGCCGGAGCGTCGCCAGCCGGGGCCGGGTCTTCAGCGTGAAGGTGAGAACCGCCTTGCCGGCGTAGATGGGCCGGGTGAAGACGAGGTCTCCGTCCTTGACGGCGACCTTGACGCAATCCGAAGCGAGACCGACGCCGAGCCGGGCCGCGACCCTGGGAGCGAGGTCCCGGCCCATGGCCGTGGCCGGAAAGAAAAGGGCTTCGGGCCGGATCTCCGCCGCGAGGGCGGTCAGGGCCAGCGCGTAGCCCTGCGCGGAATAATCCGCAAGTAATTCATTTTCTATGACATAGGCTTTAGCCGCCCCGTAAGCGAATGCCCCGGTGGCCAGCTCCGCGACCGCGCCGCCGACGAGGACGGCGGCCGTTCCAACGCCGAGCTCGGCGGCCCGGCGCCCGGCTTCGGCGAGGGCTTCGAAGGAGCTCTTCTTGATCTTCCCGTCACGCGTTTCGAGGAATACGGCGATCATCGTCCCTCTCCTTTATATGACCTTGGCCTCGTCCCGCAGGAGCCTGACGAGCTCGCGGGCCGTCTCGGCCGGATCGCCCTGGAGGATCTTACCCGCCTGCCTCGCGGCCGGGACATCGAGCCCGGTGACGGCGATCGCCGGGGCGAGATCGTCCGTCCCGAAGCCCAGCTCGTCGAGCTTGACCACGGGGATCTCCTTCTTCTTGGCGCCCATGATGCCCTTGAGCGTCTCGTAGCGGGGCTCGTTCAGTCCCTTCTGAGCGGTGACGACGGCGGGCAGGGACAGGAGGACCTTCTCCGTGCCCCCTTCGATCTCCCGGAAGGCCGTGGCCGACCCGGCCTCGATCTCGAGCTTGGTCACGACGGTCGCCTGCGGCAGGCCGAGGAGCTCGGCGACCATGGCCGGCACCTGGCCGTTGTCCGCGCCGACCGACTGCTTTCCGAAGAGCAGGAGGTCGGTCCCGGCGAAGCGTTTTTCCACGACCCGGGCTATGATGCGGGCCGTCCTCAGGCCGTCGTAGGTCTCCGGCGCATCGTCCTTGACGAGGAGGGCCTCGTCGGCGCCCATGGCCAGGCACTTGCGGAGGATGGTGACGGCCTCGTCCTTCCCGACCGAAACGACCCGGACGACGCCGCCCTTGGCCTCTCTGATCCGGAGGGCCTCCTCGACCGCGTACTCGTCGTAGGGGCTGACGACGAAGTTCAGCCCGTCCTCGGCGATGGTCGCGGACCCCTGGGGGATGCGGATGCGGGATTCCGTGTCGGGGACCCGCTTGACGAAGGCGAGAATGTTCATCGGATCTTCCTCCTCGAGTCGCGTCCGGTCTCCCCGGCGGGGGCCTTACGGCCGCTCGAACCGCTTGAAGACGAGCGCGCCGTTCGTCCCGCCGAAGCCGAACGAATTGCTGAGCCCGTGGACCATCTCCATCTTCCGGGCGGCGTTCGGAACGTAGTCCAGGTCGCAGTCCGGATCGGGGAACTCGTAGTTGATGGTCGGGTGCACGATCTGGTGGTGGAGGCTCAGGGCCAGGACGCCGGCCTCGAGCCCGCCGGCCGCGCCGAGCAGGTGGCCGGTCATGGACTTGGTCGAGCTCACGGCCAGGCGCCGGGCGGCCTCGCCGAAGACCCGCTTGATGGCCGCGGTCTCGGTCTTGTCGTTGAACGGCGTCGACGTACCGTGGGCGTTGATGTACTGGATCTCGTCCGGCCGGATGCCGGCGTCCTCGACGGCCCGGGCCATGACCCGGGCGGCCCCGTCGCCGTCCGGCGCCGGCGCGGCGACGTGGTAGGCGTCGCTCGACATCCCGTAGCCGACGACCTCGGCGTAGATCCGGGCGTCCCGGCGCAGGGCCCGGCCGAGCTCCTCGAGAATGAGGATGCCCGCCCCTTCGCCCATGACGAAGCCGTCCCGCCGGGCGTCGAACGGCCGCGAGGCTTTCGCCGGCTCGTCGTTGCGCTCCGACACGGCCTTGATGGCCGTGAAGCCGGCCAGGCCGAGGGGCGTGATCGGCGCTTCGGCGCCTCCGGCGATCATGATGTCGGCGTCGCCGCGGGCGATGATCCGGAACGAATCGCCGATGGCGTGCGTCCCCGTGCTGCAGGCCGTGGCGTTGGCGCAGTTGGGTCCCTTGACGCCGTAGCGGATGGAGATCTGGCCCGAGGCCTCGTTGATGATCGTCTGGATGAGGAAGAACGGCGAGACCCGGTCCGGCCCCTTTTCGAGGAGGACCTTATGGTTCTCCTCGATCGAGCCCATGCCCCCGATGCCCGATCCGACGTAGGTGCCGGCCCGGTCGCTGCGGAGGTCGTCCCGGTCGATGCCGGAATCGGCGACGGCCAGCTCCGCGGCGGCCAGCCCGAAGCGGATGAAGAGGTCCATCTTGCGGGCCTCTTTGCGGTCGATGAAGACGAGGGGATCGAAGTCCCTGACCTCCCCGCCTATGCGTGTCGAGTAGCGCGAGGCGTCGAAGTGGGTCAGGGCCGCGATGCCGCTCTCGCCGCGCAGGAGGGCCTGCCAGGTCTTGTCCGTGCCCGTGCCGAGCGGCGAGACGAGGCCGACGCCCGTGACGACGACCCGGCGTTCGGGAAAACTATCCCTCTTCATGGAACCAACGATGTGCGGGGGCCCGGGACGGGGAGCGTCTTATTTCGCGTGTCCCACGATGTAGTCGATGGCCTTGCCGACCGTGGTCAGCTTTTCGGCCTGGTCGTCGGGGATGTCCAGCCCGAACTCGTCCTCGAGAGCCATGACCAGCTCGACGGTGTCCAGGGAGTCCGCGCCGAGATCATCGATGAAGGACGCGTCCTCCGTGACCTGCTCCTCGCTGATGCTCAGCTTGTCGGAAACGATGGCCCGGACTTTCTTGAGAAGTTCTTCTCTCTGCATAGTGTCCTCCTTGCTAAATTATACGGATGATGGCGGACCGCCTACATATACATGCCGCCGTTCACGCCGACCACCTGGCCGGTGATGTACGCGGCTTCCTCGGAGAGCAGGAATTCTACCGCAGATGCCACGTCTTTGGGAAGCCCGAATTTTTTGAGCGGGATGGCCTCGAGGTAGGACTTCCGGACCTCCTCGGGAAGGGCGTCGGTCATGGCCGTGGCGATGAACCCCGGCGCGACCGCGTTGACGGTGATGCCGCGGGAGCCGACCTCGCGGGCCAGGGACTTGGCGAGGGCGATGAGGCCGGCCTTGGAGGCGGCGTAATTGGCCTGCCCGGCGTTGCCCATGAGCCCCGCGATCGAGGCGATGTTGACGATGCGGCCGTAGCGGGCCGCGATCATCGTCCGCAGGACGGACTTGGAGAAATTGAACGCGCCCTTGAGGTTGACGCGCAGGACGGCGTCCCAGTCCGCCTCCTTCATGCGCATGAGCAGCCCGTCCCGGGTGATACCGGCGTTGTTGACCAGGTGGTCGATCCGGCCGTGCGCGGCGACGACGGCGGCCACGGCAGCCTCGACCGCGGCGGCGTCCCCGACGTCGACCGCGCGGGCCTCGGCCCGGCCGCCGGCCCCGGCGATCGAGGCCGCCACGGCCTCGAGCTTCGCCGCCTGGACGTCGACGAGGACGACCGCGGCGCCCTCGGCGGCCAGGTCCCGGGCGATCGTCTCGCCGATGCCCTGGGACGCGCCGGTGACGACCGATACCCGTCCTTCGAATCTCATCATCCGGCGACTCCTTGGAAGGCGTGGACGTAGCGGAGGATCTCCGCCTGGATCTTTTCCTGGACGCGGTTCTCGACGATCTCCCGGGCCCGCCCGATGGCGCTGCGGACGGCGGCCGGGCTGGACCGGCCGTGGCCGATGACGCAGACGCCGTCGACGCCGAGGAGCTGGGCGCCGCCGTATTCGGAATAGTCGATCTTCTTGTAGATCCTCTTCAGATGCCGCTTCATGAGAAGGTAGCCGAGCTTGGCGAAGATGTTCTTGGTGATCTCGTGCTTGGCCATGGACAGGACGTTCTGGACGACGCCCTCGGAGGCCTTGAGGGCGACGTTCCCGGTGAACCCGTCGCTCACGATGACGTCGGACACGCCGGAGAACATGTCCTTGCTCTCGACGTTGCCGATGAACCGCAGCGGCGCGGACTGGAGCCGCTCGAAAGCTTCCTTGACGAGGTCGTTGCCCTTGCCCTTCTCCTCGCCGATGCTCATCAGCCCGATCCGGGGATCCTTCAGCCCGACGACCGCCTCCATGAAGATCTTGCCCATGAGGGCGAACTGGACCAGGTTATGGGGTTGGCAGTTGGCGTTGGCCCCGACGTCGAGGAGCAGGGTCTGGCCCTCTCCGCCGGGAACGAGAATGGCCAGGGCCGGGCGGTCGACGCCCTTGATCGAGCCGAGGACGTCGCGGGAGATGTAGACGACCGCGCCGGTGTTGCCCATGCTGACGAAGGCGTCGGCCCGGCCGTCCTTGACGAGCTGGGCGCCGACGCGGATCGAGGAGGCCTTCTTCTTCCGGAAGGCGAGGAGCCCCTCGCCCATGCCGATCTCTTCGGGCGCGTCGATCACGGTCGCCCGGGTCGCCGGGAGCCCGCTCCGCCCGATCTCGCGGTTGATGGCGCCTTCGAGGCCGACGAGAAGGATGTCGAGGCCGAAATCCCCGGCCGCGCGGAGAGCGCCCGGCACGGTGGCCTTAGGGCCGATATCCCCCCCCATCGCGTCGACGGCGATTCTCATGCGCCGGACCCGGGTCAGTCTTTGGTCCCTTCCGTCACCTGCCGGCCCTTGTAGTGCCCGCACTCGGGGCAGGCCCGATGGGGCAGCTTGGGGTTGCCGCACTTGGGGCACACGGAAAAGGTCGGAAGGGTGAGCGCGTCGTGCGCCCGGCGTTTCCCTTTTCTCGTCGGGGAGTGTCGTCTCTTTGGATTAGGCATCTAACTCTTGTCTCTCACGTTGAATTTGATCGCGTTCCAACGGGGCTCGGTTTCCTTCACGAGGCAGGAACACCGGGCGTCCCGGATGATCTCGCCGCAGACGGCGCAAATGCCCTCGCAGCCCGGCGCGCATAGGGGCTTGGCCGGGAAGGTCAGGTTGAGCTGCTCGAGGATGACGGTGCGCAGGTCGATCTGGCGGCCGGTATAGTACATCTGGTCCATCTTCTCGTCGGCCAGCTCGTCGGCGAAGCCGTCGATCTCCTCGGGCAGGTAGACGAGGTCGAACCGGCTGGCCACGGGGTATTCGAACGGGGTCAGGCAGCGCGAACAGACGAAGCTGATCCGGGCCGTGATCTCGCCCTGGACGAGGACCTCCTCGCCGGCCAGGCGCACCGTGATATCGGCGTGGGCCGGCTCGAGGAAGACGGCGTCCTCCTCGACCAGGTCCAGGCTGAGGAACTCGAAGTCCCGGGACAGACTGAGGCCTTCCTGGGGAAGGCGGTCGATATCGATCAGCATCGTCGTATCCAATGGATAATCCTCGGAAAATTTCATCTTATTATACCAAGCGGAGTCGGGTTGTCAAATGGACCCCGCCCCGCCTGAATTCGGGCTTGAACCGGGGAGGCGGACGCGTATAATACCGCCATGGGCGGCTATAACACCCGGGTCGACTTCAGGGGGGAAGCCTACATCGTCCAAACCCAGGACAAGGGCCTCGGCGCCCAATACGTCGAATCGCTGATCTACAAGTCCGGGCGGCTCCTCTCCTCCAAGCGGACCTTCTACACGGCTTTCGCCGCCGAGCCCGACGTCAAGGACCGGATCGAGCGCCTGATGGAGGAGCAGCACAAGACGATCCTCGGACAGATCGTCGAAGGCAGGTACGACTGAGCCCGGCCCGGCTTTTCCTCATCGACGGGAATTCCCTCCTCTATCGTTCCTACTACGCCGTCCGGGGACTGGCCAACTCCCGCGGCTTTCCGACCGGGGCCATCTACGGATTCCTCGCCTCGCTCCGCAAGCTCCTCGACCAGGAGAAACCCGACTACCTGGGCGTCGTCTTCGACGTCAAGGGGCCGACCGTCCGGCACGAGGCCTACGGCGAATACAAGGCCCAGCGCAAGCCCATGCCGGACGACCTGGCCGAACAGGTCCCCAAGCTGAAGGAGGTCCTGGGCGCCCTGCGGATCGCCACGGCCGAGTTCGAGCGGTACGAGGCCGACGACGTCCTGGCCACGCTGGCCGTCCGGGCCGCGGCCCGGGACCTCCGGACCGTCGTCGTCACGACGGACAAGGACCTGCTCCAGATCATCGACCGGACGACGTCCGTGTGGAACCCGTCCAGGGAGATGACCGTCGACGAGAGCAACGTCGAAGAGGTCTTCGGGGCCGGGGCGGCCGCGGTCGTCGACGTCCTGGCCCTCTGGGGCGACGCCTCGGACAACGTCCCCGGCGTCCCCGGCATCGGCGAGAAGACGGCCAAGTCCCTCATCGGGGAATTCGGGAGCCTCGACAACCTGCTCGGGAATCTCGACCGGGTCAAGAATCCCCGCGTCAAGGAAAAGATCGAACAGAACCGGGCCGTCCTCGAGCTCAGCCGCCGGCTGGTCACGGTCTGCCGCGACCTCGACGTCCCCCTCGACCTCGACCGCTACGCCGTCCAGGCGCCGGACGAACAGGAGACCGTGCGCCTGTTCGGCGAGCTGGAGTTCTCCTCGCTCCTCCCGGATTTCCTGAAGTGCTCCCGGGTATCGGAGAAGACCTTCGAGACCGTCCTCGACGAAGGGGAGCTCCGGGCCCTGGCCGCCCGGATCGCCGCGGCCGGCGAAGTGGCCCTGGACACCGAGACCGACAGCCCCGCCCCCACCCGGGCCCGTCTCGTCGGGATGTCCTTTTCCCTCGTTCCGGGCGAGGCGTACTACGTCCCCGTGGGCCACGACTACCTCGGCGTCCCGGCCCAGATCTCCAAGAAGCGCGCCCTGGAGATCCTCAAGCCCGTTCTCGAGGACGCCAAGGTCCGCAAGACGGGTCAGAACGTCAAATACGACCTGATCGTCCTCGAGCGCGAGGGCGTCCGCCTGGCCGGCCTGGACCGCGACACGATGGTCCTGTCCTACCTTCTCGAGCCGAACTGGGGCCGGCACGGGCTCGAGAAGCTGGCCCTCCACTACCTCCGGGAGGCCAAGACGCCGTACGAAGAGGTCGCCGGCAAGGGTAAGAACGGGCTGACGATGGACAAGGTCGCGGTCGAGCGGGCCGCCCCGTACGCCTGCCAGGACGCCGCGCTCAGCCCTCGAGCTCGGCCGGCTGCTGTGGGACAAGGTCAGGGAAAGGAAGCTCGACCGGCTCTACGAAGAGATCGAGCGGCCCCTCATCGGCCTCCTGGCCCGGATGGAGATCCTGGGCGTGCGGGTCGACCCGGCGGTCCTGAAGGCCATGTCCAAAGAGCTCGAAGGAGAGCTCAAGCGGCTGGAGAAGGAGATCCACGCCCTGGCCGGCGGGGCCTTCAACATCAACTCGCCCCGCCAGCTCGCCGACGTGCTCTTCCATAAGCTGGGCCTCGCTCCGGCCCGGCGGACCCGGATCACCAAGGGCTATTCCACGTCGGTCGACGTCCTCGAGGACATGGCCGAGCTCCATCCGATGGTCGGCTTCGTCCTCGAATACCGGCAGATGGCCAAGCTCAAATCCACCTACGCCGACGCCCTGCCCGCCCTGATCGACCCGGCCACGGGCCGCATCCATACTTCTTATAATCAGACCGTGGCCTCGACCGGGCGGCTGTCGTCGAGCGAGCCGAACCTCCAGAACATCCCGGCCCGGGGCCCCTGGGGCACGCGCTTTCGCCGGGCTTTCGTCCCGGACGAGGGACACCTGCTCCTCACGGCCGATTACTCCCAGATCGAGCTCCGCGTCCTGGCCCATCTCTCGGGGGACGAGACGCTGATCCGAGACCTTCCTCGAGGACCGCGACGTCCACGAGGAGACCGCCCGGCTCGTCTTCGGGGACGCCGCCGGGGAGGACGCCCGGCGCCGGGCCAAGATCATCAACTTCAGCATCATCTACGGGACGTCGGCGTTCTCCCTGGCCCGCGAGCTGGGGACCTCCACCGGCGAAGCCCAGAAGTTCATCGACCGCTACTTCGCCGAGCGGCCGCAGGTCCGCGAATACCTGGACCGGGTCGTCGACGAGGCCCGCGAGCGGGGATATTCCGAGACGCTCTTCGGCCGGCAGCGCCAGGTGCCCGAGCTGCGCGTGCCGGACCGGAACATCCAGCAGGCCGGCCGCCGCATCGCCCTCAACAATCCCATCCAGGGGTCGGCGGCCGACATCATCAAGGTGGCCATGCTTCGCGCGGCCGAGGCGATCGACAAGAAGAAGCTGCGGACGCGCATGATCCTCCAGGTCCACGACGAGCTCGTCTTCGAGGTCCCGGTGAAGGAAAAGGCCGCGGTCGAGCCGCTCGTCCGCGAGGCGATGGAGGGCGTCGCCGAGCTCCGCGTCCCGCTCAAGGTCCGGCTGGGGTTCGGCCCCAATTGGGCCGACGCGAAATAGGGCAGCCTTACAGCATCTTGTAGAAGGCCCGGAACTTCTTGTAGATCTTCCCGCCCATCCCCTCCATCACGGCCCGGACCTTGAGGTTGGTTTCCATCTCGTGGTGGGTGTCGATGACCTTCATGCCGGCCTCCGAGGCCGCGAGAAGGACCTTGATGCCCATGAGCGCGGTCAGACCCTGGCCCCGGTATTTCTCCTTGATCGCCCCGAGCAGGAGATCGAGCTGTTTCGTCTTCCGGGCGGCCCGGAGGACCCAGAAGAAGCCGAAGGGAAGGAGCCGGCCCCTGGCCTTGACGATGCCCTCGGTCATGTCCGGCATGGCGATGATGAAGGCGATGACCTCACCGTCTTTCCGGATGGCCTTGACGAAGCGGGGGTCGAGGATGGGCAGGAAGCGCCGGGCCAGGTCGTCCATCTCCTGCTCCTCGAGCGGGGCGTAGCCGTAGATGTTCTCGGCCATATAGCACTCGTTCATGAGGGCCAGGATGGGCCGCACCCAGGGCTTGATCTCCTTGCGCGTCTTGAACTCGAGGATCTCGTAGGTGCCGCGCTTCATCTGCCGCTCGTAGATCTTCTTGTAGGTCTCGGGCGGCTCGTCGGGCACGTCGAGCTTGTAGACGAACCAGTCGTTGTCCTTGGCGTAGCCCGCCTCCTCGAGCCACCGGGGCATCCACTCGAAATTGTAGTAGGTGGCGATCGTGGCCCGGTGATCGAAGCCTTCGATGAGGAAGCCCTCGGGGTCCTGATCGGAGAAGCCGTACGGACCGACGATCTTGGTCATGCCCTTGGCCCGGGCCCAGTCCTCGACGAAGGTCAGGACGGCCCGGAAGATCTCCCGGTCCTCGGGGGTCTCGAGGAAGCCGAAGCGGGCCGTCCTCTCGTTCCGGTGCTCGTTGTAACGGTGGTTGACGATGCCCATGACCCGGCCGACGGGGCGGCCGTCCTTCCAGGCGAGGGCCAGGACGGTGTCGCAGTAGGCGAAGGCCTTGTTCTTCTTGCTGTCGAAGTACTTCCAGTCGTCCGTGAAGAGCGGGTGGACCCAGTTCTTGTGGCCGGCGTGGATCTTCTCGGGCAGGTAGATGAAGGTCTTGAGGTCACGGCGCGACTTGACCTCGCGGATCTCGATGGGCATGGCGTTTCCTCTCTTCGGCGGAATGCCCTTTTTATCCTACATTCCGGGCTAAAAAGCAACGGATTTGTCTCTCTGGAAAACCCTGTTCAAAAACTGAGGACGGGATGTGGAAATCCTTGACATCCCTCTAGCCCGCCACTATACTTTTGCTTCAAATTAAGGAAGGCAGCGCGACCCATGAACGTCGAAACAACCGTCCTCCTCACGATCCTCATCCCCATCCTCGGCTCGTTCGCCGTCCCGCTCGCCGGGCTTCTCGGCCGGCGCGTCCGGTCGGTTTGGGCCGTCCTGGTGAGCGGAATCACGGCCGTTCTGCCGCTCACCCTCCTCCCCTTCGCTCTCCGGGGGGGGGAGCTGGTCTTGCGCCAGCCCCTGTTCCGAGGCTTCGACTTCATCCTCGTCGTCGATCCCCTGTCGGTCTTCATGGCCGCCGTGTCGTCCTTCATCGGCTTCTTCATCGTCGTCTACTCGCTCGGCTACATCCGCCGCGAGGAGAATCAGAGCGAATACTACCTGATGGTCGTGCTCTTCATCGGATCGATGATGGGCCTGGTCTTCTCGGGGAACCTCATCTTCATCTATCTTTTCTGGGAGATCATCGCCATCGCCTGCTGGCGGCTCATCGGCTTCTACCGGGAGCCGGCCCACGTGCGCAAGGCCGACAAGGCCTTCCTGCTGACCTTCTTCGGCGCCGTGGTCATGCTCCTGGGCTTCATCCAGATCTACGGCATCACCAACACGTTCGACATCACGGCCATGCGCGGGACGATGATCCCCGGGACGGCCGTCCTGCTCATCCTCTTCGGCCTGTTCTCGAAGTCGGCCACCGTGCCGCTCCACACCTGGCTGCCCGACGCCGGCGTCGCGCCGTCGACGGTCACGGCCCTGCTCCACGCCGCCGTCCTGGTCAAGATCGGCGTCTACGCCTTCGCCCGCCTGTTCCTCTACACCTTCCGCCTGCCCGAGGGCTGGCAGCAGGCCATCCCCATCCTGGTCGTCTTCTCCAGCCTGGTCGCGGCCGGCGCCGCGGCCGTCGAGAACGACCTCAAGAGGATCCTGGCCTACTCGACGGTCAGCCAGATCGGCTACATCTTCCTGGGCTTCAGCATGATGAACGCCGCGGGCGTCTCCGGCTCGCTCCTCTTCATCCTGATGCACGGGCTGGCCAAGGCCGGCCTGTTCCTCTGCGCCGGGATCGTCATCCACGCCGTCCACACCAAGGACATCCGGGAGATGGGCGGCCTCATCAAGACCATGCCCGTGACGGCCGTGGCCTTCCTGGTCTGCGCCTTCTCCGTCATCGGCATCCCGCCGTTCGGCGGGTTCTTCTCCAAGTTCCTGGTCATCGTGGGCACCGTGCAGGCGGGCCAGGTCTGGCTCGCGGCCGCCGCCCTGTTCACCGCCGTCCTGACGATGTATCTACCTGCTTCAAGGTCTTCTCGATGGTCTTCCTGGGTGAGGCCAAACACCCGGCCCCCGAGAAGACGAAATCCATGGTCTTTGTCGTCGCCGCCCTGGCCGTGCTCAGCCTGGCGGCCGGGCTCCTCGTCTCCTGGCCGATGAAGCTGACCAACATCGCGACGACTCAGATGAGTTGGTGGCTCCGATGACGCCCAAAATGCTCCTCCTGCCCATCCTCCTCCCGGCTCTGCTCGCCGTCGTCCTGCTCCTGCTGCCCCGGGCGCTGCGGCTCCTCCGCGACGTCCTGGCGGTCGCCGGAGCGGCGGTCCTGCTCTATTACGGCTTCGTCTTCTTCTCGCTGAAGGACCTCCGCTTCGCCGTCCCCTGGCTCGGCCTGGGCATCGACTTCGACCTGCGGCTCTACCATTTCTCGAGCTTCATCCTGCTGGCCCTGGCCGGCTTCCTCCTCCTGATCACCGTCTACGCGACGGCCAAGATGAAGGACGCGCCGCGGTCCCGGGAATTCATGGCCTACGTCTTCCTGACCGCCGCGTTCGCCAACGGCGCGGTCCTGGCCAACAATTTCGTCCCCCTGGTCTTCTTCTGGGAGGGCCTGCTCGTCACCCTGTACGGGCTGATCACGATCGGCGGCCGCCCGACCTCGGGCCGGACGGCGGTCAAGGCCCTGCTCATCAGCGGCTTCTGCGACTTCTCGATGATCCTCGGCATCGGCCTGCTCTGGACCGCGAGCGGCACGGCGACCATGTCCGAGATCGCCGTCGAACCCGTCGGCCTCGCCGCCGCCGCCTTCGTCCTGATGTTCGTCGGGGCCGCGGGCAAGGCCGGGGCCATGCCGTTCCACACCTGGATCCCCGACGCCGGCAACCGACGCGCCGGTGACCTTCATGGCCTTCCTGCCGGCCGCCTTCGAGAAGCTCCTCGGGCATCTACCTCCTGGCCCGCATCTCCCTCGACTTCTTCAAGATCCGGCCGGGCGGCGGCCTGTCTGTCATGATGATGATCGTCGGCGCGGTGACCATCGTCCTGGCCGTGCTCATGGCCCTCATCCAGAAGGACCTCAAGCGGCTCCTCTCCTACCACGCCATCAGCCAGGTCGGCTACATGATCCTCGGGCATCGGGACGGCCATCCCCGTCGGCATCGCCGGCGGCCTCTTCCACATGATCAACCACGCCATGTACAAGAGCGGCCTCTTCCTGAGCGCCGGCTCGGTCGAGCACCGGACCGGGACGACCGAGCTGAAGAAGCTCGGCGGCCTGCGCAAGGAGATGCCGCTCACGGCCTTCGGCTTCACCGTCTGCGCCCTGGCCATCTCGGGCGTCTGGCCCCTCAACGGCTTCGTCTCCAAGGAGATGATCTTCCACGGCGCCCTCGAATCGGGGTACACGGTCTTCGCCATCGCCGCCTGGGTCGGGGCCATCTTCACCTTCGCCTCGTTCCTCAAGGCCGGCCACTCCGTGTTCTTCGGCGAGCGGACGCGCGAGGTCCCCGCGGTCAGGGAAAACCAGCCGGCCATCGTCGTCCCGATCCTCGTCCTGGCCGGCCTGTGCATCCTGTTCGGCGTCTACAACAAGCTGCCCCTGACCCTGTTCATCACGCCGATCGTCGCGCCCCACGCCGAGGCCGGCGCGCATCTCGATTTCGCGAGCCACGCCCTGGCCGTCTTCAACCCGGTCGCGCTCATCTCCATCGCCTGCCTCGTCCTGGCCTTCCTGCTCCACCGCTACGGCTTCCTGAAGGGCGGACGCAAGGCCTACCTGGCCTCCGAGCCCGTCCACAAGCTCCCCGTCGTCCATCAGCTCTACGACTGGGCCGAAGCCCGGGTGTTCGATCCCTACGAGCAGGGCGTCAAGGTCCTCCAGGGGCTGTCGACGTTCCTGTTCAAGGCCGTCGACCGGCCCATCGACTTCGTCTATCGAGAAGGTCGTCACCGTCACCGGCAAGAAATTCATCGGCATCCTGAAGAAGGCCCACAACGGGCACTACGCGAACTACCTCGCCTGGTGCCTGGCCGGCCTGATCATCGTCGCGGGCCTCATCGGCCTGCTCGCGAAATAGAGAGGAGGAGCGTTGATCATACTCTTCGTCGTCCTTCCGCTCGTCGTGGCGGGTATCCTCCCGCTCGTCGGCAAGCTCTCCCGGCGCGTCCTCCCCGACCTGCTGGCCAACGCGACCATGCTCTTCCTCCTCGTCTACGGCGCGGTCGCCGGGCGGGCCCTCATCGCCGGCGGCCCCGTCCTCCAGCAGTCCCCCTGGCTCGGCGAAGCCGTCAACATCCGGCTGGCCCTGGACGGGTTCAGCCTGTTCATGCTGGTGGCCATCTCCCTCGTCGGGCTCGCCGCGTCCCTGTTCTCCATCGACTACATGGAGCACTACGGGGCCAAGGGCAACTACTACGCGCTGTACCTGGTCATGATCGCCGGCATGAACGGCCTCGTCCTGTCCACCGACCTCTTCAGCGTCTACATCTTCCTCGAGGTGGCCGCCGTCGCCTCCTACGCCCTCGTCGCCTACGGTCTCGGCCGGGACGAGCTCGAAGCGGCTTTCAAGTATCTGATGCTCTCGGTCGTCGCCTCGGCCTTCGTCGTGGCCGCGATCGCCGTCATCTTCGGGATGACCGGCAGCCTCGACTTCGCCGCCGTGGCCATCGCCCTGAAGGAGCTCAACGCCGGCGCCGTCGTCGGCGTCGCCGCCGCCTTCTTCATCCTGGGCTTCGGGCTGAAGGCGGCCCTCGTCCCCTTCCACGCCTGGCTCCCCGACGCCCACCCCTCGGCCCCGGCGCCCATCTCGGCCGTCCTGTCGGGCCTGCTGATCAAGGTCTCCGGCGTCTACGCCATGACCCGGATCTTCTTCGGCGTCTTCGGCCTGACCCCGGCCCTGTCCGGGGTCCTGATGCTCCTCGGCACGGTGTCGATGGTCGTGGCCGCCTTCCTGGCCCTCGGCCAGAAGGACATGAAGAGGATGCTGGCCTACTCCTCGATCAGCCAGGTCGGCTACGTCGTCCTGGGCATCGGCATCGGGACCCCGCTCGGCATCGCCGGCGGGCTCTTCCACCTCTTCAACCACGCCCTGGCCAAGGGGCTCCTGTTCCTGACCAGCGGCTCCGTCCAGCAGGCCACAGGCACCCGGGACATGGACGACATGGGCGGCCTGGCCAAGCGCATGCCGGTCACGGCGGTGACGAACCTCATCGGCTCGCTGTCGATCGCCGGCGTCCCGCCGCTCAACGGCTTCTGGTCGAAGCTGCTCATCATCGTGGCCCTCGTCCAGGCCGGCCATCCGGTCTTCGCCGTGATCGCCGTCCTGGCCTCGGTCCTGACCCTCTGGTACTACCTGATCATGCAGAGGAAGGCCTTCTTCGGCAAGCTCAACGAGAAGTGGGCGGCCGTCAAGGAGGCGCCGTTCTGGATGACGGCCGCCACCGTCCTCCTGGCCCTCCTCTGCGTGGGGATCGGCATTCTCTTCTCGTCGACCGTCACGACCTGGATCCAGCCCGCCGCCGACGTGCTCGCGGACGGGGTCCACGCCGTGACCGGATCGTGGGGATTTTAGACGATGATCCTGCAAACAGCCCTTCTCATCGGTGTGGTGCTCTTCTCGGTCCTGGCCATCCTGCTCAGCGACCTGCTCAAGTCGGCCGTCTCCCTGGCCGTGGCCAGCCTGCTGCTGGGCATCATCTTCTTCCGGATGAACGCGCCGTACGCCGGGGTCTTCGAGATCTCCGTCGTCGCCGGGTTGATCACGGTCCTCTTCATCCTGACCATCACCCTGGTCCACAAGGGCGACGAGGTCCGCGAATCCCGGCTGGCCAACTGGGTCTTCCCGCTCTTCTTCGTGGTCTTCGTCGTCATCGACGCCCTGGTCATGAAGAGCCTGCTCGGGAAGATCCCGGCCCTGGCCTCCGGGGCCGAGACCGGCACCTTCGGCGAGGTCCTCTGGAAGGGCCGGACGCTCGACCTCGTCGGCCAGATCGCGGTCATCCTGGCCGGTGTCTTCGCCGTCCTGGCCCTGTTCCGCAAAGGCGACAAACATGAGTAACACCTGGTTCTATTACGCGTTCTTCGCCGCGGCCCTGGTCCTGGCCGGGATCCTCGGGCTCCTGCTCAAGCGCAACCTCATCAAGCTCTTCATCTGCATCGAGGTCATCGGCAAGGGCATCAGCCTGCTCCTCCTCTCGACCGGCTTCGCCAAGGGCAGCATCCTGACGGCCCAGGCGCTGGTCATCACCTACATCGTCATCGAGGTCAGCCTCGTGGCCACGGCCCTGGCCCTGATCATCAACGTCTACCGCACGACCAGGAGCCTGGACATCCGCGGGCTGGCCAAGCTGAAAGGGTAAGCCATGACAGGAATCGGCGTCCTTCTCTCTCCCCCCGTCGCCTTCCTCTTCTTCCTCGGCGCGGCCTTCGGCCTCTACGCCCTGGGCCGGGGCATGGCGCCCAAGCCCGACCGGACCGCGGGCAAGATCTCGACCTACGCCTGCGGCGAGAACCTGCCCGGCGTCAAGGTCCAGTTCGGCTACCGCCTCTTCTTCTTCATCGCCCTGTTCTTCACCATCATGCACGTCGCCGTCCTCGTCATCGCCACCGTGCCCGACGGGACCATCGCCTTCTTCGCCATCTTCTACCTGGTCATGATCTTCCTGTCCGTGCTGTCCCTGGTCACGAGGAGTTAACATGCTCAACAAGCTCACCCGGTGGTCCAGGATCAAGTCGCCCTGGATCCTCCATCTCAACTCGGGCGCCTGCAACGCCTGCGACATCGAGATCGTCGCCGCCCTGACCCCGCGCTTCGACGTCGAGCGGTTCGGCGTCCTGCTCAAGGCCACCCCGCGCCACGCCGACGTCATCGTGGCCAGCGGCCCCGTCACCCGCCAGATGCGGGAGCGGATCATCCGCATCTACGAACAGACCCCCAATCCGAAGTTCGTCATCGCCGTGGGCGCCTGCGCCATGTCCGGCTGCGTCTACCGCGGGGCGTACAATATCCTCGGCGGCATCGACCAGGTCATCCCGGTCAACATGTACGTCCCAGGCTGCCCGGCCCGCCCCGACGCCATCGTCGACGGCGTGGTCAAGCTGCTCGGCAAACTCTAGGGAACAAGGAAACGCCATGTCCGACACCGACATCGTCGAAAGCCTGAAGCGGGACCTCGGGGCGAGGGCCCTCGAGCTCACGAATCCCGCCGTCCGGCGCATCTTCTTCAAGGTCGCGACCGCGGACCTCGTCCCGGCCGTGACCCTGCTCCGCGACAAGTACGATTGCGCCTTCCTGTCCACGATCACCGGCCTGGACACGGGGGAGGCCTTCGAGTTCCTGTACCACTTCGCCTCTCCGGTCACGACGATCCACGTCCGGACCGCGGTCCCGAGGTCCGACCCCCGCTTCCCCAGCATCTGCGGCGTCATCCCCGGGGCCGTCCTCTACGAGCGGGAGCTCCAGGAGATGTTCGGGGTCGTCGTCGAGGGCATCCCCGACGGCCGGCGGCTCAACCTGCCGGACGACTGGCCCGACGGGCAGTATCCGATGCGGAAGGACTGGAAGCACGTCCGGCCCCAGGAAGTCATCCCCGGAGGCGAGTCATGAGCTTCGAGATCCCCATCGGACCCCAGCACCCGGCCCTCAAGGAGCCGATCAGCCTGCGCATGACCGTCGAGGGCGAGGTCATCACCGGCGTCGACATCCGCCTCGGCTACAACCACCGCGGCGTCGAGAAGGTGGCCGAGGACAAGAACTGGACCCAGAACATCTACCTCGCCGAGCGCATCTGCGGCATCTGCTCCCACTCCCACGCCACCTGCTTCGTCCAGGGCGCCGAGAGGCTGATGGAGCTCGCGCCGCCCAAGCGGGGCCTCTACATCCGCTACCTCGTCTCCGAGCTCGAGCGCGTCCACAGCCACCTCCTCTGGCTCGGCGTCGCGGGGCACGAGGCCGGCTTCGACTCGTTCTTCATGTACACCTGGCGGGACCGCGAGATCGTCATGGACCTGCTCGAGATGATCAGCGGCAACCGCGTCCACTACGCCATCAACACGATCGGCGGCGTCCGCCGCGACCTCGACGAGGGCCAGAAGGCGAAGATCCTCGAAGGCGTGGCCACCCTGCGCAAGCGCAGCGAGTACTACTTCCGCCTCGGCGCCACCGAGCCGAGCTTCGTGGCCCGGATCGCCGGGGTCGGCATGCTCAGCAAGGAGCAGGCCGTGTCCCTCTGCGCCACCGGCCCCGTGGCCAAGGCCTCCGGCGTCGCCCGGGACGTCCGCAAGGAGGACCCGTACGCGGTCTACGACGAGCTCGACTTCAAGGTCTGCACGGCCGACACCTGCGACGTCCTCGGCCGGGTCGTCGTCCGCGTCAACGAGCTCCTCGAGTCCTACAACATGATCGAACAGATGATCAAGGGCCTGCCGGACGGCGACATCGCCTGCAAGGCCCCCCGCAAGGCCAAGCCCGGCGAGGTCGTCAGCCGCTACGAGGCCCCCCGCGGCGAGAACATCCACTACATCAAAGCCAACGGGACGGACAAGCCCGAGCGTCTCAAGGTCCGGGCCCCGACGCTCGGCAACTACCCGGCCACGGTGGAGATGCTCCGGAACGGCTTCATCGCCGACATCCCCCTCATCTTCGCCGCCATCGATCCCTGCATCTGCTGCGCCGAGCGGACCGTGACCCTGATCGGCGCCCGGAACGGCGAGGAATCCGTCGTCCGGATGAGCGACCTGCGCCGGCAGGCGCTGGCCCGTCCCCTCAACGCCGGCGTGAAAAGGAATGCGGTATGGCCGTTGTGAGAACCTTCCTCTATCTGCTGGTCTATCCCGGGCTGCTGTTCCTGTTCGCCTATTCGACCTTCTGCGAATGGTTCGACCGCAAGGCCTACGCCAGGCTGCAGAACCGGATGGGGCCGACCCACACGGGCCGCTTCGGACTGCTCCAGCCCATCGCCGACTTCTTCAAGCTGATGGCCAAGGAGGACGTCGTCCCCGAGGCCGCGGACAAGAAGGTCTTCTCGGTCCTGCCCGTCATCGGCCTGGCCGTCGTCGCGACGGCGGGACTGCTCCTGCCCGTCTGGAACTTCGACCTGCTCGTCCCGGGCTGGACGTCCTTCCCCGGCGACATCATCGTCATCCTCTACCTCCTCAGCCTGCCCACGCTCGTCCTCTTCCTGGCCGGCTGGTCGTCGACCAATCTCTTCTCGACGATCGGCGCTTCGCGCGTCCTGACCATGCTCTTCGGCTACGAGGTGCCGCTCTTCATGGCCGTCCTCGGCCCGGCCATCCTGGCCGACTCCTGGCGGCTGGCCGAGATCGCGGCCTTTTACCAGGCCCGGCCCCTGCTCCTGCTCGCCAACCTGCCCGGCTTCCTCATCGCCCTCATCGCCGTCCAGGCCAAGCTCGAGCGGACGCCCTTCGACATCCCCCACGCCGAGACCGAGATCGTCGGCGGCACGTTCACCGAGTACTCGGGCAAAAAGCTGGCCCTGTTCCGGTTGACCTTCGACATCGAGCTCGTCGTCGCCAGCGGCCTCCTCGCGGCCGTCTTCCTGGGCGGCTTCCCGGGCGGAGCGATCGTCGGGTTCCTCCACTTCGTGGTCAAGACCCTCTTCATCATCTTCCTGCTGTCGCTCCTCCGGGCCCTGACCTCGCGGATCCGTATCGACCAGGTCGTCTCCTTCGCCTGGAAGGTCATGGCCCCGTTGGCCGTCCTGCAGCTTCTGATCACGATCCTGCTGAAGGGATTCCTGCCATGAAGATCGCCGTCTTTCTGCCCGAGCTCCTGCGCAACTTCTTCAAGAAGCCGGCCACGGTCGACTATCCCTTCCAGAAGACCGCCGTCCCCAAGGATTTCCGCGGCACCCCCTTCCTCAACCCCGACATGTGCATCGTCTGCAAGGCCTGCGAGCGCGACTGCCCGGCCGAGGCCATCGAGATCACCGACGTCGATCCGGCCGCGAAGCGCTTCCGCATGGTCATCCACAACGACCGCTGCATCCACTGCGCCCAGTGCGTCGATTCCTGCCCGACGACCCCCAAGGCCATGCAGATCGACAGCCTGTTCGAGATCGCCACGGACGACCGCCACAAGCTGAAAAGGGACTGGGTTTACGTCCGGGCCGTGCTCAAGCCCAAGGCGGCCGCTCCTGCGGCCCCTGCGGCCCCGGCTGCGGCGCCGGCCGAGCCGAAAGTCTGAGCCCTCGATCCGTTCAATAGCCTCCATCCCATATTAATCTTCGGATGGGGGCTTTCTTCGGTTCTTCTCCCATTTCCGGGTGTCCCTCGCGAGGCGGCGAGGGAATTCGCCTCGAAGATCCCCGTTGCTGGAGGAGGGGACCCGCGCAGCGGGGGGGAACCGTGCAAACTGGTTCCCCGGGGGGCCGGGGAGCGAGAGGCGATTCCCGAGCGAAGCCGGAGAGAGGGACCTCCCGGAATCGGGAAGAGAACTTCTTCTCCGGATCCCCTTAGCAGGGGCCCGGTCAGATCTTCATCGGCATGAGGACGTAGAGGTTCGTGATGGCGTCCTCGCCGTCCGGTTTGATGAGGACGGCGCTGTTCTCGTCCTTGACCTCGAAGACGACCTTCTCCGTGCCGACGGCCGTGAGGAAGTCCAGCAGGTACTGGGCGTTGAACCCGATCTCCAGGTCCTGGCCCTTGTACTCGACGGCCAGCCGGTCGCGGGCCTCGCCGATCTCGGGATTGGAGGAGAACAGCCGCATGCGGTTCTTCTCGATGGTGAACTTGATCCCCTTGGACCGTTCCGCGGACAGCAACGAGACCCGGCGGATGGCGCCGGCCAGCTCCTCGCGGGGGACGACCAGGCGGCCCGGGTTGTCCTTGGGGATGACGGCCTGGTAATTGGGGAACTTGCTCTCGATGATCCGGGAGATGAGGGTCCGCGGTCCGACCTTGAAGAAGAGGTTGTTCTCGTCGAGGTCGAAGGCGGCCGTCTCGTCCTCGAGCTTCCGGATCTCACTCAGGGTCTTCTTGGCGACGATGACGCTGATGTCCTTCTCGATCTTCAGCCCGTCCTGAGCCTTCTTCGTGTAGGAGAGCCGGTGGCCGTCCGTGCTGATGAGCTCCATCTGACGGTTCTTCAACGACAGCAGCGCCCCGTTCAGATAGTAGCGCTGCTCCTGGGTGATGGCGTAGAAGACCCGGTCGATCATGTCCTTGAAGTCCTGGAGGGGCAGGTCGATGCCCTTTTCGAACTTGGCGTCCGGGACCTGGGGATAATCCTCTTTGGCCAGGCAGAGGATCTTGAACTCGCTCTCCCCCGCCTGGATGTCGAGCGTCTCGTCCTTCAGTTCGACGCGGACCGTCTGGCCCTCCGGCAGCGACTTGACGATCTCGAAGATCTTCTTGCCGTTGACGGTGATCGCCCCGGGCCTCTCGATCTCCGCCCCCAGGTGCGTTCTCATCCCGACCTCGAGGTCCGTTCCCGTCAGCTCGATATCCGACGGCGAGACGTTCATCAGGATGTTAGCCAGGATGGGCATGGTGTTCCGTTTTTCGACGATGCCCTGGAGTATCTGGAGTTCGGCCAGGAACGTTCCCTTGGGGATGGAGAATTTCATGTCTTCACCTTTCTTTCCAGGTTCCTTTTATTCTTATTATTTAATTCATAATAAAAGGTTAAATCAAGAAGAGAAACAATAAAGTCCGGTGCAAATGTGGGAATCTCCGCCAAGCCGCTGTGTATCCTCATTGGATCAGGGCGATGAACGTGTTGATTTGTTTGTTGAATTCGGGATCGTCGGTGCGCATCTTGTCGATCTTGCGGACGCTGTGGATGACGGTCGTGTGGTGTTTTCCACCGAATTTCTTGCCGATCTCGGGCAGCGACGCGCTCGTCAATTCCTTGGCCAGATACATGGCGATCTGACGGGGGAAGGCCACCTTGGGCGAATTGTTCTTCGACTTGAGCTGGGCGGCCTTGATCTTGAACTCGTGGCAGACGAGTTTCTGGATCTTTTCCACAGTGATGATCGAGGCCGACGTGTCGAGCAGGCCCTTGAGGGCTTCCTTGGTCAGGTCGAGGTCGATCCTTTCGCCCTTGAGCGAGGCGTAGGCGATGACCCGGCGCAGGTAGCCCTCGAGCTCGCGGATGTTGGACTGGACCTTGTCCGCCACGTAAAGGGCGACGCTGTCGGGCAGGGAGACCGCCTCGGCCTCGGCCTTCTTCTTGAGGATGGCGATGCGCGTCTCGATGTCCGGCGGCTTCAGGTCGGCGATCAGGCCCCACTCGAAACGGGAGCGGAAGCGCTCCTCGAGGTGGGGGATCTCCTTGGGCGGGCAATCGCTCGAGATGACGATCTGCTTCTGGCTGTCGTAGAGGTGATTGAAGGTGTGGAAAAACTCCTCCTTCGTCCGCTCCCGGCCCGCAAGGTAGTGGATGTCGTCCATGAGCAGGATGTCGACGCTCCGGTATTTCTCGCGGAACTCCAGGACCTTGCCGTACTGGAGGTGTGTGACGAGATCGTTCATGAACTTCTCGGTCGTGACGTAGAGGACCTTGTTCCGCCCGCTCTGCTGGAGGCAGAAATGCCCGATGGCGTTCATGAGGTGGGTCTTGCCGAGACCGGCCCCGCCGTAGATGTAGAGGGGATTGTAGGATTTGGCCGGGCTCTTGGCCACGGCCGTGGCGGCCGCGTGGGCGAACTGGTTGCAGCTCCCGACGACGAAATGCTCGAAGGTGTAATTGGGATTGAGGTTGGGGTTGACGGGCTGCCCCTGCTTCGTCTTCCGGTCGTCGGGCGAACGTCGCATGAAGACCGCGGGCGTGTCCTCGTGGATGTAGCGGATATCGAAGACCTTGGCGAAGATCTCGCGACAGCAATCGGCGATGACGTTCGAATAATGGAAGGACAGCCAGTCCCGGAAATAGGAATTCGGGACCTTGATGTAGAGACGGTCCTCGTCCCGGCCGATGAACGTCGTCGGTTCGAACCACGTCTCGAAGGAGTTCGGATCGATCTTGGCCTCGATGGCCCGGAGGATCTCACTCCAAGGGTTTTGATTATCTTTCAGTTCCATGAAAGCCGCTGCTTTTTCCACAGATTTTTCCACATCTGTGGAAAATCCTATCCCGGGAAGGCATCCGTCCGGGAAAGGCCCGTGAATGATAGCACTCCGATGAGGGCAATACAAGCTTTTTTTTATGGGGAAAACGGCCTTCCGGCAACTCCCGGCGGGGTCCGGAAAAGGGCCTTCCGGAGGGGCTCGCACGGGCTCCGGAAAGGCCGGAAAAGCGGCCGAAAACGGGCCCGAAATCGCAACCGGCCCGGGCCGGAGAGCCTGTGGAAACCTTGCCTTTTGTCGGGCTTAGAGAGAGCGGGCGGTCAGCGGCGGAGCAGGGCCCGGCGTTCGATCGTCGACGTGCCGAGCAGGGCCGGGAAGAGGCGCGCGCGGATGCGGTCGGAGAGATCCGAAAAGGCGAACTCGACCGGCTTGTCGAGCTCGCTGTAATCGCGGTATTCCCGGAGACTCGTCCGGTGGAGGACCGCGCCCGTCGCGGCGGAGACGAGGAAGACATCGACGGCCATGGTCCAACGGAGCTGCTCGATCAAGCCGCTGCGGGAGGCGTCGAAAAGACGGTCGAGGGGCACGACCCGATCGACGGCTTTGCGCACCTGTCCGGTGAGGCTGACGGAACCGGTGAGGAAGACAGCGCCTTCGTACCCGGCGCCCTTTTCTTTCCAGAACGGGGGCGGGGCCGGACCGGCCGCCGCTTCGGCGGGCACCGGTGCGCGCGACACCGGGCCCGCGAACACGCGGCCGATCTCCGCCGCCAGATAGTTCGGGAGCTCGAGACCGGGCGCGAAATCCGGCGGCGGAGCGGGATCGGCGAAATCGGTCACGACGATCTCGCTGAAAGAGCCGGGAGGCAGGACCGCGATACCCGGCATATCCAGACTGACGCCGACCGGCCCGCCGGAACCGCAGGCCGCGCCCGCGAGAAGGGCGGCCGCGAGGGCCGACGGGACGAAGCCTCTCACGGCATCCTCCCGCGGAGCCGCTCCAACCGGGCCTTGAAGGCCGCGTAGTTCGTCCTGATCGTCGGTTCGTCCGGGGCGAGTCGGAGGGCCTCCCCGTACTCCCGTTCGGCCGCCTCCCAGGCGCCCAGCCGTTCGTAGGCGACGGCGAGGTTGTTGTGGGCCGCCGCCGACCCGGGGTCTTTCTCGAGGGCCTGGGCCCATTGGCGGGCGGCTTCCTCCCAGGCGTCCTGCCGGGCCGAGGCGAGGCCCGCGGCCAGGAAGCCCGAAGCGGGCGACCGCGCGCAGCTCCCCGCGGCGAAGAGCGCGACGGCGGCGAGCGATATGATGGCTTTGAAC
The DNA here is from genome assembly GCA_963743755.1 of uncultured bacterium. Lineage (GTDB taxonomy): Bacteria > Acidobacteriota > Aminicenantia > Aminicenantales > Saccharicenantaceae > RBG-16-66-30. The sequence continues at coordinate 1,032,091 of CAVUQU010000004.1, forward strand.
CTCATGCCGGCCTCGTCATCAGATTACGGCCATCCGCCGCCCCGGTCAAGCGGGCGGGACAGTTGCCATTTGCCTCGGAGCGGATTTTGTGGTATAAATTCGGCTCAAATCGAGACGAAAGAGACAGGACCATGCCGAAAGTCTGCGAGATCTGCGAGAAAGGCCCCATTTTCGGGCATAGCGTCAGCCATTCCCACAAGGCCTCCCCGAAGAAGTGGAAGCCGAACCTTCAGCGGGTCAAAGCCCAGACGCCCAAGGGCGTCCGCCAGATCTGGGTTTGCACCCGGTGCCTGCGTTCGGGCAAAGTGGCCAAGGCCGCGTAAGCGGCTTCACACCCGTTCCACCGACACGACTTCTTTCAAGCCCGCGATCCGCTTCGAGATGTCCTCGAGGTGCCGGATGTCCCGGATGCGGATGTCCAGCGTGATCCGCGCCTTCCCCTCCGACGCCATCGACGCCTCCGCTTTGGAGATGTCCCCTTCGAGGCCCGCCACGGCGGTGGCCACCTTGGCCAGCACCCCGGGGGTATCGTGCGTCTTGACCAGCAGCCGGGCCTTGAACGTCCCGGCGAACGACGGGTCCCAGGTCACTTCGACCAGGCGCTGGCCGTCGAGGATCTCCTTGGAGACGAGCGGGCAACGCAGGGAGTGGACGGTCAATCCGCGGCCGGCGGTGATGTAGCCGACGACCGGCTCGCCCTTGACGGGCGAGCAGCATTGCGCCAGCTTGATCATCTGCCCGTCGATGTCCTTGATCCGGACGCCGGCGCCCGGCCCCGGCGCGATCCGGGCCGCCGCCTTGCCGAGGAAGCCGGGCCGTCGCGGCGCAACCGGTCCGAAGACCGTCTCGACGAACGCGCGATCGACGACGATCCGGCCGAGCCCCACCTGCCGGTAGAACTCGTCCAGCGACGGCACGCGGGGGCCGAGCAGGTCGCCGAGCCGCGCGGCGAGCGCTTCCTCGCGGCGCAGTCCGGCCGGCAGGACGTACTTGCCCGTTTCTTTCTCCCATAGCTTCCGGCCGAGCGCTTCGCTCGTCGTCCGGCTCCGGTCGTTGAGCCAGCGGCGGAGATCCTGCCGGGCCCCGGCGGTCGTCGCCGCCGCCAGCATGGCCCGCGTCGGAGATCTTCCGGCGTCGGTCAGGATCTCGACGATGTCCCCCGTCTTGAGCACGGTCTTGAGCGCGGCGGCCGTGCCGTTGACGCGGGCCCCGGAGGCGTGGAGTCCGACCTCCGTGTGGATCTTGAAGGCGAAGTCGAGGGCCGTGGCCCCGGGCGGGAGGTCGACGACCTTGCCCTTGGGCGTGAACACGTAGACCTCTTCGGGGATAAGATTGGATTTCAGGCTCCTCAGGTACTCCCGGGGGTTTTTCTGCTCTTCGAAGAGGGCGGCCATCTCCCGGAGCCAGTGGAGGCGCCGGTCCTCCTGGGTCGGCGCGGGCGGCGCGTCGTCCTTGTACCGCCAGTGGGCGGCGATGCCGTTCTCGGCGAGGTCGTGCATCTCCCGGGTCCGGATCTGGATCTCGAAGGTCTTCCGGCCCTCGGTGATGACCGTGGTGTGCAGGGCCTGGTAGAGGTTGGGCTTGGGCATGGCGATGAAATCGCGGAAGCGCTGGGGCAGGTGCGGCCAGCGCTGGTGGATGATGCCCAGGATGGCGTAGCAGTCCTTGACCGTGCCGGTGATGACGCGCAGGGCCAGGAAGTCGAACACCTGGTCGAAATCGATGTCGCGCCGCTTCATCTTGCTCCAGACGCTGTAAGGCCGCTTGACCCGGGAGAAGATCTCGGCCGGCAGGCCGTTCCCCGCGAGGACCTCGGCCAGGGTCCGCTTCATGGCCCCCAGGTCGGTCTCGGCCGCCTTCCTCTGGGGGTCCATCTCCGCGGCGATCTTGGCGTATTCCTCGGGCGCGACGTAGCGGAACGACAGGTCCTCGAGTTCGGCCCGGATGCGGCCCATGCCGAGCCGGTTGGCGATGGGTGCGTAAATGTCCAGGGTCTCGCGGGCGATCTGGCGCCGCCTCTCCTCGTCGAGGAAGCGGAGGGTCTTGAGGTTGTGGATCCGGTCGGCCAGCTTGATGAAGATGACGCGGATGTCGTCTGTCATGGCCAGGATGATCTTGCGGATGGTCTCGGCCCGGCGGACCTCCGGCGACGACTCCTGCACGCGGCTGATCTTGGTCACGCCTTCGACCAGGTCGACGACTTCCTTGCCGAAGGCTTCGCGGAGCCCGGCGGCCGTCGTCTCGGTGTCCTCGAGGACATCGTGGAGGAGGGCGGCGACGAGCGTCGTCCGGTCGAGCTTCATGTCGGCGAGGTAGGCGGTCACCTCGAGCGGGTGGCTGAGATAGGGTTCGCCCGAACGGCGGACCTGGCCCTTGTGGGCCTGGCCGGAGAAGACGTAGGCCTTGCGGAGAACGGCGACGTCCTTCTCGCCGATGTAGGTCTCGGCTTTTTCGACGATGTCGTCAAACCGGACCATGGCCGGACGGCCCTCCCTGCCGGACGATCCACTCCGCGGCTTCGAGGACGCCGGGGGCCGTGTGGGCCGGCCGGACGCCGCGGGCCTCGAGCGCGGTCGCCGCGGCGCGGCCGTACCCGGTGAGGACGAGGACGGGCGTCGCGCCGATGTTCAGGCCGAACAGGACGTCGTCCGGCTTGTCTCCGACCATGAAGGACGCGCCGGGGTCGAGCCCGAGCTCGCGCGCGGCCCTGAGCCCGAGGCCCGGCCTCGGCTTGGCGCAGGAACAGGCGGTCTCGGGCGCGTGGAGGCAGGCGTAGACCCCTTCGAGCGGGGCGCCGTGCCCGGCGAACTCCGCGAGGAGCCGGGCGTGGAGCGCCTCGAGGTCCCGCGCGTCGAAGTAGCCGCGGCCGACGCCGGACTGGTGGGTGACGACGACCGGGACGAAACCGGCCTGTCGCAGCCGCCGGACGGCCTCGAATGCGTCCGGATAGATGTGGATCTGGCGGAAATCGGACGGGTAACCGGTGTCTTCGTTGAGGGTCCCGTCGCGGTCGAGGAAAACGGCCCTGCGTGTTGTCATGGCGAGCTTTCGCCGGTGGCGAAGACCTCCGGTGTGCCGGTTATTTGGACGGCCGGTCGGGCTTGGCCGGGGCGGCCTCGCCGGACGCGGCTTTGGGCTCCGCTTTCGTTTCGGCCTTCGCTTCGGTTTTCGTCCCGGCTTTCGCTTCGTCCTTCGGCCCGGACTTGGACTCCGGCCTTGGTCCCGGAGGACGTGGAGCTCTTCTTGGCGTAGTCGTTGACGTACCAGCCGCTGCCCTTGAACTGGATGGCCGGCGAGGAGATGCGCTTCACCATGGCCCCGCCGCAATGGGGGCACTTGTCGAGCGGCTTGTCCTTGGCCTTCTGCAGGACCTCGCAGACCTCGCGGCACTTCGTGCACTGGTATTCGTATATCGGCATCGCGTCTAACTCCGATTCATTAATTTCATATTATAGCAGAAAACGTCCTCCGTGATGCCGGTCGCAATATCCAGATCAGATGCGAGAAATTAGTGGAATAATTAACGAGAAGCCGCCCAGAGTCGGAGCCGAGGGGATCGATCAGGGCGAGCATAAGCCGTGATTCTGATAGATATCTTGAGGAAGTCCGATTCAGTGGGGGACACGTACCGAAGGTACATGTCCCCGGCGTCCTGATTTCCCAATTCCGGGCTATCCTCTCGAGGCGGTGAGGGGATTATCCTCGCAGATCCCCGTGGTGGAGGGGGGGCCCGCGCAGCGGGGGGAACCGACCGCACTGGTTCCCGGGGCCGGGGAGCTAGAGGATATCCCCGAACACAGCCGGAGAGAGGAACTTCCCGGAATCAGGAGATGATCCTTAAAAATCACGGCAACGAACTAGGACGATGCCTAAAACCCCAGGCGGTGTTACTCGTGGAAAACTATGGCTTCGAAGACGGACAGCTTGGCCCCGCGTCTCCAGGCCCCGGGAGAAAGGCCGGCCTTGAGGCAGATCTGATCGAGGAAGGTCAGTCGGTCCCAGCCGTTCTCGACCGGGACCTGCGGCAGGAGCACGCCGTGCCGTCCGTCCTTCTCGATGATCAGGCCGTGGGTGCCGACCTTGATCTTTTTGGGGTCGTCGATCGGCCGGGCCGGCGTCAGGACCGAGATCTCGAAACGGATGTCCGCGAGCTCGGCCGCGGCGACGCGGGGGAAGCGGGGATCCTCGGTGGCGGCGTAGACGGCCGTCCGGATGACGGCCTGCCCCAGCGGGAGGACCGGCTCGATGAAACCGATGCAGCCGCGCAGCTCGCCGTTCCGGGTGAGGGTCACAAACGCGCCGCGGGGCGCGCGGAAATTTTCGATACCCGTCCGGTCCTCGATCACGATACTCCGCCCGAGGAATTCCGTGACCGCCGAGCGGGCCAGGCCGAGGAGCGCGGTCTTCTCCTCCGCGTTCAGCGAAAAATCCTCCGGCGCCGGATCCGCCTCCGACGAGACGGCCGCGGCGAGATAGCCGACGACGGGACCGCCGAAGGAGGACGAGTCGGTCCGTGCGAGGATCTCGACCTTGGGCTTCCCGGCCTTTTCCGCGAGGAGAAGCAGCGTCGCGACCGGACCGCCGCCGCACATGGCGTTCTCCCCGGCCTCGGCCTTGCGGATGAGAGCGTCCGTCTTCAGGCCCTGGATGAGGGCGGCCGTTTCCGCGTCCGTCGCCTGGGCCCGGGCTTTGGGCAGGAAGTGGGACAGATCGGTCGAAGCGACGACGAGCACGTTCTTGCCGAGGCACGTCGCGGCCAGGGCCGAGGCAAGCCGCCGGATGGTGGCCCGGGTCTGACGGCCCATGACGATGGGGACGATGGCGGCATCGGGCAGGACCCTCTGGACGAACGGTACCTGGACCTCGACGGAGTGTTCCTCGGCGAACGCTTCCGGCAGGGAACGGGCCCCCGAAGCTTTGGCGATGGCCCGGGCCAGGTCCGCGTCGATGCGGGCGACGCCGAGCGGCGTCCGGAACCCGCCTTCCGGCCAGATCGCCGAGCCTTCGAACGCGACCCGGTGGGAAGGCCCGATGATGACGACCGTGTCGATCTTCCGGCCCCGGACGAAGGCGTATGCGGCCGCGGCCGTCCGTCCGGAATAGACGTAGCCCGCGTGGGGGACGATGAGGCCGATCGTCCGTCCGGAGGACGCCGCCGCGGGAGCCGCCGCAGCCAGGAAGCCGTCGACCTCGGCGGCCAGCGCGGCCGGATCCTCCGGGTAGAAGCCCCCGGCGAAGACCGCCGGGCGGACGGACTGGCCGAAAGCGACGGCCGGGAAGAGCAGGACCAGGAGGATCCCCGCGGGCAGGACGTGCTTCATCGCTTTCAATATAGGCAGGGCGGGATAAAAAAGCAAACAAGCGGGGGAAAACCGGTTGACTTTTTTCCGTATTTAATTAGAATGAGAAAGGGAAGGTTCAGATGAAAGGCTTCTTCAAATTCCTGCTCGCGGTACTGACATTTGGCGCGGCGTTCTGCCTCGGCAATTATCTCGGGAAAGAAAAAGAGAAATCCAAGATCCCGATCTTCCAGGAAGAGCCCGAAAGCCGCGAGTGAGCCGCGGGCCGCTCGTCCGGTTCCGCTCGGAGCATCCGGGCCGGTCCACGGGACGGGCGCAGGGGGTCCAACCATGAAGTGGAGCATGACCGCGGTCCTGATCATCTTCGCGGCCTTCGTCCTTCTGCTCATCCTCAATCCCAACATGACCTGTTTCGGCCGGCGCATCAAATCGCCGTTCTATCCCCTTCTCAGGAAGAAGCGCCTGAAAGATCGGGCCGGCGAAAAGAAAGAGCCGCCGAAGACCGAAGATTATGGGTTCAAATAGACCGGCCGATCCCGGCCGGGCTTTTCTCGCCGCACTGCCCCTTCTGATCGTGCTCCTGCTCGGCGGGTGCGCCCGCCGAATTCCCACGCTCGTCCCTCCGTCCTGCGGCCTCGAAGCCGTCGAGGGCTACGCCTCCGCCTCGATCTCCGGCGCGGACGCCGCGGCCAAGGGCCGGTTCGCCTTCGTCTTCCGCCGGCCGGGCTTCGGCCGGGTCGAAGCCGTCGATCCGATCGGGCGAACGGCTTTTCTCGTCCTCTTCCGCGGCGACCGGGCCTGGTTCGTCCTGCCCGGGAAGAAGGTCTACGCGGAGGACGCGGCGCCGGTCATGATGGGCCGGTTCCTGGGGATCGATCTCCTTCCCGACGAGATCCTTCCGCTCCTCTCCGGGCTCTGGACCGGCGCCGGGCCGGAGAGCGGTTGGACCGTGGAACGCGACGAGCGGGGCCGGGCCGTCCGCTGCGCGCGGGAGGACTTCTTCTTCACGGTCCGGGAATTCTTCCCCGGCGGCGGCGTGCCGCGGCGGATCGAATTCGCGGGAGCGGAGACGACCGGCCGGCTGAAGGTCCTCGAGCTCGCATTCAATCCGGCGCCCGCCGACGCGACGTTCGACGTGTCGTTCCTTAGTGCCTACGCGCCGAAGACTTGGGACGGCATCCTGGAGATCCTCGACCGATGACGGTCAAGTCCTTCGCCAAGATCAACCTCGGCCTCGAGATCGTCGGGAAACGCCCGGACGGCTATCACGATATCCGGACGCTCTTCCAGACGATCTCGCTTTGCGACGAGATCGATCTCGAGCCCGCCCCGCCCGGAGTCATCGAACTCGCCGGGGACGACCCCCGCATAGCCTGGGATCGGACCAACCTCGTCGACCGGGCCGCCCGGAAGGTCCTGGAGAAAGCGGGCCCGGAGTCCGGGGCCCGGATCGCCGTGAGGAAGTCCATTCCGGCCGGAGGCGGCCTCGGCGGGGGCAGCTCCAACGCCGCGGTGACGCTCATCGCCTTGGACAGGATGTGGGGTTCCGGCCTGGGCGAAAGCGGGCTGGCCGAGCCTGGCCAGGGGCCTCGGAGCCGATGTCCCCTTTTTTCTGAAAGGCGGCCTCTGCCTGGGAGAGGGCATCGGCGACAGGCTCGACCCCTCTGCCCGACCTGGCCCCTCTTCCGTGCCTGATCGTCTTTCCCCCGTTCTCCATTCCCACGCCTTCGATCTACGCGGGGGTCGATCCCGCCTTGACTTCCCCCGGGAAAGACAGTAAAATTGTGCGCTTTCTGGAGTCCGGAGACTTCGGACTTCTGGAAAACGACCTGGAACGCGTCATTTTCCGGGCCTATCCCGAGACCGAGCGGTGGAAAAGCTTTTTCCGGGAGCAGGGGGCCTTGGTGTCCCAGGTCAGCGGTTCGGGCTCGGCCGTGTACGGGATATTCCCCGACACGGAAAGCGCCGCGGCGGCGCGGCGGAGGCTCCCCGGCACGACGGCAGCCTATCTCGCGGCGACCTTGCCGCGGGAGGGCTATTGGGCCCAGCTCGGTGCTGGGGCGTAGCCAAGCGGTAAGGCAACGGACTTTGGCTCCGTTATTCGGAGGTTCGAATCCTCCCGCCCCAGTTCGGACGATATAAGGCGAGGAAAGAACGATGAAGGTTTTCACGGGATCATCGAACCCGGCTCTGGCCGCGGAGATCGTCGACTACCTGAAGATCGACCTCGGACGCTGCGTCCTCAAGCGCTTCAGCGACGGGGAGATCCGCTTCTACATCGACGAGAACGTCCGCGGCGAGGACATCTTCATCATCCAGTCCGGGTCGTACGATGCGAACAGCCACCTCATGGAGCTGTTCCTGATGATCGACGCCTTCAAGAGGTCCTCGGCCGGCCGCATCACGGCCGTCATCCCCTACTATCCCTACGCCCGCCAGGACTGGAAGGACAAGCCCCGGGTCCCCATCTCGGCCCGGCTCGTCTCGGACCTGATCGAGAAGGCCGGGGCCAACCGCGTCCTGACGATGGACCTCCACTCGCCGCAGATCCAGGGCTTCTTCTCGATCCCGGTGGACAACCTCATGGCCGCGCCTGTGCTGGCCAATCACGTCAAGTCGCTGAAGCTCGAGGACCTGACCATCGTCTCGCCGGACGCCGGCGGCGTGGGCCGGGCCCGCGTCTTCGCCGAGCGCCTCAACGCCCAGCTGGCCATCATCGACAAGCGGCGCCCGGCGCCCAACCTGGCCAAGGTCCTGCACGTCATCGGCGAGGTCGGCCGACCGGAACATCGTCATCTTCGACGACATGGTCGACACGGCCGGGACCGCTGACGGCGAGCGTCGAGGCCCTGGCCGAGAAGCGGGCCAAGCGGATCTTCTTCGCCTGCACCCACCCGGTCCTGTCGGGACCGGCCCTGGCCGACATCGCCGGCATCGAAGCTGGAACGCCTGTTCGTGACCAATACGATACCGCTGACGGAAGAGGCCGCCCGCACCGGGCGCTTCTCCGTCCAATCGGTCGCCGAGCTCTTCGGCGAGGCGATCCGGAGGATCAACGAGGGGAGCTCGGTCAGCTCCCTGTTCGAGTAAGGAGAACATGATGAACATCGTCGTCAAGAGCGAAAAACGCCAGGGCCTGGGGACGAACGCCGCGCGCCGCCTCCGGACCCAGGGATTCGTCCCGGCCGTGCTGTACGGGGAATCGATGGAGAGCGCGCCCCTCGTCCTGACCAAGAAGGACGTCGTCCGGATCCTGAAGCTCGAATCGGGCGAGAACACGATCTTCAAGGTCGCCGTCGACGCCGACGAGTACGACGTCATGATCAAGGACCTCCAGGTCGATCCGGCCTCCGACGAGCTCCTGCACGTCGATCTCATCCGCATCGCCATGGACAAGCCCATCCGCGTCGCGGTGCCCGTCGTCCACAGCGGCGAGCCGGTCGGCGTCAAGACCGAGGGCGGCTTCGTCGACTTCGTCACCCGCGAGGTGGAGGTCGAGTGCCTGCCCCGGGACATCCCGGAGAGCCTGGCCATCGACATCTCCGAGCTCCACGTCAACCAGACCTTCAAGGTCCAGGCCATGGCCGTCCCGGACGGCGTCCGGGTCATCACCGATCCCGCGACGGTGCTCGTCCTCGTCTCCATGCCGCACAAGGAAGAAGAGCCGTTCCCCGGCGAGAAGCCGGAGGGCGAGGTGGCGGCCGAGGAGACCAAGGAGCCCGAGGTCATCAAGAAGGAACGGGCCGAGAAGGAAGTGGCGGAGAAATAATCCTTGTGGCTGGTCGTGGGGCTGGGCAATCCGGGTGACGAGTACGGCCGCCACGCGCCACAACGCCGGGTTCATGCTGGTCGACCGCCTGGCCCGGGCCTGGGGCGTCGAGCTCCGGGGCCGGCTGTTCAAGGCCCGGACGGCCCTGGCCCGCCGCGGCGGGGAGGAGGTCCTGCTGGCCCAGCCCAAGACCTTCATGAACCGGAGCGGTCTCGCCGTGCGCGAGGCCATGGCCGGCAAGGAAGTCCCGCCGGAGCGGCTCGTCGTCGTGTACGACGACCTCGACATCCCGCTCGGCGAGATCCGGGTCCGGAAGAAGGGCCGGCCCGGCACGCACAAGGGCATGATCTCGATCGCGGACGAGATCCGGACCGACGAGTTCGCCCGCGTCCGGATCGGCATCGGGCCCCTGCCCGGCGGGCCGGGACGCGGCCGACTTCGTCCTCGAGCCCTTCCGCAAGGGCGAGCGCGGGCGTCCTCGAGGAAGCCCTGGCCCAGGCCGAAGAGGCCGTGGCCCTCGTTCTCGACGGCCGGATCGAGCCGGCCATGACGCGGTTCAACCATCGCAAGGCGATGACTGGGAATCCCGAAGCATAGGAATTCCCGGCCGTCACCGGGCTTAGGGAGAAAGTTGAATTTTCCGGAGATTCGGCTAGAATAGGCCGTCGACTCCTTGTTCCTTCCCGAAGAGGAAGGAGCTGTAACATCCATAGGGAGGTCTCATTGAGACAGTATGAAACGGGGTTCGTTCTCTCCCCCACCCTTTCCGAAGAAGAGACGACGCAGTTCCTCCAGCAGATGGCCGAGATCGTGGCCCAGAAGAAAGGGCACATGGTCAAGCAGGACATCTGGGGCAAGCGCAGGCTGGCCTTCCCGGTCAAGCGGTTCCAGGAAGGCTTCTACGTGTTCTTCACCTACGACGGCCCGGGCGACGTTCCGCTGGAGCTGGAGCGCCGGTTCAAGCAGTCCGACGCCGTCATCCGGTTCATGACGGTCCTCAAGGACCCGAGGGACCTCGTCCGGCGGAAGAAGAAGCGGCGCGCCGAAGACGCCGCCATGGCGGCCCAGGCCGCCCCGGCGGCCGGCGCCGCGCACCGGGTCGTCCGCGACGACCGGGTTGCCTGCCGCAGAAGTGAAAGAGGAGAAGTGAGATGCCGCGAGACGACAGGCCCGAACGGGGCGAGCGCAGCGAACGGGGCGGCTACCGCAAGTTTTTCGCGCCCAAGAGGAAATTCTGCCGGTTCTGCCAGCGGGATATCCGGGGCATCGACTACAAGGCCGCCGAGATCCTGAAGAAGTACATCCCGGACCGGGGCAAGATCACCCCGCGCCGGATCACCGGGACGTGCGCCTTCCACCAGCGCAAGCTGGCCCTGGCCATCAAGCGGGCCAGGCTCATGGCCCTGATCCCCTACGTCGAGGATTGACATGAAAGTCATCCTGAAACAGGACGTGGAGAAGCTGGGCCGGCGCGGCGACGTGGTCAACGTCGCCCCGGGCTTCGGCCGGAACTACCTCATCCCGCGGAAGATGGCCATCGCCGTCACCCCGACCAACATCAAGATGATCGAGATCGAGCGGGCGGCCCTGAAGAAGAAGGTGGAGATCGAGAAGAAGTCGTTCCAGACGCTCGTCGAGAAGCTCAACCAGGTCACCCTGACCTTCACCCGGCGGGCCGGCGAGAAGGACGTCATCTTCGGCTCCGTGTCGGCCGGCGATGTCAAGGAAGCCCTGGACGGCCTCGGGCTCGAGGTCGACAAGAAGAAGATCCTGCTCGACGAGCCGATCAAGCGGCTCGGGAACTTCGCGGTCCCGGTCAAGATCAGCATGGACGACCGGGCCGAGATCAAGGTCGTCGTGGCCCGCGAGGAGGCCGAAGGGGCCGAAGCGGGCGTCGCGGACGGGAAGACGGAAGGTCCGGAAACCGGAAAGCCCTGATCGTCGGCGGACCGGTCCCGGCCGGATCGAGGGGACCATGGAACTCGACACGATGTTCCTGAAGAGGACGCCGCCGTCACAGCCTCGAGGCCGAGCGGACGGTCCTCGGGGGCATCCTCGTCCAGACCTCAGAACCTCAACGTCGTCCTGTCGACGATCTCGCCGGAGGACTTCTACAAGGACGCCCACCGCAAGATCCTGGAGCGGATCATCAGCCTCGTCGACCGGGGCCTCGCCGTCGACCTGCTGACCCTGACCGAGGACGCCCAGCGGGCCGGGATCCTGGAGGAGGTCGGCGGCGCCTCCTACCTGGCCTCCCTCCTCGACGGCGTCCCCCGCAACCTCAACGTCGAGTACTACGCCCAGATCATCAAGGAGAAGGCCCTGCTCCGGCGGCTGATCCTGTCCTCCTCCCGCATCATCCAGGACAGCTACGACCAGAAGGAGGACGCCGACGAGCTGCTCAACGCGGCCCAGACGGCCATCGTCGAGATCGCCGAGCAGCGCATCAAGCCCGGCTTCAAACCCGTGCAGCTACCTGACCGGGCCTCAGCTGGAGACGATCCGGCAGACGGCGGCCCGCAAGGAGGCCGTCACCGGCGTGCCCTCCGGCTTCCGCTACCTCGACGCCATGACCGCGGGCTTCCAACCCTCGGAGCTCGTCATCATGGCCGCCCGGCCCTCGATGGGCAAGACGGCCCTCGGCCTGAACATCGCCCACCACGTCGGGCTCAAGACCGACAAGACCGTCGGCTTCTTCTCGATGGAGATGTCCGAGGCGCAGATCGTCAACCGGCTGCTCTGCGCCGAGGCCCAGATCGACATCCAGAAGACCCGAACCGGATACCTCAGCGACCGCGATTTCGAGAAGCTCAAGCTGGCCGGCGAGGCCCTGTCGCGGGCCCGTATCTTCATCGACGAGTCGGCGGCCCTGACCATCATGGAGATGAAGGCCAAGTGCCGTCGGCTGAAGATGGAGCAGCACCTGGACATCGTCTTCGTCGACTACATCCAGCTCATGCGGACGGGCGGGCGGTTCGAGAACCGGAACCAGGAGATGTCCTTCATCTCCCGGTCGCTCAAGGAGCTGGCCAAGGAGCTCCACATGCCGGTCGTCGGCATCTCCCAGCTCAGCCGGGCCCCGGAGAAGGGCCGGCGCGAGCCCAAGCCCATGCTGTCCGACCTCCGCGAGTCGGGCGCCATCGAGCAGGACGCCGACGTCGTCATCTTCATCTACCGGCCCGAGTTCTACCACCGGGACGACGAGTGCCGTCCGGGGCATCGCCGAGGTCAGCGTGGCCAAGCAGAGGAACGGCCCGATCGGCGACCTCCAGCTGGCCTTCATCCGCGAGTACGCCCGTTTCGCGGACATGGAACAGTCCGCGCCGGATTACTGAACGGGGCCGCGGTGAAGGACAAGACCGTCTTCATCTGCCAGGGCTGCGGCGCCCGGTCCCCGAAGTGGCTGGGCCGGTGCTCCGCCTGCGGCGAGTGGAACACGATCGTCGAGGAGATCGAGGAGGAAGCCCCCTCGGGCGGCCTCAGCTTCGCCCCGACCGAGCCCGTCCTCTACAAGGACGTCCAGGACATCCCCCGCCAGAGGATCGCCGTCGGCATCGAAGACTTCAACAAGGTCCTCGGCGGCGGCCTCGTCTCCGGATCGCTCGTCCTCGTCGGCGGCGAACCGGGCATCGGGAAATCGACCCTCCTCCTCCAGGTGGCCCGGGACATGGCGGCGGGCGGCGCCTCCGTTCTTTACGTCTCGGGCGAGGAGTCCCTGGAGCAGATCAAGCTCCGCGGCGACCGGCTGGGCGTGCGGGACGGCCGGCTCTTCCTCCTGGCCGAGACCAACCTCGAGCGCATCCTGGCCCAGGCCGAGCGCCTCGCGCCGAAGATCCTCGTCGTCGATTCGATCCAGACCGTCTTCTCGGCCAAGATGACCTCCGGCCCGGGGACGATCAGCCAGGTCCGCGAGGCGGCCAACCAGATCTTCCGCTTCGCCAAGACCCGTCAGATCCCGACCTTTCTCGTCGGCCACATCACCAAGGACGGGACGCTGGCCGGCCCGAAGTCCCTCGAGCACATCGTCGACGTCGTCCTCCTGTTCGAGGGGGAGCGGGACCACAGCCACCGCGTCCTCCGGGCCATGAAGAACCGCTTCGGGCCCGTCTCGGAGCTGGCCGTCTTCGAGATGACCGCAACGGGGCTCCAGCCCATCCTCAACCCCTCGGCGTTCTTCCTCCGGGAACGGCCGCGCGAGGAGCCCGGCAGCGCGGTCGTCTGCACGGTCAAGGGCACCCGCCCGCTCCTCGCCGAGATCCAGGCGCTGGTCTCGTCGACGCTTTTCGCCGGCAACCCGCGGCGCATGACCATCGGCCTCGATCATTACCGGACCGCCATGCTGCTCGCCCTGGTCGAGAAGAAGGCCGGCTACAGCTTCGCCGGGGAGGACATCTACCTCAACGTGGCCGGGGGAATGTCGATCGAGGAACCGGCGGTCGACCTGGGCGTCGTCATGGCCGTCGTTTCCTCGCTCAAGAACGTGCCGCTGCCCCAGGACATGGCCTTCTTCGGCGAGGTCGGGCTCAGCGGCGAGATCCGCTCCGTCGGCCAGCCCCTCGCCCGGATCAAGGAGGCCCAGGCGCTGGGCTTCGGGTCGATCCTGTTCCCGGCCGGGAACCTGTCCGCGCTGGACAGGAAGGACCTGCCGGAGATCGAGTGCCTGGGGGCGAGGACCGTCCGCGAGGCCCTGGACCGGGTGTTCTGAGGCGGCCGTGCCGATCCCCATATAATTAAGGAACGCACCGATGGGCATCTGGATCTTCCGAGTCTTCGTCATCGGCCTGATCACGGCGGGCGGCTACTTCTACCCCCCCTTCAAGCTCTCCCCCGCCAACGGGGCCGCCGCGGCCTTCTTCCTAGGGGCCCTGGTGATGTTCCTCGAGACGCGCATCCGGCGGGTCGACTTCCGGATCCTCTGGAGCGCCGGGCTGGGCCTCGTCGCCGGACTCTTCCTCGGCTGGCTGTTCGGCGCGGTCTACCAGTCGGTCGTCCGGACGCCGGAGATGTCGACGTTCATCCGCATCTTCTTCCTGCTCGTCTGGCCCTACATCGGGCTCCTCGTCGGGACGAAGAAACCCGAATGGCTCGACCCGGCCCACATCGCCGGCCTGTTCAAGGAGAAACGGACCGAACGGGCCGAAAAGCTCCTCGACACGAGCGTCATCATCGACGGGCGCCTCGCCGACATCTGCGACACCGGTTTCGTCGACGACACGCTCGTCATCCCGCAGTTCGTCCTCAAGGAGCTCCAGGCCGTGGCCGACTCGCCGGACGCCCTGAAGCGGCAGCGGGGCCGGCGCGGCCTCGACGTCCTCGACCGTCTCCAGAAGTCCTCGATGGTGAAGGTGGTCATCTCCGACATGGACTTCCCCGACATCAAGGACGTCGATTCCAAGCTCATCGAGTGCGCCAAGACCATGGGCGCCAAGATCCTGACCAACGACTACAACCTCAACAAGGTCGCGCGCATCCGGGGCATCCGGGTCCTCAACATCAACGAGCTCGTCGGCTCGCTCCGCCCGGTCGCCCTGCCCGGCGAGGGCATGAGCGTCTTCATCCTGAAGGAGGGCAAGGAGAAGGACCAGGGCGTCGCCTACCTCGAGGACGGGACCATGGTCGTCGTCGACAATTCGAAGACGATGATCGGCCAGACGATCGACATCACCGTCACCTCGGTCCTCCAGACGACGGTCGGGAAGATGATCTTCGGCCGGTTCAACGGGGAGTCCAAGTGAACCGGACGTCCGTCCTCGTCGTCGCGGCCGGGGCGGGCAAGCGCTTCGGCGGGCCGAAGCAGTTCGCCTACCTCCAGGGCAAGCCCATGCTCGAGTGGACGCTCGAGCGCTTCCAGGCGCACGACGCGGTCGACGACATCGTCCTCGTCCTGCCCGACGAGAAGGACATGAAGCACTACCGGCTGCGCTACCCCAAGATCGTCGACATCGTCCGCGGCGGCGATAAGCGCCAGGACTCGGTCTGGCAGGGATTCCGCCTGCTCAAAGAAGCCGAGGCCGGAGTCGTCCTCGTCCACGACGGGGCCCGGCCTCTCGTGAGCGCCGAGCTCATCGGCCGGATCATCGCCGCCGCCCGGGTCCTGGGGGCGGTCGTCCCCGTCCTTCCGATCGAGGAGACGGTCAAGGAGGTCAGGGACGGGAACGTCGTCCGGACGCTCGACCGGACCTGGCTCACCCGGGTCCAGACGCCCCAGGGCTTCCTCTATCCGCTCCTCAAGCGGGCCCTGGAGTCGGCCCGCAAGGACCGCTTCGTCGGGACCGACGAGGCGTCGCTGGCCGAGCGGGCCGGCATCCCCGTGGGCGCGGTCGACGGCGACCCGCGGAACATCAAGATCACGACACCGGTCGACCTGAAAATGGCGGAGGCCCTCCTCGATGCATAAGATCGGCACGGGTTACGACATCCACAGGCTCGAAACGGGCCGGCGGCTCGTCCTCGGCGGCGTGGACATTCCCTCGGCCGCCGGGCTCCTCGGCCACTCCGACGGGGACGCCCTCGTCCACGCCGTCGCCGACGCCCTGCTCGGGGCCCTCGGCGAGGGCGACATCGGCACGCCACTTCCCCGACACCGACGCCCGCTACAAGGACGCCCGCAGCACCGGCCTGCTCGAGACCGTCGTCGGGCTCGTGCGGGCGCGCGGGGCCGCGATCGTCAACGTCGACACGGTCATCGTGGCCGAGGAGCCCAAGATGGGGCCCCACGTCCAGGCCATGAAGGCCGCGCTCTGCCCCATCCTCGGCGTCCCGGAGAAGGCGCTGGGCATCAAGGCCAAGACGAACGAGGGCCTCGGGCCGGTCGGCGAGAAGCGGGCCATCGCCTGCTACGCCGTCGCCCTCATCGAGCTCTTCGAATAACATCGGTTCCCCTCCGAAGCGGCGGACGGAGGCTGGCCCCTATCCACCCATCTCTTTTGACGCGAGGCTTCTCCGGGGAATCAGGATTCCAATAGAGCCGCACGCGGTTGACTTGACCGGGAGTTCCTAATATTCTCCGCTTGCTTATTAAAGAGGAGGACACATGAACAAGTCCGCACGCAGGATTCCCGCTCTCGTCATATGCGCCATCGCCGCCGTCATCGTGTTCGCCGCGGCCCAGGAACGGGGGCCCGGCGAGCGCGGAACGCCGGAACCGAGGCCGACGAAGGCCTATGTCGTCGGCGGTATCCGCCATGGTATCAGCTACTTCCCGAAGACCGACTACGCCTTCGTGAAGCCCAAGGCGGCCGGAGAGCTGGACTTCCTGCACTACCACACCTACGACGAGGTCATTGGATTTCTCCGCAAGTGGGCCGACGCCTACCCCGATCTCGTCGACCTCTATTCGGTCGGCAAGTCCTTCGAGGGCCGGGACATCTGGCAGATCACCATCACCAACAAGGCGACCGGCAAGGACACCGACAAGCCGGCCATGTTCATCGAGGGCAACCGCCATTCCGGCGAGGTCACGGCGGCCGAGTGCGCCCTCTGGTTCGCCGATCACATCCTCCGAGGCTACGGGAAGGACCCCGAGCTGACCCGGCTCGTCGACACCAAGGCGATCTACGTCCGGGTCAAGAACAACCCCGACGGGTCGGAGCTCTACCTGACGACGGCCCAGTCGAACCGGAGCACGGTCCGGCCGTACGACGACGACCGGGACAACCTGCTCGACGAGGACCCGCCGGAGGACCTCGACGGCGACGGCTTCATCCTCCAGGTCCGCAAGAAGGTCGAGCCCGGCAAGGGCACGATGACCCTGGACCCCGCCGACCCCTCGGGCCGGCTGATGAAGCGCGCGGAGCCCGGCAAGGGCGACTACACCGTCTCCTCCGAGGGGATCGACAACGACGGCGACGGGCGGACGAACGAGGACGGCATCGGCGGGCTGGACCTGCACCGCAACTACCCCGAGAACTGGCGGCCGATGCCCGGCGCCGACCGGACCGGCCGCGGCTACACCCAGGGCGGGGCGGGCGAGTACCCGCTCTCCGAGACCGAGACCCGGGCCGTCTTCTCCTTCCTCCTCGAGCACCCCAACGTCAGCGTCGTCCAGACCATGGACACGACCGTGCCGATGCTGCTCCACGGCCCCTCGACGAGCCGGATGAGCGAATCCATGTTCCCCGGGGACATGAAGATCTACCAGTACTTCGACGCCGAGGGGAAGAGGATCACCGGCTATCCCAGCGCCGGCGACACCTTCTGGGACTACGCCAACCAGGGCCGCGGCGACCGCGACATGCGGGCCATGGCCGCCGAGATGGGCTTCGAGATCCCGAGCGAGCCGGAGGGCCGGCCGCTCTTCGGGCACTCGCCCGACTTCGGCTACCTCTACTACGGGTCGGTCTGGTACGGCGACGAGCTCTGGAACGGCGGCCGGCTCAAGGATTACGACGGGGACGGCCGCGTCACCGACCTCGAGAGCCTCCGCTATATCGACGAGGAGCTCGGCGGGCGCTACTTCAAGCCCTGGACGAAGATCGTCCATCCGGCGCTCGGCGAGGTCGAGGTCGGCGGCTTCAATCCCAAGTTCTGGCGCCAGAACCCGCCCGTCGAGATCCTCGAGGAGTGGATCAAGAAGGAGGCGATGTTCAACCTCCTCCTGGCCAAGTCCCTGCCGCAGGTGAAGATCGTCTCCGCCGAAGTCCGGCCGGTCAAGAAGGAGGCCGATACCTTCGAGATCGTCGCCGTCTTCACCAACGAGGGCTTCCTGCCGACGGCGCTCGAGATGGCCGAACGGGTCAAGATCGTCCGGCCCGACGCGGCCTCCGTTCGGCTGCCGGCCGGGGCCGAGCTCGCGGGCGTCCGGGCCCGCCGGGACATCGGGTTCATCAGGCAGAACGAGAAGAAAGAAGTGCGCTGGAAGTTCAAGGCCAAGCCGGGGACTGCCGGCGAGGCCGAAGTGTCCATCCTGTCGACGCGCGGCGGCGTCGCCCGCAGGACGGTGAAGATCGGCTAGGGCCGTCCGGGGCCGCGGCCCGGGCCGGATTCGGCCGTGAGGCCGTAGGCTTTCATCTTGTAGGCGAGCATCCGTTCGGTGATGCCGAGCGACCGGGCCGCCCGGCTCTTGACGCCGTCCGCCTCCCGCAGGGCCAGGCGGATCTCGTGCGTTTCGAGGCGGCGGACCTTGACGGGCAGGGAATCGGCGTCCCCGCCGGGCTCGCCGGCGGCCGTCTCGGCGAGGAAAAGGGGCAGGTCGGCGATCCCGAGGACGTCCCTCTCGGCGAACACGACGGCCCGCTCGACGGCGTTCTCGAGCTCGCGGACGTTCCCGGGGAAGGCGTGGCCGACCAGCGCGCCCAGGGCTTCCCGGGTGATCCCGTGGATCTGCTTGCCCTCCCGCGCCGCGTACTTTTTCAGGAAGAAGTCGACGAGGAGCGGGATGTCCTCCTTCCGCTTGCGGAGCGGGGGGACGGTGATGGAGATGACGTCGAGCCGGTAGAAGAGGTCGTCCCGGAACCTGCCCTTTTTTCTCAGCGCGTCGAGGTCCTGGTTGGTCGCCGCGATGACGCGGACGTCGGCCCGGATCGACCGGTTCGAGCCGAGCCGGTAGAACTCCCTGTCCTGGAGGAAGCGGAGGAGCTTGACCTGGGCTTCGGGAGCGAGGTCCCCGATCTCGTCGAGGAAGACCGTGCCGCCCGAGGCGGCTTCGAACTTGCCGATCTTCCGCTCGTGCGCCCCCGTGAAAGCGCCCTTCTCGGCGCCGAAGAGCTCGGCCTCGATGAGGGTCTCGGGCAGGGAGGGGATGTTCAGGGCGACGTAGGGGCCGTTCTTGCGCGACGAGGACTGGTGGATCGTCCGGGCCACGAGGTCCTTCCCCGTTCCCGTCTCCCCCGTGATCAGGACCGTGGCCTCGCTCCGCGCCGCCTTCATCACGAGCCGGGCGACGTCCTCCATCAGCGGGGACGCGAAAACGAAATTCCGGGCGCTGAATTTCTCCTCCAACTGCTCCTGGAGGAGCGAGATCTCCCGGCGCAGCTTCTGCCGCTCCGCGGCGCGTTCGAGGACGAGAAGGAACTTCTCGAAATCGAGGGGTTTGACGATGTAGTCGTAGGCCCCGCTGCGGAGGGCTTCGACCGCCCGCTCGATGTTGCCGTAGGCCGTGACCATGATCGGCGTCACCAGCGGATTCGCGGCGAGCATGTCGCGGATGGCCGCCGTGCCGGTCTCTTCCCCGAGCTTGTAGTCGACGACCGCCACATCGACGGGATGGCGGAGCACGGCCTCCAGGGCCTCCTTCCGGGTCGAGGCCTCGACGACCGGGTAGCCGCGTGCCTCCAGGTTTTCCCGGACGAGCTTGCGCTGGACCGGGTCGTCTTCGACGACCAGGATGAGAGGCTCGTTCATGTCACGCTCCTGGAAGCTCGATCCGGAATTCGGTGCCTTCCCCCTCGCGGCTATGGACCGCGATCGTTCCGCCGTGGGCTTCGATGATCCTCTTCGTCAGGTAAAGGCCGATGCCCATGCCCTTTTCCTTCGTCGTGTAGAAGGGCTCGAAGACGCGGCCGGCCGCCTCGGCGGGGAGGCCCGGCCCGCCGTCGCGCACCAGGATCTCGACCTTGTTCCCGATCCGGCGGCCTCCCAGTGCGACCGGGGCTTCCGGCGAGGCCTCGACGGCGTTCTTCAGGATGTTGAGCAGGGCCAGTCCCAGAAGGTCGCGGTCGCCGGCGAGCCGGACGCCGGGGGCCGGCTCCAGGCGGATGCGGGAGGCCGCGCCCGGGACCTCGGCGGCGAGGCTTGCGGCGGCCGAGCTCAGGACACTGTCGAGGGCGAGGTCCTCGACGGCGGGTTGGACGGCCTTGACCACGTTCGAGAACCGGTCGACGATGCGGGCGATCGTCCTGACCTGGGCCTTGCCCAGGTTCAGGTCGCCCTTCATGTCCGGCGACGCCCGCCGGTCCAGGAGCTCGAAGAGGAGGGACAGGCTGTTCAGGGGATTCTTGATCTCGTGGGCGACGCCCGAAGTGAAGGCCGAGATCTCGCGGAACCTCTCCTTCTCCTGCCGCTCGGCCTCGGCCTCGCGGGCCTTGACCACATAGCGGGATTGGAGGGTATAGAGGCCGCGGAAGAAGAGCGCTCCGGCGAGCAGGATGAGTGCGGCGAGCAGGACCGCCGTCCGCCGCGACAGGGCGATCATCTCCTCCATCCCGGTCAGAGCGTAGCCCAGGTAGAGGTAGTAGCGCCGGCCGTCTCCGGTCGTGAGGAGCTTGAGCTCGCTGAAGATCTTGCCCGCCGGCGAATCGATGATGCCGGTCACCTCGTCCCGGACCTCTGTGAGCGAGATCGGGAGATAGCCCTCGAAACGGGAGTTCCAGGCCAGGACGTTCCGTGACCCGTCGAGGAGGGCGACGAAGTAGAGTTGCTCCTCCGCGAAAAGCGTGTCGAGAACGGCTCCGGGCGCCGCGCCTTCGTCCAGATAGGCGGCGACCGTCGTGCGCAGGATGCCGGCCGTGGCCGCCAGCTGATCGCGGACGAGCGTCTCCGTCCGTCTCTTCAGGTCGGCCTGGGAGAGGACGGACGACAGGGTGAAGAAGACGAAGACGCCCAGGAACGGCAGGATGAAGAAGAGGAGGACGCTGCGTCGTTTCAAGAAATGCCGAACCTCCGCGGACCGCGCCGGCCCCGGGGACCGCCCTGCCAGCCGGGGAATCCCCGCTTGTCCCTGAGCGTGTGGACCTCGCCGCGGATCTGAAGCTCCCGGGCGATGATCGTCCGCGTTCCATCCGGGGCCTCGGAGAGGGAGCCGATGCCCTTCACCTTCTCTCCGCCGTGGACGTCCTCGCCGAAGAACCAGGACGGGCTGATCTCGACGCTGACCGTCCCCGCCTGCCCGGTCTCCTCGATACGGAGGACGAGAAAGGGGGCCGTGCCCTTGTACCGGGGCTCGAGGACGATCTCGCGGACCGTCCCCTCGAACCGGACCTCCTTGTCGACGTTGTAGAAATGTCCGGCGGTCTGGGCCGCCGCCGGGCCCGCGACCAACGCCGCGAACAGGGCGATGAAAAGGATCCTGCGTCTCATGAGAGGCCTCCCTTCCGTCCGGCCGGCAGGTTCCATTGGAACCCGCCCATGATATAGCCGCTCTTCCAGGCGAACAGCGGATCGGTCGAGTCGTTGTCGATGTGGGCATAGGACAGGAAGATCGTGAGCCGGCGGAAATTCTTCTCCAGGCGGGCTTCGAAAAGATGCCGAAGATCGTTCCGGACGACGCCGAGCGGCAGGCCGTCGAGGCCCATGCTCTCGACTCCCGGGTAGCTCTTGTCGGAGTAGGTGTAACCGGACTTGATCTCGACGCTCCAGGGGAGGCTCAGGGTGACCCGGCCGGTGAGCTGGTGCCCTTCCCAGGAGAAAGAGTCGGCGCTCGGGTTCCGGACGAGGTAGAACTCTTCGATCGACATGAAGGGGTTCTCCCCGGAGACGACCCACTGCTTCACGGCGGACGCGCTCAGTCCGACGACGTCGCCGAGGCCCTGGGCCGCGAGGAAGGATACGGTGGCGTGCCCGATCCCGGCGCCGCCGCCCGTGGCGCTGTACCGGGGGATGAAGCCGCTGCCGCCCTCGTAGCGTTGGCCGCCCCAGCCCGACCCCGAGCCGGGCCCGGAGCCGCTGCCCATGCCTCCTCCCGGCCCGGCCCCCATGACGGCCGTCCCGGAGGATCCCGCCAGCGCTTCGACCGGCTCCGGCAGGAAGGGGTGGAGGAAATACTTGTATCCGTACTCGGCGTCGGCTTTAAAGGTCGTCCGTGTCGGGAAATATTTATCGATCGACAGGGACGCGGTGTGACTCATGGAATCGAACAAGGTATCCCGGTAGGACGCATAGGCCCCCTGCCACTGGAGCTTCAGGATCGAGGAGGGGGCGAGATAGGTCTTGAAGGCGCCGAGGAAGCTGGCGCCGAGCGAGCTGAAGGCCGCGTAGTCCCGGCTGTAGAAGGCCCCCGCGCCGCCTGCGGCGAAATAGAAGGCGCTCCTGGCGCCGGACGGCACCATGTAGTCGAGGCCGAGGTCGGCCGCGAGGAAGCTCAGCCCAGCCGTCTGGCGGAAGGCCGAATACTCGACGTTGGCGAGCAGCGACACGGCCGAGATGTCGTGCTCGAGGGCGAGCGAGAAGGCCGAGATCTGTTCCGATACGGCCTCCCGCGTCTGGAACAGATTTTGCGTGGAGTGCTGGTTGAACGACAGATAGACCGTACCGCCCTGGGCCGAAACGGCGGCCGCGAGCAGAAGGGGAACAAGTCGCTTCATCGTCTTTGTCATCATGATGGAAAACTCCCGATCAATCAAGAAAAAAGACCTCCCCTCCGCCCGGGCGGAAGGGAGGTCTCTTCGAGACTCAGTGGCGGCCCTTGCCCTTGGCCGTGCCCTTGGGGCCGGTGCCGTCACAGACCCCGGCGCCGGTCATCTGCCCGGCGGCCTTCGTGCCCGACCGGAAGGATCCCTTGCCGAAGCTCGACTTGGTGATCGTTCCGGCTTTCTGGCCTTTGGTCATCCCGGCCTCGTCCGGCTGGCCGTTCTTGTGCTGGGCCTTGAGGCCGGTGCCGTCCTGGGGCTTGACCCAGTCGGGGTCCTGGCCGTTGGGAATGCCGTCGCCGTCGGCGTCGCGGGCGAGCTGGTAGGCGTTGCCCGCCTTCATTTCAGCCGCTTCCGCGCCGTTCCCGGCGCCCTTCTTGGACTGTTGCTGGTAGCCGGTGCCGTCCTGGGGCTTGACCCAGTCAGGGTCCTGGCCGTTGGGAATTCCGTCGCCGTCGGCGTCCCTGGCGAGGTCGTTGATGCCGTCGCCGTTCTCGTCGATGAAGGCGATGCGGTTGCGATGGCGGAATTCCGACTTCGTCTGGGTCTTGACGGCGGCCTTGGACTGGACCTTGGTCTGGGCCTTGATCTGGGCCTTTTCCTGGTCCTGGGCTTGGGTTTGGGTCTTGTCCTGGGCCGACGCGAAGGCGAAGCCGAGGATCAGGATCCCGACCGCGAGAGCTGTTATCTTTTTCATCTCATGACCTCCTTGAGTCATTTCGCTTCCTGTATATGCGGCTTGTGTGCCAACCGACAAATCATTTAATATCTGTGCGTTATAAATTTCGCTCTGTCGACAGTCCGACAATTTTGTCGGCCCTTCCGACATTTTCGGCCGGATCCGCCGGGCCCTTCCGAAATCCTGTATAATAAAAGGAAACGGGGCGGCCTTTGGAACCGGATCGAGTCGCCCGGCGTTGGATTAGGCAGGCCGGCCCTGGAAGATTTATCCCCTCCCCCCGTCTAATAGGGTGCGGAGGACAAGTGAGCATATCCGCATGGAAGAAAAACAGCTGGTTCGACTGGCTCAGGAAGGAAGCCCGGCGGCTTTCGAGGAGCTGGTCACGAAATACCAGTCGAAGGTGTTCAGCATGGCTTTGAGTTTCACCCGGAACCGGGAGGCGGCCGACGACCTGGCCCAGGAGGTCTTCCTGAAGGCCTATCTCGCCCTGCCCCGGTTCCACGGGAGATCGGAGTTCGGGACGTGGCTCTACCGCATCTCGGTCAACCACATCAAGGACTTCCTGCGGAAGAAAGGCCGTGCCAAAGAGGTCAGCCTGGACGACGTCCGCGAGATCTCGTTCTCCGACAAGGAGCAGACGGACAAGGCCGAGCTGGAGAGGGAAACGGAGGCCCGCCGGACCCTCGTCCAGAAGTTCGTCCAGGGGCTGCCCGAAAAATACCGGGTCATCCTGACGCTCCGGGACATCCAGGGGCTGGCTTACGAGGACATCTCCCGCATCCTCCGGCTGTCGCCGGGGACCGTGGATTCCCGTCTCCACAGGGCGCGGCGGATGCTCCGCGGAAAGATGGCTCCCTACATGACCGGGGAAGGAGAGGCGCATGAACTGTCGTAAGGCCGAAAAAGAGATCCTCAAGTCCGTCGACGGACGCCTCGAACGGCGCGCGACGGAACTCCTGGGGAAGCATCTCGAGGCCTGCCCGGGCTGCCGGAAGGCCGAGAAGGACTACCGGGTCATGTTCTCCCTCCTGAGGGACGGCCGCGCCAACGCGCCTCTCCCCGGCTTTTGGGAGCGCCTCGAGCCCCGGCTGCGCGAGGAGCGGGAGATCGTCCCCCTGCTCTTCTGGGAAAGGCTGAGCCTGCGGGCCATCCCGGTGTTCCTGGCCCTGGTCGTCCTCGCCGGCGGGTTCCTGATGTTCACCCCCCAGGCCCGCGAGATGAGCCAGTCGGCGACCCTGCTCCTCGAGAACCGCGATCCGCTCTCGGAGACGCAGTCGCTCTTCGAAGCGGACAAGGCCGACACGCGGACCATGATGCTCATGTTCGCCTCGCTCGACGAGAAAACGCCCCTGAGGAGGCCGACGCCATGAAGACGAAATACAAGCTCATCGCCGCCCTGCTGATGCTCGTTGTCTTCGGCCTCGGCGTCGCCGCCGGGATCCTGGGCGAGCGGTGCGTCGTCCATAAGAAGAACCCCCGGGCCGCCGCGGGGCGGCCCCATCCGCCCTCTCCCGACTCCTGGGCCAAGGAGCTCGGGTTGACCCAGGCCCAACAGGACCGGATCAAGGAGATATTCAAGAAGAACGAAGAGCGGATGAAGGCCTACCGGGCGGAATCCCATACCAAGCTGGACGAGCTCCGCAAGATGCTCAAGGACGAGATCGACACCGTCCTCACGCCCGAGCAGAGAAAGAAGAACGACGAGATGATCCGCCGCTTCGCCGAGCGGCGGAAACAGGAAGCCGCCCGGAACGGCTCGAACCGGAACGACACGCGCGACCGGCGGGACGGCGATCCCCCCCCGCCCGACCGCGAGAGATAAAGGAGACACGTCATGAAGAAGAAGATCGTCTGGATCGTCATCGCCCTGGTCGTCGTGGCCGGGGTCGTCCTCGGCCTGACCGTTTTCGGCAAAGGCAAGAACGGCAAGGTCGAATACAGGACCGAGACGCTCGGCCGCGGCGACATCGAAGCCCTGGTCGTCACGTCGGGAACGCTCAACCCCATCGAGACCGTCGATGTCGGGGCCCAGGTCTCGGGCAAGATCGAAAAGCTCTATGCCGACTTCAACTCGGTCGTCACCAAGGGCCAGGTCGTGGCCGAGCTCGACCAGGAGCCGCTGCTGATGAAGATCCAGCAGAACGAAGCGAACTACAAGAGCCGTGTCGCCTCGCTCGAGCGGTCCAAGGTCAGCCTGCAGACGGCCGGGAAGGCCTACGAGCGGGCCAAATCGCTCTTCGCCAAAGAGCTGATCTCGATCGAGGAGATGGATGCCTCCGAGGCGAATTTCCTCAACGCCAAGAGCGACCTCGTCTCCTCCGAAGCGACCCTGGCCCAGGCCAAGAGCACGCTCGACCTGAGCAAGGTCGACCTGGGCTACTCCGTCATCAAGGCCCCCGTCGACGGCGTCGTCATCACCCGCAAGGTCAACGTCGGGCAGACCCTCCAGTCGAACTACGCGGCCCCGGTCCTGTTCCAGGTCGCCACCGACCTGACCAAGATGAAGGTCGAGTGCAGCGTCGACGAGTCCGACATCGGCAAGGTGAAGGAGGGACAGAAGGCCCGGTTCACGGTCGAGGCCTACCCGAACCAGAACTTCGACGGCATCGTCCAGCAGGTCCGCTTCTCCCCCGAAACCGTCTCCAACGTCGTCACCTACACGACCATCGTCAACGTCGACAACCCCGAGAAGAAGCTCCTGCCCGGCATGACGGCGACGGTGTCCATCATCGTCGGCGAGGCCAAGAACGTCCTGAGGGTCTCCAACGCGGCCCTGCGCTTCACGCCCACTCTCTCGGCCGAGGAGCTCCAGGCGATCATGAAAGAGTCCGCAGAGCGGATGATGGCCAAGCGCCAGGCCGAAGGCGGCCAGCCCGGCGCACCCGCCGGCGGGGCGGCGCCCGCGGCCGGTTCCGCTCCCGCGGCCCAGGAAGGCCAGCGCACGTTCAACCGCCAGGGCGGCGGACAGGCGGGCGGCGCGGCCCGCCCGCAGATGCCCCGCGTCTGGATGCAGGACCAGGACGGCAAGTGGAGCATGGTGTTCCTCCGGACAGGCGTCCAGGATACATCGTACTCGGAGATCGTCCGCAGCGAGCTCAAGGAAGGCGATATCGTCATCGCCGGCCTGATGTCGGCGGCGTCCACGACCGCGTCCAACCCCGGCATGGGGGGGATGATGTTCATGGGCGGGCCCCCCGGCGGCGGACGGAGATAAGCGCGGCCGCCCGCGGGAGAACGGCCATGCCCGGGAACGTCATCGAACTCAAGGATCTGGTCAAGACCTACCACGTCGGGGAGACTGAGGTCCGTGCCCTGCGGGGCGTGTCCTACAATATCAGGCAGGGGGACTTCCTGGCCATCATGGGACCCTCGGGCTCGGGCAAGTCGAGCCTGATGAACATCCTCGGCTGCCTCGACCGGCCGACCTCCGGCGAATACATCTTCGAAGGCGAGGACGTCTCCAAGCTCGATAAAGACAGGCTGGCCCGCATCCGGAACCAGAAGATCGGTTTCGTCTTCCAGAGCTTCAACCTCCTCTCCCGGACGACGGCCCTGGAGAACGTCGAGCTGCCCCTCTTCTACTCGACGACCGACACCCGGGATATGACCGAGCGGGCCCTGGCCGCCCTGGCCGCCGTCGGCCTCAGCGACCGGGCCCATCACAAGACCAACCAGCTCTCGGGCGGCGAGCAGCAGCGGGTGGCCATCGCCCGGGCCCTGCTCAACAACCCGACCCTGATCCTGGCCGACGAGCCGACGGGAAACCTCGACAGCCGCGACGTCCTCCGAGGTCATGAACATCTTCAAGTCGCTCAACGAGGAAAAGGGCATCACGATGATCATGGTCACCCACGAGCCCGACATCGCCGCCTGGGCCGGCAAGCGCATCTACCTCAAGGACGGCTTGATCGTCCGTGAGGAAACCTCGTGAGGCGGGGGGATCCGCCCGCGAAGGAGACACCATCATGCTGAAGCGAACGTTCAAACACGTCGGGAAGACTTTCAAGATCGCCTTCCGGGCCCTGGGCCGGAACAAGATGAGGTCCTTCCTCACGGCCCTGGGGATCATCATCGGCGTCGGCGCCGTCATCGCCATGATCAGCATCGGCGAGGGGGCCAAGCGCGGCATCGAGGACCGCTTCGCCTCCATGGGCACGAACCTGCTCTTCGTCTCGCCGGGCAGCCAGAACCAGCGCGGCGTCCACGGCGGCTGGGGCAGCATGACCACCCTCAAGGAGGACGACGCCCTGGCCATCGCCCGGGAGTGCCCGGCCGTCATGTACGTCTCGCCCTCGGTCAGCGCCCGGGCCCAGACCGTCTACGGCAACAAGAACTGGAACACCTCGATCTCGGGCACGGGCGACCGCTACCCCGAGGTCCGGAACTGGGACGTCGAGTTCGGCACCTACTTCGACGAGGCCATGGTCAAGTCCGCGGCCAAGGTCTGCGTCCTCGGGGCCGACGTCAAGACCAACCTGTTCGAAGACGAGGATGCCATCGGCAAGGTCATCCGGATCAAGAAGATCCCGTTCAAGGTCCTCGGCGTGCTGAAGAAGCGCGGCGAGTCCGGCGGCTTCGGCAGCCGCGACGACATGCTCACCATCCCCTACACGACCGCCATGCGGCGGCTCCAGGGGATCGACTACATCCAGTCGGCCGACATCCGGGCCGTTTCGACGGAAGCGATGCCCCAGGCCGTCAGTCCAGATCGAGGATCTCCTGCGGAACCGGCACCGCATCGCCCCCGGCGCGGAGGACGACTTCACCGTCCGCAACATGTCCGAGATCGCCGAGACGGCCGCCCAAGCCACCCAGATGATGACGGTCCTGCTCGGCAGCATCGCCGGGATCTCGCTGCTCGTCGGCGGCATCGGCATCATGAACATCATGCTGGTCTCGGTGACCGAGCGGATCCGCGAGATCGGCCTGCGCATGGCCGTCGGCGCCCGCGAGCGGGACATCCTGCTGCAGTTCCTGACCGAGGCCATCGTCCTCAGCCTGATGGGCGGGATCATCGGCATCCTCGTCGGCGTCGGCTCGTCCAAGCTGCTCAAGAACATCAAGATGTTCGCGTCCATGAATACCGTCGTCTCGCCGGAGTCGGTCATTCTGGCCTTCTGCTTCGCCGCGGCCATCGGCATCTTCTTCGGCTTCTACCCGGCCCGCAAGGCGTCCCGGCTCGATCCGATCGAAGCCCTGAGATACGAATAGAGGAGACCGAACATGAGAATAAAAGCGATCATCCCGATCATCGCGCTCGCCCTCGCCCTGGCCGTCCCCGGGACCGCCCAGGAGGCCAAGGGCACGCTGGTCGATGTCCCTCGAAGAGTGCATCGTCAAGGCCCTAAGGGACAACCTGGGCGTCGCCATCCAGGTCCTCGGCCCGCAGATCTCGGCCGAAGGCGTCAACGTGGCCCAGGAAAAATTCATCCCCACGCTGAGCCTGAGCGCCCGGAGCTCGAACACCGAGAACGCGTCCTATTCCTACATCGATTCCACGTCCGAAAGCACGGTCGACAAGACGCAGAATTACACCTTCATCAACGCCAGCCAGGCCCTGCCGACCGGCGGCACCTTCAGCCTCGACTTCACGGGCTACAAGACGACGACCACCCGGATCGGCAACACGATCAACCCGCGCTACGGCACGACGCTGAGGTTCAACTTCAACCAGCCCCTGCTCAAGAACTTCGGGCCCAAGATCACCCGGCGGGAGATCCTGATCGCCAAGAACAACCTGGGCGTTTCCGAGGAGAACCTCAGGAACACCCTGATGACGACCG
The DNA here is from genome assembly GCA_963743755.1 of uncultured bacterium. Lineage (GTDB taxonomy): Bacteria > Acidobacteriota > Aminicenantia > Aminicenantales > Saccharicenantaceae > RBG-16-66-30. The sequence goes on from CAVUQU010000004.1 coordinate 1,060,908, forward strand.
TCTACAACGTCGAGAGCGCGTACTGGAACCTGGTCTACAGCATCGAGAACCTCGACGTCCGCCGCCAGTCCCTCCAGCTGGCCAAGGACCTGCTCGAAAAGAACCAGCGCTCGGTCGAGGTCGGCACCCTGGCCCCGATGGAAGTGCTGAGCGCCAGGGCCGAGGTGGCCACCCGCGAGGCCGACCTCATCCAGGCCGAGACGCAGATCCAGAGCAGCGAGGACCAGCTCAAGCTCCTGCTCAACATCACCGAGGCCGAGGACCAGGCCTATGCGGCCCTCGTGCCCAAGGACAAGCCGACCTACGTCGCCGAAAGCCGTCGGCGCTGGAGGAGGCCCTGGCCGCGGCCATCGCCAACAGGCCCGATCTCGAGATCTCCCGGATCGGGCTCGAGTCCGACAAGCTCAACCTCACCTACGCCAAGAACCAGGTCCTGCCGGATCTTAACCTCTCGACCTCCCTCTACGCGCCGGGGATCGACGGGACGCGGATCTTCTACATCGGCAGCCCCCTCGACGGGGTCATCGACTACACCCTCCCCGGCGACATCGGCGGGGCCTTGTCGCAGACGGCCAAGTTCAAGTACCCGAACTGGAACCTGGGCCTGACCATGAGCCTGCCCCTGTCCAACATCTTCTCCCGCGCCGGGCTGGCCCAGTCCCGGCTCAACCTGAGACAGGCCATGCTCGATCTCGAGAGCCAGAAAGCGAACGTCTACCTCGAGGTCAAGAACGCCGTCCGCTCGGTCGAGGCGAACTACAAGCGCATCCTGGCCTACACGACGGCCCGGGAGCTGGCCGAGCAGAAGCTCGCGGCCGAAGAGGAAAAGCGCCGGGTCGGCATGAGCACCAACTACATGGTCCTGTCCTACCAGCGCGACCTGGCCAACGCCCGCATCTCCGAGCTCAACGCCATCATCTCCTACAACGTCTCCCTGGCCTCGCTGGAGAAGTCGATGGGGACGAACCTGAAGACGAAGAACATCAACCTCTCCGACTACGCCCCCGGGCTGGACTGAGAGACCGGACCTTCTGTCGACCGGAGTCCCCCGCCCGCGAGACGGCCGCGCCGGCCGCCCTCCGGGCGGGGAACTCTCTTTTTCTTGTTGACTCCAAAGGAATTAACTTGAATTCGGGACGTCGCCGTGGTATTCTGGATTCAAGGGGTCTCCCGACCCGTCCGATCGAGCGATTGGAGAAGCTTCCATGAACAGAAAGCTGATCCGGCCCAATCTCACCGAGATCAAGGAACGTATGAGCCAGGACAAGGAAAGGGACAAGGACGCATCCCATAAAAGGATGCATCCGCCGACCGACACGTTCGCCGAGAGCTACTACTTCCTCAAGCAGATGAACAAGAAGACCCCGATGGCCGTCGTCTATACGAGCGGCGAGATCGTCGAGGGCTACGTCGAGTGGTACGACCGCAGCTGCATCAAGCTCAACCGCGACAACGCGCCGAACCTGCTCATCTACAAGTCGAGCATCCGCTGCATCTTCAAGGTGGCCGAATCCCCCGAAAGCGAGGGGGAGCCTTCCGGCGAAAAATGACCGTCCCCCGGATCGGGGTGACCCCCGGAGACCCGGGCGGCATCGGCCCCGAGATCGCCGTCAGGACACTGGCCCGGGCTTCCGCGCTGCCGCCGGCGGCCTACATCCTCTTCTCCCCTGCCCGCGTCATCGAAGCCGAAGAAATGAACCTCGGGGTGCGGTTGGGGGCGCGCGCCTGGCCGCCCACCGGTCCGGCCGGGCCCGGGATCTATCTCGCGCCCGTCGCAGGGTCTTTCGGAGAGCCCGGTGCCGGCCGCATCGCCGCGGAGAACGGCGAGATCTCCTTCCGGTCCTTCGAGGCCGCCGTGGCCGAGGCCCGCGCCGGGCGGATCGACGCCCTGGTCACCGCGCCGATCTCCAAAGCGGCCTGGGCCCTGGCGGGTCACGCCTTCATGGGGCACACCGATTACCTGGCCGGATTCTACCCGGGGATCGTCATGACCTTCTGGTCGGACCGGCTCAAGGTCGCCCTGCTCAGCCACCACAGGCCTCTCCGCGAAGCGGTCGCGGCCGTTCGCAGAGACACGCTACTGGCCCTTTTCCGGTCGCTCCATGCCGTCCCTTGAAAAACTGCCCGGGCGGCCCTACCGGTTGCTCGCGGCCGGCCTTAACCCGCACGCCGGCGAGGCCGGCCATCTGGGGCGGGAGGAGGAGGACGAGATCCGGCCGGCCGTCGCCGCCGCGGCCGCGGAGGGCATCCCGGTCACGGGCCCCTTCCCGCCGGACACGGTCTTCCGCGACGCTCTCGGCAGGAAGGACGCGGTCGTCGTCGCCCTCTATCACGACCAGGGGCTCATCGCCTTCAAGCTCGAGGCCTTCGCCACGGGCGTCAACGCGACGCTGGGCCTGCCCTTCGCCCGGACGTCGCCCGACCACGGCACGGCCTTCGATATCGCCGGGAAGGGCATCGCCGACACCCGGAGCATGGAGGAGGCGGTCCGTCTGGCCGCGGTTTTCAGCGCGACCGGTTCTTGAGCGCGGCCCGGATCTCCCGGTCCGTGTCCCGCTTCTTGATGGCCTCGCGCTTCTCGTGTTCGCGTTTGCCGCGGGCCAGCGCGATCTCCAGCTTGATCTTGCCCCGATCGCCAAGGAAGACCCGCATCGGCACGATCGTCAGGCCCCTCTCCTGGGTCTTCCCGGTCAGGCGCTTGATCTCGCGGCGGTGGAGCAGGAGCTTGCGCTCGCGCAGGGGGTCGTGGTTGAAGATGTTGGCCGCTTCGTAGGGGCTGATGTGGCACTTGACGAGGAAGACCTCCCCGCCCCGGACCTCGGCGTAGCTTTCCTTCAGGCTGACGCGCCCGGCCCGGACCGATTTCACTTCGCTCCCGACGAGGGCCAGCCCCGCCTCGAGCGTTTCGAGGATGATGTAGTCGTGGGTGACGGTCTTGTTGACGGCGACGTTCTTCATGATGCGGGCGGGGCGGCCGCGGCGGCCGGCGCGATCTCGATCTGGGCGATGCGGCGCTTGATCATCTTCTCGACGGTCAGGCGGAAGCCGTTGAACTCGAGGGAGTCCTTCTCGCGGGGCAGGCGGCCGAACTCGTAGAGGAAGAACCCGGCCAGGGTGGTGTAATCCTTCTTCTCCGGAATGGCCAGGGGGACGAGACTGTTGATCTGCTTGACCGGCACGGCCCCCGCGACGAGGAACCGTTCGGCGTCGAGGCGGGTGTACCAGTCCTCGATCTGGCCGTCGTGCTCGTCCTGGATATCGCCGACGATCTCTTCGATGATGTCCTCGAGCGTCACCAGTCCGTCGACGTTGCCGAACTCGTCGACGACGAGGGCCATGTGGACGGCCTTCTCCTGCATCTGCAGGAGGACCTTCTCGAGCGAGGCCAGCTCCGGGACGAACATGGGCTTGCGCATGACGTCTTTGATGATTATATTCTTTATTATCAATAAGATAACCGGCTATGTCCTTGCTGTGGACGATCCCTTCGATGTTGTCGAGGCGGCCGCGGAAGACGGGGTAGCGCGAATATCCGTTCGAACGGAGGGCGGCCAGGATGTCCTCGAGCCGCGCGTCGATCTCGATGGCCTTGATCTCGGGCCGGGGGACCATGACCTCCTTCACGGGCCGGAAGCCGATGTCGAGGGCGCCCGAGACGATCCGGCGCCGGAGCGAGGACAGGCCCCGGGCGCCGGCGCGGAGGGCGATGCGGGTCTCCTCCTCGTTGAGCGAACGCCCGGACGCATCCTTGGAGGTGCGCGACGAGGGCATGATCAGGCCGGTCACGAGACTGAAGAGCTTGACGAGCGGCGAGAGCAGGACCATGATGGCGCGCAGCGGATAGGCGAACAGCGTGGCCAGCCGGACCGAATTGTGGGCGGCGAAGGTCTTCGGGTTGATCTCCCCGAAGACGAGAAGAAGCAGGGTGGTGGCCACGGTCGCGTAGATCACGGCCCGGTTCTTCTGCCCTTCCGGCAGAACGCTCACGAACAGGGAGGTCGCGATGGATGCGGCGGCGGCGTTGACGAGGGTGTTCCCGATCAGGATGGCGGCCAGGAGGTCGTTCGTCCGGGCCTTGATCTTCCGGGCCAGGGCGGCCCGCTTGGAGCCCTTCTTTTCCTGGTACTCGAGCGAGTAGGGGTTGGCCGCGATGTAGGCCGTCTCGGACGAGGAGAAGAAGGCGCTCAGAAAGAGGCACAGGACGAACAGCAGGATACCCGGCAGGAGCATGGGCGTCCGTTCAGGCGGCGATTCGGGACTTGGCCGCCTTGAAGCAGCGGGATAGCGAGCCGAGGATCTTCTCCTCGACCTTGGAGGACGGCGCGGCGGCGGACACGGAGATCTCGGAGACCATCAGCTCCTTGGCCTTCTCCATCATCTTCTTTTCGCGGAAGGAGAGCGGCTTGTGGAGGCTCAGGAAGTAGAGGCTCTTCAGGACGGTGGCCATGTCCAGGAGCGTCCCCGACTTCATCAGGTTGAGGTGCTCCTTGTAGCGCCCCTTCCAATCCGTGGTCACGTCGATGTCGCCGCTGCCCATGAACTCGTAGATCTTCCGGATGGACCCCTCCGGCACCGGGCGGCGGATGCCGATCTCCATGGCGGACGCGCTGGGGACCGTCACCAGGGTGTTGTTGGAGATGATCCTCAGATGGAAGACCGTCAGCCTCTCCCCGTAGTGGGCTTCCTCGTGGATGGCTTCGACGACGCCGAGTCCTTGATTGGGATAGATGACCTTATCCCCGATCTTGAGTGATTTCATGTCCCTCCATTATACCTCTCCCGGGGGGTCGGAGTCAACGCGTCCCCCCGGCAAGGAGCGGCCTTGACAGGCGGAGGGGGTTCGGGTAACATACCCCCTCAATAGGTGTTGCACGACCATGAAGAGAACGTTTCAGCCGAACAACCGAAGACGCAAGAAAGCCCATGGTTTCCGGGTCCGCATGAAGACCAAGGGCGGCCAGGAAGTCATCAAGAGCAGAAGGCGCAAGGGACGCAAGCGCATTTCTGTCGGATGAACGAGCGCCTGACGCCTCTCGAGAGAATCCGCAAAAAAAGCGATTTTTCGAGCCTCTACAGGGAGGGCGGACGCTTTCGCGGGCGGTTTTTCACCCTGGTCTTCCTCAAGAGCGGGTTGGGATATTCCCGTCTGGCGGTCGTCGCCAGCCGGAAGGTCGGCCCGGCGGTCGTCAGGAACAGGGTCAAGCGCAGGTTCCGGGAGCTGTTCAGGCGGAACAAGGAGCTCCTGGGAGAACCGCTCGACCTTATCGTCATAACCCGGCCCGGTTCGGGGGAGGCCGCCTGGAACGACCTCCGGGACGCTTACGTATCAGCCTTGACTGCGATATTTCGAAAGCGGATATGATCTTGAAAGCCGTCGCCCTCGCTCTGATCAAGCTTTATCAGCTCACGCTCTCCCCCCTCCTGGGCACCCGTTGCCGCTACCAGCCGACCTGTTCGGCCTATACCGGCGAGGCCATCACCAAGTACGGCTTCTTCAAGGGGACCTGTCTGGGCCTGCGCAGGCTCCTGCGCTGTCATCCCTTCCACGCGGGCGGGATCGATCCCGTACCCTGAGAGTGAGACCGAATGGAAAAGCGACTCATCGTGGCCATCGTGCTGTCGTTCCTGGTCCTCTTCGGCTACCAGGCCCTTTTCGTCAAGCCTCAAAAGCCGGCGGCGCCCCAGCCTGCGCCGGCCGCCGTCGAAACTGTTACCCAGGTGCCCGGGGCGGTGACCGCGGCCCCGGTACAGCCCAAGACGGCCGAAGTCAAGCCGTCACCCGTCGCGCCCGTTCCGGCCCCTGTTACAACGCCGACGGCTGGGGGAGCCGAGTCGGAGATCGTGGTCGATACCACGCTTTATCGCGCGGTCTGGTCCAATAAGGGCGGTGTCCTTAAGAGCTGGGTCCTCAAGAAACATAAGAACAGCAAAAAGGAGAACCTCGAGCTCGTCCCCTATCTTGCGGCGGAGATCGGCCGCTTCCCCTTCTCGCTCGGTCTCGACGATGCCGCCCTGGCTGGGACCCTCAATTCCGCACTTTTCCAGGTTTCCGGCGCCGGGCTCGATCTGGCCGACGGGGCCGGCGGCGAGCTCCGCTTCTCCTATTCCGACGGGTCCTCGGTCCAGGCCGAGAAGACCTTTCGCTTCACCGGCGGCAGCTACGCCTTCGACATGGAGATCCGCGTCTGGCAGAACGGCCAGCCGGTCTCCCCGTCCGTCCTTTGGGGCCCGGGCATCAGCAACCTGACCGCCGAGGATTTGAAGCAGAGCTTCAGCGCCAGCCGGGGCTCGGCCGTCTACACCGGCGGCAAAGTCATCCGGATGAACGAACGGAAGTTCAAGGCCGGCGAGAACACCTACAACTTCGTCGATTGGGCGGCTTACGAGGAGAACTATTTCGTAGCCCTGTTCGTCCCGCCGCCGCAGAAGGGGCAGGCGGCCTTCCTCAAGGAGACCGTCACGGGGGCGGCCGGTCCGGTGCCGGCCTATTTCGTGTACGTGACCGAGCCGCGCTCGGCCTTCGTCGGACCCAAGGACAGCGATGCCCTCAAGGCCTTCGGCCACAACGCCAAGAAGGTCATCCACTTCGGCATGTTCGGCAGCATCGCCGAGATCCTTCTCGCCGCCGTCAAGTTCTTCTACAAGCTCGTCCCGAATTGGGGCGTGGCCATCATCCTCCTGACGATCGTCATCAAGCTCCTCTTCTTCCCGCTGACGTACAGCTCGACGAAGTCCATGGCCAAGATGGCCGAGATCCAACCGAAGGTCAAGGCCCTCCGGGCCAAGTACAAGAAGTCCAAGACCGACATCGATCAGCGCCGGCAGATGAACGAAGAGATGATGGCGCTCTATAAGGAGCAGGGCATCAATCCGGCCGGCGGCTGTCTGCCCCTGCTCATCCAGCTGCCCGTATTCTGGGGCGTGTTCCGGATGCTCGTCGTCGCCGTGGAGATGCGGCACGCGCCCTTCGCGCTCTGGATCACCGATCTCTCGGCCAAGGATCCCTACTACGTCACGCCCATCCTGATGGGCATCACGCAGTACATCTCCCAGAAGATGACGCCGTCCTCCGCCGACCCCGCCCAGGCCAAGATGATGCTCGTCATGCCGTTCGTAATGACCATATTTTTCATCAACTTCCAGAGCGGGCTCGTCCTCTACTGGCTGACGACCAACGTCCTCCAGATCGGCCAGCAGGCCCTGATCAACCACATGATGGCCCGCCAAAAGAAAGATGCTCATGGAAAACGAAAATAAGCCCGACAACGGACAACCCGTCGACGAGAGACCCGAGTACAAAGGCCCGAACCTCGAAGAGGCCATCAGCCTGGCCGAGCACCGGCTCAAGCTGCCCCGGGAGAAATTCAACTACGAGATCGTCACCGAGAAGACCCGGCTGTTCGGCAGCAAGGAGATCGTCATCCGGGCCTGGCCCAAGGACGAAGGCGGCGACGCCGCGGCCGAGAAGTTCCTGGAGCGGTTCATGGACGTGTTCCCGCTGGAGCTGACCTACCAGGTCAAGAAGCGCCCGGACATCGTCTTCGTCATCTTCGACGGCCCCGACAAGACGATCCTCCTGCGCAACGACGGCTCCCTCCTCCTCGCCATCCAGCACGTCCTGAACAAGCTCTCGAAGGTCAAGGTGCAGGTGGACTGCGAATTCTACCGGAAGCGCAAGGAAAAGAAGCTCAGGGAATATGCCCAGCGGATCGCCCGCCAGGTCTCGGATTCGGGCCGCGAAGAGATCCTCGAACAGATGAACCCGTACGAGCGCCGGATCGTCCACATCGTCGCCAACGAGACGCCCGGCGTCACGAGCGAGAGCATCGGCGAAGGGTTCCTGAAGAAGGTCAAGGTCTTCCGCGCCCAGCGCTGAAGCCGCGCGGTCCCTGCCCTGCCATTTCTCCCCTCGGTCGAGCCCTTGTCATTGGACGGGGGGTCATCTAGAATGGGGAGCCGGAGGACGCATGCTCGAAGATACCATCATCGCCATAGCGACGCCGCCGGGCTTCGGCGGGCTGGGCATCGTCCGGATCAGCGGCCGGAGGGCGCTCGCAGTCGCCGGGCGGATATTCGAACCCAAGAACCGGCCGGCGAAGCCCTTCCCGGTGAGGCGGCCCGTTTTCGGGACGATCAGGGACCCCAGGGGCGGCGCGGGTCTCGACGAGGCTTTCCTGACCTATTTCAAGGCGCCCAGGTCCTATACCAGGGAGGACGTCGTCGAGCTGAGCGTCCACGGCAGCCCGGCCGTCCTCGAGGCCATCCTCGATCTCGGGACCCGCACCGGGGCCAGACTGGCCGGGCCGGGAGAATTTACCCTGAGGGCCCACCTCAACGGACGTCTGGATATCATCCAGGCCGAGGCGGTCGACGACCTCATCCGGTCGGTCTCCCTGACCCAGGCCAGGATCTCCTCCCGCCAGCTCGGAGGAAGCCTGTCGCGCCGGATCGACCGGCTCCGCGGCAAGCTCGTCGCGATCCTCGCCCGGATCGAGGCCGGCCTGGAGTTCCCCGAGGAAAAGCTCCGGACGAGCCCCGCGGCCGACGGACGCTCCCTGGCCGCTCTGGCCGATGAGGTCGAGCGGTTGGTCGCGAGCTTCGAGGCGGGCCGCGTGATCAGCGAGGGGGTCACGCTGGCCATCACCGGCCGGACGAACGTCGGGAAATCGACCCTGTTCAACGCGCTCCTTCAGGAAGACCGGGCCATCGTCACGCCCTTCCCGGGGACGACCCGGGATTTCCTCAGGGAACGGCTGGTCCTCGATGGGATCGTCTTTCACCTTGTCGATATGGCCGGCCTGGGCCGGCCCGCTCACCCTGTCGAGAAGACGGGGATCACCAGGGGCCGGAAGATCGCCCGGGAAGCCGACGGCCTCCTCATCGTCCTCGATGCCTCCCGAAAGGCCGATCCGGGGGACGATAAGCTGCTGAAGAAATTCCGGGCCAGGAAGGCGATGATCGTCCTGAACAAAACGGACCTGGCCCGCAAGATCGATCTCCCGGCCATACGGAAGGTCGCCGGGTCGAATCCGGTGCTGGAGGTTTCGGCCCTCAAGGGCACGAACGTCGACCGGCTGCGCGCGGAGATCCGCTCGTTCTTCGCCCCGGGGACGGACCGGGAGAGCGAGATCGTCCTCCATGCCCGGCAGAGGGATAGCCTCCGGGGGATCCTGGAATGCCTCCGCCGGGCCCAGGGGCTTCTGGCCGGCCGGCATTCCGGAGAGGTCTATGCCGAGGAGATCCGTTCCGCTCTCCGGCTCGTCGGCGAGATGACAGGGGAAGTCCGCGTCGAGGAGGTCCTCGACGACATCTTCGGCCGATTCTGTGTCGGGAAATAGGGGGATCCCATGCCCCGGGGAACGGATTTCGACGTCATCGTGGTCGGAGCGGGGCACGCGGGCTGTGAAGCGGCCGCAGCGTCGAGCGCCCTGGGCCTCCGGACCTTGCTTGTTACCATCCACCTCGAGACCATCGCCCAGATGTCCTGCAATCCGGCCATCGGCGGCCTGGCCAAAGGCCATCTCGTCAGGGAGATCGACGCCCTCGGCGGTCTGATGGGCCTTCTCGCCGACGAAACGGGCATCCAGTTCAGGCTTCTCAACCGGAGCCGGGGCGGGGCCGTCCAGGCGCCACGGGCCCAGTGCGATAAGGCTGCCTACCGGCTGGCCATGAAAAAGCGGCTCGAGGGTATGCCGAATTTGACCCTTTTCCAGGGGATCGTCGCCGAGGTGGTCGTCACCGGCGGGACGGCCAGGGGAGTCCGGACGGTCGACGGAGCCGTTCTCAGGGGCAAAGCGGTCGTCCTGACGCCCGGGACCTTCCTCAACGGGATCATCCACATCGGCCTCCGGAGCTATCCGGCCGGCCGGGCCAACGAGCCGCCCTCGGTCGACCTGGCCGGGCAGCTGAAGACGCTGGGACTGAGCATTCTACGCCTGAAGACGGGAACGCCCATGCGGCTCGACAGGGACACCATCGATTGGTCTGCCTTCACGCCCCAGCCGGGAGACGACGATCCCGTCCCCTTCTCATACCGGACCCGGTCCCGTCTCGAGAACAAGGTCCTTTGCCATTTCGGCTATACGAACCCGGAAACACATGCGGTCATCCGCCGGAACCTCGACAAGTCGCCCCTCTACGGGGGAAAGATCAAGGGCATCGGGCCGCGTTATTGCCCCTCGATCGAGGACAAGGTGGTCAAGTTCTCCCAGAGGACCCGCCATCAGTTTTTCCTGGAGCCGGAGGGCATCGACACCACGGAAACATACATCAACGGCATGTCCACGAGCCTGCCGTACGAAGTCCAACGCGAGATCTTGGGGACGATCCCGGGGCTGGATGAGGCCAAGATCCTTCGTCCGGCTTACGGCATAGAATACGACGCCGTCTCCCCGACCGAGCTCCTGCCGACCCTCGAAACCCGGAAGATCGCCCGGCTCTATCTGGCCGGCCAGATAAACGGGACTTCGGGCTACGAAGAGGCGGCCGCCCAGGGGCTGATGGCCGGGATAAACGCCGCCCTGGCCGTCAAAAAGAAGGATCCTTTCATTCTCAGACGAGACGAAGCCTATATCGGCGTTCTCATCGATGACCTCGTCTCGACCGGGGTGGAAGAGCCTTATCGGCTTTTCACCTCCCGGGCGGAATCCCGGCTCCTCCTGAGGATCGACAATGCCGACCGAAGGCTGATGAGATACGGCCGGGAGCTGGGGCTTATCCCCGACGGCGTATGGCAGGAATTCCTGGAGAGGCAGGACCGGATCGGCCAAGTCATGGCCTATCTGAAGAAAACCAGGGTCAGGACCCTTTCGGGAGACCGGGTGAGCGGGCTCGAGTATCTGAAAAAACCTGAAATCGGCCTGAAGGATGTGTTAGAATACGGGAAGTTCCCGTTCGAGCTGAGCGACGAGGAATCGCGAACCATCGAATCGGAGACGAAGTACGAGGGCTATATCAGGAAACAGGAAAGAGAGATCGCCAAGGCCATGAAGTCGAATTCGATGAGCATCCCCGGGGGCCTGGACTTCCGGGCGATCCCCGGACTGACCCGGGAGGCCGTGGAGCGGTTGGAAAAGAAGAGACCGGCGACCCTGGGAGAGGCGGGAAAGCTCCCCGGCGTGACTCCCGCGGCCGTCCAGAGCCTCGCTCTCCATCTCGAGATCCTGAGGAAGAAGGGCCTTCCGAAGGCCCCTGTTCCACGTGAAACAGGACGGGACGATGAATAAGGTCATCGCCGTCGCCAATCAGAAGGGCGGCGTCGGTAAAACGACGACAGCCATCAATTTGTCCGCCAGCCTGGCGCTCAAGAACAGGCGGACGCTTCTCATCGACCTGGATCCGCAGGGCATGTCGACCCTCGGCCTGGCCAAACCGAAAGAAGCCGGTAAGGGGATCTATCAGGCCATGATGAACGGCCGGGACCTGATGGATTGTATCCTGGGAACCGATCTCGAGAATTTCTACCTCTGCCCCTGTTCTCCCGAGCTCGCCGGCGTCGAAGCCGAGCTCTACGGAGCCGAGCGCAGGGAGAAACGGCTGCTCGAGGCGGTGGAAAAGGCGAGGCGGTTCTTCAATTACATCATCATCGACTGCCCTCCGTCGCTCAGCTTCCTGACGCTCAACGCCCTTTCCGCGGCCGACTCACTCATCATCCCCGTTCAAACGGAATTTTTCTGCATGGAAGGCATTCCCGATCTCTTCCAGACCCTGGAGACGGTCCGGACCTATTTCAATCCCAAGCTGGCCATCGAGGGGATCCTCCTGACCATGTTCGACGAAAGGACCAACCTGTCCAAGCAGGTCGCCGAAGAGATCCGTAAGTCGTTGAAACACATACTTTTCGATACCGTCGTCCCCCGCAGCATCCGTCTGGCCGAAGCGCCGAGCTTCGGCCAGCCCATCGTCCTCTACGATATCAAGTCCAAGGGGGCCGAGGCCTATCTCAATCTCGCCGAGGAGATCATTCGCCGATGAGCAAGAAAGCCCTGGGAAAAGGTCTGGGAGCGTTCATCCCGGAAGAGTTCAGCATTCTCAAGGACGAGCGGTTCGCCGAGCTCGACATCGAGGACGTCAAGCCCAACCCGTTTCAACCGCGGATGAAGTTCGACGACAAAACGATCGAGGAATTGGCTCAATCGATCAGGGAGTCGGGAATAGTGCAACCGGTCATCGTCGCTCCGGAAGACGACCACTACAAGATCATCGTCGGGGAAAGGCGGTGGAGGGCCGCCCAGAAAGCCGGCCTGCGCAAGATCCCCGTTCTCATCCGCAACATCCCCAAGGAAAAGCAGCTCGAGGTCTCGCTCATCGAGAACATCCACCGCGAGGAGCTGAACGCCCTCGAGATCGCCCAGGCCTACCAGAGGCTCATCGACGAGCACGGATACGCCCAGCACGAGCTGGCCGACAAGGTCGGCAAGGACAGGAGCTCGGTGACGAACTACCTCCGCCTGCTCAAGCTGCCCCGGGAGATCCAGGAGCGTCTCAACAACGGCGAACTCACCATGGGGCATGCCCGGGCCCTGCTGGCCCTGGAGGACCCGGCGGTCCAGCTCCTCGCCTGCCGTCAGGTCCTCGACAGGAGCCTGTCCGTCCGCAACACGGAAACTCTGGTGAACCGGTTGAAAAAGAAGGCGCCGCGCACCCAGCGCAGCCTGGCCGATCCGGACCTCCACGCCCTGCAGGAGGAGATGCTCAAGTCGCTGGGGACCAAGGTCATCGTCGCCGGGAGCCGGAACAAGGGCGTGCTGAAGATATATCTATTTCTCTCTCGACGATCTTAACCGCATCTTCGACAGGATCAAAGGAGCAAGCGCATGAAAGACAAGCCCCGGGAACTGAACGAGACCAGGCTGGCCGGCCTGATCGACATGGAATCGGACTTCAAGGGCGAGCTGACCTTCAAGGGGTCGTTCCGGATCGAAGGCAATTTCAAAGGCACGATCACCTCGGACTCGCTCCTCGTCGTCGGAGAGCGGGGCAAGGTCGAAGCCGACGTCAAGGTGGGCCAGCTCGTCATCAACGGCGAGATCCGGGGCAAGCTCGAAGCCTCGGAGCGGGTCGAGGTCCACAACAAGGGCCGCGTCTTCGGGACCATCCTCGCGCCCGTGCTGATAGTCGAGGAGGGCGCATATCTCGAAGCGACCTGCCAGACCAAGGGTTCGGCGACACCGGCGGCCGGGCCAAAGGAACCCTCCGCGGACTGACGGACGGCCCGGCGACGGAGCCGCGCGCGCCGTTTTTCTCCGCTTGAGTGCGGGGGGGCCCGAGGTTATAATCGGGGGGAAAAATTTCCAAGCATGTGAGTCACATGAGCAAGTACATCTTCGTCACCGGCGGGGTCATCTCGGGTCTGGGCAAGGGCATCGCCGCGGCCTCGATCGGCCGGCTGCTCGAAAGCCACGGCTACCGCATCACCATCCAGAAGTTCGATCCCTACCTCAACGTCGACCCGGGCACGATGAGCCCGTTCCAGCACGGCGAGGTCTACGTCACGGACGACGGCGCGGAGACCGACCTCGACCTCGGCCACTACGAGCGTTTCACGTCGACGAAGACGACGCGGGCCCACAACTGGACGGCCGGCAGGATCTACGAGTCCATCATCCGCAAGGAGCGCAAGGGCGAATACCTGGGCAAGACCGTCCAGGTCATCCCCCACGTCACCGACATGATCCGGTCCGCCATCGAGTCCGTGTCTGCAGGTAACGATATTGTTATCTGTGAGATCGGCGGGCACTGTCGGCGACATCGAGAGCCTGCCCTTCCTCGAAGCGACGCGACAGATGCGGCTCGCCCACGGGAGCGACAAGACGCTCTTCGTCCACCTGACCCTCGTCCCCTTCGTCGGCGTGTCGGGAGAGCTCAAGACCAAGCCCACCCAGCACAGCGTCAAGGAGCTCCTGGCGATCGGCATCCAGCCGGACATCCTGCTCTGCCGCACGGGACGCGACCTTTCCGCCGACATCAAATCCAAGATCGCGCTCTTCACCAACGTGCCGGTCGCCGCGGTCATCACGGCGCTGGACGTCGAATCGATCTACGAGATCCCGCTGAACTACGCCGAGCAGGGCCTCGACGCGACCATCCTCAAGATGCTCCGCCTGCCGCGGCGGAAGAAGAACCTGTCGGCGTGGGAAACCATGGTCGACAGGATCAAGCATCCCAAGGACGTCGTCGAGATCGGCCTCGTCGGCAAGTACGCCGGCCTCCACGACTCCTACATGAGTCTGAACCAGGCCCTCATCCACGGCGGGCTGGCCAACCGGCTCTGCGTCAAGATCGACTGGATCGAGGCGGAGGCGCTGGAGAAGGACGATCCGGCCCAGTTCCTGGCGTCCAAGGACGGCATCCTCGTGCCCGGCGGCTTCGGCAAGCGCGGCATCGAGGGCAAGATCCGGGCCGTCACGTACGCCCGCGAGAACAAGGTCCCGTTCTTCGGCATCTGCCTGGGCATGCAGTGCGCCTCGATCGAATACGCCCGCACGTTCGCCGGGCTGAAAAAGGCCAACAGCACCGAGTTCGTGCCGGACGCTCCCCACAAGGTCATCGTCCGCTGGCGCGAGCTGGCCATGGACGCCGACATCGGCGGCACTATGCGGTTGGGGCAATTCCGCTGCGACCTCAAGAAGGGCACGGCCGCCCAGCGGGCCTACCGGGCCCTGCGGATCTCGGAGCGCCACCGCCACCGCTTCGAGTTCAATCCGGCCTACCAGGACGCCCTGGCGGACGCCGGCATGATCTTCTCCGGGATCAATCCCGACTACGGTCTCGTCGAGATCGTGGAGGTCCCCGACCATCCCTGGTTCCTCGGCTGCCAGTTCCACCCCGAGTTCAAGTCCAAGCCTCTGGCTCCGCATCCTCTCTTCAAGGCCTTCATCGGGGCCAGCTACGCCCGGCGGCGCGGAGCGGGCCGGGCTCCGGCCAAGAATTCCTGAGTCCCGAGCAAGGAGGGCGATTTGGACATCAACCCGAAGATCTTCAGGGAATACGACATCCGCGGCATCGTTGGCGAGGACCTCGACGCCGCCGCCGTGGAGATCCTGGGCCGGGCGATGGCCACCTTCTTCCTCGGCCGCGGCCAGAGCCGGGTCGCCGTCGGGCGCGACGTCCGGCTGAGCTCGCCGGATTTCGGCCGGGCCCTCATCCGAGGCATCCTGTCCACGGGCTGCGACGTCACGGACATCGGGGTCGTGCCCACGCCGCTCCTCTATTTCACGGTCTTCCACAAGAAGCTCCCGGCCGGGGTCATGATCACGGGCTCCCACAATCCGCCCGAACACAACGGCTTCAAGATGATGTCGGGCACGGAGACGCTCTACGGCAAGACGATCCAGGCCCTCTACGAGATCGTCCGCAAGGGCGTCTTCCCGCAAGGCGAGGGCCGGCTCGAATCCCTCGATGTCGTTCCCGAGTATCAGGATTACGTCGCCGCGAACGTCCGCCTGGCGCGGCCGGTCAAGGTCGTCGTCGACGCCGGGAACGGCACCGGCGGGACCGTGGCCGTGCCTCTCCTGCGGCGGATGGGCGCCGAGGTCGTAGAGCTCTTCTGCGAGCCGGACGGCCGCTTCCCCAACCACCACCCCGACCCGACCCTGCCGGAGGCGATGGAGAAGCTCGTCGCCAAGGTTCGCGAGACCGGGGCCGAGCTCGGCATCGGCTATGACGGGGACGCCGACCGGATCGGCGTCGTCGACGACGAAGGGCAAGATCATCTGGGGCGACCAGCTCCTCATCGTCTTCGCCCGGGACATCCTCCCGGGGAGGCCCGGCGCGGCGGTCATCTCCGAGGTCAAGGCCTCGAAGGTCCTCTACGACGAGGTCGAACGGCTCGGCGGCCGGCCGATCATGTGGCGGACGGGCCACTCGCTGATCAAGCAGAAGATCAAGGAAGAGAACGCGCCGCTGGCCGGAGAGATGAGCGGCCACATCTTCTTCAACGACCGCTGGTTCGGCTTCGACGACGCGATCTACGCGTCGGCCCGCCTCCTCGAGATCCTGTCGCGCTCCGGGAAGAAGCTCTCGGCGATGATGGCCGACCTGCCCAAGACGTACGCGACGCCCGAGATCCGCATCTACGCCTCCGACGAGGTCAAGTTCAAGATCGTCGACGAGGTCCGCCGCGAGCTCGCCGCCCGCGTGCCGGTCATCGACATCGACGGCGTCCGGGCGATCTACCCCGCGGGCTGGGGGCTCGTCCGGGCCTCGAACACCCAGGCCGTCATCGTCCTCCGCTTCGAAGCCGACACCGAGGCCGCCCTGGCCGAGATCCAGAAGGAGGTCCGCGGCCACCTCCAGCAGGTCATCAACCGGCTCGGGGCGCCATGAAGGAACGGGACGTCCGGGCCGTCATCCTGGCCGGCGGGCGGGGCACCCGGTTCTGGCCCCTCGGAAGGGAAGCCCGGCCCAAGCAGTTCCTGCGGATCGCGGGGCGCGACCCGATGCTCCTCGAAACGGTCCGGCGCGTCCGGCCGCTCGTCCCGCCCCGCCGGGTGATGCTCGTCGCCGACGCCGCCCAGACGCGCCAGGCCCGCAAGCTCCTGCCGCGTCTGCCGAAGGAGAGCTTTCTCGTCGAGCCCGAGGCGCGGAACACCGCCCCGGCGCTCATGCTGGCCACGGCCCGGGTCTGGCTCCAAAACCCCGAGGCCGTCGTTGCGGTGCTCCCCGCCGATCACCTCATCCGGGACGAGGCCCGGTTCCTCCGCGTCCTCCGGGCCGGCGCCGAAGCGGCCTCGCGCGAGAGGGCTTTCGTCACATTCGGCATTCCGCCGACCTACCCCGCCACCGGTTACGGCTACATCCGCCACGACCGGGAGCACGGGAAGCGGATCGCCGGGACGGTTTTCTATCCCGTCCGGGCCTTCAAGGAAAAGCCGAACCTGGCCCTGGCCGACGAGTATCTCGCTTCCGGCGATTACGCCTGGAATTCGGGCATGTTCCTGTGGCGGGCCGGCGTCTTCGCCGAGAAGCTCGAGGCCTTCGCGCCCGAGCTCGGGCCGGCCTGGAAGGCGCTCGTCGCGGCCCTGCGTTCGGGCGGCGCCGCCAGGCTCAAGGCCGCGTTCGCCCTGGCCCCGGCCCTGTCCATCGACTACGCCCTGATGGAGAAGGCCGGGGACGTCCTCGTCGCGGACGGCGATTTCGGCTGGTCGGACGTCGGCGCCTGGTCGACGCTCCTCGAGATCTGGCCGCGGGACCGCGACGGCAACGCCGTCCGCGGCGAGTGTGTGGCCCTCGACGCCAAGGGCTGCCTCGTCTGGAACCCCGGCCGGCTGACGGCGCTCGTCGGCGTCCGCGACCTCATCGTCGTCGAAGCCGGCGACGCCCTGCTCGTCTGCGACGCGTCCCTCGACCAGAGGGTCAAGGACGTCGTCGCGGCCCTGAAGAGAACGCCCAGGAACAGGAAATATATATAATTTCGAAGATCCTCAGGAGGTGTCGGAGATGAACAAGCGCATTTTGGCTCTGGCCGCCGCGGCGGTCATCCTGGCGGCCTTGGTCCAGGCCGGTCCGGTCACTCTGGACGTCAAGGAGCACGTCCTTGCGAACGGCATGAAGATCCTCATGATCCCCAAGCCGGGCGTGCCCCGCGTCGTCTGCCACGTCTATTTCAAGGTCGGCTCGATCAACGAGCGGCCGGGCATCACCGGCAGCGCCCACGTCCACGAGCACCTGATGTTCAAGGGCACCGAGGTCATGGGCGTCACCGACTACGCCAAGGAATGCCGCGATCGACGCCCGGATCGACGAGCTCATGAGCCAGGTCTACCGGGAAAAATACTGGAAGACCGACGGCGACGCGGCCCAGATCGCGGCCTGGCAGAAAGAGGTCGACGACCTGGTCCAGGCCCAGAAGGCCTACATCGTCAAGGACGACCTCTGGACGCAATACATGAAGAACGGCGGCACCGGGCTCAACGCCTCGACGAGCCAGGAGA
Organism: uncultured bacterium; assembly: GCA_963743755.1. Lineage (GTDB taxonomy): Bacteria > Acidobacteriota > Aminicenantia > Aminicenantales > Saccharicenantaceae > RBG-16-66-30. The sequence goes on from CAVUQU010000004.1 coordinate 1,078,841, forward strand.
CGACGGGCTACTACGTCACCCTGCCGTCGAACAAGATCGAGCTGCAGATGCTCATGGAATCCGACCGGATGATGAACGCCCGCTTCCGCGAGTTCTATTCCGAGAAGGACGTCATCATGGAGGAGCGCCGGCTGAGCGAGAACCGGCCGGGCTACTTCTTCGGCGAGCAGGTCCAGGCCGCCTTCTACACGGCCTCGCCGTACCACTGGGACGTCATCGGCTGGATGGACGACCTGAAGAAGATGACGAAAGAGCGACCTCGTCGACTTCCACAACACCTATTACGTTCCGAACAACGCCGTCGCCATCTACGTCGGCGACTTCGACCCGAAGCGACGTCACGGCGATGGCCGAGAAATATTTCGGCCGCATCCCCAAGGGCCCGGACCTCGAGCCCATCCGCACCGGCGTGCCGGCCCAGTACAGCGAGAAGCGGTTCTACGGCGAAGGGCCGGCCCCGACGAGCCTGCAGATGATGTTCCATATCCCGCCCGACGGCGACCCGGACACGGCCGCGCTGTCCGTCCTGGCCGGCACGCTGGGCTCGGGCGGCGGCGGCTTCCGCGGCGGCATGGGCGGCGGCGGCGGCACGGGCCGCCTCTACAAGACTCTCGTCCGCGACAAGCAGCTGGCCGTCAGCGCCTCGGCCTCCGAGCCGGCCGCAGTGGTACGTCGGCGCCTTCCAGTTCAGCGCGACGCCGCGCGTCGACAAGGGCGTCAAGCCCGAGGACCTGGAGAAGGAGATCTGGGCCGAAGATCGAGAAGATCAAGAAGGAAGGCCTGACCGAGGAGGAGATCCAGAAGGCCAAGAACCAGGGCGAGGCCATGTTCGTCCGCAGCCTCGGCAGCACCGCCGGGCTGGCCAGCCGGGTCGGCCGGGCCGAGCTCAAGCGGGGCTGGCGGTCCATCCTGACCGACCTCGACGACCTCCAGAAGGTCACGAACGACGACATCAAGCGCGTCGCCGCCAAGTACTTCGTCAAGGACAACAGCCTGACGGCCGTCTACACCCGGAAGTCGGGGCGGTAAGGAGGACGACATGAAGAAGACGATCATCGCCATCCTGGCGCTCGCGTTCATCTGCTCCGGCTTGGGCCTGGCCCAGGCCAAGCATCCCTCCGAGCTGACGTACCCGGCCCTCAAGTACGAGCCGCCGGACCCGAAGGCGTTCCGGACGGTCTACGCGGGCGGCCTCCGCGCTTACGTCCAGGAGGACCGCAGCCTTCCCCTCTTCAACATCGTCGCGATCGTCAATTGCGGCGACCTGTACGTCCCGAAGGGCAAGACCGGGCTCGGCACCGTCCTCGGCGATCAACTGATCAAGGGCGGCACGGTCAGCCGCGAGGGATCGGTCATCGAGGAACGCATCGATTTCCTCGGCGGTTCGCTGAACTTCATGGTCGGCGAGCGGACCTCGATGCTCAGCCTGTCCGTTCTGACCAAGGACCTCGACGAAGGGCTGGCCCTGTTTTTCGACGTCCTCAGGAATCCCGCGTTCCGCGAGGAGCCGCTGAAGCTGGCCAAGGCCCGCTTCGTCGAACAGCTCCGCCAGGTCAACGACCAGCCGTCCACCGTCCTCAACCGGGAATACGAGAAGCTCCTCTACGGCGACAACGCCCTGACCTGGCAGCCGACCAAGGCCTCCTACGAGGGCATCGCCGCGGCCGACCTCCAGGGCTTCCACGCCAAGTACTTCTCGCCGAAGAACATCGATCCTGGCCGTCTCCGGCGATTTCTCCAAGGCCGCGCTCAAGGGCAAGATCGACAAGCTCGCCGCGGGCTGGCGGGCCGGGACGGTCGCCTTCCCGGCGCTGCCGCAAGCCTTGCCTTCGCCGGAGCCGGGCGTCTACTTCATCCAGAAGGCCATCAACCAGGGCTACATCAGCCTGGGGCACCTCGGCCTCGAGGATACGAACCCGGATTACTACGCCGTCCAGGTCATGAACTTCATCCTCGGCGGCGGCAGCTTCACCTCGCGGATCACGACCAAGGTCCGCTCGGACGAGGGCCTGTCCTACAACCAGGGCAGCCGGTTCTCCTACCGTTGGGGCCTGCCGGGCACGTTCTCCGGCTACGTCCAGACGAAGTCGTCGACGGTCGGCTACGCCGTCTCTCTCATCAAGGCCGAGTTCGACCGCATCCGCAAGGAGCCGGTGACGGACGCCGAGATGGAGACCGCCGTCAATTACTACCTCGAGAGCTTCGCCGACAACTTCCAGTCGCCGCAGGCCACGATGTCGAACTTCGCCAACCTGGAGATGACCGGCAAGCCCATGGACTACTACAAGACCTACCTCGCGAAGATCCGCGCCGTCACCAAGGACCGGATCAGAGAGGTGGCGGCGAAGTACATCCAGCCGGACAAGCTCGCCGTCATGATCGTCGGCGACTGGGAGCCCTGCAACAAGGGCGGCGACAAATGGCCCGGCCCGCTCGACAAGCTCGGCAAGGTCCACCGGATCGACCTGATCGACCCGATGACGGGAGAGACGGTCAAAGCCCCCTGAGCTTCCGAAGAGCGCCCGGGCGGGTGAAAGCGAGACGATGACAGAATCCGAATATTCCGGCGGCGTCGTGCGCGAGCTCGAGCGGCGGTTTCGGGCCGCCGCACTCCTCCGGCCTCTCCGCGTCCGCCGCCACGAGCCGCTGGAGGTCCTCGAATACGAAGTCCGGGGCGTCTGGCCGGCCCGGCCGGCGCGCGTCAAGCTGTCCGTCGAAAAGCACGTCGGCGGCGGGTTCGCGGGCCAGGTCTATAAGGTCCGCGTCCTCGAGATCGAAGCGCCCGAGGGGCCCCTCGACGGCCTCGAGCGGGGAGGGCTCTACGCGCTGAAGGTCCTGGTCCCGGTCTCGGGATTCGGGCGATTCGTCCGCAATTCCCTGTACGGCCTGGGCTTCCAGGCGGCGTTCGCCCCCCAGGTCAATCCGGACGCGGCACGGGCCGGGGCCCTCTGGCAGAAGTTCATCCGCCGGGGCGCGCTGGAGCGCATGGGCTCGGCGCGGGCGGTCGTGGACGTCCTGGCCACCCTTGTCGACCCCGTGCTCGGCAGCTGCGGCGAGATCAGCGAGTGGGTGGACGGCCGGCTCTGGCGCTACGAGGTCGACGACAACCTCTTCGCCCGGCTCAAGTGGAAACCCGGCCGGCCGTCGACGGGCCTGGGCTCTCCCGAGTACCGGGCGAAGTGGGCGTTCCAGCACGACCTCGTCGGGCTCATGCACGACATGGGCGCTCCCGAGCTGGCCCGGCAGTACGAGTGGTGGACGATGAAGAGCCAGCCGAACGCGCTCAAGCGCACGGAGGCGGACGCCGATCCGAGGCGCGGCCTCGTCGCGGTCGACTTCCGGGCCGGCATGACCCTCCTGCCCTTCTTACCGCAGTGCCCCGCGGACTTCAAGCTGATCGTCCAGGGCATCGGGCGGGGTAGTCTCGTCCAGTTCGACAGGGGCGATACGGAAGCTCTCGGGAGATATGCAACCGCCCGCCCGGCGGCCTTCGGAGAAATGGCCGGCGCGCTCGAAGAGCTCAAGCGAGCCGACCGGGCCTACCGCGATTCCCAGATCGACGTCACGCATCACCACATCCGGCTGATCACGAAGCCGCGGCTTTGGACGGCCATCCATGCCGCGTGGGTCAAAAGCTGGCTTATCCGCGGCATGGCCGACGAGGCCGCGGCCGGGCCATTAGCCGGGAACCGGTTCGCGGCGCTCCTCTTCGTTCTCCTCGGCTTCCTGCCGGTCCTCACGCCGGTCCTGTTCCTGATGAAGTTCCCGGGGCGGTCGGCCGGACTGTGGCTTCTCTGGCTCGCGCCGCTCCTGGGGCCTCTCGTCCGCAGGCTCTGGGGACGGGGCGACCTGCGCCGGCATTACGCGGCGCTCCTGACCAGATCCGGATACCTCGGCCGCGCTTTCCGCGGCCACGTCGCCGAATCCCTCATCGGCTGGCACAGGACGGGCCGGGTGAGCGAACACCGGGCGCTGGCCATCGCCGAAACACCGGGTTTTTACGTTTTGAACCGTCCTCTCGCCTTCCTCCCTCCGGCGGTGCACCGGTTCCTGACGGACAAGGCCTACTTCAAAGAGCGCCTTTACATCATGTTCGTCAAGCCGTTCCAGCTTTATTTTAAGCCCGCCGTCCGGGAGAAATGGCTGCGCGACATGGTCGAGGAAGGCCGCAAGAACCGCATGCTCAGCGACGCCGACGCCGTCCGCATCCTGGCCCAGATCGACGAGCCCTATATCCAAAAGTACCTGAAAAGCATGGCGGTCCACCTGGCCACGCTCTTCATTTCGGAGACCGTCTTCCTGACGATCGCCGCGGTCTACATCCTGAGCCACCCCGAGTTCGGTTGGGCCGAGGCGACGGCCCGGGCGGCGATCATCGTCGGCGCCTTCAATTTGCTCCCGGTCTCTCCGGGCTCGCTCATCCGCGGCTTCTATGTGCTGGGCCTGTGCATCAAGGAGAGGAACATCAAGGATTACCGGCTGGCCCTGCCGGTGAGCTTCTTCAAGATCATCGGTTATCTGGCCTTCCCCCTGCAGATGGCCTACCGCTTCCCCGAGCTGGCCCGGTTCATGGCCGGGCACTGGGCCACGGAGGCCGTCCACATCGTCCCGGTCTTCGGCGAGAGGGGAGCCTGGCTCGAGCACGCCGTCTTCGACGCTTTCTACAATTATCCGCTTGAGCCTGGGCATCCGGATCAGGAAGAGGGACGAGCTCGCGGCCGCGAAGAAGCCCCGCTGGGGAGCGATCCCGGCGGCGGCCCTCATCGGCGCGGCGTTTGTAACGCTCGTCGACTTCCTCTTCGTCCGCTCGGCCGGCCGCGTGCCGGCCCTGAAGGATGTCTGGTGGGTGGTATTTCTGGCGCCGGTCGGCGCCGGCTATCTGTCGTCCCTGTGGTCGCGGCGGAAGAGCATGGGCAGGCGGTTCACCGCGGGACTCACGGCGGGCGCCCTCGTCGGGCTTGTCTACGGCTTGATCAACGCTTACTTGACGCCGCTATTCCCGGGGCTGGCCAACGGCGGCCGCGCCCGTCGTGAGCGGCGGGGCGCTGGCGCTCGGCATCCTCTGGAAAACCTTCATATTCACCCTGCTCGCGATCCCCGGCGCCTTCGCGGCGGAAACGCGCAAGCCGGGCGCTTAGGACTTCAGCTTCAGTCCCAGCTCGTCGAGCTGGCGCTGGTCGACCGACGAGGGCGAGCCGGTCATGAGGTCCAGGGCGCCCGTCGTCTTGGGGAAGGGGATGACCTCGCGGATGGACTCCTCGCCGGCCAGGAACATGACCAGGCGGTCGAAGCCGTGGGCGATGCCGCCGTGGGGCGGCGCGCCGTAGGCCAGGGCCTCGAGGAAGTAGCCGAACTTCGCCTCGGTCTCCTCGTCGCGAGAGCCCCAGCGCCTTGAAGATGCGGCGCTGGACGTCCATCTCGTGGATCCGGATGGAGCCGCCGCCGACCTCCGTGCCGTTGAGGACGAGGTCGTAGGCCTTGGCCCGGACCTTGTCCGGATGCGTCTCGAGGAGAGGCAGGTCCTCCTCGCGCGGCGAGGTGAAGGGGTGGTGCATGGAGACGAAGCGCTTCTCCTCCTCGCTCCACTCGAAGAGCGGAAAGTCGGTGACCCAGCAGAACGCCAGGCTGTCGCGGCGGGCGGCATCCTCGACCGGCCAGGTCCGGCGGATCTCGCCGAGGGCCTTGAGGGCCGTCTCTTTCTTGTCCGCGACGACGAGGGCCAGGTCGGCGTCTCCGCCGCCCAGGGCCGCCCAGATCTTTTCGTAGTCGGCTTCGGCCGTCTTGAGGGACGACTTCCAGCCGTCCTGCTTCTTGATCCAGAATGAGCCCCTTGGCCCCGAGCGACTTGGCCTTGTCGCCGAGCTTGTCGAGCTGGCTGCGCGACAGCGCGCCGGCGCCCGGGACGAGCAGGCCCTTGACCTCGCCGCCGCCGGAGACGGCGGCCTTGAGGACCTCGGACCCCGATCCTGGCTGCGACGGCGGTGAGGTCGCGCATCTCGAGCGGCACCCTCAGGTCGGGCTTGTCCGAGCCGTACTTCTCCATGGCCTCGGCGTAGGGCAGGCGCCGGAACGGCCGCTCGACCTTGCGGCCGACGAGGGCGAAGAGCGTCTCCATCAGGCCCTCGTTGAGGTCGAAGAATTCGTCCCGGTCGATGAAGCTCGTCTCGATGTCGATCTGGGTGAACTCGAGCTGGCGGTCGGCCCGCAGGGCCTCGTCCCGGAAACAGCGGACGATCTGGAAATAGCGGTCGAAGCCGGCGACCATCAGGGTCTGCTTGAACTGCTGGGGCGACTGGGGCAGGGCGTAGAAACGGCCCTTGAAGACGCGGCTGGGGACGAGGAAATCGCGGGCGCCCTCGGGGGTGGGGTTGGCCAGGATGGGCGTCTCGATCTCGAGGTAGCCGTTCCGGCTCATGTAGTTCCGGGCGGCCAGCGCCGCCTCGTGCCGGAGGCGGATGTGCCGCTGCATCCGGGGCCGGCGCAGGTCGAGGTAGCGGTACTTCAGGCGCAGCTCCTCGGAGGCCTGGGGCGGGTCGGCGACGACGAACGGCGGGACCTTGGAGGCGGCGAAGATGTGGAGGGCGAGCGCCTCGATCTCGACCTCGCCGGTGGGGATGTCCCTGTTGACGGACGAGCGGCGGCGGACGAGGCCGCGAACGCCGACCACGAATTCGCCGCGGAGCTTCTTGGCCTCTTCGGCGAGAGTCGGGCCGGTCGGACTGGAAGACGATCTGGGCCAGGCCCTCGCGGTCGCGGAGGTCGACGAAGACGAGGTGGCCCATGTCGCGGGTCTTGTGGACCCAGCCGCAGAGGACGACCTCGAGGCCTTCGTGGGCGGCTCGTAGATCGCCGCAGTAATGGGTCCGCTTGAAGGATGTGCCGCCGTCAGTGGGAGCGCTCATGGATAACCCCGAACGATCAGTTTTTCCGGAGGAACTCGAGGAGCTCCTCGCGGGTGCCGTCGACCTGGCCGCCGGTGGCCATGTCCTTGAGGCCGAAGCGGCCTTTCTTCAGCTCGTCCTCGCCGACGATGAGGACCCAGGCCGCCTTGAGCTTGTTGGCGCGGCCGAAGTGGGCCTTCATGCCCCGGTCCTTGAACTCGACCAGGCATTCGACGCCGCTTTCCCGGAAGAACCGGGCCAGCTCCAGGCCGGCCTTCCCGGCCTCCTCGCCCAGGGCGGCGAGGTAGAGGGCGCGACGCGCCGGCAGGGCGATCTCGGCGGCGGCCAGGGCCCGTTCGATGCCCATGGCGAAGCCGATGCCGCAGATGTCGGGCCCGCCGAAGTCCTTCATCATGTCGTCGTAGCGGCCGCCGCCGAGGATGGCGTTCTGGGCGCCGAGATGGGAGGACACGATCTCGAAGGTGGTCTTCGTGTAGTAATCGAGGCCGCGCACGAGGCGCGGGTCGACGCGGTAGGGGAGCCCGTAGAGGTCGAGCAGGCCGAGCAGCTTGGCGAAATGGTCCTTGCACTCCGCGCAGAGGAAGTCCTGGATCAGGGGGAACGCCGCGGCGACGGCCCGGCAGGCCTCGATCTTGCAGTCGAAGATGCGGAGCGGGTTCGTCTCGGCCTTCCTCTGGCAGTCCGCGCAGAGCTCGGACCGGCGCTTCCCGGCCGCTTCGCGCAGGGCCGCGCTGTAGGCCGGCCGGCAGGCGCGGCAGCCGACCGAGTTGACCAGGGTCTCCGTCCCGTTCGACTCCGAGCTTGCGGAGCAGGGCGTCGGCCATCTCGATGATCTCGGCGTCGAGGGCCGCGTCCTTCTCGCCGAAGACCTCGATGTCGACCTGGTGGAACTGGCGGTAGCGCCCCTTCTGGGGCTTGTCGTAGCGGAACATCGGGCCCATGTAGTAATAGCGCATGGGGTCCGGCTGCAGGTCGAGCCGGTGCTCGACGATGGCCCGAACGACCGACGGCGTATATTCGGGTCGCAGGGTCAGGGACCGGCCGCCCTTGTCGGTGAAGGTGTACATCTCCTTCGTGACGATGTCGGAGGTCGAGCCCGTGCCCTTCTCGAAAAGCTCCGTGGCCTCGAAGATCGGGGCCCGGAGCTCCCGGTAGCCGTAGATTTTCGAAAGTCTCGCGGGCCAGGCGCTCGAGGGCCTGCCACATCTCGACCTCGCCGGGCAGGATGTCCCTGGTCCCCTTGACGGCCGCGAGCTCTTTGCGGGGCGGAGGCGTCTTCGCTCAACGTTCCTCGAAGACCCCGATCTTGCGGATTCTCTTGTAGCGCTCGTCGAGGAGCTCGGCCACGGGCTTGTCTTCGAGCCTCTTCAGGGCCTGGTAGAGGTACTTGTCGACGCTTTTGAAGGTCTGCTCGGGGTCGACGTGGGCCCCGCCGGGGGGCTCGGGAATGATCTTGTCGATGATGCCGAGCTCCAGGAGCTTGGCGGCCCGGATGCCGAGGTTCTCCGCGGCCTCCTCGATGAAGGCCTGGTCCTTCCAGACGATGGAGGCGCAGCCCTCGGGCGAGATGACCGAATAGAAGGAGTGTTCGAGCATCATCAGCTGGTCGCCGAAGCCGATGCCCAGGCCGCCGCCGCTGCCGCCCTCGCCGATGACGACGTTGACGATGGGCGTCTTGAGCATGGCGATGGTCTTGAGATTGAAGGCGATGGCTTCGGCCTGGCCCCGCTCCTCGGCCCCGATGCCGGGGTAGGCGCCGGGCGTGTCGATGAAGGTGATGACCGGGAAGCCGAACTTCTCGGCCTCCTGCATGATCCGGAGGGCCTTGCGGTAGCCCTCGGGATTGGCCTGGCCGAAGTTCCGGTCGATGCGGGCCCGGGTCGTCCGGCCCTTCTGGTGGCCGATGACGGCCACGGTCCGGCCCTTGTAGAAGGCCAGTCCGGCCACGATGGCCGGGTCGTCGGCGAAGCGGCGGTCGCCGTGCATCTCCATGAAGTCCTGGAAGAGGAAGGCGATGTAGTCCAGGGTGTAGGGCCGCTTGGGGTGGCGGGCGATCTGGACGATGTTGATGGTCGTGAGCTGGGGCACGATCCTGGCCCATTCCTTGTCGATCTCCGCCCGCAGGACCGCGATCCGGTCCTTCTTGTCGATGACGTCGGTCTCGGCCAGGGCGTCGATCTGTTCCTTGAGGGACAGGATGCCCTTCTCGAGGCTATAAAACTCCGCCGATTTTTCCATGCTCTGCTCTTTCAAGGGGTTACGATACGGGCTTATTCTAGGGGCCAACCGGGGCCAAGTCAAGCGGGGCCTCGCGGACCGCCATCGAGGGCGGCCCTATTTTCCGCGGCGCTGGCGGACGACCTCGAAGAGGAAGACGGCCGCCGCGGCGCCGACGTTGAGGGAGCCCACTTTCCCGGCCAGCGGGATGGCCAGGACCTTGTCGCATGTCTTGCGGACGAGGGGCCGGAGGCCTTTGCCCTCGGAGCCGAGGACGATGCCGACGGGCCCGGTGTAGTCGAAAGAATACCAGGGTTCATCCCCGGAGCCCTCGGCGCCGACGAGCCAGAGGCCCTTCTCCTTGAGCTCCTCCATGGCCCGGACGAGGTTGGTGACGCGGGCGACGGGCAGGTGGTCGAGGGCCCCCGCCGAGACCTTGTCGACGGTCTCGGTCAGACCGGCCGAGCGGCGCTCGGGGAGGATGATGCCGTCGGCCCCCGCGCCTTCGGCGCTCCGGACGATGGCCCCGAGGTTCTGGGGGTCCTCGACCTCGTCGAGGATGACGACGAACGGCTTCGGCGAGCGGGCCAGTATCTCCTCGAGGGTCGAGTACTTTTTAGGGGAGACCTCGGCCATGACGCCCTGGTGGCCGGGTGCGGTCTGGTCCAGGCGGCGCGACGGCACGAAGACGACGGGGATATGCCGGGCTTTGGCCTCGCGGATGACCTCGCCGATGCGGGCGTGGCCCCGCTCCTCCTGGACGAAGACCTTGTTGACCCGCTCGGGCGCGGACCGGAGGGCTTCGAGGAGGGGATTGATGCGGATGATGCGGTCCATGGGGGCATTATATCAATTTGTCTCTGCCGCGCGCATCGGGTAAAATGGCCCCCGATAAGAGACAGGGAGACGGAACATGCCGGACAGTATCAAAACGACCCGGATCGCGCTCGTCGTGGCCGCGGGCCTGGCCTTCGCGACGGCCGCGCTCTTCGTTTTCATCTTCGCCACCGGCGCCGTCATCGTCGGCTTGGGGAGCGAGAGCGCCGGCCTCCTCGGCAGCGCCCTGCTCGGGGCGACCGGCCTCTTCATCGCCGTCGGCCTGGCCGCTTTCGGCGTCGCCGGGCTCTTCGTCGCCTCCGGGATCGCCAAGGGAAAGCCGTGGGCCCGCTTCGCCGGCATCGTCCTGTCCGTCGTCTCGCTCGTCGCCGTTCCCGTGGGCACGGTGCTCGGTATCATCGCCCTGATGGGGCTCCTGGGACGGGACGCCCGCGACTGGTTCGGGGGGGCGAGCGTTGTCCGCACGGTCCCTCGCGATCCGCCGGCGACCGTCTAGACCTCCCTCTTCCTTTCTGATATCCTAGCAATCCAGTAGGAATTCCACGGCAGGAGCACGGTCATGGCCAAAAGGAAGATCGTCGAGATCGACCGCGACAAATGCAACGGCTGCGGGCTCTGCACGACGGCGTGCGCCGAGGGCGCCCTGGCCCTCGATGCCGAGAACAAGGCGGTCCTCGTCCGCGAGATCTTTTGCGACGGACTGGGCGCCTGCCTGGATGTCTGCCCCGTCGACGCCCTCAAGGTCGTCGAGCGGGAGAGCGACGGGTACGACCCCGAAGCCGCCTTCGACCACGTTCTGAAGACCCGGGGCGCTGCAGCCGCCTCGAAGATCCACGGGGTCCGCGACGTCTGCGACAACCAGGTCGGCTGGGCCGACCGAGTTGACCGGGTCGCCGGCGGGGCCCACGCTCACCCCGGCCGTTCCGGCTGCCCCGGCAGCTTGGCCCGGGACATCCCCTGCGACCCGGAGGCCAGCGCAGGGCCCGGCGTCCCGGTCCCGTCGCGCCTGACCCAGTGGCCGGTCCAACTCCATCTCGTCTCGCCGCTCGCCCCGTATTTCCGGGGGTGCGACCTCCTCGTCGCGGCCGACTGCACGGCCTTCGCCCTCGGCGGTTTCCACGACGGGCTGCTCAAGGGGAAGAAGCTCGTCATCGCCTGCCCCAAGCTCGACGACACCCAGGGCTACGTCGAGAAGCTGGCCGAGCTCATCAGGCAGAACGGGCTCGCGTCGCTGACCGTGGCCATCATGACGGTCCCGTGCTGTTCCGGTCTCGAGCGCATCGTCCGCATGGCCGTGGAGGCTTCGGGCGTCGCGATCGAAGTGAAGAAGGTCGTCGTCGGTATCGACGGCCGCATCGTTCCCGCCGCCTGATCCCGCTCCGCGCGGTTCAGATCGACAGGGCGATCAGGATCTGGGCCGGAAAATAGGTCCCGAGGACGAGGATCCGGGCGTTCGGCACCTTCCGGGCGAAGCGGTCGTAGGCCAGCACCGAGTCGGAGACCAGGAACAACACCCCGCCGATGAAGGCCAGCAGCGTCTTCGTCCCGCCCATGTCGACGTACCGCGCCGCCGCGAACCCGGCCATCGTCGTGATGGCGGCGATATAGACGAAGACCGGAAGCTTCATCGGGCCCAGCTTGGGGGCCAGCAGAAAGAACATCAGCAGACCGTAGAGGATGTAGGGGAGGAACGTCCCGATGGAAACCGGATGGCCCGGCCGCGGCCTGAAGGCCAGGATGTAGAAGATCTGGGCCACGAGGAAAGCGGCCAGCCCGGCCGTGAACCATCTGTCGGGGTACATCAGGGCGATATCGCCGAGGAGCGAGAAGGCGAGCCCGGCCAGCACGAGCGTCTTGTAAGCAGCGGGCACGGGGCTTGCGGCAAGCGCGGCCACGGCGAGGATCAGGGCCGTCGCCAGGGGCTTGGTGACGAGGTGCAGGCGCCGGCGCTCCTTGACCTGGGACCAGGTGGCCAGGGCCCCCGAGACGAGAGCGAAGACGACGAGGGCGACCGTCGCAGCCGGCATGGTCATGGCTTATCTCCCTTCCGCTTTTTCCCGGCGCAGGCGTTCGCGGGCCTCTTCGAACATCGGCTCCGCGTAGGCGCTCGGCCAGGTGCGCTCCTCGAACGACCGCTTCTCGACCATCTTCAGGAAACCCTCGAAGCCCGCGAAGTAGGAGCCGTAGATGTGGAAGCTGTCGACGAGGTCGGCGTAGCGCCCGACGCGGACGGCCCGGCCCGTCTTTTCGGCCACCCGGCCGGCGACGACCCGTTGGAGGTCGGTCAGGGCGAAGACGTTCATGTAGGCGGCCTTGTAGGCGTCGCGGGACCGCCAGTGGGAGTTCATGTTGAGGACCGGCACGCCGTCGTCGTCCTCGAGGATCCGGAACCAGAGCCGCTGGAGGCAGGGCGGGTCGTCGGTCGGGGCGTCGAGCTTGGGGTTCCAGGTGATCGCCTGGGCCCGGCGGGTGTGGCCGGTCCGGGCCAGCCGATCGACGGCCGCCGCGACCTGGTCGACCGTCCCGCCCTCGATGTCGTAGGCGAAGAGGCGCTTGTGGTAGGTGTAGGTCCACTTGCCCTCTTCCGGGCAGATCCAGTGGTCGTGGACGCCTTCGACGACCTCCTGGCGGTAGACCTCGAGGTCCTCGAGACCGCCCGGGAAGGCCCTATGGATCCGCGGCTCGGCGAAGGGGTCCTCGACCGTCCAAAGCATGGTGCAGTCGCGGCTCGGCGGGTCGCCCGGCCGGTCGTACTCGGTCCGGATGGGCACCCCCTGATGCCAGCAGGCCAGGACGGCCTTCTCCCAGGCTTCAGGAAGGGTCTTTCCGGACACGGCCAGGGTCGGGATATTTCCGCTCATGATCTCTCCTCCGTCGTCCTTCCCGCTTTTAGCACACGACGGGCGACCCGTCAACGCGCGACGGACAAGATGGGACCGGTCTTCGCATCTCTTGGGGGGAATTGGCGTCTGCGAAGACCTGGTCCCATCTTGTGATATTATCTTGACCGCGAGGAGGGCGCCATGTCCGATACCTACATCGCTTATTACGAATCGCCCATCGGGATCCTGCAGATCGAGGGCAGCCAGGCCGGCGTCTCCGGGATCGACTTCGTCGAGGCCCGGGCCCGGAAGGCCGGGAAGGGCCCCCTGCCGAAGCCGGTCAAAGACTGCCTGTCCCAGCTCGACGGCTACTTCCGGGGCACCCGCAAGGACTTCTCGGTCAAGCTCGATCTCCGCGGGACGGCCTTCCAGATGAAGGTCTGGACCAAGCTCCGTGCGGTCGGCTTTGGCCAGACGACGACCTACAAAGTCCTGGCCAGGGCCGCCGGGAAGCCCGCCGCGACGCGGGCCGTCGGCGGGGCCAATCACCGCAACCCCGTTTCGATCGTCGTCCCCTGCCACCGCGTCGTCGGCAGCGACGGCCGGCTGACCGGTTACGGGGGGGGCCTGTGGCGGAAGGACTGGCTCCTCCGCCACGAAGGTCACGACCTGCTCAAGATTTGACAACCCGGGCGCTTTAAGGGCTAAATAGGCCCCATCCGGACGGGAAGGAGTCTCCGCATGATCGAAACTCTGAGTCAGGTCTTCCTCAATACGATCAAGACCTACATCAAGGACGACCTCCTGGCCTCCAAGGTCGATGGCCGTTACGTGCCCATCTCCACGGAGGAATTCGCCCGCCGGGTCAAGCACCTGTCGCTCGGCTTGGCCGACCTCGGCCTCGGCGCCGGGGACAAGCTGGTCATTTTCTCCGAGAACCGTCCCGAGTGGACGATCACGGATTTCGCCGTCCTCTGCGCCGGGGCGGTTACGGTGCCCATCTACACGTCGCTCATGCCCGAGCAGGTCAAGTACATCATCAACGACTCGGACGCCAAGATCGTCGTCTGCTCGAACCGCACCCTCTGGCTCAAGGTCGAAGCGATCCGTCACGAGCTTCCGAACGTCCACCACTTCGTCCTCATCGAAGAGGCCGGCCCGCAGGGCGTGGTCAGCCTGTCCGAGGTCATGAGCCGCGGCAAGGTCATCGCCTCCGCCGACCCCGGGCTGTTCGAAAAGCGGGCTCTGGCCGTCAAGCCCGGCGACCTGGCCTCCATCATCTACACTTCGGGCACGACCGGCGTTCCCAAGGGCGTCATGCTGACCCACGCGAACTTCGTCGCCAATTCCAAGGCCCTCGACGCGGTGACCGAATTCTCGGTCAAGGACACGATCCTCTCCTTCCTGCCGCTGTCCCACGTCCTGGAGCGGATGACGACCTTCTCCTGGATCTACAAGGGCGCCTCGATCTACCACGCCGAGAGCATCGAGACCGTCGCCGAGAACCTGCTCGAGGTCCGGCCGACGATCATGATCAGCGTGCCCCGGCTCTTCGACAAGATCTACGCCAAGGTCATGGACAACATCCTGGCCGCGTCGCCGGCCAAGCGGAAGATCTTCTTCTGGGCCATCGGCGTCGGCAAGAAATACGGAGCGAAGAAGATCCGCCACCAACCCATCCCCTGGGGGCTGAGCCTGCAGCGGAAGATCGCGGCCAAGCTCGTCTACGGCAAGATCATCGAGAAGACGGGCGGCCGGGTCCACTTCTTCGTCTCGGGGGGCGCCCCGCTCTCGGCCGACGTGGCCGAGTTCTTCTACGCCATCGGCATCACCATCCTCGAGGGCTACGGCCTGACCGAGACGTCGCCGGTCCTGGCCTGCAACACCTTCGAGAAGATGAAGTTCGGCGCGGTCGGCCCCCCCGTCCCCGGCGTCGAGATCAAGATCGCCCCGGACGGGGAGATCCTGGCCAAGGGCCCGAACGTCATGAAGGGCTACTACAAGAAGGAACAGGAGACGCGCGAAGCCTTCGAGGACGGCTGGTTCAAGACGGGCGATATCGGCCACATCGACGGGGAGGGCTTCCTCGTCGTCACCGACCGGAAGAAGGACATCCTGGTCACGGCCGGGGGCAAGAACGTCGCGCCCCAGCCGATCGAGAACCTGCTCAAGATCAATCCCTACATCCAGACGGCCGTGGTCGTCGGCAGCGGCCGGAAGTTCATCTCGGCCCTCGTCTTGCCGGATTTCGACAAGCTCGAGGCCTACGCCCGCAAGAACGGCATCGCCTTCGGCAGCCGCAAGGAGCTCGTCGAGAAAGAGGAGATCGTGAGCTTCATGCTGGCCGAGATCGACCGGTCGACCCCCCACCTGGCCTCCTACGAGCGGATCAAGAAGGTCGTCCTGCTCGACCGCGAGTTCGACGCCGACACGGAGCTGACCCCGTCGCTCAAGGTCAAGCGCCACATCGTCGAAAAGGTGTTCAAGCCGCTGATCGACCTCCTCTATAAAGACTGAGGATCGGCTTCTCTTCGAGGCGACACCCATCGCCGTCTCATGCAGGCGCTCTCGCCTTACCCAGAGAAGCCATTATTCATTTTAGAGAATGCGAAAAAAATGGGTGTTGGGGCGTCTCTTATAGCGGACGCCATGAGCGATCAGACTACCGGACCGGACAGGGGACATCCCGACGGGGAGGGGCACAGGGACCGCCTGCGCCAGAAATTCCTCAACGGGGGCCTGGCGGCCTTCCTGGACTACGAGATCGTCGAGCTGCTCCTGACCCTGGGCACGCCCCGGCGGGACTGCAAGGCCCCGGCCCGGGAGGCCCTGAAGGAGTTCAAGACCTTCGGCGGGGTCCTCGAGGCCAGGCCGGAGGACCTCCAGCGCATCCCCGGCATCGGCTCCCGGAACGTCTTCGGCCTGAAGCTCGTCCACGAGGTCTCCCGCCGCTTCCTCAAGGACCGGATGATGAGCCGGCCGGTCTGCCACTCCTCCCAGGAGGTCTACGACTACCTCTGCCACGCCCTCCGCGACCTGAAGAAGGAGCGGTTCAAGGTCATCTTCCTCGACCCGAAGAACCAGGTCATCGAGGAGAAGACCCTGTTCGAGGGGACGGTCGACTCGAGCGCGGTCTACCCGCGGGAGGTCATCCGGGACGCCCTGCGGTACGAGGCCTCGGCCCTGATCTTCGCCCACAACCACCCCTCGGGCGACCCCGAGCCGTCCCTCTGCGACCGGGAGGTCACCCGGGACCTCGTCTTCGCCGCCCGGGTCGTCCAGATCAAGGTCCTCGACCACATCGTGGTCGGCAGCAACCGCTATTTCAGCTTCGCCGATCAGGGCCTGATCGACGACTACGACCTGATGTTCAACGGATTCCCCCGATGACCATTCTGAAAACGCCGGGTTTCTCCACAGAACCGGAAGAGCCAGGTTGAAAGCCCGGACGAATCCGGGTAAACTCATGGGATAAGGGAGGGTCGGATGGGAAGAACGAACGTCGACAAGGAGCGAACAGACATGGTCAAGAAAGACACCGCCCGCGAAGCGGAAGCGGCCAAGGCCGCCGAGAGCGAAGAGAGATCGTCGTCCCGCCACAAGGCCATCGACGCCGCGCTCTCCCAGATCGAGAAGCAGTTCGGCAAGGGGACGATCATGAAGCTCGGCCAGAAGGGGGCCGTGGTGCCCATCGAGGCCATCCCCACCGGCTCGATCGCCTTCGACCTGGCCCTGGGCATCGGCGGCTTCCCGCGCGGCCGCGTCGTCGAGATCTACGGCCCGGAGGCCACGGGCAAGACGACCCTGGCCCTCCACGTCATCGCCGAGGCCCAGAAGCGCGGCGGCCAGGCGGCCTTCATCGACGCCGAGCACGCCCTCTCGCCGTCCTACGCCGCCAAGATCGGCGTCGACATCGACAACCTGCTCATCTCCCAGCCCGACTTCGGGCGAGCAGGCCCTCGAGATCGCCGAGGTCCTCGTCCGCAGCGGCGCGGTCGACGTCATCGTCGTCGACTCCGTGGCCGCCCTCGTCCCCAAGGCCGAGCTCGAGGGCGAAATGGGCGACGCGCACATGGGCCTCCAGGCCCGGCTGATGTCCCAGGCCCTGCGCAAGCTGACGGCCATCGTCGCCCGGTCGAAGACCTGCTTCATCTTCATCAACCAGATCCGGGAGAAGATCGGCATCTTCATCGGCAACCCCGAGACGACGACGGGCGGCCGGGCCCTGAAGTTCTACGCCTCCCTGCGGATCGACGTCCGGCGGCTGTCGGTGATCAAGGACGGCGAGAGCGTCGTCGGCAACCGGGCCAAGGTCAAGATCGTCAAGAACAAGATGGCCCCGCCCTTCCGCGAGGCCCAGTTCGACATCATCTTCGGCGAGGGCATCTCCCGGGAGGGCGACCTCGTCGACGTCGGCTTCGAACACGGCCTCCTCGAGAAGACCGGGACCTGGTACTCCTACAACGGCGAACGGCTCGGCCAGGGCCGGGAGAACGTCAAGAAGCTGTTCAAGGAGAACAAGGCGCTCGCGGCGCAGCTCGACGAACAGATCCGGACGAAGATCGGCCTCATCGGCGACAAGGACGGCACCAAGGACGGCGGCGAGAAGGCTTGAATAAATCCTATTTATTTGATAGGATTTAAAGGAAAAAGGGACTGACCGTGCTTCGTCGCAGGGATTTCATCAAGGTCGCGGGTTTCGGCGGCGCCGCCTGGGCGGCCGCCCGCGGTCTTCCGGCGGCGGCGCGGGCGCCCGAAGTTCAAAAGGAGGGACGGACCATGAATTATACGGCGAAAGACTACTCCAAGCTCATCGGCATGCCCGGGTTCGGCGAGACCCTGCTGAAGAACCACTTCACGCTCTACCAGGGCTACGTCACCAACACCAACAAAGTCCTCGACATCCTCGGCCTCATGGCCAAGGACGGCAAGACCGCGACCCCCGAGTACGCGGAGCTCAAGCGCCGGCTCGGCTGGGAGTTCAACGGTATGCGCCTGCACGAGCTCTATTTCGAGAACCTCGGCGGCAAGGCGGCCCTCGATGCGGCCGGCCCGCTCGGCCGCCGGCTCGCCGAGCAGTACGGCGACGTCGAGTCGTGGGAGAAGGACTTCCGGGCGACGGCCGCCATGCGCGGCATCGGCTGGGTCGTTCTGTACGAGGACTCGACCAACGGCCGGCTGATGAACTTCTGGGTCAACGAACACGACGTCAGCCACCCGGCCGGGTGCGCGCCGCTGCTGGTCCTGGACGTCTTCGAGCACGCCTTCATGATCGATTACGGCCTCAAGCGGGCCGACTATATCGAAGCCTTCTTCAAGAACGTCGACTGGGCCGCCGTCGGCGCGCGGCTTAAATAGGGGCGCGTTCCGATCCCCCGGCCGCGGCGGCCCGACGAGACCATGGCCAGCGAGGCGATCCGGGCCGAGAGGGTGCGCCCGCTCAACTCCCGCAAGGCGGCGGCGCGGCCCTTAGTCGTCTATTGGATGCAGGCGGCCCAACGGGCTGAGGCGAACCACGCCCTGGAATACGCCGCCCGCGCCGCCAACGAGCTGCGGAAGCCCCTCGTCGTCCTGTTCACCCTGACCGAAGCCTATCCGGAGGCGAACGAGCGTTCCTATGCGTTCATGCTCGAAGGCCTGAAGGAGACGCGCGAAGCGCTCCGCCGGCGGGGCATCCCCATGGTCGTCCGGAAAGGCGATCCCGCCGGGGAGGCCGCCGTTCTCGGCCGCGACGCGGCCATGGTCGTCGTCGACGACGGCTACGTCCGGATCGAGCGGGCCTGGCGCCGCGCCGCCGCGGCCGCTCTCGCCTGCCCTCTCGTCGAAGTGGCGACGAACGTCGTCGTTCCGGTCGAAACCACCTCGCCCAAGGAAGAGTACGCCGCGGCCACGCTGCGGCCCAAGATCTACCGCCATCTGGCGGAGTTTCTCGTGCCCCTCAGGGAGACGCCGTTGCGCGTCGCGCCGGTCGAACCGGACGTCGAGAGCCTGGACATCGGGGACACCGAAGCGGTCCTGGCGCGCCTGGCGATCGACCGGTCGATCGGGAGGTCGCCCTTCTACCGCGGCGGCCCGTCCGAGGCGGCGAAGAGGCTGCGCGCCTTCGTCGCGAAGAAGCTCGCCGCCTACGCCGAGGACCGGAACGACCCGTCCCTCGACGGCGTCTCCGGCTTGAGCCCGTACCTCCACTTCGGCCAGATCTCGCCCCTCGCCGTGGCCCTGGCCGTGAAGAAGGGGCCGGCCTACGGACAGGCCCCTTTCCTCGAGGAGCTCATCGTCCGGCGCGAGCTCAGCTTCAATTACGTCCGCTACAACCGCGCCTACGATCGCTTCGAAGGCCTGCCCGCATGGTGCCGATCGACGCTTCTCGAGCACGCCCCGGATCCCCGTCCCTATCTCTATTCGCGCCGCGAGCTCGCCGCCGCGGAAACCCACGACCCTTATTGGAACGCGGCCCAGAAGGAGATGGTCCTGACGGGCAAGATGCACGGCTACATGCGCATGTACTGGGGCAAGAAGATCCTCGAGTGGTCGGATTCGCCCCGCGGGGCCTTCCGGACGGCGCTGGCCCTGAACAACGCCTACGAGCTCGACGGCCGGGACCCCAACGCGTTCGCGGGGATAGCCTGGACGTTCGGCAAGCACGACCGCCCGTGGGGCCGGCGCCCCGTGTTCGGGACCGTCCGGTACATGAACGCCGCCGGGCTGCGGCGCAAGTTCGACATCGACGCCTACGTCCGCAAGATCGAAGCGCTCGCCGGCGCCTGACCCCGGGCCGGGTCGCTGGAAAACCGGGCCGGATTGGATTATCCTGAGGGAAACTCGCGAGGAGGCGGACATGGACGGCGATTACACCAAGCGATCGGACAAGGCGGGGCTCGAGCCGGGAACCCTGGTCCACGTCGGGGAGAAAAAGCCCGGGCGGTCGCGCATCACGGTCATCGACTACGACGAGTCCGGCTATCTCGAGAAGGAGGTCGCCTCGGTCGAGGAGTGCTTCCCTTTCAAAGACACCGCGACCGTGACCTGGATCAACATCGACGGCGTCCAGGACGCCGCCGTCATGGAGAAGCTCGGGGCGAAGTTCGACATCCACCCGCTCGTCCTCGAAGACATCATGACGACGAGCCAGCGGCCCAAGGTCGAGGACCTGGGCGGTGCCATCTTCGTCGTCCTGCGGATGATCGAGTGCGAAAGGGACGGGACGGGCCTGACGGCCGACCAGCTCAGCCTCATTCTGGGCCCCAACTTCGTCCTGTCGTTCCAGGAAACGCCCGGCGACTGTCTCGGCCCCGTGCGCGAGCGGATCCGCGGCGGCAAGGGGCGCATCCGCAAGCTCGGCCCCGACTACCTGGCCTACTCCCTGATCGACGCCGTCGTCGACAACTACTTCTTCGTCCTGGAGAAGCTCGGCGAGAAGATCGACGGACTCGAGGAGAGCCTCGTTGCGGCCCCCGGACGCGAGATGCTGCGGGATATCCACGCCCTCAAGCGGGAGATGATCGAACTGCGCAAGTCGGTCTGGCCGCTCCGGGAGGTCGTCAGCGGGCTCGAGCGTCTGGATACGCCCCTCATCAAGAGCACGACCGACGTCTTCCTGAGGGACCTCTACGACCACGTCGTCCAGGTCATCGACACGGTCGAGTCCGACCGGGAGATCCTGACGAGCATGCTCGAGACCTACCTCTCGAGCACCTCCAACCGGATGAACGAGATCATGAAGGTCCTGACCATCATCTCGACGATCTTCATCCCCATCACCTTCCTCGTCGGCGTCTACGGGATGAATTTCAAGCACATGCCCGAGCTCGGGTGGCGCTGGTCGTACCCCATCGTCTGGGCGGTGATCCTGGCCTCGGTGGGCGGCATGCTGCACTTCTTCCGTAAAAAGAAGTGGCTCTGAGATCCGGTCCCCGCCGCGGCCGGTCAGGAGAAGTAGGCGTCCGCCTCCCCGGTCCCCAGCCGGTAGCGGCGGATCTTGTGGTACAGGGTCGAGCGGGAGATGGCCAGGATGCGCGAAACCTCGGCCCGGTTGTGGTCGGTGACCTCGAGCAGGAAGCCGATGTAATCCTTCTCCAGGGCCTTCAGGGTCGGGAATCCGGCGGGTTTGGCGAACACGCGGGATTCGTCGAGTCCCAGATAGCGCTGGAGGTAGACGTTCATGACGGGTGCGGGCTCAGCGGGCGCGCGCGCCCTGGATGAGTCTGTAGTTGTTGGCCACGACGTAGGAGAGCAGGGCATTGCCGGCCGTGGTCATGATCCAGGCCATGGTCCTGTTCCTCTTGAAGAGGGTCTTCATGCTCCAATAGGACAGGGCCGTCGTCCCGAGCTTGATGGCGGCGAAGGCGGCCGGGCTCTTGACGAACGGCTTCATCAGGGGGTTCGTTTCGTAGAGGCCGGGGTACTTCAGGGCTTCACGGGTCGAGATGTAATCGGCGATGTTGAGCCCGACCATGAGAACCAGGTTGGCGTCGAAGATGGCCTTGCCGGGCCTGACGGCCGGCTTGTAAACCGGAAGGCGCAAGGGCACGTTCAGCGCCGGGGCGGGAGCGGCCACCTCGAGGACATATTCGACGACGCCCGGTTCGGTCAGCGGATCGGGAAGGACGGCCGTCGAGTGTTCGAGCTCGGTCGGGACGATGACTTCCCAGACGGCCTCGGATGCCGGCAGGGTCCCTGCGGCGAAGACACACACCGCCAGGCTGGCGAGGAAGATTTTGGCTTTCATTGGCACCGCTCCTGTTCCTTCTTTTACGGCCATATTAATGGCAAGAAAGGTGCCAACCGGAGAATATATTATAAGTAGCTTATATTAAATAGAATACTGGAGTTCAGCGGATATTCTTGTGTTTAATAAAAGTATAAAATATGAACACTATATTTGGAATAAGTCTTATAACCTATTTATATAGAATTACATGAAAAATATCCTGTTGTTATGTCCCATAATAGGTCATTCTGTAAAATTTTGGTAGATTGATAATGGCCGAAAAAAGAACGTTTACTTGGCCGTTTTCTTCTTCTTCGGGGCCGGGGCCTCGCCGTCTTTGGAACGCCCAAGCGCTCCCTTCAGGTACTTGGCCGTGATGGAATCGCGGCTCCGGGCCACCTTTTCGGGCGTGCCCTGGGCGACGATCCTGCCTCCGGCTTCCCCGCCTTCGGGCCCGAGGTCGATGATGTGGTCGGCGCTCTTGACGACGTCCAGGTTGTGCTCGATGACGACGACGGTGTGGCCCTCGGCGACGAGCCTCTGGAATGACCGCAGCAGGACGGCGACGTCGTTCGGGTGCAGCCCGATCGTCGGTTCGTCGAAGAGATAGAGGATCTTCCGTCCTTTTTCGTGGACGAGGTGATAGGCGAGCTTGATCCGCTGGAGCTCGCCGCCGGACAGGGTCGTCGTCGGCTGGCCGAGCTTGAGGTAGCCGAGGCCGACCTCGACGAGGGGATAGAGCTTCTTCGTGATCTCGGGCCGCCCGGCGAAGAAGAGGCACGCCTCTGTGACGCTCAGGGCGAGGACGTCGTCGATCGTCCGGCCGTTCCAGCGGACGTCGAGGACCTCCTTCTTGAACCGCTTCCCCTTGCACGCGTCGCAGACGAGGCTGATGTCGGAGAGGAACTGCATCTCGACGACCTGGACGCCGGCGCCCTTGCATTCCTCGCAGCGTCCGCCCGCCGTGTTGAACGAGAAATAGCCGGGCCGAAAACCCATGAGCTTGGCCTCGCGGGTGGCGCTGAAAAGCTCGCGGATGCCGTCCATGGCCTTGGTGTAGGTGGCGGGGATGGAGCGCGGCGACGCGCTCAGCGGCGACTGGTCGACCATGATGACCTTGGCGATCTTGTCCTTGCCGCGGATCTCGCCGAAGCCGTCGTCCGAGACCCCCTCCAAACCCTTGTAGAGGACGTCGTAGACGAGCGTGCTCTTGCCCGAGCCGGAGACGCCCGTGACGCAGGTGAAGACGCCGAGCGGGATGCGGACGTCGATGTGCTTGAGATTGTGTTCGTGGGCGTCCCGGATCTCGAGGAAAGAGCGCGCGGGCCGGCGGGCGGCCGGCGGCGCGAT
This sequence comes from uncultured bacterium, assembly GCA_963743755.1. GTDB lineage: Bacteria > Acidobacteriota > Aminicenantia > Aminicenantales > Saccharicenantaceae > RBG-16-66-30. Next base: position 1,101,679 of record CAVUQU010000004.1, read on the forward strand.
CTCCTTCTCGCCGCGGATGTACTGGGACGTCAGCGAATCGCGGCTCCGGAGGAAGGCCGCCCAGGGGCCCGCGAAGACGACCTCGCCGCCGGCCTCGCCCGCCCGCGGGCCCATGTCGACGAGGTACTCGGCGGCCCGGACGATGTCGGGGTCGTGCTCGACGACGACGACCGTGTTGCCGATGTCGCGCAGCGAGCGCAGGATGCGGATGAGGCGGTGGTTGTCGCGCGGGTGGAGGCCGATCGAGGGCTCGTCGAGCACGAAGAGCGTGCCGACGAGCGAGGCGCTGAGCGCCGCGGCCAGGCTGATGCGCTGGGCCTCGCCGCCGCTCAGGGTGAATGTCATGCGGTCGAGGGCGATGTAGTCGAGGCCGACCTCCATGAGGAAGCGCAGGCGGCCGCGGATCTCCTGGACGAGCTTGTCGGCCACCTGGCGATCGTAGGGCCCGAGTTCGAGCGAGGCGAAGAAGGCGGAGGCCTCGCCGACGGTCATGCGGACGATCTCGCCGATGTTGAGGCCCTTGACCCGGACGCTCAGGGCCCGGGCGTTGAGCCGGGTTTTACCGCAGGCCGGACAGGCGATGTATTTCCGGTAGCGGCTGAGAAGCACCCGGACCTGGACCTTGTACTTCTTGGCCTGCAGCCAGTCGAAGAAGCCCTTGACGCCGTAGTACCCGTCGCTGCCTTCGAGCACGAAGCGCTGATGCTCCGGCCGGAGGTCGCGGAAGGGGACGTTGGTCGGGATCTTACGCCGGCGGGCCTCGGACAGCAGTTCCTTCTGCATGCCCTTGGACAGCGGCTTCGTCCAGGGCTCGACCGCTCCCTGCTCCAGGCTTTTGCCCCTGTCGGGAATGACCTTGTCCTCGTCGACGACGGCCAGGTCCCCGAAGCCGTGGCACTCGGGGCAGGCTCCGTGGGGCAGGTTGAAGGAGAAGAGATTGGGATAGGGGTCCTCGGCCGGAAGCCGGCAGGCCTTGCACTCGAGCTTCTCGGAGAACCGGTACTCGCGGCCCGCTTCGGTCCGGACGAGCACCCGGCCTTCCCCCCTCTTGAGGCCCATCTCGAGCGAGTCGGCCAGGCGCTCCCGCTCGTCGACGCCGAGGGTGATGCGGTCGATGAGGACGTCGATCGGTCCGCCGGACTTCGCGGCGGCGTCCAGGTCGACGACCGCCCCGCCGGCGACGGCCCGGGTGAAACCGTCCTTCTTGAGCGAGGCCGGGCTCTTCCCCTCCGGCCAGGAGAAGGTGACGAAGGCGTGCGTCCCCGCGGGCTCTCCGGAGAGGTCCGCGATCATGCCGTCGACCGTGTCGCGGCGGACGGGGAGACCGCACTGGAGGCAGTGGACGGTGCCGATCCGGGCGAACAGGACCCGGAGGAAATCGAAGATCTCGGTGACCGTGGCCACGGTCGAGCGCGGGTTCTTGGCCGCGCCCTTCTGCTGGATGGCGATCGCCGGCGGGATGCCCTCGATCGACTCGGCGTCGGGCTTGTCCATCCGTTCGAGGAACTGGCGGGCGTAGGAGGAGAGCGACTCGATGTAGCGGCGCTGGCCTTCGGCGTAGAGCGTGTCGAAAGCGAGGGAGGACTTGCCCGAGCCGCTGACGCCGGTGACGACGATGAGATTGAAGAGCGGCAGATCGAGGTCGATCCCCTTCAGGTTGTTGACGCGGACACCGCGCAGGATGATGTTCTCTGTCGTCGCCATGGGCTCTTCCGAATCAGCCATTATAACATGCCTTTTGGTATAATGGGCGGCTCGGAGAGAGCCTATGTCGTTCGTTTTTATAGCAGGGATCGCGGTGGCGCTGGCGATGGACTGCTTCGCCGTCACCTTGGGGATGGCCTGCGGAGAGAAGGGCCTGACGATGAAGCGGGCGGTCCGCATGGGCGCCGTGTTCGGAGGCTTCCAGGCCGCGATGCCCGTCATCGGCTGGTTCGCGGGTGACCGGATGCTCGGGCTCATCGGGAGCTTCGACCACTGGATCGCCTTCGGCCTCCTGGCCGCGATCGGCGGCCGGATGATCTACGAATCCGTCGGGATGAGCGACGAAGAGAAAGCCTGCCGGCCGGACCAAACGCGGGGCAAACGGCTCCTCGTCCTCGCGCTGGCCACGAGCATCGACGCCCTGGCCGTGGGGCTCAGCCTCGGGGTCGTCCGCACCGGGATCCTCTTCCCGGCGGCCGTCATCGGCGTGACGAGCTTCCTGATGACGATCGTCGGGGCCAAGCTCGGTCCGGTCGTCGGCCGCGTCGTCGGCAAGCGCGCCGAGCTCGTCGGCGGGCTCATCCTGATCGGGATCGGCGTGAAGATCCTGGTCGAGCACCTCACCGCCTGAGACCTCCCGGTTCAAGGCGCTTATCCCTGAACGGGTCCTGTCAGGTGGCGTTCCCGTCCGGCTTACCCGGAGTGACCTATTGGGAACGGAGGACCAGATGCGATGCGGAGCGGCTCGGAGCAGCGCATCTGGGAAGTATCTTAAGAAAGCCCTCTTTTAAGATATTTATCAGAATCGAGCCCTCGAGCACTCGGCCTCGATTCTGCAGGTCGCTCCGCAGGCTCCGCTTCCCGCCGCCCCCGCCACCCGTTCTTGGGATAAGCGCCTTGAAAGAGGGCGAGGGATCCTGGTCAGCCTTCTATTCTCAGAAGGGGAAGATGACGAATACGGCCAGGTCCCAGAGCGTGTGGCTGACGATGTTGAGGACGGGGGAGCGGAAGCGCAGGTAGAGCCAGCCCCAGAAGATGCCGCAGACGGCCGCGGCGAGGACGAGCATGAGATTGCCGCTGGCCAGATGGACGGCGGTGTAGAGCAGGGCGGTCAGGGCGAAACCCAAAACAGGACTGGTCGTCGCGCCCGTCCGCTCCTGGAAGAAGCCCCGCCAGAAAAGCTCCTCGCCGGGCCCGATGACCAGGCCGATGAGGAGCGCGATGCGCAGGACCGGGGTGCCGGCCTTCAGGGCATAGACGTTTCCGATCCCGGCCGCGGCGAAGGGGAAGAGGCGCAGCGCGACGATGCGGCCGACGGCGAAGACGCCGTAAAGGACCGCGGCCGAGGCGATGCCGAGGACGGCTTTTCGAGCCAAGCCCGAGCGGAGGTCCTCGCGCAGCCTCCGGGCGTAGCCTCGATCGATGACAAAGCTCATTCCCACGACGATGACGATGTTCAGGGAGAGCCAGGCCCAAAAATCGAGGGGGCCCAACCGCTTGAGCCGGAAAAGGGCGATGAAGAGGGCGGCCGCGACGGCGCCGGCCGCGCCGACGAGCCGGGCGTTCTGTCCCGTCCGTACGGTGCTCATCCCCGCCTCAGGAATCCCTCGAGGATGACCGCGGCCGTGCTGAGCAGTCCGAAGACGAGGTTGTGATTGGCGGTGGCGCCGTCCAGGATGACGAAGTCCATCGGCTTGCGGGGCGACGCGCGCCGGACGGCCCGGCCCCAGAGGCGGACGGCGCTCGGCAGGGCCAGAAGGACGACGAGGAAGGTCAGGGGCATGGGGCGGACCCGGCCTCCGGCCAGCCGCGGGACCGCGACGAGGGCGAGGTCGATGACGAACGGGGCGAAAACGAGGCAGCCGTAGTAGACGAGAGAGCCGCGGTCGCCGAGGAGCCCGGCCACCGTATTCACGCGCCGCTCGCCGTCGGAGCGGATGTCGCGCCAGTTGTTGGCGTGCAGGATGGCGATGACGAGGAGGGCCATGGGCACGGTCCAAAAGACGGGGAGCCAGGAGAACCGGCCCGTTTGCACGATCCAGGCGCCGGCCCCGCCGAGGAGCCCAAAATCGAGGAAGACGGCCAGGTCGCCGAGTGCGCGGGCCTTGAGGAGTGTGTAACAGACGCCGACGACCAAACCTATGCCGCCGACGATGAAGAGCGAGGGGCCCGTCCACCAGGCGATGAGGAGGCCAGAGACGGCGCCCAGCGTGAACAAGACCGCCGCGCCGCGGAAAACCTGCCGTTCCGTGAGCCATCCGCGGACGACGGCCCCGCTGACCGGCGTCACGTCGCGATCGAGGCCGTGGCGGTAATCGTAGACGTCGCTGAGCATGTTGGCCGCGCCGTGGAGGACCATCATGGTGACCAGGGCCCAGAGGAAGCGGAGCGGGGAGAAGCGGGCGCCGCCGACGACGACGGCGAGGGCCGTGCCGAAGACGACCGGCATGCTCGAGGCCGGGAACGACCAGGGCCGGGCGGCGATGAGCCATTTCCTGAAAGTCGAGGGGGCGGCGGGGTCAGGCATGGCCGATTTATAACACACCGAAATTCCAAGGCACAATACCCCATTCCCAATTGCAGGTAAACAAGGGCAGGAATTCGGGGACAGGAACGAACTCTCCCGAATTCGTATCGTAAATTCGGAAAGGAGTATTGTGTCCCCGAATGAGGCGGCCTTGACTTGGGCCCCTTCGACTCCTATGCTTTGCCCTGATCTATCGCCGGAACCGATCACTAAGGAGAGCGACGATGCTATCGTTGAAGGATAAGCTCGTTTTCGTCACCGGGGCGAGCTCCGGGATAGGGGAGTCGACGGCCCGGGCGTTCGCCGGGCTGGGGGCCCGGGTCCTGATCTGCGCGCGCCGGGAGGACCGGCTCGGAACGTTGGCCCGGGAGATCGCGTCCGAGCACAAGGTCCCCGTCCACCACTTCCGCCTCGACGTCCGCGACCGGGCCGAGGTCGACGGGGCCATCGCCGGCCTGCCTAAGGAATGGCGGGCCATCGACGTCCTGGTCAACAACGCCGGCTTGAGCCGCGGTCTGGACAAGCTGCCCGGCGGGCTGGTCAGCGATTGGGAGGAGATGATCGATACGAACGTCAAGGGACTCCTCTACGTCAGCCGGGCCGTCATCCCCGGGATGATCGAGCGGGGACGGGGCCACATCATCAACATCGGCTCCATCGCCGGGCACGAGGTCTATCCGGCCGGGGCGGTCTACTGCGCCACCAAGTTCGCCGTCCGGACCCTGTCCAAGGGACTGCGCCTCGACCTCAACGGGACGCCCGTCCGCGTGAGCGAGGTCGCGCCCGGCATGGTCGAGACCGAGTTCAGCCTGGTCCGCTTCCACGGCGACTCCGAAAGGGCCGGCAAGGTCTACCAGGGCCTGACCCCTCTCGGGCCGGACGACATCGCCGACGCGGTCGTCTGGTGCGCCACCCGGCCGCTCCACGTCAACGTCAGCGACGTCGTCATTTGGCCGACCGCCCAGGCCTCTCCCTCGGTCGTCCATCGCAAATAGGGGGAACGGAGAAGACCCATGTACGGACGATTCAAAGACCACCTCGTCGCGGAGCTCGACCACATCCGGGAGCGCGGCCTCTACAAGAAGGAACGCGTCCTCGAAACTCCCCAAGGCGTCGAGATCCGCACCGAGGCGGGCGCCAAAGTCCTCAACTTCTGCGCCAACAACTATTTAGGCTTCTGCAACGATCCCCGGGTCATGGCCGCGGCCAACTACGCCTTCTTCCGCTGGGGATTCGGCCTGGCCTCGGTCCGCTTCATCTGCGGCACGCAGCAAGTCCACCGGGAGCTCGAGCGGCGCCTGGCCGACTTCCTGGGCATGGACGATGCCATCCTCTACTCCTCGGCCTTCGACGCCAACGGCGGCGTCTTCGAGCCCCTCCTCGACGAGAAATGCGCCATCATCTCCGACGAGCTCAACCACGCCTCGATCATCGACGGCGTCCGCCTGGCCAAGGCGAAGCGGTTCGTCTACCGCAACAACGACATGGACGACCTCGAGGACCAGCTCGGCGAAGCCCGCGAGGCGAAGTTCAAGCTCATCGTCACGGACGGCGTCTTCTCCATGGACGGCATCGTCGCCCAGGTCGACAAGATCTGCGACCTGGCCGACCGCTACGACGCCCTCGTCCTCGTCGACGACTCGCACGCCACGGGCTTCATCGGACCGACCGGCCGGGGCACGCACGAGCACTGCGGCTGTATGGACCGGGTCGACCTCGTCGTCACGACCTTCGGCAAAGCCCTGGGCGGGGCCTCCGGCGGCTGCGTCGCCGGCCGCCGCGAGATCGTCGAGTTCCTGCGCCAGCGCTCGCGCCCCTACCTCTTTTCCAACTCGTTGTCCCCGGCCATCACCGGAGCCACGGTCGAGGTCCTCAAGATACTCGGGGAGTCGGCCGAGCTGCGGGAAAAGCTCATGGCCAACACGCGGCTCTTCCGCGCCGGCATGGAGCAGTCCGGATTCCGGATCGTCCCCGGGATCCACCCGATCGTGCCGGTGCTTTTCGGCCATCTCCCCGACGACGCCCGGCTCAGCCAGGACTTCGCCAACGCCCTTCTCGAAGAAGGGATCTACGTCATCGGCTTCAGCTATCCCATCGTCCCGGTGGGCAAGGCCCGGATCCGGGTCCAGATCAGCGCGGCCCACTCGACCGAACAGATCGCCTTCGCCTTGGACAAGTTCCGCAAGGTCGGCCGGGAGCTCGGCGCCATCCCGGCCTCCGCTTGATTCCGGCGCCGGTCGCGGCTATCATCGTCGGGTGAGGCGGCCCCCCCCGCCTCCGATCTCGCCGTCGCGTGCCCGGCTCCGCGCGAGCGCCCGGCCGGGTCCCGAGGAGGACAACGATGAAAAGATCCCTGATCGTGATCCTGGCGATCCTCGTCATCGCCGCCGCGGCCGTCGCCGCCGACGAGGGTCGCTTCTTCACCTACCCGACCATCCACAGCGATACGATCGTCTTCACGTACGAATCGGACCTCTGGTCCGTCGCCGCCAAGGGCGGCGTCGCCGCGCGCCTGACCACCTTCCCCGGGACCGAGAGCTTCGCCAAGCTCTCGCCCGACGGCAAGTGGCTGGCCTTCACGGCGACCTACGACGGCGCCGCGGCCGTCTACCTCATGCCGTCCGAGGGCGGCGCTCCCGTCCGCCTGACCTACAATCCCGGCGGCGCCCAGGTCGTCGCCTGGACGCCCGACGGCTCCGAGATCGTCTTCCGGTCGAGCTTCGAGAACGTCGTCGGCCGCGACCCGAACCTCTTCTCGGTCGGCGTCAAGGGCGGCGCCCCCGTGCGCCTGCCCCTCGACCGGGGCGTCCTCGTCAGCTTCATCCCCGAGAAACACCAGTTCCTCTTCTGCCGGCGCGGCAACGAGGAGTACTACTGGAAGCGCTACAAGGGCGGCCAGTACCAGGACATCTGGCTTTACGACGCCGCCGCCAAGACCTACACGCCGGTCACGGACTACGTCGGCAAGAACAGCTACCCGATGTGGGTCGGCGGCCTGATGTACTTCGTCTCCGACCGCGGCAACGGCATCTCCAACCTCTACACCCAGAAGCTCGGCACGAAGGATGCCGCTCCCGTCACCAAGTATGACGACTTCGACGTCATGATGCCGCATACGGACGGCCGGTCCATCGTCTACGTCCAGGACGGCCGGATCCACGTCCTCGACGTCGCGTCCGGCGCGGACACCCGGATCTCCGTCAAGGTCCCGTCGGACCGCTGGGCCCTGCGCGACCGGGTCATCAACCCGAAGGACTACATCCAGACGGCCGGTGTCGCCGACGGCGGCCAGGCCGTCGTCTTGGCCGCGCGCGGCGACGTCTTCCGCGTCCCTACGGGCCGCGGCCCGGCCGAGAACCTGTCCGGGACGCCGGGCACGCGCGAGATGTACCCGGCCCTCTCGCCGGACGGGAAGACCGTCGCGTTCTTCAGTGACAGGAGCGGCGACTACCAGCTCTACACCCAGCCCGCCGCCGGCGGCGACTGGACGCAGATCACGACCGGGCTCGACCGGACCGTCTACAAGCTCCTCTGGTCGCCCGACGGCCGGAAGATCCTCTTCGGCAACAAGGACTACGCGATCTTCTGGGTCGACCTCGCGACGAAGAAGCTGGTCAAGGCCGATTCCTCCAACCAGATGAAGAACGACGAGTTCACCTGGGAGATCGCGCGACTACGTCTGGTCGCCCGACTCCCGGTGGATCGCCTACAGCTTCGTCCAGGCCAACCGCAACAGCCAGATCTTCCTCTACGACATCGAGACCGGGAAGAAGATCGCAGCGACGACCGACTTCTACGACAACCTCTACCCGGCCTTCGACGCGAACGGCGATTACCTCTACTACGTCTCGAGCCGGAACTTCGCCCTGCGCATGGATTTCTACGAGGACAACCACGTCATCGCGACCCCCCAGCAGGTCATGGCCGTCCAGCTCCGGGCCGGCGAGGCCCCGCCCTTCGCCGGCGAGCCCGGAGAGAAGGACGACAAGAAGGCCGCGCGCCGTGCCCTTCCGCATCGACGCGGAGGGCCTGGTCAAGCGGACCTTCCCGCTGCCCGTCCCCGCCGGCAACTACTTCTACCTCAAGGCCGGGAAGGGCAAGGTCCTCTGGCTCTCGGTCGACGAGTTCACCGAGGACGAATACGAGGACATCTTCAAGCCCACGGGCGCGACCAAGTGGACGCTCCACGTCTTCGACATGGCCGGCCGCAAGGACACGGCCCTCGACGGCAAGGTCCGCGACTTCTCGCTGTCGCCCAACGGCGAGCACGCTCCTCGTCCGCCGCGACGCCGACGTCTTCACGACCGCGGTCGACAAGGCCTTCGCCTCAAAGTCGGCGGGGGACAAGCTCGACCTCGCCGGTCTCGTCTACAAGGTCGACCTCCAGAAGGAGTGGCACCAGATCTTCAACGACGCCTGGCGCTGGTACCGCGACTTCTTCTACGACGCCGGCATTGCACGGCCGCGACTGGAAGGCCATGGGCGACAAGTACCGGGCCTACATCCCCGAGCTGTCCTCGCGGGCCGAGCTCAACTGGGTCCTGTCCCAGATGGTCGGCGAGCTGTGCGTCTCGCACACCTACGTCGGCGGCGGCGACTTCGGGCCCGGCGCGACACCCGTCCACGCCCGGTCTTCACCGGGCTGCTCGGCGCCGACCTCGTCGCCGACAAGGCCTCGGGCCTCTACAAGCTGGCCAGGATCTACGGCCCGACCGATATCAACCTCAATCTGACCGGGCCGCTCGTCCGGCCCGACATCGCCGTGAAGGAAGGGGATTACCTCCTGGCCATCGACGGCGCGCCGCTCAAGGCCGGCGACGACTACTTCAAGCTCCTCCAGACGACGGCCGGGAAGAAGATCAAGGTCACGGTCAACGCGGCGCCGTCGATGACGGGGGCCAAGACCTACGAGATCGAGCCGGTCCGCAGCGACGCGCAGATGCGCTACTTCCGCTGGATCGACGACAACATCAAGGCCATCGACAAGGCCACGGGCGGGCCGCGTCGGCTACATGCACATCAACGCCATGGGCGGCGGCGGCATCGGCGAGTTCGACAAGTTCTGGCGGGCCTTCCGATATAAGGAAGGGATCATCATCGACGTCCGGCGCAACTCCGGCGGCTGGACCGAGTACTTCCTCATCGACAAGCTCGAGCGCGAGCTCACGGCTTACAACGTCCTCCGCGGACATGGTCCCGTTCCGCTACCCGGGCATCGGCCGGCAACGGCAACTACGTGGTCGTCTCCAACGAGAACAACGGCTCGGACGGCGAGGCCTTCGTCGAGCACTTCAAGGCCCGCAAGCTCGGGCCGGTCGTCGGCGTCCCGTCCTGGGGCGGCCTGGTCGGCATCCTCAACGCGCAGCTGACGATCGACAACGGCTCGGTCAATCAGTCGAACAACGCCTTCTACGGCAGAGAAGGGAAGTGGCTGGGTCGAGAACCACGGCGCCGACCCCGACATCCTGGTCGACAACGACCCCGGCTCGGTCATGGCCGGCCGCGATCTGCAGCTCGAGAAGGCCATCGAGGTCATGCTGGAAAAGATCAAGGCCAACCCGTTGAAGTTCGCGCCCAAGCCGGCCTATCCGAAGAAGTAGGGCGAGGGGGGGTTGTAAGATGGGGGGCTTGACAAGAGCCCTTTCTTTGCCTTATTATCAATAACAGGAATGAATATCAATAAGGCCCAAAGAGAGACCAGGCAGAGGAGAGCCATCCTCGACTTCCTGAGGAAGACGAGATCGCATCCGACGGCCGACCAAATCTACGACAATGTCCGCAAAGCCATCCCGAGCATCAGCAAGGGCACGGTCTACCGCAACCTGCAGGTTCTGATCGAAAGCGGGAGAGTCTCGGTCCTGGACATCCGAGGCACGCTGTCCCGGTACGAGATCCGCCAGGACGCCCACTATCACTTTCGCTGCGAGGCTTGCGGGCGGGTCATCGACCTGGACCTGTCCGTCGATCCGGGGCTCGACGGCCAGATCGCCGAGCGCACGGGCTTCGTCGTCACGGGCCATCAAACGGAATTCCGGGGCTGGTGCGCAAGCTGCCGCCAGCCATCGCAAAATACACAAGAGGAGGCATGACCATGAGCAAATCGATCAAAGGGCACCGAGACCGAGAAGAACCTGCTGAAGGCCTTCGCCGGCGAGTCGCAGGCGCGAAACCGCTACACGTATTTCGCCGGCGCAGCCCGCAAGGCGGGGTACGAGCAGATCGCCGCGATCTTCCTGGAGACCGCCGAGAACGAGAAGGAGCACGCCAAGGTCTTCTTCAAGCACCTGGAGGGGGGCGACGTCGAGATCACCGCCGCCTACCCGGCCGGCGTCATCGGGGACACCCAGGCCAACCTCGAGGCCGCGGCGGCCGGCGAGCGGATGGAGTGGAGCGACCTTTATGCCGGGTTCGAGAAGACAGCCCGGGCCGAGGGCTTCCCGGAGGTCGCGGCGTCCTTCAAGGAGATCTCCGACGTGGAGGAATTCCACGAGAAGCGCTACCGCAAGCTGGCCGCCAATATCGAGACCGGCCAGGTCTTCAAGCGCCCGGCGCCCGTCAAGTGGCACTGCATCAATTGCGGCTACATCCACGAGGGCCCGGAAGCGCCCGCCCTGTGTCCGGCCTGCAAGCACCCCCGGGCCTACTACGAGATCCTGGCCGAGAACTTCTGAGCCCGCGAAACGCGATATCGATAAGGGAGGGGAAGATGGTGAAAAAGAAAGAGACGAAGAAGAAGCTGACGACCGTCGCCGGCGCGCCCGTCGTCGACAACCAGAACACCATGACGGCCGGGCCCCGCGGCCCCGCCCTGCTTCAGGACGTCTGGTTCCTGGAGAAACTGGGGCATTTCGACCGGGAGGTCATCCCCGAGCGGCGCATGCACGCCAAGGGTTCGGGGGCCTTCGGCACGTTCAAGGTCACCAAGGACGTGACGCGCTACACCAAGGCCAAAGTTTTCTCGGCCGTGGGCAAGAAGACCGACCTTTTCATCCGCTTCTCGACCGTCGCCGGCGAGCGCGGCGCGGCCGACGCCGAGCGGGACATCCGTGGCTTCGCCATCAAGTTCTACACGGAAGAGGGCAATTGGGACCTGGTCGGCAACAACACGCCCGTCTTTTTCATGCGCGACCCGCTCAAGTTCCCCGACCTGAACCACGCCGTCAAGAGGGACCCGCGCACGAACCTGCGGAGCGCCCGGAACAACTGGGATTTCTGGAGCTCGCTCCCCGAGGCCCTGCACCAGGTGACCATCGTCATGAGCGACCGCGGCATCCCGGCCACCTACCGGCACATGCACGGCTTCGGCAGCCACACCTACAGCCTCATCAACGCCAAGAACGAGCGCTTCTGGGTCAAGTTCCACCTGAGGACACAGCAGGGCATCAAGAACCTGACCGACGCGGAGGCCGAGGCCCTCGTCGGCCGGGACCGCGAGAGCCACCAGCGCGACCTCTACGAGAGCATCGAGAAGGGCGACTTCCCCCGCTGGACGATGTATTTCCAGATCATGCCGGAGAAGGACGCCGCCAAGATGCCCTACAATCCGTTCGACCTGACCAAGGTCTGGTATCACAAGGACTACCCGCTCATCGAAGTGGGCGTCTTTGAGCTCAACCGCAATCCGGACAACTATTTCGCCGACGTCGAGCAGGCCGCCTTCAATCCGGCCAACATCGTTCCCGGGATCGGCTTCTCGCCGGACAAGATGCTTCAGGGCCGCCTGTTCTCCTACGGCGACGCCCAGCGCTACCGCCTGGGGGTCAACCACCACCTCATCCCGGTGAACGCGCCGCGCTGTCCCGTCCACAGCTTCCACCGGGACGGCCAGATGCGGGTCGACGGCAACCAGGGGAGCACGCTCGGCTACGAGCCCAACAGCTACGGCGAATGGCGCGAGCAGCCGGACTTCGCCGAGCCGCCGCTCGCCCTCGAGGGCGCCGCCGACCGTTGGGATTTCCGCAAGGACGACGACGATTACTACACCCAGCCGGGCAAGCTCTTCCGGCTGATGACGCCGGCCCAGCAGAAGGCGCTCTTCGCCAACACGGCCGCCGACATCCGCAACGCCCCCGAAGTCGTCAAGCTCCGGCACATCGGCAACTGCCTGAAAGCCGACAAGGCCTACGGTAAGGGCGTGGCCGACGCCCTGGGCATCAAGCTCAGCGAAGTGCCGAAGTAAGGGAGGCGGCGCCGGGAAAGCCGCCGCCGCGAGGGATCGATACGGGGCCGGTCCGCCTCCGAGTGGCCCGGCCCTTTTCTTTTCCCCGTTCTATCCGGACCATGGGATCGCGAGAGATCCTGATGATCCAGGCTTTACGCTCGCCAACCTAATGGGCCATTTATCAATTACTGGCTAGGACAGCTCAATATTCGCCGGGATTATTTCATTTGACATAAATCAGAAATCTGATAATCTGAAATCATAATTGACTTTGGAGCAAAACATATGGATACTGCGTAAGCCCTACAGATCCCATATCCGAGAGCGCGGGCAGTTGACCATACCCAAAGAGGTCAGGGAGAGGGGAGCGCTCTATGACGGGGAGGCCGTAACGATCATCCCCGTCGGGGATTCGATCCTGGTCACCCCGAAAAAGCTAGGCCTCGAGGAGGCCCGCCGCGAGATTCGCAAGATCATGAAGGACGCCGGGGTGAGCCTCGAAGATCTGCTCGAGGGGCTGGGGGAGGAGCGGACGAAATTGGCAGAGGAGACCTATGGGGACGGAAAAGCATAGGATCTTCCTCGATTCGAACGTCATTCTTTCCGGCCTGTTCTCTGAAAAGGGCGCGCCGCGCCTGATCCTCGATCTGCTTTGCCTGGATCTCCCCGTTCTCCAGGGCGTGACGGGGCGCTTCGACCTGACCGAGATCGAGAGGAACATCGCGAAAAAGGTCCCGGGGGCGCTCATGGTATTCGACGAGTACCTTCCCAGGCTCGACCTCGAGATAGTCCCGGTGCCCTTCCTCGACGAGTTGGAGCCGTTCCGGGGGGCTGTCGACGACAAGGATCTGCCTGTCCTGGCCTCGGCCGCTATGGGGAGGGCGGATTTCTTGGTGACCGGCGATAACAGGCTCCTCGCTCAGATTTCCGGTCAGGGGGCCTTTTTGATAAAATCGCTGCCGCCGGCGGAATTCTTGGATCGGGTCCTGCCCGTGATACTGGCCGGGAAGAGTCCCACAAGGGAGGAGGGCCAATGAGCTACTATTTCAACAAGACCGTCGCGCTGCCGTTCGAGGAGGCCGTCGACCGGATCAAGGCGGAGCTCAAGAAAGAGGGCTTCGGGGTGCTGACCGAGATCGACGTCCAGAAGACGCTCCAGGACAAGATCGGGGTCGTCTTCCGGAAATACCGCATTCTCGGCGCCTGCAACGCGCCCTACGCCTATAAAGCGCTCCAGGCCGAGGACAAGATCGGGACGATGCTGCCCTGCAGCGTCATCGTCCAGGAGCTCGCTTCCGGCGGGGTCGAGGTCGCGGCCATCGATCCGCTGGCCTCCATGGCGGCCGTCGCCAACCCCGGCCTGGGCGAGGTTGGGCTGGAGGTCCGGGAGAAGCTCAAGCGGGCCGTCGAAGCCCTTTGACTTTTGGGCGGGCTTATCTATAATAAAGGTCCCTTTTTCGGATCCAGACTGCCACGGACGAAAGGCCTATAAGTCTTTGATTTTCGGCGCCGGAACGGACATTATCGAGGTTCAGCGGGTCGAGGACAAGCTCGTCCGCACGGAAAGTCTCAAGACCAAGCTCTTCACCCCGACCGAGATCGCCTACTGCGAGTCCAAGCACCGGCCGGCCCAGCACTTCGCCGCCCGCTTCGCCGCCAAGGAGGCCTTCCTCAAGGCCATGGGCACGGGCTGGTCGGGCGGCCACAAGTTCTCCGAGATCGAGGTCGTCAACAACGCCCTGGGCAAGCCCGAGCTCTTCGTCCACGGCAAGGTCAAGGAATTCTGCGAGACCCACGGCATCGCCGCGATGGAGGTCTCGCTCACCCACATCAAGGACGTGGCCTCGGCCGTCGTCGTCCTCGAGAAGAAAACGCCCGAACGCTGAACAGAGAGGGATCGCTCATGTCGAACATCGGCTCCTACGACGAACGCGTCAAGAACTTCAGCTGGTCGATCGCCGAGAAGGAACTGGGTTACCAGCCCGGCGACGTCATCAACATCGGCTGGTACTGCACCGACCGCATCTGCCAGCAGGGCAAAGGCGACAAGGTCGCCCTGATCTGGGAGGGCTTCACCGGCGCTGAGAAGACCTACACCTACAACGACATCCGCCTGGCCTCGAACACCATCGCCGCCTTCCTCAGCGGCCTCGGCATCCAGCCCGAGCGAGCGCGTCTGCCTGTTCATGGACCGCGTCCCCGAGCTCTACCTCGGCTTCCTGGGCATCCTCAAGACCGGGGCCATCGCCCAGCCGCTCTTCTCCGCCTTCGGCGACGAGTCGCTCTTCGTCCGCCTGTCCAACGCCGAGACCACGGCCGTCATCACCCAGAAGAAGCACGCCCCCAAGGTCCGCAAGATCCTGGACAAGCTGCCCCACCTCCGGCACATCATCGTCGTCGACCACGACGGCGTCGCGCCCCTCAGGGACCGCGAGGTCGCCTTCTCGCTCGAGAAGTCCGCGCCCGTCGAGCACTTCGACGTCCACCCGACGAAGGCCGAGTCGCCCTCGGTCCTCCACTACACCTCGGGCACGACCGGGCATGCCCAAGGGCGTCAAGCACGTCCACTACTCGCTCATCTCGCAGTACCTCACGGCCAAGTGGGTCCTCGACCTCCGCGACGACGACATCTACTGGTGCACGGCCGATCCCGGCTGGGTCACGGGCACCTCCTACGGCATCATCGCCCCGTTCGCCCTGGGCGTCACCCAGTGCGTCCTCGACGCGGGCTTCTCGGCCGAAGCCTGGTACAAGTTCATCGAGAAGCGCAAGGTGACGATGTGGTACTCGGCCCCGACGGCCATCCGCTCGCTGATGAAGGCCGGCGACGAGATCGTCAAGAAGTACGACCTGTCGTCGCCTTCGCCACCTGGCCAGCGTCGGCGAGCCGCTGAACTCCGAGGCGGTCGTCTGGTCCCAGAAGGTCTTCGGCAAGCCCTTCCACGACACCTACTGGCAGACCGAGACCGGCTCCATCGTGATCAGCAACTACCCGGGCATGAAGGTCCGGCCGGGCTCCATGGGCAAGCCCTTCCCCGGCATCACCGGCGACCGTCCTCGACCCGGTCAAGAACGAGCCCTACGCGACCCACGGCAAGATCGGCCTGATCGGGCTCAAGTTCGACTGGCCCTCGCTGATGCGGACCTACTGGAACAACGAAGAGGCCTATCAACAAGAAGTTCCGCAACGGCTGGTACATCTCCGGCGACCGGTCCAAGCATCGACGCCGACGGCTACTTCTGGTTCGCCGGCCGCGACGACGACATCATCAACACGGCCGGCCACCTGGTCAGCCCGTTCGAGGTCGAGTCGGCCCTGCTCGAGCACCCGGCCGTGGCCGAATCGGCCGTCGTCGTCCAAGCCCGACCCGATCAACCTCGAGGTCGTCAAGGCCTTCGTCACGCTCAAGCCGGGCTTCACGGCCAGCAAGGACCTCGATCTCGAGATCATGAACTTCATCCGCAAGAAGCTCTCGCCCCTGGCCATGCCCCAGGAGATCGAGTTCGTCGCCGACGCTGCCCAAGACCCGGAGCGGCAAGATCATGCGCCGGGTCCTCCACGCCAAGGAATGGGGCGAGGAGATCGGCGACACGTCCGACCCTCGAAAACGACTGACGATAAATAAAGGAGACATCCCATGGCCGAAGAACTCAAAGACATCGTCCGGACCTACGTCACGAAGGAATACCTGGAAGACGACAGCGAGCCGCTGACCTACGACACGCCGCTCATCTCGGGCGGCATCGTCGACTCGTTCTCGATGGTCTCGCTGAAGCGCTTCCTCGAGAACAAGTACACCATCGCCATCCCGGACGACGAGGCCACGCCCGAGGCGTTCGACTCGGTCAACAAGATCGTCGACGCTCGTCGAGCGCTTCCGTCGCCAAGAAGGGCTAAGACCGATGGCCTACAGCGACAAGATCCGCGGCATCTACCAGGCCCAGCTCAAGGGCATCCAGGATGCGGGGCTGTTCAAGCAGGAGCGGTTCATCCACTCGCCCCAGGCGGCCGACATCGAGGTCGAATTCCCGGCCGGCGTCGCCCCTCAAGAAGGTCATCAACATGTGCGCCAACAACTACCTCGGGCTGTCGAGCCACCCCGAGGTCGTCAAGGCCGCCCACGAGGGGCTGGACGTCGCGCGGCTACGGCATGTCGTCGGTCCGCTTCATCTGCGGCACCCAGGACATCCACCGCGAGCTCGAGCACCGCTGACCGAGTTCCTGGGGACCGAGGACACGCTCCTCTTCCCCTCCTGCATGGACGCCAACGCCGGCGTCTTCGAGGCCATCCTGACCAAGGACGACGTCATGATCTCCGACCGCCTCGTCCACGCCTCGCTCGTCGACGGCATCCGCCTCTGCAGCGCCATGCACGACACGTATCAAGCACTCCGACATGGGCCACCTCGAGGAGAAGCTCCAGCTCCACGCCGACAAGCGCCTCAAGCTCGTCATCACCGACGGCGTCTTCTCCATGGACGGCGACACGGCCAAGCTCGACGAGATGGTCGCCGCTGTGCGAGAAGTACGACGCCATGCTCCTCGTCGACGACTCGCACGCCTCCGGCTTCATCGGCAAGACCGGCCGCGGCACGCACGAGAAGTGCGGCGTCGTCGGCAAGATCGACATCATCACGACGACCTTCGGCAAGGCCCTCGGCGGGGCGTCCGGCGGCTGCGTCTCCGGCCGCCGCGAGCTCGTCGAGATGTGCCGCCAGCGGGCCCGGCCGTACCTGTTCTCCAACACCATCGCCCCGGTCGTCGTGGCCGGCGTCCTCAAGGTCATGGACATCATCTCCACGCTCGACCGAGCGGCGGGACAAGCTCGAGCGCAACGCCGCCTACTGGCGCAAGGGCCTGACCGAGGCCGGCTTCGTCCTCAAGGAAGGGGACACGCCCATCGTCCCGGTCATGCTCTTCAACGCCAAGCTGGCCCAGGACTTCTCCCGGGCCCTCTACGACGAGGGCATCTACGCCATCGGCTTCTTCTTCCCGGTCGTGGCCCAGGGCCAGGCCCGCATCCGGACCCAGATCTCGGCCGGCCACGAGACGCACCACCTCGACAAGGCCCTCGCCGCCTTCACCAAGGTCGGGAAGAAGTTCGACATCCTGGGCAAGACGAAACAGGACATCATCGCCAAGTACGGGATGTGAGGACCGACACAGAATAGAAAGGGCCGTCCCGGACCGAAACAGCTTCGGCCCGGGGCGGCCCTATATTTTTGTTCCTTCAGACGGCCGGCGCCGCGTCGCTCTTGGCCTTGGCCTTGGTAAGCAGCGAGACGACGACGAGCGTCAGGAAGCTCAGCGGGATGGAGACGATGCCCGGGATTCTTCAGGGGGAACGGCGCCGTGAGCGGGTCCTTCCCGTAGAGCTCGTACATCGTCGGCGAGAACAGGATCAGGCCGATCGACGACGTGACGCCGACGAAGATCGAGGCCGTGATGCCTCGGGCGGTCGTCCGCTTCCAGAAGAGCATCATGACGATCGAGGGCAGGTTGGCCGAGGCCGCCACGGCGAAGGCCAGGCCGACCAGGAAGGTGACGTTGACCCCCTTGAAGATGATCCCCAGGACGATGGCCAGCGCGCCCACGGCGAAGGCGACGATCTTGCCGGCGTTGACCTTCTGCCTGTCGTTCTTGATGACCTTGCCGAAGCGGTCGAGGAGGTCGTGCGCGACCGCGCCGGAGGCGGCGATGATCAGCCCGCTGACCGTGCCCAGGACGGTGGCGAAGGCGATGGCCGAGATCATCGAGAAGAGGAACGTCCCGAACGAGCGGGCCAGCAGCGGGGCCGACATGTTGTCGTCGAGCAGGTTGACGGTCCCGTTGGTCATGGCGCCCAGGCCCATGAACAGGGTCAGGATGTAGAAGAAGCCGATGGCGGCGATGGCCACGATGGTCGATTTCCGGGCCGCGGCCGGGCTGGGGACGGTGTAGTAGCGGATGAGGATGTGGGGCAGGGCCGCCGTGCCCAGGAACAGGGCCAGCATGAGCGAGAGGAAGTCGATCCGGTCGAGTCGCCGTCCCTTCGACCTTGAAACGCTGGCCCGGCCGCATGATCTTGTTGCCGGCCGCGAAGACCGGGTAGTAGACCGTCACCTGGCCGCCGTCGTCGTCGAAGGAGGCGTTCTTCCACAGCCTGATCCGGCGTCCGGGAGTCGCCGATGAGGGACAGGAACTTGAACGGGTTCGAGGCTGCCCGTCGTGGCCTCGGGCCCGGTCTTGCCGGCGATCGATTCCATGTTGCCGACCTGGGCCAGCACGTTCTCCTTGGACGCCGGGGCGCCGTTGACCGTCTGACTCCCGTCGGCCAGGCGGGCCGTGAACTGGGATTCTTGGAGCTTCGACGCCGCCCGCCGCGGCGTCGGGCTCGGCCTTCCACCAGCTTTCCCTGCCGTCGCGCAGCAGCTTGACGAAACGGAGGCCCTTGACTTCGCGCACGGCCGCGATCCTGCCAGGCCGGGTCCTCGAGGGCGAGCTCCCCCGCGGCCTCGGACGCGGCCAGCGTCCGGTAGTCCCGGAACGGCGACCCGGCCGCCCTGGTCGGGTTTGGTGGACAGGCCGCGGACGAGGACGACGCTGACGAGGACGAGCGAGAAGACGATGAGCAGCGTGCCCTTGATGAACTGGACGTAGGTCGTCGAGGTCATGCCGGCGGTGGCCACGATGGTGATGACGATGAGCGCCGACGAGGATGACGCCGACGGCGTGGGGCAGGCCGAGCAGCGGCGTGACCAGAACGCCTGCTCCGACCATCTGCGGGATGAGGTAGCAGATGGAGACGAGCAGGGTGCTGATGGCGGCCATGAGCTTGATGCCGCGGTGGTTGATAGTTGGCGTCGAGGGCGTCGGTGAAGGTGTACTTGCCCAGCCGCTTGAGCGGCTCGGCGACGATGAACAGGGCGACGATCCAACCGGCCAGGTAGCCGATGGAGTAGAGAAAACCGTCGTATCCGGCCGTGGCGATCATGCCGCAGATGCCCAGGAACGAGGCCGCCGACAGATAGTCGCCGGCGAAGGCGATGCCGTTGATGCCCCAGTGGATCCGGCCGCCGGCGGCGTAGTAGCCGCTGGCCGACTTGGCCCGCCCGGCGAAATAGAAGGAGATGCCCAGGACGAAGGCGACGAAGAGAACGAACAGGACGATCGACAGGACGTTCATGCCCGGCCTCCCTGGGGTGCGGCCTCGCGGAGGCGCTTTTCCCTGCGGCCGCAGGCCCGGCTGTAGACGAGGGCCAGGATCAGGGCGAAGACGATCAGGCCGAAGCCGTAGACGACGGCCAGATTCAGTCCCCCGAACAGGATGATCTCCATTGCGCCCGGACGGACCAGGTTGATGACGACGAAGCCGGCGTAAACCAGGGCGTAGAGCAGAAACATCCAGGCGCCCAGACGTCTCTTGTACAGGTAAGCGGGATCCGGTCCCGACACTTGGGCTGGCTTATGCAACATGGATATACGGTCTCCTTCCCTGCGTTGATGCCCGCCTTTATCTCACAGTCCCCCGTAAAAATCAAGGCGTTTCAAGACTATTGACAGTAATTCGCGGGAGGTGCTATGGTTGGGCGGCCCCGGGGAGGGGATTGAAAGCTCCGTGTCAGAATTCCTCCGCGTCAACCTGCACGTCCACTCCCAGCTCAGCGACGGAGAGGTCGCTCCGGCCCAGCTGGCCGAACGGCTCGCGGCGGGGGGAGCCCGGGCCGTCGCGTTGACCGACCACGACACCATCGAGGGTCTGCCGGCCTTCCGCGAGGCCGCCCGGCGGAGGGGCGTCGGCTTCGTCACGGGCGTCGAGCTGACCGTCATCGACCGCGAAGCGGGGGAGAAGCACATCCTCGGATACGGCTTCGACCCGGAAGACAAGTCCCTGAAAGCGCTCCTGGCCCGGTCCGTGCCGCGGTCCGTCTCGCCGGCCGACGCCATCCGGGTCCTCCATGATGCGGGCGGCCTGGCCGTCCTCGCCCACCCGGTCGTCCCCGGGGAGCGGCCCGACCTCGCGGCACTCGAGAAGCTCGTCGAGAGGTACAAGGCCTGGGGCCTGGACGGGATCGAAGCCTTCTATGCCGGATATCCGGACAGCCTGAGCCGCGACCTGGTGGCCATGGCCGCGCGGCACGGGCTCGTGGTCAGCGCGGGCACCGACTATCACGGCCCGGGCCTGCCGGGTTCGACGGAAACCGCCGTGGATATGCCCCTCGCGCTCTGGCGGGCGTTCCGGGACGTCCTCCTCAAACGGGGCGCGGGCGCGTCCGGCCGGTCACTTCCCGGCGAGACCGGCGGCCAAAGGGCGGTGCCCCGCCCGGGCCGAAGATCCTTCC
This sequence comes from uncultured bacterium, assembly GCA_963743755.1. GTDB lineage: Bacteria > Acidobacteriota > Aminicenantia > Aminicenantales > Saccharicenantaceae > RBG-16-66-30. Next base: position 1,122,393 of record CAVUQU010000004.1, read on the forward strand.
TGATGCGGATCCTCCTGCCGACGGCCCTGGCCATCGCGCTCTTCGTCGTTTTCCTCTTCCGGGTCCTCATCCCCGCCTTCGAGCAAAGGCTCCTCGAGCGCAAGAGAGACACCATCCGGGAGCTGACCAACGTCGCCTCGAGCATCCTGGCCGAATACGACGCCGACGCCCGCTCGGGCCGGATGACGCTCGAAGAAGCGCAGAGGACCGCGGCCGAGCGTGTCCGCGACCTCCGCTACGGCAACGAGGGCAAGGACTACTTCTGGATCACCGACCTCGACGTCCGGATGATCATGCACCCCTACCGGACCGACTTGAACGGCCGTGACGTCTCCGACTTCCAGGACCCGCGCGGCGTCCGCATCTTCGTCGAGTTCGCCAACGCCCTGCGCGACCGCGACGACGCCTACGTCGAATACGTCTGGCAGTGGAAGGACGACCCGGACCGCCTCGAGCCCAAGCAGTCCTATATCAAGAAGTACGCGCCCTGGGGCTGGATCCTCGGTACCGGGCTCTACATCGAGGACGTCCAGGCCGAGATCCGGGCCATGGCCGCGCGCCTGGTCCGCGTCTCCGTCGGCATCACCGTCCTCTGCGCCCTTCTGCTCCTCTTCGTGGCGGCCCAGAGCATGCGCCTCGAGCGCCGCCGGGCCAAGGCCGAGGACGAACTCCGGGAATCCCACGAGAAGTACCGGGCCCTCGTCGAGTCGGCGACCGAGGGGACCCTGATGGTCCTCGATGGCCGCCCGGCCTTCGCCAACCCGACCATGCTCGCCCTGCTCGACGTCCCCGAGAACGGGCTCGGTCTGCTCGACCTCGACGAGATCCTGGCCGCGGACGCGGCCGTGCGGGTCCAGGAGCCGGCCGGCCTGAGCGCCGAGGAGACCGTCCTCAGGCGGCGCGACGGGAGCTCCGTCGACGTCGCCCTGTCCTCGAGCCGCATCTCCTTCGCCGGGCGGGAAGGCCTCGTTCTCGTCGCCCGGCCGCTTCGGGCGGGCGAGCGGGACCGGGCTTCGGCCGGGAGGCGCGACCGGGACAGGGAAAGCCTGATCGGCGACCTCCAGGCCTCCCTGATGTTCCTCCACGAACCCGTCGGGCCGCTCGCGGGCCCGCCGGTTTTCTGCGATATCGGCGACACCGTGGCCCGGGGCAGCGGCGCTGATGACCGGCCGGGGAGTCAGCGCCGTGGTGGTCACGGCCCAGGGCGAGCCGGTCGGCCTCGTGACCGATCCGACATCCGGGCCCGCCTCGTGGCCGAAGGGAAGGCGGCCGACAGCCCCCTGCGCGCCATCATGAGCGCGCCCCTCGTCTCGATCGGACGGCCAAGCTCTCGTCTACGAGGCCATTCTGGCCATGCGCGAGAAGGATGTCGACCACCTGCTCGTCCGGGACGAAAAGGGCGTCGTCACCGGGATCGTCCGCAACCGGGACCTCCTGCTCTTCCACCGTTACTCGCTGGCCGTTCTGACCCAGGAGATCCGCCATGCTCCGTCGCCCGAGGCCATCGCCGCCGCCCGGCGCGGCCTGCCCCGGCTGGTCAAGGTGCTGGTCGAGGGCGGGGCCAAGGCCCGGAACATCACCCGGGCCGTGACGGCGGTGACCGACGCCGCAGTGACCCGGCTCATCGAGTTGGCCACTGTCGAGATCGGGCCGGCCCCCGTCCGGTTCGCCTTCCTCGCCCTGGGAAGCGAAGGCCGCGAGGAGCAGACGCTGGCCAGCGACCAGGACCACGCCATCATCTTCGAGGACGTCCCCGAGGATACGGAAGGAGCGGTCCAGGACTATTTTCTAAAGCTGGGCGGGTACGTGTCCAAAGGCCTGGCTCTGGCGGGCTACCCCCTCTGCCTGGGCGGCATCATGGCTTCGAACCCGCGCTGGTGCCGGCCGTTGAGGACGTGGAAGGCCTATTTCGCCGAGTGGCTTCGGACGGCCGAGCCCAAGGACATCCTCGACCTGACGATCTTCTTCGATTTCCGGACCGTCCACGGCGAGGCGGACTTCGCCGCCGAGCTCCGCCGGCACATCGACGGGGTTCTGGGCCAGGAGCCGCCCTTCCTGCTCCACTACGCCCAGTACACACTCCAGTACAAGGCGCCCCTCAGCTTCTTCGGCCACATCGTTCTCGAGGAGGGCAAGGAGGGCGCGAAGACGTTCAACATCAAGGATGCGCTGATGCCGGTCAACAACTTCGCCCGGCTCTACGCCTTCCGCCACGGCGTCGCCGAGGTCAACACCCTCGACCGGCTCCACGCACTGCTCGACGTCGGCGCGATGCGGGAAAGCCTCCACGACGAGGCGGTCAAGGTCTACGATTACCTGATGCAGCTGCGCCTGGCTTCCCAGGTCAAGGCCATCGACCGGGAAGAAAGCCCGGGTAACGACATCGATCCCCGCGAGCTGACCCACATCGAGGTGACGCTCCTCAAGCAGGCCTTCGCCCAGATCGCCGAGATCCAGAAGAAGGTCAGCTTCGATTTCCTCGGCTCGGCCTGAGCCGGGCTCCTAGCGGAAGAGGGCGGCCGCTTTTTCGGCGGTCCTCAAGATGCCCCAGGCGAGCGGGATGCCGATGAGCGTCCAGGCCACGGCCACCGTGACCCAGGACGACCGGTCCGGATGCCAGGCCTGGGACGGGGCGGCCGTGACGGCTGGCGGAGTTTCCGCAGGCCCGGCGGCGGGAGAAGTGACCGCCGCGGCGCGGCCCGTCCGCCGCTCCTTCTCCAGCTCCGTGTCGGTCATGAAGTGCTTGGCCGCGACCGGCTTGACGAGCAAATTGGCCAGGAAGCCCAGGAGCAGCAGTCCCGCAAGGATGTACATGGTCGTGTTGTACGCGGCTTCGTTGGGCACCCCCCGTTTGAGCTGGAACTCCCGGATGTAATTGACCAGGACGGGGCCCAGGACGCCGGCCGTCGACCAGGCCGTCAACAGGCGGCCGTGGATGGCCCCGACGAATTGCGTCCCGAACAGGTCGGCCAGATAAGCCGGGATGGTGGCGAAGCCGCCGCCGTACATCGTCAGGATGACACAGAAGATCCCGACGAACAGGGCGATGTTCTTGATCCCGCCCGCGAACGGGGCTGCGGCGTAGAGCACGGCGCCGAGGGCGAAGAAGATCACGTAGGTCCTCTTGCGGCCGATGTAGTCGGACATGGAGGCCCAGAAGAAACGGCCGGCGATGTTGAAGAGGCTCAGCAGGCCCGCGAAGCCTGCGCCGATGCTGGCCGTCCGAAGCTTGTCCGCCGTCGAGAGGGAAGCCAGCGGTCCGTCGAGGCCGATGAGCCTGCCGCCGAAGACTTCCTGGAGCATGGGCGAGGCCATGCCGATGATGCCGATACCGGCGCTGACGTTCAGGCACAGGACGGCCCAGAGGAGCCAGAACTGCGGGATCTTGTGGACGGCGTCGATGTGGACGTGGCCGTGGGTGATCATCCCCCCGGCCTTCTTGGCCGGCGGGGTCCATCCGGCCGGCTTCCAGTCCGCCGGCGGGATGCGGTAGAGGAAGGCGCCGACCAGCATGGCCACGAAGTAGATCGCTCCCATCGTCAGGAAGGTCTCCTTGACCCCGACCGACGCCGGCGTGGCGTAGAGCTTGATGAGCTTGTCCGCCAGGGGGGCGCCGATCATGGCCCCGCCGCCGAAGCCCATGATGGCCATGCCCGTGGCCATGCCCCGTTTGTCGGGGAACCACTTGATCAGGGTTGACACCGGCGAAATGTAGCCGAGGCCGAGGCCGCAGCCGCCGATGACGCCCGAGCCGATCCAGAGCAGGGCGATCTGGTGGAGGTGGACGCCCAGGGCGGAGATGAAGAAGCCGCCGCCCCAGCAGAACGCGGCGACGACGCCGGCCTTGCGCGGCCCGTTGCGCTCGAGCCAGCGGCCGAAGACGGCCGCCGAAGAGCCGAGGAAGACGAAGAAGAGCGTGTACATCCAGCCGAGCGTGCTGATCTTCCAGTCGCCGGGGACCGACTGGGTGATGCCGATGGCCCGGCTCAAGGGCAGCCAGAAGACGCTGAAGCCGTAAGCCATGCCGATCGAGAGATGGATGGCCAACGCGGCGGGCGGGACGAGCCAGCGGTTGAAGCCCGGCCCGGCGACGGTCCGTTCCTTGTCGAGAAGCCCGCTCATGGAGTCGATGGTATTCGGAACGGCCCCGCTTGTCCAGCCCCCTCCCCAGCCGGGTTGACCGGCCCGCGGCCTTTGATATATAACCTCTGCTCATGGCCCGGATCGCAGAACGTACCTTCGCCGGGCCGCGCCTTCCCGAGAGGAGTTCCCCATGACCAAGAAGTTTGCGATCATCGCCGTCTGCGGCCTGGCCCTGGCGGCGGCCGCTTCGGCCCAGTACACCCCCTGGATCTACTGGACGTTCCTGCCCAAGGCCCAGATGGACGAGATCGTCGGAGAGGCCTCCGGCGAGTCCGCCTGGAACACCGTCGCCGAGATCAACGCCTTCAACCGGGAGCGCTTCGGTGAGGAGTTCGCCGGGAATTTCCTGGAGACCCAGGTCGTCGTCCGCAAGCTCAAGAGCTACGGCCTGGATGGCGTCGACATCGTCGCCTACCCGGGCGGTCCCGCCTGGGTCGCCGTCAAGGGCGAGCTCTGGGAGACGAAGCCCGAGCGCCAGAAGATCGCCTCCATCCGCGACCTGCTGCCCATGCTGGCCTCCGGCAGCGCCACCGTCGACGTCACCGCGGAGTTGGTTTGGGTCGGGCGAGGCTCGACGAAGGAGATCGCCGCCGCCGAGGTCGATGGCAAGATCGTCGTGACCGAGGGGGCGCTGATGATGGTCTACGGCACGACCGCCCCAAAGGGCGCCCTCGGGGTCGTGGCCATCAGCAACTCGCGGCCCTACTTCGATCCGCTCCAGATGCCCTGGGCGGGCATCATGCAGCGCCGGCGCCCCGGCGGGGCCGGGCCCGGACGGCAGGGACAGGCCGGCCAACCGGAACAGCCGGCCCCTCCCGCCCCGCCTGCGGCGCCCGAGGCCAAACCGGCGGCGCCCGGCTTCGCTTTCCAGCTGCCCGTCCGCGAGGGCGACATCCTCAAGCGCCGGCTGCTCGCCAACGAGAAGATCACGGTCCGGGCCCAGGTCGAATCCAAGACGGAGACGGCCGACCTCGAGAACGTCGTCTGCCGCATTCCGGGCACGGACCCGGCGGCGGGCGAGGTCATCCTCTCCGCCCACCTCTTCGAGGGCATGCAGAAGCAGGGGGCCAACGACAACATCTCCGGCAGCGCCTGCATCCTCGAGGTCGCGCGCGTCCTCAACGGGCTCATCGCCGAGGGCCGGCTGCCCCGTCCCAAGCGGACCATCCGCTTCATCTGGGGCCCCGAGTTCTCGGGCATCGGGGAATGGGTCAAGGCCAATACCGCGATCATGGACAAGACCCTCTGCAACATCAACATGGACATGGTCGGGGAGTGGCTGTCAGCAAGAACAAGTCCTACTTCTGCCTGATGCGGACGACCTACGGCAACCCCCACTACATCAACGACGTCATGGAGAACTATTACCGGTACGTCGGCGAGGGCAGCCGCGAGCGCATCCAGAACCGGGCGAACGCGGCCGGCGTCCCGGTGCGCATCGTCGCGCCGTCGGGCGCCGACGAGCCCTTCGCCTATTCGATCGAGACCCACTACGGCGCCTCGGACCACGAGGTCTTCAACGACTGGGGCGTCGGGGTGCCCGGGATCATGATGATCGCCTGGCCCGACCGTGGTACCACACCTCGGGCGACACCGCGGACAAGGCCGACCCGACGCAGCTCAAGCGGGCCGCCGTCATCGGGGCCGCGGGCGCCTACACGGTCGCTTCCGCCGACGAGAGCGGCGGCCGCGGAGATCGCCGCGGAGACCGCCTCGAACGCGACCCGGCGCCTCGGGCACCAGCTCGCGGTCGTCCTGGAGACGCTCAACGGCGCCTCGGCCGATACGATCGCCGCGGATTACCCGTGGGGCCGGGGCGTTCTCGAAGCCGCGGTCATGAACGAGAAGGAGACGCTCGAGTCCGTGCGCGAGCTGGCCCCGGGCGACACGAGTCTTTCGGCCCACATCGCCCGGCTGGTCAAGGCCGTGGACGGCGTCGGCGCGTCCGGACTGGCCGCCCTCGAAGCCCACCGGACGGCCGTCGCCGCGAAGCTCGGCGTCAAGCCTCTGCCGCCCGTCGCCACGGAGCTCGAGAAGAAAGCGGCCCGGATCGTGCCCCGCCCGACCGCGAAGGTCCGCCAGGGCGGCTACCGCGAATACCAAAAGCTCCTGACGGCCGTCCCGGCCGCGGAGAGGCTGAAATTCCCCGTCGCGGGCAAGGACCTGGTCCTGGCCAATCCGGCCGAGCTGCAGCTCCTGGTCGACGGAAAGCACAGCGCCCTCGACATCAAGAAGATGCTCGACGCCCAGTACGACCGGCGGTCGACGCTCCAGGCCGTCCTCAACTACCTCGAGATCCTGAAGCTGGCCGGCCTCGTGGAGTGGTGAAACGCATTTCGGGCAGGGGATATAATAGTCTGTTATGACGGGACGAAGGCTCGAAGCCCGGAAGACGGCCCTTGCGCTGCTCTCCGCCTGCGGCCTGGCGGCGGCCCTGCTCCTCCCCTCCGCCTGCGGCCGGCGCGCTCCCTCCCTCAAACACGTCATCCTCTTCATAGGCGACGGGATGTCGGCCCAGACGGAGGTCGCGGCCAGCCGCTACCTCACCGGCCGGGACGACGGGCTGGCCTGGCACAAGCTCCCGGCCAAGGCCTTCGTCACCACCTGGGACGTCAACGTCTACAACGCCGCCGCGAGACAGGCCGGCCGTCCGCCCTACTCCCGGTCCTCGTTCACGCCGCTGCTCGGCTACGACGTCCATAAGTACGGGGACCGGCCGCGGGTCGGGCCCGGCGCCGTCGAGCGCTTTCCGACCGGTCCGGCCACGGATTCGGCTTCGGCGGCGACCGCCATGGCCACGGGATACAAGACGGATTCCGGCAACATTTCCTGGCTCCCGGGCGATCCCCCGGACGGCGGCCTGAAGACGATCGCCGAGGATGTCCGGGACGCGTCGGGGGCGGCGATCGGTGTGATCAGCACCGTCCCGTTCGACCACGCGACCCCGGCCGCCTTCGTCAGCCACAATCCGAGCCGGAGCGCCTACTACACCGGACTCAAAGATTACAAGGGACTGGGCATCGCCGACGAGATCATCCTGCGGACAAAGCCGGATGTCGTCATCGCGGGCGGACATCCGCTTCTCGACAATCCCGGGTTCGATCCGAGGAAAGGTTACATCTCGGAATCGCTCTACCGCACCCTCCAGGCGTCGGCCGAATACTTGTTCGTGGAGAGGAAGCCCGGCGTCGACGGCGGGCAGGCCGTCGCCGAGGCCGCGGCGGCCGCGGCCCGCGCGGGCCGGAAGCTTTTCGGGCTCTTCGGCGGCAAGGGCGGCAATTTCGACGTGCCGCGGGTCGCGGACTCGCCCGGGCGCCCGGCCGTCGTCCCGGCGACGGAGGAGAACCCCTCGCTGGCCGAAGCGACCCTGGCCGCGCTGGACTACCTCGGTCGGGACCCCGACGGGTTCTTCCTGGTCGTCGAACAGGGCGACATCGACTGGGCCAATCACGACAACGATTTCGAGGCCATGATCGGCTGCGTCGCCGACCTCGACGGCGCGGTCCGGGCGGCGCTGGCCTTCGTCGACCGTCCGGGCGACGGGATCGATTGGGCGAATACGGCCCTCATCGTGACCGCCGACCATGCGACCGGCGGCCTTCTCCTCGACCCCGGCCGGCCGCTCGCGGCCGGCGACCTGCCGGACCAGGCGCCCCGGGTCGAGTCGGCCGAGCCGCCCGCCAAGACCGGGAGCGACCGCGGGCCCGGCGTGAACGGCGTCAATGGTGCGAAGCCCACCTCGATGAAGACCGCGGAGTACGCCTCGCCTTTCGTCTATCCGGACAACGAGGTCTCCTACGGAACCGCGGGGCACGCCAACGAGCTCGTCAACCTGGCCGCCGTCGGGGCCGCGTCGCGCGAGCTCATGAAGCTCCGGGGCACGTGGTACTCCGGCCTCATCCTCGACAACACCCAGATCAACACGGCCCTGCGCCGGGCCCTGGGCCTGCCCTCCCGCTAAGTGCGGGACATGATACCTGTTTCCCTATTTTTCTGGTCGTGCCAGACGTTTTCGTCGGCGGGATCGGGAATGCCGGCCTACCTACTTACTTAAGCTCTCTGATCCGGATGTTCCGGAATTCGATGGGCGAGCCGTGGCCGAGGAAGCCGATGTGGCCGGACGTCCGCTTCAGCCCGGGATGTTCGTTCCCGTCGATCGTGCCGCCGGCGCTCGCGGCGTCGATGTCGGCGTCGACGATCGTCGCGCCGTTCACGGTGACCGTGACCCGCCGGCCCCTGACCGTGACCTCCTCCGTATTCCATTCTCCCGGCGGCCTGAGGAAGCCGCGGCGGGCCGGGACGACGCCGTAGATCGAGCCGTGGTACTGGTAGGGCCGGAGGCCCCAGTAGACGGGCGAGCCGTCCTCGAGGATCTGGAGCTCCATCCCGGCGTAGGCGGCGTCGCCTTCGAGCGGGGCCCGAATGCCCAGGCCGTTGTTGGCGGCCGGCGTGAGCTTGAACTCGAAGCGGAGGACGAAGTCGGCGTACTCCTTCACCGTGTAGAGGTTGCCGCTCCCGAGCTCGGGGCGGACGACGATCTTCCCGTCTTCCGCGGCGTAGCCCTTGGTGTCGCCCGTCCAGCCTTCGAGGTCGAGGCCGTTGAAGAGGGGAGAGAAGCCCTCGTCCGACTCGGCCTGGGCCAGGGGCGGCGCGGCCGTGTCGCGGGGGATCTCGCGGAGGAAGATGTTGCGGAAGTGGAGGATGTTGCCGTGGGCCTGGAGCTCGATCTGCCCCGTCGGATAGATCGGCTTGTCCCGTTCCCAGTAGTTCTCGAGGACGACGTTGTCGACGACGAGCCTGTCGTTGAGATAGACGCTGACGCGCTCGCCGATCATGATGACCCGGAAAGTGTTCCACTCGCCGACGGGGCGGTCGGCCTTTTCCGACGGGGCGCTCTTGCCCTTCTGGTTGTTGTAGAGGCCGCCCGAGCCCACGGGATTGGCCGCCGGGTCCCAGATCTGGACCTGGGGCGAGCCGCGGAGGTAGAGGCCGCTGTCGCCGCCCTTCTCGATCTTCCAGTCGACGAGGAGCTCGAAGTCGCCGTAGTCGGACGCGGTGCAGAGGCTCTCGCCCTTGCCGTCGAAGACGAGGACGCCGTCGACGACGCTCCAATGGGCCCTCATGCGCTCGTCGGCCACGGCCTGGCCTTCGGCCAGCGCTTCGGGCGTCATCTTGGCCCGGGCCGGCGGATCGGCGACGAGGCCCTTCCATCCCTCGAACGTGCGGCCGTCGAAGAGCGGCGTGAAACCGCCCCGGCGCAGGCGGGCGGTGATGATCTCGCCGATGCGGGCCTTCTCGGCCGGATCGGCGGCCAGGGCTTCGACGCGCCGGAGAACGGAGTACGCTTCGTGTCCCGAGAGCCACCGCTCCTCGGGCGCCTGTTCCGAGGCCAGCTCGAGGAGCCCGGCCGCGGCCTGTTCGCCGAGGACGGGATCGTCCAGGTAGCGAGCGAGCAGGCGCAGGGACTCGGGCTCGCGGACGGCCGCAACCCCGGCGACGACGAGCTTCTTGTCGGCATTGTCGAAGGACTGGGCGAGAAGGCTCTCGAATAGCGCGAGCTTTTTCTGCTCCGGCATGTTCGCCCGGCCGACGAGACGGACGTAGCCGTCGACGGCGAGGAGACGGTGGCGCTTGCTGGCGGTCGTCGTTGCGATGCGGAGGAGATCGGCGGCTGCCCGGTAGTCGGGCCATTGCGACAGCGCGTAGACCGCAGCGGTCTGGACCCGGGAGTCCGTGCTCCCCGTTTCCGCGACGGCGGCGCGCAGGGCCGCCTCCCCGCCGACCTCCGGCAGGACGCGGAGAACGACGGCCTTGCGGCCGGGGGCGGCGGCTTCCATCAGAGCGACGAGCGCGGCCCCTCGCCGCGCAGGGGCGGTGTCGCGGACCGCGGCGGCAGCCACCGCTTTCTGGAGGTTCACAATGTCGTCGCCGTCCACGGCTTTCTCGAGCATGGCCACGAGGCGGGGGAGATCCCCTTCGCCGGCCAATTTGGCCAGGGCGCCCATGGCGGCGGCCCGCGTCGCAGGGTCGGCGTCGGCGGCCAGGGCGAAGATGCGCTCGATCTCGCCTCGGGCGCCCTTCTCGCCGAGGAGATCGATGAGGACGGCTTTCCCCGGATGGGGCGTCCTGTCGACGAGACGGACGGCTTCGGGAACGACATCGCCGGCCTCGAACTGAAGCAACGCCGTCTTCAGGGCCGCCGCCTCGTCCGCACCGGCCGCGCCGATGAGCCCGGCGAGGTCCGGAACGACCGCGTTGCCGCCGAGGCGGACCGCCGCGGGTATGGCGGCCAGGCGGACGACCGCTTCACGGTTGCGCAGGCACTCCCGGACGAAGGGCAGGGCGGTCGCGTCGCCGCGCCGTCCGAGCATCGCTATGATGGCGGCCCGGACTTCCGGTCCCGAAGCCGCGCCCTTTTCCACCCAGCGGGCCGTCGCCTCTTCCCCTCCGAGCGTCACGGCGGCTTCCAGGGCCGCCCCTCTGAGCGCGGGTGCGGGACTGTCGACGGCGGCGACGAGGTCGGGGAGGGCCTTGTCGCCGAGGACCGAGACGATGAGGGACAGGGCGTCCGCAGCGACCTGGCTTTCTGCGGGCCGGCCGTATGCGGCGAGCATCGATCGGGCCGCGCTCAGCGCTTCGGCCGTCCGGCCCGCTTCCCGGAGGCGGCGGGCGAAACGGAGGTAGAGCGCCGGAGCCTCGGCTCTTTCGGCCTGCAACGAGGTCACGCGCACCGTCGAGAGGACGGGACCGGCCGCAGGATCGCCGATCTCGGCCAGGGCCGACCGGGCGGCCCGGCGCAGGGCTTCGTCGCCGCTTTCGGTAAGGGCGAGGAGCTTTTTCACGGCCTCGCGGCTGCGCATCGCGCCGAGCGCGTCGACGAGCGTGACGAGAACCGTCCTGGGGGCGGTCTCCAGGGCCTTGAGAAGGGCCCGGGCCGCCTCGGGGCCGCCGATCGTCTGCAGGGCGGCGGAGGCCGGGCCGGCCAGCGTCTCGTCGGCGAGATAGGAGGCCAGCGGCTTCACCGATTCCGTCCGGCCCGCGAGCTGGACCTGGGTCAGGAGGAACGCGGCGACCTGCTTGTCGGGATTTCCGGCGAGAGCCGTCCAGAGGGCCCGGACGAACAGGGCCCGCTCCGCCTCGGCCCCCGGCCTTGTCGTGTAGACCGCGAGGCCGTTGACGGCGAACCTCGCCTTGGCGTCGTTCCCGGCGCCGGGAGGGAGAACGCGGGCGCAGGCCTCGACGATCGCCGCAGGTCCCAGTTCGATGATCCCGGCACAGAGGGCGTCGCGTGCGGCGGCGTTCTCCGCCGGGAAACGCTCGATGATCGCCGAGACCCGGGCTCCGAGGCCGGTGCCGGCAGCGGCCGGCGCAGCCTGGGCGTGGGCGGCGGCAGGGAGCGACAGGACCAGGACCGCCAAGCCCGCGAGAGCCGTCGCGACGGATGCTTTTCTTTTCATCGGCTTTCTCCTCGGGTCCTGTTCACAGGTGCCAGGGCGCCCGCATGGGCTGGTCCGCCAGGCGGTTAGCCGCCTCGTCGCCGGGGAAGATCTCCCGGTCCGGGTCGAAGCGGAGCGGCCGGCCGAGCTGGACGGCGATCTTGGCCAGGTTGACGAGCGTGCACGAGCGGTGGCCGTTCCTCTCGTTGAGGGCGAAGGGGCGCCTCGTCCGGACGGACTCGGAGAATTCCGTGACCTGCGGCTCGGGATCGGGCAGGGCCGCGAGCTTCTCGCGGAGGTTCGGGATGTCGGATTCGAAGCCCCGGTAGAGCTTCCCCTGCGGGCCTTCGAGGAAGGGCGCGGATTTGTCCCGGTTCTCGCCGTCGAGGACGATGCCGCAGCCGTCGGCGTACTTCATCTCGACGCGGCGCCAGGCGCCGCAGGCGTCGGGGTGCTGCTGGGGGCAGTCGGCCGCGATCTCGACCGGGCCCGTGCCGTCCTTCTCGAGCAGGTACTGGACCGGATCGAGGTAGTGCATGCCCATGTCGCCGAGACCGCCGCCGTCGTAATCCCAATAGCCGCGGAACGTGCCGTGGACGCGGTGGGGGTGATAAGGCTTCCAAGGCGCCGGGCCGAGCCAGAAATCGTAGTCGAGTTCCGGCGGCACGGGCTCGGGCCGGGCGTATGTCAGGCCGCTCCAATAGAATTTCCAGTCGAAGCCGGTCGTCGCGCTGACCGTCGCCCTGAGCGGCCAGCCCAGGAGCCGGTTCGCGACGACCTTCTTGATCGGCCGGACGTCGGTCCCGAAACCGTAGAAACGGTCCGTGAAGCGGAACCAGGTATTGATGCGGAAGACGCGGCCCGTGCGGCGGACGGCGTCGACGACGGCCCGGCCCTCGCCGATCGTCCGGGTCATCGGTTTCTCGCACCAGACGTCCTTGCCGGCCTCGGCGGCGGCGATGGCGATGAGGGAGTGCCAGTGGGGCGGCGTCGCGATGTGGACGATGTCGATATCGGGTCTGGCCAGGACCTCGCGGAAGTCCGTGTACCCGGCCACGCCGGGGCCGGCGATCTCCAGGGCGGAGGCGAGGTGGGCGCGGTCGACGTCGCAAACGGCCCGCAGGACCGAGCCCTCGTAGCCGAGGTGGCCCCGGCCCATCCCGCCGACGCCGACGACGGCCTTGGTCAGGGTATCGCTCGGGGCGAGATACCCGGGGCCCCCGAGCACGCGGCGGGGGACGATGGTCAGCGAAACCGCGGCGGCGGCTCCGGTCCTGATGAACTGGCGGCGGGAAATGTTTCGGGCGTGGGACATGGGGCGATCCTCTCGAGGCGGCATTCACGGGCATTATAACAAAGAACGGGGCGTTTCCCTGGAAGATTCCGCCGGGAGCTCAGTCTAAAATCATGAATGGCCGGTTCGCGTCCGATTTCCAGACAAGTCGTCCCCGCCCGGGGGGCGATCTGCGTTCCGGCATCTCCCACCGACAAGGAGGTCCCCGTGCGTTCCTTCCCGAACAAGCTCGTCCGGCCGGCGGTCGTTCTGCCGGTCCTCCTCGGCTTTCTCCTCGGCTTGGCGGCCGGCCCCGCGGCCGCCCAGGAGAGGTCGGCCTATCGCGACCACGCCGCTTTGACCAAGGCCGTCCAGGCCCTGGCCGGAGCGAACAAGGCCCTCGTCCGGGTCGCGTCCATCGGCAAGTCCCGGGGCGGGCGCGACCTTTGGGCGATCGAGATCGCCGGTCCCGGCGCCGTTCCGCCCGGAAAGCGTCCGGCCCTGCTCGTCGCCGCGGGTTTCGAGGGCGACGATCTGACCGGCACGGAGCTCGCGCTGGCCGTTGCGGAGTACCTGGCCAAGAACGCGGCCGCCGACCCCGCGGTCAAGCAGCGGCTCGAGGCCTCGACCGTCTACGTCCTTCCCCGGATCAACCCGGACGGGGCCGAGGGCTTCTTCGCGCCGCTCAAGACCGGGCAGCGGACCAACGCCAACCCCTTCGACGACGACAACGACGGCCGGGTCGACGAGGACGGTCCCGAGGACCTCAACGGCGACGGCTTCATCACGGCGATGAGGGTCCCGGCGGCCGGGGGCGAGTACGTGGCCGAACCCGAAGAGCCGCGCCTGATCAAGAAAGCCGACCCGAAAAAGGGCGAGGTCGGGGCCTACAAGCTCTATACGGAAGGGATCGACAACGACGGCGACGGCTTCGTCAACGAGGATCCGCCGGGCGGCGTCGACATCGGCCGGAACTTCGCCCACGAATATCCCTATTATAAGGCCGGCGCCGGCCCGCACATGGTCAGCGAGGCCGAAAGCCGGGCCCTGATGGCCTGGATCGTCGCCCACCGCAACGTCGCGGCCATTCTGACTTTCGGGGAGAGCGATAACCTCATCGTCGCGCCGACGAGCGCCGGACGGCTCGGTCCGGCCCGTGAGCTCGACCTGGTCCGCTTCGCCGAGGCCGCGGCCGCGGGGGCTCGGGCGGCCGGGTTCATCCAGACCGGCGGAGCCGTAGGCTTCGGCCGCGGCGGGCGGATGATGATGGGCGAGTTCTCCATGGAGATGCTCACGGGCGGCGGGTCCGGTCGCCAACAGGCGGGCCGTCAGTCGCAGGCTGCCGAGTCGTCCCGGTTCATGATGCCCGACCGCAAGCCGGCGACCACGATCGCGACGGCTGACTACGACTATTTCAAAGCCGTGAGCGACAAGTACGTCGAGCTGACCGGGATCCGCCAGCCTCTCTACGTCCGTGAACCCCAGGGGGCGTTCTTTCAGTACGGCTACTACCAGTTCGGTGTCCCTTCTTTCTCGACGCCCGGCTTCGGCCTGACGACGGCCGAACCGGCCGGTCCGCGCCGCATGGGCATGGTCCCACCCGGCGCGGGCGAGTCGGGGCCGCCGGCCCAGGCCGGCCAGGCCGCCTCGACCGGACGGCCGCCGTCCGGCGCCGGGGGAGGGGGCACGGTCACGACCGTCGTCGCTTCGGGCGGGCCCGAGGGGATGATGATGATGCAGATGGGACCGGGCGGGGGCATGGGCGCCTTCGGGCAGGCCCCGGCCGGGGCCGCGGCGTCCGCCGTGACGCCCGGCATCGACAGACAGGTCCTCAAGTGGCTGGATGCCGAGAAGATCGACGGCTTCGTCAAGTGGACGAAGGCCAAGCACCCCGAGTTCGGCGAGGTCGAGATCGGCGGCTTCAAGCCCTATGCCAGCACCAACGCCCCGGCGGCCAAGCTCGCCGAACTCGGCGCCTCCCACGCCAAGTTCGCCCTGCACCTCCTGTCGCTCTTCCCGCGGGTGAATGTGGCTTCGTTCGAGGCGGTCGCCCACGGCGGCGGACTCTTCCGACTCAAGGCCGAGGTCGAGAACGCCGGCTTCTGGCCGACTTCCCTGGCCCAGGGCCAGACGGCCCGGTCGGTCAAGCCGACCCTGGTCCGGCTCGGCGTCGAACCCGGCGACGTGCTCTCGGGCAGCGCCAAGACGAATTTCCTTCCGGTCCTGGCCGGCTCGGGCGGCCGGGCCAAGTACGAGTGGCTCATCAAGGGCCAGGCCGGCGAGGTCGTGGAGCTCCTGGTGCAGTCGGAGAAGGGCGGGTCGGCGACGGCCCGGGTCACCCTGAAGTGAGAGGAGCACGAAGATGAGAACCCGCAAGATCCTGTTCTTCATCCTGGCCTGCGCGGCGGTCCTGGTCCTGGCGCCGCCGTCCCCGGCCCAGAAAGCTTCCGACCCGGCCTTCAAGGTCAAGCTCGATTTCAACCGCTGGCACGACACGGACGAGCTCTACGCCGACATGAAGAAGCTCCGCGACGCCTATCCCAAGTTCCTCAAGCTCGAGTCGATCGGCAAGAGCCACGACGGCCGCGACCTCATGCTGATGACGGTCAACAACCCGGCCACAGGGCCCGAGTCGGGAAAGGCCGGCATGTACATCGAGGCCAACGTCCACGGCAACGAGATCCAGGGCGGCGAGGTCTGCCTCTATACGATCTGGTATCTCATGGAGAACTACGGCCGCATCGACGACGTCACCCGCCTCGTCGACGAGCGCGTCTTCTACATCATCCCCACGGTCAACCCCGACGGGCGGCAGTACTTCATGGAGGGCCCCGGCGGCAACGCCAGGTCGGGCCACGTCCCGGTCGACGACGACAACGACGGCGTCTTCGACGAGGACCCGCCCGAGGACGTCAACGGCAACGGCATCGTCGAGCAGATCCGCAAGTACGTGCCCGGGCAGGGCAACTACCGGATCAGCCGCGCCAATCCGGACACCCTCGAGGCCGTGCCGTACGGCGAGACGGGCGATTACATCATGCTCGGGCAGGAAGGCGTCGACAACGACGGCGACGGCCTGATCAACGAGGACGGGCCGGGCAGCTACGACGGCAACCGCAACTGGCCGAGCGACTGGCAGCCGGGCTACGTCCAGAGCGGGGCCATGGATTATCCCTTCCAGCTCCCCGAGGCCAAGGCGGTCGGCGATTTCCTTAAGGCCCACCCCAACATCGCCGGCGTCCAGTCCTACCACAACAGCGGCGGCATGATCCTGCGCGGGCCCGGCGCCGAAGCGGTCGGCGAGTACCCGATGACGGACGTCCGCTTCTATGACGAGCTCGGCCGCAACGGCGAGCGCATCCTGCCGTTCTACCGCTACATCGTCCTCTGGAGCGGCCTCTACACCGTGCACGGCGGCTTCATCGACTATACGAACGACGGGCTGGGCATCCCCTCGTTCTCCAACGAGCTCTGGAGCAACGACCAGTACTTCACCAGCCCGGCGCTCCGGGAGCAGCAGGCCGATCCCTCGAGTCCCATCGCCCCAGCCCAGTCCCGCTACTTCTTCGACCGGCACCTCGAGTTCGGGGACCAGTTCGTCGCGTGGAAGGCTTTCGAGCATCCCCAGTTCGGTCCGGTCGAAATGGGCGGCGTCTGGAAGAAATTCCAGGGACGGGTCCCGCCGCGGTTCATGAACGAAGAGCTCTGCCACCGGAACATGGCCTTCTCCCTCTACCAGGCCGACGAAATGCCGCTCGTCCGCATGGGCGAGACTTCGGTCGAGAAGATCGGCGGCGACGTCTTTCGCGTCTTCGTCGATATCGCCAATCCCAAGGTCACCCCGACCGTCATGGCCCGGGCGGCCCAGAACTTCACCGTCCGGCCGGACCTCCTGCTCGTCGACGGAAAGGGGATCGAAGTGATCGCGGCCAGCTTCATCGACAACAAGGCCGTGTACAAGGCGAATCCGTCCGTGACGCCGCTCGTCGACCAGAAGGACCTCAAGCGGATCGTCGTCCGCAACGGACATCCGGGCAAGACGACCCGGACGGCGGTCCTGATCGTCAAGGGCTCCGGCGCGGTGAAAGTGACCTACGACAGCGTCAAGGGCGGAGCTGCGAGCGCGACGGTCACGCTGAAGTAGAAATCAGTCGGTCGGGCAGGGCGCTTAGCCTTGAACGGGTCCTGTCCGGTGGCGTCCCCGTTCGGCTTCGGCTCCACCCATCCCCCCAGGCCTTTTGGATGGGGCTAATAGCCCCGTTCAAAGGCCCGGGGCCCCTTCCGCCTCCAGGCGAACGGGGACTATCCCCCGGCCACCCGTTCTGGGCTAAGCGTCCTGCCCCTCCTGGCCTCAGAACAGCCCCATGACCTTGCCCGTCTCCAGATCGAGGTCGACGTCGAAGAAGACCGGCCGGGTCGGCAGGCCGGGCATGGTGCGCATCTCGCCGCAGAGCGGATAGAGGAAGCCGGCGCCCACGCTGGCCCGGATGTCGCGGACCGGAAGCGTGAAATTGCGCGGCACGCCCTTCAGGTCCGGGTCGTGGCTCAGGCTGAGGTGCGTCTTGGCCATGCAGATCGGCAGCTTGTCGAAGCCCAGCCGGGTGTACAGCTCGATCTTGGCCTCGGCCTCGGGCGTGTACTCCACGCCGTCCGCGCCGTAGATCTCGTGGCGATCGTCTCGATCTTCTCCTTGATGCTCCACTCCAGCGGGTAGAGGAACTGGAAGTTGCTCGGCTTGCTCGCACGCCGCGATCACCGCCTCGGCCAGCTCGACCGCGCCCTCGCCGCCGTCGGCCCAGTGCGTGCGAGAGCGACCGCGTCCTCCGCCCCCGCTTCGATCGCGGCCTTGCGGATCAGCTCGACCTCGGCCGGCGGTGTCGGTCGGTGAAGCGGTTGACGGCCACCACCACCGGCACGCCGAAGCGCTTGGCGTTCTCGATGTGGCGCTCCAGGTTGGCGCAGCCCTTCTCCAGCAGCGTCGAGGTTCTCGTCGGTGTAGGCGTGGTCCAGCGGCTTGCCGGCCACGACCTTCGGCCCGCCGCCGTGCATCTTCAGCGCGCGCACGGTGGCCACCAGCACCACGCAGTTCGGGATCAGGCCCGAGTAGCGGCACTTGATGTCGATGAATTTCTCCATGCCGATGTCGGCGCCGAAGCCCGACTCGGTGACCACGTAGTCCGC
The DNA here is from genome assembly GCA_963743755.1 of uncultured bacterium. Classification (GTDB taxonomy): domain Bacteria; phylum Acidobacteriota; class Aminicenantia; order Aminicenantales; family Saccharicenantaceae; genus RBG-16-66-30. Next base: position 1,140,426 of record CAVUQU010000004.1, read on the forward strand.
CAGCTTGAGCGCGATCTGGTCGGCGATGATCGAGGAGTTGCCGTGCGCGATGTTGGCGAACGGCCCGGCATGCACGAAGGCCGGCGTGCCCTTCCAGCGTCTGCATCAGGTTGGGCATGATGGCGTCCTTCATCAGGACGGTCAGCGCGCCGGCCACGCCCAGGTCTTCGGCCGTGACCGCCTCGCCCGCCTTGCTGGTGCCGATGACCATGCGGCCCAGCCGCTCGCGCATATCCTCCAGGCCGGTGGTCAGCGCCAGGATCGCCATGATCTCGCAGGCGACGGTGATGTCGAAGCCCGTGATGCGGGTCGTGCCCTTCTCCTCCGGCCCCAGCCCGATCTCGATCTCGCGCAGGAAGCGGTCGTTGATGTCGATCACGCGCTTCCAGGTGATGCGTGGCCGGGTCGATGTCCAGCACGGCGAAGCGGGCGCGTCTCCTCCGGCGTCAGCTCGTCGGGGTCGGTCTTGGCGATGCCCAGCTTCTTGCAGCCGGCGCAGCATGGTCGGCGCGAAGCGTGCGCTCGCCCTTCTTGTCCGTCGGGCAGAGGCGCGTCGAACATGCTTCTGCGTCGGCCTGCTCGGCTTCGTGGAACATGCGCGCGTCGATCGCCGCGGCCAGCAGGTTGTGCGCCGCGGTGATGGCGTGGATGTCGCCGGTCAGGTGCAGGTTGAAGTCCTCCATCGGGATGATCTGGCTGTAGCCGCCGCCGGCCGCGCCGCCCTTGATGCCGAAGGTCGGCCCCTGCGAGGGCTGGCGGATGCCGGTGACGACCTTCTTGCCCAGGTGCGCGCCCAGCGCCTGGCGTCAGGCCGACGGTGGTGGTGGTCTTGCCCTCGCCCAGCGGCGTCGGCGTGATGGCCGTCACGTCGACGTACTTGCCCTGCGGCCGGTCCGCGAGCCGCTCGAGCACGTCGAGGTGGATCTTGGCCTTGTACTTGCCGTACAGATCCAGGTCGTCATCGCCGAGGCCGAGCGCCGCGGCGATCTCGAGGATCGGCTTGAGCTCGGCCGCCTGCGCGATCTCCAGGTCGCTGGGGACGGGGTTTTCGATCTTGACGGACATGGGGCGGGCCTCCCTTCACTCGAAGTGAGGCTATGGTAAAGGGAATCGGGGCAGAAGGCAAGTTACATACTGATCGAGATGCTCCGCCCGCCGTTGCCGAACCGGGGGTTGACGACGTTGCTCCGGGTCGAGCCGAAGGAGAAGTTGAAGCCGGCCGAGAACGAGTAGTTGTAGCCCGTGGCCAGCTGCCGCTGGCGAAGGAGGATCTCCTCGTAGGAGGCCCCGCCGGCCGGCAGGGCCAGCTGGTCGCGGATCCGGGTGTAGCTGCCGTCGATCTCGAAGCTCAGTCCGCGCCAGATGCGGAACTCCAGCTCGCCCTCGAGCTCGAGCCGGTTGAACTTGACGTTGTGGAAGAAATGCGAGCCTGCGACCTGGACCGAGGCCTTGCCCCAGGGCCGGACGACCTCGTAGGCGAAGCTCAGCGATTCCTGCAGGAGGCTTTCGGCCGTCTTGAAGTAGATCGTCTCCTCGCTGTAGCGGGCCCGGGTGAAGCCGATGCGGTAGAGGATGCGGAGCTGCCGCTTGGTCGATTCGGAATAGGGAAAGACGTCGTACTCGACGGCCGGGGCGGCGGTCAGGGCCAGATCGAGATTGGAGTAGCTCGACGACTCGGCCTCGACGTAGCCGCCGACCGACCAGTGCTCGCCCAGGCTCTTGACCGCGAGGGCCGAGGTGCCGTAGCCGTGGGTCGCGCTCTCGTAGGCGGTGCCGTCGCCGAGGTCGAACCAGTAATCGCTCCAGTTGCCGTAGACCTGCGTCCGGATCTTGATCTCCGGCGTGACCCGGTTGGCCGAGAGCGAGGCGTAATAGGAGCCGTTCCGGTACTGGGTTTCCCCCATGAGGAAGGCGTTGGCGCTGAGGCCGAAGACCCATTGGTGCCACTTATCGATGACCGATGTCGGCTTGGCCTGGTCGAGGAACTTGACGGTGAGGTCCTTGGCGACCGGGGTCTTGGCGGCGTAACGGAGCAGGCCGAGCTTGATCGTTCCGGCCAGGCCTTTCTTGGCGTCCTCGGGGCTCGCCCCCGGCTCCGGCGCGTAGGAGAGGGTGTTGTCGTCGCCCCGGAACGGCCCGAGGCCGGCGAACGCGAGCGAGACCGAACCGCTTCCGGGGGGGCCGGAGGGCGTGACGAGGACGCGGACCTGGGCGGCCGCGAGATCGGGGACGAATTCAACGAACGGGATCTCCGCCCGGAGGAAGTCCGGATCGCCCCCGGGCCAATCGAGGAAGATCTTGGGCTTGGGAGGGGGCGGCGGACCGGCCGGGCCGGGAGGCGGGACTTGGGCGAACGCCGCGCCGGCTGCCAGGCCGGCGAAGACGAGGAGGAAGGCGGCGACGGATCTGCGCGCTTTCAGGGTGGTCATGCTGTGTCCCCTCAATGGATGCTGATATTCATGCCGCTTCCTCCGGTCGACCCGAAGCGGGGATTGATGACGTTAGTGAAGATGGAGCCGAACTGGAACTGGAAGCCGACGGCGAAGAAATGATTGCTGGTCATCGGGAGCTCCCGGAGCCGGAGGAGCTGCTCCTCGTAGGTCGGTTCGCGTCCCAGGAGGGAAAGCTGGGAGTCGTGGTACCAGGAGTAGCCGCCGAGCACGTAGACGCTGAGGCCCTTATAGAGGCGCAGGCTGACGATGCTGAAGGTGTCGATGCGGTATTTCCCGAGGTCGTGAAGATAGTTCGATCCTTCGGCGCTCAGGCTGATCGTGCCGAACTTCTCGCGGAGGTCGAGCGTCAAGGAGAGCTCCTGCTTGAGGAGCGTCTCGCGGAGCTTGCCGAAGATCGTTTCCTCCCGGTACCGGACGGGGTTCAGGGCCAGGGAGTAGAGGGCCCGGAGCTGGCGCCGGGTGCATTGGGCGTAGGGGAAGAAATTGAATTCCACGGCCGGAGCGACCTCCAGCCCGAGGTCGACGTTGCTGAAGAGGGAGGATTCGGCGTCGAAGGAGACGCCGACCGACCAGTGCTCGCCCAGGCTCTTGACGTAGAGGCCGCTCACCTGCCAGCTCTTCGAGGTCCCGGTGATCGTCTCCTCGTCGACGATGTATTTCTGCTTCGAGCGGTCGACGGACAGGCCGAGCCGGACCTTCGATCCCGGCGTGACCCGGTTGGCCGAGAAAGAGCCGTAGGCCATGTGGCTGGAGTAGCTCTCCTCGCCCGAGAGGTAGGCGTCCCCGGACAGGCTGAAGACCCAGGAGTTCCAACGGTCCCGGGCATCGGCGAGACCCCTGCGGCGGGGTGTACTCCACGGCGATGCGCCGGGCGATGGGGGTCCGGCCGACGAAGCTCATCAGCCCGAGCTGGAGGGACTTGACCAGGCCGCGGCGGATGTCGTCGTCGGTGTCGGTCTTGTTCGAGTAGTACTTCTGGAGGTCCTTGACGTCCTTGAAGTCGTTCTGGCCGATGAAGGTCAGCGTGTATTCGACGCCGCCGCCGCCCGTGCCCTGCGTGCTGATGAGGACGTGGACCTGGGCCTCGAGGCGGTCCCGGACGTAGTTGACGAAGGTGATCTCGGTCTTGATGTACTCGAGATCGCAATCGTCGCAGTCGAGGAAGACCTTGAGGGCGGTCTTCTTCATCTCGTCGACGCCGGCCTGCCCCTCCTGGGCCCGGGCGGGCCTGGCGGCGAGGGTCAGGAGCGGGGCCAGGATCAGGGCGAGGGCGAGGAGGCGAACAGCCGGGGATGACTTACTCATGGGCTCACTCCTTCGCCGGGTCAGCGGCCGGATCCTCGGCGGTTCGGTACGGTCTTACTGGGATGCAGCAATTCTCGTGCCACAAAAAAACCGTCCGCCCGAGGGGGGACGGTCGTCTGCCATCAGAGAGTTATACGGCCGGGCGTAAGGAAATGTTACATATCTAGAAGAAATAATAGGCCGCGAAGAGGAGCCGGATGTTGCGGACGAAGCGGGCGTCCCGGACCTTGCCGAAGGCGTCCGGCGTGCCGTAGGACGCCGCCGTCAGCTCGGCCTCGCCCGCGAAGCGCATCTTGCCGATGTTGTAGACGAGGCGCGGCGAGAGCCGGTAAAGCTCGTCGATGTTGAATCCCCGGGCGTAGTTCGCCCCCGTGATCTCGTGGGGAGAGCCCAGGTTCTTGGAGTATCCCGCGAAGAGCCCGGTCTGCCACGGGGCCCCGTTGGTCATGACCTCCGTCCAGAGGGAGAGCGCGGCGATCGGCGTGTAAGCCCAATCCTGGCGGACCTCGTCGACGATGTTCCGGACGCCGTATCCGCCGAGCATGGTCAGGTGGTGGAGGTTCTGGCCCCAGATCGCCTCGGCCTTCCAGGTCCACTTCGCCCACTTCTGCTTGAAGAAGGCCATCGCGGCGAGGCCGGTGACCGACTCGTCCGTCTCGTAGCCGGCGGCGGTGACGATCCGCGGCGCGATCCTCATGACGTCGCCCCCGATCCCGGCCACGGTCTCGGTCTTGCGGGCGTCGTTCTTCGCCGCGTATTGGAGCTTGAGATTGAACTCCGGCAGGGCGGCGTTGCGAAGATAGGCGGAGCTCGCGCCGTCCGGGCCGTTGCTCTGAAAATCGCGCTGGGCCAGGGCGGTCGCCGCGAGGCTCAGACGGCCGAACGACCGCGTGTAGCGGACCTGGGGGCTGCGGTTGAACGGCTGGAACGGCGCCCCGGTGTCGAACGAGACGACGTCGGGAAAGCTCTCGGTGACGAACATCGGATGCCAGAACTGGCCGATCATGAGCTCGGAGCGGGCCCAGTTGAGCTTGAGCCAGCCGTGGCGGAGGCGGAAGCCGTTGATGTCCGGTTCGGACATGCCGAAGAATTCGGCTTCGATATAGGCCGAGGTCTTGGCCCCGAGGGCGTCGGGTCCCGTGATCTTCCCGGCGATCCGGGTCTGGATGGAGAGCATGTGGAAGCCGGCCCGGTCGTTCACGTCGTCGCCGTCGGGGCCGATCTGCGGGGCCTTGGGGAATAGCAGGAAGTGCCCTTCGCGGACGCTGACCGTCTGCCGCGTGTCGTAGAAGATATCCGTCTTGACGAAGCCCGAGAGCGTGATGCCGAAAGCGGGCTTCTTCTCCTCCGTCTGGGCTGCGAGCGGCGGCGCGGCGGCGGCGAAGGCGAGCGCGGCGACGGTCACGGTCACGGCGAGGGCGGTTTTGTCGAGCTTCATGTCATCCTCCCTACCGGCGGGCCCCGCCGGCATGCGGGGAATTATAGCGGCCGGGGAGCGAAAGTCAAATGTGTGTTAAAATCGCCGCGAGACGCCGAAACCGGCGATCCGGGAGGACCGCATGAGACCTGTCGCGAAGGTGTTGGCCGCCCTGGCGTTGCTGGCCATGGCCCCGGGGCTCGTCGCCCAGACGCACACGTTCCGGCTGGGCACGGACGAATTCCTCCTCGACGGCAAGCCCTTCCGGATCATGGCCGGCGAGATCCACTACCAGCGCATCCCGCGGGAGTACTGGGCCGACCGGCTGACGAAGGTCAAGGCGGCCGGGCTCAACACCGTCGCCACTTACGTCTTCTGGAACGCCCTCGAGCCCGAGCCCGGCCAGTGGGACCTCTCCGGCGGGAACGACCTCGGGGCCTTCATCCGGACGGCCCAGCGCCTGGGGTTGTGGGTCATCGTCCGGCCCGGCCCCTACGCCTGCGCCGAGTGGGATTTCGGCGGCCTGCCGGCCTGGCTGCTCCGGACGCCCGACATCAAGGTCCGCTGCTCCGACCCCCGTTATATGGACGCCTGCGAATCCTATGTCCTGAAGATCGCCGAAGTCATCCGCGACCTGCAGGTCCATCGCGGCGGGCCGGTCCTCATGGTCCAGGTCGAGAACGAGTACGGCAGCTTCGGCAACGACCGGGAGTACATGCTGGCCCTCAAGGGCTTCTGGGACAAGGCCGGGATCGAAGTGCCGCTCTACACGGCCGACGGCGCGACCCCTTCCATGCTCGAAGCGGGGAGCCTTCCCGGGGCGGCCATCGGGCTCGACCCGGGCACGAACGAAAAGCATTTCGCCGAGGCCGCCCGGCTCGAGCGGGGTGTTCCCGTCTTCTGCAGCGAGCTCTATCCCGGCTGGCTGACCCACTGGGGCGAGGAGTGGGCCCGGGTGAAAACCGAGGAGTTCCTGCCCGACCTCCGCTGGCTCCTGGCGAACGGCAAATCCTTCAGCCTCTACATGTTCCACGGCGGGACGAACTTCGGCTTCTGGGCCGGCGCGAATTTCAGCGATAAATACCAGCCCGACGTGACGAGCTACGACTACGATGCGCCCCTCGACGAGGCCGGCCGGCCGACGCCGAAGTTCCGGGCCATCCAGGAGCTCCTCTCGCGCTATCAGCCGCCGGGCCGCAGGTTCCCGGACCTGCCCGAGCCCATCCGCATGATCTCCGTCCCGCCGATCGCGTTCGACGAGAGCGCCTCTGTCTTCGACAACCTGACGCCGGCCGTCCGCAGCCCCCAGCCCGGACCCATGGAGTCCTACGGCCAGAACCACGGCTTCATCCTCTACCGGACGAAGCTCCTCGGCCACCGCGGCGGCAAGCTCGCGGCGACCGACCTTCGCGACTACGCCATCGTCTACGCCGACGGCCGCTACGTCGGAACGATGGACCGGACCAAGGGCGAGACGACGGTCCTCGACATCCCCAAGGCGGAGCCGGCCAACGAAACCCTCGACATCCTGGTCGAGGCCATGGGGCGCATCAACTACGGGCCGCGGCTCCTCGACCGCAAGGGCATCACCGAGCGCGTGACGCTGAACAGCATGACGCTCATGGGTTGGGACGTCCATCCGCTGCCGATGGACGAGGACTACCTGAGGCTCCTCAGGTATGCGCGCCGCCCGGCCGAAAGGCCGGGGAACTTCTTCCGCGGCCGCTTCGACCTCCGGGCCACGGGCGACACCTATCTCGACATGAGCGGCTGGAAGAAGGGCGTCGTCTGGGTCAACGGGCACAACCTCGGCCGGTACTGGGAGATCGGTCCGCAGAAGCGGCTCTACTGCCCCGCGCCGTTCCTGAAGACCGGGGCCAACGAGATCGTCGTCTTCGATCTCCACGTCCTCGCGCCGGCGCCGGTCGCGGGCCACACGGACCTAGAGTAGCTCCTTCGAGACCTCGACGAGCGAGCTCTCGAGGTCGTTGACGATGCGGAAGCCCCGCTTCTCGAACACGGCGATCATCCGCGGATTGTCCGTCGTCGTGATGGCGGTGAGCGTCCGGATCCCCCACTGCCGGGCGATGCCGGTGCAATAGTCCGTGAGAACGCCGCCCAGGCCCTTGTCCTGCCAGGCGTCCTGGACGAGGACCGCGTACTCGGCCTGCGGCCGCCCGGGCTCGGCGATGAGCCGGCCCGACCCCGACGAGCTTCCGGTCGGCCCCCGCGCCGGCCTCGGCGACGATGGCCAGCTCCCGGTCGTAGTCGATGTAGCAGTGGCGGCTGGCCACGTCGTGCGACTGCCAGAAGAAGAAATAGCGGAACCGGGAATAGATCGATTCCCGGGAACAGCTGGCGAGCAGGGCCAGCCACAGCGGCTCGTCCTCGGGCTTGATCGGGCGGAGCGTGAGCTCCGTGCCGTCCCGCAGCTTGACGCGGCCGGACGAACTCCTCGGGATAGGGCCGCAGGGACAGATGCGCGTAGGGCCGCTGCGGGTCCTCGACGGCGTTCCTGTCCCCGACGATCCGGGCGTCGAGGGCCAGGACGCCTTCGGGCGTCACGAGCAGGGGATTGATGTCGAGCTCGGCGACCTCCGGGAGATCGGCGGCCAGGTAGGACAGCCGCACCAGCGTCTCGACGAGCCTGTCGACGGCGGCCCGGGGCCGTCCCCGGTAGCCCTCGAGGAGGGGCTTCATCCGGAGCTCGTCGAGCATGCGGCGGGCCAGCCGCTCGTTGAGAGGGGGAAAGCCGATGGATCTGTCCCGGTAGATCTCCGCGGCGGTGCCGCCCATGCCGGCCATGACGACGGTGCCGAAGGTCGGGTCCTTCTTGACGCCCAGGATCATCTCGACGCCGTCCCGGAGCCGGACCATCTTCTGCACGGTGACGCCGTCGATGCGGGCGCCGGGGGCCTTGCGGGCCACAGCGTCCATCATCGTCCGGTATGCGGCCCGGACCGCGTCGCCGTCCCCGAGGTCGAGGGCGACGCCGCCGACGTCGGTCTTGTGGGTGATGTCCGGGGACAGGACCTTGAGGACGACCGGGTAACCGGCGGCCTCGGCCGCGCGGACGGCTTCCTCCGCGGTGGCCGCGGGGACCGGGCGGGTGACCGGAATGCCGTAAGCCGAGAGGATCTCCTTCGACAGGGTTTCGGACAGGGCGCCCGCGGTCTCCGTCAGCAGGCCGGCGATACCGGGCCCGGATCTCCTTCCGGTCGACCGGAAAATCGACCGGGATGTCCTTGGGCGTCTCGTAGAGGACCTCGAGATTGCGGGCGTAGGAGACGAGGGTCATGAAGGCGTTGACCGCCTGTTCGGGCGTCGCGTAGGTGGGGATGCCGGCCTCGTTGAGGAGGTTCGTGCCCTCGCGCGATGGCCGCACCGCCGAGCCAGGCGGCCAGGACGGGTTTGGGCGTCCCGGCGGCGAGCGCGCAGACCTCCCGGGCGATGGCCGTCGGGTTGGTCATGGCCTGGGGCGTGACGATGACGAGGAGGGCGTCGACGCCGGGGTCCTCGAGCACGATATGGGCCGCCTTGGCGACGAGCTTGGACTTGGCGTCGCCCAGGACGTCCACGGGATTGCGGTGCGACCACTGCGGCGGCAGGTTCTCGTCGAGCTCGCTTCACGGTCGCCGTCGGACAGGCGGGCGAGGGTGCCGCCGGACGCCACCAGGGCGTCCGTGGCCATGACGGCCGGTCCGCCGGCGTTGGTCAGCGACGGCCAGGCGCGGTCCCTTGGGGACCTTGGAGCGGCCGAGGAGGTCGACGCAGTCGAAGATCTCGCCGATATCGAAGACCCGGGCCAGGCCCATGCGGCGGAAGGCGGCGTCGTAGACGGCGTCCTCCCCGGCCAGGGCGCCGGTGTGGCGAGGCGGCCGCTGCGGCGGATTCCGGGAAGCGGCCGGCCTTGTAGGCGACGATGGGCTTCGTCCGGGCGAAGGCGCGGGCCGGCGGTCATGAACTTCCGGGCGTCCTTGACGGACTCGATGTAGAGGATGATGGACTTCGTCTCTTCGTCCTCGCCCAGGTAGTCGATGAGGTCGCCGAAGTCGACGTCGAGCATGTTGCCGATCGAGACGAAGTGGGAGAAGCCGATCTTCTCCTCGACCGCCCAGTCGAGGACCGACGTGCACAGGGCGCCGGACTGGGAGACGAAGGCGACGTGGCCCGGTCGGGGCATGGCCGCCGGCGAAGCTGGCGTTGAGAGAGCGGCCGGGCGACGATGAAGCCCAGGCAGTTCGGCCCGAGGATCCGCATGCCCTCGAAGCGGCGGGCTTCGGCGCGGACGGACTCTTCGAGGGCCAGCCCGGCGGGCCCGGTCTCCCGGAAGCCGGCGGAGACGATGATCAGGCCGCCGACGCCGGCCTGGCCGCACTCGCGGACGAGGCCGGGGACCTGGGCCGCGGCGGCGCAGACGATGCCGAGGTCGGGGACCTTGGGAAGCGACGCGATGTCCCGGAAGCAGGGGATGCCCATCGACGGCCTCGGCCGACGGGCTCACGGGATAGACGACGCCGCGGAAGCCGCCGCCGACGAGGTTGGAGAGGATCTTGCCGCCGACGCTCTTCGGGTTCGGGCTGACGCCGATCAGGGCGATGCGCTGGGGCTTGAAGATCTTGTCGAGCGTTGCGATGTCCATCGGGGCCTCCGGGTGTTCGTGCGAGCCCTCTATTGTCGCCCAGGGGCGGGCGGTTTTCAATAGCCGGGCCGCGGCTCAGAGGGCCAGGCGCAGGCCCGTGCGGACCGTGCGGCCTGGCGCGCCGTAGCCCCAGACCGATTCATAGCGGGCGCCGAGAGCGTTCGCGATGCGGACGAAGAGCTCGAGCCGGGAGCCGAGGGAGGTCGAGAGGACGGCGTCGAGCAGGAAGTAGCCGGGGAGCGCAACGGTGGGATAGGGAGAAGCGCTGTAGTCGCGGTCGAGGCGGCGTCCCGTCCAGAGCCCGGAAACGGCCAGATCGTATTTGCGGAGGAAGCGGAACGAGAGATCGGCGGCGAACCGGTCGCGGGGGCGCCGCATGAGCTCGGTCCCGGCGTCGATGTCGCGGGCCGAGAGCCGGGTGTAGGAGGCGGCGAAGCGGACGCCGGCCGCGGGCCGCGCCTCGGCCGAAGCTTCGAGGCCCCGGGTCCGGGCCCGGCCGATATTGACGTAGCCGGCCTGGTAGTCGAAGTCGACGAGGTCGCGGAACGAGTTTCCGAACCAGGTCAGGCCGAGGACGACGGCGCCGGACGCGAAGCGCTGCTCGATCCCCGCGTCCCAGCCGGCGGCGCGCTCGGGACGGAGAGCGGGTTGCCGATCGGGCCCCAGGACGTCGCCGGGGCGAAGAGCTGGTAGAGGGAGGGCGATTTGAAGCCCGTCCCGAACGACGCCTTGAGCCGGGTCCCCGTCGCGGCGACGAGATAGGCCGGGGCGACGCGGAAGGTCACGGCCGGCCCGGACAAGCTGTGGTCCTCGGCCCGGACGCCGGCGGTCACGAAGAAACGGTCCCGGACCTCCCAGTGGTCGAGGAGGTACACGCCGGTCGAGCGGGCCCGGGCCGAGGGGAAGCTCGATTCGCTGGTTCCCCAGGCGCTTTCCGAAAAGTATTCGGATCGTCCCCTCTCCTCTTCGACCTCGAGCCCGGCGGTCAGTGTGTGCGACGGGTGGAGGAAGAAATTGTTCTGCCAGTCGAGCTTGAGGACGTCGCTGCGGAACGAGCCCTCTTCCCAATCCTGGGGATGAAGCTCATCGACGGGGTTCAGGCTGTCGCGCCTGGCGCCGAGCCAGGAGACGGACACGTTCCGCTCCCAGCGGCCGCCGCCGGAGAGGCCGCGGAATTGGCCGCGGAGGAGAAGCGTGCCGTAGTTCTGGACGCTGTTCGGATCGTCGCCGCCGGGGCCGCCGAAGTTGTCGAGCTCCGTCCGGTCCGCGACGGCCCGGACGGTCAGGGTCAGGGCGGTCGAGGGACGGGGTGTCCAGCCGAATCGGGCGGCCAGGCTGAGGTTCCGGTAGCCGTCCTTCTCGGCGTTCCCCGCGTAGGCCGACGAGGCGGCGGAGAGGCCTTCCGTGCGCTCGTGGAAGAGGGTGAGCGCGTAATCCGTCCGCCCGCCCGCGCCGGCGAGAGAGACGTCCGCGCCGAGAGAGCGGAGCGTGTCGGCCGACGCGCCCAGCCGCAGCCGGGGACGGCCGCGGCCCGTGCGGGTGATGACGTTGACGACGCCGCCGAGCGCGTCCGATCCGTAGAGCAGCCCCTGGGGACCGCGGAGGATCTCGATACGGTCGACCTCGACGAGCGCGAGGTGTGACAGGTCGCAGGAGCGCGAGGGGTTGATCGGATCGTTGAGCTCGAGGCCGTCGAGAAGGACGAGCGTGTGTTCGCCGTTGGCGCCGCGGATGGAGGCCGAAGCCGTCGCGCCCGGGCCGCCGTTGCGGACGGTCACAAGGCCCAGGGCCGTCTCGAGCGCGTCGAGGACGAAGGCCTTGCCGGTCCGGGCGAGCTCCTCGCCCGTGATCACGGTGAGGGAGCTGCCGACCTTCTTTTCCGGCGTCTCGAGGCGCGTGGCCGTGACGACGACGTCGTGCTTCAGGACCGGCGGGGTGCCGGCCTGGGGGTCTTTTGCGAAAAGGGAGAAGGGGAGGAGGGAGAGCAATCCGGCGAGGAAGGCCGCCGGCCCGCGCGTTCGTCCGTCCATGACAGGGGCTCCGTCTCCGCCCCCGCTGGAATTCGTTCTCCGTCTTCCTCCCGAAGACCGGTCGAGCGAGGCTTAAGGAAGGTATCCTGACTCCCGGATCGTTCTCCTCCCAAGCCTTCCAGCCTTGCGGCCGTGGCGTCTCTTGGGATTCGTCCCCGGTTACAGTAGCGGGGGCTGTGTCCGCATCCGACGGACTTCCCTTCTGTATAAGCCGGGATGATTATAGCAAAAAGAAGGGGTCAAACCTACTTTTCATCACTTTCAACAAAAATTGCGAGGGTCATTCGGCTGGCATCGCTCGGCTGGATCGGGGGGCCTGACAAAGCTGTTAAAAGTGACGAAAAGTAGGTTTGACCCCATCTTGAAGAGACCGCCCCGGCCGGGCATCAGGCCGGGGCGGTCTCGGAGAGGGAGTGGGTTTATCGGAGAAATCGGAAAAGGAGGTCTTGGCTGTCCATCAGAGTCACTCACTGGGTAAAACAGGGGCACGGGAGGATCCGTTGCGTTCGGGCCAAGAAAGGATCTTCTCCCGATATTTCCCAGCGCCGCTCCTCCGAGTTGCTCCGAAGCGGCGCTGATGGTCACTCCGCCGACTTCGCTCCCTGCCGCTCCCTCGCCCCTCGAGGGACGCCCGGAAATGGGAGAAGCGCCAATAATACGGGAATAGGCAGACGGGGGCACAAACCAAATTTTTGAAGTTTTTTGTGAGCCCCTCGATGACCATTACGAATTATACCACAACTCGGGGGGAGAATGCAATAGGTTTTTAACAGTGCTTAAAAAACGATCCCAAATGGCCTTCGACGTCGGTTTTCGCGGGCCTAAACGGCTCTTTTCGACGGTTTTTGCAGAACACTCTCCGGGCCTGCCCACCCCTGGAGATTTCCCCAGGATATGGGGTATATTAGTAGTGCTTTCCCGGGTGGAAAAAAGGCCCTGTTCGAGGAGAATCCGATGAAAAACGACGATTTCAGGCGCTCCGGACACCAATTCGTGGACTGGATCGCCGATTATTTCGATAATATCGAGAAATACCCCGTTCGCTCGCGCGTCGAGCCCGGGGACATCAAGAAGCTCATCCCCGCCGTCCCGCCCTCCCGGGGGGAGGCCATGGAGGGGATCTTCGCGGATTTCGAGCGGATCGTCATGCCCGGCATCACCCATTGGCAGCACCCGGGCTGGTTCGGCTACTTTCCGGCCAACAACAGTCCGGCCTCGGTCCTGGGCGAGCTCCTGACCGCCGGTCTCGGGGCGCAATGCATGGTTTGGCAGACCTCGCCGGCCGCGGCCGAGCTCGAAGAGGCCGTCGTCGATTGGCTGAGGCAGATGATCGGGCTGCCGGACGGCTTTTCCGGCGTCATCCAGGATACGGCCTCCACGGCCACCCTGTGCGCTTTCCTCTCAGCCCGGGAAAGGGCGACCGGCTTCGAGACGAACGAGACCGGCTTCCGGGCCCCCCTGACGGTCTACGCCTCCGAAGAGGCCCACTCGAGCGCCGACAAGGGCGTGCGGATCGCCGGCTTCGGCAAGAAGAACTTCCGCCGCATCGCGACCGACGAACGCTTCGCCCTCGTCCCCGAAAAGCTCGAGGAGGCCCTGGTCCGTGACGAGGAGGCCGGCCTCGTTCCGGCCTGCGTCATGGCCACGGTCGGCACGACCTCGTCGGGGGCCATCGATCCCCTGAGGGCGATCGGCGAGATCTGCCGGAAACACGGCGTCTGGTTCCACGTCGACGCCGCCTGGGCCGGGACGGCCGCGCTCCTGCCGGAGAAACGCTGGATCATGGACGGGGCCGAGCTGGCCGACTCGCTCGTCTTCAACCCCCACAAGTGGATGCTGACCAACTTCGACTGCACGGCCTACTTCGTCAGGGACCCGGGCGCGCTCGTCCGGACCTTCGAGATCCATCCCGAATACCTGAAGACCGGCGTCGACGCCAAGGTCAAAAATTACCGCGATTGGGGCATCCAGCTCGGCCGGCGCTTCCGGGCCCTCAAGCTCTGGTTCGTCATCCGCAGCTACGGCGTCGAGGGGCTCCAGGCCATGGTCCGCGAGCACATCCGGCTGGCGGGGCTCGTCAGGGAGTGGGTCGAGGCCGACAGCCGCTTCGAGCTGCTGGCCCCGGTCGACCTCGGCCTCGTCTGTTTCCGGCTCAACGACGGCCGCGACGAGGCCGCCCTCGATGCGCTCAACCGCACCCTCCTCGAACGCGTCAACGCCGCGGGCCCGGTCCTTCTGACCCACACGACCCTTCGCGGCAAGTTCACGATCCGCCTGGTCGTGGGGCAGCGGACGACAGAGGAGCGCCACGTCCGCGGCGCCTGGGACATCGTCTGCGCCGCCGCCGACGGTCTTCTGAAGGAGTGAGCCCGGGCTCCCGGCCTATTCCGGCCTGAGCGCGTAGCGCAGCGCGCCCTCCGGATCGGCGAAGCGGACGTAGTATCCCCAGCCCCCCGCGCCCTGCAGGATCTTGAGCAGGACCTTGTTCCAGCCCTTGTTCAGGCGGACGCTCACGCGGTCGAGGTCGGGCTCCGCGGCCCGGTAGGACGGGTTGGTGTGCACCAACTCGCCGTTGATCCAGACCCTCACGCCGTCGTCGCTGCCGAGGAGCAGCGTCGCGGCCCGTTCGTCCGGAGAGAAGACGTAGGCCGCGGCATAGACGATCGCCTGTTCGTTGGGCTTGATCCGATCGTCGAGCCGGACGTAGCCCGCCGCGTCGGCCCGGACGGTCCGCCATCCGACCGAGGCGCCGCCCTTGCCCTTGTACGATTTCGCGGGGACGGCCTCCGTTTCGGGCGGATAGACAGTCGGCAGGTCGTCCATGTCGGCCGCGTCGAAGGGGCCGGCGAGGTTCCATTCGGCCATGAACCGGCGCGCCGCGGGCTTGAGCCCGTAGCCGACGAAGAAGAGATCGCTCCCGGCGCTCCGGGCGTCCTTCGCCTCGGCTTCGAAGACGAGCGTGTTCGAGCCCGGCTCGAGGAGCTTATTTTCAAGCACGATCGAACCGAGGCCCGTTTCACCGGCATAGCCTTCGATGCGGCCTCCGGGAACGCGGAAATTGCCTGCGGCCGGCCCCTCGAGGAAATGGATCTCGATGTCGTAGAGGTCGCGGACCTCGACCGGGAAGCGGAACTCGACCTTCGTTCCGGCCTCCGCCCCGTCGGTCCGCAGGACGGGATAGCGCGCACCGGCCGCGTTGTAATAAGAGGAGAGCGATGTCGCGAGACGCGGCGCGCCCATCCTCAGCCCCGCCCCGGCGTCGACGAAGCTCGCGGACCGTCCCGGCTCCTCAGCGGCCCACTGCGGCAGGACGAAGCTCTCCGGCGGCTCGAAGGCGAACGGGAGCCTCTTCGCGACGGGCGGAAGATCGGGAAAGGCCCGATGCGGTTCGGTCTGATACCAGTACGCGACCGAGGAGACGTAATCCCGGCGGTCGTTCGCGTGGCCGTGTTCGATCGACACCTGGATGGACTTCGTGAACGGGACCGGGTCGGGGATGTGGAAGCGGTAGACCGTGGCCTTGGAACCCGCCTGGAAGTCCTCTTCCTGGAGGGGACAGCCGTAGAAGGGACTTTGGCTCTCGCGCATGCCCCAGGCGTCGGAGTAATAGTCCTCCGAACCCGTGCCGTGGAGCGACGGCCGGTTTTCGCCGTCGACCCGGATCATGTCGTCGCCCTCGCCCCACCAGCCCAGGGAGCGCTGGAGCACGCTGAGGTTCGAACCGACGAAATGCCCGGTCCCTTCGGCGGCGAGGAGGAGATAATTCCGGTCCTTGTCCGGCGGGAAGTCCTGCCTGTACTGGGCGTGGAAATACGGCGTGCCGGCGGGGAGATCGGCCAACTCGCGGTAATCGACATAATAGTAGAACGCGTCGACGGCCCGTGTCCCCTCGTTCTCGACCGTGATCCGGCACGATTTGCGGAAGGGCAGGAACCAATAGCAGTTCCGGGCCCGCCCCTCCGACGAGCACGTGATCGGCAGTGATACGAAGTTCCGGTTCAGGCCGTGCCCGACGCCGAAAAAGTCGCCGATGGGCGCCTCGACCGACGGGGATCTCTCGCCGTCCCAGTAGATGCGGATGACGATCTTCCGGCCGTAGAACGGCTCGGCGGCGATCGTCGTCCAGATGTGGTGGATGGCGGCGGGGCCGTCGATCTCGGCCAGGACGGCGGTCTTCCCCGGCCCGATGACGATCGAGTCGCGGTTCCCGCCGCCGCGGTCGTAGGACGAGACGCGGCGGCTCCGGTAGTCCTGCTTCCGCCCGAGGCCCTCGAGCAGGTCCTGCCCGGGGAGCGCGGCGGCGGCCGCGAGCAGCAGGACGACGGCCGGCATGAGCCGCGGCAGCCACGCGATCCTTCCTGGGAGCGGGTGAACGGTTTTCATCATCGGGACCTCCTGGACTTCGGAGCGGCCCCGCGCCGGCCTAGCGCGCGGGACGCGCCGCTTTTTTACTGTCGGCGGTCCGGATCCGGGACTTCCGGTCCCGCCGGGTATAGGGCTTGATATCGAGGACGGGCGTTCCGTCGATGAGGTCGAGCCCGGAGACGTGAAGGACCCGGCCGTCCCGGCGAAGGAGCTTGAGAACGCTCATCCCCAGGGGATTGGGCCGGTGCGGCGAGCGGCTCGCGAAGACCCCCCGTTCCTTTTTCTGGCCCGGAGGTGTGACCGTGAGCTTGGCGTAACCGGCCCGGTGGAAGTGGAACAGGACGACGATGTGGGAATAGTCCTCGATGCGGTCGAGCCCCGGGGCGAATTCGGGCCGGACCTCGACCGTGCCGAGCGAGCGTTCGAAAAAGCCGCGCGGGGCGAAGGCCGGGGGCGGCAGGTCGGCCGGCTCTTTGAAGCGCGAGCGGACGACGCCGATGGGTTCGAGCCGGAGCCCGCGCTTCATTTCGCGACGTAGGTCAGCCACTTGTCGAAGCGGGGGTTCCGTCCGGACACGGCGTCCGCGAACGCCTGGATCATCTTCAGGGCGATCGGCCCGGGCTTGCCCGTGCCGATGACGTGCTTCATCCGCGGGCCGGCCAGGTCGGACCCGTCCGTGACCTCGACGATGGGAATGACCTCGACCGCCGTGCCGCAGTAGAAGGCCTCGTCGGCGCCGAAGAGGTCGGCCTTGGTGATCGGCCCGACAGAGGTCTTGTAGCCGAGGTCGCCGCCGAGCTCGAGGAGGCTCGTCCGGGTGATCCCTTCGAGCGCGGATTCCGTGCGGCCGTTCGTTATGAGCGTGCCGTCCTTGACGATGAAGATGTTCTGTCCGGGCCCCTCGGCGACGCGGCCTTCCATGTTCAGGAAGATGGCCTCGTCGAAGCCCTCCTCGCGGGCCTCGAGGCCGCAGATCGTCGACTGGACGTAGACGCCGCCGAGCTTGGCCGACATGTTGAACTGGGTGTGGTGGACCCGGCGCCAGGGGACGATGAAGGCGTTGACGCCGCGGGCCGCGTTCTCGCCGAGATAGGCCGCCCACTCCCAGGCGCTGATGGCCAGCTCCACCGGGCAGGCCTTGGGCACGAGGCCGAGGTTGCCGTAGGAATAGAAGAGCAGGGGACGGATGTAGCAGCTGTCGAGCTTGTTCTCGCGGACGGTCAGCTTGACGGCGTCGGCGATCTCCTCCTTGGTGTAGGGGGATTTCATTTTGATCACGCCCGCCGACAGCAGGAAGCGGTCGATGTGCTCGGGCAGGCGGAAGACGGCCGGCCCCTTGGGCGTGTTGTAGGCCCGGATGCCCTCGAAGACGCTGGTGCCGTAGTGGAGGGCGTGCATCATGGGATGGAAGTCCGCGGCGGACCAGTCGCAAAACTTGCCTTGGTACCAATATTTCTCGGCTTTCGGGAAATGGGTGTTGAGGAACATGACTGACTCCTTCACGGGAATGGATGGATGCGGTCGCAGGAATTATCGGGATAATGGCGACCGCGGGGTCGGGAGACGATCAGGCCGCGTATATAGAAGGCTCTACCTCGTCTAACGAACGGATTTTCGGCCTCGGCCTTCGTTAGAGGAAATGCTATCACAGCGGCCGGGGCAAGTAAAGTTGACCGGGGCCGCTAGGCGCGGCGTCCGGCGAAGTAGGTCTTTCCGTCGTGGACGACCCGGCGGACCCGGCCCCGGGCCTCCAGAGAAGCGAGGGCCTTGAGAACTTCGTCGTGGTGGCGCCCGAGCGCGACGGAGATGTCGGCGACCGTCTGGGGCCGGCGTCCGACCGTGGCCAGGACGGCCCGGTCGAGGGCCCCGGCCGCAGCCGGCTGCTTCCTTGTGGCGAACGAGGCGACGATCTCCGCCCGGGGACCGAGCGAGCGAGCGGATCCTGCGGAGCCCGGCGGGGCCGAGCGCGCCGGCCCGGGGGTCGGCCGGGGGCCGGACGACGGTGTTGAGCTCGATGCGGTCGGGGCGGATGCGGGCCACGGCCCGCTTGACGGCCTCGATGGCCGCGGGGGAGTCGTTGACCCCCTCGATCAGCATGATCTCCAGCCGGATCTCGCCGCGGAACTCGTCGCGGAAGCGGACGAGGCCCTCGACGATCCGGCGGTTGTCGAGCGAGGCGTGGGGGCGGTTGACGCGGCGGAAGAGAGCGGCCGGCACGGCGTCGAGGGAGGGCACGACGACGTCGGCCGCAAGGAGGTCGCGCCGGACGTCCTTGCGCGTGAGGAGCGTCCCGTTGGTCAGGACGGCGACCGGCACGGAGGTCATCCTCTTGATCTCGCGGATCAGGAAGCCGATGTCGCGGCTGAGGGTCGGCTCGCCGGAACCCGAGAAGGTGATGACGTCGATCCGCTGTCCGCTCGCGAGGGCCGCCCGGACCTGGGCCAGGATGTCCTCCGGCGGGAACCAGGAACCCCGCCGCACGGAGGTCTTTCCGGCCGAGCCGAGCTGGCAGTAGGTGCAGTCGAGGGTGCAGGTCTTGAAGGGGATGATGTCGACCCCCAGCGAGAAACCGAGGCGTCTCGAAGCCACCGGGCCGTAGACGAACTTGTGGCCGGCCATCAGGCTTCGTCCTTGTAGATCTGGATGAACCGGCGCAGGGACCGGTCGTAGGTCCTCTCCACGGAGTCCGGGAAGAGGCAGGCCGGAAGCTCCCGGTTCCGCCAGTGATAGGCCAGGCAGTCGCAGCAGACGCCCTTGCGGCTGCATGGCTCGTAGCTGCAGTTGCACCGGGCTTCGTTCTTCGCGCTCTTGCATTCGCTCATGAAGCTATTATAGAGGATTGCGCGCTTCCCAGGGAAGGGCGTTTCGTGTATCATGGCCCCCATCAAGGAGTTAGTGAGGAAGCCCATGCCCCGATACACGGACCGCGAGGCCAAGGCCGGCCTCGAGGCGAAGCTGCCGCCGCTCGAGACCTTCCCCAACCAGTTCCCCGACTACGAGATCGTCGTGGATTTCCCCGAATTCACCTCGGTCTGCCCCAAGACGGGACTGCCCGACTTCGGGCGGATCACCCTGAGCTACGTCCCCGTCGGGCGCGTCCTCGAGCTCAAATCGCTGAAGGAATATTATCTGGCCTACCGCAACCTGGGCATCTTCTACGAGAACGTCGTGAACCGCATCCTGGCGGACGTCGTCGCCGCCTGCCGCCCGGCAAGCGCGGTCGTCCGGGGCGAGTTCAATCCGCGCGGCGGGCTCAGCTCGGTCGTCGAGGCGCGCCACCCGCGGCCGCGCCGGCGTCGGGGTTGAGGCCGCACGTCCTTTCCGGCGAGACATCCGCTTGTCAAGATCCCTGATGCGTCGATCGGCGGCCGGCCCGCGCATGGGCGGGACCGACCTGCTGATGCTGATGACCGTCCTCATCTGGGCCGGGAACGTCTCGGTGATCAAGATCGGCCTGCGGACGCTCTCCCCCCACGGCTTCAACGCCGTACGGCTCAGCCTGGGCGCGCTCGCCTACGCCATCGCTCTGGCCCTGAGCCGGGAGAAGTTCAAGCTGGGACGCAAGGGTGACGTCCTGAAAGCGGGCGGCCTGGGGCTTCTGGGCATGACCGCCTATCAGGTCTTCTTCATCCAGGCCATCGCCCGGATGGACGCTTCGGCGGTCTCGGTCGTCATGGGAACGAGCCCCCTCTTCATCGCCCTCCTGGCCACCGTGGTCGGGAAGGAGCGGATCTCGCCGGCCGGGTGGACCGGTATCGCCGTCTCCGCGGCCGGCATCCTCCTCGTGGTCTCCGGAGAGAACGGAGGCATCCGCCTCAGCTGGGAGGCCATGGGCGGAGCCGTCCTGATCGTCCTGGCCAACATCAGCTGGGCCGGCTACACTGTATTTTCGAAACCGGTCCTCGAACGGAATTCGGCCTTCCGGCTGTCGGCCGTCAGCACCATTCTCGGCACCCTGGCCTATCTGCCGTTCGCGGCCCGGGACGCGGTCGCGGTCGATTGGGCGGGGATCGGCGCCGTGGGCTGGGCGGCCATCCTGTACTCCGGGCTTCTGTCCATCTTCGTCGGCTTCACGATCTGGTACAAATCCGTGCGCGCGGTCGGGAGCGCCAAGACGGGAGTCTACAGCAATCTGACCCCGGTCCTGGCCGTCCTCATCGCCGCGGCGGTGCTCGGCGACCGGCTGACCGTGCTTCAAGCCGTCGGCGCCGCGATCACCCTGTCGGGCGTCTACCTGACGCGATCGGGCTACCGGTTCTTCGAGAAGAAGGGTCAGCGCAATCCGTAGACCTTGTGGAGCTGGACGGAGAGCCGGATCCCGCCGAGCCCCGACCGGCGGGCCCCTCCGAGGATACTCATCGCTTTCTTCCGGCTCCACGCGGCGTTCGACTGCGGCTGGAGCAGGATCGGTGTGGCCGCGGGGAAGGCCGTCCGGACCGCCCGGACGGCGTCGAGCGTGAGCGCGCGGCAGACGACCAGCTTGACCTCCCGGGCCCGTTTGACGAAGCCAGGGTGGACGTCGTAATCCGGGGGCTTGGGCGAGACCGTGATCCAGTCGGCCCGCGGCTCGGGCGGGAAAGTCCCGTTGGTCTCGATCTGGACCAGGAACCCCTCTTCGTGGAGGGCGTCGATGAGCGGCCGGACGTCCTGGGCCAGGGGCTCGCCCCCGGTCAGGCAGACCCAGGCCGCCGGCAGGCCGCGCTGGAGCTTCACGACCTCGTCGACGATCCTCGCGACGGGCAGCTCGCGCCCGCCCCGCCACGCCTTTTTGGTGTCGCAGAAGCCGCAGCGGAGGTTGCAGCCGGCGAGGCGGACGAAGACGGTCGGCTCGCCCTGACGCAGGCCTTCGCCCTGGACCGAGGCGAAGATCTCAGTCGTCTTCAGCGTAGGTGGCCGACGCATCGTCGGATTCCCAGACCGTCACCGATTCGACCGGGTACTTCTTCTTGAGCTCGCCGTGGAAGTGGCGGGCGAGGTTCTCCGCGGAGGGATTGAACGGAAAGGCCTCGTTGAGCAGGGTGTGGTCGGGCAGGAGCGCGGCCAGGGTCTTCTTGATCTCGGTGAAGTCGAAGCCGATGCCCGCGGCGTCGAGCTCGCGGGCCCGGACGGCGACCTCGACCTGGAAGGTGTGGCCGTGGACCTTCTCGCACTTCCCCTTGTATTCCTTGAGATAGTGGGCGGCCGAGAACTTGTCCCGGACCTTGAGCGTCCAACTCATCGTCGACCTCTCTTTCGCAGACGGGCGAGGAGCGGGTCCTCGCGGCCGACGGCCTTCCAGGCCTCGGCCCGGAAGCGGCACGACGTGCACGCGCCGCAGGGGCGCTCGGCGCCCGCGTAACAGGAGACCGCATGGGCGTAGTCGGTGCCGAAGGACAAGCCCAGGCGGATGATGCCGGCCTTGTCCAGGCCGATGAGCGGCGCGACGATCCGGGGCGCCGGGCCGCCGAAGGCCGCTTTCGTGCCGGCGCGGACGGCCTTTTCCATGGCTTTGACGAAGGCCCGCGTCGTATCGGGGTAATCGGGGGAGTCGGCGACGTGGAAGCCGCAGACGAGGTCGCGAACGCCGCGGGCCTCGGCCCAGGCGGCGGCGACGGCCAGGAAGATCCCGTTGCGGAACGGGACGTAGGTCGCCGGCGGTCCGGCCGGCGGCGACGCCCGGCGGCGGAGCGGGGCGCGGGGCAGGGAGATCGCGGCGTCGGTCAGCGCCGATCCGCCGACCTGCCGCAGGTCGACCTTCAGGACGGCGTGCGGGACGCCCAGGCGCCGGGCGGCCTTGCGGGCGAGCGCGATCTCGACCCGGTGCCGTTGCCCGTAGTCGAAGGTCAGCGCGTGGACGCGGTCGTAGCGCCGCAGGGCCCAGGCGAGCGCCGTCGTCGAATCGAGCCCGCCCGAGAATAGGACCACGCAGGATGTCACGAAATTCACCTCCCTGAATAATAGAGGACGCTCCGGAGATAAGCAATGGGAGGGCCAAATCTTGCATAATCCCTTTCAGGAGGACGCGGCAAAAAAGCGGCGAGGAGGATCGCTGAGCCCGATTTGGGAAAGTTTAGCCAGACGGCGTGGCGGACGAGGGCAGTTTCCCTGGAAACCGACAAAACGTGTTGAGCGAGGCTCAGCGCAAGCCGAGCGAGTTGTTCGGCGCCGAGTCCGGCGCACCGGATGGCGTCTTAAACTTTCCCCAGAGGGAGACGCGATCCTCCGAACCGCGCCTAGCCGCCGTTTGACACCTCGGGGCCCGCTGGGTTATCTTGGACTTCCGAGAATGAGCGAAAAATCCATCGTGGAAGGCATCGGCGACGTCGTCCGCACTTACGAACTCATGGACCGCGTCCGGACGCGGCAGGACCTCGTCATCCGCGACGACCAGTTCGACTACGTCGCCCTGCTCGACACCGCCGGCTACGCCGGGAGGCGGCGCATCCCCCTGAGCCTCCTCGACACGGGCCGGTTCGCCCTGACGGAGATCGAGGCGCTGGCCGGGAAGGGCTGCCGTATCCTGACCTCGGACGAGGCCCGGCCCCGGGCCGAGGAGTGGGAGATCCTGGTCGAGGCCTGCCGGACGGGCGGGACCCGGCTGGCCGCTTTCTGGAACGGCCCGCTTCCGGCGCCCGAAGCCGGGGCGGGGCTCTCCGCCCAAGCTCTCGAAGACCTCCTCGGCGAGGGGTTGGACCTCCACGTCTCCGACCGGACCCACGCCCGCGACGCGGGCGACCTCGCCCGTCTCGCCGCCGCGGCGAAGAAGGGGAGAGGCTATTTCGTCGTCTACCACTCCGGCCCGCTCGTCGCCGAGCTCGCCGGACCGGCCGCCCACCGGGCCTGGATCCACTTTTCGGACCGGGATGCGGCGGACGAGGGCTGGGCCGGGCGGGCCGTCGCGATCGCCCGGGCGGCCTCGTCGGCCGGCTCGAGGGCCGCGGTCCACGTCGAACGCGGTCTCGAGCTCGAGGTCCTCGCGGATCTCTGGGACGCCGGGCGCCGCGCTCCTCTTCCTGACGCCGCCGAGCGACGACCGCTCTCTCCTTGTTCCGATCGAGGCCAAGGCCCGGCGCCGCAAGATCCCGGCCCGCGCCTTCTACCTGTCCACGGCCTTCCTGCCCTGAATCTGATCCCGAGCACGGGTTGAAAAATAACTTCGTTTCGCTACAATACGCCTCTTATGGAAGCGCATAACCTCGGCCAGACCCTGTCGCTGTGGACGGTCGTCCCGTTCCTGGGACTGCTGCTGTCCATCGCCTTCCTGCCGCTCAAGGCCCCGCATTTCTGGGAGAGCCACAAGAACAAAGCCCTCGTCGCCTTCCTGTGGTCGCTGCCGATCGCGGTCTACTTCCTGTTCAACGCCCCGCACGAACTGATCCTGTCGATGAAGGACTACGCCTCGTTCCTCATCCTGCTCACGGCCCTGTTCATCATCTCCGGGCGGCATCGTCCTCAAGGGCGACCTCAAGGCCACGCCCGAGGTCAACTCGCTCTTCCTGCTTGTCGGGGCCGTCCTGGCCAACTTCATCGGCACGACGGGCGCCAGCATGCTCCTCATCCGGCCGCTCCTGAAAACGAACTCCGAGCGCAAGCACACGCTCCACATCCCCATCTTCTTCATCTTCGTCGTCTCCAACATCGGGGGGCTGCTGACGCCGCTCGGCGACCCGCCGCTGTTCATGGGCTTCATCAAGGGCGTGCCCTTCTTCTGGACCCTGCGCCTCCTGCCGCTTGTGGGCGCTCATGGTCGGCGGCGTCATCGCCGTCTTCTACATCCTCGACGGCATCCGGTACCGCAAGGAGGAGTGCCGGGACCTCATCCGCGACCGGCGCCGGGTCGTCCCCCTGCACATGACCGGGTCGATCAACTTCCTTTGGCTCGCCGGAGTCGTCGCGGGCATCTTCCTGCCCTTCCCCCGCCGCGAGGGCGCGCTCGTCCTTATGGCAATCCTGTCCCTTCTCACGACTAAACGGGAGTGCCGTACCGACAACAGGTTCACGTACAACCCGATCATCGAGGTGGCGGTCCTCTTCGCCGGGATCTTCGTCACCATGGTCCCGGCCCTGCTCATCCTGAGCGCCCGGGCCGCGCAGCTCGGGATCTCCAAGCCGTGGCAGTTCTTCTGGATGACCGGGTCCCTGTCCTCCTTCCTCGACAACACGCCGACCTACCTGGCCTTCTTCTCGATGGCCCAGGGCCTCGGCCTCAACGGCGATGTGCTGGGCATTCCGACGATCCTGCTCATGGCCATCAGCGCGGGCGCCGTCTTCATGGGCGCGAACTCCTACATCGGCAACGGCCCGAACTTCATGGTCAAGGCCATCGCCGAGGAACACAAGCTCAAGATGCCCTCGTTCTTCGGCTACATGGGCTACTCGATCGTGGTGCTCGTCCCGCTCTATCTCGTCGTCACGCTCCTCTTTTTCAGGTAAAGACCGACCGGGACCACGCCATGAACTCACCGTTCGTCTCCCCTCCGGACATGCGCGCCGATGCAGGCTTTGCGACGCGCCGCGGGCTTACACGGGTCCAAGCAGGGGGCCGCAAAACGACGCTACTAATGGTGCCCGTCGGACCCGGCTCTACAAAAAAAAGCGGTCGAAGCCCACAAAATACTTGACAATCGGTTAGAATGGACTATAAATGAAAATGAAAAATATGAACGTGATGCGCAGTGAACACGTAAGAAAGAGTTGAAAGAAGGAACGAGAGATGAAGATCGCTTTGGTCTATAGCTCGAAAGCGGGAATGGAAGCGACGCTCGGCGTCCGCCCCGACGAGCAGAAGAGCGAGGAGGAAGAGCCTCCACTTCCGAACGATATGCTCGCCGAGTGCGACTCGGACGAGACGATCGCCGCGGTCGGGCATGTCCTCCAGGAAAAACACCAGGTCGTCCTCGTCGAGTCCGACGACAAGGCGTACGGACGCCTGAAGCGGCAGCGCCCCCAGCTCGTCTTCAACATCGCCGAGCGCGTCATCGGCCCCAACCGCGAATCCCACATCCCGACGGTCTGCGAAATGCTGGACATCCCCTACACGGGGTCCGATCCGCTGACTCTCGGCATCTGCCTCGACAAGTCCCGGGCCAAGGAGATCCTGTCCTACCACAGGATCCCGAACCCGGCCTTCTGGATCGTCGAGTCGGCCGCGGCCATCCCGGCCGGCGTCCGCCTGCCGGCCATCGTCAAGCCGCTGACCGAGGGCTCGAGCAAGGGCATCAAGAACAATTCCCTCGTCCACAGCCTGGGCGAGCTCTACGAGCGCGTCGACGAGGTCGTCGGGACCTACAAGCAGCCGGTCATCGTCGAGCGGTTCCTCGGCGGCCGCGAGTTCACCGTCGGCGTCCTGGGCAATGCGCCGGGCTACGAAGTGCTGCCCATCGTCGAGATCGACCACGGCCAGCTTCCGGCCGGGGCGGCCCCGATCTATTCCTACGAAGCGAAGTGGCTCTGGGACACCCGGGAGAAGCCCCTCGATATTTTCAAGTGCCCGGCGCCCATCCCCGCGGTTCTCGCGGCCAAGATCGAGAACATCGTCGTCCGGACGTGCCACGTGCTGCGCATCCGGGACTGGGCCCGGATCGACGTCCGGCTCGACGACAAGGGCGAACCCAACATCCTCGAGGTCAATCCTCTGCCTGGCATCCTGCCCAACCCCGAGGACAACTCCTGCCTGCCGAAGGCGGCCCGGACCGCCGGCTATTCCTATTCGGACCTGATCCACAGGGTGGTCGAAGAGGCCTCCAAGCGTTACGGCCTCCGTCCGACGCGCATCCGGCCCGCGACGAGCGAGCGGCCGGCGGTCCTCGCGGATCGTGCATGATCCCTTCCCCCCACATCGCCATCGTCTACAACGCCTACGAACCGAGACCGACGGCGACGGGCGAGCGTCTGTCCGAGGAGTCCGTGGGCGAGATGGCCAGGCAAGCCCAGGAGGCGGTCCAGAGCCTCGGCATCGCGACGACGCTCGTCCCGCTCCAGAGGAGCCTGCTCAATTTCCTGGGACGGGTCCGGGAGCTCAACCCCGACGGCCTGGTCAACCTGTGCGAGGGCTACTACGGCCGGCCGCAGTGGGAATCCAACGTCGCCGGCATCTTCGAGCTCCTCGGCATCTCGTTCACGGGCAGCGCGGCCAAGACCCTGGCTTTCTGCCAGGACAAGTTCAAGGCCAAGGCCGTGCTCCGGGCGGCCGGGCTGCCGACGGCGCCGGCCCAGCTCATGCTGACGGGGGAGGAGCCCCTCGAGCTGAAGTTCCCGCTCATCGTCAAGCCCAACGCCGAGGACGCCAGCCTGGGCGTCTACCCCGAGTCCGTCGTCCGGGACGAGGAGTCCCTGCGGCGGCAGGTCCGGCGCTGCCTCGACAATTACAAGCAGCCGGTCCTCGTCGAGGCATTCATCGACGGCCGGGAATTCAACGTCTCGGTCATGGAGAACGGAGCGGTGACGCCCCTGCCCGTGTCCGAGATCGACTTCTCGGCCATGCCCAAGGACACGCCCCGCATCCTCGGCTACGACGCCAAGTGGTTCGAGGACCATCCGTTCTACCAGAAGACCCCGCCGGTCTGCCCGGCCCCGATCGACGACGTGACGCGCGAGCGGCTCCAGGGCCTGGCCGCGGCGGCCTTCCGGACCATGGGCTGCCGGGACTACGCCCGGGTGGACTTCCGGATGGACGCGAAGGGCCGGCCGTTCATCCTCGAGGTCAATCCGAACCCCGACATCAGCAACAACGCCGGATTCGCCCGGGCGCTCGCCGCGGCCGGGATCGGCTACGCCGCGTTCTGGGGCGTCATGGTCGACAACGCTTTGAACAGAAGGATCGCCAATGATCCGACCGATGGCAGCGCAAGATAAGGCCGCCGTGCTCGGCCTCGTCCGGGCCACGGGTTTCTTCACGGAGCCCGAGGTCGGCGTCGCCGAGGAGCTCATGGACGTCTACCTGGGCCAGCCCGGCCAGAAGGACTACGACGTCGTCGTCGTCGAGAACGAGGCGGGCGGGATCGCCGGCTACATGACCTGGGGCGCGACGCCCCTGGCCGAAGGGCGCCTACGACCTCTACTGGATGGCCGTCGCGCCGTCCGAGCAGGGGAAGGGCCGGGGCAAGGAGCTCGTCCGCTGGCTCGAGGCCGAGGTCAAGAAGCGCGAAGGTCGCATGATCGTCATCGAGACCTCGTCCCAGACTAAGTACCACGGCACGAGACGGTTCTACATCGACTTGCAATATAAGGAAGTCGCCCGGATCCCGGATTTCTACCGGGCCGGCGACGACCGCGTCATCTACGCGAAGTATTTTGGTTAGGAGTTAGGGAGATGGACGACTGGCAACGCTTGCTCAAAGGCGCCCTCAGGAAACCCGAGGAGATCGCCCAAAAATTCGGTCTTGACGTCGAGGAGGTCCGCCGGATCGCCAAGGTGTTCAAGATCCAGATCACGCCGTACTATGCCGGCCTGATCAAGGAGCGCGGGGATGCCATGTGGCGCCAGATGGTGCCCGATCCGGCCGAGCTGCGGGCGGACACGGGCGTCGCCGACCCGCTCGAGGAGGACCACGACTCCCCGGTGCCGAGCATCGTCCACCGCTATCCGGACCGCTGCCTGTTCCTCGTCTCGCACAACTGCGCCTCGTACTGCCGCTTCTGCACGCGGAAGAGGATGGTCGGCGACCCGTCGAAGATCCACCCCCGTTACATCGAGGACGGCCTGGCCTACATCCGGAGCCACCAGGAGATCCGGGACGTGGTCATCTCGGGCGGCGACCCGCTGATGCTCAGCGACCGCCGGCTCGAGGCCATCGTCAAGGGCGTCCGGGCCATCCCGCACGTCGAGATCATCCGCATCGGCACGCGCGTGCCCTGCGTCCTGCCGCAGAGGGTCACGGAAAAGCTCGTGGCCATGCTCAAGAAGTACCACCCGCTCTACGTCAACGTCCACTTCAACCACCCCGACGAGATCACGCCGGAGTCGACGCGGGCGCTCGGCCTTCTGGCCGACGCCGGCATTCCGCTCGGCAACCAGACGGTGCTCCTCAAGGGCGTCAACGACGACCCGCTGGTCATGCGGCGGCTCATGCAGAAGCTGCTGGCGGCCAGGGTCCGGCCCTACTACATCTACCAGGCGGACTACGTCTCGGGGACGGATCACCTGAGGACGACCGTCGAGAAGGGCCTCGAGATCATGGAGAGCCTGCGCGGCTGGACGTCCGGCCTGGCCGTGCCGTACTACTGCATCGACGCGCCCGGAGGCGGCGGCAAGATCCCGGTCCTGCCGAAGTACCTGCAGTCGATCACCGACGAGCAGGTCGTGCTCCGCAACTACGCCGGGGAGCTGTTCGTCTACCCGCAGGTCAAGACCAAGCCGAAGCGCAAGCCGCGCCCGGCCGTCGCCCCGTGCTACAGCTTCGACGGCGCCCCCCCCATGCCTTAAAAGGGGTCAAACCTACTTTTAACAAAGAAGGGACCAGGTCTTCGCAAACGCCAGTTTTCCCCTGGTGGTACGAAGACCTGGTCCCTTCCAATCTACCCATCCTGTAGCCTGCACGTGATCTCCTGCACCGTTCGGGTCAACGTTTCGTTATAGGTCAGCTCTTTTTTCATGCGCCGACATATGTCCGAGATTCCGGACCCGCCTATTCCGAAGAAGGCGCTGATCGCGCTCAGCGTGTGATCGGACAAGGCATGACTGATATAGATTGAGACGTTACGCGCCAGCCGGCTTCCCCCTCCCAGTGCTGCCTCCGTTTCCTTATAAATCCGCCGCAGGTCCGGTCTGTTTAGGGGTCCGCTCAAGGGCATAGCCCGGGGCTGGGCCTGTGTTCCCGTTCTTCCCGCATAGGCCTTACGTACGAGTTCAACGAAGTCCGGATTCCCGAGCACGCCGCTCTTGTCGGCTGTCTTGAATGGACTTTGCATCTTCCTCAGGAGCCGGTCCCGCAAGTGCTCCGCATACGCGATTCGTGATGCGGCAAGGTCGGGTCCGAATAGGCGGAGGATAAACCCCGTCTCCGTCCACGAATACGGAGGCCGGAGCCCGACGTAATCACAGTAATTGGACCATTCGTATTCTTCTGGGGACCGGACGAGGCGGGCGCGGACGGGATTCAGGTGGATATAGGGAGCGGCTTCCAGCGCATACTCCTTCGCCTGCACGACGGTGGCCCGGAAGCGGGCCTGGAAGGTATGCCCGCAGTGTTCGTGCTTGAGGTTGAAGTAGGCGGAATGCTTAAGATTGATAAAGTGCATGATCCTGGAGAGATCACCATGCGGCGTTTCCAGGAAGAGATGGTAATGGTTGTCCATGAGGCAATACACATGGATGATGGCTTGGAACCGTTCATGGGCTTCTCGCAGACAGTTCAGGAAATAAAAGCGGTCCTCGTCGGAGAGGACTATCGGCTGTTTCCTATTGCCACGCGAAGTTACGTGGTAGAACGCGCCGGGGAATTCGATGCGAAGAGGCCTGGACATGGGAAGAACTCGATGATCCCTTTCTTCCTAAGGACGTTCCGGGATCCCGATCCCTCTCACGCGAGAGAAAAAGAAGGGACCAGGTCTTCGCACCACCAGGGGAAAACTGGTGCTTGCGAAGACCTGGTCCCTTCTTTTCTTAGGTTTGACCCCTTCTGGAGAGATAGTCGCTGAGGCCGGGGGATCTCACCAGCGCCAGCGCTTCATCGCGGTCGAGGCCGCGCCCCAGCCGCAGCGACTCGAGGATGCGGATGATGGAGAACGCGACCTCCGCCGTCTGCCCCGCCGCCGCCGGCTTGTCCTTGAGGGTGGCGATGGCGTCGTAGAGGACCGCGTTGGCCTCGCCGTAGGAGACCGGCTCTCTCCGGCCGTTCGCCTTGACCCACTCGGCTGTGCCGAGGACGTCGTTCACATGGGATTGGATGAGGAACGTGGCCCGCCCGATGAGCTTGAGATTGCTGGGGCTGACGTTGGTCATCGTGTTCCCGACGACCTTGCCGAGCTTGGCCATGACCGCCGTCGAATGGGCGTTGAGCAGCATCTTGGCGGCCATCTGTTGCCGGATGCCGAACGCATCGCCCGCCGCCGCGGACGTACACCGGGACCACGACGAGCCGCCCGGTCATCCCCTTCCAGCCGCGCCGGACGCGCTCGGCCAACCCGGGGAAGTCCTTCCGCCCGCGGTCTGTGACGATCACGACGGCCGCGTCCGCCCCTCCCGCGCCGGCCCGCCTCAGGACGCTCCCGAACGACGAATCCTCCCGCTCGAACTCCCTCTCCTCGGGCGTCAGCGCGACGAGTACGACAATATCGCCCTTCTTCGGCCCCCGTCCCTCCGTGTTGGCCTTCGACAGCGAGAAGTCGTAAAGCGCGGCCTGATCGTCGCCGGCCTTCTTCAAGCTCTCGAGCGCCGCCCGCCTCAGGTAGGGGTCCTCGACCTCCGTCTCGAACGGTCGCCGGTACATCTCCGCCGCCAGGCCCCGGAACGGCCGCCCCAGGAACGCCTGCCACGCCTCGCCCGGCGCGCCGGCCTTCGTCCAGACCTGGATCCAGCATTTCCGCGCCGGCTCGTTGACCGTGTCGAGCGGGAACAGCCGGAAGGTCGGGCTCCGCTCGGTGCTGTCGATGAAGACGGTGATCAGCCCCTTCTCCGCGTAATACGTGGAGAACCGCCCCGCCGCGTAGGCCGCCGCCTCGATGTCCGTGAGCGCCGCGAGCTCCGGCAGGGCCGCCCTGACGCCGTCGAGCGCCTCTCCGAACCGCCTCAGCTTCGCCGCGACTCCCGTCCCCTCCGCCGTTCCTCCTCCCGCTCCTTCCGCGAATCCCAGCCGGGCCATGTCCTTCCGGCCGAGCGTCTTCCCCAGGGCCCTCTCCACGGCCGTCTCCACGATCGCGGCCACGACGTACGTCTCGATCGTCGTCGCCTGCATCCGCGTCGATCCGGTGATCGACTGCGGGCCCGTCGTCAGGTTGATCTTGGTGATGCCCGGCTCGGTGATGACCCGCCGGCTCCGCTCGAACGGCAGCAGCCGCTCGTCCGGATTGTTGTAGACGAAGTAGAGGTGCTCGCGGCTCGTCCCCGGGTCGTACAAGGACCCGCCCACGCCCCCGCTCTCACCCCCGTTCCCGCTCCCGTTCTTCCACTGGTCCAGCGCCGCCAGCACCGTGCCGATGACCGACGACGTCTCGCCGCCCTCGGTGACGCAGATGACGACGTCGCCCTTCTCGATCCCGCGGTCCTCGAGCTGCAGCCGGCCGATGAGCTGCAGGTCCTCGAAGCCCTCGAGAGAGCTGATCAGGGCCCGGTCGGCGCCGGTCATCTCGCCGACGAGCGCGTCCTCGATCCCCGCGCCGATCCGCCCCTTCAGCTTCGCCCAGATCCGCCCGTCCGCCTTGACCTTGCGCCAGAACGGCCGCCAGAAGGTGCTCTCCATCTGCTTGGCCAGCCGGCCGGTCGCGCCGCAACCGTAGACGTAGATCTTCCGCCCGTCCCGGATGGCGCCCTCGACCGCCCTCGCCGCCTGTTCGAGCGCCGCGGGGGCCGCCGCGAGCTCCTCCATCTTCACCCGGATGTCCTCGTCGACCGACGACAGCATCTTCAGGCCGGCCAGCGTGTCCTCCCGGATCCTCTCCCCGAGGGGCCAGGTCTTCGGGTGGCGCTGCTCCGTCAGCAGGGTGTGGAGCTGGAACTGCGTTTTAGTCCGGACGTAGTCGACCGATTCGGCCGACGGTTCGATGCCCAGGAGCTTGAGAAGGCCGCCCCCGGCTTCGGCCTCCTGCCTCGCTTGCGCCGCCGCCGGCTCCTGCGCTCCGCCCGCGGCCAGCGCCACGAGCATAAAAACGATGACGACCGCTATCGCTCCGCGCCTCATTTATCCTTCCCGTACTGGTGTTCGTCGTCGAGGATGTCGTGTTCCTTCCAGTCGCGGCTCCATTCCTCGATGCGGAAGGTCATGATGCCGCCGTCGGCCGTCGAACAGACGACGCGGTCGAGCCCGCAGTTGATCAGCATCTTCTTGCAGATGTAGCAGGGGAAGGCGCTGATCGGCTTGTCGCCGCCCGGCGCGCTGCCGTAGATGTACATGTCCCCGCCGAGCAGGCTGACCCCGGCCCGGGCGGCGTTGATGATGGCGTTCTGCTCGGCGTGGACGCTCCGGCAGAGCTCGTAGCGCTGCCCGTGGGGGATGCCCAGCCTGTCCCGCAGGCAGAAGCCGTGCTCCAGGCTGTCCCGGGTCTTGCGCGGCGCGCCCACGTAGCCCGTCGAGATGATCTGGTCGTCCCGCACGATGATGGCCCCGATCTCGCGCCGGAAACACGTGCTCCGCCGCGAGACCTCCTTGGCGATGTCCAGGTAGTACAGGTCCTTGGATTTTCTCGGCGGCGTCATGGCGCGACCTCCTCGAGCTTGCGGTGGAATTCCGGGATGGTGCCGTCGTTCGTGACGAGCCGGTCGGCCGCGGCCATGCACGCCTCGAGCTGCTGTTCCTTCGCCCCTCCGGCCCGTTCCTCGTCCTCCTTCTTCCGGAAGGCCTCGAGGTCCGCGGCCGATTCGTCCCGGCCCCGGGCCGCGACCCGGGCGAAGCGCACCGCGACCGGGGCGTCGATGGCCAGCAGCACGAACCCGTCCTGGCGCCTCAGGTAGTCGATCTCGGCCGTGTTGCGGATGCTGTCGATGACGGCCCGTTCGCCCGCCCCGACCTTGGCCATCGTCCGCCGGGCCAGGACGTCGGGGCCGAAGCCCTCCCGCAGCGCGTTCCCCGTCCGGATGAGGCCGTCCCGGTTCTCGGGCTCGCCCCGCTCCCGGAGCTCGTCGCGGATGACGTCGGAGAGCGAGAAGTAGGCGTAGCCCCTGGCGACGAAAAAGGCCGCGGCCTCGCCCTTGCCGGCCCCGTTCGTTCCCGTCAGGCCGATCAGTCGCGGCGGCATTCTCATTTTTTCAATATTCTCGGCAGGGCCCGGACGTAGTTCAGCAGGGGAGCGGTCGCCACGAGCCGGCGCCATTCCTTGCGCAGCCCCAGGACGGCCCGCATCTTCGACCGGAGCCGCCCGCTGTGGAAGATCACGATCGCCTTCTCCATGATCGCCGAGAGGCTGGCGTCGTAGGGGAACCACCACGTCTGGGCCTTTTTCCGGATAAAGTCCGTGCCGACGTTCTTGATGTTGACGAGCTCGTGGAGGCCGTAGGGGCCGTGGGAGCGCCCCATGCCGGTCTGCTTGATGCCGCCCCAGATCGCCCGGGGCTCGCAGAAGGAATACATGTGGTCGTTGACGGTGACCGAGCCCGCCTCGAGACGATCGGCGAACCAGGCGGCCCGCTTCCGGTCGCGCGTCCAGACCGAAGCCGTCAGCCCGTAGACGCTGTCGTTGGCCAGGGCCACGGCCCGGTCGTCGCCGTCGAAAGCCATGATGGGCAGGGTCGGGCCGAAGGTCTCTTCGGTCATGCAACGCATCGTGTGGTCGACGCCGGTGAGGACCGTCGGCTCGAGGAAATGGCCGGCGAGGCCGGCGACCCGCCCGCCTCCGACCGGGATCGCGGCGCCCCTGGCCCGCGCATCGGCGATGTGCTCCTCGACAGCCTTGAGCTGGCCGGCCGTGGCCATCGGCCCCATGTCGACGCCCGGGGCGAGGGGATC
Source organism: uncultured bacterium (assembly GCA_963743755.1). GTDB lineage: Bacteria > Acidobacteriota > Aminicenantia > Aminicenantales > Saccharicenantaceae > RBG-16-66-30. The sequence goes on from CAVUQU010000004.1 coordinate 1,174,214, forward strand.
CCCGACCCGGACCTGGCGGGCCAGCTCGACGACCCGGGCCGTGAACGCCTCGGCGACCTCGCGCTCGACGTAGACCCTCTCGACCGATCCGCAGCTCTGGCCGCAGTTCATGAAGGCCGTCCAGACGGCCCCGCGCGCGGCCCGTTCGAGATCGGCGTCCTTGAGGACGATCATCGGGTCCTTGCCGCCGAGCTCGAGCGTCAGGTTGGTCAGGTTCCGGCTGCAGAGCTCCATGATGCGCCGGCCGACGCCGACGCTGCCGGTGAACATGACGGTCTGGACCTCCGGATCGAGGATCATGGCCTCGGCTTGGGGCGTCCTGCAGACGACGACGTTGAGGACGCCGGGCGGAAGGCCGGCCTCGGCGAAGATCTCGCCGATCACGAGGGCCGAGAACGGGGTCGCCGTCGAAGGGCGGAGGACGACGGTGTTGCCCGCCGTGAGGGAGCTCATGACATCGAACATGGGGATGAGGAACGGAAAGTTCCAGGGCGAGATGATGAGGGTCGGCCCGAGCGGATGGAAGTGGTAGGTGGACGACTTGTTGAGGAGCAGCGGCGTGTAGTGGCCGTCCCGCTTCGGGCGCAGAAGCCGGCCCATGTTCTCGGCATAGAAGCCGAGGGACTGGAGGGCCCCGAACACTTCGACCGAGAGCGCTTCGGGATAGGGGGAGCCCTTCTCCAAGGCGATGAGCCGGGCGATCTCCGTCGCCCGCCGGGCCAGGACGTTCTCGGCCCGCTTGAGGATGGCCCGCTTCTCCCGAGGATCGAGCCAGCGCCAAGCCGGGTAAGCCGCCTTGGCCGCCGCGATGGCCCGTTCGCAGAGCTCCCGCGAGGCCAGGCTGAGACCTCCCCCAGGGGCTCGAGGGTGGCCGGGTTCTCGGAGACGAGCTTCTCGGACGTTTCGACGCGTTCGTTGGCGATGATCAGACGGCCGTCCATGCCCGGCACTCTTCCTTTCCCTTGTTCCGTCCCTTATCCCGCCCGTTCGGCTTCTTCCGACCGCCGCGCCTTCTCCTTGCCCCGGCCGACGACCAGCGCGATGAGGATGCTCAATCCGTAGAGGATGAGCATCGGCACCGCCACGATGCTCTGCGTGACGATGTCCGGAGTGGGCGTGATCACGGCGGCCAGGACGAAGACGGCGAGGACGGCGTACTTGAAGTTGCGGATCATCCACTTGGCCGTGACGAGGCCCATCTTGGCCAGGAAGAAGATGAGGGTCGGCATCTCGAAGACCAGGGCGATGCCGAGCAGGACCTTCAGGGCGAAGCTGAAGTACTGGTCGACGGTGATGACCGCCTGGAAATCCTTTCCGAGGGCCAGGAAGAAGCGGCAGGCCCAGGGGAAGACGATGAAGTAGCCGAACAGGGCCCCGAGGGAGAAGAAGAAGGTCGTCATCAGGACGAAGGGAACGACGTATTTCTTCTCCTTCCGGTAGAGCCCGGGGGCGATGAAGTACCAGAGCTGGAGGAAGACGAAGGGCGACATGAAGAACAGCGAGGCCAGGAACGCGACCTTCATGTAGAGCATGAAAGGCGAGGTCAGCGTGGTGAAGGCGAGCTTGGTCCCCTCGGGCAGGTACTGGGTCACCGGGCGGGCCAGGATCGCGTAGAGCTGCTTGGAGAAGATCCAGCCGGGGATGAAGCCGATGAACAGGGCGACGGCCGAATAGAAGAGCCGCTTCCGGAGATCCTCCAGATGCTCGAGGAAGGTCATCTCGTCAGGTGACTTTCGGCCCTTCCCCAATCTCATGTCCCTCGATGTCCTTCTGGATTTCCTTCTTGATGTCCGTGACCCCGGACGTGAGGTCCTTCACGCTGGTCTTGAGGTCGTCGACTCCCGTCTGGATGTCCTTGCGGATGTCCTTGAGCTCCGAGGCCTCGATCTCCTCCTCGATGCGGCCCTTGATCTCGTCGGAGGTCCTCTTGAACTCGCGGAGGGCCTTGCCGACGGAGCGCCCGATCTCGGGGAGCTTCTTGGGGCCGAAGACGAGCAGAGCGATGACGAAGATGAGAACGAGTTCCGCCGGCCCGATGCTCCCGAACATATGAGTCTCGCGGCGGCTATTATAGCACGGCCCCGGCCGGGGCCAAACTTCCGGGCTTTCCGCCGCCTTTACTTGGGGGGCGGGGGGTGCTAGAATCGGGGAGACGTGAGGTCTATGAAAAAAAACACCCTTTTCCTCATATGCGCGGCCGTTCTGCTCCTGCAGATCCCATCCCACGACGAGGACCTCTGGTCGGCCTCCCTGACCAAGTCCCGGACGATCGCCGGCGTCCTCGAGAAGAGCTACTTCAAGCCCCTCGAGGAGGAAGATCTGGCCGTCGCCGCGATCAAGGGCACCCTGGACACGCTCGACCCCCACTCCTATTTCCTCGACCCCTCGAGCTTCTCCCGGATGCGCGAGGACTACACGGGCAAATACTACGGCACGGGCATGCAGATCCAGAAGCAGGGCGAGGCCATCGTCGTCATCGCCCCGATCGAGGGCGGGCCGGCCCATCGCCTGGGCATCCTCCCCGGCGACATCATCTCCCACATCGACGGCGAGTCGACCGTGCCGATCTCGAGCTACGACGCCATGCAGAAGCTCCGCGGGACGGAGAAGGGCACGAAGGTCACCGTCACCTTCGTCCGCGAGGGCGGAGAAGCCGTTCGACCTGACCATCGCCCGCGAGGAGATCCCGCTCCTGAGCGTCCCCTACTCCTTCCTCCTCGACGACGGCATCGGCTACATCTACATCCGGAACTTCGGCGACGAGACGCCGCGCGAGCTCGAGGACGCGCTGGCCAAGCTGACCGGCGAAGGGATGAAGAGCCTCATCCTCGACCTGCGCCTGAACACCGGCGGGGCCCTGGCCCCGTCCGTCGAGATCTCGGACCTCTTCCTGCCGCGGGGGTCGCTCATCGTCTCCATGAACGGCCGCAACTCGAGCCTACGACCGGGAGTTCCCGGCCTACCTGAACGACCAGTACGAGAAGCTGCCCCTCGTCATCCTCATCGACCAGGGCACGGCCAGCGCCTCCGAGATCGTCAGCGGGGCGGTCATGGACCACGACCGCGGCCTCATCGTCGGCGAGGATTCCTGGGGCAAGGGCCTCGTCCAGACGGTCTTCCCGCTCGCCCCGAACATGGCCGTGGCCCTGACCGTGGCCAAGTACCTGACGCCGAGCGGGCGGTCCATCCAGCGGGACTACAGCCACCTCGACGACTACCTGATGAGCAAGCGCGCCCCCGACGACAGCCGCGAGGTCCGCTACACCGAGCACGGCCGCAAGGTCCTCGGCCAGGGCGGCATCACGCCCGACTACGCCGTCGATTCCCTGCTCAAGCCGTTCACCGGGCGCCTCCGCCTGAGCGGGGCCTTCTTCACCTACGCCCGGCGGCTGGTCCTGCACCAGACCGACCTCGGCCGGAAGTTCGTCTTCCCCCAGGACCCGAAGGACGCCGGGGCCGCCGCGGCCGGCAAGATCCAGGTCGGGACCGCCTTCGTCGTCGACGACGAGGTCGTCGCCGATTTCCGCAAGTTCCTCTCGCTCCCGCAAGATCGAGTTCGACGAGAAGGCTTTCATCGACGCCGAAACGGAGATCCGCCGGGAGCTCGAGCGGGAGATCGCCGGCGCCGTCTGGGGCGTCGACGAGGGCGTCCGGGTGGCGCGCATGACCGATCCCATCGTCAGCAAGGCGATCGAGGTCATGCCCGAAGCGGCCAGGCTCCTCGAGAAATGAAGATCGCGCTCGCCTCCGACCACGCCGGCTACGCGCTCAAGACCGGGGTCGCCGACTACCTCCGCGGCCGCGGCCTGCCCTTCGAAGACCTCGGCTGCGACTCGGGCGAGGCGGTCGACTACGTCGACTACGGGGCCCGGGGCGCCCGCGCGGTCCTCTCCGGCGCCTGCGACCGGGCCATCCTCATCTGCGGCACCGGCCTGGGCATGGCCATCGTGGCCAACAAGTTCAAGGGCATCCGGGCGACGCCCTGCTGGAACGAGTACACGGCCGAGATGAGCCGCAAGCACAACGACGCGAACTGCCTGACCATGGGCGGCCGGACGCACACGCTCGAACAGGCGCTGGCCATCGTCCGGGTCTGGCTCGCTACCGACTTCGAGGACGGCCGCCACGGCCGGCGGGTCCGGATGGTCCGCGACCTCGAGGACGAGAACTTCAAATAAGGAACGGTGACATGCCTTCTTTCGACGAAAAAGCCCGCGACCTGGCCGCCCGCGTCGAGCGGAACAGCGCCTGGCGCCAGCGGGACTGCTTCAACCTCATCCCCTCGGAATCGACGCCGTCGCTCCTGGTCAAGATGTGCGAGATCGCCGATCCGGCCGGCCGCTACGCCGAGCACCGGACGATGAAAGGGGAGGAGGTCTACTTCTACCAGGGCACGGATTTCATCCGCGACGTCGAGGTCGAGGCCCAGAGGGAGATGGCGGCCTACTTCGGCTGCTCCGACGTCGAGCTCCGGCCGATCAGCGGCCAGATGGCCAACGAGGTCGTCTTCAAAGGCCTGGTCAAGTTCCTCAACCGCGGCCGGGCCGCAGGGCAGCTCTCGCGCCGGATCCGGCTCGTCTTCAACAACGAGCTCATCTACGGCGGGCACCTCAGCGCCCAGCCCATGGGCGCGCTCTTCAACTACGTCGAGGAAGACCCGGCGACCGGCAAGGAACGGGTCGTCAACCTGCCCGTCCGCAAGGACAATCCCTACAAGCCCGACGCCGAGCGGCTGGCGGCAGCTCCTCGAATCGCACCGGCCCGAGCTCATCGTCTTCGGCAAGAGCATGTTCCTCTACCGCGAGCCGGTCGCGCTTCGTGGCCGACATCGTCAAGGACTGGAAGGACCGCCCGGTCCTGATGTTCGACATGGCCCACGTCCTCGGGCTCTACGGCGCCTTCCAGGCTCCCTTCGCCGAAGGCGCCGACATCGTCACGGGGAGCACCCACAAGACCTTCTTCGGGACCCAGCGCGGCGTCGTCGCCGGCAACATCGCCAAGGGCTCGCCGCTGCGGCCGCTCTGGCCCGAGATCAAGAGCCGGGCCTTCCCCGGTTCGACCAGCAACCACCATCTCGGGACCCTCCTCGGCCTGCTCATGGCCGCCTACGAGATGAACGCATTCAAGAAGGAGTTCCAGGACCAGGTCCGCGCCAACGCCCGGGCCCTGGCCAAGGCCCTCGCCGCCCACGGCATCCCCGTCGAGGGCGATCCGTCCGACGGCTACACCGAGACCCACCAGGTCATCATCCGGGTCAAGTCCTTCGGCCCCGGCATGGAGATCGCCCGGCGCCTCGAGACGAACAACGTCCTGACCAACTACCAGGCCCTGCCCGACGACGCCACCTTCCTCGAGTCGAGCGGCGTCCGCCTCGGCGTCCAGGAGATGACCCGGTTCGGCATGAAGGAGAAGGACTTCGACGAGCTGGCCGGCCTGATGAGCGACATCGTCGTCCGCAACAAGCCGGCCGGGGCCGACGTGGCCCGCTACCGGAAGAACTTCCTGACGATGGGCTACACCCTGCCTCCGGCCGAGGCCCTGCCGCTGGCGGCCCGGATCCTCGAGAGCGTCATCCCCGAGCCCGGCTACGCGGCCCTCTTCGCCGACAACCTCCGCAAGGCCGCGGGAGCCTGAGCGTGAAGGTCCTGGTCGTCGGCTCGGGCGGACGGGAACACGCGCTGGCCTGGAAGATCGCCCGCAGCCCCCGCGTCGAGAAAGTCTACTGCGCCCCGGGGAACGGCGGGACGCGGCTCGTCGCGGAGAACGTCCCGCTGGCCGACACGGACATCGCCGGGCTGCCTCGACTTCGCCGGGCGCGAGAAGATCGGCCTGACCGTCGTCGGCCCCGAGGTCCCGCTGACCATGGGCATCGTCGACGAATTCGAGAAGCGGGGCCTGCGCGTCTTCGGGCCGTCCAAGAAGGCGGCCGAGATCGAGGGCAGCAAGGTCTTCGCCAAGGAGTTCATGGCCCGGCACCGCATCCCCACCGGCCGGTTCAAGGTCGCCGACAGCTTCGACCAGGCCAAGAAGATCCTGGCCTCGGGCGAGTTCGCGTTCCCCGTCGTCGTCAAGGCCGACGGCCTGGCGGCGGGCAAGGGCGTCGTCGTCTGCGCCACGCAGAAGAAGGCCGAGGACACGGCCGGCGAGATGATCGTCCAGAAGAAGTTCGGGGCGGCCGGCCGCCGCATCGTCATCGAGGAGTTCCTGCGCGGCCGCGAGGTCTCGTTCATCGTCGTCTCCGACGGCCTGCGGGTCCAGCCCCTGGTCACGGCCATGGACCACAAGGCGGCCTACGACGGGGACAAGGGCCCGAACACGGGCGGCATGGGGGCCATCTCCCCGTCGCCGCTGATGACCGGGAAGCTCTTCGACGAGGTCATGTCCGCCGTGATCACACCGACCGTCACCCGCCTGCTCGAGGAGGGCCGGAAGTTCAAGGGCGTCCTCTACGCGGGCCTGATGATCACGGTGGACGGGCCGAAGGTCCTCGAGTTCAACGGCCGCTTCGGCGACCCGGAGACCCAGCCCCAGATGCTCCGGCTCGAGAGCGACCTGGTCGACCTGCTGGACGCGGCGGTCGACGAGAACGTCCTGGGGACCGAGGTCCGCTGGTCGGCCAAGCCCTCGGGCTGCGTCGTCCTGGCCTCGGGCGGCTACCCCGTTCATTACGAGAAAGGCAAGATCGTCTCCGGCCTGGCCGAGGCGGAGGCTCTACCCGGCGTCACCGTCTTCCACGCCGGGACCAAGTTCGAGAACGGCGTCACGCACACGACCGGCGGCCGCGTCCTCGACGTCTGCGCGACCGACGAGACGCTGGCCGGGGCCATGGGCAGGATCTACGACGCCTGCGGCCGGATCTACTTCGAGGCCATGCACTTCCGCCGGGACATCGGCGCGGTCAAGGAGGACAGGACATGAAGGTCGCCATCTTTCTCGGCAGCGAGTCGGACTTCGGCACGATCGACGAGGCCCTGGCCGTCCTCAGGGAGTTCGGCGTCCCGTTCGGGCTCGAGGTGACCTCGGCCCACCGGTCGCCGGAGCGGACGCTCCGCCTGGTGAAATCGTCCGAGGCCGCGGGGACCGAAGTCTTCATCGCCGTCGCCGGGAAGGCCGCCCACCTGGCCGGCGTCGTCGCCGCGCACACGCTCAAGCCCGTCATCGGCGTCCCCGTCGAGAGCGATGCGCTGGCCGGCATGGACGCCCTCTTCTCGACCGTCCAGATGCCCAAGGGCATCCCGGTGGCCACGATGGCCCTGGGCAAGCACGGCGGCACCAACGCCGCCATCCTGGCCGTCGAGATCCTGGCCCTCAAGGACGAGGGGCTGCGGGCCAAGCTCGCCGCCCACCGGGCCGGAATGGCGGCCAAGGTCGAGGCCGCCTCCGTCAAGCTCAAAGAGAAGCTCTAGACCGGAGCGATGCCCTCCTTCGCCGTCCGGAACTTCGGCTGCCGCGTCAACCAGGCCGAGGCCTTCGCCTGGGCCGACGCTTTCCGGGCCCGCGGCCTGTGCCTGGACGGCGCGTGGGACCGGAGCGACGTCGTCCTGGTCAATTCCTGCACCCTGACCGGCCGGGCCGACCGCGACGTCCGCAAGTTCATCCGGACCGCGTCGCCCGCGATCAATCCCGCGGCGCGGATCGTCGTCACGGGCTGCCTGGCCGAAAGGGCCCCCGCCGAGATCGCGGCGATGCCCAACGTCGTCGCCGTCCTGCCGCAGAGCGCCAAGGAGGGGATCGCCGCGAGGCTCATCGAGATCGCGGGATGGGGAGAGTGCCCGCGGGCGCGAGCGCAGGCACGGACACGTCGCCGGACCCGGAACGGACGCCGCGTTCCGCCGCCGGGCTTTCCTGAAGGTCCAGGATGGCTGCGACGACCGCTGCACGTTCTGCGTCATCCCCTCCGTCCGGGGGAAGAGCCGGAGCGTCGCGCCGAACCGCGTCGTCGCGGAAGCGAGAGACCTTTCCGGCCGCGGCTTCCGGGAGATCGTGCTGGCCGGGATCCATCTGTCTTCCTACGGGGAGGACCTCGAGCCCCGCACGACCCTTCTCGACCTCCTCGCGGGGATTGGGGACCGCGGCGCCGGCCTCCCGGTTCAGGCTGAGCTCCCTCGATCCCCGAAAGACCGGCACGGAGCTCATCGCCCACCTCGCCGCGAGCCCGACGATCTGTCCGCACTTCCACCTGTCGCTCCAGCACGCGTCGGCCCGGATCCTGCGGCTGATGGGCCGGACCGCCGGAGCAGGGGAGTCCGCCGCGGTCCTGGCCGAGCTGCGGCGCCTCGCGCCGGATGCGGCCATCGGCGCGGACGTCATCGTCGGCTTCCCTGGCGAGACGGAGGCCGATTTCGCGGAGCTGAGAGATTTTCTCGACGCTTCCCCGCTGTCCTATTTCCACGTCTTCCCCTATTCGCCGCGCCGGGGCACCCCGGCCGCGCTCCGTCCCGCGCTTCCGGACGGAGTCGTCACGGAACGGGCGAAAGCGCTGCGCCGGCTTTCGGCCGGAAAGGACCTCCGTTTCCGGCGGCGCTTCATGGGCCGGACGCTCGACGGCGTGGTCATCGCCAGGCCGGAGCAGGGGGAAGCCGGGATCATGACGGGCAACGCCGTGCGGGTGGCCGTCCCGGCCTGTCCCGCGCGGGAAGGCGAGCGCGTCCGCGTCGCGATCCGAAGGGTATTGCCGCACAGAACGGAGGGCGAGATCGTCGCATGAAAAAGATCCACTTGTTGCCCGAGGACGTCGCCCAGAAGATCGCCGCGGGCGAGGTCGTCGAGAGGCCCGTTTCGGTCGTCAAGGAGCTCGTCGAGAACTCCCTCGATGCCGGGGCCTCGGAGATCCGCGTCGACCTCGTCGACGGCGGCAAGGCCCTGATCAAGGTCCGGGACGACGGCGCCGGCATGGACCGGGAGGACGCCGCGCTCTGCTTCCGCCGGCATTCGACGAGCAAGATCGCCCGGGAAGAGGACCTGGAGCACATCGCGACGCTCGGCTTCCGGGGCGAGGCCCTGGCCAGCATCGCCGCCGTGTCCCGCCTGACGCTCCGGACCTCGGACGGCGTCAGCCGACCGCGGCACGATGATCGAGCGGGAGGGCGAACGCCTCGTCTCGGTCACCGACATCGCCTTCCCGCGCGGCACGAGCGTCGAGGTCCGGGACCTGTTCTTCAATCTGCCGGCGCGGCGGAAGTTCCTCCGCTCGGGCCAGTCCGAGCTCGGGCCCGTGACCAAGTACATCACCCAGGCCGCGCTCGCCTCGCCCGGCGTCCGCTTCACGCTCGTGCACGGGACGCGCGAGATCGTCGCCTGCCCGCCGGTCGCGACCCTCCGGGAACGGGTGTTCCAGATCTTCGGCCGGAAGATGGTCGACGGGCTGATGGACGTCGCCGCGGCGGACGGGGAGGCCCGATTGGAGGGGCTGGCCTCGCTGCCTCTGGCCGGGCGGCCCGACAAGACCGTCCAGTACTTCTTCGTCAACGGACGGCCGGTCAAGGACAGGATCCTCATGGCCGCGCTGAGCCAGGCTTATACGGGGATCCTGGAGAAAGGGCGGTCGCCGGAGGCCTTTCTCTTCCTGACCCTGCCTTTCTCCGAAGTCGACGTCAACGTCCATCCGGCCAAGTCCGAGGTCCGGTTCAAGGAAACCCAGATCGTCTTCCGGCTCGTCCTCCGGGCCGTCGGCGAGGGGGCGGCCCGCGGGCACACGATCAAGGAAGTCGTGCCCATGGACGGCCGGCGGATCCCGTCGGTGGGGATCGCCGAAGGGCGCGGGGACTATCCGGCCCCGGACTCGGATTCGAGCCGGCCGGGGCGGACGCCATCGGGGCCGGGCCGATAGGGGACAGGCCCGTCGAAGCTCGGGACGGTCCGGGAGGGCTCTACCGGGGTCGTGTCCCCGATCCGGGCCGACGGTGCTCGGTCGCAGGTGCCGCTCAGGGACAGGCCGGTCCGGTCGTCCTCGGCCAATACGCGAACATGTACATCATCGTGGCCGCGGAGGACGGACTGCTCGTCGTCGACCAGCACAACGCCCACGAGCGGGTCCTCTTCGACAAGTACCGGGAGATCGACCGGATGAAGGCCTGGCCGCGGAAAACGCTCCTCATCCCGCCCCTGCTCGAGCTGGCCCCGTCGGCGGCGGTCGCTCTCGAGGCCAACGCGGCCCTGTTCGAGGATTTCGGCTTCCGGGTCGAGGCCATGGGCGGGCGTTCCTACGCCCTCAAGGAATACCCCGACCTCTTTAAAACGGAGGAGGCCGGCGACATCTTCCTGGGCCTGCTCGAGGAGGCGGCCGGGACCGCGGCCGAGGACCGGCGCGAGCGGATGCTGGCGACCATGGCCTGCAAGTCGGCCATCAAGGCCGGGGAGCCCCTGACGCGCGGAGAAGATGGGTTACCTCGTCGCGGAGTTGTTCAAGACCTCCCAACCGGCGCTTTGCCCCCACGGCCGGCCCATCGTCGTCCGCGTCGAGCGGTCGCTCATCGACAAGACCATCGGCCGCCATTAGAAGAAGGGGTCACAACCTACTTTTTACGCTGACGTTATAGGATCTAAATCTGCGTAAAAAGTAGGTTTGACCCCTCCTCTTCTCTTGACCGTCCCGGGGGCGAGCTGTTAAGATTCCGTGGCTGAACGGAACGGGGAGTGGCGCAGCCCGGCTAGCGCGCCTGCCTTGGGAGCAGGAGGTCGGCGGTTCAAATCCGCTCTCCCCGATTTTCTTCCCGCGTCCTCGACGCGCCTGTAGCTCAGGTGGATAGAGCAGCTGCCTTCTAAGCAGCGGGTCGGGGGTTCGAGTCCCTCCAGGCGCGCGTTCCTTTCTGAAGCGCCGCCCGTCGCGAATCCATGCCGCGTTCTTTACCAAAACGGGAGTTTGTGGAATAGTGGGGACCATGCGCCGGAAGAAGTTGGCTTGGTTCGGAGCGATGCTGGCTTTCCTCTCGGCCTCGTCGCCGGGCTCGCCGGGAGCCCTCAAAGGGACCGAGGTCCGGCATGTCCTCTTGATAACCCTCGACACGACACGCGCCGACCGACTGGGATGTTACGGCCACGCGGATGCCGTGACCCCTCACCTGGACGGCCTGGCCGAAAGGGGAGTCCGGTTCCTCAAGGCCTACACGCCCGTCCCGCTCACGTTCCCCTCCCATTGCTCGGTCATGACGGGGACCCTGCCCCTCTATCATCAGGCGCGGAACAACGGCTCCTACTATTTAGAGGAGGGGATCCCGACCCTCGCGGAGACGTTCCGGAGCGCCGGGTACAGAACGGCCGGTTTCGTCGCTTCCTTCACCCTGGATTCGCGTTTTGGCTTGGATCGCGGCTTCGAGCGCTATGACGACGATCTAAAGAGAGGAGAGATCCTCAAGAATTATCGTTCCGAACGGACCGCCCGGGAGGTGGTCGAGGCCTTCCTGCCTTGGCTGGCCGCGAACGCCGACGAAAAGTTCTTCGCCTGGGTCCATTTTTACGATCCCCATCTTCCCTATGATCCGCCGGCCCCGTTCAAGGGGATGCGGTCCAAGAGCCCCTACGACGGCGAGATCGCCTTCATGGATTCCGAATTGGGACGCATCTTGGAGAAGCTGAAGGAAGAGAAGATCCTCGACGACACCCTGATCGTCGTCGCCGGGGATCACGGCGAAGCCTTGGGAGAGCATCGGGAGATCGATCACGGCCTTTTCCTTTACGAGGCCACGATGAGGGTCCCGCTCCTTTTCGTCAACGGAAAGGCGTTGCCCCAGGGGAAGGTCGTCCCGGCCGCGGTCAGGCTGACGGACATCATGCCGACCGTCCTCGAGCTGGCCGGCCTGCCCGTCCCCAAGGCCGTACAGGGGGTTTCCCTCCTGCCGTGGATCACAGGCCGGAAGAGCGCCGATCTGCCGGCCTACCTTGAAACCCATTATCCGTTCGAGAATTTCGGCTGGTCCGAGCTGAAGGCCGTCACGGACGGGAGGTGGAAATTCATCCAAGCCCCCCGGCCCGAGCTCTACGATCTCGCCAGCGACCCGCATGAGGCGAACGATCTGTTCCAGAAGGCGCCGGCCCAGTCTCGGAAGATGATGCAGGAGCTGCGGGACATCGTCCGGGATTCTTCGCGCCCGGCGCCGTCGCCGAAAAGACGGATGTCCGCCGAAGACCAGGAAAGGCTGAGATCGCTGGGATATCTGGGCGCGGGGCGGCCGGAGGCGCCGGAGACCCGCCCGAAAGCCGATCCCAAAGACAAGATCGACGATTATCTTCTTCATTATCGCGGCAGCTTGATGGAGGGCGAAGGGAACTTCGGCGAAGCGTTCAAATGCTACAGCGAATTGGCGCGGCGGAACCCCGACGTTCCCTCGTACCCCGTCAGCGCCGGATTCGTGCTGATGAGGATGGATAGGACCAAGGAAGCCATCGAGTGGCTGGAAAAAGCCAGGGACAGGTTCCCGACGTCCGACCTGGTGCTGTCACGCTTGATGAGCTTCTATCTCAAGGCGGAACGCTGGAACGAGGCCCTCGGCGCCGCGCAGGTCCTTCTCGAGCTGCAGCCGAGCGATTTCGATGCCCTGTTCCTTTCCGGAAGCGCTTCGGCCATGCTCGGGAAATGGAGCGAAGCACTCGACTATTATGAGCAAGCCTTGAGGATCGAACCGGAAAACAGGACCCTTCGCCAGAGGCGGGCCTTTGCCCTGGCCGCCGTCGGCCGGACCGAAGAGTCCTTGGCGGCTTACCGGAAATTGAAGGACGAATTCCCCGGCGAATATGCCTTCGATCTGGATATCGGCCAGATCTACGAAAGGACGGGCCAGCTCGCGAAGGCGCGCCTGGCGCTCAAGGAAGCGTCGGAGCGCCATCCGTGCGCCGACACTTACCATGCCTACGCGCTGATCCTCGCAAAAACCGGCGAACACGGCGAGGCCATCCGCTGGATGCGGGCGTATGTGTCGGCCGCCCCGGATACGGATGGCCCCCGGAAGGCCCGGGCCCTGGCTTCGATCGCGGATTGGGAAAAGCGAAGAAGGCCCGCGGCGAGATGAGGATCGCCGCCAAGACCCCCGACGGGCTGACCCGGGTGTTCGCCCGCCTTCTCGTCCACCGGGACCGTATCCAAGCCCTGTTCGCGGCGATCTGGCTGGCTCCCCTCCATTGGTTCAGCGTCTGCGCGCCCGTCTTCCATTGCAACGCCTGTCCGCTCGCCAGCTTCGCCTGTCCGATCGGCGCGATGGCTCGCGCCGGCGCCCTGCATGTCCTCCCAGTCGCGGCTTTAGGCACGCTCGTGGTCGTCGGCTTGAGCGTGGGAACATTGACCTGCGGATGGGCCTGCCCCTTCGGTTGGCTCCAATCCCTGGCCGCGAAGGTCCCGATCCGCCGGTGGCGGATCCCGCAGGGAGCGAGCCATTTCCGCTATGTCGTCCTGGCCGTGGCCGTGCTGGCCGTGCCGGTCGTGTTCGGGGGCGATCACGCGTTGTTCATCTGCCGCATCTGCCCTGCCGCGGGGCTCGAGGTCTCCGTCCCGCGGCTCATCAAGACCGCCGTCCAGGCTGGTCCGGCGATCTGGCCTGACGCTCCCAAGCTAATCATCCTGATGCTTTTCCTGGGCGCCATCTTCGTGTTCAACCGTCCTTGGTGCCGGGTCCTTTGTCCTCTGGGGGCGCTCCTCGGTCTCTTCAACAGGATCGCGATCCTCCGCCCGGGCGTTCGGAAGGACCGATGTTCGGACTGCGCGCGATGCCATAAGGTCTGTCCGGCGGGACTGGATCCGGAAAAGGATATGAACAGCGCACGATGTCTGCGCTGCTTCGCGTGTCTATCCTGCGCGCGACAGGCCGTGGAGATCAAACCCCGCCTCGGGCCCTGACCGGCGCCGCGCCCGCGTCGGAATCGGGTGGAAAAAAGCGCTTGACAAGGACCCCGGGCTTCCCTCATGATTATGAATGTAAGAATGAGATTACGAATATCATAATGCTATGACCGGCTCCGCCAAAGGAACGATCCGAGCCCGGCCCTATTACTCCGAGCCATTCGCCAAAGGCCTGCGGATCCTCCGGCTCTTCGACCCCGAGCACAAGAGCCTGACCCTGAAAGAGATCTCCGACGCTCTGAAAATCAGCCCCAGCTCGGCGTTCCGGTTCACGAACACGCTCGTTCAGCTCAATTATCTGGACAAGGACGCGAAGCAGAAGACGCTTTCGCTCGGCAAGAAGGCTTATCTGCTGGGCCTGGGCATCGTCAACAGCTTCAGCCTGCTGGACGTCGTCAAGCCTTTCGTCGACGACGTCAACGAGCGCTACAACATCAGCGTCGATTCCTGTGTTCTCGAGGAGCGGGCCCTTCTCCAGCTCTACTTCCGGGGCGCGAAGGATTCCCCGGTCTACAAGGCCCTCATCATCAATCCGGCCATCCATTGTACGGGCCTCGGGAAGGCCATCCTCGCCTACCTCCCGGACGATGAATTGGTCGTCCTCCTGGAGCACATGCCCCTTGTCGGGCGGACCAGGAATTCCATCACCGACAGGCGGGCGCTCCTGGCCGACTTGAGAAGGGTCCGCAAGCGCGGCTACGCGACGAACGACGAAGAGTATATCAACGGCCTGATCACGATCGCCGCCCCGTTCTTCGATCAGAGAACGAACCGGCCCATCGGCGCGGTCTCGTTCGATTTCCTGACCTCTCAGGCCTCGTTGGAAGAGGCCGAGAGGAAATATGTCAAGCCCCTTCTGAAACTCGGACGGGATATTTCCGCGGTCATCAAATGAAGAAGCCGGCGCCCTACCGTTCCATCCTTGGCCCGTCTGGCCGGGTTTCGGCTGTTTTCATGAATAAAAAAATTTATGGAGGAGGTGAAGATGTCGGCTTCAAAGCGGTCTTGGGCATCGGCCTTGGCGATCTTGCTCCTGGTCGCCGCTTCCCTTTCGGCCCAAACAAGGGAAACGGCGTCGATCCAGGGCCAGGTCACGGATGACACGGGGGCCCCGCTTCCCGGCGCTTCGGTCACGGTGAGCTCTCCGAGCGTCATGGGGAAGCCGGCGGCCGTCACGGATCAGGACGGGCGCTATCGATTCAGGGGGCTCCTCACGGGGTTGTACGAAGTCGAAGCGACGATGAGCGGGTTCTCCCCGAAAAAGTTCTCGAATGTCAGCCTTCACGTGGGCATGACCGCGACCATTGACTTCGTTCTGGCCGCGGCCAAGATCGAGACGGAAGTGACGGTCATCGGGGCCGCCCCGATCATCGACATCAACGACGCGTCGTTGGCGAAGACCTATATCACCAAGGACCTCTTGCTCAAGCTCCCCACGTCCCAGGATACGCACTCCATCCTGAACCTCGCTCCGGGCGTGACCCAGCTCAGCGCCTACGGCGGCGGCGACCAGGTCGGCAATTCCTGGACCATCGACGGCACCGAGGTCAGCAGCGCCTGGTTCGGGGGCGGCCAGTACTCGACACCCATCGCCTACAACGTCGTCGAGGAGCAGCAGGTCGTCGGCCTGGGTGCGCCGGCCGAATACGGCGGCTTCACCGGCGTCTACGTCAACATCATCACCAAATCGGGCGGCAATCAGTTCCACGGCGACGCGCAGGTCCTGTACCGGGGCAAGTCCTGGCAGAGCTCGAACGTCAGCGCCAGCGACGAGACCTGGCGGCTCTTGGGAGAAACGCCCTCCTCGAACGACTTCACAGGCAGCTTCCATCTGGGCGGCCCGATCATCAAGGACAGGCTGTGGTTCTTCGGCGGCGTCGAATACAACAAAGAAACCATCATGCTGGAGTCGACGGGGAAGAACAGCCCGAGGACCCTGCCGAAGTTCTTCTCCAAATTTACCTTCCAGCCCTCCCAGCAGGA
Source organism: uncultured bacterium (assembly GCA_963743755.1). Taxonomy (GTDB): domain Bacteria; phylum Acidobacteriota; class Aminicenantia; order Aminicenantales; family Saccharicenantaceae; genus RBG-16-66-30. Next base: position 1,190,025 of record CAVUQU010000004.1, read on the forward strand.
CCGCATCCAGGCCTCTTTCGAGACCCATACCTACTCGGCCCTCAGGACCCAGATGGACAACCTCGTCACGGCCGACGGCAACTGGGACGACAAGTGGAAATCCAATCTGGCCAACGTCTCCTATCTCCATACGTTCTCGGCGAATTCCACCCTCGAGTTCAAGATCGGCGCCAATTGGGGCAGCTGGGCCCGTTATCCCTCCCATAAGGACCACGACATATCCGGATTCTGGGACCTCGTCAACGGAACCCATGCTTGCTACTGGTGGTCGTACCAGCCGGACCATAAATATACGATGAGGACGGCTTTCACCCAGGCGGTCGACGACCTCGCCGGCTCCCACGACTTCAAGGCGGGCTTCGAGGCCGAGCGCAGCGGCGGGTACTGGGACATGACCCTCCCCGGCGGCGTGGCCTACTACACCCTCGATAACGAGCCCTATATGGCCTTCGCCCAGCACGGCTACCAGGGCTTCGACAACTGGCTGCTTTCCTGGTATCTCCAGGACGACTGGAAGATCGGCAAGACCCTGACCATCAATCCGGGCCTCCGCTACAACATCGCCAGAGGCACGGTGCCGGGCATCGACGAAACGGTCTGGAAGCCGCACCAGGGCCTCGAGCCCCGGATCGGTTTCGCGTGGGATGTCACCGGAAGGCAGAAGACGGTCCTGAAGGCCCATTTCGGCAAGTACTACGAAGGGACCCGTTCCTACAACTTCTGGAACCTGACGCCCCAGGGGGATACGATCTATTACCTGACCCCCGATTTCGACACCCTCGATTACTGGTACACGGTCTACGGCGAGGACCTCTATTCCGTCGATCCTGCGATCAAGGTCCCGTCGATGAACCAGGCCGTCCTCGGCCTCGAGCAGATCCTCGGTCCGAACCTGTCGGCCAGCGTTACGGTGATCTATAAGAAATGGCTCAACATCATCGACACGGTCGATCTCAACGCCACGTTCGAGCCCGTGGACTACACGAATCCCCTCACGGGCGAGGCCATGACCGTCTACAACCAGACCAATGTCGGGACGCAGCCTCACTACCTGATCACGAATCCCAAAGTCGGCCGGGATATCGGGGCGGCGGATCCGGACATCGTCATGGTCGATCCGTCCCGCAAGTACACCGCGATCCAGTTCGCCCTCAACAAGCGGTTCGCGGACAAGTGGCAGATGTTCGCCTCCTACACCTACAGCAAGGAGGAGGGCAGCTATTCCAACGCCCACACGGCGACGGGATCGTACGGCACGGGAGGGACCGGGAACTACTACGATCCCAACCTCCAGATCAATCTCTACGGCCGGTCCTCCATCAGCCCGCCGCACATCTTCAAGCTCATGGCGACCTACATCCTCCCGTGGGACATCAACGCCAGCGCCGTCTACACCTACAACTCGGGACGGACCTGGACCAAGACGACCACGCTCACGGAAGTGGATCAGGCCACCAAGCCCTATCTGCTCCTCGAACCCTCGGGCTCGACCCGGATGAAGGCCAATAACAGCCTCGACTTCCGGCTCGAAAAGTCCTTCGCTTTTGGCGGCACGCGCTTTTCGCTCATGCTGGACGTGTTCAACGTCCTGAACCAGGCCATCCCCTGGGGCCAGTACGGGACCTACGTCCAAGTGTTCTATGGCGACGACATGGGCCTGCCCCTGTACGTCTGCGATCCCCGGGTCTTCCGGCTCGGGGTGAAGTTCGATTTCTGATCGAGATTAACGGCAGGATGAGGGGCCCCTCCGGCGGAGGGGCCCCCTTTTTCCTGAGGGGAGGAGTCCGACGATGGCCCACTTTCAGCCAATAACCTCCGGTGCGATGCGCCTTCTCTTGGTCCTGGGGTTGCTCCTGAGCCCCTCACGGGGGACGGCTGCGGACATCCTTGTCATCAAAGCCGAGAAGATCCATACGGCGACGAAGGGCACGATCGAGCATGGCGTGATCGTGATCGAGAACGGGAAGATCGTCCGGATCGGGACCGGCCTCGCCACTCCGGCCGGGGCCCGTGAGATCGCCGCCAAGGTCGTCATCCCCGGCCTGATCGACCTGCACAGCCATATGGGCGTTTACGGGATCCCGTTGGTCGAGGAGAACTACGACGGGAACGAGGCCACGAACCCCGTCACCCCGCAGGTGCGGGCCTTCGAGGGATTCAACTTCGACGACCTGTCGATCCCGCCCGCCCGGGCCGCCGGGGTCACGACGGTCATCTCCCGCCCGGGCAGCCTCAACGTCATTTGCGGCACGAGCGTGGCCGTCAAGCTCAAGAAAGCCCCGCCGGAAGAGATGGTCCTCGTGGAGGACTGCGACCTGAAGATGGCCATCGAAGGCAATCCCTCGGGTTACTATGCCGGGCTCAAGCAGATGCCCTCCACCGTCATGGCCGTCTATCACGTGGCCCGGCAGGCTTTCGTCGAAGCTCAGGAATACCAAAAGACCTGGGACAAATACGAAGCCGACAAGAAGCGGGGCCAGAACCCCGCCCCGCCCAAGAGGGACTACGGCAAAGAGACCCTGGTCCGGGTCCTCAAAAGGGAGATGCCCGTCCATATCCACGTCTATACGGCCTCGGAGGCCATGACCGCCATCCGGCTGGCCGACGAATTCCACCTGCGCCTGAGCCTCGGGCACTGCGACAAAACGTACTTGATCGTCGATGAGCTGGCCAAGCGCAAGGACATCTACTACAACGTCGGCCCCGCCCTCTTCGACACCTATTACCAGAACTCCCTCGAGTTCGCCAACGTGCCCGCGATCCTGGCCAGGGCCGGCCTCAAGGTCTCGCTGCAGATCGACGGCAGCGCCAAGCAGCAGAACCTCCGCGAATCGGCCGCCCTTTGCGTCCGCTACGGCATGAGCGAAGACGACGCCCTTCGCTCCATCACGATCAACGCGGCCGAGGCCGTGGACCTCGGCGACCGGATCGGGAGCCTCGAGCCGGGCAAGGACGCCGACCTGGTCCTGCTGGACGGCGAGCCCTTCGAGTTCCTGACGACCGTCGAAACGGTGCTCATCGACGGCAAAGTGGAATATCAGAAGAGCCCCGGCGGGGGTGTTCCGTCCCGGCCGTCCCCGCCGCCGGCGACGCGCCCGTTAACCCTGACGGCCGCCGCGAAAACAGCCGGCGCCTACGCGATCCGGGGAGGGCTGATCTACACCATGGCCGGCGAGCCCGTCCCGAACGGCATCGTCCTGGTGAGGGACGGGAAGATCGAAAAGGTCGGAAAGGACCTCCCGATCCCCGAGGGCTATCCGGTCGTCGACGCCGGCGACCGCGTCGTCATGCCGGGCCTCGTCCTGGCCCGGACCCAGCTCGGCCTGACCTCGAATTGGCGGATGCAGAGCTCGACGGACGAGACCTCCAAGCCCGTGACGCCCGAGATCGAAGCCAAGCACGCGGTCGAGCCTCAAGCGCCTCATTTCTACCTGCTCCCCGAGCTCGGGGTCACGTCGGCCCTCGTCACGCCGGGGGACCTGAACGTCATCGGCGGCCGCGGCCTCGCTCTGAAGACCCGGGGCGACGTCGTGGACCGGATGATCATCAAGGACCAGGCGGTCATGGTCTTCGGGCTGGGATCGAAGGCCAGGAGGAAGCAGCAGATGCCGTCGACGCGGATGGGCATCGCCGCCTTGGTCAGGGAAACGCTGACCAAGGCCCGGGAGTACCGGGACGCGCTCGAGGCGAGCAAGAAGGACAAAAAGAGCCCCGCCCCGCCGCGGGACCTGCATCTCGAAGCCCTCGTCCCCGTCGTCAAGGGGGAGATGCCGGTGATCATCCACTGCGACAGGAAGGATGACATCATGACCGCCCTGAGGCTGGTCGACGAGTTCAAGCTGAAGGCGATCCTGGACGGGGCGACGGAAGCCTACGCCGTCGTCGACGAGATCAAGAAAAGGAACATCCCGGTCATCCTCGGCGACATCTTCCGAGGGGTCGGGAACATCGAGGACTCGGGCTTCAGCGACGGCAACCCCGCCGCTTTAGCCAAAGCGGGGATCCCCCTGGCCTTCCGGGCCGAGGACGGTCTGTGGCAGTGGCCTGCCGCCGGGACGGCGGGAGGCGATCTTCTCGAAGTCGCCGCCTACGCCTGCCGCAACGGGATGCCCGAGACGTCCGCCCTCCGGGCCGTCACGATCGACGCGGCCCGGATCGCCGGCATCGAGTCGCGGGTCGGCAGCCTCGAACCGGGGAAGGACGCCGACATCCTCATCCTGCGCGGGCATCCCTTCCGGACGGGCTCGGTCGCAGACGCCGTTTTCCTCGACGGCAAGCTGATCTATCAGCGAGGGGAGGGCGGCACCGCCAAGGGGTACGGCCTGTAGGGGCAGGAGCATCAAGATGCGCAGCCCCATCACGATCGCGGCCGCCGGGCTCGCGGGTTTGGCGCTCTGCCTGTCCTTGTTCGGCCTGCCGGCCCCGGGCGAAGCCCCGCTGGCCATCCGCGGAGGCCGGATCCACACGGTGACCCAGGGGGTCCTGGAGCACGCCGTCATCATCATCCGGGACGGGAAGATCCAGGAGATCGGCCCGGACGTGGAGATCCCGCCGGACGCCCGGATCATCGAGGCCGACGGCTCGTTCATCTGTCCGGGCTTCATCGACGCCGGCACGAACCTGGGAACCGTCGAGCTCGAGACCGTCGAACGGGACGACGATGAATCGGCCGCGCCCGTGACCTCTCAGCTGAGGGCCCTGGACGCTTTCAATCCGGCGAACCGGTTGATCCCCGCCGTCCTGATGGACGGCGTCACGGCCATCCTGCTGAGGCCCTCGAGAGGCAATCTTCTGTCCGGTCAGAGCGCGTTCATCCGCCTCGATGGCACCCGGGGCCCGGAAATCCTGGCCGTCAAACCGGCGGCCGCCGTCCACGGCAGCCTCGGGGACGTCCTGAGGTCGCGTTCGAAACAAGGGACGGTTTACCCGTCTACGCGCATGGGCGCCGCGGCGCTCCTGCGGCAGACCCTGTCGGACGCCAAGCATTATCTTGATTCGGAGCTCCGGGCCGGGCCCGGCGCGAAGAGCTCCCCTCAGCCCCAGCTTGCGGCCTTGGTCCCGGTGATCAAGGGGGAGCGGCCTCTCGTCATCGCTGCCAACCGCCTGGACGACCTCCTGACCGCTCTCCGGATAGGCAGGGAATTCGGCGTCCGGATCGTTATCGACGGAGGCGCGCACGCCTGGCGGATCAAGGACCAGCTGGCCGCCGGGAATGTCCCGGTCCTCCTGGCGCAGAGAACCGATCTCGGGACGACGGTCGAGACGGACGGCGCGCGGCGCGAGAACGCCGCGCTGCTCCAGGAAGCCGGCGTCAAGATCGCCTTCCAATCCGGAGGGATCCAGGACCTCGGCGGCCTGTTGCCCGCGGTCCAGGCTGCGGTCCGATACGGCTTAGCCCCCGAAGCGGCTCTGCGGGCCCTGACCATCAATGCCGCAGAGATCTTCGGTGTCGCCGACCGCCTGGGATCCCTCGAGAAAGGCAAATACGCGGACATCGTGATCTTCGACGGCGATCCAACCCTGACGGCGGCCCGGGTCCGAACGGTCATCGTCAACGGCAAGGTCGTCGTCGGCGGCCAGGGCTGACCGAGTTCACATCGGTTCACCCCCAGCCGGGAACGAGAACGGAAGAACGAAAGGACGAAGCGTCATGGAACATCCGTGGGTCCCGGGATTCCCGGGCACGATCACCGTTTGCGACCAGGACGGCGTGATCATCGACCTGAACGATGCGGCCGTCCGGATGTTCGCGGATCGGGGAGGCCGGGGTTTGATCGGTTCGCTGATCTTCGACTGCCATCCGGAACCGGCCCGGACGAAGCTGGCCGAGCTGTTCGCGAGCCGGAAGCAGAACGTCTATACGATCCAGCAGCAGGGCCGGCGCAAGCTCGTCTTTCAAACCCCCTGGTTCCGGGACGGGCAGTATTCCGGTTATCTGGACATGACCGTCGAGATCCCGCAAACCATGCCCCACTTCGACCGGGACGCCGAAGCGGCCGCGGCTCAGGGAGCTCGAAAGGCCTCAGAGGAGAAATGATGAATGAACGTCATCAAATCCGTTTGCCTGATCCTGGCGTTGGCTATAATGGGATCGAGCTGCTCGCGATCCGAGGCGAACATGGCTGATCTGGTCCTCCTGAACGGTACCATCTGGACAGTCGATCCGGCCAATCCCTGGGCCGAGGCCCTGGCGATCGACGGCGACCGGATCTCGCGCGTCGGCAAAACCAGCGATATCAAGAAGCTCGTCGGCCGGGAGACCCGGGTCGTGGACCTGCGCCAATCCTTGGTCCTCCCCGGATTCATCGACAGTCACACCCATTTCCTCAAGGGCGGAATGGCCCTGGCCAGCGTTCAGTTGCGGGACGTGACCGGCCGCGAGGAATTCACCGCCCGGATCGCCGCCAAGGCCCGGGAGCTCGAAAAAGGGGACTGGATCCTCGAAGGCAATTGGGACCATGAGCAGTTCTCACCGCCGGACCTTCCTCGGAAAGAATGGATCGACGCCGTCTCGCCCGACAACCCCGTCTGCGTGACCCGCTACGATCTCCATATCGCCCTGGCCAACAGCCTCGCTCTGAAGCTGGCGGGGATCACGAAGGACACTCCCTCGCCCGCGGGCGGGGAGATCAAAAAGGATCCGGTCACGGGAGAGCCGACCGGGATCGTGAGGGACGCGGCCCTGGCCCTGGTCACGAAGCACGTTCCCGAGCCGACCTTGAACGTCAAAACCCAGGCGGCCCTCGCGGCCCTGCGGCATGCCGCGGAATTCGGCGTGACTTCGGCCAACGACATGGCCGAAGCCCCCATATTCGGCCAGAGCTTTGAAATCTATCAAAAGCTCCTCCAGGAAGGCCAACTGACGACCCGGATCTATTTCTATATCCCCATCGACAAGATGGAGATCTTCGAGGAGCTTCGGCTGAAGACCCCCTTCGGGAACGACCGGCTGGAGATCGGCGGCTTGAAGGCTTTCGCCGACGGCGGCGTCGGCGCGAGCACGGCCTATTTCTTCGAGCCGTACACGGACGATGTCCGGACCTGCGGCCTTTTGGCGCCCCAGATGTTCCCCGAAGGCATCATGGAACAACGGGTCCGCCGGGCCGGGGAGGAAGGCCTCCAGGTGGCGATCCACGCCATCGGGGACAAGGCCAACGCGCTCATCCTGGACATCTACGAGCGCACGGCCGGAACCGGTTCGCTCAAAGACAAACGCTTCCGGATCGAACACGCCCAGCACCTGCGGGAGAAGGACATCGAGCGCTTCGGGAGGCTGGGCGTCATCGCGTCGGTCCAGCCGTACCATGCCGTCGATGACGGGCGATGGATGGAGAACAGGATCGGTCCCGAACGCTGCCGGACGACATACGCCTTCAAGTCCCTGCTGGACCATGGGGCCGTCCTGGCCCTTGGCTCGGACTGGCCGGTCGCCCCGCTGGATCCCCTGATGGGCATCCACGCCGCCGTCACGCGTCAGACCACGGACGGCAAGAACCCGCGGGGCTGGCGCCCGGAACAGAAGATCTCCGTGGAAGACGCCATCAAGGGGTTCACCTGGAACGGCGCCTATGCCACGTTCGCCGAGGACAGCAAAGGGTCTCTCGTAGAGGGTAAATTGGCCGATATCGTCGTTCTGGACCAGAACCTCTTCAAGATCGATCCGGCGAAGATCAAGGACGCCCATGTGACGATGACCGTCGTGGGAGGCCGGATCGTCTACGAGCGTCCGCGGTCGTGAACCTCTTCCATCGACGATTGTGCCGGTCGGAGAAGTGGAAGAGAAAGCTCGGCGACAATATCCTGCCCTTCGCCTTGAAGGGGGTGGATCTCGGTGACGACGTCCTGGAGATCGGCCCCGGGCCCGGCCTGACGACGGAGCTCCTGAGCCGGATCGTCCCGAGGCTGACCGCCGTCGAGATCGATCCCAGATTGGTCAAGGCCCTGAAGACGCGGCTCAGGGGCACCGGCGTGGCGATCGTCAGGGGAGACGCCCTGTCACTGCCATTTTCCGAGGCGAGATTTTCGGGGGCGCTGACCTTGACCATGCTTCACCACGTCCCGTCGCCGGAGCTGCAGGACCGGGTCCTGCGGGAAGTCGCCCGGGTCCTCAAGCCCGGGGGCACGTTCGCCGGCGTCGATAGCTTGACCAGCTTTTCGATGCGCCTCATCCATATCGGAGACACCTTGGTCCCTTTGGATCCTCAGACGTTCGGCGGACGCCTCGAAAGAGCCGGGTTCCACGACGTCGTCGTCGAGGCCAACGCCGAGCGGCTCCGATTCGAGGCCCGGCGCTAAGCGATCCTCTCCGGCGATCGCCGTTCAGGCGAAAGCCGGGTCAGGGGTTCGAGTCCCTCCAGGCGCGCTCCCTTTTTCCCCGAGAAACACAGTTAGGGGATAAGAAATTTAAAAAAAACCCTTGACAAGTAAAGATCATATGCCTATCATATTGACTGACCGGTCAGTCAGGAGATGCAAGATGAAAGCTGAGACGCCAAGAAAATCTAACGCCCAACAACGGAGCATCTTTGCGTCCCTCTCCCTCTTCTCTCGAAGGGGATTGGACGCGGCGAGCGTGACCGAGATCGCCGCGGAGGCAAAGGAAAATATCTTCTTTGAATTCTTCTTTTTCATCATTCCCTTCGTCTTCTTTTCCACCTATTACGACGATTGCAAGAAAATCTCCGGCCTCAGCGATAAGGAGCTCGAGGAGACATTCCTACGTTCGATCCGGGTCGTCCTCAAGTCCATGAGCTCGGGAAACGACATCGGGGCGCCGTCCGACGGCCGCAGCTCAGAGTAATAAAATGTGCGACACTCCGTGCCCCTTAATGCAGCGTACCCTTGGAAGCCGGGATCCTCCGAGCTCAGCCAGGGTCATCACCTTATAGGCACGAGAGGCCGCCCTCTCGCAGGTTTCAACCCAAAAATACATAAAAAAAGGAGAAAGATCATGGATCGCATGGTGGTAGTAGTGTTCGACAACGAAAGCAAGGCCTACGAAGGCGAGAAGGCTCTTCTGAGCCTGGATGCCGAAGGCAGCATCGCCGTTTACGCCCACGCCGTGCTCGCGAAGCACGCCGACGGCACGGTCTCGATGAAGCAAGGGGATGACCACGGGCCGATCGGGACTCTCGTCGGGACGTCGTTCGGCAGCCTCATCGGGCTGTTGGGCGGTCCGGTGGGCCTGGCGATCGGTGCGACCGCGGGCTTCCTTGGCGGCGGCATTTACGACCTGGACAACGTGCGCATCGGCGAGGACTTCCTCGACGACGTCACGAAGACCCTGACGCCGAACAAGGTGGCCTTGGTCGCCGAGATCAACGAGGACTGGACGACGCCCCTGGACACGCGCATGGAAGCCATTGGCGGCTCCGTGTTCCGTCGCGCCCTCTCGGATGTGATCGACGCCGCCGACGAGAAGGAAGTCGCGGCCATGAAGGCCGACGTCGCGCAGCTGAAGGCGGAGCACGCGGAGGCCAAGGCCGACCGCAAAGCGAAACTCATGGACAAGATCAACAAGCTCGACGCCAAGATCCAGGCCCGGCAGCAAAAGGCCAAAGACAAGCGTCTGGCCGCCGAGCGGCAGGCTCAGGCCAAGGCCAAGATCCTCCAGGAAAAGGCTGCGGCGGCGAAAGCCAAGCTCTGAGGCGCGAAGATGCAATCGAGGCTCATGGAGAGGGGGCGGACATTGTCAGTGTCCGCTCCCTCGGATGGCCTCTGATGAGGTGATCTGAGGCTGCGCCGAAGGACTCTTCCCGTCAGGCCGATTGCCCGCGGCCGGTCTGTTCCTGCACCAGTTTCTGTAGGGTGATGGTCAGCGGCACGGCGAGGATCGTCCCGGGCGCGCCCAGGACCCAGCTCCAGAAGATCACCGAGAGGATCGTCACAAGGGGGGATATGTCGAAGCGGGCCTTCATGGTCCGCGGCTTGATGACGCTCTCGCAGATGAAATTGAGGACGGTGTATCCGGCGACGACGAGCAGGGCCCGCACCCAGCCGAACTCGAGCAGGGCGATGATCGCCGGGGGAATGATGGCCATGACGATCCCGACGTTCGGGATAAAGTTGAAGAGAAAGCTGATGACGGCCCAGGTCAGCGCATAATCGACGCCCAGGGCCAGCAGCAACAGAAAGTTCGCCGCGGCGTTGATCAACCCGTTGCCGCCGGTGATGGCGATGTACTTGACCACATCCCCGATGGTTCGCTCCACCCGGTTCTGGAACCCCGTCTTTCCCGACTTGTTCCTGAAATTCTGGTACTGCAGAGACGCCAGCTCCGCCAGCACAAAGACCATGATGATCACGACGAACAGGCTGTTGCTCAGCCCCTGCAAAATCGCCTCCAGCATCTTGCCGGCCACGGCGGCCACCCGGCTGGGATCGAACTCCTTCAAGGAGAGCAGGCTCGTGAGGTCGATTCCCCGCTCGATGAAAAAGGCCGTGACGCCGTTCCAGAGGCTCGTCAATTGGGCCTGGTAGTCGGGCAACTTCCCGATCAGCCCGGACAGGGACACGGCCAGGATGGAGATCAACCCCGATCCGACGACGAGGATGAGGAGGACCGTGACTATGACCGCCAAGGCTTTGGAAAATTTCCTCCGGATCAGCCAATTCTGGATGGGGCTGATCGAAAAGGCCAGCAGGAAGGAGATCAGCACCAGGTTGACGATCGGGGCCGCCAGCTTAAGCCCTGCGACCACGATCACCAGGGCGGCGCCGCCAACGATATAGCTGAGGATGGGGGAAATTTGAGTATCTTTTGCCATGTCCGGTCTCTAGAATGCATCACCGCTCCTTTTAATGTCAAGCCGGCCCATTCAGGGCCCGCCCGAGGCAGCCCGAGGTCCCAAAACTTGCCTCGCGCCCTGTATTATCGGTTGTTGAGAAGACCTTGGAAAAAGAACTCCAGAAGTCCAAAAAAAAGTAATAAAAACTCTTGACAACGGAAAAACCAGCTGGTATTATTTGGTTGAATGACCGGTCAGTCAGTGGTGTAAAGTGAAAACAGAGAAGCCTAATAATTCCGACGCCAAGCAGCGTATCATCAATGCCTCCCTCGCGTTGTTCTCTCAAAAGGGATTCGACGCGACGAGCGTGAACGAGATCGCCGCAAGGGCGAAGGTCACCAAGGCGCTTATCTATTATTATTTTAAAAGCAAAGAAGAGATCCTGGACCACCTCATCCAATCGATGTTGGGGGATTGGACATCGATCGCCAGGGACTTCATCAGCAAGAACATCATTCAAATGATAAAAGACGGCCGCCTGGACATCAAACCCGACGGGCCGCGCTTCATCGACAAGGCGGCGATGAGCGACTTCCTGGAAAGCTCCATGACGTTCTTCCGACATATGCTCGACTTCGACATAGCCAGGCGGCCTATTCTGCGCATCATGATGCTCGAATCGCTCAAGGTGAGCAAGCACCACAATGCGCTGATCAGCCTCATGGATATGAGGGCGAGAACCGCCGACAATCTGCTCTTCAAGGCCATCGCTGAAGCCGACGAGCATTTTGTCGTTTCCAAGGATATCGTCTTCTTTGAATTCTTCTTTTCATCATCCCCTTCGTCTGCTTTTCCACCTATTACGACGATTGCAAGAAGATCTCCGGCCTCAGCGATAAGGAGCTCGAGGAGACCTTCCTGCGTTCGATCCGGGTCGTCCTCAAGTCCATGATCTCGGGAAGCGATATTCTGTATTCCGAGATCAAGCCTCAACACGACCGGGCCGCGAGGCTAAGGATTCAAATCATCATGAAAATAATGAGCTCTTGCCGAATCAGGTTTACCGACCGGTCAGTCAGCTATCAGGTAAGGACCTCTCAAGAAGGGTACTGAAGATGAGCAAGATCACGAAAACCGTCATGAAACGGCAGCAACCCAAAATCGGATTGGCCCTGGGATGCGGTTCCGCCCGCGGTATGGCCCATATCGGGGTCTTGAAGGTCCTCGAGAGACATGGGATACCCGTGGACATCGTGAGCGGCACGAGCGCCGGGGCCTTCATAGGAGGCGCCTACGCTTCCGGAATCGCCGTGAGCGTATTGGAGGAGGTCGCCCTGAGTATTGACTGGAAGATGACGGCGACGATGTTCCGTCCCACGCTTTCTCGCTCGGGCCTGGCCCGCGGAGAGACGATAAAGAAATTCCTCAAAGGCGGCCTCGGTGATCGCAATATCGAAGACCTGCTTCGGCGATTTGCGTGCGTCGCCACGGACATTCTCACGGGAGAGGAGATCGTGATGGACCGTGGGCCCCTGATCGAAGCGATCAGAGCGAGCATTTCCATTCCGACGGTCTTCACTCCCGTTTATTCTGAAAATCGTTTCTTGACGGATGGGGGGATCGTCAACCCCGTCCCGGTCGATCTCGCGAGAAGAATGGGTGCGGATATCGTCATCGGGGTCAACGTGATCCCCCTGAAGGCCTCGCGAACGGAAAGAGAAGAAATGAAGAGGGACGTGATGGCCTTTTCGAAGATCAGAGAGCTCTTCAAGAAGGAAGGAACGGCAAAGTCCTTCTCCCCGAGTTCTCTCGACATCATGATCCACACGGTGACGATCTTCGAGAGGGAGATCATCAAATTAAGACTCGAAAGAGATAAGCCCGATATTCTGATCGAACCGGTCACATCCAACGCGGGTCTCAAAGGGTACCTCAAGGGAAAAGAAGCGATCAGCGCCGGAGAGCGCGCAGCAGAGAAGGCCGTTCCCAGGCTGGAGGCTTTGATAGAAACGAGGCGAGCGGGAATGGGCCGGACCGGTCCCACCCCAGGCGCGCCGGTTGAACCGGCGACCGCAATCTTGAAATGACGAAGGAGATTCCCATGACCAAGAACGACAAAGACGAAAGAGTGCTCGAGGCCGGCAAAAAGAAGGTCCGCGAAGAGCCGGGCCTCAAGAAGCGCGACCCGCTGTTCAAGCCGATGGACCCCAAGCAGTTCCGTTTCTCCCTCTGGTACTTTCTGATCACGCTCATCGGCCTCTATCTGGTCAACACCGTTTTCCTGCGCCCCAGGATCGAATCCATCGATTACAGCGAATTCAAAGTTAAGATCAACGCAGGCGAGATCCTCCGGATCGAGATCGGCGACAAGTACCTGACCGGATTTTCCATGACCCGGGCCGGGCTCCAGGCCTACAAGGAGACCCGTTTCAGCGATCCGAAGCCGGCCACGGTGCCGCGGACCTTCCGGACGGTCCGGACAACGGACCCGGACCTCATCCCCCTCATGGATAAGAAGAGCATCGAGTACTACGCCGCGGCGCCGGCGAAGGGCTCCTGGCTTGGCGCCCTCCTGTCCTGGGTCGTGCCGATCGTCCTGATGTTCTGGTTCTGGAACTACATGAGCAAGAAGATCGGCAACCCCGGGCAGGGCGCGATGGCATTCGGCACGAGCCGGGCCAAGCTTGTCGCCGAGGGCGACACGGGCGTCACGTTCGAGGACGTCGCGGGAGTCGACGAGGCCAAGGCGGAGCTTGTCGAGGTCGTGGACTTCCTCAAGAACCCGAAAAAGTACGAGGCCATCGGCGGGAAGATCCCCAAGGGCGTCCTTCTTGTCGGCCCGCCCGGGACGGGCAAGACGCTGTTGGCCAGAGCCGTCGCCGGGGAGGCCAAGGTTCCCTTCTTCAGGATCAGCGGGGCCGAATTCGTGGAGATGTTCGTCGGCGTCGGAGCGGCCCGGGTCCGCGACCTGTTCAAGCAGGCCCGCGAGAAGGCCCCCTGCCTCGTCTTCATCGACGAGCTCGACGCCATCGGCAAGAGCCGCGGCATCACGCTCGGCGGGAACGACGAGCGCGAACAGACCCTGAACCAGCTGCTCGTCGAGATGGACGGCTTCGACTCCCGGTCGGGCGTGATCATCCTCGCCGCGACCAACCGGCCCGAGATCCTGGACCCGGCCCTGCTCCGGCCGGGGCGCTTCGACCGCCAAGTGCTCGTCGACAGGCCCGACCTCAAGGGTCGCGTCGAGATCCTGAAGGTCCATGCGCGGAAAGTCGTCCTGGATGAATCCGTCGACCTCGAGAAGGTCGCCCGGGGGACGCCCGGCTTCACCGGCGCCGACCTGGCGAACATCGTCAACGAGGCGGCGCTCCTGGCCGTCCGGGCCGGCCGCCAACGGGTTCTGCCCAAGGATTTCGATGAAGCCATCGAGCGCGTCGTGGCCGGCCTGGAGAAGAAGAACCGCCTGCTCAATCCCAAGGAGCGGACGATCGTCGCCTACCATGAGACCGGCCATGCCGCGGTCGCCGCCTTGACCGCGGGGGCCGACCCCGTCCACAAGATCTCCATCATCCCTCGCGGCATCGGGGCCCTCGGCTACACGATCCAGCTCCCGACCGAGGAGCGCTTCCTTCTCACCGAGGAGGAGCTTCTCGGCAAGATCGACGTGCTGCTCGGCGGCCGGGCCAGCGAGGAGGTCTTCTTCGGCGAGATCTCGACGGGGGCATCGAACGACATCAGCCGGGCCACGGACATCGCCCGCAAGATGATCACGGATTACGGCATGAGCGACAAGTTCACCAACGTCGTCCTGCCGTCGCAACGGAGCTCGATGTTTCTGCCGGGGGAGTCGTTGCCCGGACAGCGCGAGTACTCGGAAGCCACGCAGCAGTACATCGACGAAGAGATCACCCGCATCATCAAGGCCTGCTACGGCAGGGTCAAGGGCCTGATCGAGGAGAAAAAGGGCGCGGTCGACAAGGTGGCGAAGAGGCTCCTCAAGGTCGAGACCCTCGGGGAAGAGGAATTCAAAACGCTCCTCGGGGCGCCGTCCGACGGCCGCATATCAGAGTAATAGAATGTACGACATTCCGTGCCCCTTAACGCAGCGTACCCTTGGAAGCCGGGATCCTCCGAGCTCAGCCAGGGTCATCGCCTTATAGGCACGAGAGGCAGTCCTCTCGCAGGTTTCAACCCAAAAATACATTAAAAAAAGGAGAAAGATCATGGATCGCATGGTGGTAGTCGTGTTCGACAACGAAAGCAAGGCCTACGAAGGCGAGAAGGCTCTCCTGAGCCTGGATGCCGAAGGCAGCATCGCCGTTTACGCCCACGCCGTGCTCGCGAAGCACGCCGACGGCACGGTCTCGATGAAGCAAGGGGATGACCACGGGCCGATCGGGACTCTCGTCGGGACGTCGTTCGGCAGCCTCATCGGGCTGTTGGGCGGACCGGTTGGCGTGGCGGTCGGCGCGACAGCGGGCTTCCTTGGCGGCGGCATTTACGACCTGGACAACGTGCGCATCGGCGAGGACTTCCTCGACGACGTCACGAAGACCCTGACGCCGAACAAGGTGGCTTTGGTCGCCGAGATCAACGAGGACTGGACGACGCCCCTGGACACGCGCATGGAAGCCATTGGCGGCTCCGTGTTCCGTCGCGCCCTCTCGGATGTGATCGACGCCGCCGACGAGAAGGAAGTCGCGGCCATGAAGGCCGACGTCGCGCAGCTGAAGGCGGAGCACGCGGAGGCCAAGGCCGACCGCAAAGCGAAACTCATGGACAAGATCAACAAGCTCGACGCCAAGATCCAGGCCCGGCAGCAAAAGGCCAAAGACAAGCGTCTGGCCGCCGAGCGGCAGGCTCAGGCCAAGGCCAAGATCCTCCAGGAAAAGGCTGCGGCGGCGAAAGCCAAGCTCTGATAAACTGACAAAAACGATTTTAACAAGGAGAAATTTCTATGAACGACAAATCGTCCGTTGGTAGCTTGTTTCATGACCGGCTTCGGGCTGCTTCCCGCAAGATGTTCTGGATCGGCCTGGCGATGGTTGTGCTGGGAATCGCCGCGTTGGTCTTTCCTCTCATTTCCACGATGGGGGTCGCATTGCTCGTCGGCTGGGTGTTGTTGATCGCGGGTGTCATCAACCTGGTCAACGCGTTCTCCATCGAGGGCACCGGCCCGTTCTTCGGGGCCCTTCTGTTCGGCCTGTTGTCCATCGCGGCCGGCATCTATCTGCTCTCCCATCCGCTCGGCGGCGTCGCCGCGCTCACCATCACGGTCGGCCTGATCTTCATGTTCCAGGGAGCATACGAGATCGTCTTGGCCTTCGAGGCGCGGCCGCTCAAGGGTTGGGGCGGGTTGCTGTTCTCAGGCCTTGCCAGCATCGTGCTGGCTGTCATGATCATGGCCGGCTGGCCCGCAGTCTCTGCGGTGACGCTGGGCATATTGTTGGGCGTGAATTTCGTCAGCATGGGCATTGGCTATATTTCCGTAGCTCTCGCGCTGAAGCCCAAGGCCTAGAGGATCCCCGGCCAGGCCGCTCCCCGCAGGGTGCTCCTCGAATCGTGCGTGAGTGAGGACCCTCGGCCAGCTGCCTTCCCGGCAGCGGGTCGGGGGTCCCCATCCCTCCAATCGTGCTCTCTGTGTGCGAAGATCAACTAAAAGGGCAACCCTCTGCTCGGGCCGACAAGTGAGCGCGATCTGGCTCGGGCTATCGCCCCTTTTTAGTGTCCGGAGCCTTGGGCTCGACGGGCTCGGGGGCTTTATCCTGGCCTGAGCTCCCTTCGATACCCTTCTCTATAGGCTCGTGCTTCTTCACTTCCAGGCGTTTCTTTGTCGCCAGCTTCGCGGTCTTCTGCCACTTTGCCTCTCTCGCGATCTCCGCCTTCCCTCTCGTCACCCTGTATGTCGAGGCCCTGACGTTCATCTTGGCCATGATACGGATACCTCCTGCTGAAGATCATCATAATGCCCTTGCCCCCTATTCGCAAGGCAAGATTGGTATAATGACTGTCGTGAAGAAGGACGTGATCATCCTTGGTGCGGGCGCGGCGGGTCTTATGTGCGCCGTCGAATGCGGAAAGCGGGGACGGTCGGTCGTCCTGCTCGAGCACACCGGGACCATTGGGAACAAGATCCGGATCTCGGGGGGCGGCGCCTGCAACTTCACGAACCGGTCCATGAACGAGACCCATTTTCTCTCTTCGAACCCGCACTTCGCGAAATCCGCGCTTTCCCGTTTCACGCCGCAGGACATGACGGCGCTCCTCGAGCGCCACAAGATCCGGATCGTCGAAAGGAAATGGGGCCAGCTCTTCACCCGGGATGGGGCGGCAGGGATCGTGAAGATGTTTCAGGACGAATGCGCCCGGGCGAAAGTCTCGATCCAGCTCGATTGCCGGATCGCGGAGGTCTCGAAAGGAGAGCTGTTCGAAGTCGTCACCAGCCGGGGCCGTTTCGAATCGGGATCGCTCGTGGTCGCGACCGGAGGCCTCGCCATGCCGAAGGTCGGAGCCACCCCCTTGGGTTACCGGCTCGCGCGGCAATTCGGGCTGAAGGTCATCGAGCCCTTTCCCGCCCTGGTCCCGCTTTTGTGGAGCGAAGTCGATCTCCCTAGATTCAAGGACCTGTCCGGGCTTGCCTTTGACGCGATCGTGAAATGCGGGCGCCGTCAATACCGGGAAAATATCCTTTTCACGCACCGGGGATTGAGCGGGCCCGCCGTCCTGCAGATCTCTTCGCATTGGGAAGACGGCCAGGCGATCTCGATCGACCTGTTCCCCGAAAGGGACATTCTTCGGGAATTCATGGTCCATCGGAACGAAAAAACGGAGATGAGCACCTTCCTCGGCTCATTATTGCCGAAACGGTTCGTTAAAAAATGGTGCGGGCTCTATTCCCCATCCAAACCCATGAACCGGACCTCCGAAAAAGAATTCAAAGCGACGGCGGAGCGATTGCACGATTGGCAGGTGACGCCCCGAAAAAAGGACGGCTACGGCGCGGCCGAGGTGACGGGCGGGGGCGTGGACACGGACGAGATCTCTTCCAAAACGATGGAATCCAGGAAGGTTCCCGGCTTGTTCGTCGCAGGGGAAGTTCTGGACGTGACGGGGGAGCTGGGAGGATACAATTTGCAGTGGGCCTGGTCTTCGGGCTGGGCCGCCGGCCAATTCGCCTGAAGACATGGAATCAGGCCGCTCGCGTCGAGCTCGGCGCTGTCGTATTGACCGTGTAATCCCTTCCCAGACGGTAGGCTTCGTCGAGCCAAGCGCGCCGCATCTCCGGGGTCGAAACGTCGGCACCGTAGAAATAGACGTGCTCGACCTTCTTCACGCCGGGAAAACGGAGCCCCCAATTATCGATAATGCTGGCCATCGCTTTTCCGAATTCTCCCTGATAGGTCTCTTCGGTGAAGTGGGTCGTGTTGATGACCAAGGCCTTCTCGTGACGGAGAAGGGGTATCCGGCCGGCGGATGACCCGCGCCAGCCTTCCGGGGTCAGGCTGTACGCGAAACCGGGGCCGAAGACCCGTTCGAACCAGCCCTTGAGGATCGCGGGGAAATTCATCCAGTAGTTCGGGGCGATGAAGGCCAGCCCCTGCGCCCGAGCCAGCTTCTTCTGTTGGGCGATGACGTCCTTGGGCATCTGGTTCCGGATGATCTTCACGAGTTCCAGCGGGCTCTTCCCCGTCAGCCAAAGCTTGGCCACGACCCTCTGAACGGGGCCGCCGCAGAAGTCCATGATGCTCTTCATCAAGTCCATCTTTTCCAACATGTCGGGTGGCATGCTCTCATGGATGTAGCTGGCAAAGTCCTTGGTCCTGAACACGGGATCGAACTTCATTGCGTAGAGGTCGACGATGTCGTTGGTGTGCCCGGCCTCCTTAAGCCCCGCGTCGAACTGGCGCAGGATGGCGTGGCAGAACGATTTGGGATTCGGGTGGGCGATAACGGTCATGACGTTCATGGCGGCCCTCCCTTACGAGGCGTCGGACATGCCCGTAGGCCTCTGGCTGCCGGCGGCGGCCCTGACGACCAGTCCCAGGCCGAAGATGATGAGCAGAATGGGCACGAGGGGAAGGTCTTGACCGAGGATACGACCGATCCCTCCGGCGGATGCGATGAGGCCTACGATGATGCCGAAGCCGCTCGTCTTGACGCCGCGGATGCGCCGGGCGGCATTGAGTCCCAGCAGGATCAGCCCCACTCCGACCAGCCACGTGCCCTCCGGGAACATGGCCTTGGGTGCCAGCCATAACGCCCCGGTCATGATCAAGGCCAGAGCCAGGGCGATCTCATCGAGGCGCTGGCCTTGCCGGCGGATACCGGACTGATCGACAACTCCGAAATCGTTCGTCGTCTTGTTCATTTTCATTCCTCCAATCATGGTTCTTTCTCGGGGATCCGGGATCTCAGACGCGCGGCGCGGCCTTGACGCCCCGGGCGGCCAGCTCAGCTTGATAGAGCTTCCAGCCGGGCCACCAGGTCGCATGCCACCGATGAATGCGCGCCAGGAGCGAGCCGGGCTTCCGCGACGCCTTGCACCGGATGGAGCAATCGGCGCATTTGTGGAGCTTCATGAGAGAATCGATCATTTCAAACCTCCTGTTATTTTGATTCGTTTTCATCGCCTTTCTCCTTTTTAGCTTCTTGGGGTTCCCCCTTGCCTTCGCAACAGCTTTCGATCAACGACCTCATCATCTCTTCGCTGAGAGAGCCGATCCCTTCCGCGCCCACGATCTTCTGCATCATCTCTGCGAAGGACGACCCCTCGAAGCAGGTGCTGAGTTTTCTTGGCTGGTCCTTGTTCTCGTCCATTTCTTTAGCCTTTGTCACCGGCTTATTTTGCAGGAAGCATGCCACGCCAAGCCGAAAATGAAGGAAGCGGATAAATTGCAGATAATGTAGACAATAGGGCCGTTGGGTCGACCCAGAGAGGAGGCAGAAATCAGGAGTGTGTTACCAGAGGTAGCATTCGCGATTGTCCGGAATTACCCCTGGTAACAAGGGCCGATCACGTCTTTTTGTCGGGAACGCTGGCCGGCTTGTTCTTTCCCGACCTGAGGAGGTTCCAGCGCTTCCGCTTCTCCCACAGGTTCTTCCGGCTGATCCCCAGGATCTTCGCGATCTGCTCTTCAGAATGGTCGCCCTGCAGCAGGGCGATGGACTGTTTGGTGTATTCTTCGATGGAGACGCATTCGCCGGGACCCCACGACGCTTCGGCGTCCGTGAATAATTTGGGGGGGAGCTGTTCGGGGCGGATAGGGTTGCCCTCGTCGGTGAGGTGCAAGGCATATTCGATCACGTTCTCCATCTCCCTCACATTCCCCGGCCAGCGGTAATTCATGAACGCCCTCAGGGCTTCCGGTGAGAGCCCGGTGATGTTGCGGGCATGGGCATCACAGAGACGCTGGAGAAGGTGAGCGGCCAGAGGAGGGATGTCTTCCTTCCGTTCCCGCAGCGGAGGCAGGGAAACGGGGATGACGTTCAAGCGGAAGAAGAGGTCTTCCCGGAATGATCCGTCCCGGACGGCCGCTTCGAGATCCCTGTTCGTGGCCGCGATGATCCGGACATCGAGCTTCCTGACCTTGGTCTCCCCGACCCGGCGGCTTTCCCCTTCCTGGAGGAAACGGAGCAGCTTGACCTGCGCCGCCGGAGGGAGCTCTCCGACTTCGTCGAGAAAGGCCGTGCCGCCGTCGGCGGCCTCGAGGATACCCGGATGGTCTCTGACGGCCCCGGTGAAAGCCCCGCGGACGTGGCCGAACAGCTCCGATTCCAGCAGGTTCTCCGGGATCGCCCCGCAATTGACCGTCAGATAAGGCTTCTCTTTTCTGTCCGAATTGAAGACGATGGCCCGGGCGATGAGCTCTTTTCCCGTCCCGGACTCCCCGGTGATCAGGACCGAGCTCGTCGTGGAGGCCACCCGTTCGATCAGGCGGAAGATCGCCTTCATCCTCTTGGATTGGGTGACGATATTGTGGAACTGGGCCTGGCGTTCGATCTCCCGACGGAGGGTCATGCAGGTCTCCGAGAGCCGCATCTGTTCCGTCACGTTGCGGACGACTTCGACAGCGCCGACGATGTTGCCTTCATGGTCTCTGTAAGGCCCGGCAAAGACCTCCATCCAGAGAATGTTTCCGTTCGGCAATTGGATATCCCGGAGTGCCTTTTTGGGTTTCCCGTCCTTTATGACGTCCAGGATGATGCAATTTTCGCAAGGCTCGCGACGTCCGCGATAGGCCTCATAGCACGTCTCCCCGACCTTGACTCCGTAGAGCTTCTGGACGGCCTCGTTTTGGAAGAGAACCTTCAAGTCCCTGTCGATCACCGTGATGGCATCGCTGACGGTGTTCAGCACGGCCTCGAAGAGCGCCTCTCGGTGGAATGACAGGAGGTCTGTTTTCATCTTAAACCGCCAGGGAACCCGCCGGTGAGTTCGACGGATCGGTCATTGATTTCCCGTAACCGGAGTATAGGGTGAAGAAAATGGGGTGTCAAGGCCGCCCTTCCACAGGGGGGCAAGCCTTTCAGATGTTACCCCGTTGCCCCGAGAGAGGGCATCCCTCACCCCTCGAGGGGAGACAATTTTTGCTAATATCACCCAGGCAATGCTCACCCCGGGTGATTGACGCATTTTGTCGCTGGAGGAGAATGGAAGGCACGATGAGAGAAAAATCTGCCCCTCGGCCGTCCTTGATAGAAGGAGTGCCGGTTGCCCCTGGATTGACAGGAATTGTCCAAAATATTAAGATGACGGAATAAAAAATGGCATCCAACCTGGGCGAGCTTCTTCTTAGGGAAAAGATCCTTTCCGTCGATCAGCTGAAATCCGCCCTCGATTTCCAGAAGAAGAACAGTCTGCCGGTCGGCACATCGCTCGTCCAGTTGGGATTTCTGACCGAGGAGGACATCGCCCAGGCTCTCAGCCGGCAGCTGGGCTATCCCTACATCGATCTCGACCAGTTCGATGTCTATGCCGAGGTCATCAGCCTCATCCCGGTCGACGTGGCCAAGAAGTATCTGGTCATGCCGATCCACCGGATCCGGTCCTTCCTGACCCTGGCCATGGTCGACCCGACCGACCTCGAGATCATCGAGGACGTCCGCTTCCGGACGGGCCTGTCGATCCAGCCGGTCATCGCCTCGGAGACGGGCGTCGTCAACGCCATCAACAAGTACTACGGCACGGCCGACGCCATCCGGGTCAAGAAGATCATCGAGGACATCGCCCTGGCCGACGACGGCCGCGTCAACATCATCGAAGACGAGAGCCAGACCGATGTCATGACCGAGTCGGACAGCGACGCCGAAGAGGCCCCGATCATCAAGCTGGTCAACCAGACTTTCATCGATGCCATCAAGCGGGGCGCGAGCGACGTCCACTTCGAGCCCTACGAGACGAGCTTCCGCGTCCGTTACCGCATGGACGGCGACCTCTACGAGATCGTCAACCTGCCCCTCAAGTACCGCAGCCCGGTCATCTCCCGCGTCAAGATCCTGTCCAACATGGACATCGCCGAGAAGCGCCTGCCCCAGGACGGCCGCATCAAGATGCGCCTGCGCCTCGACAACGGCAAGAAGAAGGAGGTCGACATGCGCGTCTCCTCCCTGCCGACCCTGTGGGGGGAGAAGATCGTCGCCCGAATCCTCGACAAGGAGATGCTCAAGCTCGACCTGACCCAGCTCGGCTTCGAGGAGGAGCCCCTGGCCGTCTTCCAGGACGCCATCGGCAAGCCCTGGGGCATCGTCCTGGTCACGGGACCGACGGGCAGCGGCAAGACGAACACGCTCTATTCGGCCATCTCGACCATCAACTCGCCGGACATGAACATCCTGACCGCCGAGGATCCCGTCGAGTTCAACGTCCCGAACATCAACCAGGTCCAGATCAAGGAAGAGATCGGGCTGACCTTCGCCGCCTGCCTGCGGGCCTTCCTCCGCCAGGACCCCGACATCATGCTGGTCGGCGAGATGCGCGACCAGGAGACCGTCGATATCGCCATCAAGGCCGCCCTGACCGGCCACCTGGTCTTCTCCACCATCCACACCAACGACGCCGCGAGCTCCATCACCCGCATGGAGAACATGAACGTCGAGCCCTTCCTCATCGCCGATTCGCTCATCCTGGTCGTCGCCCAGCGGCTCGTCCGGCGCCTCTGCAAGAAGTGCGCCCAACCCCACCCGCTGCCCGAGGCGGCCCTCCTCGAGATGGGTTTCCAGAAGAGCGAGCTCAAGGGGCTCCAGGCCATGAAGCCCGGCGGCTGCGAGGCCTGCAACAGGACCGGCTACAAGGGCCGGACGGCCCTGTTCGAGGTCCTGAAGATCGACGACGAGATCCGGACGATGATCCTGACCCGGGCCCAGTCCCGGGAGATCAAGCGGAAGGCCGCCGAGAAGGGCATGATGAGCCTTCGCCGCGCCGGTCTCATCAAGATCAAGAGCGGCATCACCTCGGTCGAGGAAGTCCTGCGCGAGACCGTCCGGGACGAATGATCGCCTAACCCTAGTTACGGAGGTTCCCATGGCCAAGCCGATATTCGAGCTGCTCAAGGCCTGCGTCGAGGGCGACGCCAGCGACCTGCACATCACGACCTACATCCCGCCGCGGATCCGCGTCCACGGCATCCTCAAGGACCTCGATCACCCGCCGCTCACGCCGGCCGAGACGAAAGAGGTCATCTACAGCATCATGACCGACAAGCAGAAGCGGCAGTTCGAGGAGAAGCTCGAGCTCGATTTCTCCTTCGGCGTCAAGGAGCTCGGCCGCTTCCGGGCCAACGTCTTCATGCAGAAGGGCGCCGTGGCCGGGGCCTTCCGCCGCTTCCTGCCCTCGATGTGGAGCTTCGCCCAGCTGGGCATCCCCCAGCGCATCCAGCAGCTCTGCTACCTGCCGCGGGGCCTCATCCTCGTCACCGGGCCGACCGGCTGCGGCAAGTCGACGACCCTGGCCTGCATGATCGAGCACATCAACTCGGAGCGGCCGGTCCACATCGTCACCATCGAGGACCCCATCGAGTACTACCTGACGCCGCGCAAGGCCATCATCAACCAGCGCGAGCTCTACGCCGACACCCAGTCCTACGGCAACGCCCTGCGCTCGGTCCTGCGCGAGGACCCGGACGTCGTCCTGATCGGCGAGATGCGCGACCTGGAGACGATCGAGGCCGCCCTGCGGGTCGCCGAGACGGGCCACCTGACCTTCTCGACCCTGCACACCAACTCGGCCGTCGAGTCGATCAGCCGCATCATCGACATCTTCCCCGCCCAGTACCAGACCCAGGTCCGGATCATGCTGTCGATGTCGCTCGAGGCCGTCATCACCCAGGCCCTCCTGCCGCGCGCCGACGGCAAGGGCCGCGTCCTGGCCATGGAGATCATGATCCCCAATCCGGCCATCCGCAACCTCATCCGCGAGAACAAGATCCACCAGATCTACTCGTCCATGCAGATGGGCCAGGAGAAGTACGGGATGCAGACCTTCAACCAGTCCCTGGCCAACCTGTACTTTCGCAAGCTGGTCAGCCTGGACATGATCCTGAGCATGAGCTCCTTCCCCGAGGAGCTGACCGACATCATCCAGCGCCGCGAGGGCGCGAAGATCGCGCCGGGCAGCCCGGCGGGCTCGAACAGAAAATAGGGAATCGAATCGCAAAAGCGAGGTAAACCATGCCGACGTACGTTTGGAAGGGCAAGAACCGCTACGGGGACACGGTCGGCGGCGAGCGCGTCGCCGCGTCGAAGGAAGAGCTCGGCCGGATGCTCCAGAAGGACCAGATCACGGTCCTCAGCATCGGCGCGGCCAAGGGCGGGTTCCGGATCCCGTTCCTCAAGAGGGAAAAGGTCAGGATGAAGGACCTGGCGGTTTACAGCCGCCAGCTTTCGGTCCTCATCGACGCCGAGCTGCCCCTCATCCAGAGCCTGGGCATCCTCGAGGAGCAGCAGAAGAACACCTACTTCAAGAACGTCATCAAGACCGTCAAGGACGACGTCGAGGCCGGCTCGACCCTGAACCAGGCCAAGCGCAAGCACCCCAAGGCGTTCGACGACCTCTACTGCAACCTCATCGCCTCGGGCGAGCAGTCGGGCTCCCTCGACATCATGCTCCGGCGCCTGTCGGAGTTCATCGAGAAGAACGTCAAGCTGCGGTCCAAGGTCAAGCAGGCCATGATCTACCCGGTCGGCATCCTGATCTTCGCCATCAGCGTGACCATCTTCATGCTCTGGAAGGTCATCCCGGTCTTCGCCACGATCTTCCGCGACCTCGGGGCCGAGCTGCCCTGGCTCACGGCCATGATCGTCGCCCTGAGCGATTTCGTCACGAAGTACATCTTCTCTGATGTTCGCCGGCATGATCGCCCTCTTCTTCGCCTTCCGCTACTACCGGAGCACAAAACCGGGACGCTGGTCGACCGACAGGCTCCTGCTGAAGATGCCCCTGTTCGGCAATCTCCTCTACAAGGTGGCCATGACCCGGGTCACCCGGACGCTGGCGACCCTCATCTCCGGCGGCGTGCCCATGCTCGAGGCCCTGAAGATCACTTCGACGACGGCCGGCAACGTCATCATCGAGAGCCAGATCGTCGAGGCCCGCAAGCTCGTCTCCGAGGGCAAGACCATGGCCGAGTCCTTCAAGCAGGCCGGCAAGTTCCCGACGATGATGCTCCAGATGATCAACGTCGGCGAAGCCACGGGCACGCTCGACGAGATGCTGAACAAGCTGGCCAACTTCTACGACGAGGAGGTCGACGTCACCGTGGCCTCCCTCCTCTCGATCCTCGAGCCCATCATGCTCATCTTTATCGGCGGTCTCGTCGGCGGCCTGGTCATCTCGATGTACCTGCCGATCTTCAGCCTGATGCAGCAGTTCTAAGCCGAGAGGGAAGGTCCCGGAGATGAAGACAGAGAGCGCGGTCGATAGAAGGAACGTCTTCCTCTACAACATCTACCGCCTCGTCGTGCTGACCTCGCTCCTCGTCTCGGCCATCATCATCCAGCTGTCGTCCCCCGAGTCCCCGGCCAACCTGCCGTTCTACTACCTCATCCTCGGGGCCTACGTCTTCTCCGCCCTCTTCTTCGCCCTCTACGCCGGGGGCCGGCGGCTCGTTTTCCAGGCCTACCTCCAGGTCGTCTTCGACCTGCTGCTCATCACCGCCTTCGTCTACATCTCCGGCGGCATCGCCTCGTCGATGTACTTCCTGTACCTCTTCCCGATCATCGCGGCGGGCCTGGTCATCTCCGGACGGGCCGGATTCCTGGCCGCGTCCCTTTCGGCCATCCTCTTCGGCGTCCTCGCCGACGGCCTCTACTTCGGCTTCATTCCCGCCTACGGACCGGAGCACGTGGTCAAGCCGCCGCTGGGTTCGATGCTGGTCACGATGTTCGTCGCCTGGGGCGTCTTCTTCGTCATCGCCGCGCTGATGAGCCGGCTCGCCGGGAGCCTGCGCCGGACGCGCGAGGCGCTCCGGGCCGCCGAGAAGGAGCTCCTCGTCCGTGAGCGCCTCTCCGAGGCCGGCCGGGTCTCGGCCAGCCTGGCCCACGAGATCCGCAATCCCCTGGCGGCCATCTCCGGCTCGGTCCAGGTGCTGAAGAAGGAGCTCGTCCTCAGCCCGGAGCAGAATGAGCTGATGGGCATCGTCCTCAAGGAATCGATGCGGGTCTCCCACAGCCTGGACCAGTTCCTCGATTTCGCCCTGCCGGCCAAGCAGGTCTTTTCGCCCATCAGCCTGGGCGACATCTTGGACGAGACAGTCAAGATCCTCCAGGCGGGCGGGGAGCTCAACGGCAAGGTCGAGCTCCTCGGGAATTTCCGGAATTCGCATCGTTCCCTATTTCGGCAACGCCGGCCAGTTCAAGCAGGTCTTCTGGAACCTGGTCAAGAACGCCGTCAAGGCCATGCCCGAAGGCGGACGGCTGACGCTCGATTTCCCCGAGGCCCGCCGGAAGGAAGTCCGGATCGTCGTCGCCGACACGGGCCGGGGGATGAACGACGAGGAGAAGGAACACCTCTTCGAGCCGTTCTACTCCGGGTTCGAGAACGGGCGCGGCCTGGGTATGTCCATCGTCCGCAAGATCGTCGACGACTACGACGGCCGGATCGACGTCCGGTCCGAGCCCGGGCAGGGGACCGAGATCGCGATCACGCTGCCGCAGCGGCAGCCGCCGAACGGGCAAGGGTGAGGCCATGGAAACGATCCTGATCATCGACGACGAGAAGAGCCTCCTCGACCTGCTCTCGGTCGTCTTCAAGAAGGAAGGCTACGCCGTCAAGTCCGCGCTCTCGGCGGCCGCCGGCTTCGAGATCCTGGCCAAAGAGGCGGTCGACCTCGTCGTCACCGACATCAAGATGCCCGGCGCCGACGGCATGGACGTTCTCCGCTACGCCCGGGAGAACCTGCCGGACCTGCCGGTCGTCCTGATCACGGCCTACGGCAGCATCGCCCAGGCCGTGGAGGCCCTGAAAGCCGGGGCCCTCGACTACGTCGTCAAGCCGTTCGACGTCGAGGAGCTGAAGATCATCGTCGGCCGGGGGCTGGCCTCGCGGCGGCTCAAGCAGGAGAACATCCTGCTCAAGCGGGACCTCAAGGACCGCTACGGCTTCGAGCAGATGATCGGCAAGAGCCGGCCGATGCAGGAGATCTACATCCTCATCGAGAAGGTGGCCTCGACCGATTCGACCGTCCTCATCACCGGCGAGAGCGGGACCGGCAAGGAGATGGCCGCCCGGGCCATCCACCTCCAGGGGGCCCGGCGCGATCACGCCTTCGTGTCCATCAACTGCGCCGCCCTGCCCGAGAACCTCCTCGAATCGGAGCTCTTCGGCCACGTCCGCGGCTCGTTCACCGGCGCGGTCTCCGACAAAAAGGGCATGTTCGAGCTGGCCCAGCACGGCACGCTCTTCCTCGACGAGGTCGGGGAGATGTCGCCCTGGACGCAGGTCAAGCTCCTCCGGGCCCTCCAGGAGCGGAAGGTCCGCCGGGTCGGCGGTGCGGACGAGATCCCCGTGGACGTCCGCATCATCGCCGCGACGAACCAGGACCTCAAGAAGAGGATCCAGGAGGGCAAGTTCCGCGAGGAGCTCTTCTACCGGCTGAACGTCATTTCCATCGACATGCCGCCTCTCCGGAAAAGGGTCGAGGACATTCCCATCCTCATCGCCCACTTCCTCCAGAAGTACTGCGACAAGATGGGCAAGCGACCGAAACGGTTCACGCCCGACGTCGTCGGCCTCCTCGAAGGCTACGCCTGGCCGGGCAACATCCGCGAGCTCGAGAACGTCATCGAGCGCATCGTGGCCATCGAGGACCGCGAGACCGTCACCGCGGCCTGCCTGCCCCAGGAGATCGTCTCTCCGCAGAAGAAGAAGCTGGAGACCCAGGAGCTCTTCGCCCCCGGGTTCAACCTGACCCGCCATCTCGACGAGATCACCAAGAAATACATCCAGGAAGCCCTGGCCGTCACGGGCGGCAGCCTCCAGAAGGCGGCGCCCCTCCTGGGCCTGAGCTACCGGACGATCCGCTACCTCATCGGTAAATACGACCTCAACCAGGTTCGTAAGGCCGAGAAGCGGAACGGCAACGGCGACCGCAATCCTGCCTGAGCGACAAAAAGTGTTAAAAGTGACAATTAATGACGTCAATTTTTCCGCAACAAGCTTGACAATATTTATAAGTTGTTATATATCAGTAGTATATAAGTGACATGACATTGGCACGCATCTTGCTTAAGTAGGAGTGCCAACTAAGAGTGGCAAACAAACCCGGCTGAGGAGATCAGCCAGGGAAATTTTAAGGAGGTTTTCAATGATCAAGAAGATGAGAGGTTTCACACTCATCGAGCTGCTGATCGTCGTCGCGATCATCGGCATCCTGGCCGCTCTCCTCATCCCGAACGCTCTGGCCGCCATCCAGAAGGCCAAGCAGAAGACGGCGATGAAAGAGATCATGACCATTTCGACCGGCGCCATGGACTACATCACGGACCATGGCAACTGGGACCTCGTCGCGCAGGACGGCGCCTTGGGCGCCGCCTCCGACCCGTTCCCCCAGGCGATCGCCAACTTCTACATCAAGACCGTCCCGATCAACGACCCCTGGAACACCCCCTACAACGTTTACTGCGGCGAAGGGGCCACCGAGGGCGTCCTGACCGGGGCCGACGCCGCCAACATTGGCGCCGAGGACTTTGTCATTTCGTCCTTCGGCCGTAACCTGGTAGAGGCCCCGTACGAAGCGGCCCTCTATACGGAAGCCACGCCCGAAGCCGGGTTCTACAACGTCAGCGGCATGTCCGACTTCGACGGCGACCTGGTTGCCTGGGCCGGCAACTGGATTTGCGGTCCCCGCACGTCCCTCGTTACCGGTGCCTCCGGAAGCTGACCTTCTTATCGCACTTACGCCTGTTGAAGGGGCGGCTTCGGCCGCCCCTTTTTTTGCCTTCCGGCAACCGCGGGAAGTGAACGGCAGACCGTCAGCCCTTGGGCGCCCGAAGGGAGGCGAATTCGGGATCAAGGACGAAATCTGTCCGAAACCGGTCGATACTCCCGACGGCTACGGCTATGTCCTCCCGGCGGAGGGAGCCCAGCTTGATCCGGTGGGCCATGGCCAGATAGTCGACGCGGGCCGGATCGACGCCCATGACCCGCGCCGCCGTGGCGTCCACGGCCAGGGCGTTATCGCCCAGGATGAGGATGCCGACCTTCTTGGCCGTGCCCATGACGGGGCCGTGCCCCTCCATCCCGACGACGCCGTCGACGACGGAGTAGTGCGTCTTGACCGTTCCGTTGATCTCGCAAATGCTCAGCGGGATGCCGTTCCAATGAAGGGTGTTCTTCGGCCAGCCGTAGGCAATCCCGGGCAGGATGCCGAACATGTTCTTCATGCTCAGGGTGATGCCGGCCAGCTTATGGGTCTTCATCTTCGGTACCGAGATGATGATATCGGCCGAGGTAATGGTCCGGGGAAGGGACATCTCCTTGAGGAGCGTCGCCCGGGGATTGACGCACTTAACGGGGGTGAGTTCGTCGTAATTGAGGTCGACCAGCCGGACACCCCGGCGCCTGGCCAGAGCTTCGTAGCCGGAACGGCGGAAGAGCCACTCCGAATCCCGGTTGTGCGAGGTGCCCTCGGCCAGCACGATCTCCCGCGCGCCCAGGTCCCCGAGGTGGAGGACGAGCGCCTCGACGAGCCTCGGATCGGTGTGGATCGGCCGGTCGGCGGAAACGTCGACCATGTTCGGCTTGATGACGACGCGCTTACCCCGGATGTCGGGCGGCCGGCTCGACCTCCAACCCTCCCGGATGGCGGCGGCCAGGGTCTCCGGGCCGTAATCGGGGCAGGGGACGAGGGCGACCTGTAAAAGCGGTCCGGCGGCGGAAGGCTTGAGCGGCTGACCGCCTCCATTCGCGAGGACGGCCGATGGCCAGGCGGTCAGGGCTGACGCGCCGAGCAGGCGGCCGAACTCCCGGCGGGAGAGCTGCCCCTTGCTCAACGGGGCCTCCGGGAAGCGGGGTCGAGGATGGACGCGCCGTCCAGGACGAGGAACGACAGGGCTGTTTCGAAGAGGTTGCCCCGGAACCCTCCGTCGCCGGCTTGCAGGCCGGCCAGCCGGCCGGCTGCGTCCCGGGCTTGGACGCCGGTCCCCGGGAAGGTCTTCAGGGCGAGCACGGACCAGGCCAGGGTGGCGGTGCTGGCCTCCCCGGCCAGGCTCTTCTCGAGAAAGCGGAGCCCCGCGGCGATGGCGGGGTGGCTTTCGGGGAGGCCCGCCGCGCCGAGGGCGGCCAGGGCCAGGGCCGT
Source organism: uncultured bacterium (assembly GCA_963743755.1). Lineage (GTDB taxonomy): Bacteria > Acidobacteriota > Aminicenantia > Aminicenantales > Saccharicenantaceae > RBG-16-66-30. The sequence goes on from CAVUQU010000004.1 coordinate 1,220,542, forward strand.
CGACATCGCCGTGGCCTCGAGTTCGAAGGATTTGCTGAAGGGATTGCCGAAATTCCAGCCTCCCGACGGGACCTTCCGGTCGAGGATGAGGTCAATGCCCGATTGGATCCTCTTCTCGGCAGCGGGGACCCCACTGTGGATCAGCGCGAGGACGAAGAGCGCGGTCGGTTCGATCCAGGCCGTCGTCCGCGGCGTCCAGGCCCAGCCGGGGATCGAGGCATCGTAACGGTAGCGGGCCGCCACAGTCGCTATTTCATTTTTTGTGAAGCGGCCCGAGGCGTCCTCGAAGGCCAGGACCCAACCTCTCAAATGCCGCTCTTCCTCCGACGCTCCCAAAGCATGGAAGGCCAGGAGGGCGGCGTAGGCCATCCAGCTCCCTTCGCCGTCCCGCGGGTCCAGGCCCATGGCGCCCGACGGTTTCAGGCACTTTTTCAGAAAGGCGAGGCCTCGTCCGGCCCCGGCGACGTCGCCGCGCGCATGGAGGGCCAGGACGCAAAGGCCCGTCGGCTCGACGAGACTCGTCCGGCCCGGCTCGTAGCCCCAGCCGCCGTCGGGGTTTTGATGGGCCTTGATGTAATCGATGGCCAGGGGGAGACGCGCGCTCATCGCTCTCTCTCGGGGGCCGCGACGCCGCGGGGCGTCAATTCGGTCCCGTAATACCGGGACAGCCGCTCCCACAGCTCCTCGAACACGGCCGGCTCGCCCGCCGCAACGTCCTTCTCGCAGGCGGGGTCGGACCGGAGATCGAAGAGGGCCGTCCGGACGCTCTCTTTATCGCCGCGGACGACGATGTCCCGGACGAGCTTCCACTCGGCCGTCAGGAGCGCCCGGTTCCGCCGCCGGATCAGGGTGTTGTAATATTCGTCGCGGACGGTGACCAGCCCGCTCCGGTCGAACTCGTAGAAGGCGATGCCCTGTTCGATCATGGACTGGAGCGCGATCCCGACACCGCCCGGAGTGTCCAGGGAGAATTCCGTCTCCATGAAGACGGAACGGTCGGCCGCGGCCCCCGGTCCGTCCGCACTCCGGATCCAGGGCGCCAGGCTCGCCCCGTCGAAGGAGCGTCCGTCCGTTCCGAGGTCGAGGAGGTCGAGGACCGTGGGGGCGATGTCGATCGTCCGGACGAGGCTCTCGACGTCACGGTGGGCGGCGCCCCCGGCGGGCTTCCAGGCGAGCAGAGTCCGGTTCTGTTCGGAGTCCCTCAGGTCCGAGCCGTGGCCTTCTGCCGATTCGCCGTGGTCGGAGAGGACGACGACGATCGAATCGTCGTAGAGGCCGGTGGTCTTGAGGGCGCCCAGGATCCGGCCCAGCTGTTCGTCCGCGATCGAGACGGCTGAATCGTAGAGGGCCATGCGCGGCTCTGCGCCCGGCCGGTACTCGAACTCGCGGGGGGAGGCGTGGAAGTAGGGCCAATGTCCGATGCAAAGGTGGGCGGCCAGGAAGAACGGCTGGCCGGCCTTGAGGCGGTCGATCGTGGCGACGAGGTCGTTGATGAAGTACCGGCCGTCATAGAGGTGGAATACGGCCCGGTTGAACCGCAGGAACGGGAATATCCGGCCGCCCAGGGGATTGTTGAAGAAGACGTTGGTCAGGCTGAAATCGTGGAAACTGCCGAAGACGAAATCCTTGACGCCCATGAGGGGATGCCGCAGGACGTCGAATCCCTCCTCGGCCGTGATGTTGCTGAAGCGGACCTCGTCGGTGAAGTGGACCGTCTTGTAGCCCCTCTCCTTCAGAACGTGGCCGAGGCACCGCGCGGCGGACTTGATGTACTTCCGCTTCTGGAGATTGAGGCGGACGCCGTTGGTCACCGGGTACTGGCCGGTCAGTATGGAGTACCAGGAGGGGAAGGTCCGGGCGATGGGCGTGTAGCAGTTCCCGAAGACGACGTTCTCTCTCAGGAAAGAATCCAGGTTCGGCGTCAAGGGGAGGGGATAGCCGGCGTAGCCGGTGTGGTGAGGATTGAGAGAGTCCAAGCTGATCATGATAACGTTCGGCGCGGAGCCGCCGGAAGCCGCCGCCGGGGGCAGGGCTCGCCGCACGATGTAGGCCGGGTCGAGCGGTGCGATGAGAAGCACGGCCCAGGCGGCCAGGGAAGCGAACTTGGCCCTCTTTTCGGCGTAACGGAGGTTCAGGACGAGGAATCCGAGAAGGTAAACGGCCAGGAGGATGATGGCCGCGGCCCGCAGGGTTCCGGCCGCCCCGGCCCCCCCGAGCGACTCCCTGATGAAGGCCAGATTCGAGGCCGGATAGCGTGCCGCGTTCAGCCCGTAGACTCCGGCGAGAAAAACCGTGTTGACGCAAAGGAAGGCGATCCCCGGCGCCGAGCGCGACGACTTCGGTCCGCGCGCGGCGATCCGGTCCCCGAGCAGGGAGGCATAATGGCCGTTCAAGATGGCGAAGAGGACATAGACCGCGATGAGAGTCAGGACGTAGATGATCACGCTCGGAGCCAGGACCCGGAGGCCTTCGCCGAGCCGGCTGGTCAGAGTCGATTTGAGATCGTCGCCCGTGTATTCTTCGAGGACGGCCAGGACCTTCGTTCCGACCTCTGCGAGCCAGAGCGCGATGTAGAGGAAAATACTGAGACGGATGAGCCTGTGCCGGGGCGCATCCCGCGTCGCCTTCATGGCCGGTAGTATATCACCATCCGGATTCAGCGGCGAAAACAAGGTGTGCTATAATCGGCGGGCTTAGATGCGAACCGTGCTCGTCGTCCTCTTCTTCGTCCTCGTGGTCGTCGCCGGCCTGCCGTTCATCCTCTTCTGCCTGATCGCCGGGCGGCGGGAGCTGCTCATGGCCTACGGTCTGGGCGCTGCGCGCGCGGCCAGGCGCATCCTCGGCATCGAGGTCCGCGTCTCGGGCATCGACCGGTTGGTTCCCGGGATGCCGCACGTCTTCATGCCCAACCACGCGAGCTTCCTCGACGGGCCCCTGGTGATGCTGTTCGTCCCCGGCCGGGCCCGGGTCATCCTCAAGAAATCGGTCCTGCGCATCCCCATCGTCGGTCAGGCCATGCGTTTCGTCGGCTTCGTCCCCGTGGACCGGAAGGGGGCCGAAGGCGGAAAGAAGAGCATCGCCCGGGCGGCCGCGCTCATACGGGAGAAGGGCTACTCGTTCCTGATCTTCCCCGAGGGGACGCGGAGCCTCGACGGCAACCTCGGTCCGTTCCGCAGGGGCGGTTTCTTTTTGGCCCTCGAGAGCGGAGCGCCGATCGTCCCGGTGACCATCCGGGGGACGCGCGAGCTCATGCCCAAAGGCCAGTGGTTCGCCCGCTCCGGCCGGGTCGAGCTCGTGTTCCACGACCCGATCCCGACGGCGGGAGTCACGACAGAAGCCATGTCCGGGCTCATGGAGAGGGTGAAAGCGGCCATTCTCATATCGGATGGCTCGCCGGATAGGGGAGAGCCGGGGAAGATTGAAGGGAAAGCTGCCTGATGAAGGATCGATCAAAAGAGCGGAAGCCGGCCAAAGGGAAATCTGCCACTGGCGAGATCGCAGCTGAGCTTCACGGTATCCTGGACGAGTTCTTGCGGACGCGTGCCGATGCCCTCGAGGGGGCCGTGCAAGCGCTCGCCGCCGCCGCCCGCTCGGGCCGCAAGATCCTCGTCTTCGGCAACGGCGGGAGCGCCGCCGAGGCCCAGCATTTCGTCGCCGAGCTCGTCAACGGCCTGTCCCGCCGGGACGCGCGGCCTATCCCCGCGGTCGCGCTGACGACGGACACGTCCGCGCTGACGGCCATCGGCAACGACCGGGGATTCGACTTCGTTTTCAGCCGGCAGATCGAAGCCCTGGGATCGTCCGGAGACGTCGCCCTCGCCCTGACGACGAGCGGCGCCTCGGCGAACGTCCTCGAAGGCCTGAAGGCGGCCCGATCCAAGGGCTTGGTGACGATCGCCTTGACCGGGGAAAACGGAGGCCGGGCCGCCCCTCTCGCGGATTGCCTGCTGGATGTCCCTTCCCGGTCGACGCCGCGGATCCAGGAGACGCACCTCTTCATCCTCCACATCCTGGCCGGACGATTGGAAACGGGTTCGGGGTGAGGCCGGGAAAAGAGACCTAACGGTCGGGGGATCCGGGGGATTTCTTGATGGGAATGCCCTGTTTTTCCATCTTCGCCCGGATCGCCGCCTGCCGGGCCTGGGCCTTGACGAGGCGTTGGTTCAGATCATCCATCTGCTGCTGGATGACGTACCCCGGGACCATATTGTCCTGGGCCTCGAACTGCTGTCTCAGGGCGTTCATCTCGGTCGTCAGATTCTCGACGACGTCGTCGACCACCTTGAGTTGATCCTCGAGCGGTCCGCCGCCCTCATCCTCGGCGCCGGGACTGCCTTCGGTTTCCGCCTGCGGCGGTTTCAGCCCGGTCCTGCCCGGGATATCCACCGTCCGGTCGAGCGGTTCGGCAACCTGCTCCTCGTCACCCATGACGGCGGGAGTGTTGACTTCGACCGCGGGAACCTTCTTGACCTGGAGGAGATCCCTGCTCTTGATGACGACCGCGTGGCGGCCGCGGAAGGTCTCGCGACGCTCTTTCTCGCGCTTGGCCAATTCCGAGAGGCTTTGGGCCTCCAGGGCCGCCGCCAGTCCGAGGATCGCGAAAACGACGATGATTCTCTTCATGGGGATCGGCACCATTATCCGCCGGCCACCCTCCCTTGTCAAACCTCCGGCCCCCTCCGCCGACGCCGGCCTCCGCATGATCGGTTGGCCGGCGTCCTGTCGCATCTAGCGGATGACCCGGTAGACCTCCCGCCATTGCTTGATGAGCAGCTTGGACGCCTGGACGGAGATGGCCAGGACTTCGCTCGGCGGCTCCGGCCCCTCGCCGGAAGGCGCCGTGTAATCCTGGATGAAGACCTTCTGCTTGTTGATGGCCGGCTGACCTCCCTGCTGGACCGCCTGGATCTCTCCCAGAACGACCGCCGAGCGGACCTTCTGCTTGGTATTCAGGGACTGGATCGTCTCCCCGGTCTGCCCGAGCAGGGCCGATCCGCCGACCTTGTCGCCGATCGTGAACCTGGCGTAGATCTTGCCGCTGCCGGTTATGGTCGTGCAGGGATTGAGGTTCTCGATGCTGAAGAACAGGGTGGCGATATAGACGATGTGGTTGGCGACGACGGGATCGGCCCAGACCTTCTCGCCCTGTCCCAGTTCCCCCTTCTTGAGGGCCGAGGAGATACTGAGCTGGACGGCCAGGTCGTCGGGGCCGAGGAACCAGTTGACCGCCGCCGGACCCGTCACGGCCGTTCTCAGGGCTATGAAGGAGTAGTAACCGGTGTTGGGCGCCAGCTCGTCGCCGCCCGTGCCGAAGTAAAGGGTGGCGTACTCTTCCGACGTGCTGACGTCCACGGCGGGCTTGGTGATGATGGGGTGCTTGTAGGGATCGCGGTAGATGACCTCCGGATCCCAGCTGTTGGAAGCCCCGGTGATGTCGATACGCCACATCCGGCCGTGAAGGTCGCCGATGAAGACGGCGTCGACGTAGCCGTCGCTGTCGAAATCGACGAGCGCCGGCGCCCCGGGCAGGGTGTTCTGGATGCCGAAGGGGCTCGTTTCGTGGTTCTCGCTGAGCTCTATGGTCTCCAGGGCGGCGCCGGTCTCGATGTCTACGATGTAGAGCCGGTTGCCCACGACTTCCGTGGTGTTGTTGTCGTAGCCCGAGCCGAAGACGGCGACCCATTGGCCGGAGCCGTTCAGGCGCCCGATGGCCGGGGTCGACCAGGTCTGGCCTATGGTCGCGGCGTCCGAGAACTCCCAGAGCGGCTGGGGGTTCATGGGGTCGGTGACGTCGAGGCAGAAGTAGTAGCAGAGATTGTCGCGGCCCCAGCCCGCGCCCTGGCCGCAGACGACGACGGTGCGCCAAGAGCCGCCGAAGTAGACGTCGTGGATGGCGGGCGTGCCGTCGACGAAGAACTCGTGGTTGGTGTATTCGCCGCAGTCGGGGTCGACGAAGCGCATGCGCCGGAGCTTGGGCAGGAGGTTGTTGGGGATGAAGCCCCAGAGCTCCTCCATGGTGACCGGATCGAAGCAGTGGAGCATGCCGTCGTTGGCGCCGACCAGGATGACTTTGGGCCGGTCGGCGGTGTCGTTCATGAAGGCCTCGTAGCCGGCGCCCATGCTCAAGGGATTGTCGTTCGGCGGGAGGAGCGATTGCGGCGAGGAGTGGTTGATGTCGCCGAGCTTCCACGGGCGCTCCCGCGAGCTGAGGTCGTTGTAGCCCAAAACGAACCGGATGAGGGGCGGGACCTCCGGGCTGTCCTCGCCCAGGCCGAGGTAGTCGTCAAGGTTCGTGGTTTCCGAAAGGGCGAAGCGGAGGCGGTCGTTATACCGCCCGTCGCCGCCGGCGTCCCTGGCCGTGTAGATCATCCGGGCGGACCAGGACTTGCTGTTCAGCTCCACGCCGGCGTCGCGAAGGTAGACGGCGTCGATGCTCTTGATGTCCTGGATCTCCGAGTTCCGGGTGTAGGCCAGGTCGAGGTTGGAGACGTCCCAGGCCCGGAGGTGGCCCTGCCATTTGGGGAATTCGAAGGAGGCCGAATAGAGCACCTCCTCCTTTTCGGCGCCGCCGCCGACGTCGACGAGGGCCAGGGTCTGGGAGGTCCGCGAATATTCCCGCTTGGTGAGGTATTTGTAATCCAGATCGATGCGGCGGACGCTGGGGGTCACCAGGTTGTTCGTCGAGGACAGAACGGCCCTCCAGCGGAGGAAGCTGCCGGGGGCGTTGAAATTCCATTCGACGCCGTGGGTGACCGGCCCCTCCCAGCTCGGGACGCCGGCCTCGGTGTTGGAGTTCGAAAGGTAATAGGTGATCGTCGTGTTGGCGGGCTTGGTCTCGGTGACCCAGATGGTGGCCGAGACGATGGCGTTGTCCGAATCGAGGAAGCTGCAGTCCAGCCGGTTCCTCGACCAGGCCGTGCCCGTCGGCACGTAGATCGGAAATGTGTTGTTCATGAAGAAATAGCATTGGTGCGAGTCGTTGCCGTCGGCGACGAAGAAGTCCGGGTCGCCGTCGCCGTCGAAGTCGCCGACGGAGCCGGAGTCGCTGTCGCCCGATGTCGATACGCGGGCGCAGGAGGGCGGGACGCAGATCTTGGTGAAGGTCTCGTTGCCCTCGTTCCGGTACCAGTAGACGTAGCCGCCGCGCCACAACGGCGAGGACAGATAGCCGTCGGTCGCCAGGACGAAATCCTGGTCGCCGTCGCTGTCGAGGTCGGAGCCCCTCAGGAAGTTGGGAAAGCCGTACGTGTTGACATACGCGAAATTGATGGTCCGGGCGGTGATCTTGCTGAACCCGCCGAGGCCGTCTCCCCGGTAGAGGTAGAGGCGGCTGTCGGGGTGGCCGCCCGTGCTGTCGCTCACCGAGCAGGTTATGAAATCCAGCCGGCCGTCGCTGTTGTAGTCGCCCAGGGCGATCCCGTCGACGCCGTAAAGGAAGCTGGTCGCGGTCGAATAGGGGTTATAGGAGTTTCCCCGGGAGAAGACCCCGGAGCCGTTGTTGATGAAGACGACGACCTGGCCCCAGCGATACCAGTTGGTCGGGACGGCCACGAAGATGTCGAGGTCGCCGTCATTGTCGACGTCGCCCGCGGCCAGGTTGGTTTCCCACCGCCAGTGGGACGTCGAGGAACCGTATTGTCCGTAATTGTCCCGCGTGACGTTGGAGTTTTCCCGGGTGCCCGGCAGGATGGGCGTCGGGACGCTGTTGATGTGGGGGAAATCCCCGGGGCTCTGATGGTCCTCGATGAACCGGTTCCAGAAGATCCAGACGATGCCGTGCCAGTCGAGGGCGACGATGTCCGGATCACCGTCCCGGTCGAAGTCGCCCGCGCCGAGGCCGGCCATCTCGTAGGTCCCCCCCGCGATGGTCGGGAAATAATTGATGTAGACGCCGGCCTGGAAGAGGAAGCGGTTGGTATCCATGGGGTCGACGCCCGAGCAGATGTGGATCGACAGGTTCGTATCGCCGGCGACGTAGTTGTGGTTGTCGCAGCCCCGGCCGCCCTGGACGAGGTCGTCCATGCCGTCGAGGTTGAAATCCGCCGAGGCGGAGGTCATCCGGTAGTTCGAGGTAACGGGGTAGTTGCTGGTACCGTAGAAGTTCGCCCCCAACCCTCTCAGGCGGATGGCCTGGAGCGAGATGTCGTTCTCGACGTTGTCCTTCCCGGCGAGATAGGAGTCCGAACCCGGGCCTCCCAGGTAGCCGAGAATTCTCGGACCCGCGACGATGTCGCAGGTCGTCTGGGCCAGGGCCGGGAAGATGAAGGCCACGCCGCAGGCGACGAGGGCCGCAAACGCGATACAGATGACCTTTTTCATGGCTCCTCCTTATTGGGGGCACTCGATGAGGATTTCCAGGCGCTTGAAGGTGTTTCGCGGTCCCCGGCCGATGCAGAGAAGGATGCAGTCGTTGTCGTTGGGGGAGATGGTGTTGGGCGCCTCGTCGTTGATGAGGAAGACCGTGTACGAGCAACGCGGGTCCGTGACCAAAGGCTCGGAATTGAAGATGATCGTGTTCGGGTCGGGTTGTCGATGCAGTCCTGCGACGATCTGCTCGTCGGTCAGGCCGCGGAAGTAGGAATCCGGCAGGGTCGGGTCGTCCAGCCCGGCGACCCCGTTAAAGTCGACCGGTAGTGGCCGGCGAAAGTCGGATGAGAGCCCGCTGTTGAAGCCGTCGTTGAGGACGGCCCAGGCGGCGTTGAACCCGGCCTCGGCCGCGTCGAAGGCCAGCCCCTGGAGGCGCATGCTGTCCGAGGCCTTCGGGCTCGTCCCGGTGACGGTCAGAAGGAGCATGCCGACCGCCAGCATGAAGGCGACGACCATGATGACGACGATGAGGCCCGAGCCCCGTTCCCGCCGGTTGTCCTGGATCGGTCTGTTCATGGCGCGCTCCTCATCTCTGGCCGAGATTGTAGAGGTTGAGGCTCATGTTGCGGACGTTGGACGTCGAGTCGAGCAGGACCCTCTGGTGGCGGTCGTCGGCGGCCGCGGCCGGGCTGTTGGACAGAGCCGGCCGGCGGTAGGTGTGGATCGGCGCCGGGGACGGCGTCCCGCTGCCGACCGAGGTGAAGGCCTGGTCGGTCCGGCCGAGGACCCAGATCCGGACCTGCTGGATCCGGGCGATCTCGTCCAGGGTCCAGTTGGCCTGCCAGGGCGACCAGCCGTCGAGCAGGAGCTGTCGTTGTCCAGGTCGCCGTTGTATTCGAGTCTGGAAGTTCTCGATGTTGCGGGCCAGGGGGAAGTGGACGCCGTTGTGGGTGCAGTAGAACACGCCCGCCTTCGCCGCCGCCGATGTAGCCGCTCGACGCCCGCGGTCAGCCCGGCCGCGTTCCCGGTGATGTCGAGCCAGTATTCCTTGACGTTGATGAACGTGACCGAGCCGCCGTCGTAGTCGTTCGAGTCGCGGGCAGGTCCCCGACAGCCCGCCCGGCGGATCGATGCCCGGGAGCGAGGCCGGGGGAGAAGTTGATCTTCTCGTTGGCCCCGCCCGTGTTGTGGGTGACGTGGGTGACCACGCGGACCTCGCCCGCCCGGCAGCTCGACGTCGGGATTGGGCAGGACGAGGACGATCTTCTTGTCGTAGAAGTCGTCCGGGTAGGAGTACTGCTCGAAGCTGAAATCCTCGAGGCTCACGAGTGGCCGAGGAGCCCTGGTAGATTCGGATGGGGAGGTTGAGCGGGTCCTCGATGTTGCCCATCAGCGTGATCCGGTCCGGCAGGACCTCGCCTCCGCCCTGGTCCTCGTTGTCTCGGCCCTCGAGGAAATAGGCCGGCGAACTCCTCGGGCAGTCCCGCCCCGGCCATGCGCAGGTCGCGGGTGAGGAAGAACATCGAGGACCGGACGTCGTTCTGGACCTCGGTGACCATCTGCTGCTCGACGGAGACCTTGTTGCTGCGGGCGTAGATGAACAGGGCCCCGAGGATGGCGACGAGCATGACGGTGCTGCCGATCGAGGAGTTCGATCATGGTGAATCCCGGCGGCCCGTTTCCGGAGACGTTCGGTGTGTTCTCACGGCGGTCGCTCCTTTATCCGGATGATGATCGTCGTGATCAGGGCCTGGGGGCGGTGTGGACGGGGTCCGCCAGGAGCTCGCGGCCGGGGTCGAGACGACTGAGCTTCTCGGCGGAATAGACGTGGATGAGGACCTGGAAGGTATCGCCGGTCGGTTCGATACCGGTGATCCGGCGGAAGTCGTTCGTCCCGTCCAGGTTGATGTCGAGGATCTCGTCGCGCGACCGCCAGGGTCGTGCTCGGTGTAGACGTCAGCTCGTCCAGGGTGAAGCCGCGCAGCCAGTCGATCTGCTGCTGGGCCAGGAAGGTCGCGTTGGCGACGCGGTCGGCCTTGAGGTTGTTGGCCACGGCGACCAGGAAAAGCTGGGCCAGGCCGATGACGGCGACGCCGACCAGGAAAATGCTGACCAGGACCTCGATCAGGCGTAAAACCGCGGTCGCTATTTCTTTTTTTCATCTCAGGCGCTCTTTCTCTTGGCGTATTGGATCGAACCGCCCATGAACAGGCTGAGCACCCGCTCGTCCATCTGGTCCGGGCGGTCGAGCTTCGGGCTCTGCAGGATGATGGTGTTCTGGTCGACGGCGAAGTTGGCGACGGTCCCAAGGGGCGAGAAGACGGCGACGCGGTCGGCGCCGATCGGCGGGCAAGTCGACGGTGACGTTGAACAGCTCTGGAGATGCGTCTTGCGCGGAGCCTGCCCACCCGCGCCCAGGTCCCGTCGACCAGGAGCCGCTCCATCTCGTAGGACCAATAGCGTCCCGTCGGGCTGGAAGAAGCGGACGCGGTGGACGATCTTCGTGTCGACGGCCCGGAGCTTCGGTCCTGCTGGAGGTAGGTCTGGACCTGCCGGGTCGCGTTGTCGAGGTTCCGCACGGCCAGGATGTTGATGATGCTCGGGTAGGATACGGCCATGAAGATGCCCATGATGCCGAGCACGACGACGATCTCGATCAGGGTGAAGCCCCGGGCGGACGGATGGTGACGCGTATGGTTGTTCATGAGTCGTCCCTCTGTCATAAGCCTATTTTCCCCATTTATATAGCAAATGCGGCACCCATTCAAGGCGGGCCCGGGGGGCTTTCCGCCGTTATGCATTATCGAACGGGGGCCTTCCCCCGGCAATCATCGCGGCTGATGAAAGGATGGGTGATTTTGTGAGGAGAGGCCTCACCCCGAACGGCTAGTCGTGAAAGGGCCCCTCTAGCGGCCGGACGAAGCGATCTCCTTGAGCCTGTCCGCCCCGGCGACGCCGCTGTTGAAAAGCAGGCATTTCACGGAGTCGAGGAGCCGGCCGAAGAAGATCTTCTGGGCTTCGAGCTTCTCGGGCGTCACCCCGAGAAGGTGGGGGTTATAGAAGGGCTGGGCCTTGCCCGCCGTCAGGGATCTTTGGGCCCCCGCCGCCTCCCCGGCCTCGAGAGCCCTGAGGGCCTCGTCCTTCGTGAGCTCGACGACGGCCGGCGAGGTCGCGTCGTTCCTCAGGAGGACGAGCCAGCGGAGGTTCGTCCTGCGGACCGCGGCGGACGACCCGCCGAGCCAGCCCGGATCGAGCAGGGCGTGGGCCTCCTTGGCGGCCTTGTAGCAGTAGGGCGAGCCCTTGTCGAGCCGGCAGTCGTCGGCCCTCTGGCATTCCGCGTCCTGGCAGCCGTCCTTCTGGAGGACGACGTTCTCGCACTTGCTCCGGTCGAAGAGCGGCGCCAGCCGGCGGTCGAGCTCGACCGCCGTCGTGGGCATATAGAGCTTGCGTTCGACGTTGTCGGCCGCGGCCCGCCCCCCGGCGATCTCGACGAAGACGACGTCGTTCGAGTGGAGCTTGAACCGGGCGTCGGCCAGGAGCTCGAAGAAGAGCTCCGTCTTTTTCGTCCCGGGCGGCCCGACGAGGACGAGCCCGTTCCCGTCGAGGTCGGCGGACATGCCCCGCACGGTCCCGGCCGCGCCGGCCCCGCCCGCCCGGGCGGCGATGTCCGTGGCCAGGCCGAGGGCCAGGCTGCGCAGCGTGCCGTAATGGTCGCGTGTTGACCAGGACGCCGGTCTGCGTCCCCTCGTGATAGAAGCCGCGGGGCTCCCGGCCGGCGATGCCGTCGACGGCGTAGATGACGCCGTGGGGCCTGACGTCGGATTCCCCGGGGGCGGGCGGGAAGTTCTCGATCCAGAAGTCGTTGAGGTGGGCGACGTTGGTCCGGAGCTGGAGGACGGCGCCGCCGATGCGGGCGTTCCATTCGTAGCGGCCCTCGTAGCCCAGGTGGCCTTCCATCTCGGCGACGAGGGCGTCGCGCATCCGGACGTCGGCCACCGTTTCGACCGGGACGGCCTTTTTCACCCGGGTCACGGCGTTCATGCAGGGAGACGCGCCGGGTCTTCTTCGCGGTCTTGAGCTTTCCGAGCGCCTCGACGATCCGGTCCATGCTCTTTTCGAGGTTGGCCATCGACGTCGCGTAGGACAGCCGGATGTAATCGTCGTTGCCGAACGCGTCGCCCGGCACGATCGCCACCCGGGCTTCCTTGAGCAGGTAGTAGGCCAGGCCGTAGGAATTGCGGATCTTGGCCCCGTTGGCCTCCTTGTCGTAGAACGCCTTCACGTTGGGGAAGAGGTAGAACGCCCCCTGCGGCTTGAAGCAGGACATCCCCTGCACCGCCGCCAGCCGCATCAGGCAGTAGTTGCGGCGGCGCTGGAACTCGGAGACCATCTTGGCGACCTCGTACTGGGGGCCGTCGTAGGCTTCGAGCGCGGCCATCTGGGCGATGGAGCAGGCGTTGGAGGTCGTGTGGCTCTGGATCTTGGACATGCCGTCGATGACCTCGGCCGGCCCGGCGGCGAAGCCGATCCTCCAGCCCGTCATGGAGTAGGACTTGGACACGCCGTTGATGACGACGGTCTTTTTCCTGATGTCCTCGCCGAGCGCGGCGAAGCTCGTGAACTTGAAGTTGTCGTAGACGAGGCTGGCGTAGATCTCGTCGGCGATGACGTAGACGTCCTCGCCCTTGACGACTTCCGCGAGCGCCAGGAGCTGGTCCTTGGTGTAGGCGCCGCCGGTCGGATTGGAGGGGTTGTTGAGGATGATCGCCTTCGTCGCCGGCGAGATCGAGGCCTTGAGCGCCTCGGGCGTCAGCAGGAAGCCGTCCTCCTCGCGAGTCGGGACGATGACGGCCTTGCCCTTGGCCAGGGCGACGCACTCGGGGTAGGTCACCCAGTACGGGGACGGGCACGATGACCTCTTCGCCCTCGTCGACCAGGGCCTGGACGAGATGGAAGAGCGAGCTCTTGGCCCCGGCCGAGACGATGATCTGCTTGGGCGCGTACTCGAGCGCCGTAGTCCTCCTTGAGCCGTTCGGCGATGGCCTTGCGCAGGGCTCAGGATGCCGTCGCTCGCGGTGTATTTCGTGAAGTTGTCGCGGATGGCCTTGATCCCGGCGTCCTTGACGTTCTCCGGCGTGGCGAAATCCGGCTCGCCGACGCTCAGGTCGACGACGTCGATGCCCTCGGCCTTCATGGCCTTGGCCTTGGCCGAGATCTTCAGCGTGGGGGAGGCGCCGATGCGCTGGACTTTTTCGGAGATCATGGTTCACCTGCCTCGAAGCCCCGCCGGGCGCTCACTTCTTCGCGTCCTTGACCTCGGGAGAGAGCTTGGACTTGAGGAATTCGCGGATGTCGGCCCCGGTCAGCGACTGGACCACGTCGGGCATCTGGGCCAGGACCTGGGCCACCTGGGCCGTGATCTTGGTCGTGCCGAGCTCCTTGTCGCCGCCGACGATGACGATCTTGTCGACCTTCGACAGGGGCTCGGAGACGGCCCGGGCCAGCTCGGGCAGGGCCTTGATGTAGGTGTCCAGGACGGCGGCCTGGGTGTACTTTTCGTAGGCCAGGGCCTTCTTGGTCATGGCCTCGGCTTCGGCGCTGCCCTTGGCCCGGATCTCGTCGGCCTCGGCCTGGCCCCCGAGCTTGACGGCTTCGGCCTTGCCCTTGGCCTCGGCGGAGATGCGGAACTCCTCGGCTTCGGCCTCGGCTTTGATCTGGTACTTGCGGGCGTCGGCCGGCTTGATGACCGTCGCCTCGAGCTCCTTCTCCTGGCGGGAGATCTCGAGCTGCTCGGTCTTGATGGCTTCCTCCTTCTCGACCTGCTTGACCTTGGCCTCCTCCCTTTTCAGGTCCTGGCTGATCCGGTTGCGCTCGAGCTCGTAGGAGAAGTCGGCCTGGGCCTTCTTGGTGTTGACGAAGACCTGGGACTCGGCCTTCTTGGCCTCGTTCTCCCACTGGGCCTTGGCGATCAGGGCTTCGGACTGGAGCCGGGCGACCTCGGCCTCCTTGCGGGCCTGGGAGGACTTGATGATCGACTCCTTCTCCGTCTCGGCCTGGGCGATGGAGGCGTCGCGCTTGGCGGCGGCGATCTGGGGCTTGCTCAGGGAGTCGATGTAGCCCTGGGTGTCGCTGATGTCCTTGAGGGCGAAGGAGAGCATGACCAGCCCCATCCGGGCGAAGTCGGCCTGGACGGCCGCGACGACGCGGTTCGAGAATTCCTGGCGGCCCCGGTAGATCTCCTCGACGGACATGCCGCCGATGACCTCGCGGACCTTGCCCTCGAGGACGTTGACGGCGACGTCGCGGATGCCGTCGCGGCCGATGCCCAGGAACTGCTCGGCGGCCCGGTGGACGGCCTCGTCGGACGAGTCGACCTTGACCTGGGCCGAGGCCTCGGCCATGATCGGGACGCCGCCGTGGGTCAGGACCTCGGGCGTGCGGATGGTCACGGGGATGATGTCCATGGGGAGGACGTAGACCTTCTCCATGCCGGGCCAGACGAAGACGCCGCCGCCTAGGCGATAGCGGTAGCCGACCTTCTGCTTCGTCCCGTCGGGCAGGGTGATGGTGCGCTTGCGGCCGCCGGCGATGATGAGCGCCTCGTTGGGACCGACCTTTCTGTATCTGCAGGGCCATGACGAGGATGATCAGGGCGACGAAGACGACGACGGCGCCGATGAGGATGAGCCAGGATGTCAAGTTCATGACGACCTCCTTGGGAAAGAAAAGACCCGGGTTACTGAGAGACTGATATCTATTGATTATAAGGGAGGATTGTCAAGCCAACCCCTTGCCGGGGCCGGGCTCGCCCTTGTACCCGTAGGCCATGAACAGGATGCTCTTCTTCTTGAGCGTCTCTTTCTGGACCTTGATGATCCGGGCGATGCCCCGGTCGGCCATCTTGAGCAGGCTCAGGAGCTCTTTCCGGGAGAACGGGCATTTTTCCGCCCCGGCCTGGACCTCGACGAGCTCGCCCCGGTCGGTCTCGATGACGTTCATGTCGAGATCCGCCTGGGAATCCTCGGAGTAATCGAGGTCGAGGAGGGTCCGCCCCCGGACGATCCCGACGCTGACCCCGGCCACGAGATGGCGCAGGGGCATATGGTCGATCATGCCTTCGTCGATCATCTTCTTGAGGGCCAGGCCGAGGGCGACGCAGCCGGCCGTGACCGAGGCCGCGCGGGTGCCCCCGTCGGCCTGGATGACGTCGCAGTCGACGATGATCTGCCTCTCGCCGAGGGCCCGGAGGTCGGTGACGGCCCGCAGGGCCCGGCCGACGAGGCGCTGGATCTCCTGGGTTCGCCCGGAAACGCGTCCGGCGGTGCGCTCCCGGGGCGTCCGCTCGGTCGTCGCCCGGGGCAGCATGGCGTACTCGGCCGTGACCCAACCCCGGCCGGTGCCCTTGAGGAACTGCGGCACCCGCTCGTCGATCGTGGCCGCGGCCAGGACCCGGGTCCGCCCCATCTCGATGATCGCCGAGCCGTCGGCGAAATCGAGGGTGTCGATGGCGATCTTCAGGGGCCGGAGCTGGGTCGGCGTGCGCTTGCCGGAACGGACGGGATCCACTACTTGATCCAGATCGCGGGAGCCTGGGCCTTGTTCGTCTGGGCCATGAATTCCTCGAGGTCCTTGTCGGCCTTGGCGGACTCGGTCTCGGCCTTGAGGAGCTTGTCGTAGGTGTCGCTGATCTGGACCTGGATCATCTCGCGGGATTTCAGGCTATCGAGGCCATAGAACTCCTGGTAGAGCGTGTTCATCTTGAGCGTGAGGAGATCGACCATCTCCGCCTTCTCACGGGCCGTGTCCGTTAGTTCGGCCCGCTTTTTCTGGATCTCCTGGGGCGTCGGGGCGGGTTTCTCGCCTTCGGCGGCCGTTTTGTCGGGCTCGGCGGCGGCCTCGCCGGCCTTCTGGGCGGCCGGGAGCGCGGCGCCTTCCTGCCCGGCCTGGGCACCGGCCTGGCCGGCCTCGACCTCTTCGGCGGCCTGTTCCAGCTCCGCCGATTCGACGGCCGGCCGCCGGGTCGACTTGGCCAGATCCTTGGTGGTGACGACGGTGGCGTGCTTGCCCTTCAGGGCCGCCCGGCGCTCCTTCTCCTTCTTGGCCAACTCGGCCAGACTCTGGGACTGGAGAAAGGAGACCAGGAGCAACGGAAGAAAAAGCGCCGCCAACAGTTTTTTCGTTCCCATGGCCTTATGCTCCTCTGGACGACGACGATTATCATGCTTTTAGTCGCACGTGTCAAACGGAAGTCCGGACCCGGACCCGGCGGCCGTCGGTCCGGACCTCGACCGCGCCGTCGACGTCGGTCCGGAGGACCCTGGCTCCGGCCTTCCGGCAACGGGCCAGGAGATCGCGGCCGGGAAAGCCGTAGGTGTTGCCCTCTCCGACCGAGATGAGGACGAAGCGTGGCCGGACGGCAGCCAGGAATTCGGGCGAGGTCGACGCGGCGCTGCCGTGGTGCCCGGCCTTGAGCACATCGCTCCGAAGGTCGGTCCCGCTCTCCAGGAGGCCCCGCTCGGCGGCCGCACCTGTGTCGCCGGTGAGGAGGAAGGCGGTCCGGTCGAGGGTCAGCCGGATCACGAGAGAATCCTCGTTGCCGGCCGGGAGCCGGGAGGGGGAGTCGCCGGGCGGCGGGTGGAGGACGTCGACCGAGACCCGGCCGACCGCGAAACGGTCGCCGCGGGCGAGGCGCCGCCGGACGACGCCCGGGCCGAGGAGCCGGTCGAGCTCGGCGGTGAGGCCTTCGTCCGGAGCCGGCTGGCCCTGCCAAAATTCCCCGATCCGGAAGTTGCGGGCCACGGCGACGAGCCCGGCCAGGTGATCGGGATGGGGATGCGTGAGGACCAGGTGATCGATCCTGCGGATGCCCTTTCGCCACAGCACCGGCGAAACGACCCTTTCGCCGACGTCGAACGGGCTGCCCATCAGCCCGCCCCCGTCGATGAGCATGGTCCGCCGGCCCGGGAACTCGACGAGGATGGATTCGCCCTGGCCGACGTCGATCAGGGTGATCACGAGGTCGGGCGACGCCGGGCGGGGAGGGGGTGCCGCGAGGAGGACGGCGAAGAGCGCGAGCCCGGCCAGCGCGGCCGGGCGTTGGCCCCGGAAGCGCGGCCGGAGGAGCGAGAGCCCGAGGAAGAGGAAATATCCGGCCAGGATCCCCGGCCTCGGCGTCGGGACCCGGAAGGACAGGAACGGGAAGGCGTCGAGCGAGTGGGAGATCCGGGAGAAGAGGCCGACGAGGAAACCTAGGAGAACCGCCGGAGGCCCGGCCGCGGCCGGGAAGGCCGCCGCGAACGGCAGGAAGACGTAGCCGACGGCCATGATCGCGCCGACGAGAGGGATGGCGGCGAGGTTCAGGACGAGCGACGACAGCGAGATCCGGTTGAAGCTCCGGGCGATGATGGGGGCCGCGCCCAGGGCGGCCGTGACCGAAAGGCAGACGAGCTCCGTCATCTTGAGCGGCAGGCGCGGCAGCCTCTTCAGCAGGGGCGGCGTGAAGAGGATGATGGTCAGTGTGGCGGCGTAGGTCAGTTGGAAGCCGATGTCGAAGAGGCTCGTAGGATTGGCGAGGAGAAGGAAGAAGGCGCTCGCCGCGATGGTGTTCAGGACGTGGACGTCCTTCCAGAGGAGTTTCCCGGCGAGGAAGGCCAGGGTCATGAGGGTGGCCCGGAGGACGGACGGGCTGCCCTCGACGAGGGCGGTGTAGAAAACGAGAAAGCCGGCCAGGGCCAGGCTCGAGGTGCGCCGGGTCAGGCGCACAAAGCGGAGGAGCGAGAAGAGCAGGACGTTGATGATGGCGATGTGGCCGCCGGAAATGGCGAAAAGGTGGTAGAGCCCCGTCTCCTGGAGGTTCGTGACGGTCGCCTCGTCCATCCGCCCGTCCTCGCCGAGAAGCAGCGCTTCGAGCACGGCCCCGGCCGGGGAAATGTCGAGACCGTCGGGGGCCGGAAAGCGGCGTTCGAGGAGGGACTGGATGCCGCGCCGGATCCGCGAGATCCGGGTCCGGGGAGAGCCGCGCGGCGCGGAGCGCGTCCGGACGACGAGGAGCGAGGATTTCGTCGAGGCCCGGCGATGGATGTTCAGTCCCTGGAGATACCGCTCGTAGGAAAAAGCGCCGAAGTTGCGGAAGGAGCCGCCCGAGCCGAGGCGGACCGAGGCCCGGATCGCGTCCCCGGCCAACGAAGTCCAGCCGGCGGCGCGCCCCCCGGGCGAAGGGCACGCTCAGACGGAGCCGGCCGCGGACGGGGATCTCCTGCCCCGCCGGCCCCGACGGTCCGGACCGAGACGAAGAGGACGTCGCGATCGGCCTCGCGGCCGGGGGAGCGGTACAGTCTCCCGGCGATGTCGACGTAGCCTTCGGAAGCGAAGGCGTGAAGGGGGTTGGCCCGGTAGTCGCGGTCGTGGACTTCGAGGCGTGCGGCCCCCGAAGCGGCGACGGCGGCGAGAACGCAGAGCGCGGCGATCCGGTCGGAGCGGATGGCGTAGAAAAGCCAGGCGGCCGCGACGAAGGACAGGGGCGGCGCCCAAGCCGGCCCGGCCGGAGAAGCGACCGCGCGGGCGGCGGCGATGCCCAGAGCGAAGGCGGCCGTCAGATAAAGAAAAGGATAAGGGCTGGTCCTCAGAACTCCGCGGTGCCTGCGGCCAGGGCGCTCTGGCCCTCGAGGGCGTCGAGCACGAGGTGGCTGAGGATCCGGATCCCGAGGGGCAGGGCCCTCTCGTCCGGACTGAAGTTGGGACTGTGGAGGGGCGCCATCGTCGCCTGGGCGGGATTCTTCACGCCCAGGAAGAAGTAGAGGCCGGGGACCTTCCGGGCCATGAAGGCGAAGTCCTCGGCGATCATCTGAGGCTTCCACTCGACCAGCCTGTCCTTCCCCAGGAGCTTGACCAGGGTCGGTGTCAGGGCCGCGGCCAGCTCCGGATTATTAAAGACGGACGGATTGCCCGGTTTATACTCAAAGACGAAGCCGGCGCCGTAAATTTCCGTGACGTTCCTGACGACGCTCTCCATGAGCGCCCGGACCTTCTTCTGGTTCGTCTCGCTCAGCGTCCGGACCGTCCCCTCGAGGACGACGCGGTCGGCGATGATGTTCCGGCGGCTGCCGCCGTTGATGGTGCCGACGGTCAACACGGCCGGATCGGTCGGGTCCGAGGCCCGGCTGACGACGGTCTGGAGAGCGGTGACGATCTCGGCGGCGATGACGACGGCGTCGATGCCCTCGTGGGGCCGGGCGCCGTGGGCGCTCTTGCCCTTGACCGTGATGACGAAGGTGTCGGCGGCGGCGGTCACGTTGCCGGGGGAAAAGAGGACGGTGCCGACGTTCTCGGGCCAGACATGGAAGCCGAAGACCGCCCGGGCGGGGGGATCGTCGAGCGCGCCTTCCCGGACCATGAGGTCCGCCCCTCCGTCCTCGCCCTCGGGCGGGCCCTCTTCGGAGGGCTGGAAGAGGAAGGTCACGCTGCCCTTGAGGTCGTCCCGGAGGGCGTGCAGAACGAGGGCCGTCCCGAGCACGACCGAGCTGTGGACGTCGTGGCCGCAGGCGTGCATGACCCCGGCGTTGAGGGATTTATAAGGGAGGTTCGTCGTTTCCTGGACCGGCAGGGCGTCCATGTCGGCCCGGACGGCCACGGCCGGACCGGACCGGCCGCCCTTGAGGACGGCCACGACCCCGGTCTTGGCCACGCCCGTGCGGACCTCGAAGCCGAGCGGCTCGAGCCTGGCGGCGATGAGGCGGGCCGTCTCGACCTCGCGGTTGCCGAGCTCGGGGTTCATGTGGATGAAACGGCGGATCTTGACGACTTCGGCCTTGTTCTTCTCGATCTCTTCGTCGATCCGCTTGGCCGTCTTCGGGTCGACGGAGCGGGCCGCCGGCGGCGCTCCGACGAGAACGGCCAAAGTCGCGACGACGGCAAAACGGCACAGATGGATATTCATGGAACCCCGCCTCCCCCTGTCCCCACGTTCGGTTATGGAAAGAAGACGGCCGCGCGAGGGCCGGAACCGGACTACTTCTTCTCTTCGGCCTTCTGCTGGAACTCCTCCCGCTTCTTCTCGATGAAGTCGCGGATGGCGTCGACGCCCTCGCCGGTCTTCTCCTTGACCACGCGGATCCCCTTCTCGGCCTCCTTGGCCACCTTCTCGTAGCTTTCCTTGGCCGCTTCGCCGGTTTTCACGGCCTGCTCCTTGATCTTCTTCCGCGTTTCCTTGCCGCTCGCGGGAGCGACGAGGATGCCCGCGATGAAGCCCGCGGCGGCGCCGGCCACGAACGTCAGCAGGGAATCCCAAAAATGGCTGTCTCTGTTCTCACCCATCCTTATTTCTCCTTTTTTTTTTCAGTTTCCGCAGGCCGAGACTCAACAGGGGCAAGAGTATGGGCCAGAATCTCGCCGAAGGCCGGATCACGCTGGACGTGAGGAAATTCGTCGCCCCCGAAATCACGCCGACCGCTTTCTTCGAGGTCGCCAGGACCTCCCCGACGTTGTCCAGGCTGACGTTGATCTTGGCCTCGATCACCTTCAGCTCGTCCATCGCCTCCTGGGCCTTGATCAGGGTCTTTTCGCCTTCCCGGGCCGTCTTCCGCAGCTGGATCAGGAAAAGCACAAGGAAGACGACGGTTACGACGGCCGAGACGGTCAGAATGATCCATAGAACCTGGTTCAGGGTTAGGGTCATGGTACCTATACCCTAAGCCAATCGCCAAGGAATGTCAATTTATGCCCGTGCCAATTTTCGCCGACGCGGATGGCGGGAACTGACCCCGGGCCACCCGCTGATCCGCGTCGGCTCAAGGCGGGGTCTGTCCCGTTTTCGGGGGCGCTACTTCCAGAGAAGCTTGCGGGGGGAGGGGAGGCCGTGGGTCTTTTCGAGGCGCTCCAGGATCCCGGGGTAGCGAGCCTCGTCGCGGGCCTCGACGGCGGCTTCCCACTCGGCGAGGAGAGGATCGGGGACGAATTCGAACTCGCGGCGGAGCAGGCGGCCGATGCCGTGGACGGCCTGCCACTGGATGAGCATCAGGATGGCCAGGACATAGAAGACGATGTTCGGGCCGGGCAGGAGGGCGATCGGGGCGGTGAAGGGGACGACGAGGGCCTCGCCGGCGAGGACGAAGATGTGGCGGGTTTTCGCGCGCCGGAGGAAGAAGAGGAACTTCGTCCGGACGGAGCTTTCATCGTGATGCCCGGAGTGGAGGATACGGAGCGGGCCCGGGGCCGGCTGTCCGCCGTGCTCGAAGGCCTGTTCCTGGAGGAGTGTCCGGGGATTGAGGCCGGTGATCTTCTTCTTGGCCGTCTCCCATACGGCCCGCGTCTTCGAGAAATGCACCGGAAGGGGGCCGAGCGGCTCGGCCGAGAAGAAGCGGGGGCGCTGGCGGTGGTCGCGGACGAAAAAGAAATTCATGGAACCTCATTCTACCATACGGCTCGCGAGGCACTGCGGTTCCGCTGCCGAGTCATCAGGCTCGTCGAGGAGCTCATGGGCCCTGTCCCGGGGACTAGCCCCGTGCCACCCATTTGTCCTCTTATCGATGCAAAACTCGAGATGGCACCTTGTCCCGGAAGATAAATTACGAAAAGCTAGCGCTTCTTGTGCAGAAGATAGAGGAAGAAGGGGGCGCCGACGGCGGCCGTGATGACGCCGATCGGGAGCTCGGCGGAGAGGATGTTGCGGGCGATGAGATCGCAGTAGACGAGGAAAGTCCCGCCGGCCAGGGCCGAGGCGGCGAAGAGGGTGCGATGGCCGGGGCCGATCAGGATGCGGACCCAATGGGGCACGACGAGGCCGACGAAGCCGATGATGCCGCTCACGGCCACGGAGAGCGCGGCCAGGAGGGCCGACATGGCCAGGAAGGCCTTTCGGACGCGGCCGACGGGGCTGCCGAGCGACCGGGCCGTTTCGTCCCCCAGGGCGAGGAGGTCCATGTCG
Organism: uncultured bacterium; assembly: GCA_963743755.1. GTDB lineage: Bacteria > Acidobacteriota > Aminicenantia > Aminicenantales > Saccharicenantaceae > RBG-16-66-30. Next base: position 1,242,770 of record CAVUQU010000004.1, read on the forward strand.
CGGGCCAGCCAGAGCGACGCGAGCAGGCAGAGGACGATCCATGGCGCGATCGACGCCGCCTGTCCCCACTCGGCGAGCTGGAAGCTGCCGAGGAGCCAGAAGACCGCCTGGTCGTAGGAGTCCGAGCGCATGAACAGGAGGAACGAGGTCAGGGCCGAAGCGAGGGCGCCGGCGGCGATCCCGGTCAGCAGGAGCGTTTCGACCTTGAAACCGCCGCGCCGCACCGACAGGGCATAGACGAGCGAGACGATAGCCAGGCCGGAAAGAAAGGCCAGGAGACCCGGCCCGCTGAAGCCGAAAGCCGCGACCTCGAACCCGACGGCCGAGGCCACGACGGCCCCGAGTGAAGCCGCCGAGGAGACGCCGACGACGAAGGGATCGGCCATGGGGTTGCGGAAATAACCCTGGAGAATGGCCCCCGACAAGGCCAGCGCCGCGCCGACGAGAAAGGCCAGGACGGCCCTGGCCAGGCGGAGGTCGATGAAGATGGCGGCCTGGACCCTGTCGGGCTGTTGGATGAATCGCCACAGGTCGCCCGGCGTCGTCTTGACGGGGCCGACGAGGACGGAGGCGAGGAAGCCGGCGACGCAGAGCCCGGCGCAGACGATCCAGAAGAGCCGCCGCCCCGAATTCCGGCTCATCCTTCCCCTCCGAAGCGCTCGGGGTGGAGCAGCCGGGCGACGCGGTCGAGGACATCGACGAGCCTCGGCCCGAAGCGGCTGGCCGCGTTCTCGTCGAGATCGTGGATCCGGCCGGACGTCACGGCTGCGACGCCGCTCATGCCCGCGCTCCGCAGCAGCCAATCCCGGCCGGCCGCGAAGTTGCCGGGCGAACGGGCCAGGATGAAGACGACGTCCGGATCGTCCTCGATGATCCGCTCGCGCTTGTAGAGGGCCCACTTCTTCGGCAGGAAAGAGGCGACGTTCGTCCCGCCGGCCCGGGCGATGAGGTCGTCGGCGTAGCTTTCTCCCCCGCACGTCCACAGCCCCTGGCCGTGGAGCAGGACGAAGACCTTCGGCCGGGACGCGACGCCCTTCAGGGCCGCGTCCACCGCGTCGAGCCTGCGGCGCAGGTTCGCGGCGAGCCCGGCGGCCCGGCCTTCGGTCCGGGTGATCCGGCCGATCCGTTCGATGAGCGGAAACAGGGCTTCGAGGCCCTCGCCGATGTCGCAGACGAAGACGGGCAGGCCGAGCTTGCCCATGCGCTCGACGAGCCGGCGGGGATTGCCCCGGAAGGCGACGACGAGGTCGGGATCGAGCGACCGGACGACTTCCAGGCTGGGATCGACGAGCCCGCCGATCCTGCGGATGGCGCCTGTCGCCGGCGGATAGTCGCAGAACCGGGTCACGCCGACGACCCGGTCCCCGAGGCCGAGGGCGAAGAGGATCTCGGTGATGTTCGGGGCCATGGAGACGATCCGTTCCGGCGTCCGCGCGGGCAGGGGGAACGGCCGGCCGAAGTCGTCCACGACGACCTGCGCCAACCCGGCGCGGGGAACAGGAACAGCGGCAACGCGAACGCGGCCGCCGGCTTTCTCACGGCCGCCTCTCTGCGCCGGCGAGCGAGATCTCCGGGAGGCCCGTGCGGGCGTTCTTCCGGATGTCGACATCGGCGCCGAAGATCTCGCTGGATGTTGGCGGCCGTGACGGTGGCGGCCGGATCTCCTTCCGCGGCGACGGCCCCGTCCTTGAGGAAGATCAGGCGTCCGGCGTGGGCCGCGGCGAGGTTGATGTTGTGCTCGGCCACGACGACCGTCTTGCCCTTGTCCTTTCTCAACGTCCCGAGGAGGCCGTAGATCTCGGCCTGGTAGCGGATGTCGAGATGGCTGCTCGGCTCGTCGAGAAGGAGCAGGGGCGTGTCCTGGGCCAGGGCCCGGGCGATGAAGACGCGCTGCCTTTCGCCGCCGCTCAGCTGGGACAGAGGCTTGCCGCCGAACCCGGCGACCTCGGTCAGGCGCATGGCCTCCGCGACCGCCGCGTCGTCCCCGGCCGAGGACCCTTCGATCCGGCCCTGGCGGGCGAAGCGGCCCATCCTCACGACTTCTGCGACCGAGTATTCGAAGGCCGGCTCGGCCATCTGGGGCACGTAGGCGATCCGCGACGCCACCTGCCGCGGGGTCAGACCGAAGACGTCTTCGCCGGCGTACCGGACCGTCCCCTCGACGTGTTCGAGCAGGTTCTGGACCGCCTTGATCAGGGTGCTCTTGCCGGACCCGTTCCGGCCCAGGATGGCGACGAATTCCCCCGGCTCGACGGCGAGCGAGACGTCGCGGACGACGAACCCGTTCCCGTAGCCCGCCGACAGGTTTCCGACCTCGAGAATCGCCATGTCCTCCGTCTTCCGCCCCTCAGTATAGCCCGTCATCTTGATTTATTCCACGCCATGGGAGGGAGTAAGGGACATGATGAAGGAGCGAGGGGCGACGTTGAGGGGAATCCGCCCCGCGCAGGGGTGTTCCCGGAGGAGGCGGCCGGGAGCGGACTCCGAGGAGCGCTTCTGAGAAATCTCTTAATAGAAGTTCTTTTTTCAGATATCTCCCAGGCCCACCGCTCCGAGCCGCTCCGCGGCGAGCCTGAGTGCTCCGTTCCCAAGAGTCGACTCCGCGCAAGCAGGGACAGGCCGCGGCCGACGGTCGGGAATACCCCGAGCGTAGCAGGGCGGATTCCCCAAAGCCGCCCGGTTCCTTGACTTAAGGGGGGAATGAATCTAAGATGAAAACCCATTCTTTTGAGGATTTCACGACCATGACCGACACCTACGATTTCGCCGCGATGGAGCGCAAGTGGCAGGCCGCCTGGGAGGCCGGGCGGGCTTTCGCCGCCGTCGACGATCCCTCCCGGCCCAAGTTCTACTGCCTCGAGATGTACCCCTATCCCTCGGGCCGCATCCACATGGGCCACGTCCGGAACTACTCGATCGGCGACGTCATCGCCCGCCAGAAGCGCATGTCCGGCTGCGAACGTCCTCCACCCCATCGGCTGGGACGCCCTGGGGATGCCGGCCGAGAACGCCGCCATCAAGCACGGCACCCACCCGCAGACCTGGACCCTCGACAACGTCGCCCACATGCGCACCCAGCTCAAGCGGATGGGCATCAGCTACGATTGGGACCGCGAGGTCAACACCTGCCTGCCCGACTACTACAAGTGGAACCAGTGGATCTTCCTGCGCATGCTCGAGCGCGGCCTGGCCTTCCGCAAGGAGAGCTGGGTCAACTGGTGCTCCCAATGCCGCACGGTCCTGGCCAACGAGCAGGTCGTCGGCGGCGGCTGCTGGCGCTGCGAAACGCCCGTCGACGCAGAAGAAGATGGAGCAGTGGTTCCTCAAGATCACCGCCTACGCCGACGAGCTCCTCTCCGGACACGCCGCGCTCGGGAAGTGGCCCGAGCACGTCCTGCAGATGCAGAAGAACTGGATCGGCAAGAGCACGGGCGCCCACGTCCGCTTCGGCCTCGAGGGGGGCGCGAAGGCGATCGAGGTCTTCACGACCCGGATCGACACGATCTACGGCGCGACCTTCCTCGTCGTCTCGGCCGAGCATCCGATCGTCCCCGATCTCGTCGCCGGCCCGAAGGAGAAGGAGCTCGGCGCCTGGGTCGCCCGCACGGTCGCCGAGATGCGCAAGCGCCGCGACGTCGGCGAGGCCGAGAAGGACGGCGTCGACACCGGCGAGAAGGCGGTCAACCCCTTCACCGGCGAGCGCGTGCCCGTCTGGATCGCCAACTACGTGCTCATGGATTACGGCACCGGGGCGATCATGGCCGTGCCGGCCCACGACGCCCGCGACTTCGAGTTCGCCCGGACGTACGGCATCCCCATCACGCACGGTCATCGCCCCGCCCGAGAAAGCGGGCGGGCGCTTCGACGCCGAAGCCGGCCGAGGTCTCCGAAGAGTCGGGCGTCCTGGTCAACTCCGGACCGTTCGACGGCCTGACCTCGCGAGAAGGCCATGGAGAAGATGGGCGAAATACGCCGAGGACAAGGGCTTCGGCCGCCGCAGCACGATCTTCCGGCTGCGCGACTGGGGCATCTCGCGCCAGCGCTACTGGGGGACGCCCATCCCCGTCATCTATTGCGACGACGTGCGGCATCGTCGGCGTTCCCGACGCGGACCTGCCGGTCGAACTGCCCTTCGACGTCAAGCTGACGGGGGAGGAGGGCTCGCCTCTCGAGCGCCACGAAACCTTCGTCCGCACGACCTGCCCGAAGTGCGACGGCCCGGCCCGCCGCGAGACGGACACGATGGACACCTTCGTCGATTCGTCGTGGTACTTCTTCCGCTACTGCTCGCCCCGCGAGACGACGCTGCCCTTCCGGCCCGAAGCGGCCAAGGCCTGGCTCCCGGTCGACCTCTACATCGGCGGCGTCGAGCACGCCATCCTCCACCTCATCTACTCGCGCTTCTTCACCAAGGTCCTCCGGGACTTCGGGATGACGGAGATCTCGGAGCCCTTCCCCCACTATCTGGCCCAGGGCATGGTGACCAAGGACGGCTCGGCCATGTCCAAGTCCAAGGGCAACATCGTCGACCCCGACGAGATCCTGGCCCGCTACGGCGCCGACGCCCTGCGCCTGTTCATCCTCTTCGCCTCGCCGCCCGACAAGGAGTTCGCCTGGTCGGAGGACGGCCTCGAGGGCTGTTCCCGCTTCCTCTTCCGGGTCTGGACGATCGTCCACGAGAACCTCGATCTTTTTGCGTCCGATCCGGAAGGTGCCCCGGCCGCGCCCGGTGCCGGCGACGCCGCGGCTCCACTGGTCAAGCGGACCCACCAGACGATCCGCAAGGTGACCGAGGACATCGGCGTCCGCTTCCACCTCAACACGGCCATCAGCTCGATCATGGAGCTCTACAACCTGACCCGCAAGGAACGCGACGCGCTGCGTGAGTCGCCGGCCGGACGGGCCGCCCTCCGCCTGGCCCTCGAATCCATCGTCCGCATGCTCTCGCCCTTCGCGCCCCATATGACCGAGGAACTCTGGGAGAAGACCGGGCACCGCGGCCTCCTCATGCTCTCGGCCTGGCCCCTCTACGATGCGGCCCTCGCCCGCGAGGAGATGGCCACGGTGGTCGTCCAGGTCAACGGCAAGGTCAGGGACCGGTTCGAGGCCGTCCCCGACCTCCCCGAGGCCGAGCTCGAGGCGGCCGCGCTCGCGCTGCCGAAGGTGCAGGCGGCCCTGGGCGGAAAGGCGCCCCGCAAGGTCGTTTCGGTCAGGAACAAGCTCGTCAGCATCGTGGGCTGAGGACCCGGGACGCGCCGCCGATGACGAGGACGAACGACCCGAAGCGCGGCCCGGCCTTCGCCGCGACCGCCGTTCTCGCCGTCGCGATCCTCGCCGTTCTCTTCTCCGCCGCCGGCTGCGGCTATCGCCTGCGCGGCACGGGCTCGTCGCTTCCCGCCCGCATCGCGACGGTGAGCGTGCCGATGTTCAAGAACCTGACGACCCGCTTCGAGCTCGACGTCAAGCTGACCCGGGCCGTCATCGACGAGCTCGTCGCCCGCGGCCGGGTCCGGATCGCCGCGGACGCGGCCGGCGCGGACGCCGTGCTCGAGGGCGAGATCACCGGCTTCAGCGCCCGGCCCATCGCTTTCAGCCGCGGCAACCAGGCCGACCGGTACAGCCATCACCGTGACGGCCAAGGTCGCGCTGAAGGAGCGGGGCGCCGCAAAGCCCCTCTTCGCCAATCCCGCCTTCGTCTATCAGCAGGAATACGAGGTCCCGTCCGGCTCGAGCTTCGAGTCGCTCCAGACCGAGGCCATCGACAGGATCGCCGAGAAGTTCGCCCGCAGCCTCGTCGTCAGCATCCTGGAGGGGTTCTGACATGGCCGGCCCGGCGGCCGGCGCGCTGCGCGAGGACGCGCTCCTCGCCGGGTACTTCTTCTTCGGCGAAGAGGAATATCTGGCCGAGGAATTCGTCGACGAGCTCCAGCGGCTCCTGGCGGCCTCCTCCGGCGGAGAGATCCACCTGACGCGCCTGGACCTCGAGGAGACGAAGTGGCCGGATGTCGTCGACGCGGCCCGGACCGCGCCGTTCCTGTTCGAGCCGTGGCGCATCCTCGTCGTCCGGGTCCCGGAAAAGAAGCCCGGCCCGGTCCGGAGTCCGGATAAAAAGGCCGGCGCGGAGGGGGACGAAGGCCGGGGGACACGCTTCCTCACCGCCCTCGACCAGAAGATCCTCCGGGAATATTTCGCCGACCCCCCCGCCCGCACCATAGTCGTCGTCGTCCGGGCCGGACACTATAAGAAGGACGACGCCGTCGTCCGTTTCTTCTCGTCCCTGCCCAAGGCGGCGGTCGCGGTCACGGATATGAAACGCCTCTATCCCGGCCCGCTGATGCAGCGGGTCGACGTCAAGGCCCGCTCGTTGGGGAAGACGATCACCGAGGGGGCCAAGCAGAGGCTCTTCGAGCTCCTCGGACAGGACCTCCGCCTGATGATGAACGAGGTCGAGAAATTGGCCGTCTTCGTCGGGGACAAGAAGGGGATCGAGGCGGACGACGTCGACCAGGGCACGGCCGGGCAGCGCAGCTTCCAGGCCTACGACCTCGACGACGCCCTCGCCGCCGCCGACTTCGTCAGGGGGGCGGCCGTCCTGAACGACCTCTTCGCCGAGGGCGACAAGCCCGAGCTCGTCGTCGGCCGGCTGGCCGGCTTCTTCCGCAACGTGGTCGCCGCGCAGACCTGGCTCCGGGAGAAGAGCCGGACGAAGGAGGAGATCTTCCAGGGCCTTTTCCCCTATCTCCAGAAAAGCTGGGGCGATCTCTACCGGGGGAAATACGAGAACTTCTTCGGCGTCGTCGAGGGGCTCTCGTCCTCCGACGTCAACGCCCTGCTGGCGAAGCTCCGCAAGGTCGATCTCCGCATCAAGACGACGGACGCCGACCCCAAGATGCTCCTCGAGGTCTTTCTGGCCGAGTTCTGTCTGGCGAGGAAGAAGAGAACGATTATTTCGCCGGAGTGGGGCTGAGGAGCGCGATCTGCCGGCTCAGCCGCGATTTGTAGCGGCTCCCGGTGTTCTTCTTGATGGCGCCCTTCTTGACCGACGTGTCGATGGTCTTGGTGACCCCGGGGAGAAGCTTCGCCGCCGTCTCTCGGTCTTTCTCCGCGATGGCCTCGCGGATCTTGCGCATCCCGGTGCGGAGGGCCGATTTCGTCTGCGTGTTGACCGATTTCCGGCGCAGGCTGCGACGGTGCTGCCGTAGCGCTGATTTGTGACGGGCCATATTTTTCTCCTCTTGAAAGGGGCCTATGATAGAATATCCCGGCCTCAAAGTCAAACGGCCCCGGGGGGCCGGGAGGGCGCTCTTCCCATGGATCAAGACGAGCGGAAAGACCGGCTGATCCGATCCACGGCCGCGGTGGCCGCGCCGACGCTCGTCAGCCGCGTTCTCGGGTACGTCCGCGACCTCCTCCAGGCCTACTACCTCGGCACGGGGTTCGCGGCCGACGCCTTCACCATCGCTTTCACCATTCCCAACCTCTTCCGCCGGCTGACGGGGGAAGGGGCCATGACGCCGGCCTTCGTGCCGGCCTTCACCGAGCTCCGGCGGAAAGGGGACCGCGGACGGCTCTGGGCCTTCGGCCACGCCTTCTTCTGGGACCTGGCCCTGGTCATGGCCGCCGTGACCGCCCTGGGGATCCTTTTCGCGCCCGGCCTGGTCAAGGTCATCGCCTACGGCTTCGGCGACGTCGCCGGAAAGTGGCCCCTGACGATCTTTATGACCCGGGTGATGTTCCCGTACCTGTTCTTCATCACCCTGGCCGCGCTGGCCTCGGGCATCCTCAACTCCTGCGGCCGGTTCTTCGTGCCGGCCTCGACGCCCATCCTGTTCAACCTCGCCGTCATCGTTGCGGTCGCCGGCTGGGCGGGCGGCGCGCGCCAGCCGGCCCTCGTCTTCGCGGTCGGGGTCGTCGCCGGCGGCATCCTCCAGCTCGCCCTGCAGATCCCGTTCCTGTGGAAGGAGGGTATGCGGTTCGCCTTCCGGCCGGCCTTCCGCGACCCGGCGGTCCGGCGCGTCGGGCGGCTCATGATCCCCGGGATCTTCGGGGCGAGCGTCTACCAGGTCAACTTCGCCCTGAGCCGGATGATCGCTTCGGGCCTGGAGGAGGGGAGCGCCTCGGCCCTCTACTACGCCTCCCGCATCGAGGAGCTGTCGCTCGGGCTCTTCTCCATCGCGCTGGCCGCGGCGCTTCTCCCCGCTTTTTCGGAGCAGGTCGCCGACCGGGACATCGGCGAGCTGAAGAAAACGCTGGGCTTCTCGCTCAAGCTGTCGGCCCTCGTCAGCTTTCCGGCCGCGGCCGGGCTCATGGCCCTCAATACGCCCATCATGCGCACGCTCTTCGAGCGGGGCCGGTTCGACCGAAGTTCGACCGCGCTGGCCGCCTCGTGCCTCCTGTTCTTCGCCGTCGGCCTGCCGTTCGTGTCCGGGGTCAAGGTCGTCGCCCCGGCCTTCTTCTCCCTCAAGGACACCCGGACCCCCGTAGCGATCGGCATCGTCGTCATGCTGACGAACGCCGCCGTTTCGGTCGGGCTGATGGGCTCCCTCCGGGTCGGCGGCCTGGCCCTGTCCCTCTCGCTGTCCCAGATCCTCAATTTCGCGCTCCTCGTCTTCTGGTTGGAGCGCAAGATCGGGCCGACGGACAAGCGCCGCTGGGCCGCCTCGGCGGCGAGATCGGCCGTCGCGGCCACGGCGATGGGCGTCGCGCTCCGCCTGGGTTGGCCGGCGCTCGGTGTCGAAGGCGCGGCGTTCGCGGTCCGGGCCGCGGCCCTGGCCGGGGCCGTCGCCGCGGGTATTCTCATCTATTTCGGCCTGCTCCGGCTCATCAGCCCGGGCGACCTGAAGAGGGCCGTCGGTCTCCTCAAGCGGGCCGCGGTCCGGGAGGCGCCATGAGGATCGTGCTGCAGCGGGTGAAGGAAGCGAGGGTCGATGTCGATGGGAAGACCGCCGGTCGCATCGGCCGGGGCGTCTGCCTTCTCGTCGGCATCGAGAAGGGGGACGGCGAAGCGGACGCCGAGTTCCTGGCCGGGAAGTGCGTGACGCTGAGGATCTTCCCCGACGAGGCGGGCAGGATGAACCTCTCGCTCGCCGACACCGCGGGTGAGGTGCTGGCCGTCTCGCAATTCACGCTGGCCGCCTCGGTCCGCAAGGGCCGCCGGCCGAGCTTCGACAACGCCGAGGACCCGGCCCGCGCGGCCGAGCTCTTCGATCATTTCGTCGGTGTCCTCGAGGCCCTCGGGATCACCGTCGAGACCGGCGTCTTCCAGGCCGCGATGGAGGTCCACATCCTCAACGACGGCCCGGTGACCTTCGTCCTCGATTCGAAGAAAGAGGCGGCATGATCGACTCGTTCGAGCTCGAGGTGACGGCCCGGTGCAACCTCGACTGCCGTCACTGCGCGATCGTCCTGCCCGAGGCGGACCGGGCGGCGAAGAAGCGCGAGCTCGGCGTCGGCGAGATCGACCGGCTCGCGGCCGAAGCCGCCGCGCTCGGAGCCGGGCGGTGCCTGATCACCGGCGGAGAGCCCTTCCTCAGAAAGGATTTCCGCGAGCTCTACCAGGCGGTGTTGAGCAAGGGGCTGCGCGTCTCTCTGGCCACCAACGCGACCCTCGTCACCGACGACGACGTCCGCTTTCTCAGGAAGTTCCCGCCGCAGGACATCGAAGTGACCGTTTTCGGCCTGACCCGGGAAACCTACGAGCGCATCACCCGGAGGTCCGGTTCGTTCGCGGCCTTCAAGAGCGGCCTCGACCGGCTCCTCGCGGGCGGCATCACCGTGCGTCTCAAGGCCATGGCCCTGCGCTCGAACAAGCACGAGCTCGCCGCCATCCGGGAATTCTGCCGCACCTGGGCCAAAGAATCCTATCGGATCGATCCGCACCTGCACCTCCGCTTCGACCGGAACGAGTCCCGGAACGTTCTGATCAGGGCCGAGCGGCTCAGCCCGCGGGAGATCGTCCGGCTGGAGCGGTCCGGGCTCGATCCCGTCGGGCCGCTCGCGGAGGCCTGCGCCGAGGATCCGTCCGCGGGCCCTGCGCCCGCCGGGCCTGGGGCGGAAGGCCGCCGCCTTTTTCGCTGCGGGGCGGGCTCGCGGAGCTTCGTGATCGGGCCCACGGGCCTCCTCCGGCCCTGTCCGACCCTCCACCACCCGGATCTCCTCCACGATCTGAGGAAGGGGAGCCTCGGCGAAGGCCTGAGCCGGATGGCCCGGGATATTTCCGCCCTTGTGTCGGGCCGCCGGGAATTCCCGGACAAATGCGGGCCCTGCCCCGTCGCCGATTTCTGCCGGTGGTGTCCGGGCTGGGCTTACCTCGAGTCCGGAGAGCTCGACCTCGCCGTCGAGGACCTCTGCCGGGTCGCCGAAGCCCGCGCCGACGGGCTGTGAGAGACCGGGCCGCACCGGGCGGCCGTTCGACCGTTCAAACGAAACGCACGCCGCTCGTCTTGCCGATGGCTTCCTCGGCCGCGGCCCTGACGTAGGGATTGGCGTCCTTTTTCAGCCGGACGAGGTGGCGGATGGCTTCCTCCCCGCCGAGCTCGCCCAGGGCGACCGCCGCGGCCCGGCGGACCTCGGCGTTGGCGTCGCCGGCCGCCAGGACGATGTCCGGAACGGCCTCACAGACGCGGCGCCGGCCCATGATCCCCAGGGCGGCGCTGCGGGCGTACCAGGGCGGCAGGCGGAGCCTCCTCAGCGCCAGCTCGAACCGGAGCGGCTCGCGGCGGCAGAGCTCCCTCACGACGAGCTCACGGACGCTTTCGTTGGGATCGGCGAGCGCCTCCCACAGCAGCTCCTCGGCCCAGGACTTTCCGACCTTGGCGCAGGCGGTGAGGATCTTGCGCCGCCGCTCCTTGTCCGGAGTCCGGCCGAGCTTGAGGAGGAAGGCCCGGCAGACCGGGGAGGGACCCGGACCAGCGGGCGGGCGGGATTCTGTCATCCTCAGACCCGGTCCAGGATGTGGCCCATCTTCTCTTTCTTGGTCTTCAGGTAGCGGAGATTGCAGGCGTTGGGCTCGACCTCGAGCGGGACGCGCTCGACGATCTCCAGGCCGTAGCCGGTCAGTCCGACGAACTTGCGCGGGTTGTTGGTGATGAGCCGGAGGCGGCGGACGCCGAGGGCGACCAGGATCTGGGCCCCGATGCCGTAATCGCGCTGGTCGGGCTTGAAGCCGAGCTTGCGGTTGGCTTCGTACGGTGTCGGCCCCCTTGTCCTGCAGGGCGTAGGCCCGGATCTTGTTGGCCAGCCCGATGCCGCGGCCCTCGTGGTTGAGGATGTAGAGGACGACGCCGCGGCCCTCCTTCTCGATCATCTCCATGGACCGCCGGAGCTGTTCGCCGCAGTCGCACCGGGCCGAGCCGAACGTATCGCCGGTCAGGCACTGCGAGTGGGCCCGGACGAGGGTCGGTTCTTCGCCGTCCGACCTCGCCCTTGACCAGGGCGACATGGTGCTCGCCCCGGATCGTGTCCTCGTAGACGTGGATGCCGGAAGCGGCCGTGCGCGGTGGGCAGGTCCGTCTCGTCGAGCTTGCGGACGAGGGTCTCGTGCTTCATGCGGTAGCGGATGAGGTCGGCGATGGTCACGATGGGGATGTCGAAGCGCCGGCTGACCTCGCTCGAGCTGCGGCATCCGGGCCATCGAGCCGTCCTCGTTCATGACCTCGCAGATGACGCCGGCCGGCGCGAGTCCGGCCATGCGGGCCAGGTCGACGGCGGCCTCGGTCTGGCCGGCCCGCGCCAGGACGCCGCCCTCGCTGCGCCTGGAGCGGGAAGACGTGGCCCGGCCGGGCCAGGTCGTCCGGCTTCGTCGCGGGGTCGACGGCGGCGAGCATGGTCCGGGCCCGGTCGGCGGCCGAGATGCCCGTGGTCACGCCTGCCTTGGCGTCGATCGAGACGGTGAAGGCCGTCTGGAAACGGGCCGTGTTCTCGCTGACCATGAGCGGGAGATGGAGCTCGTCGAGGCGCTCGTCGGTGAGGGGCAGGCAGATGAGGCCGCGGCCGTACCGGGCCATGAAGTTGACGATCTCGGGCGTGGTCTTCTCGGCCGCGACCATGAGGTCGCCCTCGTTCTCCCGGTCCTCGTCGTCGACGATGATGATCATGCGCCCGGCGCGGACGGCCTCCAGGGCTTCTTCGACGGCGGCGGTCTTGATCTCTTCGGTCATGGGAACGGGGGCCTCTTCGGGCCCTATCGGCCCGCTTTGGACAGGTAATTATACACGTATTTCCCGACCATGTCACACTCGAGGTTGACGGCCGCGCCGGGCCGCAGGGCCCCGAGGGTCGTCCCCGCGAGCGTGAGCGGAACGAGCTCGACCTCGAGCGAGGACGGGCCGAGCGAGGCGACGGTCAGGCTGACCCCGTCGATCGTGACGGAGCCCTTGGGCACGAGGAAGGGCCGGAGCGGGGCGGGGAAAGAGACGGCCAGCCTTTTCCCGGGCGGGCGCGACGTAAGCCTCAGGACCTTGCCCACGCCGTCGACGTGGCCGGTGACGAGGTGTCCGCCGAGCGGCGCGGCCAGCGTGAGCGGCAGCTCGAGGTTGAGCCGGTCGCCCGGCCGCAGGCGGCCGAGCGTCGTCCGGGCCAGCGTTTCCTTGGACAGGTCGAACCGGAGCTCGCCCCGGGCCGCGGCGACGAGGCTCAGGCAGACGCCGTTGACGGACACGCTGTCGCCGGCCTTGAGCCCGGCTTCGAGGCCGGGGGACACGACGGCCATTTGCGTGCGGCCTTCACGAAAGCCCTTGAAAACGCCCCGGTGGGAGATGATGCCCGTGAACATCAGAAGTATCCTTCCACGACGATGTCGTCCGCGACCGTGAACGAGCGCATCCTCTTGAGTGTCGCGGCCAGGCCGACCGAGGCGGCGCCCTCGCCTCCGACGAGGCCCGGCGCGGCCGCGCCGCCGAGGAACCGCGGCGCGTAGGTCAGGACGGCCTTGTCGGCGAGGCCGGCCTCGACGAACGACGTGATCACCCGGCTGCCGCCCTCGACGAGGAGCGAGACGATGCCGCGCCGGCCGAGCTCGGCCAGGACCCGGTCGAGTGTCCAGCCGTCCGCTCCGTCCGCGGGGAAGACGACCTCGGCGCCGCGCGCCTCGAGGGCGCGGGCCCGGCCGGCCGGGGCCCCCCGGCGGGCGAACACGAGGACCGGGCCGCGGTCGAGCGTCGCGAGCAGCCGGGCCCCGTCGGGGAAGCGCAGGCGGGAGTCGAGGACCGCCCGCAGCACCTTTTTCCCGGCCAATGGGCGTGGCGGACGGTGAGGCGCGGATCGTCGGCGACGAGCGTGCCGGAGCCGATCAGGATGGCGTCCTGTTCGCCGCGGAGAAGGTGGACGTAGTCGCGCGTCCCGGCCGAGGAGATCCATTTCGAGTCGCCCGTACCGCAGGCGATCTTCCCGTCGAGGCCGAGCGCCGCCTTGATCGTGACGAACGGGACCTTGCGGACGATGTGCTTGGCGAAGGCCTCGTTCAGGGCCGCGTTCCGCTCCGCGAGCAGGCCGACCGTGACGTCGAGGCCGGCCTCTTCGAGCCGGCGGACGCCCTTCGCGTGGACGAGAGGATTGGGGTCGAGGGCCGAAACGACCACCCGCCCGAGCCCGGCGGCGAGGACCGTGTCGATGCACGGCGGGGTCCGGCCCCAGTGGACGCAGGGCTCCAGAGTCAGGTACAGCGTCGCCCCCTCGGCGCGCTTTCCGGCCAGGCCCAGGGCCAGGATCTCCGCGTGGGGCTCGCCCGGTCCCCTGTAGTGGCCGTGCCCGGCGAGGACCCCGTCGCGGACGACGACGGCGCCGACGAGGGGATTGGGGCTCGTCCGCCCCCGGGCCTTCTCGGCCAGGCCGTAGGCCATCTCCATCCAGGCGCGGTCGCGGGCATCGTTCATGCGAGCAGGGCCTCGACGAACTCGCGGGGCGAGAACTCGTAGACGTCGTCCTCGCTCTCGCCCACGCCGATGTACTTGATGGGCAGGCCGATCTCGACGGCGACGGCTACAGCCGCCCCGCCCTTGGCCGTCCCGTCGACCTTGGTCAGGAAGATCCCGGTCAGGCCGGAGAACTTCAGGAACTCGCGGGCCTGGAGGACGGCGTTCTGGCCGACCGTCGCGTCCAGGACGAGCAGGGACTCGACGCGGACGCCCGGGAGCTCGCGGCCGATGACCCGTCCGACCTTCTCGAGCTCGTTCATCAGGTTGGCGTTGGTGTGGACGCGGCCGGCCGTGTCGACGATGAGGACGTCGCCCCGGCGCGCCTTGAACGCCTGAGCGGCGTCGAAGGCGATCGAGGCCGGGTCGGCCCCGTAGGAACCCCTGACGACCGGTACGTCCAGCTTCTTCCCCCAGAGCGCGAGCTGCTCCTGGGCCGCGGCCCGGAACGTGTCGGCGGCCGCGAGCATGACCTGCCGGCCGTCGCGCTTGAACAGCGCGGCCAGCTTGGCCGCCGAGGTCGTCTTGCCGCCGCCGTTGACGCCGACCATCAGGATGACGGCCGGGACGGCTCCGTCCGGCGCCGGGGCGTCCCCGCGCGGCGTGAGCAGGGCCGTGAGCTCGTCCTTGAGGACCCCGTCGAGCTCGGCCTCGTCCGCGTCCTTCCGCGTCTTCGTCCGCAGGGCCTGGAGAAGCCGCTCCGCGGCCGGGACGCCGACGTCGGCCAGGATGAGGGCCTCTTCGAGCTCGTCCAGGATCTCGTCGCGGCGGCGCCCGCTCTTGAAGAGGTCCCCGACCCGGCGGAAGGAATTCCGGGTCCGGGCCAGTTTTTCCCTGAGGCTTCCGAACATGGTCATAACATTTTATTTTTCAAGCGTTTAATTGTCAATGCTCGGCTCGGGAGAAGGCGAGCTACCCGGGAAGAAGCACGAATCCGGATTCGGCGAAGTGGGAGCAAGCCTCTTTATATTCAGGGAGAATATGTTAAAGTGATGGCGCCATGAACGAGGTCGCCTGGCTCGTCCACCCTCCGCGCGCCGAAGCCGAAGCGCTGGCCGAGGCCCTGTCCCTGCCTCCGGCCATCGCCCGCGTCCTCGTCAACCGGAAGATCCTGACCGTGGAGGCGGCCCGCGCGTTCCTCTACGGCGGCCTCGACAAGCTCCACGATCCCTACCTGATGAAGGGCATGGACCGGGCCGTCGCCCGCATCGAGAAGGCCGTCGCCGGCGGCGAGAAGATCCTCGTCTTCGGCGACTACGACGTCGACGGCGTCCTGTCGACGGTCATGCTGGTCAAGGCCCTCCGCACGCTCGGCGCCCAGGTCGAATATTTCATCCCGGAGCGCCTGACCGACGGCTACGGGATCAAGGACGAGCACGTCCGCATCCCGGTCGAGCGGGGGGCGACCCTCGTCATCAGCGTCGACTGCGGCATCAAGGCCGTCGCGTTCACCGCCCTGGCCCGGGAGAAGGGCGTCGACGTCATCGTCACCGACCATCACCGGCCCGGCGAGACGCTGCCCGAGGCCGCGGCCGTCCTCGACCCGATCCTGCCCGATTCGGGCTACCCCGATCCCGGCCTGGCCGGCGTCGGGGTCGTCTTCAAGCTCGTTCAAGCCCTGCTCGAGAAGGCCGGCAAGGGCGCGGGCCTGCCCCACTACATGAAGCTCGTCTCCATCGGCACCGTGGCCGATGTCGCATCGCTCACCGGCGAGAACCGGCTCTTCGTCAAGCACGGCTTCGAAGGGCTGCGCAACGTCGCCAACACCGGCCTTCGCAGCCTGATCGAGGCCTGCGGCCTCGGACGCCGGAAGATCTCCGAGGGCGACCTCGGTTTCCGCATCGGCCCGCGCATCAACGCCGCCGGCCGCATGGGCATGACCGATCTCGCCGTCCGTCTCTTCTTCTCGGAGGACCCCGCCGAAGCGCAGGCCCTCGTCCAGAAGCTCGACGAGCTCAACGCCCAGCGCCAGCGGACCGAGGAGAAGATCTTCAACGAGGCCAGGGACCGCGTCGAGGAGCGGGGGCTCGACAAGAAATACAAGTGCCTCGTTCTGGGCAGTCCCGACTGGCACCGCGGCGTCATCGGGATCGTCGCCTCCAAGCTCAAGGACCGTTTCAACCGTCCCGTCGTCCTCTTCGCCTACGAGAACGGCAAGGCCCACGGCTCGGGCCGGAGCATCTCCGATGTCCCCCTGATCGACCTCCTGGAGGACTGCCGGCATCTCTTCCTGAGCTACGGCGGGCACCGGCTGGCCGTCGGCTGCACCCTGGCCACGGATCGCATGGCCGAGTTCAAAGCGACCCTGAACCCGCTGGCCGAAGCCCGCATCCCGCAGGACAGCCTGCACAGGACGATCAAGATCGACGGTCCTCTCGATTTCACCGCGGTCGACGACCGCTTCCTCGAGACCCTGGCCCGGCTCGTCCCCTTCGGCGTCGGGAACCCCAAGCCCCTGTTCATGGCCGACAACGTCGAGGTCATCAGCGAGCCCCGCGTCCTGCAGGGCAAGCACCTGAAATTCCTGGCCCGGCAGAACGGGCGGGTCTTCGAGGCGCTCGGCTGGGACAAGGCGGACTGGCGGCACATCCTGCACCGCAACAGCCGGGTCAGCCTGGCCTTCTCGCTGATGACGTCGGAATATCTGGGCGAACAGAAGACCAACCTGTCCATCGAAGACCTGAAGATCTGAGACGATGAGCGCTCAAAGAGCGTCGGGGCCGGCAAGGCTCGCCGCGATCGCGGCGGCGGTCGTCCTCGTCGTTCTGGCCGCGGTGCTGGCCGTCCGCCTCGCCGGCCGGCGCGAGCCCGCGCGTGCCCCCGTCGCGGCCGGGCCCCCGCCCGAAGGCCGGACCGTCGACCTGAAGGAAAGGGTCCGTCACGAAGAGTACGAGGCCGGACGGCTCGTCGCCGTGATCCGCGGCGACACGTTCTTCCTCGGCCCGGACGGGCGCAATCACCTGCAGGGCTCGGTCGAGGTCGTGACCCTCGGGCCGGCGGGGGAGACCGTTTCGCGGCTCGCGGCCGGCGAGGTCGTCTACGGCCCCGGCTCTTCCCGTTTCTCCTTTTCCGGACACGTTCGTGTCGAAGCCGGCGGCGTCGTCCTCGAGGGCGATCATTTCGACTACGACAAAACCGGGGGGACTTTCGGTACGTCCGAGGAGGGGCGGTTCGCTTCGAAAACGATGACCGGTCGCGCGAAGGGGATCGTCTACTCGGAGAGCGCCGGCGAGATCCGTCTCGGCGGCGGGTTCGAGGCCGTTCTTTCGGCCCCCGGCGGAACGGGGGAGCCGATCGTCCTCTCCGGGGCGTCGCTCACGTATCGGAGCGGCGATCGCCGCGGCCGCGTCGACGGGCAGGCCGCGTTCTCGGACGGCCGCATCAGGGGAGGCTCCTCTTCGCTCTCGTTCACGGCGGCCGTAGATGAGGGCGCCCTGGATTCGGCCCTCTTCGAGGGACAGGCCCGCGTCGACCTTCCCGGTCCGGACCGGGACGATCGGGAGGGAGGGTCCATCGCCGCCGACAGCGTCGATGTGTCTTTCCGGCGCGGCCTCGTTTCGTCGGCAGAGGCCGAGGGTTCGGTCGTTTTCAGCCGGCGAACCGCCGCCGGGCGGTCGATCCGCTGTCCGGGCCGGGAGAGCGAAGTTCTCCGTCGGGCCGGACGGCGCTCCCGGGGATTGGGCCGCGTCGGGCGGAGTGACGGCCGAGATCGGCCCAAGCGGGGACGACGGCCTGACGGCCGTCGCAAGCGATTCGGCCGAATTCACCGTCGCGACGGGTATCCTGAGGGCGGTCGGACAGGCTGGCCGGCCGGCCGTCGCGGATTCGGCCGGGATCCGGATCGAAGCGCCGCTCCTCGCCGCCGGTCCGGCCGCGGGCGACCTCGCGGCTTCGGAAGGGGTGCGCTGCGTCTTCAAGCCGGGCGGGGGCGACCGGACGGCCGGGTTTTTCTCGGCCGGCGAGGAGGCCTTCGTCACCGCCGACCGCCTCGTTCGCAAGGACGGCACGGGAATCGTCGCGTTCGCCGGGACCGTCCGGGCCTGGCAGGGAGGGGAATCCGTTCGCGCCGGCGAGCTCGAGATCTCCGGCGACGGGCAGGGGATGCGGGCCGGGGGAGGCGTCTCTGCCGCCCTCGTTCTGCCGGCCGCGGCCGCCGGTCCGGAGCGGCGCGTCGAGATCGGCGGCGGGACGATGGTGTTCTCCGCCGCGGGCCGCGCCCTGTCGTTCGAGGGTCGAAGCTACGTCCAACTCTCCGGCGCCCGTCTCGAGGCCCGTTCGGTCTCGGCCGTCCTCGCCCCCGGGGCCCGGGCCGTCGTGTCGCTCACCGCCCGGACGGACGTCGTCCTCTCCAAAGGCCGCTACGAGGGCCGGGGAGCGGCCGCCGCCTATGAGGCCGCGTCCGATCGGCTGGTCCTCACCGGAAAGCCCGTTCTGATCGACGGGAAGGGTGCCGTGGCCAGGGGGGATAAATTGACTTTCGATCTGGCCGATGATAAGATTTTGCTCGAGAATGAGGGACAGGGAAGAACGACGACCGTCGTCAAATCGTGAGCCATGAAGGGTTCTCTGCGCGCGGTCGGTCTCGAAAAAAGCTACGGGCGCAAAAAGGTCGTCGACGGGGTTTCCGTCAGGGTCGAACAGGGGGAGATCGTCGGATTGCTCGGCCGCAACGGGGCCGGCAAGACGACGACGTTCTCCATGATCCTCGGGCTTGTCCCCCAGGACGGCGGGCGGGTCTTCCTCAAGGATGAGGACGTCACCGACCGGCCGATGTACCTCCGGGCGAGGAAAGGCCTGGTCCTTCTGCCCCAGGAGCCGTCGGTGTTCCGGAAGATGACCGTGGCCGAGAACCTGATGGCCGTCCTCGAAACGCGGCCTTCCGGAGCGGCGTCGCGGGCGGCCCGGGTGAGCGGCGCGCTCGAGGAATTCGGGCTGGACGCGCTGGCCGGGGCCATGGCCCTGACCCTCTCGGGCGGCGAGAGGCGCCGCCTCGAGATCGCCCGGGCGATGGTCCTGGACCCCGAGTTCCTCCTTCTCGACGAGCCGTTCACGGGGATCGACCCGCTGTCGGTCCGGGACCTCCAGGAGATCATCCGGGGTCTCCGCGGGAAGGGGATCGGCGTCCTGCTGACGGACCATTCCGTCCGGGAGGCCCTCGAGATCACGGACAGGGCTTACATCCTCGAGGGCGGCCGGGTCCTCAAGGAGGGGACGCCGGCTGAAATCGTTTCGTCGGACGAGGTGAGAAAGAGCTATTTGGGCGACGACTTTCGTCTCTAAATAAGGACAGATCACGGGAGCAAGGTAAGAACGATGTCCCTGAAGCAGCGGCTCGACCAGCGGCAGGTCCAGAAGCTCATCCTGGCCCCCGCCCTCCAGCAGGCCATCAAGCTCCTGCCGTTGACCAACCTCGAGCTCATCGAGGTCATCGACGAGGAGCTCTCCCAGAATCCGATGATCGAGATCGAGGACGAGGCCCGCGAGGCCAAGCCCAAGGACAGCGAGACGGTGGCCGCCGAAGAGGCCGGGGTCCGGGACCGCGAAGGCGTCCTCGACGGGCTGAACCTCGAGTCGATGGAATCGAAGATCAGCGCGGACGGCCGCGGCACCGACGTCCTCGCCGGATTCCAGGAATACCTGGACGAGGGATTCCGGCCCCACTTCAGCGACAACCGCGAGGCGGTCTCCCTGGAGAACACCCTGTCCCGGACGCCCTCGCTCTGGGACCATCTCGAATGGCAGGCTTCGCTGACCTTCTTCGACCCCGAGGAGCGCGAGCTCGCGACCAACATCATCGGCGACATCAACGAGAGCGGCTACCTCGACACGGGGGTCGAGGAGCTGGCCCGGCTGAACCGGACGACGCCCGGGAAGATCGAGGCCCTCCGGGCCAAGATCAAGACGTTCGATCCCGTCGGCTGCGGCAGCCGGGACCTGTCGGAAGCCCTCATCGCCCAGCTGGACAACCTCCGGATCCAGGACGAGACCGCCCGGGCCATCGTCACCGCGCACCGGGCCCTGCTCGAGAAGTCGGACTACGCCCAGCTGGCCCGGGTGTTGAACGTGCCGCTCTCCGAGGTCCGGTCGAGCATCGACATCATCCGGGGCCTCGACTCCGCCCCCGGCCGGAAATACAGCGAGGAGAGGACGTCCTACGTCGTCCCGGACATCGTCGTCAGCCGGGAAGGCGACGAGTGGAAGGTGCTCGTCAACGACGAGGGCCTGCCCCGGCTCCGCATCAGCCCCTACTACCGCCAGCTCCTGGCCAAGGCGGCCGACGGCGAGCCCGAAGCCTACCGGTTCCTCAACGACCGGCTGAAGAAGGCCATCTGGTTCATGCGCAGCCTCGACCAGAGGAACCAGACCATCTACAAGGTCGCCCGGTTCATCGTCGACCGGCAGAAGGAATTCTTCGAGAAAGGCATCGACTTCATCAGGCCCCTGACCCTGATGGAGATCGCCCAGGACATCGGGGTCCACGAGTCGACCGTCGGCCGGGTCGTCGCCAACAAGTACATGATGACGCCGCGCGGCGTCTTTTCCCTGAAGTACTTCTTCCACAAGTCCCTGCAGGGGAGCTACGGCGAGGACGTCTCGTCGCTCAAGGTCAAGGACAAGCTCCGCAAGCTCGTCGAAGGGGAGGACCGGGACAACCCGCTGAGCGACATCGAGATCGGCGACCTGCTGGCCCGCGAGGACCTGCACATCGCCCGGCGGACGGTCGCCAAATACCGCAACCAGCTCAAGATCGAGCCGTCCCACATCCGCAAGAGAAAGTCCATGATGGAGGAGAGATCATGAACGTCCATTACACGGCCCGTCAGGCGGCGCTCACTCCCGAGATCAAGGCCTACTGCGAGAAGCGGCTGGCCCGGCTGAAGACCCTCGTCGACGACATCCTCGACGTCAACGTCGTCCTCGCCGTCCAGAAGAACCGCAGCAAGGCCGAGATCAACGTCCGGGCCAAGGGCGGCGGCCTGGTGGTCGCCGCGGAGACCCAGGACATGATGGACTCCCTCAACGGCGCCTTCGACACCCTGGAGAAACGGATCAAGAAGGAGCGGGCCAAGTGGCGCGATAAGAAGCGGCGCGGCGGCCGGCAGCAAAAGGCCCTGGCCCCCGCCGTCGAGGCCCCGGAGCCGGAGAAGCGGGTCGTCCGGAGCCCCTATTACTCGCTCAAGCCCATGTCGCTCGAAGAGGCCATCGTCCAGCTCGACGTCAAGGCCAAGGAGGTCTTCCTCTTCCGCCGCGAGGGTTCCCAGGAGTGGGCCGTCCTCTTCCGCCGCAAGGACGGCCACTACGGGCCTCGTCGAACCCGACTAGGATCAGTGGAGGGATCGTGAAGCTGCACGCGCTCCTCGACGAGGACCTGGTCCTGCCCCGGCTCGGATCCCGGGACCGGACGGGGGTTCTCCGTGAGCTCTCGGCCCGGCTCGAGGCCCGGCACGCCGCTGAGTTCGACGGGGCCCTCCTCGAGAAGCTGCTGAAACGGGAGGAGCTCGGAACGACGGCCATCGGCCACGGCGTGGCCGTGCCCCATTGCCGGGCGAAAGGACTCGAAGCGCCGGCCCTGGTGCTGGGGCTGTCGCCCGACGGGGTGTCCTTCGAAGCGGGGGACGGAAAGCTGTCGCACGTCTTCTTCCTGCTCGTCTCGCCCGAGGACGATCCCGGAGAGGGGCTCCGTCTCCTCGCCGCGATCGCCTCCCTGACACGGTCCTCGCGGACGCTGGCTTCCAAGCTGCTCAAGGCGCAGGCGCCGGCCGACGTGCTCAAGACCCTCCGGGCGGAGGAGGAGAAGGGCCGTGGCTAAAAAGCCGGCCGCCGTCCCGGCCGACCCTCCCGCCGAACACACGACGATCTCGGCGGGGCTTCTCAAGATCTTCGGCCAGGGGACGCTCATCCTCGGCGACAGCGGCATCGGCAAAAGCGAGAGCTCGCTCGAGCTCATCGCCCGCGGCCACCAGTTCGTCTCGGACGACGTCGTCCAGATCCTGGTGACGCCCGCGGGCGAGCTCTGGGGCATGGCCCCGGCGCTGAGCCGGAACTTCATGGAGATCCGCGGTCTCGGCATCATCAACATCCGGGCCATCTTCGGGCCCCGCTCGATCGCCCGGCAGGCCCGGATCGACCTGGTCGTCCGGCTGAAGAAATGGCGCCGCGGCTACGAGGTCGACCGCCTCGGGCTCAAGTCCGGGGACGACATGACGATCCTCGGCCGGAAGATCCCCCAGCTGGCCATCCCGGTCGCCCCGGGCCGCAACATCGCCACCTGATCGAGGTCGCCTGCAAGGTCCACATCCTCCGCCAGAAGGGCTACAGCGCGCCGGACGAGATCATCCGCCGGCTCGACCGCGTCCTAACATGAAAGGCGCCATGAAGCAACCCGCGAAGGACAACCGCTTTCTCGATCGTCACCGGGCTCTCCGGCTCGGGCAAGACCGTGGTCAGCCGGGCCCTCGAGGATTTCGGCTATTACTGCGTCGACAACCTGCCGGCCAAGCTCATCGCGGAGCTTCGTCGACCTCTGGCTGAGGAAGCAGGTCGAGATCGACCGGGTCGCCCTGGTCGTCGACATCCGCGAGCCGCGCTTCCTCACCGACTTCCCGGGGGTCCTCCGGGAGATCCGGAAAAGGGCCCCCGTCCGCCTGATCTTCCTCGAGGCGACGGACGAGGCCCTGGCCAAGCGCTTCAACGAGACCCGGCGGCCCCACCCGATGGCCCCGCGCAAGCCCATCCTGGAGGGCGTCCGGCTCGAGCGGAAGAGGCTGCTCGGGATCCGCAAGATGGCCGACGACGTCGTCGACACGTCGGGCCTCAACATCTACCAGCTCAAGGACCTCATCGCCGAGCGCGTCCTGCGGCGCCGGCGGCCGAGGACCCAGGTCGTGCTGACGAGCTTCGGCTACAAGCACGGCCTGCCCCTCGAGTCCGACCTCGTCTTCGACACCCGGCTCCTGCCCAACCCCTTCTACGTCGAGCGGTTGCGGACCCGGAACGGCAAGACGCCGAGCGTGCGCCGGTTCGTCCTCGGCTCGCCGGGGACCAAGGCCTTTCTGGGCCATCTCTTCCGCTTCGTCGACTTCACCCTGCCCCGGTTCGCCCGGGAGGGCAAGACGACCGTGGCCGTGGCCGTGGGCTGCACCGGGGGCCGGCACCGCTCGGTCGTCGTCGCCGAGGAGCTCCGGGCCCATCTCAAGGACGGGGCCTGACGACGTCAGGATCTATCACCGGGACCTTTATAAATAGGGGCCTTTGTCATACAATAGCGGACTGAACGGGAGAGAGAACGACCCATGATCGGAGGCATCATCGTCTGCCACGGCCGCATGGCCGAGGAGCTGCTGAACGCCCTGACCATCATCCTCGGCGAGGCGCCCAACATCGAGGCCATCTCCATCGGCTGGTACGACGACGTCGAGGATTCCAAGAAGAAGATCAGCCAAAGCCTCAAGCGGGTCGACCAGAAGAGCGGCGTCGTCATCTTCACCGACATGTTCGGCGGCACGCCGTCCAATCTGAGCTTCAGCTTCTTCAAGGAGAACCAGGTCGAGATCATCACCGGCGTCAACCTGCCCATGCTGATCAAGTTCGTCTCCCTCCAGCGCAACAACAACCTCAAGGACGTCGCCAAGAAGGTCGTCGACCAGGGCAAGAAGAACATCCACCTCGTCAGCGCCCTGCTCGGTTCCCGGGCCAAGTGACCCCGTTCATGCTCGACAAGACCGTCACCATCCGCAACAAGCTGGGCCTTCACGCCCGGGCCGCGGTCAAGTTCGTCAACCTGGCCAACCGCTTCGTCGCGTCGGTCAAGATCGTCAAGGACGGCGACGAGATCGACGGCAAGAGCATCCTGGGCATCCTGACCCTGGCCGCGACCCAGGGCACGGCCATCCGGCTCCTCGTCTCGGGCAAGGACGAGGACGCGGCCATGGCCGCCCTCGTCGGAGCTCATCGGCAACCGCTTCGACGAGAAGGAGTGACGCGGCATGGACGTGAGACGCCTGCGCGGCATCGGGGTTTCACCGGGCATCGCCATGGGCGAAGCGCTCCTGGCCAAGCGGGTCGTCTTCACCTCGCGCAAGGAGATCATCGCCGAGGCCCAGGTCCCCGACGAGATCAAGCGCCTCCACCAGGCCCTCGACCGGACGCGCGAAGACCTGGCCAGGTCAAGGAGGGCGTCCGGGAGAAGATGGGCGCCGGACAGCTCCTTCATCTTCGAGGCCCACCTCCTCATCCTCGAGGACCCGTCTCTCGTCGGCGGGCTCGAGAGCGTCATCCGCGACGAGAAGGCCCGGTCCGAATGGGCCCTGTCCAAGACCAATTCGCGATTCGAACAGCTGTTCGAGTCCCTCACCGACGAATACTTCCGGCAGCGCAAGTCCGACGTCTCCGACGTTCTGAAGCGCGTCTACCGGAACCTCGAGGCGCGCCGCGAGAAGGAGAAGCAGCCCCAGAGGGAGCACATCCTCGTCGCCCACGAGCTCCTGCCTTCCGAGGCCGCGCTCCGGCTGAGCCGGGAGCTGACCCTGGGCGTCGCCCTGGACATGGGCGGGCAGACGTCGCACACGGCCATCCTGGCCCGGTCGCTCGGCATCCCGGCCGTCCTCGGGCTGCGCGACATCTCCCGCCAGGTCCGTGAGTGCGAGTTCGTCATCGTCGACGGCACCGACGGCGAGGTCATCCTCGATCCCCCGCCCGCCGTGCGCCGTGAGTTCCAGGCCAAGAAGGAGAAGTACGAGAACTACGGGCGGGAGCTCCAGAAGACGGCCAAGCTCAAGTCGGAGACGCTCGACCGCGTCCGCTTCATCCCCCAGGCCAACATCGAGCTGCCCGAGGAGATCGCGCTGGCCCTGTCCATGGGGGCGGAGGGCGTCGGCCTCTTCCGCTCCGAGTTCATCTACCTCCGCCGGGAGTCCCTGCCGACCGAGGAGGACCACTTCGAGATCTACTCGCGGCTGGCCCGGGGCGCGGCGCCCCACCCGGTCACCATCCGGACCCTCGACATCGGCGGCGAGAAGAGCCTGCCCCGGCTGAACATCGAGAAGGAGCCCAATCCGGCCCTCGGCCTGCGGGGCGTCCGTTTCTCCCTGCGCCACAAGGACCTGTTCCGCATCCAGCTCCGGGCCATTCTCCGGGCCAGCGTCACGAAGAACGTCCGCATCCTCGTCCCCATGGTCACCGAGGTCGACGAGATGCTCGAGGTCAAGGACGTCTTCGAGGACGTCAAGAAGGGGCTGCGGCAGGCCGGCGAGGCCTTCGACGAGAAGATCCCGCTCGGCGTGATGATCGAGGTCCCGGCGGCGGCGGCCCTGACCGACATCATGCTGAAGGAAGTCGATTTCGTCAGCATCGGGACGAACGACCTCATCCAGTACTACCTCGCCGTCGACCGGTCGAACGAGTTCGTGAACCACCTCTTCAAGCCGTTCCACCCGGCCGTCCTCAGGCTCATCCGGTCCGTCATCCAGGCGGCCCGGAGCGCCGAGAAGGACGTCGTCGTCTGCGGCGAGATGGCCGCGGACACGCTCTCGGCCATCGTCCTGATGGGTTTCGGCCTGAGGACCTTCAGCATGAACCCCATCTTCATCCCGCGGATCAAGAAGGCCCTACGGTCGATCGAATTCCGGACGGCGGAACGGATCGCCGCCGAGACCCTGAAGCTCCGGAGCGCCCAGCAGATCGAGGAGTACGTGGTGGAGGAGATCCTCCTCCGCCATCCCCAGGTCTTCCTGACCGGCCAGCCGATCGAAGCCGCCACGAAGAAATAGGTCCTCTCCGGATTTTCCTGGCTCGCTCGTTCTTAGGGCCCCCCCCGTGGGCGTCGGGGAGCGCTCCTGGAAGGCCCTCCGGCACGGAGGGCCTGGAACTCGAATCGCCGAAGCGCGAGCGGAACGCGCTGAGGTCGCTCCGAGGGCTCTGCCGGGCTCGAGGGGCAAAGAGACGATTCCGGAGGCAATCGGGAAGGGGGTCTCCTTATTTCCGGTCGTAGTCGTCCGAGAGCCGGACGATGTCGGATTCCGCGGAGGGGCCGAGCCAGAGCTCCATGACCGGGCCGGCTCGTCGCCGACGTTGCGGACCCGGTGCGGGGTGCGGCGGGGGATGACGAACTCCTCGTTCGGGGCGGCGAGCCAGACGCGGTCACCGAGCGTGACCTCGAGCCCCGGATCGAGGACGACCCAGAACTCGGCCCGGCCCTCGTGGTACTGGAGGGACAGGCGCCCGCCGGGGTTCACGGTGATGATCTTGACGCTGCGGACGTTCTCGTGGGGGAAGCGGCGGAACCTGCCCCAGGGCCGGAGCGTCCTCCACGATGCCGGCCTCGAAGCCGGACTCGGGAGGGGGCTTTTCGCTCACGGGCTAGAAGGGGATGTCGTCGTCGGGGCCGCCGGTGCCTCCAGGGGCTCCGCCTTCGTCGCCCGCCGGGAAGTCCTCGACGCCGGCGTCGGCGCCGGTCCGGGCGCCGCCCCGGCCGTAGACCGCGTCGAGATCGGTCGTGTCGGTCGAGGTGGCCGAGCTCTCCTCGCGCTTGCCGAGGAAGACGATGTTGGTCGCTTCGACCTCGGTCGTCGTCCGCTTGTTCCCGTCCTTGTCCTGCCAGCTCCGGGTCCGGAGCTTGCCTTCGAGGAGGATCTGGCGGCCCTGGGAAAGATATTTCTCGCAGAATTCGGCCAGCTTGCCGAAGACCTTGATCTTGTGCCACTCGGTCCGGTCGGACGACTCGCGCGTGTTGGGATTGAAGGCCCGCTCGTTCGTGGCCAGGGTGAAGGAGGCGACCCAGCGGTCCTGCTGGGGAAGCCGGCGCATCTCGGGCTTGCCGCCGAGCCGGCCGATGAGGATGACCTTGTTCAGGCTGTTGATGTCTCTCATTTTTCGTTGAGCTCCCTGATCTTGTCCTGGGCGATCCGGCTCTCCTCCTCGAGGGGGTACTTGGCGACGAGGAGCTTGAGGGCGGCCAGGGCCTCGGGCTTGCGCCCGAGCTCGATGAAGCTGAGGCCCTTCTTCAGGTGGGCCGCCGCGGCCTTGTCGCCCTGCGGATAGGCCACGATGAGCTCGTCGAAAGCGTCGATGGCTTCCTCGTATTTCCTCTGGCTATAGCGGCACTCGCCGATCCAGTAGAGGGCGTTGTCGGCGAGCGGGCTCTCGGGGAACTGCTGGCGGTAGAGCTTGAAGCTGTCGATGGCCAGGTCGTAGTTCCCCTTGAGGTAGTCGTTGTAGGCCACGGAATAGGCTTCCTGCGGCGACATCGTCGGGGCCGGCACCGGCCTGGCCGGCGCGGGCTGGGGTCTGGATTCGGGCGGCGTGCGGACCGGCGTCTGGGTGGCGGGCTTCTGCTCGTCTTCCGCAGTGACGGCGGGGGCCGCCTGGGAAGAACGCCCGGCCAGCTCGGACGATATCCGCTGGACCTCCAGCGTCAGCGTGTCGAGCTTGCGGAGGATGTCCTGGTACTGGGCGGGGACGGCCCGGAGACCCTCCTGGGCCCCGGACTGGCCCGCCATCGCCTGCCGGACGAGGTCGACGAGGGATTTGAGCTGGTCCTGGACGGCGCGGATCTCCGCGGCGTTCCGGTCGACCTGGACGCGGAGGTCCAGGATCTGCTGCTTGAGGACCTGGACGTCGTCGTAGACAAGCTCGTAGGCCTTCTTGCTTTTGTCCTGCCCGGCGGAGGCCAGGACGAGGACGGCGAGGAAGAGGGCCCCGAGGCTCGCGCGGCGCAAGTCTTACTTCTCGATGATCAGGAACTGGGCGCGCCGGTTCATCTGCCAGGCGCCTTCGTCGTGGCCGGGGTTGAGAGGCTGGCTCTTGCCGTAGGAGATGATCTTGATCCGGTCGGAGCCGATGCCGAGCGACAGCATGTAGTCCTGGGCGGCCTTGGCCCGCTTCTCGCCGAGGGCGAGGTTGTATTCCTCGGTGCCGCGCTCGTCGCAGTGGCCTTCGACGAGGACCTTGACCGTCCGGAACTTCTTCATCCAGGAGGCGTTCCCTTCGAGCGTGGCCCGGGCGTCGTCGCGGACGACGGCGCGGTCGTAGTCGAAGTAGATCGTGCCGAGGGGCTTCTCGCGGTTGATCTGGTCGAGGGACTTCTGGAGGAGGAGCTCCTCTTCGCTGAGCTGGGGCTCCTGCACGACGGGCGCTTCGACCCTCTCGACCGGAGGCTGCTCCTGCGTCTGGGGCGGGGGCGGGGGGACTTCCTTGGGTTTCTTCTTGCACGCGACGGCGAACGAGAAGACGAGGACGATCGCGAGCGAGTAAATCAGCAGCTTTTTCATCGGGCCTCCTTGAAATCCGCGTTTCCGGCCCTCGGGGCCGGCGGCGCGGCACATTGTTCCAACGTTCTTATACCCCGTAAGGGTGGACGTGTCAATACGTTTACCCCCTGATATCGCCATTTTCCCCCCGCGGGACTAATCGGCTCCGCTGAAGAGGGAGCCGAAGGGTGTCGTCGACGGCTAGTTAGTCCAGTTGGGGAGCTTGTTCTCGCCGCGGTCGGTCAGCCTCCGGAGGTTGGCGCCGTCGTAGTCGACCGAGTAGACCTGGACCGAGCCCGACAGGTTCGAGGCGAAGACGACGTGGCGGCCGTCGGGCGACCAGCTCGGCGTCTCGTTGCGGACGTTGTTCTCGGTCAGTTTCGTGATCTGGTTGGTCCGGAGGTTGAGGACGTAGATGTCGAAGGTGCTGTCGACCCGCGAGACGAAGGCGATCCTCTCGCTCGTCGGGGCCCAGGCCGGCGCGTCGTGGTAGTTGCCGCCGAAGCTGGCCTTGCGGACGTTGGAGCCTTCGGCGTCCATGATGTAGATCTGGGGACTGCCCTGGCCGAGGCGATCGGTGGTGAAGGCGATCTCGCGCCCCGTCGGCGACCAGGACGGGGCCGTCTCGATGGCGGCGTTGTAGGTCAGGCGCTTGATCCTCTTCGTCTCGAGGTCCATGACGAAGAGGTCGGCGTTGCCCTCCTCGGCCATGGTCGAGCAGAAGGCCAGCTTCCGGCCGTCGGGCGAGAAGGCGGCCGAATAGCTCGTTCCCTTCGCGGCCAGGGCCGTCTCCTGGCCCTCGTAGATGTTGCGCAGGAAGAGGCCGGCGTTGCCGCCGCGGTAGGAGGTGAAGGCGATCGTCCTCTGGTCCGGCGACCAGGCCGGCATGTAGTCCTTGATCTTGTTGAACGTGATCCGCGTCGGGTTGGACCCGTCGTAGTCCATCATGTAGATCTCGTCGTTGCCGTCCCGGTTGGACACGAAGCAGATCTTGGTCGTGAACAGGGGCTTCTCGCCGTGGAGCTTGAGGAGCTCGTCGGCCATCTTGTGGGCGATCAGGCGCAGGCCGTTCTTCTCGGCCTGGTAGCGCTTGCCGACGATGAACCGCTCGCTCTTGACGTCGTAGATCTTGCCGTCGAAGACGATCCGGCCGCCCTCCTCCCGGACCTCGCCGGTGACGAGGAGCCGGGCCTGGATGGAGTCCCAGTCCTTGAAGTTGATCTTGTCCGCGGTCACCAGGCGGCCGACGTAGTCGTAGTAGCTCTTGGGCAGGAGCTGGAAGATCCGGGTGTAGGCGATGTCGTCCGACAGGGCCTGACGGATCTCGGCCGCGGCCGTCTGGGCCGCCGCCGATCCCGGCCGGACGATGAAGTCCGGCAGGGCGAGCGAGATCATGGGCATGCCCTCGCTGATCTTCAGGACGACCTCCTGCTGGGCGAAGGCCCCCGAGGCGGCGATGAAGACGAGGAGAGCGGCGATCTTGGTGAGGTGTTTCATTTGGCGTGCTCGAAGACGAGAGTGATCCCCAGGTACTGTCCGGAGTACTCGTTGGGGAGAGTGGCGAACGGGGCCGCGCTCTGGATGGCCCGCTTGGCCGAGAGGTCGAACGATTCGACCCCGCTCGAAGCGTCGATCTTGATGTCGGAGATCGTCCCGTTCCTGTAGATGCGGAAGTAGACCTGGGTCTGGAGAAGGCCGCCGACGCCCGGGTCGACGAGCGACTGGAACCAGTTGGCCGTGATCTTGTCCGAGATCATCTGGAGGTAGAACTGGAAGGGGAAGCCGGCGACGCCGAACGGATCGCCCGCCCCGGACCCCGTCCCCGGGCCGACGCCCCCGCCGGTCCCGCCGCCGCTGCCGCCCCCGCTTCCGCCGGCGCCCGTGCCGAAGCGGAGGCCGAAGCCGGACCCGCTCGTCGCGCCGGCGGTCGCGGTGTTGACGGCGTCCGCCGCCGTCGGGGCGGCGGTCGCGGGCTTGGTGATGGCCGCCTTCTTCTCCGTCGTTTTCTTGGCGGTCTTGGGCTTGTCGACCGGATGGGTCACAGAGCTCTTGGGCTCCGCCTTGATCTTGGACGGCACGGTCAGGTCGCGCAGGGCCGGCTTCGCGGGGGCAGGGAGAGGCTCCGTCTTGGCGGCGGCGGGCTCTCCGCCGCCCGCGGGGCCTCCGCCCGGACCGCCGCCGGTCCCGCCGATGAAGTTGACGTACTGGACGAGGGCCTTCGGCTGCGACCGGTTGAACGACGGCGAAGCGGCGATGAGGATGAGCAGGCCGGCGTGGAGGAAGGCCGAGATGACCACGGCCCGCTTGAACGCCTGGGGCAGGACCGTCCGCGCGGGGCTCATTTCCTCTTGTCTTTGACGTCGATGGGTTCGGTGATGACGCCGACGATCTCGACGCCGGCCTTCTTGGTGATGTCCATGACGCGGACGCCGACGCCCCAGGGCACGTCCTTGTCGACCTGGAGATAGACGATCTTTTTCGGCTTGTTGTAGAAATATTCCGTCAGGCGCCGCTCGAGCAGGTTGATGTTGATGACGGAGTCGCCGATGTGGACGTACTGGTCCTTGGTCACGGTCAGCGTCAGTCCTTCCTCGGCCGGCTTGGTGTCGGTCTCGGCCTGGGGCAGGTTGATGCCGATGCCCGACTGCATCATCGGCGCCGTGACCATGAAGATGACGAGGAGGACCAGCATGACGTCGATGAACGGCGTGACGTTGATCTCGGAGAGGTGCGTGCCGACCTGCCGCTTGCGCGAGGAGGAGGGCAGGGACTGCGTGCTAAGACCCATGGAGTCTCTCGGCGATGCTCAGGAATTCCATGGAGAAATCCTCCATGTCGGCGATGATGTCCTTGATCCGTCCGAGGAAGTAGTTGTAGGCGATGACGGCGGGCACGGCGGCGAAGAGGCCGACGGCCGTGGCCACGAGGGCCTCGGCGATGCCCGGGGCGACGACCTGGAGGCTGGCCGAGCGCATGGCCCCGATGCGGACGAAGGAGATCATGATGCCCCAGACCGTGCCGAAGAGGCCGATGAACGGCGAGACGCTGCCGGTCGTGGCCAGGAAGAACATCATCTTCTCCAGCCGCGCCACCTCGGAGTTCGAGGCCTTGAGCAGGGCCCGGCTGAGGCTCTCGGTCTTCGTGCCGGTCCAGCCGCTCTCGCCCGTGGACTTCGACTGGTAGGCCAGCTCCTTGTTGCCGGCGAGGAAGATGACGGCCAGCGGGCTGGCCCGGAGCCGCTTGGCGGCCTCGTTGACCTCGCCCAGGCTCTTGCTCCGGCGGAAGGCCTCGAGGAACCGTTCGGACTGCTTGACCGCGGACTTGATGGTCTTGGCTTTATAGAAGATGATGGCCCAGGAAAAGACGGAGAAAAAGACGAGGAGCAGGAGTATCAACTGGACGACGATGTCGGCTTCGGCGATGATCTTGAAAATGTTGATATTCATGATTATCCGAGAAAAAAGTAGCACATGGTCCCCGGACTGTCAAATGAGCGGCTTGCCGCCCGCGCGGATTTAGATATATATTCGGGACATGAAGCCGTGGGACAGGATCAAGAGGATCCTCATCGGCGGCGGGAAGAACGTCCGCGACCCGCGCATCTTCCACCGGCTCTCGCTCATCGCCTTCTTCGCCTGGGTCGGCCTCGGCGCGGACGGGCTGAGCTCGTCGAACTACGGTCCCCAGGAGGCCTTCCTCTCGCTCGGCGACCACAGGCACCTGGCCCTCTACCTGGCCCTCATGACCGCGGTCACGGTCATCACCATCTCGGCCAGCTACTCGCAGATCATCGAGCTCTTCCCGACGGGCGGCGGCGGCTACGTGGTGGCCACCAAGCTCCTCGGGCCGGTCTTCGGGCTCATCTCGGGGTGCGCGCTCGTCGTCGATTACATGCTGACGATCAGCATCTCCCTCTCGAGCGGCGTCGAGGCCGTGCTGAGCTTCCTGCCGCCCGGCTTCTTCCAGTACAAGCTGACCTTCATCCTGGTCATCACCCTGGCCCTGGTCCTTCTCAACCTGCGCGGCGTCAAGGAATCGGTGGCCACGCTGACGCCGATCTTCCTCTTCTTCTTCGTCTCCCACGTCGGGATTATCCTTTACGGGATCTTCTCCCACGTCTCGGCCACGCCGACCCTCTTCGTCGACACCATCCGGGAGACGCGCCAGGG
Source organism: uncultured bacterium (assembly GCA_963743755.1). GTDB lineage: Bacteria > Acidobacteriota > Aminicenantia > Aminicenantales > Saccharicenantaceae > RBG-16-66-30. Next base: position 1,275,095 of record CAVUQU010000004.1, read on the forward strand.
CATCGCCCAGCTCGGCTTCGGGGCCATGGCCTTCATCCTGCTTCGGGGCTACAGCCTTGGCGCCGGCACGTACACGGGGATCGAGGCCGTTTCCAACGGACTGCAGATCCTTCGTCCGCCGCAGGTGAGGACGGGCAAGAAGACCATGGCCCTGATGGCCGCCTCTCTGTCGTTCACCGCCGGCGGCCTGCTTCTCTGCTATCTGCTGACCAACGTCCAGCACCTGGCCGGGAAGACGCTGAACGCATCGCTCATCGAGACCCTCATCGGGACCTGGAAGATCGGCGGCTTTCCGCTCGGCGTCTGGCTGCTGGGGCTCATCCTGGTGTCCGAAGGCGCCATCCTCTTCGTGGCCGCCCAGACGGGCTTCATCGACGGCCCGCGGGTCCTGGGGAACATGGCCATCGACTCCTGGGTGCCCAACCGGCTGATGCACCTCTCGGAGCGGCTGGTCGTCCAGAACGGCGTCCTGTTCATGGGCCTGGCCTCGATCCTCATCCTCGTCTTCACCCGGGGCTCGGTCCAGATCCTCATCGTCATGTACAGCATCAACGTCTTCATCACGTTCTCGTTATCGCAGCTGGGCATGTGTCTCCACTGGATGAAGACGCCGGCGCCCCATCGGGGCAAGAAGCTGACGATCAATCTCATCGGGCTGCTCATGTCCCTGTCGATCCTGGGCGTGACCGTGGCGGTCAAATTCAAGGAGGGCGGCTGGATCACGCTGGTCATCACCCTGTCCTTTATCGCCGTTTGCTTCCTCATCCGGAGGCACTACAGACGGGTCAACGGCATGATGAGGCGCCTCGACGACGTCATGGCCCAGGTCCAGCAGATGACCGGCCGGCATGAAGTGCCGGCCCGGGACGAGTCGGCCCCGACGGCCGTCATGTTCGTGCGCAACTTCGGCGGGTTGGGCATCCATTCCTTCCTCAACATCCACCGGACCTTCCCGAACTACTTCAAGAACTTCGTCTTCATCTCCATCGGGGTCGTCGACTGGAAGAGCTTCAAGGGCGCCGAAGAGGTCAAGAACCTGGAGACGCACATCCGCGAGGAGCTCAAGAAATACGTGCGGCTGGCCAACGATTTCGGCTTCCACGCCGAGTCCATCTATGCCGTCGACGTCGACACGCTCGACGTCGTCGAGGCGCGCTGCGAGGAGATCCAGCGGAAGTACAACAAGGCCGTCTTCTTCGTCGGCAAGCTGGTGTTCGAGGAGGAGAACCTGTTCACCCGGTTCCTCCACAACCAGACGGCCTACAGCATCCAGCGCATCCTGCAGTTCAAGGGCATCCCGACGATCGTCCTGCCGATCCGGGTCATCAAGACCAAGTAAGTAAGAAGGGGTCAAACCTACTTATCGTCACTTTCCGCAAAAATTGCTGGTGTCATTCAGCAGGAATCGTTCGGCTGGATCAGGGAAGCTTGACAAAAATTAGAATAAGTGACGAAAAGTAGGTTTGACCCCTCTTAGTTGATGCGGGAGACGCGGGGGCCGTCGAGGCCGAGCAGGCCCTGCAGGAGGACCCGGGCGACCTTCTTGGCGTCCTTGCCGCTCTCGTTGGTCGCCCCGACGCACGACGGGCAGCCGTCCCGGCAGGGGCAGGCCTCGAGCGTCTTGAGGGCGTGCTCGAGCAGCCTCGATTCGAGGGTGAACAGGGACGGGCTGAGACCGATGCCGCCCGGGAAGTTGTCGTAGATGAAGATGTTGGGCTCGAAGTCCGGGTCCATGAAGACCGGGATCTCCTCCGGCCCCGGGCCGACCGGTTCAGCTGCGGGACCAGCGGCCGGACGGGTTCGCCCGAAGTGTTGTCGCCGATCGACACGCCGACGTCGTGGATGTCGCACATCATGAAGATCGGCGAGACGTGGTGGAGGATGTAGGCCAGGCCGAACAGGCCGTTGATCCGCTGCTCGGCCGGGAAGGGGACGGCCTGCATGAGCGCCGACGGCACGGTCAGCCAGTAGGCCGTCGTGTGCATCTCGTTCTGGGGCAGCTGCAGGTCGCCCGCGCCGACGTTCTCCATGGTGTGGAACTTGATCTTCTTGAAGCCGACGACCTGCGTCGCCACGTGGACCTCGCCGTGGCGAGACCCGGCCCGTGCCGGCCTCGATCGCCTTCTTGTCGAAGACGTCGAGGATGGTGATCTTGGTGTAGTCGATGGCGTCGGTGTAGTAGTCGATGTCCGTCTTCTTGACGTAGGCCTTGCGCTCCTCGAAGTCGAGCTTCTCGACGAAGTACTGCTCGCCCTCGACGATGTAGATGGCCTTGGGGTGGAGGGCCGTCAGGGCCGAGGTGAAGTCGACCTCGGCGATGACCCGGGCCTCGCCCGTGACGTCGACGACGACGAAGTTGTCCGACGAGATGCTGCGCAGGCTGATGGCGTCGGCCGGGTAGGCCTCCGAGGTGTAGAACCACTTGTCCTTGGAGTGGTGGAGGAGCTTGTCCTCCTCGAGGAAGCTGAGGATCTCGCCGATCTCGGCCCGGCCGAACGTCTCGCCGTCCTCGAACGGCAGCTCGAAGGCGGCGCACTCGATGTGGCTGACCAGGATCGACAGGTTGTCCGGGTTGATGAGGGCCATCTCGGGCGATTTGGAGAAGAAGTACTCCGGGTTGTTGATGATGAACTGGTCGAGGGGCGAGCTCGTGGCCACGAGCACGGCCGCCGACAGCCCCGTCTTGCGCCCGGCCCGGCCCGCCCGCTGCCAGGTGCTGGCGATCGTCCCCGGGTAGCCGGCCAGCACCGCGACGTCGAGCGTGCCGATGTCGATGCCGAGCTCCAGGGCGTTGGTCGAGACGACGCCCAGGATCTCGCCCGTCCGCAGGCCCTTCTCGATCTCCCGCCGCTTCAGCGGCAGGTAGCCGCCCCGGTAGCCGCGGATGAGCCCCTCCTTCTGGATGTTCGTCTCGACGTCCTCCTTGAGATAGGTCAGGAGGACCTCGGTGATGAGCCGGCTGCCGGCGAAGACGATCGTCTGGAGGCCGTTCTTGAGGAAGATCGAGGCCACCCGCCTGCGATTCGTTGACGTAGGAGCGCCGGATGCCCAGGGCCGCGTTGACCACGGGCGGCGTGTAGAAGACGAAGTACTTGCCGCCCCGCGGCGCGCCGTTGTCGTCGACGAGCGCGACCGGCGCCTCGATCATCTTCTCGGCCATCTCGGCCGGGTTGGCGATCGTGGCCGTGCACAGGATGAACTGCGGGTCGGCGCCGTAGAACCTGGCGATCCGCCGGAGCCGCCGCAGCACGTTGGCCAGGTGGCTGCCGAAGATGCCCCGGTAGCTGTGGAGCTCGTCGATGACGATGTACTTGAGGTTCTCGAAGAGCTTGATCCATTTGGTGTGGTGGGGCAGGATGCCGGCGTGGAGCATGTCGGGATTGGTCAGGACGATGTGCCCGCGGGCCCGGATGGCCTTGCGGGCGTCCTGGGGCGTGTCGCCGTCGTAGGTGAAGACCCTGATCTCCTCGGGCAGCCGCGCGTTGATGTCGTCGAGCTCGGCCTGCTGGTCCTGCGACAGGGCCTTCGTCGGGAAGAGGTAGAGCGCCCGGGCCGAGGGGTCCCTCATGATGGCGTCGAGCACGGGCAGGTTGTAGCAGAGGGTCTTGCCCGAAGCCGTCGGCGTCACGACGACGATGTTCCGGCCCGCCTTCAGGGCGTCCCAGCTCGAGCGCTGGTGGGAGTAGAGCGAGGTGAATCCCTTGGCCGCGAGCGCCTCGCGCAGGGCCGGGTGGACGTCGTCGGGGTAGTCCCGGAACTCGCCCTCCCGGGCCGGCAGGTACTGGAAGGCCTTGATGGAGTCGCTCCGCTCGCCGATCTCCCGGAGCAGGTTGAGCGACTTGAGGATCTTCTCTTCGTTGGACATGGAAGCGCATTCATCCTAACGGAATCGTACCGGCCGGTCAATCCCGAAACGGGCCGCCGGAAGGGCGCGAAAGGACTTCCCCTTCTGTGGTACGATGCGGGCCGTCCATGAACGTACTTTTCATCACAGACGAAGACATCGACCCCTCCCGCGGCGGCGTCAAGCGAAGCCTGCACGTCCTGACGCGGGAGCTCATGTCCCGCTATCGGATCCGCTGCTGCCTGGCTTACATCCACGCTTACCCCGGCAGCGTGACCAGCGATTTTCACGCCAAGATCCGGCTCGCGGAGCGAGATGCCGGCGCCCGGCTGGAGGAATTCATCGTCGGGAACGCGATCGACGTCGTTGTCCTTCAGAAGATGCTCCCCGAGAAATACGGCATCCTGCCCGTGCTGAAAAGGGCGGCCGGTCGCGGGCCCTGCAAGTCCATCTTCGTCCTCCACTTTTCGCCCGAGTATTTGAGACGGGATCTCGCCGTCGAGAACATCGTGAACAACATCCGGTACGTCGGATCGTGGACCGGCCGGGCCGTGAACGCGTTCAAGCTGGCCGCGTATCCCGGCTATCGGGCCGTCAAGCGTTTCCTGATCGGCCGGGGCTACCGGGATATCTACCGGACATTCGACCGCGTCGTCCTGCTGTCGGAACGTTACGTCCCCGCTTACGCCCGGTTCGCGGGATTGACCGAACATCCCAGGCTGGCGGCCATCGGCAATCCTCTTTCCTTCGACGCGACGGCGACGCGCGAAGACATCTCGGCGAAAAAGCGGGAAGTCCTGATCGTCGCCCGCTTCGATGAAAAGCAGAAGAAGCTGTCGCGGGCCCTGGCGATCTGGCGGGAGATCGAGCGCCATGAGGAGTGCCGCGATTGGAAGCTCGTGATCGTGGGCTTTGGCCCCTGGGGGGACCGGTACAGGAAGCGGGCGGCCGAACTGCGGCTCGACAACGTTGCCTTCGAAGGAGGACCCCGGGACCCTCTGCCGTACTATCGACGGGCGTCGATCTTCATGATGACCTCCGCCTACGAGGGGTTCCCGATGGCCCTCCTCGAATCGCAGCAGCAGGGCGTCGTGCCGGTCGCCTTCGACACCTTCGCGTCCCTTCACGACATCGTCGAGGACGGGGTGAACGGCCTGGTCATCCCCCCCGGCGACCTTGGGGCCTATGCTCGGTGCCTGATGGGGCTCATGGCCGATCGGAACCGGCGTGAGGATATGGCCATGAACGGCGTTCAGAGCTGTCGAAGATACTCCGTGGACGTGATCGCGAAACAGTGGGTCGAACTGTTCGAAGCCGTCCTATCCGAAGGTCGTCCGGCGCGCTGACCGGCCGGAGAGGATCAGAATTTCTCGAAAACGACGAAGTCCTCGAGCGGCTTTTTGAGCGGGCGCCGGCGGCCATTCGACCGGGACGCCGATCGGGGTGAAGCAGACGAGGTTGTAGCGCTCGGGGATGCCGAAGAACTGGCGCATCGCTCTTCCGGAAAATAGCTCGTGTAGAAGCCCGTGCCGTAGCCGAGGGACCTGGCGGCGATCATCAGCAGGGCCGCCGCGAGCGGGCCGTCGTAGCGGTTGTCCGGCGGATAGGCCGATCGCGAATCGGTCAGGACGGCGACATAGACCGGGGCGGACAGCACCTTGGCCATGGTCGCCGGCAGCTGCTTCCGCAGGCCATCCAGGACCCCGGGCGCCGGCTTCATCCGCTTCTCATAGTCCGCCAGGAACCAGGCGACGGCCTCGTTCTTGAGCCGGTCGAGCTTGACCCGGTCCTGGACGACCAGGAATTTCCAGGGCTGCTGATTCCCGGAAGTGGGCGCCGACCTGGCCATGTCCAGGATCTTCAGGATATGCTCTTTCGGGACGGGCGTGGGTTGAAAATCGCGCACCGTTCGCCGGCTCTTGATGATCTCGAAGAGATACTCCTGCTGAGCGGTGAACGATGCCGCGGCCGCCTGGCCGGGCGCCAGGGAAGCGTTGCCGTCCTCTGCGGCAGGGGCCTGGGGCTCGAGCCGGCCGGCGACGAGGCCGGTCAGAAGGCAGAACATCGCGGCGAAGATCAGAACCGGTCGGTATCTGCTTATCATGGTCTCCCTCCTCGGTCTCCTCCGGCGCCGGCCGGACATGACCGCCTCTCTCTCTCTCTATTATAGAGCACGGCCCAACGAAAGATAGCGCCTGGTCCGGGCCAGGCCTGGAATGGCAAACCCGGAAATCCGGAAAATGGTATTGTGTCCCCGATTTGGGCCGTCTTAAAGGCCTCCAGCCCCGTTTTTGTGTTAAAATAGATAGGTTATGCTGGACGAAATTCGCATCAAGAGGGCGGCGCAGCACAATCTCAAGCACATCGACGTGACGCTGCCCCGGAACAAGCTCATCGTCGTCACCGGCCCGTCCGGCTCGGGGAAGTCGTCGCTCGCCTTCGACACCATCTTCGCCGAGGGCCAGCGCCGCTACATCGAGTGCCTCTCGGCCTACGCCCGCCAGTTCATCGACCAGATGGAGAAACCCGACGTCGAGTCCATCGAGGGCATCTCGCCCTCCATCTCGATCGACCAGAAGACGATCTCCACCAACCCCCGCTCGACCGTCGGCACCATCACCGAGGTTTCCGACCTCCTGCGTCTCCTGTTCGCCCGGGTCGGCACGCCCCACTGCCCGAGCTGCGGCCGGGTCGTTTCGTCCCAGACGCCCGAGGAGATCCTGAGGCGGATCGCCGCCGACCACGCCGGCGCCAAGGTCCGCATCCTCGCCCCCGTCGTCAAGGGCCGCAAGGGCGAGTACCAGCGCCTCTTCGAGCGCCTCCGCAAGAAGGGCTTCCTCCGGGCCCGCGTCAACGGCACGCTCCGCGACCTCGACGACGACATCCCCCTCGAGAAGAGCCGCAAGCACACGATCGAGGTCCTCGTCGACGCGATCAAGATCGGGCCCGACGCGGAGCGGCGTCTCGGCCTCGCCGTCGCCAAGGCCCTCGAGGTCTCCGACGGGGAGGTCCTCGTCGTCGACGAGGCCGGCCGCGAGCGCTTCTTCTCCCTGACCCTCCTCTGCCCTTTCTGCGAGGTCAGCCTGGCCGAGCTCGAGCCGCGCAACTTCTCCTTCAACAGCCCCTACGGCGCCTGCCCGAAGTGCCACGGCCTCGGCTACCGGGCGGCCCCCAACGAATGGGGCGAGATCGAGCTCACCGACGAGGTCTGCCCCGACTGCGGCGGCACCCGTTTCAAGCCGGAGACGCTGTCCGTCCGGATCGACGGCCGCAACATCCACGAGGTCGGGGAGCTCTCCATCGGCGATCTCCTGGCCGAGTGCGCGAAGCTCGAGTTCCCGCCCGCCGAAACCCTCGTCGCGTCCCGGTCCTCAAGGAGATCTCCTCCCGTCTCGCCGTCATGGAGGAGCTGGGGATGTCCTACCTCCAGCTCAACCGGACGACTTCCTCCCTCTCCGGCGGCGAGGCCCAGCGGGTCCGGCTCGCGGCCCAGGTCGGATCGCGCCTCCGCGGCGTCCTCTACGTTCTCGACGAGCCGACGATCGGCCTCCACCAGCGCGACAACGGCCGCCTCATCTCGCTCCTGCGCGGCCTCCGCGACGACGGCAACTCGATCGTCGTCGTCGAGCACGACGAGCAGACGATCCGCGCGGCCGACTACGTCCTCGACCTCGGCCCCGGGGCGGGCGAGACGGGCGGCTTCAAGGTCGCCGAGGGCCCCCTGGCCGCCATCCTCGCTTCGCCCGACTCGCTCACCGCCCAGTACCTGCGCGGCGAGAAGTCGGTGCCCGGTGCCGGCCGCCCGGCGCAAGCCGGCCGGCTGGCTCGTCATCCGCAAGGCCCGCGAGCACAATCTCAAGGGGATCGACGTCCGCATCCCGCTCGCGTCGATGACGGCCGTCACCGGCGTCTCCGGCTCCGGCAAGAGCACCCTCGTCTACGACATCCTCTTCAAGGCCCTCGAGAACAGGCTCCACAAGGCCCGCCAGCGCGTCGGCGCCCACGAGAGGATGGAGGGCATCGACGGCCTGGACAAGGTCGTCGCCGTCGACCAGAAGCCGATCGGCCGGACGCCGCGCTCGAACCCCGCGACCTACACCGGGCTCTTCGCCGCCCTCCGCGACCTCATGGCCCGCACCCCCGAGGCCCGCGCGCGCGGCTACGCCTCGGGCCGGTTCAGCTTCAACGTCGCGGGCGGCCGCTGCGAGGATTGCGAGGGCGCCGGGGTCAAGAGGATCGAGATGCACTTCCTGCCCGACGTCTTCGTCACCTGCGACCGGTGCGAGGGCCGGCGCTACAACAAGGAGACCCTGGCCGTCACCTACAAGGGCCGGTCGATCGCCGACTACCTGGCCATGACCGTCGACGACGCCTACGAGCTGCTCAAGGCCTACCCCCAGCTCAAGCGCAAGCTGGCCACCCTGAAGCAGGGTCGGCCTCGGCTACATCCGGCTCGGCCAGCCCGCGCCCACCCTCTCCGGCGGCGAGGCCCAGCGCATCAAGCTGACGAAAGAGCTCGGGCGGCGGGCCACCGGGCGGACGCTCTACCTCCTCGACGAGCCGACGACCGGCCTCCACTTCGACGACGTCCGCAAGCTCCTCGAGGTCCTCGCCGAGCTCGCCTCCCTCGGCAACACGGTCGTCATCATCGAGCACAACCTTGAAGTCATAAAATATTGCGACTATATTATCGACCTGGGCCCGGAAGGCGGGGAAGAGGGGGGGCGGATCGTGGCCCAGGGAACGCCCGAAGAGGTCGCCGCCGCGGCTTCCCGCTCCCACACGGGGCGCTATCTCGCGAAGGTCCTGGACGGCGGCCGGCGCCCGGAACGAAAGGACGGTTGAGGACTTGGCCTTCAAGGACATCCCGGGACACAAGGGGATCAAGAGGATCCTCCACCTGGCCCTCGAGCGCGGGCGCGTCCCCAACTCCCTCGTCTTCGGCGGCCCCGAGGGCGTCGGCAAGACGGCCATGGCCCTGAACCTGGCCAAGGCCCTCAACTGCGCGAACATGACCACCGACGCCTGCGGCGAGTGCCCCTCCTGCCGGGCCGTCGACGCCGGGAGCCATCCGGACGTCATGGTCGTCGCCGCCGAGAGACAGGACATCAAGATCGAGCAGACCCGCCTGCTCAAACAGATGGCCTACCTCCGGCCGATGATGGGCAAGCGGCGCGTCTTCATCGTCGTGGAGGCCGAGAACCTGAACGACGCTTCGGCCAACTCGCTGCTCAAGGTCCTCGAAGAGCCGCCCGCCTACTGCCACGTCATCCTGGTCACGCCGAGCCCGTTCCTCCTCCTTCCGACCATCCGCTCCCGCTGCCGGGTCCTGGCCTTCTCGGCCATCGGCCGCGAGGAGATCGAGGAGATCCTGATCGAGAAGGATTTCAGCCGGGAGCAGGCCCGCATCCTCGCCCTGCTCGTCGGCGGAAACCTCGACCGGGCCCAGGAGCTCGAGTGGGACGAGGTCCGGGCCCTCAAGGACGAGGCCTGGGAGCTCTTCGAGGCCCTGGTCTCGGCCGACCGCTCCGGCCGGTTCCTGGACCGGTTCGGCACCATGCCCAAGGCCGTCCAGGAGGAGTTCGGCCGCGTCCTGGAGGTCCTCTCGTCCTTCGTCCGGGACATCCTCCTCCTCCGGCTCGGCGGCGACCCGTCGCTCCTGCTCAACCCGGATCTCGAGGCGAAGCTCCGCGAGGCCGCCTCGGCCTGGGACGTCCGTCAGGTCCTGGGCGTTCTCGAAGAGCTCGATTTCGTGCTGGTCCAGCTCGAAAAGAACCTCAACAAGGGCCTTCTCGCGACCACGTTTTTCTCCAATTTCAGGGAGCTGAGACATGTCTGACATCGTCTGCGTCCGATCGGAAACCACCGGCCGCCTCCTCCGGGTCCACGCCGGGGAGATGGGCCTGCGCGTCGGGGACCGCTGCGTCGTCGAGTCCGACCTCGGCGGCGACCTGGCCGTCGTCGTCGACGAGGGCAGCATCCAGTGCCACAATCCCAAGGCCGCCCGGCTGGCCGTCCAGGTCCTGCGCCGGGCCACGCCCGAGGACATCCGGAAGTTCGAGTGGCTGCGGGAGAGGGAGGCCCGGGCCTACGACCTCTGCCTCCAGAGGATCACCGCCCACAACCTGCCCATGAAGCTCGTCGCGGTCCGCTACTTCTTCAACGAGAAGAAAGGCATCTTCTACTACACGGCCGACGGCCGGGTCGACTTCCGCCAGCTGGTCAAGGACCTGGCCAAGGAGCTGCGGATGCGCATCGAGATGCGCCAGGTCGGCGTCCGGGACGAGGCCAAGATGATCGGCGGCCTGGGCGTCTGCGGCCGCTGCCTGTGCTGCTCGAGCTTCATGACGACCTTCGAGCCGGTGACCATCCAGAAGGCCCGGAAGCAGCAGATCGTCATCAATCCGACCAAGATCTCCGGGCAGTGCGGCCGGCTGATGTGCTGTCTGGGGTTCGAGGAGCAGACGCGGGGCCGGGTCTTCTCGCAGACGGATGAGCGGCCGATCGAAGACTAGCGCTTGAAGCCCAGCCGGCGAAGCAGCCGGCGCCACCGCGAAACGGGCCGGTGCGCGTGATCGCAGGCCTCTCCCTCCGCCGTTTCGAGGACCCCTTCCTTCTTCAGGATCTGGACGATCTCGCTCTTCTGGTCGAGCTGGGCGAAGCAGTGCGGGCAGATGAAGTAGTGCTCCTCGAAGGCCGCCTGGTCCTCGGGCTTGAGCTTATCGAGGAGGTACTCGTCGATCAAATGGTCGTAGTGGCACGTCTTCTTCATGTCCGGAGCCTTTTCGGGCTTCAGGGTTTTAGTCGCTCGAGGGGGTGTCAAGTCGGACTTCCCGCGGCCTATTTCCGGACGGCTTTCTGGATGAGCTTGAGGGCGTAGTTGACCCGTTCCGAGACCCGGCGCGGCGAGATGTCGAGGGTCCGGGCGACCTCTTCGCGCGAGAGCTCCTTGTAATAATAAAGGTAGAGGACGTCGCGGAACTTGGGCTTGAGGCCGGCGACCACCTGCTCCACCTGTTTGGCCCGCTCGCGGTGCTCCATCTCGTCGTGGGGGTCGGGGTAGGGGACGGGCTCGGGCGCGTGCTTGAGGACCCGGGTCTTCTGGCGGATGTAGTCGATGATCCGCCGGCTGGTGATGGTGTAGAGGAACGTCCCGATCGAGGAGTCGCCGCGGAACTCGCCGCTCTTGATCTTGGCCACGGCCTGGGTCAGGATCTCGTTGACGACGTCCTCCCAGTCGGGGTTGGAGCTGCCGAGGGCCTTGCGGACCCGGAAGGAGATGACCGGGCGGTACTGCAGGACGGAATCCTCGGGCAGGCGGGCTTGTTCTGTTTGACCATCCCGCTCAGTCCTCCCGGTCCCTGTCCGCCGCCGGCCCGCTTGCGCATCTGTTCCTTGAAGAACTCCTTGCGGTCGATGAGGATCTCGCGGGGCTTGCTGCCGTCCTTGGGACCGATGAGGCCCTCGTCTTCCATCTGGTCGATGATCCGGGCCGCCCGGGCGTAGCCGAGCTCGAGGCGGCGCTGGAGGTGGGAGGCCGAGGCCTGACCGCTCTGGAGCACGGTCTCGACGGCCTTGTCGTAGAGCTCGTCCTTCTCGCCGTCTCCCGTGGCCGCAGGGTCGGCGTCGCCCTTGACGACGTGGAGGATGCGCGTGTCGTAGGTCGGGCGTGCCCTGCTCTTGACGTACTTGACCAGGCGCTGGATCTCGGGGTGGAGATGAAGGAGCAGTGGATGGCGGATCGAGCCGGGGGTTGTTGGGCGGCAGGAAGAGCATGTCGCCCATGCCCAGGAGCTTGTCGGCGCCGGAGGCGTCGATGATGATCCGCGAGTCGATCTTGGACGGGACGCGGAAGGCGATGCGGCAGGCGAAGTTGTTCTTGATCGTGCCGGTGATGACGTCGATCGACGGCCGCTGGGTGGCCATGACCAGGTGGATGCCGACGGCCCGGGCCAGCTGGGCCAGGCGGCCGATGCAGGAACTCGACGTCCTGGGCGCCGACCATCATCAGCTCGGCCAGCTCGTCGATGATGATGACGATGTAGGGCAGGGGCTTGAGCTGCTGCTTCTCCTCCTCGGTCAGCGGCCCCTTCTTCTCGGCGATGAGCTGCCTCATCTGGGTGTTGTACTGGTCGATGTTGCGGACCTTGATGCCCTGGAGCTTCTTGTAGCGCTCCTCCATCTTCTTGACGATGTCGATGAGGACGATGCTCGGCCTTCTTCGGGTCGTTGATGACCGGGCAGAGCAGGTGGGGGATGTCCTCGTAGAGCGTGAACTCGAGCCGCTTGGGGTCGATGAGGACGATCTTGACCTCTTCCGGCGTGGCCTTGTAGAGGAGGCTGGCGATGAGGGCGTTGAGGGCGACGCTCTTGCCCGGTGCCCGTCGACCCCGGCGATGAGGAGGTGGGGCATGACGGCGAGGTCGGTGATGTAGACGCTCGCCGTGGACGTCCTTGCCCAGGGCGAAGGTCAGCTTGGAGGGCGAGTTCTGGAACTTCTCCGATTCGATGATGTCGCGGAGCTTGATGATCTCGCGCTTGTTGTTGGGGATCTCGATGCCCAGGGAGGACTTGCCGGGGATGCGCTGGATGCGGACGGACTCGGTCTCCAGGGCCAGGGCCAGGTCCTCGGTCAGGCTCGGCGACCTGGCGCGACCTTGACGCCCGGGGCCGGGAAGTACTCGTAGGTCGTGATGACGGGCCCGGGGTGGTACTCGCGGACCTCGCCCTCGATGCCGAACTCCTTGAGCTTCTCCTCGATGCGCCGCTTCTTGTCGAGGAGCTCGGCCTTGTCGATCTTCTCGGCGGGCTTGCCGGGCTCGAGGAGGTTGAACGGCGGATAGTGGTAGTCGCCCTTCCGGCCGAGGTCGGGGAAGAGGAGCGGCTCGGGCTTGGGCGGGGCGACGGGCTTGCGCGGAGAGCGGGGCGGCCGCGAGCGGGCTTGCGGGCCGCTTCCTTGGCCAGACGGCGTTCTTCCCGCTCGCGCTCCCTCTCGGCCTCCTTCTCGGCTTTGCGGGCCGCCTTCTCGGACTTGGGATCGGGGGCGGCGGGCGGGGCCGCGTACTTGTCGCGGACCTTCTCCCGCATCCGGTCCTTCTCCTTGGCCTTCTGGTGGTCCGTCACCTGGATGCGGACCTCCTTGGCCGTCGACTCGAAGGCCCCCTTGGCGAAGCGGAGGGTCTTGGCGAGCGACCAGCGGGTGGAGAAGAGCAGGAAGGCGGCCAGCGCGGCCAGGAGGAAAATGAACGAGCCGATGGTGCCGAGGAAGCGGACCAGGCCGTTGAGCAGCAGCTCGCCGAGCAGGCCGCCGGCCGGCACGGTGCTGCCGCGGACCGGGAAGGACTCGAAGATGAGGGCCAGGAGCGGGCAGACGACCATCAGGCCGATCGCGATCGTGCCCAGGCGCTTGAGCAGGTGGGCCGACGAGCCGCGCATCACGGCCCGCAGGGCGGCGTAGCCGAGGATGAACGGCAGGAGATAGGCGGCCAGGCCCAGGAACCAGAGATAGGCCTGGGCGAAATAGGAGCCGATGCGGCCGGCGAAGTTGCGGACCGTGTGCCCGGCCGCCGGCGAAGTGGCGAAGGAGGGGTCCTTGGGATCGAAGCTGAGGACGCTGACGACGGCGAAGAGGGCCAGGAAGATGAGCAGGACGCCGGTGATCTCGACGGCCAGGGCCTGCTTTTTCTGCGCGGCCTTGCCGTTCTTGCCGTTGGCGCCTTTGGCGGACTTCGCCTTCCGTTTTTTCACGCGGCGATTATAACACAACGGTAGGGGACATGCCCGGGGACATGTACCCTTGGTACGTGTCCCCGTTTTCGTCTTTGTCATAGGGCGCAGGCGCTTCGAAGAGCGCGAAGAGGGAATCAGGCGACAGCTCTTCGGCGCGGGCGCTGCGAGCCAGGCCGAGCGAGCCGTAGGCCGATTCGAGCGCGGCCGGGGTCGCCCGACGGGACAGGTTCTTCCAGAGCATCTTGCGGCGTTCGGCGAAGGCCGCCCGGAGGAAGGCGCGATAGGGCTCGTCGGCGGCGCCGGGATGGAGAGGGGAGGGCCGGCGGCGGAGCGTCAGGAGCGCCGATTGGACCTTGGGCGGCGGCGAGAACGAGCCCGGCGCCACGGTGAACGCGATCTTCGCCTCGAACTCGTTTTGGAGCAGGATGCCGAGCGGCGCGTAGCTCTTCGTGCCGGGTTCGGCCGTCACCCGTTCGGCCACTTCCTTCTGGAGCAGGAAGACGCAGTCGGCGAGAAGCGCCCGCTCGTCGAGCACCCGGAAGAGCAGGGGAGAGGAGATCGAGTAGGGGATATTGCCGACGAGCCGGAGAGCCGTGAGCGCCGGCCCTCTTCGCGATCTCGCCGAGGTCGAGCCTCAGGATATCGCCGTGGACGACCTCGACGTTGGCGGGCATCCCGCTCCGGAGCCCGGGGACGAGCCTCTCGTCCTTCTCGACCGCGACGACCCGGCCCGCGCCGGCGGCGAGCCGGGCGGTCAGGACGCCCCGCCCGGCGCCGACCTCGACGATGAGGTCCTCCGGCCGGGGATCGACGGCGGCGACGATCTTGCGCAGGACGCCCTCGTTCGTCAGGAAATGCTGGCCGAGGGCGTGGCGGCGGGACTTGTACATGGGTCGGCCCGCATTTTAGCCCTTTTCCGCCCGGGCGATAAAGAGCGGGGTCCCTGCTTTCGGCGGGACCGATTGACAAGCCCCGGCCATTCCCGTAGGATTATCGGGCACGTTCGCCATGGCCGAAAAGAAGATCCTTATCGTCGATTACGACGCCGCCGGTCTGGAGAATCTCGCCAAGCTGTTGAAAACGCATAAGTACCAGGTCGTCTAAGGCGCCCGACGGCCAGGCCGGGTACGAGGCCTACGTCTCCGGGAAGCCCGACCTCGTCGTCCTCGAGGCCATGCTGCCCAAACTCCACGGCTTCGACCTGTGCCAGAAGATCTCCCGGGAGTCCCAGGGGCAGGGTCCCCGTCATCATCGTCACCGGCCTTTACAAGGGGCCCAAGTACCGCCAGGAGGCCCTCAACGGGCTCGGCGCTTCGGACTATTTCGAAAAGCCGCTCGATCCCGACGCCTTCCTCGCCGCGGTCAAGCGCCTGCTCCGCGACGAGGACGACTTCGAGGACGATCTCCCCGATTCGAACGCGGTCATCGAAGCCCTGAGCCGCCGCGGCCGCGGGCCCGCCCCCTCGCGGGGCGACGGCTAAACCGGCCCACAAAGGATAACGCCCATGACCAGCCTCTGGACCCGTTGCAACAGCTGCCAGCGGATCCTCTACAAGCAGGATATCCTGGACAACCTCTCCGTCTGCCCGGCCTGCGGCTTCCACTTCCGCGTCTCCGCCGAGGAGCGGCTGCAGCATGCTCTTCGACGACGGCGCCTACGAGGTCCTCGACGCCAACATCCACTCCGTCGACGCCCTCCACTTCGTCGACCTCAAGGCCTACGCCGACCGCATCAAGGACAACGAGAAGAAGACCGGCCTCTCCGAGGCCATCGTCACCGCCCGCGGCATGATGGGCGGCATCCCCGTCTACATCCTGGCCATGGACTTCGGCTTCCTCGGCGGCAGCGTGGCCTCGGTCGTCGGCGAGAAGATCGCCCGGGCCTGCGAGCGAGCGCTCGAGGACGGCCGGCCGGTCATCATCGTCTCCGTGCTCCGGCGGCATGCGCATGCAGGAAGGCATGCTCTCGCTCATGCAGATGGCCAAGATCGAGCGCGGCCGATCGCCCGCCTCGGCGAGGCCCGCATCCCCTTCATCTCCGTCCTGGCCGACCCGACGACGGGCGGCACGACGGCCAGCTTCGCCATGCTCGGCGACATCAACGTCGCCGAGCCCCAGGCCCTCATCGGCTTCGCCGGCCCGCGCGTCATCGAGCAGACCATCAAGGAGAAGCTCCCCAAGGGCTTCCAGCGCTCCGAGTTCCTGCTCAGCCACGGCATGCTCGACGACGTCGTCGAGAGGAAGGCCCTCAAGCCCTACCTCGTCCGGGCGCTCCGCCTCTTCCTCAACCGGCCGCAATGACCCCGTCCGAGTGCCGGGACTATCTCGGCCGCCTCCAGCACTTCGGCATCAAGCTCGGCCTCGAGAACATCACCGACCCTGTGCGCCGCGCTCGGCAATCCCCAGAACCGGTTCCTGTCGCGTCCACGTCGCCGGGACGAACGGCAAGGGCTCGGTCTCGGCCATGCTGGCCGGGATCATGCGGGCCCACGGCCTGAGGACCGGCCTCTACACCTCGCCGCACCTGGTCCGCGTCGAGGAGCGGATCCGCGTCGACGGGAAGATGATCGCGCCGAAGCGCTTCCGGGAGTTGCTGGCGCGGTCTGAAGGGCGTCATCGACGGCCTGATGGCCGAGCGGCCGGCTGGTCTACCACCCGACCTATTTCGAGGTCCTGACCGCCCTGGCTTTTCTCGAGTTCGCCGAGCGCGAGGTCGACATCGCCGTGCTCGAGGTCGGGCATGGGCGGCCGGTTCGACGCGACCAACGTCGTCCGCCCCCTCGTCTCCGTGATCACGACGATCGCCAAGGACCACGAGGAGCACCTCGGCGCGACGCTCGAGAAGATCGCCTTCGAGAAGGCCGGTATCTTCAAGCGGGGCGTCCCGGCGGTCTGCGGCGTCGCATCCGGACCGGCGCTCGGCGAGATCCGCCGGATCGCCGCCGAGAGGGACGCGCCCCTCACCGAGGTCTTCGGGGAGGGACGGGCGCTCGAGACCGCGCGCGTCCGCGACGGCTACCGGTTCGTCTATACGGGCGAGCGTGGCCGCTACGCCTTCTCGCCCGGCCTCGCCGGCCGTCACCAGGGGGCCAACGCCGCCGTGGCCATCGCCACGACCGAGGTGCTCTCCCGAGTCTGGAAGCCCCTCGATAAGAAGAAGGTCCTCGAGGCCATTCGCGAGACCCGCTGGGAAGGCCGGCTCGAGACGGTCCGGCGCCGCCCGCTCGTCCTCCTCGACGGGGCCCACAATCCCGAAGGTGCCGAGGCGTTGGCCGCGCACCTCGAAGACGTCGTCCGCCGGCCGGTCGTCCTCGTCTTCGCGGCCATGCGGGACAAGGACCTCGGGGCCATGACCCGGTCGCTCTTTCCGCGCGCCTCGACGGTCATCCTGACCCGCGTCCCCTACAAGCGCTCGGCCTCCCCCGAGGAGCTCGCCGCTGCCGCCCCGCCGTCATTCAAGGGGCCGGTCTTCCTCGAGCCCGACACCCGTAAGGCCGTCGAGCTGGCCCTGTCCCTCTCCGGCGGCCGCGTTCCCGTCGTCATCGCCGGCTCGCTTTTTCTCATTGGCGAGGTTAAAAGGCTGCGGCTGTTCAGAAATAGCGGATGATGAGCGTCAAAGATCGTTTAATCAATTCCGCTCCGGTCTTGGTATCTGCTTTTAAAAAAATGCGGACGTCGGTTGACACGGCTGGCAACAAGAGTCCTACATAAGATCCCGTTGATTGATTTTGAGCAGAATGCCCAATACACCCCTCTTCTCATCCATTCCGTCGGCAACCTAGCCCAGCCCCCGATCAGTCTTTTGCGCCGAGGTTCTTTAAGAGTTCGTAGGCCCGAGCTGTCGCAACCCTCTTTTTAGCTACGACAAGGGCCGTATCGCCGCTCATATTCTTGAGTTCTAGCTCTGCACCGTGCTCCACGAGCACACGGATCACGGCAATTTGATTCCATTGCGCGGCGTACATCAATGCCGTCCATCCATCTGCATCTTGGGTATTCACTTGAGCCCCGTGCTTCAATAGGATTTCAACAATTTGAGGGACTTCGCTAAATGAGGCCTCCATGAGAGGTGTCTTCCCTTCACGGTCCTGGGTATTCACCAGGGCCCCCTTATCAAGTAGAAAATTAATAGTTTTCTCCCTGGTCGCGATGTCTTGGAGCGTTTGAATAGATCGCATACCTCGGCATGCACTCTGGAGGGGCGTTACTTGATGGTCATCGGTATCATTTAATGCTGCTCCGTTTGCGATCAGGATCTTCACAGCCATGCTTGCTCCATTAAACGAGGCCTTCATTAAAGGGCTTGAACGGCTAAAGCTCTTCATGGAGGCATTTGCCCCGTGCTTTATCAGGTATTCGAGGATATATCGACTCTCAACTCGGTCGTTCGCAGCATAGAATATCGCCGTCTCTCCCAAATTGTCTCGCGCATTGAGGTCGAAACCTTTTTCGTGGAAGTATCGAACTCCGGCGAAAGAACCCCTGTAGGCAGCGAGTAAGAGCAGGGACCTTCCTGCCTGAGTTTTCTTATTGGTATCGGCGCCTTTTTCTATCAAGAACTCTGCCAAATCCAAATGACCCCCACTGACGGCCTCGATAAGCGCGGTACCGCCGGTTTCCTCGCCCACGGCGTCCACGGCGGCACCCTTTGAGATGAGCATCTTGGCTATGGGCAGGCAGCCTCTTTGCGCTGCGATAATCAGCGGGATATCTCCCCCCCTTCCTTTTTGCCCAACGGACGCTCCTTTGCTCATAAGAAGTTCAGCCATATCGACATTGCAGTTCTTTGCCGCCCAGATGAGAGGGGTATAGCCCCACTCTTCTTCCCTGAAATCGATGTCGGCGGCCGCGTTTACATCCGCCCCCCTATCGCACAGCGCCTGGGCGATCTCAATTCGACCATATCTCGCGGCCGCGATGAGGGGTGTGACCTGATTATCGCCCCGGCAATTGGCATCGGCTCCCTTTTCAAGAAGTGTCAAGACCTTCTGGAGATCCCCCCTCCGTACAGCCTCAAGAAGCGAATCGCACTTTTCCCTGGGAACTTCACAAAAGCAGAGAGCCCAAAGGCCAAGGATTAAGGAGAGCAAGACGAACGGTTTCTTAGACACTGCGACTGCGGTATCGGGGACTAAAAAATGACCCAATCGAGCTTAGTGACCTTCCTGGTTGTTTTGTCGAAGTAAACATTAATCGAAACCCTCGATGCTCCTTCCACGGTGAACGGCATTTTCCCAAGAACTATATCATAGCGAAATATCATACCGCTATCCCCCGATTCTCTAGATTCCGGACCTCCCAATATCTCGAGAACAAAGCTCTCGTCGGCGCCCTCCTTGATCTGGTTGATCTTCAATATTATCTGATCACGGCGTGACTCGAGTCTTTTGTAATTCCGGTTAAGGCAGAATATGAGGACGAGAATGACAAGAACAAGAATTATCGGGAGCACAACCGTTGGTCTATTTCTTCTTTTCATTTTCAAGGCCTATCTTTGCCCCGCCCTTCCCGGGCCGCGTCCTGCTCGAGCCCGACATCCGTAAGGCCGTCGATCTGGCGTTGTCGCTCTCCGCCGGCCGTACGCCCATCGTCATCGCCGGCTCGCTCTTCCTCATCGGCGAAGTCAAAAGGCTGCGGCTGTTCTAGTCCCTACGCCCGCCTTCTCCAGGAGATCGCCCCGTAGCGCCTTCAATATCTCATCAATGAAAGCCCTTTTAATCTCGAAAAGGCCAGGCTCATCTACACTCTCTAGGGCTTTTAGCCGCAACTTCAGTTCGCTTGCCTCGAGACTAGAGCCAACCTCATATCTTGTTATGATTGCCGGGGCCAGAAAATCCACGGAGTTTAACAGTTTTTGGTGCTTTTTTGCGACTGTGAGAAAAGCTAGCGGGTTTTCTCGCAACGAATCTCCTAAGATTATCATTATCTCCTCTGACGCTCCTCCGTCGGTAAAATTGAAGATCCTAAAAGCGGCTTCTATCGCGTATCTATCTCCCTCCCGAACCCTCTCCATGAACTGATAAAAATTTTCGGATGCGAAGATCAGGCTAAGGGTCGCCAGACGGTCTTTATATGGAGCTTCCATTTCAATTAGGACATTTCTTGTTGTCGGAAGCCGGCCATGTTACTAGCAACGAATATCGCTGTCTTATATAGAACGATCAGATGCGCCTGTATGGACAGTGGTGCGTAGTTCGCGGTCGAGCCGATGCGCCATAAGGCATCGAATCCTGGGCGACCCCATAAACATCGTACAGCTGGAAGGAGCTCGCCGTCAAAGCGATGCCGATCTGGCAGGGCAGTATTCTGCCAAAGAAAGCTGGGGAACGACCGAAGGCAGTCAAGCCGCTGTTTGCCGTCCCCCGGACTATTGCAGTTCGACGGGCTTCGTGTTAAGATTTTCTTTACTTTTCCCTCTGGGAAAGTCGCCTCATGCTTAAAATCGACGCGACGGTTTTGATCGTCTTCGCCATCGTCTGGATCCTCGTGCTGATCCTGACCCGGATCTTCTTCAAGCCCATCATGCGCATCCTCGACGAGCGTTCCGGGCGGATCTCCAAGGACAAGACGGCGGCCGACGAGGCCCTGAAGGCCTACGAAGGCGACCTGCGCCGCATCGAGGAGGGCCTCAAGGAGGCCCGGGCCGCCGCCGACGGCATCCGGGCGAGCGCCGAGACCGACGCCCTCAAGGAGAAGAGCCGGCTCGTCCGCGAGGTCCAGGCCGAGGGCCGGGCCGAGGTCGAGAAGGCCAAGGAGGAGCTCCGCCGCGAGATGGAGGCCCTCAAGAAGGACCTCGACAAGCGGACCGAGGAGATCGCCGAATCCATCGAGAAGCGGATCCTGGGGGACTGATGCGCCGGGTCCCCCGTTCAGCCCTGTTCCTCCTCCTCGCCCTGCCGCTCCTCCTGGGCGCATCAGCGGAGGAGGGCGCCCACGCCTCCGGGACCATGGACTTCATCGGCAAGGTCTTCAATTTCGTCGTCCTCTTCGGCGCCCTGTTCCTCATCCTCCGCAAGCCGGTCAGGTCCATGCTGGTCAAGAGAACCGCGGACGTCGCCGATTCGATCGCGCAGGCCGAGACGGGCCGGACCGAGGCCGAGTCCCGCGCCGCCGGCTCCCGGGCCAAGGCCGCCGGTCTCGCCGGCCAGGTCCTCGCGCTCAAGGCCGAGGCCGAGGCCGAGGGGAAGCGCGAGACCGAGCGCATCGCCCAGGCGGCCCGCGAGGAAGCCGAGCGCCTCAAGAAGCTCACCCGCCTGGAGCTCGAAGGGCAGGTCCGGCAGAGCGTCGGGGAGCTCAAGGCCTACGCCGCGGCGAAGGCCACCGCCCTGGCCCGCGAGCGGATCCGCCGGCGCCTGACGCCCGAGGCCCAGACCGCCCTCATCGACAAATCCATCGACAGGCTGACACGGCTCCATGAAGAATCTGCCGCTCGTTAAGAAGTACGCCGAAGGGCTGGTCCGGGCCCTCGACGACGAGAAGGAGTACGCGTCCCTGGGGGCCGAGGTCCGGGCGTTCCTCGAGATCTTCGCCTCCCGCGACGACCTGCGCCGGGCGCTCGTCAGCCCCTTCGTCAACGCCCGGAAGAGGGACGCCATCCTCGGCGAGGTCCTGACCCTCACCGGCACGGGTCCGAAGGCCGTCCGCTTTCTCAAGCTCCTCCAGCACCACAAGCGGATGGAGCTCCTGCCGGAGATCGTCGCGGCGCTCCCGGAGGCCTGGAGCGAAATGCACGGCGTCGTGACCTACGAGGTCGCCTCGGCCGTGACGCTCACCGACGCCCAGCGGGACCGGCTGGCCCGGAGTCTCGAGGCCTTCGAGAAGAAGCCCGTCCGCCTCGTCCTCAAGACCGATCCCGGCCTCGTCGGCGGCGTGGCCGTGCGCAAGGGCCACATCGTCTACGACGCGTCCGTCGCGGGCGAACTCAACGCGCTCCAGGAACGACTCGGGCACGAATAGAGGTTGTCATGAGCATCAAAGCCGACGAGATCACCAAGATCATCCAGCAGCCAGATCGAAGGCTACACGAAGGACGTCGACGTCCGCGAGGTCGGCACGGTCACCTCGGTCGGCGACGGCATCGCCCGCGTCTACGGGCTCGACCGGGTCATGTCCAACGAGCTCCTCGAGTTCCCCCAGGGCGTCTTCGGCCTGGCCCTGAACCTCGAAGAGGAGAACGTCGGCGTGGTCCTCCTCGGCGAAAGCCACCTCGTCCGCGAGGGCGACGTCGTCAAGCGGACCCGCCGGATCATGCAGGTCCCGGCCGGCCCGGCCATGGTCGGCCGCGTCGTCAACCCGCTCGGCCAGCCCCTCGACGGCAAGGGCCCCATCCAGACCGACACCTTCATGCATCGTCGAGCGCCTGGCCCCGGGCGTCGTCGACCGCCAGCCCGTCCGCGAGCCGCTCCAGACCGGCATCAAGGCCATCGACAGCCATGATCCCCATCGGCCGCGGCCAGCGCGAGCTCATCATCGGCGACCGCCAGACCGGCAAGACCATCATCGTCGTCGACACCATCCTCAACCAGAAGGGCTCGGACGTCGTCTGCATCTACGTGGCCATCGGCCAGAAGAACTCGACCGTCGCCCAGATGATCAAGACCCTCGAGGACTTCGGGGCCATGGAGTACTCCATCGTCGTCGCCTCGTCGGCCAGCGACCCTTCGCCCCTCCAGTTCCTGGCGCCCTACGCCGGGTGCGCCATCGGCGAGTACTTCCGCGACAACAAGCGCCACGCCCTGGTCGTCTACGACGACCTGTCCAAGCACGCGGCGGCCTACCGCGAGATCTCGCTCCTCCTGCGCCGTCCGCCGGGGCGCGAGGCCTATCCCGGCGACGTCTTCTACCTCCACTCGCGGCTCCTCGAACGGGCGGCCAAGCTCAACGACGAGCTCGGCGGCGGGTCGCTGACGGCCCTGCCCATCATCGAGACCCAGGCGGGCGACGTCTCGGGCTACATCCCGACCAACGTCATCTCCATCACCGACGGCCAGATCTACCTCCAGTCCGACCTGTTCAACGCCGGCGTCCGTCCGGCCATCAACGTCGGCATCTCGGTCTCGCGCGTCGGCGGCAACGCCCAGATCAAGGCCATGAAGCAGGTCGCCGGCAAGCTCAAGCTCGACCTGGCCCAGTACCGCGAGCTCGTCACCTTCGCCCAGTTCGGGACCGAGCTCGACAAGACGAGCCAGGCCCAGCTCGACCGCGGCGAGCGGCTGACCGAGATCCTCAAGCAGGGCCAGTTCTCGCCCATCCCGGTCGAGAAGCAGGTCCTCATCATCTACGCCGGCAACCGCGGCTACCTCGACGAGTTCCCGGTCGCGGAGATCGGCGCCTACGAGAAGAAGCTCTACGAGCATTTCGACAGGACCCACGCGGACATCCTGACGAAGATCCGCGAGAAGAAGCACATCGACACCGCCCTCGACGGCGAGATCGCCGCCGCGCTCAAGGCCTTCAGCCGCCGTGTTCAAGGAGGGCTTGAAGTAGGATGTCGACCCTCATCGATCTCCGCCGGCGCATCCGCAGCGTGCAGAACAGCCGGCAGATCACCCAGGCGATGAAGACCGTGGCGACGGCCAAGTTCCGCAAGGCCCAGCGGACGGTCCAGGAAGGCCGCCCGTTCTGGCACATCTTCCCGGAGCTGATGAACAGGCTGGCCTGGTGGGCCTCGGCGGGGGCGCACCCGCTCCTGCTCCGCCGGGACGAGAAGCGGATCTCGGTCGTGGTCGTCACGGCCGACAAGGGGCTGGCCGGGGCCTACAGCTCCAACCTCCTGGCCGCGGCGGACGCGTTCATCAGTGGAAAAGCGAAGACGGTCGAGGTCCGGCTCGTCCTGGTCGGCAAGAAGGCGGCCGGCCACTACCGCAAGCGCCCGTACGCCGTGGACCGGGTCTTCGGCGACCGGACCGACCGCCTGACGCGCGGGGAGCTGCGCGACCTGGCCGAGTCCCTCATGCGCGACTACACCTTCCAGAGGATCGACGCCGTCTACATCGTCTCCAACGAGTTCAAGTCCATCCTGGCGCCGCGGATCATGACCCACCGGGTGCTGCCGCTCGAGCCCGCGGCCGGCGCGGAGGCGTCGGCGCTCCTCGAGCCCGACTGGGAGCCGGGAGACCGGCGGCTGGCCGCGTTCCTCCTGCCCCTCTACGTCGAGAGCCAGATCCTCCACGCCGTCCACGAGTCGCAGGCGGCCGAGCAGGCGGCCCGGATGATGGCCATGGACAACGCCACCAAGAACGCCGAGGAGCTCATCGACGCCCTCCTCCTCCAGCTCAACAAGATCCGCCAGGCCGGCATCACCAAGGAGCTCCTGGAGATCATGACCGCGGTCGAAGCGCTCAAGAAGACGAACTAGGGAGAGAACCCATGGGAACAAACGATGCCAAGGTCGGAACCGTCGTCCAGGTCATCGGGCCCGTCGTCGACGTCAAGTTCGAGGGCGGCGCGCTGCCCGAGATCTACACGGCCCTGCGGGTGACGAGCGAGGGCTTCGACACCGCCGAGCCGATCGTCCATCATCGTCGAGGTCGAGCAGCACATCGGCGAGGACCGCGTCCGCTGCGTCTCGATGCACCCGACCGACGGCCTGGCGCGCGGGCATGAAGGCCGAGAACCTCGGCGGGCCCATCACGGTCCCGGTCGGCGAGGGCACGCTCGGCCGGGTCATGAACGTCATCGGCGAGCCCGTCGACAAGCTCGGCCCGATCGTCACGCGACAAGCGCTATCCCATCCACCGCCTCCCGCCGCCGCTCGACCAGCAGAGCACCAAGCTCGAGCTGTTCGAGACCGGCATCAAGGTCATCGACCTCATCCAGCCCTTCCTCAAGGGCGGCAAGATCGGCCTGTTCGGCGGGGCGGGCGTCGGCAAGACCGTCATCATCCAGGAGCTCATCCACAACGTGGCCCTGAAGCACGGCGGCTATTCCGTCTTCGCCGGCGTCGGCGAGCGCACCCGCGAGGGCAACGACCTCTGGCTCGAAATGAAGAACTCGGGCGTCATCGCCAAGACGGCCCTCATCTACGGCCAGATGACCGAGCCGCCCGGGGCGCGGCTGCGGGTCGGCCTGACGGCCCTGTCGGTCGCGGAGTACTTCCGCGACGAGATGGGCCAGGACATCCTGCTCTTCATCGACAACATCTTCCGCTTCACCCAGGCGGGCTCCGAGGTCTCGGCGCTGCTCGGCCGGATGCCCTCGGCCGTCGGCTACCAGCCGAACCTGGCCACCGAGCTGGGCGAGCTCGAGGAGCGCATCACCTCGACGAAGAAGGGGTCGATCACCTCGGTCCAGGCGATCTACGTCCCGGCCGACGATTTCACCGACCCCGCGCCGGCCACGACCTTCTCCCACCTCGACGCCACGACCAACCTGTCCCGGGCCCTGACCGACATCGGCATCTACCCGGCCGTCGACCCGCTGGCCTCGTTCTCGCGCATCCTCGACCCGCGCATCGTCGGCGAGGAGCACTACCGCGTGGCCCGGCGGGTCAAGGAGATCCTGCAGCGGTACCGCGACCTCCAGGACATCATCGCCATCCTGGGCATCGAGGAGCTCTCGCGACGAGGACAAGACCGTCGTCGCCCGGGCCCGGAAGATCCAGCGGTTCATGTCCCAGCCCTTCCACGTCGCCGAGGAGTTCACGGGCCGGCCCGGCCGCTACGTCACCGATCGAGGAGACCGTTCGCGGCTTCCGGGAGATCGCCGAGGGCCTCCACGACGACAAGCCCGAACAGGCCTTCTACATGGTCGGCAGCATCGAGGACGTCGTCAAGCGGACCGAGGAGCTGAGGGCGGAATGAGCGACGCGCTTCCGGCCACCCTCCACCTCGAGGTGGTGACGCCCCGCAAGCTGCTCGTCGAAGCCGACGTCGCGGCCGTCTACCTGCCCTCGCTCGAGGGCGAGATCGGGGTCCTGCCCGGGCACCGGCCGCTCTTCACGGGCATAGGGCGGGGGAGGCTGCGCTACGTCGAGGCGGGCCGCGAGGAGTCGGTCGCGATCCGGGGCGGGTACGCGGAGATCCAGCCGGAGACGCGTCGTGGTCATGACGGAGGCCGGCGAGGATGACGACTCCGGCGACGCCGCGGTTTGACGGCGAGACCCTCGACGCGTTCTATCACGGGCGCATCCGCGTCTTGCAGGGGAAAAAAGGCTACCGTTTTTCCGTAGACGCGCCGCTTCTCGCGGATTTCGTGCGGACGCGGGAGGGGGACGAGGCGCTCGAGATCGGGACGGGCAGCGGGATCATCGCCCTGCTCCTGAGCGTCAAGCCCTTCCGGCGCGTCACGGCGCTCGAGATCCAGGCGGGGCTGGCGGACCTGGCCCGGCGCAACGTCGCGCTGAACGGGCTCGGGGGGCGGATCGAGGTCGTCGAGGCCGACTTCCGGACCTACGAGCCGGGACGCAAGTTCGATCTCATCTTCTCCAATCCGCCCTACATCGGGAAGACGGCCGGGTTCCTGAGCGCGTCGGCCGAGAAGTCCGCGGCCAAGCATGAGCTCCACGGCGCGATCGGGGACTTCATGCGGAAGACGGCGGATTGGCTCGCTCCGGGCGGGCGGGCGTGCTTCGTTTATCCCGAAAAGAGGCGGCCGGACTTTCTGGCGGCGGCGGGGGAGAGCGGGCTCGAGGTCCGGCGCCTGCGCTTCGTCCACCCGCGCGAGGGCGAGCCGGCCAATTTGTTCCTGGTCGAACTGGGCCACGTTGGGAAGACGGGCGGCCCGAAGGCGGCCGGCCAGGAAGGAATGGAGGAGGCCGGCCGGGCGGCCGAGCTCATGCCTCCGCTCATCCTCTTCGGCTCCGACGGCAAGTACACTCCCGCGGCCGAAGCCGTCTTTGCCGGGCCCCAAATTAGCGCTTAGCCAGGAGGACGGACTCCAGCTCGTTGAAGGCGAAGAGGCGGGCGTAATCGAGGGCCGTCCGTCCCGTGTCATCCTTGGCGACGACATCGGCGCCGGCGGCGATGAGCGACCGGGCGGCGGCGACCTGGCCGCAACGGGAGGCCCGGAGCAACGGTGTCGCGCCGCCGCTATCACGCGTGTCGACGCCGGCCCCTAGCTCCAGGAGCAACGCGACCAGGCTGCAATTCCCGGCCAGGGCGGCCAGATGGAGAGGCGCCTCTCCAAGGTCGTCGGAGGCATCGATCCTCGCCCCGTGGTCCGCGAGCAAGCGGGCCGCGTTCTCCTGGCCGGCCTGACAGGCCAGATGGAGAGGTGTCAGCCCCTCAGCATCCCGGACGTCGACCGAGCCGCCGTGTCCGACGAGAAGCTTGAGGGCCTTCGTCTGCCCTTGCTCGGCGGCGGCATGGATGGCCGTCCGTCCCGTCCGTTCCCTTACGTTCACGCCCGAGCCCCTGGAAAGAAGAGCTTCGATGATATCGTCCCGGCCTCTCAGCGAAGCCAGATAGAGCGCCGTGCGTCCTTCCTCGCCGGCGGGCGCGTCGACCTTGGCGCCGGAGTCCAGCAGAAGGTCCAGGACCTCCCGGTGGCCGCAGAGCGCGGCCCAATGCAGGGCTGTATACCCGAATTGATCCGTTCCGTTCACGGCCTCGGGAGAGGTCCTGACGGTCTTGCGGACGAAGGGGAGATCGCCTTCGCGCGCCGCGCGGCACAGCCTCTTCGCCGCCCCCTCGGGCGGCTTCGCCGGGGCCGCGAGAGGCATGATCACCAGCGCGATACCGAAGGCGATCGCGCCTCGGAGCGGATGCCGGCCCGGCTTCGAGAGACGCAAGCCCCCTCCTGGAATCGCGCCTATTTCGTTCCCGCCGTTCCGGTCGGGATCCCGGCGAGAACACAGGAATAGTATTTTCGCAGCGGGCACGGGATCATGGCCCTGGTCGTGAAGAGTCTCTCGGCCAGCCAGGCGAACATCTCGTGGCCGCACAGGGCCCGCGTCGGATTGGCCGCCAGGATGTCGCCGATCCCGGCGTACGACCGCAGGCAGCGAGGGTCGGCGGCGTCGTCCCCGGCGAGAAGAAGGAAACGCCGCTTGTCCTCGGCCGTCTGGGCCATGCGGAAGTCCTTCATGAAGGCCTCGCCCTCCCGGGAGAAGGCGGCCCGCTCCTGTTCGTCGAGGACGTTCAACCACAGGTCGTGGAAGATCTCGTGGACCAGGACCGGCAGGACCCTCCCGCCGACATCCGCACGCTCGACGGTCCCCTCCAGGCCGACTTCGAAGTGCGCGAACAAATCCTTCTTCAGGAAGATGGTATCCCGCTCGCCCCGGGTCCGGGAAAAGCAGGCCAATCCCAGGATCCCCCTCGGGGTTTGCGGGCCGCCCTGGTCGAAGAAGGCGTAATCGTTGTTGAGGAGCTCCCGGAGGACCGCCTCGTTCCGCCTGAAGAAACCGGATGCCCACAGGCGGGCGAGCAGGGGTTCGGCCGCTTTGGCCCCGGGGGTATCGCCCAGGACGATACGTCCCTCCGGGAACCGTACGTCGATCCCGTCCTCTCTCCCGCGTCCGGCCGCCCCCGCCGCGGCGGCCAGGAGAAGCAGTGCCGCCGCGACAGGGACGGTGCGCCCCAAGAGCTCCCTCAACGGCTCCTTATTCACGGTCACCCCCTCCGTGACGGAGAAGCCCTACATCGGCTGCTTGACGATCTGCTTCGTGATCAGGATGTGCTGTCTCTTGACCTTCCAGTTCAAGGTCTGCTTCTTGAGCTTGAGGAACGCGGCCGTGTCCTTTTGGCTGCCGTGCGTCCGGAGCAGGGCCTCGAAGACGACGGCCCGCTCGAAGCGGACCAGGAAATCGTGGAGGCTGAGCTCGGGCGGGTCGCCGCAGGACCTGATGTAGAAGCTGTAGGCGGCGTGGTCGAAATGCCGCTGCAGCTTGGCCTCCCTCAGGGCTCTGCCGCCGAATCCCACCTCCGAGGACGGCGCTTTTTCGGGATTCCTCATCGACCGCGCTCCTGTCTCATAAGATCTCCGCCGAACACCCTATCGGCTTCCGGACCTGTCCACAAAATGAGACCGGACCGGAGGATTGTCAACGGCCATGCGCATGATTACGCATCGCCAGTCACCATGTCGGATAATGTCGTGTATCCCGGCGTAAAGCTACTTGACGACCGGGCCCAAGTATCGATCCAGGAATTCGAAGATATCCTTACGATACTCGTTGAGGAACCAGATGGAATGGCCGCTTTCATAGGCTATGAGCCTCTTGGAGCCTTCCGGCGTGCCCAGCAGCTCGAACGGCCTCTCGATCGTGGCTTTCCAGGGCAACATGTAGTCGTACTTTCCGTTCTGCATCAGGACGGGGATCCGGACGCGGGGCGCAAAATTGATCACGTCGATCTCTGGAGTATAAAGTTCAGGGACGTACATGCCTGGGAACAAGCCGCCGCTCATGAGGACGGCCGCCTTGAAGCGCTTCTCGAGGGCTACGAATATGACCCCCCTCGAACCCCCGCCGCTCAAGCCCTGATAGGCGAGCTTCTCCATGTCGAATTCGGGGCGGGTCCCGAGATAGTCGAGGCACCGGGCCAGGTCGCGGTACCACCGGATCATCGTGCCGAGCTGTTTCTGGCGGGTCGGCGGGAGAGCGGAGCTTATGCGGCGCTCGAAAGTCCCCTTGAATACAGGAAAGACGAACGCCCGGCCGGAGCCCGTGAACAGCTCGACCTCCCGGCTCTTGACGGTGCCATAGTCGAACACGGGAATCGAGCGACCAGGCGCTGTCGCCGGGATAGTAGATCACGGTCTGGTAGGGGGGGTGGCCGAGTTTGGGCAGGAAGAGGTAAGCGGTGACCCTCTCCTCCCCGTAAGCGTCGTCGAAGGCGACTTTTTCAACTGTGGTCTTGTCCGACCAGTCCCGGACCGACTCGACCTCGGCCGCGAGGTCGGAGCGTGTATAAGCGTAGATGCTGCGATAAGCTTCGAAGACCTCGTCCGAACACGGTTTTCGGGTCTCGTAGGCAGTTGAGGCCATCAACTCGAAGGGGCGGAAAGCCTCCGGCGCCCCCCCCAGACCGGGGATCTCTTTCATGCAGCGAAAACCGAAATTCTCGGACCGGGTGAACGGAGGGAAGCGATCGAGGTGATCGAACAGATATTCGGGCTCGTTCCAGGCGCCTCCTCGGAGGACCCTCTTCCCATCGACCTCGTTCGCGCACCATTCCTTGACGTTCCCCGCCATGTCGTAGGTCCCAAAGGGGCCCAGGCCCTCGCATTGACCGACCGCCGTCGGCCCCTGCCCCCCGAAGTTGCTGGCCTTGATGATGTAGCCGCTGTCCTCGTGGTAGTTCCCCGAGGCCCATTCCCAATGATAGACGGACGGCAGGGTCTTGCCAACGAATTCCGCGTAGGCCGCGGCCTCGTACCAGCTCACGCCGGAGACCGGGAGATCGGCGGCTCCTTCCGCATAGGTGGCCGACCGCCAGGCCGCCGGCCCCGGCAGGCCGCTCCTGTCGACAAGGAGTTTGATCCCCTCCCCCCAGGAAAGCGCCCGGCCGTCCGCGACGAATTCGTACTTCCAGTATCGTGGATTTTTGTAGCCGCCGGCGTCGACGAACCCTTTGAACTGGGAGTTGGTGACTTCGTTCCGGTCGAGAACGAATTCCTTCAATTCGACGGCGGGCAGATGGACCATCTCGGGGGTTTGGCTTTGATGCCGGCCGCCCCGAACGAGCACCATCCCCGGCGGGACCTTGCCCGGCGGGCCGGGATCCGCGTCGATCTCGATCTCGTATCCCGCCCGGGCATGGAAGGCGCCCTCGGTGACTTGGCGGCCATCGAGATCGACCCTCCAGCGTTTGTACCCCTGGCAGACGGGCTTCTTGACGACGGGGCCCGCCCCGATAAGAACCCAGGCCGATCCCGCGGAATAGTCCTTCAGCCGGATATCGGCTCGGGGAGGCGCGGCCTTGAAGGAGACTTTGCTGACGATAAGGGGTTCAAGGGACGCCAGCAGGGGACTCCCGGGAATGATCTTTTTAGCTTTCATAAGCAGATCGAACGCAGCCGGCCGGTCCGGGGTCAGCAGCAGGCGTTCGATCTCCGGGACGGCGACCTCATCGGCCCAGCTGACCCGGGCATGGTGCCGGACGATCCCGACGGTGAAGGCAACGGCGGCGACGGCCACGACCGAGAGCGCGATGATAAGTCCCTTGCTCCAAAACGGCAGGACAGGGAGTTTCTCCGTCCGGCCCCGCGCCTGTTTCGACGGATCCGGCGGTTCGCTCCGGTGGAGCTTCTCCTCGAGCCATCGGTCGAGCTCTTCCGGGTAGGCGAAGACGCGGGCCTTGGGAGATTCGTCCAGGCGATGGATGGGAAGTCCGTGTTTACATTCCCAGAGCTGGCAGGTCCGGACGTTGCGACGAAGGTAGGCGGAGATCTCCTTCCAGGATTCGAGGATCGTTCCCGCGGGCATGGCGCTATTTCCCCGGTTTTGCGGCGGCGGCCCGGTCGACCGGGCCGAGGTGCTTATCGAACCAATCGAAAGCGTCCTTGCGCGTTTCGTTGAGCTGCCAGACATGATGCCCGGTGTCATAGATGCGCAGGAGCTTGTCCTTGTCCGGCGTGCCCAGGAGCCGGAGAAGGACCGATGATTCCTCCTCGATGGGGCTGAGGAAATCGTACCGACCGTTCATGATCAGCGTCGGCGTCTTGGCCCGCGAGGCGAAGTTAAGAACGTCCGTCTCGGGCGAGTACCGGTCGGGCCGATAGTCGTCGCGGTCCATGCCCCCGCTCAAAAAGACCGCCGCCCGGAAGCGCTGATCTAGCGCCAGGATCAGCGGTCCGACATTGGCGCCCCAGCTCAGGCCTTGGTAGCCGAGCCGCTCGCGGTCGATGTCCGCCCGGGTCTCGAGATAATCCACGGTTCGGGTAAAATCTCGAATGCGCCGGATGAACAGATCGCGGAGATATTCCCGGTCCTCCCTGACCGGGCGCCCCAGCTTCCTTTCGAACGTCCCCTTGACGATCGGGATGACAAACGCCCGCCCGCTGTTCGTGAACAGGTCGACTTCGCGGTTCTGGACGACGCTATACGTGAAGATCGAGTCCAGGCGGAGGGCTGCTGCGCCCGGAAAATAAACCACCGTCTGGAAGGGCGGCGCCCCGCGGCGCGGCAGGAACAGATAGGCCGTGATCCGCTCCTCGCCATCGGCATCGTCAAAAGTCACCTTCTCGAGAAAGGTCTTATCTGAAAATACCTCCTGGGATTCGACCTTGAAGCGGAGGTCGGTCTTCGTATACGCGTAGAGCCCCTTATAGGCCTCGAAGACCTCGTTGGAGCACGGTTTATAGCTTGAGAAGTCCGGGTCGACATACACATCGAGCGGGGCATCAACCTCGGACGCTTCGATCAGGCCACGGACCGGCTGCATGCAACGGAAGCCCATGTCTTCGTTGCGGCGGCCCGGATCGTAGGCGTCAAGGTGATTAAACATGTACTCGTCGTCCTGCCATGACCCGCCAAGGCAGTATCTTCGGGATTGGGTCTCGTTCGAGCACCATTCCTTGACGTTTCCTGCCATGTCATATGTTCCGTACGGGCCAAGTCCGCCGGCCTTCCCCACGGAATCGGGGCCGGAGCTCCCGAAATTGCTGGCCGGAAGGATGAAACCCGTATCTGTATAATAGTCCCCCGCCGACCTTCCCCAGTGGTAGACGCTGGGCAGGCGCTTGCCGGCGTAGGCCGCGTACGCCATAGCCTCGTACCAGCTGACCCCGGAAACAGGGTAATCGTCCTGCCCCGATGGAAAATCGCCTCGTGCCCACGTTGCTGGGCCGGGCCGACCGGTTTTATCGGTGAAGCCTGCGACGGCTTCAGCCCACGGGACGGGCCGGCCATCCTGGACTATCTCGACCTCCCAAAATTCCCGTCGCGAATACCCCCCCGCGTTTACAAATTCTTTGTACTGGCGGTTCGTGACCTCATACTTGTCCAAGTAGAAATCAACGAGCTTCGTCTTTTCCAGGTGGGTTTGGTGGAGGAACAGCGGGAAGAACTCCCCACCCAGAACGCGGACCATATCCTGGGGGACCGTGCCGGCTTTTTCGAGAGTCTTTGAGAACAGGAATCTTTGGCTCGCGTAAATATAAAAAACATTGACGATAGGCTCGAAGCCGGCTTTCTCGATCCTCATGCACCAATAGCCTTGGGAGAGCCGATGACCGGCGATCGGCGACTGAGCGGTAGGAATCCTGCTTTCGCCCCGCCGGGCGTAAGGCTCGAGGAAGATCGATGCGCCCGGCGGATCGGTCTCGATCGAAACGGCGGCCGCGACCTGGGGCATGAGTTGGGCTAATCTCGGACTGTGCGGGATGATCTCCTCGGAGCGCATGGCTAAGTCGAACACGCGTTGGTTTTCAGAGGTCAGGAGAAGCCGCTCGATCTCGGGGATGGCGACGTCGTTGGCCCATCGGACCTTGGCCTGGCGGGCGATGAGCCAGCCAGAAGTCCCGATTGCGGTAATAGCCAAGACGGCCAGGCCGGCGATCAGACCGATATTCCAGGCGGGCAGGGAGGGGAGCGTCGCCGTGCCCTTCTTGCCGTTCGGCCGCGGATCCTGATCGTGTTCGTGGAGCTTCTCCTCGAGCCAGCGGTCGAGCTCTTCCGGATAGGCGAAGACGCGGGCCTTGGGAGATTCGTCCAGGCGATGGATGGGAAGTCCGTGTTTACATTCCCAGAGCTGGCAGGTCCGGACGTTGCGGCGAAGGTAGGCGGAGATCTCCTTCCAGGATTCGAGAATAATACCCTTTTCCATCCGCCGTCGTTCAGTTTTGACTATGCTGACCTTCGAGCCCTGTACAGAGTATTGGATGAATGCCCGGCGAAGTCAAGCCCGGCTCAGGCCAGGAGCGCCCGGAGCTTCCCAAGGGCCTCCTCGACGGCGGAGGCGGGAAGCGATCCCACGGGCTCGGCCCGCAAGGCGCGCCAGTCGAAGCATTCGGCCTGGTCGGCGAGGAGGACGCCCTGGACGGGAGGTCCGGCCGGAAGGGGCACTTCGAAGGGATAGCCTTTGACCTCGGTGACGATGGGACAGAAGAGGGCCAGCCCAACCCGGGCGTTGTAGGCTTGGGGCGACATCACGACCGCCGGGCGGCGCCCGGCTTGCTTCTGTCCGGACCGGGGGGCGAACGATAGCGAGGACCACGTCGCCGCGGTCGGGCACGAAGAAGACCTGCTTCACTGGCGGTCCTTGGCGGCTTCTTCCGGATCTGCGGCGCTCACAACGTCCGCCTCCCACGCGGGATGGACGTTGTCGTCGGTGACGCCGGCCAGGAGAGCGCGAGGTCCCAGGTCCGCTCCCTATCGGTGCTTGACGACCAGGCGGTCTTCGTCGACCGACATCTCGACCGGCGCGGCTTCCTCCCAATCCAGTTCTTCGGCGAAGGACTTGGGGATGCGAACGGCCAGGCTGTTGCCCCATTTTTGGACGCGCGTTTTCATCGAATTTCCATAAAGTATATACAATAGATATACATTCATGAAACAAAGATGTCAAGTCGATGAGACAATGGGGCTGTCCAACGCCGGCGGAGCGGGACCCCCGAAGGACTCGGAGTGTCCCCTCCGTTATCGGGCCCGGGCCCGGGATCCTACTTCTTTCCGAACGCCTTTTCGATCTCCTCGAGGCTCACGCCGAAGACCTTGCGGGCGATCTCGTCGAGGGCCTTGTCCGGCCCCTGGAAGTGCATCGTCGTGTGGACGTGGGTCAGCGTGCCGCCCGGGGCCAGGGCCGCGGCCGGCGAGGACGACTCGAGCTCGTAGAACGGGCCGAGCGGTTTCGCCCCCGGCGCGGCCGGGCCGTCGTTGTAGCTGTTGACGACGTCCCCGGCGAAGGGCTGCTCCTGGATCTCCCACATGGAGTTGACGTAGTCGGTCGCTCCCTCGGGCACGGTCAGGTGGACGACCGTCAAGACGCCGTTGGCGGCGTCGTAGCTCCCGGCGAAGGGCTTGACCCGCCGCGGGGAGATGCCGATCTTGCTCCGGAACTTGCCGTCGCCGCTGAAGAAGAGGACGCCTCTCGCCGCGTCGACGACGAGCCGGTCGGCCGGGACCTTGCCGAAGTAGGCGTCGTTGACGGCCGGGCCGAGCCCGTCTTCAGGCCCGCCCTTGAACGGGATGACGATGGTCGTCTTGGGAGAGGGATTGAACATGCCCAGGATCCAGATCGAGAGCAGGCCCGTATCCCGAGTCCAGGCGTCCGCGCCGGTGTTGGTGATGCGGTTGTCGGAGGCGTAGGCGACCATCTTGACGCCCGCCGGGACCGGCACTCCGAGCGCCGCGACCTCGGCCGTCCCGAGCAGCCTAACCGTCCGGTCGACCTCGAGATCGAACGCCGTTCCGGAGTAGTTCTCGAGGCGGATGGCTTTACGGAGATGGATCCGGTCCGCGTCCCGGGCCACGATGTCGAAGGCCCCTTCGTTGACGGCCGGCGGCGTCCACCAGTGGTCGAGATCGAAGGGATCGCCCTTCTTGAAGAAGACGGAGAACTGCCCGCCCTCGGGGCCGAGCCAGAAGCGGTCCTCGCCGCCGAAGGAGTTCATGTGCGCGTTATTGACGCCGGACGAAAGGGCCTCCCGGCCGATCCAGCCGAAGCTCAGTCCTTCGGGGCCCGCCGCCGTGCTGGTCATGACCCGGCCCTGGATGTCCGGAGTGACCGCGACCTGGGCCTGGCCGTCCGCTCCGCCGAGAACGACGACCTTGGAATGGGCCTCGAGGAAGGCCAGGTCGTCCTTGAACAGGATGCCTTCGGGGGCCTTGGCCGGTTTCGCGCAGGCCGCCGCGAGGACGACGATCAGGATCGCCGCGCCGATGCCGTATCTCATGGACGCCTCCTTCGGTAGTCTCAGGCCCCCATTATTCATCAGTTAATTCGGGGACACAATACTCGTTTTCCGATTTGCGCCCCCCCCCGCGATCCGGGCCCCCCCCTGGGGAGGCATGGGCCTTTCGGTTCATATGGGGGAATGGGCCGGTTATCCCATTTACACAGCCGGCGCCCGGCCTATGTTGTGAGCGTGACGAGAAGGACCGGGACAAACATGGACACCTATCACAATCCGTTCGAAGGAGGTGGTGAGAACCGCGCGAAACAAGGACATCTCAATGATGACAGGGGAGTGATCTTGCCGCGGCATTCGCGAGGCCCAGCGCCTTTCCCCGCCGCGACGCGCGGAGGCTCGCTCCAGTCAAGGAAATCCAGGCAGGCCGGGTCCATCGCCCGGCTTAAGGAACGGGAGAACAGCCCGGCCGGCCCTTCATTCAGGGGTTACGGTCCGGGACAAGGAGAAATCATGAAAACTCTCAGATCGCTTGGCACTTTAGCCGTTGCCATGCTTCTCCTGGCCGGGGTCCTCCTCGCTCAGGCTCCGACGGCCGGCAGGATCACAGGCACGGTCATGGACGATCAAGGGGGGCCGCTCCCCGGCGTATCCGTCGAGGCGAAAAGCCCGCGGCTCGTCGGGACGGCGACCGCCGTGACGGACGCGAACGGCGTCTATCGCCTTCTCGCCCTCCCCCCCGGCACTTTCACTATCACGTTCACTCTCCAGGGCTTCAGTGCGGTCGTGCGCGAGGGCATCGCGCTCGGCGTCGAACAGGCCCTGGCCGTCGACATCGCGATGAAACCCAGCGCCATCGAGGAGCAGATCACCGTCATCGGCAAGGCCCCGCTCATCGACGTCAAGAGCGCGGCCCGGGGATCGGTCCTCAATCAGCAGACGTTCTCCGCCCTGCCCAAGGGGCGGAGCTTCGATTCCCTGGTGACCATGATGCCCGGCGTCCAGCTCGAAAAGGGCCTGCTCGACGGCATCTCCGTCGACGGGGCCTCGGGCGCCGAGAACATGTTCTACGTCGACGGGACCGACACGTCGAGCCTGACCAAGGGGACGAAGAGCCAGGAGGTCAGCTTCGACTTCGCCGAGGAGGTCCAATTCAAGGCCTCCGGCTACAACGCCGAGTACGGCGGCTCCGTCGGCGGCGTCGTCAACGTCATCACCCGCTCCGGCGGCAACGCCTTCCACGGCGAGCTCGTCGGCTACTATTCGGGCACCGACCTCGAAGGCGGTCAGCGGGACAAGCTGGACTTCGACTTCGACGACGACACCAAGGCCCGCTACTACAGCTACGACGAATACGTCGGGCGGGACAAGGGCCGGACTTACGAATTCGGCCTCCTGCTCGGCGGGTACCTCGTCAAGGACAAGGTCTGGTTCTTCGGCGCCCTCACCCCGCGCCTCTTCAACCGGACCCGGACCATGGACCTGGCCATCCAGGGCCTCGAAGGCACGAACGTCTGGGACCGGAGCGAGACGAGCTGGAACTCCTCTTTTAAAATGACCGCCCAGCCGTCCCGGAACGTCCGGGCCGGGGCCAGCTTCGTCATGAACCGCTTCAACTTCGCCGGCGGCGGGGCCCGGGAAGAATCCGCCAACGAGATCTACGCCGCGACCTGCAGTCCAACGACCGATTACGACGTCTTCGGCTTCACCTACCCGAACTGGTCCGTCAGCGCCTACACCGACGTGACGCTCAGCAACAACGCCCTGCTCAGCTTTCGCGGCGGCTACTTCTACTCCAATCGCAACGATCCCGTCTCGCCCCTGCCCGATTCGCCCTACTACGCGTTCCGGCTGGAGCAGCCCGGCGGCTACGCCCGGGTGACGAACTCGATGTTCCCCGAGATCCCGGCCGAGTACGTGCATCCGATCGGCTGGCAGACCTTTCCCCGGGACAAGGTCCTCGGCCTCGAAAGGGAGGTCCGGACGCGGCTGAGCTTCAACACCGACTTCACCTACTACCTCAACCTGGCCGGCGAGCACGCCTTCAAGGCCGGCCTCCAGTTCATGCGCCGGGCCGAGGACGTCCAGGAACCGGGCCAGCTGCCCGTCGTCTACCTGGGCTGGGACCGGGACCTCATCGCCTACGGCACCAACTACGGCCGCGGCGCCTACGGCTACTACGCCGTGCGCGGCAACAGCGACTCCGGCGTCTACGGGAACAGCTGGAAGGTCAACATGGACAGCTGGTCCCTCTACCTGCAGGACAGCTGGACGATCGCCCGCCGCCTGACCCTCAACCTGGGCCTCCGGGCCGAGTCCGAATACCTGCCGAGCTACACGACCGATCCGCTCTTCGCCGACATTCAGAAGCCGATCAACTTCCCGTTCTCGAAGAAGCTCGCGCCGCGGCTGGGCTTCGTCTACGACATCCTCGGCGATTCGAGCTTCAAGGTCTTCGGCAGCTTCGGCATCTTCCACGACGTCATGAAGCTCGACATGGGCGCCAACGCCCTCGGCGGCTTCAAGTGGGCCAGCGCCTACTACACGCTCGACGATTGGGATTTCACCAAGATCGGCGTCGACGACTATTACCCGGGGACCCTCCTCTGGACGTGCGACTTCCGGCCGCCCGTGTTCAATTCCATCGATCCCGACATCAAGCCGTTCACGCAGCAGGAGATCTCCCTGGGGCTCGAGAAAAAGCTCGCGGAGGACATGTCCCTGTCCCTCCGCCTGGTCAACAAGAAGATCCTCTATGCCATCGAGGATTGCGGCGTGCCCATCGAGGAGTTCTATTACAGCAACCCCGGCAGCGCCTTCATGGCCGCGATCTACGAAGAGCGCCGCCAGGACGGGACCTTCCTTCCCGGCACCCCCGATATGCCCAAGGCCAAGCGGGATTACAGCGCCATGAACCTGTCGCTCGACAAGCGCTTCAGCCACAGCTGGCAGGCCGGCCTGTCCTACACGCTCAGCCGCCTGGTTGGGAATTATAGCGGCCTGGCCAGCTCCGACGAGAATGGCCGCAACAGCCCCAACGGCGAGCGCTTCTTCGACATGTGGTATCTCCCGTACGACAAGAGCCTCAACCCCATCGACGGACCCCTCGGGACCGACCGCCCGCACTCCCTCAAAGCCTACGGCAGCTACGCCTTCCCCTTCGGCCTGACCGTCGGCCTGGTCGCCAACGCCTACAGCGGCACGCCCGTCACCGAGGAATGGAGCGTCGACACCGAGGGCTACTACCCCTATAACCGCGGCAACCTCGGCCGGACGCCGTTCGTCTTCTTCGCCAACGCCTACATGGAGTATGCGATCCGGCTCGGCGGCCGCAAGGCCATCAAGTTCAGCCTCAACGTCGACAACCTGACCGATTCCCACATGGCCCAGCGGATCTTCTCGACCAAGTATCGTTATAACATCTCGCCCGGCGATGCGGCGATCATTTCCACCGACTGGATGCCGGCTCCGGACGAGGTCGTCGATCCGCGTTTCGGCATGGGCTATAACTTCCTCGCCCCCATTTCCGGGAGGTTCGGGGTGCGCTTCGAGTTCTGACGATTCTTCGAGGGGATGGACGCAGAGCCCGTCCAGGCCCGCCCCTTTCCCGGAGGGGCGGGCCACCCCTCATCTTCTTTCCTTCCCGGCCCGGGGGGCTAACGGCCTCTGCCGGCTGCGGCCGACAGGGCGCCCAAGCGTCCCCGGGCCTCTTCTATCTCCGGCAGCCCGGGGTCGGCGTTTTTCCAGAGCTCCAGGAACGATCGGTAGAGCTCCAGGGCGCGGGCCCGACGGCCGCGCTTCTCCTCGAGCCGGGCCAGCGCCAGCACGGCCCTGGCGTAATAGCCGTCAGCGCGCAGCCTGTCGCCCGGCGAGGCGAGGGTCTTTTCGAGGGCCGCGGCCGCTCCGGCGAGGTCGCCCGCTTTCTCCCGGGCCTCGGCGAGGGCGCAGGCGTAGAGGACGCCCCGGCCGTCCAGTCCGTCGCGGCGGACGAACCGGGAAGCGGCTTTGCCGACGAGCTTGACGGCCTCCTGCGGCCGCCCCGCGCCGAGCTCGATGAGACCCTCGAGGAATTCGCACTCCCGGACGAGCCTGTCGGTCCCTCCGGCGGCGGCCAGGGCCCGGGACTGCCCCGCCGACGCCTCGGCGGCGGCGCGGTCGCCCATCCGCAGCTGGACTGTCGTTTGGAACGTGAGCGCCGCGGCGAGATAGTAGCTCTGGTTCGCGGACTTGGCTGCTTCGACCGCCTTCGCGGCTTCGGCCCGGGCGGCAGCGGGTTCGCCGGCGTCGAAAAGCGCCCGGCCCCGGCTCTGCCGCAGGTGCGATATCCAGTCGTGTTGGCCGGTCGTCTCGGCCAGGTCGGCCCCCTTTCCGAATTCCTCGGCCGCCGCCCGGAGGCGTCCCTCCGCGAGGGCGACGCAACCCAGCTGCATATGGGCCCTCAGGTGCCAGGGGGCTTCCTCCATGAAGAAGAGCTTGCGGTACTCCTCCTCGGCCGCGGCGGCCCCGCGAGTGTTGAAGAGGACCGTACCCCGGTAAAAGGACCAGGACGGATCGGGAAAGACGGCGGCGGCCCTATCGAGGGCGGCCTCGGCGGCCGCGAAATCCCGGGAGTCGACCAGGACCTCGACGAGCGTCATGTAGACCAGCCGGCTGGCCGGCCGCTTCTCGAGGTACGATTCCAGCAGCTGCACCGCTTCCCCGGTCCGGCCCAGGGCGTTCAGCGAAATGGCCCGCGTGTGATAGGGGAAGGGGTTGTCGGTGTCCGCGCGGATGGGGATGCCGGCGAACCGCGCGGCGGACGTGTAGTCCTCGAGGTCGAAGTAGAGCATGGCCAGGTTATTGTTCGCGACGGTGTCGTCCGGATGGTCCTCGAGGACCATCTTGAAGGCCTCGACGGCGAGGGGGAAGGAGGATTCCTCGAGGCTGTAATAATCGCCCCGGATGAGGTGGCGCTCCCGGGAATTCTCCGGGAGCCGGCCGCTCAGGTCGAAGGCCGTCCGCATGTAGTCGGCTTCTTCGGCGTAATAGCCGAGGTTCCGGGCGCAGACGGACATGAGCCGATAGGCCATGGCGAACGCGGGATCGAGCTCGACGGCCTTCTTGAGCATCAGGAGGCTCTGCCCGTAGTCTCCGGTCCGGTGGTAACGCAGGGCTTCGGCGTAGTACCTGTAGGCCAGGGCGTACGTCGTCGTCAGGTCTTCGACGTCGAGGTCGACGTCCTCCCCGGACCCGGCCGCTTTCAGGGCGAGTCCGGACCGGACCTTTTGGACGAGCCCGTCGGCCTCGCGGAGCAGGCCCTGCTCATCCGGGGTTTCGATCCGGTCGGTCCGGATGGTGTCCCCGGTCCGGGCGTCCTGGAGGAAGGTGGTCACGACGATCGATCCGCCCGCCTTCATCAGGCTGCCGCAGAGGAGGTAGTCGGCCCTGAGCTCGCGGGCGAGGCGGCGCAGCTCCTCCCGGGAGTAGCGGCTGCTCGCGGTCAGGCCGAACTTCTTGAGGGCCCCGAAGACGAGGTCGCCGCCGACCGTGCGGAAGCGCTTCGATTGGGAGAGGTCGGTGGCGAGGAGGGTCGGGAACCCGATCGCCCATTTCTCGAGGTCGGGATCGCCGGAGACGTTCTCGAAATCGAGGACGGCCAGCGCCGGCGTCGGGGGGACGACGCCCGGTCCCGGACGGCGGACCCAGGGTTTCCAGGCGACGAGGACGACGGCAGCGACAATGAGGACGAGTCCCGCCGGCAGGGCGGCCTTGCGGAGGACGGAGCCGAGGCCGGCCGCCGGCGCGGGGCCTGCCCCGGCGAGGCGCCCCGTTTCCTCGGGAGAGGCCTGGAAGCAGCGGACGAGCTGGACGCGGTTCCGGATGCCCAGTTTCCGGTAGATGTTGTGGATGTGGTTCTTGACCGTGTGGTCGGAGATGAAGAGCTCTTCGGTGATCCGTTTGTTGTCCTTGCCTTCGAGGAGCAGGCGGATGATCTCGGACTCGCGGGCCGTGATGCCTGATTTTTCGGCACGCGCGTCGAAGGCGTCCCCGCTCTTGACGCGGAGCGGGGCGGACGGGCCGGCCCGGCGGAACAGAAAACCGAAGACGGACATTGCGACCTCATCCTCGCTCCCGGAAACGGGGCGAGATCGACGCGATGAAGCCATGATAGCCTCGGGCCGTCCCTCCGTCAATTCGGCAGAGGAGCTGTCGGGATCCCCGAGTCGTCACAGAAATGGAAAATGGGGAACAGGTATCATGTCCCCCGTTTAACGGTGGCTCGCGACGAGCCGCGCCGCGAACCAGCCCCAGATCGCCTTGTTGAACTCGAGGCTCG
Source organism: uncultured bacterium (assembly GCA_963743755.1). Classification (GTDB taxonomy): domain Bacteria; phylum Acidobacteriota; class Aminicenantia; order Aminicenantales; family Saccharicenantaceae; genus RBG-16-66-30. The sequence goes on from CAVUQU010000004.1 coordinate 1,316,716, forward strand.
GCGGTGTGCCCTCGAGGATGGTCCGCAGGCCCGTCCGCGCGTCCCCGGGCTTCATCGCGAAGCGGGGCTCGGCGTCCCAGAGCCCGGGGTGCTCGGGGTGGAACTGGAGGCCGAGGACGCTCTTGAACGTCTTGTGCTCGACGGCCTCGATGACCCGGCCGTCGCGCGAGCTGGCCGTGGCCACGAGGCCTTTCCCCATCCTCCCGAGGCCCTGGTGATGGGCGCTCAGGATGCGGGGGTGGTCCGCCGACTTGAACCCCATTTGCTTGACGAAGACGCTCTGATCGCCGAGTTGGAGGCTGTGGAAGCTGTAGCTCATGAGCTTGTCCAGCGGGAACAGGCCCCGGTAGGGATTGGTGTGCCACTGCTCGGGCCCGAGGGCGATCGTGTCCTCGAAAGTCGTCTTGGCGTAGGTGTCCATGCGGAGGTCCTGGACGAGCGTCCCGCCCGTCGCGACGTTCATGGTCTGGAAGCCCAGGCAGATGCCCAACACGGGGAAATCGGGGCGGGCGTCGAGCAGGGGGACGAGCTTCCCGTCCTGGGACCCGCCGAGGAGCTGGAACAGGGCCGACGCCTCGAGGTAATGGCGGAACGGGTCGGTGATCTCGGTCAGAAGGCCCGTCTTCTCGCCGTAGACGGAGGCCGGGATGTCCGGCCCGCCGAAGAAGATGACGCCGTCGGTCTTTTTCAGGATGAGCTCGAGCTCCGGCGTGAGGGCGTTCTTCCTGTAGAGGGCCGGCTCGCTGATCTCGGCCGCGATCGGGTGGAATTCGAACCAGTCGAGGCCGTTCTCCTCGACGTACTTGCGGCTGTCGGCGAAGTCGTCTGCTCTGCCCGATGTGATAGACGCCGACGACGACGAGGTTCGGAATGTCGAGGATGCCGAGCTTGCGCAGTTCGACCAGGCCCCGGATGTTGAAGATCTCGGGATTGAAGATGGCCAGCCGGACGGCCTCCGCCCTGTCGGGCGCCGTGTCGAGGTAGCGGCCGGGTGGCGGGGTCTGGCAGGCCAGGGGAACGGCCGCGGCGCAGGTCAGGGACAGGGCCAGGAAAGCGATGATGAGACGCGAGGATCTCGGGATCGCGAATATCGTCAAGGGCGCACCTCCGGGAACGGCATGTCGGGGACATTATATCGGCGACACCCGAGGAAATACACCGAATTTTACCCCGAACCGGGGTTTTTACCGTGGCCCGCCTCGGGAGGGGAACTTTTCCCGGTCTCTCTTCGTCCTTTTAAATGCGCGGGGAGTGAAATTATCCGGACGCTCCGGCGTAGTACAGGACGAGCTAGTTTCGATCGAAGGAAGACGAGCATGAAGAATACAGCCCTCCGAGCCGCTATCATTCTCCTCCTGGCGGCCGCCTCCGCCCCGGCCGCTTGGCCCGGCGCCCAGACGCCCGCCCCCAAAGAGCCCCTCCGGATCCCGCGCCTGGCGACCGCCCCCAAGATCGACGGCGTCCTCGACAATCCCATCTGGGAGACCGAGGCCCTCAAGGTCGAAAATTTCATCCAGCTCGCGCCCAAGGAGAACGGCGCCCCGACCGAGAGGACCGTCGCCTACCTCGGCTTCGACGAAAAGAACCTCTACATCGCCTTCCGGGCCTTCGACTCCCAACCGTCCAAGGTCCGCTGTTCCATCACCAAGCGCGACGGCTGCATGGAGGACGACTGGGTCTTCGCCATGATCGACACCTTCAACGAGAAGCGCCGGGCCTTCTCCTTCCTCATCAACCCCGCCGGCGTCCAGATGGACATGATGCGGGTCGAGGAAGGCGGCAACGACAACATGGACGACAGCTGGGACACGGTCTTCTATTCCGACGGCAAGGTCGACGCGGAAGGCTACACGGTCGAGATGGCCATCCCGTTCAAGAGCCTGCGCTTCCCGGACCAGGACCTCAAGACCTGGAACATCGTCCTCGGCCGCAACCTGCCCCGGACCGGGGAGATCATCCTGTACCCGAACTTCTCCCGCGACATCCCGGGGCTGCTCTCGAACGGGCAGACCTACATCCTCCAGGGCGCCGTCGAGCGCAGCCGCAACGTCGAGGTCATGCCCTTCGTCACGTCGCTCGCGCGGGGAGGCGCGACGGTCGAAGGGCGGAAGTTCGCCCTCGAGCCGGGCGCCAACTTCAAGCTCGGACTCTCGTCCAACACGACCCTCGACCTGACGGCCAATCCCGACTTCAGCCAGATCGAGGCCGACGAGCCCAAGATCGATTACAACGTCCGCTACGCCCTGCGCTACAACGAGAAGCGGCCGTTCTTCCTCGAGGGCATGGAGATCTTCAACTCGCCCGAGATCGAGACCGTCTACACCCGCCAGATCAACGACCCCATCTTCGGGGCCAAGGCCTCCGGCAAGTCCGGCCGCTTCACCTACGGGCTGCTGTCGGCCTACGACATGCACCCGGTCGAAAGCCTCTGGGACATCTCCGGCGGGGAGGGCCTGCCCGATACCAAGTCCTTCTCCAACGTCTTCCGCACCAAAGCCGACGTCGGCCAGGGCTCCTATGTCGGGTTCACCCTGACCGACAAGGAGCTCGGCGGCGGCACCTGGAGCCGGCTCGGCGGCCTCGACGGCCAGCTGCGCTTCAAGGACCGGGTCTTCTTCAACTTCCAGGCCCTGGCCTCGAGCTCGAGCCTCGAGGGCGACCGGACGGACCTCGCGCCGGGCCTCTACGGCGAGCTCTACTACACGAACAAGCACTGGACCTTCGGCGGGTACTATAAGGCCATCCATCCCGACTTCCAGGCCTCGCTGGGCTTTGTCAACCGGACCGACTATAGCACCGTCGGCGGCTTCGCCTCCTACAGACTCTACGCCGACAAGAAATTTCTCAATCAGGTCCAATTCAGGCTCCAGGCCGGGCGCACCGAAGGCTACGCCGACAGCACGACCCAGAACACCTGGATCCGGCCCCAGGTCCAGTTCCGGCTGACCGAGTTCAACCAGGTCTTCGTCAGGTACGAAGCCGGCCTGGAACGCTTTGCCGGCCTGGATTTCAGGAAACAGAGCTTCTCGATCGAGTCGCAGTTCACCGTCATCAGCTGGATGCCCTTCTTCCTGTACTTCGAGACCGGTGACAGCATCAACTACGACCCGGACAATGCTTATCTCGGTTACAGCAACACCTACGGGGTGTCCCTGACCTTCAAGCCCAGCAAGAGGCTTCAGCTCGGCACGGACTTCAGCAAGCAGACCTTCTGGGACCGGGCCGACGGAGTGGGGAACTGGGACTACAACGTCGTCCGCGAGAAGGCGACCTACCAGGTCAGCAAGACGCTGTCGTTCCGGGCCATCGTCGACTACAACTTCTTCTATAAAGAGGCCTTCGGCAGCCTCCTCGCGAGCTGGGTCCTGCGGCCCGGCACGGTCTTCTTCCTGGGCTTCGACAACAACTACCTCCGGGACGAGTTCGGCCACCTCCTCCGCGACAACTACAACGTCTTCGTCAAGTTCTCCTACTGGTGGCGCCTGTAACGAGGATCCAGGGTCTGTCAAGGACCTACTTTTCATCACTTTCTGACAAAAATGAGGGAAAGTGATGAAAAGTAGGTTTGACCCCATCTTGATCCCGGTGCTAAGATACCCGGGCCGGGAAGCCCATGGCCAAATATCGCTGCCGCCTCTGCCAGTACGAATACAACGAGAAGACGGAAGGGATCTTTTTCGACGATCTGCCCATGGATTGGATCTGCCCCGTCTGCGGCGCCGCCAAGTCCGAGTTCGACCTCATCGAGGAGGCCCCCCCGCCGGTCGCGCCGCCCGCCGGGCCCGCGCCGAAGCGCGAGTCGATCGACGACTTCCGCCGCTCCTCCGACGAGCTCGAGACGCGGATGGCCGACATCCACCGCATGGCCCTCACGGGCGAATCCGTCGTCGAGCCCATGCGCACGCGCCAGCCGGTCGTGTCCTGGGACGACATCCTCGTCAAGGGCGCGCAGCTCGCCCGCCTGCCGCTCAACCGCGACGAGACGGTCGACACCAGGACCGTCATCGGGCCCAGGGCGAAACAGCCGCTCGTCATCGGCACGCCGATCATCGTCAGCCACATGTCGTTCGGGGCGCTGTCGAAGGAAGCCCACGCCGCCCTGGCCCTCGGCAGCGCGGCCGCCGGGACGGCCATGGGCTCGGGCGAGGGCGGCATCGTGCCCGAGGCCCTGGGCCTGGCCCATAAATTCATCTTCGAATACGTCCCCAACCGCTACGGCGCCACCGCGGAGAACCTCCGGCGGGTCGACGCCGTCGAGATCAAGATCGGCCAGTCGGCCAAGCCCGGGATGGGCGGGCATCTGCCCGGGGAACAAGGTGACCGCGGAGATCGCGGCCCTGCGCGGTTTCCCCGAAGGCGCGGACATCGTCAGCCCGTCGCGCTTCCCCGACATCGCCACGCGCGACGACCTGCGGCGCAAGGTCGCCGAGCTGCGGGACCTCTCCGGGGGCCGGCCTATCGGCATCAAGTTCGCCGCCGGCGACGTCGAGGCCGACCTCGAGTTCGCGCTCTCCGCCGGTCCGGATTTCATCACCATCGACGGCCGGGCCGGGGCTACCGGCGCCGCCCTCAAGCTGATCAAGGACGCGACCTCGATCCCCACCGTCTACGCCCTCGACCGCGCCCGCCGCTACCTCGAGACGAGGGGCATCGAAGGCGTGACGCTCATCGCGACCGGGGGCCTGCGCGTCTCGTCGGACTTCATCAAGGCCCTGGCCCTCGGCGCCGACGTCGTGGCCATCGGCACGGCCGCGCTCATGGCCATCGGGTGTCAGCAGTTCCGCATTTGCGATTCGGGCCGCTGCCCCGTGGGCATCGCCACGCAGGACCCGGGCCTGCGGGCCCGGTTCGACATCGACGAGGCGGCCCGCGGGCTGGCCAATTTCCTGCGCGTCTCGACCGAGGAGCTAAGGGATTTTGCCCGGCTCACCGGGAACGACAGCGTCCGCAAGCTCTCGGTCCGCGACCTGGTCACGACGAGCTCCGAGATCTCGGCCCACACCTCCATCCCCCACGCCTGACGGAATACTCATTCTTCCGCCCGTTTAAATTTCTGGCTGAGACCTGAGAATCCCGACGCTCCGGGCGCGTCCTCTTAAATGTGAGTGATCCGATCGCGCGGCTTGACAGTCCCGAAAGTATGACCTATGGTAATACCAGGGGTCCAAACATGTCCAAAGCCAAGATCGCGATCTCCATCGACGAAGACACGCTCGTGAGGGTGGATGACCTGGTGCGACGCGGGGTTTTTCCCAGCCGGAGCCACGCCATAGAGAAGGCGGTGTGCGACACGCTCGAGCGCCTCGGGCGGACACGGCTCGCTCTCGAGTGCGCCAAGCTCGACCCGGCCGCGGAAAAGGAGCTGGCCGAAGAAGGACTGTCCGAGGAGTTGTCCGGATGGCCCGAATACTGAGGGGCGAGATCCGTTGGGCCGACCTCGGTCCCGGCCAAGGCCACGAGCAGACCGGCCGCCGGCCGGTCCTCGTCATCAGTCACGACGTCTTCAACGAGCGGTCGGGGACCGTCATCGTTCTGGCCGTCACCAGCCGCCCCCAGAAAGCCGGATTCCCCCTGACGCTCGAGACCGCCGCGAAAGGGCTGCCGAAGAGGTCCTGGATCAAGATCGGACAGGTCCGGACGCTGGCCGCGGAGCGCGTCGGCAAGCGGGCCGCCGTTCTTTCGCCCGAAGAGCTGGCTCGGGCGATCGACGGGCTCAACGAGATAATAGGCTACTGACCGGCAGGCTCCGGACCGGGGACACGTATCAAAGGTACATGTCCCCGCCGGAAGCCAAGGCCACGAGCCAACCGGCCGCCGGCCGGTCCTAGTCAGTACTTGGCGATGAAGGCGGCGATGTCGGTCACGACCTCTTCGGCGACGCTGCCGTGCTTCTGCACGTATTCGAGCGGCATGATGACGCCTTCGCCCGCGAAGAAGAGGTGGTTGAGCTTCGGGTAGTACTTGAACACGGCGTCCTCGCGGCCCTTGAGCGCAGCCTGCCAGTTGTCCAGGTCGACCTTCTGGACCTGGTAGTCGCGGCCGCCCTGCAGGAAAAGCATGGGTTTCTTGACCGCCTTGGCCGCCTCCGCCGGGTCGTAACCCCGCAGGTCGAGCCAGTAAGAGGGCATCGCGCCGAGGATCTTGACGGTCGAACCCCGGTCCGCCGCGGTGAGGGCTTTCACCTTCGCCACGGCCGCCTCGACGTCCTTGATCCTCTTCGTCTCCTCCTCCGACGAGGCCGCCTCGCCGGCCAGGAAACGCAGGTAATTCATCTGGCGCAGGATGGTGTCGTCGAGGGGGCGGGTCAGCCCGGCCATGGAGACGAATCCGGCGACGCCCAGCGGTTCGGCCGCGAGCGCGATCCGCGGCATGAGGAATCCCCCCTGGCTGTGCCCCAGGATGAAGACCCGCTTGCCGTCTATGCCCTTCGACTTGATAAGGAGCGCCGCCGCGGCCAGAGCGTCGTCGATCGTCTCGTCCTTGACGGTCATCCCGGCCTCGGCCTTGGCGTCGGCCAGGATCCGGGCACCGTGGACTTTGCTGCGCTTGTCGTAGCGAAGAACGGCGATGCCGCGCGAGGCCAGCCCCCAGGCCAGGTCCTTGAACGGCTTGTTGGGACCGAGCGCTTCGTCCCGGTCGTTCGGGCCGGAGCCGTGGACGAGGACGAGAGCGGGGAACGGTCCCGCGCCCTTGGGCATCGTCAGCGTCCCGGGCAGGGCCCACTCTCCCGAGCCGACCGTGACCTCGGTTTCCTCGAACTTGGCAGCATCGGCGTAGGCGGGGGACTCGTATTTCGCCGGGGGCGCCGTCGGAACGAACCCGAGCCCGGCGATCTTGCCGGCCTTGTCGAAGACGACCCGGGCGTCGAGCGTCGCCTTCTCGAACTCGCAGGTGACGAGGACGATCTCGTAGCCCTGGAGTTGTTCACGCCGGGCCGCGGCCTGCTTCTTGAACGCCCCGATCTGGGCCGGGAGCTGTTTCGTCCACATCGGCTCGAGCTTCTCGGGCCCCGAGAGCTTGAGCATGGTCGGATCGAAATCGCGGACGGCGAGCTGGAAATCGCCCTTTTCCATGGCCGCGAGGAGCCCGCGCGCCTTGACCGTGAGGGCGTCCTCGGCCGCGGCTTGCGCGGGGCCTTGGGCGAAGAGGGCGGGGCCGGTTAGGAGAAGAGCCAGGATCATCATGAACAGGGGCGTTTTTTTCATGCGATTATTATATCCCAGTTTCGGAGCCCGCCGGAAATCACGGGACCAAGATGGGACCAGGTCTTCACATTTTCAGGGGAAAATTGGCGTTTGCGAAGACCTGGTCCCATCTTGGTTTGACCGCGTCAGGCCCCGCCGTTAGAATAGCCCGGTGAGTCTCGACTTCCTCCTTCGCACGCCGGAGTTCGGCGAACTCGTCCGGGCCGTCGCCTCGCCGGAACGGCCGCTCTCCGTCCACGGCGTGATCGAACCGGCCAAGCCCTACCTTCTCGCCTGCCTGGCCAAAACGGCCGGCCGGCCGGTCGTCTTCATCCGCGCCGAATCAGCCCCGCTGGCCCCCTTCGAGCGGGACTGCCGCTTCTTCCTCGCGCGCCTCGCGCCGGAGGCCGGCTCGGCCACCCTCGCCCCCCTCTCCGACAATCCCTACTTCGAGGTCCCGCCGGCCCTCGACGCCGCGTCATCGCGGATGAGGCTCTTCCGCCGGCTGCTCACCTCGCCGCCCGCCCTGATCGTCACCAGTCTCGGCGGCCTGCTGAAGCCCGTGCCTCGCCCCGAGGACCTCGCCGGCCTGTTCCTGACGCTCGAAGTGGGCGGGGAGGCCGACCACGACGCCCTCCTCGAAACCCTCGGCCGCTACGGCTACGCCCGCGAGGACCTCATCGCCTCGCCCGGCGAGTACGCCTGGCGCGGCGGCATCGTCGACGTCTTCTCGCCCTGGGAGGCGAATCCCTTCCGCATCGAGTTCGACGGCTCCCGGATCGTCTCCCTGCGCGAGTTCGACATCTCCAACCAGCGCTCGCTCAAGCGGATCGAGCGGCTGACCGTCCCCGGCCTGCGCGAGTTCCCCGCGACGCCCGAATTCCTCGATCTCTGGACGGCCGCCGCCAGGAAGCGCGCCAAGGGCGCCGGGCGCGACCTCGACGCCAAGATCGCCGCCCTCGGGCGCGGCGAATTCGGCCCGAGCTTCTCCGCCCTGGCGCTCCTGCTCGCGGACCGCTTCGTCCCGGCCGCCGATTACCTCCGCGATCCCGTCTTCGTCGTCGACAATCCCGAGGCCGTCGACTGCGAGTGGGACGACCACGTCCGCGAGCTCAACGACCAATTCGCCGACCTCCTCACCGACGGCGTCTTCGGCATCGAGCCCGACGCCGTCTTTCCGCCGTCGCTCCTGCGCCGGGTCCGCAAGGAATCCGTCCGGCTCGAGGATCTCGGCGCGCCGGCCCGCCGCAAGGCCCGTTCCTTCTCGTTCGCGTTCCAGCCCGTGCCGCGCTTCGACAACAAGATCCCGTTCTTCCTCCAGTACCTCAAAAAGCTCCAGGCCGAGAGCGACCTCGCCTTCATCTACCTTTCGAACGCCGCGACGCGCCAGCGCCTGGCGACGCTCCTCCGCGAGAGCGACGTGCCCGTCCTCGAGACCGATTCGCCGTTCGCCGTCCCGCCCCGCAGCGAAGCCGCCCTCCTCGTCGGCGCCCTGCCCGGCGGCTTCAGCTATCCCCGGGAGAAGCTCGACTTCTTCTCCGAGAAGGACATCTTCACCGAGGAGAAGGTCATCGTCAGCCGGGCCTCCCGCCGGCCCTTCTTCTCCCAGTTCCAGGACCTCCAGGCCGGGGACTACGTCGTCCACGGCGACTACGGCATCGGCGTCTTCCGGGGCCTGCCGCCGCGTCGAGGTCGAGGGCAAGGGCCGGGAGTTCATCGAGCTCCAATACCGGGACGGCGACAAGCTCCTCGTGCCGGTCGAGAACCTCGATCTCGTCCAGAAGTTCTCCAAGGGCGGACCCGAGGCGCCGCCGCTCGACAAGCTCGGCACCAACACCTGGGAGAAGACGCGGACCCGGGCCAGGAAGTCGGTCGAGGCCGTGGCCAAGGAGCTCGTCGAGCTCTACGCCAAGCGCAAGGCCGTCAAGGGCCACGCCTTCTCGTCGGGCGGCCTGTGGGACGAGGAGTTCGGCAAGACCTTCGAGTACGAGGAGACCGACGACCAGCTCCGGTCCATCCGCGAGATCCGCGGCGACATGGAGAACGAGACGTCCATGGACCGGCTGCTCTGCGGCGACGTCGGCTACGGCAAGACCGAGGTGGCCATGCGGGCGGCCTTCAAGGCCGTCATGGACGGCAAGCAGGTCGCGGTCCTCTGCCCGACCACGGTCCTGGCCAGCCAGCACCTCAAGACCTTCCGGAGCCGCATGGCCCTCTTCCCGGTCCGGGTCGAGGGCCTGACCCGTCTCCAATCTCCCCGGGAGCAGAAGGCCATCCTCGAGGACTGCCGCCGCGGCTTCGTCGACATCCTCATCGGCACCCACCGCCTGCTCTCGAAGGACGTCGGCTTCAGGGACCTGGGCCTGCTCGTCGTCGACGAGGAGCAGCGCTTCGGCGTCGGCCACAAGGAGAGGATCAAGCATCTCAAGGCGACGATCGACGTCCTGACCCTGACCGCGACCCCCATCCCCCGGACGCTCAACATGTCGCTCTCGGGCCTGCGCGACATCTCGCTCATCGAGACGCCGCCGCGCGACCGGCTGGCCGTCCACACGGTCGTGACGCCGTTCAACGCCAAGCTCATCGCCGCGGCCGTCCGCCAGGAGATCGGCCGGGGCGGCCAGGTCTACTTCATCCACAACCGCATCGAGGACATCGACAAGGTCGCCGAGCTCGTCACCAAGCTCGTGCCGCAGGCCCGGGTCGTCGCCGTCCACGGCCGGATGACCGGCCCGCCAGCTCGAGAAGCGGATGCTCGACTTCGTCGAGCGCAAGTACGACGTCCTCGTCTCGACGACGATCATCGAGAACGGCATCGACATCCCGCTCGTCAACACGCTCATCGTCGACCGGGCCGACCTCTACGGCCTGGCCCAGCTCTACCAGCTCCGCGGCCGGGTCGGGCGGTCGGCGCGGCAGGCCTACGCCTACTTCCTCGTTCCGCCCTACCTGGAGCTGACGCCCCTCGCCAAGGAGCGGCTGAAGGCCCTCAAGGAGTTCAGCGAGCTCGGCTCGGGCTTCCGGCTGGCCGCCCGCGACCTCGAGATCCGCGGCGCCGGCAACCTCCTCGGCCACCGCCAGCACGGGCCGATGGAGGCCGTCGGCTTCGAGTACTACATGCAGCTTCTCGACCAGGCCATCCGCGGGCTCAAGGGCGAGGTCGTCGAGGACGACAATCCGGAGATCAACCTCAAGGTCGATATCCGCGTCCCCGAGGACTACCTGCCCCAGGTCAACCTCCGGCTCAACTTCTACAAGCGCCTGGCTTCGGTCGAGGACCTGGCCGAGATCGACCGCATCCGCGAGGAGGCCCGGGACCGGTTCGGCCCGCTCCCGGAGCCGGTCGAGAACCTCCTCCGCTACGGCGCCCTCAAGCACCTGGCCAAGAAGCTTCGCCTGCGCTCCGTCGACCGGACCGAGCACCGGGTCGTCTTCAGGTTCCGGCCGGAGACGCCGGTCGACTGGTCGCGGGTGACGCCCCTGCTCAAGCGCTTCTCCGGGTCCCTGACGCCCGAGGGGGTCCTGTCGCTCGCCTTCCGCGGGACGACCGAAAAAGACCTCCTCGATGAAACGGTCGGGGTCTTGATGGAGTTGTCCAAATAGATTACAATGAGTTGATATTAAAAAAGATGGACAGAAAATCCCTGGCCGTTCTCGTGTCATTCGGCGTCCTGGCCGCCCTCGCCTGCGGCCGCGACGAAGGCCGGGGACCGGTCTCCCGGGTCGCCGGGCTCGTCCAGGGCAAGCTCCGCGGCCGCCCGGTCCTGAAGGTCGAGAAGAGGGAGTATTACAACGCCGATCTCCGCGGCTACCTCGAGGCGACGGGAGCGGACGCCAAGGGCCTGCCCGCCGAATCCCTGAGCCGGCTGTTCGACCGGTTCGTCGACGAGATGATCCTGCTCGAGGCGGCCCGCGAGCGCGGCATCGCCCTGACGGAGGACGAGAAGAGGGAGTACCTGGCCAAGCTCGCCGTCGACGCCATCACGCCGGACGGCGCCGCGGGCAAGGACCCCGTCCCGTCCGAGGGCGCGTTCGACCGGCTCCTCGTCGAGAAGTACACCTTCCTCGTCGTCAGGGACCTGCGGGCCGAGCCGGACGAGATCCTGGCCTACTACGAGCGGAACAAGAAGGACTTCCTCCATCAGGGCAGGGTCCAGGTCAGCCAGATCCTCGTCGCGAGCGAGGAGGAGGCGATCTCCGTGCTGAGGCGTCTCGCGCGGACCGGCGAGAAGGAGTTCCGCAAGATCGCCGCGGAGGAATCCGTGGGCCCCGAAGCCTCGAAGGCCGGCGTCATGGGGATCTTCGAACAGGGCGACCTTCCCGCCGACATGGAAAAGGTCGTTTTCTCGCTCGACGAAGGCCGGACGAGCCAGGTCGTCGAGTCGTCCTACGGCTTCCATATCTTCCGGGTGGACCGGAAGGTCCCTCCGGCCCTCCGGACCGAGCGCGAAGCCGCCCCGGAGATCCAGAGGCGCATCCTGGCCCAGAAGATGAAGGACGCCCTGGCCTCCCACCTGGGCGGGCTCAAGGAGACGCTGGCCTGGCAGGCTATGACCGAGAATCTATTCTTCAACTATCAGAGGTCGGACGAATGAAAAAGCTCATCGCGTGTCTGGCAATGGCCGGCCTCCTCGGCCCGGCGGTCGTTCCCGCAATCGGCCAGGAGGTCGTCGAGGAGATCGTGGCCGTCGTCAACGACGACATCATCACCCTGACCGAGTACAGGAACCAGTTCGAGACGGCCGCGGCCCAGCTCCGGGCCCAGCAGATGCCCCCGGAGGAGTACGCCAAGCAGTACGAGAATCTCAAGAAGCAGTTCCTCGACCTCATGGTCACGGAGCTCCTCCTCCTGCAGAAGGCCAAGGAGCTCGGGCTGAACGTCCAGGAACAGCTCAAGGGGATGCTCGAGAAGATCAAGCAGGAGAACAATTTCGCCACCGACCAGGACCTCCGCCGGGCCATCCAGTCCCAGGGCATGTCCTACGAGGCCTGGCTCAGGGAATACGAGGAAGGCATGATGCGGCAGGGCGTCCTCTACACCGAGGTCGAGCGGGCCATCGTCCTCGAGGATTCCGAGGTCGTCCAGTACTACAAGAAGAACCCGGCCGAATTCACCGTGCCCACCGAGTACCGGCTCAATGCCGTCTACCTCGCGACAACGGACCGCACGGCCGAGGAGTGCGAGACCCTCAAGGCCGCGATCGACGCCAAGCTCAAGGGCGGCACGCCCTTCGGCGACGTGGCCGCCGAGCTCTCGGACCCGCCGATGAAGGACGCCCGGGGCGACCTGGGCACGTTCAAGGAGGGCGAGCTCGAGAAGGACCTCGAAGCGCCCGTCGAGAAGATCAAGGCCGGCGAGACGGCCCCCTGGATCAACACCAAGAACGGCTGGTACCTGCTCCAGCTCGTGGAGAAGAAGGACAGCCACCTGAAGCCGTTCGACGAAGCGCGCGGCCAGGTCGAGGAAAAGATCTACAACCAAAAGCGCGCCGTCAAGGGCGAGGAATACATGAAGACGCTCCGCGAGCGGAGCTACGTCAAGATCCTGAAGGCCGATCCGCTGGGATTGGACAAATAAAAGAGGGACCAGGTCTTCGCAAACTGGGACCTGTCTTCGCATCCCCGCCAACGCGCGGCCGTCTGCGAAGACCTGGTCCCTCAAAGTTTGCGAAGACCTGGTCCCTTCTTTTATTCAGCAGATCAGCACGGCGGCCGCGATGGCCGTCGTCCACATCCCCTTTTCGCCCTTCGCCGTCTGCGTCGCGCTCCGCGTCTTGAGGGACAGTCCGTTCGAGATGCGGAACGATGCCGGCCTTGCTGTCCGGCCCCGGTTCGCGCAGCCTGTGGCCGAGCTTGGTCGCCAGCATCTCGGCGGCGAGGTACTCGGTGTGGAGCGAGATCTCCCTCTGCGACTTGCCGATGTCCGAGTGCTCGGCCAGGTAGCCGTAATGGGACGGGTCGTCGGGGACGGCGGCGCCGACCGAGGCCGAGATCAGGCACCCGGGCTCGTCCGTGGCGTTCTCGCTGAGGACGACGAAGAGGATCTGGCCGGGCTCGAGGAGCTTGAGACCCGCCGCCTTCGGTGACGAACCGGGCGTGCGGCGGGAAGATGCTCGAGACGCGGACGAGGTTGAAGGGGGCGATGCCGGCCTCGCGCAGCGCCTTTTCGAAGCTGACGAGCTTCTCCTTGTGCCGGCCGCAGCCGCGGACGAGGAAGACCTTGGACGGAACGATGTTCGCCATTTCACTTCTTCGGTTCGACCGGTTCCGGTTCCTTGAAATCGATGTCGCGGGAGACGTCGTAGACGCCGAGGAGGACCGGCATCGAGCCCCTGGAGATGGCGAAGAGCCGGACGAAGGCGGGCTTCCACTCCGGGTTGTCGCGGATGCCGGCCAGGTTCTTGCCCTCGACGCCGAGGTTGCTCTTCAGGACGATGAGATCGCTCGTGCCGCCGGGCGGGATGGCCTTGCCGCGGATGGAGGCCCGGAAGGCATCCCCGAAGTTCTCCGGGTCGCCCTTGAACTGGTAGACGGCGTTGAAATTGACGTAGTTCAGCGGCTTCGTCCCGATGTTCTTGATGCGGAAGCTGATCTGAGGGACGAGGATGAGCCGGGGCGGCCAGGGCTGGTAGTACTTTGGACACCCAGCTCGAGGTGTAGTCCGTGACCTCGATCGTGCCCCTGAGCTCGTCGGGGGACATGTTCTTGCACGCGGGCAGCCCGGCCAGGGCCAGAATGGCGAGGACGAGAACGAACGCGCCGGATCTCTTCATGGGGCTCCTCCTCTCTCTCTCGGCTGTATGATAACGGAGGGGTGGCGATTTGGCAACAGCCCGCTGAATTCCGGGGGCGGGCTCAGCGGACCAGCTTCGAGACCGGAACGGCCTCGAGACCGTAGGCGTCGAGAAGGCGGTAGGTCGACTTGAGGACGGCCAGCGTCTCCGGGAAGGGGTGGCAGATGCCGATCGCCCGGCCCTTCTTCCGGGCTTTCTGGAAGAGCTCGATCAGGCGCCCCCGGATCCGGCCGCGGTCCTCGTCGGCGTCGAGGAAGACGTCGCGTTGCGCCCCGGGGATGCCCATCTTCCTGGCCTCGTCGAGGGCGACGGTCTTCGCCGTCGTCCGGCTGTCGACGAAGAAGAGCCCCCTGTCCTTGACGGGCTTCAGGAGGATCCGCATCAGGCCCCGATCGGCCGTGAACCGCGAGCCCATGTGGTTGTTCGTGCCCGCGGCGAAGGGGACGCGGTCGTAGCCGGCTTCGAACGCGGCCACGATGGCCGGTTCCGTCATCATGGCCATGATCAGCCCTTCGGTGTTCTCCATGGCTTCGTGATTGTTGACGGACTCGAGCGGGAGGTGGAGCAGGACCTCGAGCCCGTTCTCGTGGGCGATGCGGGCCGTCTCGGCTGCGTAGGCGCTGTAGGGCAGGACCGACACCGTGATGTGCCGGCCCAGGGCGATGAGCTCGTCGAGGATCTCGAGGCTCGCGCCCATGTCGTCCATGATCAGGGCGACCTCGCCGCGCGGCGCCTTCCGGGCCGCCGGCTCTTTTGCGGCGACGACGACGGGCGGTTCGACCGGCAGGACGAACGAGATGGCCGCGTCCTGTTTCGCCGGCCGGCGGAGCGCCCAGAGGACCTCGGTCTTGTCCTCGCCGGGCGTCCTCTTCTTGTCGAGGACGCGGACGCCCTCGGCCTTGAGGGCCCTCTCGACGGCGGGCCCGACGGATTCGTAGAGCTCCGACGGGATCTCGACCTCGAACAGGAGGCGGCCCTTCGGCCCCTTGAGCCGGAGGACGGAGTCCTCCGAGACGCCGGCCGCGGCCAGGCTTGCGGCCAGGACCTCCTCGAAGGTCTTGACGGCCGGTTCCTGCGCCCGCTCCGGGACGGGCTTCTCCGACGGCTCTTCCATCCGGTAGGGTTTCGCTTCGCCGGCCGGGGGGGCGTGGGGGACGGGGGACGCCGCCTCGACGGCCGCTTCCTTCAGGGCCCCGGCGAAGGAGAAGACGTAGGACGGCTCGCCCCGCCGCGCCCCGACATAGTCGAGGAGCAGGGCGGAGAGAAGAGCGGACGCCGTCAGGATGACGGCGAGAAGGGTGAAGGTCGGCCCGGGTTGGCGACCTTTGGGCTGGGGCCTCTTCCTCATCCGTCAGAGCTTGGGGAGAAGAGGGGCCGTTTTCTCGAAGTAGGTCTTTTCGTCGAGCTTGTCGACGGGGATGGGGACGTCGGGGACGAGGCCGTCGTCCCAGATCTTCCGTCCCGAGGGCAGAACGTAGATGTCCGATGTCAGCAGGACGGCGCTCTCGTCCTTCAGCGGGAAGAGCGTCGTGCGTCCGACGAGTCCGGAGGTCTCGAATCCGACGATCTTGATCTTACGGAGCTCCTGCAGGAGGCCCGCGACGAGCTCGGCCGGCCCGGCCGTTCCGGCGTCGGTCCAGACGACGAGCGGGACCGCGCCGAGCGCGGGCTCGTCCGGACAGGAGACGGGCGTCTTCGCGCCGTTCCTTCCCTCGAACCGCCCGGCGTCGGCCGCCTTGACGAACAGGTTGGCGAGCTTGCGGGCTTCATCGAGATCGCCGTCCTGGCAGCTCCGGAGATCGAGAACGAGGGGGGTCTTGCCGGCCTTGAGGGCGGGAACGACCGTCTTGCGGAGCTCGGGGACGAGCGAAGCGTCGATCCGGTGGATGCTGAGGACCGCAGGCTTGCCCGCCGCCCGGACGAACGTGAACGCCTCGGGGAAGAGCAGGGCCCGCGGCACGCTGAGATCGAGGGTCTCGTTGCCCCGCAGGACCCGGACCTTGACCGGCGTTGCGTCCTTGCCCCGGAGCAGGATCTTGACCTCGGCCAGGCTCATGCTCAGCGAGTTCCGCCCCTCGATGGCACTCAGGAGATCGCCCAGCTGGATGCCCGCCGTCTCGGCAGGGGATTTGACGACGACGGCCACGACCTGGGGGAAGGAGGCGTAGCGCTTCAGGACGACCGTTCCGGGCTCGGTATCCTTCCCGGTCCGGGCGCTGTAACCGTCGAGCAGGTCCTTCGAAAGATAGGCGGACAGGGGGTCCAGGGAGTTGACCAGGCCGCGGTAGGTCCCCTCGGCCGTCTTGAGCGGGTCCCGCTCGTCCAGATAATCCTTGCGGATGTGGCCGATCAGGGAGTCCAGGAGCTCGAAACCTTTGTTCACCTGGGCCCCGGGCTTGCCCCGCAGAAAGCCCATCTCGATGACGAAGAACAGGGCGGCGGCCACAGCGGCCGTCCAGAGGAACCAGCGGTATCTCGGAACGTTTTTCATGGCGGAACGGATATCCATTCTATCACCTCCGCTTCAGCCATTGCAAGGGATCGAGGGCCTTGGTCTTGTAGCGGACCTCGAAATAGAGGCACTCGCCCTTGAGGGACCCGGAGTCGCCGACCACGGCGACGGGCTGTCCGGACCGGACCATGTCGCCGACCGCGGCCAGGAACTCCGAGCAGTGCCCGTAGAGCGTGTAATAGGTCATGCCGTGGTCGACGATGAGGAGGTTCCCGTAGCCCTGGAAGTAGTCCGCGTAGACGACCTTGCCCGCGTGGACGGCCAGGATGAGCGACTTGTCCTTGGCGGGGGAGATCTCGACGCCCTTGTTCATGACCACGGTCTTGAAGTCCGGATGCTTCTCGAAGCCGAACGGCGTGACGATCCGCCCCTCGAGCGGCCAGGCGAGCTTGCCCCGCCGCTCGTAGAGAGGGACGAAGGCGGCCGGCAGGACCCACTCCTGGGCGATGATCTTGTTCATGAGGACCTGGAGCTGTTCGGCGCTCTCCGAGAGCTCCGTCAGCGTTTGCTTGTAGGTCGCCCGGTTCTGGCGGATGTCGCGGACGAGGGTGGTGTTCTTCCGGGCCTCGGTCTCGAGCTCCTGCCGTTTGAGGCTTGCCGCCCGGGACATCTCGGCGAGGTCCCTCTGCTTGCTCTCCAGGGCCGACTGGGCGGCCCGCAGCTCGTCGAGCGAGGCCAGGTAGCCCGAGACGACCTCGTCCTGGCTGCGGGCGAGGAGCGTCAGGTGCTTGCTCTCGGAGGCGTAGGTCTCGATGTCCCGCGCCTGCAGCAGGAACTGGAAGAAGTCGAGCCGGCCGAATTTGTAGAGAGTGACCACGGTCTTCTCGATGGACTCGCGCTCCCGGTCGATGCCGGCCTGGAGGCTCCGGACGTTCTTCTGAATGGCGGCGAGCTCCGCTCGGCCCCGCTCGAGCTCGACGTTCTGGGCGGCCAACTC
This sequence comes from uncultured bacterium, assembly GCA_963743755.1. Classification (GTDB taxonomy): domain Bacteria; phylum Acidobacteriota; class Aminicenantia; order Aminicenantales; family Saccharicenantaceae; genus RBG-16-66-30. The sequence continues at coordinate 1,334,143 of CAVUQU010000004.1, forward strand.
CCTTGCGACGAGACTCCGGTTGAGGTTGATCCGGGCGAGCGACGAGAGGATGGACGATTCCTTGCGGGCCTCGGCCTCGAGCCGCGACTTGAGGTCCTTGATCTGCCCGTTGATGCGGTTCAGGCGCTGCTCGAAGTCGGCGACGTTCTTGTCCTGGGGGGCCGAAGAGGAGGAGGCCGGCGAGGTCCGCTTCGATTGGGGCCAGGCGCCGGACGACGAGAGAAACAGGACGATCCCGAGGGCGAGACAGCGCGCGAGAACGCTTCGCATCCCTTATTTTATAACATAAAATTCCCGGGGATGATAAAATCTCGCGATGGTGGTCCACATGCCGCGCGGGTTCCAGGTTTTCGTCAAGCCGGCGGGAGCGGCCTGCAATCTGGCCTGCCGCTATTGCTACTACCTGGGCCGGGGCCCGGCGGGGGAGCCCGGGGGCCAACCGGCCCGCATGCCCGAAGACCTCCTCGAGTCCTATATCGCCCAGCACATCGCCGCCTCGCCCGACGAGATCGTCCGCTTCTCCTGGCACGGCGGCGAGCCGACGGTCCTGGGCGTCGGCTACTTCCGCAGGATCGTCGCCATCGAACGCCGGCTCTGTCCGCCGGGCCGGACGATCGCCAACGGCCTGCAGACGAACGGCACGCTCCTCGACGGGGAGTGGGGCCGGTTCCTGGCGGAGGAAGGGTTCTCCGTCGGCCTCAGCCTCGACGGTCCGCGGGATCTCCACGACCGCTATCGGCTGACGCGCGGCGGGAAGTCCGCGTTCGACGGGACGATGCGCGGCTACCGAGATCCTCCGGCAGTCCGGCGTCCCCACCGACATCCTCTGCGTCGTCGGCGCCCACAACGTCCGGCATCCCGCGGAGGTCTACGGCTTCTTCCGGGAGATCGGCGCGGCTTTCGTGACCTTCCTCCCGCTCGTCGAGCGGCGGCCCGGCGCCCCGCGCGGCGTCAGCCCCGCCTCGGTCCCCTCCGAAGCCTGGGGCGATTTCCTCTGCGCCGTCTTCGACGCGTGGTTCGCCGGGGACATCGGGCGGATCAAGATCCAGATCGTCGAGGAGGCGGCCCGGACCGCCTTCGACCAGGAGCACTCGCTCTGCATCTTCCGGCCGGAATGCGGCGACATCCCCGTCCTCGAGCGCAACGGCGACTTCTACGCCTGCGACCACTTCGTCGACGCGGCCCACCGCATCGGGACGATCCGCGAGACGCCGCTCGCCGATCTTCTCGAGGATCCCGCCCAGAGGGCCTTCGGCCGGGCCAAGTTCGAGACTCTGCCGCGTGTCTGCCGGACGTGCGAGGTCCTGGCCATGTGCAACGGGGAGTGCCCGAAGAACCGCTTCGTCCCCGCGCCGGACGGGGGGCCCGATCTGAACTATCTCTGCGCGGGATACAGGAAGTTCTTCAACCACGCGCGTCCGTTCGTGGACGCGGTGGCCGCCGAATGGCGCCGGCAGAACGCTAAGCCTTGAGCTTGTCCTTGAGGAAGGCGACGGTCCGCGCCCAGGCCAGCTCGGCCGCCTCCTTGTTGTAGCGCTGCCCGGTGTCGTTCATGAAGGCGTGCCCGGCACCCTCGTACACGTGGATCGTATGCTCGATCCCGGCCTTTTCGAGGGCCTCCCTGAAGGCCGGGATGCCGGCGTTGATGCGCTCGTCGTCGCCGGCGTAGTGGATGAGCATGGCCGCCTTGATCTTCGGGACGTCTTCCGCGGCCGGCTGACTGCCGTAGAAGGGGACGGCCGCCGCGAGGCCGGGCGCGTTGACGGCCACCTGGTTCGTGACCGCTCCGCCCCAGCAGAAACCCATGCAGCCGACCTTGCCCGTCGCCTGCGGCCCCGTCTTGAGATAGGCGACGGCGGCGACGAAGTTCTTCGTGTTCGCCTCCCGGTCGAGCTTCTGGAAAAGGGGCCGGGCTTCGTCGGGGTTCTCCGGAGTCCCGCCGAGCGGCGACAGGGCGTCGGGGGCGATCGCGTGGTAGCCCTCGAGAGCGACGCGCCGGGCCACGTCCTCGGTGTGGGGATTGAGCCCGCGGTTCTCGTGGATGACGATGACGCCGGAGAGCTTGCCGCCGCCCTTGGGCCTGGCCGAATAGGCCTTCATCCGGCCTCCTTCGATCGGGTATTCGATGTATCCCGTCTCGAGGCGCGGGTCGTCCTTCGCGACCAGTTGGGGGCCCGGGCCCGCGGCCTCCAGGGCCGGGAGCAGGACGGCCGCGGCGGCTGTCCCGCCGGCGAGCGCGGCCAGCCGGCCCAGGAACTCGCGGCGGTCCATCCCCCCGCGCGCGTACTCGTCGTAAAGGTCTCTGATCTCAGGGCTCATGGTGTTCCTCCCTCGATGCGGACGTTCGTGCGAGACAATCGTAAGGGACGGCCGCCCCTCTGTCAATCGAGAATCCACGACCCCGGGGAGATGACGGATGGCCCCGGTTTGGACTATAGTAGACTCATGATCGAAGCCACGCGGGGGAGGGGCGGCTTCGCCGCCGACGCGGAAGCCATCTGGCGGGCCGCCATCGCCGCCGTCGATCCGTGGGCCCTCATCCGGGAGAGCGTCGTCCGCGAGGGCGACATCGTCCGCATCAAGAACAGGGAATTCGATCTCGCCGCGCACGACCGGGTCTTCATCGTTTCGTTCGGCAAGGCCGCCGCGGCCATGGGCGAAGCGCTCGCGGGGCTCATCGACGACCGGCTGACGTCCGGGCTCGTCGTCGTCCCCGGGCCCGTCACGGGCGTCCGCTCGCGTCTCGAATACATCGAGGCTTCCCATCCCGTTCCCGACGCACGGAGCGTCGAAGCCGGCCGCCGGGTCCTCGAGATCGCTTCCGGCGCAGGCGAGAAGGACCTCCTCTTCGTCTGCATCTCCGGCGGCGGCTCGTCCCTCCTGACCCTCCCGGCCGAAGGGATCTCGCTCGACAAGAAGCGCCGTCTCGCCGACGACCTCATGCGCGCCGGGGCGACCATCCAGGAACTCAACATCGTCCGCAAGCACTTGTCCGCCATCAAGGGCGGACAATTGGCCCGGGCGGCCCACCCGGCGACGGTGGTCACGCTGGCCATTTCCGACGTCATCGGCGACGACCCGGGCACCATCGCCTCCGGTCCGACTCACTGGGACGCCTCGACCTTCGCCGAGGCGCGGGCCATCCTCGAGTGTTACGGGCTCTGGGACTCGGCCTCGGCCCTCGTCCGGGCCCGGTTCGAGGAGGGCGAGCGCGGCCAGGTCGAGGAGACGCTCAAGGAGGGCGATCCGGTCTTCGAGCGCGTCCATACCTTCATCGTGGGCGACAACATGACCGCCCTGCGGGCCGCGAAACGCGAGGCGGAGAAGCGCGGTTTCGAGCCGATCTTCCTGTCGTCGGGCGACAGCGGCGAAGCCCGAAAGACGGCCGCCAGCTACGCCGCTTTCCTGGCCGAGCTGGCCTGCTCCGCGCCGTCGCTGCCCCGCCCTCTGTGCCTTTTGGCCGGGGGCGAGTTGACGGTCACGGTCAAGGGGCGGGGGAGGGGCGGCCGCAACACCGAATTCGTTCTGGCCTCGCTCTGCGAGATGGAAAAGGCCGGCGTTCGGGACCTCGACTGGCTCATCCTGAGCCTGGGGACGGACGGCATCGACGGCACGTCCGACGCCGCGGGCGCCTGGGCGGACCTCCGGACGGTCCATTCGGCCCGTGCCCTCGGCCTCAATCCCGCGGACTACCTCGACGACAACGACTCCTACGGATTCTTCAAGCAGACGGGGAATCTGATCGTGACCGGTCCGACCGGCACGAACGTCATGGACCTCCGCGTCTTCCTGCTGCGCGCCGCCTGACGGCTACTTATAGATCCCGGCCGCGTCCCATTTACCGATCGTGTCCAGGACGAGTTCGGCCACACGGTCGTTGACTTTGCGGAAGTACTCCTTGGCCTGGGCCGCGTCGAAGGTGGGATAACCCTGGCCCTTTTCATAAAGGAGGATAGTCGAGGCGACGGGAACGGTGTAGTACGCCCCGGCCGGAGCGTTGGGCTCGGCCATCTCCGGCCTGTAGCGTTCCGGATGGACGTGCTGGGGCCAGATGGCCTGGACGTAGGCCGTCTCGTTGTTGCCGGCGTGGCCGCCGTTCTGCTTGAACACGGCCTTGGTGATGTCGTCGGCCAGGGTCCACCAGTTGACGACGAGCACCCGGACGCGGCGGGCGTTGGCGACCTTCGTCGCCGCGGCGTTGAGGACGGCCGTGTTGCCGCCGTGGCCGTTGAGAACGATGAGGTTCTTGAATCCCTGCAGGGCCAGGTTGTCGAGCACGGCCTCGGCGAAGGGCGCGTAGGTCTCGGCGGAGATGGAGACCGCCCCCGGGTAGGCCTTCATGGCCTCGGTCATGCCGTAGTTCAGGGTCGGGGCGATCAGGGCGTCCACCCGGGCGGCGATGTCGCGGGCCATGGCCTCCGGGGCCAGGCTGTCGGTGCCGTTGGGGATGACGCCGTGCGGCTCGAGCGAACCGAAGGGCACGAGGACCGTCCGGACGCGGGCCGGCACGAGCTCGCCGAACTCCTGCCAGCAGAGCAGGGCCATCTCCCGGGTCGTCGGGGGTTTCGCTTGGGCCGCGGCCGGAGCGGCCGCCGCCGCGGCCAGGGCCGCCGCCGTCAGGACCACCAGGATCTTTCTCATGTCGGTCGCCTCCTCGCTCCCTCCATCTTACGACATCCGGCCGGGTTTGCGAAAGCCGGCCGCCGCGCTTGATTTTTCCCGCGGCGGAGATATAATAGGATCAAGTTTTCTTGTGCCGGCTGGAGAAAACTTCAACCCAACTCAATACATCATTTTCCCCCTATCTGCTGTAAAAAAACAGCCGGCACTTTTCCCGGTCGGTCGAAAAAAATTCTTGATTTCGCGGCGTGCCGGTCTATAATGAGAACGGCTCTCTTTCGCCGGCTGGAGAGGGCTCCCTCAATATTTCCAATCATCACCCCCCTTTTGCTGACCTCAGCCGGCACTTTCCTCCGCTTCCAACGGGGCGGGTGATTGTGCTATCATGATGGAAATCCCCGAGCGCGGAGTCCAGCATGGCCAAGATCGATTGGAAGAAAGAGTTGGCCAACCACTTCGAGAACGTGAGGGTCATCGAGCTCTGCCAGGCCGAGACCGTCGGCCAGTTCGACCAGTTCTGCGAGTTCATCGCCGAGTCCGCCTTCGAGAACCTGGCCGAAGAGATGGGGAACTTCCGCATCAAGTGCGAACAGCAGAAGACCAAGGGCCGGAGCATCCGCTTCGTCATCTGCTTCCCCGGCCTCAAGGAGGAGCAATTCCACTACCGCATCTCGCTGCCCAAGAACGCGGTCGAGCTGCGGCTGAAGCTCCAGATCAAGGCCCGGCGCACGCCCAAAGCCGAATATCAGACGACGGACGAGGATTTCATGCCGGGGCTTTTCCCCTTCAAAGTGCTGAGGATGGATAAGGACGAGGTCATCGCCGACGTCGTCAAGCACTACACCGGCTTCTGCTACACCGCGCTGACCTCGCCGGACTGACCGGCCCTCCCGCTTCCCTTACTTCGGCGCCCCGGAACGGTCTGCGCTGACCGGCGATTCCCTGAGCATCGTGGCCAGTCCGGCCGCGCCGACCATGAGCCCGGCCTGGACGAGAAGCGGCATCGTCATCGAACCCGTCGCGGGGTCCTTCAGGGCGTCCATGCCGACGATGAAGGCGATGCCCGATACCTGGCCCATCAGGATGAGCAAACTGTTCGACGTGCCTTCCGGGGCGGGGTGCGTGATCTCGGCCGCGTATTGGAAGGCGATGGGGCCGGCGCTCAACAGGAAGAACCCGAACACGAAGCCCGAGAGGTAGAGCAGCGCGCTGCCCGTGGCGTAGGTCATGCCGACGAGCCCGGGGAGAAGCCCCAGAAGGGCCAGGACGACGAACGGCTTGCGGCGCCGCAGTTTGTCGGAAAAGAGCGGGATGGCGATCGCGCCGGCGATGCCTCCGGCGAGCATGATGGCGCCCAGCGTGCCGGCCTGAGAAACGGTGAATCCGCGGGGCCGGACTATATCTTCGACCCAGGTCGAGACGCTGTTGAACAGGCCCAACCCGAGGAAGAAGATGGCCAGCAAAAGCAGGAAATCGCGCCGGCGGAGCATCGATTTGAGTCCGTCGAACATCAGGACCCGCTCGTCGCGGCCGGCCGGGGTCGGCGGATGTTCCCGGGCGACGGCCAGGAACAGGATCGCCGCGGCGGCCATGGCGGCGCCGTAGATGACGAGCATCCGGCTCATCCCCAGGCTCAGGAAGAGGCGGGGGGAGAGCAGCATGGCGGCCAGGGGCCCGACGTAAAGGGCCAGTGTGCCCAGCCCGGACGCGGTCGCCCGCTCGCGGACCGGGAACCAGCGCGCCGCGACCTTGGTGATGGCGCCGATCACCAGGGGTTGGCCCAGGGCGATCCCGATCTGGGCCAAAAGAACGATCGTGTAGTCCGAAGCGAAGAGACCGCGTAGGAGGGCGAAGACGGCCGACAGCACCGCGCCGAGCCCGGCCGCGGCCTTGAAGCCCCAGGTGTCGATGGCCCAGGCGGCGGGGATGGCGGCGAGGATGTAGACGATCATGAAGACCATGGACAGGAGCCCGATCATCAGGTCCGGCTTTCCGTAGAAGGCGGCGGCCGGCCCGGTGATGGGCGCGAAGGTCAGCCACAGGACCTGGGTCATCGAGGCCATGATCCCGAAGACGGCGAGCACGAGCCAGCGGGCGCGATAGACCTTGACCGGTTCAGCATCCATGCGTCGGGCCTCCTTTTCCGGGCTGCATCATTCCGCGACACGGCGGACGGCCGCCATGTGGCTGTCGAGAAGCCGGCGCGCCCGCTCGACGACGGCCGGCATGAGTCCGCCGGCGGGCAGCGCCGCCGCGTCGACCGGCGCGGCGAACGAGAGATGGATCCGCGGCCGGACCCGTTTCGGGAAGAGCATCTGAGCGCTGAGCTGCAGCGTCTCGGCCAGTTTCTGGCGGTGGGGCGCGCTCCTGCGGAGCTTCACCAGCGGATTTCCGATGAAGCGCGGCAGCAGGATGCCGCTGGCGACGGCCAGCTGGAGCCGCGTCGCGCGGACCCGGCGCAGCATGATCTCGACGCTGCGCGACCAATCGGCGAGGGCCTCCCGGGCGCCCGGGCCGATCTCCGGATCGGGCTCGACCTCCGCGTGCGGGTAGACGAGGAGCGCCCCGCCGCCGCTGAGATGACGGATCGCCTCGCGCAGGGCCCGTCCTCGCCCGGCGTCCGCCTTCGGCGCGTAGATGAAGAGCTCATGGGCGGTCGGGAAGGCCCGCGTGAGTCCGACGTCCGAGATGATGACCTTGAGGTCCTTCCGGGGGACTGCCGCCATGATGGCCAGGGAATCATAGGCGCCGGGATGGTTGGACGCGATGAGAAGAGGTCCTTCCCTCGGGATCCCCCGCTCCCCCCAGACGACGGGCTCCATCCCGAGATCGGCCAGGAGGCTCCGGGCGGCTCCCGGCAGGCCCCCCGATCCGATCTCGCCGTCGGCGCGGGCCACGATCCCGGCGAAGCGACCGGCCGGCAGGCCGAACAGGGGCCCGAGAAGGCGACGGGCCGCCCCCGCGGGCGGGAGCCCCAGCGCGCGGACGATCTCGTCGACGATCCTTTTCTTGAATTCTGCGATCTGAGGACGGCCGGGTGCGGGGGCCATGGTGTTCGGGGACGACTATAGGGCCGCGCCCCGGCGGTTGTCAACCGGCCGACGGCGGGGAAGAGAAGCTATTTCTTTTTCTTTTTGGCGGCCTTCGGCTCGCCGGTCTCGATCTTCTTCCAGCTGCCGGCGTTCCAGACCCAGCGGTTACCCACCTGCTCCCACGTGCCCGGGACCCATTCCCTGCCCTTTTTGGCCTTGACCCAGCGGCCTTCGGTCCATTCGTAGTTGACGCCCTTCCATTTCCAATAGCCCGGGATCCAGGCGTGGGCCGGGCTGGGCTGGAGGGTCGGGGCTTCGATCCGGAGCGGGGGAGGGCCGACCCGCGGCTGTTCGCCGGCCAGGCCGGATGCCGTAAGGAGGCAGAAGGCGGCCACCACGAAAAGAGCGGTCTTCCACATCGCTTCCTCCACCTCTTTAGTCGGCGGAGGAAGGGCGAAGTCCGGGGGCTATTTCCCCGAGTTGATGACCTCGAGGACCTTCAGGAGATAGCCGTAGTCCGGGCGGTCGACCGTGTTCTGGCCCAGGTACTTGAACTGGAGCACCCCGGCGGCGTCGATGATGTAGACGCTGGGGATGTTCTGGTCGACCTTGCTGCCGCCCCAATCGTTGCGGAAGAGGTCCAGCTTCTTCGACAGGGTCCGCTCGCCGTCGACGAGGATGGGGAAGGGGGCCAGGACGGTCCCCTTCTCGAGCGAGAAGTCCTTGGGATAGATCTGCCGGGACCGCTCCATCCGGGTTTTCCCTGCTTCATCGAGCTTGGACGGGTCGGCGGGGTACTTCCTTTCCTTGATCGACTCGAGCTGGCCGGGCAGGGCCTCGACCCAGGTCTTGACGACGTCCTGGGTGTAGGGGAAGACGACCAGGATCTCCAGGTTGTACTTCTCGCGGATCTTCTGGGCCTTCTCGAGCTCGGCCAGCTCGACGTACTTGTAGTTACAGATCGTGCACCAGTAGTTCTCGGCCGCGTAGCCGCGGGGGAAGAGGATGAGGACGTTCTTGCCGCGCAACGACGAGAGCGTGAGCGCCCCGCCCTGGAAGACGGGCAGGGTGAAGTCGGCCATGGGCTGGCCGACGACGGCCGGCGTGGGCCGCGGCTCGGCCGGTTTGGCCGGGGGCTGGGGGGGCTGGACCTGCTGGGCCGGCCGGGACGGCACGGCCTGTCCGGCGGCCTGGCCCCGGAATAGAACGATCATCGCGCCGACGGCCAGGACGACCAGGGCGATGACGAGGATCGTGGCTTTCTTCTTGTCGATCATGGGCGGGTCTCCTTCGACGGGATGACCCTATTAAAGACGACCCGCCCTGCGGAGTCAAGCCGGCCCCCTGCCGCGCGCCCGGCGCGGCGGCGGGGGCCTCGAAGGCCTTCCCGTCAGAGCCGGATGCGGATCCCCGCCTGGAGGCTGAAGCCGCTGAGGTCGAACTTGGGCTCGCGGACGGTCGTGCCGGGGTCCGGCGTGGGTTCGGTCTCCGAGATCTCGAACATGCTGATCTCGAAGCCCTTGGTATTCCCGATGAGGAGATAGAGCTTGCCCGCAGTCGTGTCCGACGAGCCGTCGGCGTCCTCCTGCGTCCCCGTCACCGTCTCGAAATTCTTGAGCTTGGCGTAGCGACCCACGCCCTCGACGAACAGGCCCAGCTTCGGCGAGAGCTTGTACTCCAATCCCAGGCCGCCGTGGAAACCGATATCGGCGCCGCTCCTCTCGCTGGCTTCGAGGGACATCCTCATCCATTCGGTGGCCGAGAACTCCACGCCTTGCATCCCGGTGAACTTGAGGCCCAGGTAGTAGGCCGCTCCCGCGTCGGCCGTCAGGGCTAACTTCCCGCTTAGGGGGAAATCCAGGAACAGGCCGAGCCGGATGGGGACCGCGGAGAGATTCGTTTCCGCGAGCAGGTCGACCGTTTCCTCGTCGGAAAACGTCCCCAGCGATTTTGCCGAGCTGCGCACGAAGCCGGCCCCGATCCCGATGCCGAAAGAGGGGGTGAGCTGGTAGACGAGGTCGGCCCCGAAGGCGTAGCCGCCGTGGAGAGGCTTGTAGCCTCCGGTGGCGGTACCGAACCCTTCGGCGACATAGGCCTCGACGAGCTCGAAATAGTAGTCGGAGCCTTCGTTCACGTCGCCGGCGAGCATGTGGTTATAGCCGCCGTAGAGCCTGAGGCTGAGCTTCGAGACGGTCTGCGACCCGACGGTCTCGACCTGCGAGCCCGGGATGGCGTAGGCGTCCTTGTCGAAGAGGAAGCCGAGATTCGGCGGGACGGGGCGGTCGCCCTCTCCGCCGGCCGCGGCCGCCGCGACAGGCGCGGCCCCGGCGAGCAGACAAGCCGTCAGGAAGCCGACGGCCAGAATACCGGATTTCGAGAATTTCGCGCGCATAGCGCACCTCCGTTGAAAGATCAGACATGTCTTTAGTCGGCCACCCGGAGGTATGCCGGAAAATTACTTCTCTCGTGGCCTCATCGTTGGAGGTGAGGGCTTATCCCTTTATGCGGTATTCCTTGAATTGCGTGCCGCGGAACTTGTCCATCAGGAAGAGCCGGTCGCCGCGGATGAAGATGCCGTCGACGAAGATGTCGAGCGGGAGCGAGCCGAGAAGGGCACCGTCGGCGTCGAAGACCTCGAGCTTGTAGGCGTCGGTCGTCCGCAGCTCCAAGCCTTCGCCCTGGGGCTTGTAGCCGATCGTCCGGCCGCCGCCCTCGTTCATGGTCGCGGTGACCGCCAGCCCGACCTGCTCTTCCTTTTTGATCTGGCGGGTCAGGGTGACCACCCAGATCCGGCCCTGCCCGTCGACGGCGACGCCGGCCGCGCAGCGGTTCAGCTGAGGCCCCCGGATGGAGACGTTGCCGCCGTCCCGCTTGATCTCGCCCTTGTCCTTGATCTCCATGGAGTAGGGGAGCTCCCGGTCGGCCCGCCACAGGAGCCGGCCGTCGGCGTCGTACTTCTCGATCCGGTTCTGGGCCGGGAAGACGACGTAGGTCCGGCCGGCGCCGTCCACGGTCAGGATGGCCTCGTTCGCGGCGTTGTTGACGAGCTCGTTCTTGAAATCGACCGAATCGCCGAACTCGCGCACGGGCTTCCCCTCCAAATCCAGGACTTTGATCAGCTTGGGCAGGGCGGCGGGCTTCTTCTCTTCCTCGTTCATCATGAAGCGCATCCGGGGCGCCCCGGTCACGAGCTCGCCCGGCTTGCCCAGGAACACGGTGCCGGCGCCCTGCGCCAGGCCCTTGATCGTCTTGTGGTCCTTGCCGTCGGGCGTCAAGACCTGGATGCGCTGGTTGTTGGGGTCGGAGACGTAGAGGAAGCCCTGGGCGTCGACGTCGAGCCAGGCCGGGAAATAGAACTCGCCGGGACCCTGGCCCTGCCGTCCGAGGGTGGCCAGGTACTTTCCGTCCGGTCCGAACTTCTGGACGCGGTGGTTACCCGTGTCGAGGACAAAGAGGTTTCCCGCGCCGTCGACGGCGACGGCCGACGGCATGTAGAAGGCCAGGTTCTCGTCGGCCGTATCGACGTCGCCGAGCGTGCGGACCGGCTCGAGCGCGACCTTGGCCGTCTTGCCCCAGGCGCCGGGCCCGGAATTGTGGACGAACTTGACTCCGTCCACGGTCTCGATCTTCTGGCCGGCCGCGAGCGCCGTCGCCAGGACGCATATCGTCAGGATCAGGGCGGTCCTCGTTCTCATGGATTGTTCTCCTTGTTTCGATAACGGATTATAGACCGAAACCGTTACCCGGAGAACGCACATTATTTGAACGGGGCGCCCGATTTAATTATAGTGTCGGCGAAGAACCGGCCGGAGGGACTCATATGGACGACCGCGGCATCCTCGAACTCCTGATGGAAATGGTCAAAGCCCCGAGCCACCCGGGTGTCCCGAGGCAGGAGGAGGCCGCCGCCCGGGCCCTCGCGGGCTATCTCCGGGAGCGCGGCCTGCGGGCCGACCTCGTCGAGGTCCGCGAGGGGCGTCCGAACGTCGTCGCCTCGATCGCGGGCGCGAAGCCCGGGCCGCACCTCCTTCTCTGCGGCCACCTCGACACGGTCGGTCCCAACGCCGGCTCCCCGGTGGACTTCTTCTCGGCGGCGATCCGGGACGAGCGCATGTTCGGGCGCGGCACCGTGGACATGAAGGGCGCCCTGGCGGCCATGGCCGGGGCCCTCGTCGAGATCCGCGATTCGGGCGGGCTCGCCTCCGGCCGCGTCACCCTCGCGGCGGTCATCGACGAGGAAATGGAAAGCCTGGGCGCGGAAGCCCTCATCCTGAGCGGGTTCAAGGCGGACGGCGCCGTCATCGGCGAGCCGACGGAAAACCGCGTGGCCATCGGCCACAAGGGCCTGGAGTGGCTCGAGGTCGGTTTCAAAGGCCGGGCCGCCCACGGCAGCACTCCGGAAGCCGGCGTCAGCGCGATCGCCGCCGCGGCCCATTTCGTCTCGCTCGTCGAAAGCGAGCTCGTCCCGGACTTCGAGCGCCGGCGCGACCCCGTGCTGGGGCTTCCGGCCATCAACATGGGCACGATCAAGGGCGGCCAGCAACCGAGCATGGTCGCCGCCGACTGCACCATCCAGCTCGACCGGCGCTGGGTGACGACGGAGACGATCGACCAGGTCATGGGCGATCTCGAGGAGATCCTGACCAAGGTCCGGGCGGCTCGTCCCGGCCTGAAGACCGAGCTGAAACGGATGCCCGGCGGCATGGCCACCATGCTCCACGGCCCGCTAGTCATCGACCCGGCCCACCCGCTGGTCGAGGCCGCCCAGGGCGCGTTCGGCGATCTGGGCCGGGCGGCCGTCCCGCTCGCCGTCTTCCCGGCCTGGACCGACGGGGCCCTTCTCTCGCGGGAAGCCGGCATCCCGACCCTGGTCTGGGGACCCGGCGAGCTGGCCCTGGCCCACTCGGCCGAGGAGAGCGTCCGGCTCGACGAGGTCGTGCTCGCGGCCCGCCTCTACGCCGCGGCGGCCCGCCGCTTCACGACGGCGCGCTGAGACGATGAAGCTCCGCGTCCCGCACACCTACGTCCTTCTCATCGGCCTCATCGCCCTGGCCGCCGCGGCGACCTGGATCATCCCGGCCGGCAGTTACGACCGCGTCGTCGAGAACGGAAGGGAGATCGTCGCGCCCCTTTCCTACCATCGCGTCGAGGCCCGGCCGGCCGGCCTCGGCGAGATCTTCCTGGCCTTCCCCCGGGGCCTTCGCGAGATCGCCGAGATCGTCTTCTACATCTTCATCATCGGCGGCGCGTTCGGCGTCCTCAACCGGCACGGGCGTCGTCCAGGCCGGCGTCCGCGCCCTCGTCGGCCGGCTGGCGGCGGAAAGGCGCTCATCGTGCCGCTGCTCACCTTCGTTTTCGCCGTCGGCGGCGGGACGATCGGCATCGCCGAGGAGACGCTCGTCTTCCTTCCGGCGCTCCTCCTCCTCGCCCGGTCTCTCGGCTACGATTCGCTCGACGGCCGGGGGCATCGCGCTCGTCGGCGCCAACGCCGGCTTCGCCGCGGCCTTCATGAACCCGTTCACCGTCGGCGTCGCCCAGGGCATCGTCGGGTTGCCGCTCTTCTCGGGCATGGGCTTCCGGCTCGGCCTGTGGGCGGTCATGACGGCGGTGACGGTCGTCTTCATGACGCGCTACGCCCGCCGGGTCGCGGCCAAGCCCGGGACGAGCCCGATGTACGAGCTCGACAGGAAGCGCGAGCCGCTCGCCGACGCGGACGAGACCCGAGCCCTCTCCCGGAGGCATCCGCTCGTTCTCGCGCCCGTGCTCGCGGCTCTCGTCGTCCTCGTCGTCGGCGCCATGCGCTGGCAGTGGGGCATCCTCGAGCTGTCCGGCCTGTTTTTCGGGTTGGCCATCGCGGCCGGGCCTCTCGGCGGGCTATCCTCGACGACACGGCCCGGGCCTTCGTCCGCGGCGCGGCGGACATCACCTACGCCGCGCTCATCGTCGGGCTGGCCCGGGGGACGCTCGTCGTCCTGCGCGACGCGCAACGTCATCGATACCGTCACCCACGCCATGGTCGCGACGCTCCAGGGCCTGCCGTCGACCTGCTGAGCGCCGTGGGCATCTACATCGTCCAGAACCTGCTCCACTTCGTCGTGCCGTCCGGGAGCGGGCAGGCCGCCGTCTCCATGCCGATTCTGGCGCCGCTCGGCGACCTCGTCGGCGTCACGCGGCAGACCAACGTCCTGGCCTACCAGCTCGGCAACGGCCTGACCAACGTCGTCGTGCCCACGCAGGGTTACTTCATGGCGGCGCTGGGCATCCTGCGCATCCCCTGGACGACGTGGGTCCGCTGGCTCCTGCCTCTCCTCGCGGTCTGGCTCGTCATCGGCTGCGCCGCGGTCGTCCTGGCCAGCCTCATCCGCTTGGGGCCGTTTTAGCCTTTCGCCTCGAAACTGCCTTTTTGTCAGCGGCGGCGGGCGGGCTTGAGCGTCCAGAGCTGGAGACGGGTGAACTCGACGATGTGGGACATGTCGAGGCCGGGGCGGTGGACGGGCCACGTCTTGTAGCCCTCGACTTCCCCGACGATCCTCTTCTCGTTCGTCCTCGGGTAGGGCTCGAACTCGGAAAGGCCGTATTCAGGCCGGGGCTTGCCCGAGTCCAGATCGAGATAGGCGGCGCTGAGCAGGGCGAAGAGAGTGCCCGCCCCGATGGGCATGCCCCCGACCGTCAGGGAGGAGGGCAGGACGCCGGCCTTTTCGATCTGCCCGTTCGCGGCGCGGGCGAGGGCGTAAACGTCTTCAATCGTGACTCGGGAGATCCCGGGCCTCGAGGGGGGCCTCTCCATCGGGCCGAGGGGGTGGGTCGTTTCGATTTGCCGCGGGAGCCGACCGTTCTCCCGATAGCCGGCGATCGCCCGGGCCAATCCGGAAAAGGCCTCGGCCGGCGAGAAATCCTCGCTCGGCGCGAGGGCGCCGGCTTCGAGGGTCGCGGCGGCGATCGCGCGCAGTTCCCCCCGGGTCATGGTTTCTTCCTGGGTGCCGTAGAAGTCCATCAGCGTCCGGTAGGTGGTGATCTCGACGTCGTCCCGCCCCTTGAGCCAGCGCATCATGCGGCGGAAGTTCTTCTGCGCCGTGGCCATGGTTTCCTGCGGGCGCAAACGCGGCGTTCGCCACTCCTCCGGCGCGGTGTTCTTCCCGCCATAGAAGTTCAGATCCCAGAACTCCTCGGCGCGGATCTTCGTCGGATGCCCGGCGAAGAGGGCCAGGACGTCGGCCTGCCGAAGCCGCTCCGGCAGCTCCCTCTTGAGCTTGTCGAAGACCGGCTCGAACAGGTCATCCCTGTAGTAGGCGTCATCGAATCCGGCGTATTGGGCGCTGAAGTTCAGGGCGTTGCAGAACCACACGACATCGTGGCCGGGCAGGCTCGCCGGCGAGCCCTGATAGCCCGCGCCCATCCGGCCCAGCGCATATACGAGCTGCGGCCCATACGAGCCGCCATGCCGGGCCAGCGTGGTCACCGGGACGCCGAAGATCCGCTCCAGCTCTTCGATCCCCGCGGATTCCTGTCCGCGCATCAGGCGCACCCCGTCGTCCCAGCCGGCTTTTTCCAGCTTCTCCGTCACCGTGGGGTGGATCGAGCCGAGATCGGTGTGGCTTCCGATGTCGTGCCGGGCCATGGCCGCGATGACGTCGCGGCGCCCCCGCTTCTCGAGGGAGCGGGCCTTCTCGCCGATGACGAAGAATGTCCCGGTGACGCCCTCCTCGGTCATCGTTTCGGCCAGCCACTTGGGGATGTCGTCGATCCTCTCCGCCGCGGGCGTAACATAGTCCTCGGTGTCGAACGTGACCACGACAAAAGATTTGGAACGGGCCGTGCCGCGATGGCCGCACCCTCCCGGGGCCACGACGAGCGCCAGAAGGACCGAGAGAATGATGGACGGCCGGCCGCGCATAGTCGGGCCGATTGTGCCTTCTCCCGTCATGCGGTGTCAAGTGAGCCGGGGCGCGTCCCGGGGG
Organism: uncultured bacterium; assembly: GCA_963743755.1. GTDB lineage: Bacteria > Acidobacteriota > Aminicenantia > Aminicenantales > Saccharicenantaceae > RBG-16-66-30. The sequence goes on from CAVUQU010000004.1 coordinate 1,349,753, forward strand.
CCCGGTCCTTTTCGCAGGGCCGGCCGTGAGCATCCTCCTGTCCGCTCACTACAAGCTTTTTATCGATGACGTGGAACAATACGACAAGAGCAGCACCGCGTTTCTCAAGAAGACACGGTTCAGCGCCTGCTTTGGCGGCGGCTTGGAATACCAGATGGACAAGCTCAAGTTCCTTCTGGATATCCGTTACGACCTGGGTTTGACCAATATCGATGCGGAGAACGATCCGACCGATCAGCTGAAGGAAAGTGCTGTGATGCTCATGGTCGGGGTCGGATTCTAGGCGAAGCCCGCGCGTTTCGAGTCTTCAGCGGCGTGGCGTTGAACTCTGGGCCGCGAGAGCCAGGGCAGTCTCGAGACGGGCGCGAGCCCCGTTGCTGTCCGGATCGCCCAGGATGAGCGCGGCCAGTCTACCGGCCTTCTTGAAATAGAACCGGCGCCCGGCTTCGTTCCGGCCTTCGACGACACCGTCTTCGGTCCGGACATCCTGAAGATATTCTTTGAACGAGGCCAGCACGGCCGCCTCGAGAGAGCCGCCGTCGGGCGCCTGCGCGAACTCCACGACGATCGCTTTTGATATCGAAGGGTAAGCGCCGTATTTCGCCGAGAACGCCATGGACGCGCTTTCGCCAGGCGCGCCGAATCCCCAGATCTCCCCTTCGAGGAAGGGCGATTCGTTCCGGGCGGCGACCGGGCCCTTGATGTAACGTCCGCTCGAGGGGATCATGTCCTCGCGCGGCAGGCGGTCCATCTCCTTCGGCCGGACCGTGCCCTCTCCCGGGATCTTCGGTTCCAGGGCCGCGGTGAACGCCGCGATCTCTCTCTCCGTGGCGTCCGGGGCCATGACGTTGACGAGACATTCGCCCTTGACCAGGCCGGCCTGCCCCGCGGCGATCCAGCTGTCGCAACGCACCCCCGGCACGCCGGTTTCGCCGCCTTCGAGCTTGGTCGAGTAGAGGCCGAACGCGTCTTCGCCCGAGGCCATCCGGTAGACCTCCAGGACGAGCTCGCTCGCCTCTCCCGTCGCGGGGACGAACCGGACGACCGAGAGCTCGCGAAAGCCGTACGGCAGGACGATCTCGGCCCCGCCGTCCATGTATCCGTAGAGGCCTTCCTTCGTGTAGGTCTCGACCTCGCCCGTCCGCGTCCAGCCGGGGATTCCGTCCGCGAGCCGTTCGACGCGGAATTGTCCCTCGGAGGCGGAGGCCGGGCCGCTGCCGCCCGGCCGATCGGACTTCCTCCCTGTGCAGGCGACGCTCGACGACAAAACCAGGGCGAACACCGCAACGCAAACCGCGAAACGACTCTTCACTCCCGCACTTCCTTCTCGACGGCCCGCTGAACGAGCTGGTTGAGCGATATCCCCAACAGGGCCGATCGCCGCGCCGCCTTTCGATGGAGCTCGGGCGGCATCCGGATATTGAAGGTTCCGCCGTACGACTTGAAAAGGGGCTTTCCGGTCTTCCGGCACAGTCCGATATAATCATCGACGGCTTTCCTGAAGGAACGCTCTAAACCCTCGACGTCGTGGCCTTCGAAAGTCACGAGATCGTCGACCCCCTCCAGCTTGCCGAAGAAACACCCGTCTTCGGCGCTGAAATGGACCGAACCAATGAAATCCTTGTATTGCAGGATGTCATTAATTCTGCTTCGACCTGGCTTCTTCATGGCGGCAGTCCCAAAATAAAATATCATCCTCAGGGCTTAGATGCAACTGAATAATAGGCGCAATTGCCGCGGTCCTTGACAATCGCATTAAATAGCATTATTAATAATGTAATATGGATTCTATAAATTAAGGTCAGTATGAGACAAAAAAGCATTACGCTTCGTCTTCCTGAAGAGGAATATGCGGCGTTCACGGCGGTCTGCAACGAGAAGGGCTACAGCAAGACCGGCAAGATCAGGGAGTTCATCAGGACCATGGTCAAAGCGGAGATGGACGAAGTCGAACTGAGCGCCCGCGAATGGGAAAAGGTTCGTGCCGGGATCCGCGACATCGAAGCAGGCCGCTACGCCACTCTCGAGGAGATGAAGCGTGACCTCGTACGCAGGAAGTTGGCGAATAAGCAGGATCGCCAACGAGGCCCGTCGGACGATCGAATCGCTCGACATAAATAGCCAAGAACGGGTACTCGAAGAACTCGACCGGCTTCAGGCAGATCCCTTTTCCGGCGACATCAAGAGAATCAAGGGTAAGTTGGATATCTACCGGTTGAGATTCGGGGAATTCCGGATCTATTTCCGGTTGATCCTACTGTCGAGACATATCGAGGTCTTGCTTTTCGACCACAGGGGCTCTATCAAAGACAAGACGATCCAACGGCTCTAAATCGCTCCGGCGGCCCTACCGCTCGATCGCGCCGATGTCGCCCTTCGTGCCCTTCGGCCGCGCGGCCACCAGCTGGTCGTCGCTCGCCATATTGAAGCCGTCCGGCGTCCGGCTGACCGTGATCGCAACGTGGTCTCCGACCGGCCCGGTCGTGAACGAGTCCCAGAAGTCGTCTCCCAGAACGACCTGGCCGAGCCTGTCGCCGATGGCGATGTCGAGGTTCCGCCAGAACGCGATCCAGGCGGCGTTCTTCGGGTCGGTCGGCCAGGTCACCGCGGGGCCGTACCAGGTCGTCCCGGTCAGGTCGCCGAACTCCGACCCGAAGTCGGCCCCCAGGATGCTCCCGTACTCGCTCCGGCACTTCAGGATGACGTGGTTCAGGAAGTCGTCGGTCGGCACTCCGAATCCCGAGTAGCCCGCGTAGACGTAGGTGACGGGATATTCCTGGGCGGGGATCTTGTCGACCGCCAGGTCGGCCGGAGGGTACCACAGGAGGGCCGGCGAGCCGGCGTCCGTCCCGGCCGAGATCGCGGTGGCATGATACTGCGCCCCGGCCACGTCGAGGGCTTCCTCGAGCTCCGCGCCCTCCACGTCGCCGGGCTTCGGCCACCGCTTCCGGCTGGCCATCATCCAGTCGGGGACGGGCACCAGGATCTGGCTGAAGTTGAGCTTCCCGGCGATGTTGTAGCCGCCGCTGTTGAAGAACAGGATGGACCCGGCGAACCAGTCCTCGGGCTCGCCGTTCAGGGTGTTCCCGACGACGATCGAGTTCTGGACGGTGACGTACTCCACGGTGTGGGCGTTGCCGATGGTCGCCGAGACGCCCCCGGCCATGTTCGGCTTGCCGCTGAAGACGGCCGGCTGTCCCGTCGTCGCGTTCTCGGCGATGGTGCAGGCCTTGACGCTGAGCGATCCGCCGCCCATGTAGATCCCGGCGCCCCGGTAATAGAACTGGCCCGCGTTCGGAATGTCCGGATTGTCCTCGACCAGGTTCCGGGCCACGGTGCAGTTGGTCAGGAACATCGTGGCCAGGTTGTCCGGGCCGCCGCTCAGGGTGAAGATGCCGCCGCCGTAGGCGTGCTGGGCCGTCACCCGGTTGCCGGTGACCGCGCACCTCACCAAGGCGGTGTCGTTCCCCCGGCCGAAGGTGTTGTCGGCCCCGCCGACGGAATAGATGCCGCCGCCGGCGGCCCCGGAGCCGAGGGCCCGATTGCCGCTGACGACGGTGTCCATGAGGTCGAGGCCGTTGGAGTAGATGCCGCCGCCGTAAGTGCCGCGGTCGCGGCTCGAGGCGGTATCGCCAACGCAGGTGTTGCCGGTGACGACGCAGTTGCGAAGCCGGGCGATCCCCCAGACTGCCAGACCGCCGCCACGGGCCAGCGTGTAGGGCTGGGTCCCCCCGGCGATCGCTTCCGCCTGGGAATAGCCCGACGCGATCGTCACGTTGGACAAGTTCAGGTTGCCGTAGACGGCCATCACCCGGGCGCGACTCGCCTCGCCGCCGCCCCACTCGATCCTGATGCCGTTGGGCAGGTTCGAGGCGTTGATGACCACGGCCTTGCGGGCGTAGAGGGCCGATCGGCCGTAGTCCCGTTCGCTGTAGCCCGAGTAGACGTTGGCGATGTAGACCTCGCCCGGCAGGACCGAATGCTCCTCGCCGACGACCGTCAGGACGATCGTGCCGCCGTCGAGCGACTCGTCGAAGCCGATGACCTCGCTCGGGCCCGCCTCGGCGAGGGCCGACCGCAGGGTGACCGTCCCGGCCGCCGGGGTCGCGCTCGTCTTCGAGGGAGTTGACGATGAGGTCCGGTTCGGGCTCGTTGTCGTCTTTCGTGGCGCAGCCGCCGGCGATCAAAACAAGGGCCAGCGGCAGGATCCAAACCAGAAGGGCTTTGCGTTTCATGGGCGCTGCTCCTAATCCGACTCTGGCACCAGTATAGACCCCCCGGCCGGGGGGCCGCAAATCGGCCCTCTTAGCGAAATCGGCGCAATCGTCTATTATAGAGGGGATGAACACACAGCCCCGGTTCCCGCGTTTCGCCCTGTCCGCCCTCCTCGTCGCCGCTTTCGCGGCCGTCCTGCTCGTCCCGCCGGCCCCCGCCTTGGCCCAGGATCCGGCGGCCGCGCCCGCCGTCCAGGCCCCCGCCCCGCCGGCGCCGTACACGCTCGACCAGAAGATCCCGGTCGACCCGCGGATCACGGTGGGCGCGCTCCCGAACGGCCTCCGCTACTGGATCCGCGAGAACCGGGAGCCCAAGAACCGGGCCGAGCTGCGCCTCGTCGTCAACGCCGGCTCGGTCCTCGAGGACGAGGACCAGCGCGGTCTGGCCCACGTCGTCGAGCACCTGGCCTTCAACGGCTCGACCCACTTCCCCAAACAGAAGCTCGTCGAGTTCATGGAATCGATCGGCATGCGGTTCGGCTCCGACCTCAACGCCTTCACCAGCTTCGACGAGACGATCTACATGCTCAAGGTCCCGACGGATTCGCCGCAGATCATGCAGAACGCCTTCCTCGTCCTCGAGGATTGGGCCCACGGCCTGACCTTCGATCCCAAGGCCATCGACAAGGAGCGCGGCATCATCGTGGAGGAGTGGCGGCTCGGCCAGGGCGCCGAGTCCCGCATGCGCGACAAGCAGATCCCGGTCCTCCTCAGCGGCTCGCGCTACGCCGAGCGCCTGCCCGACGGCAAGAAGGAGGTCATCGAGACCTTCGCCCACGACACGCTCAGGCGCTACTACCGGGCCTGGTACCGCCCGGACCTGATGGCCGTCGTCGCCGTGGGCGACTTCGACAAAGCGAAGATCGAGGAGCTGATCAAAAAGCACTTCGCCCCGCTCTCCGTCCCGCCCGGCGCCCCCGCCCGGCCGGCTTATCCCATCCCCGACCACGACAAGACGCTCTTCGCGATCGCCGCCGACAAGGAGGCCACCCAGAGCGTCGTCGCCGTCTACCACAAGCTGCCGCTGGCCGAGCAGAACACGGTCGGCGCCTACCGGCGGATGCTCGTCGAGCGTCTCTTCAACGACATGCTCAACGACCGCCTGAGCGAGATCGCGCAGAAGCCCGAGCCGCCCTTCCTCGGGGCCGTCTCGAGCCGGGGGCGCTTCGTCGGCACCAAGGACGTCTACGTCATGTCGGCCCTCGTCGGCGAGGGCGGCATCCCCCGGGGGCTCCGCGCCCTCTACACGGAAGGGGAGCGGGTGGCCCGCTTCGGCTTCACCGCGACCGAGCTCGAGCGCCGCAAGAGCGAATCCATGCGCTACTTCGAGCGGGCCGTGACCGAGAAGGAGACCCAGGACTCCGGCGACTACGCCGAGGAGTTCACCCGGGCCTTCCTCGAGGGCGAGCCGACGCCCGGCATCCAGTTCGAGTACGACCTCCACAAGCAGTACATGCCCGGGATCAGCCTCGACGAGGTGAACGCGCTGGCCCGGGAGTGGATGACCGACCGGAACCGGGTCATCATGGCCAACCTGCCGGAGAAGCCGGGCGTCGCCGCCCCCACCGAGGCCGAGCTCGCCGCCGTCCTCGAAGAGGTCAAGAGCGCGGAGATCGCCCCCTACGAGGACACGACGACCGACGCGCCGCTCCTCGCCGCGCCGCCCGAGCCCGGCACGGTCGTCGCCCGGCGCGAGATCGACGCGATCGGCGCGACGGAGTGGACGCTTTCGAACGGCGCCCGCGTCGTCCTCAAGCCGACCGGCTTCAAGGAGGACGAGATCCTCTTCCGGGCCCTGAGCGCCGGCGGCGTCTCGCTCGCCGAGGACAGGAGCCTCGTCCCGGCCAACACGGCCGACCAGGTCGTCGCCGCGGGCGGCCTGGGCGAGTTCAGCGCGGTCGGCCTCGAGAAGAAGCTGGCCGGCAAGGCCGTCCAGATCCAGCCGTCCATCGACGAGCTGGAGGAGGGCCTGTCGGGCAACGCCTCGCCCAAGGACGCCCAGACGCTCTTCGAGCTCATCCACCTGACCTTCACCGCGCCGCGGCCGGACCCGGTCGTCTTCGACGTCCTCAAGACCCAGCTCAAGACCTTCCTCGAGAACCGCACCCAGAGCCCGGAGTCGGTCTTCTCGGACACCCTGCGGACGACGATGCAGAGAGACCAGCCCCGCTTCCGGCCCATGACGGTCGACGAGATCCCCGAGATGAGCCTCGAGAAATCGCTGGCCTTCTACCGCGACCGCTTCGCCGACGCGAGCGACTTCACGTTCTTCTTCGTCGGCAACCTGGACCTGGAGAAGATAGAGCCGCTCGTCTGTACCTACCTGGCCTCGCTGCCTTCGATCCACCGCAAGGAGACCTGGAAGGACTGGCGCGTGCCGCCGCCCGAGGGCGTCGTCAAGAAGACGGTCGAGAAGGGCGTCGAGCCCAAGAGCCTGACGGCCATCGTCTTCTCCGGGCCGTTCGCAAACAACGCCGGGAACCGGGCCCACATCCGGGCCGCCGCCCAGGTGCTCGAAGCGCGGTTGCGCAAGCTCCTGCGCGAGAAGCTGAGCGGGACCTACGACGTCCGCGTCAGCCCCGGCTACAGCAAGATCCCCCGGGAGGAATTCCGGATGTCGATCGACCTCGGCACCGATCCCGCCCGCATCGACGAGATGAGCGAGGCCATCTTCAGCGAGATCAAAGCGCTCCGCAAGAAGGGCCCGACCGCCAAGGAGGTCGAGGAGATCCGGCTGGCCGAGTCCCGCGATTTCGAGACGAGCAGCCGCCAGAACGGCTGGTGGCTCGCGCAGATCTCCGAGCGATACAGGGTCGGCGAGGACCCGGCCGGGATCGTGCGCCTGCCGGAGTCGTTCGAGCTCCTGACGCAGAAGTCGGTCCAGGCCGCGGCCAGGACCTACTTCGACCTCAAGCGCTACGTCCAGGTGACGCTGTATCCGGAGAAGCGCTGACCGGCGGCCCTGGATACCGATCTTCGGGAGGGCATCATGGACAGACGCGTTCCCCGAGCGACGTTCCTGAGCGCGACGGCCATCCTCATCTATCTGGGAGCGGCCAAGCTCGTCATCCACCTCGCCGTCAACGGACGGTACGGGTTCTTTCGCGACGAGCTCTACTACATCATCTGCGGCCAGCGGCTTGCCTTTGGCTTCGTCGACCACCCGCCCTTCACGCCGCTCATCGCCCAGGCGTCGCGTCTCTTATTCGGCCATTCGCTCTTCGGGCTTCGCGTCTTCCCGGCGCTGGCCGGGGCGGCGACGGTCATTCTGGCCGGCCTCCTGGCGCGCAAGCTCGGCGGGGGCCGCTTGGCCCAGGCCCTGTCGGCGGTCGCCGTCATCGGCGCACCGGTCATCCTGAACTTCGGCTATCTTCTCACCAACAACGCCTTCGACATCCTGTTCTGGACGATCGCGGCCTATGTCCTGGCGATCATCCTGAAGGACGACCGGCCGCGACTCTGGCCTGTCTTCGGACTCGCCGTCGGGATCGCCCTCCAGAACAAGTACTCGATCGTGTTCTTCGTCGCCGCCCTCGGGGCCGGGTTGCTGCTGAGCTCGGCTCGCTCGCGGCTCCGCAACGGCTGGTTTTGGACGGGCGTGGCGGTCGCCTTGGCCGTCTCCCTTCCCAATCTTCTCTGGCAATGGCGCCACGGCCTGCCGTTCATCGAGCTCAACCGGAATGCCGTGGCCTATAAGAACGCCGTTCTCTCTCCTCTCCAGTTCCTCCGCGGCCTGATCATGGACGCCCTGCCGTTCGTCTTCCTCCTTGTGCTGATCGGCTTTTTCTATTTCCTGCTGGCCCGCGAGATGAAGCCCGTCCGCGCCTTCGGCTGGGCCTTTCTGGCCCTGCTCGTCTTTTTCGTCTTTTCGGGCGGCAAGCCCTATTATTTGGTGGCTATTTATCCGACCATGCTGGCCGGCGGGGCGGTCGCCCTGGAGCGTTGGTCGTCGCGGCCGAAGCTCCGTTGGCTCGCGCCAGCCCTTCTCATCCTGATCATCCTGACGGGGGCCGCGGCCTCGCCGTTCGCCGTCCCGGTCCTGCCCGTCGAAAAGCTCGTGTCCTATGCCCGGCGTCTGGGGATCACGCCGCCGGCGGGCGAGCGCGAAGCCATGGGGCTTCTCCCCCAGCATTTCGCAGACCAGTTCGGCTGGGAGGACATGACCGAAGCCGTGGCCCGGATCTATCAGGGGCTGAGCGACAAGGACCGCGCCGTCTGCGCCATCTACGGCCAAAACTACGGGGAGGCATCGGCCATCAACGTCCTCGGCCGGAGGCTCGGTCTGCCGGAGGCGGTAAGCGGCCACAACAGCTATTGGGTCTGGGGGCCCGTTCCGGGAAGGGGAGAGGTGATGATCATCATCGGCGGCAGCGCCGACGACCATCGTCAAGCCTATCGTGAGGTCAGTCGAGGTCGCCCGGCACTCCAACCCGTACGCCATGCCCTATGAGAGCGACCTGCCGATCTTTCTGTGCCGGGGACTCAAGGTCGAGCTCCAGGACCTTTGGCCGCGCATCAAGAAATATATCTAGACCCCGGTTCAGCGGGCCGGCGCCGCAGGGCCTTAGGATTCGACCAGGACCTTGAAGCCGCCCCAGGCCATGCGCTTGACGTCGAAGGGCATCGATATCGTATCCGGCGTCAGCCGGGGGTCCTTCATGACCTGGGCGACGATCTTATCGCGTTGCGCCTTCGACTTGTACACGATGAAGGAGAACATGACCGTCTCGCCGCGCTTGGGCTTGGCCATTTGGATGAAGGTCAGGCCTCCCCAGGACGAGGCGATGTCGTCGCCGACGCACTCCTTGAAATCGAGGGCGCCGTACTCGCGCCAGATCTTGCCGGCTTTCGCGGCCATCCGCCGGTAGGCCCCCAGGTTCTTTTTCGGAACGCACAGAACGAATCCGTCGACATATTTCATCTCAGATTCTCCTTTCATGAGCGTTTCCCCTTTTCGAGCTTGGGCCAAGGATAGCGTTGACCGCGGGGATAGTCAATCGGCCTACGAGCGAATCCTTTACTTTTTATGGCGGGCCGCCACGGCCCCGGCTGTCTCCCCCGTATGTGTAACGATATGTGTATATTTTCGAAGGCTCGGCACGATGTCAACGGGCTATTCTCAGCGCGTGTGTCCGCACTAGCCCCCATTCGCGCCGACTAAACACATGAAGCCGGGAGGAGGCCCCATGATCAAGAGTGCCGGTCCGATCGCGTGTTTGTGCGCAGCGCTGGTTCTCGCGGCCTGTAATTCCGGCCCATCCGCCCCCGGACCCGACAAGACCTCCGTCCTCGAGCGCAAAGTCGAGTTCCTCGAGGACCTAGCGGGCCAGCGCAACCTGGCGGCCAGGGCGTGGAGCGAGATCACAGCGGCCGCCCCCGACCGGCTCTGGCCGACCGAGGTCGTTTACAAGGACGGGGAGGTCAAGATCACGGGGAGCGCCCTTTCCTACGAACTGCTGGCCGACTTCATCTCACGGCTCGAGGAAAGCTCCCGCTTGACGGATGTGGATCTCCGGTCGTCCGTTCAGAAGAAGGGACGAGCAGGGGACTCACTACGAATTCACTGTCGCAGCTCGGGCGGTCGGCGATGGAGACGCCCCGCCCTCCCGGGGGTCCGCCCCCTCGGAAGCGCGCCTGGCCGAGCTCGAATTAGCCCTCTCGGCCCGCCCCGCCCCCGCCGACGGCCTCCGCCAGCTGCAGCGCCTGGCCGCCGATTCAGGCCTGCGCATGACCAAGTGCCTATTCGGACAAGAAACCTCCGGCGAGTTCGTGGGCGAGCTGCCCGTCGCGGTCGAACTCGAGGGCAGCCGCGCCGGGCTCGGCCGCTACCTCGGCGGCATGGCCGGCCTGCCCCATTTCCGGTTCGTGAAGGAGCTCCGCGTCAAGGCCGTCGACCCCCGGGATGCCCGCTCCGCCGTCAGGGCCTCGATCGCGGCTTCGGCGTACTTTCCGAACTGATGCCCGCGCCTCAACCCTTCCCGGGCGGGTCGGGCTGGGGCGAGAGCCTGACAAGCGCCTGGCGGTTGAAGATGCGGACCGAGGGGAACTCGATGACGGCGGGGAGCCAGGTCACTTCGTCGTCGATCTTGATGTAGTCCGTGGGCGGTGCCCCTTTAGCCGCTTTCACCGCGGTCGCCTTGAGCACGCCGTTGGTGCCCGTGGCGATGAGCTTGCCCTTGGCGTCGCGGATGCCGCAGTCCCCGAGGATGCCCGCGGCCCCCGCGGCCCCGCGGCCCCGCCTGGGCTTGGCCGCCTTCTTGAAGGACGTGATCGAGAAGACCGTGCCGTCGGGCGTCGTCAGCTTGAAGCTGCCCGGCCCGAGCTTCTCGCACTTCGTCCCCTTGGGGATAGCCACGGTGCGGCCCTCGGCCAGGGCCGTTCCCGCGATCGCGACGAGGAGCAGTGCCCCCACGACCAGAACCGGGAAGGCAGACCTCTTCATGGAACCTCCTTCTCTGCTGCCGGCGAGATAACCCTTATGACTACAATATGGGACCGGAAGGGGAGTCTGTCAAGCGGCGACCGGGCGGTCTATGCCCCGACCCAGCTTGACAATATGCTCCTGAGATTCATAGGATGTAGCTAATATCGCCGGCCGGGTTTGAATAGGAGCGGCCGAATGTATACGTTGTCAATAATCCTGACCATTATCGGCTTGGTCATTGCCATGTCTTGTCTCGGGGCTTTTCCCGGCTATCTCCAAGAAAAGCAAAGCCCGCAAACAAATTATCGTGGGTGTGGGAGTCGGCCTCTTATTCGTTTTCTTGGGTCACCAAGGCTGTCAGCGATCATATAAGAACGTCCGCCTGGCCGGCCCCGAAAAAGTCGCGGCTCATTTTGTAAAAAGCACGGGGGAGATGCGTTATGTGGATCCAGAGATCCGGGGGACGGAAAAGAGCAACGTTTCAAGGACTGGGAAAAGCATATGCTCTCAGGCATTTATGCGATGCTCGGAAATAACCGCGACCATCGTCTGAATGCGAGTTCTATCGACGGACTCAACATCGATTCCGTGGTCAACGTCTCGCGAGCGGGTTCTCAGGCCACCATGGAAGTCAAGGGATCGTTCGAGCCCAAAGGCATGGGAATAAGAACAACCTATATTTTCCCGAGACAAAAATTCTCCGAAACGTTGGACTTGATCGAGCGCGACCGGCAGTGGTATATCGTCGATTTCAGATGAGCCTCTGGGCTATTGCGGCTTTCCCGATTCGCGAGGTCAATCGAATGGCCTGCCGCGATCGCCTTGCCTAACCACCGAGCGGACCGGAGATAGCCAGGCGCAGGGTGGACGCGTCAATTCGCCGCTTGGAGATTCGCAATCGTCAATTCCGCCAGGGATCTCACCAGATCAACGGGATCGCGGCGAAGCGGTTCCAACGCGTCGATAACGGCCGGGCCGCCGATCAGTTGGAGAGCCAACATCGTGATGATCTTGATCGTGGATTCCGGAGAACCCAATCGAGAGCGCAGAGCATCCGTCGCGAGCGTTCCGCCGAGCTTCCCCAGCCCGATCGTCGCCATCAGCATGATGGGGGCGTGTTTATCGCCGAGATGCCGGATGAGCTCAGGGACTGCCGCCATGTCGCCCCGATTGGCCAGGGCGGCTGCCGCCAGCATGCGGTTCGTCGGATTCGAGTCTCTGAGAGTCGCGATGAGCGATTCACCCGTGGCCGTCACGATCCGCCGGGCAATCTCCAGGGCCTCTCGCGCATCCGAATGGGATGGATTCAAGCCGTTAAATACGGCCTCAGCGGCAGGGTCCCCGGACCCCCCGAGTCCGATCAAAAGACATACCAATTTCGTTTCCGGACCCCTTTTGTTGAACAGAGCCGGATCTTGGAGGATCTCGGCCAGGGGCTCAACCGAGGCCCGGCCGATCATGCAGAGGCATTGAGCGACGTCGATGTGGCTCTCAGGGCAAAGCCAGAGCTTCTCGAGGCCTTTCGCCAGCCCTCGGACTGACGCTTCGCCCAGGCGTCCAAGCGCGATTTGCGCGACAACGCTAAATTCCAGCCAATCGTCGGGGGGGCGTTTCGAGGCGCCGACGATCCCCTTCATCCTTTGACGATATGCGTCGCAAGCGAAAAGCGCGTTGACATAGGCCGCCGCCAACGCATCGCCAGACTCGTCGTCCCCTCTGTAACCCAGGGCCGCCGCGATCGGCGTTCTTGTGCGATAATCCCATTTCTCACCCCGGATCCCGCCATTGAGTGCCGGGATAGCCGCATGCCCGAGAGCGCCGATCTCAGCCCATTGACCTTTGGCGACCAGAAAAAGCGTCTTTTCGTCCGCGCTTGCCGGCTTCCAGCCCAGCTCTTCGAGGTGCCCGAGGGCCCGTTCCCTTTCGCGTGGCTTTTCGGATAGCGTCATCTGCTGCAGGATGTTGGTGGCGGATGAGCCGAGTCCGGCGAGGGCGCCTAGCGCTTGAGCTTTGACGGCCGTATCGCCAGAGCCAGCGGCCTTGATCAGTCCCGGGATGTCCCCCTTCTCACGAAGACCGTCGACATCAGGCGGGCCGAACAGCGATTTCAGGAATCCCATGGCGCCTCCTTCCAGAATTCCATCGCCAAGGCGGGCTTACCCCAGCGCCACCTCGATCTTGATCTTGTCCGTGGCCGCAACGCCCAGCCCCAGGCCCTCGGCGAGGTCGAGGAAGGCGGCGCTCGCCGCCTCGGGTCGTCCACCTGCTGGGTGCCCCGGGCCATCCGCTCCTTGACGATGACGTCGTGGGCCACGGCGTCGACGGCCACGGGGTCGGTCCCGAGGAGGAGCAGGTTGGCGTCGTAGATGAACTTGGGGTTGGCGCCCGGGGCCGCCCGTCGTAGCAGGCCTGGAGCCCGTCGACGATGTTGAGGACGACCTTGTCCCGGAGGACGGGGAAGGCGCACGGCTCGACCACCGAGTTCATCCAGAGCTTGTGCAGCCGGCTGGTGTTGCTGATCGCGCCGTAGGACAGGTTCTTGAGGCAGCAGGTCGTCGTCGCCCCGGCGTTCTTGAGGATGGGGACGTTGACGATCTTGGTCACGATCTCGCGTGACGATCTTGGTGAAGTAGGACGCCTTGCCCTCGTTGATCATGTAGCCGAGGGTCTCCGCGTCGTACTTCTGCTCGACGTCGGCGACGTAGGGCAGGGCCTCGCGGTCGATGTTGTCCTTGGCCCAGAGCTCGCCCTTCTCGTCGTAGAACTCGCCGTTCGGGCCCATCATCTCCGTGCCCAGGATGCGGATGCCGGGGAAGCGGTCGGCCGTGAACCCGGCCTCCGTGGAGCTGGAAGAGGCGCCGGTCCCAGATGACGATGTTCTCCTTGCGCGACGCCCGCGGCGACGAGGCCCCGCGATGACGGCGTCCACGACCTCGGGCTTGGTCGAGAGGAGCTTCCCGCCGATGGGGTTGACCTTGATCCCGACGACGTCCTTGGGCCCGACGAACTGCCGCCAGGCCTTGCCGGGCTTCTTTTCGCCCGTGAGCTCGGCCAGGCCGGCCTCGAGCTCCCGGCGCACCCGGTCCCCGTCGATCTTCTGCCCGACGGGGTTGGCCCCGGTCCCGACCCTGACGACGCGGCCCGGGTACTTCCCGGGCATCGACCCCTCCACCCGGGGGATCGAGCGGACCTCGTCGATGTTGGTCTTGATGTCGGGGGGCGCGGCCGGGACCTTCCGGTCCTCGGGCTTGTCCTGGCCGATCAGGCGGGGGGCGATGGCCGCCCCGGCCGCGGCGACCGCGGCGGAGCCCAAAAACTTGCGGCGTGAGAATTTATCCGAGGGACAAGCGTCTCTTTCTCCGGTGAGGGTCACGATGTCGTCCTTGCGCATGGGGGCCTCCTGGCGGGCGATTGGGGAAAGTATAGGGGAGGGAGGGGGAAAAGGCAATGGAGCACGTTGATTCCGGATAATCAGCTTCGTATAATCATGATGAAGGGGAAATCGGATGAGAAATAATGTCCGGCTCCGAGGATCGGTTCGAATAATCCTCTTCTTAATGGGGCTACTGATATTTCGAGTTGGAGGGATCAACGCAAGTGCTGGGGATGGTCAAAGTCCACTTTTCCGCTCTCTCCTGAGAACCGCGGGGCTCAGTTCCCGCGGAGAATTCGACGAAGCGATCGGCGAGCTCAATAAGGCGCGTATGTTGGCCCGCGAAAATCAACAGTTCTTCATCGAACGCCAATGTATAGTCAGATTGGCGATCTTTCATTTTAATCTCGGCAATATTTCAGAATCTTCAAAGCATTTTTTTGAAGCTCAGCGGGCTTTTCATAGGGTTAAAGATAGACGATCTGAGGAATTCTGTTCAAAATGCTTGGATATCATCAGGCTCTATAGCCAGGGAAAAGAGGCCCGAAGTGGAAAACACTTCTACCGATCATTGAGCCTCTTCGACCAAGCGATCGTTCTCGCCCGTGAAACGGGTTTCGCCGGATTTGAGCTGAAGTGTCTTCGTCAGCAAGGCATGAGCTATTGGGAGACACATAAACTGGATGGTTTTCTGGCATGTAATAGAAAAGCGTTGGCCATTTCGGTCGAATTAGAGCACAAGAGCGAGGAAGGTCGATGCCTCAATAATATAGGGATTTATTATCAAAAGTTAGGACAATTTTCTCTGGCCGTCTCCTATCTTAAAAAAGCGCTAGTCCGATTGGAGCATGGGAAAGACGAAGCGACCGAAGCTGAATGTATGAATAATCTCGCTGTCTCGTATCGCAATTTGGGTGATTTCGATAATGCCGGTTCCTATTTATCGAGAGCTCTGGCAATCGATAAAAAGCTGGGAGACCCTATTTCGATATCCGCCGACCTGGGGAATCTCGCCAGCCTCCACTTGCGAAGGGGGATTGACAAGAACGACCTCGAGGCGACGAAAAGCGCGTTGAATTATTACCAAGAAAGCCTTAACTCGAAGGGAGGGGCGCTCCTTGAGCCTTATCAAGAACTCGTGGCCCTCAATAATAAAGGGGTCGTATTGAATGAGTTGGGCGAGTATTCGAAAGCCCGCGCGTGCTTCGAATCCGCCTTGCGGGTTTTCGGCATAAATGAACTTTATTTTGAACGATGCTGCGTTCTCAACAACATGGCTTCAGCTTGTCTATATGAAGATAATGTCGAAAGAGCGTTACCATTATACGAAGCCGCGCACGAGCTGAGCACATCCCATTCCTATGCCGGTACCGTCATGGAATCCTGTATGGGCTTGGGCCAGTGCTACGAAAAACGTAAAAATTACTCCATGGCACTTTTGTTTTATCAAATGGCTGCTGAGGCGTTGGAAGTCCAGGTCGGCCAGATATCGTCGGACATCTATATGATCGGCTATGCGCGTAATAAGAACGATGTATATCATAGAATGCTCAGAATATTGGTCGATCAATATGCCGATGGGCCATCAGAAGTGCTCTTGGGAAGGATCTTCAATGTTGTTGAAAGGGCCAAGGCAAAAGCTTTTTTAGAAAGCCTTAGCAAAGGCCAACAGGGAAATGATCTGGTTCATTATAGGAATCTCACCGATAGAAGCCGCCTAGTATCGAGGAATATATCGGAGCTTTCCAAGCGCCTAGGGGGCGGTGAGGATCATCCCGATAAGGGTCAAAATACGAGGGATGAAATCGAATTAGAGACGCAGGAAAATATGCAAATGCTCTCCGAGATCCGCATGACTGAGAACGGCGGATTTAGCAGTCTAAAAGATAGGATCTGCGACTTAGATGATGTTCGGCGGCAGATCCTTCAAGAGGGAACGATGCTCTTGGAATACCTTTTAGGGGAGGATCGATCCTATCTTTTGTCCCTTACTTCACAGAATGCAAGGTTGTTCATCTTGCCGAACAGGGGGAGGATAGAAAGCTCATTGCGTGCTTATCTTAAGGTCATATCCGAAGTGGATATCGGTGAACGGTGGCTTTTTGACGCCAGTAAAAGAATCGGGAGAGAGATCATTCCGCCGGAGATTATCAACGCGCTAAGCGAATTCAAGGCGATCGTTGTCGTTCCTGACGGCATATTAAATTACCTTCCGTTTGAAACAATCAGAATACACGATGGAGCAAGAGAGAAGTATCTCATTGAATCTTTTGCGATATCGTATTGCCCTTCCGCATCGACATTGCGGATGTTGACCGGCGGCAGCCAAAAAGAAGAATGGAAAAGGTCCATATTAGCCATAGGGGGGCCTCAGTACGGAGGTGCCCCAGGCACGAATGTGGCCTCCGCAGATTTCCCCCTGGGTACTGAAGGGGAACCCTCCTTGTCCCGGAGGATAGCGTTTGCCGAACTCCCATTCAGTAGGAAGGAAGCCATTGAAATCGGAGGGCTGTTCCCGAGAGTTGAGGCACAGGTCATTACAGGGGGATCTGTGAGCGAGGAGGCCGTGAAGAAATTGCCTCTATGGGAATTTCGATTCATCCATTTTTCCTGCCATGGTTATTTGGACGAAGCCAATCCCATGCGCACAGCCTTAGTTCTCACGCCCGGTCCGAGTCAGGAGGAGGATGGATTCCTCCGAATGGAAGAGATTTATAAGCTCAGCCTAAACGCCGATATGGTTGTATTATCTGCCTGCGAAACCGGGAAAGGCCTTCTCGAGAAGGGGGAAGGCGTGATGAGCTTGACGCGTCCGTTCTTTATTGCCGGGGCCCGTTCGGTTATTGCTGCGTTATGGCCAATCAATGACAAATCAACGGCCATCTTCATGAAAGAGTTCTACAAATATATCCTCAAGGGTTGGAGTGCTAACGAGGCTCTTCGCAGTGCAAAAATGAAGATGATCCGATCCTCATGGGCGCATCCTTTTTACTGGTCAGGATTCTTATTGCAGGGCAATCCTGCTCTGGTTAGAACCCAGCATCCCTAGTCGTAGCCCCTACGGCCTATTGATTATAATAAATCTTGCCAAGGGGACTCATCGACCTTCTGGTCTTCGGAAAAGCCCGTTACCATCCAAAAATAGGATTTCCCAATTTGAAGGCTCGAATAGACATCATCCGGAAGCTGAGCTTGCAGCGCATCTGTTATTTGACTTGTCCAAATAGGCAACAAGGCCTCGTCAAAAAGTTCCAGTATGTAATATCCTGATTCGGGTTGTCGTTTCCACCTGAAGATCAGTTTTTCGGCTTTTGGATGAGTCGTAACCGGATATGTCATGTTAATGCCCGCATTTCCGGACCTGGAACTTCTTGAGAACTCGTAGTTTTGAATGATCAGCAGTGCCGAAGTGGCAATAAGGACAAGGCCTACGAAGACACTTGAAACACGGAAAAACGGCGAAATATTGACTAGCTTAGAAAATAGAATATTAGGGTGGCCTTTCCTTTTTTCGTCTTCTTGGTCGAATGCCGTAAGGGCATCGCATTGATGTAATTGTAGAAGGATCATAAATGTGTTTCTGCACGATCGGCAATGAGAAATGTGGTCGGCGATCCTTCTCTTTTCTCGCAGAGAAGTCGAAAGCACGAATGAATTCGCCAGGCTTTCCGATGAGGGACAATCATTTCTTGGCGAAGCAGCGTTCAGTTCGATATATTCCCTGTAAAGATTCACCAGGGTTCTATTGTCTATCTTCATGGGGGGTATCCATCTTCTTAATGAGTTTTCTTAGGTCGGCGAGACCTCGATAGAGCAGGTTCCTAATCTTATCCTGGCTCATTCCCAAATAACCTGCAATCTCTCGAATATTTAAATTTAAAAGATAAAGCTTAACGACCTGTCGTCTCGTTTCGATGAGGTGCTCAACGGCTTTTCCCACAGTCTCCGCCATGGCCATTTTCCGAAGGTTTTCTTTGTTATAAGAAGATTCTAATTCAGTAACATGCCGATGCGCCTCGAGCCTGTAAAAATCTTCTTCTCGGCGATGTTTCCGAAATTGGTCGATGATTGATGAATAAATGATCTTCCTGATATACGGCCTAGGATTATTAATGACTTTTTCCCTGCAAATTAACGTCCATATTCTGAATTTGATGTCCTGGATGACATCTTCGGGATCCAACCCATGCTTCGGCAAATTGAAGGCGAGAACTTGATAGTTAATGTATTGAGCATGACTTTGTAAAATAGCATTGAATTCATCTTCTTTATGGCTACTTGAGCTCATCGATATTTGTTCTGCCCGGACGATACTAGAAATTATCCTAATATTATAGATGCGCGTAATAAAGAAATATTCTCACTTGTGGATAAGTTATGTCCGACATTTTGGGTTTTAGGGAGTTGATGTACTGGATTGACTTGGTCTATAGGTTGAATACAATATCGGCTTTCCAGGGCGAAACCATGCGCGAAATCTCCAAAGACAACCTCCTCCGCTCCTGGAAGGACATCTCCGCCTACCTGGGGTGCGACGTCCGGACCTGCCACCGCTGGGAGGCCAGCCACGGCATGCCCGTCCACCGGGCCGAGGGCGGGGAGAAGAAATCCCCCGTTTTCGCCTATAAAGACGAGCTCGACGCCTGGTTCAGGGGGACCTTCCGGAACTCCCACGAGGCCGGGGCCAAAGCCGGGGCGAAAGCCGGAGCGCGGCGCCCCTACCTGATCTGGGCCCTGGGGGCGGCGGCCGTCCTGGTCCTGGCGGGGGCGTATCTTCCTCCTCCGGGGGATCGGGGGCAGGCGCCAGCCGGCCGATTTCACGATCGACGGGTCGAATCTCGTCGTCCACGACAAGAAGAAGCGCGAGCTCTGGCGCTGGGACACCGGGCATCGAGAACCTCGAGTCCGAGAGCTTCTACCGGGAGAGCTTCCAGGTCATCCACAGGCAGAACCGCCAATTTCCTGCCCGGCCTCGTCATCAGGGACATCGACGCGGACGGCGACACGCGAGGTCCTCTTCGCGCCGAGGCGGCCAGTCCGACCAGACCGGGGAGGGCCGGCTCTTTGCTTCGACCGGCAGGGGCGCCGAGACGCTGGCGATTTCAAGCGCCGGCCGGGAGCTCATCTGCGGCGGCAGGGTCTATTCGCGCCGGATTACCGCATCGCCGGGTTCATCGTCCACGACCACGACGGCGACGGCCGGCTCGAGATCGTGGTCGAGGCATTCCACGCGCCCGACTGGCCCTGCCAGCTGGCCGTTCTCGACTGGCCGGGAACGCTCATCGGGAGAGTACTGGCACGCCGGCTACCTGAGGGAGCTCGTCTACCACGACCTCGACGGCGACGGCCGCGAGGAGCTCATCGTGGTCGGGGTCAACAACCAGTACCGCGGCGGCTGCTGTCGCCGTGTTCGACACGCCGGGACGTCCGCGGCGGCTCGCCCCAGTCGGGGGAATTCGCCTGCGCGGGCGTCGGCCCGGGCTCCGAGCTCTATTACGTGACCACGCCCTATACGGACGTCTCCGAGGCGATCGGGCATTACGTCTGCGGGTTCTCGAACGTCGACATCACGGAGAACAAGTGGATCACACGCCACGACGGCCGAGGGCCTGATCGTCGACTTCGGCTTCGACCTCTCCTGCCTTCAGGTCGGCTGGGGACACGGCTATCGGATGCTGCACGAGGCCGGGGTCGAAGGCCGGCAAGATCACGAGCGTCCTCGACGACTCCTACCGGCAGACGGTCATGGCCGGCATCCGCTACTGGAACGGCTCGGCCTGGGTGGCTGAGCCCGACGAAAGTCCTGCGCTGACGCGGACCGGCCATGGAACGACGCGAGCGTCACTCGATATTGATATAGTGGGTGAAGACGGCGCGCCAACGCCCGTCCTGCTTCTCGTAAGTGTCCGTCCAGCGCCGTTTTTCGCTGACCGCCTGGCCGCGCACCATGCCCTTCGAAGCGGTGAGGCCGTTCACGACCGCATGGTCGCCGAAGACCACCACCCTCATGTCACTCGCTTCGAGCGCTTCCACCTTGTAGATCCCGGACTTCACTTCGGCCAGCAACTGGGACTTCGTCGTGATCTTGCCCTGGAGATTTTCCAGGTAGCTGTCAGCGAGGATGCCGTCCAGGACGCCGGCGTCCTGGTTCATCCACGCCGCCGTCCAATCCCGTTCGAGCTGCAGAAGGGCCAGCTCGTCGGGGGTTGAAGGCGCCAGCGTCTGGACCGCGGGCAGATCGGAGTTCGGCATGTCGATGATGATCTTCCACGAGCCGTCGGATTGGCGGCGATAGACGGTGACCCATTTCCCCTTATCGTCGATGACCGCTTCGCCCGGGACCTTGGGTGTTGCCTTGTAGACATACGTGCCGCGCGCGTATGCGAGATCGCCGACGACACGCACGTCTTCAGCGACGTCCGCTTCCTCTTGACGGTAGCGGGCTGCCGCCTCCTCAAGGGGCCTGCCGATGGCCTCCTTGCCGACGATCATTGGCGTGTTCGGAAAGAGCCTGACCGCGTCGTCGGCGAATAGCCCGACCAGTGCGGCCACGTCGCCGGCGGTCTGGGCCGTGCTCCAGGCCGTCGACATCGCCTTGATCGCGGCAACGTCCTTCGGGTTGTCGGCCTTGGGCCCGCACCCGGCTGCCACGATCAAGATCGCCGCCAGGATCCAGATCCTCTTCCTGCTCATTTGGTATTCTCCTTTTCGATTACGCGGCCGGCGCGGGCGCTCTGTGCGCAGAGGTGCGCCGTTGGCGTGGAAATGCGCGATTCGTATGTATTCCCCCTGATTGTGACCGCCTCGGAGCATAGGGCAGGATCAGGGGGAAGTCAAGAACGCCGGGCAGGCAGGCTGCTTCTTGAAGAAGTGCGCGATCTCCCACTCGGCCGTCTCGCGGGCGTCCGAGCCCGCGAGCAACGCCGGCCGGCCCGAGTGAGAGCGGGCCGGATCACCTCTTAATGACTTCCAGGGCCTTCTCCAGGAGCTCGTCCCGGCCCGCGGCGACGCCGGCGACGGTCCGGCGGACCGGGACCGTCGGCAGGACGCCGATCGTGTGGTGCCGGGAGCCGTCGTGCTTGACGACCCGCATCCCCGTCCACGAGACGCTGTAGCCGCCGGGCAGGGTGAAGGGATTGACGTTGCCGTTGGCCCCGGCCGTCGGCTCGCCCACGATCTCCCCCAGCTTGTAGTGCTCGACGAAGCTCAGGAAGGACTCGGCGTAGCTGATGGCCCGGCCGTCGGTCAGGAAGACGACCCGGCCCTCGATCCGCGGGCTCGCCGTGGGGAGGTTCCAGCCGATCTCCCGGAAGGTCCAGCCTTCGCGGTCGGGCAGGACGACGAGCGGGATCTTCATCCAGGCCGAGGACCTGTCGGGCTCGCGCAGGAGATGGCTCAGGACCTGGTGGTTTCCGTTGGGATAGCCGCGGAGGTCGAACACGATGCCCCGGGCCGCGGCCAATTCCCCGATCCGGGCCTCGATGTCCGGCCAGGAAGCGCGGCTCAGGTCCACGTAGAAGATGCCTTCCTCGAGCCGGTCGATGGGCGCGCGGGCCGGCGGGCCGGCGACGGGGGACCGCGTCGCCCTCTCGAACGGGACCTCGAGCGTCTCGCGGCCGCGGCGCAGCCTGGCCAGGGATCTCGTCCCGGCCTTCCCGAGGCCGAACTGTCCCATCGCCCTGACGCGCCGCCACTGGGGCGAGCCGGAAAGGTAGACCTCGTCGTCCCGGACGATGTCCGCGGCGCTCCTGTCGTCGATGGCCAGGACGACGTCGCCGCGCTCGAACGCCGCCAGACGCGATGCCGTGACGACGACCCTGTCCTCGATCCACTCGACGCGAAAGGGCGGCAGGCCGAGCCCGGCCTGGAGCGCATGGTAGACGCCGCCGTGGCCGTCTTCGAGCCGGGCGACGAGCCAGTTCAGCGTCCGGAGCAGGTCCTCCTCGGTCCGGTCGGCCAGGGCCCGTTCGAGCGCGCGAGTCAGGACCGCGTCCCAATCGACCTCGACGACGTCGAAATAGGGATAGAAATGCTGGAAGACGTTCCAGGCGATGATCACGTCGCCCAGCCGGACGCTCTCATCTCGGCCGCTCAAGGGCGCGCGGGTCAAGACGTCGAGGGTCGCGGTCAAGGCGTCCAGGGTGCCGGCCGCGGCCCGGGGTATCGTGCCCGTCTCGTCCGATCCGAGGCTGAGAGGGATGCGGGCGGAAAGGCCCGGGACGAGCTCGCGGTCCGCGACGCCGTCGGCCGGGGCCCGCTTCTCGAAGAGAGGCATCGTGTAGGGCTGGACCTTCGAGGCGAAGGCGAAGGCGCGTTTGCCCTCGCGGCAGTCGCCCTCCCGGACGCCGGAATCCATGGTCGGGCTCGTGATGCCCCAACCCAGCGGCGCGGGGCCGGCCTCGCCCTCTTCGAAGCCTCCGTTCTGCACGGCGAGCGCTTCCTCGCGGCCGGACGCGTCCGTGACGGATAGGCGGAACCCGTCGACGATGAATTCGCCTTTTCCGAAAACGAGGGCCCCGAAGGCGACCCTTCGGGCGTCGGCGGCGAGGGGGCCGGCGATCGTGTATTCCGCCCACTCGGCTGTCCGGATGGGCCGATCCGACATGTTGTCGAAGAATCCGCGGCCGGAGGGGCGGTCGACGCGGAGCCAGAGCTGAGCTTGGCTGTTCGAGCCGCGGGTCACGGCCTTGACCCAGGCACTCATCCTGACGGTCTTGCCGGCGTGTCCGGAGACATCGATGCCGTGTCCGCCCAATGTGGCCTGGCCGGTCGGCTCGTAGGGCCGGTTGAGCCGGAGGCTGAGGTAGATGGAGTCTGCGGCGCCCGTGCCGACGCCCAGGTGCTGCCAGGAGACGCGCTTCGAGGCGGTGTCCGGAGGCGTGGGGGCGGCGGTCGCGTCCCCGGCGGGCCATGCCCCGCCCCCCAGGCGAAGGGTCATCGACGGGGCGACGGGGCGGAACACTTCCTCCAGCGTGGCCGCGAGGGCCGCGTCGTCCGGCGCGTTCTTGACTTTGCTCGCGGCGTAAACGGCCAAGGCGTCCCAGTCAACCCTGGCGGCCTCGTCGCTCGGATGGAAATACCTCAAGCAGCCGTAGAGCCTGGCCAGGGCGCGGAGGTTCCGGACGGGCCGCGCCGGCTCGGCCGGGCGCCGGCACGCGCAGATGGTGGTGAGGGCCAGGAACGCGAGCAGGTACAGCGGGAGCGCGGGCACGCGTTTGATTTCACTCATCGGGAACCCCCTTTCCGGCCGACGCTCGCGTCGGGGGAACGGCCCGTTGGAGGGCCGGCCCCGAGTCCCTACTTCTTGAAGAAGTGCGCGATCTCCCATTCGGCCGTCTCGCGGGCGTCCGAGCCGTGGACGGCGTTGCGCTCGATGGAGAAGCCGTGGGTGTGCCGGAGCGTGCCGGGCTTGGCCTGGGCCGGGTCGGTGGCGCCCATCGTCTCGCGCCAGAGCTTGATGGCGTTCTCGGCCTCGAGGGCCATGAGCACGACCGGGCCCGACGACATGAACTCGCACAGGCTGTCGAAGAAGCCCTTCTCCTTGTGGACGGCGTAGAAGGCCTTGGCCTCGTCCTTGGTCAGATGGGCCATCCGCATCTTGACGATGGTGAAGCCCTCTTCCTCGATGCGGGCGACGATCTTGCCGATGATCCGCTTTTTCGTGGCGTCGGGCTTGACGATGGCCAGGGTCCGTTCCATGGGGGCGCTCCTTGCTCGAAATGAAGCCCATTTATACCCCGGGCGGCCCGGGGGAGTCGAAACGGGCGGCCGGCCGGGGGAGGGGGCGAGGGGCGGCGGCCTTGACAAGCGCGTTGGCGCGGGCTTAGCATGAGGCCATGGACAAGCCAGAAGGGACGAAAAATCTATCCAGGCGCGATGTCCTCAAGCTGGCCGGGACGGCCGCGGCGTTCTGCACGTCGTTCGGCTTCCTCCACGGCAGTCAGACGCTCGGCGTCGTCCAGGACAAGCACGTCGTGCAGGACAAGCACATCGTCCAGCACAAGTGGGAGAAGGCCGAGATCAAGTGGTACGACGGCGCGACGCTCCTGCACTCATCGGCCATCCCGGCCCGGGTGGCCAAGCATCTCGAGTCGGACGTGACGGCGGTCGTCGAGATCAAGCTCTTCCGGTCCGGCGCGATGCTGCGGAACCTGGGGACGATCCAGGGCAAGCACTAAAGCCGCGCCGTTGGATTTCCTTCTCGATCGCACGAGCGCCTTCTCCTTTGCCTGCCGGGCGTGCGGCCGCTGTTGCTCCGGCAAGGTCATCTGCGTCGGTCCCCACGAAGTCCTGGAGATGTCGCGCTTTTTGGGGATAAGCACGACGGAGTTCCTCGAGCGCTATTCCGCCAACGGCGGGACGACGCTCCGGGCCGACGAGGGCGGCACGTGCGTTTTCGTGTCGTCCGGAGGCGGCTGCCAAGTGCATCCCGCGCGGCCGCTCGTCTGCCGGCTCTACCCCCTCGGGCGGGCGGTCGACGGGGCGGGCGAGGAGCGTTTCGCCGTCTTCCCGAAGCAGGAAGGCTGCGAGGCGGAGTTCGGGACGGATGGGACGGTGGCAAGCTTCCTCGGGCCGCAGGGCGTCGCGCCTTACTTCGAATGGTCGGACCGCTACGGGCGGGTTTATCACCGGATGATGGCACTCCTCGAGCGGCTCGGGGTCGAAGGGAAGATCGAGGCGGTGGCGGGCGGAGTAGAGGAGGACGGGGGAGAGGCGACGGGAACGGGCATGGAAGGCACGGGCATCCTGTCCGACCAGGCGGCCGACCCGGCGCCGATCTCCGCCTGGCAGGACATCGATGCGTCGCTCGCCGAATACTGCGCCGCTAGGGGGATCGCCTTGCCGGAAGGGATCGCGGCCACGATCGACCTCCACCTCAGGGCAATCGAAGAGTGGCTGAACGAGCTGGAGGAGTCGAACAATGAGCTTCCGTGAACCGGTCGTGCTGGGCAGGACGGGCTTTAAAGTCGGGCGCCTGGGCATCGCTTCGGGCTACAAAGCGCCCGCGGCGGCCATCGAAGAGGCCTTCGAGCAGGGCTGTAATTACTTCACGTGGGGGACGGTCATCAAGGGCTACCTGCCCGGGATGCGCGACGCGATCCGGAACATCGTCGCCAAGGGCCAGCGCGACCGCCTGGTGCTGGCCGCGTTCTCCTACGCCCACAACAACTTCATGACCGAGAAGTTGCTGCGGCGCGGCTTGAAGAGCGCCGGGCTCGATCACGCCGACGTCCTCATCCTGGGCTACTTCTCGAAGA
The DNA here is from genome assembly GCA_963743755.1 of uncultured bacterium. Taxonomy (GTDB): domain Bacteria; phylum Acidobacteriota; class Aminicenantia; order Aminicenantales; family Saccharicenantaceae; genus RBG-16-66-30. The sequence continues at coordinate 1,375,082 of CAVUQU010000004.1, forward strand.
TGCCGCCGCGCCGGCTCGTCGACGGGGCCCTCAAGATGAAAGAAAAGGGGCTCGTCCGGGCGATCGGCCTCTCGAGCCACAGCCGCAAGCTCTGCGGGGCGCTCGCGGGGGACGGGGATTTCGACGTCATCCACTTCCGCTACAACGCCGCCCACCGCGGGGCCGAGCAGGACATCTTCCCCTGCGTCGGGAAGGAGCGGCGCCCGGGGCTGGTGGCTTTCACCGCCACCCGCTGGGGAAAGCTCCTGAATCCCGCGAAGATGCCGCCGGGCGAGAAGCCGCCGACGGCCGCCGACTGCTACCGCTTCGTCCTGTCCCACCCCGCGGTCGACGTCTGCATGTCCGGGGCGAAGACGGTCGAGCAGATGCGGCAGAACCTGTCCCTGCTCGACGCCGGGCCGATGACGGAGGTCGAGCTCGAGCGGATGCGCCGGGTCGGCGACTTCGTCTACGGCCGCAAGCGCGCTTAAGGCGCCAGCCAGTCGTCCTCGAACGAGGCCTTGATCTGCTGCAGGCGGGCGTCTCTGTCGTTGAGCGCCTTGGAGCCTGCTTCGATGCGCTGCCCGGGCATCCAATTGCCGGCCTTGGCCGCCGCCGCGATCTGGGCGTTCTCCGCGTTAAAGGCCTGGTAGCAGGCGGAGATGTCCGCGATGAGCTTTTTGACCAAGCGGAGCTGGGATGGGGTTTTGACTTTTCTGTCGAGATAGCCCAGGACGTAGCCGTGGTCCCTGAGGTCCCACCTCTCATTGAGGCGGATCGGCTCGAGGTCCCTCCGGACGGCCGCTTTTTCGGACTCGGTCACGGTGGCTTCGTCCGGCCTGAACTGGGGCGTGCCGGTCTGTTCCGGCTTCGCCGCGAGCATATCCGCCCGCTTCCTTTCGAGCCCCTGGATGATCTCCCCGAGCCGCCGGGCCAGTTTTTCTTTCTCCTCCCGGATCGCCCGGTCCTGCCTCATCAGTTCGTTGTAGGTGGCTTTGACGGCGGCGTCCATTTCCACAATGACCCTCCGCTCGGTCCACATCGCCCTCTCGAACCCGAGTTCTTGATTCCATATGGACTTGAAGAAGAAATCCAGGAGCCAAAGTCGTTTGATCTGGTCTACGACCTCCTCTTCCTCCAGTGCGATATCGTAGCCCGGTTCCAGCTTGACCCAGATCTTGGTGGGATCACGGATATCATCCTCGAGAGCTTCCAGTTGCTTTTGCCAGGCCGCGATCTCCTCGCTTATTTGACCCGGCTTGAGGATGATCTCCTTGGTTTGGGGGGTCTGCTGTCCCCCGGCTCCGGAGGCGCTCGCGAGGCCGAGCGCAATAAAGACCGAAATGAAAACAATGATAGGCTTCACGTGAGACCTCCTTCGCTGGATCCCCAGATGTGGCCCCAGTATAGGAACGAGCCGGGTCGGCTGTCAAATGAAGGCCGGCCCGAACCGCGCCTGATGTAAAGAATAATTGCGCCTCGAATTGGCGCTCCCCCATATCCCCTCAATGGCATGAAAGTTGCTGGCTATTGGCGGGGAGAATAAACGATGCGCAAGACTAAAACGAGCGTTTTGGCAGCGGCCGTTCTCTCGGGCAGTGATCCTCGTGGCGGGCGCCGCCCAATACGACAATCCGTCGCGCGACAAGATAGAGCAACCCGACAAGGTCATGGAGGCGACCGGGGTCAAACCCGGCATGGTCGTCGGCGAGGTCGGCGCGGGCCGCGGTTACTTCACGTTCTGGCTCGCCAAGGGGGTTGGTCAGAGCGGGAAGGTCTACGCCAACGACATCGACGGCTCCGCCCTGGGCGCGATCGAACGGAGACGCGAGAGCGAGAAGCTCCAGAACATCGAAACCGTCCTCGGCAGCGTCGAGGATCCCGCGCTTCCCGCCGGCGTCGCTCGACATGGTCTTCATCGTCAACGCCTTCCACGACCTGGAGAAGCCGGTCGAGCTCCTGGCGAATCTCCTCCCCGCGCTCAAGCCGGGCGCGACCGTCGTGATCATGGACAGGGACCCGGCCCGTTCGGGAGAGCGTCATTTCCTGACCCGCGAGCGGGTCGAGGAGATCGTCGGACTGTCGGTCTTCGAGATCGTCCGGATCGAGACGTTCCTCCGCTACCACAACCTCTACATCCTCAAGGCCAGGAACTGACGCCCTTCCCGTGACCGCCGGGCGTCCGCCTAATCGGTCAGCAGCTTGCCGGTGAGCGTCTCGACCTTCGCGAAAGCGGCGGCGACGTACGCGTCGAGCTTCTTCAGTGGCTTTCGCCTTGTCTTTCCTGTAGAGGGCCGCGAATTCCCTCTCGAACTTGGGACGGTCCGCGAGGAACGCCTTCTCGGCGGGGGCGAACACCCGCTCGAGCTTCCCGATCATCGGGCCGTAGTCGGCCTCGGCAGCCCTCTCGAGCTCGAGGACCTTAGCGTTGAGCGACAGCGCGCCCGCCGGCAGGCTCCCGACGCCGTAATAGACCGGCAGGAAGACGGTCGTGTCGGGCTTGCCCATGGCCAGCCAGACGGCCGCGGAGAGGGGTTCGGGGCGCTGCGCGTCGAGGGAGACGACGAAGGCGTTGATGGTCGAGGCCGTGCAGATCGTCCGGAACTTCGTCCGGTTCGGCGTGCCGGTCTTGTAGCCGTCCGTGGCGTCGTATTCCGTTCCCTCGTAGTGATCGCGGAGGATGGCCATCAGGGCTTCGGGGGTCACCTTTTTGGCCGGTTCGACCGAGAACGGATAGTCGCGGCGGAGCTCCCAGCGCTTCCCGGTGATGAGCTCGAGCCCCCGCCAGTGGCGCAGGGCGTTCCCGTCGGCGGCGGGCTCGCGGGTCGAGGGCCGGTCGAACGCCTTCTTGAAATCGAACGGCCCGTCCTTCGCCTCGTCGTACCAGCCGTTCGTTTTGGCGTATTCGACGATGTCGGCGGCTGCCCATGAAGCTGTCCGGGTCGTCCGGCCGGATCCCGCGGATGGTGAAGTGGTTGGGGATGACGGCCACCGCGTCGTCCGGGACGCGCTGGGCATACCAGCGGCGCCCGCGCAGGACGGCCAGCAGCCAGGCCTCTTTCCTGTCGGCGATGGAATAGGTCCGGCCGGAGGCGCGATAGCCGTGCTTCTCGACGAGCTCGCCGGCGATCCGCACCGCGTCGCGCGCCGAGGTCGCCTGCTCGGCGACGAGCCGGCGGAGCATTCCGCCGATGCCGCCGTCGGTGTAATCTTCGGCCGTGACGCGCGACGGACAGCTGTCGGAAGTGACGAGGACGCCGTGTTCGTTGATGAAGCTGTCGGCGAACTCCTGGGTCGTGGCCTCGATCCAGAGGAGGCCCGCCGCTCCGCCGCCGGTTTCGCCCGGGGCTATCTTGCGCAGGTTGACGACGATGTCGCCCCGGTCGTCCTCGTTGTGGGCGACCATGACGGAGCCGTCGGCGCTGGCCTTCCGGCCGACGAGGACGGTGAAGCATTCGCCGTCCGGCGGTTCGGCCGGCGCGAGAGCGCCTGCCGGCGTCCCGGCGGGGCCGCGCTCCGCGGCCGCGAGCGACAGGATGAGGAGCGAACAGGCGAGGGCGGCGAGGAGCGGGAAGGCTGCGGGCTTTCGGGAGATTCTCATGGTCGGCCTCCGGGAGGTCAAATGTATAACGGGGCTCCGGACATTTTCAAGCCGCTTGACTCTCCCCGGCGCCCTCCATAATATCGGCTCTCGCGAAAAGGAGAGGCGCTCATGACCTTGAACAAAGTACTGACGGCCGGCGCGGCCTTGGGGCTGGCGCTGGCTTTGACCGGCGCCATGGCGGGCGGAGCGATGCGGTCCGCCGAGGCCCAGGAAGGCGGCGTGACGGCCGTGGTCGGGGCCCGCGTCCTGACCGGAACGGGTGTCGAGATCGAGAACGGGATCGTCCTCATCGAAGGCGGCCGGATCAAGGCGGTGGGCAAAGCGGGCGAGGTCCCGGTGCCGGCCGGCGCGCGCATCGTCGACGTCGCGGGCCGGGTCGTCACGCCCGGGCTGGTCGATTCGCACTCGCACCTCGGTCTCGGCCCCTCGGGCGGCGTCACCGAGGACAACGAGACGTCGAACCCGGTGACCCCGGAGCTGCGCATCGTCGACTCCATCCATCCCGAGGGCGAGGGGCCCGACGAGTTCCAGTTCCGCCGGGCCCTGGCCGAGGGCGTGACGACGGTCGTGGCCCGGCCGGGGAGCGGCAACGTCATCGGCGGTCAGTCGGCGGTGCTCAAGCTCCGGGGCGGCACCGTGGACGACATGGTCATCCTGTTCCCCGCGGACATGAAGATGGCCCTCGGCCGCAAGGGCGCTTACGCCGCCAAGGGCGTCATGCCCACGACCAAGATGGGGGCCGCCTACCTCGTCCGCAAGGCGCTCGTCGAAGCGGCCGAATACGGCCAGGCTCTAGAGCGGTACGACGGGGAGAAGGCCAAGAACCCGAAGGCCGCGCCGCCCGCCCGGGACCTCGGCAAGGAGGCCCTGCTCAAGGTCGTCCGCCGCGAGATCCCGGTCCACATCCACGTCGACTCGTCCGACGACATCATGACCGCGGTCCGGCTGGCCGACGAGTTCAAGTTCCTGCGGCTCTCGCTCGGCCACGCCGTGGAAGCCTACAAGGTCGCCGGCGAGTTGGCGCGGCGCGGCGTCATCGTGGTCGTCGGTCCGCAGATGACGGCCTACGACGACGAGGGACGCCTCGTCAATCTGGCCGGGTACCTCGCGGACAAGGGCGTTCCCGTCGACATCATGACCGACGCCGACGTCGTCCAGCAGTCGTTCCTCCGCTATCAAGCGGCCGTGGCCGTGAAGTACGGCATGGACCCGCGGCAGGCGCTCCGGTCGATCACGCTCAACCCGGCCCGGACAATGGGGCTCGAGGGCCGGATCGGCAGCCTCGAGCCGGGCAAGGACGCCGATCTCGTCGTCTTCGACGGCGATCCGTTCGACGTCGCGACGCGGGCGCTCACGGTGTTCATCGACGGACGGGTCGTCTTCGAGGCCGGGAAGGAACCGAAGTGAAGGGCGGTGCGCAGATGAAACGAGCTGGCACGGCGATCCTTTTCGTAGTGCTGACGGCGGGCGTGGGTCTTATCGGGGCGGACAAGCCGCTCGTCGTCCGCGGGGGCCGGGTTGTCCCGGTCTCGGGTCCGGAAATCGCGGAGGGAGCCATTCTCATCGAGGGCGGTAAGATCGTGGCGATCGGGAAGGCCGACGAGGTGTCCGCTCCGGCCGGGGCGGAGGTCTTCGACGCGAAGGGCGGTTGGATTCTGCCCGGTCTCGTGGAATGCCTGGCCTCGATCGGGCTCGGAGACCGGTACGGGGCCGGCGAAGGCGACGAGGTCTCCGACCCGGTCACGGCCGGACTGCGCATCCTCGACGGCCTGGATCCGTTCGACAAGCGTTTCGAGCAGGCGGCGCGGGCCGGGACGACGACGCTCATGATCGCTCCGGGCCGGGCCAACGTCATCGGCGCCCGGACGGTCGTGGTCAAGCCGCGCGGCGCCACGGCCGAGGAGATGGTCCTGCTCGAGCCGGCCGGGGTCAAGCTGACCCTGGGCGAGGGGCCCAAGGCCGCGTTCGGCGCCAAGGGCCGGCTGCCCGGGACGCGGATGGGCAGCGCCTACGTCGTCCGCAAGGCGCTCTTGGACGCTTCTGAATACGCGCGGAAACGCAAGGACCACGAGGCCGCGGTCGTGGCGGCGAAGGTGAAGAAGGGCGCGGTACCGCCGCCGGCGCCGCCCCGGAGCCTGGACCTCGAGCCGCTGGCCGACCTCCTCGACGGCAAGCTCACCGCCTTCGTCGAGTGCCACCGGGCCGACGACATCCGGACGGCCCTCCGGCTCGTCGACGAGTTCCGCTTCCGGGCCGTCCTCGTCGGGGCGACCGAAGCGTACAAATTGGCCGGGGAGATCGCTAAGAGAGGGATCCCCGTCGTCGTCGGCGCGATGGGGATCGGATCGAAGCGGGTCGAGACCAAGGACGTCAGCCTGGCCAACGCCGCCGTGCTCGTCAAGGCGGGCATCAAGACGGCCATCGCGGCCGAGGACGCCCTGGGGCTCGGGGCCCAGGAGGAGCTGGCCCTTTCGGCGGGGCTCGCCGTCAAGGGCGGGCTGGGCAGGGCGACGGCCCTCCGGGCGGTGACGCTCACGGCCGCCGAGATCCTGGGTGTTTCGGCGCGGGTCGGGAGCCTCGAAAAGGGCAAGGACGCCGACGTCGTCGTGCTGAGCGGGGATCCGTTCGACTACCGCAGCCGCGTCGTCCGCGTCTTCATCGACGGTCGGGCCGTCCGCACTCCCGAGCCGCTGCGATCGCCTCGCCCCTAGCGGGAGAATTTCTCCAGGATCAGGCGGCCGTTCTTGAAATCCATGTGGACGCGGTAGGGCCAAAGCAGGGGATTGCCCAGCAAGCCCGCCGTGTAGCGGCCGGGGATCATGTTGAGCGTCTCCATCGAGAACTCGTTGAACTGCAGGCCGCCGAGAACGAGCGGGCCGAGGCGGACCGTCAGGCCCTCGACCTGGTTAATGGTCTGTGGGCCGCCCGCGCCCCGGATACCGCCCTGGACGATGCGGGCCGGATCGAGCTTCGGCTTGATGTGGTCCTCGAAGAAGGGCCGGTCCACCAGGTTCGTGGACGCCGCCGAGTCCAGGATGTAGAGCGCGGGCGGCGCCCCCTCGAGCTTGGCCTCGACGGTCGTCGCGTCGTAGCAATAGAGCGGTACGTCCGCCGCCACGGCGGCGCGTTCGATGTTGGCGGCGAGAAGCTCGGGCCGGTCGAGCGGGTAGAGGTCCATGATTTTGGCCTCGACGTCGATGGCGACGTTGAAGCGCTTGAGCAGGGCCGTTCCGAGCAGGCCTTCTTTCAATCCCCGGAGCGTCCGGACGTCGGAGACCATGACCGGTACGTTGCGGAAGGCGATCCCGCCGAGCTCGACCTTGTCCAGCACGGCGAAGCGGGTCGCGATGGCGGCCGTCCCGACGCCGATGGACGACGCGCTGCCGGTCTGCGAGAGCCCCAACTCCTCGGCCAACAGGGGGCTTAAGGTCATGAATTCCGCCAAGGCCGAATCGATGTGGAATAGAAACTCGCCCTTGCCGTTAAGCTTGAGGGCGATCATCCGGATACGGCCGTGGGCTTCGGCTGTGACGAGCGGGATCCTGAGCCGCTCGAATCTTCCCTCCATGTCGAAAAGACGCTTTGCGTCGAGCCCCTCGATCTGGGCGAGGCTGTTGGTGAGCCACGAGGGGAGGGGCAGGGATTCCAGCCGGTAGCGCTCTTCGGCGAGCGTTCGGATGTCGTGTAGGTCGGAGACGAAGCCGCGGGCCCAGGCGGCCCGCCAGAGTTGGCGGAGCGATTCATCGAAGAATGCGACGGACGGGACAGCCCGGCGGAGGTGGGCGATGGCCGCGTCCTCGTCGTTGCGGATGCGGGCGATCCGGCCGAGGCCGAGATGCGCGTCGGGCGCGTCGGGCGAGCGCGCGATGACTTTCTCGAAGATCGCTTCGGCTTCGGCGATGCGGCCCGCTTTGAGGACGGCGAGGCCGCACATGGCCGTGGTCTGAGCGTCGAGGGCGGGATCGGCCAGGAGCTTGGCCGCGAGCTTGTCCGCCTCCCGGAAAGACGGGGCGCGGATGAGCGCCGCCAGGGTCGCGGCGTCGCTCTGCCCGGCGACCGGGATCGCACCGAGCGAGTCGGCGGCCGTTCCCACGCAAACCAAACACGTTAGCAGATAAAGCAGGATTCGGGGCGGCTTGTTCATCTTGGACCTCATAGGGTCTACGCCCCTGCCGGCCGGGTTATTTAGGGCCGCTGAAAGCTCCGGCTTAACTTGTGATGTGGACCGACACCTGGGTCGTGGGCCGGGCGGCGGCCATGACGTGGTCCGCGGACAGGGCATCGGCCAGGACGCCGAAACCGGCGAGCGACAGGACGGCGGCGATGATGAATATGGCGATCTTGGTTCTGAATCTCATGGGTTTCTCCTTCTTTCTCTCATTCTTTTTTCATCACTATAGACGGAGCCACCCGGCCAAAAGTTGCATAATCTTATTAGAATAGTAGGGAATGCGTATTTCCAGGGAAGAACTCGATCCCGAGAAGGCGCCGGCCGATCGTCTAGGGCATTTTCAGCCAGGCGTCCAGGAGGGCTTTTTGGGCCGGCGTCGGGTCCTCGAGAGGCGTGATGCGGTAGGTCGGCTCGGACTTCTTGCCCAGCGTGACCTCCGTCTCTCCCGTGTGGCCGCGCCTCGCGTAGAGGACCTCGATCCTGTCCCCGGGCTTGCGGGCGGCGAGTATGCCCGGAAGCGACCGAGGAGTGACGCGCGTCCCGTCCACGGCCAGGATCTCGTCCTGGATGCTAAGGCCGGCCACGGCGGCCGGCGAATCCGGCTCTATGGTCGAGACGATGGCACTGCCCCCCTGGTCCTGGGTCGAGGCGCCGAACCAGGGCCCCGCGTCCGGCCTGGGCTCGAGGTCGATCGCGAGCCCGGCCCAGCCGAGATATCGGGCGTAGTCCCACTTCTCGACCGTCGCGGCGTAGACGTCGAAGATCTCGCCGAGGGGCGCGCCGGCCGCCTTCTCGCAGACGTCGCGGAACTCCCGGTCGGTGAAGCCGCGCTTCTTCTCTTTATAGAACGTCCGGTAGAGAGTCCGCATGACGTCATCGAGCGACGAACGTCCCTTCGAAGCTTCGCGGATCCTGAGGTCGAGCAGGAGCCCCAGCCCGCAGCCGATGTCGTAGTAGGAGATGGACGTGTTGGCCGCGTGCTCGCTGCGGCCGAAGAAGCCGGTCCAGGTGTCGAAGCTCGAGAGGATCGCCGATTGATGACGCCGTCCGGGGGCGTTCTCGTAGTCGGCGACGGTCGAGCCGAGCCGTTCGAGGACTTCTTCCCGCGTCATCAGCCCGGCCCGGTTGAGCAGCAGGAACTCGTAATAGACCGTCACGCCCTCGGAGAACCAGAGCATGTTCGTGTAGTTCTCGCGGTCGTAGTCGAAGGGGCCGAGGGCGACCGGCCGGATGGACTTGACGTTGAAGAGATGGAAGTACTCGTGGGCGATGAAGCTCAGCCAGCCCAGATAGCCGCGCGCGTCGGCGAGCGATTCCGGATTGAGCGTTACGGCCGTCGAATTCGAGGTGCTCGAGACCGCCCCCTCCGGGCCCGATGATGAGGAACGTGTAGTGCCGGTAGGGGAGCTCGCCCATGAGCGCAGCCGCCGCTTCGACGATCTTCTCGAGGTCTCCCGTGAACTTCGCGCGGTCGACCGAACCGAGGTCGTAGGCCGCGACGGTGTGAGGTCGTCCCGCGGCCTCGAAGGTCAGGATCTCCTGGTTGCCGACGAGGATGGGGCAGTCGTAGAGCGTGTCGAAGTCGGGAGCGGTGAAGGTGTTCGGGCGCCCGGCGACCGGGTCGAGGCCGGTCGAAACCTGTTTCCAGCCGGTGGGGGGGACCACCGTGAGCTCGACCGGGTCGTTCAGGCGGCCGGCGACGTGCATGAACACTCCGGTCGGAGTGATGAAACCGCCGTCGTCGCCGAGGTAGCTGTCGGCGACGAAGCGGGTGAAAGCGTAGACGTCGTAGCTCGCGACGACCGCCGCGGCCTTCCCGGTGCGGACGCGCCAGGTGTTCTTGGCCGTTTTCTCCCAGGCGAGCGGGCGGCCGCGCCGTCCTCCGCCCGGAAGTCCTTGACGAACTTGGCGTAGTCCATGATGCGGTAGTAGCCCGGCGTCCAGACCGGCATCTTGAAGTCCTGGGTCTCTCCCTTGAGCCCCTCGGCGCGGACGACGACGTGGTAGTAGTGGCTCGCCGGCCGGTTCATGGAGACGGTGATGGATAACCGGGGCGCCGCCGCAGCGCGGGCCCGTGCGACGGCCGGGATGGGACCGGCGGCGAAAGCGACCGCCAGGACAACGGCGAGGAGGAGCGAGAAAATCCTGAGAGCGCACGCAGCCTCCGGGCTAGGCTTTGCTTTTGTCTCCATGTTATCTCTCCTTCTCGTTCTCCTTTGGGACACGCCCCAGAAGTACAGCCCTCTGGGCAGCCCCTAGCCTCGAGGGACATGTCCCCTCGCCTATTCGCTCCGGACTGGGGATACGTACCAGAAGTACATTTCCCGGGCCTCCTCGGATGGCCTCTACTTCCAATCCGGCAGGCGGCCCGGCGTGTAGGGCGCGCCGACGGCGTCGAGCCGCTTCTCGATGGCCGCGACGTCCTCGGCCAGGATCTTCTTGAGCTCTTCGTAGACCGGCCGGAATTCCTCCTCGGCGATGGCGTACCCGTCGCGCTGCATCCTGGTCGGGGCCGAGGTCGAGCCGGCCGTGTCCCCGGCGACTCCGCCGATGCGGTTCGCGATCCCGGGGAAGGTGTCCTTGTCGAGGCGCGAGAGGACCCTGTCGCCGAACATCTTGAGCTGCAGTGCCTCGAGCTTCGCTTCGAGGGTCTTGATGGAATCGAGGATGTCCTGATGGGGGACGGTGACGCTCTTGAGCGAGGCCCGGTAGTGCTCGGGCGCGCGTCCCGAGCTCGCGCAGGGTGCTCGAGGCGGCCGTGACGGAGTTATAGAGCTTGCGGACCTTCTTTTGGAAGGCGGCGAGCTCGGCCCGGTCCTGGGCCGGAAGCGAGACCGCGGCGAGCGACTTGACTTCGAACTTCGCCGGCCCGGCGAGCTCCGTGATCTTGCCATCGATGCACGAGGCAAGCGAGACCGCGTATGTCCCGGGGACGACGAAGGTGGCCGAAGGGCCCGAGGACGCCGGCGACGCCTGCGCCGGGCTGGTCGGCTCGAGCGCCGGGTACCGGAGGTCCCATGTCGCCCGGTTGAGGCCCTTGCGGGCCGGTTCGCGGAGGACGCGGACGACCTGGCCGTCCTCGTCGGCGACGGTGAAGAGCAGGACCGCGGGCTCCTGGTCCTGCTCCGCTTTCAGCTGTTCGCGGGTCGGGTAGGGGACGGGCTTGCCGGCCTTGACCAGCGCGGCCTCCTCCTCCTTCCGCTTGTCCTTGAGGGACTTCGGGGCGTCCTTGAGATGGTAAGTGAAGGCCGCGGCCACCGGCGGGTTGGGGGCGGAGAAGTAGCTCTCGCCCTGGAAGCCTTTCTCGCGGGAGCCCAGGCCGCCCAGGGGCATCTTCTCGACGAACATCCAGGCGCTCTTGACCGGGAAAAGGTGCCCGTCCTTGCCCGAGGGTCTCGGGCTTGACGTCGCGCAGCGGCGAATAGTCGTCGAGGACGTAGAAGCCGCGGCCGAAGGTGGCCAGGACGAGGTCGCTCTCGCGCTTCTGGATGTCGATGTCACGGACCGGCGATCGTCGGCAGGCCCGAGCCGAGCTTCTTCCAGTGCCTGCCGCCGTCGAGCGTGGCGAAGAGACCGAACTCGGTCCCGGCGAAGAGCAGGTCCGGCCGGACATGATCCTCGGCCAGGGCGTAGACCGAGCCGCGCCCGGGCAGGTCCGAGGCGACGGAGGTCCAGGTCCGGCCGAGGTCCGTGCTCTTCAGGACGTAGGGCTTGAAGTCGCCCCGCTTGTGGTTGTTGAAGGCGGCGTAGACGGTCGCCCGGTCGTGGTGCGAGGCGACGATGTCGTTGACGTAGGTCAGGTCGGGGACGCCGGGGAACTTGTCGATCTTGCGCCAGTTCGCGCCGCCGTCCTCGGTCACCTGGATGAGCCCGTCGTCGGTCCCGGCGTAGAGCAGGCCCGCGGCGAGCGGCGATTCGTCGAGGGCGACGATGTTGCCGTACTGCGAGGTCGAGGCGTTCTTGGCCACGGCGTCCATCGGCCAGACGCGGCCCATGACCTCGAAGCGTGTTGCGGTCGAGGCGGCGCGTCAGGTCGTCGCTGACGACCGTCCACGAATCGCCGCGGTCGTCGCTGCGAAAGACCTTGTTGGCGGCGAAGTAGAGCCGGGTGTGCGAGTGGGGACTGACGAAGAGCGGGGAGTCCCAGTTCCAGCGGTACTCGGCCTCGCCCTTGCGCGGCTTGGGCTGGATGGGCGTCGACTCGCCGCTCGCGCGGTCGAAGCGGGCCAGATAGCCGTGCTGGGACTGGGCGTAGACGATGTTCGGGTCTTCCGGATCGACGGCCGACTCGAAGCCGTCCCCGGTGTCGGTCGTGATCCAGTCGGCGTTGACGATGCCGTGGGCGCTCGTCGTCCGGGACGGGCCGCCCAGGCTGTAGTTGTCCTGGGTCCCGCCGTAGACGTTGTAGAACGGCGTGTCGTTGTCGGTCGCGACCTTGTAGAACTGGGTCACCGGCAGGTTGGGCATGTACTTCCAGGTCCGGCCGCGGTCGAACGACTCGTAGACGCCGCCGTCGTTGCCGTTGAGGCAGTAATCGGTGTTGGCGGGATCGATCCAGAGGGCGTGCGAGTCCCAGTGCTTGCTCTCGTCGCCGAGGGCCTTCCAGGTCGCGCCGCCGTCGTCGCTGACCTGGAGGAAGACGTCCATGGAGTAGACGCGCTCCGGGTCCTTGGGATCGCAGACGAGCTCCTGGTAGTAGTTGCCGCTCGAAGTGTAGGCGCTCCGCCGCTCCCAGGAGGCCCCGCCGTTCGTGCTGCGGTAGAAGCCGCCGCTGTCCTCCTGGGCTTCGACGATGGCGTAGAGGAGGTCCGGGACGACGGGCGAGATGGCCAGGCCGATGCGGCCGAGGTCGCCGCCGGGCAGGCCCGCGACCATCTTCTCCCAGGTCTTCCCGGCGTCCGTGGACTTGTAGACGGCCGAGCCGGGCCCGCCGCTGATCTGGGTGAAGACGTGGCGGCGGCGCTGATGGGCCGTGGCGTAGAGGACGTCGGGATCGCGCGGGTCGAGGTGGACCTCGCTGATGCCGGTGTTCTCGTCGACGGTGAGCACGGCCGCCCAGGTCTTGCCGCCGTCGGTCGTCTTGTAGAGGCCGCGGTCGCCGCCCGGGCTCCACAGCGGGCCGTAGGCCGCGACGTAGACGGTGTCCGTCGCCCGCGGGTCGACGGCGATCATGCCGATGTGCTCGGAGGCCTTGAGGCCCACGTTCTTCCAGGTGGCGCCGCCGTCCACGGACTTGTAGACGCCGTCGCCGTAGCCGACGCTGCGCTGGTTGTTGTTCTCGCCGGTCCCGACCCAGACGACGTTCGGGTTCGAGGGATCGAGGACGACGCAACCGATGGAGTAGGAGCCTTGGGCGTCGAAGACCGGAGTGAAGGTCGTCCCGGCGTTCGCCGTCTTCCAGACGCCGCCCGAGGAGGAGGCGACGAAGAACGCGGACTTGTTACGCGGATCGACGGCGAAGTCCGAGATGCGGCCCGAGGTCAGGGCCGGGCCGATCGACCGGAGCTTGAAGGCGCCGAGGGAGAGGTCGGCGTAGGGATCGGCGTCCTTCGCGGCGGGCGTTTTGGCCTTGGCTTGCGCGTCGAGGGACGCGGGCGTGACGGCCGCGGCCAGGATGAGCGAGGGCGAGCGACGCGATGAGAACGGTCCTGAGGCTGATCCGGTTCGACATGGCGACCTCCTGAGGTGGGAATGCGGGAAACGTCGAAGCCGAATGATACCGCCCCTCGCCCGGAGGGTCAAGGCGCGGAGGGGATCAGATCCTGAAGCCGCAACGCAAGCCGAAGTAGGGGCTCGACCAAGCGACCGGCCGGGCAGGGAGAGTGACCTCGGTCAGACGGGTGAGCATGTTCTCCCCGCCGCCGGTTTCCAGGAAGTCGAAATCGGCCGAATAGATTGAACCGGCAAAATCGGCCTGGAGATAGCGATAGCCGACGACGGCGCCGACGGAGAAGGCCGGAACGATGTAGAAATCGTAGGCGGCCTGGATCCTGGCAGACAGGCAGATCTTACGGAGGCCAGGCAGCGGGGGCGTTGCGCCGGTCGCCCAGGGCCGTGCGTCCAGCCGGACGAATGCCGGTCCGGCCGCGAGGCCGAGCTCGAAGATGTGCCGGTCCAGGGCCGTCGGCTTCTTCGACCGGACGGACAGGCCGGCGAGGATCGAGATGAAGTTCGTCTCGTAATCGCTCCCGGCGCCAGCCGTGTATTCCAGGCTGTCCGCGGTCGACGTGAAGGCCATTTCCCCGATGGTCCAGACGCCGTTGGCCGTCCCCGAGACGAGCAGCTCGATCTCCGTCGTCAGCCTGTCCGACATGTCGTAGGCCAGGCTGACGGGCCCGAAATAGACGTTCCGGAGTTGTTTGACCTGGCCGCGCGAAAAGGAGACCGCGTAGGGGTTAGACTCGCCGAGAGGGACATTCTCGAGGAAACGGAAGGAGCCGGATGCAGTTGAAGTACGGTATCCCTGAGTCCCGAAAGGGAACGATGGTCCCAGGGCGATCCTCAGACGAGCGCCTTGCGAGGTCGCCTGTGCCGCGGCAGATGGGCGGGGCCTCGGAGGAGCCACGGAGGGCCGCGGAACGGGGGGCGGGGTGGCCTGCAGGAGTGGTTCCTTGATCCGCCCTTCCCGGGAATACGCGCTCAGCTTGAGCCAATAGCGGGCGACCTCGGCCTCCGGCCGGCCGGTAACCGTGAACACCGGATCCACCCCCTTGATCACGCCCGCGATCGTGCCCGCGAGCGCTCCGATACCTCCGGCGAGCAGGGTTTTTTCCGTTCCGTAATCGACGTCGTTTCCTCCCGACAACACCAGGAATCCCACGCCGGCCAGTCCGATGGCCCCTCCAATACCGGCGTAAGGCCAGATCCTGGATCTCCGGACGATCCTGACGATCTGCACCTCGGCCAGGGGAATGGACAGGTCCCGGCTGTCGCTCAGGAGGAGAAGCGAGTCCGGCCTGACGGCGATGAGTTCGCCTGAGACCAGGGCTCCATCCAGCTTGGTGACGATGAGGGCGGCGCCCCGCCGTTGTTTGGCCGAGAGACGGGCTGGGGCAAAGAGGAAGAAGGCGGCAAGACCGCACGCGGTGAGTTTGGCGGCGAATGCTCTCATGCGTCCTCCTCGAAACTTCAGAGCCTGAATCCGATCCGCAAACCCCAGTAAAGCCCGCTCGCCCTGACAGGCAGGTCGGGGAAAAGGATCTCGGTCAAATGCATGTTCGCGTCTACCCCGGGGATGCCCTCCTCGAAGAAGGGCTCGATTCCCGACGCGGATATGCCGGTGATCGTCGTCCCCATGAGACGGAAGCCGGCGAAGATGCCCAGCGACAGGCTCTGATACAAATAGAAATCGTAGGCGGCTTGGGCCCGCCCCGAGAGGATGACCGTTTGGCCCATGGGATTCGGAATGCCGTCCGGATTGAAAGGGGCCCCGATGCCCCGGACCAAGGTCGGGCCGGCGGCCGCTCCGAATTCGAGGATGTGGCGCCGGAACGCCGTCGGCCGGGCGGAACGGAACGTCAGGCCGGCGAGCAGCCCGGTGAAACGGGCCCTTAGATTCCTATAGAAATAGGATGTATAGGTCAGGCTGTCCGCCGCGGACACGTATCTCAACTCGCCCTCGACGCCGCTCGAACTGCTTCCGAGGTCGAAGAGCTCGATCTCCGCCGCCAGCCGTTCCTGAAAAAAGTAGCGGAGGCCGAGGGCGAGTCCCGCGAAGCCATTGCCCCCGCTCCGATTCCACTGCCTGAGAGTTGCGTCATGAGGTCCCTGTCCGGAACCGGTCTCGTCGAGGACTAGGAATGAGGCGTCCCCGAAGGATGATCCGGACATCGTTCCAAAGTGACCCTGACCCGAGAGCTTGAGATCCCAGCGCGATGGCCGCCGCTCAGCCGGCGCAGCGAGCGGCGGCGGGGGAGCCGAAGGGGCGGCGGGAGGTTGTCGCCGGGCCGGCGTTGCTGCTATCGGGGCCGGCCTTCCCTTCAAGCGCACTTCCCGGGAGTACGCCCGCAGCTTGTGCCAATACGCCTGGACCGTCGCTTCGGGCTCATCGGCTATGGCGAAGGTCGTGTCGATCCCCTTGACCGCGCCCAGGGCCAGTCCCGCGAGCGCCGCCGAGCCCCCGAAGATCCCTATGCCCAGGAGGACGCCTCCCTGATCTTTCAGTTCGGGGTCGGCGCTGCCCCAGAAGATCCCGCCGATGGCTCCGGCCGCCCCTCCCAGACCGGCGAGCAGCCCCGCCTTCGATTTCCGGACGATCCTTACGGACTCGATCTCGGCCAGGGCGATGCTCTCGTCGTATCCGGCCGCGTCGAGAAGGAGCAGAGATTCCGGCTTGACGGCGATGAGTTCGCCGGAGACCTGACTCCCGTCGAGCTTGGTGACGACGAGGTCGGCTCCCCGCCACTGTTTGGCCGAAAGCCCGGCCGGCAGGCCCAACAACCCGGCCATCAATACGACGGCGATGAATTTACCGGTGGTGTGGCTCATAAGGGTCCCCCTCCCCAATTGCCACCATATTCCGCTTATGACCCAAGCTTGTCAATACGCTTGCGGCCCGGCCAGGCCGTCAGATCCTGAATCCGATCCTGAGTCCGTAGACGACTCCGCTCCAGGAGAATTCCCTGGCGGGAAGCGTCATCTCGACCTGACTCGTGATCGGCTCGGCCGGATCCTCCCAGTTGTCCCGATCGTGGAACGTCAGCTCCCGTGTCACGGTCGCCGGAGCGAAGCTCGCTTCGCTGTATCGATAACCGCCGTAAACGCCCAGGAAGAAGGATGGCGTGAAATAATGATCGTAGGCGGCGCGGATCCGGACGGCCGGGACGGTCTTTTTCTCCGCGGGCATGAGCGATCCTGCCGGTTCGATCTTGACCCAGGCCGGCCCGGCCGAGATCCCGATCTCGACGGCCGCCTTGCGCCCGAGCGAGGGAACGACCGGGCGGTACGCCATGCCGACGAGGACGTAATCGTATCCGACCCGCAGGGGATCGCTGACATACGCCTGGTAGGTCTTGTTGTCGGATGTCGATACGAAGGAGGGATATGTGTTCGCGTAGGCCTCCATGTCCTTGCCCCACAGGGAAAGCTCGATCTCGGAGATCCAGCGCTCGGTCCATTCGTAGCCCAGGCTGAACGGAGCCGGGGAGGCCAGCTCCGGACTGTAATTCAGATAGAACTCCGTGACCCGAGGGAGGGCTTCCTCCGGAGGGGGGTCCTCCGGCAAACGCCAGGGAACGTCCCGGGCCTGGTACCGCATGCCGTCGAAGGGCCCCATCGTCGTGGCCAGGCCGATCCGGAAACGGGATCGCGCCGCCGATCCGGCCCTCCCCCGCGAGCGGCTTTCCCGGGAGAGCCCCTGCAGCCTGTCGAGGTCGGGCCTCGACGCGCCCTCCGGCTCTCCCCAGGAGCGTAGGGACCTGTCTTTCGCCGAGATCACGCCGGAGACCAACCCCGTGATCGCCCCTCCGAGGCCGACGACCGCGGCATGCGCCCACCCCCATTCGTCGAGAGGTTCCGTGGCCATCCCCACGATCCCCGAGCCCAGCAGGAACCCGGCGGCCGTCCGGAGCCCGGTCGGGGATCGCCGCACTATCCTCACATGACCGATGTCGGTCAAGGCAACGCTCACGTCCTTCTCTCCGGGCCCCAGGAGCAGGAGCGAATCCGGCTTGACCGCGATGAGCTCGCCGGAAACCTGGCTCCCGTCGAGCCTGGTGACGACGAGGTCGGCCCCCCGCTCCTCCTGGGCTGAAAGGGTTGCCGATGGGACGAGGAGCCCGATGATGAGCGAACAGATCGTCAGCCGAACGATCTTGGCCACGTTATACACCCCTATTTGAGTTTCGTCTCCCGGGCCCGGGTTCTCAGCCGGTTCCAATCGGCCTGAACGGACTCCTCCTGTCTGCCGGCGATGGCCACGGTCGAATCGACCCCTGCGACCGACCCCGCAATCGCCCCCGCCGCGGCGCCCGCGGCTCCGGCGAGCAACCCAAAGAGGACGGCGGCGCCCGCCTTGCTTCCGACGACCTCCTCATCCGCTATGGCCAGAACGACGCCGCCCATGCCGACGAAGCCGGCAACCCCGCCGATAAGGCCGAGCGTCCCGGCCTTCGACCTCCGGACGATCCTGAGGCTGTCGATCTCGGCCCGCTGAACGGTGAGGTCCGTCCCGCCGCTCAGCAGGAGCAGCGAATCGGATCGGACGGCGATGAGTTCGCCGGAGACCTGACTCCCGTCGAGCTTGGTGACGACGAGGTTCGCTCCCGCGCTTCGACTTGGCCGAGAGGCCTGGCGGAAGAGCGAAGCAACCGATGAGGATCGCGCCAACGAGAAACCTGGCGGTCGAAGATCTCATGATACGTCCCTCCATCTGCCGTCATTATGATTTTCCCGGGCGGTGGAGTTGTCAAGGGCTTGTCAAGAATTTCTCATGAAGCCGTCAAGCTTGTTAGTGGAGAGGGAAGACCCTCGAGGCGGCCGGAATGTGGATTGACGCCGGGCTTCCCGCCGGCTTAGGATGTCCCTGACGGCCGGCCAGTCGAAATATTCCGGGAGGGGGATTTTATGGAAAAACAAGGCCCAGACCGGTTCCTGCGTGTCATCCTGATCGCCAACGGAATCGGCGATATCACCCTGGCGGTCATAATGCTCTTCCTGCCCGGGGTTCTGGCCCGAGCCCTGGGCCTCGGCTTGACCGATGACCTCCGGTACGTCGCGGGGGGGTGGGGCACGGCGGCAGCCGCGTTCGGAACGCTCCGGGTGTGCGCCGGTATGATCTCCCGGGCCGAAATTGGCTGGTTCGTCGCGGCCTTCGGGATTTTCGAAGGCGCGCTGTTAGGCGCTTTTGGCCTCGTCGTTCCTTGGGCCACCTCCCTGAGGTTCGGCCAAGTCTGGCTGTCCACTGTTTTCGCCCTTGTCTTCGCCGCCGCCTACGTGGGCGCTTTTCTGTGGCGAAGGGCATCATCGCTCAAGCCGGGACCCGAAAACCGGAATTGACCCAAAGATCGTGTCATGTCATAGGCTTTGACAGCCACCCGCGCAGGCCGATACAATGCCTTCGGTCATGGAAAAGCCGGAGGAATATCGCGCGATCCGAAGCGTCGCGCTGGGCCTCGGGTTCGACCTGTTCGGCATCGCGGACGTCACGGCGATGCGGGGCGATTTCCTGCTCGAGCCCGCCACGCGGGACCGGTTCCCGTTCGCCCTATCGCTCGGAAAGAAGCTGAGCGACGGGGTCCTCGAGGACATCCGCGACCGTCCGACCTCGATCTATTTCCACCATTACCGGCAGATCAATAATTTCCTCGACCGGGGCGCGCTTCTCGTCGCCGACCGCATCCAGGAGCTGGGCTTCCGGTCGCTTCCGGTCGCGGCCTCCCAGATCGTCGATTGGGACGGTCAACGGGCCCACCTCTCGCACAAGCACGTCGGCAGGGCGGCGGGCCTCGGCTGGTTCGGCCGGAACAACCTCCTGGTCAACCCGGAGCTCGGCTCGCGCTTCCGGCTGGTCACGGTGCTGACGGACATGCCGCTCGGACAGGACGTCCCGCTCGAACGCGATTGCGGCCGGTGCCGCGCCTGCGTCGCCGCCTGCCCGGCCGCGGCCATCAAGGACAGGCGCGAGGACTTCGACCACAAGGCCTGCTACGAGACGTTGAGGGAATTCAGGCGGAAGGGTTACACCAGCCAGTTCATCTGCGGCATCTGCGTCCGCGACTGCCGCGGTCCCAAGCCCTGAGCGCGGGACGCGCGGAAAAAGCATTGCCAAGGAGATCGATCATGAAGAGACCGAGCGGCATGACGAGAAGGGAATTCTTCGCGGCAGGGGCCGGCCTCGCCGGGGCCGCCGCGCTCGCGGGGAAAGCGTCGGGGAGCGGACGGGTCTGGGGTGGAGCGGGAGCGTTCGGACGTTCCGTTCAGGCCGGTGCTCCCAAATCGCGCGTCGTCCTGGTCAAGACCGATTCGAGGGCCGATGGCGTCAAGAAGTGCCTCGACCTTCTCGACATCGATCCGTTCCGGGCGAAGAACGTCCTGATCAAGCCGAACTTCAACACCTCCGACCCGACTCCCGGTTCGACGCACAACGATACCCTGACCGCGCTTCTCGCCCGTATCCGCGACGAGGGCGCGAAGAGCCTGGCCATCGGCGACCGGAGCGGACCCGAGGACACCGAGCAGGTCTTCGACAAGAAGGGCATCCGGGCGATCGCCGCGTCGTTCGACGCCAAGCTCCTCAACTTCGACGAACTCGGCGACAACGGCTACACGCGGTTCGACCCGCCCGCCTCGCACTGGAAAGACGGCTTCCTCGTCGCCCGGCCCGTGGCCATGGGCGAGTGCGTCGTCTCGACCTGCTGCCTCAAGACCCACCAGTTCGGCGGCGTCTTCAGCATGTCGCTCAAGAACTCCGTCGGCATCGTGCCGCGCAAGAAGCACGGCTACATGCGCCAGCTCCACGGCTCTCCCGACCAGAGGCGGATGATCGCCGAGATCAACGCCGCCTACCGGCCGGCCCTGGTCGTCCTCGACGGTCTCGAGGCCTTCGTCGACGAAGGCCCGATGACCGGACCGCGCAAGGACGCCGGCGTGTTCCTGGCCGGCACGGACCGGGTCGCCATCGACGCCGTGGGGGTGGCCATCCTCAAAGACCTGGGATCGAACGACGCCATCATGAAGCCCCGCGTCTTCGAGCAGGAGCAGATCGCCTGGGCCGTCCAACTCGAGCTCGGCGCCGCCTCGGCGGCGGACATCGTCATCGACACGCCTGATCCGGCGAGCGAGGCCTACGCGGAGAAGATCAGGAAGATCCTGGCGGCCTGAGGACCTTGATCTCGACTTTCCGGAACTCGAACGGGTGGCTCTCCGCCTGCAGAGCGATGTAGCCCCTGTCGAGAAGCAGCGCGCCGTCCTTGATGAGCTTCCGCCCGTCCTCGTCGGCCGGATCGAGCTGGGGCTGCTCGTACTCGAGGACCTTCTCCCCCCCGACGAAATGCCGGATCGTCCCGGCGCCGTCGACCTCGATCTCGACCGTGACCCAGCGGTCGTCCCGGAAGGTCGGCGAGGACGAGTTCGTGCAGTGCCGCGTCACGAGCTCTCCGGCCATGACGACGTTCGTCCCCGGGGTGCAGAGGTTGGCCGTGGGACGCTCCTCCGGGCCTTCCCCGCCCAGGAACTGGACCTCGATCGAGACAGGGAAGCTCTGGTTCAGGCCCATGCTTTCGGGGGGCTGGGAATGGATCATCACGCCGCTGTTCTTGAAGCCCCAGGAGGGGCCGCCGGCGATCTGGCTGCCGACGACGCGGTATTCGATCCTCAGGCGGTAGCGCCCGAAGGGCTCTTGGTGAAGAGATGGCCGAACTCGCCGTCGAACTTCTCGTAGGCGTCGTACGACACCTTGAGGAGACCGTCCTCGACCCGGAAGGTGTTCTTGTAGTTGAGCCCCGCCTCGTGCTTCGCGAACTTCGGCGTCCACCCGTCGAGGTCCCGGCCGTTGAACAGGCTGACCCAACCGTCCCCGGCGGCCGTCGCCGGATCCGGGGCCGGAGCATCTCTCCCGACGCAGCCGCGCGGCCGCCGCGGCCGCCAGGGTCAAGGCGAGCAGAAATCGCGAGATGCTTCCGTTCATGGCGGTCCTTCCTTCGGAGCTCACTCGTCCTGGGCCCGGATGAATTCCTCGACCTTGGCGGTGAGCTCCCTGTCGCCGATGTAGAGCGGCGTCCGCTGGTGCAGGGAGACCGGCTTGACGTCGAGGATAGGGCCGTTGCCGTTTGAAGCGTAGCCGCCGGCCTGCTCCGCGATGAACGCCAGCGGATTGGCCTCGTAGAGGAGCCGCAGCTTCCCGGCCGGCATCTTGGGGTCCTTCGAATCGGCGGGGTAATAGAAAACGCCGCCGGCGAGCAGGTTGCGGTGGAAGTCGGAGACGAGCGTCCCGAGATAGCGCAGGGACAGGGGCTTGACCCCGCCGCCGTGGCCCTGCAGGTATTCCGTGTAGAGCTGGACGCCCCGGCTCCAGTACATCTGGTAGCCGAGGTTGACGCTGAAGTATTTGGCCCTGGGGATCCTGATGTTGGGATGGGACAGCAGGAACTCGCCGACCGACGGATCGAGGGTGAAGCCGTGGACGCCGTGGCCGGCCGTGTAGACGAACATCGTGCTCGTTCCGTAGGCGATGTAGCCCGAGGCGACGAGGTTCCGCCCCGGCTGGAAGAACTCGTCGACCGAGACGGGGCCGGATTCCTTCAGCCGCCTGTAGATGCCGAAGATCGTGCCGACGGGCATGTTGTAATCGACGTTCGCGGAGCCGTCGAGCGGGTCGAAGACGAGGAGGTACTTGCCCATCGGGTACTGGGCGGGGATGGGCAGGAAATCGACGTTCTCTTCGGAGGCCAGTCCGGCCAGGCGGCCGGTGTGGTCGGTCAGGCGGACGATGGTCAGGTCGGCGAAGCGGTCGAGCTTCATGACCGTCTCGCCCTGGACGTTGACGTCCGCCGTGCGGCCCAGGATCTCGGCCAGTCCGGCCCGGGTCGTCTTGCTGGCGATGACCTTCCCGGCCAGGGCCAGGTCGTAGAGGATGTTGGTCAGGGTGCCCGTGGCCTCGGGGTGGATGGACTGCTCGTCGAGGATGTGCCGCTCGATGGTGATGATGGCGGAAGGATCCGCATAATCCGTCATGACGCCTCCTGGAGGATTCGGGGAGATGTTAAGGTAACACGCTTGGGAGCGTCGTTCAAGCCCGGGCCCGGGCTTGCCTTCCGGGAGCGGGGTCGCATATAATCGGGCCAAGCAGGTCGCAGTTGGGAAGCGAAAGGGCCGTCTTCCGTATCTCTCTTTTCGCCGGAGCGCTGATCTTTATCCTGAGCGTTATCGGCTTCGTCGGAATGCTCGACCGCCCGGCCATCCCCTGGGACGAGCTGGCCCAGACGACCGGGATCCCGGCCGAGCTCTTGCCCGGGGCCGCCGTCCGCGTGGACGGATTCGAGGTCCGCGACCGCGACGCGGATTTCAAGTTCATCACCGCCCGCCACCGCATCGGCGACACGGTCGAGTTCGTCTTTGCCGAGGACGGCCGGGAGACGGCGGTGCGGGCCGCCCTCGTGCCGTTCTACGCCGGCGAGGGCTTCCCCCTCGTCTATTTCCTGGCCGGCGCGTTCGGCTTCATCGTCGGTTTCGCCGTCATCCTCCTGCGCCCCGGCGACCGGCGGGCCCGGCTGTTCTTCTGGCTCTCCCTGGCCTTCTCGTCGGCGGTGATGATCAGCGGCGAGTGGTACGGCGTCCAGGGCCGGCCGCTCGCCCTCGTTCCCGGAGTCCTGTTCTTCTTCGCCTACACGCTGACGCCCGTCGTTTTCCTGAGGTTCGTGCTGACCTTTACGGCCCGCGAGCACCTTCCCGGCGGCCGGGTCCTCTTCTGGGTGTCGATCCTCTTCGGCGTGTTTTTCAGCGCGGTGCTCGTCGCCTCACTGCTCCTCCCGTCGATCGGGATATTCCGCTTGAAGGACTATTTCCAGGTCTTCCGGATCTACTTCGTCGCCATCTTCATCCTCGCCGCCGTCATCCTTTTCCGGGCTTTGCGTACGGCGCCCACCCGGGAGAGGCGGGGACAGATCCGCTGGGTCCTGATCGGCATCATCGGAGGTCTCGGCCCGTTCCTGTTCCTCTATCAACTGCCGCGGGCCCTGGGGATCAGGCCGCCGCTCGCCGAGGAAGCCGCCAGCGCTTTCTTCGTCCTCCTGCCCCTGGCCCTGGCGCTGGCCATCTTCAAGTACAAGCTCCTGGACGTCCACGTCATCGTCAACAAAGGCGTCGTCTACTCGCTTCTGACCATGGTCACGGTCGGCGTCTACCTGCTGTCGATCGAGGGCCTGAAACAGCTCTTTGCCGTGCGCTCCGCGACGGGCCGGACGTCGCTCGCGGCGGGGGCGGCCTTCATCGCCGCGGTGGCTTTCGCTCCGGCCCGGGCCTGGATCCAGGCCCTCGTCGATAAGGCCTTTTTCCGCCGGGGTTACGACTTCCGGAAAGCCGTTCGCGGCTTCACCGCGGCGGCCGAACTGGCCTGGAGCGCGGGGGACGTCCTGGCGAGCTTCTCCGACACCCTCGCCGGAACGTTGCCGGTGGAGAGGGTCGGCGCCTTCGTGACCGCTCCGGGCTCCGGCACTCCCGGGCTCGCCCTGCGGACCGGGCTCGACGACGACGCGGTCGTCTCCCTCCGGACCGCATCTCCGGGACAGGCGGCGGGCCTGAGCCCCGAGAAGCTCGCGAGCCTGGGTTTCGAGATAGCCCTGCCCGTTCCGCTCGGTGACGGGGTCCCGTCCGGCTGGCTCTTCGTCGGGCGCAAGCGTTCGGGATTGAAATTCTCCGAGGAGGACAGGGCCCTCCTCGAGACGCTGACTGTCGAGGCGGCTGAAGCGCTGCATCGGGTCCGGCTCCAGGAGGAGGTCGTCTACGAACGGGCGTCTCGGGAAAAGGCGGAGGAGCTCGGCCGGATGAAGACGGAGTTCATCTCGGCCGTCTCTCACGAGCTCCGGACGCCCATGACCTCCCTGCAGTCGATCTCCGAGCTCCTCAAGTCGGGCAAGGTCGCCGACGCGGCCAAGCGGGAGCGGCTCCTCGAGCTGATGGCCGGAGAGTGCGGCCGGCTGAGCCGCTACCTCCACAACGTCCTCGATTTCGGCCGCATCGAACAGGACGTCAAAAGCTACGACATCCGGGAGACCGAGCTGGGCCCGGTCGTGAGCGGCGTCGCCGAGGTCGTCCGCTCGGCCGCGGCGGACGACGGCCTCGAACTCGAGGTCGCGCTGCCGGATAGCCCGGTCATCGTCGAGGCCGATCCGGACGCCGTCCGTCAGGCCCTGCTCAACCTGGTGGACAACGCCGTCAAGTACGGCGCCGGGAAGAAGCGGGTCGCCGTCCGCCTCGCCGCGACGGAGGACGGGGCGGAGATCGCGGTCAGCGACAACGGCATCGGCATCGCGCCCGGCGACCGTGACCGGCTCTTCCGGGCCTTCTACCGCACGCCAGAGGCCGTCCGTCACGACGCGAAGGGCGTCGGCCTGGGGCTGATGATCGTCAAGCACGTCATGGACGCCCACGGCGGCGCCGTCGGCATCGCGAGCGAGCCGGGCCGCGGCTCGACCTTCACCCTGAAATTCCCGAGGAGGCGACGGGCATGAAGAAGATCCTCGTCATCGACGACGACAGCGTTCTGAGGCAGACCGTCGCCGCGGCCCTGGAGACGGAGGGCTACGCCGTGGCCGAGGCGGCCAACGGCCGGGAAGGGTTGAACAAGGCCCTGAAGGGCGGTTTCGACCTCGTCGTCCTCGACGTCGTCATGCCCGAGATCGGCGGGCTCGAGGTCTGCCGCAAGCTCCGCGAGGCCGGGCGCCAGGTCCCCGTCATCGTCTGCTCCGGGAAGAAGAAAAAGGAAGTGGACAAGGTCCTCGGCCTCGAGCTCGGCGGGGACGACTACCTGACCAAGCCCTTCGGCACGGACGAGCTCATCGCCCGCGTCCACGCCGTTCTGAGGCGGTCGAAGCCGGAGGTGCCGGAGATCGACGACGTCGCGTTCGGGGATGTGACCGTCGATTTCCTCAAGAAGATCGCCGCCAAAGCCGGCCGGGACATCCACCTGACCGCCCGGGAGTTCAGCCTGCTCAGGCTTTTGGCCGGCTGCGAGGGGCAGGTCGTCTCCCGGGAGACCATCCTCAGCAAGGTCTGGGATTACGAGAAGTTCCCCACGACCCGGACGATCGACACTTTCATGTACAACCTGCGGCGCAAGATCGAGGACGACCCGGCCGTGCCGAAGCACCTGGTGACGGTGCCCTGGCTGGGCTACAAGTTCCAGCGTTAACCGGGTCCGGCGAATTCGGTTGTGTGCCGCCGGAATAACGGCGATAATCCCGTTCGATGAGAAAGTGGCTCGTCCTGCTCCTGGCGATCGCGATCCTCTTCGCCCTGCCGAAGCTCGACACGCGCGGGCGCCGGGACCGGTTCCCGCTCCTGAAGCGGATCAACGACACGGTGAACGTCCTGGCCGCCGTCCTCCTCGTCGTCTACCTCGTCGCCTTCGGCCGCTGGCTCTGGACCGAATTCCTGAAGTAGTCCGCCCGTGCGGGCCGGGGTCATTCCCGGTCGAAACACACTTTTCTGTGCGGCAGGAGCCCTTCGATCACGACCGGGGCGTCCTTGGGCGCGTAGGCCAGGACCGTCTTGATATGCGCGATCATGTCGACTTCGTTACCCGGTATCTTTCCGTAGGTGTCTTGTGCGGCATCGTATGCGGCGGTTCTTATCGGCAGATACTCGAGTTCGACATGGACGCTTTGGGCGTCGACGTAGGTACTGACCGAAACGATCCTCGCCAGCTCCGCGATGACGTCTTCGAGGCCGCTGATGGCGACGCCCTCTTCCGTGGTGAGCTTGGGAACTTCCAGGTAGGTGCCCAAGAAAGGATTTATGGGATAATTTTTCTTGAGCCATGAGGTCAACACGCCTCTCTGTTCCCCCAGCGCTCGTGATCTCAGCTCCGCACGCATCTTTGTCGTCAAGATCTTTTTGACAGCCTCTCTGTAACTGGCCAGGTCCGGATTCATCCTCAATACGCTCAGGAATTCGGACAGCTTGACGTTGTCCTGCTCGATCCGGGCGGCGCAGCTCGTCTCGAGCTTCGTTCCCGGATAGAGCCCGAACGAGATCGGGCAGATCTTCTCGTAATCCTGGCTGACGAGCAGAGAAGATGCCAGCAGGATCGCCGCCGCCGCGGACAGCAAGCCGACGGCTCCCATCCTCATCGGTCTTCGGTTCTTCATGGTTCCCTCCATTCGCTATAGATTTTCGTGCCTTTTCAGTTCCTTCAGATACCGCACCTTCTGCCTTTTTACGATCTCCTGGAAGCGCGGCAGGTCGCGCAGGCTCTCAAAGGCGGGATTCCCGACGAGCGAAGGGTAGGAGTAGAGATAGTCGGAGGCCGCTTCAAAGCCCTTTTCGATCCCCGCCTCGATGTTGGCCAGGGCCTCGTCGGTCAGGCCGAGCAGGAGGTAGAAGCACGTGCCCTGGATGGCCAGGGAATCGGTCTTTCCCTTCAGCGCCAGGGCCTTTTCCTTTTCCCCCCGGGCCGCGGCGACCAGGGCTTCCGAAAACGGCAGGTTGATGTAATCGGGCCTGATGCGCCGGATGGCTTCGATCTCCACGACCGCCTCGTCCAGATGGCCGGCCAGCGCGAGCTGGACCGCGCGGAGGTGCCGGACACGGATGACGTTCGGGTTCCGGGCGACGGCCAGCGCCGACTTGGCGGCGGCCTCTTCGAATCGCCCCAGGGCGCTGAGACACTGGGAGATCTGGGAGACCGGCTCCGCGTCTTGGGGCATGAGCTCAGCCGCACGCTCCAGATGGGGAATGGCCTGGCGGTAGAGCCCGACGCTCCTCAGGAAGGCCCCGACGTCCAGGTTGACGACCGCGTTGCCGGGCTCGAGCCGGAGCGCCCGGGCGAAGAACTCGAAGGACTTGGTGAAATCGCCCCGGTTGTAGTTGGCCCAGCCGAGGCCGACGTTCGTTTCGGGGGAGTTCGGATTCTTGTCGAAAGCCTGTTGGTAATAGTCGCACATGCGGTCGATGTCCCGAGGATCCTGGAGCTCCGCGTTGGTGGTGTTATGGCGGGATTCGTAGGCGTTGCCCAGGGCCCACAGAGCCAGGGCGTAATCGGGATCGAGGGCCAGGGCCCGCTGGTAATTCCCGACGACCTCGGCGAAGACGTCCGGGTGGTCCCTGAGCGGATAGGCGTCCTCGATCCGGATCATACCCTCGTGGACGAGAAGGCGGGCGTCGAGGTTGCTCGAGACGCCCTTGTTCGACCGCTGGACCTTGTCTTCGGCGATGTCGTAGCGGATGACCGTGGCGAGGCCCCTCGCGAACTCGTCCTCGGCGGCGGCGGCTTCCGCGGCGGGGCGCAGGATCTCGTAGGTCCTGGCCGGGAGGTTCCGCCGGGCGTTGATCAGCCGGGCGGTGACGCTGACCTTGTCCCCGACGGCGTGGGTGCCCGGCTCGAGGAGGTAGTCGGCGCCGAACATGCGGCCGATCCTCGCCGGGTCCTTTCCCGACGTGTCTTTGGCGTTCACGGTCAGCGTCGGGACTACGACGAGCTCCGGCATCCCCGCGAGCTTCGTCGCCAGGGCGTCCTGCAGATGGCGCGCGAGATCCGGTCCGCCGGAGGCCGCGTCCGGCGCGCGCAGGACGGCGATCGTGCTGGTCAGGGAAGGCGGCGGCGGGGGCTTGATGAATAGCCGATAGGCCCCGAAGCCGACGAGCCCCAGGAGGGCCGCCCCGGCTGCCATCGAAACGGGCTTGTGTCGCCGGGCCCAGCGCGTGATGATCTCG
Source organism: uncultured bacterium (assembly GCA_963743755.1). Classification (GTDB taxonomy): domain Bacteria; phylum Acidobacteriota; class Aminicenantia; order Aminicenantales; family Saccharicenantaceae; genus RBG-16-66-30. The sequence goes on from CAVUQU010000004.1 coordinate 1,403,203, forward strand.
CGCGGCGCCTCGGCCCGGAGCCGGTCGAGGTCCGCCAGGACCTCGCCGGCGTTCTGGTACCTGGCGTCCGGCTCCTTCTCCAGGCACTTCATCACGACGCGCGCCAGCTCGGGCGAGATCCCCGGGTTGATCTCGCGGGGGTCCCGAGGCGGCTCGTTGAGGTGCTTGTCGACGAGGTCCTCGACGCTCAACCCCGTGAACGGGGTCCGTCCGGTCAGCATCTCGTAGATCAGGACGCCCAGCGAATACAGGTCCGCCCGCCCGTCCGCCGGCATCCCCCGGATCTGCTCGGGCGAGATATAGGCGGGCGTTCCGCTCCGCGACACGGGACCGTCCCCTGCGCCCCCGGCCGCGGCGAGCAGGGCCAGGCCGAAGTCCATGATCTTGGCCTGGCCGTCCTCGTCGATCATGACGTTCTGGGGCTTGAGGTCCCGGTGGACGATGCCCAGGCGGTGGGCTTCGGCCAGCCCGTCGCAGATCTGGCAGGCGATGGGGATGGCCTGACCGGGTGCGAGGCACCCGACCTTGCGGATGAGGCGCTTGAGGTTCTCGCCCCGGACGTACTCCATGGTGATGAAGGGGACGCTCGCCTCCTCGTTCAGGTCGAACATCCGGGCGACGTTCCTGTGGACGACGTGGCGGGCCAGCTTGAGCTCGGAGGCGAAGCGCTCGACGGCCGAGCGGTTCTGCGCGATCTCGGGCCGGATGAGCTTGAGGGCGATCTCCTCGTCGAGCTTCCTGTCGATGACGCGGAAGACCCGGCCCATCCCGCCGGTGCCCAGCTCCTCGATGATCTGGTAGCGCCGGGCGAAGAGGTGGCCCGGGCGTAACTCCGGCGGTGGAGGCTGGACGGCTTCCGCGGCCTCCGCGTAGCTCAGGGTTTGCTGTGGAGGACCGGGGAGCGGAGTCCCGCATTCCCCGCAGAAATGTTGGGACTCCGAATTCTCCCAGGAACAGTTAGGGCAACGGCTCATGCCCCCTCCCCTTCGAGGGCGTGGCCCAATGCTACTAGCGAATCAACCCGAAGTCAATGATGCGCTCGAGACGCTTGACGGCGAGGGCGGCCGCGGGCGGAGCGCCGGCCGACTGGTCGATGCCGAACACGGAAACCGAGACGAAGCCGTTCCGCACCGCCCAGATGTCCGTGTCCGGGCCGGCCGGTTCGAGGTGCCTCCATCCGGGCAGGTATTCCGTCGTGCCGTCGGCGGAGACGGCCTTTTCGTAGATGTTGAGCGGGGCCCTGGTGTCCTGCCGGGTGAAGCGTATCCCCCGGAGCCGCTCCAGGGGCAGAGGGGGGACGTTGACGTTGAGGAATGTCCCCCGGGCGATGCCATCGTGTCCGAGGCCGCGAACGATCGCCGCCGTGACCGCTGCCGCGGCGGCATAGTCCATTCCGTCGCCCCGGCCGAGATTGACGGCGATCGCCGGATAGCCCAGGAGAGCCGCTTCGCGGGCGGCCCCGACCGTGGCCGAATAGAACGTGACCGCGCCCAGGTTCTCCCCGGCGTTGATGCCCGAGACGACGAGGTCCGGCTTCGCCGGGAGGAGCTTCTCGACGGCCAATCGGACGCAGGTGGGCGGCAGGGCGTCGACGGCGATCCACCTCTGGCCGCCCCGGTCGCTCTCGCGGACGGCGATGGGCCGGTCCGACGTCACGCTGTGGCTCGAGCCCGAGCGGCCGCGGTCCGGCGCGGCGACGGTCACCGTCCCGAGCGGACGGAGAGCCTCGGCCACGGCCGCGATCCCGGGCGCCTCGATGCCGTCGTCGTTCGTAACGAGGATCGAAAGCGGTCGCGCGGCCGGCGGTTCGGGCGCGGGGCGGCCGCAGGCCGCCGCGAGGACGAGGACCGTGAGGACGACCCCGACGTGAAACCTGCGCTCCTTCATCGTTCTCTCCTCCGCACGAAAGACGCTCTGCACATCCCTCTGTGCTATTCGTCAAAAGTCTGCGTCTGACAAGTCTTTAGAATATCCCTTCACGCGGTTTTCCACAGGGATATTCACAAAGTCTGTGGAAATCCATTGTTCACTTTTTGTTCTTCACGTACGTGTCGAACCATTCGAACATCTCGGCCAGCACGTCGAGGACGGACTCGCGGGCCGAATAACCGTGGCTCTCGTACGGCAGGTAGACGAAGCGCGACGTCCCGCCGAAACCCTTGAGCGCGGCGAACAGGCGCTCGGACTGGATCGGGAACGTGCCGGAGTTGTTGTCGGCCATGCCGTGGATGAGCAGGACGGGCTCGTTGATCTTGTGCGCGTGCATGAACGGCGACATCTTGATGTAGGTCTCGGTCGCCTCCCAGAGGGTCCGCCGCTCGCTCTGGAAGCCGAACGGGGTCAGGGTCCGGTTGTAGGCGCCGCTCCGGGCGATGCCGGCGGCGAAGAGGTCGCAGTGGGCGAGGAGGTTGGCCGTCATGAAGGCGCCGTAGCTGTGGCCGCCGACCCCGACCCGCTTCGGGTCGCCGACGCCCATTTCGTCGAGCTTGCGGATGGCCGCCTCGGCGTTCGAGACGATCTGGGGGATGAAGGTGTCGTTGACGGTCTCGGGGGTGCCGACGACCGGCATCTCGGCGTTGTCGAGGACGGCGTAGCCCTGGGTCAGGAAGAAGAGCTGGCTCGTGCCGCGGAAGAAGGTGAAGCGGTTGACCGAGCCGCGGACCTGGCCGGCCGTCGCCGCCGAATCGTACTCCAGGGGATAGGCCCAGACGACGACCGGCAGGCGGGTCCCGTCCTTGTATCCCGGCGGCAGGTAGAGCGTGCCGCTGAGCTCGAGGCCGTCGGCCCGCTTGTACGTGATCCGTTCCTTCCGGATCCCGGTCAGCTGGGGGGCCGGGTCCTTGAAGTCGGTCAGGGCCGCGCGCTTCTTCGTCTTGAGGTCGTAGAGGTAATAGTTCGGCGGCTCGGTCTTCGATTCGTGGCTGGTGATGAATTTCGTCCGCGAGGCGCCCGCGAAATCGACGAAGGTCTCGTAGGCGGGGTCCTGGCACTGCCAAAGCCGCTCGACCTTGAGCGTCCGGACGTTCATCCGGTCGAGGAACGGATGGTCGCCCTGGGGTGACGACCCGGCGCCGCTCAGGTAGATCCAGTCCTTGTCCTGGAGGATGACCCGCTCGCCGGTCTTGAGGGTCGTCGTGACCGGGCCGGCCGGGGTTCTTGTAGCTGTCCCGGGTGCTCAGGTCCCAGACCGTGATCGGCGCGGCGGCCGGGTTCGCGAGGTCGACGAGGAAGGTCGTCCGCCAGCTCCTCTTCCACTCGCTCTGCGTCGCCAGGACCTTGCCCGGTGCCGCGAAGTACTGGAGGCCGGCGGCCCGCTCCTTGAGCTTGAGGAGCTCCTCCGGCTCGCCCGCGAAAGGGGCGTCGAGCGAGAGCATAACGGTCGCGGAAGGGCGCGTCCTTCTTCGGGATCGCCGCCGTCGAGGGCTTCGGTCCAGACGAGGGTTGCCGGCTTATGGGTCATCCAGTCGATATTGCGGGGGCCCGTGGGGACGCCGTTGATCGGGACGTTTTCCTCGGTGGGCAGGTCGGCCAGGACCTTGACGAGACCGCCGTCCATGTCCCAGACCTCCATCGAGTGGGCGAACCCGTCGGCGGGCAGAGCGTAGGAATACGGCCTCTTGATCCGGCCGACGAAGAGGTAGCGCCGGGAAGGGGAGACGGAGAAGGTGTCGTAGATGCCGGGCCGGCCGATCTTCACGACCACGCCGCTCGCGGCGTCGACCAGGGCCATCTGCGAGGTCGCGTAATACTCGAACAGGACCTCGTCGAAGGCGTTCTTGAACAGGTCCTGGTAAGTGGCGACCTTGGCTTCCTTGCCGGCCGAGACCTGGATCTCCGGGCCGACCGGGACGCGCGGCGCGACGGGGGCCGGGCCGCGGCCTTCAGGGACGAGAGTGACGACCAGGCGCCGGCCGTCGGGGGTCCAGTCCATCCCGCCGAGTACGGCGTTGACCACGGGCGTCGTCAGGGCCTTGGCCGTGCCCGCCTTGACGTCGACGGCCCAGAGCTCGATGCCGCCCTCGACGTAACGGAGGAAGGCGATGCGCGCCCCGTCGGGCGACCAGGCGGCCCCGCCCATGCCCGAGGCGAACTTGAAGCCGTCCGGGAGGGCGACCCGGCGCAGGACGCCGGTCTTCATGTCCTTGAGCGAGAGGCCGGTCGCGAAGCTCAGGACCTGGCGGCTGTTGATAGGCCGGCGTGATGCGCATGCCGGCGATCCTCAGGATGGGCTCGGAGAGATAGGCGATGGACGGCATCGATTCGCGCTCGATGAGCGCCATCGTGCCGCCGTCCGGGCTCATGGAGACCGAGGGCGTCGGCGGGGCGTCGACGATGTCGACGACCTCCTTCGGCGGGACCTTGTAGGGCTCCTGGGCGGACGCGAAGGGGACGAGCGCCGCGAGCAGGGCGCAAACGACGAAGAGTCGCATGCCGGATTTGGCCATGGGGTCACTCTCCTGAAGGTGATGGGTCATGATCGAAGACAGGCATTTTAATCCAAATTCTCGTTTTTTCCATATCATTCTTTTATAATGCCCCTGCCGCGAGGCAAAACAGCCCCGATGAACGAACAGCCGGCAAACGAGATCCGCCTCTCCGTCGTCGTGCCGACCTACAACAAGGCGATGCGGATCGCGGCGACCTTGGGATCGATCGCGTCCTATCTCTCGAAAAAGCCCTTCGCTTCCGAGATCGTCGTCGTCGACGACGGAAGCTCCGACGGGACGGCGGACGCGGCCCGGACCGCGCTGGCCGCCTTCGCCGGCCGCATCGGGTCCAAGGTCATCCGGAGGGAAGAGAACCTGGGCAAGGGCGCCGCGGTCAAGGAGGGCGTCCTGGCCTCGGCCGGTGCGATCGTGCTGTTCACCGACGACGACCTGTCGACGCCCATCGAGGAATTCGACAAGCTCCAGGCCGCGCTCGAGGCCGGGGCGGACGCGGCCATCGGATCCCGGGCACTGGCGGCCTCCGAGATCCGGGTCCGCCAACCCCGGCCGCGCGAAGGAATGGGCAAGATGTTCAACCGGCTCGTCCGGCTGCTCGTCCTCGAGGGCTACCCCGACACCCAGTGCGGCTTCAAGGCCTTCCGGCGCGAGGCGGCCCGGATCCGTCTTCTCCCGCCTCCGGACCGCCGGCTTCGCCTTCGACGTCGAGGTCCTGGTCCTCTGCCGCGAGCTGGACTACCGCGTCGCCCAGATCCCGGTCGTCTGGAGCGACGTGAGGCCCAGCCGCGTGAGGATCTTCAAGGGCTCCCTGGGGATGCTGCAGGGAGCTCTGGCGCATCCGCCGCGTCCACGGGCCCGGGCGGGAACGGGATTAGCGCTTCTTCGGCTTGGCCAAGTAGATGTTCCCGGTCATGCTGGCGGCCTTCGAAGACGATCCTGTCCGCGGCAACGGCGATCGCACCGTTACCCTAGGGGAAATTCAGCCAGAGCCGGCTCTCCGTCGTTTCCAGGATCTCCCGTTCCTCGCCGACCGGGACTTTTCGTCCGGGGATCGAGCTCCCGCGCGAAGATCGAGCAACGGCCGTTCTTTTCGGACAGGTAGTAGAGCCAGCGTCCGTTGGGGGACCAGTCGGGGTTGCCGAGAAAATAGTCGGCTTCGGCGACCGTGATCGTTCTCTCCGCGCGGGCAGGAGGCGCTTCGACCGGCGAGATCCGGATGGCCGCCCGTCCGTCCGGCAGGGCGGCCAGCCAGGCGATCCAATTTCCGTCCGGCGAGACGGAGGCGTCCGAGACGAAGTCCGAGGGAGAGGCGAGCACGACGCTCGTCTCCCCGGTCCGGAGGTTCCTCTTCTCCAGCTCGCTGGGTTTGCTCTGGACCAGGGCCGCCTCGTTCTCGGGAAAGAACCCGAGGACGAAACAGTTTTCGCAGAGCGCCCGGGCGGCCGCCGCCCCCGGGCGCGACGACGAACGTCTTCGATCTTCCTTCGACGACGTCGCGATAGGCCAGTAGAGAGCCGTCGGGGCTCAGCCGCGGGAACTGGCCCATGTTGACGGCCTGAACGGGGATCGCCGTCTCCCCTCCGGTCCTCAGGTCCGTGACCCGGACCTCGATCCTGGCCGCCTGGGCCCCGCCGAACGCGGTGAACGCGGCCCTGGCCCCGTCGCGCGACACGGACGGGTTGAAATTCTGCATGAGGTCCCGGGTCAGCTTCCGTGGTGCGGCCGTGACCGCGGCCTCGTCGGACCTCGCCGCGACGCTCCAGGCGTTCATCGCGACCGTCATGTCGCGTGAAGAAGATCCGGCCGTCCGGCAGGGCGTCGGGAAGATCTTCATGCCCGATCCGGCCGTGATCGCTGAGGCGGGCCCGGTGACCGCCATGGTCTTCGGGTCGATGGAGGCCCGGAAGAGGTTGATCCCCTCGATCGTCGTCCCCGAGACATAATAGACGTTGTTCCCGATCCAGGCGGTGGGGTACTGAACGATGGTGGTCAGGGAGAGATTCTCGATGGCGTGAGTTCGCACAGCCTTGCCGCCGTCGACGGGGAAAGCCCACCAGTCCGTGGACTTCGGGTCGTCGGCCGGTCCGGCCCCGGAACAGGAGGCGTTTTCCGTCGGGGGACCAGGTGAGCGAGGCCCCCTGAACGATGAAGCCGAATGAGAATTCGTCCGAGGATCTGCCGCGGTTCTCCTCCCTTCGGTGAGACCAGGAACGACTTTGTATCGGCTCGGCTCCAGAGAGGCGGGGAGGACGAAGTAAGCGATCCACCGTCCGTCGGGTGAGTACTTGGGCAGGATGCCCCTGTCGGCGATCCGCCTGGGCTCACCGCCGACGGCCAGGGCGTCGATCGTGTAGATCCCGCCGCCGTCCCTTTCGGAGCGGAAGGCGATCTCCTTGCCGTCCGGAGAGAACGAAGGGAACCAGTCGTCGGCCGGGTGGTCCGTCAAGCGAAGGGGCTTGCCGCCCGAGGCCTGCTGGATCCAGATGTCGAGGTTCCCGTTCCCCTCCCGGTCGGAAGCATAGGCCATGAGGGTTCCGTCACGGGAGAGTGTGGGATACCAGCTCGCCCCGGGATCGAGGGTCAGCGGGAGGATCTCGTATTCGACGGCTCTTGCGGGCTTGAAGACGACGAATTTCAGAACGAGGGCCGCGACGGCGATCAGGAGAACGGCGGCCGCCAGCGCGAAGATCGCCGTCTTTTTCCTGCCGCGCCGGGCCGGGATCGAGGCGGCCTCGAGACGGCCCGATTCCGAATCCTCCTTGAGGTCCTGGAGCGCGACCTTGAGGTCGGACATCGTCTGCCAGCGCCGCTGGGGGTCCTTGCGGAGGCAGCGGGCGAGGATGCGCTCGACCTCCGCCGGGATGGTCTCGGTCACGGCCGAGGCCGGCTTCGGCTCCTCGTTGAGGACGGCGGCCAGCGTCTTGATCCGGCTGCCGCGGTCGAAGGCCCGATGCCCCGTGAGCATCTCGTAGAGGACCGCGCCGAAGGAGAAGATGTCGGACCGGGCGTCGATCTTCTTTCCCTCGGCCTGCTCGGGGGACATGTAGGCGGCGGTGCCGAGGATATAGCCTTCTTCCGTTCGGGGCCGGCCGCCCTCGTCCAGGGTCATCGTCGCTCCGAAGCCGGCGGCGGGGATATCCTCCGTCAGCTTGGCCAGGCCGAAGTCGAGGATCTTGACCAGGCCGTCGGCCGTGACCATGACGTTGGTCGGTTTGAGGTCGCGGTGGACGATCCCGGCGGCATGGGCCTTGGCCAGCCCGTCGGCGATCTGGACGGCGAAGCCGAGGGCCTCGTTGAGCTTGAGGCCGCGGCGTCCGACGATCTCGTCGAGGGACTGGCCCTCGACGAGCTCCATGACCATGAAGTCGATCCCGCGGTCCGAGGCGATGTCGTGGATGACGACGATGTTCGGGTGGCGCAGGGCCGAGGCGGCCTTGGCCTCCTGGACGAAGCGGCCTCTGCGCTCGGGGTCGGCGACCTTGCCGGGAGGCAGGACCTTGATGGCGACGGGCCGGTCGAGGTGGGTGTCGACGGCCTTGTAGACGGTGCCCATGCCGCCTTCACCGATCTTTTCGGTGATCCGGTAATGAAGGACCGTCTGTCCGACCAGGCCGGGATCGTCCATTTTCCCCATTCCTCGCAGTCCCCTTATAAGGCGGTTGGCGTAGAAAAGTCAATCAGCCCGTTCGCCTGGGGGTGAGAGATTCATCGCCGGATTCACCCCTAGGGGTGATTGTTCACTTTCCCGCCCCCCGTCAGAATGACAGGGAACCGAGCGCCATCATCTCGGATGGGAGTGCCGCCATGGAAAGACGTAAACATCGCCGTTTCCAGCAGTGGAACAAAGCGATCATCAAGTCGGCGTCCGGCGGGCAGGCCGACCTGCCCGACTGCCCGCTCGACGCGTACGCCTGGGACCTGTCCCTCGGCGGGGCGAGGATCCAGTGCGACGCGGGGTTCCCCGTCGGCGCCGTCCTGCGCCTGCATCTCGAGCTGGTCAGGTCGCGCGAGTTTGTCGGCCTCGACGGCACGGTCCGCTGGAGCCGCTGGAACGAGGAGGAGAAGGTCCACGAGTGCGGTGTCGAGTTCCAGGACTGCACCGAGCAGACCCTCCAGGCCCTCATGCGGAACCTCTACCACGACACCGAGCGCAAGGCGAAGGACGAACCGGCTCGCGTTCCCCTGGACAAGGCGATCTAGTAACGCTCCGGCTGGAATACAGAAGAAGGGCTAAGCTCATGCAGATGCGGAAAGACAGGCGTATCAAGCAGTGGAACAAGACCCTGATCAAGGTCCAGGGCGGCGCGGCGGAGCCGTCCGGGCTCTCCGAGGTCGCGGCCTACACGAGCGATATCTCCCTCGGCGGCGCCCGGATCCATTCCCCCGAGCCCTTCGAGGTGGGAGCCCTCCTCCAGCTGCGCATCGAGCTCGTCCGCTCCGTCGAGACGATCGCGATCGAGGCCCGGGTCAAGTGGGCCGCGGCTCGGTCGGAAGACGGAATCCATGAGCTGGGCGTCGAGTTCCAGCACACGTCTTCGAACGCCTTCATGAGCCTGATGAGGAACATCCACGAGGTCGGGCCAAGGAACAAGGCCGAACGTCCCGTCATCGACTCCGCGAAGGCCATGCGCTAGGAGCGTCATGAGGAGCCCGGCCGCCATCGCCAAGACCGCCCAGCGCCGCAGGGACAAGCGCTTCAAGCAGCGGAACAAGGCCACGATCGCGCCCCGCGCGACCGAGCAGGGGCTGCGCGGCGCCGCCGAATCCAAGGCATTCACCTTCGACCTGTCCCTCGGCGGGGCCATGCTCCATTCCGACGAGGCCTACGCGGTCGGGTCCGTCGTCAGGATCCGCATCGTGCTCTCCCGGACCATGGAAAGCCTCAACCTGGAGGGCGAGGTCAAATGGGTCCGCCGTCACCCCTCCGAGAACGGTTACCAGGTGGGCGTCGAATTCCGGCACGACCGGCCGCAGGGATTCGTGACTCTGATGAAGGAGCTGTACGACATCCGGCTGCAGCAGGACGCCACCTCGCAGCCGGAGCCGGACCTGGTCAACCGGACTTGACCGTCCGGATCCTGCCCGTTATCGCCACCGTGATCCTGTAGCTCCCCCGCGCGTTGGCCACCGTGACCGTGGCCAGTCCCGAGACCGTTCCCTGCGGGTGGAAGACGGGGGCGTTGTTGGCCCGGACGGTGACTCCGGAGAGGACCGCCGTTCGCGCCGGACGCCAGGCCCCGGCCGCTTCGTCGTAACGTTCCAGGACGAATCCCGAGGGGAAGAAGCGGACCCGGACGGGCTCCCCGGACATGATGGCCCGAAAGCGGGCCTGGCCGAGGCCCGATGTCACTTCCCAGATTCCCGCCCTGAGATGAAGTCCCGGTCCGAGCCTCCGCAGCGAATACGCCCCGGCGCCCAGGAACAGGCCGGCCAGGACGAGCGCGATCAAGACCTCGACCAGGCTGAATCCCCTCCGGCCGGCGCCCACTCAATACTCCTTCCAGGCGAGGACCCGGAGGGAATAGAAGGCCAGCTGGGACGCCGCCGTCAGGGGAGCGTTCTCGGGGAATTCGCCGGCCGCGGCCCGGTCGTCGGGGGTGACGGCCAGCGCGTTCCCGTTGCCGGAGTAGGCGTCGGCGTGGAGGGCGCCGAGGAGCTCGACCGTTTTGCCGGCGCCCTCGATGCGGAATCCGCCGGAGGCCGCGGTCAGGGAAGCCTGGATCCTGAGGCCGGAGGGCGCATTCTCTGCCACGCGGATGCCTCCCGAGGCCGGATCGCCCGACACGGCATCCCGGCCCGCCGAATAGATGACCAGCTGCGCCTGCGAGTCCTTTGAGTAGGGGATGCCGTCCCGCCACCGGACCCCCTCTAGAATGAGGTGCGACGCGATCGTCACTTCCTCCGACGAGACGATGGTCAGGTCGACGCCGCCGAGAACGGCGGGCGTCTCGCCGTCGAAACACAGCTCGATGCCGCCGTCCATCCCGACGGCCCCGCCGCCAAGCGCCGCGACCGCGCCGTCGACGATCACGATGGGCAGGGGCACGAGGTCGTAGGCGAAGGTCCCTTCCGGGGTCCGGAATTCCGTCCGGCTCCGGGCCGGGCTGAATTCGAGGCGCCATTCCAGGCCTTCGGCGCGGAAGACGACGACCTGGGCGTCGCCGGCGATCGCCAGGATCATCTCGTCGAGGTCGCCCTCGACGAAAATGCCGCCGAGACCCAGGTCGTTCCGGATGAGATAGACGCCGTCGGGGACCGGTTCGAGCGACGGCTCGAGCCCGAGCGCCGACCTGAGCTCGGCGGGGGAGAGGTCGCCGGGTTCGAACACGCCGACGCCGAGGGCCTTGGCCACCAGGGGGACCGGATCGTCCGGAAGGACGCCTTCCGCCGCCGTGGCCAGGCCCGTTCCGATGAACAGGCCGGGCTTGCGGGCGAGGCTTATCCCGTTCTCCTCGAGAAAGGCCGCCGGGCCGCCGTCCGGATTCTCTCTCCTTATATAAAGGGGAATGGCCGGGAGGGGCAGGCGTCCGGCCAGAAGCCCCAGCGAGCCCTCGAGGACGGAGACGCGCCTGGGACGTACATGGACAAGCCCGCCGGAGGCCTCGAGCCTCAGGCCGGCCGTGATCCGCAGGTAGTCGCCCCTGTCCTCGAGTCCCCGGAAATCGCAGTCGGCCCGGCTTTCCCAGAACATGCCGTCGAAGGATTCCTCGAGCGTCCGGGGAAAGCCCCCGCCCAGGGCTTCTTCGAGGAGGAGCGGGAACGCACTCACGGGGTTTTCGCGCATGCCGGCGACGCGCTCGGGGGGCGCCGGGGCCAGGAGGCCTTCGGTTTCGAGCCACTCCGAGAGATCGACGAGGCCCCGCTTGAGCCCGTTCTCCGAGGCGCAATCGAGCAGGACCGAGAACTTGCGGAAGGCGTTGATCTTCATGTGGACCCCCGAGGCGTGGAGCATGGCCAGGCCGAGCCCCGTGAAAACGAGCATGAGCAGGATGACGACGAGGCTAACGGATCCCGGCGAGGGCCGGGTTCTTAAGGAAAACCGTCGTGCCATAAGATATGGCTCCTTCGACGGCTATCTCGATGTTGATGCGGACGAGACGGGCTTCCGGGTCGTGAGACCATGAAACCGAAGCGGTGTTGTCGAGCAGCGGCTGTGCGGGCGAGGCGTTGACCCGCCGGCGCAGGACCCGGGTCGTCCCGTCCCGGAAATAGGCCACGTTCTCGAGGAGGGCGAGGACGGCGGTCGCGGCCGCGTACCCGGCGCCGAGAGGGGAGTCGAGGACGATCGCCGTCCCCTCGATCCCGGCGACGGTCCGGATCTCTCCCGTCGGGCCGTCGCGCAGCGAGACCTCC
>CAVUQU010000004.1:1420000-1612087 GCA_963743755.1 uncultured bacterium
AAGACATAAAATCGATGTATAGGGTCTGACGCCTGCCCGGTGCTGGAAGGTTAAGGGGAGCGGTTAGCCGCAAGGCGAAGCTGTGAACCGAAGCCCCAGTAAACGGCGGCCGTAACTATAACGGTCCTAAGGTAGCGAAATTCCTTGTCGGGTAAGTTCCGACCCGCACGAAAGGCGTAACGACTTGAGCGCTGTCTCAAAGAGGGGCACGGCGAAATTGTGGTACCGGTGAAGACGCCGGTTACCTGCCGCTGGACGGAAAGACCCCGGCACCTTAACTGCATCCTAGCATTGGATTTCGGTCCATGATGCGCAGGATAGGTGGGAGACTTTGAAGCCGTGCCTCCGGGCATGGTGGAGTCAACGGTGAGATACCACTCTTCCTGGTCTGAGATTCTAACCTCCTCCCCTGATCGGGGAGAGGAACAGTGTTAGGTGGGTAGTTTGACTGGGGCGGTCGCCTCCTAAAGTGTAACGGAGGCGCCCAAAGGTTCCCTCAGGTTGTTTGGAAATCAACCGTAGAGTGCAAAGGCATAAGGGAGCTTGACTGTGAGACCGACGGGTCGAACAGGTGGGAAACCAGGGCTTAGTGATCCGGTGGTCCTGTATGGAAGGGCCATCGCTCAACGGATAAAAGGTACGCCGGGGATAACAGGCTAATAGTGTCCAAGAGCTCACATCGACGACACTGTTTGGCACCTCGATGTCGGCTCATCTCATCCTGGGGCTGAAGCGGGTCCCAAGGGTCCGGCTGTTCGCCGGTTAAAGAGGTACGTGAGCTGGGTTTAGAACGTCGCGAGACAGTTCGGTCCCTATCCACGGTAGGCGCAGGAGATTTGAGGGGGGCTGTCCATAGTACGAAAGGACCTGGATGGACGAACCTCTAGTGTACCAGTTGTCCCGCCAGGGGCATCGCTGGGTAGCTACGTTCGGTCGTGATAACCGCTGAAAGCATATAAGCGGGAAGCACGCCCCAAGATAAGATCTCCCTCCCGCAAGGGCTGAAGGTCACTGGTAGACGACCAGTTTGATAGGCTGGAGGTGTAAGCGCAGTAGATGCGTTCAGCTGACCAGTACTAATAGACCGTGAGGCTTGACCATAAAGTTTATCAAGACAAAAAAGACCGAATTTCTAAACGCTAAGTTAACATCGGCATCAAATCCCGGTGACTCATGACGGCGGGGAAACACCCGTTCCCATTCCGAACACGGAAGTTAAGCCCGTTCGTGCCGATGGTACTGCCTGGGCAGCTGGGTGGGAGAGTAGGTCGTTGCCGGGTTTTTTTATTTTTACGGGACCGTCCCCGCACGGGGGCGTCCCGCTACATTCGAATAAAGGCAAGAGGGGCACGGGCCCCCAGCAAAACGGTCGGTCAGACACCCTCTCCTTTTATTCGGCAGGTTGGGCGCGGGATCCGTTCATGGGCCAAGGGGAACCACGGAATCCGAATAAGAGAGACCGCGTCCAGGGCAAGGGCAAAATTTAAGGAGAGATGTATGAACATCTACGTGGGAAACATTTCCCGCACGGCCACCGAGCAGGACCTCAAGGACGCTTTCGCGGCGTTCGGCGAGGTTTCCAGCTCTTCCATCATCAAGGACAAGTTCTCGGGCGAATCCCGCGGTTTCGGGTTCGTCGAGATGCCGAACAAGGAAGAGGCCGACAAGGCCATTTCCGGACTGAACGGCAAGGACCTCAAGGGCCGTCCCCTGACGGTCAATGAAGCCCGGCCCCGCACCGACCGGCCCCGCACGGGCGGCGGCGGCGGTGGCAGAGGCGGCGGCTTCGGCGGCGGCAGAGGCGGCGGCGGCGGACGCTACTGATCGTTTAACGACTTTATTCGAACGCCAGAGGGCTGGTTCCCGCAAGGGGACCGGCCCTTTTTTATTTTAAGGGGGGATTTGTTCGGCAGCCGGGTCTCGTGACATTCTCCCCTCACAGGGATCCGGCCCTGTGATAGGATTTTGCTGGAACGCCTGATGGAGGGCCCTATGAGAAAAATCATCGTCCTGTCGTTCATTTCGCTCGACGGCGTCATGCAGGCGCCGGGGGGACCTGAGGAAGACACCTCCGCCGGATTTAAATACGGCGGCTGGACTGTGCCGTACTTTGACGAGTTTTCCGGCAAGATCATGGGCCAACAAATGAGCGGGGGCTCGGACCTTCTCCTGGGCAGGAAAACTTTCGAGATCTTCGCGTCATACTGGCCGGAGCACGAGGCGGACTGGCCCGGGATCAACAGTGTGACCAAATATGTTGTTTCCCGGGCGATGACCGAACATCGCTGGAATAGGTCCCGATTTCTCAAGGATGCAGGGGAGATCGAAAGGATCAAGAAAGATGCGGGACCGGATATCCAGGTGCACGGCAGCGGTAACCTCATCCAGACCCTCCTCAAACACGATCTTGTCGATGAGTTCTGGCTGAAGATATTCCCGGTGACGCTCGGCCCGGGCAAGCGCTTGTTCGCCGAAGGCACGGTCCCCGCACGCTTCCGGCTCACGGAAAGCCGGGTCTCGCCGAGCGGCGTCATCTTCGCCGACTATGTTCGGGCCGGCGGGGTGGTAACAGGGTCCTTTTAGCCAAGGCCCTATTCGGGCCCGCGAACCGAAGAAGCCGGGCACGGCCCGATGACCGCTCGCCTCCGGCCTTTTCATTTCCGGGGGATTGTCCGGTCCGGCGGGATGCTGGCTGGGATCGTGTATCCTCGGGGAATTTGCCGTCATGTTGTTGCTGTTGTTGGCGTGGGCTCCGCCCAGCCCGGCTGCCCAACGGAGGATCGAAAAGAAGGTAGGACGGGCTCAGGAGCGTCTCCTTTCATCTAAAGAGACGTCCCAAAGTCGCAGCCCCTCTCAGTCGTTCTAGAGGCCGATTCCGAACAAGGAAGTGGCCGACAAGGCCGTCGCCGTCCCGAACCGCAAGGGCCTCAAGAGCCGGCCCCTGATGATCCAGGGAATCTTGATCTCGTGTGCTTGACTTTCGGCATCTGCAGGGGATATCCTCTCGGCGAGGGCAAGGGTTGATCCTGAATTCGAGACCGGCGGTTTTATGCCAAGCGTCGAAGTGCGGTCTCCCCGTTTTCAAGTTGAGCGGCTATCCGAGCCGGCGAGATCGAATAACCGCGGCTTGGCCAGCGGCTTGATCCCGCTCAAAGGAGTACCTCATGAGCCAAGATGACGCGCCAGTCATCCCACCCGAATATGATCCATCATACGCCCCCACGCCCGCCGGAGGCATCCCGGGCGACACGACCTCCATCGCGGAGCCGAGCCTTTTGTATGCGGTGATCGGAGGTTCGCTCGTCGCGTTGGGCCTGGCGATCCTGTGGGCGTTGATCACCGTCGCGGCGGAGTCCCAATACGGGATCATGGCTATTGCCATAGGACTGATTACGGGTTCGGCGGTACGGTACTTCGGCCGCGGGGAGACGACGGCGTTCGGCGTGGTCGGCGCATTCCTGTCGCTGGCCGGCTGCTTGGCCGGGAACCTCCTGAGTGTTATTGGCTTTATGGCCAAGAACAGCTCCATGAGCATCTTCCAGGCGCTTTCCCAGGTTGACTTCGCGCGTCTGTTGAGCGCCTTTCCCAAGACCTTCAACGCGATGGATCTCGTGTTCTACGCTATCGCGGTTTATGAGGGTTATCGATTCTCCCTCGTCCCAGGCGCCCAGGGCGGCGGTGCCGAAGCCGCGCTCTTCAGCCCGCTCATGAAGCCCGGATTGGCCCGGTTTCGCAAGCCGCTGCTGGCGCTGGGGGCGGTGATGCTGCTCGGCGGGATCTACGGTCTTCAATACCTGGCCTCAGGACCGGTGACATTTACCTATGAATCCGGTGCCAAACAGGCCTCGGGAGAGTTGCGGTTCGGCAAATCGCACGGAGCCTGGACAACCTTTTATGAGAATGGGGCCATCCAGAGCATGCAGAATTTTTGCGAGGGCGAGCCGGACGGTGAGTCGTCGTGGTGGAGCGCCGAAGGGACGCTGATGCGAGAAGGCGAAGTCTGGCAAGGCATGGAGCACGGCGACTGGAAATTCTACGATGACAACGGGACGGTCGTGGCCAGGGGGCGTTTCGCGTACGGCCGGCAGGTCGGTGAGTGGGAGTACCGACACTCCAACAAGGAGAAAAGCAAGGTGTGCCGGTATGCCTTGGGCGCCTTGGAGGGGGAGTCCGTCTCTTGGCACGATAACGGGAAAATGAGCGAACAGGGACGGTATCAAACCGACAAAAAAACCGGAGGTTGGAGAACGTGGGACCGCAACGGTCTCCTGCTCTGCGAATTCCGTTACGAGGGGGACACGGAGCTCGTGGAGAACTGCTGGGCGTCCGACCGTACGCAGACGGTCAAAGACGGAAACGGGGAGTTCGTTTCGTTTCACCCCGATGGCGGGGTCAAGGAGAGGGGGGGTGTGAAGGACGGCCGTAAGATCGGAATTTGGCTCGCCTTCCATCCAAACGGCAAAATGAGTTTGAAGGCTCGGTGGGAAGGCGATACCAGTATGCTCATGGACGCTTGGAACGACAACGGGGAGCCGCTTGTCCAAAACGGCAACGGGTCCTATGTCGGGAACGGCGATACCGGCAAGATGGTCGTCAAAGGAAACTACAAGAATGGACTCCAGGATGGTGAATGGTCCCTCTATTATCCGGATAGTGGGACTGTGATGCAGGTTATGGCATACAGCGGTGGCTTGCTTGAAGGGAAATTATCGGGATACTTCGAAACGGGAACCGTGAACTGCAGGGGGTCTTCAAAAAGAACCAGCGGGAGGGGGAGTGGATATGGTATCACGAGAACGGCACGGTTTCCTCGCGTGTTCACATTATCGCCGGTAAAAAAAACGGCAAACAGACATTCTACAATTCGCATGGGAAGAAAGTGCGCGAAGAGACCTACAAAGCCGGCGTGCTCATGGCCGAGCGTGATCTAAGCGAGCATCGTCGCGGCCCCTCCTCAAGGACGAGTTATCGGGCGAATCCCACGGTTTCGGGTTCGGGCCGTCTGCTAACGGTCAATGAAGCCCGGCCCCGCACCGACCGGCCCCGCACGGGCGGCGGCGGTGGCAGAGGCGGCGGCAGAGGCGGCGGCGGCGGACGCTACTGATCGTTTAACGACTTTATTCGAACGCCAGAGGGCTGGTTCCCGCAAGGGGACCGGCCCTTTTTTATTTTAAGGGGGGATTTTTCGAGAGGACATGTACGCTTCGTACGTGTCCACCAGCTTGATTCGTAACCTAGAGTTGACGTTCGTGGCCGAGAAGCCGCCGCCCGCCGGGTCGGCTCACTCGCAAGAAATTGACATCGGCTTGGGGGCGGTGATACCCTCCTTGGATCCATGCCGAATCAGAAAAGGAATTTCCTATCGATCAGCGGGATGGAGGTGCTTTGAATGGGCGTCATGCGGAATGTCGAAGCACGCTTGTCGTTGATCGGGAAGGCCTGGCTGTTGCGAAGTGACTTCGCGGCGGCGCGCCGCATGCACCGGCGCCGGCTCAGGGGATACAAGCGCGAGGACGATGCCATCTCGGCGGAATACAAGAAGCAGATCAAGGACTACTGGTGGCGGTTCCATTGCCGGGTCCCGACCCGCTGGCACGAGCATTACTCATCCCGGAACGGCCTCTGCGATGTCCGCTATATCCCTGAGGAGCTGTACTACACGGTCATCGACCGGCATTTCAACGACCGGAAATACTACTTGGGGGTGAGCGACAAGAACTACCTCTCGCGCTGGTTCCCTCAAGCCAAGCAGCCGAGGACGATTGTCCGGAAGATCGACGGGCTCCTGTACGACGCGGACTATCATCTGACCGGGTTCGACGACGCGATCATGTCCTGCCTGGAACACGAGACGGTCGTCATCAAGCCCAGCATCAACACGTTCGGCGGCAAGAATATCCATTTCTGGGCCCGGAAAGACGGGCGAGGCGAGCTGGAGAGGGCGATCAAAGGCGGCGACAACCTCATCGCTCAGGAGACCCTCGTTCAGCACGAGCACCTCAGCCGGATCCATCCGTCATCGGTAAACACGGTCCGGGTCATGACGCTCCTGTTCGATCAGGAGGTGCACATCCTGTCCAGCGTCCTGAGAATGGGCATCGACGGCAGCCGCGTCGACAACGCCAGCGCGGGCGGGATCACGTGCGGCATCCGGAGCGACGGCCGGTTGAAGGACGTCGCCTACGCGCGGAACGGGACCCGTTATGACCGCCACCCGCAGGGGTTCCGGTTCAGCGAGGGCATGATCCCTTCTTTCGACAAGGTCATAGGCCTGCTGACGAGGTTGCAGGAGCAGATGGCCCGTTTTCGATTGATCTCCTGGGACGTCGTGATCGGGCCCGACGGCGAGCCCATCCTGCTCGAAGGCAATTTCCGATGCGGCGGGCCGTGCGTTCACCAGCTGAACAACGGGCCGTTGTTCGGCGACCTGACCGATCGGGTGCTGAGCGAGGTCTTCCTGCGCCGGCAGCGGTCGACGGGCCTGCCCTCGTAGGCTCGGCTGGATCGTCGGGTGGAGATGGCTTCCTTGCCGACTAAGACCCTGGGTTGCTTGCGGCACGCTTTTTGATTTAGCGGTCCCGATCCGAGAATCAGAATTACGCGTCTTTTCGGTGTTTGATCCGATAAAGATAAACCCGTTTTAATGCGTCGTCGATCCGATAGAGAATGCGATGCTCCCCGATTCGAATGCGATATCCGTCCTCGTCTGTCAGCTTAAGACAGCCTGGCGGGCGCGCGTCCTCCGAAAGGGCGCGGATCTATGTCAATATATAGTTAAGTAATTATTAAACCCGGTAACCGCTCTCTCGCGGTTGACAGGCGCTCCCTGTCGTGACAGCATCCGATCGACGCTCGTCCTTTTATTGATATCCGCAGGACGGGGAAAGCCGTCCAGCCGAAGTATGGCGGAAGGCGTTGGCAGCCGGAAAGACGGTCCGGCGCCCGCGATCGAGAATAGGAAGGCCGGTGAAAGGGAGAGCAGCATGAAAGAAAAAACGGTCTGCATGGGGCGCAAACTGGGCGCCATGGCCGCCTTGGTTATAAGCGTGGCCTCGCTCGTTTCAGCCGCCGATCGGGAAATCGCCCACAACAGGCAGCGGGCGGAGACGATGTTCTCGGCCGCCGCCTCGTCGACGCTCCCGTTCTCGTTCGTCTATGGCGGCCGGCCTTCCTCGGATTTCATCGGCTCCTGGTCGAGGCAGGTCGCGGAGCGATCCATCGACGCCACCAAGCGCATCCGGACGCTGACGATCACCGACCCCGCGACCCATTTGGAGATCCGGGCCGTCTGCACCATCTATCTGGATTCGGCCGGTCTGGATTGGACCCTCACGCTCACGAACAAAGGGACGGCCGACACGCCCGTCATCGAGCAGTTGCGGGCGGTGGACGTGTCGATTGTCCCCGGGCCCGGGGCGGCGCCGATATGGCATGGACTCAATGGCAGCCGTTGCGCGGATGATGATTGGCAGCCTTTCGAGCGGGCGCTCGTCCCCGGCGCGAAGCACGAATTCGGGGCCGAGAACGGCCGGTCCTCGGCCGATTCGCCCTTCTTCAACGTCCAATACGGCGGGGGCGGGGTCATCACGGCCGTGGGCTGGTCCGGTCAGTGGCGCGGGCTGATTGAAGCTCCGTCGGGAGGCGGGCTGCATATCGCCGTCCATCAACAGAATCTCCACACCGTGCTGCAGCCGGCAGAAAGCCTCCGCAGTCCCCGCATTCTCCAGCTTTACTGGTTCGGGGACGATCCGGATCGGGCCTGCAATCTGTTCCGGCGCACAATGCTGGCCCATATCGTTCCGCGGGTCGACGGCCGGACGATCACTCCGCCGATCGCCCACTTGAGCACCGCGTTTTACGAGTTGAACGACAGTACCGAGTCCAATGTTCTGGCCCACTTGGGCTCGGTCAAGGGCCTGGGCTTCGAAGTCTTCTGGCTGGACGCCTATTGGACGAAAAGGGGCTTCCCGGAAGGCATGGGCAACTACGGGTTCCCGATCACGATGGCTGAACCCGCCGACCGGTTCCCGCACGGGTTGAAGCCGATCAGCGATGCCGCGCATGCGGCGGGGATGAAGTTCCTGGTCTGGTTCGAGCCGGAGCGGGTGGCGGCGGGGACTTATTTGGCCACAGCCCATCCGGACTGGGTCATCGGTGGCGCCAAGGGAGGGCTGTTCAACTTGGGGAACGACGAGGCCAGGGCGCACATGACCGCCTACCTCAAAGCCGTCATCGTCGCCTATGGCATGGATTGGCTGCGCATCGATTACAACCTCGACCCCCTCCCTTATTGGAAAGCCCTCGACACGGATCCGAATCGCGGCGGCATGGGCGAGATGCGCTACATCCAGGGGCTATATCGGATGTGGGACGACTTGCGGACCGCGTTTCCCCGCCTCATGATCGACGATTGCGCCAGCGGCGGCCGGAGGATCGACCTCGAGACGATGTCGCGGGCTCTGCCTTTATGGCGGAGCGACAACACCTGCAACATGACCGACCTGAAAGCCGCCACCATTCGCGAAGCGGCGACTAAAAATCAATTGATGAGCGCGGGACTGAACCGGTATGTGCCGTTCAGCACCTGCGGGCAGATGGGCTCGGACCCGTATCTCTTTCGCAGCGGCTTCAATGGCGGCATCTCCTTCGCCGAGGACGCGAGACCCGCGGACTATCCGCGGGCCGAGCTGGCCAAGGGGATCGCCGAAGGCAAGCGGCTGCGCCCGTATTGGTTCGGCGATTTCTACCCGCTTTCGCCGGTGACTCTGAAGACAACGGATTGGTCCGTCATGCAGTACCACCGGCCGGCCGAGGGGGACGGGATCATCTTGGCGTTCCGTCGGGACAAGGCCGAGAGCGACCTGTCCGTATCACCGCGGGAGATCGATCCCGACGGCCGCTATGCCGTGACCTGGTCCTATGGCTATGAAGCGTCCGAGAGGCGGATCCTCCGCGGCTCCGAGCTTGCGGCACTCCGGCTCCATATCGATTCGCTCCCCGGTTCTGTCGTGGTCGAATATAAGAAACAGTAATGAAAATATCCTTCCCGATCTCGGGTTCTTGACAACTGCCGGGACAGACCTATCCTCAGTCCGTGAAAAGGAGTGTTTTCGGCTCGCAGCCTGTGAGCGGGGGCATACGCCCGTCGTAAAAAATGAATTCCTATTTTGCCAGATGACAATGAGCGAGCCTGAGGCCCCGTCGCCGGGCCGTCGAGCGCTCGCCGTCCTGGCGTTGCTGTCGACGGCCGCTCTCGTCGTCGTGCTGATCGCGTTTCTCGTGCACAATCTTTTTTGGCTCATCGTAGCCATCATCGGCCAGGCGGTCGCGGTGGCCGGCGTCTGGTGGGCGCTCACCGAGCGTAAGCTTCGCCGAGCCGTCGGCTTGGCGGGCTTGATCGTCGGCGTCCTTCTCGTCCGAGAAGCCCTGGTTCAGGCGATCGGGGGCTCGCAGGACGTGCTTCCGCCGCTCGCAGCCGTGGTCGTCGCGCTGGCGGTCGCGGGCGTTTCGGGGCGCGCCGCGCTGGAGCCCGACCGGCACGAGATCGACCGCCTGCGCGCTCTCAGGCGCCTGCGACCGCGCCAGCCGGTGCTCCTGTGTAATCCCTGGTCCGGCGGCGGCAAGGCGTCGAAGTTCGGCCTGAGCGACATCGCCGCCAAGATGGGCGTCGAGGTGGTCATGCTCGAGAAAGGGCTCGACCTCGCCGAACTGGCCCGGGACGCGATCGCCCGCGGCGCCGATTGCCTGGGTATGGCCGGAGGCGACGGGTCACAGGCCCTCGTCGCCTCGATCGCCCACGAGCACGACATCCCCTTCGTCTGCATCTCCGCCGGCACGCGCAACCACTTCGCCCAGGATCTGGGCCTCCAGAAGGATGATCCGCGCAAGGGTATGGTCGCCTTCCGCGAGGGCGTCGAGCGCTTCATCGACTACGGCACCGTGGGCAACCGCCTGTTCGTGAACAACGTGTCGCTGGGCATCTACGCGACATCGTGCAGCAGGACAGCTACCGCGGTGCCAAGATCAAGACGTCGAGGGAGATGCTGCCCCGAAATGCTGAGCCACCGGGCCGAGCCGTTCGACCTGCAGTTCACGACGCCCGACGGAATCGAGATCGACGACGCCTTCATCGTCCAGGTCTCCAACAACCCCTACGTCTGGGAGCCGTCGGCCGACTTTTCGAGAGAAGATGAAAATATCCTTCCCGATCTATCCGAACGGTTCATAGGAAACGAGGGCGCTGATGGTTGCCGTATTACCCTTGCTACCGTAGTTTCCGAAAGAATGTTCGAATGTCCGCAGCAAGCAATGCAGGATCCTCGGTCGCCAGAAAGTGCCCACCGTGATCAAATTCGGTCCAATGTCGGATATCTGTGTATACCCGCTCTACCCACTCGCGTGGGGCGCGCTGGACTGTTTCCATTGTGAGAGCTACGCCAGTGGGTACCGTAATATGCGGGTTTAGTCCAAAGCGCCGTTGATCGCGGGCGCGTTCGTAGTAGGAGCGTGACGAAGAGTTCGCTGTTTGGGTTACCCAATAAATCGTCACGTTAGTTAATAACTCGTCCATTGTAAAAGATCGCTCGATATGGCCGTCTATGGCACCCCACGAGCGCCATTTCTCGATAATCCATGCAGCAAGACCGGCGGGTGAATCGTTGAGGCCATACGCGAGCGTTTGAGGCTTTGTCTCCTGAATGAGATTATAGCCGCCTTCTTCTCGCTCCCATTGCTCGTTACAAGCAGTAAAACGACGTTCGGCCTCTGACATCGTGGTGGATGTATCTGTACCAAAGGATGGAGGTGGGAAGTGTGGCATCAGGGTGTGATAGCCAAGTAGGTGCCCCGGATGATCACGCGCGATATAGCAGGTAATCACCGCGCCAATGTCATTCGCATGAGCGGCGAAACGGGAATACCCCAACTCTTCCATCAGGCGCACCCACAAGTCGGCAACGCGCGAACGGGTCATCCCACGCTGAAGTGGCCGATCAGAAAAGCCGAAGCCGGGGATCGATGGCACGATCACATCAAATGAGTCGGCGGGATCAGCCCCATAGCGGTTCGGGTCAGTGAGCATCGGAATGATCTTGAGCATCTCGGCGAAAGAGCTCGGCCAGCCATGAGTTAAAATGAGAGGGATGGGATTCGGTCCTTTCCCGCATTCGTGAATAAAGTGAATTCCAACGCCATCTATCTCCGCTCGAAAATTCGCAAAGGTATTAATTGTCTGCTCCTGCACGCGCCAATCAAAGGTCGTGCTCCAGTAGGCGATGAGATCCTGCATATAGGCCAGGTTTGCCCCATAGTCCCAACCCGCATCATCAACTTCATCAGGCCACCGCGTGCGTTTAAGCCGGTCTTGCAGATCATCGAGGTCTGCCTGCGGAATGTGTATTGTGAAGGGTTGAATATGCATTTGTTCCCGTCTCGCTTCTGCAAAAAGGGTGTGAAATATGCGATAGTACTGCCGAAATATGTGCTTGTCAAACCGATCGAGCACAGTGAGCGGGACGTTGAAAAGTAGACAAGTATGAGTGTCGGTGCACGACAATGACGCGCAAGAAATGAGGCCTATCAGGGGCGTCCGCCGCGGATTCGTCCCTTTTCCCGATTGTCGGCGCCCCGTTTCCGCGGTAAGTTATCCTTTCGCCGCCGGTCTATCGGGCCGGGCGGCGCCACTCGAGCGAGGAGGCGACCATGACGTTCCCATCCTGTCGGTCCCGGGCGCTGGGTTTGCTGGCCCTGTTGAGCGTTTGCGGGACGCAAGCCCCGGCCCAATCCCCCGGCCATCCCATCTCTCCGATCCGGATCGAGAAGATCGCGTCCGCGCAACTAGGGGAGGAGCGGGAGATCTGGATCTCCCTACCTGACCGTTATGACGAGACGAACGGCGCTTACCCGGTCCTCTACATGATGGACGCGGACTTCAACTTCAATTCGGGCGTCCTCGGCGGCCTGCGGCACGCGGCCCGGCTGGGGGAGATGCCCGACTTCATCGTGATCGGGATCAAGAACACCGATCGCTCGAAAGACATCTTCCCCGAGGAGATCACCTATGCCGACGGCAGCAAGGACGGGGGCCGCGCCGACCGGTACCTGGACTTCATCCGCCAGGAGCTCGTCCCCCACGTCGAAAAGGGCTACCGGACGGAGGGCCAGCGGGTCCTCTACGGCACATCCAACACGGGCTTCACCGCCGTGTACGGGATGCTCAGGGACCCCGGGCTGGCCGACAGCTGTATCGCCGCCAGCGCGACCCTGCGGGTGGATACTTTTCTGGCGCAGAGGGACCGGATGATCCGCGACTTCAAGGGCGGCCCGCACCGGCTGATCCTGGTCATGGGCGAGCGCGATCTTCCCACCATCATCAGCGGCAACGGCGAACTTAAGGAGAAGATCGACGCCTTGGCCCCCGAGGGCCTGTCCTGCCGCCTGGCCGTGATCGGCAACGGCGGCCATGTGCCGGCCGAATCTCTGCTGGAAGGCCTGCGCCTCCTGTTCGAGGGCTGGAGGACCAGCCATCCCCTCGACGAAAAGAAGGTCGCTGAGGTAAAATGAGACCCAGCCATACCGTTCAGGTCAAGGAGGTATCCATGGAACGAAAGCAAAGCCGACGGCAATTTCTCGTCCGGGGCGCGAAGTGCGGCGGCGCCTGTTGCGCCCTACTGGCCTTGGGCCGGACCTTGCCGGCCCGGGAGAACGCGCCCGCAACGCCGGGACAGGAAATGAAGCCGGTCGACTTGAAGGCGCTGTCCTATTGCGGGATCCCCCAAACGTATTGCGAGCAGCAGTGCGAGCTCTATAAGGCGACCCTCGGCAACGACGCCGAGCTGAAGAAGGCCGTCTACGACAAATGGGGGATGAAGAAGAAATTCGGGATCGAATTCGATCCCGACAAGATCTTCTGCCACGGCTGCAAGCCGGGCGACAAGCCCCTGAAGGTCGGCATGGCCGAGTGTCCCGTGCGCACATGCCCCATGGCCAGCGGACTCGAGTCGTGCGTCCAGTGCGCGAGCCTGGCCGCCTGCGACAAAGCCTTCTGGACGGAATGGCCGGTCGCGTTCGAGGTCGTCAAGAAGCTCCAGGCCCGCTACAAGGGCCAGCCGGGAGCGGCGCTCAAGGAAGCCCTGAAGAAGTGAAGGCAGGCCCTCTTTCGCCTGCACCCTTGGCCGCAGCCGTTATTGATCTCATGGCTATCCTACTCCCGCCATGTCGCTTTCGGGCCGGCGGATCAGTATCCCCATGGATAGCGGGACCGCTCGACGCAATAGGATCCGGACGAGGCCTGGCTCAGATCGACGAGGAATTCGAGGGGCGGGTCCCCTTCGGGCTGATAGGGCCCGACGACCGAGATCCGCCACGTCCCGCCGGCGAGGCCTGCGATCTCGTAGTCGACGTCGTAGAGGCAGTCGCAGTCGCAAAGCGAGGACGATTCCCTTTCTTCGATCAGAATGTCACCGTTCGAGACCTCGACCGTCGCGGAGATCGTCCCCGGGCAGCAGTTGAACCCGGCGTTGACGTGCTTCAGCTTCAGCAGGCCCCGCCCGTCGTAGTCGTAATCGACGCACTCCCTGCTCGAGGCCGGTGCCGCCGCTGCGGCGGCGGGCGCCCCGAAGCTCTTGCAGTCGGTCCGGCCGACGAGCCGGCCCACGGGGTCGGGTCCGGACGGTGAAGAACAGCTCCCGGCCAAGGAAGCCAGAGCCAAGGCCAGAGCGCCGGCCAGGATAGACGGGACGTGGGCTTTCATCGTAGATGTCTCCCGCTCCTCCCCATAGATAGGCCCCGCGGGGCTTCTTGTCAAGGCCGCCACGACCTCGTCCCAGGCCCGAGATCCGTGACCGAACATGGGTCTTCTTGGCGATCTTTCTTCGGGGGCTCTGTCATCCTCGCGGGTTGACTTTCGGCCCTCGAAAAGGCTACGCTTCTCCCATAGATCAGCGCACATTGGGATGGGGCCAAACCCGGGCGTCGCGCCGTTCCGCAGGCCTCCCGTTCGTCGCCGGCCGCGGTCGTTTCGGCCCCGAAGGAGGGAACCGTGTCCGCACACCGTTGGAGGATCGTCGGGCTGCCCGCCCTCTGTCTCGCCGGCGCCCTCGCCCTCTCTGTCGCGGCCCGTGCCCAAGGGAGCGCGGCGGTCAAGGAGCAGAGATCCAACAAGGCGGCCAAGGTCGACGTGATCGCTTCGGGATTCGAACGGCAGGTCGCGTCCGAGTCCGCCCCGGCCGGCCAGTCCTACTACGTCCTCGAGACCGAGTGGACGAACATCCATCCCAAACAGAAGGTCAGCAAGGACCAGCTCGAAGGGAAACAGGACCGGACTATGGGCGTCGGAGGGCTCATGACCGGCGGCAAGTCGGAGAAGAAGACCGAGTACGTCGACGCCGACGTCGCCTACGTCGTGCCCTCGTTCTTCGACCACGCTTATCTTCTCGCCGACGGCGCCAGCTGCGCCCTCGATCCCTTGACCGAAAGGATCGTGGGCGGCCACGGGCTCAAGAAGGATTTCGCCTTGCCCAAGCTGGGGGACGCCAAGAAGGTCCGCTTCGTCTACCTCGTCCCGTCGGGAGCCAAGAACATCGCCTTCCAGTTCTTCGACTATGCTTACGGTCACATCCTCGTCCCGCTCACGGGCGACCTGAAGCTCGCCGCCGGCGCCGCGGGGATGGCGCCCAAGGGGCTGGGCTCGCTCAAGGACGGATATCTCGAGCTCGCCGCGACCTCCGTCGATTTCCGGGCCGTCTACGATGAGGAAGAGGCGCCCGAGGGCTGGCGCTATGCCGTAGTCAAGCTCAACGGCAAGAGCCTGTCCAAGGGCAACATCGTCGAGGTCGAGCCGACGGAGTACATTTGGCTGGCCACGAAGGCCGGGCACATCTACTACAGCTGCGGCGGATCGACGACCGATGAGGGGGTCATCCGCTTCACCCCCGAATTCGCCCAGAGCCAGGAGGTGGCCTTCGTCGTGCCCGCGGCCGAAAAGGATTTCAGCTTGGGGATGCGCGTCGAGGACCGCGTCTATGCCCTGGCCCTCGGCGCTCCGTCCGCGGCCGGACCTGCCTCGGAGCCGAAAGCCGTGCACAAGGACGGGACGATCCTGGAGATCATGTTCTTCGGTGTCCGCCGCGAGAAAGGGCTGGTCATCCTCGACCTGGGGATCCGCTCGCTCGTCGAGAGCGGCGCCGAGATCCAGGCCGACGCGCAGTTCATCCTGAAGGCGGGAGGCGAGGACGTCGCGTACGACGACGAGGCGACCAGCGCGCTGGCCCACCGTCCGCCGACGCCGTTCACCGTCCCGCCGCGGACGTTCGTCCGCTTCGAGCTGGCCTATGCGACCGAGGCGGCTCCGGAGTCGCTCTATTACCGCGGCTACGAGAGCGAGAAGACGTTCGGCCTCGCCGGCGTAAAGTAGCCCATGGGGAGAAGACGATGAAAAAGATCGTGGTGGTCCTATTGGCGGCTGCGATCGTCCTGACGGCCGCCGCTTGCTCCAAGAAAAAAGCGGGGACCTCCGAGACGGCCGCCCCGGCCGCAGAATCCGGAGCGGCCCGCGTCGAGACCGCCGAAGAGGGCGCTGAGACCGCCTCCACCGCGGAGTCTCGGGCGAGCCTGCCAACGGACGGAGAGTGGCAGGAGGCGTTCAAATTCGTCCGCGATGCCATCCGGACCGAGCCCTCGCGCTATTCCTTGAAGACGCCGGACGGCGTGGAGTGGGGACGGAGCGCCAATCCGCTGGAAAAAGCCCTCTTCCTGGCCCGACTGTTACAGGAGAAGGGAATGACCGTCGAGATCGCCGAGGGCGAGCTCGACGATGCGGCCGCGAGATCGCTCCTCAACGCGATCTTCCCCGCGGCGGCGGCCGGGAGCCTTAAGAGCGGGACCCCCATCTCCGCCCCCGCCGAGGACAGGAGCCTGGCCGCTGCGGTCAAGCGCCACTTCTGGGTCCGGATGCAGGAGGGGGACGATTGGATCGATCTCGATCCGAGCTTCCCCGCGGCCGAGCCCGGCAAGGCCTTCGCCGAGCTCGGGGTCGTACGACCCGGCCGACGAGGCCCTGGCGGTTAAGGTCAGCCTGTCGGTCGTGTCCGGAGACAACGCTTCCGGAGAGACCGAGGCCGTTCTCTCGTGGGAAGGGCCGCTGGCCGAGGTCGCCAACAAGTCCGTCTCGCTCGCTGTCATGACGGAATACCGCGACGGCGAAGAAGCCGTTCTCAAGACTTCTCTCTCGGCCGGGGAAGACAGCTTGGCCGAGGGCGAAGTCGCCGCGGCGGAGGGACCGCAGAACCGGCTTTCCCTTCGGCTCAGGTTCGAGAGCCTTGGCGGGGTCGTTTCCGAAGTCGAGCGCTCTCTCTACGAAACGGCGGCCCGGACCGAAGCGCCGCTCTTCCAAAGACATGTCCTCCTGATCACGGGGGACAGGATCCAGGCCGCCGCCTGGAAGGATGAGCTCCAGAGCGTCTCCGCGGGCGAGGCCCGCAGCGAAGCCAAGGCCAAAGCCGTCGAGATCCGGGCCGCCCTCAAGGCGAAAAAGGCCACGGCGGAAACCCTGTCGTCGGGCGTCGAGCTCGAAGCGAAGCTGGGCCGCGACCTCGGGCATCTCGTGAACATGATCTTCGCCTCGACCTCGGACGACCAGACCGAAAAAGCGGGCGCCGCCCTGTCCGTCGCCAGCTGGTATGCCGTACCGCGCGTCATCATCACCTCCTTCGGCGGCGGCGAGAAGACGACGGAGACGACGATCGACCTGCGGCAGGACCGGGTCGGGTCGGTGGCGCTCCCCGGCGCGGCCTGGGGCATGAGCCAGGCCTTCCAGTACGGCCGGGGCGTCATGGAATCGATCCTCGAGGGCAAGCTCTCTGGCCATCCTGACCGAGAAGCCGGCCCTGACCACGGCCTTCATCATGGAAGAAGCGGCCCGGAAAAAGATCGACGTCAGGATGTTCTCGTCGCTCGAAGCGGACAAGCTGAAGGCGCTCGGCCCGCCGAAGGACGTCCAGGCCAGGATCGGCGCGGCCCTCGAGAAAGGGCGGATCGTCATGGTGCCCGAAAAGGGCATCCCCTGGGAAGGACGGGTGCGCTGGGGCTGGTGGGAGGTCGACCCGCGGACGCGGGAGACGATCGGGGTCCTCGACACCGGGCTCCACCAGGCCATGATCCAGCGGACGATCCTCGAGGCCGAGGGACCGATGCAATCGAAGATGGGGGCCGTGCTCGGGGCCATGGTCGGGGCGATCGACACCTATTGGGTCCTGATGGCCATGGTCCTCAAGCACGGCGAGCTGACCAGGGAAGCCCTGCTCGAGGCCAAGGCCTACATGAAGGACATCCAGTCGGTCATGTGCCCGGGCTTCGAGAAGAAGATCAGCATCGAGGCCAGCGTCACCGTCGTCGAGATCGAGGATTGCTACAAGTACGAGTACGAGATCTACAAGGCCGAGGCCGGGATCGGGATCAGCCAGGGCTGGTGCGAGCAGTTCGCCAAGGGCTTCGCCTGCGCCTCGACCTCGCTCCTCAACTACCTGATCAGCCAGGCCGGAGACTGAAGGGATAGACAATAAGAATATAGGCACGGAGGACACCGTCATGAGAATCGACCCGTCGAGGATCCTGCGCGTTCTGGCCCTCGCCGCCCTGTTTACGGGAGGCGCGGCCGTGCTCGCGGCCCAGGAGGCCGTCGAGAAAGAACCGAACAATACGCCTGCCCAGGCCACACCCATTTCGCTCGACAGCGTCGTCAAGGGCTTCGCCAACGAGGATGAGGAGGACGACGACTGGTACGCCCTGACCATCCCGGCGCCCGGGCTGGACGCGCTCATCTTCGAGCTCTCCGCGGTGCCGGACGAGGTCAATCGTGTGCTGAGGTTCTGCGACGCGTCCGGGAAGGTCCTCTCGGATATGGACTTCGTCGGCAGCGGCGAGCCCGAAACACTCGTCCGATTGAAGCAGGCCGCCGGGCAAGTTCTTCATCAACGTCCACACCGACCGGGGAGGCGACACGGAGCACGCTTACGAGCTCAAAGTGCGAAGGAACGACCGGCCTCCGGCCACGGCCGAAGAGGTGCGCCGGGCCCTGGCCAAGGCGCTCGATTTCCTCGCCTCCACCCAGCAGGAGGACGGCTCCTGGCCCAGCCACGAGATCGCCGGCGCCGGCCTGGCCGTCATGTCCTTCATCGGCGGAGAGTGCGCCGGGAAGGACCATTCGGCCCGGGTTCGCGCCGGGCTGGATTATCTGAAGTCCCAGTTCACGCCGGGCTCCCGGTTCGAGGCGGGTTCGGCGGAGGCGGCCATTCGAGGCGGCATGTTCGGGCCGGTCAGCGGCACGGTCATGTACGAACAGGCCATCGCCACGCTCAGCGTCATCGAGGCTTGCGTCGCGCTCAACGACCCCAGCCTGGAAGCCGATGATCGAGGAGGCCGTCCAGCTCATCGTCCGCTCCCAGAACTCGGCCCAGAAGCCGGCGACGCTCAAGGGCCCCACCGCGGCCGACTCGCCCCACTACGGCGGCTGGCGCTACGAGCCCGATTACACCGATGCGGACCTCTCGGTCAGCGCCTGGCAGATACTGAGCCTGCGGGCGGCTGTGGCCGCCGGATTCAGCGTGCCGGACCGGGTTTTTAACGACGCGGCCAAGTACGTCCGGACGCTCAAGGGCGGCGACGGCTCGTTCGGCTACGACGGGCCGGCCGACCTCGGCGACTCCTGCGCCAGAGCGGGGATGGGGGCTTTGTCCCTCCAGCTCAGCGGTTTCCCCAAGGACCCCCTGATCGCGCCGGCAGTCCGCTATATGCAGGCTTACGGGCCGACCTGGAACTTCGAATACCCGGGCGACGGCTATCCGTTCTATTACTGGTATTACGGAACTCGGGTGATGTATATGGCGGGCGGCGAGGACTGGCGGGTGTGGAAGGACTACATGTGCCGTTTCCTCGTCGACACTCAGAACGAGAAGGGCAGCTGGGACGGAGCCCAGGACGAGGAGGGCGAACAGTACGAAACCTACCGGACCGCCTTCGGCGCGCTGATGCTCGAGTTCTGCTGCGGGCACGTGCCGATCTATATGTCGCCGCCCCGGGTCAAGGCGCCCGGCGAGGTCCGGGTCGTCCTGGAGAAGGCGGCGGAGAAAGAGGCGCCCATGACCGTGGAGATCATCATGGACGCGTCGAATTCCATGACCGGGATGGTCGGCAAGGAGACCAAGATCGCCGCGGCCCGGCGGGTCCTGAAGCAGGCGATCGAGGGCCTGCCCGACACGATGAACGTGGGATTGCGCGTCTACGGCCACCGGTACGCGACCGACGATTACGACAACGCCTGCCGCGACACGGAGCTGGTCGTGCCCATCGGGCCGGTCGACAAGGCCGCGCTCACCGGCTGGGTCGATAGGATCCAGACCAAGGGCCGGACGCCCCTCGTGGCCAGCTTGCTGGCCGCGATCGGGGACTTCGAGAATATCCCGAACGGAACCGTCGTGCTGGTGACCGACGGCATCGAGAGCTGCAAGGGCGACATCAAGTCCATCGCCCCGGCCATCCAGGCGGCCGGGCTCGAGCTCAAGGTCAACATTGTCGGCTTCGACATCAAGGAGGCCGAGGGAAGGGCGGAGCTGGAGTCGATCGCCAAGTCGACGGGCGGCCGCTACCTCGACGCCCGCAACGCGGACGAACTGATGGGAGCGCTCGGACAGACGCTCAAGCTCGAGTATGTCGCCGTTGACGCGGCCGGCAAGGAGCGCGGTCGCGGCGCGGTCGGCGGCGCGGCGGTCAAGCTTCCCCCGGGCGATTATACGGTCCGGGTGCTGACGTCCCCCCGGCCGGTCGAGCTCAAGGTGACGGTCAAGTCCGGCGAGCTGAAGGAAGCGAAGCTGAAGAAGGCGGGTGGCGCCTGGATCCTGCAATAAAAGACCAGAGTGATGGCCAGACATATCCGGAGGGAATTCGGGAAGATGAGGACGGCGATAGGGCCCGGGCTCGTGGCGCTTCTGGCGGCGTGCGTGGTCGGCGGTGTCGCCGACAGGCCCGCCGGCCTGCCGACCTATGCGGATGTCATGGCGCGCGACGCCGCCGGCGCCGTTCCCGGGACACTTCCCCTCGTCCCCACAGGTGTTTCGGCGAAGGGAGGAAAAGGGTCGGTGACCCTGAGTTGGACATCCGCCGCGGGCGCGACGTCATACAACATCTATTGTGCGCGGTCGTCGTCGGTCTCCAAGACGGTGGGCACCAAGCTCGCCGGCATCGCCCGCGGTCCCTTCACGGTCCGGCGGCTCTCCGACCGGACTCCCTATTTCTTCGTGGTCACGGCCGTGAACGCCTCCGGCGAGAGCGGGGAGTCGTCCTGGGTCATGGCCGCGCCGCGGGCCAAGGTCCCCAAGCCCGGGCTCGTGCGCGTCCCTGCGGGCCCCTTCCGAATGGGCGACAGCCTCGACAACACGGCCTACGCGCTCCCCGCCCATACCGTCGATCTCGACGGGTTCTGGATCGACCGATACGAAACGACATACGCCCTCTGGAAAGAGGTCTGCGATTGGGCCGTCGCGCATGGCTACGCCTTCGACAATCCCGGACAGAACGGCTCGACCCGCCAGGGCGACGGCCTGCCCGTGACGGTGGTCAGCTGGTACGATACGGTCAAATGGCTCAATGCCAGGTCCGAGAAGGAAGCACGAACGCCCGCCTATTACGCCGACGATGCCCGCACGGCCGTCTACAGGACAGGGAAGGTCGACCTCACCGCCGCGCAAGTGAGCTGGGAGGCGGACGGATATCGCCTGCCCACGGAGGCCGAATGGGAAAAGGCGGCCCGCGGCGGGGTCGCGGGCCGGCGCTATCCCTGGGGTGACGATCTCGGACCGGGTCAGGCCAACCACGATCTGGGCGTGGCCGTGCCCGTCGGCCTCTATCCGCCCAACGGGTACGGGCTCTACGACATGGCCGGGAACGTCTTCGAGTGGGTCTGGGATTGGGGCTCGGAGACACAGGCCTATCACTGGGCCCCCGACGGGGCCAAGAACCCGCGTGGGCCCGAGGCGAGCGACAAGGGGACGAGGATCCGTCGCGGCGGCGGATTCTCCTACGGCGCCCAGCACCTCAAGTGCTTCGGTCGGATGTTCCGGAAGCCGACCTACACCGCGCCTTACTTCGGCTTTCGGTCCGCTTCGAACAAACGTTGAAGGGGAGAGATCGAGCGCGATACGAACGCCACCACACCTACCCCAATGGAGCCTTGGGTACCTTGACACCTCTATGGGCCGGACGTAGCATGATCCCGAACGGGGCCAAGGAGAAAGCGGGATGAGAGCGAAGGCGTCCGGACCGGTGATGCGGCGTGAGATGGTTGCGCCCTGCGGCATGAACTGCAACCTGTGCAGCTGGGTCCAGGACCCCACCAAGCCCGGCTGTCCGGGTTGCCGCCCTCGCGGGCGAGGCTGCGTACATAAAAAAGGCCTCTGCGACAAGCTCGCCCGCCGGGAGATCGATTTCTGCTTCAGGTGCGATGATTTCCCCTGCGAAAGACTGATGTCCATCGAGGCACGGTATACGCGAACCCATAACTACAGCTTCATCGAGAACCTGCGCTATATTCGGAGTCGAGGGATGCCGGCTTTTCTGCGCCGCGAGATCGAGCGTTACACCTGCCCGACCTGCGGCCTTCTGCTTGCGGTCCACAGCGATAAGTGCCCGCACTGCGGACACCGCTATAACCGGAAGGACCGGCGATAATGAAGTTCCGATCTCTGCGGGTTTGGCTCGTCGTCTTATGTCTTGCGCCCGGCTTCCTTTATGCGGAGGAGGGCGTGTTCGACTCGAACGGCGTGAAGATTCGGTATGTCACGGAAGGCACGGGCGAGGCCGTCGTCCTCATCCACGGGTGGATGGGCGATTCCAGCATGTGGGGCCGGGATCCGTCCGGCAACACCAGGCTCAACACCAAGGACACGGACGGGTTTCAGTTGATCGCCCTGGATTGCCGGGGGCACGGCAAGAGCGATAAGCCGCACGATCCGGCGAAATACGGCCCCGAAATGGCGGCCGACGTCGTGCGCCTGCTCGACCACCTCAAGATCGAGAAGGCCCACCTGATCGGCTACTCGAGCGGGGCGTTCATCGCCGGCAAGGTGGCCGCGACTCACCCCGAGCGCGTCCTCAGCGTCGTCTACGGCGGGCAAGCCCCCCTCGTCGCGGGGACGAAAGCGCCCACTTCCTCCGAAGTCGAGATCTTCGCCAAGGCGGTGGACGAGGGCAAAGACCTGGGGTCCTACATCATCGCGGTGACGCCGGCCGGCCGGCCGAAGCCGACCGAGGACCAGGCGAAGGCGATCGCGAAGTTTTTGTATGACGGCAAGGACGTCAAAGCGTTCGCGGCGGCCGGCCGCAGCTTCCCGAAGCTGGAAGTGACCCGAAAGCAACTGAGGAAGTGCAAGGCTCCGATGCTGTTCATCCACGGCGGGAACGAATCCGATTATGTGAAGGGCCGGGTCGCGGCCGTTCGAAAGCTGCTCGGCCGCGGCGAGCTCAAGATCGTCGAGGGCGGGGACCACATGACCACGCTCACCAAACCGGAGTTCTCGGCCGCGATCGTCGGGTTCTGGCGCTCCGTGAAGGCGGAATAGGCCGGCTGGAGACGCCGCGAGAAGGACTCGACCTCGGCTTCGAAGGCGATCAGCGTCCGGCGACGGCCTCTGTGATGATCTTGTCCATGCCTGGATCGTCCGGGTGGCCGACAAAGCGCACGCGTCCGCCACGGTCGATGACGAAACTCAAGGGCAACCGGAATTGGGCCTCTTTCGCCCCGCCGGTATCCCAGTCCCTCTCCATGGACTGATCGCTGTCAAAGGCCACCCGATAGGCCATTTCGTCGCCGTGTTGCTTCATGAAATCCAACAGAGTCTCCCGGCCTTTGAACTCGTGGGACGCGACTCCAATGACTATTAAACCCTGACCTCCGAATTCCTTTTGAAGCCTGGAGAGATGAGGGATGTTCTTGATGCACGGACCGCACCATGTTCCCCAGAATTCGACGAGATAGACGTTGCCTGGCTCGAAGCTTGGGACGGGTTCTCCCTTGATCCATTCCTCAACCGTGATCGAAGGAGGCGCGTCGCCGGGCTTCACGCCGAGGCCGGTCTGGGCCGATGCGGTCAAGCCTATTAGAATCAACATGCAACCTATGTGCGTCGTCATGATCATATCTTCCGTGCGGACCGAGCGCTATGGCGTCATCCATACAAGACTCTCCGTCAGTTAGAATAGTTGCCTCGATCAGGCTTGCCAAGGTGGCCTCCAGCGCATGCCGGGCTGGGGGGCGGCGGACTTCAGCCGACCTTCTTCGCGCAAAGGTAGGCTGCGGCGAGCGCGTTGGGGATGCCGCCGATCTGGCCGGCCCAGCACGAGCCGATGAACAGGTTGCGGACCGGCGTCGCCACCGTCGTCTGGAACTGCCCGCCCTCGTAGAACGGCTTCTTCGGGTTCCAGGACCAACCCGACGTGGCCCCGGCCGTGTTGCCCGTGTAGCGCTCGTAAGTGAGGGGCGTCGCGGCGTCCTCGAACTCGATCGCGTCGCGCAGGCCGGGGAAAAGGGCCTCGGCCCGGGCGATCAACGTCTCTCGGACCTTGGTTTTGAGGGCCCGGTAGGCGTCCGGATCGTTGCGATGCCAGTCGTCCTGCCAGCGCGCCGGACAGACCGCTTGGATCATCAGCGATGATTTTCCTTCGGGAGCCAGGGCCGGATTGACCAGCGACGGCGAATAAAGCCCGAACGTCGTCTTGTCGAAATGGGCCGCGTCGGCGGGATCGTAAGGGTCGATGTCGTGATCGAGGGGATTGTAGCTCACGGAATGGCTCTTTAGGAGCGCCTGGAGATCGGCGTTCCTCATGGCCAAGCCCAGGTAAACGGTGAAGATGCCTTCCGATACAGGCGCCTCCCGGATCTTGTCCAGCTGTGCGGCCGGCACGAGCGCCGGCTCGTCCAGCAGCTCGAGAAAGGTCTTCTTGTAGTCGCAGGCCGAGATCACGACGTCCGCGTCGAAGCGCTCGCCGCCCGAGACGACGCCGGCGGCGGCCCCGTCGCGGGTGACGATCTTCTCCACCGGCGCCCGGAGCCGCAGGTCGCCGCCTTTGGCCCGGAACCGATCCGCCAGCAGGTCGGCCCAATGCTGCATGCCGTCTTTCAAATGCCAGTAATCCTCGGTCACGACTACGAACATCCCGGCCTGGGTGGCCACCTCCATCCGCGGATAGCCGAGGCCGGTGAAGAGCCGGAAGATCGGAGTCCCCGGGGTGAAATGCCGGGCCGCGAATTCATCGACCGTCATGCCCTTGTAGGGCTTGAGCCGGCGCATGAGCCTCGGCCCGGCCGTGATATAGGGGATGAGCGCCGCCAGCTTGCCGAACCCCGTGAATTGTGCGGGCATCGCACGCGGCGCGAGCGGGCGCAGGGCGTCGATCAGGGGGTCCATCTCGCGGAAGTAGCTGTCCAGCCCGGCCCTGTCCGCTGGGAACGCGGCGGCCAGGGTGTCTTTGAACGCGGCCATGGACTCGAACAGGGTATCGAAATAGGGCGACAGTGTCCGCATCCTCATCCGGACGAGCGGGAGCCTCGCGGTGAGCCCAAGATCGTCCATGGCCTTCTTGAAGACGCCCAGGCTCTCGAACGACAGGGTCCCGCTCTCGAAGTAGAAACCGCGGCGGCGAAAACCGGCCGTGTAGCCGCCCGGCGCGGTATGCGATTCGAAGATCGTGACCTTGTGGCCGCGGTCGACGAGGAGGTTTCCGGCCGTGAGCCCGCCCAGCCCGGCGCCGACGATGGCGATGGTCTTTTTCATTCGGATCGCCTTGCTCCTGGATATGCCGGGGCGGAATATGCCTCAGAGCGGTTCGATTGTCAAGGCGCCGGAGACGTTCGAGGGGCGATTGACTTGGGCCGGCGAATTCTCTATAGTCCGATCCTCCCATGAGCATTCATGCCGACTGCATTTCCAGGAGGTGGCAGATGAAATCCCGTGTCACAATATTGGCCTTCGCATTGCTTCTCGCCACGGCCGTCCAGGCCCAGGACGTCGAGCTCCAGGTGGAATTGATGAGCGGCCTGGGCACGGGCACGAGCCACAAGGGCGACCTCGTCTCGGCCCGGGTGCTCAGCCCGGCCGCCCTTCAAGGCGATATCGTGGAAGGCAAGGTGGGGAAGGTCGAGCAGGGCGGCGGGAAAGCGGTCCTGACATTCGCTTTCGAGACCCTGCGGCACGCCGGCCAGGCGATCCCGATATCGTCGGAGATCCGGTCCATCGCCAACTCCAAAGGTCAGGCCGACGTCGACGAGAACGGCCACCCCATTCGCGGGAGCCGCAGCCAGGCGAAGCCGTCCGGCGTCGCCCGGGCCGGCGGGGCCATCGGCGGAATGCTCGGGGGCAAGAAGGGCGCCGCCGTCGGCGCCGCGTCCCGCGCGGCCGAGGCCATCCTGTCGATCGACCTCGCCGCCGACGGCCCGAGCCTCACGCTGGCTCCGGGCAGCCGGATCACGCTCATGTCCAAGTCCCGCAGCGGACCGGCGCTCGCCAGCCTCGCGCCGAACCCGGCTCCGGCCGAGCCCGCGGCCACGGGAGGAGCGACGGCTGCCGCAACCGCTCCGGCCGCAGCCCCCGCTTCCCAGACGGGCGGCCAGCCCGACCTGGCCGCCGTCAAAGCCGAGTTCGTCCCGGGAGACAAGGTCATCCTTTACGACGACTTCTCGGACATGGAGGGGGACGAGCCGCCGCCGCATTGGAAGGTGCGGGGCGGGACGGCGGAGCTGCGCGTCGGCGGCGGCATCCGGCAGCTGACCATGACCGCGCAGAGAATGACCCTGACGCCCAACGTGACCGGCCTGCCCGCCAACTTCACGATGGAGGCCGACGTCGCCTACAAGGGGCATGGCGCCCGCGCCCGGTGGCGGTTCCATGACAAGGCGGGCAAGGACACCCTCGACATCTTCACCGAGGTCAACTATTCCAAGCTCTCCCTGACCATCAGGCAGGCGACGGACGGGGGGGCCGAAGATCTCACCAGCCAGCAGATCGAGATGGATTGGACCAAACCCGTCAAGCAGGCCCTGTGGCTGCAGAACGGCCGCATGCGCTATTACGTCAACGGCCAGCGGGTCATGGACGTCAACCAGATCGTCCTGCCGGAGCTGGGCAAGATCGAGGTCTATATCGACGGCCCCGGCGACAACGACAAGACCGGGTACGTCGGCTTCCAATTCGTGCGCTTCGCCGAATCCACGCCGGACTTCAGCAAGGTGCTGATGTCGTCCGGGCGGTACGTTACGCGGGGCATCCTGTTCGACACCGACAGCGACCGCATCAAGCCGGAGTCCGCGCCGGTCATCCGGCTGATCGCCAAGGGGCTTGAGGCCAATCCCGCGCTGAACATCCTCATCGAGGGGCACACGGATTCGACGGGCGACGCCGGCCACAACCTGGACCTGTCGAAGAGGCGCGCCGAGGCCCTCAAGGCCGTCCTGGTGGCGCAGTTCAAGATCGACGCCTCGCGGCTCACGACCGCGGGCCTGGGCGCCACCAAGCCGGTCGACACGAACGACACGCTGCAGGGCCGGGCCCAGAACCGCCGCGTCGAGCTCGTCAAGCAGTAGCCTGGGCGGGACCGGCCATCGCCGTCAGTTGGGCTCATAGAAGTGGGGCCGGAGTTCTTCGGGGCTCGAGGCAGGAACTCGGCGGTAGATGGCTGGATCGTGGCGAGCTTCGATGGAGAGGCAGGATCTTAGGCAGGCTCGCGGGTCGGGCGATGCGCCTGAAGGAAGATCGATGATGAAACGCACGATTCCCGTCACCATGGCCTCGGCCTGCCTTCTGATCATGGGACTCGCCTCGTGCGGGCCCGGGCGAACGGCCGGCCCGTCGGCGGCGGCCGATGCCTTTTACACCCCCTCGATCCGGCCTTCCAGCCGGTACGTCATCGACGCCCGTGTGGACGTCGCCGCCGGCTCCGTCGAGGGAAGGGAGACCGTCACGCTGAAGAACACCGGCCGGATGCCCCTCAGCGTCGTCGCCTTCGATTGGGCCGTCGGCGCCCAGTCGACGCTCGAAGTCTCCCAAGGAGAGCGGCGTCTCTTTCCCCCGGCGACGGCGCCCGCCGAACCCCGCCCGAAGCCGATCATGGTCCGGCTGCCCGAACCGCTCGCCCCGGGCGCCTCGGTCGATCTGACGGTCGCTTTCGGCCGGCGTGCCGATGGCACGCAAGAACAGACGTCCTTCCTGATGAGCGACCTCTGGTATCCGCGGCTGTGGTGGGACGGGCTCCCGGGGCACGACGCTTACTCCGTCAAGCTCGATGTCCCCGCGGGTTTTACGGTCGCCGCCAGCGGACGCCTCGACCCGAGAACCGGGCGCTATGAGGCCGCCGCGGCGAGGACGTTCGGGCTCTATCTGGCGCCCGGCCTGAAGTCGTCATCGCGAGAGGTCGACGGCGTCCTGATCACGGCCTATTTCACGGAGAAGGGCGCCGGGGCCGCCGCCGTCTGCCTGGAGACCGCCGCCGACGCCGTCCGCTTCTACAAGGACTGGCTGGGCTTCTACCCCTTCCCGTTCCTGAACATCATCCCTGGCGGTTCGGGGCGCTGGGGCGGCTACCCGGTCGCAACCGGCATTGTGGCCATCCACGGCCTGGAGACCTATGTCGACGGCGAATCGCCGCGGCACTGGCAGCATATCACCTCGCACGAGATCGGGCACGAATACTGGGGCGAGTGGGTCCTCGAAGCGGACGATCCCGCCTGGACGTGGATCGCTCTGGGCATCTTCGCGGACACCGAGTACATGACCGCGCGAGGCTACGATCCGGACCGCGCAGCCGAATGGATCGGGAACTACGTCGACGCCGTCCCGATGCATTACGACACCACGCTGGACGCCCCGCCCGGCCGCGAGGACGCCGTCCATTTCGACTTCAACAACACGGTCGTCCACAGCAAGGGACCGGCCGTCGTTTTCGCTCTCGAAGACGTGCTGGGGCGCGAGGCCTTCCTGCGGCTCTACAAGCGCTGCCTGCGCGACTTCGGAGGACGGCCCTTCGGCTGGCGGGACCTGCGCACGGCAGCCGAAACCGAGAGCGGGCAAAGCCTGGCCTGGTTCTTCGACGCTTGGGTGCGCTCGAACCGGTACCTCAGCTACGCCGTGGAGCGGGACGTCAGCCGGGCGGACGGCCAAGGCGGCTTCAAGACCACGCTTCGTCTCAAGCGCCTCGGCACGATGGCCGTGCCCGTCTCGGCCGAGGCTTCCTTCGAGGATGGGTCCTCCCAGCTCGTCCGGGCCGACCGGATGCTCGCCGTAACAGAGATCGAACTCGAGAGCCGGGCGCCCCTGCGGGCCGTGGTCCTCGACCCCCGAAAGCGGTTGGCCTTGATCGGAGCCCCCGTGCCGCCTCTCTCGCAGGCGGCGGCCGCGGCGCTGGCCTTGGGCTGGGAGCCGGACTCTGTCCAGGCCGTCTACACGGCGGTGAAGGGCGAGCCCATCGCGAGCGCAAGCCTCTGGTACCGGCTCGGCTTGGACCTCTATGGCGCCGGCCGCCCGGAGGAGGCCGCGGACTGCTTTGCCAAGGCCGACCGTCCGGATGCCGACCCCATCTGGCGTTTCGGGGCCCGTGGCTGGCTCGGGCTGCTCGACGACCTCCGGGGCCGCCGGGCCGACGCGCTGGCCCACTACCGGGCCGCCCTGTCCATCGCTCCCGACCGGCCGGTGCGCCACGACCAGTTCGGGATCACCATGAGCCGGACCTGGGTGGAGGAGCGGTTGAGGACGCCTTACGCGCCAGGCGTCCGGACCCGGGTGCCGGACCGGCCGACCCCCGAGGATCTCATCGCCATCGTCGACGAAATGAACTGGGAGAAGGAGGGTGATGTCCCTCACCGGGTCTTCCAAAAGGCGGCGGGGATGACCATCGCGGAGAGGGATTTTTGGTTCAAGCTGGGGCTGCTTCTCTATGACAACGGGAACGACAGGGAGAGCTTGGAGTCCTTCGGGAAAGCGGCCGTCCTGGAGAAGACGGGCGTGTACGCGTTCGCCGCGCGCGTTTGGCAGGGCCACATGCGCGACCTGCTCGGGGACCGCGAGGCGGCGCTAGCCTGTTACAGGGAAGCGCTGAAGATCGACCCCGGCACGGCCATGAAACATAGCCAGTGGAGGATGACCATCGACCGGGCCTGGGTCGAGGCGCGCCTGATCGCTCCGTTCGCTCGCTAGCCGCAAAGATCTTGGGCTGGCAACCATCCACCCCGCGGCGGCTAGTCCACGCGGCCGACCAAGGCCTCGAAGGCGGGGCGGGGTTCATTTGACATAATCCTATTCGTTGTATAGGATATATCGTAAAAGTAGGAATGAAAACGAATAGGATCCTCTTTTCGCTTGTTGTCCTGGCGATGGCTGCCGCCGCCGCTCCGGTTTGGCGCGCGGGAACGGGAGCGCAGGACGTACCGGATCCCCTGAGCGCGTCCCACTCGGCCAAGCCCGGGGATGCCGACTGCTCGGCGTGCCATGTCGCACCGGGCGAAATTTCCCCCGGCAAATGCCTGGCCTGCCATGTCGAGATCGCCTCCAGGATTACCGCTAAGAAAGGGTACCACAGGGACAAGGCCGCCGACTGCGCCGTCTGCCACACCGAGCATCAGGGCCGGCAGGCGTCCATCGTCCCCCTTGATCCCGCGAGCTTCGACCATGGCGAGACCGGCGCCGACCTCGAAGGGGCCCATCTCGGAACCAAGGATTGCGGGACCTGCCACACTCCCGCCAATACTTATCCAAGGACCCATGGCCGGAGCTATCTCCTCAAGGTCTCGGGCTGCCGGGGCTGTCACAATCCTCCTCACCCGGGCCGACAGGAGAACTGCCTGGCTTGTCATGGCCAACGGACGTGGGCCATCGACCGCAATCAGGCAAGGGGCTGACGCATGCTGCGGCCCGCGAGATCGAAGGTCGTCCTTTTAGCGGCGGCTATCCTCATTTTTGGAATGCAGATGGCCGCCCAATCCGGCGGAGATGCCTTCTACCAGAAGGGGACGGTCTACCTCGATTGGTACGGCTCGCGCTATTCCGACGGAGCGCTGTTCAACCAGGTTTCGGCCCGGATCAAGTTCGACCTCATCGATCGGCCGGGCCAGGGTTGGACCCTGACCGTGGACGCCCGTGATCGCGTCGGCATTCGAGGCGAGGCGACCAACCAGCTCATTCTCTACAACGCCCGCTTGACCTACGACAAACCCGGGTCCCGTTTCTCACTCGCGCTCGGCCAGATGAATCTCTATGAGACCGCGGGGATCGGCGCCCTGCTCGGCGGGATGGCCGGCATCAAGCTGAGCCGGGACGTCCTCATCGGAGCCTTCGGAGGTCTCGAATCCACGCCCTACATCAGCCGCCTCGATTCGCGATACCTCAAGGGCGGCGCTTTCTTCCGCTGGCTCGGGCCGCAAGGCCGTTCGATCGGACTTACCTTCAACCATCTCAGGTATGACGGCGACACGGAACGGCAGTACGCCTACGCCTCCGTCTTTTTCCCCGTCAGAAAGGCACTCGTCATCTACGGCGATGCGGAATATGAGCTGGGCGGCCATGTCGCCGGTGCGAACCGCCTGTCCAGGCTCTTCGGCAACATCAGGATGGATCTCGGCCCGTGGGTCGATCTGACCGCCAGCTACAGCTCTGGCAAAGGCCTCGACTTCCATCGCTATATCGTCGAAGCCTCCCAGGATCCGACCCTATTCGACCGGGAGGTCGAGCGTTTCTACTATTCGACCTACTACGGCGTGCGGCTGAGCGTCAAGCCGGCCCGAACGGTGCGCCTGTCCGTGAGCCGCCAGGAAAGCCGGCAGAAAGACCTTGCCATCAGCAACCATACTTGGCGGTTCGGCGCCTCCGCCTGGAACATCCTCGGGCAGGGACTGTCCGTCATCGGGGACTACGCCCTCAACCGCGGCGACCTGTCGGAATCCGATACCTACTATATCTCGCTCGGCAAGGACTTCAGCCGCTTTTCCCTGACCGGCAGCTTTTCCAACTCTTTCAACGGGTTGCGCATCGATCCGAGCGGCGGCGATCCTCAGATCGTCCACCTCGACGATTTCCGCAATGTCTCGCTCGGGACGCTCATCCGGCTCGGACGCGGTCTCTCGGCGTCCATCGAATACGGCGGATTCCTCCAGTCCGGCCTCACCGAGCATTTCCTCTTCGTCAGGCTGATCTACAGGAGCCGTTGAGAAACCCATGGAACGATCGCGCTTCAAATCCCTCGTGATCGTCGCTCTGGCCGCGAGTCTCGTGCCGCTCCTTCTTATCATCGGCGTCCAGACGGGCAGGGGACAGGAGAAGGCGGCCGGAAAAGCCCAAGCCGGGAAGGCCGCACCGGAAATAACGGTCGGAGCCCATGACCGGACGAACTTCCCGCTGCTGGGAAAGCACCGAACGCTCAGCTGCCGGGAATGTCATGTCGATCTCGTCTTCGAGGGGACGCCGAAGGATTGCGAGGTTTGTCACTGGCAACGGCGCCAGGACGACCGTTACGGTCTCCGCCTGGGCGCTCACTGCGCCGACTGTCACACCCCGCAATCCTGGAAAAAGGTGGATTCCCCCCTCTGGAACCACGAGAGGGATGCCCGTTTCCGCCTCGAGGGCGTGCACCGGACGCTCGACTGCGAGGCCTGTCACGGCAGCGGCGGCTTTGCGTCCCGGCCGACGGACTGCTACTCCTGCCACGAAGCCGACTTCCGGGGAACACGGGAGCCGGGTCATCTCGAGGCCGGCTTTTCGACGAACTGTACTTCCTGTCACGATCAGCGGGACTGGGAGACCGCCTCTTTCAACCATTCGAGTTTTCCCCTCCAGGGCCGGCACGCTACGGTCTCCTGTTCGGAGTGTCACGAGAATGGGGTCTACGCGGGAACGCCGGCGGATTGCGCCTCCTGCCACATCGACGATTACAATAGCACCGACGACCCCAACCATCGCGCCGCCGGATTCCCCCTGGATTGTGTTCAATGCCACGGGGTGTCGATCGGCGGCTGGTCCGGCGCGGATTTCGACCATCGTTTCCCTATCACTTCGGGGAGGCACGCCGGCGTATCCTGTTCCGAATGCCACCAGACGAGCGACTACAGGGTTTTCACCTGCCTCGGCTGCCACGAACAGGCGTCGACGAACAATAATCATAACGGGGTCACGGGATACTCCTACAACTCCCAAGCCTGCTACGCCTGTCACCCCAACGGGAACGCTTCTCCGTCGCCAGGGCCGGAGCTTCTTTCGCGCGTGACGGGAGATCGTCCATGACGCCGGCCGCCCGGATCGTTATCGTCCTCTGCGCGGCCGCTCTTTCCCTGACGCCCGTCCCGGCCCTTTCTACCTCATCCCCGCGCAGCGCCGAAGACCCCTGCCTGGCCTGTCATGCCGACGAGGACCTCGAATCCTCGACCGGGTCCCGGGTCTTCGTCGATCCCGGCGTCATGTCGGGCTCCGTCCACGGCCGGGCCGGGATCGACTGCACCGGCTGCCACGCCGATCTCGCCGGGGTCGAGGATTTCCCCCATGCCCCGAAGCTCGCGCCCGTGAGCTGCGCCCCGTGCCATGGGGACGAGGCCCGGTCCTCCCTCGCCGGCGTCCACAGGCTCGCGAGTCCCCGCCTTGTCGCGAGGCCCGTCCTCTGCAAGGATTGCCACGGCTATCACGACGTCCTCACCGTGGCGGACGATCGCTCGCCCCTGAGCGTTCTCCGCCGGCCCGCGACCTGCGCCAAATGCCATGCGGGCGCGGGGGCGAACTACGCCCGGGGCCGGGTCCACGAGCTCGCGGCGGCGAGGCGGTCCTCACCGGCCGGTATCGTCAGGATCCTCTATAAGATCATCATCGCCGTCATGACCGCTTTCTTTCTCGCCTATGTCTCGGCCGACTTCAGGCGTTCGCGGGGAGGCTCATGAACGCGCCGGACCCCGTCGTCTTCATCCACGATGACGAGATCTTCGTCAGGATGACCCCGACCGA
Source organism: uncultured bacterium (assembly GCA_963743755.1). Taxonomy (GTDB): domain Bacteria; phylum Acidobacteriota; class Aminicenantia; order Aminicenantales; family Saccharicenantaceae; genus RBG-16-66-30. The sequence continues at coordinate 1,453,012 of CAVUQU010000004.1, forward strand.
GCGTTGGCACCACATCCTGCTCGTGGTCTCGTTCGTCGTCCTCCTGACCACAGGCCTGCCGGCCATGTTCGGCCGCGGCGCGGGGCACGCCTGGCGCGGCATCCTGCACCGTGCGGCCGCCCTCGTCCTCATCGGGAACTTCGCCTGGCACCTCTTCTATACCGCCTTGACCGACAAGGGACGTCGTAACCTCCGGGACTTGAGGCCGCGCCTCCAGGACGGCCGGGATGTTCTCTCCCTGTTCCGACGCCGCGCGCCCTATCCGGAATTCGGCCGCTTCGGCGTCGCCGAGAAATTCGAGTATTGGTCTCTCATCTGGGGCTCGATCGTCATGATCGCCACGGGATTTTTCATGTGGGTCCCCGGGCTTTCGTTGCGGCTGTTCCCGCTGGCGCTCCATCAGGTTTTTGTCGTCATTCACGGCTACGAGGCCATCCTGGCCTTCCTGGCCGTTCTCATCTGGCACATGTACACCGTCCATCTCAAGCCGGGCGTCTTCCCGATGAGTCGCGTCTGGCTCGACGGCCGCATCACGGGCGCGGACCTGAAGAGGTTCCACCCGCTCGAATACCGCCGCATCTGGGAAGACCGAGAACGGCTCTACATGGAGTTATTGCTCCTCGAAGCCGGCCCGGACGGGCCTGGGCCGGACGACCACGGGACTCCGGCTGTCCTTTGATCGGCCGGCACCCGCCTATGGCAACAAGGCCCGCGGCCGCTTCCTTGACTCCGCCTCGCCGCTGGCTTATCCTCGCTCTACCGAGGAAATAACCCATGAGCAGAATCCGCATCCTGGTCACCGGCGGGACGTTCGACAAGGAGTACGACGAGCTCTCCGGCAACCTCTATTTCCAGGACTCGCACGTCCCCGAAATGCTCCGGCTGGGGCGGTCGGGCCTCGAGGTCGAGATCCGGACGCTGATGATGGTCGATTCGCTCGACATGTCCGACGCCGACCGCCAGAATATCCTCGAGCACTGCCGGAGCTGCCCCCGAGACAGGATCCTCATCACCCACGGGACCGACCGGATGGAGGTCACCGCCCGATTGCTCGGCCAGACGATCCGGGACAAGACGGTCGTCCTCACCGGGGCGATGGTGCCCTACAAGTTCGGGTCCTCCGACGGGCTCTTCAACCTCGGCGCCGCCCTGGCTTTCGTCCAGGTGCTGCCGCCCGGCGTCTACGTGGCCATGAACGGCCGGGCTCTGCCCTGGGACAAGGTCCACAAGAACAAAAAGACGGGCGTGTTCGAGGAGATGGGGGACCGAGGAGAATAGGGAATGGCCCGTGGGGCGCGGCCGTTATGCCGTGGATTGGCCGGAGCCGGGCTATTATTCCTCGGGATCAACGATTGCACCTTCACCGGCGATTTTTACAACACGGGTCAGTTCAGCGTGGTCATCAAGATCGAAAGGGCCGGCGGCTATCAATGACCTCCTTCTCCTGAGATGGGGACGCGTCCCCGATCGACAAGAACGCCCATGTCGGATGGCGGGAAAGGCCATCCGACCGAATTTTTGGGAGGCCGCTTATTCTCCTGCACATCGTTGACAATCCTAAAGATGTGACCTAGAATTCGGCCGAGTAGCCGGCCGCCTTCTGTTGCGGCGGGCACAATCACGGGGAACACGATCAGGAGAAACGCATGAGAATACCGATTCGCGTGCTGCTGGTGGCGGCCTGCGTCTTCGCCGCGCTGCCTGCCGCGGCTGAAGAGAAGTGGGAGGGCGAGGAGCTGAGGGTCATCCGCTGCACCTCCGGGGAAACGACCGTGTGGAAGATGGAGGAGGAGGGCTTCGCGGAGCCCGGCCTAGTTCAGCGGCGGGACATCGCTCTACTGGCACGACGCCGCGGAAGCCGGCGCCGTTCTGGAGCTGGCGCTTGCCCGTGGAAAAGGCGGGACGGTACGCTCTCTCCGTCGGCTTGGCCCGCTACCGCACGTTCGGCACGTTCCAATTCCTGGTGAACGGCAAGGCGGCCGGTGCTCCCGTGGACATGTATGGCAATCCCGGCACGGACGCGGCGTCGCCCTTCTCCATCACCCTGGGCACGTTCACCCTTGAGGCCGGCGACAACGTCCTAGCGCTGCGGCTGACCGGCACGAACAAGGACACCATCATGGCCAACCACGGTGTCGCTGTGGACTGGGTGAAGCCGGCCTACCAGGGTCCAGCGGTTGAAACCGGCGGCACCGGGGGCGGCGGCGTGACGGGCAAGCCGATGACCTATGAGGCAGACAAGCTGCGCGTAGTCCTCTGCACATCCGGGGAAACGACCGTATGGAAGATGGTGGAGGACGGTTTCGCGGAGCCCGGGCAGTTCAGCGGCGGGATCTCGCTGTACTGGCACGACGCCGCGGAAGCCGGTGCCGTTCTGGAGCTGGCCTTGCCCGTGGAAAAGGCCGGACGGTATGCTCTCTCTGCCGGCTTGGTCCGTTACCGCACGTTCGGCAGGTTTCAATTTCTTATGAATGGCAAACAGGCCGGCGATGCCGTGGATATGTATGGCCATCCCGAAGTGGACGCGGCGTCGCCCTTCACCGTCCCCCTGGGCACGTTCACCCTCGAGGCCGGCGAGAATGTTCTGGCGTTACGCCTCGTGGGGACGAATCCGAACACGGTCATGCCGAACCACGGTGCCGGCATCGATTGGATCCGCCTGACGCCCGCGCCGGCGCCGCCCAAGCCGGGCAAGAAAGAGTGAGCGGGTAACGGGGCCCAAGGGCGTGAACCCATGGAGCTTCCGGGGGGGGCCGGCCCTGGATCGATCGTCTCCGTACGGGCTCCGCGGCCGCGGTTAGTCCACGCGCCCGAGCTGGCCACAGGCTGCTTGGAGGCCACGGCCCCGGGGGCTTCTCAGCTTGACGAACGCCCCGGCCGCCCGGAGGCGCTGGCCGAACGACTCGATCTCGGCTTCTGTCGGAGCGCGACCTATGGGTGAGGAGCCGGGATTGTAGGGGATGATGTTGACGACGGCCCGGCCGGTCGGCGCCGCCGCCCGCAGGAAGGCCGCCACCCCTTCGGCCGCTCCCTCGCCGTCGTTCCGTCCCGGGATGAGGCAGTAATTCACCGCGAGAGCGAAATTGCGGCGTTGGGGATAATCGGCCAACACGGTGGCCAGGGCCTCGAGGCCCACACCCCGGCTTGCCGGCATGAGCTCGCCGCGGAGCCCCTCGTCCGGCGCGTTGAGGCTCACGGAGAGGTTGAGGCGCTTGAGCCCAAGGCCACGGAGACGGGCGATGCCCTCGGGCAGGCCGATGGTACAGACCGTGAGGTCGTCCTGCGAGAATGCGGGCCCGGATTCGTCGAGGAAAACGGCGAGGGCTCCCGCTAAGCCCTCGAAATTATCGAGCGGCTCGCCCATGCCCATGAAGACGATCTGGCCGATGTCCCAGCCCAGGGTCAGGCGGGCCGCCGCGTACTGGCCCACGATCTCCTCGGGCCGGAGGTCGCGCACCAGACCCCCGCGGCCGGATTCGCAGAAGACGCAGCCCATGCGGCAGCCCACCTGGGAGGAGACGCAGAGGGTGGCCGGTCCGGGTTCGGGGCCGCGGCGGGCCACCGGAATACGCACGCATTCGACACGTTGGCCGTCGTCGAGCCGGAGGAGGGCCTTGGCCGTCGTCCCGAAGGGCCCCGCCTCCTCGACGACTTGTTCGACCACGGGCAGCCGGAGCGCGACGCGGGCGGACAGGGCGGCGGCCGCCGCCTTGCCGACAGCCTCGGAACCGGGCTCGAAGCGTCCCTCGGCGAAAGCCCGCCGATACAGGCGGCCCAGGGCCCGCGAGCGTCCGCCGCGGCCGGCCAAGGCCTCGAAACCCGGACGGGTCAGACCCAGGATGTTCACGCGCTCGTCGGTTTCGGGCATGGGGCCACTGTAGTGGAATCCCGACCCCGAATCAACGCGCGGCTTCCTTGACTCCCTTCCGCGGCTGGCATATCCTCGCCTTACCGAGGGAGTAAATCCATGAGCCACATCCGCATCCTGGTCACCGGCGCGATGGTGCCCTACAAATTCATGAGAAAGAACCTCGGGAGGACGGGATCGTTCCCTCGAAGACGAAGGTCGCCGGGCCCGTGAGCCAGATATCGGTGATCCGGTCGGCCTGGATGTCGAATTCGACTTTCAAGTTGCCGCCCCTGGTCCTGACGCCGACAGGGCCCTTGTGGAAATGGCCCAGCAGCGCCGAGGCGATGGCGGCCGCCGTCACCCCCGTGCCGCAGGCCCAGGTCTCCGCTTCGACGCCCCGCTCGAAGGTCCTGACGTAGAGGCCGTCCGAATTCGTCTCCACGAAGTTGACGTTGGTCCCGCCCGGCGCGAAAAGCGGCGACCACCGGAGCTTCCGGCCTTCGGCGGCGACGTCCACGTCGTCGAGCGCGGCCGTGAATACGACGTAATGCGGCGAGCCGGTGTCGATAAAATAATTCCCCTCGATGATCCGGTACGCCGCGACGTCGGCTATCCGGAGGCGGACCGTGTCGCCCGAGATCTCCGCCTCGTGGATGCCGTCGTAGGCCTGGAACCGCGGCTTCGGTCCGGCGATCCCCTTATTCAGGGCGAAATGGGCGGCGCACCGGGCCCCGTTCCCGCACATCGAGCCCAGCCGGCCGTCCGCATTGAAATACTTCATCTCGAAATCGGCCCGGTCATGGAGGGAGACGAGGATCAGCCCGTCGGCGCCGACGCCGAAGCGGCGGTCGCACAGTCTCCGGATAAGGTCCGAGTCGCCGGGAACGAAACCGCCCCCGCGATCGTCAATGATGATGAAATCGTTGCCGGCGCCCTGGTATTTGTCGAAGGGGATGTCCGTCATGACGCCTATGATACCACCAAATGCGCGATCCCTGCGGAGCCGGTTGGTAAATAATCTTTGCACTTTCCGGCCCGAGCCGGCCAATGTTCCCCCGGCCGTCCCGTGGTATGATTCTTGCTGTTCATCCGGACATCACGGCGGAATGACCGACGGGTCGATGGAGGGAACGGCATGATCAGAGCCAAGGCCGCGGGAACCCCGCCTGCATCGCGGATCGCCTGCCTTGTCCTGGCCATCTCGGTGGGCGCAGCGGCCCAGGTCCCAACCCCGAGGGGTCAGGCCGCGCCCATCCAACTCGAACGCTCCGTGACGCTGAAGCTCGTCCAGGTCTACGTGACGGACAAGGCGGGGCGGCCCGTGACCGACCTCCTGGCTTCGGAGTTCGAGCTGTCCGATAACGGCCGCCCCATGACCGTGACCGAATTCGAGATGCACGCCCTCCTCGCCCCGGGCGGGCCCGGCGATAGGGCCGAGGCATCTCCCGTTGATTCCCGGCTGAATCGCAAGTTCCTGCTCTTTTTCGATTTCGCTTTCAACAATCCGCGGGGCTTCGAACAGGCCAGGAAAGCGGCCCTCCATTTCCTCGAGGAGGAGGTCCGGCCCTCCGACGAGGTCGGGGTCATCTCGTACGCGCTCTTCAAGGGCCTGACCTTCCACGAGTATTTCACCACGGACCACGCCAAGGTCCGGGAGGTCGTGGAGGGATTCAGCCAGAAGAACCTCGTCGGCCGGGCCCAGTATTTCGAGGCGGAATACTGGAAGGCCATGGAGGCCGTCAGCGGCGACACCAGCCTTTCCGCCGACTCGACGCGGGCGGGCGGCCGGTTCGGCACGGCCGCCCAGATGCTCCAGGAGCTGACCGTCGACCGGATGAACTACCAGCTCCACGTCCGCAACTTCACCCAGCGGATGACCGACCTGGCCAAGACGCTCCGCCTGGTCCCCGGGTACAAGCACATCGTCCTCTTCTCCGCCGGCGTCGCCGGCTCCGTCTTCCAAGGGGCCCCTGTCGCCGCCGACCGGGGCAAGATCGTGACCGCGCGGGCCCGGGGCGACGCCTCGCTCTACAACATCAACAGCCTCGACGCGGGCATCTGGGAGGAGAAGAAGTACGACTACATGGTCAAGGAGCTGGCCCAGGCCAATTGCCCCGTCTACGTCCTGAATACCGAGGATCCATCGCTCGACGCCCAGATGCTCAAGGCCATGTCCGGGGAATATCCGCTGAAGAAGCTGTCGAAGACCTCGGGCGGCCAGTATTTCCCCCGGGTCGACGATTACCGGGAGAACCTGGCCCGCATCGAAGACACGACCGGCGCCTACTACGTCCTCGGCTACTCGATCGGGGAGAAGGAAGACGGCAAGTTCCACGACATCAAGGTCAAGGTCCGGCGGAAGGGCTGCGATGTCCGCGCCCAAGGCGGCTATTTCGATCCCAAGCCGTTCCGGGAATTCACCGAGTTCGAGAAGACCGTCCATTTCATGGATGTGGCCCTGTCCGACGATCCCCAGTTCCAGAACCCGGCGGTCCTGGCCACGGCCTCCCTCGCCTTCCCGGCCGGGAAAGACAACGTGCTGATGCTCCTCTCCCGGATCCCCAAGGACATCTTCGCTCCGGCGGGGAAGGGCCCGAGCGAGGTGGTGACGCTCGTCTTCGACCGCCAGAAGAACATCGTCGGCTTCAAGCGGGCGACCGTGAGCCCGGCCGCCCTCGCCCAGTCCGAATCCTGCCACTTCACGTACTCGCTCCTGCCGCCGGGTGAGTACGATTGCCGCGTCGTCGTCCGGGACCTCGAGACCGGGTCGACCGCCGTCGGCAAGGAGTCCGTTCTTGTGCCGGAGGCGTCCGCCGCCCCGCTCGTCCTCCTCCCGCCGCTCTTGCTCCGGCCGGGAGCGGACGTCAACTATTTCGGCGTGCAGACCAAGCCGGGGGTCCCGGCGGGCGCCGGCGCCCCGTCCCTGGCCGCTCTCTTTCCGTTCGACCCGGAACGATTCTCACCCCTGGTCGGCGAGCTGGCGACAGGCTCACGCGAGGTCCACGCCATGGTGATCTGCGGGTTCGACGGCGGCCGGGGATCCGGGCCGGCGCTCTCGTTCTCGTTGATGGAGAGCCTGTCCGGGCCCGAGCTCCCGGTCCCGCACGAGGTCGTCTCCAGGCAGATGGCTTCGCAGGACGGAGAGGGCAGGAGCCGGCTGGCCGTTCTCGTCCGGGTCGAGCTTCCGGCCCCGGGGCCCGGCTCCTATGTCCTGAAGGTGAAGGCCGAAGATCCGGCGACGGGGGCCGCCGCCGAGTCGGTCCAGAAGCTGGCCATCCGGTAAAGGCCGCGATCCGTCACTTCACGTAACGCAGGACCTTCTCGAAGACGCCCGAGGAGATCTTTTCGGCCAGCTTCCTGACCAGGTTCGCCTGGAGCTCCTCCTCGGCCCGGATCCAGCCTTCCCGGTCGAAGAGCGCCCGCTCGTCACGGCCGAGGTCTAGGGTGGTGTAGTCCCCGTCGAAATAGGCCCGGCGGAACGGGGCCGACGCGTTGGCGGTGACCGTATCCTCCTCCACGACGCGCCGCGAAACGGATTCGATGATCCGGAATCTCGCTTCGCCCGTCAGCTTGGCGGTGTACCTCTTTTCCGTATATGCGGCGGTCTTCGTCTTGTCCCGGCGCAGGGGGGCCGTCCGCGGCGTCTCCTGCGGGGCGCCGTCCTCCTGACGGAAGGATTCGATCCAGCCGACCACGACGAAGTCCGCGCCCAGGGCCTGGCCGACGGTTACCGCCGTCCGGTCGGGGATATCGCCGCTCCGGATCCGGAGACGGCTCATCTCCCGATGGATCGCCCCGCGGTCGATCGGGCCGACGAAAAGGACGGGGTCGTCCATGTACTCGTAAAGGAGGGTGTCGTAGAGGCTCGTCTCCATCCCCCGGGGCGTCCCGGTTCCGGCCACAGGCGCGATCCAGAAGGGGAGGACGGCGACCGTCCGGGTTCCGGCGTCCAGGGCCGCCCGCTGGATGGCTCGCCCCGCCGCTCCCATCTCGCTCTCGGGACCATAGATGGCCAGGGCGCTCTGGGCGTGCCCGTAGGCCGCCCGGAAGGAGCCCCGCGTCATGTCCTCCTCGGCCCACCGGATGAAGACCCGGGCCCGGGCCTCGTTCCCCCGGCGCGCCTGGTCCGGAGCCAGGGGGTACGAGAGCAGCCGTTCGTACCGGCCGGCCGCTTCGGCCCAGTTCCCCGCGTTCTCCATGTCCTCGCCCTGCCGGAAAAGGGAGGCGACGGCGGCGTCGATCGTGTCCAGGCGGAAATTTTCGTAATCGTCCGGGACGGGGAGCGCGACGCCCACTTGGCCCGTCCGGCCCCTCAGGCCGTCGATGCGCATGAGGGCATCGACCGCCCTTTCGAAGCGGCCGGACGCCTCGTCCGCGCGGGCCCGCGCCAGGTCGTCGTCGATCAATTTGGAGCCGACGTCGGCCAGCCTTTGCCGCGCGTCCTCCATGCCCGGATCTTTGGCCAGTACGGCGATGTAACGCTGGGCGGCCTCTTCCAGCCGGCCCTGGTCCTCGAGCTTCTGACCCTTCTTGTACTTCTGCTCGACGCTGGCGCAGCCGACGAGGGCGACAAGAAGGAAGAGGGAAACGATCGCGACGAACGGCCCGGATCTCTTTTTCGTGATCATAAGGGAGTTGTAGGGGAACAGGGCGCGCGTGTCAAGGCGCGGGCCGGGGCGCGGACTAAAGCTCCTGGTCTTTCCAGGCCCCGGCGTACGTCGCGTTGCCGGTGCATTGCTGAAGAACGAGGTGGCAGATCCTCATCCCCGGGGTCAATTCGATCTTGTTCCGCCCCGCGTTGAAGATCTCCAGGATCTGCCTGTTCGAGATCCCCGGGGCCAGGAACGGAGCCGCGATGTGGCTCATGAGCCCGATCCGGGCGAACCGCGAACGGGAGTTCAGCCACCCGCATAGGTCTTCCGGGAGAGTGATCTTCTCTTTCGTGATGCCGAGAACCAGCTCGCCCGGCTCCAACAGGTAGCCGGCGGAGATGTCCGTGAGCTCGGCGAGCGTCCTGTAGTCGATGTCGGCCCGGGTGATGGCCTGGTCGGTATTGAAGACCCGCACCTTGTCGTCCAGCGTCAGATCGATCGAGGCGGGGCCGATGGCGCTTTCGTCGTAGGGCTCGATCCTGATCCTGCCGTTTTGGATCTGCCGGAGGATCTCGGGTTTGGACAGGATCATTGTTACGCTCCCGGATGAGGATTTTGGCTATCAGGGTAATGCAGACGGCGCCGTTTGGCAAGGAGCCGGCCCGGCCCGCACCACGCGGGCGCCAAGCGTTCCCGGGCGTCATTGACACCCGGCCGGGGCCGGACTATCCTTCCCGACGACCATGAGTAGAACAACGCCCTGGCCTCTGGCCGTCGTCCTGGCCCTGTTGTGCGCCGCGGCGCCGTCGGGGGCGCAACAGGAAACGAAGATAAGCGGCGTCCTGCATCTCGACAGGTGGTATCCCTTCTGCCTGGTGGCGGACCGGGATTTCGTCGTGAACGAGGGCAGCAAGTCCGAAGGCTCGACGCGCGACGTCGAGCTCCGCCTCCCCACCGGACTGGAGAAGAAAGCGAGGGCCCTCGCCGGCAAGCACGTGGTCGTTGCGGGGAAGCTGGACTGCGAAGGGAACTGGCAGGCGGTCCATTGCGCCATGATCGTGCGGGAGATCGAATGGTCGGACGCCGTCCTCCCCGGCGTCGCCGAGGCCCCGACGGACCTCGCCGGGATCGCCGGACTCGACGCGGTCGAGCTGTCGGCGACGGCCCGCGCGCTCCTCGTCGAGAACGGCTTCGCGGTCGAGCTCTCGGACGCGGCCGATTTCGCGGAGATCTACAGCGATGCCCGCCGCCGCGGCCAAGGTGTGTTCGTCACGACGGACGCGGTGCTCCACACCGGGCACATCTTCTTCGATACGGTCCTGCGCGTCCTGGAGATCGACCGGCTTTCCGGCCTGCTCGAGGACCTGACCGACAGGATGCTGGCCCTGTCCAAGGCGCAGTACAAAGAGGCCCGGAACCGCGAGCTCAAGGAGGCCGCGCGGCTGAACATCGGCTTCTTCGCCGTGGCCAAGGCCCAGTTCACACCGGGCTACAGGCCGGGCTACCGGCTGAACGGCCTCGTCGGGAAGGAGCTGGCCAACATCGAGGCCCACCGGGGCTTCGCGTTCCGCGAGCTGCTTCCCTACGTGCCTCATCCCAGCCTCGACCGGACCCCCTATGCTTTCGAGGACTACGGCCAGTACGTGCCCCGGGGCCACTACACCCGGAACGAGGCGTTCCAAAGATATTTCAAGGCCATGATGTGGTACGGCCGCGTCGATTTCAAGCTGCTCGTCTCCGAGGATGGCGTTATTACGGAGACCGGCCGCAAGATGACCCTCCAGGCCCTGCTCATGGCCGAGGCCCTGACCCGCGACGATGAGGCCATGCGTCTGTGGCGGCGGGTCTACGAGCCCACGGTCTACTTCGCGGGCAAAACGGACGACTTCACCGCGGACGACTATGCCGCTCTGATGAGGGAGGTCTTTCCCGGCACGGGGCTGGCCCGGCTGGCCGACAAATCGCGGCAGGCCCGGTTCATGAGGCGGGCCCGCGAACTCCGCCACCCCAAGATCCTCTCCGGCGCCGCCGGGAGCGTGGCTGACACCCTGGGGTTCCGCTTCCTGGGCCAGCGCTTCATCCCCGATTCGCATATCTTCCAGGAGCTCGTCCATGGATCGGCTCCCTTCCTGTTCACCGGTTCCGGCAAGCCCTTCACGATGGAGGTGTTGCCCAATATCGGCCCGGCCCGCGCCTTTCCCCGCGGCCTGGACGTCATGGCCGTGCTGGGCTCCCGGCGCGCCCTGGAGATCCTCGGCCGGGCCGGCGACACGTCCTACACGGATTACCCGGCGCAGTTCGACAAGCTCACCGGGCTTTACGCGGCCACGACGCCCGACGAGTGGCGGCAGGGTCTCTATTGGCGATGGCTGCACGCCCTTCTTCCGTTGCTCGGGGAGCGGCCGGCCGGCGTTCCGCAGCCGTTCCTGGCCGGTCCGGCGTGGCGCGACAAAGAGCTGCAGACCGCGCTGGGGTCCTGGACCGAGTTGCGTCACGACACCATCCTCTACGCCAAGCAGAGCTACACGGCCATACCCAAGAGCGCGCTTCCCGACCCCGAGACGGCGTACGGCTTCGTCGAGCCCGCGCCGCAGGTCTATTCCCGCCTGGCGGCCATGTTCCGCGACCTGCGGACGGCCCTCGAGGGGCTGGACCTCGCCGTCGAGGGCATCCCCCAAAAGCTCGAGGAGTTCGAGGCCGTCCTCATGCGTCTCGAGGATATCTCGGTCAGGGAGCTCGCGGGGGAGGCCCCGAACGACGATGACCTGGCCTTCATCGCGCGGTTCGGAGACACGCTGGGATCTCTCGCCCGGTTCCCGCCAGAGCTCATGCAGCGCGTGAGCTCGGCGACCGACGCCCGCATGGACATCGTCGCCGACGTGCACACCGATCCCAACACAGGCCAGGTGCTGGAGGAGGCCGTCGGCTCCCCGGCCAACATCTATGTTCTGGTGCGCGACGGCCGCGGCGACCGCCTCTGCCGCGGCGGCATTTTCACCTATTACGAATTCAAGCATCCCCTGAACGACCGGCTCACCGACGAGAAGTGGCAGGAGATGGGCCGGAGCAGGACCCGACCGGCCCGGCCGGATTGGCTCCTCGGCCTGGGCGATCGATGACGGACGGTTCTCGCGCCTGAAGATCCCGAAGCCCGGCGGCGGGAATTGACAACGCTTTCTCCCTTGGGCTACAGTCGCGGCATGGACAAGAACCTCAACCTGGCGGAAGAGTTCCTCCTCCTGGCCCTGAACGAGGAGAAGGGGACGGTCGTGTTCGCGGCCTCGATGGCCCTGCCCTACGGCTTGGCCGGGGCGCTCCTGATCGAGCTCGCCCAGGCCGGGCTCGTCCGCATCGAAGGGAAGACGCTCGTTCCGGCGCCGCGCGGTACCGCCCGGGACGGGCTTCTCGACGGCGTGCTCGGGACGGTCCGCGCGTCCGCGAAAACGCGAAGCCTCGACCACTGGGTCGGCAAGGTCGGCCGTTCGGGGGGGAAGATCAAGAAAGAGCTCCTCGCCCGGCTCGTCGAGAAGAGGATCCTGGTCAAGGAGGAGCGCCGTATCCTATGGTTCTTTCCCAATGCGCGTTACCCCCAGTCCGATCCCAGGCCGGAGAATATGATCCGGGAGCGCGTCCGCTCGGGGATCCGGGGCTGCACGCCGCCGCCGGAGCGCACGGCCGCCCTGATCAGCCTCGTCCATGCGTGCGAGCTTGTCGGCGTGCTCTTCGAAAAGGGGGAGCGCCGGGAGGCCCGACGGCGGGCCAAGGAGATCAGCCAGGCCCAACCCGTCGGGCGTGCCGTCGCCCGCACGGTCGCGGCCGTCCGGGCGGCCGTGATAGCCGCCGCCGCTTCTTGAAAAAGGAGTCCGACATGAACACCCAAAAGATCGTCCCCTGCCTGTGGTTCGACCGCCAGGCCGAGGAGGCCGCGCATCATTACGCCGCGATCTTCGCGAATTCCCGGATCGGGCCTTTCGTCCGCGCCGGCAAGGCGGGGACCGAGACCCACGGCGTGCCCGAAGGCGCCGTCCTGACCGTCGAGTTCGAGATCGAAGGGCTGAGATTCGTGGCCTTGAACGGCGGGCCCCTGTTCCATTTCACCCCGGCCATTTCGTTCCTCGTCGCCTGCCGGACGGCGGGAGAGGTCGACGCCCTGTGGGATAAGCTCGCCGCGGGCGGCACGGCCCTCATGGACCTCGGCGCATACCCCTTCAGCGAGAGATACGGTTGGACCGCCGACAAGTACGGCCTGTCGTGGCAGGTGATGGCCATGGGGGACCGCGAGATCCGGCAGAAGATCGTCCCGACGCTGATGTACGTCGGCGAGCAGTGCGGGAAGGCCGAGGCCGCGATCCGCCTGTACGCCTCGGTGTTCGACAAGTCGAAGATCGGCGACATCCTCCGCTACGGCCCGGGCGAAGAGCCCGACAAGGAGGGCACGATCAAGCACGCGGGCTTCACGCTCGAAGGCCTCGATCTCGCGGCCCAGGAAAGCGCCTACGACCACGCCTTCACCTTCACCGAGGCGATCTCGCTCATGCGCCTCTGCGAGACGCAGGAGGAGATCGACCGGTTCTGGGAAAAGCTCACGGCCGACGGCGGCGAGGAGAGCATGTGCGGCTGGCTCAAAGATAAGTTCGGCGTCTCCTGGCAGATCGGCCCCGCCGGCCTGGACGAGATGCTGCGGGATCCCGATGCCGAGCGGGTGGCGCGCGTCATGAATGCCTTCCTGAAGATGCGGAAAGTAGACATCGCGGAGCTCGAGAGAGCTTTCCGGGGAGAGATACGATGAAAAAGAACGTCCTGAGATTTCTGGTCCTGACGATCGTCCTGGGGACGGTGGCGCAGGTCGCGACGGCCCAGCTGCCGAAGGAGACCGAGGCCCAGAAGGCCCTGCGGCTGAAATGGTGGACCGAGGCCCGGTTCGGGATGTTCATCCACTGGGGGCTCTACGCCCTGCCCGCCCGGCACGAGTGGGTCAAGAACCGGGAACGGCTGACCAACGAGCAGTACCAGAAATATTTCGAATTATTCGATCCCGATCTCTACAATCCCAAAGAGTGGGCGAAGATGGCCAAGGCCGCCGGCATGAAGTACGTCGTTCTGACGGCCAAGCACCACGAGGGTTTCTGCCTGTGGGATTCGAAATACACGGATTACAAGGCGACGAACACCCCCTTCGGCAAGGACCTGATCAAAGAGTATGTGGAGGCGTTCCGGGCCGAGGGCCTGAAGGTCGGCTTCTACTATTCGCTCATCGACTGGCACCATCCCGACTACACGGTCGACCGCATGCACCCGCAGCGGACGGAGAGCGACGCGGAGTACGCGAAGCTCAACGCGGGCAGGGACATGGCCAAGTACCGCGAGTACCTCAAGAACCAGGTCCGGGAGCTGCTCACGAATTACGGCGAGATCAGCATCATCTGGTTCGATTTCTCCTTCCCGGGCAAGAACGGGAAAGGCCGCGATGACTGGGATTCCGTGAACCTGCTCAAGCTGGCCCGGTCGCTGCAGCCCGGCATCATCGTCGACGACCGGCTCGACCTCGGGGACGTGGAGGGCGGCTGGGATTTCACGACGCCCGAACAGGAAAAAGTGGCCAAGTGGCCCGAGCGCGACGGCAAGCGGGTCCCCTGGGAGACCTGCCAGACCTTCTCCGGGTCCTGGGGCTACTACCGTGACGAGTACACCTGGAAGTCGCCGGCCCAACTCATCGAGCTGCTCGTCGAATCGGTGAGCAAGGGGGGCAATCTCCTGCTCAACGTCGGTCCCACGGCGAGAGGGACGTTCGATGACCGGGCCCAGGCCAGCCTGAAGGCCATGGGCGACTGGATGAGGCTCAACGGCCGGTCGGTCTACGGATGCACCGAGGCCCCGGCCGGGTTCGTCGCGCCGCCGAACACGCTGCTGACCTGGAACCCGGCGACAAACCGGCTCTACGTCCACCTGCTCGCGTATCCGCTCGACCGGCTGGTCCTGTCCGGTGCGGCCGGCAAGGTCAAGTACGTGCAGTTCCTCCACGATGCCTCCGAGATCCGGATGGGCGCGGGGAGCGGTGAGGCGGCCGCGGACCTCGCGCTCTCGCTTCCCGTCCGCAAGCCTCCGGTCGAGATGCCCGTACTGGAGATCATTCTGAAATAGGCGCCGGACCGTCGCCGTCCCGTCGTCCTTGACAGTTCGCGGGACGACCGCTATCCTGCGAGAAGACCCCCGTCACAAAGGAAGAACAGAATGAACAAACGATCCTACCGCTCGATGCCCCCCGATGACGCCGTCGGCCGACGCGATTTCCTGAAAGCCGGCGGGGCGATCGGAGCCGGCCTGATCATGACCGGCCGCAGCCTTGCGGCCGCCCAGCAAACCCAGGGCCAACAACCCCCGGCCAAGCCGGCCGGGCCGCCTCCCAAACCCAAGACCAACATCGACGAGGCCCACAAGGTCCCCAGGACCAAGTGGAGCCTGCCCGGACCGTTCCCCGGCCGGGTCGTCGAAGTCCACGACCCCGCGGCCATGCCCGAGGGCAAGGTCGACGCGGCCGTGGTCAAGGCCATGTTCGAGAAGGGGATCCGGGAGCTCACCGGGAAGAGCCTGGAGAAGAGCTTTGGTCTGTTCTTCACCAAGAAGGACGTCGTCGGCCTCAAGGTCAATCCGGTCGGGCCGGGCCTCATCAGCACCCGTCTCGAGGTCGTCGATGCGGTCATCGGCTGGCTGACGTCGAGCGGCCTGCCGCGCAAGAACATCGTCATCTGGGACCGCTTCGATTACATGCTCAAAGACGCCGGGTTCACCGCCGAGCGCTACCCGGGTATCGCCCTTGAGGGGCTGCAGACGATGGACGAGGCGGCGGCCGAGGGCAAGACCGAGGACAACAGCAAGTGGCTGAGGGCCGATGGAACGCACGTCAGCGTGCCCAACTTCGACCAGAAGGTCTTCTACTGGGCCGACGTCGAGGGGCCCAAGGACCTGCCCTACCTCAACCAGCACGTCTTCAACGGCAAGCACTCCTATTTCGGGAAGCTCCTGACCGAGAGGCTGACCAAGATCGTCAACCTGCCCGTGTTCAAGAACACCGGCAACGCCATCTCCATGGCCACCAAGAACATCGGCTACGGCGCCGTCTGCAACACGAACCGGCTGCACGCGCCCCTGTTCCTGGACGTCTGCGTCGAGGTGCCGGCCTTCTGGCCGGTGCGCGACAAGATGGTCCTCAACGTCACGGACGGCCTGCGCTCCCAGTACGACGGCGGGCCGGACAAGAACGCCAAGTTCGCCTACATCGACAACCGGCTGTATTTCGCCTCCGATCCGTTCGCCCTGGACATGGTCTGCCACAACAGGATCGTGGCCAAGCGCAAGGAAATGGGCGTGGCGGTCAACGAGAATCCCCGGTTCACCGAGTACCTGCGCTATGCCGAACGGCTGGGGCTGGGGATCGCCGATCCGGCCAAGATCGCGCATGTGCGGGTCTGACCGGCCGCGACGGGAACGGGGGTCGGGGAGGATCGCCGCTCTGTCGGCGCTCGCTGCGCTCCTCGTCTGCTCGGGCGTGGCTGCCGTCGCGGCCTGCAGCCCCCCGGCCGCGCGCCAGCCCGCCCCGGGAGAGTCCGCGATCCCGGCGGCAACCTTCGCCCCCGGCTGGGCCCTGGCCGGAGCGCTCCGGACGTTCACCGGTCAGGACCTCTTCAACCAGATCGACGGCGGGGCCGAGCTCTTTCTCGAGTTCGGGTTCGTCCGGCTGCGCCTGCAAGCCTACGCCCGCGACAAGGGGGAGCTGACCCTCAACGCGTACGAGATGGAAAGCGCCGCGTCCGCTTTAGGCGTCTTTCTGATGAAGATGGGCAGGGAAACCCCGTTCCCTGAGATCATGGCCCGCAACTCGAGCGAAGAGGCCCAGATGACCATCGTCAAGGGCCGCTTTTTCGTCCAGATCGACAACCTCGGGGAGGCGCCGGCTTCGAGAGCGGAGGCTGCAGCCCTGGCCAACGCCTTTCTGGCGCGCGTCACCGCGGAATCCGTTCCGACGCCGCTCGATGCTCTCCCCGCGGAAGGGCGGGTCGCCGGCTCCGAGCGTCTGATCCGCGGGCCCTACGGCCTTCAGCCATACTTCACCTTCGGGGAAGGGGACATCCTGCAGCTGGACGGGAAGATCTTCGGCGCGCTGGCGATTACCGGATGCCGGACGGCGCGGCCTTCTACCGGTTGGTCGTCCCGTTTCCGGACGCGGAAGCGGCCACAGCGGCCCTAGCCCATCTCAAGGCCAATCTCGACCCTTATCTCAAAGTCACGGCCGAGAGGCCCGACGGCTTCGATTTCGTCGACTTTCAATCCAAAAAAGGCTCCGTGGCGAGGTCCGGTGCCGTCCTGGACATCCGCTTCAACGTCGGGGGCTAGGGTATCGGGGCCGGCGCTTGAACAGCTTCGCTAGGGTCGGGCCCACAGGCGGGCCGCGGACCTTCTGGGCGGGAAGCGGCCGTTCATGCAGTCGCCGCAGAGCCGGTTGAATTCACCGATGCGGTACCGGGGAACGCCGTTACCGCCGGGATTCAGGATCATCCGGACCTCCGGGAGACAGCGTCCGGGATTGACGATGGCCGTGGTGCAGATATCGGACAGTCTGACGATCTCCTCGCCGGTCTCGGCCCAAAACCACCGTTCGCATTCTCCGCACTCCATGAGCCGGCCGGGGAGGTTTGGCCGGTGCCCGAGAGCGGTCTCGCCGACGCGACTCACGTTGGGATTCCAGCAAAAGGGACAGCTTCGATACATGGCGTCCTCCTGTCTACCCGTCAATGTGTCGCCTTCCCCTATCTGCCCCAAGGAGGGTACCTGGCCTCCAGGGATTTGCTCCCGACGAAGAAACCCAACGCCAGGGCGACCAGGATGAACATCGGCATCCGGTTGGTCTTCATGGATAGATCTCCTGCCTTACTTCGTGCGCGTGCATGGCAACTCCATGTCCTTTATCTCCTTACCGTCGGGCCCCGAAGGCGAGTCTGCGAGAATCGTGCCATACCCCGGCATTGTTCCGGTGCTTTCGGTCAGGCCGGGAGAAGCGGGACCGGGGCCGCCGCCCGCGCTTGCCTTTGCCCGGCCCGGTCCTGCCCGGCGGGACGGATTCCTGGTCGAGAGGATGAAGGCCGAGTGTTGACACCGGCCGACGGCCCTTGATATTATCCGGATCTCCCACAAGGCAGCATGGCCAAGATCCTTATCGTCGACGACGAGCCCCTCATCGCCGATGCCATCGGCCAGGTCGTCCTTAGGAAGGGCCACTCGCCTTCGGTCGCCGCCAGCGTGGCCGCGGCGAAAGAGGCCGTTCGCCGCGAGGCCTTCGACATCGTCTTCTGCGATGTCAGGATGCCCGATGGCTCCGGTCTGGACATCATCCCGGATATCCGGGCCGGTCAAGCAGGCCCCGAGGTCATCATCATCACGGGCTTCGGCGATCCCGACGGGGCCGAGCTGGCCATCAAGCAGGGGGCTTGGGACTACGTCGAGAAACCCCTCTCCCTCAAGGACATCATGCTCGCCATTGACCGGGCCCTCCAGTACCGCGAGAAAAAGCAAGCGTCCGCCAGGCCCGTGGCCCTGAAGACGGAGGGCATCATCGGAGGCGGCGCCAGGCGGGGAGCCTGTCTGGACACGCTGGCCCAGGCCGCCGGCAGCGATGCCAACGTCCTCATTACCGGCGAGACGGGCACGGGAAAGGAGTTGTTCGCCTGGGCCATCCATAGGAATAGCTCCCGGGCCGGCCGCAGCTTTGTCGTCGTGGATTGCGCCGCGCTCCCCGAGACGCTCGTTGAGAGCACGCTCTTCGGCCACCTCCGGGGCGCCTTCACCGGGGCCGACAAGTCCCGAGATGGGTTGATCAGACAGGCTGACGGCGGGACGCTCTTCCTGGACGAGATCGGAGAGCTCCCGCCGTCAATCCAGAAAGCTTTCCTCCGCGTCCTTCAGGAAAAGCGGTTTCGTCCGGTCGGCGGCGGCCAGGAGGCATCGAGCGATTTCCGGCTCATCTCCGCCACGAACCGCCGCCTCGAGGACATGGTCCGGTCCGGAGCGTTCCGCGAGGACCTGCTTTTCCGGATCCGGACCCTCGTCCTGGAACTGCCTCCCCTGAGGGATACCAAGGAGGATATTAAGGACCTCGTTGTCCACTACGTGATCAAGTTCTGTGAGCAATACGCCGTTCCCATGAAGAGCTTCTCTCCCGAGTTCCATGAAGTCCTGATGTCCTACGACTGGCCGGGGAACGTCAGGGAGCTCATCCAGGCGCTGGAGAATGCGATCGTGAGCGCCAGAGAGGAGCCCGTGCTCTTTCCCAAACACCTTCCCGAGCATATCCGCATTCGTCTCGCCCGCACTTCAGTTCTCAACAGGAAGCGCCCGGAGCCGCAAGCCCCCGGGACTTCGGATTCGGGGGGGGCTTCCGTCAACATGAAGGATTTCCGGGATGCCGGTCTCGCCCGCCTGGAACGGGAGTACTTGATATCCCTGATGCGGACGTGGGCTGGGAACATCGGCGAGGCTTGCAGGATCTCAGGCCTCTCCAGGTCGCGTCTCTATACGCTTCTCAAGAAACACCGGATATCGCCCTCCTGACCTCCTCGGCTCCCGAGCAGGCCTGCTTTTCTCCGTCGAGCTTCGAAGTTGGCATATTTCTTGGATACTCGGAGAGTGAACGGAGTTTGGGCGAGGATCGGAGGTGTCTTTGTACGTATTCGCATATCTTCCCCGCGCCGTGGAAGAGGGACATGAGCTCCTGAACGCTGTGGCCCCCATCGTCGCGGAGGGGCGGCTCGAGGTTTACTACGATCTGCAGCGATTTGCCGCCAGAATCCGCCGGCCCAAGGACCCGTCCTCCGTAGCCATCGTCTGGGACCCGACTCGGGAGGACCTCCGGGATATCGGCGCCATGAGGCCCCTTCTAGAGGGCATACGGACCTTGCTGGTGCTTCCCGACGAGGATGCGGAGACGGTCGTCCTGGCCCACAAGCTCCTACCGGCCTATATCGCCTATATCGACGATGGGATCACTGAGATCGTTTCCGTGTTGGAGCGGTTGGCCGCGTCCGTCCGGTCCGGGCCGCTCGTGTTTTAGGGCTTGACTCCTCGTGCCGCCTCCCCTATTTTGGACATATCCAAGGAGATCAAGGACTCGCCGGCCATGAGCGCGGAACTCAGGAAATCGGGCCTCGCCATCATCGGTGACGTTTCTTGGGGGACGCACTTCTGCCAATTCTACCAGACGGCTCAGGACCTCCTCGACATTCTCGTCCCCTATTTTCGCGCGGGCCTTGAATCGAACGAATTCTGCATGTGGATCACCTCCGAGCCCCTCGGCCGGGCGGCCGCGGAGCGGGCCATGCAGAGCGCCGTTCCCGGGTTCGAACGTCATGTCCGGGAAGGCCGGATCGAGATCGTCCCGTACACGGACTGGTATCTCCGGGACGGGCGGTTCGATTCCCAGCGCGTTCTCGACGCGTGGATCGGCAAGCTCGAGAAAGCCAGGGCCGGCGGCTTCGACGGACTGAGGCTCAGCGGCAATACCTTCTGGCTCGAAAAATCGGACTGGAAGACTTTCACCGATTACGAAGCCGCGATCGACCAGGTGATCGGCCGGTACCGGATGCTGGCTGCGTGCACCTATTCCCTCGATCGGTGCGGGGCGAGAGAGGTCCTGGACGTCATCCGCAACCACCGTTTCGCGCTCGTCCGGCGGGGGGCCGCATGGGAGGTCATCGAAAGCGCTGACAACAAGAGGGCCCGGGAGGGCCAGCGAGAAAGCGAGGAGAAATACCGGCTCCTCTTCGAGAACATGGCCGAAGGGTTCGCCCTGTACGAACTCGTCGACGACGACCGGGGACGGCCGGTCGACTGGCGGGTCCTCGAAGTGAACGCGGCCTACACCCGGCATACCGGCGTCACCCGAAAGCAGATCGTCGGCCGCCGCATGAGCGAGGTCTTCCCCGACGCGGTCCTGGAATATCTCCCCGGCTTCGCCAGCGTCGTCGAAACGGGCGCGCCCCTGGATATCGAAACGCATGCCAGGTCCGTGGGCCGGTATCTTCACGTCGTCTCGTTCCCGGCGGGCGGGCGCCGGTTCGCCAACATCATCGAGGATATCACCAAGCGCCGAATAGCCGAGGACGCCCTTCGCGACAGCGAGGAGCGCTACCGGTCCCTGTTCAACAACATGACCGAGGGGTTCGCCCTGCACGAGATCGTCACCGACGAGACGGGCCGCCCCTGCGACTATCGTTTTCTCGACGTCAATCCTGCCTTCGAGCGCCTGACGGGCTTGCGCCGGCCGGATATCATGGGCCGGCGGGTCCTTGAGGTCCTCCAAAACCTCGAGCCATACTGGATCGAGACCTTTGGGCGCGTGACCTTGACGGGGGAGCCTATCACGTTCGAGCGCTATTATCCCGCCCCGCTCAATCGCTGGTACGAAGTCCATGCTTTTCGACCCGCCCCCCGCCAGTTCGCCGTTGTGTTCATAGATATCACCTGGCGCAAGCGGACTGAGGAGGCCCTCTCCGAGAGCGAGAAACGGCATGAGAGGACGCAGGAGATAGCGCACCTCGGGAGCTGGGAGCTCGACAGGCTCGCCGACCGGTTGACCTGGTCGGACGAGGTCTACCGGATTTTCGGGCTCATACCGAAGGACTTCGCCGCGACCTACGAAGCCTTCCTCGCCGCAGTCCATCCGGACGATCGTGCGGCCGTCGATGACGCCTACATTTCGTCACAGCGCGATGGCCGCGACACCTATGAGATCGAGCACCGGGTCGTCCGGCGGGATACCGGCGAGGTCCGGATCGTGCACGAGAAATGCGAGCATTTCCGGGATGCCTCCGGCCGGATCGTCCGCTCCGTCGGGATGGTCCACGACATCACAGAGCGCAAGAGCGCCGAGTCCCTGCGTCTTGTCCTGGCCGAGCAGGAGCGGCTCCGCCTCGGGGCGGCCGTCGAACAGGCCTCGGAGGCGGTCATCATGGCCGATCCTGACGGCCGCGTCCTCTACGTCAACGCCGCTTTTGAGACGATCAACGGCCGGGACAAGGCCGCCGCCGTGGGAGGGAGCTACTTCGATCTCGTCGCCGGCGATCCGCGGCTGGCCGAGATGAAAACCGCCGTGGCCCGGGGGGAGGCCTGGCACTGCCGCGTAGCCCGCCTGCGGCCGGATGACCGGCCGATCGAGCTCGAGGTCACGATCTCGTCCGTGAAGGGCCCGTCGGGGGAGCTGATCGGCGTTCTCATCACGGAGCGCGACGTCACCCAGGAAGTCCTCCTCCAGGCGCAGGTCCGCCAAACCCAAAAGATGGAGGCCCTGGGGACGCTGGCCGGGGGCATCGCCCACGACTTCAATAACATCCTCCTCCCGATCATGATCAACACCGAGTTGGTCCTGAGCGAGGAGAAGGAAGATGCCCCGGCGGCCCGCCGCCTGAGCCAGGTCCTGGATGCGGCCCGGCGTGGCAAGGACATGGTCAGGCAGATCATCGCCTTCTCGCAGCAGCGGGAACAGGACCGCAAGCCCATCGAGATCGCACCCGTCGTCAGGGAAACGCTCAAGCTTCTACGGATCTCGATACCCAAGAACATCGAGATCGTCGAGAGGATCAAGGCGGGGTCCGCGGTCGTCGAAGCCGACCCGACCCAGGTCCAGCAGGTCCTGATGAACCTGTGCAACAACGCCGCGCACGCCATGCGCGAGAAGGGAGGGACCCTGGAAATCGGGCTTTCAGAGACGGTCCTGAAGGCCGGGACCGACCTCCCGTTCCCGGACGTCAAGCCGGGAGCCTACATCCTGTTATCGTTGAAAGATAGCGGACAGGGCATCCCACCCGAGATCATGCCCCGGATCTTCGAGCCGTTCTTCACGACGAAGAATAAGGGGGAAGGGACCGGCATGGGCCTGGCCATGGTGCATGGTATCGTCAAGAGCCATGGCGGAGCGATCACCGTGGCGAGCAACGTCGGCAAGGGATCCGAGTTCACGGTCTATTTGCCTCGCGTCTCCGGCGAAGTCGCTGAAGCGCGGGAAAGCCGGGCGCCGTTGCCTAAGGGGACGGAAAGGATTCTATTCGTGGACGACGAGGATATACAGGTCAGGGCCATGACCAAGCTCCTGGAACACCTCGGCTACCGGGTCCTGGGCTTCACGGACGCCGTGGAGGCGCTCGAGGCGTTCCGGACGGAGCCCGGCGCTTTCGACCTGGCCATCATGGACCAGACCATGCCGCGTCTCAGCGGCGGGGAGCTGGCCCGGGAGCTACTCCTGATCAAGCCCGGCTTGCGCATCATCCTTTGCTCCG
Source organism: uncultured bacterium (assembly GCA_963743755.1). GTDB lineage: Bacteria > Acidobacteriota > Aminicenantia > Aminicenantales > Saccharicenantaceae > RBG-16-66-30. The sequence goes on from CAVUQU010000004.1 coordinate 1,475,775, forward strand.
GCTACAGCGAGACGTTCGACGAGGGCCAGGCCCTGGCGATGGGGATACGAGCGTTCATCATGAAGCCCTTCTCGGCCATGGAGATCGCCGAGAGCATCCGCCGCGTCCTGGCCGCCGCCTCCTGATTCCGGCCGCGATGGCCCCCTCGTCGGGATCGTCAATGAAGCAGTTCCGTTTCACCGCGTTGACCGGAACCCCCGGCCCATGCTAATCTCCGGGCCGCGTGATCGGGCCCTCCGGTCCCGTACATTCTCCCCGTATCGAGCCGGCCGGAAGGGCCAAGGAGGCTGCCGAGTGACTCAGATCGTCCCCACAATCTCGGTCTTGCAGGCCGATGCGATCGCCGAGGTGCACGCCCGCTCGTTGGAGATTCTGGCGACGGTCGGCGTGCGCGTCGACTCGCCGCGGGCCCGCAAGCTGCTGGCGCGCGCGGCGGGCGGTGCCTCCGGGGACGGTCCCTTGCGCATCCCGGAGGAGCTCGTGGCTTGGGCGCTCGGCGCGGCGCCCTCGAACGTCGCGGTCTTCAAGCGGACCGGGGAGCCGGCGTTCACCCTGGGGCCCGGAGGCGGCGGGACGCGCTTTGGGATCGGCGTGACGAACCTCTATTACCAGGACCCGCTGACGGACGCGGTCGTCCCGTTCACTCGCGGCCACATGGCGTCCTGCGCCCGGCTGGGGGACGCCCTGCCCGCCTTCGACGTCGTCTCGACGATCGGCGTGCTCCGGGACCTGACGCCGGACGTGGCCGACCTCTTTGCCACCCTGGAGATGGCCGCCAACACCACGAAATCCCTGGTCCTGCTCGTCTCCGAGGCCGCCGCGTTCGAGCCCGCCCTCGACATGCTCGAGTCCCTTTGCGGGAGCCTGGCGGCCCGCCCGTTCGTCATTCCGTACGTCAATCCCGTCTCGCCTCTCGTCATCAACGAGGGAACGAGCGACAAGATGGCCGCGTCGATCGCCCGCGGGCTGCCGGTCATCTATTCCAATTACGGCATGTCGGGGGCGACCGCGCCCATCACGTCCGCGGGGACGCTCGTCCTTCTGAACGCCGAGTTGCTCGCCGGACTGGTGCTGGCCCAGCTCATGCGAGAGGGGGCGCCGGTCATTCTCGGCAGCCTGCCCGCGGGCTTCGACATGGCCACGGCGGCGAGCTACTACGGGCCCGAGACGATGCTCCTGAACCTGGCCTGCGCCGAGATGATGGCCCACTACCGGCTGCCGCACTGCGGCACCTCGGGCAGCGGCGCGGGCTGGGGGGCCGACCTCCCGGCCGCGGACCTCTTCTGGATGAACCACCTGACGTCGTGCCTGGGCCGGGCGGGACTGGCCCCGTTCGTCGGCGGTAACTTCGACTCCCTGGCCTTCTCCCCGACGGCGGCCGTGTACGCGGACCACGTCATCCGCCAGGCCCGGCGGTTCGCGGCGGGATTCGCCCTGGACGCGGAGTCCCTGGGGCTGCCGGAGATCGCCGAGATCGGTCCGGGCGGCGACTTCCTGGCCGCCGACCTGACCCTGAAGCGTTTCCGCGATGCGGCGTTCACAAGTCCGATCTTCCCGCGGCTGAGCCTAGAGGCTTGGCGGGCGGCCGGGGGCCCGCGGGCGGAAGATCTGCTTCGCCGACACACCGCGGCGCTGTTGTCGTCTCACCCCGCGCCTCCCGATCACGACGATCTCGTGGCCCGTGGCGAGGCCTGGATCGCGCGCTCCTTGAAGAAGTAGCGCGTCCTTGACAGGGCTTCCGGAGCGAGACTATCATTCCGGCCTCGACTATTCCCCCGGAAGGACGGTCCATGAGAAAACGCACACTCCTGTTGGTTATCGGCGCGACCCTGTTGGCCTCGGCCGTGGCCAGCGCCCAGGCGCCCGCCCGGCCCGCCGTCGACCCCGTCGTCCAGAAGATCATCGAGCTCGGCACGAACGACAACCAGGTCATGACCTGGAACGACTACGCCAGCAACCGCTTCGGCGGCCGCGAATCGGGCACGAACTCCTACAACGACGCCACGGCCTGGGCCGTCTGGCAGTTCCGGCAGTGCGGGCTCGACGCCGAGCTCGACGAGGTGGGCGAGGTGCCGGTCGGATTCAACCGCGGCCCGTGGTTCGGCAAGATGCTCAAGCCGACCGAGAAGGCGCTCCACTTCGGCACGCCGAGCTTCACCGCCGGCACGAAGGGCATCCAGCGCGGGACCGGTCGTCATCCTGAAGGCCGATCCGTTCTCGATCCCGGGCGCGCGAAGGCGGCCAGCCGGTCCAAGGAGAACGTCGAGAAGAAGCGCGCCGCCGTCGGAGGCGGCCATCGCCGAGGTCAACGCCAACAAGGCCGCGTTCAAGGGCGCCTGGGTCCTCATCCCCGGCGCGAGCAGCGGTTTCGCCCGTGACGGCCGCCGCGGCTCGACGCCCGAGTACGCCGACGCCGAAGCTGATGCCGCCGCTCACGAAGGCCCTCGTCGAGGCCGGCGCGCTGGCGCGGCCACGCATGCCAGCTGTCCAAGCACCGGAATCCGACTTCCGCGATGCTCGACGGATTCGTCGCGTCCTGGGACAAGCTCCCCGTCCTGCCCGACATCAAGCTGCTCAACACGCCAGTACAACGAGATCAAGGCGCTCGTCGAGAAGAGGCGAGCCGGTCGTGCTCGAGTTCGACATCCGCAACTGGTTCAAGATGGGCCCGGTCAAGTACCACAACGTCGTCGCCACGCTCCGCGGGACCGAGTTCCCCGACGAGTACATCGTCATCGGCGGGCACTTCGACTGCTTCAGCGCGCGCGACCGGCGGCGTGGACGACGGCTCGGGGTTCGCCCCGGGCATGGAAGCCATCCGCCTCATCCGGCCGCCGGCGCCAAGCCGAAGCGGTCGATCGTCTTCGTCGCGTTCGCGGCCGAGGAGCAGGGCCTCGTCGGCTCGCAGGCCTGGCTCAAGAACCGCCCCGGCATCGCACGGGAAGATCGTCGATGATGATCAACCGCGACGGCAGCCCGAGCGCCATCACCGGCGCGTCGGTCCCCGAGACCTGGTACGCCGATTTCCGCAAGATCACGGCGCCGCTCGCGGCCGTCAACCCGAAGTGGCCGTTCAAGCTCGAGCGCGGCGTGCCGCGGGCCCACGCGACGAGCCCGGGCGGCACCGACTCCTCGTCGTTCGAGATGCTGGGCGTCCCGACGCTGCAGCTTCCAGACGCCAGACGGATTACAATCTACTGGACCACGCCTGGCACACCCTCAACGACCTCTACAGCGAACTGGTGCCCTACACGGAGCACCAGCAGCACTCGGCGCTGGTGACGGCGGTCGTCGCCTACGGCGTCGCCAACCTCGACAAGCCGCTCACGCGCGACGGCGTGTACCTGCCCGACGGCCTCTACGCCGACATCACCATCGGGGCCGGCGACGCGCCCGCGCACGTCATGACCACGCTCGACTTCGTCAACGCGCCGCTCCAGACGGCGAACTTCGTCCGCATCGTCGAAGGCAAGGCGCCGACAGCCGGGGGCCGGGCGGCGGACCGGGGGGCGGCATGCGTCCCGGCGGGCCGAGGCCGGAGGTCCCGCCGATCGGCAAGATCGAAGTCAAGGACGGGCGTCGTCGCCGGGCTCATCGTGTCCGAGGTCCAGAAGTCGGTGGCCATGCCCGCGCTGGCGCTCGGGACCAACCGGCGCTCAAGCACGACGGCGCGGGCGTCCTCGGCGTCTCCGGTCCGAACACGTTCTACCTGACGCTCCGCAAGCACGCCGGGCTCGACAAGTCGGCCACGGCCATCGGCAAGACGATCGCCGGTCTCGATCTCCTGAAGACCCTGAAGAAGGGCGATCCCATCCGCAGCATCCGCATCTCGCGGGTGGGCCAGGCGGCGCGCGACTTCAAGACCGACGACGAGGCCTTCAAGAAGCTACTGGATCAATAATGCCATCCGATACACAGGTCATCTTCTCCATGTCGGGGGTCGGCCGGGTCCACCCGCCGAACCGCCAGGTCCTCAAGGACATCTCGCTCGGGTTCTACTTCGGCGCCAAGATCGGCGTCCTCGGGCTCAACGGCTCGGGGAAGTCCACCCTGCTGCGGCATCATCGCCGGGCGGGACAAAGGCTACATCGGCGAGGTCGCCCTCAGCAAGGGCTATTCCGTCGGCCTTCTCGAGCAGGACCCGCAGCTCGACCCCGCCAAGACCGTCCTCGAGACCGTTCGAGAGGGCGTCCAGCCGATCGTCGACATACTGGCCCGATACGACGCGGTCTGCGACAAGATGGGCGACCCCGAGGCCGACATGGACGCCCTGCTCGCCGAGCAGGCGCGGCTCCAGGAGGAGATCGACAAGCACGACGCCTGGAACCTCGACAACCACCTCGAGATCGCCATGGAGGCCCTGCGTTGCCCGCCTCCCGAAACGCCCGTCGCGGTGCTCTCGGGCGGAGAGCGGCGCCGCGTCGCCCTGACCCGGCTGCTGCTCATGGAACCCGACATCCTGCTCCTCGACGAGCCGACCAACCACCTCGACGCCGAGCTCCGTCGCCTGGCTCGAGCGGCACCTCCAGGAGTACCAGGGCACGGTCATCGCCGTGACCCACGACCGCTATTTCCTGGACAACGTGGCCGGCTGGATCCTGGAGCTCGACCGCGGCGAGGGCATCCCCTGGAAGGGCAACTACTCCTCCTGGCTCGAGCAGAAGCAGGCCCGGCTGGCCGTCGAGGAGAAGACCGAGAGTCACGGCGCCAGCGCACCCTGGCCCGGGAGCTCGAGTGGGTCCGCATGTCGCCCAAGGCCCGCCAGGCCAAGGGCAAGGCCCGCGTCACCGCCTACGAAAATCTCCTCGGCCAGGACTTCGAGCGGTACCGCGACGAGCAGGAGCTGCCCATCCCGCCCGGGCCGCGGCTCGGGGACGTCGTCATCGAGCTCGAGGGCGTCGCCAAAGCCTACGGCGACCGGGCCCTCATCGACGACCTGACCCTCAGCATCCCGCCGGGCTCGATCGTCGGCATCATCGGCCCCAACGGCGCGGGAAAGACGACGCTGCTGAGGATGATCACCGGGACGGAGAAGCCCGACGCCGGGCGCGTCCGGATCGGAGAGACGGTCAAGTTCGCCTATGCCGACCAGTCACGCGCCCTCGACCCCGGGAAGACCGTCTTCGAGGAGATCTCGGGCGGCGAGGATCTCATCACCGTCGGCGGCCGGACCATCGCCACCCGGGCCTACTGCGCCTCGTTCGGCTTCAACGGGACCGACCAGCAGAAGAAGTGCTCGATGCTGTCGGGCGGGGAGAGGAACCGCGTCCACCTGGCCAAGGCCCTGTCCGAGGGCGGCAACGTCATCCTCCTCGACGAGCCGACCAACGATCTCGACGTCAACATCCTGCGGTCGCTCGAGGACGCGCTGGCCGGGTTCGCCGGCTGCGCCGTCGTCGTCAGCCACGACCGCTGGTTCCTCGACCGCGTCGCCACCCACATCCTGGCCTTCGAAGAGGACGGCTCCATCCACTGGATCTTCGGCAACCACGCGGAGTACCGCGAGGACCTGCGCCGGCGCAAGGGCGCCGCGGCCGACCAGCCCCACCGCATGAAGCACCGGACGCTCAAGCGCTGAGCGGCGGGGCCGGTCCGACACACCCCGCGCGGGCGCGCGCCCCGCGTCTACGAGGTCGCGTTCCGGCAACCTCGGCGAGAACATGCTGACCGATGTCGCACGACGGCGGGCGCAAGACGCACCTCGAGTTCTTCGTCACCGAGCCGATGGAGACGCTGATCAAGAAGCGGGCGGCGCTTCCTGGTCAATCGCCAGCAGATCCGCGATCCCGACGAAGTGGTGGAACGGCGTCTACAGCGGTCTACGATCATGGCGGCGAAGGTCGCGCGCACGATCGACGATCCCGACATCTTCGTCGACCGCATGGTCTACGCGCTGACGTGCGACGATCCCGGGCTGTGCAAAGCGCCCTACCTCGCGGCCAAGAACGTCCTCTTTCCGGACCCGCGGGAGATCGCGTCGATCGAGTACTACATCGAGCACTTCGTCTGGGGCGGGCTCCAGCGCACGCGACGACGAGCGGCCGTATCCGTACGGCGTCTACGGCACGCCCAACTGGTACGTCAATCGCGACCCGGTTCGTCGGCGCGAGCCTATGCGGAGAAGCTGGCCAACGGCGCGACGGCCCTGCGGGACCTCGCCAAGGAGCACGTCTGGCGGAACTACGACTACCCGCACGTCGTGATGCTCTATTTCCACATGTACCAGATCGCGAAGATGTATCCGGAGCTGTCGACCTACCTCGACGCCGCCGGGTACCTCGAATCGCGCCTGGGAGACGGCGCGGGCGTTCTACACCTATCCCGTACGAGATCTACCCGTGGTACTACGACACCTACAAGTGGGGCCTCTACAACGAGCTGGTCGTTCTCGAGCTGATCGACGCGCTCGAGCAGGAAGGGCTTCGGCGAGCAGGCGGCGTGGCTGCGCGCGCGAATGGGAGAAGAAGACGAAGTACTTCGTCTACGACGACGCGTACCCGTTCCGATCCGAGTACGCGTTCGATCGCACGGCGTTCGAGTCCACGTATGCCCTGGCGAAGTACGGCGCGACGACGGACATGAAGCCTGACCGGAACCTGTGGTTCGACCTCAAGCTGAAGAAGTGGTATTCGCACCCGTCGGTCCGGCGCGAGGACTCGCGCGCGTTCATGGATCGCCAGCTGGCGTCAGGGCTCGTCGTGCGCGGCTGGATCAACCCGGCGTACTACACGCTCGGGAGCGATCCCGGCGTGAGCTACATGGCGGCGATGGGCGGATGGGGCGTGCTCGACTACGCGACTCAATTTCGCGCCGCGAGACCGTACGACTGGCTGCAGCTCGGCTACGCGTCCTACCTGAGTTCCTGGAGCCTGATGAACACGGGCACGGCCGAGACACGAACTACGGCTTCTGGTACCCGGCACCGGAGAACGACGGCGCCGCGGGCTGGCAGTTCATGTCGATCCAAGGCCGGCAGCGCCTGGATGGGCTCGAGCGTGCCCGGGGGCGTCATCGTTCCGCGCGGGCCCTGGCATTACGACGGCGAGATCGATCTCGGGTTTGGCGGGGCGCTGCGCATGGCCGCGACCGATCGTGACCGGCGACCCGATCCGGTCACTTCTTCTTCAGCAGCTCCTTGACCGCGGCCTCGATCTGCTGGTCGCGGCCGGCCGACATGACGTCCGGATCGTTCCGCACCCGGATGTCCGGCTCGAGCTGGTTGTTCTCGCAGAACTTCCCGTCCGGCGTCCGCCAGCCGCCCATGGGGATGCCGAAGCGCAGCGTCGGGTCGATCTGCGATTCCCACCAGACGAACGTCCCCGTGCCGGGCACGGGCATGCCCAGCGTCTGGCCGAGGCCCCTGGACCTTGTATTCGACCGGGAAGAGGTGGGCGTCGGAGTAGTTGCTCTCGCCCATCAGCGACGATCGACGGCTTGATCCACTTGTCGTACGGCTCGACGCCGACCAACTGGCCGTGCGGCACGATGTCGAAGAACTTCTTGCCGGCCAGGAAGTCGGACAGGTGCTCGTGGAGGTTGCCGCCGCCGTTGAAGCGGGTGTCGACGATCAGGGCCTCCTTGTCGGCGCTCAGGCCCGAGCGACCTCCTCGAAGACCGTGCGCATGCTGGCGTCGTTCATGCACCGCACGTGCACGTAGCCGAGTCGTGCCGCCGGACAGGCGGTCGACCTCGGCCCGCCGGTTGCGGACCCAGCGCTGGTAGAGCAGCTCGTTCTCCTCGCCGAGGGAAACGGGCTTGACCGTCTCGTCCCAGCGGCTCCCGCCGGCCGGATCGAGGACGGACAGCAGGACGAGCTGGCCGGCCTTGCGGTTGAGGAACCTGTAATGGTCGACCGTCTGATCGAGGGCCTGGCCGTCGATCTTTTCGATGACGTGGCCCGCCCGGATCTTCAGGTGCGGCCTTGTCCAGCGGGCCGCCGGAGACGATCTCGGCCACCTTGAGCCCGGGCCCGGCGAAATCGTAGTCCATGAAGAGGCCGAGCGAGGCCGTGGCGTCGGCGGTGGGCGCCCGCTGCGGCGAGAAGTAGCAGCCCGTGTGCGAGACGTTCATCTCGCCCAGCAGCTCGCTGACCATCTCGGCGTAGTCGTAGTTGTTGGTGATGAAGGGCAGGAACTTCCGGTAGACGCCGTAAGTAGCCGTCCCAGTCGGCCCCGTATAGGTCGGCGACGAGCATCTTCTGCTTCATCTGCCGCCACATGTGGTCGAACATGTAGGCCTTCTCGGCGGCCGGGTCGAGGACCATCTCGCCGCCGACGGCCACCGGCTCGGACTTGCCGCTGGCTCGGGTCGATCTTCACCAGCCGGCCGTCGGCGCCGACGAACAGGGACTTGCCGTCGGCCGACAGCTCCATGCCGGCCTGATTGGCCCCGAGCTTGGCCAGCAGCTTGGTGTCGCGGGTCCGGGTCTCGGTCATCCACAGGTCGTAGCCCTTCTCGAAGCGGGTCAGGTAGAAGAGCTTCTCGCCGTCCTTGGACAGGAGCCATCTCGGCGATGTCGGCCGAGTGAATGGTCAGGCGGATCTTGCGCCGGTCCAGGCCATCGAGCTCGAAGGCGAGGTCCTTCTTCGGCTCCTCGGTCTTGACCGCCGTCGCCCTTGGCCTTGGGCTTGTCCTTGTCGGCCTTGTCCTTCTCCTCTTTGGCCTTGTCCTCCTTGTCCTTGTCCTCCTGCTCCTTGACCAGCGCGAACTCCTCCTTGGACAGCCGGAAGCGGTCGTAGGCGGCCCGGGTGAAGAACAGCGCGTAGACGTCGCAGCTGACCGAGCCGCCGTCGGTGTTGACGCGCGCCTTCGCGGGTCGAGCCGTAGATCATCGCCGTTCCGTCGAGGACCCAGCGGGCGGTTGAAGTCGTCGAAGCCGTTCTTGGTCAGGTCGACGACCTTGCCCTTGCCGTCGCTCGAGCACGAGCCCGACCTGCGGGGTGAACAGGCTGACGAAGGCCGAACTGGACCAGGAACCACTTGCCGTCCGGGCGACCACTGGTAGTACTGGTCGCCGTCGGCGTAGGAGTAGTTGTGGTCGGCGGGCAGGATCGGCCGGGTCTGCTTCGAGGCGCAGGTTGACGACCTTCAGGACGACGCGGTTCTCCAGGTAGGCGACCTCCTTGCCGTCGGGGGAGAATGCCGGCTGGAATTCCTCGGCCGCGGTGGCCACGACCGGCTCCTCCTTCAGCACGGTCGAGGCGAAGAAGTACGGCTCCTCCTTGCGCACGATCGAGGCCGTGTAGACGTTCCAGTTGTTGTCGCGCTCGGCGGCGTAGACGAGCGTGCGGCCGTCGGGGCTGAAGCTGACGCTGCGCTCCTGCCAGGGCGTGTCGGTGATGCGCTTGGTGACGCCGCCCTCGACGCTGCTGACGAAGATCTCGCCGCGGAAGACGTAGGCGAACTCCTTGCCGTTGGGCGAGAGCGCGCATCTCGGTGAAGCCGCCGCTGACCGGCACGATCCGTTCGAGGACGCCGCGGCCGTCCGGGCGATGCGGATCGCCGACCTTCCGCGGCGCCGCCGGGCCGGATTTGGTGTAGATCTCGCCGTCGTAGCCGAAGCAGAGCGTGCCCGTTGTCGGCGCGGGTCAGGAAGCGTACCGGGTTCTTGGTGAAGTCGGTCAGCGGCCGTCGAGGCGGCGGGCTTGCTCAGCGAGCTCTTGTAGACGTTGAACGAGCCGCCCTGCTCGCTCAGGTAGTAGAAGTCGTCGCCGTTCGCGTCGAAGACGGGATTGCGGTCCTCGCCCGCGAAGGTCGTCAGCTGGCGTGTTCTTCTTCGCCTTGAGGTCGTAGACCCAGATGTCGCGGGTCACCGCCGAGGTGTGGTGCTTGCGCCAGTCGCTCTCGTAGCCCTTCTGGTCGTGGTAGATGATCTTGCTCGCCGGCCGGAGTCGACGGTGGCGGCGATGGCCGGCTGGGTCAGGACGAGGGCGGCTTCTCCGCCGCCGACCGGGACGCTGTAGAGCTCCGGGAACGTGGACATGGGGAACTGGACGTTGGTGGCCGTGTCCTGGCGGGACGGCCGAGAACAGGATGCCCTTGTCGTCCGCCGTGAAGCCGCTGGGGATCTCGGACGCCGGAGTGGAAGGTCAGGCGCCGCGCCTCGCCGCCGTCGGCCGGCATGACGAAGACGTCGAAGTTGCCGTAGCGGTCGGAGGCGAAGGCGACCGATCTCCCGTCGTGGCTCCAGACCGGGGCGTAGTCGTAGGCCTCGCTGATGCGTCAGCGGGAAGGCCTGGCCGCCCGCGGCCGGGACCGTGTAGATGTCGCCCTTGTAGCAGAACAGGATCGTCCCGCCGTCGGGCGAGACGGCCGGGTATCTCAGCCAGAGCGGATCGTCCTGGGCCCGGAGCGGAAGGGCCCCGGCCAGGACGGCCGTCAGGATGAGCGACGAGGGCTAAGGACTTCGGAACGGTACGGCGGGAAATCGGCATGGGTTCCTCCAGTGGGTTGAGATCGTCCATTGCTTAAGACGCCCCCGGAAGCGGTTTGGTTCCCTTTCGGGGACGGCCGTCTCAGTAATAGGGCAGGCCGGTCGCCGGGTCGAGGTCTTTGACGTTCAGGACCTCGACGACGACGTACTTGCTCATGCCTCTCCAGGGCAGCGGCGCGATGTACTCCTTGTAGCGCAGCTCGACGAACTTGCCGCTGGCCCGTTCGAGGGACCTGGCCAGGTTGTCGTTCGTGATGCTGAACTGGAATTCGTTGCTCTGCAGGGCCCCGGGCGCCGTGGTCCGGAACCCGGTCTGGATCAGCTTGCCTTCCCAGGTCTTGAAGACGTAGCCCTTCCTGACGATGAAGTTGAGATTGCCCGCCTTGACGCCCTCGCCGAAGACGAAGTAGTGCCGCCACCAGAATATGCCCCCGCCGACCAGCACGAGAACGATGAGGCCGATGATGAGGAATTTTTTCATGATCTCCGTCCGACGCTAGTATCCGCCACGCCGGAGCGGTTGTCAATCGGCCGCGCGCGCCCGGCGCCGCGGATTGACAGTCTTTTTCCCTAAAAGGTATAGTGAGGCCGACTAAACGATAGCCCGACAACGATATATGCAGTCCCTGTTCTGCGCTAGGAGATACCCCATGAGCCGTTCGTTCGCCAGATCCATCCCGGCCCTCGCCATGCTGATCCTGCTCGGCCCCGGCCTCTTCGCCGCCGCCCAGGAGGAACAGGAGGAAACTGTCCCGGTTCCCGCACCGGCTCCCGCCAGGGGCTTCCAGTTCCTGAGCCTGACGCCCGGGCCGACGGCGAACACGGACCCGGATACAGGCCTTTACGAGCGGGTCCTGTTCATGCCGCCGCCAGAGGATGGCGAACCGCTCGAGGCCGGGAACGGCTGGGAGATAAGCCTCGACAAAGCGATCCGCCTTGGCGCAATGTCCCCGGACGAACGGTGGCAGGCCATCCGCCGCAACCTCGGCCTGTCGCCCCAGGACGGGAAGGACTTCCTGCTCTGGCGGGAGGTCGTCGACGAGCTCTTCCAAATGCTCGGCACGCTCGCCGAGGAGAGCGGGGCCGCGACGGCCCCTTCGGGCTACGGGCTACTGGTGGCCTTCCCGAATAGCGATCCCGACGACAAACCCGAGGTCGCCCTGACCTTCGATCGCGGCAAGGACGGCTTTGAGAAACGCCTGAGCGACCGGCTCTCCGCCGCGATGACGGGCGTCGAGGGGCTGGTCTGCCTCGTCGACGAAGACGGGCAGCCGGTGACGGAGGATTGGCTGCCGGACTTCCCCGGCCTGAAGTTGCGTCTGCTGGACGGTCAAGGCAAGGAGATAGCCGTCAGCGAGCTCCGCGACTACCAATACTACTGTTTCCCGGGCCTGCCCGGCGTTCCGGAATGGGGAAGCGATTACCGCGTGGTGTTGTCGGGCGGCGGCGAAGGATCCTCCGATGGCAAGGTCGTTTTCGAAGATTACGAGATGACCATGGAGGCCCAGTACGTCCCGGTCCGGACGGGCATGCGCAGCCGCAAGGACCTGGTCGTCAAGCTGATCGACCGGCAAATCCGGCAGCAGGCGGAAAAGTTCGAGGATATCGAGAAGGGCGTCATGGGGGAGATCTTCCCACTCTCCGGGATCTTTGGGTTGGACGCGACGGGCGTCATCAGCACAGCGATCGACTCGATGACGGGGATCTATCCCCTGGGGCTCATCCTCAACATCCTGCCTCCGAACCCGGGCGTCCACTTCGGATTCGTCCAGACGAAGGACGCCGGCCCTCAGATGTTTCTCTCGGCCCGGTTCAAGTTCAGGGCCGACGTGCCGGACCGGAGCCCGCAGTTCGTTGCGAAGGGGGCGATCCGGATGGAGGTCATGACCGTCCCGTCCGACCCCGGACGCGTGGCCGCGCACTACATCAAGATCACCTGGCGCGCCCGGGCCAGCACGGCCCAGCTCTCCCTGGATTCCCGGCCGGTGTCCCGGTTCCCCCTGGGGCTGGGCGTCGGGGTCGTCCCGTCGATGAGCCCCGCCCTCTACTCCGCCGGCCTGAGCTACAAGATCCTTGGAGGCCTTGAGATCTACGCCGGCGTGGGCCTTCGCGGAGCCGGTGACGGGATCGAGGAGGTCACGCGCACATCCTTCGTCTACGGCCTGACGGTGGACGTGGAGACCGTCCTGAAGGGACTCAAGGACGCCGTCTGGAAAGGGAGCAAGAAGGGGGCGCAGCCGGCCGCCGCCGAGGAGACCGAACCTCCGGCCGACGATTATTTGAAAATAGTAGAATTCTCCGACAGGGGGTCCCGCATGCCGGAAGCTCAGTCGCCCGCCGCCGCGCTCGAAGCGCTGACGGTCCCGAAGATCGACCGCCTCGACTTCGTCACCGTCAAGCTGCCGTTCGTCGCTCCGTTCGGGACGAGCGTCTATACCTGGACGGACAAAGAAGCGCTGCTCATGCGCCTCGAGTCGGACGGCGTCACGGCCTGGAGCGAGTGCGTCTCCGACCCCGACCCGTTCTACTTCTACGAGACGAACGGGACGGTCCGCCACATCGTCAAGGACTTCCTCCTGCCTCTCGTCGAGCCCGGGATCACGCTCGGCGAGCTCGAGGCCCGGTTCCGCCGGGTCCGCGGCCACGGGATGGCCAAGGCCACGGTCGAGAACGGGCTCCTCGTCCTGATCGCGCTCCGGAAAGGCGTTCCCCTTCACGAGCTCATGGGCCGCCCCGCCCGTAAGATCATGTCGGGCCTCAGCATCGGCCTCAAAGAGACGCCTGAGGAGCTGCTGGCCGCGGTCGAACGGGCCGTGGTCAAGAAATACCGCCGGGTCAAGATGAAGGTCAAGAGAGGCCAGGACATCGATTGGGTCCGGGCCGTTCGCGACCGCTTCCCCGACCTGCCGCTGATGGTCGACGCCAACGGCGACTATACGCTCGCGGACACGGCGCACCTCCGCCGCCTCGACGAATTCGGGCTGATGATGGTCGAGCAGCCGCTCTCCTACAGCGACATCTACGAGCACTCGCTCCTGCAGAAGGAGATGACGACCCCGATCTGCCTCGACGAGTCCATCCACGGCCTGGCCGACGCGGCCGCGGCCATCGCCCTCGGCGCCTGCCGCATCGTCAACATCAAGCAGGGCCGGGTCGGCGGGCTCATGGAATCGATGCGGATCGCCGCCCACTGCGCCCGGCACGGCGTCGGCGTCTGGTCGGGCGGCATGGACGAGACGGGCATCGGCCGGGCGGTCAACATCCACCTCCAGACGGCGGAGGGCTTCACGCTGCCGGGGGATACCTCCGAGACGGCCAACTATTTCGACGAGGACATCGCCGATCCGCCGGTCGTACTCGACGCCGAGGGCTTCATCGACATTCCGAGCGGGCCCGGTCTCGGCGTCCGGGTCGTCCCCGAGCGCATCCTGAAGCGGGCGCTCCGCTGGGAACGCCTGCTTTAACGGCGGGACGCCGGGACAAGATCCTCGCACCCACCCATCCGATTTGCGGCCGCCGGGCCGTTTGTGGAACAATGCCCGCATGGACGCTCGCAGGATCATCACGGTCGGTTTTCTCGGGGCGCTCCTCCTCGCCGGGACGGCGGACGCGAGGGGCGCGGGGGATGGAGCGGCCGGCCAGCCGGCCCAGGCGGAACCCGCCGGTCTCCGGTCGGTCGAGCTCTCCGGGCCCGCGGGCGCGGGAACGGCCGTCACGGGCCTGGCGCTCGACGACGGCTCGAGCATCACCCTCAAGCCGCCGCTGCCGCTCTTCACCGTGCTCGTCGACGGGCGCCCGACCCCGGCTTCGGCCCTGCCGGCCGGGCTCGCTCTCGCCGTTACGCACGTTTCGGGCTCCAAGCCCGGGGTCGAGCTCTCCGTCGTCTTTCGGAACGACTCCAAGGCCAAGATCACCCTCGAGAACCTCGTGCCGCTCGGCGAGGGCGCCGATCGCGTCTACATCACGGCCGGCCTGCCGAACGAGCCGCCCCACACGCTCGACCGGACCCAGCTCTTCCGGCCGGGGCTCTCGCCCGTCGGCGTCGTCGTCCCCGACAACGCCTGGTCCATGGGCTTCTGCTCGCTCGAGGCCGGCGGCGGGACCTCCGTCACGGCGCTCGCCCGCCGCGTCAAGACCGACAAAGCCGAACGCACCCGCTGGGCCTCGATCCTCGCGCCCGGCGGCTCGGTCGCATACGCCCTTTACTTCGAAGCCCACCGCGGCGGCTGGCGCCGCGGCCTCGAGATCATGTTCCGCGAGCGCTACCTCTACGACCTCGAAAAGTTCGACGAGGCCATGTTCCGGCGGACCGACCTGGCCTGGGTCCGGCACGCTTACCTCATGGTCCTGCAGTTCGCCTGGGATCGGACCTATTACGACCGCGAGGCCGGAGGGTACGCCTTCGACCGGACGCTCACGGCCTGGGACAGGACGCTCGGCCCCGTCGACATCTTCACCATCTGGCCGACCTGGCCGCGCCTCGGCCTCGATTCGCGCAACCAGTGGGACATGTACCGGGACCTGCCGGGAGGACTCGAAGAGCTCCGCCGCCAGGTCGATCTCGCCCACAGCCTGGGCAAGAAATACTTCATCTCCTACAACCCCTGGGACGAGAGCACCCGGCACGAGGACCACATCGCCGGGATGGAACGGATGCTCCGGACGCTCGACGCCGACGGTGTCGTCCTCGACACCCGGGGCGAGTCGAGCCGCGAGTTCCAGGACGCGGCCGACCGGGTCAAACCGGGCATCATCATGTACAGCGAGGGCATGGCCGTGCCCCGGGACATGCCCGGCATCGTCTCCGGCCGCGTCCACGACGCCCTCTATATGCCGCCGCCGCTCAACCTGAACAAGTTCATCCGGCCGGACTTCGCCATCTTCCGGGTATTGCAGCTGGCTGAGGGGCCTTTGCACCGCGAGGCGGCCGTGGCGTTCTTCAACGGCTACGGCTCGGAGATCAACACCATGCGCCCGGGCCGGCCCGACTGGATCGATGAGGATCTCCGCTACCTCGGCCGGACGACCAAGCTCCTGCGCGAAAATTCCTCGGCCTTCCTCGACCGGAATTGGGAGCCCCTGGCCGCGGCGCTCGAGGACGGGCTGTGGGCCAACCGCTGGCGCGACGGGGCGAAGACCGTCTTCACGGTCTACAGCCTGAGGCCCGAGGGATTCAAAGGACCGTTCGTCGAGGTCGAGATCCCCGCGGGCGCCCACCTCGCCAGCCTCTGGAACCACCAGGAGCTCGAGCCGGTCGTCCGGGACGGCCGGACCTACGCCCCCGTCGATGTCGCGGCCTTCGACGCGGCCGCCATCGGGACGCGCCTCGAGGGGAACGTCGACTGCGTGGCCGTCCTGCCTTCGCTTCTGAAGGTCGATGCCGACGGCGAGCTCGTGACCTTCGAGGCGCCCGGCGCGCCGGCCGGAAGCCGGATCGTGATCTCTGCCGGGAACCCGTCCTACGCGGAGGCGGGCGGTCTCGTTCGGGACGGAGAAGCGTACCGTCGCCCTCCACGAACACCTCGGTTTCCGCGAGGAGAAGTTCGTCGTCCAGCTCTTCGACGGGCGCGGCGAGATCCTCGACGAGCGCGTCGTCCGGCTGCCCCTGGCCCACCCGCGCCTCGTGACGCGGGTCGAGCGAACAGTTGCGGCCGCGAAGGCGCCCGGCGGCATGGTCGAGATCCCGGCCGGGACGTTCGTCTTCAAGACGGCCGGCAATCCCGACGACGAAAACCCGATCATCCCGTATCCGGACACCAAGACGCCGCGGACGGTCTCGATGCTCCGGTTCTTCATGGACCGCACTCCGGTCACCAACGCCGCGTTCGCCGAATTCCTTAAAGCTTCGGGGTACGCGCCCGCCGACAGGTCGAACTTCCTCGAGCACTGGGTCGACGGCAAGCCGCCGGCCGGTCAGGGCGATCACCCCGTCGTCTGGATCTCGCTCGAGGACGCCCGGGCCTACGCGAAGTGGGCCGGCAAGCGCCTGCCGACCGAGGCCGAGTGGCAGTACGCCGCGCAGGGCACGGACGGACGGCCCTTCCCCTGGGGCCGGAAGATGGAGTCCGGCCGCTGCAACAACAAGCTCAACCGGACGACGCCGGTCGCCGCGTACCCGAAAGGCGCGAGCCCGTTCGGCGTCCTGGACATGGTCGGCAACGTCTGGCAGCTCATGGATGACGTCTACGACAACGGCGTCTACCGCTACGGCATCATCCGCGGCGGGAGCTTCTACGCGCCCGAGAAAAGCGTCTGGTATGTGAAGAGCGGGCCGCTCGCCGTGGACCGGGTCCAGATCCACCTGCTGGTCGCCCCCGGCCTCGACCGCGCCGCGACGGTCGGCTTCCGCTGCGTCAAGGACGCCGACTGAGACGGCGGCCGGAGTAATTCCTCAGTGCGGCGCCCGTGTGCGACGCGCCCGAGGCCATGACCGCCTCCGGCGATCCCTGGACGACGAGCGCTCCTCCGCCGTTCCCTCCCTCCGGGCCGAGATCGACGACGTGCCCGGCCCGCGAGATGAGGTCGAGGTCGTGCTCGACGGCGACGATCGTGTGGCCCGAGCCGAGGAGCCGGCCGAAGAGACCCAGCAGGCGGTCGACGTCCGAGGGATGGAGCCCGGTCGTCGGCTCGTCGAAAAGATAAAGGGCGGGTCCGCGGGGCGGGTCCATCAACTCCGAAACGAGCTTCAACCTCTGCCTCTCACCGCCGGAGAGCGTGTCGAGGGGCTGGCCGAGGCGCAGGTAGTCGAGCCCGATCTCCGCCAGGAGCGAGAGGCCGGCGGCGACCTTCGGGTGTCCGGAGAAGACGGCCGCGCCGTCGGCCGCGGTGAGGTCGAGGACGTCGGCGATCGTCCGCCCGGCGACCCGGACGTCGAGGACGGCCCGGTCGTAGCGCGCGCCCCGGCAAACCTCGCAGGGAACGGTGACGTCGGCCAGGTGATCGAGGCTGACCGTCTTGCGGCCGGTCCCGCCGCACGCACCGCAGCGGCCCTCGGGCGTCAGGAAAGAGAAATGGGCCTTCTTGAAGCCTCGCGCCCGCGCTTCACCGGACGCGGCGAAGAGGCCCCGGACCGCGTCGAAAAGCCCCAGGTAGGTCAGGGGGATGCTCGAGGCGCTTTCGGCCGGGGCCTCGATCCCCGCCGCGACGACCTTGGCGAAGCGCTCGAGCCCGCGGACCGCCGTGCATGAGACCGGCCGGCCGGCCTCGGACGAGCCGAGGACGACGTCGAAGACGAGGCTCGACTTGCCGCTCCCGGAAACCCCGGTCACGGCCGTCAGGACCCCGGTGGGGATGGCGACGTCGATCGACCGGAGATTGTTCGCCCGGGCCCCTATGACCTCGAGCGGCGGTCCGGGAGATCCGGGAAGAGGCCCCGGCCGCTCGACGCGGCCCGCGAGATAAGGCCCGGTCACCGAGCCGGCGGCGCTTTCGATCTCGCGCGGCGTGCCTTCGGCGACGATCCGGCCGCCTTCCCGTCCCGCGCCCGGTCCCAGGTCGAGGACGTGATCGGCCGCCCGGACGACGTCGAGATCGTGCTCGACGGCGACGACGGTGTTGCCTTCGGCCGTGAGGCCCCGGATGAGATCGACGAGCTTGGCCGTATCGCGGGGATGGAGGCCGAGGGTCGGCTCGTCCAGGACGAAGGTGACGCCGGTGAGCCTGACGCCGAGGAGCCCGGCCAGGCGAAGCCGCTGGGCCTCGCCACCCGACAGGCTGGCGGATGCGCGGTCGAGGCGCAGGTAGTCCAGGCCGACGTCGCGGACGAGATGGAGGCGGCGCAGGACCTCGCCGCGGACGGCCTCCGTCACGGCCCGCGTTCGCGCGTCCGCCGGCGCGGCTCCCGTCGCGTCCTCGAAGAAGACGATCGACTCGGCCACGGTGAGGGCGGAAAGGTCGGCAATGTCGAGTCCCCGGTAGGTCACGGCGAGCGACGCGGGCTTCAGTCTTTTCCCGCCGCAGCCGGGGCACGGGTCGTCCCTCATCAGCACCCGCATGGCTTCGCCGCGGTGGTCGGCGTGCTTGCGTTCGTACTCCCCGGCGACGAGCGCGGCGAAACCCTGCCACGGCCCCCGGAACTTGAAATCCCCGGCCCGGTTGCCCCGCTTGTAGGACCAGACGATGTCGTAGACGCGGTCGCCGGTGCCGTGGAGGGCGACCTCCCGTTCGGCCGGGGAGAGGTCCTCGTAGGGCTTGGAGAAGTCCATCCCGGCCGCGGCCCCGGCCGCCTCGAGCGCGGCGACGAACTGGCCGTGGGGGTCGCCGTAGAACCGGCCGGTCTTCGTCCCGTCCATCGCCCCGGTCCGAAGCGATCTTTTCGGGTCCGTGACCAGGCGTTCGGGGTCGGTCACGGTCACCGTGCCGAGCCCCTTGCAGGCGGGGCAGGCCCCCTGCTCGTGGTTGAAGGAGAACATCGACGCCGTGAGAGGGCGCCCGCCGGGCTCCGCGGCGGCGGTCCCGGCCCGGGAAAAGAGCAACCGGTAGTAATCGTGGATCTCGGTCATCGTGCCGACGGTCGAACGCGGGTTCGGCGTCGCGGTGAAGCGGGCGACGGCGATCGGCGGCGTCAGGCCGCGGGCGGCGGCGAAGTCGGCCCGGCCGCCCTTGTCGATGAGCGCCCGGGCGTAGGCGGAGAAGCTCTCGATGTATCTCTGCCGGGACGCGGCGAAGAGCGTATCGAAGACGAGCGAGGATTTGCCGCCGCCGGACGGTCCGCAGACGGCCGTGAACCGGCGGAACGGGATGCGGACATCGATCCCCTCGAGGTTGTGCGTCGAGACGCCTTCGAGGACGATCGGTCCGTCGGCCTCCGGCCGCTTCGCCCTGCGTGCCGCGCGCCCGGCGGCCTCCGCATATTCCCCGCGCAGGGCCCGCCCGGTCAGCGATCCCGCGCAGGCCGCGATCTCGCCGGGGGTACCGCAGACGACGACGCGGCCCCCGTCCTCGCCGCTGCCCGGGCCGAGGTCGACGACGTGGTCCGCCGCCCGGATGACGTCGGGGTGGTGTTCGACGGCGATGATGGTCCGGCCGAGCGAGACGAGCGCCTGGAAGGCCGCGAGGAGGTTCTCGACGTCGGCCCGGTGGAGGCCCGTCGTCGGCTCCTCCAGGATGTAGAGGACTTGCCCCGACGCCGACCGGCTCATCTCCGAGGCCAGCTTGACCCGCTGGGCCTCGCCGCCCGACAGGGTCGTCGAGCTCTGGCCGAGCTTGAGGTAGCCGAGCCCGAGCCGTTCGAGGACCGCGAGGTCCGCCGCGAGCCGGGCGCGCTCCGGCGTAGAAACGGGCGGCCTCCGCGACGCTCATCTCGAGGACGTCGTGGATCGACCGGCCCCGATCCCGCACGGCCAGCGTCTCGTCGTTGAAGCGGCGGCCCTCGCAGTCGGGGCAGACGACGTCGACGTCGCCCAGGAAGTGCATGCCGATCTGAAGGAGCCCGGCGCCCTGGCACGTCTCGCACCGGCCGCCGGCGACATTGAACGAGAAGCGGCCCTTGCCGAAGCCTTTCTCCTTCGACTCCGGGGAGGGCGGCGAAGATATCGCGAATGCGGTCGGAGATCTTCGTGTAGGTCGCCGGATTGGAGCGGGGCGTCCGGCCGATGGGGGATTGGTCGACCACGACGACGCGGCCTACGGTCCCCTCGACCGTGATCCCTTCGGCGTCCGGCCCCGGGCCGAGACGGCCGGACCGAAGCCGTTCGGCCAGGACGTGGCGGACCAGCGTGGATTTGCCGGCACCCGACACGCCCGTCACGACGTTCAGGGCGCCGAGCCGGAACTCGACGTCGATCGCCCTGAGGTTGTGCTTGCGGGCCCCCCGGACGAAAAGCCGTCCCGTCCCGGCCCGGCGCTGCGAAACGGCGGCGGGCTTTCTGTCGCCCGTCAGGAAATCGCGGGTTAGGCTCGCGCCCCGCGGCAGTGCCGCGATGCCGGCCGCCGGGCCTTGATAGAGGACGCGGCCACCGGCCTCGCCCGGGCCCGGCCCGAGGTCGATGAGGTGGTCGGCCGCGCGCATCACTTCCTCGTCGTGCTCGACGACGAGGATGGTATTGCCGTTGTCGCGGAGCTCGCCGAGGAGGTCGAGCAGCCGCGCGGTGTCGGCCGGATGGAGGCCGGCCGTCGGTTCGTCGAGGACATAGAGGACGCCCCGCAGCCCGTTCCGCGCCTGCGCGGCCAGCCGGATGCGCTGGATCTCGCCGCCGGAGAGCGTGTCCGCAGCGCGGTCGAGTCGCAGGTAGCCGAGCCCGAGCCGTTCGAGCAGGTCCGTCTTTTCGAGGAGGGAAGCGCGGACGACCTCGCCGGCGCCCCGGCCGGCGGGATCGAACTCCATGCGCCGGAACTCCCCGGCCAGGCCGCGGATCGTCATCGCTCCGATGTCGGCGATGGACCGGCCCGCGACGGTCACCCGGAGGGATTCGGGCCGGAGGCGGCGGCCGCCGCAGGCGCGGCAGGGGAGGGTTCGGGCGAAGCGGAGGATGTTGTCGTTCCGCTTGGTCCGCAGGATCGTCTCCATGACCGGCAGGATCCCTTTGTAATAGCCCTCTTCGCGCGGCTTGGCGACGATGCCCTTCCAGCGGAGCCGCGATTCGAGCGGGTGCTTGCCGTAGCGGATGAGGATGCGATCGCTCCCGTCGAGGACGACGGCGCGCTGGGCATCGGTCAGGTCGCGCCAGGGGATGTCGACCGAGAAGCCGTGGGCCCGGCAGACCTCGTCGAGGACCTCCATGGTCACCTGGGAGTAGATGATGTAGCCGTTCGGCGTCGTCAGGGCCAGGGCGCCCTGGCGCAGGGTTCTGGCCGGGTCGGTGACGAGGAGATCGGGATCGATCCGGTCCTCGACGCCGAGGCCCCGGCAGGCCGGGCAGGCCCCTTCGGCGGAATTGAACGAGAACATCCGGCGCGTCAGGCGCAGCCCGTCGGGCGAGTATGCCCAGCCGGGCGAAGAGGAGGCGGAGGTCGTCGTGGATCTCGGTCAGCGTCCCGACCGTGGACCGGGGGCCGGGTGTCGACGTTCTCTGGCCGACGGCGACGGCCGGGGAGAGGCCGCCGATGTGACCGACCTCGGGCCGCCGCATCTTGCCCAGGAACTGGCGGGCGTAGGACGAGAACGTCTCGAGATAGCGCCGCTCCGCCTCGCGGAAGACGACGTCGAAGACGAGCGAGGATTTGCCCGATCCCGAAACGCCGGTGACGACGGTTATCCGGCCGTGCGGGATATCGACGTCGACGTCGCGGAGATTGTTCTCCGAGGCATGACGGATGGTCAGGACGTCCATGGGGGCCTATTATCCCCGCGGGCGGAGGCCCGGTCAAACCGCGGGCCGGTAATGGGCCAGGGGATCTCGAGGGGGGGCGCTACAGATAGGCCCGGGCCCCGGAGAAGCGCGATCTGAAATAGCCGCTCGCGAGCGATTCCCGGCGGACGTTCTTGCCGCTTCCCGGGGCGTGGATGAAGGTGCCGTTCCCGACGTAGATCCCGACGTGGCTGAGCTCGCCGCCCGGCGATGAAGTGAAGAAGACGAGATCGCCCTTCGACAGCCGGTCCCCGGAGACCGCCGTTCCCGCCCTGTACTGGTCCCGGACCGACCTGGGCATGGCCAGGCCGTTCAGCCGGTAGACCGCAAGGACCAGTCCGCTGCAATCGAAGCCCGAACGGGTCGTCGTTCCGCCCCACGCGTAATCGACGCCGATGAAGCTCTCCGCGGTGGCCGCGAGCCTCTCGCGGAGGTCCGTCGCCGCCGGTCCGGGCCTGGCGACCGGGGGCACCGGAGCGCCGGGCCGGACTTTGACATAATCCGCGGGTCCGACGATGAAATATTCCCCGATGAGCCCTTTCTCCTTCAGCTTCCCGGCCTCGGCGAGGGCGGCGTCCCGGGAGGGGAAATTCCCGAAACGGACTTTGAAGATGCCGGAACCGGAATGGAAGTAGAAGGCGTCCAATCCCGCGGCGGTCAGGGTCCCGGCCAGGGCCCGGGCGTTGTCGTACACGGCGAACGCACCGACCTGGACGGAGTAACCCAGGCGGGCCAGGGGCGCTTCGGCCGGAGCAGCCTCGGCGGACGAGCCGGGGGCGGCCTCGCCGGCGACCGTTGCGGGAACGGGAACGGAGGACGGAACGGCCCGGACGCCCGTTCGGCACCCGGCGGAGAGCGCGACGGCGACCGCGAGGGCCGCAAAGGCTGTTCTTGCCCGGGAAGAGCTCATGGATCCATCCTACACTGATTTTGTCGGATGTGCGGCCGGCCGGCGGAATTCTCGCCGAATTTTCCGGCCCGTTCATTCCCTTGACGGAACGCCGGACCGGGGACTAACATAGGCGAGGGCGGGAATGTGAGGCCGGTCATGAAGAATTCGCCGTTGTGCGGCATCCCCTTCGGTTGGCTGACCGCGTTCTCCCTGGGGTTATTATTGGCGGTTCCGGCCGTGCCTCAGTCGGTCCGGATCGAACAGAAGGACGGCCTGACCACCGTCAGGAACGGGTCCAAGCCGGCGGCGGTCCCGGGAGCTCCCAAGGGGATCAAACTCGTCCACGAAGTGACCGTCGGCAGCGAGAACGACGCCGAAGAGACGATGATCTTCGCGATCCGCGCCGTCCAGGTCGGGGCCGGCGGCGAGATCTTCGTTCTCGACGGGAAGATCGGCCGGATCAAGATCTACGGGCCCGACGGACGCCACCTCAGGACCATCGGCAAGAAGGGCCAGGGCCCCGGCGAGCTCCAGTCCCCTTCCCGGATGACGATGACCGCGGAGGGCAACCTGTGCTTCGTCGATTCGGGGAACAACCGGATCTCCATTTATACTCCCGAGGGGACATGCCTCAAGGAAACCCCGTTCACGGGCTGGCGGCCGATCCGCTTTGTGCCCGATTCCCGGGGCCTCGGCTACGGCGACATCCTCGATTTCCAGGGCGGTGTCAAGGACGTCCTTCTGAAGTTCGACCCTAAGCTCGACAGGATCGCCACGATCGCGACCCTTGTCATAGTGGATAATCCCAGCGAGGGCATGGCCCCGCTCGAAATGTTCCGTCTGACCTATCAGGTCGACCGGGAGGACCGCATCGTCTGGGCCTCCACCGGCGCTTACGAGCTCAACGTCGTTGACGCGGACGGGAAGCCGGTCAAGAAAATCCTGCGTGAGTACGAGAAGAAACCCTACAGCCGGGCCGACAAGGACCTGATGATCAAGGAATATTTCGACGGGCAGGCGCCTCCGGCCGGCTTTAAGCCTGTATTCGCTCCCCACAAGCCCGTCCTCCATTATTTCATTCTCGACGACGAAGGCCGCTTCTACGTCCGGACCTACGAGAAGGACGATCAAGGGCGGTTCTTCTATGACGTTTTCGACAGGGAGGGACGGTGTTTCACCCGTCTCTCTCTCCCGGAATCCGAGCTGCTGTGGGTCGTCAAGAAGGGGAAAGCCTACACTTACATCGAGGAGAACGAGGCCGGCATCCCCCAGGTCAAGCGCTACGCCGTCGTCTGGGAATAGATCCCTCGGACTGCTATTTTAGCTTTTTGAGGATTTCGATCTGTTGGAGGGCGAGGCTCAGCTCCGCCTGGGCGGCGTCAAGCGCGAATTGATACCCCCGGATCTCGGCTTCCGAGATCATCCCCACCGCTTGTTTCGCCCGGAGAAGTTCCAGGCGTCGTTGGAAGGAGTCGACCGAAGACCTGGCTTGTCGCAGATCCCTTTCAGCGGCGGCCGTCCGGTCCTGGATCTCCATCTCTTCGGCTGAGATCTCCCCCGTGAGGAGCCGTCGACGAAGATCGAGGCGTTTCTCGATATCCCCGATCCCCGCTTCCTGGACCGCCAGCGACGCCTGGAAGTCATCCCACCCGCTCTTGGGGATGAGGCCAAGGTCGACCTTCTCCTTGAGATGTCGCTCGGTCCGCCCCCTGCGCAAACCCAGGTCGGCTTCGAGCGTCTTTTTGTCGATCTCGAGCCGCTCGCTGACGAAGTCGCGCCCGCCCACGGCCGGAGCATACAGCTCGTTGCGGGGCGTTTCTCCGGAGGCTTTGACCTCTTCGAGATCGACGAGCGACCTTTTCAGATCGGATGCGGCTCTCTCGACGCCGAGCTTCGACACCAGGGCTTCGTCCTCAGAAATCAAGCCCATCGAAACTTGCGTCTCGGCCCTGGCCAGGGCCTCCTTCTTAAAATCCAGAAAGGCGTTCTTGAGTTTGACTTCTGTTTCCAGTCTGGCGACCTCGATCTTTTTCCGCCAGGAGTCCTTGATGAGGTCGGCCGCTTTCGTCGCGGCCACGCCCATCAGCAGAACGCCGGCTGCCAGGCTGAGGGCGACCACATAGCGGGGGACGGCGACCTTCCCCGCGGCCGGATTCAGTCGGTCCTTCCTCCGGAATTCCGAGGCCAATTGCCATTCCAGCCTGTCCACGAATCGGCTGTCGGGTTCGAAGTTCTTAGGCATCTTTCCCTCCATTGTTCCGGGGATCGGGAAGCAAGGACCGCAGCGAACCGCGGGCCCGGCGCAGCAGTCCCTCGACGGCCCGCTCCGTCACGGCCATCTCGCCGGCGATCTCCCGGACGCTCATCCCGTCAAAGTAGAACGCCTCGAGGACCCTGGCTTTCTTCCGTCCGAGGGCCGAGATGGCCCGGAAGATCTCCAACGACTCGAGTTCGTCCGCGGGCGTGCGCGGATCGACGCCGGCCGGCCCGTTCGGTCCGGCCTTGGCGTCCCATTTCTTCCGCCTCAGGAAATCGATCAGGATGTTCCGGGCCACCTGTTTCAGCCAGGCCAGCGGGGCGTCCGGGACGGCCCTATGTTTCCAGCTGTCGAGGGCCCTCAAATAGGATTCCTGGACGATGTCCTCCGTCAACGCTTTGTCACCGCCCGTGCGTTTAGCCGTGTAGCCGTAGAGGGGGTGGACCGTTTCCCGGTATATCCGCAGCCATTGTTCTTCTAGCACGGCGTCAGACTCCTTTTTCGGGACATCCTACCCTTATGACGAACGACTCCGCGGAAATCCCACGGAAATAGAGGGAAGATCTTGATGAAGACGAGGTCGGTTCCGGCCCTATTCCAGTTCCTCCAGCCAGGCTTTGGCGAAGTCCCGGGCGGCCTCGGTGGCTTCCTTGCCGGCCCGGTAGCAGAGCTTCCAATAGGCGGGTTTTTGTTCGTATTCGCTCTTGGCGAAGATCTTCCGGTCGCCCCGGGTCGTGAGCTCGGCCGAGAAATCGACGCTGCCGCTCGTCTCCAGGAACTGACGGATGCGGTTGGCGATGAGCCGGCCGGGATCCTCGGGCAGGTTCTCGTTCCAGGTCTTCAGCGCGTTCTCGTAATTGGTCTTGTTCTGGGCTGTCTGCATTTCCGCGCTCTGGCGGAAGATCTCCTTCATCTCGGGCTTTTCCATTTCCTGCATCTGGGCGCGCATCTGCTTGATGGCTTCTTCCATCGATTTCTTCATCTCCGCGTCGCCGCTCGCCGCCATCTGCTGCATGTTCGCGATGCCCTTCTCCACGTCGGCCCTCGTCTTGGCGAGCTGTTCCTCCGCGGACGGGACCGGGGCGGGCGGGTTCGGTTTCCTCTCGTCGCGGTGTTCCTTGTAGGCCGCCTTGAACTCGGGCGTAGCCGTATAGGCTTTGACCCAGGCCAGGCCGGAGCGGACGAAATCGACCTTGGCCGGGGCCGGCAAGGCTTTGAAAGCCTTGACCGCGGCGGAGTTGTAGATGTAGCCGCTGGTCAGGGCGCCGAGCAGGTTCTCGCCGGCTGAGGCCTTGTCGAGCCCGAGCTTGGCCAGGATGTCGGCTCCGGCTTGAGCGGCGATGAAGCCCCCCGCCGCGACGAGGAGCGAAGCTCCAAGGAGTCCAACGAGGAGCCCCTGTGTACGATTCGTTCTTTTTTTATTCATGAATTCTCCTTTCTTTTCTTTATCGTTAACGGATCTCGGACCGCAGGATCTTCACCGGACCGAGCAGTCCCGACGGCAGCAGCGGCGAATCGGCCTTGTAGAACTCGACGCGC
Organism: uncultured bacterium; assembly: GCA_963743755.1. GTDB lineage: Bacteria > Acidobacteriota > Aminicenantia > Aminicenantales > Saccharicenantaceae > RBG-16-66-30. Next base: position 1,502,183 of record CAVUQU010000004.1, read on the forward strand.
GGTGTAGGTGTATGTCTTTGTGACGCCGGGCTGCTTGTCGCCGATCAGGCGGTTGACCCAGAGGTTGGCCACCTCGATCTCGAGCGTGTTGGCGCCGGGCCGGAGCGCGGCGGTCGCTTCGACGCGGAACGGCGTCTTCCAGACGATGCCGAGCGGCTTGCCGTTGACCGTGACCTCGGCCAGGTTCTTGACGTCGCCGAGGTCGAGCCAGAAGCGTCGCCCCGGCCTTGAACCACTCGGCGGGGGCCTCGACGGTCTTGGTGTAGGTGCCCTTTCCGGAGAAATACCTGATCCCCGGATCGGGATCTGCGCTCCAGGAATGAAGCGTGGCGAAACTCGCCGTCGCCGGAGCGCCGCGATCCGGCTGGAACGCGACGTCCCAGGCGCCGTCGACCGTCGCCAGCTCCGTCTCGACCGGTTCGGGGAGGGCCCGCGCCGGCGCCTCGGCCGGCTTGCGGAACACGACGAAGACGCGCGTCGTCGGGCGAGAGGCGCAGCGGAACGACCGTCCGTCCGTTGGCGACGAGGTAGGACGCCGGCTCGACAGCTGCCGGTCTCGGCGTGCCAGAGCTCGGGGGCCTTGCCCGTCACGCGGAAGCTCGCTTCCACCGTCTCCGGGCGGGCGTTGCCGTTGACGACCCAGTAGATGTCGCCGTCGCGGAGGGCGCGGTGGACGAAGGCGAGGCTGGTGTCCTCACTGCGGCTTGGTGTAGGCGAAGTCGGGCGCCGCGCCGAGCGCGGCAAGCGCCTCGGCGACGGTCTCTTTTTCGAAGACCCGGCCTTTCCCGGCGCCGCCCCAGACCTCGTCGGCGACGGCGCGGAATTCCGCCGGATCGTCGGCGAGGCTCGGGCTCGCGATCGGTTTGGGGCCGACGACCGCGGCTCCGGCGCCGACCAGATCGCGGATCTTGCGCAGGACGGGGAGCGACATGTGCCGGCTGTTCGGGTCGAGCGCCAGCAGGCGGTAGCTCATGCCCGTCGCCGTCGTGATCCGGCCGTCGGCGACCGACAGGCGGTTGAGCAGGACGTCGGCGTTGACGAAGTCGAAGTTGTAGCCGGACGGGATGTCGGGCAGCTTCGCGCCGAACAGGGCCGTGACGTTGGAGTCCTCGCCGTAGAAGTAGAGCGATGTCGGCCACGAAGCGGCCCTGCTGCAGCATGTAGGAGCTCCGGGCCAGATAGGTCGTCCAGGGCTTGGCCATGTCCGCCCAGGTCTCGTGCCGGGTGAACCACTGGCCGAACGGCCCGAGCCCGAGGCCCGGGATCTTGTCGTCGACGGGCTGGTGGACCGAGGTGTGGATGACGAAGCGGTTCAGCCCGTTCGTCATCATCCGGTCGGCGGTCGATTTCAGCGTCTCGGGCGAGAAGGCCCAGGCGTTGCGGTAGACGGTCAGGGACTCGGCCGCGACCAGGTTCTGGCCGTAGATGTGGGCGACCGATGCGGATTCGCGGACGTCGGCGTCGTGGTGCGCGGCTGGCCTTGCCGGGCCCCTCGAGCCAGATGGCGCTCATGGGGATGTCGGCCAGGCGCTTCACGTCCATGCCGTCGCCGATGAAGGCGCGGCCGGACTCGTGCGATTCGGTGTAGCGGCCCATGCCGCGCGCCCGCAGGATGTCGGTGAGCTGATCGTAGTGGTTCTCGGCGATCAGGTCGCCCAGGGTCTTGCGGAAATCCCAGAGGAACCGGTCGCTCGCCTCGGCGCTTTCGACGACCCGGCCGGCCAGGACCGGCAGCCAGGGGCGCATGTCGTAGCCGCGGCGCTTCGCGAACTGCGTCGATCATCTCGTCGGTCCAGTTGGCGACCCCGGCTTCCCAGCTGTCGGTGATCACGTACTGCAGACCGCGCTTGCCCATGAGGCCGCCGGTGGCGCTCTTGTACTGGTCGAGGTAGTTGTCGAAATAGGCCTTGACGTGGGCCCGGTCGAGCTTGTCGACCTCGAGCCCGGTGGCCTCCGGCGAGGCCGGGGAGTTGCGGGCGCCGGTGAGCGAGTAGCCGAAGCGGAGGACGGTCCAGCGGCCGGCCGGCGGGGTCCAGTCGAGCCTGCCGTTCGGCGCGCATCTTGGACGTGAGGTCGACGACGTCGGCCTTGGCGACGGCGTCGCCGTCCGGGACCGCGGGCGTGGCCAGGGAATAGATGTCGGTGGCGATGTCGAACGCGGCCTTGTCCTGGAAGCGGTTGACGGGCGAGACGGCGTGGAGGACGAGCTCGGCCACCGGGATCCCGGCGGGTTTATCTGGCGCGGCCGGCAGAGCCTGGCCCGGGCTGCGGGGCCTGGTGCGGATGCTCACGCGGAAGAACTTGGCGGTGACGGGGGCGAAGGCGACGGTGACGGCGTCGCCGGGGAGCTTCAGGACGGACCGGAAGTCGCGGCCGTCGTCGCTCGCCTCCAGTTCCGGAAGGTCGTAGTCGCCGCGGCGTTCGCCTCTCGCGGCGATCAGCGTGAGGCCGCGGACGGCCTGGGGACGGTCGTAGGCGAATTGGATCCAAGACTTCCCGTCGACCGGGGCGGCCGGCAGTAAAACGGCTTCGGCGAGGTCGCCGTCGGTCAGGGCGGCGAGGTCGAAAGCGCCGCCGCTCGACGTCACTTTCGCGCCGAGCTCGGCCGGCGTGCGGTCGTTCTCCGGGACGCGGAAGGCGACGACGGCGCTGTCGGCGTAGAACTCGGGCGGCGCGGCCTTGCTGCCTTCGCCGAATCCCTCGTGCCGTCCGCCCAGGTTCTGGTAGGGCCCGGTCGTCGACGGCGGCTTGGGCAGGACGCCGCTGAAGGGGCGTCCGCCCTCGAGGCGCGTCTCGCTCCAGACATATTTCTTCATCGCCTGGGCCGGCGTGACCCACGGTCCGCCGCTCTCGCTCCAGCCGGGGGAGCCGGCGATGGCCATCTCCAGGCCCAGCTCGTCGGCCAGGGTCGCTGTGTATTTGAACGCGTCTTTCCACCCGGGCGTCATGTAGACGAGGCGCTTGTCGACGATCTGGGGCGTTTCGAGGCCCGCGTCGAAGTTCTGGAACCCGGCGATGCCGGTGCGCTTCATCCATTCGAGGTCGGCCTTGATGCCTTCCTTGGTGATGTTGCCGCTCATCCAGTGCCACCAGACGCGCGGCTTGGCGCTCGCGGGAGGCGTCTGGAAACCCCGGGCGAGCGGGTCGTCCGGGCCCTCCGCGGCAACGATCCCCGTTCCCAGCGCGACGGCGATCACGGCCGCAATTCCGATCAGTCGCATCCTGATCGATGGTTGATTCATGGGCGGGTCACCTTTCACCGGAGCGCGAAATGCAGGGCCGACCGAGACCCCGGCGAGGTCAAGCATAGGGCGGGCCGTCGGCCGAAGTCAATGATTGAATGTCCCGCCTCGGAGATGATACATTGGGCGAAGGAACCCGCCGATGGCCGCCGATTATAAGAAGATGGTCGCCGACCTCCTGGCGTTCTATGATCTCGGGGACAAGACAGTCCTCTCCGTCGGGGCCGGCGGGGGACAGCTCATCGAGTACGGCCGCACGGCCCGCAAGGTCCTGGCCCTGGACAGCGACGCCCAGGCCCTGGAGAAGCTCTGCGAGACTCTCGAGGCCGCCGGGCTCGAGGACAGGTTCGAGCCCATCTTGGGGGATTTTTTTGCGATCGACCTCAAGGCCGACGTCGTCCTGTTCGAATTCTGCCTCCACGAGATGGCCGATCCGGACGCGGCGATCGAGCGGGCCCGCGCCCTGGCTCCGGCGGTTGTCGCCTTCGACCACTGGCCGGGCTCCGTGTGGTCCTTCCTCGGGGCCGAGGAGGACAAGGTGGCGGCCGGTTGGGCCGCGCTCCGTCGCTTCCCGGTGATCAAAACCCAAAAGCATGAAACCGTCCAGGTTTTCGGCGGCTACGAACAGCTCTATCAGAGAGTGAAAAGCCAGGGCGAGACGAGCCTGGCGCGCATTGCGGCCTACAAGGGACAGACGGACATCCGGATCCCGATGCCCTACGGCCTGGCCCTGATCGAAGGAAAAGTTACTTAAGGAGGTCGTCCATGTTCCTACATCGCTCGCGATCCCGTGCAGCCGGGCCGGCCCTGCTCGCGGCCCTCGTTCTGCTGTCGCTCCAGATGCCCGTCCGGGGGGGCGCCCCCGCGGCCCCGGCCAAGATCCGTGCGACTCCCGGCGTTCCGCCCGGGATCGACGCCACGGTCGCCCGGATCATGAAGACCTTCGAGGTCCCCGGTCTCGCGTTGGCCATCGTCAAGGACGGCCGTGTCGTCCTGGCCAAGGGCTACGGCGTCCGGAAGCTGGGCGATCCCGCTCCGGTCGACGGGCGGACCCTCTTCGGCATCGCCTCCAACTCCAAGGTCTTCACGGCGACCGCTCTCGGCCTGCTCGTCGAGGAAGGCAAGATCGCCTGGGACGCGCCCGTCGTCGACTACCTGCCCTGGTTCATGATGTACGATCCCTACGTCACCCGCGAGCTCAGCGTCCGCGACCTTCTCGTCCACCGCAGCGGGCTCGGCCTCGGCGCCGGGGACCTGCTCTGGTGGCCGGAATCGACGTACGACCGCGAAGACGTCGCCCGACGGCTCCGGTACATCAAGCCGGCGACGTCGTTCCGCAGCGCCTACGCCTACGACAACGTCCTCTACCTCGTTGCCGGCGAGGTCATCCAGGCCGTGACGGGTCAATCCTGGGAGGATTTCGTGGCCGAGCGCATCCTGAAAAAGGTGGGCATGAACGACAGCAACGTCCGCCACTCGGCCGCAGCCGAGGAGGGCAACGTCGCGACCCCGCACGCCCGGGTCGAGGGCGTCGTCCGGCCCATCGCGCCCTTCACCAGCGACAACACCAATCCCGCCGGAGGCATCAACTCCGGCGCGGAGGACATGGCCCGGTGGATGCAGGTCCGGCTCGCCCGCGGCAAGCTCGCCGACGGGACCGTGCTCTACTCGGAGCGGACGGCCCGCGAACTCGAAACTCCGGTGACCGTCCGGCCCAACTCCGCGCCCCCTGCGGAGCTGGCCGGGCTCAAGACCAACTTCAACGCCTACGCGCTCGGCCTGGGCGTCCGCGATTACCGCGGCGAGCGCGTCATCACCCACACGGGCGGACTGCCCGGCTACGTCTCGATCGTCACCCTCCTCCCGGAGCGAAACCTCGGCGTCGCCGTCCTGACCAACGCCGAATCGGAGGAGGCTTTCTCCGCCTTGACCTGGACCGTCGTCGATCACGACCTCGGCGCCCCGGCCACGGACTGGACGGCCGCCCACCTCAAGCTCCGGACCCGCGTCGAGGCCGAAACGGCCGAGGCTGTGGGGAAGTCGTCGGCGGCCCGGGACGCGACCTCACGCCCCTCGCTTCCGCTCGCGGGATACGCCGGCGTTTACGCGGACGCCTGGTACGGCGACGTCGTCGTCGAGGAATCGGGCGGACGCCTGGTCATGCGCTTCACCAAGACGCCGGCCCTCGTCGGCGACATGGAGCACTGGCAGCACGACACCTTCGTCGTCCGCTGGCGCGACCGGGAGCTGCGGGCCGACGCCTACGTGACCTTCTCTCTGCGGCCGGACGGCTCCGTCGACCGGGTGACGATGCAGGCAGTCTCGCCGGCGACCGATTTCAGCTACGACTTCCAGGACCTCGACCTCAGGCCGGCCCGCAAGGCGCCGCGCTGATCCACGGAGGGAAAAACATGGCCAAGATCCAAGCCTATTGCGGTCTCGACTGCGGCGAGTGCGAGGCTTACGTCGCCACCCAGGCCAACGACCGGGCCGGGCTCGAAGCGACGGCGAAAAAATGGGCCGCCCAGTTCGGCGGGACGGTGATCGATCCGGACGCCTGCATCTGCGACGGCTGTTCGTCCGGCCAGAGGGCCAGCACGGCTCACTGCGCGACCTGCGCGATCAGGCTCTGCGCGTCCAAGCGCGGCGTCGTCACCTGCGCTCACTGCGACGATTACGGCTGCGAGACCGTGAAACAGTTCTTCGCTTTCGCCCCCGTCCTCAAAGAGAAGCTGGAAGCGATCCGGAAAACTCTGGGCAAGTAGTACCGGCCCGGGCGCGGCCGCGCCGGACCGGGGGAGTCCGTCCATGAAGAAGGAACGCCGGGACCACGAGCCGCCGGCCGCCGTCGCCGAGATGGGCTGGCGGTATCACCACCTGGGCATCCCCACGACGGTCGCCCGTCCGGGCGAGGTCCACCTGCCGCACCTCAAGATGCACGTTTCGGGCTTCGCCACCAGCCCCTTCGGCATCGAGTGGATGAGGTTCGACCCGGGCTGCCCCGTGTCCGATCTCGTCCGCACGGTGCCCCACATCGCCTTCGAGGTCGACGACCTCGAGGCCGCCCTGGCCGGGCTCGGCCTCACGGCGGAGATCACCTCTCCCTCCGCAGGGGTCAGGGTGGCGATGATCGAGGACGGCGGCGCGCCCGTCGAGCTCATCGAATTCCGCAAGCCCTGAGCGCTTGACTCCGCGGTCCAACCGCCGTTATGATGCCTCGCGCAAGGAGGGACAATAATCCATGGTCGACTCAAAGATCGTCCTCTTCGGCCAAACCCTGGGCTACACGGTCTACGCCATCGTCATCATCCTCCTCGTCGGCTGGTTCGGCTGGAGGCTGACGCACGCGGGCAAGCCCAAAGTCATCAAACCCGGCCTGTTCTACGCCTTCGTCGCCGTCCTGGCCGTCCTTGGCTTCTCCCTCCATATCACGACCTCGCTGACGATCCCGTGGGTCAAGCCGGACCTCGACAGGGACAGCGTCCAGGCGGACCGGTCCTTCTCCATCAGCGTGGCTGGCCACGCGTTCGAGCTCCCCATGGAGCGGATGGTGGCGAGGGTCGGGGAGACGGTCCGGTTCGACGTGACGTCCGCCGACCTGACCTACGGCTTCGGCCTGTTCCGGCCGGACCACTCGATGGTCTTCCAGATGCAGGTCGTGCCCGGGCACAGGAACGACGTCCTCTGGCAGTTCGACAGAGCCCGGCGTCTACACCATCCGGTCCACGGAGTACTCCGGCCCCGGCCGGCGTCGACATGGTCGTGAAGGACGCCGTCGTGGTGTCGTGCGGCGAGCTAGTCCTGGCAACGACGACATTCCGAGCGAGACAAGCCATGAGCTTCATCCAGACCTTCGTCAACGGCGAACAGGGCGCGTTCAAGCCGGAGACGCTGACGCCGATGCAGAAGATGACCCTGCGCTTCGTCGTCGTCGGCCTCGTCTACTACGCCTTCGCCGTCATCGAAGGCATGATCATGCGGATCTACGAGGTCGACGCCGATCCCGGTCGTGCCGCCGCGACCAGTTCTTCGCCATCATGACGGCCCATCCGCTGGTGGGCATCTTCGGGTCGACCTACTCGATCGTCTTCGGCGCCTTCCTCTTCCTCGTGCCGTTCCTGATGAAGAAGCCGCTCTGGAGCATCCCGCTGGCCAACTGGACCTGCGGGCTGATCGGCGTCGGCACGCTTCATCTTCTGGTTCGCCGGCTTCCTCTCGCCACTACGCGCCGCTCTACACGCTCTACTGGCCGCTGCCGGCCGACTTCACGCAGTTCAGCCTCTGGGGCGGCACGTTCTTCATCGTCGGCATCGCCCTGGTCATGGTCGGCGACGGTGTTCTTCGTCGTCAACATCTTCAAGACCATCACCTACACGCCGGCGGGCTGGGACGCAGCAGCCGGCCGGCGCGCTGCTCGGCGTCCGCCCTCGGCCTGAGCGGGCATCACGAGCGTTCTTCCCGAGGAAGAAGACCGAGCACCTCGTGTCGCTGCCGGTGGCGGCCATCGCCCGCGGCACGGTGGACACGGCGCTTCAACGCCGGCATCATCCTGTTCACCGGCGTGCTGATCCTCGTCTACATGGTCGCCGCGCTCCTCGGGCACGAGCCTCGAAGCACACGCGCCGTCGACGCGCTGCTCTACAAGAACTGGTTCTGGTGGGGGCTCGACCTCATCGCCGACGGCCTCGTGCTGATCTTCGTCGCCGGCACGTGGTACCTGCTGGCCACGCTGATCACGGGCAAGAAGCTCTTCATGGAGAACATCGCCCGGGCCGCGCTGTTCGTCGAGCTGGTCGTGTCCTGGACCGTCTGGTCGCACCACCTGCTGTCCGACCAGGCCCAGCCGGGCATGCTCAAGATCGGTCTCGGGCGAGATGGTGACGGCCTTCGAGCTCATCACGCAGGGCCTGGCCTTCTTCATCACGCTGGCCACGCTCTGGAGCGCGCGGCCCGCTGAAGATGACGCACCCGCTCAAGTTCCTGCTCGGCGGCCTGCTCGGGTTCGCGCTGGCCGTGCCGGCGGGCATCATGCAGGCGGACCTCGGCCTGAACCGCATCCTCCACAACACGCAGTGGATCATCGGCCCGCACGTGCACGTGGCGGTGCTCGTCGGCCTGACGATGACGCTCTACTCGGCGATCTACCTGCTGCTTCCCGATCCTGACCAACGGGGCGAAGCTCTACAGCGAGAAGCTGGCCAACTTCCACTTCTGGGCCCACCTGCTCGGCGGCATCGGCATGGGCGCGTTCATGGGCATGGCCGGGCCTGCAGGGCATGCTGCGGCGGTCGATCTACGTCGAACGGCGAGTTCAACGTCTACATGATCCTGGCGGCGCTCTGCGGGGTCGCTGCTCGCTGCTCGCGTTCCTGGCGTTCTTCTACAACATCGTGATGAGCGTCGGCCTGAAGGGCGTGCATCGGGCATCTTCGGGAGATCGGCCCTGGACAAGGACAAGCTCCTCCCGGCGCAGGAATAGGCTCCGGGCCGGCACGCGGGCATCCTCCGATTGACAACCGAAGGCGGGACGGACTATTCTCGGTCCGCCCGCCGCACATCCAGGAGGTGCCCATGAAACCGAACCGATCCCTCGTTTACGCCGCTTTCCTCTTTATGGCCCTGTCCCTGCTCACCGCGGGGCCCGCCCCGAAGGCCCAGGACCCGGCCTGCCCGACCTGCGGCCCGTCCGGCGAGCCCGAGGGTTGCACGGTCATCATGGTCGGCAAGGCCGCCTCGACCGACGGCTCGGTCATGACCACGCACACCTGCGACTGCGGCGAGTGCGACTGGACCTGGCGCTATATCCCGGCAGCTGACCACAAGCCCGGCGAGACCCGCAAGATCTGGCACATCAGCCAGTTCGGCAACTGGGCGCCCGACCTGGGCCTGAAGTGGGAGGACATCAAGCGGACGGTCGTCATGGAGATCCCCGAGCTCCCGCACACGCGCGCCTACATCCACGGCGACTTCGGCTACATGAACGACGCCCAGGTGGCCATCGGCGAGTCGACGATCGGCTGCCGGGACAAGATGGAGAACCCCACCCCGGCGGCCAAGTTCGACATCACCATGCTGACGCTCATCGCCATGGAAAGGGCCGGGACGGCCCGCGAGGCCATCCGGATCATGGGCGAGCTCGGCGAGAAATACGGTTACGGGCATACCGACACCGGCGAGATGCTGGCCGTGGCCGACCCGAACGAGGTCTGGACCTTCGAGATCATGCCCGTCGGCCCGCTGTGGACGCCCCAGGGCGGCAAGCCCGGCGCGGTCTGGTGCGCACAGCGCGTTCCCGACGACCACGTCGCCGTCACTCCGAACGAGTCGCGCATCGGCGAGATCGACCTCAAGAAGCCGGACTACTTCATGGCCTCGCCGAACGTCGTTCAACTGGCCGTCGACATGAAGTTCTTCGATCCCAAGGCCGGCAAGCCCTTCAATTGGAAGAAGGCCTACAATCCGACCGGCGTCAGCGCGGCGAACACCGACGGCGCCCGGGTCCGGCTGTGGCGCTTCCTGACCCTGGTCGCCCCTTCGCAGAAGTTCAGCCCCGAGACCCTCAACGAGGACTTCCCCTTCTCGATCAAGCCGGAGAAGAAGCTTTCCGCCCGGGACGTCATGATGATGACCCGGGACAAGACCGAGGGCACGCCCTACTGGCCGGCCCGGGGCATCCAGGGCGGACCGTTCCAGAACCCCAACTACCTGCCCTACGGTTTCGAGCTCGAGGGCAAGCGCTACAGCACGCCCCGCATCATCGGCGTCAACCGGGCCGAGTACGTCACCGTCACGCAGAGCCGGGGCTGGCTGCCGGATCCCGTCGGCGGCCTCGTTTGGTTGGCCTGGGGCGCCCAGGACACGTCCTGCTTCATGCCCCTGTACGCGGCGGCCATGGACAGGATCCCGCGGTCGTTCGAGGTCGGCGACCACTGGACCTTCGACCGGAGCTCGGCCCGCTGGGCCTTCGACTACGTCGACTTCCACACCCAGGTCGCTTACAACCTGGCCATCGAGGATGTGCGGGCCGCCCAGAAGGAATACGAGGACCCGGCCGTCGAGAGGACGGACGCGATCGACAAAGCCGCCCTGGACCTCTATAAGAAGGACCCGGCGCTCGCGGCCGGCTTCCTGACCGATTACTGCCTCGCCAACGTCGACCGCGTCCTGGCGGCCTGGTGGCAGCTCGGCGACGACCTCCTGGTCAAGTACAACCACATGTGGGTCTACGACAAGGCCACCCGCAAGCGGGGACCGCTGAAGTTCCCCGACTGGTGGCTCAAGCTTCTCGTCGAATACAACCAGCTCACGCCCGTACCGGCGACGAAAAAATAGCCCGGGTCAACCTATTCCGGTCCCGGTGCGTAGAGAGGGTAAGATACCCAGGAAGAGGTGTGCCGCCCATGCTCGAGATCAAGAACCTGACCAAATCCTACGGCGACGTGCTGGCCCTCGACCGTTTCTCCCTGGACCTGAAGAAGGGCGAGGTCCTGGGCCTGCTCGGCCCGAACGGCGCGGGCAAGACGACCCTCATCTCCATCCTGGCCGGGACGCTCGGTGACTTTACCGGGACCGTGAACTTCCAGGGCAAGAACCTGTTCGCGGACCGCGAGCTGAAGAACCGCCTGGGCATCGTCCCCCAGGATATGGCCTTCTACGAAGAGCTCAGCGCCATGGACAACCTGCTCTTCTGGGGCGGCCTCTACGACGTGCCGCGGGCGGACCTGAAAAAGCGGGCCTCGGAGCTCCTCGAGCTCGTCGAGCTCGCCGCCCGGGCCAAGGAACCGGTCAAGAACTTCTCCGGCGGCATGAAGCGCCGGCTCAACACGGCCATCGGCCTCCTCCACCGGCCCGATCTGCTCCTGCTCGACGAGCCGACCGTCGGCATCGACGTCCAGGCCAAGGTCAGCATCCTCGACATCATCCGCAACGTCGGCGCCTCCGGCACTGCGGTCATCTTCACGACCCACCAGCTGGCCGAGGTCGAGACGACCTGCTCCCGCATCGCCATCATGGACGCCGGCCGCATCCTGGCCCAGGGGACGCTCGACGAGCTCGTCCGCATCGTCGGCGAGCGCGACGTCGTCGAGATCGTCGGAGATTTCGCCGCGGCCGCTTTCTCGGAAGCGGTCCAGGACCTGGCCGGGGCCCGCGTCGAGCTGCTGTCCGTGGCCGACGACATCGCCTCGCTGGGGGTCTCGGATACGGCCGAGATCCCCCGGATCATGGACCGCCTGTTCCAGCGGAAGCTCGCCGTCACCGACATGAAGATCAAGTCGCCCAGCCTGGAGACGGTCTTCTTGAAGCTGACCGGGCGGACCCTGAGGGATTAGGGAGCGGGCATGAGACGGCTCCTCCTGGTCCTCGGGAACGACGTGCGCCGGCACCTCAAGTCGCCGCTGGCCATCCTCATCTTCATCGCCATTCCCATGGTGATGACGGCGCTCATCGGCATCATCTTCGCCCCCCGGACCGAGGAGAGCACGCTGCCGCCGATCGCCGTTCTCCTCGTCGACCAGGACAAGGGTTTCGCCTCGAAGATCCTGTTGGGGGCCTTCGACGTCGACGAGATGAAAAAGATGTTCGAGGTGACCGTGACCGACGAGGCCGAAGGCAGCAAGCGGATGGAGAAGGGGAAGGCCTCGGCCATGATCGTCATTCCGAAGGGCTTCACCCTCGACCTGCTCGATGCCAAAACGATTGCTCTGACCGTGGTCAAGAACCCGGCCGAGCAGTTCCTGCCCGACGTCGTCGAGGAGTTCGTGAACACGCTGGCGGTCATGCTTTCGGGAGCCGTCCAGGCCTTCGCCGACGAGGCCAGGGGCATCCGGGCCATGCTCGACGGACCCGTCGACAGCTTCCCCTGGGAGGCGCTCGGGCCGGAGCTGGGCAAGGCCCAGAAGAAGATGGTCGCCGCCGAGAAATACCTCAATCCGCTGCTGATCCGTCTGAAGGAAGAGAAGACGAAGGCCGTCGGCGCCAAGACCCAGGTCACGAAAACGGACCTCTTCTCGATCATGCTCCCGGGCATGGCCATCATGTTCCTGCTGTTCATCGTCCAGACGCTGATGCGGGACATCATCTCCGAGCGCGAGGACGGCAAGCTCCGGCGCATGATGACGACGCCGCTCAGGCCGATGGAGCTCGTCGGCGCCCGCCTGCTCGGCGGCTGGGTCATGGGGATGGCCGTGCTCCTCGTCATGGTCGCCTTGGGCACATTGATCTTCCGGGCCTATTGGGGGCCGTTCGGTTGGTTCCTGCTGCTCGGCGCAGCGGCGTCCTTCTGGACGGCCGCTTTCTTCGGCTTCTTCAGCGCCATGGTCAAGAACCGCAACCAGGCCGGGGCGCTCGGCGCGCCCATCATCCTGGCTTTCAGCCTGTTCGGCGGGTCGATGATGAACCCGGAGGCCATGCCGAAGGCGTTCCGGGCGGTCGGCGCCTTCACGCCCAACCGCTGGTTCATCGACGGTGCGGCCCTTATACGGGACGGGCGCTTCCCGATCACGGCCCTGGTCGTCCTCGTCGCGAGCGGCCTCGTGCTGGCGGCCCTGGCCGTCCCGGCCCTGCGCCGCAAGACCTCGGTGTGACCATGAGAAAGCTTCAGCGCATCCTCCACGTCGCCTGGAACGACCTGCGCATCATGGTCGGCGACAAGGTCTTCGTCTTCTGGTCGCTCATCTTCCCGATGCTCTTCATCGTTCTCTTCGGCCTGCTCTTCAAGGCCTCCGACAGCGCGCCCGCGGTGGCCGAGCTGACCGTGGTCAACCTCGACGAGGGCCGCTGGGGGACCTACTTTCTCGGCAAGATCGAGGCCCCGACGATCGAGCTGAAGATCGTGACGAGCGAGCCGGCCGAATACAGCCGGCTGATCGTTCTGCCGGCCGACTTTTCGGCCAAGATCGAATCGCGGCGCGATCAGGCCCTGGCCTTCAAGAAGCGCGAGGACGCCTCGACGAAGGCGGCCGCCCGCGTCGAGACGCGGCTCTTCCAGGCCATCGCCCGGGTCCTCAGCGAGCTCGTCCTCTACGGGGACGGCGACCTTGCGAAGTTCCTCGACGGCCACGCGGAGTTCCGCGACATCGTCCAGGTGAAAAGCCGGTTCCCCGAAAACACCGTCACGGTCGTGCCCAGCGGGTTCGATCACTCCATCCCGGGGACGACCATCCAGTTCATCATGATGATGGTCATCATCTACGGCGGCATCACGGTCATGGAGGACCGCAAGAAGGGCGTCCTGGCCCGGATGCTCTTCTCGCCGCTCTCCAAGGGCGAGGTCTTCCAGGCCAAGCTCCTGGGCCGCTGGTTCATGGGGATCGTCCAGGCGCTCATCCTCATCGTCGTCGGCAGGATCCTCTTCAAGCTGAACCTGGGCAGCTTCCCCCTGGCCCTGCTCGTCATCGCCGTGTTCGCCCTGGCCATGGCCGCGCTGAGCGTGTTCATCGGGTCGCTCTGCACGAAAGAGGACCTGATCATCGGCCTGGCCGTCCTCCTGGCCAACATCTTCGCCGCCCTGGGGGGCTGCTGGTGGCCGAGCGAGATCGTGCCGCTCGGCGTGCGCAAGGTGGCCATGATCTCGCCCGCCTACTGGGCCATGGACGCCCTGCACAAGCTGAGGTTTTTCCAGGGCGGGTTCGCGGACATCCTGCCGAACCTGGGGATCCTGCTCGCCCTCGCGATCGTCCTGAGTATCCTCGCCGCCCGTTCCTTCAAGGTCCGGGACTGATCAGTCCCGCTCGTAGTAGCGCACGTAGTCGACGACGTACTGTCAGGGGAAAGATCGGGTCGTCGATGCCCTGGCGCTCCGCCCCAGGTCCCTCCGATGGCCAGGTTGAGGAGCAGGTAGAACGGCCGGTCGAAGCGCCAGTACGAGGGGTAGCTCGCGTTCTTCCGGTAGGTGAAGTACTTCGTTCCGTCGCAATAAAATTCCAGTTGTTCATCCTGCCATTCGACGGCGTAGATGTGGAAATCATTGAAAGGAGAGGGGATATCGATGTGCCCGCCCCGCTCCACCTGGCCGGGATCGTTGACCGAGCCCGGTGTGTGGACGGTCGCGTAGATCGTGTCGGGCTCGTAGCCGACGTTCTCCATGACGTCGATCTCGCCGCACTCCGGCCAGCCGACTGTCGTGATGTTCGTCCCCATCATCCAGATGGCCGGCCAGGAGCCCCGGCCCGTCGGGATCTTGGCCCGGACCTCGAGCTTGCCTCGGAAGAACTCCCTTTTTCCCAGGGTATTGACGCTCGCCGAGGTGTAGTGCGCGCCCGCGTACTCCTCTTTCCGGGCTTCGATGACCAGGCACCCGTTTTCGACGCGGGCGTTCTCCGGGCGGCCCGCCGTATAGTACTGGGCCTCCTGGTTCCGGATCAGGCCGGTCTCGTAGCTCCAGGTCGCGGGATCGGGGAGCCCGTCGACGGCGAACTCCTCCGACCAGACGAGGGTGTATTCCCGCGGCGTCTCCGGCGTGCCACATGAGCCGGCCAGAGCGGCCGCAAAGATGACGAGGGGAAGCGCTATCCGGGACATTGAACTACCTCAACGGTCTTCTTGCGAGATATCAGAGGAACGGAGCTTACGCCATAGGACAATAGCCAGGAGCCCACACAACGCGGCGATGAGAAAAAAGATCGTCATGGGCTTTCCGTCCCCCCCTTTGAGAAAAACGCCCAGCGCTAAGAAAACAGCGCATACCGCAGGAAGGGCATAGGCCCAAAATGCGATACGACGCCTGCTCCTTGCGGCGAAGTGCTCTCCGCAAAAATAGGTAACGGACGTGTACACGCCGGTTGTTATATCGGAAAACATACGCCTTTCTGTCGCCGGCCGGCTGCACTCGCGGCAGCGCAAACCCCTTTCGAGCACGATCGGCTTCTGGCATTTCTCGCATTCCGCAATGAGGTCGCCGTTCACCACATCCGCGAGCCCGAAATCCAGTTCCTTGTGACAAGTCGGGCAACTATAACGGATCACAGAGGTCATCAGATTCCTCCCCGTCCCTGGTATTCTCCTCGTCGGCTGTACGCTAACGGAAGAGCGGGCAGGGCGTCAAGCGGTACCTTCGGCACGGCCGCGGGGCGTTGACTTCGCCGGCCGCCTCGGTTACGCTCCCCTCAGGCTTTAAGGACCGGAGACGAAATGCACGAACATGTTTGCCCGCCCTGGCTGTCCTTCACCCTCACGAACGTCTTCCGGCGGATCGCCCAGGACCCGGACCGCATCCTCGGCCGCTTCATCCGCCCGGGCCATGTCGTTCTCGACATCGGCTGCGGGCCGGGGTTTTTCACCATCCCGATGGCCCGGATGGCGGGAGAGACGGGCTCGGTCGTCGCCGTGGATATCCATCCGGGCATGCTCGAGAAAACCCAAAAGCGGGCCGTTCGCGCCGGCGTCTCCGGCCGGATCCGGCTCCACCTGGCTGAAAAGGACCGGCTCGGGCTCGATGTTCGGGCCGATGTCGCGCTAGCCTTCTGGATGGCACACGAAGTCCCCGATCCAGGGCGGTTGTTCGCCGAAATCCGGGCCGCCCTGAAGCCCGAAGGGCGCCTGCTCCTCGTCGAGCCCAGGATGCACGTCACCGAAGACGCTTTCGCGGTCCTCGTCGGGGCCGCCGAAGGCGCGGGTTTCCTTCGCGAGGGAGAGGAAAACATCCGCCTCAGCCGGGCGGTCGTTCTCCGCCGTTCCGCCGCCGCAGACCCCCGGTCCGCGCCGGATTATCGCGATCGATGACAGCCAGGAGGTCGGACATGAAGCGCAGGGACATGTTGATGACGCTCGGGGCCGCCGCCGGCACGATGACGACCTACAGGCTCGTCAGGGCCCAGGAGGGCCGGCCGCATCCGCTCGGCAACCCCCCGGCCGTCGCCTGGCAGAAACCCTCCCGGCCGGTCACGGCGGCCATCATGGGGGCGGGCGGCCGGGGCCGCGTCTATGCGGCCTATGCCAAGGCCTTTCCGGAAGAGCTCCGAGATCGTCGGGGTGGCCGAGCCCATCCCTTATCGCAACGCGTTCCTGGCTGAGGCCCACGGCATCCCGCCGGAACGCCGCTGGCCGACCTGGGAACGGGCTTTCGACGGCCCCAAGTTCTGCGATGCCATCATCATCACGACCCCCGACCATCTCCACTACGGTCCGGCCATGGCCGCCCTGGATCGGGGATACGACCTTCTCCTGGAGAAAGCCATCGCTCAGTCCTGGCCGCAGTGCCGCGACATCCTCGACCGGGCCGGGCGCGAGCGGGCGATCGTCGGCGTCTGCCATGTCCTGCGCTACACGCCCTACTTCCGGATGATGCGGCACGTCGTCGCCAGCGGCCGGCTCGGCCGGGTCGTCAGCATCCAACACCTCGAGCCGGTCGAGCACATCCACATGTCCCACTCGTTCGTTCGCGGCAACTGGGGCAACAGCCGGGTCTCGACGCCCATGCTCCTGTCGAAGTGCTGCCACGACCTCGACATCCTGCGCTGGATCGCGGACGAGCCCTGCACCAAGGTCCAGTCCTTCGGATCGCTGCGGTTCTTCCGCGAGGAGATGGCCCCGCCCGGAGCGCCGGCCCGGTGCGCCGACGGCTGTCCCGTCGAGGCGACGTGCCCGTACTCGGCGGTCGAGATCTATCTCCGGCGCAAGTCCTGGCTCGGCCACAAGGACACGCCCGGCGACGACGACGCCTCCGTCGCCGAGTGGCTCGGCCGGACGAGTTACGGCCGGTGCGTTTTCCGCAGCGACAACGACGTCGTCGACAACCAGGTGGTCAACCTCGAGTTCGGCGGCATCACGGCCTCGCTGGCCATGGAAGGGCTGACGTCCTACGCGGGCCGCCGGACGCGGATCATGGGCACCCGGGGCGACCTCGTCGGCGACGAGAGCCGGCTCGACGTCTTCGATTTCCAAGAAAAGAAGCGCTATGTCTGGACCGTCGAGGAGCACGGCCGCGTGGATTCCGGGCACGGCGGGGGCGACAACGGCCTCGTCCGGGACTGGGTCCAGGCCGTCGACCGGCGCGATCCAGGGCTGCTGGCGACGACGCTCGAAGCGTCCATGGAGAGCCACCTCATCGGCTTCACCGCAGAGAGGAGCCGGCTCGAGGGCGGTGCGGTCAAGGCCGTCGACGGGCGGGCCCTGGGGGCCCGGACGGAATGAACGGGTATCGGCGCATCCGGGCCGCCCTCGAAGGCGCATGTCCCGACCGGGTCCCGGTCATGCTCCATAACTTCCTCCTGGCCGCCCGCGAAGCGGGTTTCACGCAGCGCCGGTTCCGCGAGGATCCCGGCGCGATCGCGGAGAGCTTCATCCGGGCCATCGAAACCTACGGCTACGACGGCGTCCTCGTCGACGTCGACACGGTCGCGCTCGCCGAGGCGCTGGGCGTCCCGGTCGACCGTCCGGAGGACATGCCCGCCCGGCCGGCCGGCGCCCTGATCGGGAGGCTCGCCGAAGCCCGGGACCTCGCTCCCGCCGCGATCGGCGGCCATCCGCGCGTCCAGGTCTGGCTCGAGGCCGTGCGCCGGCTCATGGCGCACTTCCGCGGCGAGGTCTTCGTGCGGGGCAACTGCGACCAGGCCGCCTTCTCGCTCGCGTCCATGGTCCGCGGGCCGGCCGATTGGATGATGGACCTCCTCGACGAAGGGAATCGCGGGGACGCCCACGCCCTCCTCTCGTATTGTGCCGAGGCGTCGGCTGCGTTCCTCCGGCTGATGGCCGGGACGGGGGCCGACATGGTCTCGAACGGCGACAGCCCGGCCGGGCCCGACCTGATCTCGCCTTCGATGTACGCTGAATTCGCCCAGCCGTACGAGCGGCAGCTCGTCGGCGAGGCCCATCGACTGGGTCTTCCTTACGCCCTCCACATCTGCGGCGATACGACGCGCATCCTCGGGCCGATGCTGGCGACCGGGGCGGACGCCCTCGAGCTCGATTACAAGACCGATGTCCGGGCGGCCAGGGACGCGATGAAGGGGAAGGCGGTGTTCATCGGCAATATCGATCCGAGTGGCGTCCTGGCCCTCGGGACGCCCGCGCTCGTCGAGGCCCGGACCCGCGAGCTTCTGGACGTTTTCGCCGGCACGCCGGGGTTCGTTCTCAACGCCGGATGCGCCATCCCGGCCGAGACCCCGCCGGACAACCTGCGGGCCATGATCGCGGCGGCCCGGAGCTGGGAGCCCCGGGTTTAGGACGGCTTGGCCCGGAGGGCCAGGATCTCGGTGGCGATCTCCTCGATCGGCTTGTGGGTCACGTTGACGACGGCCCACCCGGGATGCTTGCCGTAGAACTGGCGGGCGTGCATCAGCTCGATCCGGACGTACTCGGGATCGGCGTAGGCGGCGACCGCGCCCTTGAGGTAGTCGGCCCGCGTCCTGCGGAGATCGGCCAACTGCCGGGCGCTCGTGTCCAGGCAGAACACCTTGCCGGGATCGAGCTTGGCTAGTGAGGCCGGCGGCTCCTGTTCGAGCGTGATCGGGACGTTGGCCACGAACCAGCCCTTGAAGGCGAGGTAGATGCTGATCGGGGTTTTGAAGGTCCGGGACACCCCGAGCAGGACCAGCTCGGCCTTGCGCAGGTCTTCGACCCGCTGGCCGTCGTCGTGGCTGAGGGCGAATTCCATGGTCTCGATGCGCCGGAAATAGGCCTTGTTCAGCTGGCTGAACAGGCCCGGCTTCTCCGACGGGGAGGTGGCCAGGGTCTCCGTCAACCGGGCGATCAACGGTCCCATAAGGTCGATCGCCTCCACGTTGAGCTCCCGGGCGGTTTTGACGAGCTCGTCGTGGACCTCGTCCTTGACGAACGTGTGGACGACGAAGCCGCCGGCCTCGGCGGCCTCCCGGACGACCTCGTGCGCCTGTTCCTTCGTCCGGACGTCAGGGCGAACGACGATCTTGACCTTCGCTCCGGGGAACTGGACCACGGCCGCGCTCACGGTCAGATAGGCCGTGCGGCCCGTCCCGTCGGAGGCCACGAAGATCTTGTTGGCCTTCCCCCCGCCGCCGTGCGCGGTCTTCGCGTCTGTCATGACGCCCTCCTATCCCCAGATGTCATGGAGCAACGGGTACTGGGTCTTGAAGCCCAGGATGGCCAGATAGAGCCCGTAATCGGGATAGTTGCGCCGCAGCTCCCGGAGGTTCTCCATGGGGTCGTAGGGTGTCCCCTCGGGGATCTCGTGGCCGACGCACTCGGAGAGCAGGTGGAGCTTCTTCGACATCCAGGCGTCGAGGGTGACCGGCAGGCCGAACGGCGCGAGCCCGTCCAGCCGGTCGTCCCGGCCGATGATCGGCTGGGTGATGACGAACGACGCGCCGGCGTCGACCTTGCGCTTCATCTTCTCGAGCTCGGCGTCCTGCGGCTCGTAGGGATTGAAGGCGACGCCGCAGTGGAATCGTCCCGGGTGCTCGCGGTCGATGTAGCGGAGGAGCTCGACCGAGGTCACGGTCGTACACGGCAGGCCGATCTCGGCCGGCTCGAGCCGGTGGAGCTTCTGGCTGCCGTCGCCCGAGACGACGAGCAGATGCCGGCCCCCGGCCGCCTGGAACGCGCCCAGGATCTCGTCGAGCTCCTTGCGGGGGTGGAAGGTGTTGAGATGGACCATCAGCTGTTCGGGGCGGACGGGCAGGCCCAGGAGCTCGATCGTCTCCATGGCCCCGTAGCTCAGCAGGCCCATGGGGTTGTCGGTGATGCAGACGGTCCAGCCCGCGTCGACGACCTTGCGGTACTTGTCGTCGAACGTCCGAAGGTCCTTGTCGATGTCCTCGGAGCTCCTCTTGGGCGTTTGGAGCTCGACGTGGAAGATCTTATCCATAGTATTCCTTGAGCCGGACGAGCGTGTCGTAGCCTTCGAGCTCGAGGATGTCCTCGAGGCAGGCCAGGGCGGGATGGCCCGGCGCCAGGAGCTCGTACTTGCGCACGGTCGAACCGATGATGGTGTCGAGGCCGAGGGGCATGGCCAGGGTCAGGAAGGCGCTCTCGAGCGGCCCTTTGACCGGAGAGCCGTCGGCCCGCTTCGAGGGGAGCATGACCGTGAAGTTGCTCAGGCCGACCGACGCGTGCACCCCGGCGAAGAAGGGATCGTCGCGGATGAGGGCCAGGGTCTCGAGGACCCGCTTGAGCCCGCCCTCGCAGTCGGTGCCGAGCGGGGAGATGCCCGGGTCGACGATGGCCTGGTCGTTGGTGAAGCCGGGGATGCGGCTCTTCGCCTCCTCGAGGAGCGTCCGGGCGGTGCGCCAGGTCTCCTCGGCGGTCCGGTTGGCGCTGGCGCAGGCGGCGCCGGCCTCGAACCGCTCGGACGCGAGGAGGATGGGCACGAACGGACGGACCTGCCAGAGGTCGAACATGTCGAGGCGGAGCGGCGAGACGGAGTTGAGGATGGGCTTCCGTCCGCCGGCCCGCTCCGGGTCGTAGGCTTCGAGCGCGGCCCGGGCGAGGACCGGGTCGGGCGTGTCGATCGACAGGGGTTTGGCCGTGACCGACTGGATCCTGCGGACGAGGCCGGCCATGAACTCCGGGGGCCTGAGGCCCACGTTGACGTCGATCCAGGCGGCGCCCCGCTCGTCCTGGCCCCGGGCGAGCTCGAGCAGCCCCGCGACGTCGTTCCCGTCGAAGAGCTTCTTCGTCGAGGGGACGGAGTCGTTGATGGATTCGCCGATGATGGTCAGTCCGGGGATGGGCATGGTCAGATCACCAGTCCTTCGTGCCGGTCGAAGGACCTGTCCAGGGAGTAAACGGCCAGGTCGACCGGGCCGAGACCGTCCGGCAGCTCGAACGAGGCGACGTCCCGGCCCCGGGCGGCGAGCTCGGCCACGATGAGGGCGGAGAACGGCGAGTGCATCAGGCCGTGCCCGCTGAAGCCGGCCGCGTGGATGAGGTTGGCGACACCGCCGTCGTAGCCGAAGAGGGGATTGTGGTCCGGAGTCGTGTCGTAGAAGCCGGTCGTGACGGCGGCCAACCGGCCCATGTCCTGGGCGGCGGGCAGGAACTGGGTGATCTCCTTGCGCATGGCGGCCCCGTACTCGGCCATGCCCAGCCCGAACCCGGGCTCGATCTCGTCCTGATTGTCGAGCGTCGCGGCGACGGGCCGGGAGAACTGCAGCCAGCCCATCATCAGCTGTTTGTTCTCGGGCCGGCAGTAGGCGCCCGACGGGGTGATGATCAACGGCAGCGAGGGGAATTCCCCGACGCCGAGGCCCCAGTCGCTGTCCCGGTCCAATCCGGCGAGGAAGTAAAGGTAGCGGCGCTCGACCTTGATGGGCAGCTCGCGGCCGCCGAAGAGCTTCGAGATCCCGCCGGCCATGAAGCCGGCCGCGTTGACGAAGAGGTCGGCTTCGATCCGCCGGCCTGACCCGAGGACGACGGCCGTCGCGCTCGTGCCGGACCTCTCGGCCCCGACGACCGGATCGTTCTGGACGATCGCGGCGCCCAGGGCCCGGGCGCCTTCGGCCCCGTCCTGGTAGATGATGGCCGGGAAGAGAAACCCGTCTTTCGGACACCAGGTCGCCGCCGCGACGCCGGTCGAATCGAGGCAGGGCATGCGCTCGTCGAGGGCGGCCTTATCGAGGAATTCGACCTCGCCGAGGCCGGCCTCCTGCTGCATCCGGACGAGCTCCCGGACGGCGTCGAGGTCGGCCGTGTAATTCTTCAGGAACAAGATAGCCGTTCTGCCTGATGGGGGACTGGCTGCCGGGGAAACGGGCCGTCCAGCCCTCGAAAAAGCGCTCGCAGTAGACCAGGCCGCGGACCGTCGTTGCCACCCCGAATTGGGCCCGGATCCCGGCCGCAGACCGGGAGCTGGATCCGCTGCCCAGGGCCCGGGCTTCGACCAGGGTCACGGCGTGTCCGGCCCGGGCGAGCTCCCAGGCGGAGAGGGCCCCGGTGACGCCTCCTCCGATGACGACGATTTTTTTCATGAAACCATTAAAACATATATTGACTTTACGCGCCCGGTTTTTTTTGGTATTCTATCCGCCGTAAATCCCCCGTAAAGGGGGCGCGGGTCGGATAAAGGCACGGAGGCCTGTGGCCCAAACAGCCGGCGTACTCCTCTCCTTTATTGCGATCGAATTTTTGATGTAGGAGATGAGTATGAACATCTACGTCGGCAACCTTTCGTTCGGTGTCACCGAGGAAGAGCTTCGCCAGGCCTTCGGGGCCTACGGAGCGGTCGAGAAGGCTGCGGTCATCACGGACAAGATGAGCGGCCAGTCGCGCGGGTTCGGCTTCGTCGAGATGCCGAACAAGGACGAGGCCATCAAGGCCATCGAAGGCCTCAATGGCAAGGACCTCAAGGGCCGCAACCTGAAGGTCAACGAAGCTCAGCCCCGGCCGGCCGGCGGCGGCGGCGGTGGCAGAGGCGGATTCGGCGGCGGCGGCAGCGGCCGCGGCCGTTACTGATCGCCGGCCTCGCTGAAGTCGGGGACCGCTCCCGCGAGGGAGTGATCCTGTCCGGTGGGAAGCCGCGCTTAGGGCGCGATTTCCCGGGTGAACGAGTCCGCCATCGAAAGTCCAGGGCGGACGCCTCGCGAGGGGCGTCCGCCCTTTTTATTTTCGAGCGGAAATGCGCATGAATAGAAAGCTCATCGAAAAGACGCCCTTCGGACCCGTCGCCATCGTGTGGGAGGAGCTGGACGGCCTTCCGAAGGTCTTCCGTGTCCTCCTGTCCAAACCCGGCTTGTCCGCGGAAGCGGCGGCGGGCAGGGCTCTATCCCGGCTCTCATCCGGCCTCGTGCGCGGCGATCGACGCCGTGGCCCGGGGGATCCGGGACTTCCTCGCGGGAGAGGATGTGGCCTTTTCGCTCGACTCCGCCGCCATGGCGACGCGGCCCGCTTTCCAGCAGTCCGTCCTGCGCGCCGAACACGCCATCCCGCGACGGCCGCGTCAGCACCTACGGGCTCATCGCCGCGCGTCTCGGAAATCCGAAGGCGGTGCGGGCGGTGGGCAACGCCCTGGCCACAAACCCGTTCCCGATCATCGTGCCCTGTCACCGGGCCATCCGCACCGGCGGGGAGCTCGGCGGCTACCAGGGCGGACCGCGGATGAAGCGGGTCCTGCTCGAACGGGAAGGCATCGTTTTCGACCCGGCCGGCCGCGCCGTCATCCGCCGTTTCCATTATTCTTGACAAGCCCGCGCCGCTCTTTTAGACTCCCTGACAATATCCTGTGAGGAGGGCGCATGGCACTCGTTTCCATCTTTGAGCGCGGGAAGATATCGGACGTCGACACGAGCCTCAAGAAATACCGGCTGCTCAAGCCTCGGCCCGGAGTTCTGACCTCGTTCAGCAACAGGGTCGGCTCGATCGTGCTGGGCGCGGTCTTGGCGCTGCTCGGGCTGGGGATCGGGTATATCCTTTTCACGGAGCATGCGACGACCTTCCAAACGATCATCCTGATCCTGGGGGTTTGTCTGCTGCCGATCGGCCTCGTGATGATCGCCAAGGCCTCGAACGCCTACGGCAAAGAAGCGCGCCCCCATCGGTTCTTCGGTTGGGACGAGACCCAGGTCGTCCTGGGGGAGACGCGGCCCATCGGTCAGACGGAGATCAAGGACATCCTCGGATCTCCCTTGCCCAAGAGGCTCGCCAAGCTGGTGGTCCTCGGTGCCACTGTGGTCAAGATCCCGGTCGCCGCGATCGAGTCCATCGAAGCGCACGTTGCCATGCCGACCCTCAACATCGACAGGTTGAAGATCACGGGTGCCGGCGCCGAGATCAAGGTCGATCTCGATGCCCTCCTGCCGTCAGGCAACTTCTCGGGGATCAACGGCAATACGGCCTTCAACGCCATCTCACAGTACTACACGGACGCCACCGGCAACACGATCGGCGCATCCGTCGGCAAGGCCTGATCTCTTACCTTCACAGGGAGGCGGCCGCACATGAACGTATGCGATGTATGCAGCGCAGCCCTGGCGGCACCCGAGGGATACCTTGCGACGACCCGCCAGGTGGTCTCCAATCCGGCTTATTGGGAGAAAGCGTTTTCGCGCCTCCACGAGCTGACGCCCCTCGGGGCCAATGTGGAGCTTGCTCAAGGGAGGCCTGGCCGAACAGCAGGCCAAGCAGGCCAAACCCTGGCTCCTCTGTGCCGATTGCGCCGGCCGTCTGAGTTTGGCCACACCAGAAGCCCGGGAATGGGCCCGCCTCTGGTGGTCGAGCGGAGAAACATTCGCGCCCCCCGGATCGGGTCCCGTACCCTTGAGCGAAGTCCGTTTGAACCGGCCGTCCGCCGAGATCCTTTCGTCGGGCGTGCCGCGGCCGACGCGGACGATTTTCTTCGGCCGAGGATTTGTTCCCGGTCAATCCGAGATCATGAACGCCGTCCAGGGCTTCGTGTTGTCCAAGGGTAAGGTGACCCGAAACCACTTCATGGATATCCCGGTCGAGTGTGAAGCGAGGCCGGCCGCGAGCCGGGAAGCCTTCTTCAACGTCGTGGACGAGGTCCGCCGCTGGAACCCGAGCGCGTTCATCCTCGACCTCATCGTCCTGGATCAACGCAACGGTCGGGATACGGTCATGTTGGCCATTTGGGAAGGGGCGGCCGCCGAACAAGCCCGACCGCACTTCCCCGAAGCCGCGGCAGCAGGGCTGGCCGTTCCGGCCGGTAGACGGAGCAACGGCGCTCCCGTTCTAGCGGCCGAACGCCGTCCGCCCAAGAAATGGACCCGCGTGGTCGGCTGGGTCTGCATTGGCTGGGGGATCATGGCCTTCATCGCCGGCATAGGCCAGATGCCGCGGCCGGGAGCCATGGGCTCCGCCCCGCGAACGGTGGGACGGCCGGGAGCGACGAGGGAGATGACTCCCGAGGAAACCGCGAGCTCCTTCATGGGTATGGGCACGGTTGCGGCCGCGATCGGGGCCTGGCTGACATTGCGCCGGCGGCCGAAGAAAAAACAAAGGCGCCCGCTCCGTCGCGAATGAGACCGGCCCATTTTAGAAGGAGGCACGCGATGCCCGATCACCCGCTTTCGACGATGAGAAAGCTCGATCCCGAGTTCATGAAACACCTGGAAGACACGGACGCGCTCGTCTACGCCGACGGCGCCCTGCCGCGGCGGATCAAGCTGCTGATCGCCATGGCTTTCGACGCGGCCGACGGGGCCCCGGGCGGGGTCCGAGCCCTCGCCGAACAGGCCCTGAAGGCCGGCGCCACCAAAGAGGAGATCGCCGAGGCGTTGCGGGTCGCCTTCCACCTTTCCGGCGTCGGCTGTCTTTACGCCGCTTCGTTCGGCCTTAAAGACCTCTTGGAATGAGACGGCCCGAAGCGGTTGCCGGGTTCCGGCGCGACCGCGCCTATCGGACCGGGGCGCAAGTCCAATCGTACTCGACGATCTTCCCCATGAGCTTCCAGCGCTTCGGCGCGGCCCCGCCCTCGAGATGGGAGATCGCTTCGAGTCCCCGCGTGGGGTTCGTCGCCTCGAACCAATCGAGCGGCTCGGCCAGCGACTGAGGCCGGGAGGCTATCGCCAGCGCCTCGGCCACGACCTTCTCCTGTTCCTCCGTCAGCGCGCCCCGCTTGAACGAGATGAAGAGCGGCGTTCCGGAGCGGGCCAGGAGGTCGAGCCACTGCCTGTTGCAGTCCCACGGGATGGCCTCGGCCTCGGTCAGCCCGACGCAGTCGGCGTCGACGGCGAAGAAGGCGTCGTGCTGGGGCGCCCGGAAGGCGAGGGTGTTGACGCCGCGGTTGCGGACCCGGTTCCAGTCCCGGCCGCTGGTGTCGTCGCCGATCCGCTGGATCTCGAAGAGGCCGGCGGCCAGGTGGCCGATGGTGTTGCAGCCGATGATGATCCCGTCCTCGCCGGCCGCTTCCCGGATGTCCCGGTAGTGGTCGAGGACGATCTCCGCGGCGGTCCGGCTCCGGTCGGCGTAGGCCCAGGTCGCCTCCGGTTTCGGCGCGGCCCGGGTGTAGCCGGCGAGGTCGCTCACGGAGTAGTCGTGTTTGATGAGCTCGTAGCCCCACGTCGCGCAGGCGGGCCACGGTCTCCTTGACGTAGGCCCGGACTTCGGGAACGGAGATGTCGAGGATCCCCGGGTCGTGGGCCAGGCGCCAAGCTTCAGGCTGTCCCTCCTGGGCCGTCAGCAGGTGGATCCAGATGCCGGGCCGGGCCCCGGCCTTGCGGATGCCGTCGGCGAGAGCGCTCATCGAAGGGAAGTTGGCGTTGCCCCGGTCCCAGGGCCCGCCGTGGCCGGTGCCGCCTCCGGTCGCCTGCCAGCCGTCGTCGACGACCATGAACGGACGGTTGCCGTCTTTCGGCGCCAGCCGGGCGACGAAGGCCGCGTAGTAGAGAACGCTCTCGGCGCTGTTCTTGCCGTAATCGCAGTACCAGTCGTTGAAGCCGTAGACCGGCTCCCTGGGCAGGCGCGGCGCCGGGCACATGTCGCGGCAGAAGGCGCGGGCCGCCTCGAACGGCGTCTCGCCGGGTTTCCCCCGACGGCTCGTCACCGTGCAGACGGCGAGCCGCCGCGCGCCGAGCCTGACTCCGGCACCGCCGTTGCGGACGTCCGCGGTGAGCGTGACGCCTTCCGCGCCGGCGCGCCAGGCGCACATGGCCGCGGGCTGGGTCATGACGCCGTAGCCGTGGGTCGTCCGGCCGTCGCTCGCCAGGAAATACCAGGGCATTTCCCGGGCCGCGTCGAGGGGCTGCCATTCGAGCTCGCCGTAGGAGCGCTCCCAGGCGTCGCCCAGGTATTTCCAATCCTCGGCGGATCGCCGTTCCAGCGTGCCGTGATGTATTTCACGGCCGCCGACGGGGCGGCGAGCTCGATCAGAAGACATCCGCCCCGGACGACCGTCGCCACTTCGAGGCCTTCGCCCTTCCATGCGCCTTCCGCCCGCTCGAGCTCGACCGTCCCATCTTCCGTGACGACGGTCACGGCGTCGGGGGACCGCAACAGGTCCAGAAAACCGTCGTCCGTCCTGGCTCTGCATGCCGTCCCGCAGGCACAGATGAGAACGAGGATCGCCGATCCGATCACACCCAGGGGCCCAGTGACCGCTTCTTTCATGTTTCGATTCTCCGGGGAGAGTCTATCAAGAGAGAAATCCGCTATCAAGCGATCCCCGATGAAGGCGGAAGCGGCCGCCTTGCCGTCCGTTAATTGACAGCCTGAGCGGACCTGGTCTATATTGTCCGCCCGGAGGAGCGGGACCGGCGCATGGACAAGCATCCCGTGGCGTGGCTCAAGAAACGGGTTTCCCTTCTGGATCTCCTCCTTGGGCTCGCCGTCGTGAACATTTGTCTCACCAGCTTGCACAGCTATCTCCTCTTCCATACGCTGGCCGAGATCCTCCGGGTTTCCTTGGCCGTGGCCATCTTCCTTCTCGCCTGGAATGTCCGGCGCACCCTGGACAACTCCGCTCTCCTGTTCATCAGCGTCGCTTATGTCTTCGTCTGCGGCCTGGAGATCCTGCACGCCCTGGCCTCCCAGGGGCTGGGCGCCTTTCCTCCCGATGAGGCGAATCTGGCTGCGCAATTATGGATAGCGGCCCGATACTTGGAGTCCTTTTCGCTCCTGCTCGCGCCCCTCTTCCTGAACAGGCGAATGAAGCTGCCCTCCATCGCCGCGGGCTTCGCCGCCGCCATGGGAGTCCTCCTGGCGGCCATGCTTCTCTGGCGGGTCTTCCCGGTCTGCATCAGGGAGGGAACCCGGCCTACGGCCTTCTTGACCGTCAGCGAATTCCTGATCATCCTCCTTTTCGCCGGCTCGATCGCCCTGCTGGCCCGGCACCGGAGCCGGTTCGACCCGCTCGTCGCCCGGGCCCTGGTGACGTCCGTGTCCTTCTCGATCCTGTCCGAGATGAGCATCGCGTTCCATTTTGGAAGAAGCGGCATTCCCTTCCTCCTGGGGCATCTGCTCAAGATCGTCGCTTTCTACTACCTTTACAAGGCGGTCGTCGAGACCGGCTTGGCCAGGCCCCTCGCCGTGCTCTACCGGAACCTCCAGTCGAGCGAACGGGCGGCGGCCAGGCTGAACGAAGAGCTGGACGCGCGGGTCCAGGCGAGGACCGATGATCTGAGGGGGGCGAACGAACGGTTGAGGTTCGAGATCGACGAAAGACGGCGGGTCGAGGAGGAGCTCCGCCGGTCGGAACGGAAATATCGCATCGTGGCCGATAACACCTACGACTGGGAATGGTGGCGGGATCCTGACGGCCGTTTCATCTATTCTTCGCCCTCCTGCGAAAGGATCACCCAACACGCGGCCGATGAGTTCCTGGCCGACCCGGACCTTCTCCTGAGGATCATCCATCCGGACGATCTGCCCGGGTTCGTCATCCATCAGGATACGCTCGAGACGGGTCCCACCTCGAGTGAGCTCGAGTTCCGCATCGTGCGTCCGGACGGGTCCTTCCGGTGGTTGTCCCACGCCTGTCTGCCCGTGTTCGACGAAAACGGCCGGCCGGGCGGGCGCCGCGGGAGCAATCGTGATATCACCGAGCGGAAACGGGACGCGGAATCGCTCCGGGAATCCGAGAGCCGCCTCCGCCGCCTGTCCTCGCAGATCATGACGGCCCAGGAAACGGAGAGGCGGAGGATCTCGAGAGAGCTCCACGACGACCTGGGGGGGGCGCTGGCCGTCCTGAAGCTGCGGACGAGCTTCATCGAGAAGAGCCTGCGGCCGGACCAGGCCGGTCTCCGCGAAGAAAGCCGGCAGGTCATGGAGCATATCGATCAAGTCATCGACAACGTCGCCCGGATCTCCCGGGATCTGAGCCCGTCCATTCTCGAAGATCTCGGGCTCGTCCCCGCCCTGCGCCGGCTCATCGAAAATTTCGGCAAGGCCCATGAGATCGAGGTCGCCTCCGATCTCGCCGGTCTCGATGCCCCTCTTTCGAAGAGTGCCCAGTTCATGCTATACAGGATCCTCCAGGAGGCGCTGACGAACATCGGAAAGCACTCCCGGGCCAAGAACGCTTCCGTCGTGATCCGTCAGGAGAACGGCCGGATCCTCGTTTCCGTGGACGACGATGGCCGTGGCTTCGATGCCGGCGCCAAGGACGCCAAGCGCGCTGCGGAAAAGGGGATGGGCCTGGCCACGATGAAAGAGAGGGCGCGCATGTTGGGAGGGACCATCGATATCTCCGGCAGGGCCGGCCTGGGGACCCGGATCACTCTCGTCATCCCGACGGGGGAGAAGGAAGGAGCCTGATGGAATCGTATCGCATCGTCGTGGCCGATGATCACTCCCTGTTCCGCCAGGGTCTCAAGGGGCTTCTGGGGACGAAGCCCGGCCTGGAGGTCGTGGGGGAGGCCGGTGACGGCCTGGAACTCCTCCGATTGCTCAAGAACGAAGCATCGGACGCGCACATGGTCATCCTGGATATCTCCATGCCGAACCTCCGGGGCCTCGAAGCCATTCCGGAGATCAAGGCCTGTTGCCCGAACATGAAGCTCCTGATCGTGACCATGCACGCGGACAAGGAGTATCTCTTTCAGGCCCTGGCGGCCGGCGGCCACGGGTATTTCCTCAAGAAGGACGCGGACAAGGAGCTTTTTTCGGCCATCGAGACGATCCGCAGCGGCAAGATCTACGTTTCTCCCCATCTCTCCGACGACCTGGCGGAATTCTGGGCGAACGGCCGGACGGGCTCCGGCGGGACCGCGCTGTCGAACCGGGAGAGTCAGGTCCTGAAGCTGATCGCCGAAGGGAAGTCGAACAAGGACACGGCCCGGGTTCTGTTCATCAGCGTTCATACGGTCGAACGCCATCGCGCCAACTTGATGAGGAAATTGAGCCTGAAAAAGACAGCCGACCTCGTCAAATACGCCATCCGGAAGGGATTGGCCTAGAGGCGGCGCGCCGGAGCCGATATGGTCAGTATTGACCATACTCGATTGGTCCCATATTGGTATTGCCGTCGAGGGGATTATCGTCTATAAGGGGGATGTGACGAATCCCTACCGCATCGCCTTGGCCGATGACGACGCCCGGTTTCGGCCTCTCTTGAAGCGGTTCCTCGAGACGGGACCGGGTCTCGAGGTGGCCTGCGAGGCGTGCGACGGCTCCCATCTCCTCTCTCTCCTTGGCGAATTGCATAAAGCGCCGCAGATGGCCATCCTCGACGTTTCCATGCCGAATCTCGGAGGGATCGAGATGACCTCCCGGGTCAAAGCCGCTTATCCCGGGCTTAAAGTCTTGATCGTGAGCGTTCACAGGGAGCCCGAATATGTCCGCGAGGCCCGCTCCGCCGGCGCCGACGGATACGTGCTCAAAGAGGATGTCGATACGGAGCTCTTTCCGGCGATCGAGAGGATCCGTTCGGGAGGGGCCTATTTCTCCGCGCATCTCAACGCGGATGACCGCCACGTAATTTGATCAGGAGGGTTGCGACATGAATAGAAAGAAGCTGGCCACGCTGACGGGCTTGGCCCTGGCGCTGATCTCCCTCGGCTGGGGGACCGACCAGGCGCTGCGGTCTCCGAGACGGGACATTACGCAGCGGGACACGACGCGGAATTCCGGACTGGCGGCCCGCCAGGAAAGAGTTCAGAAATCGCGGATCACGACCGCTCAGAGAAGGGCCGCGGCGGCCCGTTTCAAGCAGCTCCGCCAGAACCAGCTCTCCAAAACCCTGGCCTCCGGGGCCAGGATGTCCGTCCTCGCGGCCCCGGCGCCCGACCCGGGCGGGGTGCCGCACTACTTCGGGCCCTACCCGAATTACGCGAACAGCCCGCTCCCCGCGGGTGGCGTGGGCCCCATGACGGTCGTCGCACCCGGCACGGGATACACTTCGCCCACGGTTGTCATCACCGACCTCTACGGGGTCGGCACCGGGGCGGTAGCCCAGGCGGTCGTCAACCCGGGGACCTCGGGCATCGACACGGTCACCGTCACCTCTCCCGGCACCGGCTACTACGCTCCCCTGGTCTTGATCGCGGACCCCACGGGAACGGGGGCCGACGTCACAGCGACGCTCGTCGGGCCGTTCACCGGCGGACTCCATAAGTTCGTGGACAGGATCGCCGGCCTCGATCCGGGCGATCCGAACGGGCTCGGCCAGTACATCCCCGTGGCCGTTCCCGATCGGGATGCTTTTTCCGGCAGCGATTATTACGAGATAGAGCTCGGGCAATATTCCGAGCAGCTCCATACCGACATGCAGCCGACCCTCCTGCGCGGTTACCGTCAGACCAACACCTCCGACCCCGCGCTGAGCGCTTTCCACTATCTGGGCCCGCTCATCATCGCCCAGAAGAACCGCCCGGTCCGCATCAAGTTCACGAACAATCTCCCGACGGGGGCCGGCGGCGACCTGTTCATACCGGTCGACACGACCCTCATGGGAGCGGGGGAAGGCCCGCTCGCCGGGGAATCCTACACCGAGAACCGCGCCGCCGTTCATCTCCATGGCGGCTTCACCCCCTGGATCAGCGACGGCACGCCCCATCAGTGGGTCGCTCCCGCAGGGGAGACGACCAATTACATGCGCGGGCTGAGCGTCTTCAACGTCCCCGACATGCCCGACCCCGGCGACGGATCCCTGACGTTCTTTTACGGCAACGAGCAAAGCGCCCGGCTGATGTTCTATCACGACCACGCGCTGGGTCTCACGCGCCTCAATGTCTACGCCGGCGAGGCGGCCGGTTACGTGATCACGGACGCCGTCGAGCAGGACCTCATCAACGGCACGAACACCACCGGCGTCAATCCGGGCCTCCAAAAGGTCCTGCCGGACGTCGGCTTTCCGCTGATCATCCAGGACAAGAGCTTCGTCGATCCGACCACGATCTCTGCCCAGGATCCGACCTGGAACTGGGGATCCACGCCGGGGACGCCTGTCCGCGGCGATCTGTGGATGCCGCACGTCTACATGCCCAACCAGAATCCTTACGATCTCAGCGGCATGAACGCCTTCGGCCGCTGGCACTACGGCCCCTGGTTCTGGCCGCCGACGACGGATATCACCTACCCGCCCATTCCGAATCCCTATTTCGGACAGGCCCCTTGGGAGGCGCCGACAATGCCCGCGGCCCCGAACCCCTCCATGGCCATGGAGGGGTTCATGGATACGCCGCTCGTCAACGGCACCGTCTATCCCTACATGGAAGTGGAGCCGAAGGCCTATCGCTTTCGCATCCTGAACGCCTGCAACGATCGGTTCGTGAATCTCCAGCTCTACAAGGCCGATCCGGCCATCCTGACCGCGGACGGGGCCGCCCTCAACACCGAGGTCCGGATGGTGCCCGCGGTCGTGGGGTCCGGATTCCCCGAAGGTTGGCCGACGGACGGACGGGAGGGCGGCGTCCCCGATCCCACGATGGCGGGACCGTCGTTCATCCAGATCGGTACGGAAGGCGGCCTCCTGCCGGCTCCCGTACTCGTCCATAACCAGCCTGTCGGCTGGAACCTGAATCCGACCACCTTCAATTTCGGCAACGTCATCAAAATATGCGTTGCTCCTGGGACCCGCGGAACGGGCGGACGTCCTGGTCGACTTCTCGGACTTCGCAGGCCAGACCCTCATCCTCTACAACGACGCGCCGGCGGCATTCCCGGCCCTCGACACGCGCTATGACTACTACACGGGGAATCCCGACCAGACGGACGGGGGCGGCGCGCCCTCGACGCAGGCCGGTTACGGCCCCAATACCCGGACGATCATGCAGATCCGGGTGACGAAGCCCCTGACGACGCCGTTCCAGGTCAGCCTCCCCACGCTGGAATCGGTCTTCGCCAAGTCGGGCGACAAGAGAGGCGTCTTCGAGGCGTCCCAGGAGCCCATCATCATTCCGACGGACGCTTACGACACCGCCTACGAAGGGAGCTTCTCCGCCGATCCCTATGTGCGGATCTTCGAACAGTCCAAGACCTTCCAGACCCTGGCCGGCGACACTCTGAATATCCCGTTCGAGCCCAAAGCCATCCAGGACGAGATGGGCGAGGCCTTCGACGTCGAGTACGGCCGGATGAGCGGCTTCCTGGGCGTCCAGCTCCCGGCCCAGGTCGGGCAGCAGCGGTTCACCCTCTTCCCGTATGCCTCTCCTCCCATCGAGATCCTCGAGGATTCCTTCACGCCGATGTCGCCGGTCGCCGGAGACGGGACACAGATCTGGAAGATCACCCACAACGGCGTGGACACGCACACGATCCACTTCCACCTGATGAACGTCCAGCTGATCAACCGGGTCGCCTGGGACAACGCCGTCAGCGTTCCGGACGCCAACGAGCTCGGCTGGAAGGAAACCGTCCGGGTCAATCCGCTCGAGGATACGATCGTGGCCATGAGGCCGTATGCCCCCACTTTGCCCTTCGACGTGCCCAACAGCTACAGTCCCATCGACGTCACCAAGCCCATCGGAGCCGTACTCATGGGCGGACCGGGCGGATTCAAGGATCCGTTGGGCAATCCCGTGACGATCGTCAACCATCTGGTCAACTGGGGCTGGGAGTACGTCCTCCACTGCCACCTCCTCGGTCACGAGGAGATGGACATGATGCACGGCATGTCCTTCGCCGTAGCGCCCCGCGCCCCTTCCGCGCTGGCGGGCATCCGGAGCCCCGACGGAACGAGCGTCGACCTGACCTGGGCGGACAACTCCGCCAACGAAACGGGCTTCACCGTCCAGACTGCCTCCGATAGCGGCTTCAACAACATCCTTGCCGATGTCTCCTTCGGCGTCGACGTTACGAACTTCGTCGACACGGGGCTCGACCCGGATTCGACCTATTTCTGGAGGGTGATCGCCAATAATCAGGTCGGCGACAACACCACGCCCGGCTTTCCGGTGGTCCGTGTCGCCTCGGCGGCCTCCAACACCATCGGTTTCGGCCCCGGCGGGGCGGTCACGCTCACGTTGACCCTTCCCAATGGCGGAGAGAGCTGGCTGGCCGGCTCGACCCAAAACGTCACCTGGACGCAGTCCGGGCTGACCGGATTGGCGAATATCGACCTCTATAAGGGCGGAGCACTCCTGAAAAACCTCGGTACGGCGGATGTGACCCTTGGGACTTTTGCGTGGACGATCAACGCGGCCGAAGCGGCCGGTATCGATTATCGGGTCCGCGTAACACAGGGAGGGATGTTTGACGAATCTGACGCGAACTTCGCCATCGTGCATGCCGCCCGGGTGGATTTCAACGGAGACGGCCAGGAAGATATCCTTTGGAGATATTATGGCGGCGGAGCCTATCAGGGATTGAATGTGGTCTGGTTCATGAATCAGACTGTAACACCCGGCCCGATCCCGTTGGGAATCAACAAATTGGCATCAGAGGGGATCAGCGCGTTGGCGGGGCCCACACAGAAGCGATTCCGTTAAACGGCCCTTGCAGGTCGATAATTCCCGGACCGGGGCACCAGCCAGATCTTTTGAAACCGCACTGGCCTCTAGGAAGCCGCTGGGGCTCAAGGCCGGGCGCGTCTGGAAGGATGCTGTGGGTCATGGCCGTAACATGGCTCCGGCGAACAGAGAGCGATTCAGGGACAGGAATCTTAAGGGCTTCCCCATACTGAAATCTCCGACGAACGCCCCTGCGTCGGGCTCCGGGACAATGCAGCTCGCCGCGCTCAATCTCATTCAGGAAACGATACTGCCCGGCGTTTTCGACACCGCTTGGGAGATCGCCGGAACCGGCGACTTCAACGGGGACCTGCAGACCGATATCCTCTGGCGTTACTATGGGACCGGCCCCTATCAGGGGTTGAATGACATCTGGTACATGAATGGAACGACGTATCTAAGCGAGAATGTCTTCAGCGCGGTCACAGACACGGACTGGAGGATAGTCGGAACGGACGATTTTAACGGGGACCTGCAGATCGATATCCTCTGGCGTAACTACGGGACCGGCCCCAATCAGGGGTTGAATGTCGTGTGGTTCATGAATGGAGCGACGCTTAGTAAGCGAGAACGTCTTCAGCGTGGTCACTGATACGAGCCTGGCAGATCGCCGGGACAGGTGACTTCAACGGGGACCAGCAGACCGATATTCTCTGGCGTTACTATGGGACCGGTCCCTATCAGGGGTTGAATGTCGTGTGGTTCATGAATGGAGTGACGTTTACAAACGAGAACGTCTTCGGCGCGGTCACGGACACGGATTGGAGGATAGACGGAACCGGCAACTTCGACGGGGACCAGCAGATAGACATCCTCTGGCGTTACTACGGGACCGGCCCCTATCAGGGGTTGAACGTGATCTGGTACATGAACGGGGCCGCGTTCGTAAGCGAAGAGGTCTTCGGCGCCGTCGCGGACACGAATTGGAGGATCGTCAATCATTGATCGGACATTGACGGGATCGGGAATTTTGGCGCCCAGACTCGGGATCTGAGCGCCCTTGCCGTTACGTTCCGTGTCCGGCACGGATCGCCTCCCGTGAGGGACGGTCAGGCCTCGATGCGAGTGATGTTCCATGAAGGGATGGAGGCGTCTTTTCGCCTCTAGCCGGTTGATACCGTCCGGAAGGCCGGCTTGGTTTACCGACGGTTCGAAGTCTTGCGGGCGTTGTAGACGAGAACAGCGACCCCGGAGGCGTAGCCTACCGTCAGGGCGGGCCCGACGGCCACGGCGCCGACCGTCTTCAGAGCGAGAAGCATCAGGGCGAATATCGCGCAGGTCACCGCGAGCTGGACGGCGACGGCGACGCCGATGGGCGTCGTCTTGTGCGACCGGACGAGGACGCCGCGCTCGTAGGACAGGACGGATTCGAGGAAGGGGAGGAGGACGAGCAGGGCGCCCGGCAGGAGGGCGAAGGCGGCCAGTCCCGGCGAGAGGCCCGAGACTGTTCCGTACCAGACGGTCGCGAGCGGCGTGAACACGAAAAGGCCGAACAGGGCCGTCGCCACCGCGCCGGTCCGGAGCGTGAACCGTGCGAGGATCCGGAGGTTCGCCGCGCCTTCGCCCGCGAGAGCGATGACGACCTCCTGCATGGCGACGCCCGCCGTCCGAAAGACGAAAGCCAGGCCGGTGACGACCGGCAGGACGGCCAGCGATTCGAGCGGCATCCGGCCGCGAGCCAGGAAGAAGGTCGTCAGGGGGTTGATGAAGAACGACATGATCGAGGTGAGCGCGAGCGGCACATAGAAACGGAGGACCGAGGCCTGGGTCAGGCCGCGTCCGAAGCCGCAATCGGCGTCGGGCTGGCGTTGCAGCCGGCGGACCGTGGGCCGGGCCATGAACCAGCTGGCCGCGGCCTCGGCGATGACGCCGATCCCGAGCGCGCCCGCTCCGACGCTCGCGCCGGGCAGGCGGAAGACGAGGGCGAAGATGAGGCCCGTCGCGGCCATGGCCGCCAGGCGGATCACCGTGCCCCAGGTCACGGCCTGGGGCCGGCCGTCGCTGATGAGGATGCCCTGGTAGAACCGGCGGAAGCCGATGGCGCCCGGCCAGAGGATGAGGAAGATCATCGACCGGCCGGCCAACCCGGCGACGTCGGGCGAGAGGCCCATGAGCCCGCGGGCGATGAGGTCGAAGACCGGCGGCACTATCAGGGCGGCCATGACAGCGGTGACCACGAGGTTGAGGGCCGTGGAGAACTTCCTCAGCTTCCTGTAGGCGACGCCGTCGCGGACGAGAGCGTTCGAGGCCGAGAGCATCATGATGATGGGCGATTCGACGATCCAGGCCAAAGCCGTGGCCACGGCGAACGCGGCCAGGTTCTCCTTGGGGTCGGCCAGGCGGGCAATGACGGCGGCGACGAAAGGGCCCTCGGCGGCCATCATCAGCCAGGTCGCTTCGAGCGGCAGCCAGAACCGGGCGACGCGGCCAGCCGTCAGGGCGTTCCCGGAGACGTCGTGTTTGCGCATGTTCGGCGGGATAGAATAGCATGACCGGAGCCGTCGGACAAACGGACTTCGGGTGAGCTGGGGAAAAATACGGCGATTTCCCCGCTGGTTGATTAGGCGGCTGTCGCTGTGTTATACAAAACCCCGCTGGGCCGCCTCCATGAGCAAGCCGATCCCGAAAGAAGGCATCGTTCATCTGCCGCCGGACGAGCAGGTCGCGGCCTTCGCCGCGTTGTTCCGTGGCGCCGTTGGCGCGGACGCGCTGGCCCGGTTCGAAACCCGCTGCGCCGCGCTCGGGCTCCGGTTCGACGCCGGCGAGCTCGCCGTCCTGGCGGCTCTCGATACCCCGGATAAGGTCCAGGCCTTCCTCGACACTCACCTCTACTACAACGACGATCACGCTTCGGTCGACCAGGAGGAGACGGCCATGCCGCCGAAGCTCGTCCTGCGGACCGGCATGGCGCACTGCTTCGAGGGGGCCATGTTCGCCTACGCCGTGAACTTCCTCCACGGGCACGAGCCGCGCCTGCTGATGCTCGAGGCCAGCCAGGACGCGGACCACAACCTCGTCGTCTGCCGCGATCCGCGGACCGGCCTCTACGGGGCGAACGCCCAGTCCCGCTACCCGGGGCTAGTCGGGCGCCCCGCCAACCACCCGTCCCTGCGGGCCCTCGCCGACAGCTACGTGCCATTCTATTTCAGCGACCGGACGCTCGATCCGACGGATCTGACGCTCGTTGGCTATTCGGAGCCGATCGACCTCACGGCCAAATTCGGTGCGGACTGGATAGGCTCGGAGGGGCCTCTCTGGGACATCTATTACACCTACGTCGACGCGAACGTCCCTTTCCATTATTTCTTCGACGATCCCGGCGAACCCCATCTCTACCCGGCCGTCCGGGCCCTGCGGGAGAACTGGATCCGGCTCGACGCGGCGGGCGAGCCCTCCGTCAGCCTGGACGACCTCCCGCCCGGTGCACGCGAGGTGTGGGACGCCTTCTGGAAGGCCTACGGTCCCAAGGACGGGCCGCGGCCGCGCGGCCTCGCCCGCGAGATCGAGAAGCGCTTCTTCCGCCTGACCGGCACGACGCCGATCGACCTCGACGACAACGCCTTCGACCTGCAGTTCTTCCTGGCCGCCGGCTACCGCATCGACCGGCTCCTCCTCGGGCGCTGAGCGAATCGCCGCCTTATTTCTTCTGATAGTCCGGGTAGGCCGGCTTCTTGTGCTTCGGCGGCGGGTTCTTGGCTAAAAGCTCGAGCGCGACTTCCACGGCCTTCTCGAGCTGCGGATCGCGCCCCGCCTTGACCGAGGCCGGGTCCATCTCGACCTCGACGTCGGGGTCGACGCCGTGGTTCTCGACGTCCCAGGTCCCGTCGGGATTCCAGAAGCCGCTCTGCGGTGCGCCCGTAAAGCCTCCGTCCATCAAGGGCGCCGCCCCGGCCATGCCGACCAGGCCGCCCCAGGTCCGCTTCCCGACGAGCGGCCCGACCCCGGCCGCCCGGAAGAGCCAGGGCATCATGTCGCCGCCCGAGCCGGCGTATTCGTTGATGACCATGACCTTGGGTCCGTAGATCGAGCCGACGGGCGTGATGTAGTCGGCGCCGTCGCGCGCGGCGAAGTAGCCCATGAGCGGCCGGCGCATGTAGTCGATGATGTAATCGGCGATGAGGCCGCCCTGATTGAAGCGCTCGTCGACGATTGCGCCCTCCTTGCCGATCTGGGCGAAGTAGTAGCGGTTGAAATTCGAATATCCGCCCTCGGCCGTGTCCGGCAGCCAGACGTAGGCCAGCCGCCCGCCGCTCAGCTTGTCGACCTTGCGGCGGTTGTCCTCGACCCAGGCCAGGGTGCGAAGGCCCGACTCGCTGCCGACCGGGACGACCGTGACCTCGCGCGCGCCCTTGCCGTCGGCCGCCGGTCCGACCTTGATCACGGTCTGCTTCCCGGCCGTGGCTTCGAACGGCTTGTAGACCTCCTCGGCCGCCGTGACCTCTCTCCCGCCTACCGCCAGCAGGTATTCTCCGGCCTTGACGTTGACCCCCGGCTGGGTCAGGGGTGCCCGCAGCTGAGGGTTCCAGTTCTCGCCGTCGTAGATCCGGGCGAAGCGGTAACGGCCGTTCTCGACCTTGAAGTCGGCCCCGAGCAGGCCGACGCCGATGCTTTTCACCTCGGGCAGATCGCCGCCGTTGACGAAGACGTGGCCGCAGGTCAGCTCGCCGAGCATCTCCTCATAGAGATAGTTGAGGTCCTGGCGGCTGGCGACGCCCTCGAGGTAGGGGGCGTATTTCTTCTCCGCCGCCTTCAGGTCGAGGCCGTGGGCGCCGGCGTCGTAGAAGAAATCCCGCTCGATGCGCCAGACTTCGTGATACATCTGTTTCCATTCGACGAGCGGCTCGACCCGGACCTCCATCTCGCCGGTCTTGAGCGCGCCCTTGCCGGGCTCGACCGGGCCCGCCGTCGCGGCGATCGTCCACTGC
This sequence comes from uncultured bacterium, assembly GCA_963743755.1. Taxonomy (GTDB): domain Bacteria; phylum Acidobacteriota; class Aminicenantia; order Aminicenantales; family Saccharicenantaceae; genus RBG-16-66-30. The sequence goes on from CAVUQU010000004.1 coordinate 1,541,600, forward strand.
GGTCCCTGATTAAGGAGGATCTTCTCGCCTGTGGCCGAAAGGACGAAGGCGCCGACCCCGTCCAGGTACTTGTCGATCTTGCGCGTGGCCAAGTCGAATTTGCGGAGGGTGTTCGATGAAGAACTGCGCAGCATGGCCGTAGATGTCAGAGTCGCTTCGAGCAGGAAAACGATGCCTTCCTTCGCCGCCGCGAGGCCAATGTAGTTCTGGGCCGGTACCGGCAGGGCCAGGATGCGCTGGCCGATGCCGTCGAGGTCGATGACGACCTTCTCCGGTTCCTTAGCGTCGCCCGCGCCCTTCTTGGCGTCGGCCTTGGGCGTGTCCGCCTTTTTCTCTTCTTCCTTGGGTTTCTCCTCGTCGCTCTCCGGCGCGAGCGGCGACGGCAGGTCCTTCCTCAGGACGGCCACGTAGACGCTCCGGGTCACGGGCCTGTCCATGCTGGACATGTTCAGCCATCCGGGCGTCAGCCCGACGTCCGTGCTGGCCGTGAAGAAGAGGTACTTGCCGCTCCGGTCGAAGGCGGGGTATTTGGCGTCGCTCATACCGTCGGTGATTTGGCTCACCTGGCCCGTTTCGAGCGAATAGACGCAGATGACGTCCATGTGGCTCGGGACCTGCTTGCCGTAGGTCAGCCAGCGGCTGTCCGGCGACCAACCGATGTCGAAAGTGAACGTCGGATTGAAATAGTGGGTCGCGTCGACCTTGACCGGGATGCCCTTGGCGATATCGACGTACCAGACCGTCAGACGCTTGTCGTTGTAGGCGATCTTTTTGCTGTCGGGCGACCAGACGGGCCGGTAGAAGAAGGACGGCGGCTCGCCGAGGGCGATCCTCTTGACAGGCCCCTGCCCGGCCTGGTCGCGGATGTGCAGGGCGTACTCGCCCGACTCATCCGAGAAGTAGGCGACCGACTTGCCGTCGGGAGACCAAGACGGAGAGCGCTCCATGACGCCCGCCGTCCCCGTCAGGTTGCGTATGTCGCCCTTCTCCGCCGGCACTGTCAGGATCTCACCGCGGGCCTCGAACACGGCCCGGGCCCCGTTCGGCGAGAGGGACGCCCAGGCGATGCGCGGGCCGGCTGTGGCGTAGTGCGGACGGACCTCGGCCAGGTCGCCCTCGAGGGAGACGGAAATGCGGCGGGCTGTCCCCGTGGCCGGGTCGAAGAGGTGGAGGGCGCCGAACTGCTCGATGACGATGCCGCCGGGCCCGGCCGAGGCGGACTTGAAGTCGAGGCCGTTGTTCGACAGCGCTTCGGCGACCTTTTTCGTCGCGAGATCGTAGACGAAGAGCGAGATCGCTCCGTTGCGGTCGGAGAGGAAGTAGATCTTGTCGCCGATCCAGAGCGGATTCGAATCGTTGGAGTTATCGCGGGGGATCTTCTCGACTTTGAGGTCGGCGAGCGAGACGATCCAGATGGGCGTCGTCTGGCCGCCCTGGTAGCGCTTCCAGGCGATCTGCCACTGCATGGTCGGCACGTAGGCCAGGCGGGTGCCGTCGGCCGAGTAGGAGCCGGAAACCCCGGTGGGCAGGGGGAGAACCTCGGGCATGCCGCCGTCGAGATTCACCGTGAAGAGCATCGGGATGCCGTTCGAGTTCGACCTCGCCGAACTGAAGAGGATGCGCCGGCCGTCGGGCGTCCAGCCGACGACGGTGTCGGGCTGCGGGTGGTGGGTCAGACGGCGGGGAACGCCGCCCGCGGCCGCGACGACGTAGATGTCGGTGTTACCGTCGTACTGGCCGGAGAAGGCGACGAGCGAGCCGTCGGGCGAGAACGCGGGATCGCTCTCGGCGCCGACGCCGGTCGTCAGGCGCGCGGCGGGCCCGCCGTCGCGGCCCGTGAGCCAGAGGTCGCCCGCGTAGGCGAAGACGATCTGCGTCCGGCTGAGCGACGGATGCTGGGCGAGCAGCGGCTTTTCGGCCGCGGCGAGAGGCGGCGCGGCCGCCAGGAGCGCGGCGATCACGATAAGTCGCGGCGGAGCGTTTGATCCCTTTGTTCATGTCATTCCGTCCCTGAATTTGATTCCCGCGGCGTCCCGGATGAACTCGGCCAGGTCGGCCGTTGAGCTTCGCATGGGTCGGCTTGTGGATGTGGACAGTCATGTGGCCGGCCTCGTAATATCCGAACTTGACGACGGCCCCCGAGGTCGCCGGCGAGGTCGGTCGGGGAAGAAGGTCTATTCGGTGGCGAAGAACTGTGCCGAAGCTCATCCGGTCGTCGTACCGATACAAGGGCGGCCGATCCTGGACCTTGGAAAAGACGATTCGCCGTTGACGGCAACGGCGAGCTGGCGGTCATGGACTCGCGCAGCGTCTGGCCGTGTTGAGGTACTGGTTCTCGACGTTGCCGTAGCGCCCAGGGCCGGACGTCGCCCCGAGACGGCGTAGGGCGTGTCGTTCTTGTACTCGAGCTCGGCCCGGACGTAGGCGTCGAGGGCGGCCGGGAAGGGGCCGCTGATCACCGCGTTGGCCGGGTCGAACTCGTAGGTCTCGCCCGCGGGGTCGAGGTCGCCAGCCCTTCAAGCGGCGGTTGAGCCCGGAATACCTCACGTCGCCACGCCGCGAAGGCGGCGATTTGGAAGCGCGCGATGCGCGGGCATAACGCCGGTTAGTGACGAGAGCGGCCTGCCGGCGAGAGCCCGGCTGGAGGTCTTGAGCGCCGAGATCTTCGGACGCACGGCGTCCACGGGCGCGGCCAGCGGGATCTGTTCGCGGAGGTCGCGGCCTGGGCCAAGGCCCGCGACTCCGCGGACAGAAGACCATTATCCTGTTCTCGCGGGGTCGGGGCCTCTGTGGTCCGGCACGGCGGTGTAGGTCGGGCAGGAACAGCATGTAGGCGGCGTCGTTCATCGGGGCGAAGCGGGCCGTCTGGAGGTTGAGAATGGCCGAGATGAGGACGATGCCTTGGGTGCGTCCGGCCGAGCCGGCCCTGGAGGTATCCTCGCGGCCGACCGGTGCCGTAGCTCTCGCCGATGAGGAACTAGCGAGGCCCAGGCTCGCCGGACGACATCCGGATGAAGTCACCGACAACGACGACGTCCTCGGTGTAGCCCGGAAGCTGGGCCGGAAGTTCAGTCTCCGGCGAAACAGGGGCGGGTCACATCGTTTTCGCCCACCGGGCATTCGATCCCCTGCCGTTCAGCAGCTCGGTCGCGTCGAGCAGGGTGTATTCGTTGTCGAAGTCGCCCGGGTGGTCCGCTGGCAGGGCGTAACCATCCTCGGCCGGACTCGGACCTTACGCGGGCCGAATGCGCCCATCTGCTCCTTATCTCAGAGATCCCGCACGATTTCCGCGAGTCCGTCGGCGATCGCGCGGAGTTCATCAGCCTGATCCTGGACCAGAACAGGGCATCATCGACGGCAAGAGGCTAGAGATCGATTGGGCCGATCTTCCGACCGGGAAGGTCTATCAGTATGCGACGGCCGCCCTGCGCAGGCCAGACCGAGGCCCGAGCCGGGGCCGCCATTGTAGACGAAGGCGATCGGCGGTCGGATCTTGTTCTTGACGTCGTCGGGAAGTAGGCCGAGGGAATAGACGTTCCCGGCGCCGTCGTCGGCCTTGAGCAGGAGCGTGCCCGCGACGGCCGTGTAGGGAGGGGCTTGCCCCGACGGTGATGGCGTGTGTCGTGACGGAGACTTCTCCTCGGGGAGCTTGGGATATTCTTTGGGCTTGGGCCGGCTGAGCGCCCTGGACGAGCGCGGGGTCGCGCTGTTCGCGGGTGCGGGCCTGCGGCGGCAGGGCGAATGCGGACAGGGTCAGGCAGACGGCGAACGCCGCGGCGAGCGGGGGAGAGACGAGCCAGGACTTCCGGAGAGTCGACGGTTTCATGGGGCCCTCCTCACGGGAATAATGCCCGCATCATACATCCGGAGCGCGGCGCGGCACAACAGGGCGCCTCCTCTCGAGAGACGAAGAGCAGGTCCGCGAGGTTGCCGCGCCCCGCCTTTTTATTTTCGGACGACGCGGATCGTCTTGATCTCGTAGGGCTCCATGGGCACGGTGATCGTCTGTGCCCGAACCGAGGGACTTGCCCGTCGGGCGCTCGATGAGGTCGGCCTCCTGTGCCTCGACGGCCCAGGGGAGCTCGATCTTCGCCGCGGACTTTTCGCCGTGTATCTCGTAAAGCCTGAGGATGAGGCCCGGCTCGGCGTAGCCCATTTCTTTCTTGAGCGCCGAGAGGATGACGTTCGCCGGCCCGGCTTTGACGAAAGAGTGGACCTTGGGCAGAGCGCCCGGGTGGACCATCGGCACGCGCGCGATGAGCGGGTTATTGAGCTCCAGGCCCTTTCGCGTCACCGCGGCGCCCTTCCAATCCCCGCCATGCGGGAAGATCGAGTAGAGGAGCTCCTGGCGGCCGCGGTCGGCTTCGGGGTCGGGGTAGGTGGCGCCATGGACGACCGACATGCGCATGACGCCGCCCTTGACGTCGAAACCGTACTTCGAATCGTTGAGAAGGGCCACGCCGTAGTCGCCCGAGCCCGCCGAGACGTCGATCCAGCGCAGGGCCGGGACTTCCGTCCCGTCGGCCGGGCCGGGCGATCGAGCCGTAGGGGATCTCGAACCGCGCGGCCGGCGCCTTGATATCGAGCGGGAAGGCTGCTTTGATCATGACGTTCCGCTCTTGCCAGTCGAGGCGCATCAGGCAGTCGAGCCGCGGCAGGCCCGGATAGAGGGTCAGATCCTGCGTGAAGCTCGAGTCACGGAAGCGCGTTTTGACCCGGATGACGGCGCGTACCGGGCCCTCTTCGACGAGCTCGATCGTCGCACCGTCCTCCCCGGCCCGGCCGATCGTGTCCTTGAGGCCGAGCTCCCAGGCCGACATCTCCTTGGGCTCGTCGCGGATCGCCTCGAGGACGTTCCCGGGGCCGGCCAGGACCTCGCGTTCGGCCGTTTTGTCGTAGAGGCTCGCGATCCAGCCCGTCTTCGGATCGAGGCGGACCCTGAGGAAGTCGTTCTCGAGCTCGTTCGCCCCGGCCCTGACGCCCGCCGGGCCGGCTCCCTCCGTCTCCGCGGGAACGGCGCGATAGAGCTTGTAGCCGAGCGAGGGCACGCCCTCGGCCATGAAGACGATGCGGACCGTCGTGTTCTCGCCCTGGACGCGCTTCTCCACCACCTGGACGGGGATCGCCTTCCCGTCGCCGTCGGTCAGCCGCAGCGTGCCGGCCCACGGCTTCGCGGTCTTCGCGTCCGGCGGGACGACGACGTCGGCCAACGCAGGCTCCGTCCGCTCCCAGAAGAGAGGATTGTAGACGACGACCGGGAAGCCTTCGCCGCGCGTGTCGATCGCGTTGGAGATCGTCTCGAGCGAGAAATCGAGCGCCCGCTCGCCCCGTATCCGTGCCTGCCGATAGAACCCGGCCACCTCGTCGTAGACGGGGCCGATCGACGAGCCGTCGAGGATGTCGTGGAACTGGTTGCGCAGGACGATCTTCCAGGCTTCGTCGATGTCGCGCTCCGGGTAATAGTCGCGGTAGCCCGAGGCCGCGGCGATCGCGGAGAACTTCTCGGCCGTGACGAGCAGGCTCTCGAGCTGGCGGTTGGCCTTCTTGGCCGCCGACTGGGTGGTGTAGCAGGCCGGGAAGGTGAAATTGAGCTCGCGCTTGACGACCGGGAGACCCGGGCCGTTCGCCGCCGCGATCCCCCGGAGATAGGCTTCGGGGAGATCGAAGACGAGCCGGGGCTCGTTCGGGTCCTCCCCGAATTTCCGGATGGCGGCGAGGTCCGCGTCGCGCGGCCCGCCGCCGTGGTCCCCGGCGCCGTAGAGGAGCATGAAGTCCCGGATAGCGGTGTTCTTGCGCGCGGCTTCCAGGATCTGACGCGTCCCGTTCTGGAGGCCGACGTTGTACCAGCCGGCCGGCACGTAGCCGAGAACGCGCGAGCCGTCCAGCCCTTCCCACCAGAAGAAATGGGTCGGGTCCGGCCCGGGGGCGCAACGGCCGAAGACGTAGGAGTCGAGCCCGGCCCGGCGCAGGATCTGGGGCATCTGCCAGCTGTGCCCGAACGTGTCGGGGTTCCAGCCGACCTTGACGTCGACGCCGAACTTGTCGAGGAAGTAGCGCTTGCCGTAGAGGAACTGGCGGGCGAGCGCTTCGCCGTCGGGCATGTTGGCGTCCGGCTCGACCCACGTCCCGCCGACCGGCACCCAGGTCCCGGCCTTGATCTTGCGGGCGATCTCGTCGAAGAGCTCGGGCTGATCCTTCTCGATCGCCTCGTAGAGCGCGGCCTGGCTCTGTGCGAAGGTCAGACCGGGCATCGTGTCCATCTGGGCCAGGGTCCCCTTGAAGGTGTACCGGGCGATGTCGGCCACCGTCTCCTCCCAGCGCCAGAGCCAGCTCAGGTCGATGTGGGCGTGGCCGACGAGGTGCGCCGTGAGCGAGCGCGGCGGGACGGGGGACGAAGGCGCCGTTGCCGCCGGCTTCCGGCCGGGAGCGTCCTGGCCGGCGGCGGCGGCCGGTCCGGCGATGAAAGCGACGGCGAGCGCGGCGGCGATGACGGCGATGAGGGCGACAAGGGACGGGCGAAGCGTACGGACTGTCATGGCGGGGCCTCCTCCGGACGGATGCCCCGATTATAGGTTCCGGCGGTGCGCAACTCAAGATGCAAGGATCGACAGTGGCGGCGGCTGAACCTCGAAGCGGACGACGGACACGAATGCGAGGGTACGAAGGTCAGAAAATGAACCCGACGCCGACGCCCCCGACCCAGCGCTCGGCTCCGTAGGACATCTCGTAGCCCGGGAGCGCGGAGGGGGCCTCGTCCGCGGCGGCATAGCGGAAAAAGAACTCGATCGAGAGCCGGCTGACGGTCTTCTCGTCGTCCCAGATGGAGTAGAGCGGCCCCTCGTAGCCGGCGCCGAACGAGTAGAGGTTGAGGCCCGGATCGGGATAGAGGGGCGTGCGGCCGGCCGGGTCGACCGAGCTTTCGTGGCGGGCGAAGCCGCCTCTCAGCGCGAACCAGCGGCCGAGGCGGTACTCGAGCCCGGCCTTGAGCTTCTTCGAGTCCCGGACGGCCAGGTCGAAGCCCTGAACTCCATAGTCGGGCGAGATGCCGTAGAACTCCTCGTGGACGGGCGTGAAGCCCGGGCTCAGGTCCCCGACGGCGTCGACCGAAGTGAATTCCCAGCGCCCGAACTCGCTCCACCGATCCCACTCGACGTCGAGGTTCAGCGAGAGCCGCGGGAGAGGCCTCAGCGCGAGGCCGCAGGCGATCTCGCGGGGCAGGGTCAGCCGGCCCGTCACCTCCTGGGAGACATAGAACAGGTCGAGGAGGCTGCTGATCGAACGCATTCCCCCGTAGGGGTCGGGGACCAGGGTCTTGCCGTAGCCGACGATGTTCGGGAAGAGAAAAGTGTTCCAACCGGCGAGGTCGACGGACGCGCTCTTCTGGAATCTCGCACCGACCTGGAGCCCGGAGAAGACCTTCCACAGGGCCCCGGCCGCGAACCCGAGGCCGTGCCCTCCGGCTTCATGCTGGCTCATGACCAGAATTTCGTGGGCAAGAGGATAGTTCGCAAGCTCGAAGGGGATCCGGTGGTCCCAATCCACGCTCATGGACACGACGTCGAGGGCGGCGCTGAGGGCCAGCCCCTTGAGGGGTTCGACGGCGAGGGCGGTCCGGAAGGTGTGCGCGTTGAGCTTGGCCGAGGCGGAGTAGAACTCCCCGCTCCAGGAGACGGGCCAGCCCGAATCGAAGTTGTAGGGCGAGTAATAGCCTGCCCCCAGAGTGATGCCCTTGAAAGGCTGCCAGGACAGGAAGAAGTTCCCGATGAGCTCGTTTCGCGAGGACGTGAATTCGTCTTCGCCGCCCGGCCAGGTCGCAGACAGCGCCCGGGTGGCGAAGTTCATACTCGTCTTGATCCGGAACCCGTCGAGGAAAGCCAGCCCGGCGGGATTGTAGAAGAGGGCCGTGAGGTCGTCCGCCTGGGCCGTGAACGCTCCGCCGAGGGAGGCCGCCCGGGCGCCGATGTCATGGAAGGAGAAGTCCTGGGCTTCGAGCCGCGGGGAGAGGAAGGCGAAGGAGAGCAGGGGCAGGACGACGATGAGGCGGACGGGCAAAGGGGACGGGCGGTTCGTGCGCGGGTGCATCATTTGACCTCGACTTCGACGGTGAAAAATTTGAAATCCTTGTAGACGACTTCGGTCCTCGACCGGACGAAGGCCTTGCCCGCGTCGTTGAGGTAGGCCTCCTCGACGGTGAGGCGGCTGGGGAAGCGGATGCCGTTCTTCTCGGCGCTGAACTCGGACCGGATGACGAGACGCGGCGTTCGCTTGTAGAGCTGGCCGCGCTTCTCGAAAATGTCGAAGCGCCCGACCCGGCTTTCGCTCCATTCGATCCTCAGGATGTCTCCGGTGGCGGGGTCGATCCAGGCCTTGCCGAAGAGGTTGCGGGAGGACGGGGCGCCGGGCTTGGGCTCGGCGTCGACGACGACGACCGCGACTGCGCCGATCCTCTCGTACCCGGCGACGGCGAAATCGTAATCTGGCTGGAAGCGCTCGGCGAAGATCCCGGCCGGGGCCAGGAGCGCGGTGCCCCAGACGACGACGGAAGTCCGGAGCTCGGCGTTCGGCACGACCTTCCGTTTGCCGTTCTCCTCGAGCTGGGTGCGGACTTCGCGGATGGTCCGGCCGGCGCGCACGCACTGGTAGTCGTAGACGTATTTCGATCGGATCTTCCTCGCCCGGCTGATGGTGAAGGTCGGTCCGATGTAATCGTTCCACTCGGATTGCGGAGGCGGGGTCCGGCGGTCGATCTCGAGGTTCGGGTCGATCGTCTCGGCGATCTCCTCGCGGCAGACGAAATCGAACGCCGAGGCCTCGAGCCTGCGGCAATATTCAGCGGCTTTGGCGAGCAGGGGGCCGAGCGAGGCGGGGGAGGGGACGGAGCGGTCTTCGCAGGCTCCTGGGGCGAGGGGAGGGCCCCTTGGGCGGAGGACTCAACGCAAGGGACGAGGGAGAGCGCGGCGGCCAGAAGGGCCGCGAGCCTGGACCGGCGGAGGGTCATGGCGGATATCCGTACCTTTCATCCCGGTCGACCTGAGCCAGACGACTAAGATAAACCCTCGGCCGGGTAAAATCAAATTCAGATTTTCGTGAAGGGAGTTGTGCACCGTACGCATTCAAGCTATAAGATTGGCACGGAGGACGAGATGACCAAGCGGGCGCGATACGGTTGCGGCGAGAGCGAGCTCACCCACTACACATGCCACCGGGCTCCCCACAGGATGGCCATCGACGGCCGCCTGGAACGTCCGGCCTGGCGGGACGCGCCGAGATCCCCGCGCTTCGTCGATCTCGTGACCGGTGTCCCTGGTTTTATGGAAACGCGGATGGCCTCCCTCTGGGACGACGAATATCTCTATGTCGCGTTCTGGGTGAGCGAGCCCGATGTCCGGGCCAAGCTCGCAGAGCGCGACTCGCTCGTCTGGACCGAGAACGACGTCGAGATCTTCATCGGCGGCGAGGACTGCTATTACGAGTTCGAGATCAACGCCCTGGGGACGGTCTACGAGGTCTTCTACATCTGGCAGGACGCCCTGAAGAAGGGTGGCCGGTTCGACGTCCCCGAGTTCGACCTGCTGAAGCGCAAGGTCGATGTCCTCGGCGGCTTCCAGGACGGCCTGCGCTACGGCAAGCACCCGCGCGGGGCGCGTTGGGCTTTCATGGACTACGACGTTCCCGGCTTGCGGGCGGCCGTCGAGGTCCGGGGGACGCTCAACGATCCGTCCGATGTCGACGAGGGCTGGACGGCCGAGATCGCCTTTCCGTGGAGCGGCCTGAGGCACCTCGCCGGGAGCCGGCCGGTACCGCCGCACGCGGGCGACGTCTGGAGGATGGACTTTTCGCGATTCGAGCTCCTGGAGAGCTGCGGCGCGACGGTCGAGCCTCACCCCGGCTGGGCCTTGAACAGACACGGCGTCTACGACTCGCATATCCCGGAGTGCTTCTCCTTCGTGCACTTTTCGGAGAAGCGCGCGGCGAAGTCCTAGGACTGCGCTCGGGACCCGGACTTGGTCAGGAAGACGATTCCCCGAGCCGTTCGAGGAAGACGCCGCGGACGCGCTCGATGAGCTCGCCGACGGTCTCCCGGGAATAGCCGGACGACGGGACCGGCGGGGCGATCGTCACGGTTACCTTTCCCGGCCGGATGTTCAGGCTCCCCTTGCGGGCGATCGCGCAGGCGCCGGTCTGGACGAGGGGCAGGATGTCGAGCCCGGTCTCGACGGCCAGGATGAAGCCGCCGCGCTTGAACGGGCCGAGCTTGCCGTCGCGGGTGCGGGTGCCCTCGGGCATGACGGCGAAGGAAAATTCGGGCTTGCGGCGGAGCCAGTCTGCGGCCCGGCGCATCGTCTCGACCGCCTGTCCGCTGTCTTTGCGGTTGATGGGGAACATGCCCATGCGCTTGAGGGTCGCCCCGTAGACCGGCCAACGGAAATGGCTCTCCTCCTCGACGCCGCGGGCGGCGTACGGGAACGCGACCTGGAAGACCATCGGGTCGAAGAAGTTGACGTGGTTCATCAGAGCCACGTACTGGCGGCCGGGGACGACGTTCTCGCGGCCGGCGACCTCGATCCGGACGCCGGCGAAGAAGAGCACCGCGCGGCAGCCGCCCTTGAGAACGCGCTCGAAGGCCCGGCCGCGCAGGACGAACGAGCCGAGCCAGATCGCGGCGCAGGCGGCGACGAAAACGGGCAGGGTGACGAGCCAGATGAGGAGCGAGCGCAGGCGGGCGAGGAAGTCGTGCATGGGCGGCCCCCTCAGACCAGGATGTCGAGCTCGGCCGGCAGGACCTTGAGGCGGAGCGGCGTGAAGCCCAGGAGCTCGCCGTCGGCCATCAGGCGGAGCGGGGGCTCGGCTTCGACCGTGATCGACGCGGCCTGGACGAGGTCGACGCGCGGGTGGGCGAGGTGCTTGCCGGAGAAGACGCCGGAGAAGATGCCGACCATCTCGCGGCGGTTGGGGCGATCGAAGACGACGAGGTCGGCCCGGCCGTCGGAGGTCTCGGCCTTCGGGGCGATCATCATCTTGCCGCCGGTGTACTTCGAGTTGGAGATGACGAGGGCGCTGTCGACGAGGTCGCAGCTTGCGGCCGTCGGCTTCGACGGCGATGCGGTTCGACATGCCGCGGACGAGGCGGACGAGGACGGCGAGGCTGTAGCCGGCGGCGCCGAGGAATTTCAGGCGCTCGTTGGTCAGCCGGAGGATGTCGGCGATGAGGCCGACGCCGATGATGTTGAGCGAATAGTGGCGGACGGTCCGGCCGGATTCCTGGGAGTCGAACTCGACCAGGTCGGCCTTGCGGCGGCGGCCGGCGAGGATGGCCTCGAGGGCCTGCTCGGGCGTCTCGATGCCGAAATCGCGGAGGAAGGAGTTGCCGGTCCCGGCCGGGATCTGGCCGATCTCGGGGAGGCGGGCGGGGCGGCCGTCGGCGTAGAGGCCGTTGATGACCTCGTAGGGCGTGCCGTCGCCGCCGAGGCAGAGGATGCGGTCGTAGGCGCCGCGGGCCGCCTCGCGGCCGAGGTCGACCGAGTGCCCGGCGTGTTCCGAGAAGCGGACCTCGAGGCCGGGGAACTCGGCGCGGAGGCGCGTTTCGAGCCGGGCGAATGTCTTGCGGCCGAGGCCGTGGCCGGCGGCGGGGTTGACGACGAGCAGTGTTTTCATGGCTTCGTTGCTAGGGACTTATAGCACAGGCCGTCCCAAATAAAAAGGTGCTTCTCGCGATTCCGGGAGGTCCCTCAGGTCTTGAGCGCCTCTTTGATCCGGGCCGGGGTCATCGGGAGCGTGAACAGGCGCACGCCGATGGCGTCGTGGATCGCGTTAGCGATGACCGCGCCCATCGTCGTGACGGCCGGTTCGCCGCAACCCTGGGGGGCCAGGTCGGGATTGTCGACGAGGACGACCTCGATCTTCGGCAGCCAGGAGAAGCGCGGTATCTCGTAGGTGTCGTAGTTCTCGTCGAGGACGCGGCCGTTCCTGAACCGGATCCCTTCCGTCAGCGCGTACCCCAGGCCCATGGTGATGCAGCCCTCGATCTGCATCCGGGCGCCCTCGGGGTTGATGACCTCGCCCGTGTCCTGGGCGCAGACGACGCGCAGGACGCGGACCGCGCCCTTGGCCTTGTCGACCGCGACCTCGGCCATCGTGGCGACGTAGGTGCCGAGGTAGTCGGTGATGGCGACGCCGTAGCCGCGGCCGGACGGCGCCTTGGAGAAAGCGCGCCCGAACTGCTTCGCGGCCGCTTCGACCACCCTCTTCATGCGGGCGTCGGCGAGGTTGCGGAGCCTGAAGGAGAGCGGATCCATGCCGGCGGCCTCGGCGAGGACGTCGATGTGCGACTCCGTGGCGAAGATGTTGGTGTTGCTGCCGGGGCCGCGCCAGGCGCCGGTGGCGAAGGGATGGGCCCGGACGGCGCCTTCGCCGCCGCCCCAGCCGCCGCCGAAGGCCAGGACGCGCTTGTGGGGGATGTCGTAGACGGGCTGGGAGCTGCGGCTCCCGGCCTGGTAGAGCTTGTAGTCCCAGAGGACGATCCGGCCCGCGGCGTCGAGCCCGGACCGGATGTCGTAGACCGCGGCCGGCCGGAACGAATCGTAGAAGAACTCCTCCTTGCGCGTCCAGGCGACCTGGACGGGTCTTCCGGCGAGCTTGGCCAGGCGGGCCGCTTCGACGATCTGCCCGCCCTGGTTCTTGCCGCCGAGACCGCAGCCGACGAAGGGCGTCCGGACGCGGACGTCCGCTTCGGGCAGCCCGAGGGTCCGGGCGACTTCCTGCTTGGCCCGGAAGGGCGACTGGGTCGAGGCCCAGACATTCACCTTGCCGCCTTCGATCTGGACGAGGGCCGTGTGCGGCTCGGACGGGGCGTGGGCGACGTAGTGCGCGAAATAGGAGCGCTCGACGGTTTTCGCGGCGAGCTTCGCACCCTCGTCGAGGTTCCCCGATTCGACGACGACCTCGGAGCGCGCCTCGACGGTCTTGATGTGGTCGAAGATGTTGGCGTCGTCGAGCTTCGAGGGCGAGGGCTCGAACGCGGCTTCGACGAGGGCGAGAGCCTCGGCGGCCAGGTCGGGCTTCTCGTGGAGGACCGCGACGAGGTCGCCGTCGCGGACGACCCTGGCGCCGGGGAATTTTTCGGCCACGGACGCGTCGGCGTTCTTGAGCGTCGCGCCGTGGGCCGGCGGCCGGAGGATCGCGGCGTAGAGCATGCCGGGCAATCGGATGTCGCCGGAGAATCGGGCTTCGCCCGTGACCTTGGCCCGGGCGTCGGTGCGCGGCGTCGGCTTTCCGGAGACGCGGTGCTTGGCGCGGTGCTTGATGGGCGGCTTTTTCTCCAGGCGGACCTCGATCTTCTTCCCGCCGACGAGCTCGGCGTAAGTCGCCTTTTTGGCCGGGTCCTTCGCGTCGTGGACGGCGCCGTCCTTCGTCAGCAGGGCGTCTTCGGCGGCGCCGAGGCGCGCGGAGGCCAGTTTGAGGAGGATGCCGCGGGCTTCGGCCGCCGCCTGCCGCAGGGGAGGCCCGAAGTACTTGGTGCTGCGCGAGCCGAAGGTGCCCGCGTCGTAGGGGCAGAGGTCCGTGTCGCCCATGACCATGTCCACCGCGTCGAGCGGGACGTCGAGCTCCTCGGCCAACATCATGGCCAGCGAGGTGACGATGCCCTGGCCCATCTCGATCTTGCCGGTGAAGCAGGTGACGCGGCCGTCCGGACCGATCTTGAGGTAGGCGTTGGGGTCGTCGGGGTAGCCGCCGTCGTCGCCGCGCGCTCCGCCGATCTGGGCGTCGAGGCCTTCGCCGGCCGCGAAGAAGACGACGAGGCCGCCGCCGGCGAGCTTGAGGAACTCGCGGCGCTCGAGGGACGTCCGGGCATCGGAGCCCATCGCGCATTCGTCGTCGCCGGGCCTGAGGGTCTTATCGCGCTTCATGACCGACCACCTTCATCTTCATTTTCTGGGAGGCCGCGCGGACGGCCTTGACGATGCGGTTGTAGGAGCCGCAGCGGCAGAGGTTCGTTTCGAGAGCGTCGGCGATCTCGGCCTCGGTCGGATCGGGCTTCCGGAGGAGCAGGGCGTAGGCCTGGAGGATCATGCCCGGCGTGCAATAGCCGCACTGGAGGGCGCCCTCGTCGGCGAAGGCCTGCTGGAGGGGGTGGAGGCGGCCGCCGCGCGCGAGGCCCTCGATCGTGAGGACGCTCCGGCCTTCGGCCTTGGCGAGCGGGAACTGGCAGGAGTACGTGGGCTTGCCGTCGACGAGGACGGTGCAGGCGCCGCAGTATCCTTCGCCGCAGCCGTATTTCGTCCCGGTGTGGTCGAGGTCGGTCCGCAGGACCCACAGGAGCATGCGCTCCGGCGAGGTCTCGACGGCGACCTCCTTCCCGTTGAGCTCGAAGCGGATCGTCTTATCCATGCGCCCTCCCCGGGAATCGGCCTCGTGGGGAATGCCGGGCCCCGGAAAAATCTTATCATAAAAATCTCGCAGGAGGATAGGGAGAGTGAGGGATTGAGCCGGCAGGCGGTTTTGCGGTAATGTGAGCGGGAAGCGGTGAAGAGATGGGCCCTCCGCCGGCCGGCGGGGGAGGGCGAGGCGAACGGAGAGACGAGAGGAGGGAGAACATGGCAAGATTCCTGGGTCGAAGAACGCGGATCGCAGCCGTTATGGGCTTGGCCCTGATCCTGGGTATCGGGTGCGGGAAGGGAGGCGACCGGCCGGCGGGGAAGTCGGCCGCGAAGGAGGCGCCCGAAGCGGTGTTCGCGCTCGAGGAGGCGACGATCGCCGGGCTGCAGGAGTCGATGGAGGCGGGCCGGGAGACCTCCGAAAGCATCGTCTCCCGATATCTCGAGCGGATCGAGGCGGTCGACCGGAGCGGCGCGGCGCTCAACGCCGTCATCGAGGTGAATCCCGACGCCCTGACGATCGCGCGCGAGCTGGACCGGGAGCGCAAGGAGAAGGGTGCGAGGGGGCCCCTGCACGGCATCCCCGTTCTGATCAAGGACAACATCGATACGGCCGACCGGATGGAGACGACGGCCGGATCGCTCGCGCTGCTCGGATCCAAGCCGGCGAAGGACGCGTCCGTCGTCGGGCGGCTCCGGGAGGCCGGCGCCGTCATCCTCGGCAAGACGAACCTGAGCGAGTGGGCCAACTTCCGGTCGACGCCGGTCGACGAGCGGCTGGAGCGGACGGGGCGGGCAGACGAAGAACCCCTATGCGCTCGACAGGAATCCGTCGGGGTCGAGCTCGGGCTCGGCCGCGGCGGTCGCGGCCAACCTGGTCACGGTGGCCGTCGGGACGGAGACCGACGGCTCGATCGTCTCGCCGGCCTCGTGCTGCGGCATCGTCGGACTCAAGCCGACGGTCGGGCTCGTCAGCCGCTCGGGCATCATCCCGATCGCCCATTCCCAGGACACCGCCGGGCCGATGGCGAGGAGTGTCGCCGATGCGGCGATCCTGCTCGGCGCGATGGCCGGGCCCGATCCGGCCGATCCGGCGACGCAGGCGAACGGCGTCCGGTTCATCCAGGACTACCGGGAATTCCTCAAGCCCGACGGATTGCGGGGCGCGCGCATCGGCGTGCTGCGGGGCAGGGGATTCAACTTCACGCCGAAGCTCGATCCGATCCTCGAGGGCGTCGTCGAGGCGCTGAAGCGGGAAGGGGCCGAGCTCGTCGATCCGGTCGAGTTCCCGACCCTCGGCCAGGCGGATGACGCCGAGTACGAGGTTCTGCTGTACGAGTTCAAGGCCGACCTCGAGGCCTACTTCGCGTCGCGGCCGGGCGCCGCGGTCCGCACGTTGGATGACCTCATCGCGTGGAACGCGAAGAACGCCGACCGGGAGATGCCCTTCTTCGGCCAGGAGATCCTGGAGCGGGCGGCGAAGAAGGGGCCGCTGACCGAGCAGGCGTATGTCGAGGCGCTGGCGAAGTGCCGCGAGCTGACGCGGGAAAAGGGCATCGACGCCGTGATGGCCGAACACAAGCTCGACGCGCTCGTGGTCCTGACCAACGGCCCGGCCCACATGACCGACCTCGTCAACGGCGATTCGTTCTCGGGGAGCAGCTCGTCGCTTGCGGCCGTGGCCGGCTATCCGACGATCACCCTGCCCGCGGGCTGGGTCCACGGCCTGCCCGTGGGCATTTCGTTCATCGGCCGGGCCTGGAGCGAGCCGGAGCTCATCAAGCTGGCGTACGGGTTGGAGCGGGCGCTCGGTGCGCGAAAGCCGCCACGCCTGCTACCAACAGTTCTGTTCGGGGTCGGACCAAACTAACGCTAAGACAATAAACAAGATAGAAACAAAATATGTGAAAAATTACGGGCTTAATTGATGTTTTTAGGCCCGAAAACATGAAATCCATCGTGGACAGATATGCGGAGGCGGCAGCGACTTGCCGGCAAATTTGTCTTTTTGGCCATGAAAACACCAAAATTGAATTGCTCCCTAAACTGTAGGGAATGTGGTATTCATCGTTAATGCGCAGATATTAATATATTTGCTGAGGTCCGACCCCGAAATGGGAGGAATCAAGATGAGAAGACAGCCCAAGCGAGCGGCGCGTGTTCTTGCCGTTCTGTTCCTGGCGTTCGCGGCGGTGCCCGGTGCGTCAGCCGGATGGGATCCGGCGTCGGCCCACGACAAAGCGGGCCGTGATGCGTTCGTTGCCGCCCATATGACGCAGACGGCGCCTCCGCCGTTCGCGTTCGTCTACGGCGGCAAACCCTCATCCGGTTTCATCGGCAAGTGGGGCGTCACGGCGGATGAACGCGCCGAGGGGCGGAAGCTCATCCGGACCGTGATCTACACGGACGCCTCGACCGGCCTCAGTGTCACGGTCGTCTACACGATCTTCCAGGACTTCCCGGCCGCCGAATGGGTCGTGCGATTCAAGAACACGGGCCGGGCGGCGACGCCCATCATCGAGAAGGTCCGGGCCTGCGCCGTTTCGTTCCCCGAATTCGCCGCGCTCGATTCCGGATCCGCGCCGGGACCGGTCATGCTCTACCGGGCCCGGGGCAGCAGCGCCGAGCGCTCCGACTTCGGCCCGATCAACGAGGCTCTCGCGGCCAAAGCCGAAGTCCGCTTCGGGCCGTCTGCAGGGCGGTCGTCCGACACGAACGCGCTGCCGTTCTTCAACGTCGCGACGCCGGAGCACGGCATCGTCGCCGCCATCGGCTGGAGCGGACGCTGGGAAGCGGTCGTTGGTCGAAAAGGGCCGAACCCGCGCGCTCTCGATCTCACGGCCGGGATGGCCGAGACCCATTTCAAGCTCCTGCCCGGGGAAGAGGTCCGGACGCCCTCCATGGCCCTCCTCTTCTGGAAGGGGGCGGACCGGATGGCCGGCCACAACCTGTTCAGGCGCTTCCTCCTGGCCCACCATATGCCGCAGGCCGGCGGCAAGCCCGTCCCGCTCCCCATCAACCACGGGGTCGGATTCGGCGGGCCGTTCCCCTGCAACGAGTACGTCTGCGCGACCGAAAGCTACGCCATCGGCATGATCGATCGGCTGCACCAGTTCGGCATCGGCGTCGACGCCTGCTGGATCGACGCCGGCTGGTACGAAAACCCGACCGATCAATGGTGGTCGGGCGTCGGGACGTGGACGGTCAACCGAAAGAACTTCCCGAACGGCCTCAAGCCGGTGACGGCCGCGGCCCGGAAGTACGGCCAGGGCTTTGTCGTCTGGTTCGAGCCCGAGCGCGTCTATGAAGGGACGTGGCTGGACCGCGAACACAAAGAGTGGCTGACGTCCCTCCCGGGAAACCGCAATCGCCTGCTCGACCTGGGCGATCCGAAGGCGCTCGAGTGGCTGACCGACCACGTCGCGGATTTCATCCGGGACGAGGGCGTGACGGTCTACCGGCAGGATTTCAACTTCGACCCGGCGCCGTTCTGGAAGGCCATGGACGCGCCGGACCGCGTCGGGATCGCCGAGATGAAGCACATCGAGGGGCTCTACAAGTACTGGGACGCGCTGCTTGCGCGCAACCCGGGGCTACTCATCGACAACTGCGCGTCGGGCGGCCGCCGCATCGATCTCGAGACGACGAGCCGCAGCATCCCGCTGTGGCGGACCGATTACCAGTACTACGAGCCGAACGGCTACCAGTGCCACACCTACGGGCTGCACTTCTTCCTGCCGGCGAGCGGCACGGGCAACGGCGATCCTCGCAAGTACTGGTTCCGGAGCGCCGCGATCGGCGGGGCCGTGGTCATGGGCTGGGAGCTCGGGGCGAGCTTCAACCTGCGGGCGGCGATCGAGGACGTGGCCGAGTTCAGGGAGCTTCGCGACTACGCCTACGGCGATTACTATCCGCTGACGCCGTACGCTACCGGCGACGACGTCTGGGCGGCCTTCCAGTGGGACCGGCCCGAAGGGCGAGATGGGATCGTCGTGGCCTTCCGGCGGCCGCTGGCGCCGCAGGCGGCGATCGAGGTCAAGCTCGGCGGGATGGAGCCCGGAGCGGATTACGAGGTGAATTTCGAGGACTACGGCGTTACGGTCGTGCGCAGCGGCCGCGAGCTCGCCGCGGGCCTGACGCTCAAGATCCCCGAGGCCCCCGCCTCGCTTCTCGTCAAATACAGGCGAGTGAGATAGCGGGGTCGGACCAAGATAACATAAAGATAATTAATAAGATAACATCGAAACATGTGAAATAATCCGGATATTTTTGATGTTTTTAGGCGAAAAAACATGAAACCTATCTGGAAGAGGTTTTTGGAACCGAAGGAAGGCGGATAACCTTGCGTTTTTAGCCATGAAAACATTGAAATTGGGCTGAATCCAAACTGTAGGAAGCACGAGCATCATATTTAACCTACACATATTAAGATTGTAATGCTGAGGTCCGACCCCGGCTATTCCAGATTTCCCCGATAGGCCTTATAATGCCCGGGATAAGGAGCGAAAAGTGATCGAGCTGACGCACGTCTCCAAGAGCTACAACCGGGGCAAGGTCAGGGCCGTCGACGACCTGACGCTCACCGTCAAGCCGGGCGAGATCTTCGGCTTCCTCGGGCCGAACGGCGCCGGGAAGACGACGACCATCAAGATGATCGTCGGCCTGCTGCGGCCCGATTCGGGGCGGATCGCCGTCGAGGGCTTTGACGTGGGCACGGACGGCCTCAAAGCCAAGCAGGTCACGACCTTCGTCCCCGATTCGCCCGCCGTCTACGAGCGCCTGACCGGCCTCGAGTATCTGAACTTCATCGGCGACGTCTACGGCGTGCCGAAAGCGGAGCGCCTCGAGCGCATCGGCAAGTGGCTGGAGATCTTCGAGCTCGCGCCGGTCGTCACCAACCCCATCCAGAGCTACTCGCACGGCATGCGGCAGAAGATCGTGCTGACGGCGGCGCTCCTGCCGGCGCCCCGGGTCATGGTCCTCGACGAGCCGCTGGTCGGGCTCGACCCGCGCGCCGCGCACCAGATCAAGGAGATGTTCCGCGAGCACTGCGACGCGGGCAAGACCCTCTTCTTCTCGACGCACATCATGGAGGTCGCCGAGAAGCTGTGCGACCGCATCGGCATCATCCACAAGGGCCGCCTCGTCGCGTGCGGGACGATGGCCGAGCTCAAGGCCGTCGACCGGACCGAGGCCGGCCAGTCGCTCGAAGAGATCTTCCTGGAGCTGACGGACAAATGAGCAAGCTCGCCACCGTCGTGCGGGCCGGGCTGCGGTCGAACTTCGGGCTGGCCACGATCAAGTACAGGATCCTCACGGAAAAGAAGGACCGCTGGCTCGTGCCGCTCTTCGGGCTGGCCGCGCTCGGCGTCGTCCCGATGTTCTACGGCATCGTCCTGCTCATCCAGAACGTCTACTACGTGCTCCGCCCGATGGGCCAGGAGCGGGCGCTCCTGTCGTTCGGCATTCTGGCCGGGCAGCTCCTCATCCTGCTCTTCGGCATCTATTACGTCATCGCGGCGTTCTATTTCGCGCGGGACCTCGACCTCCTCATCCCGCTGCCGCTCCGGCCGGGCGAGGTCATGGCCAGTCAAGTTCGCCGTCGTCGTGATCAACGAATACCTGACCGTCGCAGCCATCGTGCTTCCGGTCGTCATCACGCTGGGCGTCGTGGCGCACGCGGGCGTCGGATACTGGGTCAACGCGGTCCTGGTCTACCTGGCGCTCCCGATCATCCCGCTGGCTCTCGTCTCGCTCGCGGTCGTGGTCATGATGCGCTTCATCAACGTCAGCCGGAAGAAGGACGCGCTCATCCTGGTCGGCAGCCTCGTCCTCATCGGCGCATCGCTCTCGGTGCAGATTGCGCTGGGGAGATCGGGGGGGGGCCATATGGGCATGGGGGCCGGGGCTGGCGGAGCGCAGGCGGCCGCCGAGAGCCTGGCCGTGTTCTTCACGTCGCCGAACAGCCTCCTCAACAAGGTCGGCGCCTTTTTCCCGCCGGCTATCTGGGCGACCAAGGCGATCGCGGGAGGTTTCAGCGGCGAGGGCCTGGCGAACCTGGCTCTGCTCCTGGGCGTATCGCTCGTGCTTTTCGCCGGGATGATCGTGTTCGCCGAGAAGCTCTTCTATAGGGGCGTGATCGGGCTCGGCGAGACGACGGGGAGGAAGAAGCGCCTGTCCCGCGACGAGATGTCGCGCCGCGTGGCGGGAGGGCGCAGGGCGTTCGCGGCGATCTTCGGCCGCGAGTGGAAGATCATGAACCGGACGCCGATCTTCCTCCTGAACGGCGTCCTCGTCAGCGTACTGCTGCCGGCGATGTTCGTCCTGATGGCGACGATCGACACGGGCGGCGGAAGCGGCACGGGAAGCGGGCAGGGCGGCGATACCATGGCGCTCCTGAGGATGCTGATGGCCTCCGACCCGCTCCTCGTCGTCCTGGGCGCGGCCCTGTTCATGACGATCTGCGCCAGCATCAACGGGACGGCATCGTCGACGTTCTCGCGGGAGGGCGCGCAGTTCTGGATCTCGCAGGTCATCCCGGTCGCGCCACGCGAGCAGGCGGCGGCCAAGTTCGCGCATTCGTATCTCGTGGCCACGCTCGGCGTCGTCACGTCGGCGGTCGTGGCGGGGGTCTTCCTTCACGTGAAGGCGTCGCAGCTGGCCGTGGGAGCGGGGCTGGCGCTCGTCGCGGGCGTGGCGCTGACGGCCGTGGGCATGATCATCGATCTCGCGCGGCCGCTCCTCGACTGGACGAATCCGCAAAAGGCCATCAAGCAGAACCTCAACGTGCTGCTGGGGCTGATGGCGGATGCCGGCATCCTGACGGCGGCGTTCTTCGGCGTCAAGGCGCTCATCCGGGCGAAGCTCGCGCCGAACGTCGTGTTGGGGATCGTGTTCGTCGGACTGGCGGCGCTCTCGGCCGTGAGCTACATCATCCTGCTCAGGTTCGCCGATAGACGTTACCCGGAAATTTCTTGACGGGGTCGGACCTCAGCAAGTTATTCTATTAAAATAAAATAAGACCGTAGCGACCGTATCCATCAGCTTGCCGCGGGCCGAAAATCGATGTTTTTGGCCTTAAAAACGTCAGGTTCAATCCGACGCGGGCCGGTCATTATGAAGCTTGATAGGCTTTTCCATCTTCTTACGGACCCGCAGGTTGAGGAACTCAACGCCGACCGAGAATCCCATGGCGAAGTAGATGTAGCCCTTGGGGATGACCAGGCCCAGACCCTCGCCGAAGAGCGTGAAGCCGACGAGGAGCAGGAAGCTCAGAGCCAGCATCTTGATCGTCGGGTGGCCGTCGACGAACTCGCCGATGGGCTTGGCCGACACCATCATCACCCCGACCGCGATGACGATGGCCGCGATCATGATGGCGACGTGGTTGGCCAGGCCGATGGCCGTGATGACGGAATCGAGCGAGAAGACGATGTCGAGGACGGCGATCTGGGCCAGGACGCTGAACATCCGGGTCGACGCCTTGGCTTTTATGTGGCCTTCTTCGCCCATCAGGCTGTGATGGATCTCGCGGGTGCTCTTGGCCAGGAGGAAGAGGCCGCCGCCGATGAGGATGAGGTCGCGGCCGGAGAATTCCCGCGAGAAGATCTCGAAAAGCGGCTTCTTCAAGCCCATGACCCAGGTCAGCGAGAGGAGGAGGACGATCCGGCTGCCCATGGCCAGGGCTAGGCCGAGGACGCGGGCGCGGTCCCGCTTTTCATGGGGGAGGCGACCGACGAGTACGGAGATGAAGATGATGTTATCGATGCCTAGGACGATCTCGAGAGCCGTCAGCGTCGCCAGAGCGATCCAGGACTGAAAACTCGTTATCCATTCCATCGCGGCCTCCGTCGAAGGGATCCGGTCAGACGGGTATTATAAGTGAAATTCCGGCGGATGGGATCGGATTTCGGAATGGCGAATTATGATGTGTAAGCGTTGCTCTAGGAACGCGATCTTCGCGCTTTTGGGCCTAAAAACATCGAAAAAGCCCGAATAATTTCACATATTTTGGCTTTAAGTCGTTTATTTTGTAATGATTAGTCTGGTCCGACCCCGATCAGGTAAAGATGATCTCGCCGCCGGCGGCGATTTCGTAGAACTTGCCGACGTTGATGATCGAGTCGACCTGCTCGCAGAAATCCTCTTTCTTCAGCTTGAACATGTCCACAGTCGCTTTACACGCGTAGAGCTTGCCGCCGGCATCGGCGATCATCTCGACGAACTCCGGCACGGGCGGGATGTCGAGCTTGTCCATGGTCTTCTTCATCATCGATGTGGCCATGGCCGAGAAGCCGGGCAGGATGCCCAGGAGCGAGGGCATGTGCATGCCCGGGTTGCCGACCGTGGCCACCTTGATCTTGCCCATGCGCTTCTTGGTGATGGCGTCCATGCCGAAGAAGGTGAAGAAGAGATTGGCCTCGATGCCCTCCATGCGGGCGCCGTTGGCCATGATCAGGCCGGGATAGACGCCTTCCAGACCGCCCTTCGAGATGATGATCGAGACTTTCTTGATCTTGTCGTCCATCGTGCGCTCCCTCTCTCCTCAGACGCAGCCCTCGGGCTTCTTCATGCCCGAGATCTTGGCCGCCTTCTTGGCCGGTCCGCCGGGGAACAGCTCGTAGAGCTCCTTGGTGCTGATGACGCCGCTCTTGTTGAGCTTGCGGATGCTCGGCACCTGGCCGTTCTCCTTGAAGTCCTTCTGGATGTACTCGACGACCTTCCAGTGGGCGGGCGTGAGCTCGGCGATGCCCTCTTCCCTGGCTATGGCCGCCGCGACCTCGCGCGTCCACTGCGAAAAGTCGGCCATGTAGCCTTCGGCGTCGACCTCGACCGTCGCCGGTCCGTACTGTTTCTGAGCCATTTTCGGGTCCCTCCTCATTGGTATTTACGTTGTTTGTATTTCTCGCGTCTCTATCCCGGCGCTCGGCGCATCGGCCTATTTCGATCCGCCCTTCGCCGCGGCGCCCGGCACGCCCCCGCCGTCCTCGGGGCGCCTCTTGCCCGCCATCTTCATGCGTGCGGGCACGAACGGGATCGGCCGTCCCGGCAGCAGCAGGTGCCAGTAGATCCAACGGAAAGCGGCCTTGCCCATGTGATTGAGGCGGCTCGGTTTGAGCAGCGGCAGCGGCCCCAGCACCGGGAACGGGAAGCGCCCGGGGAGCGGCTCGACCTCGTAGTTGAAATCGATGAGGATGGCCTTGCGCTTCCCGGACTCGATGAAGCAGTTCGAGTGGCCGTCGAACGCCGGTTCGAGCGGTCGGCCTGCGATCGCCCGGACCACGTTTTCGGCCAGGATCTCGGCCTGGAAGTGGGCGACCGAGCCGGCCTTGGACGACGGTAGGTCGGTGGCGTCGCCGATGGCGAAGATCCGCTCGTGTTTTTTCGAGCGCAGCGTGTGCGGGTCGGTTGGCAGGAAGCGGAACTCGTCGCCCAGGCCGGAGCGTTCGATCATCGCCGAGCCCATGTTCGTCGGGACCGTGACGAGCAGGTCGTAGGGGACCTCGCGGCCGTCGTAGCCGACAATCTTGCGGGCGGCGGCGTCGATGCGCTCAGCGTTGAAGTCGGCTACCATCTCGATGCGCTTCTCCTCGAGCATCGCGCCGAGCGTCTTCGAGGCGACGGGCTTGGTGAACGCGCCGGGCAGGGGCGTCACGTAGACGATCTCGATCTTGTCGCGGCGGTGATGGCGGCGCAGGCAGTCGTCGCAGAAGAACGCGAACTCGAGCGGCGCGACCGGGCATTTGATGGGCGTTTCGTTGACGTGGATGACGATCCGGCCGCCGGGGAAGGATTTGAGCTTCTCGGCCAGGGCCGTCGCGCCGTCGGGCGTGTAGAAGTCGAGGATCGTGTCGCGCCAGCCGTCGAGCATGCCGGGCGTTTCGGCGGGGACGATCTCGGCCCCCGTCGCGACGATGAGGTAGTCGTAGGGGAGGTCGCTTCCGTCCTGGAAGACGACCGTGTTCGCGGCCGGGTCGATCCGGTCGACCTCGGCGATGATGAATTCGACGCCGCGGGGCAGGAACTTCGTCCGCGGCTTGACGATGTTCTCGCGCTTGTAGTAGCCGAAGGGGATGAAAAGAAATCCGGGCTGGTAGAAGTGCTCGTTGTCGCGGTCGATGACGGTGACGGCCCATTCGGCACGCGGGAGGCGCCGGCGGAGGAGGTTGGCCATGATCGTGCCGGCGGTCCCGGCCCCGAGAATGATGAGTCTTTTCATCGGCATATCTCGCTTCACGAGGGCTTCCAGCGAAGAAATACTACCATTATTGTAGTATTATTTCAATATTTGGGGTCGGACCAAATCAAGTAATGGCATAAAAACAAGATACGGGAGAATAATGTGAAAAAATCATTTGTTTATGGATGTTTTTAGGCCTGAAAACGCGATTTTCAAGAAGCGCGTCATTTCGGCTTGTTTCTATTCGCGGCGATCGGCAGGCCCGGCTCATCCTCGGGAGTGGACCGCGATGCGATCGCCCGAGCCGGATAGGGTTGTGCAGGTCTTCAGTCCCGCCGGTTCGGACGGGACCAGGATGCCCGAGGACCGCGGTCTCCACAACGCGAAGCTCTCTCCGGCGCGTACGATCCTGGCCGCTCCGGTCCGGCTTCCGAGAGCGTCGGACACCCTCTTCAGGAAATCCTCGCCGCCAACGGCGACGCTTTCGGTCCAGAGAGGCTCCCGCTCGGACCGGCCTTTTCGGATGGCCCGCTCGATCCATTCATCGCGCATCCGCGAGAGCGAGCCGGGGTCGTGCACGCCAGCCAGGTCGGCCAGCGCGTCCGCATCGACGAGACGAAGCCTAGGAAGGTAATCGGGCTGCGCCATCTCCCGGTATCCACAGAACTCCCAATCGCGAGGGTGGCCGGCGACTCCCGCCCGGACCATGTTCATGTCGACGTAAGTCAGGCATCTCGCGAGCTGCGCGCCTGTTTCGATCGCCGTGGCATGGAAGCGGTCCTCCCAGAACGCGCCGCGCCGGTCTTTGCGCAGGTTGTACAGTTGCGCCAACCGGGAGTGGGCGAGCTGCACCGCCAGCGAGATCGGGCGGGACGCGGCTTCCGCGCGGCAGGCCATCGCGGTCGCGATCAGATGGACGTGGTTGGACGTGATCATGAAGTTCAGGATGATCAACCCGAAGCGGCGCTTGGCCTCGTGCATCCAGCCGATCCAGAGCATCTTGTCCCTGCGGAACTTGAGCAGGAACTCCTTCTTGTGGCAGCGGTGTGTGACGTGCCAGACGAGGCCAGGTGCGAAGTTGCGGTTCGCCCGTGGCATCGGTGCGCCTCTCGCCTCTCGCTCTCGTTCTCGCCTTTTCTTGCTGCTCAACTTAAGGGACGCTTCCTGGTGGGGAAACGTGTCACTCCGGGGGCCGGATCGGAAAAAATATTTCGGCCGATATCGATATCAGATCGCGGATATTCGCGATTTTTAGCGGCAAATACGATGATTTTGGGTTTGCTCCAAACTGTTGGAGCAGGGCGCCGGTTGAACATGTCGCACATATTAATTAAGATGCTGAGGTCCGACCCCAAGGAGAGATAAGATGACCGAAAAGAAGCGCTGCTGGGGCGATGTCGAAAGCCCGCTAATGCGCGATTACCACGACCGCGAATGGGGGACGCCCCTCCACGACGACCGCAAACTCTTCGAGTTCCTCATCCTCGAGGGCATGCAGGCCGGACTGAGCTGGAACCTGGTCCTCAACAAGCGCGAGAACTTCCGGCGTGCCTTCCGCGGCTTCGATCCGGAGAAGGTGGCCCGGTTCACGGCGCGCGACGTGCGGCGCCTGCTCGGCGACGCCGGCATCATCCGCAACCGTCTCAAGATCCTGGGTGCGATCAACAACGCCAAGCGCTTCCTCGAGGTGCGGCGCGAGTTCGGGACCTTCGACCGATACATATGGAGCTTCGTCGGAGGGAAACCGCTGTTGTCGGGCCTGCGGTCGTTTGCGCAGATGCCCGCGCGGACCACACTCTCCGACGCGATCAGCGAGGACCTCAAGTCGCGCGGCTTCAAATTCGTCGGCTCGACCGTCGTCTACTCGCACATGCAGGCGACCGGCATGGTCAACGACCACCTCGTGACGTGCTTCCGGTATCGGGAGTGTACTGCCGCCGCCCGTACTGCGAAAACTCGTGTTTTCAGGGCCAAAAACAGCAAAAAGGGCCCCTCTCCAAACTGATGAATTGCCTTTACGTAAGCCCATCATGCTGTAAAATAACAAGATGCTGAGGTCCGACCCCAAATAAACATGTTCCGCCCCGTACGTTTCATCAAGGACGAGTACGTCCAGGCTTATCGCGGGCTGCCGCGCCGGGCCTGGGTCCTGTTCGCCGTCAACTTGGTCAACTCGTCCGGGTCGATGGTCATCTTCTTTCTTTCGCTCTACCTGACGCGCGAGCTCGGATTGACCACCGCCCGCGCCGGCCAGGCGCTGAGCCTCTACGGAGTCGGTTCGCTCGTCGGGGCTTACGCCGGAGGCTGGCTGGCCGACCGCATCGGGTCGATCGCCGTCCAGAAGATGAGCCTGGCCATGTGCGGCGTCGCTCTCATCGCGCTGGGGCAGGTCCGGACGATGGCTGGCCTCCTGCCGCTCCTCTTCGGCTTTGCCATGTTCGCGGGCACGCTCTACCCGGCCAACGCCACGTCGATGTCGAAGATCTGTCCGCCCGGGCTCCAGGTCAAAGGGTTCGCCCTCAATCGCCTGGCGGGAAACCTCGGTGCGACGATCGGCCCGGCCATCGGGGGCTTTCTGGCGCTGCGCGATTACCGGCTCCTCTTCTGGGCCGACGGCCTGACCTCGCTCGCCGCGGCGGCGGTGTTCGCGCTGCTATGGCGAGGGACGCGCATCGCTGTGGCCGCGGAAATCGGTCGAGTGCCGCAATCGGAGACGCCGGCCGTGACGGTGGGGGCAGAGGAGAGCGACGCGCAAGCCCGTCCCCGCGGCCGGTCGCCTTGGCGCGACAGGCCGTTCCTCGCGATGCTATTCATCTTCTTCGTCTGGTACGTGGTGTTCATCCAGGTCCTGACGACCTTCCCTCTCTACATGCGCAATGTCTACGGCCTGGCCGAGAACCGGATCGGACAGCTCTTCGCGGTCAACACCGTCATGATCGTCGCGGTGGAAATGATCCTGATGGAGAGGATCCGTAAATACCCGCAGACCCGGATGATCAACGTATCGTTCCTCCTGCTCGGCGCCGGGCTCGGACTGATGCCGCTCGGACGCGGCTTCGCTTACGGCGCGATGACCGTGGCCGTCTGGACGTTCGGCGAGATGCTGAGCATGCCCCTGATCACGGCGTTGATCTCGTCGCGCGCCGACGACGCCAACCGCGGCCGTTACATGGGGATGTTCAGCTTCGTCTTCTCGCTTGGCGTTCATCGTCGCCCCAGCCGCCGGGACGGCGGTCTACGATCGCTTCGGCGCCGACGCGGTCTGGTATGTCTGCGCCGTCCTCTGCGTCCTTATCGCGGGGGCCTTTTCCTTACTCCGGCCTTATTTGGGGTCGGACCACAGCAAGTTATTGTAAATTATCAGGATAGCCGCGTGACTCGGGCTTTTATCAGTTTGCGCCGGCGGAATTTCGATGTTTTTAGTGGCTAAAAACGCGAAAAATGAGATTAGTCCAATAATGCGCTAAAAGCGTGGTTTTTCGAAGCGGAGAGCCTTCGATCCCGGAGCCAATCCCGCTCCTGCCTGACTTCCATGGCTCAGGCGCGTTCCCAGGCCTGTTTCCAGCCCGTTTAAATAACACTCCGTCCATTTCCGGGCTTCCCTCGATAAGCGGTGAGGGATTTCGCCTCGAAGATCCGCTGTGTGGATGGGGGGCGGGGGGGCAGCAGTCGGAGCATTTTCACGTTTTTAACCCCAAAAACAGTGAAATTCCCCGGGCAATTTCACACATTTCTGACATAATTCGTTTATAATGAATGTGATAGCTTGGTCCGACCCCGTCAAATGTTCCAGCGGTACGACACCTTGAGCAGAAAGATGTTGTCACCGGGGGCGCTGAACAGATTGCCCATGTCGCGCCACAGCCGCAGCTCGCCCGGGTCGGCGTAATCCGCGCGGTTCTGCGTCCAGACGAAATAGAGCAGGCTGCCCGGCCGGTACTCCCACCTCAGCACCACGGTCCCCCGCAGCGACTTGAAGTTGAAGTCGGGATTCCCGAACGTGAACGGCGCGGCCGCGCCACCCTCTCCGTCCGGATCGACCGTGTAGACGCCGCTCGCCTCATCGTACCCGATCGTCGACCCGCTCGCACCGCCGCCGCCTCCCGTCCCCGCTCCGTCCGCCCCGTACATGTTGTATTCGAACGTCTTCGGCGCGGCGAGCTCTTTGAACTGCGTGTACTTCCCCACCGCCAGATACGGCTGCAGGTAGGCCTGCAGCGTCAGCCGCGGCGTGAACGTCCAGTCGAGCCGCACCTCGCTCCCGAGCACCTTCTCGTCGATCCTCGCGAACACGTACCGCCGCCCGTACGTCGCCGTCATCAGCTCGTCCGTCGACCCGCGTCACCCACTGGATGTCGTGCTTGAAGATTTCGAGCGTCGGCCCGACCGACAGGCTGAAGTTCGACCCCGGCTTCCACCGCGCCGAGAACTCCGCTCCCCACTCCTCCGTCGCCCGTGGCCGCTGGTACGTCGTCCCGGAGAACTCGAACACGACCGGCTTCCGGCTGTCCGTCGCGACGTTCAGGTTCCACTGGTATCCCGACGGCATGAGCGCCAGCGGCCCGCCCCGCGTCTAGGTTCTTGCTGATCGT
This sequence comes from uncultured bacterium, assembly GCA_963743755.1. GTDB lineage: Bacteria > Acidobacteriota > Aminicenantia > Aminicenantales > Saccharicenantaceae > RBG-16-66-30. The sequence continues at coordinate 1,570,747 of CAVUQU010000004.1, forward strand.
GTCCGGGTTGTAGGCGAACATCGCGTCGAGCATCCAGAAGTTCCTGAGCTGCCCCTGGAACTCGAGGAGCCCGCCGTCCCAGATCTTGTTCCCCTCGAAATCGTAATTCCGGAACCACCCGCCGAGGACGAGCGCGTAGCGGAAGACCTTGCCCGGCTTCGTCCACTGATAGCCCGGCAGGAACTGCAGGTTGACGACGTCCGACGCCGCCGTACTGGAAGCCGACGTCGTTCGGGTCGAAACCCGGCGAGATCGCGCCGACGTTCGCCAGCACGAGAAGGTTGCCGCTCTGCTTGGCCAGGTTGATCCGCCCCGCCCAACCGCTGAGGCTCGTCGCCGTCGGGTCGACCTCGACGTGCGTCGCGTCCGGCCGCTGGAAATAATGCATCGACGACGTCTGGAGGCGCAGGATCTGCTCGACTGTCCCCTCGACCCGCGTCGCGCCCGCCCAGCCACCGACGACCCAGTTCTTTTTCTTGTCGAGCGAGACCCATCCGTCCGCCGCGAGGGAGAAGGCGTTCTTGTTGAGGATGCCGCCGAGCGTCTCGTTGTCGAGGTCGCGCGCGACGCCCGTGGCCATCAGCCCGAACCCGCTCCGCCCCTCGGCGATGTCCTTCTGGACGCGCAGCGCCCCGTAGTACGTGAACGGCTCGACCTCCTGCGTCAGGCGCGTCCCGATCTGGTCGATCTGCGCGAACTCCCGCCCCGTGACGGCGTTGAGCCACCCGACGTTCCAGCTGCCGCCCAGCTTTCCGGTGACCTTCGCCGCGCCCAGGATCGTCGTGCGGTCGGGCATCCGCGCGAACCCGTCCTCGGTCACGTAGCCCTGCGGCTCGCGCCCGATGCGCCGGCTGTAGAAGAACGAGGGCGTCGGCCAGTTGATGTTGGCGTTCATGAAGACGCCGCCGCGCCCGAAATTGTTGAACAGCGACGCGCCCTCGATGAAGAACGGACGCTTCTCCTCGTAGTAGGTCTCGTAGGCCGACAGGTTGAGGACGGCCGGGTCGACCTCGACCTGCCCGAAGTCCGGATTGACCGTCGCGTCGAGCGTCAGGTTGCTCTTCAGGCCGATCTTGAGGTCGAAGCCGGCGTTGCCCGAGGCGCGATGGCCGGTCTCGAAGGGATTTCCCTCCTGCGCGGGCCGGAGCTGCGCCTGCGTGACCGCATAGGGCATGAACTCGACGCGTCCGCCCGGGCTGATGCCCCGCAACCCCTCGAGCCGCGCGAACCGCGACACGAAGGCCGTCTCGGTCTTCGGCACCCAGCTGAAGCTCGACTCCTCGTTCTTGCGCCGGACCATGCGCCGGAAGTTGACCCCCCAGACGTACTCGTCCTTCTTCGGGAAGCGGATCTGGTTGAAGGGGATGCGCAGCTCGACCGTCCAGCCCTCGCCGTTGACGGCGGCCTTGGTCTCCCAGATGCCGTCCCAGGAATCGTCGTCGTTGACGTCGTTGGAGAGCGCGGCGTCGGTGATGGAGCCGGCCGGGTTGGCATAGAAGGCGTAGCCGGAGCGCTTGTCGAAGTAGGGATCGACCGCGACCATGAACCAGTCGGAGTCGGTCTGAGTGTCGCGGCGGCCGAGGCGCTTGCGGATCTTCGATGGCTCGGAGTCGCGGCAGAACGCGGCGATGTAGAGGGCATGGTCGTCGTAGGCGACCCAGACGTCGGTCGGCTCGGTCGCCGGGGAGCCGTCGTTCGGATCGTTCTGGGTGAAGCCGGTCGCGGCGGGCGCGGACTGCCAGACGGCTTCGTCGAGGCGGCCGTCGAGAGCGATGGGCTCGGCGGCGCGGACGGCCTGGACGGTCTTGACGGCGGGGGCGGGCGTTTGGGCCGGTGAGCGGGGAGGCGCGGGACGACTCGAAGAAGATGGGGAGGGGAGCGGGGAGGCGCCGGCGGCGATCGGGAAACCGGTCGCGAACCCGACCGCAAGGGCGAAAGCCGAGGCCGAGGCAGAATAGAGCGGGCTGCTTAATGATTTGCGTGGATCTCATCGTTCGCTCCGATCTAGGCCTTCTGCGCGGGCCGTCCGGTAGAAGCGCCGGGATTTCCCAATGCGAACTCGATACACACATACTTACGCACCGGCCGGGCCGAATGTTGCCCCGGGCGCCGAAGAAATGGAAATTTCGATGTTTTCGGGCCCGAAAACATCGAAAATGCCCGGATTATTTCACAAATTTTGAGGTTAATTCTTTTATTCGCAATATGTTTGCCTGGTCCGACCCCGTGATCGATTGACCAAAGGACCCGGATGGCATAGATTACAGGCATGGAAACGCGCTTAGCCAAGTTCGTGCAGGAATTCCCGGGACGGCTCGCCCTGCCGATCGCGTCCTGCGCCGGGCTCGAGATCACCGGCGAATCCGTCGAGGACCTTGTCAGCGTCCCCGGCTCCCAGTTCAAGGCGATCATGGCCCTCGCCGACCGCTACCGGACGCCGGTCATGCTGACGGCCATCGACACGACGGCCGAGGCCGAGGCCTACGGCTGCGAGATCAAGTTCTCGACGCGGGAGCTCCCGACGATCGTGGGCCGGCTGGTCACGAACGCCGCCGAAGCCGCCGCGCTCCCCGATCCCGTCGCCGGCGATGCCCGGACGCGCGTCCCCATCGAGACCGCCTGGCGCCTGACCGCCGAGGTGGGGGAGTCCGTGCCGGTCCTGGGCGCGATGCTCGGTCCGTTCGCGCTGGCTTCGCGTCTCTTCGGCATCAAGGAGACGCTCGAGGCCGCGGCCGCCGAACCCGAGACGATCGAAACGCTCCTCGACAACGTGACCGGCTTTCTCTGCCGCTACGCCCTCGAGTTCCGGGAGACGGGCGCCTGGGGCGTCATCGTGGCCGAGGGGACGGCGGGCCGCCTCTCGCCCGAAGGAGCGGCGCGCTTCTCGGCGCCCTTCGTCAAGCGGATCATCAAGGCCGTCGAGACGCCGGATTTCGCGGTCGTCATGCACAGCTGCCGCGCCTCGATCGATCATCTCGACGGGTTGCTCTCGAGCGGCGCGGGGTTCTATCACCTCGGCCCGGCGATCGACATCGCGGCGGCCTTCGGCCGGGTCGGGCCCGACGTCGTCCTGGGCGGCAACCTCCACCCGGTCGCGGTCTTCCAGAAGGGGACGCCGCAGGCCGCGGGGGAGGCGACGAAGGCCCTGCTCGAGGCCACGCGTCCCTTCAAGAACTTCATCGTCTCGTCCGGCTGCGACATCCCGCCGGGCGCGCCGCTCGCCAATCTCAACGCGTTCTACAGGGCCGTCGCCGAATTCAACAAATAGCTCAATCGCCGATCGCCACCGCGAGCAGATACCAGGCCGCGTGCGGCAGCCACTGCTCGGCCCAGCGCCAGTCGTCGTCCTTGCCGGTCTCGGCGTAGCGCAGTCCGAAGTCGATGCCTTCCCCGTCCGCGCCGGCGTACCCGCCCGTGATGCCGTTGCAGATGCCGCCGGGCGCGTTCGTGTACTCCCAGGAGTCGAAGAACATGTAGGCGATGTTGTTGCGGCCGTGGCCGTGGAGCATGCAGGCGTCGTAGGGATTGAGCCCGAGGATCCAGTCGAGCTGGGCGTGGCCGAAGGCGGCGACGCGGTCGATGAAGCCGTCGTCCGCGACCCCTCAGGCGTCGCGCGGCCAGGAGCGACGCCGCGGCCATCGAGCCGAGGCGGGCGTTCTCGCCCTGCCACCAGGGCGCGGTCTCGGTGTCGTGGGGGAAGAAGAAGGCCGACCGGCGCGTCGCCGACCCATCCTTGGATTGGACGAGCTGGCGGCTGTAGCCGAACGGGTTCGTCACCTCGCCCGTCACCGCGAGCTCGAAGGCGAGGGAGCGGGCGACGGCGGCCAGGGCCTTCGTCCTGTCGGCCGGGTCCGCGATGTCGGCATATTCCAGCAGGGCGACGACCGGCAGGCCGGCGTCGACGGGGTGGAAGAACGGCCGGTCGCCGCCTTCGTCGTCGGCGCGCCAGTAGTCTGTGTAGACGGCCTTCCCGGCGCCTGCCGACCAGGACGCGAGCCGGGCCAGAGCGAGGCCGCGCGCCTGTCCGCCGCCGCCTTGTAGACCGGCTTCCCGGTCACGGCGTAGAGCGGGACGGCCGCGATGAGCGCGCAGTAGTCGTCGACGATGTTCTCCTTGCCGTCGTTCGTGAAGAGCAGGTTGTTCTTTTCGAGGAAGGCGAAGGCGTCCTCGGCCGCCTCGAGGTATGCGGCGGATGTGAAGTCGCCCTCGCCGCGGCTCACGCCGTAGCCGGGATCGCCCGGCGCCCCGCTCCGGGCCGCGGCCAGGGCCAGCGCGGCGATGCAGAGGCCGGCGCCCTCCCGGAAGCCCGCCTCGTAGGCCGCGTCGCCGGCGATCTTCTCCCGGCCGTAGTCGCGGAACTTGTCCTTGGTCTCCGGGGTCAGGATGATGTGGCGCTCGGCCTTCGGGGTGATGCGGCGGTCCTCGGGCTTCTTCTCCGGGCCGCGCCCCGAGACGGTGATGTAGAACGAGCCGTTCGGATCCTTGAGCCGGACGAGGGAATCGGCGCCGAAGAGGGCTTCGTCGAGAAGGCGTTTGCGGTACTGTTTGGTGGCGGGCTCGGCCCCCGCGGGACCGTCGCGCTCCTCGAGCGCGCTCAGGGCCCGAAACAGGGCCCAGGCGGTAAGCGAGACCTGCTGGGGATTGAAATAGCTCGAGTAGGATAGGTGAGAGAGGTGCTTGCCGTAGTCGCCGGTGGCATCGAACCAGCCGCCGCGGACGTCGACGATGCCGGGCCGGCCTTCAAAGGTCATCGCGCGGTCGGCCTTGTCCCAGAGCCCGGAGGAGCGCTGGCCCTTGAAGTAGTAGACGACGTCGGAGAGCGTGTTGCGGAGGAGCGCGTTCTTCTGGACGAGGAGGGGATGGGAGCGGAGGAGCGTCGAGGACTGGGCGGGCAAGGTGCATTCGATGACGTAGGTACCCTCGGCTTTCACGGCGCTCCAATCGACCGTCCAGAAGTCCCAGTCTTTCCAACCGGCGACAGGGCCGGCGTGGACGGGCGTTCCCGAGAGGACGGTTTCGCCGCCGGGAAAGCTCTTGACGGCAAAGGTGGTGAAGGCGTCGCCGGCGTGGGCCTGGATGACGGCTCTCTTCGGCCCGTTCGCTTCATACCCGACCTGATTCGTCAGGATGCGGGCGGAGGAACGAGGGGAGGAAGACGCGGCCCGGTCGGGCGAGGGCTTGCAGGCCAAGCCCGCGGCCAAGATCGCGAGGATCGTCGAGATGGCGATAATCGTGGGCAGGCCGGCGGTGCGGTCGGCGCGCGTTTTCTTGGACATGGGCGGGGCCTCCTCTCAGGGGGAATGTTCTTGGAACGATTTTACATCAACTCGTGCCCGGCGGTTTCGCAACTTTTGCGTTTTTGAGCCCAAAAACAGCGAAATTGTCCTTCGGCCAAACTGTAGAGGAGCCAATTACGAACGCTATCCTGATTAAATAGAATAAGAAGCTGAGGTCCGACCCCGAATTTACTTGAATGCCGGCTTGAAGCGGTGCTAGAGTCTAGAGGAGCGCGCGTCGAAACTACAATGAAGCCGCATGGGTCACCCCGTATTTGCGTGCCGTCCTGGCGGACGTTTCGGAAAGCCGTCTTCCACGGGGCCGTCTACGAAGCGCAGGACGTGCTGGCGGAGATCGACGACGTCGACCTGATCTGCCCGAAGGCCCGCCCGGGCTTCCCGTTCCGGGACGAACTGCAGAAGAAGCTCGTCTGGGTGGATTTTACCAGGACGATGCCGACCCTGAACCCCGGCCTCGGGACGATCCGCCTCGAGCGGAATTACGACCTGTTCGTGGCCTTCTGCCAGAACTGGACCGACCTTCTCGTCCTGAACTCGATCAAGGGGTGGAAGGAGAAGTGCGGGACGAGCGTTTGCTGGATCGACGAGATGTGGGCCGCCTGGATCCCGCGATACAGGAATTGGATCCACCTCCTGGACCGGTTCGACCACATCGCCGTGACCTTCGAGGGCAGCGTGAGCGCCCTGGAGAAGGCCCTCGGGCGGCCTTGCCGCTGGATCCCCCACGCCGTCGACACCATGCGCTTCACGCCGTACCCCGATCCGCGGGCGCGCGTCGTGGACGTTTACAGCATCGGCCGCCGTTTGGACGCGGTCCATCGAGCCCTGCTCGGCCAGGCCCGCAACGGCGGGATCCATTATGTCTACGATTCTGTCCGATTGAACGACGCCGAGGCTTTCGATCACAGGGAGCACCGCGATCTCGTCGCCGGACTGGCGAAAAGGAGCCGGTTCTTCCTCGTCGCGCCGGCGAAGATGAACGCCCTCGAGGAAAGCGGGGGCCAGAGCGAGCTCGGCTCCCGCTATTACGAGGGGGCCGCGGCCGGCGCGGTGCTGTTAGGCCGCAAGCCCGTCAGCGCCTCTTTTCAGGAGCTATTCGGCTGGCCGGACGCCGTCGTGGAGATCGAGCCCGACGGCTCCGACGCGGCCCGCGTTATCGCCGGCCTCTCACGCGAGACCGGAAGGCTTCGGGAGATCAGCCGAAGGAACGCTCGGGAAGCGCTTCTCCGGCACGATTGGGCTTACCGCTGGGAGAACGTCCTCGCCATGGTCGGGCTCGAGCCCCGGCCCGCGCTGGGCGCCAGAAAGGGCGGTTTGAAGAGCCTGGCGGATGGGATCGGGGAGAGTTAATCCGGTCGAGGGCGGCGAATGGCCTGGCCGGCGCTGATCGCCACCAGGGCGATGCTTCCCAGTTCCAGGATCCAATTCAGCTTGAGGCCCAGGACCCGTTGCTCGAGAAAAACGCCGACGTGGTGGAAGGAAGCGGCGCGCATGACGACGAAGAGCAACAGCAGGCTCAAGCCGAGGAGGAGCCAGGCCCTTCCCCTGAAGATCGATCGGGTTTTCCAGGCCAGGAAGACGAACGTGGCAATGCTGGCCAGGCCGACGGCGACGACGAACCAGAATTGGACCGTGCGCCGCTGCTCGTACCACCCGCCCCGATTCGCGACGATCCGGCCGATGTTCGTCAGGAGAGACTGCAGGTCGAGCTGTTTGTTCAGGCACAGGAGGAACATGACTGCAGTGATCCCCAGCCACAGGCGGCGCTGGAGTCGCGTTCCCTTGTCATCGGCGGCGGTAACGTTGACGGCCTTCGAGCCACCCAACCCGGAGTTCTGTTTGAGCGCAGCCATGAGGCACAGTATCGCGGTCAGACCGTAGGCCGCGACGGTGAGCCAGCCCATGAAACTGGCGTCGCCGATCCGCGGCCGCCAGTAGATCTGGGAGATGAACTCCGTCCAGCTCATTTCTTCGCTTCGAACAGGGTCCAGGGCCGGGCGATCAGGTCCTTGAGGAAGGGCGCCTGCCACGTGTATTCGGGGTGTCCGGCCAGGAAATCCTTGGCTACGAAGTCCCGTCCGCAGGGGTGGCCCATATGGGCCCACAGTTTCATCTCCTTCACGAGGGCACTCGAGGTCACCTTGCCCTGGACGGACCCGGCGGGCGAGAACGGCGCCCAACTGAATTCGGGCGTCCCCTTGGGATCGTCGTCGACGTGCCCGCACAGGACGTTGCTGTTCGAGCCCTCTTTCCCCGTGGCCATGTCGATGTGGTCGGCCTCGAAGAGCTTGCCGTCCTCGACGTCGATGTAGCCCTTATACTCCTCCATCAGCTGTTCCCAACGGGCCTTGCGGACGAGCACGGACTGGGTCGTGTCGGATGCGTTGAAGGTCGTCTCCTCGGCGATGACCTTCTCGTCGCCGGGGAAGTTCGAACCGACGAAATAGCCGTCGTTCGTGCGCCACAGCCTCTGGTTCTTCAACCCCAGCTCGAACTTGGCGATCTCGCCCGTGTTCGTGTCGCCGACGAGCCAGTCGTTGGCGTAGGCGCCGTTGCTGTCGGCGCTCATGATGCGGACGAAGTCGTCGATCGAGGCCGCGTACTGGGCGGCTTTCCGCGCCCGCATGAACTCGGGCGTGCCCTCCTCGCGGAAGCCTTTGAAGGTGCCCATGGTCGTCTCGGTGTAGACGAGCCCGGCGCCGTTCACGACGAAGTCGTCGCCGCTGTGGATGGCCCCCGGCATCGTGTCCATCAGGATGCGGTGGCCCGTCGCCGGGACGATGTCGGCGATGACGTTCCAGCGCGCGCCGACGATGTAGTCGATCCAGTTGTTATGGCCGACGACGATGCCGCCGCCCTCCGTCCAACTCCCCGTGGCGATGAAGGCGCTGCAGTAGCCGGGGGCCTTGTTGTCGCCGGCCCCCTTGCGGGCCATCTCGTCGAGATAGGGAACATAGTACCAGGCGAGCTCGATCCAGCCGTTGAGGGCCGTGATGTCGATGGCGTCGTAGGCGGAGCGGGGGAGGCGGGCGCGGAGGCCGGCCGCTATGCCCTCGATCTCCTCCCGGAACTCGGGCTCGAGCTTGGGCCAGAACATGCGTTCGGTAGACGCCCGGAAGAACGCCCAGTCGCGCTTCGTCGAACCCACGAGGAAGTGAGAGAGGGCTTTCAGGAAATCGTCGATCTCCGCGGCCAGCAACCAGCCGTGCTGGAAACCGATCTCGCGCGGCGTCCCCTCGAGGTGGACGTTGATCCAGCCGTTGGCGTCGACGCGCGACGCCTTGGCGAGCTCAGGGGGCGCCGCGGGGGGGGCAGGGGCGTTCTTCGAGCAGGAGGAGGAAAGGACCATTATGACGGCGAGACGCGAGAAGCACAGGCAGGGCATGGACTCGAGTACGGAGTTTCAGATTCACAGCCTCCTCCTTTCGGGAATGACGCTTCCGGCCACGATCACCGAAATCTTGCCTGGGTCGGGTGCCCTGGCTGAGGATACATGCGACCAAGCCCGATTTCAAGGGTGGAATTTCTTTGTTTTTGCCCCAAAAAATCTTAAAAATCAGGCCGCTATCAGATAGGGGAATACCTCTATGATGAGGTTAAGATACTGAAATTAGATAAGATGCTGAGGTCCGACCCCGAACCTACTCGGCTTTGGAGTAGTGATAATACTCGCGGGCGTAGTAGCCGTCCTGCTCGACGAGGTCGACGCCGTTCAGGATCACTCCCAGGCATTTCAGCTTGTGGGCATCGAGCTTCTGCTTGGCCTGCTTCATCGCCTGGATCGGAGTCTGCCCGCCCCGCGCGACCAGGATGATCGCGTCGGCCATCGGCCCCATGGCCAGGGCGTCCGAGACGGCCAGGAGCGGCGGCGTGTCGAGCAGGACGAAATCGAAGCTCCGCTTGAGGTAGGCGATGAGCGCGTCCATCTTCTCGGACGTGAGGAGCTCGATCGGATTGGCCGGCAGCGGTCCGCTCGTGATCAGGTGCAAGTTGGGGATCTCTGTGGGCTTGGCGACATCCGCCGGCTCGATGTGGGAGCTCAGGTAACGGCTCAGCCCCGGACCGTTGGCGCTGCCGGAACCGAAAATTCTCGCCTGCTTGGGCTTCCGCAGATCGGAATCGACGATGACGACGCGCTTGCTGGATTCGGCCAGAGTCACACCCAGGTTGGAAACGGTGGAGGATTTCCCCTCTCTCGCCAGCGGGCTCGTGAACAGGATCGTCTTGATCCTGCCCGGGGGGGAGGACACGAGCAGGGTCGTTCTGATCGAACGGTAGCTCTCCGCCTGGATCGATTGGGATTCGCGGGCCGCGATCAGCTCGATCCTGTTCTTCCAGCTTTCCTTTTCGACGGGATCCGCGGAGGATCCGTTGGGAGTGAGGAAGCGAGGCCTGCCTTCGTCCTTGTGCCTCGATGGTCTGCCTTCCCTCCCTTCGCCTTTGCCCTTGAATATGGACCGGATCCTGGCGAATTCCGCGATGGGACCCTTCGGCTTGGCTTCGGCCTCGAAGGCCGGGATCGTTCCCAGCGTCGGGATGCCGATCGATTTCGTCACGTCCTTGGTCGTCTTGACGGTGTGATTCAGGAATTCCAGTCCCACGGCCAACCCTATCCCGCCGGCCAGCCCGGCCAGGAGACCCATGAGGAGGTTCTTTCTCTTATTCGGGGATGTCGGCCTGAGCGGATAGTCCGCCTTGTCGACGACCCAGACGTTGAGCGATTCCAATCCTTTGAGCCTCGATGAGACATCCGTCTCGCTCTGGCGCTTGGACAGGGCTTCGAGCAGGGATTTCCGGTTCTCGAGCTCGATCTTCATGCTGTTGTAGACGACCGAATTGCTGCTGGCCTTGTACGCTTCGTTCTTCTGGGTGTTCAAAAGGCCCGCAGGGATTGCTCATTGGTGAGAGCGGTCTGGTATTCGCTGTAGGCGATCCGGATGAGGTTCTGGGTCTCGTTCTTGAGCGCTTCCGTGGCCGCGTCGAGCTCCGACTTCAGACGCTGCATGGCCGGGAATTCCGGCCTGACCGTCGTCAGCCGGGTGGCGTAATCGCGGCTGAGCGTGATGTATTGCTCCCGGAGACTCTGAATGAGGCTGCCCACCGGCGCGTTGGGGATCTCGCCCAACGGGGCCGATTGCAGCTGGTTGTAGGTGTTGTACTTGTTGACCCGGTCGAGCGTCGCGGCCGTCAGGGCGCTGTTGACCTCCCCGATCCGGGCCACGGACGGCGCTTCGGCCGTGGACAGCGGCAGGATATCCCTTTCGGAACCGTACTGATTGAGGGCCCTTTCCTGTTTGTCGATCTCGGTCCGGATCTCGGCGATCTGGGCGTTCAGGAACTCCGTGGCCTGCTCCGAGGCCGTGATATCTCTTCTTGACGAGCAGCTCGATATAGCCGTCGAAAAGGGCGTTCAAGACGTCGGCCGCGAGCTTCGGGTTGCGGCTGCTGAAGCTGACGTCGACGAGCTGGGTCCGCTCTTTCGCTGAGACGGTGACTTTCTTCAAGAACCTCTGCACGAGCCTTTCGCGGATGATCGGATCTGCGGGATCGGGCAGAGGTTCTCCCTTTTTCGGCTTTCCCGCGAAATCGGGATTCTCGTAGAGCTTCAGCTTATCGATCGTGTCGGAAGCCAGGGCCCTGCTCTGCAGGAGCCGGGCTTGGCTTCCGAGGCTTGAGCCGGAAGCGATCGCTTGGACATCCTCGAAAGGCAGGATGTTCGGGTCGTCTTCGACCCATAGAGTCCCGTTGGCCGTATAGACGGGGGTCGCGGTCAATGTGTAGATCGCGACGGCGCCCACGACAGCCAAGAACAAGAGAACGGCCGTCCACTTCCATTTGAGGAGGATGTGCCAGTAGTGCTGGACTTGGGATAGAAGCCCGGCTTGGGGTTCCTTGGCGATCTCTGTGGACATTGTCAGCTTCCTTCGCGATATTCCCTTTTCAGGGGACGATGACGACATCGCCCTCCATGAGGACGATATCGGCGATCTTGCCGCTGATCATCTTCTTCAGATTGATCTTGATCTTCATCTCTTTGTCGGTTCGCTTGTCCCGGCGCTTGATCACGACCTTGGATTTCTTGGCCCACTCCGTCGTTCCTCCTGCCTGGGCGATGGCCTGGAGCAGGGTGATCTTCTTCGAGCTCATGTAGGGGATAACGCCGGGTGTTCTAACCTCGCCGTAGACGAAGACGTTGAGCGACTGATCGATGGGGACGGTCAGGACGTCCTTCGGCTTCAGCTCGATGTTCGTCTCAGGATTGCCGTCCTCGAGGACGATGACGATCCTCTCCTGCTTGCCGTCCGGGCCCGTCCGGTAGACGAAGATCTCGTTCATGGCCTGGGCCGTCAGTCCTCCCGCCTGGGCAAGGGCCTGTATCAGGGTCGTGGGCCCGACCAGCTCGTACATGCCCGGCCGGCCGACGGCACCGATGACGGAGATTTTCTGATACTCCTTGATGAAGACCGTGACGTGGGCGCCCTTGGTGTACTGCTGGTCCAGGAGCGCGGCCATCCGGACTTCGAGCTCCTGGGCGGTGAAACCTGCGACCTCGACCTTGCCGAGCAGCGACAGCGTGATCGAGCCGTCCTCCGAGACGCGGACCGTCTGGTTGAGCTCGGGCAGCTCGAACACGGTGATCTCGAGAAGGTCCTTCGGCCCGATGCGATAGTCGTTGACCGTGGACCGCCTGGGTCTCCTGGAGGGGGAAGGCCGGGGGGACAGAACAGAAGGTGACCAGGATACTCACGGCGAGAGCCAGCGCTCTTGACTTTATTGATACGAATCGCTTTCATGGTCGTCCCTTTCGAGCATTATATATGCCTTTAGTCGCTCCGTCCACGGGAGAGGGCGACGGATCATCGCGACAATCCGCCGACGGGGGCCGACATGCCCGTCCCGCCGAAGCCGTAAACAAGGTTGAATCCGAAGAAGTTCCTATTCAGGACCGGATCGGACGCATATTGCGTCCTCTGCGACAGGGTGCCGAACAAGGTCAGGTCCAGATATCGGGCCAGCTTGAGCTCCAGCCTGAGTCCATGGCTCAAGAAGCGGTTGTTCACGCCTGCGAAGGACGTGTCTCCGGGATAGTCGTTGTTCGTATAGGAAAAGTCATAGGACAGAGTGGCTCGCCGCGAGAGATGGCGCGCGATCCCGGCGCCGTAGCGTGTCATCAAGTAATAGCTCGCCCCGGAATAGATCGAGAATTGAAAGCCCCTGGAAAACGATATCCGTCCGGTCGTTTTCTTCAGGAATTCGAACGAGACGTCGGCATCCCCTGTGATCCCGGATCCGTCCGGCACTCCGGGTTCGTCGACGTCGAGACGCATGTAGCCCAAACGCAGCGGTCCCGCGGGCGCCGATCCTCTGGAGGACCTCGCCGGTCCTGGGGATGAACTCGACGCCGCCGAAAAAGGCATAGCTTTTCGCGTTCCGATTGGCCGCCTCCGTCGCCGCGAACCTGTAGGTGCCGAATTGCCCGTCCGCGAAGAGCCTCGTTCTGGGGCCGGGCTGGACATAGGTGACGAAGTCGAAAAAATCCTCGCGCCGGTCCAAGAGTTCGGAGATATTCGTCCCGAGGTACTCGGCGTCGCTGTAGCGGTATTCCGCCCCTTCGTAGATAAGAGCGAGGGAGGTCATTCTCGAGAGTTGCCAGAGCGCGAGTCCGTTCAGGCCGTTCGTCTTTTCCCGGACATTGACATCCAATTCGGGGCTGAAACGCCGCCGGACGTTGGCCGATCTGCCGCCCGCCTGGATATAGATCTCGTCGAGGGCCAAATGGAGCGCACCCTGGAAGGTGTTGTTCCAGGCTCTTTCTCTTTGCGTGTCGAGGAAGAACAGGTATTGGGGCGTGTCGGAGACCTCCAGAACGACCTTCTTGCTGAGCGGCAGGAGGATCTGGACCGGGAGGCCGGCCGAGAAGGTGTAGTCGGGGACGGCTTCATCGAAGTAGCCGTAATAGACGTCGCTGTCGTAGCCCGCGTTCGTGAGCTCGAGGGACGCGTTCAGTCGGAGCGCTCCCAGCCGGAAGCGGGCGGCGTTGACCATTTGTTCGAGGTTGATGCCGACCCAGGTGTTGCCCTGGGCGGCCATAAAGCCGGGCGAACCGAGGAGGCAGGCCAAGACGGCCGAGATGACAAGCGCTGACGATAGCTTTTTATGCATTCTCGGATCTTCGCCTTCGGTCGTTTTTCAATACGCCCCGATCCCGAACAGGACGACGGGCACGGTCTTCATCAGGATCTTGGCGTCCATCCAGAGCGACCAGTTGTCCAGGTACTCGAGGTCGAGCTTCATCCAGTCCTCGAAGGCGATGTTGTTCCGGCCGTTGACCTGCCACAGGCAGGTGATGCCCGGCTTCATCGAGAAGCGGCGTCTCTGCCAGTCCTTGTACTTCTCGACCTCGTCGGGGACCGTCGGCCGCGGGCCGACGATGCTCATGTGGCCGACGAAGACGTTGAAGAGCTGGGGCAGCTCGTCGATGCTGAACTTTCTCATGAACCGCCCGACGGGCGTGATCCAGCTCGTCTTCTTCTCCCGGAATTCGGGCGTGGTCATGGAGTCGAGATCGGGGACCTCGCGACAGGACGTCGTGGGCGCCCTGGCGCATCGTCCGGAACTTGTAGAGGGTGAACCTCCGGCCCGCGCAGGCCCAGCCGGTTCTGCTTGAAGAAGACCGGCCCCTTCGAAGTGACCTTGATCAGGATGGCCATGATGAGAAAGAGAGGCGAAAGGACCAGGACCCCCAGCCCGGACGCGGCGAAATCGAACAGGCGCTTGACGAGAAGCTCCCACTCCTTGGCGTGGGTCGTCTTGAAGTGGAGCAGGGGCATGCCGTCGAGCTCGGCGACCGAGGACCTGGCGAGCTTCGTGTCGAAGAGGTCGACGGCGACGGTCACCACGACCCCTTCGGTCTCGCAGTCCTCGATCGCGCCCTGGAGCGAATTCAGCCGCGACCGGGGGACGACGAAGACGACCTCGTCCACGGCGTCCCGGTGGAAGATCTTGGGGATGTCCTCCAGGTTGCCGATGATTTCCAGGCGCCCCACCCGGGTGACGCCGCGGCCGGGCTCGTCGTCGATGGCCCCGAGGATCTCGAAGCCCCACTCGGGATGCTTGTCGACCCTTTTCACGAACTCGTCGGCCCGCTTGCCCGTCCCCACGACGAGCAGGCGGCGCGTGTTGAGCCCCTGGCGGCGGACGTAATGGGAGCTCATGAAGATGGCCGTCTTTTCGAGCCAGATGAACACGAAGCTGAATCCCATCAAGAGCATGAAGAAGAGCCGGCTCATGAATTGGAGCTTGAAGAGGAAGAGGACCGTCCCGAGCAGGAGGAACGTCACTATTCGGCGGCCTTGATAACGGCCCAGAGGATCTCCAGATAGGAGCGGGTCCTCATGGATAGGTACATGCCGTTCGCGTAGAGCGCCAGGCAGCCAGTAGGGGATGGCGAAGGCCAGGGCCGCCCAGTATTTCAGGAGCGGCATGGCCGGGGGGCTGAGGAGGTTGTTAGCGAGAAGCGCGAAGACGTAGGCCAGGACGAGAACGCAGATGTCGCAGAAGATCAGGAATCTGCGGCGAACGGCTTCCTTCTCGTTGAGCATAACTTAAAAAACCCCTCTGTCCAAAATCGCCCCCTATTATCTACTTTCCTTCGATCTTTCGCAAGACCTTGGCGGGATTCCCGGCCACGATCGTCCCCGGGGGGACGTCCTTGGTCACGACGCTGCCGGCGCCGACGATGGCGCCCTCGCCGATCGTCACGCCGGCCAGGATGGTCGCGCTCGAGCCGATCGAGGCCCCTTCCGGATGAAGCGTCGGGATCGACCTTCCAGTCGGCCTCGGTCTGGAGGCCGCCGCCCTCGGCGGTCGACGCGCGGGTACATGTCGTTGATGAAGGTGACGTTGTGGCCGATGAAGACGTCGTCCTCGATCGTCACCCCCTCGCAGATGAAGGTGTGGCTGGAGATCTTGCAGTTCTTGCCGATCGTTGGCGTTCTTCTGGATCTCGACGAAGGTCGCCGATCTTGGTGTTGTCGCCGATCGCGCAGCCGTAGAGGTTGACGAAGTGCGAAGATCTTGACGTCCTTCCCGAGCTTGACGTCGGGGGCGACTCTGCAGAATTCCATGGGGGTCTCCTTCACAGCTCGATCTCGCTTGCCGCCGTTGCTTGAGGGACTGCGTCCGCGGCCTCCAGCATGCGGACCACCTCGAGGCCCGGCCTCGCCGTCGTTGAACGGGTCCTGGTTCTTTTCGACGCACTCGACGAAGTACTGGGCCTCGACCTTGAGGGCCTCGGTCTGCTCGAGCTTCGGGACCCACATGTCGCCCGACCGGTAGCTCACCAGGAGCTCGTAGATGCCGTTCTTCTGCCGTTGGCGCTCTTGACCTCGACGCCCTTGTCGTAGATCTTGATCTTCTCGTCGGGCTCGAGGTCGTTCCAGACGAGCATCTTCTTCTCGCCGCCGATCAGCGTCTGTCCGGACCTTCACCGGGCGAGAGCCAGTTGACGTGGAAGTGGGCGATGAACGTTGTCGTCGAAGTAGATCGATGACGTAGGCGATGTCCTCGCATGTCCGCTCGAAGTGGGCCGATGCCGTGGGCCGCGACGGCCACCGGCTTCTTGCTCGATGACGTAGTCCATGATGGACAGGTCGTGCGGGGCCAGGTCCCAGATCACGTTGACGTCGTGCTGGAAGAGCCCCAGGTTGACCCGGACGGAGTCGTAGTAGAAGAGCTTGCCCAGCGTCGCCCGTCGTCGATGAGCTGCTTGATCTTGCTGGACGGCGCCCGTGAAGAGGAAGGTGTGATCCACCATGATCCTGAGGTTCTTCCGCGCGGCCAGGTCGATGAGCTCCTCGGCCTGGGCGCTCGGTCGAGGTGAAGGGCTTCTCGACGAAGACGTGCTTGCCGGCCTCGAGGGCGCTGCCTTGGCCAGCTCGTAGTGGGTGAAGACCGGCGTGACGATGGCCACGGCGTCCACAGTTGAGGAATGGATGAGTTCGAGAGGGTCCTTCATCGCCGTGATGAAGGGGAACGTGGCCTGGGCCGCGGCCAGGCGCTTCTCCGAGACGTCGCTGACCGCGATCAGCTTGGCCCCGGCCACGGCGTGGAAATTCCGGGCCACGTTGGGTCCCCAATAACCGTATCCGACGACACCGATGTTAAGCATGATTCCCGCTCCCTGTAATAATGATGTGAAATCCCGCAGGGCAGCCTCTTGGCGAAAGGCCGTCGATGGGGATCTTGTTATGACACATATTCTGGTCTCTCAGCCGTGCTATTGCCTGTAGAACTCCCTGACGGAATCCGCGACATAGGTGATCTGCCCGTCCGTGAGCTCGGGGAACATGGGTAAGGACAGGATCTGGTCCTGGCACTCGTAGGCGACGGGGAAGTCCGCGGGCTTGTGGTTGAGATAGCGATAGGCCGGCATCAGAGGCAGGGCCTTGGCGTAGTGGATTCCGGTGAATACGCCCTTATCTTTGAGGAAGGCGGCCAGGTCGTCCCGCCTCTCGGCCCGGATGACGTAGAGGTGGAAAATGTGGAAGGTGTCGGGCCGGAGCTTGGGGGTCTTGATCTGGGGGATGCCGCTCAAAACCTCGTTATACTTCAGGGCGTGGCTGTTGCGGGCCTTGTTCCAGTCGTCGATGTGGCCGAGCTTGGCCTTGAGCACGACGGCCTGGATGGCGTCGAGCCGGCTGTTGATGCCCTCGATCTCGTGGATGTGCTTCAGGAGAGAGCCGTGGCTGGCGAACAGCCGGGCCTGCCGGGCGAAGTCGTCGTCGTCCGTGACGATGGCCCCGCCGTCCCCGTAGGCCCCGAGGTTCTTGCCGGGGTAGAAGCTGAACGTCCCGGCGATGCCGAACGTTCCGGTCTTCCTGCCCTTGGTGGTCGCGAAATGGGACTGGGCGCAGTCCTCGATGAGATGGAGCTTATGCTTGTCGCAGATGGCCTTGACGGTGTCGATGTCCACGGGCTGTCCGAAGATGTGGACGGGGATGATCGCCTTGGTCCTGGGCGTGATCTTGGCCTCGATCTGCTTCGGATCGATGTGGAAGTACTCGTCGATGTCCACGAAGACGGGCTTGGCGCCGGCCTGGCTGATGGTTTCAGATGTCGCGATGAAGCTGTTGGCGACGGTGATGACCTCGTCGCCGGGCCCGATGCCCAGGGCCTTGAGGGTGATGTAGATGGCGTCGGTGCCGTTGGCGCAGCTGACGCAGTGCTTCCGGCCGAGCTTCTCGGCGTAGGCTTTTTCGAATCCCTCGACGTACTTGCCGCCGACGAAGGCGGTCTCGCTGATGACGGACTGGATGGCGGGGTCGATCTCGGACTTGATGGACTGGTACTGGGCCTTGAGGTCGACGAATGGAACGTTCATGTTGAAATACGGCTCCTTGATGAAATTATTCGGTCCTCTATCATAGTGAACCTCACGACAAATTGCCTGTCGGGGTCATGTTAAACGGCGGGGCTCCCCTCCCACATCACCCCGGGGGGGGGTTCCAGGGGTGATAAAAACGGGCTCTTTCTCACCCCTAGGGGTGAGAGGGGGTGTCAGGCGCCGATTTCCGGGCTAGGCTTGGCCCTGATGACGATGGAGGACAGGAGAAAGAGCAGCCAGATCAGGGCCGAAGGCTTTCCGTAGCTCGATTCAGAGAAGTTGTGGAAGAAGACCATGGCAAAGAAGACGACCTTGAGCTTGCCGAGTTCGGGGTGGTCTTCGAACGAATTCATGATGTTCTTGTAGGTTTGCGCAAGGAGGAAGAAGAGGATGAGGAGTCCGACGATCCCCAGGTCCAAAAAGATCTCGATATAGCCGTTGTGGGCCGTTGTCGGGGTCCAATTGACCCTGCTCCAGAGCTCCGCGAGCCGGTCGGCGCTGAGCCAGAAGGAGGCAAAGCCGCACCCGAAGAGTGGGGCCTGTCCGCCCATCTCGATCAGCTCCTGCCAGAGGGGAATCCTCCCGGTTAGAGAAGTATCCTTTCCGGCGGCGGCGAAAAAAGCCGTCGCGAACGACTCGCCGAGGAAAGAGACAGCCAGGACTTGCATGACGAGCAGAGAGCAAAGCCCGATGACGATGGCGCGGTTGAGCTTCCGGACATTTCCCTTCATCCGGGCTTGGACGACGAGGAGGAAGGCGCCCAGAAAGAAGACGATGACCGATGTCGTGCTTTTTGAGCCGATCAGGAGGTAAACGGCCAAGACGAGGAGACCGACGTCCAGGAAATCCACTTTTGGCCATTTGGCCAGATTTCGCCAGACGAGGACGATCCCTGTGAAGGCACAGAGGATCCCAAGCATATTCTTATGGCTGGTCACGCCCACCCACATTTGGGTCCCATAGACCGTGTAGATCCTTCCCAGCGAAGGATAGAACTTGGAGAGCAGGGCGGAGAGCGGCAGGAAGACGATCGCCATCCTGCGCATGATCCTGTAGATCCTTTCCTCGGAATGGATCTCCGTTAAGATCAGCAGGACAACGATGACGTCTCCGATGAACCGGATCCATTTCTTGAAGACGAGGCCCGGAAAGTCCGACCAGAAGATGCTGACAAGGCAATAGACGAAGAACGCGATCAACCAGCCGTTGTCCGAAAGCTTCAGCTGAAATTGAGGGCGGCGCTTCATCAACGCGATCAGTCCCAGAACCATAAGGACGATCACGATATTCCGGTCCAGAGCGTTGCTCTGGACGATTTCGATGCTCCGTTGCTGCTCCCAGGCGATCCTCTGACTGAAGCCTACGAACAGGTTAGGATGGATCCAATAGACGATCGGCCTCGAAGCATTTATGGCGACCCAGATAAAGGAGATCCACATCCCCAAAGAGAAGGGCCGGCCCTGGCGAAGATCCTGCCACAAGGCGTAGATGATGAAGGCAACGGTCAAGAAGGCGCGAGCTGAACCACCGGACCACCCTGCCTATCTGTCCGTCCCGCCGGATTTCCTGATCTTGAGGGCGGCGCCGAGACGCCGCATCTGTTCGCGCCGGCAGAAACGGATCACTTCCGGGGGCGCCTGCTTCCGCGCACCCCTGATGAACGACATGAAATACCCGGTGAAGATGGCCATGCCCGCCGATGACATAAGGCTTATGCTTCATCTGGTAGAGGGCGCGGAAAATCTGCCATACGGGGTGGTTTCCCAGATAGTATTCCTTGACACCCTGACGGAATAGGAAGCCGAGTCTCTTGCTGCCGCCGGTTCCGATCTTGCGATGATGGAGGACGGTCCGCTCGGTGAAGGTCCTCGTCTTCCAGCCCATCATCCGCGCGGTCGTGACGGCCAGCCAGTCGATGCCGCCGCCCTCGATGGGTTTGTACCCGCCGATGGCCTCGAAACATTCGCGCCGGAAGAGCTGGCAGGCGCCCGACACGTGCTCGATGTTCGTGAACCGGTAGTCGTAGGCCCCGCCCGTCTGTTCGACGAAGGGGACTCCGGCCACTCCGAGCCCGGGTCCTCGGCGAACCGGTCCATGAGGAATTCCATGGTATCTGGATTCGAAGGACAGATCGGCGTCGAGATTCCCGACGATGTCGTGAGGAGTCGTCCGGCCGAGCGGCGTAGCCGGCGGCGAACGCATGGGCCTTGGCCGCGAACTGACGGTCGGACATGTTCCGGCCGTCTCAGGTATCGGATCCAGGCGTGGCGGGAAGCATGGTCTTGAATGATCTCGTCGGTCCTGTCCGTGGAACCGTCGCTGACGATGACCCATTGTTCGGGCAGTACCGTTTGGCCGGTGACCGAACGAATGGTCTCTTCCAGGAAGGCCTCCTCGTTCCTGGCGGGCGTGATCAGGATATAATCAGGGAGCATCATTCAGCGCCTTCAAGGCCCAACTCGTTTTCTGCTTTCCACTATGATCTCGACCGCCGATGGATGGGGAAAATCTAGTACTATTCCCTAGGGGAGTCAAGATAGCGGGGAGGCGGAGTGAGGTTGCCGGACCAACATATTCGAGATACCGATCTCCTCCCTAGAGGTGATGCCGCCAGCGACGAAATCACCCCCCGATTCATCAAGGAAGTGGATTCCAGGCCTTGTTTGAGTTATTGTAAGCTATTAGTTGTTGACCGGGTATTAATCTCTTCAAATGGCTTTTTGGGAAGGAGCGCGGAATGAACATGGTCGGCCATGATGCCATAGCCATCAAAGCGTCCTTGAGAGAATTCCTTACGAATTCCGTCCTGCCTTTGGCGAGGGTTGACGCTTTCGGAGACAGCGAATCGTTCCTCGAAAAGGGCATCCTCGATTCCACGGGAGTCCTGGAGCTGGTCGGACATATCGAAAAAGAGTACTCCCTCCGTGTCGAGGCCGATGAGATCACCCCCGACAATCTCGATTCCCTCGAGAAGATCGTGGCGTTCATCTCCCGAAAAACGGCCCGGGCCGGGGTTGGAGGATAACGTGCGGATCAGCATCTTCGGATTGGGCTATGTCGGGAGTGTCAGCCTGGCCTGTCTGGCCCAGGGCGGCCATGTCGTCACGGGAGTCGATCTCAATCCGGACAAGGTCGATCGGATCAACCGGGGCGAGTCGCCCATCGTCGAAAAAGACCTGGGACGGATCATCAAGGCCCAGAGAATGAAACGGAGGATATCCGCGACTCTCGATGCCGAATCCGCGGTCCTCCAAACAGAAGTCAGCTTCATCTGCGTGGGCACCCCCTCCACGAAGGAAGGGCATTTGAATCTTGACGGCATCTTCGGAGTGGTCCGGGACATCGCCCCGGCCATAGCCAAGAAAAGCGGCTTTCATGTGGTGGTCATCAGGTCCACGGTCACACCGGGGACCAATCAAATCGTCACGGGGCTCATCGAACGGATATCCAAGAAAAAGCCCGGGAAGGATTTTACGGTCGTTTCCAATCCCGAGTTCTTGCGCGAGGGTACGGCCGTGCGCGATTTCATCACCCCTCCCTACACGCTGATCGGCGCGGCGGACGATCGCGGGGCTCGAGATCATGAAAAGGGTCTACAAGCATATTGACGCGCCGATCGTCCATGTGGACACGAAGATCGCCGAGTTGATCAAGTACATCAACAACTCCTTCCACGCTCTCAAGATCTGTTTTGCCAACGAGATCGGAAGCATCTGCAAGGCCTTGGACATCGACTCCCACAGGCTCATGGAGATCTTCTGCCTCGATACCAAATTGAACATCTCTCCGTGCTATCTCAAGCCGGGTTTCGCCTACGGCGGCTCGTGCCTGCCCAAGGACCTGAAGGCCCTCTGCGCCATCGCTCACGATCATTACCTGAAGTGCCCGGTTCTCGAGAACATCGAATTGAGCAACGAGACCCAGAAAGACCGGGTCTTGGAGAAGATCCTCGATTTCGGCAAGCAGAAGATCGGCTTCTTTGGCCTGAGCTTCAAGGAGGGGACGGATGATCTCCGGAGCAGCCCGATCGTGGATATCCTGGAAAAACTGTTGGGAAAGGGATTCGATATCAAGATCTACGACGAGAGCGTGAGTCTGGCGCAAGTTGGTCGGGAGCAACAGGGACTACATCATGCAGCGGATCCCTTTCATTTCCCGGTTCCTGGCCGGTGACGCATCGCGAAGTCATCGCCCATTCGGATGTTATCGTCATCGTCAACAAAGAACACGGCTTCAACAGGAGCCCTCAGAAAAGGTTCCCGAGGATAAGACCATCTTCGATCTGGTCAATATCGATTTTCGAGGGCGGAAGGCCCATAGGAATTATCACGGTGTTTCATGGTAAAGGGCGGACACATCCTTTTTATCGTCGAAAACAACACGGTCCCGTTCGACCGGCGTGTTTGGGCCGAAGCGCGCACAGCGCATGAATTCGGCTTCGACGTCTCCATCATCTGCCCTTTTGACCGGAACCGGAGCGATCGACGCACCATCGTTGACGGCATCCGGATCTATCGTCATCCTCGCCCGATCGAAGGATCGAGCAAATGGGCGACGATCCTCGAATACCTCAATGCGTTCTTTTGGGAATCGTTGCTTTCGATCCGCGTATTCCTCAGGCACCCGTTCTCGGTCATCCACAGCGCGAATCCCCCGGACCACGTTTTCCTGATAGCGCTGGCGTTCAAGGTCGCGGGCGTGAAATTCATCTTTGATCATCATGATCTGACGCCGGAGACCTACATCGCCAAGTACGGGACCAAGAACGTCATTCACAAGGTCCTCCTGTGGATGGAACGACGGGCCTTCCAGGCCGCGGACGTGGTCATCTCGACCAACGAGAGCTATAAGAAGATCGCGATCGAGCGGGGCGGCAAGAAAGAGGACGACGTCATCGTCGTGAGGAACGGTCCCGACATTTCGGCGATACCGGACGTGGATCCCAATCCCGGCCTCATGGCCGGATTCAAGTATCTGGTCGGGTATGTCGGCATCATCGGGAAGCAGGAGGGAATCGAAAATCTCCTTAAAACCGCCGATCACATCGTACGGGAAAAACACAGGAGGGACATCAAATTCGCCATTGTCGGCACCGGCCCGAATCTCAAGAGCCTGATCGGGGAAGCGAAGACCATGGGTTTAGAAAAAAATGTCCAGTTCTTCGGCTATGTTCCCGATAGGCGGCTGTATGAGATATTGGCGACCTCGGATGTCTGCGTCAATCCCGAGTTCAGGAACGATTTCACGGATAAGTCGACCATGATCAAGATCATGGAATACATGTGCTTTCGAAAACCCGTCGTGCAGTTCCATACCACCGAAAGCGAGTTCACCGCGGGGGAATCGGCGATCCACATCAGAAATAACGATGTCATTGAATTCGCGGATGCCATTCTGGCACTTCTGGATGATCCCGCCCGCCGGGCGGCAATGGGCGAGATCGGGAGGGAGAGGATAGAAAGCCTGCTGAGCTGGCAGCTGCAAAAACAGAAATTGAGGATGGCTTACGATCGGGTCATCCCGCATCCCTGTTCCTCATGATCGGCGGTCGCTTGAGCTCCATTCATAGACGCTCCGAGGGATATCGGAGTGCGCGAACGGGCGATATCGGGTGAAGACTTCCCTCGGATCGATCACGCGAGAGCCTCGACCGGGTGGAAAAATGGATCGAGGACCATGATTTCAAAGGATACGAACCGTTCGACGGGCTGACGTCCTTCCTGCTCCCGTTGACGATGAATTCCCGATTGGCCCGGCAGGTCCTCCAGCAGGCCGTGCGGCGCGTCGCCCTTCAATCTCAGGCCACTCCTCGGCGTCAAGCCCCTCGATTCGACCAAGGGGACGAGGCTATGTCGCGTGGGGGTACTTGAAGAGATACCGGCAGACGAACGACACGACTATCGGGACAAGGCCCTGGACTGCCTGGACTGGCTGGACAAGAACAAATCCCCCCTCTATCCCCGGACACAGCTGGGGCAATCACTTCACCTATTCGAGCCGGAGCGGCCACATCCCCAAGGACGTATCCACTGTCGTCTGGACAGGCCTGATCGGCCAGGTCTTCCTCGAGGCCTACGCCCTGTTCGGCCGACCGCGCCACCTCGAGATCATCCGGAGCATCGCGGATTGGGTGATGGCCCTGCCCCGGGAGAATACGGACAGCGGCTCGTGCTTGAGCTACATCATGCCCAGCCAGAGGTCGATCCACAATTCCAATATGATCGGGGCGGCCTTCCTGGCCGGCGCCGCCGCAGCGACCGGCCGCGGCGAGTGTCAACAGGTCGCCCGGCGGGCGATGGAGTACAGCTGCGCGAGGCAGCGGGACGACGGGGCGTGGTTCTACGGGGACGAGGAAAAACACCATTGGATCGACGCTTTCCATACGGGCTATAACCTCGATGCTCTGCGAAGATACCAGGAGGCTCTCGGGGATCGGGGCTTCTCGGAGCAGCTGGAAAAAGGATACGCGTATTTCATCAGG
Source organism: uncultured bacterium (assembly GCA_963743755.1). Taxonomy (GTDB): domain Bacteria; phylum Acidobacteriota; class Aminicenantia; order Aminicenantales; family Saccharicenantaceae; genus RBG-16-66-30. Next base: position 1,594,910 of record CAVUQU010000004.1, read on the forward strand.
CACTTTTTTGAGCCCGACGGCCGTGTCCGGTACTACCACGACAAGACGAGGCCCGATCGATATCCAATGCGCTTCCCAGGCCATCGATACCCTGATGCCTTTTCGCCGGGGACGATCCCGGAGCCGGAACGATGGCCCTGAAGACGGCGTCCTGGTATATCGCGCACATGCAGGATCGGGATGGCCATTTCTATTTCCGCCATTATGCCCGGGGCGTCAATAATAAGGCCGCCATGATCCATTGGGGGCAGGCGACCATGCACAAGGCTCTGGCCCACCTCGCCTTGGTCTGCGGATAGCTGACGACGATCCAAGGGGGCTGATGCCTGGGCTCGTCGGGATCATAGGAAAAGGGCCGTCGAGCTCCCTTCGGCGAAGAGCTCCAGCGCATGACTGCCGCATGTACAAACGAGAATTCGTTCGCTTCCGGAACATATGTCGACGAGAGCTCGCAGCCTATGTCGGGTGGACCAGCCATCGCGGTTCTTATGCGGATTGCCTGCCCGATCAGGAGCGCAGCGGGCGACGTGGTGCTGTTCTTTGCGGGAGAGCACTTTGCCCCCGAGGGCGACGAAGAAGAAAGTCGCGGCCAGCGAACTCCGGATGTTCCGTAGATAATGCCGAGGTCCTCCTCCCGCTCTATGCTCGAAAAGGGCGAGTCGTTTTTTCCCTATCTAAACGGCTTCTTCCACGGATTGATCATTGATTCGCGGCAGGGCAAGGTCATTCCTATTCAATGATCGATTCGGCATGCAGCGTCTCTATATTCACGAGGAGCCCGACGCCTTCTATTTCGCGTCCGAAGCGAAATCCATCCTGGCGATTCGCCCGGGGTTGCGCGCGTTCGATCTCCAGGGCCTGGGCGAATGGTTGAGTTGCGGGGCGGTCCTCGAGAATCGCAGCCTTTTTCAAGGCATCAAAGTCCTCCCCGCGGCCGCTCTATGGACGCGCCGCCGGAACGGCGTTCTCGAAGGGCGGACGTACTTTTCGCCTGATGCCTGGGAGAACCTTCCGAAGCTCGGCCGGACGAGTTCTATGCGAAGCTGCGATCGACGTTCGTGAGAAGGCTTCCCGCCTATCTCAAGTCCGACGGCCCGATCGGATTGTCGACGACGGGCGGACTGGATACGCGGATGATTTTGGCCAATCTGGGGGTGACCAAGGGCAGGATCCACTGCTATTCGTTCGATGGGCCGTTCGGGAGAACCTCGATGTCTCCATCGGCAGGCGGGTCGCCCAGGCCGTGGGATTGCCGCACACGACGATCCCCATCACGCGCGATTTTTTCCGCCAGTTCGACCGGATCGCCGACGACGTCGTCCTGAGCACGGACGGGAACCTGGAGATGAGCGGAGCGCCGAACATCTTTGTGAACAGAATCGCCCGGGAGATCTCGCCCATCCGGTTGACGGGCAACTATGGCAGCGAGGTCCTGAGACGGCATCGGGCCTTCTCCCCGTCGAGCTCGATCCGCCGTGTGCTCGGAAGGAACTGGGCGGAGTCCGTTGATCATGCGGCCGTGTCCTGGAGGAATTCAGCCAAACGGCCATCCCTTGAGCTTCGTGGCTTTCCAGCAGATCCCGTGGTACAGCTTCAACCGGCTCCAGGCCGAGCAATCGGTCCTGAGCATGAGATCTCCGTTCATGGATAATTTCTTTTTAGGAGACCGTCTACCAGGCGCCGGAGAAGAGCTACCAGTCCCGGGAAACCAGCCTGCGCCTCATTTCCGACGGCAACCGGGGATTCGGGGAGATCATGACGGACAGGGGCGTGACCTATCCCGAAAAAGCCCTCATGGATCCTGACGGGGCCTATTTGAGTTCATTTTCAAGATGGAGTATTACGCCAGCCACGGGATGCCGAGGCTGATCGCCTCCATCGACAGGCACCTGGGCCCGTTCAGCCTCGAACGCAACTTCTTGGGAAGGAACAAATACTACCATCTCCACCAATGGTTTCGGGACGAACTGGCTTCCTATCGTGAGAGACCTCCTTCTGGACGATAAGTCCTTGTCCAGCGAATACCTCCGTGGTCCCGAGGTCAAAAGGGCGGTCGCCGCCCATATCAACGGCACGGAGAACAACACAGAATTGATCGATACGTTGATCACCCTCGAACTCGTGAATCGGCTTCTTTTCTACGGTTGAACCGGCGACCACGGCTTGACTTGTGGGTAGGTTGCGGCATAATGACAAAACCGATGATCAAGATTCTCGGGGCGGATGGGACGGAAACGACGGAGATCAGCGTCCGGGGGGAATTTCGCCGGGTTCCGTCCATCGACCTCGGGACGGTGACGATCGCCATGACCGGACGTCTTCTGCGGAAAGGATTCATCAAGGGGGAAGCCTGGCTGGATCCTTCCCAAGTGCCAGCGCCCGAGCGCATCGTTGAGATGTTGCGGCAGAGGAGGGCCCCGCTCGATCTGTTTCATTTCCGTCAGCGGCTTCCTGAGGTCCAGCAAAAATATGACTATCCCTGTGAATGGGACGACATCGCGGCGATCCCCCTGACGAGTTTCGAGGATTGGTGGGAGAACCGCGCTTCCCAGGTCACCGAAAGAATGTCCGGAGATCCGCCAAGCGCGGCGTCGAAGTGCGCCTCGTCGATTTCGACGACCGGCTCATCGAATCCATTGTCCGCGTCAACAATGACACGCCCTTCAGGACCGGGCGAAAATTCTGGCACTTTGGCAAGGCTTTTTCCGATGTCAAGAAGGATTATTCGTCCTATCTGGACAGGAGCGAATTCTTTGGCGCCTTTTTCTGCCGGCGAGCTGATCGGATTCCTGCGCCTCGTCTACCAAGGGGAAGTGGCCAGCATCATGCAATTGTTGAGCATGAACAGGCACTATGACAAGAGACCTTCGAACGCGTTGGTCGCCAAGGCGGTGGAACGCGGCTTGGAGAAAGGGGTCAAGTTTCTCGTCTATGGGCAATACTTCTTTGACGAAGACGCCGACAATCCCTTGACGGAATTCAAGAGACGCAACGGGTTCGAGAGGATCCTTATCCCGACCTATTATGTCCCTTTGACGCTCAAGGGGAGGATCGCCGTTAAGATGAATGTCCATGCGGGGATTCGGCGAATGATCCCGAAGAGGGTGATCCGGTTGGCCAGGATGGCGAGAGCCAAGATCACCGGGAGGAGGAAGCGGGCCATCGTGCAAGATTCAACCCAGGGAGATTAGAATCCCCTGCGCTTAGCAGAGACTGGGCCGGTGTAGCTCAATGGGCAGAGCGGCTGAGAAGTTTTCAGCTGACGGAGCGTTCGAATCCTCCCGCCGGCTTTATCCTTTCAAGAGCCCGTGCTTAAGGAAGTGAATTGTGCTCATCATCAATGCGGACGACCTGGGCCGGGATATTGTCGCAACGGATACCTGCCTGGACTGCTTCCGGCGAAAACGGATCACGTCGGCCAGTGTCATGGTTTTCATGGCGGACTCGGAAAGGGCGGCCGGCCTCGCCAACCAGGAGAATCTGGAGACAGGACTCCATCTCAATCTGGTATGGCCCTACGAGGCCTCAAGGATTTCCGAGAGAGCGAGACAGGCCCAGGAAACGGCCGCTCGCTTTTTCCGGAAAGGGCCTTGGACCCAGGTCGTCTATAATCCCTTCATTGGGAAGGCCGTAGCCACGGCTTTCGACTCCCAGCTCGAGGAATTCCGCCGGCTTTTTGGGAAAGAGCCGGCCCATATCAACGGTCATAAGCACTTTCATCTGAGTCTGAACATGGTCTTCGGAGGGGTCTTGCCCGCCGGCTCGGCGGTCCGAAGGAGTTTTACGTTTCATAAGGGCGAAAAAAATCTCATCAACATTTGGTATCGCCGGATGATCGATGCCTGGCTGTTGAAACGGCACATTTCCTCGGACGCGTTCTTCAGCCTGAAACCTGTGAGCGACCAGGCCCGTCTGGAGAGGATCTTCAGCCTCTCCAGAACCTCCTGTGTCGAACTGATGGTTCATCCCTGGAGCCCGGACCAGTACGCTCTCCTGACCGGCGAAAGATTCCTGCAATGGACGGGATCCGTCGAGCTTGGAGGATTCCTGGCCCTCCGGTCTCTGCGATCCGCTCTGCCGGACTAGCGGGCCAGCATTTCCCTGATCAGGGAGATGAACATCCGCAGGGATCCGATCCCTCCCTGAAGAATGATGATCATGGTCAGATCGAGGAGCGGGTAGGCGAGGCAGCCGACTCCGATCTTGAGAAGCGGGCTCAAATCCGCATAAAACGCGGCTGTCGGGCCGGCGATCATGAAAATGAAGCCGTAAATAAGTCCCGAGACCAGCGCGGCGACAAAGAATCTCCACAAGATGTCGACGTAGAACATGGCCTTGATCCCCGCGGGCCTTCCCCCGTACCACAAAGCCGGGATCAGAAGGATATAGAACATGACGGAATAGGCCGTGGCCACTCCCAGCGGGCCGAACAACAAGCCCAGCGAGTACGAGAGGATCGAGACTCGCCAAGACGATGAAACCCCACTTCAGTAATCTGTCCACGCGGCCGAGAGAGATGTGCAGCCAGACATTCGTGTTGTAGATGACGAGAGCGCCGATCCCCGGGCCCAGGGCCGCGAAGATGGTCCCGGCGAAGCGCCATTGGTCGCCGAGCAGGACGACGATGATGTCCTTCCCCAGCAGCGTAAACAGCACGCTGCCCGGGAAACCCAGGAACGCCAGGACCGTGAGGGCCTTGGAAAAATAGGCCCGATATCTCGGGGGATCATCGGTCAACCGGCTGAGCGTGGCGATCCCGACTCCCGAGAGGGCGATGGTCAGTTGATTGGGCAGGACCGAGGAGAGTTGATAGGCCCTGTCGTAGTGGCCAGAGGGCTCTTCCCGAAGGCCTTGCCGACGAGGACCTTATCCAGGTTGTTCCTCACATAACTCAACAGGTAATTGCCGTAGGTCTTGAAGCCGAACGTCAGGATAGGGCGGATCGATGTCCCTTTGGCGGGCCGGCCCGGTTTCCAGCGGCAGAACAGCCAGGCGCATACCGCCGTGACCAACGGGATGGAGACGCTTCGAGCGACGAGCGACCATAGTCCGAATCCCCGCCAAAGCCATGAGGATGGCCAAGCCCGTGCTCACGACCGCGGCAATGACCTGGGCGGTCGCCGACAGGTTGAATTTCATGTTCCGGCTCAACAATGGCCAAGTGGCAGGTCCCCAGGCCGCTGAAGACGATCGATAGAGCCATGTCCAGCGGAAATGCTCTTGAGCTGGGCTTCCCCGAAGAACCAGGCTATAGCCGGGGAAAGAACGATGAAAAATGCGGTCAGCCCGGTCATGATGAAAAGATTGACCCAGAACAATTTCCTCATCTGGTCATCCGTCAGGTCCCGCCTCTGGATGACCGCCTCGGTGAACCCGTTGATGCCGAAGTTCTGCACGAGGAGACTGAACGTGGCCACCATGGACACGAGCCCGAAATCCGCGGGAGTCAGGATCCGGGCCAAAATGATGGTCCCCACGGTCTGGATCCCGTAGTTGAGGGTCTGGGCGACGACCGAGAAACCGGCCCCGACCAGGGCCTTCTTTTTCAGGCCCTCCTTGAGGTAATCCGTACCCAGCATCCCGCCGGGCTCCGTTCCGGAACCGGTCTTATTTTTTGAGTCCTCGGCCAAATCCTTGGTTCCTTGCCTGTCCGCAAACAATACCATAAGACTCGATTCCTTTGCCAGTCAACCGGCTGCCTGATGGCCGGGCCCGTCCCCGCAGGCCGGATTCCGGTCATTGAATTGACGGAAAGGATATACTAAGATAACGACAAATGCTCGGAAAAATCGCGGGGTGGGCAAAAGCCAACGGCAAAACGATCATCCTGACCTTCGAGATATTCTGGGTCCTCGTTTTTCTGCTCGATCGGGTGAGCGGCAGCCATGCCGTGGATATCCCCCAGTTCATCTATGTGAATTTCTGAGCCTCCGATGAAAAAGACGTTCGGCGCGATCGTGTGGACGGTTTTAGCCTGCCTGGCCGGGCTCGAGATCGGGCTCCGGGCCGTCGGCCGGAGCCCGACGAACATGGCCGAGGGGATCGCGGATCAGTACGGTGATTCGTTCCGGCTTAAAAAGAACATCACCAAGACCGTGAAGCTACCGGCGTTTTCTTATACCGTGCACACCAACGAATACGGTTTCCGTGACGCCTCCGTCGGGCCCAAGGGGCTGATGGGCAAGCCCTTCGATGTGTTCCTGGGGGCTTCGGACGTTTTCGGGAACGGCGTCGACTTCGAGGATTCCTTTGTCGGTGTTTTCGCTCAAGAGGCCTCGAAACGCGGGATCGGCGTATTGAACCTGGCCGTCGGAGGACATTTTTCCTCGATCAGGAGTCCCTTCTTAAGGATTTTATGGAGTCTACGGGCTTGATCCCGGCCACCGTGTTCTATTGCGTCAATGCCCTGCATATCCCGAAATTCGACCGGAGGAATCAGAATATCATTGTCAAGAGCGGCTACGTCATCGATCGGGACGGGTGGCGATTCGCCTATCTCAGGCTCATGGCCGGGAACGTCTCCTCGGCCTTCTGCTTTTTCCGGGATGGGATCAGGAGGATCCAAGAGCGATACTTTCATTACGAGCTCAATGAGAAGTCACCCGAGTTCCTGCGGATCTACGACAGAACGAATCCGATACGGCAGCCGGAACGGCTCCGTCAGTTCACCGGGCATCTGGCCGAGTTCGAATCCTTCTGTCGCGAGCGCTCGATCGAGCTGGTCTATGTCTACCTGCCGTTGTCCGACAGCTTCAAACTGGAAGAGATGGTCCGGCAGTTAGGTGAGGATCCGGGGGCCTACGATGCGTCCTTCTATGAGGATGTGATGCGGTCCCATTGTCAGGCGAGCGGCAGGCGTCTCCTCAATCCCCGGCTGGCCCTGGAGCAGCGCTACGAAGAGGGGAAGGCGCTCCGCTTCAAGCAGGACCCTCACTTCAACGCCTTCGCGAACAAGGTCATCGGGGATTCCCTCATTGAAGGGTTCTTCTAGTACGGCCTCTCCTTGACCACTTTGATCCCGAATTGCGCTAAAACCAGCGAAAGATGGTCGCATTCTTTAACCAGATACCGCATAAAAACGTGGGGCCCCGCAAGTCGTGCAAAAGGCAGCAAGATGGCGTAAAGGGGGACCGCGACGACAGAGCGGAGCGTGCGCCAGCTTAAAAACGGAGCATCTTGCGCTTCACCCAATCCGCGGGTGAAAGCCCGTTTGAGGTAGTAGGACTTGACTTGGCGTTCCGGCAGGACGGTTTCGTAGACGACGGCATCATTGCACCAAAGGAATTGATGTCCTTTTCGCATCATGCGCTTGAAAAATATCGCATCACTTCCGCCCGTCTTCCCATAGGCGGGATCGAATCGGTCTTCCGCATCGTCGAACAGCGACCTCCATAGAAGGGCGTTCCCGGTCCGGGTGAACCGCGAATTAGGAATTTCTTGACCCGTGACGAACTCCCGACGTTCCAACAAGCCGCTTTTAATCAGCCAGGAAGGCGTCTCTTGGTTGAAGTGGGCCCTGACGGGTCCGAGAATGCCAGAAGCTTGCGAATCCTTGAGCAGCCGGAAGTGCCGATAGAGCCAGTCATCGGCAGGGAACTCGTCGTCGTCAATAAAAGCGATCATATTCCCTTGGGCTTTCTCTATGGAACGGTTCCTGGCCATGGCGATATTTCGTTCCGGCTCAATGTGATAAGAAATCGGCATCGAGGCGGCCGCTCCCGCACCCGCAACGGCCGCCTGTCCGGATCCGCGGGCATCGTTATCGACCACGACGACAGAATAGGTAAAAAGCCCGTCGGTTCTTTGATTCATTAGTCTGACGATCAGCTGAGAAAGAAGCGTTGGCCTCAGATAGGTGCAGATACATATACTGACATGGTCTTCCATGACGCGCATCCTGGAGGATGGTATTGATAAACCGGGGGGCTGTCAATCATCAGGGTGAACTCGACCGTTGGTGGGTTCATCCGGAGGTTCAAGCCTCGCGGATTTGGCCGTTATTGATATCAGGGGCCCATTGTCGTATTTTAAGATCGGCCCCTCTGATGAAGTTTCCGACGACAAGGGCCATCTAGCCAAGCAGGTTGCATGAGATCATGACGGAAAGCTTAGACTCGGCCTATCACGCGGAGATCGACACGATCGATGAGGTCGACTGGAACGAGTCTCTGCGCCACTTCGATGACGCCACGCTCTATCAGACTTGGGCTTATGGGCGAATGAAGGCAGGCGACGCGAGGCTCAGTCACATTCTCTTATGGCATCAAAACAACCTGGTCGCGATGAGCCAGGTCCGGATCACGGGCTTCTCCCCATTGCCTTCCGGGATAGCCTATGTCCATTGGGGCCCTCTGTGGAAGAAACGAGGCTTGCCGCCCGATCTGGACCATCTCAGCAATATTCTCAAAGCCATGCGAGAAGAATATGTCCATGGCCGAGGCTTGGTAATAAAAATTTCGCCCAAGATCGTGGATCGCGATCTGGAACCGAAGATCCGGTCGACATACGAACGCCAGGGCTTCACCTGGAGTCCGGATCCCGACCAAACGTTCATCGTTGATGTTTCCATACCCTTGGAGGAAATAAGGGCCGGACTTCAGAAAGACTGGAGACGGGATCTGAGGAACGCGGAGAAGCAGGAACTGAAGTTGATCGAGGGGACCAGTCGAGACGATCTAGCCGTGGCCATAAAGCTGACCAAGGAAATGAAGGAAAGGAAAAAGTTCTTCGGCGGCCGCGCCTCCGACTGGTCGGCCGTTCAAGAAGGGCTTCCCGAGGATCTCAAGATCAAAGTGATATATGCGGAACATGACAAGGAACCGGTTGCCGCGTTGGGCTGGCAGACGATCGGCAGGATCGGATTCCCGGTGATCGCGGCTACGGGTAACAAGGGCCTGAAGCTGAAGGCTTCGTTCTTGTTATGGTGGAAGATGATCGAATTCTATAACGGCAGGGGATTCCGCTTTCTGGATGTGGGCGGAGTCAACGCTACCCGAAATCCAGGCGGCTACTTGTTCAAGTCGAGACTGGTGGGAAGAAAGAACCCAAGTCCGGAACAGTATTTTGGCCAGTTTACGTCAAGCCAAGGCGGGGCCTTGCCGATTCTCCTCAGCGCGGCCCAAAACGCGAGAAATTTGTACAAACACGGACGGGCCAGGTTGGCCAAGGCAGTCCACTCAAAAACCCTCAAAAAGAAAATGCTGCGAAGCGCGGATTAATATTCCCAGCGATCGTTTCGTTCTGCCATTTCTCGAGCATTTGAAAGCTCTGGCATTCGCCTATCAGAGGCTGCGCCGGCAGGGAAACGTCGTTTGATGAATCCGGTTTAGAATTGGCCAAGACGGCAGCGATCAGGATTCTCAGTCTGCCCATGTCGAGAACGAACAGGGACAGGCCGAAGGCGAAGAAGTTGAATGTCAGGATCGTGCCCAAGACCGTGCTGAGCCTGGACCGAAAGTATTTCTGGAGGAACGGCGCAGCGACCTTTCTCTTTTCCCGTTGGTAGATCGTCAGAGACGGCGATGCCGACCCCGTGGTAGGCCCCCCACAGGATGAAATTCGCCGTTTCGCCGTGCCACATGCCGCAGGCGATGAAGGTGATGATCATGCCGAGGTTGGATAGAAGGACGGGGTGGCGGCGGAAGTACTCGAGGCCCCGGAACTTGCGGACGAGGGGCCAATAGATGTAGTCGACGAGCCAGCTCGTGAGCGACATGTGCCAGTTCGTCCAGAGCTCCCGGATGTTCCGCTTGAGGAAGGGATTGTTGAAATTTTCGGGGAGCTCGATGCCGATCAGTGCGGGCGCAGCCCAATGCCAGGTCGGTATAGCCGGCGAAGTCGAAATAGAAGTAGAAGGCGTAGGCATAAAGGCCGAGAGCGGCCCTCGAAGACCCATCTCGGAGAGAACTTCCGGCTCGAGTGGAGAGGATATGGGGATACAGGATTTGTGCCAGGACGAATTTCTTGAACAGCCCGTGGACGATCCGTTCCCCGCCCGCCCGGAGATCGGGGGCCAGTTGGGCCGGAGCGGGGATCGGAACTGGGAAGCAAAGTGGTTGTATCTGTTGATGGGGCCGCTGATGAAGGCCGGAAAGAAGATGATGTAGTCGATGTAGGTCAGGAGATCGGCGCCCTCGATCTTGCCCCGATAGGACTCGACGAGGTAGTGGATCATGCGGAAGGAAAAGTAGGAAACGCCGATCAGGCGGATAAAGCGGGCTTGGGGGTCCCCCGTGAAGCCCAGGAGAGCCCGAATGAACTCTTGGACCGGTCCGTACTTGAAGAAAGCGAGGAAGGCCAGGGACAGCAGCGACGCCGGCCCCGGCCGCCCATTTCCTCTTCCACGTTGTGGCGATGGCCCCGCTTCCGGCCAGGCCCGATCCGATGAAAAAGGTGAAGAGGGAAAGGAGGACGACCAGGACGAGAGACGTCGGCCCGAATCCGGGGAGAGCCAGCAGCATGAGGGCCGAGGTCAGGCCCAGGAAAAGGCGTTTCGCGGTCCTCGACCTGCCAACGACCCTGGCGCCGGCGGCTATGAGGATGACCAGGATCCAAAACGGTAGGCTATTATAGAAATTAAAATTCCAGCCAAGAAAGCTCATGAATCGGGCGAGAACCGGGCGCATTATATCGGGGGGTGAGGCCCCAAGTCAAATCACAGGCTGCGGGGAAACCGAGCGGCTAATAACGGGTCCCTCCAGGGGCCGATAAAATCGGGATTTTCCCCCTATGACACGGGGGTGAATCCTGATACTCCCCTTCCATGAAAAGGGAAGTCCGGGGGAGGCCGATGCGGGGTTCCTTCTCTGATTCTGTTGACAGGAAATTCGTGTTTTTATTCGCCGTTTTCATATTGGCCGCGAACTGCGGCCTCGTTGGCAACGACGGAACGATCGTCCCCGGTACGGGGATCATCCCGGATGACCGGTTGTACGACTGGGGGACGCACAGCGGCGTCCCGGGCGGTATTCCGAACAGGACGACAGTCTTCCGGACGCTGACTTCGGCTAACACTCTGGCCGAGATCGATGCGGCCATCCAGTCGTGTCCGTCCGGCCAGGTCGTTTCCCTCTCTGCGGGGACGTATAACATCCGCGGGATAACCCGAAAGTCCGGCGTCACGGTCCGCGGAGCCGGAGCCGGGCGGACCCTCATCAATTCCGGCGGCTCGACCGCGTTCAGTTCGAGCGGGGGCTCGTTCAACTACACCGGGGGACATCAGGCCATCGCCGACGGGTCTTGGTTAGCGAAGGGATCGACGAGCATCACGCTGGCCTCGGTCCCCGGCAGTCAGTTCGTCGCCGGTCGGTTGATCATGATCGACCAGGACGACGACAACACGCTCGTCTTCGCACGGACGGGGAACTGGGCCGGGACCCGGAACCTGCGCCACGTTTCGCGCATCACCGCCATCAGCGGAAATACGATATCCTTCTCTACCCCCCTGCCGTACGCGTTCGTTTATGCCCAAAACCCCGGGGCCCAGGCTATCGCCGCGAACGACTCCCAGTTCGGCATCGAGGACATGACCATCGAGGCGGCCTCGTGCGTCCGTTTCCAGGGATCGGACAGGTGTTGGATCAAGAACTGCGAGCTCCGGGGCTTCGACAACGAGGCCGTCTTCATGCGGGACAGCCACCAGCTCGAGGTCAGGCGGTGCTATATTCACGACGCCGATGGGTTCCCCAGCCAGGGCGACGGCTACGGGATCTATTCACAGTATGCCGTGTCCAACATCCGGATCGAGGACTGCATCGGCTACCGGATCGCCAGCATGAACATCATGAACGGGAACGATGCGAGCGCATTTCTCTACAACTTTGTGCTGTATATGGGGCGGGATGCGACCATGAGATTCTGGCAACAGCCGGCCTTCAATTGCAACCACGGTCCCCATAGCGTGATGAACCTCTGGGAGGGGAACGTGGGGGAGCGGTGGCAGAACGACGCTTATCACGGATCGGCGTCCCACCAGACATTGTTCCGGAACAATATCCACGGCGTCAATCCCGCTTATACGCTCGACCGGCGGATCATGGACTTTTGCCGGACGAGCTACGACTTCAGCGCCGTGGGGAACGTGATAGGGGACCCGTCGTGGACCCCGTCGTACTATCAGGCGTCGAAGCAGACAGGGACGGGGTACTTCGCGGGTGCGCTGGAAAGGTCGGAGGGATACCTGTGGGTCCTGGGCTACCCGAACATGGGCAACGGAAGCTTGACGGCCGAAACCATGTTGAACGGATACGCCCCGCCCAATGGGACCTACCCTGACTCGAACGTCCTGGCGACGCTTATCAGGCACGGAAACTACGATTATTACCACAAGGGGGTGACGTGGGACACCGGCATCAGCTCGCGCACGATCCCGGACAGCCTGGCCTATTCGTCGAGGCCGGACTACTTCGGCACCCTCCAGTGGCCCCCGATCGGCCCCGACGTCGCCGGCCTGGCCACACCCATACCGGCCCGGGCCAGGTGGAACGCCTACCAGGGGTCCGGCGAAATCGCCAGCCTCTTTAACAATCAATGATTGCGGGAGGGTTTTAGGGTTGTTGGGCTTTACGGCTAGCCACTTTTCGCCTCATTTGCCCGTCCATATCCCCTTTTAGGGTGATTATCCCGGTTCCCCCGTCGGACATAATGTACATGACCCATGAGAAAGCGGGAAATATGTGCAGAGACGGAGGAGGCTGGCATGGCCATTGACCTGATAACTCGGAAAGTCGTTCCGAAGGTTTTGATCGGCATTACCCTATTCATGGCCTTCTTCCAGCTCGCGATGACGGACACCTTGGCCCAGACAACCCCGAAGAGCGCGTCGCGGCTGATCTCCAGCTTTACCGCAGCGAGCGAGGCGACACTCAAGGTATCGTTTATCTTCAACACGAGAATGCCGACGGTAGGGCAGCCTGTCCAGTTCACGGACACCTCGAAGGGCAGTCCGGTTTCATGGCTTTGGGATTTCGGTGACGGGACGACCAGCACGAGCCAGAATCCGACCCACTCCTACTCGGCTTCCGGATTCTACAGGATCACGTTCACGGCCGCCAAAGGCACGACTTCCAGGAAGGCCATGAAGACCTTGGCGGTAGTCCCCGCGCCTTCCCCGGCGACATTCGTTTTCAGCCCCGCGACTCCCGCGCCGGGCCAGACGGTCCAGTTCTCAGACACGACTTCGGGGAGCCCGAGCTCCTGGCAATGGAACTTCGGCGACGGATCGACGAGCACGGCCAAGAATCCGAGCCACGTTTACGCTCAGCAGGGATCCTATATCGTCAATTTGACCGCCAGCACCAGCTCCACATCCAAGCAAGGCAGCAAGACGCTCTCCGTTGCCAGCATGTCCGTCCTGACGTCATCTTTCACTTATTCGCCGACACTCCCGGTTGCCGGTACGTCCATGCAATTCACGGACACGTCGACGGGGACACCGACCTCTTGGTTGTGGAACTTCGGGGACGGAATGGCCTCGACCGCACGGCACCCGATACACGTCTACGCGACGGCCGGGCCGAAGACAGTGACCATGACAGCGACCAACGCCTCCGGCTCCAATAGCTCGAGTCGTACAGTAACCGTGGTTGCCCCCTTAGCAGCGTCATTCGCGTTCAGCCCGACGTCCCCTGCGGCCGGCCAATCGGTTCAGTTCACGGACACGTCGACGGGGACGCCGACCTCTCGGTCGTGGAGCTTCGGTGACGGATCGACCTCGACCTTGCAGAATCCGGCGCATACCTACACGACGGCGGGCTCGAAGACGGTGACCCTGACGGTGACCGACGCCACGGGCTCCAACAGCGCGAGCCGCACGGTGACGGTGGGGGCAACGCTGGCGGCGTCATTCGCGTTCAGCCCGACATCCCCGGCGGCCGGCCAATCGGTGCAGTTCACAGACACATCGGCGGGGACGCCGACATCGTGGTCGTGGAGTTTCGGTGACGGATCGACCTCGACCTTGCAGAATCCGACGCATACCTACACGACGGCGGGCTCGAAGACGGTGACCCTGACGGTGACCAACGCTTCAGGCTCCAACGGCACGAGCCGGACGGTGACGGTCCTGGCGGCCCTTGCGGCCTCTTTTACGTACAGCCCGGCGTCGCCCGCGGCGGGCCAGTCCGTGCAATTCACGGACACTTCGATCGGGACGCCGTCGATCTGGCAATGGAACTTCGGCGATGGCGCGACCAGCGTCGCCCAGAACCCGGTCCATGCCTTCGCCTCGGCGGGGTCGTATGATGGTGACTCTCAATGTCATGAGCGGCTCAACTCCAACAGCACGAGCCGGACGGTGACGGTGGGGGCGACGCTGGCGGCGTCGTTCACGTACAGCCCGACGTCCCCGGCGGCCGGCCAATCGGTTCAGTTCACGGACACATCGACGGGGACGCCGACCTCGTGGTCGTGGAGCTTCGGGGACGGATCGACTTCGACCTTGCAGAATCCGACGCATACCTACACGACGGCGGGCTCGAAGACGGTGACCCTGACGGTGACCAACGCCTCGGGCTCCAACAGCACGAGCCGGACGGTGACGGTGGCGAGCGGCGCTTGCGGCCTCGTTCACGTACAGCCCGACGTCTCCCGCGGCCGGCCAGTCGGTTCAGTTCACGGACACATCGACGGGGACGCCGACCTCGTGGTCGTGGAGCTTCGGGGACGGAACGACTTCGACCGTGCAGAATCCGACGCACACCTACACGACGGCGGGCTCGAAGACGGTGACCCTGACGGTGACCAACGCCTCAGGCTCCAACAGCACGAGCCGGACGGTGACGGTGGCGAGCGGCGCTGACGGCCTCGTTCACGTACAGCCCGACGTCCCCCGCGGCCGGCCAATCGGTGCAGTTCACGGACACGTCGATGGGGACGCCGACCTCGTGGTCGTGGAGCTTCGGTGACGGAACGACTTCGACCTTGCAGAATCCGACGCATACCTACACGACGGCGGGCTCGAAGACGGTGACCCTGACGGTGACCAACGCTTCGGGCTCCAACAGCACGAGCCGGACGGTGACGGTGGCGACGGCCCTTACGGCCTCGTTTACGTACAGCCCGACGTCCCCCGCGGCCGGCCAATCGGTTCAGTTCACGGACACGTCGACGGGTGCGCCGACCTCGTGGACCTGGAGCTTCGGTGACGGGGGGGCGAGCACGGCCCAGAATCCAAGCCACTCCTATTCCGCCGCCGGCTCCTATACGGTCAGCTTGACCGTCAACGAACAGCTCGGGAACGAATAGCGTCAGCAGGACCCTCGCGGTGTCTCCCGCATCCGTCGTGGACGCGTCCTTCTCCTTCACTCCGTCAGCGCCCTCGCCGGGCCAAGCGGTCGCATTTACGGACACTTCGGCGGGGACACCGACCTCCTGGCAGTGGGACTTCGGAGACGGGGGGACGAGCGTAGCCCGGAATCCGAGCCATGCGTTTACGGGGGAAGGCTCGTACTCCGTGATCCTCATCGCGGGCAGTACCTCCGGCTCCGATACGGTCAGCCGGACTGTGACAGTTGCGACGTCGTCCGACATCATCCCGGATGACCGGATCTACGATTGGGGAACGCACAGCGGCGTCCCGGGCGGAATTCCGAACAGGACGACGGTCTACCGGACGCTGACTTCGGCCAACACTCTGGCCGAGATCAACGCGGCCATCCAGGCGTGTCCGGCGGGGCAAGTCGTTTACCTGGCTGCGGGGACATACAGCCTCAGCGGGATCACCCGGAAATCCGGCATTACGGTGCGCGGGGCCGGGGCGGGGCAGACTGTCATCAGCTCGGGCGGATCGACGGCGTTCAATTCGATCGGGGGATCATTCAACTACGACGGCGGGCATCAGGCCATCGCCAACGGGACATGGTTGGCGAAGGGATCGACAAGCGTCACGCTGGCTTCCGCCCCCGGATCGCAGTTCGTCGTCGGTCGCCTGATCATGATCAATCAGAATGACGATCATACGCTCGTTTTCGCGCGCACGGGGAATTGGGCCGGGACCCGGAACCTGCGCCACGTTTCGCGCATCACCGCCATCAGCGGGAATACGATAACGTTCTCTACCCCCCTGCCGTACACGTTCGTCTATGCCCAAAGCCCCGGGGCCCAGGCCATCGCCGCGAACGACTCCCAGTTCGGCATCGAGGACATGACCATCGACGCGGCCTCGTGCGTCCGTTTCCAGGGATCGGACAGGTGCTGGATCAAGGACTGCGAGCTCCGGGGCTTCGACAACGAGGCCGTCTTCATGCGGGACAGCCACCAGCTCGAGGTCAGGCGGTGCTATATTCACGACGCCGACGGGTTCCCCAACCAAAGCGACGGTTATGGCATCTACTCGCAGTACGCCGTGTCCAACATCCTTGTCGAGGATTGTATCGGCTACCGCATGGCCTACATGACGGTCATGAACGGGAACGATTCGAGCGCGTTCCTTTATAACTACATCTGGCACATGGGACGAGCCGGTTTCCCGTGGCAGAATCCCGGATTGAACTGTAATCACGGTCCCCACAGCATCATGAACCTCTGGGAAGGGAACATGACGGAGCGGTGGCAGAACGACGCCTACCACGGATCCGCCTCGCATCAGACCCTCTTCCGCAACCACATCCACGGCAAGCACCCCTCCTACACGCTCGACCGGCGCATCATGGACTTCGGCCGTACGAGCTACTACTACAACGCCGTCGGGAATGTCGTCGGAGACTCGTCTTGGAATCCGACCTACTATCAGGCGTCGAAGCAGACGGGGACGGGGTATTTCACCGGCGGATTGGACAGGGCGCAGGGATATCTGTGGGTCTTGGGATATCCGAACATGGGGAGCGGGAGCCTGACTGCCGAAACCACGTTGACGGGATTCACCCCTCCGGGTGGAACGTACCCCGACTCGAACGTCCTGGCGACGCTGATCCGGCACGGCAACTACGAT
This sequence comes from uncultured bacterium, assembly GCA_963743755.1. GTDB lineage: Bacteria > Acidobacteriota > Aminicenantia > Aminicenantales > Saccharicenantaceae > RBG-16-66-30. Next base: position 1,611,837 of record CAVUQU010000004.1, read on the forward strand.
TACTACAATAAGGGCGTGGTCTGGGACAACAGTATCAGCTCGCACACGGTCCCGGACAGCCTCATCTATTCTTCGAAGCCCGCTTTCTTCGGCACGCTCCAGTGGCCTCCGATCGGCCCCGACGTGGCCGGCCTGGTCACGCCCATCCCGGCCCAGGCCAGGTGGAACGCCTTCCAGAGTTCAGGGGTCCTGAGCGACCTGTTCAGGAATTATTGAGCCGGCTCTCTAAGCTTGATCTTGAGGATCTTGCC
>CAVUQU010000005.1:0-23828 GCA_963743755.1 uncultured bacterium
CCGAACGCCCCGTCGAACGCGATCTGCAGATAGAACCCGTCGCCCTTCTCGAGCAGCGTCGGGGCCGGGCCGGATCCCGGATCGACGACCGGTTCGCGTTCGTGTTTCGAGGGCTTGGCCCCGTTGAGGAAGACGTTGCCTGCCATCTTCACCGCGAGTGGCGCCTGGTCGTAGACGCTCAGGTCGCCCGGCCCGACGAACAGGTTGTTGATGTACTTGTCGTCGCCGAACGGGTTGTCGTGCATCCCGGCCACGGCCGTGTCGTGGGCCCGGTGGTAGGGCGTCAGGCGGGCGTCGTAGGCGATGCTCAGGATGGACCCGGCGATCAGGTTGTGGACGTACGCTCCGCCTTGCGAGACTGCGAGCAGGGTCCGCGGCGAGAGGAAGATGTTGTTGTCGACGAGGAACGGGCCGTGATCGACCTCGACGAAAAGGTCCTCGGCCATATTGTCGTGGAAGAGGTTGCCGCTGACGCGCGTGCCCTGGGCCATCCAGTCGAGCCAGAGGCCGCGGACGGTCCGGTAGATGTGATTGCCGGCGATCACGACGTCGATCGGCTCCGTGGAACTTGATCCCGGCCATCTCCGCGCCCGTGAAGAGCCGGCGGACGTGGATGTCGTGGATGGTGTTGCCCGTGATCGTCGCTGAAGGCCGGGCCCAGGCTGCCGACGATGCCGGCCTGCTCGCAGTGGGAGACGGTGTTGTCGCGGACGACGTGGTGGCCGACGGTGTCCTTGTTCCAGCCCCGGGCCAGGCCGCGCTCGATCGTCTTGACGTAGCCCTCGGCGGTGTCCTGCGAGGTGTTGTCGAACTCGTCGCCATGCTTGCCCAGGGCGATGCCGGAGCAGACGGAGTGGCTGACGACGTTGTTCTCGATGATCCAGCCCTTGCTCCAGTGCGTGCCGATCAGCCCGACCTGCTCGGCCGTCGGCGGCGCCCACGGGGTGGCCGCGTGCCGCATGACGAAGCCGCGCACGGTGAGGTAGTCGATACCGGTTCTTGGCGGGATAGAAAACGGTCCGGCGGACGTTGATCTCGACCAGGCGGGAGTTGGGATCGGCCGTCCGCGAACTGTGCCCAGATCGTCGTCCGGTCCTTGTCCACCTGGGCGAACCAGAGCGGCATGGCCCCGGCCGGCTTCAAGACGTCATCGAGCGTCGCCGCCTCGGCCAGCCATTCGCCGTCGAGATAGACCGCGCCGGTGTGATGCGCCCGTCCCTTGGGCTCGAACCAATCGCCGTGGATGAGATCGGCGTAGGGATTGAAGGCGCCGAAGAACGAATTGGGGAGGGTCACCTTCCAGACGCCATCCCCGACCTTGACCCAGTCCTTGACGACCTCGGAGCCCTTGATCTCGACCTTCTCGCCCGGCGCGGCCTGATACATGATCCGTTTCGCGTCGGACTCGCCGCCGCGCGGCGGATCGATCCGCTCCCGGTAGACGCCCGCGTGGACGGTGACGACGTCGCCCGGCCGGGCCAGGTCGGCCGCCCGCTGGATCGTGCGCAGCGGCGCAGAGAGCGTTCCCGGATTGGTGTCCTTGCCGTCGACGGCCACATGGATCTCCGCGGCCCCGGCGGCCAGGGTGAAAGCGAAGAGACCGGCCACAGCGAAACGGGTTCTGATCATGAGGCGCTCCTTATCGTCTGGCTGTCATGGCGCAAGATAATTCGCGGTCCGGCCCCAAGTCAAGGCCGCTGCTTAACTAGCCCGCCCTCCGATTCTCGCCCATTCTGTCAGCGATGTTTATAAATTCTGTGGGCCTCACCAGAAAACTGATCCCGCCAAAGCTGGAGTTTATTGGCTTGCAGGATATTCCGCGCTTCAAGGCGCTGTTGGCGGATGTCGAGAAGAGCCTGGGGATCGGTCAAGCGGCGCGGGATCAAGGGCTGGGGTGATGAAACGGCCAAGCTCTACCGCGTCAACTCAACACCTTCGACCTGGCTGATCGACCGGCAAGGGATCTTGCGCGGCGTCAACCTTTCGGGCGACACCCTGACCAAGGCGATCGTTGCCCTGCTTTGAGATTATTTCGGGCTAAAGTTCGGCGATTCAGCGGCACCATCATGGCTCAGACCCAACTTTTCTTGGCCGCACAACTTGTAATATCAACTACATAATTCGGGACCTGCTCGTTCTCCGGATCCAAAGGTCGGAGGTTCGAATCCTCTCAGGCACGATATGGAATGAAAGTAATTTCAAACCTAAAGTGCGATAAACAAAGATCCTGAGCCTGCCCTCTAGATTCCGGATCCAAAAATCGGAGGTTCGAATCCTCTCAGGCACGCCACATCTTCAGCCCTAGCAAGCCGTCTTGCGAAAGCGGTCTATTCCCTGGAAAATAGATAGGAGAATGGGATGGCGATCAAGTCCCCTATGATGTAAGTGAGGAAGATCGCGCTGAACATCACAACATATAACGGGAACTGGCCTTTGAGGAACATCGGTACGGCGACGACAGCCAGCCAGATCGGCTTGTAAATCAGCTGGAGAAACAGAAGGGGGACGAACTTGAGCGGGCGTCGGAGCGCCGGGATCGCCGCCAATCCAGATGCCAGGAGAACGCTCCCATAGAGCTTGAAGACGACCGGGTCCTGCGCCGGATAGCCGAGGGCGGATTGCGTGACATCCGGAAAGAAGACCATCCCGAGGCCGGTCCCGCCGGCCCCAAGGAGCGTGTAGAGATACATCGCCTTGAGCCAACCCCCGCGAATATGAGGATTGCCGTCCATAGTGTTGCCCTCGCCCAATAGCTACTTGATCACGCCCAACTGCTTCATAAACGCCAAATTGTCGAAGTAGCTCCTGTCTTCGGCAATTAGCCCGTCGGGCGAGATCTTGGCGATGAACGCCGCCTTGAAACTGACCTTTTTGCCCGTGGGCGGCACTTCGCCTTCCGGAGTGGCCAGGGGAGCGGTGAAGGTCCCGGCGCCGACGGCTTCAAAGACGATCGTATCGGCGGAGAAGGCGACGACAGTCAAATCGGACTTAAAGTCCGGCATAGCCTTATACATCGCTTTGTAATACTCCAAGAGGGCCTCACGGCCGCGGACCGGCGACGGCACGTCCGCTTGGATCATAACGGCATCCGGCGCATAGAGGTTTGTGACGGCGACGGGATCCGAGGATTTCATCGTCTCGATGATCTTGTCCGCGACCTTCTTCAGGTCCAACTTCGGCTTTTGCGCATAGCCCTGAGTGAAGGCCATAAGCAGAAAGACCACAGCCAAGCACACAACACAAGACATCTTTTTCATGGTGCCCCCCATTTTTAGAATAGGAAAAGGCGTATTTACGGGGAAATGCGTCTTTTCCGCTTTGCCGACTTGTCTTAACCCCCTGAGAAACGCGCCATAATACTCGTCCTGGAGAGAATAATTGTCAAGGGGAGATCTTCCTTGACAACGGTTTTGAGTTGTCCGAGAGTTGGGTCCAGAGCTTTGAGATGAACGGTGACGAATAGGAAGGAGATGTCATGACCCATTCTGACTCGAGCTTAATGAGACGAGGATGGATCCTGGTTCTCGCCGTGGCGGCGATTCACGCGGCGGCCATGGCCCAAAACCCCGACGCCAATGCCTTGTTTTCCGAAAAGAAGGTGCGGAACTACCTGCCTCATATGACGTGGGCTGAAGTCGAGCAGGCCCTGACGCATACGGACGCCATAATCATTCCGCTGGGGTCGATCGAGCAGCACGGCCGCCACCTGCCGCTCGGGACCGACTCCTACGAAGCCGTCGAGATGGCCAAGCTCATCGCCCAGAAGGCCGATGTGCTCGTTGCCCCCGTCGTGATCGCGGGCCTCTCTCCCCATCACATGGGCTTTCCGGGGTCGGTCACGTTGTCCCCGGAAACGTTCGAAGCGGTGGTCTTCGAGACCGCCCAGAGCCTGATCCGGCACGGCTTTCGGAAGATCCTTATCCTCAACGGGCACGGGGGGAACAACGTCTCGGTCGCCGCCGTCATCGAAAAGATCAATCAGACGACCGGGGCCGCCGCGTTCGACCTGGGCAGGGTCGATGTCGCGCGACGGGAGCCTCTGTATCCCCCGATCCCCTGGGACGTTCATGCCGGCGTCGAGGAGACGTCGATGATGCTTTACCTGGCGGGAAGCCTGGTCGATATGTCCAAGGCGGTCAATCCGAAATTGACATTCCCGCCGGACGTCGCCCAGATGGATGCGCTCGGGAAATCCGAGCCGGCCATGGCCAAGCTGGCCGGTGACATGCGTTTCCGGCCGATCGAGACCGGCAAGAAGACGAGCACACGGGAAATGACCGACACCGGTTCAGTGACCACCGGCGACATCGGGACCGCCACGGCCGAACGTGGGCGGCGCGAGATCGAGGGGTTCATCGCCGCCGCCGCGAGGTTCATCGAGGCCTGGCGGAGCGTCAAATAAGGGCCCGGATATCCTCGGATCGACTCGCGGCTATGGAACCTTGGTTCCCGTCCGGGCCGCCGGGGCCTTGATGATCAACGTCTTCTTCTGTTTTGTCTGGGGATTCGTCCAGGTCAGGAGATAGCGGCCGCCCTCGACCGTGAAGGAGGGATCGAACGCCTCGAGGTCGGGGTAGTCGGCGGTGGGCTGATCGATGACAAAGCTCTCCCAGATGACGGGTTCCTTGAAGGTCAGGCTCCGATATTCCGGGATACTCCGGACGACCATGGTCCCGACGTTGCCGTTCGCCTTGAAGCGCCGGGGATCCTCGGCCAAGGTCAGGTTCCCGAGGTTCGTGTCGTAGCGATAGCGCAGCCTTTCGGACCAATGGGCCAGGGTTTGCTCGAGCCGATGGCGGTTATATTCCAAATTGTCCGCCCGCCGGTCCCTGCGATACGTCGCTTGGGCGTCCCAGCGGTTCTTCGCGCTCTGGAGCGGCGCGTACCACCATTTGTCTTCGTAGTCCGACGCGATCATGACTTGGCCGTTGTTCCCGATGCCGTACACCGGGTCCGATAAGACGAGCTGGAGCTGGCCCTTATGGAGAAGGAATCCGCCCTGAGGCATGATGCCGCGCTCGAAGGTCACATTAACCGGCAATTCCATGCCGTGGACCATCACGGCCTCCGGATGGGGCCGGTCGAGATCGACTCGCAGGTCCTCGCCGAGATCAAGCGGGACCGCGCCGCTCGTGATGCTTGTCCCATGGAAGAACTGCCGGCGCGTCACAGCCGGGGCCTCGGCCGTCGTCACAGTCTGGGATCCGCTCCAGCGCAGGGCCTCCTGGTCGGATAGCTCGTAATTGACCTTGAGCTGGGCCGATACCCAGAAGATCGGCGCGTTGATCCCCCCGACAAAATGCTCGATGAGAAATTTATCCACGGCATCCCAATTGGTGTTATCCCGCTTCATTTGGATAGAGATGGCGTTCGGGTGGATATTGCAGATGAACGGGGAGGGGGTGTCGATCCCGGGCTGGACGATGACGCTCGGCCGAACGGACACGCGGGCGGCCCAGTCCGTGCAGGCTCCGGCCGCGGTGACCCAGCGGTATTCCCCTGTGTCCCGAAATCCGCCCCTCATCTCGACGGCGTTCCAGGTGTCCGTCCCTTCCCCCGGGCCATCGAGGACGACGAAGGTCCAGGGAGCGACCTGGAACGGCTCGGCCGCCGTCATGAACCCGACGCGGACCAAGGCGATCTTGCCGAGGTTCCCGATCGCCTCGTCAAGTACGGAAAACATGCATCCCTTGGCGATAAACCACAGCACATCCAGCGGATCGAGGAAGTTGGGCATGTCATCGGGAAGGGCCAGCGGGAGGGTGACCGACACGAGGTCGAAAGCGGCTCCGCCGATGGTCTCCGCAGGATTCGCTGCGAGAAGGAACACGCCCACGATATTGGTCATCGCGCCGCCCCAGAAATCGATCTGGATCTCGATTTGCTTGAGCTCGGCGATCTGACGGAGGAAAAGGGCGTTGAAGACATTGGCCGTGATGCGCCAGCTCATGGGCGCCGCCGAGGGCGCGATGGACTTCATGCGAGCCGCGGTCTGAAGGACCTTCTGATGGGCCGGCGAGATCTCGAGGACAGCACCGCCGCTGAGCTCATCGCCGTATTCGCTCGCCGGCGTCTGGTAGGCCGCAATGGGCGTTTCCGAGCCCAAGTAGAGGCCGCAGGTGATCAAGGCCCCCCAATGATCCTCACCGGGGGTCGCCCGCGTATGCGCGGCGTCGGCCAGCGCGTTGAAGGGGCCCCGGGTCCAGATACGCTTCATTTTTCCGATCTGGTAGGAGCGCAACACAGCGTTTTTCGCCTTGTTTTCGATCGTCATCAGGCGGGACTTGGGCCGCAGCCCGACATTGCGGACGTAATCCTCGGGCTGCATCTCGCGGGGCTGTCCGACCTCGAGCGCCCCCAGAAGCGGCGCGGGGATCTCCCACTTCAGGACCAAATGCGAGCAGTCCCGGGCCATATAAAGAAGGAAATGGGCGCGGACATGATTGTCCGCCGCGCCCGATAGGTCGCCATCAAAGCCCATCGTCCGGTAGGCGACGGGGATGTAGTCGGCGAAACCGCGGCTCTGGACCTCGGTCGCGATCTGGGGCATGTCTCGACGCGTGCTTGGGCCGATCTGGCCAGAGGCGGAAATGGGGATGGCCAGCATGAGGCCCGCCGCGATCGCGGGTGTGATCGGCGGGAATCTCCATTTTCGCACTGCGCGCATCTTCAGGCCGGAGGGTTTGAGATCGGGGGTTCTTATCATGAGACGGTTCCGGACAGCCTTACCTGAACTGGTCATATTTGGAGCCGAGCTGGTAGGATTGGATGAGGATCGTCTGGTCCGGGACCGTCATATGGACGACCAGAGAATAGCTCTTGAGGCTCGATTTATTGAAAAACGACATCATCAGATATTTATTCGATTTCGTCGGCTCGGAGCCGAGCCTCGGGCTCGGCCGGAATAAGGCATCACGAAACGCCGTGTGCAAGGGCTTGGCATCCTCCGGGCCGAACCAGCGCTTGGCCGAATACTGCAGGGTCTCCAGAATGACTTCCCCGTCGGGACGGGTGGAAGGCTCGATCGTCTGCCCGACCAGGCGAACGTCGCCAAAATATTGTTTCAGAACCGGGGCGACCATGCGGTCGAGGTCCTCAATGGTCTCGTTGGCCGGAGAAACGACCTTGGCGGAACGAAAATTCACATTATCCGAGATATCCGTGACCGCAGGGTCGCTGGACGCAGGCCTGGCCGTTCCCTCCTTCTGAGCGGGGGAGGCCGGTTCGGCCTTTTGGATCGGGGATTCCTCCTTTTTTCCGGAGCAGCCGGTGGTCGCCGCCGACAGGAGGCACAAGGAGATCAATACAATGAGCCCGACTACGGAAAACAGATTCTTCATCATATCCTCCCGACTCGCCGTGGCATTTCCATATGCGTGGCGCTCTGACGGCCCCGAATCACCCGCGTCGTCCTCAGGTTTGGCCGTTCCCCTCATAAAAGCCAATAGTATTCACGCAACTCGGACAGGTCAAGAACTCAATATCGATGTAAACGCAAAGTGAACTGCTGCTCGAGGGAATTATGTTTAACGTAACTTACAAACTCATCTATTAGGGCACGCCACGTTGAGATACACGCTCGTCGCCAGACCAAGGGCGCCCTGCGACTGAGGTAAGGCAGTCCCCTCGTTTTTTGCTTTCGATATTCCATTGGACTACAATGCGCCGGACGCCGCATGATACCGCCTATCAACCGGGCTGGGAGAAACGCCCTCTTTCTCTTGGGGCCCGGCATGGTCCTATTCTTTACCGCCTTCAGCGGTGAAGGATCATCTTCCCCCGCACCGCGCTCTCCCGCCGTCCCTGCCGCGGCTTCCGCGACACAAGACAAGTCCGGCCAGGATCCTTTCGAGGTCAGGATCAAGGCCGGCCGCCGCGAAGAGCCGCTCTCCGAGAGCCTGAGGGCTTTCGAGAGGGACCTGTCCAGCGTGGCTGCGTTCGACCGGCTGCTGCGGATCATGGAGCAGGCAGGAACGCCGGCCGCCGACGCCGCGGTTCCCGAGGTTGTCCGGGTCTTTAAGAAGCTCGTTGAGATCCGTCCCGGCGACGCCCGTATTCATTATGGACTGGGCGTCGCCCTCAAGAGGCTGGGCGATCTCGACCAGGCCCGTTCGCATTTCGAGGCCGGCGTCATGTCCGGTGCGAACTTTTGGGGAGTGTACGAGGACCTCACCGACGCTTATCTGACCGAGGCCGACATCCGGAAGACCCTGGCCTTCCTCGAGATCCGGCTCGGGCAGGACCCAAAGAACCCGTACCTCCATCAATCCATCGGGGTCCTGCGCTATTATTCTTCCGATTATCGAGGGGCCCTCGCTTCCCTGCAAGAAGCCCGGGCGATCTTTCGGGCCAAGGGACAGAGGGCCGGCGAGGTCCAGTGCCTCCTCAATCTCAGCGATGTTTCCACCTACCTCAACGATTATCCGGGCGCGCTCGAGAGGGCCTCCGAGGCGCTTCGCCTAGCCCGGGATCTCGGCGACAAGCCGCTCGAAGTCCTGAGTCTGGAACGCGCCGCCTTCGTCTGGGCGGACCTTGGGAAAGACGCCAAGGCCTACGAGACGTGCTCGCTGGCCCTGACCCTCGCCCGCGGGCTGGCGAGCCGGAAGCTCGAGATCCTCTGTGTCCGCACGCTCGGCGTGATCCTCTTGAACAGGGGAGACCTCCGGGGGGCCGAGGAACATCTGTCCCAGGCCTTGAGTTACTATCGAACGACGCGGGCCCTGCGAAGCCAGGACATCTGCCTTTATTGGCTGACCCTGCTTCTCGGGAACAGGGGCGAGTACGCCCGGGCCTTGGATTACGCCCGCGAAGCCTTGGAGATCAGCCGGCGCATCGGGTTCAAGACGGGCGAGGCCTTCCATCTCACGGCCATCGGAGACATTCACCTGTCCCTGGGCAACTACGAACGGGCCCTGGAATACAACAAGGAAGCTCTCGTGATCGCCGAGAAGTACGTCGGGAAGTGGAGCCAGGAGGAGTGCCTTAACACGATCGGGTACGTTTATATGGAGCTTCAGGACTACGGCCGCGCCTTGGCCTCGTTCGCCGATGCCCTTCGGTACATCGAGAAGATCGGCCACAGACGGGAGGAGGCGCGCTGCCTTTATAACTTGGGCTTCGCGTATTTCAAGCTCGGGCGACACCGGGAACGCCGCGGCCTGCTTCGAAAAGAGCCTCGCGGTGGCCGACGTGAGCCGCAATCGGATCGTCGGGGCCAGCACCCGGAACAGGCTCGGCGACCTCTACCGCCGGCAAGGGCTCTGGGACAAGTCCGAAGCCGCCTACAGCCTGGCCGCCGCCGCCGGCCGCGACATCGGTCAACCCACCGTGATTTGGGAAGCCGCCGCGGGCATGGGCGCTCTCTACGCGGCCCGGGGCGACGTCCTCCGGGCCATCCGGCATTACAAGGAGGCCGTCGCGGTCATCGAGGACCTCCGCGTCCAGCTCCTGCTCCGGGAACAAAGCTCGGGGTTCTTCCAGTCCAAGGTCTCGATCTACGAGGCCCTCGTCAACCTCCTTTATGAAGCCCACAAGGCTCGCCCCTCCGACGCGATCCTCGAGGAGTGCTTCTACTACGCCGAAAAGGCCAGGGCCCGTTCTTTCCTGGACGATCTCCAGCGAGCCGGGCTGGCCTCCCGCGTTCCGTCGACGGAGATCGCCCTTCAGCTGGAGCAGGTCTCGCGCGACATATCGAGCCTATCCTCCGAGCTCAGCAGCGGTCTTGCCGAGAACGCGGACCGGGCGGAGATCCGCCGACGGCTCGAACGGGCCGAGGGCGATTACGAGATCCTCGTCGCCAAGGCCGGAGGCCGAAAGCCCGGGCGATCCGCTCGCCGTGGCGAGCGAACCGCGCCGCCTGCCGGAGATCCGGCGGGCCTTGCTCGGCGACCGGACGAGCCTTGTCGAGTACTTCGTGGGGGATGAGAGCCTTTTCGTTTTTATCGTTACTCCGGACCGCCTGACCGTTGAGCGCCTGGAGGAGCCGGCGAGCGGGCGGACGCTGCGGCTTGCGGCGGACTACGTTCGTCTTCTGTCGTCGAGAGAGATCGTCGACACGGATATCGTTCCGGCCGGCCGCAGGCTCTACGAAGCGCTCATCGGCTTCGCGGACAAGGGCCTGCTCCGTGGCCTCGAGAATCTCATCATCGTGCCGGACAGGGGTCTGCATGATCTGCCTTTCGAAGCTCTCGTCCTCCCGGCCGGGCCGCGCCCGCGTCCGGCCGGGCCCGCTTCCTGATGGAAGATTACGGGATCTCGTACACGCCCTCGGCCTCCACGCTCGTGAGCCTCCTCGACCGGAAGAGGTCCGAGCCCGCCGGCCAGGATCTGCTGGCGATCGGGGATCCCGTTCCGGGCCCGGCGCACGGCGGAGCGGGCGGTTCCTCCGCCGGCCAGGACATGCTCTTCGAGTACTACATGGACAGGCGCTTCGCGCTCCGTCCCCTCGAATTCGCGTCCCGGGAGATCGATGCCATCGCCGGGCTCCTCGATCCGGCGTTCCGGCGCACGCTGACGCGCGCGGACGCGACCGAGAGGCGCGTCAAGCGGCTCCCCCTGTCCGACTACAAGGTTCTCCATTTCGCCACACACAGCCTCCTTGACCAGCAGGTGGCCGCCCGTTCGGCCCTCGTCCTGACCCGGGACGAGGATCGGGAAAGAGGACGGATTCCTCCAGGCCCGCGAGATCTATGACCTGCCGCTCCGGGCCGACCTCGTCGTCCTCTCGGCCTGCCAGACCGCCGCGGGGAAGATGGAAAAAGGCGAAGGCATCCAGGGCCTGGCCCGAGCCATTATTCTGCGCGGGTTCACGGTCCGTGGTCGCGAGTCTTTGGAACGTCAACGACGCTTCGACGTCCCGGTTCATGCGGACGTATTACGAATATCTGACGCGCGGGCGGACCAAGCGGGAAGCCCTGCGTCTAACGAAGATCAAGATGAGCCGGTCGCGGGGGGCCCGTCCTTTCCATTGGGCGCCGTTCATCCTGATCGGAGAAGGCGGGGCCGGCGTCCCCCTTCACCCGTCGCCTTGGTGGCGCCGGTTGCTTCACTCTCTGAAAGACGAGTTTCCCGAATTCCGATTCGACGATCCGGCCGTCCTCCATAGGTCGCGGTGACCTTCCAGAAATAGACGGTCCGCTTCCGCATCGCCGCCGCCGCCTCCGCCGGCAGCGTGTACCGGGTATCGGTCAGAGCCGGTGACCGGTGAATCGGTTCGAGCGTCCGGTCATAGATATCTACGCGGTATGCGCGGACGGAGGGAAGTCCCCTCCAGTGGAAATCGACGGGCGCAGAGGAACTCGTTGGCTTCGGCTGGACGAGACCGATCTCAATGCCCCCGGCGTTCCTCTCGGCGACCGGCGCGGGGCCGGTCCTCAGCCCGGGAAGACCGACGAACGCGACGAGCAGGGCTAGGACGGCGCCGGCGGCGGGAACGGCCAGCCATCGGCGAGTCCAGACGCCGGCGCGGCGGCCGCAGCGCATCGCCCGCAGCTCCCGGCGGGCCAAAGCCTGGAGCTTGGCCCTGGTTTCCGGGCTTTCGAGGTTTACGCCTTCGAGGCCGGCGAGGATGCCCTCGCTTCTCGATGCGATCTCGGCCAGGGGCTCGTAAACGGTCCGGCAGTCTGCGCAGCCGGGAATGTGGTCGAGGAGCCTTTTTTCCCCGTCCGCGGGCAGCCGGCCCTCGAACAGGCGGATGATCTCTTCACGGGTCGGGCATCTTGTGGAGGTCATGATCGTATCCCCGGCGTCGGGTTTTCGGATAGCCGCCCGGCGTTCTCCGCCTGGGATCGGTGCTCCCGGAGGTCGTCGATGCCCCTGTAGAACAGGTGGCGGACGGTGGCCTTGTCCCATTGGAGCGCGGAGGAGATCTCCTCGATCGTCAGGCCCTTCAAGAATAGGCGGAGGACCTTGCGCCGATTCTCGCTCAGCGAATCGACCATACCCCCGAGGGATTCCCGGGTTTCGAGCTCGTCCAGGCGGGATTCCGGGTACAGATCCGCGGGCGGGTCCGTGATCTGGTCGGCTCCCGAGAAGACCCGCTTCAGGGATTCGGGTTCGCTCGAAGGCCGCTGCTTCATCGCTTTCCTCAATTCGTCGATGGTCTTGGAATAGGCCACTCTCTTTATATAGGACGGCAGATTATCGATCTTTTTGCCTTTTTTCAGGAAAGTCCAGATCTTGACCCGGACCTCCTGCTCGACGTCCTCGAGGTCGATGCCGTCGCTGCGATGGAGGTTCCTCTGGATGACCTGCCGGATGAGGAGCGAAAACTGCTCGATGACAGCCTTCGTGTCTTGCTCGATGTCCGTCATGGGGTCCTCCATCTTATCACACTCTGGTACACGCGGCCGGGTTTCAGCGTCAAATAGAGTGATATGGAGGAATCCTTGCACAAACAAAAAACGCTCCGCATACTTGGCGCCGCGCGGCCGATCTCCGCGGCCCTCGTCTTGATGCTGGGACTCGCGGCCTGTTCGTCTCCCGCCCCGAAGAAGGCGCCTCTCGTGGCGCTCTTCGACGAGGGCCGGGACATCTTCTATAACTCCGTCACCGCCGGGGTCGCCGATCACCCGGAGGCTGGCCGGCTGACCGCCGCCGAACGGGCCAAGGTCGCCGCGCTCCGCGAAGTCTATCCACGCCTCTACGCCCTCATGATGAATTATCTCTATCCGAAGAGACGCTCCCGCCTTCGACGCCCTCCTTGCCGAGGGGAGTGAGGCGTCCATGGCCCGCTTCCGCAAGGACTACCTCGACCTGGCCCGCTTCGCTGCGCGCATGTTCTCGGACACCCTGTTCGTTTCGAGCCCGTCGGGGCTCTTTTTCAAGGGTCTCATTCCGCGGTTCAACGGCCAGGACACCGTCGACCTGGCGGTGATGGAGACCGGCAACATGGCCAACATCGATCTTCCCGCCGCCGAGAAGATCGTTCCCAAGACCTTAAGCCCGGAATTCGACAAGCAGTGGGGCCTCGACGCGGGCCGGTTCCGCGAGGCCCACCGCCTCACCCGCGGCCGCGGCGTCCGCATGGCCATACTGGATACGGGCATCGACATGACCCATCCGGTCTTCAAGGACACCGCGTGGGGCCGCCACTTCAACTTCGTCGGCCGCGACGGCTTCCCGTGGGCGCAGGACGGGCCGCCCATGGTCGACTGGGGCTGGCATGGGACCGTCGTGAGCTCGATCGTGGCCAAGTACGCCCCGGAAGCCCGGATCACCCTCTATCGATATCTCGACGGGGACAGCCAGAACGATTCGCCTTTCCCGATCATCGTCAGCGCCAACATGGGCGCCGCGATCTACAAGGCCGTCCACGACGGGAACGACGTCATCAACATCAGCGCCGGCACGAACATCGACGTCCCATATCTCGAGGAGGCCTGCCGTTACGCCTGGGAGAACAACGTCGTCATCGTCACGGGAAGCGCTTACTACCAAGGCCGCTACATGGGAGGCGCTGAGGATTATCCGGCCCAGTATGCGACGACCATCGCGGCCACCGCGATCGACCGCCGGGCCGACGGCTCGTACGGCTATTGGAGCATCGCCTCTCCGGACCCGACCACGGACGTAGGCGCGCCCAACGCCCCCTTCGTGGCCTTCCCCGCCTATTCCGGCGAGACGGACGTCTATGCTCCCGGGATCTCGTGCGCGACCCCGATCGTCGCCTCGGTCACCGCGCTGGCCGTCTCTGTGTACCCCCGGCTTGGGACCGAGGCTCCCGGCCAGTACGTGGAGACGATCAGAAAGCTTCTGAGCGAGAACGCCAATCCTAAGCTGGTCGGATTCGACGGCTTCTCGCCGGAGGCCGGTTTCGGCATGGTCGATGCCGTAAAGACGGTCAAGGCCGCCCAAGAGCTCGGCGCCGCTCGACCCGTCCGTGAGCTGGCGGCGGCCGAACCGGCCCGAGCCCCCGCCGCGTCCCGCGATGTGGACTTCGCCGAGGGATCCGGGATCTTCTACAAGGAACTCAAGCTGGCGCTGGGCCTGCACCCGCAGAGAGACAGGCTCCTGCCCGGCGAGATCGAGAAGATCGAGGCTGGGCCTGAAGGGCTCCCGCTGCTCTATGAGAACCTGATGAACATCGTTTTCTGGCAGCCGGCCCGCCAATTGCTCGAGCTCAGGGACCAGGACGTGATTGCGTTCCGCGAGCCTTACTTCGCCCTCTGCCGCGAGACGGCCGACCGCTTCATCGAATCTCTCTTCACTGAGAGCCCGGCCACCCAGGCCTTGCTGCAGTCCCCGGAGAACCGGGGGCGCGGCCGCCTCGACCTCGTTCTCTTGTCCCTGGGCATGGGGTCTCGTTCCGGATCCCTGCTCGAGACGCTTAAGGGGATTGACCCGTCCTTCCTCGACCGCAGCCGGGCCATGCGAGCTCGCCGGGTTCGCCGAAGCGCGGAACCCAGCCGGTGGCCGGGGCATCAAGGTGGCCATTATCGATTCCGGATGCTATTTCGATCTCGCTGCCCTGAAGGCGGCGACTTTCGGCCACGCTACAGACCTCTCTCTCGTGGGTGGGATCTCGGCGCCATGGGACGGGGACAAAGCCGTCCCTGTGGATATGGATGGCCGCGGCAGCCTCCTGGCCGCGATCGCGGCCTGGTGCGCTCCCGGCGCGGAGATCCGGACGTACAGGATCAGCGTCCTGCCGGGCCAGCCGTTCGAGTATTGGCCGGCGCTCGAGCTCGCTCAGGCCCTTTACCGGGCGGCGGACGACGGTTGCGATATCGTGATCACGGGCGCGGCCTTCGGCCGCGATTTTCCGTTCCTGAAGGAAGCCTGCCGGTCGGTCTACGAGCGCAACGTCATCATCTTCGCCCCCAACGGGCTCGTCGAGCCGGGATTCCAAGGGTCCCGCCGCTGCCTTCCCAGCCGCCTACAACACGGTCATCGCCGTGGCCGGCGCCGACGATGACGGGCGGGTCGGGCCTGCGTCCCTGGGCGACCGTCCGCTCCCGCCAAGGAGACGGCCGTCACGGGGCCGGCCTTCGTCGCTCCGGGCCTCCCGCCCTCGAATGCTTATGCCGCCGGCGCCTGCGGCGGACTGGCCGCGCTTCTTTCTCCGGAGATCCCTCCGACGGGGAAGGAGCTTCCGGGCCAGTATGTCCAGCGCATCGCCGAGATCCTGAAGACGTCGGCCGACCCGAAGGTCCTCGGCTACGACACCTTCGACGTCAAGATCGGCTACGGATTCCTCGATGCCTCGAGAACCCTTGGTTCGGGGCTTCAGACCTATGTCAAGAAGATGAATCAGCTCGACGAGGAGTTCAAGAAACGAATGGCCCGGAGGGCCCAGATGGCCGAGGAAGCCGCCAAACATGAGGCGGAGATGAAACAGACCCCGGCCGTGAAGAAATAAGTCCCCCCCGGGGACAGTCATGGAGGTTTCGATGACGATAAAGACCCGACGCACTGTGGTTCCTGTCCTGGGGCTGGCCCTATCCCTCCTGCTCCTTTTCCCCGTCGCAGGGCTTGCCCAGGGGGCCAAGACGCCTTTAACCCTCGAGGGGATGATCTCGATCACGTCCGTCGGCACCGTCGCGCTGTCGCCGTCGGGCCAGTCGGTCGCCTTCGATGTGACGTCTGTCGACTGGGCCCGCAACACATTCACGACGGATGTCTGGCTCGCGGACGTTGAAAGCGGGCGCTCGTTCGCGGTGACCAAGGGGCCCGACATGAACATGGGGCCGGCCTGGTCGCCGGACGGCAGGGCGCTGACCTTTCTGTCCACCAGACGCGGCCGCCCGCAGCTGTTCATCTTCCGGCCCGGCTTCGGCGAAGCCGAGCTCCTGATCGAAGCGCCGGGCGGCGTGCAGAAATACGCCTGGTCGCCCGACGGCAAGTTCATCGCGTTCCTGACCCCCGAGACCCCGGACAAGGATCGGGCCAAGGAAAAGGAAACGGGCTTCGATGCCGTCGAGATCGACGCGACGCGGCCGCGCTCGCAGATGCAGATCTTCGATGTCGCGGAGAAGACGGCCAAACCGCTCGTCTCCGGCGATTTCCACATCATCGGCTTCTCCTGGTCGCCCGACGGGACCCGGCTGGCCTTCGTCACATCGCCGAAGAACGTCGAGCACGTGACCTGGGATTTCCAGACCCTGCGGGTCGTCAAGGCCGACGGGACCGGCCTCACGGCCCTCGACTTCCCCTACTATGCGGCGTTCACGCGCCGCGGCGAAGCCGTCTGGAGCCCGGACGGCCGCTATCTGGGGCTCGAGGTCGGGGATATCAAGAAGCCGGAACTCCACGATCACATCATCCAGCTGTACGATCTCAAGACCGGGCAGGTCTCCAACGCTTCGGGCGAGACCGACCACTTCCTCTACAACTGCCGCTGGGCCGCCGACGGGGACGGGATCTATTACGTGGCCTATCATCTCCTGAACAGCCAGATCTTCCGTCTCGACCTCAAGACCCGGACGGCCCGCCAGCTGACCAATTTCGCCCAGATGGAGATCAACGCGCTGTCCTTCGCCGCCGACGGCCGGACGATCGCCTTCTCGGCCGGCACGCCGGGCTGGCCCCAGGAGATCTACGTCGGCGATATCGACGATCCCGATCGGGCCCGCCGCCTGACCGATCTCCATCCCGAGCTCGCAGGGACGTGGCTGGGCGAGACCGAGGCGATCACCTGGAAGTCGACCGACGGGCTCCAGATCTCCGGAAACATCGTCTATCCGCTCGGGTACGTCAAAGGGCGGGCCTATCCGACGGTGACACTGATCCATGGCGGCCCGGCCGGGAATTTCAACAATTCCTTCGACGGGAATTACTATTGCCCCGCCCAGTATTTCGCCGGACAAGGCTATCTCGTCTACATGCCCAACGTGCGCGGCAGCATCGGGTGGGGATCGTCGTTCCTGAGGGGCGATCTTCGCGATTGGGGCGGCGGGGACTACCGGGACCTGATGTCGGGGCTGGACACGCTGATCGCCCGCGGCCTGGCCGACAAGGACCGGCTCGTCGTCTGGGGCGGAAGCTATGGCGGCTACATGACCAACTGGATCGTCACCCAGACGGCCCGATTCAAAGCCGCCCACAGCGAGGTCAGCATCGCCAACCTCCAGAGCCTGTGGGCGGTCGCGCCCATCGGCCGGATTCTCTTCCGGCAGTATTTCGGGAAAACCCCCCTGGAGGATCCCGAGATCTACCGGCGCCTTTCCCCGATCACCTATGCGAAGAACGTCAAGACGCCGCTTCTCCTTACGCAGAACGAAAAAGACGAGCGGGTCCCGGTCGAGCAGGCGGTGGAATTCTTCCGGGCCGTCCAGACGACGGGGACCCCGGTCGAGCTCTATATCTATCCCGGGGAGTCCCACGGAACGATGATGCCCAACCATCAGCTCGACAAGCTCCGGAAGACCGACGCCTGGTTCAAGAAGTACAACAAGTAGGATCCCGGTGGTACAAACCTCTGACTTCCGCCGTCCTTTTAAGGAAATGGGACGCACACGAACGTTTATCGCCCGAATCGAAAACCATGGGCACGGAGGAGAGAATGAGTAAGAAGTCCGAAAGTCCTGAACGTTTTTTTCCTGAGTCTAGGCTTGGTTCTGTTCGCGGGCCTTCTCCGCGCGCAGGAGATGGGCAGCCTCAAAGGCAATGTCGTCGACGCCAACGAAAAGCTTCCCCTGCCGAGCGTCAAGGTGACGATCGAGGGGATCCGCAAGCCGGTCGAAACGAACGCCCAAGGGGTTTTCCTGGCCGAGGACCTCCCCGCGGGGACCTATAAGGTCACCTTCGAGCTCCCCGGCTTCCTGACGGAGAGCCGCAAGGACGTGACCATCACGGCAGGCGGGACGACGGAGCTGAAGGTCGCGATGCGCATGGGCTTCGCGAGCGAAATAACGGTCACGGCCCGCCGCGAGGTCGAAAGCCTCCAGAACGTCCCGCAGAACATCACCGTCTTGACGGCCACCAAGCTCGCCGAAACCCCGCAGAACAACATCCTCCAGGCCCTCAACAACGTCCCCGGCGTCGATGTCGAGACGGGCAGCGGCTCGACCACCCTCGGGACGTTCATGTACATCGACGGCTACGAGGACGACTACATCAAGAAGATGATCGACGGCGTCGACGTCAGCCAGGTCATCAACAACTGGAGCGTCCTGAACGCCTACCCCGAGGAGATGATCGGCCAGATCGAGGTCATCAAGGGCGGTTCATCCTCGGTCTGGGGCGCGAACATGGGCGGTATCGTCAACGTCATCACCAAGCGGCCGCGCGACCTGACCCGGCCCATTATCACACTGAAGTCCACCTTCGCGCATTTCGGGGCGATGGACTTCACCGGCGCCAACGCCGTCGGCAACAAAGGCAGCAATATCGATTACTCGGGTACGATCCTGGGGAACATCAACAAGCTCGGCTACATGCTCGGCTACAGCGGCTTGAACAACGACGGGTTCGTCCAGTACGGCCAAGAGAAGAACTACAGCATTTTCGGCAAGCTGACCTACGATCTCAGCGACCGGTCGTTCATCGACGTGCTCTATAGCACGAACAAGATGAATACGCAGACCATGTCGTACCTGTATCTCCCGGACATGCTCGGCTCGGAGTATCCCTATTACTGGAACTATCAGGCCGATGCCATCGGGACTTCCAACGTCGCCTCGCTCAGGTTCGCTACGACGCTGAGCCCGGCCTTCAACCTCGAGGCTCAGCTCAAGTACAACCAGTTCAACTTAGAGCAGACAACGGAATACCTCGAGGGGTCGGCATACCAGCCCCCGCCGGGAACGATCGTGCCGAGCTCGTCGAGCGAGGGGAAGATGGGCATCACGGTCAAGAGCTCCTACGATCCCAGCGAGTCCTTCTCGCTCGTCTCCGGCATCGACTATTACCGGACCAAGGCGGATTTCTCCGGAACGATCGAGGGCCAGCCGGTCATCTACGTCGACTCGTTCGCCCCCTTCGCCAACGCCGAGTTCCGGATGGGGAAGGTGGCGCTGCATGCCGGCGCCCGCTACGACTATGACAGCTCGTTCGGCGCCCAGCTCAGCCCCTCGCTCGGCGCCACCTACCATTTCGGCAAGGCGTCGCTTTTCCGGGTCAACGTGGCCCGGACCTTCAGGGTCCCCCCGCTCTGGTATACCCTCGGCGTGTCCTATTTCGACATGATCCTCCCCAATCCGGACCTCAAGCCGGAACGGGCCTGGGCCTATAGCGCCGGATTCGAAACCCAGGAGCTCGGCTTCCTCTACTTCAAGGCTTCCGTCTACTACCATAACATGACCGACGGCATCGTTCAGGTCCCGGCGGATACCGAGGGCCGGTTCACGTGGGGCAATATCTCCCAGTTCATCCGCAAGGGTTATGAGGGCGAGATCGGCTTCCTGATCCCGGGCGGCGTCACCGCTTACTTCGGTACCAATTACAACAAGCATGAGGACGTCACCGAGGCAGAGGCGGTGCTCCTGACCTGGATCCCCACCCGGACCTATCGGACCGGTCTGAAGTACAAGAACGAAAAATGGGACCTGATGGCCAATCTGCGCGGGCGCTGGATCTGGTGGAACATGGATCCCTCCCTTGCCATGCTGCTCACGCCTAATGACAAGGCTTGGGTCCTGGATTTCCGGATTTCCAAGGGATTCAGGCTCGGAACGAGCACCAAGCTCGCCGTGTTCCTCGACGTCTTCAACCTGACGGACGCGATTTATTGGGATCGGAGCGACATGCCCAATCCCCGGCGCTGGGGCCAGCTCGGACTCGAGATCGGGTTCAAGTAGAGCGGAGAGCGCGAGATCAACAAGACCACAGAATTGGAGAGGGCGGCGGCCCAAGGCCGCCGCCCCTTTTTATCGGCCGGAAGTCCCCCCGGGCTCCCGGGCGCACGACGATCGTGATCATGATGTCCCGGACACGCGGCGGAAAGGGGAGAATGTCATGAAAACGAGCTTTATCGCGGCGTTCATCGCCGTCGTCCTGCTTGGCGGCTGCGGGTCCCCCCAAGTGCCGGCGGCTCATCGCGGTCTGGAATACCTGCCCCAAGGCGGTTCCGGCAGCTTGCCCTTTTCCGAGGCCGTCCGTGTCGGCGACATGCTCTATCTGTCGGGGCAGCTGGGAACCGACCCCGCGACCAAGGAGATCGTTCCGGGCGGGATCGCCGCCGAAACCCGGCAGACCCTGGAGAACATCAAGAAGACCCTGGAGAAATACGGCGCGTCCATGGACCGGGTCGTTTCGGTCACGGTGATGCTCGCCGACATGGGTGAATGGGCGGAGATGAACAAGGTCTACGCGACCTATTTTGCCGCCAACCGGCCGGCCCGCAACGCCTTTGGGGTCGCCGGCCTGGCCCTGGGAGCGCGGGTCGAGATCGTGTGCGTGGCCCTCGCCGCACCCTTGTTACGTCCATAGATGGCAAAATGAAAGTCCAAAGAGAGGAAACCATGTCTTATCGCCCTTTTATAGTATCCGTGCTGATCGTCCTGTGTCTTTTCGGTCTGAGCTTGTCGTTCGCTTGCAGGGGCAAGAGCCCTGACGTCGCCGGTACGGCGTGGCTAGATGATCTCTATGGCCAAGGCAAGGACACGTTCTATAAAACAGTCCGGAGCGAGATCACCGCTCACCCCAAACGGGCGAGCTTGACCGAGGTCGAGCTTCAGAAGATCCAGGAATCGGAAGCCCGCTACCCCAGGCTATACGGGATCATGGTCAACGTCTTATTACCAGAAGGACGAACCCACGTTCACGTCCCTTCTCGACAAGGGTGATAAGAAGTCCCGGCAACGCTTCTCCGAGCATGTATCTGGACCTGGCCCGGTTCGCCGGGCATATGTTCGTCGAGACGTTCTTTGCCACGGACATGTCGACGGACCTCATCCGCAAGATCAATCCCAACTTCAAGGACCTCGATGCCGTCGATCTCGTCGTCCGCTCGGTCGGCTATGGCGCCAAGCTAGAGCCCCCCGCCGCGGGAGTTCTTCAGCAATCCGGTCAGCCCGGAATTCGAGCACCAGGGCGCCCTCGACGGCGCCCGCTTCCGGCAGGCGCATGCCATCACCCGCGGAAAGGGGGCCAAGATCGCCATCCTCGATTCGGGCATCGACGAGAGCCACTCGATCTTCAAGACGACCAAGTGGGGCAAGAACTTTTCGCTCGTCGGCCGCGACGGCCGACCCTGGTCGGACGACGCCTCCCTCGTGGATTGGGGGTGGCACGGTACGCTCATCACGTCGGTCGCCGCCTGCTATCGCTCCGGAGGCCCAGCTGACGGTCTATAAGGTCCTCGACGGCGACACCCAGAACGATCCCGCCTATCTGCTTCTGCTCGAGGGTTTCCTCGCGGCCGGCATCTACCGCGCCGTCCATGACGGGCAACGACATCATCAGCATCAGCGCGTCCGGGGCCACCCTGGATTCCGATTACCTCCGGGAGGCCTGCCAGTACGCTTATGACCAGAACCGGATCCTCATTTCCGGGGCGCTCTACAGCAACTGGTTCAAACAGGGCGCCACCCGCAATTTCCCGTCCCAGTACAAGACCGTCGTCGCCGTCACGGCTGCCCAAAAGAAGCCGGACGGAACCTACGGGTACTGGGACGTCTGCGCGGCCCAAAAGGAAAATACGGTGGCCGCCCCGAACGACATCTTCGGCGCCTTCCCGACCTACGTCGGCGAGAAGGATACCTACATTCCGAGCATCTCGGCGGCCATTCCGGTCGTCGCCTCCCTGTTCGCCTTGACCGTGTCCGTCCATCCCAGACAGGGCGATGAGCCGCCCGGACAATACGCCCAGACGCCTGATGGACCTCGTCAACAAGAACGCCAACCCGGAGCGCGTCGGTTTCAAGGGCTTCTCGCCCGAGTGCGGCTATGGCCTGATCGACGCCGAAAGAACCGTCCAAGCCGGCCCTGGAGCTGAATTCAAAGCGCTGAGCGTGTTCAACGGGGGAGGGAGAATGACACTGCGGCAGGTAAACCTGCGGTCCGCGGCCATCCTGACTCGCCCTTTCCATCCTGATCGCCGGCACCGCCTGCAGGTCAAGCGCCAGGCCGGCCGGCCGCGGCGGGATTCCGGATCGGCGTTTCCTACCCGAAAGAGCTCGGGCCCGGACCGTTCGACGGTCGGATGCTCCTGATCCTCTCCGATAACGACAGGCGCGAGCCCCGATTCCAGGTCAGCTCCCGCAACGATGATGCCCAGCCCATCTTCGGCATCGACGTCGAGAAGCTGAAGCCCGGCGAAGAGGCCATTTTCGACGCCGGGGTCTTCGGCTTTCCCGTGGATTCCTCGCCAAGATCCCGCCCGGCGAGTATGTCGTCCAGGCGCTTCTCCATAAGTACGAGACCTTCCACCGCGCGGACGGCCATACCGTCAAGCTGCCCATGGATCGCGGCGAAGGGCCAAATGTGGAACATCGCTCCCGGGAATCTCCTCAGCATTCCCCGGCGCGTCCGGATCGATCCGTCAAAGCCGGGCATGGTCCATATCGTCCTCGACAAGGATGATCCCGCCTTTTCCCGAAGAAAAGGACACGAAGTACATCAAGCATATCAAGATCCAGAGCCGGCGTCTGACGGAGTTCTGGGGCCGCCCGATGTTCCTCGGCGCCGTCATCCTCCTGCCAGCGGGATTCGAGGAGCACCCGGAAGCCCGCTATCCCTTGATGGTCTACCAGGGGCATTTTTCCCGCAACGTTTGATGCCCTCGTCGGATTCCGCGAGGAGCCGCCCGCTCCCGGCCAAACGTCGGAAAACGCCGCGGCCGGGGGTATGGGGTGAATACTTCGGGATTATGAGGATTACAGCCACCGGTTCTATAAGGCCTGGACGGGCCCCGGCTTCCCGCGTATGATCCTCGTGACCCTCCAGCACGCTAATCCCTATTTCGATGATTCCTACGCCGTGAACTCGGCCAACCTCGGGCCCTACGGCGACGCGATCACCTACGAGCTCATCCCCCATATCGAACGACAATATCGCGGCATCGGCCAGGGTTGGGCGCGGACGCTCTACGGCGGTTCCACGGGAGGATGGGAATCCCTGGCCGTCCAGGTCTTTTATCCCGACGAATACAACGGGACGTGGACATTCTGTCCCGATCCGATCGATTTCCGGGCGTATTCGCTGGTCGACATTTACAGCCGATAAGAACGCCTATTTTTCGGACGGCCGGTGGAAGCGCACCCCGCGGCCGGCCTTCCAGAATGAGATCGGCGAGGTTCTTTCGACGAACGAGGAGACGAATCATCTCGAGCTGGTGCTGGGAACGCACGCCCGCTCGGGCTATCAATACGACATCTGGCAGGCCGTCTTCGGCCCCGTCGGCGACGACGGCTACCCGAAGCCGATCTGGGACAAACGGACCGGGGTCATCGACCATGCCGTCGCCGCCTATTGGCGCGAACACTACGACCTCCGCCACATCCTGGAGCGGGACTGGAAGACGCTCGGGCCGAAGCTCAAGGGCAAGATCCACATCTATACGGGCGATATGGACAACTGGTACCTGCACAACGCCGTCTACCTCATGGAAGCCTTCCTTAAAAACACGAAGGAACCCTATTACGACGGGAGCGTGGAATACGGAGACCGTCAGCCCCACTGCTGGTGCGGCGGGAAGGGTCTTTCGCTTCCGGTTTCGATGCTGACCATCAACCAGCGTTTCGCCCCCGAGATGGCCGCCCGCATGGTCAAGACGGCGCCTCGCGGCGTCGACGTCACCAGCTGGTTGTATTAGGGCTTCCTCAAAACCTTTGCATGTCCGTTTGTCACTTATTCGAATCAGGCCCTTGGCACGCCATGTTTTAGAACCCCGCGCTTGACTCCCGCCCTGGGCCCGGCTATCCTCGCTCGTGAAAGGCCGGATCGAACCT
>CAVUQU010000006.1:0-39772 GCA_963743755.1 uncultured bacterium
TAAGCAGGGCTTCATGTTGCTTGCCCTGCAAGGCCAAGGGGAGAGCGCGTAACCCACTCTCGAGATCGAATCCTGCGGGGCTTCGTTTAAAAGCGCTCTGATGATCGAATGGCCCTCCTCGATAAGCCCACGATAGGCAAGGGTTTGAGCAAGGTTCCATCGGATCAAGCGGTCCTGCGGATAGTTTAGATTGGCCTGACGCAGGACCTTTTCGGAGGCCTCGAAATCGCCCTGCATATATATGAGCCCGCGAACATAGTGCGTCATCGGGTTCAGCGGCTCGATCTTCAGCAGCCGGTCTGCAAAGGCCGACGCGGCGTTGGCTTTTCCGTAAATAAATAAGAAGCTCGCGAGCCATACAAGCGCGTCGAAATTGTTGGGCTCGACCGCAAGGGCCCTCTTAAAATGAGCGATGGCTTCCCTGTATTCTCCTCTCCCGGGCAGCATGAGCCCGAGAACGACGTGGGCGATCGGGGATTCGGGATCGAACGCGAGCGCGCGCTTCGTGTACTCGTCCGCTTTCCGCAGGGTCGGCTCATCCGCCCTGAATCCCGTGTTGAGATATTGAAAATAGATGTATCCGATCCCGGCAAGAGGACCGCATTCTCGCCGATGATATCCAGCCCCTTCTGGAGATGCGTCAAGGCGTTGGCCAGCCCGAGCCTCGGTCCAAGTCCAGAGCTCCTGCCGGGCTTTGATGAAACACTCATAGGCGTAGACGTTCGGGATCGGCCGAGCGGCGATCACGCGCTTCTCTTCAGGCGTCAGCCTGAGCTCGAGAGCGTCGGCGATCGAGCGCGGAGACTCGTTCCTGGATGGCGAACACGTCGTCGAGGCTGCCGTCATACTTTTCGGCCCAGATATGAGCGTCGGTCACCGCGTCGATGAGCTGGGCGGTGATCCTGAGGTCGTTCCCGGCCTTGCGGACGCTCCCCTCCAGGACGTAGCGGACGTTGACCGCACGGGCGATCTCCGGGATGGTCTTCTTCGTGCCCTTGAACGTCATCGCCGAGCTTCGTCGATATGACCAGGAGCTCTCGGACGTGGGAGAGGTCCGTGATGATCTCCTCGGTCATCCCGTCGCAGAAATAGTCCTGCTCGGGTTCCGGGCTGATGTTCTCGAAGGGCAGGACGACGATGGATTTATCGGGAGGCGTGGAGACGGGATCGGGGGCTCTGTCGGAGCGTTGGGACAAGGCTCTGGAGACGATGAGCGGGCCGCGGCAGCCGCCCATTGCGAGAGACTTGAGGATGACCCAGCCGATCCCCAGGCAGACGGCGACGGCAGCCACGAGCAGGGACTTGCCGGCACGCCGAGGATCTTCAGGACTATCGACGAGGTCAATCGGCCACGAGTTCCGAGCAGGATCAGAGGGACGAGCAGGACCTCGAACTTGATGTTCCCCGGCCGCTTATCCCTGCCGCAAAACCAGCGCCAGACGAGGGTCGCTAGGAGGGCGCCGATGACCGAGACGACCGTCAGATCGATGGTTTCTTCGGGGAATTGGTAATGGCCGACGAGGAGCCGCTCGACGACCTCGACCAAGAGCCAGCCGCCGCCGATGAACGCGGCGAGGATCTCGATGATCTTCTTCTTCCTGAGATCCTTGAAAAACGCCCGGAGAGAGGATTGCGAGTTCATGCCGGCCTCACTCTTCGAAATGCTCCCACTCGTATTTCACCGGCTCCATGAGCTTCTTGAAGCGCGCTTCCTTGCGGAGGTTGGCAAGGAAAGCATCATTCTCTGCATAAAAGGGATAGTTTATAAACCCCCGGGCCAGCGCATGTTCCATATATCGAAAGGCCTCTTCTTTTCATCGACAGAAGAAAACAAACCAGGCATCAATGCAGAAAAATCCGGATCATTCCATATGTATTTTTTTGTTTCAGGACCAAGGGCATATTTTGCTTTTTCATAATCGTTGCCAAGGGCGTACTTCAGAAATAGGAGCAATTGCCTAATTATTGTGTCAACATCTTGATCCCCAATTGTGTGATCAGCAATATTCAAAGCTTCGCTCTTTTGACCATTTGCGGCAAGATAGTAGGCTAGCCAGAACTTCCCCCAGGGAAACTGGGGATTCATCTGCAATACCTTGCGTGTTAACTCAACGGACCGGCTGAACTGCTTCTGGGAATAAGAGACAATCGCCATAAAGAGGTAGTTGATAGATGTCAACGGATCGATTTCCAAGAGCTTTTAAATATGGGATTCGCCAGCGCCGGCCGTCCGGCATACCACGCCAAAAAGCTTCCCGTGTACAACATGATGCCGGCATCATGGGGATCGATTCTATAGGCATAATTCATGTATCTGTACGCTTGGATTAGGTTTCCATGTCCTCTTTCAAGGAGACCCAAAAGCTTATAACCATGAGCTGAATCGGGTTGCACAGCCAAGGCCTTTTGGGCATATTCTTTAGCTTTTTTAAGCACGGCCTCATCTGTTTCGATCCCGACGTCAAAATAGAGATAATAGGCCTCGCCCAGAGTCGCATAAAGGCGAGCGTTTTCGCCGAGAATTTCCAAGCCGTTTTGAAGCGTCATAATCCCTTGGTCAATTGATTCCTTGGTAAAAAGATAGATCTGGTGGTATGCCTTGAGATAACATTCATAGGCGGCAACACTGCCCATGGGTCTTTGGGCAATTTGTTGTTGCTCCGTTGTATAAGCTGCGAGCTTGAGGGCATCGACGACGGAACGGGACACCTTCTCCTGGATATCGAATACATCATCGAGCGTCCCGGAATATTTACCAGCCCAAATGTGGGCGTCGTTCATGGCATCGATGAGCTGGGCCGTAATGCGCAGATCGTTCCCGGCCTTCCGGACACTTCCCTCCATTATGTAATGGACGTTGACCGCCCGGGCGATCTCCGGAATCCTTTGCTCGTCCCCTTGAAGGTCATAGCGGAGCTTCTCGAGATGACCAGAAGGCTCGTTGACGTGAGAGAGGCTCCTGAAATTGATCTTCCTCGGTCATCCCATCGCAGAAGTAATCTTGCTCGGGGTCGGGGCTGATGTTCTCGAAGGGCAGGACGATGATGGATTTATCGGGAGGCGTGGAGACGTGATTCAGGGGTTCCTCGGACGTCGGGACAAGGCCTGGAGCTAGCGGGGCCGCGGCGGCACGCCCATTGAAGGGACTTGAGGACGATCCAGAATATCCCCAAGCCGACTGCGGCAGCGACCCGGAGCAAGAGAACACCGGTCCCGGCGATCGATCTCTAGGACGATACCAGGTCAATGGCTGACCGTTGCCAGCAGGATCAGAGGAACGAGGAGAACTTCGACCTTGATGTTCCCCGGCCGCTTCTCCGTGCAGCGGAACCACCGCCATACGAGTGTGAGCTAGCAGGGCGCCGATAGCCGAGACAACCGTGAGGTCGATCGTTTCTTCGGGAAAATGGTAATGGCCGACCAAGAGACGCTCAACGACCTCGACGAGCAGCCATCCGCCGCCTATGAAAGCCGCCAGCGTTTCGATGATCCGGCGCTTTCTGAGCTTCTGGACAAAGGCCCGGAAGAAAGACTTCCCCTTGTCGCCGGAAGGAACTATCCCCCCGTTTGAAGAGCCCATCGTCTCTCCTGCTTTTGGGTCCCTGCTGACTGGGCCAAGGTTAACAATAAACAAGGGGCCAGTCAATGGAAGGAATCAGTGTTCCCCGGCAGGGATTGAAATCCCCGGCCTAGTCGGGTAAATAATAAGCGCGAGTTAAGAAGGAGCGGGAGACAAACGGCGATAGATTGTCAAAGGAGGGAATGATGAAACGCAGAACATTCGTCAAGGGAACGGCGGCGGCTCTGCCCGCGCTGGCCGTCCTGGGGGTCCCGAACTTCAGCGCCGCCCGCGCTGCCGCCGGGGAAGGGGAGCTCGAGCCGATCGCGCTCCCGAAGCCCGAAATGGACGGCGGCAAGTCCGTGCTGGCGGCCTTGAAGGACAGGAAGACGGTCCGGAACATTAAGCCGGACCCCCTGCCGCTCCAAGCACTCTCGAATCTTCTCTGGGCGGCGTTCGGCGTGAACCGGCCGGAGATGGGCTTCATGGGAAAGCCGGGAAGAACGGCGCCTTCGGCCAGCAACTCCCAGGAAATCGGCTTATACGTCTGCCTGGCCCAAGGGGTCTATCTCTATGAAGGGATTCCACACCGTCTGGCGCCTGTCGCGGCGGGCGATTTTCGAGCCAGGGCCGGCCGGGCCGCCGCGGGGAAAGCTCCGGTGAATATCTTCTATGTCGTGGATCTCGCGAGCTACGTCGTGGGGCAAGGGCAGCCGGACCGGTCCATAGGGGACCCCGAGGTTCAAAAGTCCTATTACTACACGGACACGGGATTCATCGCCCAGAATGTCTACTTGTACGCAGCTTCGCAGGGCCTGGCGGCCTGGTTTCATAACTGCGACAAGGAGAACACGCCCGGGGAGTTCAAATTGCGGCCCGAACAGCGCGTTCTGTTCGCCCAGACCGTAGGCTACCCGGCGGAGGCGGTATAAACTACTTCCCGACGACCTTCTTCACCTGTCCGATCTTTTCCTGGACTTTGCCGGCGATTTTCTCGCCGGTGCCTTCGGATTCCAGCTTGGGGTTGTCGCTCAGCTTGCCGGCGATCTCTTTGAGCTTGCCTTTGACCTGGTGAAACTTCCCTTCCGCCTGGTCTTTCGAACCGGATTTCATGGGTTTCTCTTACCGGCCGATCAGGATCAACCCGCCGGCGGCGATGGCGAGGATCGACATGATCAAGGGCAGGCCCTGAAAGCTGAAATGCAGCAATGGAATGAGCCCGGTCATGATGAGCCAGATGCCCAGCAAAACCATCCCCAGGCTCTTCGAAAGCTTAAGCTGGTTCATTTTGTCGCCCTCCTTCTTTCTTCGAGTTCGGCTGATCGCCGTTATTTCGCTACTTTTTGTAATACTTCATCGCCTCGGGGAGTACCTCGTTGATCTTCTGAATCCGGCTCTCGTCGGAGGGGTGGGTGCTCAGGAACTCCGGCGGCTTCGGTCCCGCGTTCTGGGACATGCGCTGCCAGAACCCGACGGCGGCCCGGGGGTCGTACCCGGCCATCGCCATGAAGATCAATCCCAGGCGGTCGGCTTCGCTCTCCTGAAGACGGTTGTAAGGCAGGGCCGCGCCCACCTGGACCCCGATGCCGAACAGGGACATCCAGATCTGCCGGGTCTGCTGGGGTTTCTGCTTGATCGCTTCGGCGAGCACCTGCCCGCCGAGCTGGCTGACCAGCGCCTGGCTCATCCGCTCGTTGGCGTGCTTGGCCACGGCGTGGGCGATCTCGTGCCCGATGACGACGGCCAGGCCGGTGTCGTTCTGCGTGAGCGGCAGGATGCCGGAGTACACCACGACCTTCCCTCCGGGCATGCACCAGGCGTTGGCCGCCGGGTCCTCGATGAGGTTGAATTCCCACTTGAATCCCTTGAGATTCTGGGACAGGTTATTCTGGGCGAAATATTTCGTCACCGCTTGTTGGATGCGCCGGCCGATTTGCTTGACCGCATTCGTCTGCCCCGCGTTCCGGCTCAGCTTGTTTTCCTTCATGAACTGGGCGTACTGGGTGAAGCTCAGGGAAAGCACGTCCGAATCGGAGACGAGCGAAAGCTGGCGCCTTCCCGTGATCGGCACGAGGCTGCAAGCTTGGATCAGAAGCGCCGCGACCAAAAGGGCCGGCCATCCGGCGTGTGATTTTTTCATAGGACCCCTCCTCGAGCGATCTGGAAATCAGCGGCGCTGCAGGCGGACGTTGCTGCCGAGCGTGCCGCTCAGGGAGATCAACGTGTCCTTTTCGAGCCCGAACACGTTCACCCGTGTATCCGTCGAGACCACCTGGTTGGTCACAGTGACCCGGATAGAGCCGGCGTCAATCTGCTCCCATCGCCCGTTGAAACCGAGCTCTTGAGCCCCGCCTCGATCAAAGGTCATCCGGGCCGTGCCGTCCTCCCTCAGGATGATCTCGAGGGATTGGGGGTTCAGGGGACTGCTCTCGCGGAGGAAGGTGCCGACCCAAACGTTATCGCTGACGGCTTCCGCGGCCGCTTCCTTGGTGGCCTTCTTCTTGGCGGCCTTCTTGGCGGCGCTCGCGAGCAAGCGGGGAACGCTCTTGTCGAAATAAATGCGGCTAATCTGGCCGATCGGGAATTCCTCCCCGCTCTCGAACTGGAAGACGCGGCGGTCGGAGCTGAAATCGACGATCCGGCCCGTGGAGACGCCCTTGTTGTGCAGGAAGACATAGTGATTCCCGGTCGTGAGCCGTTTCCTCTCCGCCGGGAAATTCCAGCCGTCGAGGTCGAAGTTGATCATCCAGATGTCGCGCAGGGGAAACTCCCCGTGGCCCTCCGTCTCGAGAACGAGGCGCGTGCTCGAGATGTCGACGATCTTGTCGATGATGTGGTGGCCGTTCTGGAAATAGATCGCCGCCTCGCCGCTCTTCGCCCGGGCCTGGCCGTCGATGACGACGGCTCCCGCGAGAACGGCGAACGTCAAGGCCGCGATGAACAATTGATTCCTGTGGTTCCTGGACATTCGGGACCTCCTTATTGCGGCGGTTGGCCGCGCAAAATCATGGCTATCCTTTTTTAATGCAGTATTCGTGCCAGAAACGTCGCGCTTTTTCGGAGCGCCGGAAAGCGGCCACCCTCTCGAAAACGGCGGAATTCCAGGCGACAAAGGCGCCTCCGCGAGCCACGGCACGGCGGGATTCGATACCGGGAATGAGGACGAAGTCCTGTTTAAAAGGAATCGGCCGGGGACATAAGGCCGGACTTGCCCTCCCCGACGGGGCCCTTCAAGCGGGGGGGAGAAGGCCTGCCGGGAGAAGCCGGCGCCCGGGAGAAAAATTCAGGGAGCTGGACCATCTTGGCATGGATGTTGCTTCCTTTTGGTCAGCTCAGGAGGTGTATTTTGGAAGGAACCATTCATCCCCGGGTCGGCGATGCCCTGCCCTTGTTCCATCAAAGCATCAGCCGGGGAATCCATATGTCCGGACTTTACGGCCGGGTCTTCACCCGAACCGGTTTTCCGGTCGGCAAGATCCGCCCGGGATTCACGGATTATGTCCGGAGCCTGACGTCGGTCATGAACGCCCACAACCTGACGGAAGATCAGCTGGCCTTCCCCGTTTTCCGGGAGCGTCTGCCCAAAGCCCCTTATGACAAGCTGGCCGACGAGCATCTCCAGATGGCCCCCATCGTCGACGAGGTCCGTCAGAAGATCGAGTGGGCCGCCTTCGATCCGGATTCCCGGGAGGCGTTCGAGAGAATCGACGCGCTCATGGACAGCCTGGAGCACATTTGGCGGCCTCATATCGAGGTCGAAGAGAGCCATTTTTCTCCGGAAAAAATCGACGCCGTGATGAGCGCCTCCGAACAGGCCGGCCTCCTGGCGCGGATCGGCGAGGCCAACCGGAAGAATTCGGGGCCGGAATATCTCGTGGTGCCGTTCACCCTCTTCAACCTGCCGCAGAAGGAACGCGCCTGCATGTCGGACCTGTTGCCGCCGGCCGTGCCGCAGCACCTCGTCCCGGTCGCCTGGAAAGAGAAATGGCAGCCGATGTCGCCGTTCCTTCTGGTTTGAGGTTTTACCCTGGCCGGCGATCCGCAAATCCGCTTTGGCGGCAACGTGCGGTTTTAAAACGAAAGCTCGTCGCCTAAAACGGCCCCAGGTGGATCGCGTTGGCGATGATAACCGCCCCGCAGCCGATGGCCAGCCAGATCGCCGAGAAGGGGGAGGAGCCAGCGGACCCAGGTCGTCCAGGGGATCTTCAGGATGCCGAGCGCGGCCATGAAATACCCTTGGGTCGGGATGAAGACGTTGGTCAGCCCGTTGCCGAGCTGGTAGGCCAGGACGTTGGTCTGGCGGGTGACGCCGACGAGGTCGCCGAGCGGCGCGAGGATGGGCATCGAGACGGCGGCCTGGCCGCTTCCCGACGGCACGACGAAATGCAGTAGATTCTGAATGAAATAGATCCCGACGGCACTCATCCATGACGACCAGCCCTGGACGGCGACGACCAGGCCGTGGGTGATAGTGTCGATGACTTGGGCGTCGCGCAGGACGACGAGGGTCCCCCGGGCCAGGCCGACGATCAGCGCCGCGTAGGTGATGTCGGCGGCGCCCTGGATGAAGCTCTTCACCGTGTCGTCGAGGGACAGCCCGCCGATCGGACCCGCGACGAGGGCCAGCCCGAAAAAGAGCCCGGAGAGCTCGAGGATCCCCCAGTGCCAGCGGATGGCCCCGACGACGAGCAGGATCAGGGCTCCCAGGAGCGCGGCCAGGACGAGCGGCAGCCTGCCGGCGAAGCGCTCGGTCGTATCGGCGTCCGCCAGGGGTTCTCTCGTCTTGTCGAACTCGAACATCCGGCTGATCTCCGGCTTGGCGGCGACGCGCCGCGCGTAGCGCGTCATAAAGGCGACGGTCACGGCGGCCATCACAGCCCACAGGACGAGCCGGAAGCCCATCCCGGAGAAGAGCGGCAGGCCCGACGATGCCCTGAGCGACGCCGACGGTGAACGGATTCATGAAGGCGGCGGCGAAGCCGGCGTTGGCCCCGACGAGCGCGATGCCCCCGGCGACGAGGGAATCGTAGCCGAGGGAACGGGCGAGGAGGAGGAGCGCCGGCAGGAAGACGAGCGTTTCCTCGGCGATCCCGATCGTGCCTCCGCCGATCGCGAAGACGAGCGTCAGAAGCGGCACGATGAGCGCCTTGTTCCGGCCGAGCCGCCGGACGAGCGCCCGCACGCCGGCCTGGATGACGCCGGTCCTGTTCAGGACTCCGAACGCGCCGCCGATGATGAAGATGTAGAAGACGATCTCCGCGATCTCCATGAGGCCTCGGGGAAAGGCGAGGATGAAATCGCCGATGCCGGCGGGACTGGCTTCGACGGCGCGGTAGGACAGCGGGTCGACCACTTCCCGGCCTCGCTCGACGACGCGCGTGTAGCTTCCGGCGGGGATGAGCCGCGTCGCGACGGCGGCCAGGGCGAGCAGGCCGATGAGCAGGACGTAGGTGTGCGGGAGGCGCGTCTTCATCGCGCGGCTGTCGATGAGGCCGTCGAAGCCGTGAAGCGCCGCGCCGCGGCCTCGTAAAGCCGCGCCGCCGCATAGACGTCGTCGAGCAGGATGCTCTCTTCGGCGGAATGAGCGAGGGCGAGCGTTCCCGGGCCCCAGATAAGCGTCGGGATGCCGGCCTCGCGGGACAGGAGGGCGCCGTCGGTCCAGGCCGGGAAGATCGTCGTCGGAGGAGCGGGCCGGCCCAGATCCCCGAATGCCGCTAAAGCGGCGCCGACGAGCGGATGGCCGGGGTCGATGACGAGCGGGCCGTGGAGCATCGTGGCCATCCCGCCGGGCACCCGAGTTGAGCTTCGTCTCGAGCCCGGGCCGCGCCTCGCGAACGCGCCCGAGCAGGGCGACGAGGTCGGCGAAGACCTGGTCGATCGTTTCGGTCGAGACCCAGCGCCGGTCGGCCTGCAGGCGGCAATGGGCGGCGACCATGCTCGGCTGTTGGCCGCCGGCGATCGTGCCCATGTTAATGACCGGAAGTCCCAGGATCGGGTCGCGCCGCCGCCCGAACTCGGGGACGAGCTCCTGCTCGACCAGCGTCACGAAATGCGCCGCGGCGGCGATGGCGTTGACGCCGGCCTCGGGCGTGCTGCTGTGGGCGGCCCTGCCTTTGAACTCGATATCGAACCATTCGAGCCCTTTGTGGCCGATAGCCACCGCGTTGTCCGTCGGCTCCCCGACGATGGCCCCGTCGGCCTTGAACCCGCCCTTGATGAGGGCCTCGGCGCCGAGGCTCTCCATCTCCTCGTCGATGATCGCCCCCAGCGTCACCCGCCCCGACGCGAGCCCGCCGGAGTCCTTGAGGAGAACCAGGGCGCCGGCCATGGCGGCGATGGGGCCTTTCATGTCGACGCTTCCGCGGCCGTGGAGGCGGCCGTTTTCGATGCGCGCCGAAAAAGGATCCCCCGGCGCGCCGGCGTTCGGCGGAACGGTGTCCGTATGCCCGCAAAAGAGGAGATGCCGGCCCGGCCGCTTTCCGTCGAGCGTCGCGATGAGGTTCGGGCGTCCCGCGCGCACCTCGACGACCTCCGAACGGATGCCGTGCCCGCCGAGCCAGGCTTCGAGCGCGCGAACCGCGGCCTCCTCCTGGCGTTCGACGCCCGGGTGGCTCGGCGCCTTGACCATCGCCTGCAGGAGCTCCAGGATTTCGCGATCGTTCATCGGGCCCTCCATAGGGCGCATTATTTATCTTCCGGCCGCCGATCTCAAGAGCTCGCCGAGTTTTTTGTAAATTTCCCTGCGGTGACCGACCGCGATAACGATGATCAAGAGCTCGCCGCCTCTTATTCGATAGATCACCCGATAGTCCGAAGTTCTCAGCGATCGCAGCCCCGCCAGCTCATAGGACAAGCGGCTTTCCTTTTTCCGGATCGACGGCCAAAGATTCGATGGCCTTGCGGATGAGTTTTCTTACGGATGAATCGAGCTTTTCGATATTCTTCTTCGCTTCCTCGGTGTAGAGGATGCGGAAGGCGGGCTTTTTCATCTTTCCCTGAAGACCTCGTCGTGAGAATGAAGGCGCCCCGCCTTCTCGTCCTTGAGCCCACGGTCGAGCCGGGCCATGAGCTCCCGGTCGCTCAAGATCTCGACGGTTTCGAGGAGCGCTTCGTACTCGCCGACACTTAAGAGGACGCCCTCGGGCTTGCCGCGGTGAGTGATCGCAAAGGATCCGTGTTCCTCCCGCACTCTCCGCATGAGGCTGGAAAGCCGGGCCTTGGCCTCGCTGAGCGGTACGGTATCGGAATAATCAGCCATGGCGTTCACCTCTTTTAGCTAATTCAATATGGTCTATAAAGTGACCAAATAATAGGTCAAAATAAGATTATTCTCCGTCGCGCCGCCTGTCAAGGCCGTTGACGGAGCGGAGCGCTCGCTTTTCGCTTTGGATATGCAACGCTTTTCGGTCATAATCGTTAATCCCTTCTGGGAGGGAAAACGCATGAAAACCAACTTCTTTCTCAAGGCCGTCCGGACGGCCGGAGCGATCTTCGTTTTCGCGGCGATATTCGCCGCGCCATCCATCCTCGCCGCCGGCCCGGGCCAGAAAATCGAGACCGTCGACGGCGTCCGGGTCGTCCGCAATTCGGGGCCGGGCGCCTGGGGGAAAACCCCTCAGGTGAGGCTCGAGCCTGTTCGCGTCCTGGGGGACGTGGACGCGATCGACGGGGACCTGGCCTTCAATATGCCCTCGACCATCGTCGTCGACGGCGCCGGGAACCTGCTTGTCCTCGACACGGGCAACCATCGCGTGCAGAAATTCGACGCCGCCGGGAAGTTCCTCGCGACCTTCGGCCGCCAGGGACAGGGACCGGGCGAGTTCAATTACCCGTCCTGGCTCGCCGTCGACGGCCAGGGACGGCTCTATATCTCCGACCCCCACAGCCAGCAGATGCAGATCCTGACCGCCGAGGGCCAGGAGCATAAGACGCTCAAGCTCCTCGAGACGGGCGCCGGCGACGTCTTCATGGGGAAGCCGGGCGAGCTCATCATGGGCCAGCCGCGGATGCGCTTCATGATGAACATGGGCGAGAAGAAGCCGTCGGCCCCGCCGAAGCTCGTCAAGGTCCTCGACCCCGAGGGCAAGCTGCTTCGGGAATTCGGCGAGCCCCGCGATTTCGGCGAGGAGCTCGTGAACAGCGCCGCCAACGAAGTCCTCCTGGCCGTCGACGGCGCGGCTCAAACCTATCTCGTCTTTCCTTCTCAGAACAGGATCGACAAGTACGCGGCTGACGGCCGCCTCCTGTGGCGGGCCGACCGGGAGCTTCCCTACGACATGGAGATCAAGGAAAAGGGGAAGATCGACAGGCAGGGCGGCGGCGTCTCCATCCGGATGCCCCGGCTGAACCGCTGCGCGAGCGGCGTCGCGGTGGACGCCAAGGGCCGGATCTGGGTCGCGACCCTGACGCGCCAGCTCAAGAAGGAAGAGCAGGTCGGGACCGCGGTCAGCATGTCCATGAGCACGGGCGGCGGGCGGACTGATCGGCTACAAGGTCGAGGGCGACACCGAGCTCCGGAAGACCGACGCCTACAAGCTCGAGGTTTTCGATTCGGAGGGCGTCCTGCTCGGCTCGCTCCCGCTCGATTTCTTCGTCGACGGCGTCTTCATCTACGGTGATCGCCTGTTTCTCCTGGACAAGTACCGCGGGACCCAGTTCCACGAATACCGGATCAAGGGCTGAGGCTAAGGAAAGACCGGGAAAGACAGGGGACATGTACCCGGGGTACATGTCCCCGATCAGGCATGTCCCCGGTCAGGTCGCCCTGTCAGGCCGGCGATTCCCGTTACCCGCGGTACTTGTTGACGATCGGCATCCGCCAGCCGATCCCGAACGCCCGGCGGCTGATCTTGATGCAGGGGGCGGCCTGCCAGCGCTTGTATTCGGCGCGGCGGACCCGGCCCAGGATGTCGTCGACCAGGGCGGCGGGATAGCCGAGCGCCACGAGCTCCCCGCGGCTCCTCCGGTTCTCGACGATCTCGTCGACGAGCGGGCTCACGGAGTCGAAATCGAAGGGGTCCACCTGGTTTCGCTTGAGCTCGGGAGACGGGGGCTTCTCCAGGACCCGGCGCGGGATCACCTCGCGTTCCGACTTGGCGTTGACGTGGCGGGCCAGCCTGTAAACGTCGAGCTTGCTGACGTCTCCCAGGGCGCCCAGGCCGCCCGTCATGTCGCCGTAAAGCGTGCAGTAGCCGAGGGCCAGCTCGGTCTTGTTGCCGGTCGTGAGCACCAGGGCCTTCAGGTCTTTCAGCCGGTTGGAGATGTCCATGAGGCAGTTGCCGCGAACCCGGGGCTGGATATTCTCGTCGGCGACCGGGTCGTCCCGGCGGGCCGCGACGCCGAATCGCCGCCGGAGCCTGTCGAGGGGATCTTTCAGGATGCTCCTGTAGCTCGTGACGACGGACGCGATCGGGATTTCCTCGAGCTCGAGGCAGAGATTGGCCGCCAGCTTCCGGGCGTCGGCCCGGCTGTGGCCGCTCGAGACCCGGGAGGGCATCGAGAGGCCGATGACGTTTTGCGGGCCCAGGGCCGCGACGGCCAGGCAGGCCGTCAGCGAAGAGTCGATGCCTCCGCTCAGCCCGAGGAGCGCCTTCTCGAAGCCGGTCTTGCGAAAGTAGTCCCTGATGCCCAGGACCAGGGCGTCGAACATCTCGTCCTCGCGGTGATAGGGCGGGGCTTCGATCGGCCGGCCCGTGCCGCCGGGCAGGTCGATATCGACCGTCTTGAGGTCCGGCGCGAACGGCTTGGCGACGGCGATCAGGCGCCCCCGGGCGTCGACGGCCAGGCTCTGCCCGTCGAACACGAGCTCGTCCTGCCCCCCGACGAGGTTGATGTAAAAGACCGGGACCTTGTTCTTCAGCGCCTTTTCCCGGAGCAGGGCCTCGCGCTCGAACCGTTTCCCGACGTAGAACGGCGAGGAGGAGATGTTGACGATGAGCTCCGCGCCCCGCGCGGCGAGGAGATCCGTGACCTTGATGTCGTAGCGCTCGTCCCAGAGGTCCTCGCAGATTTCGACGCCGACCGCGACCGTCCGGCCGCGGAGCTTCAGCTTGACGGGCCGGACATCTGTTTTGGGCGCCCGCTCGAAGTACCGGTCCTCGTCGAAGACGTCATACGTGGGGAGGAGGGTTTTGTGGACGATCCGGAGAAGCTTCCCCTTTTGAAAGACGGCCGCGCCGTTGTAGAGCCGGCCCCGTTCGTCGGAGTCGACGAAGCCGACGATGGCGGCGACGCCGGAGCACGTGGCGACGAGACCATTCAGGATGTCCTTGTTCTTCGCGACGAACGTCTTGTCGTGGAGGAGGTCCAGCGGGGGATAGCCCGTGATCGCGAGCTCCGGGAATACGACGAGGTCGCTCCCGAGCGCCTCGGCTTTCTCCATAGCGTCCCTGATGAGGCGGGCATTGCCCTCGAGATCCCCGACCGTTGGATCGATCTGGGCCATGGCGATTCGCATGTCGGATTCTCCGCGCCGTTCGGATTCGACGTTCCCGCGGCTATTGTCCCGCGACCCCCGCGAGGAATCAAGGGCGCCCTTGCATTGGCCTCGCCTCTCTGCGAATCTAAGGGGGCGGGACGAGTCCCGGAAAGGGAGACGGCGCGACGACAATGACGAAAAAGCTCGGGTATCCACGGGCCGCGGCGATCTTCCTCGGCTTCACGGCTTATTTCTATCTGCTCGTTCTCTTCCTGATTCCCTGGCTCAAGGCCAACTTCGCGTTGAACCCCGCCCTCCATTGGTTCATCACCGGCTATTGCCTCTTCACCCCGATCCTCGCCGGCGCGATTCTCCTGGCGCGGAGGGAAGACCGAGTCTCGATCAAGGCGGCCCTGGCGGTCAAGCCGCTGAGCCGCAAGGATTGGAGATATGCCTTGGGCGGGACCCTGCTCTGTTTCATTTTATCCGGCGGTATCATGGGCGCCGCGAGCGCCGCCGCCGGCCTCCTGGGGACGCGGCCGCTCAATCCTACGCCGTGGTTCATGGCTTTCGAGCCGTTCGTCGGCAGCGAGCGGCTGCTGCTCCTGGTTTGGCTGCCCATGTTCACCCTGAATATCCTGGGAGAAGAACTGATGTGGCGCGGGTATATCCAGACCAGGCTGGCGGGACGATACGCCTGGTTGTTCATCT
Organism: uncultured bacterium; assembly: GCA_963743755.1. Classification (GTDB taxonomy): domain Bacteria; phylum Acidobacteriota; class Aminicenantia; order Aminicenantales; family Saccharicenantaceae; genus RBG-16-66-30. Next base: position 14,688 of record CAVUQU010000006.1, read on the forward strand.
CTTTATTCTGGCTGGTCTTTCGCCTGCCGTTCGGAATTGATCTTTTGATCATGCTGCTGCCCATCGTCCTGATCCTGCCCTACGCCATGCATAAAACGGGCAACACGACGGTCGGCATCCTGATTCACGCGCTGTACAACGGGCCGAGCTTTATCCTGATCGCCCTGGGTATTATCCGTTAGGCCGCGCGCCGGCTGAGTCTGGCCGCTTCGCGAAGATATTTGAGATCCTCGAGGTCTTTGGGCCGGCCGCAAGCCGCTTTGTTCTTGATGAGGGCCAATAGCCCGATGTAAGGGATAGTGATTTTCTTCTTCCGGATGAGGATGGTCTGAAGCGTTTTGCTCTTCCAGGCCGCGGAAAACCCGACGCCTGAGATTGCGTTCATCAAATCAATCCGGTTGGGCGGATGGCCGAATTGGAAGATCGTGCCCTTCGTGGCGAGGTCGGAGGGAGATTCTATCCCGGGTACCGGACCATTCCAGAAATCCCGGAGCGCCGAAAAAAGAGCCCGGAGCAATTAGGACGGCGTGGGCTCGAAAAACAGATCGACGTCTCCGGTAAGTCGAGCGAATCCATGAAAGATCACCGCTTCCGCCCGACGATGAGGTACCTCACACGATGCGCTGCTCACGTAAAGCAGAGTTGAAGCAGCGAATCCTGGATATCCGGCGGGAAATGCGGAGGGGTCATTTCGCGCTCCGGACGTTCCGGAGGCGGGGCGGACGCTTTCCGTAATATTTCCGACGGAGTTCTCCGGCGATGCGCTGTCGTTCTTCGGGACTCAGAGCGGCGTGATGCCGGATCTCCCAAGCTTCCTGATCTGCGAAGCTCTTGAAGATTTTTACGATCCTGCCGGACCGCTTCATGACCCAAATTATCTCATAAAAGCCCCGGACGCGCTATTTGCGCCGAGATTTCCGAGAACCCGGCTCCGCACGCTCGCCGCCCGAAAAGGGGCTCCGACAACAGGCCCGAAAAGAGGCCCCGACAATAGGCCCTTGACCGGGGACGGCGGCAGGCGATAGCATTAGCCCTCCGACGCCCCGCAAGAGAGGAGACCTCGATGGGTTGGATTTACCTGGGACTGGTCGTCATCGGATTCGTGGCCATGAATTTCATCATGAAGCTGGGGAGCCTCAGGGGGCACGACTCGCCCGCCTTGACGGGTTCGCTCTTCGGCGCCGCTTCGCTCTTCTGCCTCGCGGCGCTCCTCCTCACCGGGCAGCCGCTCAACGCCTCCACCCCGCTCGTCCTGCTGGCGATCGGCGGCGGCGTCGGCGGCGGCATCGCGTATTTCTTCTTCCTGAGCGCCCTCAAGATCGGCCCCTACGCGCTTTCCATCTCCATCTATACGATGGCCTTCCTCATTCCCGTCGCTTTCTCCATCATCGTGTGGGACAGGCCGCTGACCCTCTCGGTCGGCGCGGGGATCGCCCTCATCGCGGTCGGGATCATTTTAATTTCCGCGTCCGGAGCCTCCGGCAAAGGCCAGGCGAAGGGCGTCTGGCTCAAGTGGCTGATCCTCCTCGGGGCCGCTTTCATCCTGACGGCCATCCCGCAGATCGCCCAAGCCGCCGCGGCCCGGCTCGGCGCCATCAACCTCTGGTTCTTCCTCTTCCTGACCTTCCTCTCGGGCGGAGTCGCCTTCGGGATCTTCTTCCTCGTCAAGGGAATCAAACCCGCCAAGGGAGCCGTTATGTTCGGCGCGTTGGCCGCGGCCGGGAGCGTCGCCGGGAACCTCTTTACCCTGAAAGCGCTCGCCCGGCTCCCGGAGCCGGTCGTTTTCCCGATCTCGCTCTCCGGGCCGATCATCGGCGCCGTCCTGCTCTCGATCCTGTTCTTCAAGGAAAAGACCAAGCCGCTCGGCTACCTCGGAATCCTCATCGGCCTGGCGGGGATCATCATCCTCGCGCTCGCGTAATCATCCGGCGGGCTGGTTACGCTTAGCGCACCGGGAATCCCTGATACCTGATGTAGATGATGCAGCCGATGCCGTAGAGCATGAAGCCGACCAGGGTGACCAGCACCCCGGCCGCGGACGGGAAGATCACGCGGATCAGGAAAAGAATGACGGGGATCGCGGCGATGACGACGCGCGCCCCGATCGTCTCGGCGACGAGGAAAGCCCAGATCCCTAAAATGATCGCGACCCCGAGGCCGATGTCCGCGTAAGGTATCTGGACCATCGCCCGCCGAAGCGGCGACTCCTAGACGAACGCTTCCTTGTCGTAGCCGATCTTGACCAGCTCGATTTTTTGGCCGGGTCGGCGGTTCCCAGGTGGTACTTCGTGTCGGCCACGGCGATGTGCTTGGCCGGCGGGTTGAGCGGGCGGTCGTCGCCGAAATATTCCCGGCGGATCGCTTCGATGATGCGCAGGCCGGTGGCATCGACGGCGACGGGATCGAAGGCCAGGATCAGGCCGTAGTATTTCCAGACATACTTGGGATTGAAGCTGTGGGGGCCGAAGCTGTGGAACTGGGGGGTGAACATCACCAGGACGTTCAGGCGGGTCTTGCCCTTGATGAGCGGGCAGGTCCCAGAGGGAAGCCAGGTCGGCGCAGGAATCGGGATGGATGACGCCGGGGTCGGGGATGAACATGATGTAGTTCTTGATCAGCGAGCCGACGCCGGCCCAGTGGTGGGAGCGCATCGGCCGGGCGTTGATGAGGGCCGTGGACCTTTGAAAGACCGGATTCTTCAGGACGCCCAGATCATCGACGGCGATATCGGCTTCCTTGACCCCGACTTCCAGGATCCGCTTCTTCAACCCGCCCTCCACTTCGGCGGTCGTCCGCAGATAGGGCCAACGGTTGTTCTTAAGGCCGACGACGTCGCCCGGACGGATGAGCGTCTTCCAGGCGGCTCGGCGCGTCCGGCCGGCCGGTCAAGGCCGTAATCCCGGCGTCGAGCATCTCCTGCACCGCCGCGGCCCGGGGCTGCCCGTTTTCGTCGAGGACGCCAAGATCCCGAATGAGGACGACCCGGCTCTTCCCGGCCTGGGGAGTCGAGGCCGCCGCCCGGCCGCGCGCAAGCAGCGTCGTGCCCATGGCGGCGGCCGACGCGCTCTTGATGAATTGCCGCGGCTGATCGATCGTCCGGGTTTCATACGGACCTCCGTTCATTTCTTGATCTTGCCGAAGAGGCTGCGGATCGTCGGCGGTCCGGCGCGCCGAAAATGACGGGACGAGATCGCCGCGACGTTCCAGCCCCGTCCAGCGGCCCGTCTTCAGGGCGCGCGGATCGGCCGCTCCGCCGAGCACGACGCGCGGAACAGCGCGGCCGCGGCCTCGGCCCGGGCCTCATTCGGGTAATCGGACCACCAGCAGGAACAAGGCCGCTCCGCCCGCCGGTACTTGGCCAGGACGGCGGGGGTGTCGGAGTCGATGTCGAGGACGTTCTCGTCGGAGACGAAATGGAAGCTGTTCAGCCAGATGTAGTGGTGGAAATAATGGACGGATTCGGGGACGAGGTCGTCGGCCGGCAGAAGGCCCAGGATGGGCGGCAGGGCGCCCTTCGCGGGGATCGCGCCGGCGATCGTCCGGCCGAGCTGGAAGACGACGTCTTTCTTGGCCGCCGTTTCCGGGTAGGCCAGGATCGAGACGTAGTAGCGGTCCTTCCAGAAGGTCAGCAGCCGGCGGCGTACTCGCAGCCCTGGCCGACGGCGGCGTCGATCGTCTCGCGCGAATGGGCGAAGACGCCGAAGGCGTCGTCGGACGAGCCCATGTCGAAGATGTCGACGGCGATCTCGTTTTCGCGCCGCCTCGACGTACTTCACCGCCAGGGCGCCCTGGAACTCGTAGGAGATGTAGAGCTCGGCGCCCCCCGTCGATGTACGTCGAGAGGGTCGCCGCCGTGTAAAGGTCGGCCGGCCCGGCTTTTTTCCAGCCGTCGATCGTTTCGGGCAGGATCTTGTCGAAGGCGCTGACGGAGTCCGGCATGGCGGTCATCCTCGTCGAGACGATCAGGACAACGAAAAATATCGAGGCGGCGACGGCCCCGCGGCGTTTCAGTGTCCCCAGCATGGCAATTCTCCCAGGTCCTCAGCCATCGTAACAAAAGGCGGGCGGAAATTCAAAAGCCCGGCGGGTCCCCCCGCCGCCGCGAGGGGAGGCCGAATTGGCTAGGATCCTCGGGGAGCGTGTTTAGAATTAGGTGACATACTTTGCCGGTCCCCGTAGTAAAATACTAGCCGCGGCCGCGGGACATCGCGACCTATCGAACGGCCCGCGCCGGGGAGGGCAGCATGAGAAAAACCGTTTCCTGGACGACGGCGGCCTCGATTTTCCTTGTCTTCCTCGTGTTTTCTTTCGCGGGCCTCGCCGGCGGCGACTCAGGAGAAGCCCTTGACGCCCGCCCAACAGATGGACAAATTGTTCGATTTCTGGAACCGGCAGGACCAGCCGGGCTTCGCCGTGATCGTGGTCAAGGACGGGCAGGCGCTCTACCGGAACGTCTTCGGCCTGGCCTGCCAGGAGCACGCCGCGGCCATCACCCCGAACACGGTCTTCAACACGGCGACCCTGGGCCAGGCGTTCGTCGGCCAGGCCGTGGCGATGCTGGAAGAGCAGGGGAAGCTCGGCCTGGACGACGACGTCCGCAAGCTCATCCCCGAGCTGCCCGATTTCGGGACCCCGGTCAAACTGCGGCATCTCGTTTTCCATCGAGCGGGCTTCGCGACTGGCTGCCCGTGCTGAGGCTCACGGGCCGCGACCGCGAAGAGGTCGACGCCGGACAAGGTCTTGAAGATCGTCCAGGCCCAGAAACGGCCCCTCTTCACACCCGGCGAGCGCACGGAGTATTCCAACACGAATTACGATCTGCTGGCCGAGACGATCAAGCGCGCGACGGGCAAGCCCTTTTCCGACTGGGCCTGGGAAAACATTTTCGGCCGCTGAAGATGACCCGGACGCAGTTTCGCGACAATTACCGCTCGATCTTCGACGACGAGGCCTTGAGCTACAACTACACGCGCAACGAATACCTCCGGGGCGTCGACAAGCTGTCGCTCGCCGGATCGCACTCGCTTTTCACCTCGATCGCCGACCTGGCCAAGTGGCTGACGGACCTGGAAACGGGTCCGGCCGCCCGGCAAGGCCTCTACGCGAAGCTCGGCGCTCCCGGCGCCCTGAATGACGGGAAGCCCTCGAAATACGGATACGGGCTCGAAATCGGCATGCGGGCGGGGAAGCGCGCGGTCTGGCAGTCGGGGACCTGGGCCGGCTCCGGGGCGGACCTTGTTTATCTCCCCGACGAGAAATTCGGCGTTGTCGTCCTGGCCAATTGGGACTACACGTCCGTCGAAGGTTTTGCGGGCGACATCATCGATGTCTACCTGCCGGCTCCCGCACCCCCCTTGGGGGTGAAGAAGCCCGCGCCCGCGGCGGCCGGGAAAAAAGTCAAAGTCAGCCCCGCGGTGCTCGACCGATATGCCGGGCAGTACCGTTTCGTCGGGACGCAAATCTTCACCTTCGGCCGAGAGGGCGATCGTCTCGTGCTCTCGGTTTCGGGGCAGAAATTCGTCTTGACCACCCTGTCGGAATCCGAGTTCCTTTTCGAGCCCGCCCAGGCCCGGATCGTCTTCCGGAAAGACCAGGCGGGCCGGGTTCAGGGGTTCGTTTGGAACCCGGGCGGAAACGAGATCGTCGCTCCGAAGGTCGTATTGGTGAAACCGACCCCGGAGGAGCTCAAGGCCTACGCCGGCGCCTACTTTAACGAGGAGCTCGGTCTTCGCCTCGGCCTCGAGGCGCGCGGCGAGACGTTGATCCTCAGCCCTCCGGGGCAAGCCGAGATTCGCCTCAATCCCGATGAACAGGATTGCTTCGCTTCGGGGGCGGGCGCGTTCTCCAAGATCGTTTTTCAACGGGACGCGCGGGCCGAGATCACCGGTTTCTTTATCGACGGCGATTCCGTCCGGGACCTGGTCTTCACAAAGCAATAGCCGGGTCGTTTTTTCGCCGCCGGGCGCGAGGAGATCGCGGCCCCTACGGTCGCCCTGATTTCGGAATTGACAGGGCACGCGGGGACGGCGATACTGTGTCGAAATGCTTATAAAAACAAGACCGCAGGCATCGGGATCCAAGTTGGGCATCCATCAGGCGTTCCCCGCCGTTCTCATCCTCCTGATCGCGACTTTCGGCTGCAACGGCGCTTCCTCGTCCTCGACCTCGTCCGGCCCCCGTCCCGCAGTCCTCGAATCGCCCGCCGGGAACGAGGCGCCTCGCTATGCCTGGACGAGTGTCACCCGCGAGGCGGCGTTCGCCGCGAGGGACGGAGCGGGCGCCCTCGTCTTCGACGACAAGATGTGGCTGCTCGGGCGGCTGGAACCCCGACGACGAAGTCCATTTCCCCGGCAAAGGCGACACGAATAGCGAAGTCTGGACCTCGACGGGGCGCCGCCTGGACGCTCGTCAACCCCCGCGCCCCTTGGGAAGGAAGCCATACGGCGGGCTATGCCGTTCATCACGGCCGGATGTGGGTCGTCGGCGGAGACCCGATCCGCGCCATTACCAGAACGACGTCTGGGCCAGCGCGGACGGCGTCCGATGGGCCAAGGTCCTCGACCGGCGCGCCCTGGGCCCAGCGCATCCTGCATTACACGGTTGCGCCTACCAGGACAAGATCTGGGTGATGGGCGGGCAGACGCTTCCCGCAATACGCCCCGGAGCCGAGGTTTTCACAACGACGTCTGGAGCAGCGCGGACGGCGCGGCCTGGACCCGGGTCGTCGCCAAGCCCCGTGGCCGCCGCGGGGGATGATCGGCGGAAGCGCCGTTTTCACGGACCGAATCTGGATCCTCGGCGGCGGCACCTACGAGACGCCGGCGACGCCCGGCGCGGAATTTCTACAACGATGTCTGGAGCTCCGCCGACGGCGCTCCATTGGGATCAAAACCTCGACCATGCCCCGTGGAAACCCCGGCAATATCACGACGTGGCCGTGTTCGACGACCGGCTGTGGGTGCTCGAGGGCTGGAGCGGGGCAAACCGCTACGACGTCTGGTGGTCCGAGGATGGAAGACCTGGGCACGAAGTCCCCGGCGACGCCGTGGGCGCCGCGCCACGCCTCGAGCGTCTTCGTCTATCGAGGACGCGCTCTGGGTGGTCGCCGGAAACAACATGACGCCCGACGTCTGGAAACTCGAAAGGACCGACATTCCCCATGCGCGATGACGACCTGATCGACCAGGAAAAAGCCGGTTCCGGAAGGGACTATTCCGGAAACGATCTGGCGTATCTCAAGGAAGCGCTCTCCTCCGGCCGGCTCTCGAGCCTGATGGGCGGCACGTTCGTCCCCCGGTTCGAGCAGGCCTTCGCCCGGGCCGTCGGAACCAAGCACGCCGTGGCCATGGCGAATTGCATGTGCGCGCTTCACGCCGCCGTCCTCTGCGCCGGGGCCGGACCGGGGACGGAAGTCATCTGTGACTCGGAATTCATCTTCGGCGCCCTCGCCGTCCTCTATAACTCGTCCATTCCGGTGTTCGCGGATATCGACCCGGTGACGCACAACATGAACCCCGACGCCATCGAGCCGCTGATCACCGAGCGCACCCGGGCGATCATCGTGACCCACGCCTGGGGCCTGCCCGCGGAGATGGACCGGATCACGGCCATCGCCCGCCGCCGCGGCCTCCTGGTGATCGAGGATTGCGCGGAGTCGCTGCTCGCCTCCTACAAGGGCCGGGTGACAGGGGCCTGGGGGGACATCGGCTGTTACAGCTTCCAGGCGAGCAAACAGCTCTCGACGGGCGACGGGGGGATGGCGACGACCTCCTCGGACGAGCTCGCCGCCAAGCTCGGCGGCCAAGCCGGCGCGCCGACGTTTCTCTCGGTGGCCTACCACCTGGATTACAACTATCGGATGAACGACCTGACGGCGGCCGTCGGCCTGGCCCAGCTCGAAGCGATGCCCGGGTTCATCGCCGGCCTTCGCCGGCGGGCCGCCTATTTCGACCGGGCGGTCGAGGGCTGCCCGTGGATCAAGCTGCAGCGCGGCCCGGAAGGCGCCGAGCACAGTTTTTATCACTGGGCGGCGACGTTCGCGGGCGACGAGTCGGGTTTGAGCCTCGAGGATTTCAAGGCCGCGCTGAAGGCCGGGGGATTCCAATCGGTTTCCCTCGGCTACACGGGGATTCCGGCCTATCAGCACCCGGTCATCGGCGAACGACGGGCGCACGCCTTCCGTTGTCCCGAGAACCAGGGTCATTCCGGGCGCTACGAGGAGGGGACCTGTCCGGCGGCCGAGCGGGCCGTTCCCCGGATGATCCTCGCTTATCTCGTGGGCTCCGAGGAGACGGCGAAGCGCGAGGCGGACCGCCTGCAGGCGCTCGTCGCGGGCTTCGGGAAGGGCTGAGCGATGCGCATCTTCGACGCGCACGTCCACCTCGGCCGGGGCCTCGATTATTCGGTCACGGCCGCGGCGCTGCTCGCGGAGATGGATGCGTGCGGCGTCTCCCGCGCCGTGATCGTGCCCGCCGACCGGCAGATCGCCGTGGCCAACCGGGAGGGAAACGACGACGTCCTCGCGGCGATGCGCGAGCATCCGGACCGGCTGACGGCCTTCTGCACGGCCAATCCCTGGTTCGGAGAGGCCGCCGTCGAGGAAGTCCGTCGCGCCTTCGACCTGGGCGCCGCCGGGCTGAAGCTCCACCCGGTGCTTCAGGGGTTCTCGATCATCGATCCCGTGGCGAGGCCCGCGATCGAGCTCGCCGTCGGCCGGCGCAAGCCCGTCTACTTTCACACCGGGACCCCGGTTTCGTCGCCGCCCTTTCAATTGAGCGAGCTCTGCCTGCGGTACCCGGAGGGGCGGTTCATCATGGGCCACGCCGCGTACAGCGATTACTGGAACGACGTCGTCTCGGCCGTCCGGTCCGCCCCCAATATGTACGTCGAGACCTCCACCCATCTCCCCGTGGTCATCAGGATCCTGGTCCGAGCAGGCGGGCGCCGGGCGGGTCCTCTACGGCTCGAACCACCCGATGAACGCGATGGGCCTCGAGATCGAAAAAATCACGCGCTATGTCACCGCGGCCGGCGATCTCGAGCGGATCTTCTCTTCGAACCTCGAACGTCTCCTCGAAGGCGAACCCGGATGATCATCGATTTCCATACCCATCTCGGATCGTGGGGCGGCGCCATCCTGCCGGACGACACTCCGGGCCGGACCGTTCGGCGGTTGGAAAGCGTCGGCGTCGACGGAGCCGTCATCATGCCGTTCGCCGGCCTGTATTCGAACTGCGTGGACCACGCCGCGGACAACGACCGGGTGTTCGCCTACTGCGCCGCCGCGCCGGGGCGCCTCTTCCCGGCTTTCACGGTGAACCCGTTTTTCGGCGCCGCGGCCCTGGCGGAGATCCGGCGATGCGCCGGGGAGAAGGGCGCGAAGATCCTGAAGCTCCATCCCTGGCTGCAGGGCTTTTCGATCAGCTCGCCCGAAATGGACGCCGTCGCGGCGCTCTGCCGCGAGCTCGGGGTCATCGTCCACTTCCACGACGGCTCCCCGGTCTACGCGCATCCGCTCCAGCTCGCCCGGTTGTGCCGGGATTTTCCCGGATTGAAGGTCGTGAGCGGGCACGCCGGGCTGGGCGACCTCTGGCGGGAGGCTATCGCGGCGGCCCGGCGCTATCCGGATTTCATTCTGTGCCTCAACGGGCCGCGGGAGCTCGGGCTGGCCGAGATCGTCCGCGAGGTCCCGCCGGAGCAGCTCACCGCGGGTTCGGACATGTCCACGTCGGACCCGGACGACATCATCCTGTGGTTCCGCTGGGCCCAGCTCCGGCGCCTCGGGCTGCCGGAAGCGACGCGGCGGGCCATCGAGGAAACCACGGCGGCGCGGCTGCTGGGTCTCGCCGATTCGGTTCGCGCGGGGGGAAAGAATGGCTGACATCCGCCTTGGAATCATCGGGTACGGGATGCGCGGCCGGGTCCTGCGGGGCGCGTGCCGGTCGATCGACCGCGTCACGGTCGCCGCCGTCGTCGAGACGAACGCCGCCGCCCGGGAAAACGCGGCCCGGGAGATCGAGGGCGTCCGGCTGTTCGACCGTCACGAGGAGATGTTCGAGTCGGGCCTCGTCGACGCGGTGCTCGTCGAGACGCCGCCCGAGACGCACGCGGCCGTCTGCATCGCCGCGCTGGGACGCGGGCTCCACGTGATGAGCGACGTCCCCGCCGTCCATGAGATCGCCGAGGCCGGGCCGCTCTGGGAAGCGGCGCGCCGCGCGAAATCCGTCTACGCCTTCGGGGCGACGACGAACTTCTGGGGGTTCGTCGACGCCTGCGCCGACTTCGTCCGGCAGGGCTTGCTGGGGAAGCCGTACTTCGCCGAGGCGGAATACGTCGCCGATATCGACTGGCTCGTCAAGGCGACGCCCTGGCGAGCGCACTACCCCCCGATCCTCTACTGCACCCACTCCCTGGGGCCGGTCCTCAAATGGATCGGAGAGGAGCTTCGGGAAGTCACATGCTTCTCGACCGGCGGCCGCCACCGGGCCGACCCGGGCGACGACGACGCGATGACCGCGCTCTACCGGGCCTCCGGGGGCGCCGTCGTCCGGCTCCTGATTTCATTCATCACCAGCCACCCGTCCCCATATCACCGGTACGTCTGTTACGGCACCGCGGGCTATTTCGAAAAAACGCAGCCTCTCGCCGGCGGCGAGAGCCAGGTTCTTTTTCTTCCCGGAAGGTCTACGGGATGCAGGCCCTGACCCGGCTCCCGGTCGCCGAGGCGCGGCCCGAGCTCCAGGCCGCCGCGGGCGTCGGAGAGCACGGCGGCGCCGATTACGCGATGCTGACGGACTTCGCGGACGCGATCGAGGGACGGAAGGCCCCCGCGGTCGGCATCCGGGAGGCCCTGGCGATGACGCTTCCGGGGCTATATGCCCTGGATTCGGCGCGCCACGGCGGCCGCCTGACCCAAATCCGTTATCCCTGGGATTGAAGAAGACTTCGGACGAAACGCCGGTCGAATGTCATTTGGTATTACTAAAAGAAAAAGTACTTGCATTTGGTAATAATCGTGATATCCTGAAAAAAGGATGATCAAGCCGCGTCACTTCTGGCAGGATCTCATCAGGCGCTCCTGGGAGAAGAAGTCCGTTCTTTGGCTGTCCGGCGTCCGGCGGGCCGGCAAAACTTTCCTCTGCCAGTCCCTGCCTGAAATCCAGTATTTTGATTGCGAGCTGCCCAGGACCCGGCGCGCCATGGAGGATCCTGAACAATTTTTGAAATCATGGAAAGGGAAGAGCCTCGTTCTCGATGAGATCCACCGGCTGCCCGATCCGTCGGAGTTATTGAAAATCGCGGCCGATCATTTTCCGTCGGTCCGTATCATCGCGACAGGATCATCGACGCTCGGCGCCTCCTCGAAGTTTAAGGACACGTTGACCGGCCGGAAGGTCGAAATCTGGCTGACGCCGATGAATTCGATCGATCTCCGCGATTTCGGCCGGCCCGATCTCGATCGCCGCCTGCTGCGCGGCGGTCTTCCTCCGTTTTTCCTCGCCGATAAATTCCCCGAACGCGATTTCCAGGAGTGGCTGGACGCTTTCTGGGCCAAGGACATACTGGAGCTTTTTCGCCTCGAAAGGCGGCAGTCGTTCGCCCGCTTCGTCGAGCTCCTTTTCGGCCAGAGCGGGGGGATCTTCGAAGCGACCAGGTTTTCCAGACCGTGCGAGGTAAGCCGGACGACGATCGTGAACTACCTTGCCGTGCTCGAAGCGACCTTCGTCGTTCATGTCATTCGACCGTTCAGCCTGCGCCGGGCCACGGAAATCGTGGCCACCCCCAAGGTTTACGGCTTTGATACCGGATTCGTCTGCCACCATAAGGGCTGGGATACGCTTCGAGACGAGGACCGGGGAGCGCTCTGGGAACACTATGTCCTGAACGAGATGCACTCTCTTCTCCAGCGTCGTGACATCCGGACATGGCGCGACAAGCAGCACCACGAGATCGACTTCATTCTCCAGAAATCCTCCCGCGATGTCACGGCGATCGAATGCAAATGGTCGGCCGATCGCTTCGAACCGGGGAATATCAGGATTTTCCGAAGCCTGCATCCCGGCGGAGAAAATTTCGTCGTCACTCCGGATGTCGAAAGAAGCTACCGTCGGGACTATCGCGGGTTGTTCGTGACCTTCGTCAACCTCGAAGCCTTGATTTCCGCGCTCGCCGGATGGCCTGCGCCTAAGGCTTGATTTCGAGGCCGGCGGAGTTGTTCTCCTCGACGATCTCCTCGATCCGGCCCTCGGGGTCGGCGACAAAACGCAGGAATCCCGCGGCGCCTTCGGGCAGGATGAAGCTGACGGACTCCCGTCCCGGGACGAAATCCCGGGCCGATTTCAGTCTTTCGAGGCGCGTTTCACCGAGACGCTTCCCCGACGCGTCCTCCAGCCGGACGACGACCGCCCGGGCCTCGCCCGCGCCGATGTTCAGGATGTCGGCGCCGACGCGGTTTCCTTCGCGGACGGCTTTATGCACGGCGATATCGGGTAGGGGACCGGGATCCGGGAGCGCTTCGACGAGCTCGATAGCGAGTCGGTACTCCCGGCCCGGCCTGACCGGAACGACGACCGGGGCGAACCTGTTGAGCGTCCGGACTTCCGAGTACACCGTCCCGAGCGCGGCGTCCTTGCCCTCTCCGGCGAGCGAAATCCGGTAATGGCCCTTCTTGAGCCGGAACGGCCGGACGCCGACCGGCCTTTCCACGTCGTCGTAGGAGTAGAGGTGGGCGACGAAGGCCTCGTCGGAGGCGTATTCGATCCACTTGGGGATGGCGGAGCCTCCGCCCTCTTCCCAGCTCGCTGAAACGCTCAGGCTGTCAATGAGCTCGGTTCTCGTGAACGGGCCCGCCTCCCCGCCGACGATCGCCTTTTTGATCTCGAACGAGCCCGGAAGATAGGTGGCGTCGTTGAACATGTTGGCGTCGGTATAGCGGAAATAGAGGACCTCGTTGATCGCGGGGGCGAACGTCCTGAACATGTCCGTCACGGCTTCCCTGGTGGCGGCGTAGGGGGGCTGTTTCGGCGCCAGGCCCCAGTACCAGAGCATGAGGTCGTGGTCGTACTTGAACGTGGAGCCGTCGAAATAGTTGACGGGCGTCTGCTCCGGCTTCCCCCACCGCCAGCCCGTGCGCAGGGAGAACAGGGCTTTGTCCGGAGACCCGAGCTCGAACAGGAAGCCCTCGTACCGGCTGCGGACGAGGTCCCGGGCGTGCATGCGGTCGATGGGCACGATGGTGCAATACCCGTCCTCGAACATCCGGGTCCTGTCGACCCCCGCGAAGACGTTGTCGAAGAGCCGCCGCGCCTTCCGGTCGCCCATGTAGAGCAGGGGGCCGGTCACTTTCTGACAGCAGAGGACGTCGTCGTTCCAGCCGCCGCCGATCTGCCCGTCGGGGTTCTGGCGCCCGGCGTACCAATGGACGACTTTCTCGAGGCCCTTCAGGTAATGGCTCAAGTGGAACGCCCAGTCGGGGGCGTCGTCGCCCTTCGCGATTGCGAGCGGCGGCCAGTAGATCCGGAGACTGCTCCCACGTGTAGAACTTCCGGGGCTTGTCCGCCTGGTACTTTTCGGGGTCGGGATGCCAGTTGGCGTCCATCCAATGGTCGCCGAAGGCCTTGATGTCGATGTCATAGCGGACGAGCGACAGGTCGAGGAGGGTATTGGCCAGGAAATCGTCCGGCGACGTCCGGAGGACCGCGAGGGGATAAGTGACGATATCGTAATACCCGCCGAAGGTCGCGGGCTTCTCGGCCGAGGGCTTTTCTCCGGTGATGAGCCAGGGATAATACCAGTTATAGATTTTCGAATAGCTGGCCAGGGCGGGCTGCAGGGCCTTGCGGGCGTAGGCCGGGTCGGCCTCGGCGGACGGGGCCGTGACCAGCGCCACGGACGAGCCGTCCCGTCCCCCGACCGCGATTTCGGCGCCGCCGCTCCACGCGAGCTCCAGCCAGACGCGGTCGTTCGCGGCCAACCGGATGTCCACCGGGTCGAGCCGCAGGCGCAGCCGGCCGGGACGGTCGCCGAATCCCTCGAGCCCGACGACGACCTGCGTCCAGGTCCGGGCCGGGACGCCGGGGTCGCGGAGCTTGACGATCAGGAATTCGCCGTCCTTGGCCCCGCTCAGGTTCAAGTCGAGCTCCAGGCTTTTCAGCGCCTTGGATCCCAGGGGCCGCGAGAGGAGGCTCAGGCGCTCGAACGGCTCGACGGTCAGCCGGCGGCCCGTCCGGCCCGGGCTCGGCGATCGCGGGGCGCGAGCTCGAGGAGCCCGGAATTCCGGCCGTCGTTCAGGGCGCGGAAGGCATAGCCGTAACGGCCGTCGGCAGGGACGGCCAGGGGCGGCCCGATCTCGAGGACATCCGACGGGCGGGGGGAGTCCTGGGCCTTCACGGGCGAAACGTTGAAAAAGGCCGCCTCGTGGAGGCGGATCTCGCCGGTCAGCGGGAGAATCATGCCCGCGGCGAAGGGCGGCGGTGAGCCGTAGGCCTGGACGAAAGGAATGCGGAAAACATCCGAGGTCGTCGGCTCGATGAGCGTCCCATAAAAATGCTGGCCCGCTTGCGGAACGGAGAACAGCTCTTTCATCTCCCGATCGGCCGGGTCGCGGCCCGCCAGCAGACGCGCCCCGGTCAGGTTCCCTTCCAGGGAGACGTAGTTCACCGGGCTCGTCCCGTCCAGCTCGATATCCACTTTCTCGGGATGGAAATCCGAGTCGCCGAGGATGTTGGTGAAGGACATGTAGTCCTGGGGCCAGGCGAGTTGATAAGTGCCGTCCATGACGTAAGGGGCGTTCATGATCCCGTCGCCGGCCCGGTTCGGGTAGATCTCGCGGAAGGTCAGGACCGTCCCGCCATCGGAGGGGGAGGCCGTGGGCAGGCGGAGCTTCTCCGCCGCGCCGATGAACGCTTTTTTCAGCCGCTCGACGGCCCCGGCCTCGAGACCGTCCGGCCCGGCGGGTCCGGCGGGGAGAGGTTCGTTGGCCGTCATGAGCGCCCGGACTTCGCCGTCGGACGCCGGCCGGTCGAACACCCACAGCTCGTCGTAGAGGAAGCCGCACATCGGCATGTGGAACAACCCGGGCATCGACGTGGTCCACCAGGCGTCCCGGCCCCAGTTCGAGGCGACGACTTCGCCGTTGAGCAGGAGCCGGAGCCCCCGCCCGCGGTCCCAGACCAGGGCCACGTGGTTCAACCTGGTTTCGTCCCAGAGACCGGGAGGGGAGGCGATCCGATGATAGGCATAGCGCGCGTCCCGGATGTAGGCCTCGAGCCGGCCGTCCTCCTTGAGCTCCACGGCCAGGAGATATTTCTCCCGGCGCCCGAACGAGGAGGAACCGAGAAAGAAAAGATCCCCCGGGTAGGTTCGCTTGCCCTGGGCCCAGAACGCCAGCGTCCCGCCGTCCGTCTTGATTTTCCCCGTGCCCCAGACGTAGGGCTCCATGCCCCAGATGCGGAGCCCGTCTTTCCAATAGGGATAACGGTAATGGCAGAGGACCTCGAGGAGCGTGTCCAGGTCGCGGACCGACATATGCGTCTGCTCGAAATCCTCCGGCACGAAGACGTTCGCGTTCAGCAGGGCCTGCCCGAAACGCCCCGGGACGAGCTTGAGATTCCGTTTTCCGGGCGTCAGGCCCTCATGCTTCGCCATCACGGCCGAATAGTCGTCGGCGAGGTAGGCCTCGGTGTCGAACGACAAGTGGAACGACCCGGGGGGGGCCGGCGCCTGGGCGAGGGCGGAACCCGAGAGAATCAACACCGCGCAAGGGCCGAGGAATTTCTTGAGGAACGCCGGCTTCATGTCTTTCTCCTTTTCCCGTTGCCTGCCGTCTCTCGGGGCGGATTGACTCCGTCCGGGATTCGGGAGTATTTTATATATAGTGGACAAGAGAGGGAAGCCTGGCTGCCGGAAGCGATGAGCCGAGGACACGCCCAGGGGCTTTATCCCTGAAGAGGTTCTTCCCCCCCCAAAGCGGCCTTCCCCTGTTCCCGAGCCCGAGCGGACCCCCTAGCTCCGGTCTATGACAATGAGAGAGAGGCGAATGGCGATGGCGAACCGCAATCCCCGTCTCCTGCTCGGCTTCCTCTCCCTGTTCGCGGCGCTCCAGGTCCAAGCCCAGGAAAAGAGCCTGGAGGAGCTGCTGTCCCTCGACATGAACGACCTGCTCAAATTGAAGGTCGTTTCGGCCCTCAAGGAGCCGGAGACGATCGGCAAGGTGCCGGCCACGGTCCGCGTGATCACCGCGGACGAGATCCGGGATAACGGGTATTTCACGCTGGAAGACGCCCTGGCCGACCTGCCCGGGTTCCAGTTCCGCAATATCCAGGGCTTCAACAGCTACGTCTTCATGAGGGGGGTCCCCAGCCAGAACAACAAGATCCTCCTCCTGGTGGACGGGATCCAGGTCAACGAGCTGAATTCCGGGGGCTTCTACGCCGGCGGGCAGTTCAACCTGACCAACGTGGACCGGATCGAGGTCGTCTACGGCCCGGCCTCCGCCCTTTACGGCACCAACGCCGTTTCCGGCATCGTCAGCGTCATCACCCGCGATCCTAAGGAATCCCCAGGGCGGCCGCGCCTCCGTCCTGGCCGGGAGCTACGGCACGCGCCTCGCCGATATCCGGTTCGGCCATTACGACAAGGACGCGGATTTCGGGTTCAACGTTTCCGCCATGTACAAGCGGAGCGACAAGGCGGACCTCGGGGGCGCCGCCGGGGACTTCAACTGGACCGAGGCGATGGAGAACTTCGAAAACGACGCGGCCTTCGACGGCCGGGTCCGGTACAAGGATTTCAGCGCGGGCGTGCTGTTCCAGGACAAGGACGCCTCCCGGGCGACCGCCCAGCTGGGAATCCCCCGGCCGGGCGAGACCCCGCTTAGCGACCAGGGCGTCAATTGGCACATCCGCTTTCTCAATACCTGGCTGACCTACGAATACGCCGGAAACCCACGTGGTCCCTGCGCTCCACGGCCTATTACCGGGACTCCACGGTCCTCGACGACACGATCCCCGTCATCGAGCTGCCGACGGACGGCGCGCCGGGCCGGCAATTCCGGTATTACCGTCCCAACAACCTCGCCGGAAACGAGACCCAGTTCCGGTGGGCTCCCGCGCCGCGCTGGCGCTTTTCCCTCGGCCTCGTCCTGGAGCGGGAGCGCCTGGCCGAGGATTTCGCCATCACCGAAAGCGAGTCCGCGGACGAACGGCCGCCCGTCCCCGGCGCGCCGGAGATGATGACCAACCGCCTGCTCAGCGCTTACGCCCAGGCCCAGACATCCCTCTCCGCCCGCCTGGATCTTTTTCTCGGTCTGCGGCACGACGACAGCAACTATTACGGCGCCGTCGACACGCCGAGGCTGGGCCTGGTCTATAACCGGGGCACGCTCACCGCCAAGGCGCTCTACATGCAGGCCTTCCGGGCCCCCAAGCCCTGGGATTACACCGACGGCCTCGGCAATCCGGACTTGAAACCGGAGAAGAACTCGTCCTTCGAGGTCGCCGGCGGCTGGTCCTTTTCGGACAACCTCCGGCTCGACGTCTCCGCTTACCGCAACCGCCTCAACAATCTCCTGACGCGGGTCGAGGAGGAGAACGGCTCGCGCTGGGTCAACGCGGGCGCCCTCGAGGCGGACGGCGGCGAAGCGAGCCTGGAATACCGCCGGGGACGGCTGAAAGCCTATCTCAATTACGCCTACACCGATTCCCGGTACGTCCGGGAGGGCCGGGTCCCGGAAATCGCCCCGCACGGCGCCAATGCCGGGATCCAATACGCGTTCACGCCGAAGCTTCCGCGCCGGCCTGCGCGGCCAGTATCTCGGAGAGCGGAAGAATTCCAAGCTCATCCCGTCCACGGGGAACGACCGGATCGACGACGCGGTCGTCCTCCATGCGAACGTGTCCCTCGACCTCCCCGCTGGGTTTCGACTGCCGGCTCATCGCGAACAACCTGCTGGACGCCGTTTATTATCATCCCTCCAATCTGCCGCCCAGCCGCTACCGTCAGCCGCGGCGCTCCATCCGGCTGGCCGTGGGGTACGCGTTTTGATGTTACCCGCGCCGCGCCCGGAGGGGAAGCGGCCGCCGGGACCCGCGGCCCCGGGCCTCCCGGATCCTGGCGGGAATCCTCGCCACGGCCCTGTTCGCGGCTCCGGTCCTCGGGCAGACATCCGAGGAGGAATCCCGGTACGAATACGAGGTCAAGGCGGTCTTTCTCTATAATTTCACGCGCTACCTGGAATGGCCCGAGGAGAAGGACGATGAGGCCTTTACGATCGCCGTGCTGGGGGAGAGCCCGATCGTGGAGCCCCTGCGGGCGATCGCGGCGAAGAAAACGATCGGCCGGAAGCCGATCGTCGTCCGCCCGTGTTCCGAGGTCGAGGAGATCGGCCGCCCCAGGATCCTGTTCGTCGCCAAATCCGCCGTCCTGAGGATCCCCGGCGTGCTGGAAAAAACGCAGGGGACGTCCATCCTGACCGTCGGCGAGGCGGAAGGGCTCGGGTCCCGGGGCGTGGCGGTCAACTTCGTCCTGCGGGACGGGGCCGTCAAGTTCGAAATGAACGAGCGGGCGTTCAAGGCCGCCGGCATCCATGTCGGCTCCCAGCTCCTGAAGCTGGCCATCCTCGTGGACGGGGAAAAGGGGAGCGGCGGGCGATGAGCTTCAAAAACCTGTCGATCAAGAAGAAGCTGATCCTCCTCCAGCTCCTGGTCGTCTTCGGCGTTCTCGTCCTGTACACGGCCTTTCATTTCCTGAACAGCGCCCGGATCTACCGGGGCGCCACCGGCACCAAGCTCGCCGCCATGGCCGACATGCTGGGATACAACTGCACCTCCGCCCTGAATTTCCGGGACGGCGGGGACGCCGCCCGGACGCTCCTCTCCCTGAAGGCCGAAGCGCAGGTGACCCAGGCCTGGATCCTGGACGCTTCCCGGCAGGTTTTCGCGACGTACACCAAAACGGGCCGGAGCCCCGAGCGGCCTTTCACGGGAGTCGGCGACATCGAGAGCGTGACGGGGCCGGACCCTCAACCTCTCGCGTCCCATCCTCCAGGACGGGGAGATCATCGGCTACGTCCTCCTGCGCTACGATCTCGGGGCGTACCGGAAGATGCTGGCCTACAACTACGTCCTGGCCGGGATCGCCCTCGCGATGAGCATGGGGATCGCCCTGATCCTGATCTTCCTCACCCACGGGACGCTGTCGGCGCCCATCGTCCGCCTGGTCGAAATCATCGGCCGCGTGTCCCGGACGAAAGACCTCTCCCTCCGCATCCCCGAGGAGCGGAAGGACGAGATCGGGGTCCTCTACCGGGGCTTCAACGATATGATGGCCGAGATCCATAACCGGGAGAAGGCCAGGGACCAGGCCGTCGCGGCCCTCCGGGAGAGCGAGGAGAAGTACCGGACGCTCGTGGAGAAGGCGAACGACGGCATCGTCATCATCCAGGACAGGCGGTTCGTCTACGCCAATCCGAGCGTCGTGGCCATGTCCGGAGGCACGGAGGAAGATCTCATCGGCACGCCCTTCATTCAGCACCTGATGGAGGGCGAGTCCGAAAAAGTCGCCCGGTTCTACGAGAATCGCATGCAAGGGCTCTCGTCCGCGTCCGTGTACGAAACGGTGTTCAGGACGAAGGGCGGACAGCCCATCCACGCCGAGGTCAACGCGGCCCTCATCCCGTACCAGGGCCGGCCGGCGGACCTCGTCGTGATCCGCAACATCAACGAGCGCAAGAAAGCCGAGGCGGAAATCCGCAAGCTCAACGAGACGCTCGAGCTCCGCGTCGCGGATCGCACCCGGGAGCTGGCCGCGGCGAACGAGCGGCTCATCGAGCTGGACCGGCTGAAGAGCCTGTTCCTGGCCAGCATGAGCCACGAGCTCAGGACGCCGCTCAATTCCATCCTGGGCTTCACGGGCCTGCTCCTGATGGGGATGTCGGGCCCGCTGACGGGGGAGCAGGAGAAGCAGCTCACCATGGTCCAATCGAGCGCCTCCCACCTGCTGGGGCTCATCAACGAGATCCTGGATATCTCCAAGATCGAGTCGGGCCGGGTGGACCTGGCCGTCGTCCCGTTCTCCCTGGCCGAGCTGGTCGACGAGACCCTGAAGGCGGTGACCCCCCTGGCCGCGGCCAAGGGCCTGGAGCTCGCGGCGCAGGTGCCGGCGGACCTGGTCCTGACGAGCGACCGGCGCCGGGTCAAGCAGGTGCTGGTGAACCTGCTCGGCAACGCCATCAAGTTCAGCGACCGGGGCGGCGTCCGCGTCGAGGCCGGGAGCGGGCCGGACGAGGTGACGGTCCGCGTCATCGACCGGGGCATCGGCATTCGCCGCGAGGACCTGGACAAGCTGTTCCTGGCTTTCGGCCAGATCGACATGTCCTCGACCAAAAAATACGAAGGCACGGGCCTGGGCCTGTATTTGAGCAAGAAGATCCTGACCCTGCTCGGCGGCGCGATTTCCGTGGCCAGCGAGTACGGCCGGGGCACCACGTTCACCTTTACGTTGCCCCTGACATGGCGGGAAAGGGAAAATGAAAAAAGTTCTGATCATTGAGGACAACGAGAACAACCTGTACATGATGCGCTTCATCCTGACCAAGCTGGGCCATGAGGTTCTCGAAGCGCGGGACGGGGGCTCCGGCGTCGACCTGGCCAAGGCGCACCGGCCCGATCTCATCCTGATGGACATCCAACTCCCCGTTCTCGACGGATACTCCGCCACCCGCAGGATCCGGGAGGACGCGGCGCTCGCCGGGATCCCGATCATCGCCGTGACCTCCTATGCCATGGTCGGCGACCGGGAAAAAGCGATCGCCGCGGGGTGCACGGCCTATGTCGAAAAGCCGATCGATCCGCCGTCGTTCATCAGGATCCTGGAAGAATTCATCTAAACGGAAAAGGGGCTCGCCATGTACATTCTCATTGTGGACGATCACGAGGAAAACCGCTACCTGCTGAAAAGCCTGCTGACCGGCGGCGGGCATCGGGTCGGGGAGGCGGCCAACGGGAAAATGGCCCTGGAGATGCTCGGCGCGGGGAGCTTCGACCTGGTGATCTCGGACATCCTGATGCCGGTCATGGACGGGTACCAGCTCTGCCGGGAAATCCGGTCCAGCGAGCGGCTGCGGCATCTCCCCTTCATTTTTTACACGGCGACCTACAACGACCAGAAGGACGAGGAATTCGCCATGAAGCTCGGGGCCGACCGGTTTTACCGCAAGCCGCTCGACCCGCGGGTCTTCCTGCAAAACATCCGGGAATTCATGGATGAAATCGCGGCCCACCGGGACCAACCGCGGCCGGAGATCCAGGGGAGCGACAAGGAAATCCTCAAGCTGTACAGCGAACGATTGATCCACAAGCTCGAGACGAAAATGGCGGACCTGGAGAAGGAGGTGGCCGAGCGGAAGAAGGGGGAGGAACGCCTGGAGGCGTCCCTCAAGGAGAAAGAGGCGCTGCTCCGCGAGATCCACCACCGGGTCAAGAACAACATGCAGATCATCTCGAGCCTGATCAGCCTCCCGACGCGGCACCTGGGGAACCCGGCCGCGGAGGAAATGCTCCGGCAGATCAAGCTGCGCATCCGGTCCATGGCGCTCGTCCACGAAAAGCTCTATCAATCCAGGGACCTGGCCCGGATCGACTTCGGGGAGTTCCTGAGCGATCTCGCCGTCCACCACTTCCAGTTCTTTCTGATCGACTCCGGCCGCATCGGCCTGAAGACCGAAACGGAGGGCGTGATGCTGCCCATCGAGACGGCCGTGCCCTGCGCCCTGATCGCGGGGGAGCTCGTCTCGAACGCCTTGAAGCACGCCTTCCCGGGGAGCCGGGGCGGCGAGATCGTCGTGGGGCTGAAGCGGCTCGGGGCGGACGTCCTGCTGAGCGTCCGCGATAACGGCATCGGCTTTCCGAAAGACCTGGATTTCCAGAAAGCGGAAACCATGGGGATGGTGATCCTGACGACCCTCGCCGGCCAGATCGAAGGCCGGGTCGAGCTCCTCCGCGACGGCGGCACGGAATTCCGGGTCCTCTTCCCCGCCCCGGCCGCCTGACGAGTCGAGGCCGCGGATGCGCAAGAGAACCGGCCCGGCGAGGTTGTCCGCCGGCGGGATCGTTTTCCTGCTCGGTCTCATCGTTTTCCCGTCGACGGCCTTTCCCGTCGGGGCCGGATCCGTTCCCGGGCAGGCGGAGAAACTCAGGATTCTCGACCTGGAGGGAACGCCGTACGAGATGGGGAAGACCCACGGCCGGGCCCTCCAGCCCGAAATCCGGGAGCTCGTCAAACGCTGGACGGCGGACCTGGAGAAGACCTATCGCGTCCCGATCGGCGCGTTCATACGGAATCTCCTGAAGAAGACGGATTTCAAGCCCGCCATCGCCCGCTGGACGCCGGACCTCCTCGAGGAAGTCCGGGGCATCGCCGACGGGGCCGGCGTCGATTTCGATACGATGTACGCCTATCAGCTCATCGACGAGATCTGGGCCATGGACGCCGAGCTGGGCGTCTCCAAGTGCACGACGATCGCCGCCGGCAAGAGAAACGGCCGGCCCGCTTTTATCGCCCAAACCCTGGATATCCCGGCCTTCTATCACGGCTTTCAGACCGTCCTGCGCATCCGGGACCGGCGGGAGAATATGGAAACCCTCGTCTTCACGATCCCGGGGGTCGTCGCCGCCAACGGCTTGAACAGCCGGTCGGTCGGCGTCTGCGTCAACGCCGTGACCCAGCTCGCCCATTCCCCGAAGGGGCTCCCCGTGGCCTTCGTCATTCGAGGGATTCTCAGCCGGAAAACCTATCAAGAAGCGATGGAATTTCTCCGGGACGTCCAGCCCGCGGCGCCGCAGAACTATGTCCTCGGCGGGCCGGGAGAGGCCGCCTCCTTCGAGCGGTCGGCCGGCCAAATGTCCCGGTACCGGCCGTTCGAAGGCGCCGAATTCACCTACCATACGAATCATCCCCTGATCAACGACGACTTCGACCCGGGCTTCCCCGAGACGCTGAAGCGGCAGGGGATGACCCTGGAGCTCTATCGGTCTCTCTGTCCGCGATTCAACTTTCTCGGCCGGGTTCTCGCGGATAACTCAGCGACCCTCGACCTCGACGCGCTCAAAATTCTCTTCGGAAACCGGGCCTCGGGGATCAACAACGGGGGAACCTACGGCTGCACCATCATGGTCCTGGGCGAAAATCCGCAGCTGCACATCTCTCCCGGAAGGCCGGACGAGGAACCGTTCCAGGTTCTGACCTTCCCGCCCCGCTCGGATGACCCTCTCCCGCTTCCATGAAACCGAAGTACCTCCGCATGGTCCGGGGCATGAAGGTCCGGGAGGAACCGCCGGCGCCGGGCGCGGCCGCGGGGGCCGTGTGGTCCCTCTATATCCTGGAATGCGGCGACGGGTCCTTTTATACCGGGGTGACGAACGATGTGGACCGCCGTCTCCGGCGCGCATCGGAAGGGAACGGCCTCCCGCTACACCCGGACCCATCTGCCCGTCGTCCTGGTCCACCGGGAGGAGTGCGGCAGCCGCGCCCAAGCCCTGACGCGGGAGTGCGCCGTCAAAGCCCTGAGCCGGAAGCTCAAGGAAGAGCTCATCCGGGGCGGGCGAGCGGCGTCCGGGACAGGCGCGGCGGATTTTTCGCGTTGACTTTTTCCCCGCGCGGTTTATGATTCCCCTCCTGTGCGGGCGGCGAGCCCGCTCGATTCTTCCGCCGGAGGCGATTCATGATCCGGAAATTCCGGTTCGCGGCCCCGATCCTCGGCCTGACGCTCATCTGCGGCGCCTTGGAGGCCCGTTATTCCAAGAGCCCCTTCCGCCCCAACGGCTTTCCCAAGCCTGTCAGCGACAGGATTTTTTCGATCCCGCTCGATCCGGCGGAGCTCCTGGTCGTCTATCCGGCGGCCCTCGAATCCCGGGTGGGGAAGCTCAGGTCCCTCCTGGACGCGAAGATCGGGCGGGACATCCCGTTCCGGGCCGCGGACGGGCTGAAAAAGGAGGATCTGGCCGCGAAACACCTGATCCTGTTGGGGAATATCTCGAATAACCCCTGGGCGCTCGAGCTATATAAACAGCGCTACGCTTTCGCCGACGCCGTGTTCCCCGGGAAGGGCGGTCATATCATCCATCCGGCGACTTCGATCTGGAACCGCGAGCGGAACGTCCTGGTCGTCGGCGCGAGCTCCGACGACGACCTCGTCCGGGGATTCGAAAGCTTCACGGCCCTCCTGCCGCCGGGCGCTTCCCGGATCGAGACGATGCATCGGCTCGAAACCCGGGTCAAGATGCCGTCTCCCCCCGCGAATATCGACGCGATCGCCGCCAATCTCCGGCAGAATCTCCGAACCGCGAGGGCCCCGTACGGCCAGCTCGGCGGGTGGGGCCTGAATTATTTCCTGACGGGCGACCGGAAATGGGCGGAGCATTTCCGGGACGGCTTCGCTCTCGCCTATGAACAGGCGGAAAAAACGGGCGACTGGGTGCCGGAGCCCTGGACGAGCGTCTACTTCAGCCTGCGGAGCCTCTTCCAGGCCTGGGACCTCATCGACGACGACCCGTTCTTCACGCCGCGCGACCGCAAGGTCATCGAGGAAGTCCTGTGGGGGTACACCGTTTTCGTGCGGGAAATGATCCTGCTCGACGAGACGATCGCCCCGGCCGGCGAGCCCCGTCAAAACCATACCTCGCACATGGGATTGGGTCTGTTTTTCGCCCATCGTTATTACACGCAAAAATACGGCCTGACCGGGCTCGAGCCGATGGTGGAGCAAGTCCGGCTCGCCTTCGACCGCGGCCAGAACAATTCCTACCGTCCGAACGACGACGCGGCCGGATACCAGTTGGCCTCGCCCGCGGACAACCTGGTCTACAACCTGGCCCGCGGCGACGAATCCTGGCTGACAGAGGGCCGCCTCAGGACCTACGTCGACCTGCTGACGGCGACGACGGACAATCGCGGGGACGTGGTGGGTTTCGGCGACACGGGCTCCTATACGCCCCACGACCGGCGGTCGGCCGGGAACGGGCTGGCGCGTTTCGCCCGGACGGCGGCGTGGACCTATCGCGAGGGGCCGTTCCAGTGGCTGGCCGACTGGA
>CAVUQU010000007.1:0-7896 GCA_963743755.1 uncultured bacterium
CCACCGACCGGGACGTCCCCGGGAGCCTGGCCGACGGCGACTACGCGGTCGAGATCGAGCCCGCGCCGCCGACCCGGTACACCGGGATCTTCCCCGTCCTGCTGGACGAGGCCTCGCTCCTGTTCGCGGCGCGCCGCGCGGAAAAGGCGTCCTGGGCGCCGCGGCGCGACAAGAGTTATTTCGACAAGATCTCCCTGCGGCGGAGCTTCGACCCCCGGGACGAATATTTATGCCTCGAAGGGACGTCCTTCTTCTCCCACGGGCACCACGACGGCAATACCGTCACCCGCCTGACCTGGAAGGACAGGATCTGGCTGTTCGACGTCGACTACATCGACTTCACCCCGCGCTACCACAGCGGAGTCACCGTCGTTTTCGAAGGCCGGCAGGGCGATCCCCCGCCGCTCAATACGCTGGATGCGCGCGCGGATTTCGGCGGCCTCGGGCTCCTCAAGACGACGTCCGCGGATTACAGCCGCGCCGACTGGCAGCGGCACATCGTCTGGAAAAAAGGGAGGTACTTCCTTTTTCTGGACAGGATCCGGGCGCTCGAGGAGGGGGAGTACCGCCTCGATTGCCGCTGGCGGACGCGCGGCGAGATCGACCTCGCCGGCGGCGTCCTCGGGGTGCGCCAGGGAGACCGGTCGTTCACCATCAAGAGCGCGGACGAAGCGCCCCGCCGGCTTGTCTATGAGCCGGACAAGTACCGGAGCACCTGGGATTATCCCTACGGAGACGGAAAGATCGGCGTTTGCCTGGCCAGGAAAAGCGCCTCGCTCGCCCGGAACGAGGACTGGATTTTCGCCAACCTGATGTACGCCGAGGAGGAGGCCTCGCCCGCGCCGCTCGACATCGCCCGGCTGCGGGACGGGCTTTATCTCATCCGGGACGGCGCCGGGCGGGAAGTCGCGGGCTTGGATCCCGGATGGCTGGCCCAAGCCGGAATCGCCACGGATTGCAGCCTCTTCGTCTTCGACGAGAAGCGGCTCCACGCGGCCGACGCATCCTTCCTCCGGATTTCCCAGGGCTGGCTGAGGGCGTCCGCCCGGGTCCATCTGGAGATCGATTTCAAGACCGGCTCGGGCCGGCTGATCGTGCCCGAAGGCGGGCGCGTCCTCGTCGAATCGGCGGGCCTGGCCGTCGAGGCGGAGACGAAGGGCTCCCGGGAGCTCGCTCCCGGGACCTACCGGATCGCTTTCAAAAGCGAGGGCTGGGCGGCGCCGGATCCCATGAAGGCCCTGGCCGGCGGAGAGGTGAAGGTCCTGCCCGAACCCTGGGTGTCGCCGCCCTCGCCGGCCGGCCTCGAGGTCGTGAAAAGGCTCGAGGCGGCCGATCCCCTGACCTGCTTCGGCCCGGAGCCGGCCGGTTTCCTCGCCGGCGACGAGAAGGGCCGGGTGCTCCGGTTTCGCGGCGAGACCCTGACCGTCCTCTTCCAGGTTTCGTCGGGCCGGCCCCTGACGGCCATCCGGACGGCGGACCTCGACGGGGACGGCGCCGCGGAGATCCTCGCCGGTGACGACCAGGAAACGCTGTTCTGTCACGCGGCGACGGGACGACTCCTCTGGAGCCACAAGATGACGGGGACGAACGGGAGCGGCGTCGCGGCCGATATCGCGGTGGGGGATATCGACGGCCGTGGAAAGCCCTCGATCCTCGTCGCCACGAAGAGCTGGAAGCTCTATGCGTTCCATCCGGACGGGAAGGTCCGGTGGGAGAGCTTCCTCTTTTATCATCCCTGCACGAAGGTCGGAATCCTCGACGACGGCGGGTCGAACAAAAGGATCGCCGTGGGGAACGTCTATCACACGCCGCTCAATGTCGTCTCGCCGGCCGACGGTCGGGTCCTCTGGCACACCTGGGAGCAATGCGGGGGAGAGGCCTATTCGACGACCGATTATTGCGGTCTCCACCTGACCGACATGGTCTTCCTGGACACGGACGGCGACGGCCGGAAGGAGATCGTTTTCGGGACGAAGTCCAATCGCGTCTATGCCCTGGACGCGGCGGCCGGCGCCGCGAAGTGGACCGCCGTTCTCGGCGACGAGGCGACCGCCGTCAGGACGATGACGGACCCGGAGACGGGGGAAGCCTCGGTCCTGGCCGCGACCGACGCCGGCGAGCTGGTCAAGCTCGACCGGCGGGGCCGCCGGTCGGCCTGGATGAAGCTTTCGGACGGCATCTCGGACCTGGCCGTCCTGGAATATCCCGGGCGGGCGCAGAGCGAAATCGTCGCGTCGCTCCGCGACGGGAGCGTCGTCGTCTGCGATCGGAACCTGCTCGTCCGCGCGTCCGCGGCCTGTCCGGGAGCGGTCAAGGCGCTCTTCCCGGCGGGGAAGGACGGCGAAGCGGAGCTGTTCTACGGCGTCGAAGACAAGGCCGCGACTTTGTTGAGGCACAGGCCCGTTTTCTTGCGTCCATCCCGGACGTATTGAGAAGAGCGGGGGAGCGAAGGTCAGACCTTGGAGACGAACTCTCCCGAACGCGTGTCGATGCGGATCATCTCGCCGTCGGCCATGTATTCGGGGACCTGGACGACCAGGCCGGTGGACATGACGGCCGGCTTGGTGCGGGCCGTGACCGAGCCGCCCTTCACGGACGGCCGGGTCTCGACGATCTTCATGACGACGCGCGCGGGGAGCTCGAGGGCGATGACGAGGCCTCCCGAGACGAGGGCCTGCAGGCCTTCCATGCCCTCGGTGAGGTAGGGCCATTCGTTTTCGAGATCGTCCTTCGTCCAGGTGAACTGGCTGTAATCCCCGAGGTCCATGAAGGTGATCCCCTCGGCGTCGCCGTAGAGGACCTGGACCGGACGGCGCTCGAACTCCTCTTCCTGGAGGACGTCGTCGCCGCGGAACACCCGGTCGACCTTGCGCTTCGTGGCCAGGTCGCGGAGCCGGACCTTGTAAAGCGTCCCGGCGCCGCGCGCTCCCGGCTTCTGGGCGAAAAACGTCTCGACGATATGGGGGGCGCCGTCGACGTCGACGACGTCGCCTTTTTTGAGATCGGAGGCTTTGATCATGAGAGGGACATTCTAGCCGTCCGCGCGCCCGTTGGCAAATGGAGCGGGCCGCCCGCCGGGCCGGCGGTCACCGGCTCCAGAGTTTCTCTATCTCTTCCAGGCTCTTGCCCTTGGTCTCCGGGACGAGGGCCCGGAAGAAGATCGTGGCCGCCAGACAGATCGCGGCGGAGGTGAAGAACCCGGCGTGCATGCCGAACCGCCCTACGTACCAGGGGAAGATGAAGGCGGCGCCGGCGTTGGTCGCCCAATTGGCCAGGGTGGCGACGGAGGCGGCCCGGCCGCGGACGCGGTTCGGGAAGATCTCGGGCGTCAGCACCCAGATCACGGCGCAGATGGACAGGGCGATGCAGGCCATATAGACGCAGATCATGAGGCCGATCCAGAGGCCGAGCGTCTTCGAGATCGTCCCCGCCGCCGCTTCGCCCGCCGCGGTCAGGCTGACGCGCCCGGCCAGGAAGAGGCCGCCGATCGCCGCCAGGCTGACGGTGACCACGGCCATGCCGCCGATGAGGAGCGGTCTCCGGCCCCAGCGGTCGATGACGAGCAGGGCGATGATCGTGAAGACCAGGTTGATCAGCCCGAAACCGACCTGTCCGAGGAGCGAGGCGATGTCCTCGAAGCCCGCGGCCTTCAGGATCTTCGGCCCGTAATACACGACGATGTTCACCCCGGAGAGCTGGCCGAAAACGGCCAGCATGACGCCGACGAGCAGGGCTTTGCGCAATCCGGGCCGGAAGAGCTCCCGGAACCGGCCTTCTTCCTGCGACAGGGACGCCTGGATCTCGCCGAGCTGGGCCCGCGCCTCCTCCCGGCCCGCGACGCGGGCCAGGATCCCGAAGGCGCGCTCCGGGCGCCCCTCCTTGGCCAGCCAGCGCGGCGATTCCGGAACGAAAAAGAGCAGGATGAAAAACAGGCCCGCGGGCAGCATCTCCGCGCCCGAACATCCCCCGCCACACCTCGCCCACCAGGATCCGGTGAGCACCGGATCCTGGTGGGCGAAGTGTGGCAGGGGATGTTCGGCGTGGAGACGCTGCCCGCGGCCTGTTTGGTCCCTCTTTTCGTTCCGGAATCGCCGCGCTGGCTGGCCAAGGAGGGGCGCCCGGAGCGCGCCTTCGGGATCCTGGCCGCCCCGCGGCCGGGAGGAGGCGCGGGCCCAACTCGGCGAAATCAGGCGTCCCTGTCGCAGGAAGAAGGCCGGTTCCGGGAGTCTTCCGGCCGGATTGCGCAGATGCACTGCTGGTCGGCCGTCTGGCCGTTTTCCGGCCATTCCCGGGGTGAACATCGTCGTGTATTACGGGCGAAATTCCGAAGGCCGCGGGCTTCGAGGATATCGCCTCGCTCCTCGGACAGGTCGGTTTCGGGCTGATCAACCTGGTCTTCTGATCGTCGCCTGCTCCTCATCGACCGCTGGGGCCGGAGACCGCTTCCTCATCGGCGGCATGGCCGTGGTCACCGTCAGCCTGGCGGCGATCGGCGGCCTCTTCCTGGCCGGGCGCGTCAGCCTGACCGCGGCGGCGAAGCGGCGGTGGCGGGGACGATCTCGAAGACGCTCGGCCTCTCGATCGGCCTCATGATCTGCGTCTACATGGCCTGCATCGGCCTTGTCGATCTGCGCCGTGATCTGGGTCCTGACGCCCGAGATCTTCCCGAACCGCGTCGCCGCGTGGCCGCCTCCGTCGCCACTCTGGCCAACTGGGCGACCGACGCCGGCGCCGCCCTTCATCTTCCCCTGCAGTGGGGCGGCGCATGCGTGCCGCGTTCTTCACCTCCGCCGCGATCTGTCTGGCGGCCACGATCTTCTTCCGCGCCCTCGTCCCCGGACCAAGGGCAAGAGCCTGGAAGAGATAGAGAAACTCTGGAGCCGGTGAGACCGCCCCACCCGGCGGGCCGGCCGGCTGCCCCATTTGCCAACGGCGCGCGGACACTAAGATGTCCCTCTCATGATCAAAGCCTCCGACCTGAAGAAAGGCGACGTCCGTGACCTCGACGGCGGTCCCCATGTCGTCGAGACCTTTTTCGCCCAGAAGCCGGGAGCGCGCGGCGCCGGAACGCTGTACAAGGTCAGGCTCCGCGGCCTGGCGACGAAGCACAAGATCGACCGGGTGTTCCGCGGCGACGACGTCCTCCAGGAAGAGGAGTTCGAGCGCCGCCCGGTCCAGGTCCTCTACGGCGACGCCGAGGGGATCACGTTCATGGACCTCGGGGATTACAGCCAGTTCACCTGGACGAAGGACGATCTCGAAAACGAATGGCCCTACCTCACCGAGGGCATGGAGGGCCTGCAGGCCCTCGTCTCGGGAGGCCTCGTCATCGCCCTCGGAGACCCCGCGCGCGTCGCAGATCGTCGAGACGCGGCCGTCCGTGAAGGGCGGCTCGGTCACGGCACGCGCCAAGCCGGCCGTCATGTCCACCGGCCTGGTCGTCCGGGTCCCGTATATGGCCGACGGCGAGATGATCCGCATCAACGGTTGGGAGACTTCGGTCTCCTCTAGACCTTGCTTCTGATACGTCCCGGGATGGACGCGGCAGGTGCCTCAACAAAGTCGCGGCCTTGTCCTCGACGCCGTCGGAGCACGGCTCCGCCCCGCCGTCGTTCCCCGCCGTGAAAAGCGCCTTGAGGGCGCCCGGACAGGCCGCGGACGCGCGGACGAGCAGGTTCCGATCGCAGACGACGACGCTTCCATCAGCGGAGCGACGCGACGATTTCGCTCTGCGCCCCGCCCCGGATCTCCGGACGGCCAGGTCCGAAGAATGTGCGAAAGCTTCAGCCAGGCCGACCGGTGGCCCCGCCGGTCGAGCTTGACCAGCTCGCCGGCGTCGGTCGCGGCCAGGATCGAGGCTTCCCCGTCGCCGGGTCCGTCATCGTCCTGACGGCGGTGACCTCGTCCGCGAGAACGGCCGTCCACTTCGCGGCGCCGGCCGCCGCGTCCAGGGCATAGACGCGATTGGACTTCGTTCCGAAAACGATCTCCTTCCGGCCGTCGCCGTCCGTGTCCAGGAAGACCATATCGGTCAGGTGGAGACCGCAATAATCGGTCGTCGAATAGGCCTCTCCCCCGCATTGTTCCCAGGTGTGCCAGGAACCGCCCGTCGGCGGGCGAGACGACGTTGAGCGGCGTGTGATAGACGTTCCCAGCGGCAATCTTGATGCTCGAGCCGCCGTCGCTCAGGATGCCGACCTTCGTGCAGGGATGATAAAAGAGGAGTTTCTCCACCGGACCTTCCCGTCGGGATGGAACACGTAGACTTCCCAGTTCGTCAGCGACGAGGATCGAGGGCTTTCCCCGGCCGTCGATATCGCCCACCGCGATATCGGCCGCGACGCCACTCCCGTTCGTCCCGGTCATCTTGTAACTCCAGAGGAGTCGTCCCGTCGCCGCGTGACAGAACAGCGTTTCCTGGTCGTCACCGGCGAGAGTCCGCGGTGCATCCCCATGGAGTTCCCGCCGTCCGGATAGCCGTCAGGGGCCCGCCCGACGAGACCTGGAAGAGGACATTCAGGGTCTCGCCGCGAAACCGGAGCACCCGGCCCTTCTCGTCGCCGGCGAGGAAACCGGCGGCTCCGGGCCGTGGGATCGGCCGCCTCGAGCCTTTTTTCACGACCTCGAGGCCGGCCAGGGCGGCGACATCCAGGGTTCGGGCAGAGACCTTATCTCTCCGGCCAGGGCCTTCATGGGATCCGGCGCCGCCCCAGCCCTCGCTTTTGAAAGCGATCCGGTAGGTCCCGGGAGCGAGCTCCCGGGAGCCCTTCGTCTCAGCCTCGACGGCCAGGCCCGCCGATTCGACGAGGACGCGCCCGCCTTCGGGCACGATCAGCCGGCCCGAGCCGGTCTTGAAATCGATCTCCAAATTCCAACCGGGCGGACGCCCTCAGCCAGCCCGAGGAAATCCGGAGGAAGGAAGTGTCGGCCGCGTGGTTTCTGGTGCCGAAGACGAAGAGGCTGCAATCCGTGGCGATTCCGGGCTTCGCCCCATGGTGCAAGACCACGACTCCCGGGCGCCGTCCCGGATGAGATAGAGCCCGTCCCGCAGCCGGGCGATGTCGAGCGGCGCGGGCGAGGCCTCCTCCTCGGCGTACATCAGGTTGCCACGAAGATCCAGTCTTCGTTCCGGGCGGACGAGGCGTTTTTCCTCGGCCAGGCAAACGCCGATCTTTCCGTCTCCGTAGGGATAATCCCAGGTGCTCCGGTATTCCTGCGGCTCAAGTAGATTCGTCCGCGCTCTTGATGGTGAACGACCGGTCTCCCTGGCGCACCCCGAGGACGCCGCCGGCGAGGTCGATCTCGCCGCGCGTCCCCACAGCGGCAATCGAGGCGGTACTTCCCCTCCTCGAGCGCCCGGGATCCTGCTCCAGAAAAAGGAAATACCCCTCCTTTTCCAGATGTGCCGCTGCCAGTCGGCGCGGCTGTAATCCACGGACGTCGTCTTGAGGGAACCCGAGGCCACCGAATCCGCGCGCGCATCCAGCGTATTGAGCGGCGGGGGATCCCCCTGCCGGCCTTCGAAAACGACGGTGTTCCCGCTGTGGTAGCGCGGGGTGAAGTCGATGTAGTCGACATCGAACAGCCAGATCCTGTCCTTCCAGGTCAGGCGGGTGACGGTATTGCCGTCGTGTGCGTGGGAGAAGAAGGACGTCCCTTCGAGGCATAAATATTCGTCCCGGGGGTCGAAGCTGCGCCGCAGGAGAGATGTTTGTCGAATAGACGCTTGTCGTGCCGCGGCGCCCAGGACATGTTCCGCGCGGCGCGCCGCGAACAGGAGCGAGGCCTCGTCCAGCAGGACGGACAGTCCGGTGTACCGGGTCGGCGGCGCGGGCTCGATCTCGACCGCGTAGTAGGCCGTCTCGGCCAGGCTCCCGGGGACGTCCCATTCGGTGG
>CAVUQU010000008.1:0-85323 GCA_963743755.1 uncultured bacterium
TCGATTTGACCTCGTCGCCGGGTGAAGGCGAGAGGTTGAGGACGGGTTCGGCCATGGCGCGCATTGTGCCGCGCGCACTGGCCGAAGCGAAGGATTACTTCGGCGGGTCGATCTTGATGTCTTCGCTGTCGAAGTGGGAATACCTGATCGCGGTGGTGACCAGCTTGCCGCCGACAAGGCCCTGGCTTTCCAGCTTGATGGGCAGGCCCTTCGGACCGATCCAGACGCTCATGTTGCTGGCGACCGGCTTGGTCACGTGGAGCTTGTACTCCGAGGCGGGCATGGCGAAAACGAAACGCCTGGGCCCTTTCTCTGCAGTGAAATCCTGCCCGGCGGCGAGGAGGCCACTGGGGTCGCGCCACTGGGCGATGCTGTCGGCGGGTGCCGGACTCGTCTTGGTGCCGCCTGCATTGGTGATGTAGAGGGTGTCGCCGATGGCCACCTGGACCGGTATGCCGGTGGCTTCCATCCGGTAACGATCGGGTGCCACGTAGTCCACCGTGGCGGTGGTCGGGCTGGTCTGGCCGTCGCCGCGCATCATGGTCAGGCGGTAGCGGCGCAGGGCCTTGAGCTTGTCCAGGGCCGCGATCACTTCGCCCTTCGCGGCCTTGTCGGCGATGACGGGCTTGGCCTCGATCGGTGTCGGCGCAATCGGAGCGATGGGCGACGCCGATGCGGCTTCCGCTGCCGCGGCGGCCGCTGCCGCGTCCGCGGCCATCGCGTCGGCGGGCGCGGTGGCGGCATCCGCGGTCTTGTCCTCGGTGTCGGATGCGGCGAGGGGCGCGGACTGCTTGCAGGCGGCGAGTGCGGCCAGCAAGGCGATGGCCAGCAGTGGGCGGGACAGCGGGTGACGGGTCAAGTGCATGCAGGTTCCTCGGGACAGGTTGCGTGTCGATGGCATGGGCCGCCAAGGTCGGCGATCGGCGGCATAATCGTCGCATGGACCGCTACGAACGCATCATCGGCCTGCACCGCGTGCTGCAGGCGTCCCGCCGCCCGGTGACCGTGGCTCGCCTGCAGGACGAGCTGGGCTGCTCGCGCGCCACCGTCTATCGCGACCTCGCGTTCCTGCGCGATGGCCTGATGGCGCCGCTCGTCGGCGATGGCGAGGCCGGCTTCAGCTACGACAAGGACGAGGCCGGGCGCTTCGAGTTGCCGGGCCTGTGGCTGAACTCCGAGGAATTGCATGCGCTGCTCGCCGCGCAGCAACTGCTGTCGCGCAGCAGCGGCGGGATGCTGTCGGCCGCGCTGGCGCCGCTGCAGCAGCGCGTCGAGAAACTGCTGGACGCGCATTCCGGCGGCAAGACCTGGCCGGTCGAACGCGTGCGGGTGATCCCGCACCGGCTGCGCCGGATGGACGAGCATGCGTTCCGCATCGTCGCGTCGTCGGTGCTGGAACGCCGCAAGCTGGCGTTCGATTACCGCGCGCGCTCGACCGACGAGAAGACCCGTCGCAACGTCAGCGCCGCAGCGCCTGACCCATTACCGCGACAACTGGTACCTGGATGCCTGGGACGAGGTGAAGCAGGAGTTGCGCAGCTTCTCGATCGACCGCATCACCGGCGCGCGATTCGCCGATGGCGTGGCGCGCGACGTGGCCGACGAGGAACTCAACGCGCACCTGGCCGGCAGCTACGGCATTTTCTCCGGCGCGCCGAAGGGCTGGGCGACGATCCTGTTCAGCGCCAAGGCCGCGCGCTGGGTGGCCGACGAACACTGGCATTCGCAGCAGCAGGGCCGCTTCCTGCCGGACGGGCGCTACGAACTGAAGGTGCCGTACGGTGCCGCGCGAGCTGCTGATGGACGTGCTGCACTACGGCGCCGACGCCGAGATCGTCGAGCCGAAGGTGCTGCGCGAACAGGCGCGCGCGCACCTGCAGCTCGCGCTCGGCAACTACCAGCGACTCGTGATGGGCGGCGTACCGGTCAGCGCGGCGTCGCGCCACGAACCGATCGCGCTGGCGCTCGGCGCCGGCGGCGCGCGCGGACTGGCGCAGATCGGCGTGATCGAAGCCTTGCAGGCGCGCGGCCTGCGCATCGTCGCGATCGCCGGTGCGTCCAGCGGCGCGCTGGTCGGCGGCGCCTGCGCGGCGGGCAAGCTCGATGAGTTGCGCGACTGGCTGCTCGGCACCAGCCGTGGCGCGATGCTGCGCCTGCTCGATCCCGGCTTCGGCCGGCCCGCGCTGTTCACCGGCGACCGCCTGGTGGAGAAGCTGCGCGAGGTGGTCGGCGAGCCGCGCATCGAGGACCTGCCGATCGATTTCACCGCGGTCGCGGTGGACCTGATGCGCCAGCGCGAGGTGTGGCTGCGCCGCGGCGACCTGTGGGATGCGCTGCGTGCGTCGTTCGCGATCCCGGGCATCTTCACGCCATTCACCGTGGGCGGGCGCGAGCTGGTCGACGGCGGCCTGCTGGCGCCGCTGCCGATCACCGCGACCCGGCTGTCGGGTGCGCAGCGCCTGGTGGCGGTGGACATGCACGGCTGGCCGCATTCGCCGCCCGGTGAATGGCGCAATGAAGACGATGGGGTCGAGGGCGAAAGCGCGCCCGGCGTCATCGGCCGCTGGATCGGCAAGCATTTCGGCGGCGATGCCGACGGCGACGGCAAGCCCGACCACCACATCAGCATGACCGAAACCATGTCGCGCGCGCTGGACACCATGCAGGCGCAGATCGCGCGCGTGCAGATGGCGCTGGATCCGCCGGAGCTGCTGATCCGCATCCCGCGCGACGCCTGCCAGTTCTACGAGTTCTGGCGCGGCGAGGAACTGATCGAGATCGGCCGCACGCAGGCCGACAAGGCGCTGGACGCGGCGGGGTATTGAGTTGCCCTCTCTCCTGTAGGAGCGGCTAGCCGCGAGCCCGGATGAGAAGGCGGGGTCCCAAAATCGCGGCGGGCCGCCCCTACGGGGACCGGAGCTGCACGTCGCAGCCCGTGAGAAGCCCGGTCGCACCTGCCGGCAACCCGACACGGAGCCCGCCATGACCCACCACGATCTCGATTCCGCCCTCCGCCAGGCCGTCATCCTCGGCACCCTGGCCGTGCTGCTGATTCCCGCGGCGCGCGGCAGCAGCGACTGGCTGGGCTGGCTGCCGTTGTGGCTGGTCGGCATGCCGCTGGCGGCGTGGTGGAGCCTGCGCCGGCTTCCCGCTTGCCGGAGGTCGCGCTGCGGCTGCCGCGCCGCCGTCGCGTGCAGGCCCGGCGGCGGTCGGCGCGCCGGTCGCCGGTGCGCGGCGTCGCTGGCGCGCCGCGCCTGAGCTTCCGGCACATCGGCCAGCGCATGGGCCTGTGCTAGCGTTCCGGGTTTCCCGTGACGCCCCGGAGCCGCCCATGTCCCAGCTGTCCAATGCCTGCCTGATCGCCGGACTCGCCCTTGCCGGCGGCGCCTCCGCGCAGACGCCGCCCGTGACCGGCGACGACCCGTATGCCTGGCTGGAGGACGTCACCGGCGAGAAGTCGCTGGACTGGGTGAAGGCACGCAACGCCAAGGCCGAAGCCGAGATCGCCACCACCGCCGATTTCAAGCAGCTGGAGGCCGAGATCCTCGCGATCCTCGATTCCGACGCCAAGATCCCCGGCGTGCGAGAAGATCGGCGACTACTACTACAACTTCTGGAAGGACAAGCAGCACGAGCGCGGCCTGTGGCGTCGCACCACGCTGGCGGAATACCGCAAGCCGCAGCCGACAGTGGGAAACCGTGCTCGACCTCGATGCGCTGAACAAGGCCGAGGGCGAGAACTGGGTCTGGCACGGCGCCGACTGCCTGCGCCCGCGTACGAGCGCTGCCTGGTCGCGCTGTCGCGCGGCGGTTCCGATGCCGACGTCACCCGCGAGTTCGATCTCACCACCAAGCAGTGGGTGAAGGACGGCTTCTTCCGCGCCGGAAGCCAAGGGCGGCCTGGGTGGATCGACCGCGACACCGTGTACGTGTACACCGACTTCGGCGCCGGGCAGCATGACCAGCTCCGGCTACCCGCGCATCGTCAAGCAATGGAAGCGCGGCACGCCGCTCGGCAGCGGCCAAGATGGTGTACGAAGGCAAGCCGGAGGACATGTACATCGCCGCCGGCCACGACCACACGCCGGGCTACGAGCGCGACTTCGTCATCCGCACGCTCGCCTTCTACAACGACGAGCTGTACCTGCGCGGCAAGGACGGCAGCCTGACCAAGATCGACGCGCCGAACTCGGCGCAGAAGGGCGTGCACAAGCGACTGGCTGATGCTGGAACTGCGCGAGCCCTGGAAGTCGGCGGCAAGACCTACAAGGCCGGCTCGCTGCTGGTCACCAACTTCGACGACGTTCATGGCCGGCAAGCGCGAGTTCGACGTGCTGTTCGAGCCCACCGACAACACCTCGTTGGCCGGCTACACCTGGACCAAGAACCACCTCGTCCTCAACGTGATGGACGACGTCAAGAACAAGCTGTCCGGTGCTGACCCCGGGCCAGGGCGCGCTGGACGCGCAGCGCGATGTTCGTCGGCGCGCCGACGATCGGCACCATCGGCGTCGGCGCCGTCGATGCGGACGAAAGCGATGCGGTGTGGCTGACCGCCACCGATTACCTGACGCCCGACCACGCTGTCGATGGCCGAGCGTCGGCCAGCAGCCGGAAGTGCTGAAGTCCATGCCGGCCTTCTTCGACGGCAGCAAGCATGTCAGTCGAACAGCACTTCGCCACCTCGAAGGACGGCACCAAGGTGCCGTATTTCCTGGTCCGCCCGAAGGACCTGAAGCTCGACGGCAGCAACGCCGACCCTGCTGTACGGCTACGGCGGTTTCGAGGTGTCGATGACGCCCGGGCTACTCCGGCGGCGTCGGCAAGGGCTGGCTGGAGAAGGGCGGCGTGTATGCGCGTGGCCAACATCCGCGGCGGCGGCGAGTACGGCCCGCGCTGGCACCAGGCGGCGCTGAAGGCAGAACCGGCACAAGGCCTATGAGGACTTCGCCGCGGTCGCCGAGGACCTGATCGCGCGCAAGATCACCTCGCCGAAGCACCTGGGCATCCAGGGCGGCAGCAACGGCGGCCTGCTGATCGGCAACATGCTGACGCAGTATCCGGAGCTGTTCGGCGCGGTCGTGGTGCAGGTGCCGCTGCTCGACATGAAGCGCTACAGCCACCTGCTGGCCGGCGCCTCGTGGATGGCCGAGTACGGCGATCCGGACACCGAGGACTGGGCGTTCATCCAGAACTTCTCGCCGTACCACCTGTTCGATGCCGGACAAGGACTATCCGCCGACCCTGTTCACGACCTCCACCGCGACGACCGCGTGCATCCGGCGCCATGCGCGCAAGATGATGGCGAAGATGGAAGCGGCGGGCAAAGACGTGCGCTACTACGAGAACATCGAAGGCGGCCACGGCGGCGCGGCCAACAACGCGCAGTCAGCGCACATGAACGCGCTGGCCTATACCTTCCTGTGGCAGCAGTTGGCGAAGTAGATTTCGGCACCTCCATCAGCACAGCCGATCGCAGTCCCGCATCGCATCCCAGCGTTCGGCTGGAAGGGCGATCGCCGGTGCAGTCACTGCATTCCCACTGCCGCTTCGCACGAATGGACTCATCCATGAAGAACCACCATGCCTCTTTACTCGCGAGCCTCTTCCTCATGACCAGCATCCCTCAGCCCGCCCCCGCCATGGATGCCACGCCCGCCCGACGCCGCCAAGAAGCCGCATGAAGTGAAGGCGCCGTTCGGGGCCGAACGCGCAACGACGAGTACTACTGGCTGCGCGACGACAAGCGCGAGGACAAGGCCATGCTCGCCTACCTCGACGCCGAGAACGCCTACGCCGACGCGGTGCTGGCGCCGACGAAGCCGGTGCAGGACAAGCTCTACGACGAGATCGTCGGCGCGCATCAAGCAGGACGACGCCAGCGTGCCGTACCGCGAACGCGGCTACTGGTACTACACCCGTTTCGAGACCGGCAAGGACTACCCGATCCAGGCGCGCCGCAAGGACGCCGCGGGCATGGATGCGACTGTCGATCCAGAAGGCCAACGAGCCGGCGACTTCGCCGGCGAGGAGATCCTGCTCGACGTCAACGCGATGGCCGGCGACAAGAAGTACTACGCGTCGGCGATGCGAAGGTCAGCCAGGACAACCGCTGCTGGCCTGGGCCGACGACACCAACGGCCGTCGCCAGTACACGATCCGCTTCAAGGACCTCGCCACCGGCAAGATGCTATCCGACAGCGATCACCGGCGCCTCGGCCAACGTGGTCTGGGCCGACGACAACAAGACCCTGTTCTACGTCGAGAACGATCCGGAGACCCTGCTCACCACCAAGGTGAAGAAGCACGTGCTCGGCACCGATCGCGAAGGACGACGCGCTCGTCTACGAGGAGAAGGACGACAGCTTCTACATGGGCATCGGCCGCACCCGCGACGACCAGTACATCGTCATCGGCGTGGACAGCACGGTGTCGAACGAGCCGCGTTACACGCCAGCCGCCGACCCGGGCGCGTTCACCGTGCTCGCGCCGCGCGCGCGCGACGTCGAATACGACGCCGACCACCTCGACGGTCGCTGGGTCATCCGCACCAACGATGGCAAGCGCGAAGAACTTCAAGATCGTCACCGCCGCCGATGGCGCCACCTCGCGCAAGGACTGGAAGGACTGGATCGCGCACAGCGACGACGTCTATGTCGAAGGCTTCGAGCTGTTCGACGGCTTCACCGCGATCGCCGAGCGTTCCGGCGGGCTGGAGCGCGTGCGCCTGCTGAAGGACGGCGGAGCGAGGAGTACGTCAAGGCCGACGAGACCGCGTACTCGATGGGCCTGGACGTCAATTCCGAACCCGACACCGACTGGCTGCGCTACAGCTACACCTCGCATGACGACGCCGGCGACCACCTACGAACTCAACGTGAAGACCGGCGAGCGCCGCGAACTCAAGCGCCAGCCGGTGCCCGGCTACGACCCGGCCAATTACGTCACCGAGCGCGTGTGGGCGCCGGCGAAGGACGGCACCAGGGTGCCGGTGTCGATCGTGTACCGCAAGGGCTTCGAGAAGAACGGCAAGGCCGCGCTGCTGCAGTACGGCTACGGCAGCTACGGCGCGTCGATGGATCCCGGCTTCTCGGTGACCACGGTCAGCCTGCTGGATCGCGGCATGGTCTACGCCATCGCCCATATCCGCGGCGGCCAGGAAATGGGCCGCGACTGGTACGACGACGGCAAGCTGCTGAACAAGAAGAACACCTTCACCGACTTCATCGACGTCACCGACTACCTGGTGAAGCAGGGCTACGCCGCGCCGGATCGCGTGGCCGCGCTCTGGCGGCAGCGCCGGCGGCCTGCTGATGGGCGCGATCGCCAACATGGCGCCGGACAAGTACAGCGTGATCGTGTCGCAGGTGCCGTTCGTCGACGTGGTCACCACCATGCTGGATGCCAGCATCCCGCTGACCACCAACGAATACGACGAGTGGGGCAACCCGGAGCAGAAGCAGTACTACGACTACATGCTCACCTATTCGCCCTACGACAATGGGAAGAGGTTGACCGCTGCGAGGGCGCTCAGGCCGCCCGTGACCCCCTGCCCGAGGGGCTTCGCGGCGAGCGGCTTGCTGATGACGCTCACGATGAGCGCGAAGGCCGCGCCCTCCAGGACGATGGCGAAGATGGGGTTGCCGATCGCGCCGTGGAGGACGGGCAGGCCGAGGAGCAGGGCGTCGACGAGCTTGAAGCCCGCGGCGATCGCGACCATCGCGGCCGCTGTCCTGAGCCGCGGCGAGACGGCCCAGGCCGCGGCCAGAAAGAAGAGGGCCGCGCCGGTCATCACCGAGCCGGAGATCGTCGAAGCGCAGGTGCGCAGATACATGCCGAGCGCCGCCTCCGAGAGCCCCCAGAGGCCGCCCAGGACGAGGACCGGGCCCCAATTCGTTTTTTGCGGTTGTTGAGACATTCTTCCCTCCTTGAATTCGGGGACACAATACCCGTTCCCCAATTTAAACGGGAGGCGAAAGCCGGCCTCCCGCCGATCCGGCGCTCACTTCGGTCCGGATCGTCCTTGTCGCGGAAGTACTTGAAGATCAATCCCGTACAGACGAACGTCGCGACGATGAGGAAGAAGATGACGAAGAAGCCCGCCCTGAGGATCCCCCATCGGCGGTGAGATCCTGTTCTCCGTGAGAGATGTCGGCCAGCGCCAGGAACATGAACAGCAGGAGAACGAGCGCCAGGATGCCGAGCACGAATGCGACCGTCGCCCAGACCCTGAGCTTTTTCATTTCCCTCCTCGACCGGCCCCTTGGCTCCAGAGCCGGTTGATGACCTTGATCAGGACGAGGCCGCTGACGACGAACACCGCCAGGAGGACGCCGGCGTAGACCCAGCGGCCGTAGAGGAAGTTGCCGACCGTGAACAGGGCCGACCAGATCGTCAGCGCACCGCCGAGCACCCAGCCGACGAGGGCCAGCGGAATGTTCTCGTGCGGTGCGCGGCCTCGGCCTCCGAGATGCCCGCGCCTTCGCGGACCGCCTTCCAGCCCGGGCCGAAGGGCCGGACCTTCCGGTAGAACGCGATCAGCGTTCGCCTGGTCGGTCTGCGGCCCGAGGAAGGCGGTCAGGACCCAGCAGACGGTCGTCACGGCGACGGTGAGCAGGAGGGCGTGATGGGTCGGGACGACGACGCCGACCTTGCGCAGGACGAGCAGGACGATGGAGAACGACGAACGAGCTGATCATGGCGTTGACCTCGCACCAGGCGTTGACCCGCCACCAGAACCAGCGGACGAGGTAGAGCAGGCCCGTGCCGGCCCCGACCTGGAGGATGATGTCGAAGCTGTCCTTGGCCGTGTCGAGGACGAAGACCATGCCGCCGGCGACAGACGAACAGCACGATCGTGGCCAGCCGGCCGACCATGACGTAGTGCTTTTCGGTGGCGTCCGTGCTTGATGAAGCGGCGGTAGAAGTCGTGGACGAGGTAGGAGGCGCCCCAGTTGAGGTGGGTCAGGATGGTCGAGGAATTGGCCGCGATCAGGCCGCCGACCATGCAGGCCGATGAAGCCGACGGGCAGGAACTTGAGCATGGCCGGGTAGGCGATGTCGTGGCCGAGGAGGCGTCGGGTCGAGGTTGGGAAAGGCCTTCTGGATGTCGGAGAGCTGGGGAAAGACGATGAGCGAAGCCAGAGCCGACGAGGATCCAGGGCCAGGGCCGGAGGACGTAGTGGGCGATGTTGAAG
This sequence comes from uncultured bacterium, assembly GCA_963743755.1. Lineage (GTDB taxonomy): Bacteria > Acidobacteriota > Aminicenantia > Aminicenantales > Saccharicenantaceae > RBG-16-66-30. Next base: position 9,198 of record CAVUQU010000008.1, read on the forward strand.
AAGAGGACGGCCCCGAGCGAGTCCTTCTCGGACTTGGAGGCCAGCATGCGCTGGGCGATGTAGCTGCCGCCGCCCGGCTCGGCGCCGGGGTACCAGACGGCCCACCACTGGACGGCGATGCGGCATGATGAAGACGGCGATGGCCAGGTCCCAGTTGCTCTTGAAGTCGGGCAGCATGTTCAGGTAGTTGATGCCGCCCGGCCCGGTCATGGCCGAGAGCTTGGCGACCAGCGGGCCCAGGCCGCCGACGGGCCGGACGGCGAAGTAGGCGGCGGCGATGACGGCCGTCATCTTGATGAAGAACTGGATCATGTCGATGACCAGCACGCCCCAGAGCCCGGAGATGGCGGCGAAGACGACGTTGAGCACGCCGACGAGCGAGCAGCGTCTGCCAGCGGGGGAGGCCGAACAGGATGGCGGCGATCTTGCAGGCGGCCAGGTTGACCGTGGCCATGATGATGCAGTTGAAGAAGAGGCCGAGGTAGACCGAGCGGAAACCGCGGACGACGCCGGCGGCCTTGCCGGAATAGCGGATCTCGTAGAACTCGAGGTCGGTCAGGACCTCGGAGCGCCGCCACAGCCGGGCGTAGAAGAAGACCGTGGCCACGCCGGTCAGGGTGAAGGCCCACCAGACCCAGTTGCCGGCGACGCCGTTGCGCCGGACGATGTCGGTGACGAGGTTGGGCGTGTCGCTGCTGAAGGTCGTGGCCACCATGGACAGCCCGGCCAGCCACCAGGGCACGGCCCGGCCCGAGGCGAAGAACTCGGCCGTGTTCTGTCCGGCCCGCTTGCCGAAGAACAGGGCCGGGACGAAACAGATCAGGAGCGTGACGACGACGATGATCCAGTCGAGGAGCTGAAGGCGCATGGTTATCGTCCTTTCGCGGAGTTCGCCGGACGGCGCATGGCGGGCTCATTATACGGAGAACAGACGGCGCAAACAAGACTCTGTTCGGCCGCGTATATGGCCTCCATGCGTCATAGGGCGCTTTGACGTCCGGCCGGATATTCTGGTATAAACAGGTTGATCGCGCGAGGAACGGAGGCCTGCATGAGCCGGAATAAACTATTTAGATTCTTTGTATTAGCCCTTCTGTGCATCACGGCGCTCCCGGCGTTCGCCGCCGAGCTCCCGAGGGCCCGGCCGGAGATCGTCGGCCTCTCCTCCGCCCGGCTCGAGAGGCTTAGCTCGGTCATGCAGAGATACGTCGACGAAGGCCGGCTCGGCGGCGCGGTGGCGCTCGTCGCCCGGGGCGGCAAGGTCGCCTACCTCCAGGCCTTCGGCAGGATCGACCCTGCGACAGCTGTGCCAATGCCGATCGACGCCGTCTTCCGCATCGCCTCGCAGACCAAGGCGGTGACGAGCGTCGCCGTCATGATCCTGTTCGAAGAGGGCAGGATCCTGCTCGGCGACCCCGTTTCGAAGTACATCCCCGAGTTCACCAAGACGCGACCGTGGCCGTTCCCGGGACGTCGAAAAAGGGCCCGGGCTACAAGATCGTCCCGGCGAAACGGCCGATCACCGTTCGTGATCTCCTGACCCACTCGGCCGGCATCTCCTACGGCGACGGACCGGCCAAGGACCTCTACAGGGCGGCGGGCCTCCAGGGCTGGTTCCTGGCCGACCGGCCCGAGCCCGTCGGCGCCTACATGAAAAAGCTGGCCGGGCTGCCGTTCGACGCCCAGCCTGGAGAGAAGTTCGTCTATGGCTACAATGCCGACATCCTCGGCTATCTCGTCGAGGTCGTGTCGGGGATGAGCCTGGCCGACTTCGTCGCCAAGCGCATCACCGGGCCCCTGGCCATGGCCGATACGTCCTTCTTCCTGCCCGAAGAGAAGGCCGGGCGACTCGCCGCGGTCTGCGGCATCGGCCAGGACGGCAAAGCCGGGCCGGTCGACGACCCGCGGGAGATCGCTTATCTCAAGGGCCCCAGGACCTGTTACGCCGGCGGCGCCGGGCTCCTCTCGACCGCCGAGGACTATGCCCGCTTCCTGCTCATGCTCCAAAGCGGCGGGGAATGGGGAGGGGTTCACATCCTCAGCCCGAAATCGGTCGAGCTCATGACCGTCGACCACCTCGGGCCGGTCTACACCAGCCCGGGACAGGGTTTCGGCCTCGGCTTCTGGGTGACGAAAGAGCTCGGCCGCAATGGCGACCCCGGCTCGGTCGGGGCTTTCGGTTGGGGCGGCGCCTACCATACGACCTACTGGGTCGATCCGGCCGAGAAGCTGGTCGCCGTGTTCATGACCCAGCTCATGCCGGCGACCGGGAGCGACACCCACGCCAAATTCAAGGCCCTCGTCTACCAGTCGATCGTCGAATCGTACGAACGGCGCTAGGCGAGGGGCTATTCGGCGTCGGGCTCGGAGTCTTGCGCCCGCCGTCTCCCCCAACAGAGCAGACGGCAAAAGAGGACGTAGTCGACGAATCCCAGGAAGACGACGATGGCCATCGTCGCGACCCATGGCGTCGGGCGGAGTCGGACGGTCGTCCCGGCCGGAGGGTGTGCCTTCGTCGACAGGTAACGGGGCAGGAACATCGAGGTCTCGCGGGGATAGGTTGTACGGACGCCCAGGATTGAGCCTTCGTCCTGGCGGGTCCGGGAGGTCGTCGTCGTGACGGGGACGGAGAACAGAGCGATCAGGAAGAACGCGCCGAAGACCGCCAGGACGGCCTTGGCGCAAGGCCCCGGAAGATGTTGCGACAGGTTCCCGGTCCGCATGGGATCCTCCACAGGTCCGTCCATTCCAGTCTACTCCGCCGGCGGCCGAGGCGTTTACCGGATGGCGTCCCGCCTCCTTCCGTGTTAGAGTATCCCGCCAAAGGCCATGAAAAAGAAGATCCTGCTCTCGGCGTCGCTCTTCCACGCCCTCACCGACGCCGCGTCGGTCATCACGCCGATGGTCTTCCCCCTGCTCCTGACCCAGGGTCTCCTCATCTCCAACTATTCGCAGATCGGAATCCTGTCCAACCTCGGCCTTCTGACTTCGCTCGTCGTCCAGTTCCTGGTCGTCCGCGTATCGTACCGGACCGAGTACCGGACGATGATGGTCCTCAGCGGCCTCGGTCTCTGCGCCTCTCTGGCCGTCATCCCGTTCGCCCGGACCTACCTGGCGCTCCTTCTCCTCTTCCTGCTGTTGCGCATCGCCTCCAGCTTCTACCACCCCATCGTCATCGCCTGGATCTCCAAGTCGCGGGCAGGTTCGGGTAGGGAGCTCGACGACGCCATGGGCATCCAGAGCGGATCGGGGAACCTCGGGGTCGGCCTGGCCTACCTGACGGTCGGTTTTCTGGCCCAGGGCTGGGGCTGGAAGACGCCGCTCTACGTCTGGGCCTTGTTCGGGCTCGTGCTGACGGGGCTAGGCGCTCTGGCCCTGCGGGGCATCTCTTCGCGGAGCGAGGAGCGGCCGTCCCTGCGGCCGGGGGACTGGTGGCGTTCGCTCCGTTCCATCCGGCGGTTCATTCCGGGGTTCTTTTTCGGGGGCGCCGGCTGGTCGGTCGCGGTCTACTACGCGCCCTCCCTCCTCAACCATAAATACGGCATCCCCATGGGGCAGACGGGCCTGTTCCTGGCACTCTGGATCGGATTGGGGACCGTGACCGGCTACAGCTACGGCGCCTTGAGCCGCCGGTTCGGCCGCAAGCCCGTCTTCATGGTCAGTCTGGGCGGGGCCGCCGCAGCGCTGTTCCTGCTCGGCTTCGCCCCGACCAAGGGCCTGGCCGTGGCCGGCCTCCTCGCCTTCGGCGGTTTTCTCCTCATGACCTACCCCTCGCTCCACACCTTCGTCGGCTCGACCGTCCCGGCCTCCGGCCAGACCATGGCCTTCAGCTGGGTCAGCAACGTCCAGCTCGCCTCGGGGGCGGTCGTCACGCTGGTCTCGGGCATTCTCTCGGACGCCATCGGCATCGCCTTTCCATTCATTTTCACAGGGATCGTGACGCTCGCCGTCTTCCTGTTTTACGCCCCCCGGGGCCCGGAATTCTTCGGGTCGGGCGGCGGCGCGGCCGTGGCGGCGGGAGTGACGCACGAAGGGGCGGTCTAGCCCCGCTCCAGCGGGATCTAGGCTGCGCGGACCTGGCGTTCGAGCTTCTCGTACTGCTCGCGGATCTCGGCGGGGAGCCGGCCCTTATAGGGCTTGAGGAAATCCCGGATCCCGTCGACCTCGGTCTTCCAGTCCTTGATCTTGACCTCGAACAGCGTCTCGAGCTTGTCCTTGGGGATGTCGAGGCCGGTCATGTCGAGGTCCTCGACGCGCGGCACGAGGCCGGCCGGGGTCTCGCGGGCCGGCACGGCGCCCGTCACCCGGTCGATGACCCACTTGAGGACGCGCATGTTGTCGCCGAAGCCCGGCCAGATGAACTTGCCCCGTTCGTCGACGCGGAACCAGTTGACCCCGAAGATCTTGGGCGGCCGCGACATGCGGTTGCCCATGTTGAGGTAGTGGCGCCAGTAGTCGGCCATGTTGTAGCCGCAGAAAGGCAGCATGGCCATGGGATCGCGCCGGACGACGCCGACCTGTCCCGTCGCCGCCGCGGTCGTTTCCGAGCCCATCCGGGCGCCCATGAAGACGCCGTGCGACCAGTTGAAGCTCTCGATGACGAGCGGGATGAGGCTCGTCCGCCGGCCACCGAAGATGATGGCCGAGATGGGCACGCCGTGCGGGTTCTCCGCTTCTTTGTCCAGCATCGGCGAGTTGACGATCTGGGCCGTGAACCGGGAGTTGGGGTGGGCGGCCTTTGTCCCCAGGGCCGGCGTCCATGGCCTGCCCTGCCAGTCGAGAAGGTGCTCGGGCACCGGTCCGTCGATGCCCTCCCACCACGGCTCGTTGGTGTCCGTGTTCAGGGCGACGTTGGTGAAGAGCGTCGGGTTGAAGGCGCCCCGCTTGATCGTCTTCATCATGTTGGGATTGGTCTTCATCGACGTCCCCGGCGCGACGCCGAAGTAGCCGGCCTCGGGATTGATGGCCCAGAGCCGGCCGTCCGGCCCGATGTTGAGCCAGGCGATGTCGTCGCCGAGCGTCCAGACGCGGTAGCCGGGCAGGGCCGACTCCATCATGGCCAGGTTGGTCTTGCCGCAGGCGCTGGGCAGGGCGGCCGTGATGTAGGTCTTGTGGCCCCGGTGGTCCTCGATGCCCATGATGACCATGTGCTCGGCCAGCCAGCCCTGTTTCAAGCCGAGGTAGGAGCCGATGCGAAGCGAGACGCACTTCTTGCCGAGCAGGGCGTTCCCGCCATAGCCCGAGCCGACGCTCCAGACGAGGCCTTCGCGGGGGAAATGCATGATGTAGCGCCGGTTGGGGTCGAGCGTACCGATCGAATGGAAGCCCTTGATGAAGTCCTCGCGGTTGCGCAGCTTTTCCAGGATGGGCGTCCCGATGCGGGTCATGATGCGCATGCTGACGGCGACGTAGCTCGAGTCGGTGATCATCATGCAGGCCTTGGCGTAGGGCGATTCGGGGTGGCCCATCATGTAGGGGATGACGTACATCGTCCGCCCGGCCATGCAGCCGTCGGAGAGCTTGGTCATGAGCTTCTTGGCCTTCTCCGGCTCCATCCAGTTGTTGTTGGGGCCCGAGTCCTCTTTGGTGGGGTGGCAGACCATGGTCAGTTGCTCGACCCGGGCGACGTCGTTCGGAGAGGAGCGGTGGAGGTAGGCCGTCGGCCATTCCTTGTGGTTGAGCGGTTGAAAGACGGGCCCATTGAGCCGCTCCTCGTTCATCCCGATCTCGAGGAGCCGCCAGGCCTCGCCGTCGGAGCCGTCGCACCAGTAGACCTTGGCCGGCTTGGCCAGGCGTTCCTGGTCCTCGATCCAGCGTTCGGCGGCGGATGCCATGTGCGTCAGTCCTCAGCCATTTTTATCAACAATGACGGGGGCTGTCAACGTAAGGAGGCCGTGATCGCAGGCGTCCGGTCAGACCTGGATCTCATAGACGACCGGGATCCCGGCCAGCGAGATGTCCGGCGCGAAGGTCCACGAAACGAGGTTGACGGCCCGGGGGTAGGGGATGAAACGGGCCCTGTAGAACGGCCCGGCCGGCCAGCCACGCTTGCCGAAGTCGACCGTGGCGACGAAACCGTCCTCGCGGACACGGACGAGATAGGCCCGCAGGAACGCGGCCTGTTCGGACGGGGAGAGATCGGGGTAAGCGACGTGGTTGATCCAGGCATATCGCTCGACGGTTTTGCCCAGTTGGTCATGTGAGATGAAGTTGATCATGGCTTGGACCCGGCCGTCCTTCTCCCAGACGAGCGTCCGGGCGACGTCCGGGCACTCGAGCTCGAGGGCCAGGCCGCGTTTGTCCCAGGCCAGGGCCAACCGCGCGCTGTCCTTGTATCGGTCGAGCAGGGCGTGGCAGGCGTCGAGGTCCGCAGCGCGGTAGTCCCTCAGGACGACTCCCGGCGCGATCTTCGGCGGCCGGCCGGCTCCGAGCAGCCGGATGGCTGCCTTCTCGTAGCTTTTCAAGCCCTCCGACGCGTCGACGCGGCCGAGGTCGAGAACGCGGGTGATGACGCCGGACTTACGGATCCGCTCGATCCGGTGGCCCTCCGCGGAGAGCTTCTCGATCATGGCCGTCGACCGGTGGCCGGTCTCGAGCGTCAGGAGCGAGAAATCGAAACCGTGCTTTTTGTTCAGGCCGACGGCGGTCCGGATGATGTCGAGGGCGATCCCCCGACGGAGATATTCCCTGCGGACGACGAGCAGGCAGCTGTAGACGCCGCTGCGGACGCCGCCCTGGAAATGGAATTTCTGCGGCAGGTTGGCCAGGAACCCCACGATCTCGCCGCCTTTGTAGGCGCCGATGAGCAGATCACGCCTGTCGGCCGGGATCCTGTCGGTGAGGTAGCGGAGGAAGGCCGGCCGGTAGAAATTGGGGAAAGAGGCGTCGCCGTACTCGTCCCGCCAGGAGGCGTGGGCCATGCGCTCCAGCCCTTCGAAATCGCCCCGGAACGTTTCGACGGAGATGCCTTCGAGTCCGGCCATGCCGCCCGCTCCTCTCGGCGAAGATGGGCCAAGTCTCGGCGAAGTCGGGCGGGATGTCAAGGGCTCCGCCCCCTTTTCACCGGGTCCGGCTTGGGGTAGAATAGAGGACCGTTTATTCTCTCAAGGAGCTATCGAACATGAAGAGATCCAAAGTGTTGCGCAAAGCCATCCTGGCCCGCCGGGCCGTCGCCGTTCCCGGCTGTCACGACGCCCTGTCAGCGCCAAGGTCATCGAGAAGGCCGGCTTCGAGGCCATCCAGATCTCGGGCTACGGCCTGGCCGGGTCCTACCTCGCCAAGCCCGACGTCGGCCTCCTGCGGATGAAGGACGTCCTGGACCTGTACCTGGAACATCGCCCAGGCCGTCTCGATCCCGGTCATGGCCGACATCGACACCGGCGGCGGCAACGCCGTCAACGCGGCCTGGATCACCGAGCGGCTGATCTCCATGGGCCTGGCCGGCATGAACATCGAGGACCAGGTCTTCCCCAAGCGCTGCGGCCACATGGCCGGCAAGGAAGTCATCTCCGCCGAGGAGATGGCCGGGAAGATCCGGGCCTGCGCCGCGGTCCGCGACAGGCTCGACAAGGACTTCATCATCAACGCCCGGACCGACGTCTTCGCCGGCATGGGCCTGGCCGAGGCCATCCGGCGCTGCAATATCTATCTCGAAGCCGGAGCCGACCTGGCCTTCATCGACGGCATCAGGAGCCGGACCGACATCGAAAAAGCGGTCAAGTCGATCAAGGGGCCGCTGTCGGTCAACCTCATGGACGCCATCACCGGCATGAAGACCGAGCTCATCCCCATCCCCGAGCTCGCGAAGATGGGCGTCGGGCGCGTGTCGATCCCCGTCGCCTCCGTCATGGTCGCCCACAAGGCCCTGACGGACTTCTTCAAGGCGCTCAAGACGTCGCCGACCGGCACGCTTGCCGGGCCAGACGCAGTGGGTCTCCTCCTTCGAGGAGTACACCGATTTCGTCGGGCTCAAGGACTACCGGGCCATGGAGAACGAGTACCTGCCCTGCGAGCGGGTCGAGGCGAAGTACAAGGGCGTCAAGAAGATCGTCGGGTAACAAGGTCGCAACGGATCGGTTTCGGCTCGGGGCCGTTCAGGTTATGAGGGCGCCTGCGAGCCTTTTCTGCGCTTTGTCTGCCTCTTTTGGAACGAGTCGATAAGACGGCCCGCGGCCTTTTTCAGCGGGCCCAAGCGGGTGGGGTAGAAGTAGTCCGACCCGAACCAGCCTTGGTCTCTGTAGTGCCGGTAGTCGAAGCTGCTCTCGTCGAGCTCCAGTCGCATCTTTGTCCGGCCCGAGTGGAAGGCCGTGAAATAGAGCCAGCCCGGCCAGGGGTAAGGCGGCCCGACCAGTTTGTCGTAGAACCGCCGGCTCAGCTTGGCCAGGGACCTCTCCATCTTCCGCCTCTCCGTTTCGGCCATGGGATCGAGCGCCGTGAAGCATACCCCCCTGACCGGATTGAAGCCCATGCCCTTGCCGATGAAATGAAAGTAGCTCACGATCTTCCGGCCGCCGTAGATCCCCTGCGAGACGATGCTCGTCGAGGCCTTCCCGAAGAAACGTGGCCGGTGGAAGACGAACCCGAGCCGGTCGAGGAAGACCTTCATCAGGCCCGAGACCTGGAAGGATAGATTCGGCGAGGCGAAGACGACGCCGTCCGAGGTCATCATCTTCGCGATGAGGACGTCCCGGTCGTCTTTGAGCGGGCAGGCCTCTTCGCCCCGCGTGAGGCAGAGCTTGCAGGTGAGGCAGGTCCCGATCGTGTAGTCGCTCAAGGTCACGATCTCGGTCTCGACGTCGCCGAGCGACCGGAGGCTTTCCAGGAACTGGCGGGTGGCCAGATGGGTGTGCTTCCGGCTGGCCGTCCCGACGATGGCGGTGACTTTTTTCATGGAGGGCCTCCGAGTTTTACTTCACGACGAGCTTGGTGAAGGGGAAGACGTAGGCCTGGAGGAGAACGAAGAGGCCCATGAGGGCCGCGAGGACCAGGCTGTGGAAGAAGACGTAGCGGAGGATGTCGCCTTCGTGGCCGTACCAGCGCGTCGCCGTCGAGGCGACGACGATCGACTGGGCGTCGATCATCTTGCCCATGACCCCGCCGGCGCTGTTGGCCGAGGCCATCAGCACCGGGCTCAGCCCGAGCTGCTCCGCCGAGATCTTCTGGAGGCTGCCGAACAGGACGTTCGACGACGTGTCCGACCCGGTCAGGGCGACGCCGAGCCAGCCGAGCATCGTACCGAAGAAGGGATAGAAGACGCCGGTCCGGGCGAAGGCCAGTCCCAGCGTCGCATCGAGCCCGGAATAGCGCGTCACGTAGCCCAACGACAGCATCGCGGCCACGGTCAGGAGCGAGAAACGCACCCGCTTGATCGTCCGGCCGTAGGCCCGGACGAGACGCCGGGGTGAAAAGCCCATGAGCAGGCCCGACACGACGGCCGCCGCGAAGATCCCCGTCCCCGTGAAGGAAAGCCAATTGAAAGTGAAGGCGGCCGGTTCCGCCGCCCGCACGGCCACGACGGGCGGCACTCGGAAGACGAGCCTGTCCAGCCCGGGTACGGGGACGCGGACGACCGACAGTCCGTCGAGCAGGGCCTTTATCTGGGGGATCCCCCAGAGAAAGACGAAGAGGCTCAGGACGAGCCAGGGCATCCAGGCGCGGAGCAACTCTCCGGCGGTCAGCCGGACCGCCGCCGCGGGCGGGGCTCCGGCCTCCCCGTTCCGGCCGTCACCGTAGACGGTCCTGGGACGCCATTTTAGAAGGAACAGCACCAGCGCGGCCATCGAGACGACCGCCGCGCCGACCCCGGCGAGCCACGGGCCGTGGAAGTTCGAGATGAGGAACTGCGGCACCGCGAACGACACTCCTGCGACGACCAGCGCAGGCCAGACCTCCCTCGTCTTCTTGAAGCCGCAATAGGCCCATACGAGCCAGAAGGGGATGAGGAGGGAGAAGAACGGCAGCTGCCGGCCGACCATGGCGCTCAACTGGCGGACGTCGAGGCCGGTCACGCCGGCCAAGGCGACGATGGGCGTTCCCAGGGCGCCGAAGGCCACGGGCGCTGTGTTGGCGACGAGGGACAGCCCCGAGGCGGTGAGCGGGGCGAAGCCGAGCCCGATGAGGATGGCCGCCGTCACGGCGACCGGCGTCCCGAATCCGGCCGCGCCTTCGAAGAACGCGCCGAAGGAGAAGGCGATGAGCAGGAGCTGGAGCCGCCGGTCGCGCGTGATGCCGGTCAGGCTCTCCTGCATGACCTTGAAGTGGCCCTTCTCGACTGTCAGGTCGTAGAGGAAGATGACGTTGAGGATGATCCAGCCGATGGGAAAGAGGCCGTAGGCCGCGCCGAGCCCGGCCGTCCGGAAGGCCATGGCCGCGGGCATGCCGAAGACGAGGACCGCGGTCAGCACGGACGCGGCCAGGCCGAGGAGAGCGGCCACGTGGGCCCTGAGCCGGAAGAGCGCCAGGCCGCCGAGCAGGAGGGCGATGGGCAGGGCGGCGACGAGCGTCGAGAGCCAGGCCGCGCCGAGGGGGTTGTAGACCTGGTCCCAGCCCATCGTCAGAGCGCTCCGTCCGTCTCCTTGTCGATGCGGTCGAAGAACACGGCCATGAACTTATGCCTTCCCGCGGCCAGGCGCCGCCCCTCGCCCGTCGTCATACGGTCCTTGACGAGACGGAGCTTGACCAGGTATTCGCGGTAGGCGGTGTCCTCGCGGGTGTAGGGCTCGGTCTTGCCGACGTCGACGTTCTTGTCGTGGAGCCGGGCCCCGACCTCGCCGGCGAAGAGGAAGGCCCGGCCGATGCCGACGGCCCCGATCGAGTCGAGCTTGTCGGCGTCGAAGAGGACGCGGGCCTCGAGCGTCACGCGGCGCGCCTCCTCTGCGGAAGCGGTGGGTCCGGATGCAGTGGACGACGGCCCGGACCGTCGCCGCATCGCAGCCGTTCCGCTCTAAGATCCCCTCGGCCAGACGCGCGCCGCATTGGGCATGGCAGACCTTGCCGTGCGTCCGGTCCTCCTCGCCGCGGCCGACGTCGTGAAGAAGGGCGGCCAACCTGAGGACGCCCAGGTCCGCCTTCTCCTTCCTCCCGATCTTCAGGGCCAGGGCCAGAACGCGTTCGGTATGGTCCCAGTCATGGCTGCCCTGGGCGCCGCGGAAGAATTCCCCGGCCTCATCCCGGATGCGGGCGACGAGAGACGGGGAGACGGCGGCGGTCATTCGTCGATCATGTGGACGGCGAGGCCGTCCTTGAGCTTGGGTTCGAACCAGGTCGACTTGGGCGGCATGATCTTGCCCGCGTCGGCCACCGAGAAGAGCTGTTCGATGGTCGTGGGGTGGAGGGAGAAGGCGACGCGGAAGCCGCCCGATGCGACCTTCTTCTCGAGCCCGGCCGTGCCCCGGATGCCGCCGACGAAATCGATCCGCTTGTCCGTCCGGGGATCGGCGATGCCCAGGATGGGTGCCAGCAGGTTCTGCTGGAGGATGGACACGTCGAGAGAGGCGATCGGGTCGGCCGGGTCGAACGTGCCGGGCTTCGCCTCGAGGCCGTACCAGCGGCCGTCGAGGAACATGGAGAACTCGGTGCTTCGGGCCGGTTCCTTGGGGCCGTCCGGCCGGACGGCGAACTTCTCGCCGACCCGGGCCAGGAAGGCGTCGGCCGCGAGCCCGTTGAGGTCGCGGACGACACGGTTGTAGGCCATGATCTTCATCTGACTGTGAGGGAAGAGGACGGCCAGGAAGAAATTGTCCTCCTCGTTCCCGGTCCGTCCGGGGCGCTCGACGTCCCGCTTGACCTTGATCCGGGTCGCGGCCGCGGAGCGGTGGTGGCCGTCGGCGACGTAGAGCGTCGCCAGGCCGGCGAAAGCGTCCTTGATCCGGGCGACGAGTCCCGGGTCGTCGACGACGAAGAAGATGTGGCGGACGCCGTCGTAGGTCGTGATGTCGACCTCGGGCCCCCGGCCCATGCCCTCGGCGACGAGGGCGTCGACCGCGTCCGATCTCCGGTAGGTCAGGAAGACCGGGCCGGTCTGCGCGCCCAGCGTCTCGATGTGGCGCATCCGGTCGTTCTCCTTGTCCACCCGGGTCAGCTCGTGCTTCTTGATGACGTCGTCGAGGTAATCCTGGCAGGAGGCGGCGGCGACCAGGCCGGTCTGGACGTGTTCGCCCCAGATCTGCTTATAAATGTAGAAGTTGCGCGTTCCGTCCCGGGAGATCGTCCCTTCACGGAGGAAGCGGTCGAAATTTTCCTTCCCCTTGGCGTAGACGGCGTCCGAGTAGAGGTCGGTCCCGGGCGGGAGATCGATCTCCGGCTTGCCGACGTGGAGAAAGGAATAGGGGTTCCCGGCCGCCAGCTCCCGGGCTTCGTCCGACGACAGGACGTCGTACGGCGGGGCGGCGACGAGGTGGGCGATGTCCTTGCGGGGCCGGACGCCCCGGAACGGTTCGATGCGGGCCATGCGATCCTCCGGATGAGTTCTTAAAAAGGGGTCATTATAGCACAGCCCCGGCCGTGCGGCCGAGGATCAGCCGCGAACCGTGTTGCGGCCTGCGGCCTTGGCCTGGTACATGGCCCGGTCGGCCCGGCTGACGAGCCCTTCGAAGCTCTCGTCCCCGGTCCGGGCGAGTTCGGCGACGCCCAGGCTGATCGTCAGCGACAGTGTGCCCCCGGCCGTGATGATGGTCATCCCGGAGATCTCCTGGCGCAGGCGCTCGGCCATGGCCACGGCCTCGTCGCGCCCGGCTTCGGGCATGAGCACGATGAACTCCTCGCCGCCGTAGCGGCAGACGATGTCGGTCGTCCGGGTCGTTCGCGTGACGCGCTCCGTCAGGACGCGGAGGACGTGGTCGCCGAAGAGGTGCCCGTAACTGTCGTTGACGTCCTTGAAGTGGTCGATGTCGAAGAGGATGAGGGCCAGCGGCCGCTGGTAGCGCCGGGCGCGCCCGACCTCCTTCTCGCCCATGCTGGCGAAGGCCCGCCGGTTGTAGAGGCCGGTCAGCTCGTCGGTCACGGCCAGCTTTTCGAACTGCTCGACCCGGCGGGAGTTGTCCAGGGCGATGGCGACCTGGCTGGCGAAAAGCTCGGCCACGCGGGCGTCCTCCTCGGTAAAGGCCCGGTCGCCGGAGTTGTACAGGGCGACGAGGCCGATGGCGTGGTTGCCGAAGACGATGGGAACGCCGAGGAAGGACCGGATGTCGAGGTCCGGCTGCAGGGGCAGGAGGATGTCTCCCGGGTCGTTGATCACGCTGACGAGCGGCCGCTTCCTCTGGATGGCCATGTTGCACAACCGGGACCCGGCCAGCGGATAGGTCTCGCCGATCAGGTTCCGGATGTCCTTGGGCCGCCTGATCCCGGCCACTTTCAGGTCCGTCCCCTCGACCGTCAGGAAAATCCCGATGTCGTAGGAGATGACCCGCTTCAGGAGGTCGAGGATGAGGGCCGAGATCTGTTTGAAGTCGAGCTTCGAGCTCAGGGTCAACCCGGCCTCCCGGAGCGTATCGGCGACCTGGCGGGCCTCGACGGCCGCCCTCTCGGCCAGCTTCATCCGGGTGATGTCGTAGACGAGCGCCACCCAGCCGGTGAGGTAGGAGCCGTGGCCGAGGAGCGGGGAGAGGCGGAGATCGAAGAACCGCGTGCCGCCGTCGCCGGCCAGCGCGACCTCGCGCTCGGAGACGGACGGTGCTTCGAGGCCGACCTTCATTTCGGGCCAGGCGGGAAAGAGCTCGTCGACGGGCCGTCCCAGGATCTTCCCTTCGGGCACCTCCTCGGCCGGGCCCCCGGCCTCGGCGATGAGCTTGCGGGCCGCGGGATTGGTGGCGGCCAGCCGGCCCCTTTTGTCGAGAATGACCAGGGATTCGCCCATGCTGTCGATGATCCGTTCTCTGGCCACGGGCAGGATGTCGACGAGCTGGAGCCGGAACATCGCCCAGAGAAGGAAGAATCCGGAGACGGCGAAGCCGATCGGAGTGTAGTCGAACCCTTTCTCAGCGCCTGCGAGCCCGGCCACGTAGAGGGCGTTGCCGATCCAGGGCAGGGGAAAGGCCAGGATCAGGGTCAGGGCCTGCCGGCGGTGGACGCCCTTGAACCGGAAGAAGGCCAGGAGCAGGAAGACGGTCGTGGCGAAGAGGAGGATGTAGGAATATCCGGTGTGGACCCAGAAGAAGGTCCCATGCTCGTAGATGAGAAGCTGCTCGCGCGGCCCGCCGAGCGACCGGAATCCCGACCAGATGAGGTGGTGCTTTTCGTTCGTGGCCGCGAGGAGGAGGGTCGCGATCGGGATGACCCAGAGGGCCGCCGTCCGCCACTTCCCGAGGCGGGCGCCGGATCGCAGGAAACGGAGGGCGAAGAGGAACATCAGCACCGGAACGGTGGCGATGCCGAGGTATTCGATCTTCGAGAGCAGGACCTTCGTGGCCGTCTCCGGGACCGCCGCTTCGCAGGCCGCGGCCAGGGACCAGGTGAAGACCGCGGCCATGAGAAAAGCCAGGGAGCGGCCGACGGAGGTCATGGCCCGTTTCCAGGCGATGACGGCCACCGCTCCGGCGACGAGAGCGCCGCCGAAGAGACTGAGGGCGTAATAGCCGACCTGAAGGCTCATGGCTCCGGCCTAGGCTCCGTTCTCCGGCTCCTGATCCGGGACGAACGTCCCGGCGATCTCGAGGAAGTGCTCGACGACTTCGGGATCGAACTGCGTCCCCGAGCAGGCGATGATCTCCTTCATGGCGTAGCGGTGGGAGGCGGCCTTGCGGTAGGGCCGCTCCGAGGTGATGGAGTCGTAGGTGTCGGCGATGGTCATGATCCGGGCCCCCATGGGGATCTCCCGGCCTTTCAGCCGGTCGGGATAGCCCGTGCCGTCGTAGCGCTCGTGGTGGGCCCGGACGACCCGGGAGATCTCCTTGAGCTCGATGACCGGGCTGAGGATGGCCTCGCCGCGGACCGGATGCTCCTTGATCACCTCGAACTCCTCCTTCGTCAGCTTGCCCGGCTTGTTGAGGATGCTCTCGGGGACGGCGATCTTGCCGACGTCGTGGAGGAGGGCGGCCAATTCGAGGTCGCCGATCTCCTTCTCGCTGAAGCCCATCTTCGCGGCGATCTTCAGGGAGAAGTCGGTGACCCGGGTCGAATGATGGCGGGTGTACTCGTCCTTGGCGTCGATGGCCGAGACCAGGGATTTGACCGTCGACAGGAAGAGCGACCGCTGCTGCTCGACGAGGTCCGAGGTCCGCATCCGGAGGTTTTTGTTGACCAGGGTCAGCTCCGTCTCCATCTGGCGCATGCGGAGCTGGGAGCGGATACGGGCCTTGAGCTCGGTCGAGTCGAAGGGCTTGGAGATGTAATCGTCGGCCCCGGCCTTCGATGCCCTCGGCCAGCATCTCCGCTCCCGTCCGGGCGGTGACCAGGATGATGGGGATGTGCTTGGCGACTCGTCGCTCTTGACCGCCCGGGAGAACGCGTGGCCGTCCATGCCCGGCATCATGACGTCGCAGAGGACGAGGTCGGGGTTCTTGGCCCGGAGGAAGGCCAGTCCCTGTTCGGCGGACGTGACGAGCTCGAGGTCGAACTCGTCGGCCAGGAGCATCTTCATCAGCTTGAGGACCTCGGGATTGTCGTCGACGCAGAGGATCAGGGCGTCGTGGACCTTGGCCTCGTCCACCCGGCCGCCTTCGATGTCGACCTTCTCGAGGTCGACGAGCTGGAGGCGCCGGAAGTCGGTGACGATGTCCTGGACCCGCGGCTCCTCGGTGTCGGTCGTCCGCCGCTTGAGCCCGATGGGCACGTCCTCCGTCCGTCGGTCGAGGACTCCTTCGTCGAAGTGGGCTTCGCCCTTGCGCAGCTCGACGATGAACCGGGAGCCCTTGCCGAGCTCGCTCTCGGCCCGGATGGTGCCCTTGTGGACGAGGACGATCTCCCGGGCCAGGGCCAGGCCGATGCCCGTCCCCTCCTGGGCCCGGGATTTCGATCCGTCGACCTGGGAGAAACGGTCGAAGATCCTCTCGAGCATGTCGTCCGGGATGCCGATGCCGGTGTCCTCGACCGTCGTGATCACGGTGTCGTCCTTGTCGTCGATGTAGATCGTGATCTTGCCGCCCTTGTTGCGTGAACTTGAGGGCGTTGGACAGCAGGTTGAAGATGACCTTTTCGAACTGGTCCGGGTCGAGCGACAGATTGACGGCATGGGGCGGGTGCTGGTAATAAAGGCGGATCTGCCTCTGGTCGGCCAGGGGCTTGACCGAGTCGAGCAGGGGCGGGATGAAGTCGACGAGGTTGACCGTCCCGGATTTTGAGGCGCATCCGGCCTTCCTCGAGCTTGTTCAGGTCGAGGAGGTTGTTGATGAGCTTGAGCAGCTTGTAGCCGTTGCGCTGCATCGTTTCGAGCGTGTCCTTGATGCGTGGGCGAGAACTTCCCCATCCGTCCCTCGAGCAGGGACTGGAGGGGCGCCAGCATGAGCGTGAGCGGCGTCCTGAGCTCGTGGTTGACGTTGGCGAAGAACTGGGTCTTGAGCTCGTCGAGGCTCTTGAGCTTCTCGTTCGATTCCTTGAGCTGGGCCGTGGTCTCCTCGAGCTGGAGGCGGCTGCGGAGCTCGCGGCGGCGGATGCTCTCCATGTAGGACGAGCCGATGGCGCCCACGACGATGATCGACGTGAGGAAGGTCAGGTTGTTGATGACGAAGCGCCAGGTCTCGATCTCGACACCGTCGACCACCACGGCCTTCTGGCCGACGATGTATTTGATCACGCTGGGGATCGTGTACATGAACCAGACCGAGACGTACAAGTAGATCGTATAGCGGAAGGCCAGCGGGATGAGGACGATCATGCCCATGACGATGATGTTCAGGCCCTGGTAGTAGCTCGTCAGGAAACCGCCGAGGATGTAGATCATGACGGCGATCCCGGCCGCATCGATGAGAGCCAGGACGAGGGCCAGGTTCATGACGCCATGGCTCGTCTTGGCCCTCTTCAGCAGGAGCAGAATGACGCCGACGGCGGCCATGACCCCGAGGCGGAGGAAGAGGAAGGTCATGAAATACCGGGGCGTGTAGACAGCGTCCAGTCCGATGAACACCGAGTAGAGGGCGAGGCTGAGGAACGCCGCCATGCGCGTTCGCCCTCGCAGGTCGTATTCCTGGTTCAGGCGGTCTTCGAACTGCGGATCATGACTTGCCATTGGCCTCTCTCGCTTTGGCGACATAGACGTAGCCCTGGGGCGGCGTCCCGTAGGACGGGACGACCCGGACGATCTCCCAGCCCGTCTCCTCGAGCAGGGCCTCGAGCTTCTCCGGATCGAAGAAATCGAACGTTCCGGCCTCCTCGAGGTCCACGAGCTCCTGGGCGTCGTTGAGGAAGACGCGCAGGGATTCGATGAGCAGCGCCTTCGGTCGTTCCCGCGGCAGGGCCTCTTCGGGCATGGCCTCGATCTTTTCGAGCAGGCGCGTGAACGGTCCCGATGCGTCGGTGTCCGGCCGCATGCTCGAGAGGATCAGCAGGCCGCCCGGCATGATGATCCTCCGGGCCTCCCTCAGGGTCTCGCCCGGGTCGTAGATGTAGGACAGGACGAGGCTCATCAGGATCTTATTGTACCATCCCGCCTTGACCGGCAGGTGGAGAGTGCCCTCGAGGCCGCCGGGCATGATCAGCCGTCGGAAGTCCGGCTTGGCCGGTGAGAGCCCCCGGACGTACCGGGAAGCCCGGTTGAAGTCGGTGATGATCCGGTATTCGTGGAGGTCGAAGCGGGTCTTCAGCCAGTCGTCGTGAGCCGGGGTGATGCGCTCGCCCCTGAGGATCCTGTGCAGACGGGGCGAATAGTCCTCCTGGATCTTGATGGCGCTCTCGAGGGTCAGGTTTTCGATCTTATCGGCCATCTCCTCGAATGTCCCGACCTCGCCGTCGAGGAATCGGCGGACGGCCAGGTACCGGCTCATCTCCAGGTCCAACGCGATGAAGTCGAACCGGCCGGGCTCGAGGAGCACCGGGAAGCGCGCGCGGAGCTTCTTCGCCGCTTTCCTCATCGCTTCGGGGATGAGGTCGGCGATGGTGATCTGGGACGGGAGCTCGCCGCCGGCAACGAGGAGGTGCTCGACGAAGTTCCCCGTCCCTCCGCCCAGGTCCAGGAGCCGGTCGCCCGGCCGCAGCTCCAGGGCGCCGAGCTGGTCGTGCATGAGCTGCTGGTAATCGTCCGACAGGGCCATGACATCGAAGCCGAGGAGCTTGTCGTCGCCGATGAGGTAGCGCTGCCAGTAACTCGTCCGGTTCTTGAGGTTGCGGGGCGGCAGCCGGTCCTTCTCGGCCCGCCGCATGAGTTCCATGTCCTTCCGTCCGGGCATGACCGGCTGGACGAGCTGCTTGTGGAGGAAGCGGTAGATCAGCGAGGTGATGGTCCCGAAGAGACGCAGGCCTTCCTTGGACGTCCGGGCGTTGTGGCCGATGGGCACGGAGATGACCTCGCGCGGGGCCTCGACCTGGACGCTCATGACGTCGCGGATGAACTCGGACCGGACCCAGTTGTCGAACTGACCGTAGATCCAGGTGATGGGCAGGTCGAAGTGGCGCATGTCCTCGCGGGCCTGTTCGAGGGTGGCCACGGAGTTGACGACGCCGTCGGCGACATAGGCGTCGACATTGACGAGGTTGCCGAGGACCGGCATGACACCGAGTTTGATCCCCAGCTGATAGTGTTCGAGGAAATCGAGACCGCAGTTGACACGGACCATGAGGTCGCGGAATTCCGGGGTTCCCATGCAGGCGATCCAGTAATCGATGCGGCGGCGCTGGGCCTCGTCCCTCAGGACGATCCTGGCCTCGAGGGCGGAGAACGAGAAGGTCAGAAGGACGATGGAGGACGCCCGGAGCTTCGGATTGGCCTGAAGCCAGTCCATGACCGTCACGATGTCCGAAGCCCCCTGGCTGAAATTCGTATTGAGCATTTCGTAGGGGGGCTCGTGCGCTTCGGGATCGTTGTGGCTTTCTCCCTTCTTGCGGATGCCGTCGTAACGGACGACGGCCAACGGCTTGCCGAGGAGGCGGAAGTTCTCGCACAGGGTCAAGGCCAGGCCGAAAAGGACTTCCTTCGTTTTGCCGAAGGCCGGCGGGATGATGACGACAGGGACGGGCTTGTCGTCGAGCGGAAGGGCCGTGTTGAGGAGGCCGACGATCTCCTCGCCGAGGCGGTTCTCGAGCCGGATGACCTGGGGCGTCATGAGGCTCGTCCGGACGAAATCGGCCGGCAGGCCCGGAGCGCTCCGGACAGGCCCCTTGTCGCGCGGATCGTCGCCTCGACGGGCGAAATCCGGGTCGGGGGCATGGACGGATTGGATGCTCATCCGGCTGATACCGAACTGCACTCCGTATTTCAGTCCCGGGCCTTCCCCGGCCTCGGCGCGGATGACATGGCGGACCTCGCCCGTCTCTTCCCAGAGAAGCCTGCCGCCGTCGAGGATCGAGACGGTTTCGAGTGGCGTCCCCTTGAGCAGAGTTGGCGCGCCCTCCTCGGCGATGAAGCTCATGCCGTTCGGGCTGATGTCCGTGATACGGCCCCGGAGCTTGCTCGCGAACGGAGGAGGCAGCGGGACCTCGACCCGGAGGTTACCGGCCGGGCTGATCCTCCTCTCGGCCCTTTTTTCCGAGTAGAACATGACCCGCGGGTAGAGGCAGACGAGGGTCCGGCCGTCCGAAGCGATCCGGGAGACCATGGTCTCGAAGTTGTAGGTCGCATAGCCGATCTGGTAGGAGACGAAGAGAAGGTCCGAAGTCTTGAATTTGACGTCGAGCTTCTCTCCCGCGAGGAGGCAGACGGAAGGCGGCCGGATTTCGGCGAAACCGAGGATCTCGGGATTGCCCGACCTGGCCGGGACGGCGGCGACCTCGACCCGGCGCCGCAGGGCTTCGCGCATGAGGGATTCGATCTTGACCGAGTCGGCGAAGAGGACCATCTCGTCCGTCCGGAGGAACGGATAACGGAGCTTGAGCTCGTCGAGATCCCGGATGGCCACGTAATCCGACATGAACTGGAGGATCGAGAGGCGGCTCGCGTCGTCGAGCGACTCGAAGGCGACGGCCACGCCGCCCTGGTCCTGGTCCTGGCGGACGACGCGGCCGCTGAGCGTATAGACCCGGCCGTCGGGCAGGGTGATGTTCAACGGCATGGCCGAGCCCTCGGGGAGGGCCGACAGGGTCTTGAGGAACATGCCGTTCTCGCTGAGGTTGACCAGTTTGGCTTCGCCCAGCGGGCCGGTCTCGATGCGGATATCCCGTGTACCGTCGAGCGTGACGCGCATGGACGACCGTTTCTCTCGGGACCGCTGGGCGATGAGGAAGCTGATCTTCCGGCGGATGGCGGCCGGGTCCTCCGGCTTGGCCAGGCAGCAGTCGATGCGCCCGTAGCTGGCCAGGTCGATCGTCGTCCCGTTCGAGGGACACGCGGTCAGCAGGATCTTGATGATGGCGTCGGAGTTTTTGAAGATCTCGTTGAGGAAACGGAGCAGTTCCGTGCCCTTCATCCGGGGCAGGTCCTCGTTGACGACGAGAACGTTGACTTCGGGCAGGGCCTTGATGAGGTGGATGGCCTCGACGCCGCTCGTCGTGGTGTGGACGGTGTAGATGTCCCGCAGGGCCCGCTGGAGCTTATCGAGGTAGGAAAGATCGTCGTCGACGACGAGAACGACGGGCGACGTGTCTGTCTTGGACCTCTCCATCTGTTCGCGGGCCATTAAGGTATACTAAACTTTGTAGAACTCCATGGTTATCCACACAAAATCTAGTATACAAGTTGAGGCCTGTCAAGGGTTTCTTGGCCTGAGCGCCCTGACGATCTCTCCCGTCGCCTGGGAGAAAAGGCCGATATCGATGCCCGCGCAGATCAGTGTATAACCCTCTCCGAGGGCTTGGACGGCGCCCGGGATGCCCGCGGTGAAGATGCCGACCGGCACGTTCCTCGCGGCGCAGGCCGCCGCGACCGTGGCGACGGCCTCGCGGACATCGGGATCCTGGATCCGCCCGGGCTTGCCCAGGCTGGCCGAGAGATCGTAAGGTCCGATGAAAACGGCGTCCACCCCGGAAACGCCGAGGATGGATCCGATGGCCCGGACCCCGTCGATGTGCTCGACCTGGGCGACGACGACCGTTCCGTCGTTGGCCGTTTCCACGTTCTCCTGGAAGCGGGTCCCGTAGCCGTTGGCCCGGCTGAAGCCGACGCTGCGGCCGCCCTCCGGAGGATACTTGGCCCAGTGGACGGCCTTGACGGCGTCCGCGGCGCCGTTGACGTGGGGAACGATGATGCCGGCCGCGCCGGAGTCCAGCGCTTTCTTGATCCCCGTCTCGCTCAATTCCGGGATGCGCACCAGGCAGGCGCACGGCTCGCGCGCGGCCTGGACGAGACGCAGGACGTCCCCGGGCCCGAGGGCTCCGTGCTCCGTGTCGAGGAAGAGCCAGTCGAATCCGGCGGCCGAGGCGATCTCGGCCAGCTCGGGCGAGGGCAGGCTGAGAAGCGTTCCGATGAGCCGGTCGCCGGCGCGGAGCCGGTCGCGGAAGGAGGCGCTCATCGGTGGAAGCTCTGGCCGATGAACTTCAAGCCGTCGACGATCCCCGTGCGCCAGTAGCTCCAGGTATGCCCGCCGTCCCGGACCCGGAACTCGTGGGGGATCTTGCGCTCGGCGAGAGCGAGGTGGAGGGCGCAGTTCCCCCCGATGAGGAAGTCGTCGTCGCCGCAATCGATGTAGAGGCGGACCTTTTTCAGCGTCTCCTCGGGCAGGGTCTTGGCCAGATCGAGCGGATTGTGCTGGCGGAAATGCGGCGTCAGGCGGTCCGGGCCCGCGAGCCCGGCCGCCCCGAAGAGCGGTCCGAAGAGCTTGTCCCAATCTTCCTGCTTCATGCCGGCGACCTGATCGTCGCTCCAGACGGCCGCGCTGAAAGCGGCGCCCGCGGCGAAGAGATCCGGATGGCGGAGGGAATGGACGAGGGTCCCCCAGCCTCCCATCGACAATCCGGCGAGGCCGCGGAACTCGCGACGGGGCCGCGTCCGGTAGGTCGCGTCGATGTGAGGGATGAGCTCCTGGACGAACATGTCCTCGCAGCGGACCTGGCCTGCGGCGTCGTTCATGTACCAGGCCACGCCGCCGTCGGGCATGACGATGATCATCGGCGGGTATCTCTCCGCGCGGCGATGGCCCGGTCGGCGGCCCCGCCGACCTCGCCGAACTGGATCCAGCCCGATTCGTCGTCCGTGTATCCGTGGAGAAGGTAGACGACCGGATAACGCCGCGTCGAGGACGCGTAATCCGGAGGCACGTAGACGGCGAAGGCGACGTCCTTGCCGAGGACCTTGCTCCGGATCCTGAGCCCCTCTGCGACGGACTGCCCGCCCGGGGTTTCGGCGGCGATCAGGGACAGGGGAGCGACGGCTGCCGCGGCCAGCAGAACAGCCGCGATCGCCGGACGGAGAACTGAAGAAGGTTTCATGGAGTCCTCCTCAATGGACGGGTTTCTCAGGGAATATTAGGGGAGACAAGGCCCGGGGTCAAGGCATCGTTTTATTGCGGAAGCTGAACGAGATGCCCCCGCCCGAAGACGCTTCGACGGTCGTTTCCATGAAATCCAGGGAACGGACGTGCGCCAGGAAATCGCGGACGCCCTTCATGTAGCCCAGGCTGTTGACGTTGTGGACGGCGAAGCAGCCGCCGGGCGCGAGCTTGGGCAGGAGGGCCCGGAAGTAGTTCGGGGTCCAGTTCTGATCGGCGTCGATGAAGATGAAATCGAACGGGCCCTCGAGCTCCCCGACGAGCTCGTGGGCGTCGGCCAGACGGGCGTCGATGAGCCCGTCGAGGCCGGCGGCCTTGAAGTTCCGGGTGGCCGCGAGATGGCGGAACTCCTCGATCTCGACGGTGATGAGGGTGCCGCCGGTCTTGCTCAGGGCCCAGGCCTGCCAGATGCCCGAATGGCCCGTCGACGTCCCGATCTCGAGGGCCCGGGTGTAGCGCCGCTTGAGGATGAGGTCGTGGAGGATCCGGCCGTCGGTCGCCGTGACGTTCTCCTCTCGCCACTGGTCCTTTTGCGAAGCCAGGAATTCCCGGACCCGGGCGTCGAGGGCCTGGGCCGGGTCCGCGGCCGTTTGACCGAAAGCGGCGAGGGAGAGGACCGCGCCGAGGAGGATGATGCAAGCTGTTTTTCTCATGGCCTGCCGCCCACTGGCAATATAGTGGACCGCCCGGGGACTGTCAAATAGGTTAAAAAAGGATCTTCTCCCGATTCCGGGAAGTCCCTCTCTCGGGCTTTGGCTCGCAACGAGGAGCGGACTCTGGGGAGCGGACCAGGCAGGATCGGGGCGGAGTACGCGGAGTCCCCGTCCTGCGAAATATCCAGAAAAAGGGCTTTCTCCCGATATCTCCCAGCGCCGCTCCTCCGAGTTGCTCCGAAGCGGCGCTGATGGTCGCTACTCGGAATTCGCTCCCTGCCGCTCGCCCGCCTCGAGAGGGAAGCCCGGAAATGGGAGAAGAACAAAAAAAAGGGCCGGTCCCGGAGGGACCGGCCCGTGCGTCCGTATGAAAGCGAGGCTACTTTTGGGCTATCGCGTCCTTGATCTGCTTGACCAGGTTCTCGTACTGCTGGGTCGGGAAACCCTCGTACTTGACGGCCATGGGCTTGACCAGTTCGACGGCCTTCTCGGCGGCCTTGAGGGCCTCGGGATATTTCTTCAGCTTGAACAGGACCTGCCCGAGGATGAAGTTGTTGTAGTAGTCCGAGGTGAGATCGACGGACCGCTGGGCCGCCGCGGCGGCGCTTTCGAGGTTCTTCCCCTGGCGGTTCCAGAACGCGGCATAGCTCGCCAGGGCATTCTGATCGTCCCAGCTCTTCTTGGCTCTCTCCGGGCCGAAGACGGCCAGGGCCTTGTCGGTCTTGTCGAGCCCGGCGTAGATCCCGGCGACCTGGGACAGGTAATAGGCCGGAGTGTCCTTCCCCGCGGCGAGGGCGGCGGCGACGATGTCGGCCATCTCCTCCGCGCTCTCGAGATTCTTGCCCTGCTCGATCCAGAAATTGGCGTAGCCGGTCAGGGCGAAGACCGCGTTCGACACATAGCTCTCGGCGAAGTCCTTGCCGTATTCCTCTTCGGCCTTGGCCGGGTCGTCCTTGAGCGCGTAGAGCTGGGCCAGGTACTGCTGGGTGTCCGCATTGCGGGGATAGCCGGCGAGCTCCTTGAGCTTCTCGGCCAGGGCGATGCCCTTGTCGAGCGGGTCCTTGTCCTTGATGATGCGCTCGACGTAAGCGGCGATGGCGGACCTGTTGTGCGGGTCCTTGGCCGTGTATTCCTCGAAGAACGCGGTGGCGTCCTCCTTGGACGCCATCTGGCCGTAGTAGTAGCCGAGGGCGGAGTACGCGTTCTTGACGAAAACGCTGGCCGGGTGATTCTTGATGAAGGCCCGAAGCGGCGTTGGATCGGGTTTGCGGCCGTAAGCCGAAGTCTGGGCCAGATTGAACTCGGCGGCCTCGACGTAGGGAACGGTCGCCTTGTAGTCCTCGTCGTAATAGGAAGCGGTCCGTCCGCCGAGATCCATGGTGAGGATCTTCTGATAGAGCTCCTTGGCCTTCGCCTCCATCTCCGCGACGCCGTAGCGGCCGGAGCATTTCTCGGCCAGCTTGTAGACGACCTCGACGTTCGTCGGGTCCTTGGCATAGAGCGCGTTCAGGGCGGCATAGGTGTCGACGCCGGAAAGGGCTTTCTTGACCCTTTCCAGGAACTTGTCGGCCGGCGGGCCGTAGCCGACGATCCAGTCGACCTCCTGGCCGTTCTTGTCGACGAAGAGCTCGGTCGGCGTCCCGCTGATCTTGAATCTCTCGTAGACGGTGTCACCGATCTTGTCGCCGCGCGTGGCCCGGTAGACGATGACGTTGGTGTTGAGGAAATCGGCGTATTTGGGATTGTTGTAGAACTGCTGAACCAGCAGTCTGCAGCTCCCTCAGCCACTCGAGTAGAAGTCGATGAGGACGAGCTTGTTCTCTTTCTGCGCCTTGGCCAGCGCCTCTTCGAACGGGCCCGAGAGGACCGTGGCCGTCTGGGCGGCGGCGAAGGAGGCGACGAGAAGGAGGCCGGCGATCGCTGCGAATTTCTTCATGAGGCCCTCCTGAGGTAGGTATCTCTCTGCGGAAAACATACACCATCCGGCGGAAGAACGCAATCGTGTCAATACCCGCCCTCTCCCGGCCGGACCTTGCCCCTGAAAACCCGGTAGGCGAAGACGGTGTAGCCGATGACGATCGGCATGCCTGTGAGGGCGATGACGAGCATGATCTTGAGCGCGAGCGGGCTCGACGAGGCGTTGGCGACGGTCAAGCTGAGGGCCGGGTCGGAGGCCCTGACCAGGTTCGGGTAATGGATCGCTCCGATGACGCCCCAGAGGCCGGCGAAAATGGCCGACGAGAAAAAGAAGGCCAATCCGTCCCGGCCCTTCCTGACGGCGGCGAAGCAGAGCGCCAGGGAGATCCAGACGAGGCCGGAGAAGATCCAGGCGGGAACGCTCTTTATCGCCGCTGGAAGATAGATGAGGACGGCGAGAAAGGTGAGGAGGAACGCGACCCCGGTTACGAAGGTCAGGATCCCGGCCGCCTTTCTCGCCTTGTCGTGCAGGGTCCCCTCGCTCTTGAGCGCCGCGTAGGCGCCGCCGTGGAGAAGGAAGGCCGCGAGGCCGAGGATCCCGAAGGAAAGCGGCAGCGGTCTGAGCAGCGTGAAGAAATTCCCGGCGAACTCCGTCCGGGCGTCCAGCGGGACGCCGGCCACGACGTTTCCCAGGGCGACGCCGAAGAGGAACGCCGGCAGGAGGCTGGAGCCGACGAAGACCGCCTCCCAGAGGCCTTTTCGGGCCGGATCATGGGCCCGGAACTCGAGCGAAACGGCCCGGAGGATGAGGGCGAAGAGGACGAGCATGAGAGCCAGATAGAAGCCGCTGAAGACCGTCGCGTAGGCCAAGGGAAAGGCGGCGAAGAGGGCCCCGCCGCCGGCCAGCAGCCAGACCTCGTTGCCGTCCCACACCGGTCCGATGGCCCCGAGGAGGGCCCGCTTCTCGTCCTCGGTCTTCGCCAGAAAGGGGAGGAGGACGCCAATGCCGAGGTCGAAGCCGTCGAGCACCGAGTACCCGGCGAAAAGGACGCCGATGAGCAGGAACCAGACATTCTGGAGGAAAGTCCCGGCTTCCATCAGACGGCTCCTTTCCCGGCAGGCGCCGTTTCGCCGTCCGGCCCGCCACGGACCGTTTTGAGGATGATCCGGAGCCCCACGACGCCGATGAGGGCGTAGATGATCGTGAAGAGAACGATCGAGAAGAGGATGTTCCCGGCGGGGACGACCGACGAGGCGGCGTCCGCGGTCCTCAGGACCTTGTACACGGCCCAGGGCTGACGGCCGACCTCGGCCGCGATCCAGCCGAGCTCGTTGGCGAGATAGGGGAGGGGGACGGCGAAGATCAGGAGCTTCAGGAAACCGCGGCTCGTGACGAGCTTCTGGCGCGCCTGGAGCCAAACGCCCCAGGCCCCCATCGCGATGAAGCCCAGGCCCAGAAGGATCATCACGTGGTAGCTGGCGAAGGGAAGGAGGACGGGCGGCCGCTCCTCCTTCGGGAACTCCTCGAGGCCGAGGACCCGGCCGTTCGGATCGAAGTGGACGAGGACGCTGAGCATTTTAGGGATCCGGACGGCGAGGAGCGTCCGTTCGTTCTTCTCGTCGGGGATGCCGAACACGGTGAAAGGGGCCCCGCTCTCGGTCTGCCACAGGGCCTCGAAGGCGGCCATCTTCTCCGGCTGGGTGCGGGTCACCTGGACCGAGTGGGCGTGGCCCGAGCCGAGCTGGAGGACGGCCGCGACGGCGAAGAGGGCGAGCGCCGGCTTCATCAGCAGGGCGGCCTTGTCCGCAGCCCGTCCTTTGAGCACGAGCCAGGCGGCGATGGCCAGGGCGACGAGCGCGCCCGTCATCCAGCCGCCCAGGATGGTGTGGACGAAGCGGACGACCGTCGACGGATTGAAGGCGGCGGCGAAAAAGTCGTCGAGGACGGCCCGGCCGCCCTCCATGCGGAAGCCGGCCGGGGTCTGCATCCAGGAGTTGGCGATGATGATCCACAGCCCCGAGAGGTGGGCCCCGAGGAAGACGAGAAAGGCCGAAAGACGGTAGGTCTTCGGCTAGACCCGGTCGCGGCCGAAGACGAGGATGCCCAGGAAACACGGACTCGAGGAAGAAGGAGAAGACGGCCTCGGCGGCCAGGGGCGCGCCGAAGATGTCGCCGACCGTCCGGGAGTAGGCCGCCCAATTGTTGCCGAAGGCGAATTCGAGGGAGATGCCCGTGGCGACGCCCATGACGAAGACGGTCCCCAGGATCTTGACGAGGTAGGCGGACAGGCGTTTGTAGGCGTCGTTCTTCGTCCGCGCGTGGAGCGTTTCGAGGATGACGACGATGAACGTGAGGCCCAGCGTCGTCGGCGGGAACAGGAAATGGAATCCGGCGATGAGCCCGAACTGGAGACGGGCGAGGAAAACGGCGTCCATGCGATCCCTCCTTGTCCGGAGCGCGAAATATAATCCACGCGGGAATGGCTGTCAATGGCGCGGGGGGCTCCGCTCACGGCGTTGCTTGTCCCTCCGCGCAGTGTTAATATACCTTCTTCAGGGAGCGCCGAAAGCCTTGTCCAACGAAGAAGCCTCGACCATCGACCTGACCCGCCACGAGAAGAAGCGGGCCGCGGGGAGTTCCGTCGCTGGCCGCCCTGGGCCTGACCGGGATGAAGCTCGTCGTCGGCCTCCTCAGCGGCTCGCTCGGCATCCTGGCCGAGGCCGCGCATTCGGGGCTCGACCTCGTCGCCGCGCTGATCACCCTCATCGCCGTCAGCGTCTCGGACCGGCCGGCGGACGAAGCGCACCCCTACGGACACGGCAAGATCGAGAACATCTCGGCCCTCATCGAAACCCTGCTGCTCTTCGTCACCTGCGCCTGGATCATCTACGAGGCCGTGCGCCGGATCTTCTTCCGCGAAGTCCACGTCGAAGCCAGCCCGTGGGCCTTCCTCGTCATCATCGTCTCGATCGCCATCGACGTCAGCCGGTCGAGGATGCTCGCCCGGGCCGCGAAGAAGCACCGCAGCCAGGCCCTCGAGGCCGACGCCCTCCACTTCTCGACCGACGTCTGGAGCTCGGCCGTCGTCCTCGGCGGCCTGGTCCTGGTCTGGATAGGGCAGAAGTTCTTCCCCGGCAAGGCGGCTTTCCTCAACCGGGCCGACGCGGTGGCCGCCCTGGCCGTCGCTTTTATCGTCCTCTTCGTCAGCTACCGTCTCGGCAAACGGACGATCGACGTCCTCCTCGACCGCGCCCCGGCGGGGTTGAAGGAAAAGATCGCGGTTGCGGCCGCCGAGATCGAGGGTGTGCTCGAGCTCGGGCAAGGTCCGCCTCCGCCAGTCGGGCCCCGAGACCTTCGTCGACATGTCCATCGAGGTCGACCGCAACCTGTCGCTCGAGCGGACCCACGCCATCGCCGAGAGCGTCGAGGCCCGGATCCAGGCCCTCGTCCCGGGCGCGGACGTCGTCATCCACACCGATCCGAAGGAGAGCGAGAGGGAGACGATGGCCCGGCGCATCCGGGCGATCGCCGACCGGAACCAGATCCCCGTCCACAACATCAGCGTCCACGAAGACCACGGCCAGGTCCACGTCGACCTCCACATCGAGGTCGACGACCACCTCCTCCTCCACCAGGCCCACGACCTGGCCAGCCACGTCGAGCAGGACCTGCGGGCCGAGATCCCGATGATCGCGCGCATCAACACCCACATCGAATCGCGCGGCACGGGCATCGGGAGCGGCCGGGACGTCACGGCCGAAGAGGGACCCCTCGTCGAACGGGTGAGGACGATCACGAACGGCATCGTGGGGAAGGATTGCTGCCACAGCATCCTCATCCGGCGCCAGGGAGACCGGCTGGCCGTCTCCTTCCACTGCGGGTTCGACCGGAACCTGCCCGTCATCGAGGCCCACAAGCTCTCCTCCCGGATCGAGGAGGCGCTCAAAAGAGACAATCCGGCGATCGACCAGGTCCTGGTCCACACCGAGCCGGAACGCAAGCCCGATGGGACACGGTAAAGCCCCGGCGACTCCGGCGGTCCGGGCCCTCCGTCAGGCCGGCGTCGCGTTCACGGAGCATCCTTACATGTACGTCGAGCATGGGGGCACCGCGGCGTTCGCGGCGGAAGCCGGTGTCGGCGAGCACGCGGTCGTGAAGACGCTGATCATGGAGGACGACGCCAAGAAGCCGCTTGTCGTCCTGATGCACGGCGACCGGGAGGTGTCGACGAAAGAATTGGCCCGCCTCCTCGGCGTCAAGTCCGTCCGCCCGTGCGCGCCCGACGCCGCCGAGCGGCACTCCGGGTACATGGTCGGGGGCACTTCGCCCTTCGGCCTGCGCAAGCCGATGCCGGTCTATGTCGAGGCCTCGGTCCTGGATCTCCCCAGGATCTACATCAACGGCGGCAAGCGCGGGTTCATCGTCGGACTCGAGCCGAATGACCTCGTCCGCCTCCTCGGGCCGACCCCCGTCCGCGTCGCGATCCCCTGAATTCAGGCGACGAGTTCTCCCCTGATCACCGTGACCGCCCGGCCGGCGATCTTGACGCGGTCGCCGGCGAGGCGGAGGCGGAGGATTCCGCCGCGGGCCGAGGCCTGGTAAGCCGTGAACTCGCTTTTCCCGAGCTTTTTGGCCCAGTAAGGGACCAGCACGGTATGGGACGAGCCCGTCACCGGGTCTTCGTCCACGCCGACGGCCGGGGCGAAGAAGCGCGAGACGAAATCGTAGTCCGGCGAGGACGACCGGCTGGTGACGATGACGCCGCGAGCCGGGAGCGACCGGAGGGTGGCGAAGTCGGGTTGGACCGAGCGCACCGCCTCTTCGTCGGCCGCTTCGAACAGGATGTCCTCCGCGCTCAGGACGATGGCGGCGGGCTTGATCCCCAGGGCGCCGACGACGGCCTCGGCCCAGTCCGGGACCTTCGGCAGGGGAGGCCGGGCCGGGAAATCGAGCTCGACGAGGTCTCCGTCGCGCCGCGCCGTCAGGAGCCCGCTCAGGGTTTGGAACCGCACCTCGCGCCCCCCCGGGACGATGCCCTGTTCCCAGAGAATATGAGCTGTCGCCAGGGTGGCGTGACCGCAGAGCTTGACCTCGACCTTGGGCGTGAACCAGCGCAGGCGGAAGCCGTCCCCTTCGGCCAGCGGGAAGGCCGTTTCGGCCAGGTTCATCTCGGCGGCAACGCTCTGCATCCAGGCGGCTTCGGCCGGGCCCCGGAGCAGGCATACGCCGGCCGGATTACCCTTGAAGGGCTCTGACGTGAACGCGTCGACCTGGAATAGGGGAATGGCCATGTTCTCCTCCTTCACGGTGCGGACCGGCCCTAGGATAGCATATTTCCTTTGCCAACCCGGACCGCGTCGCCTATGATGTCCGGGAGGTGACCCATGGACGACAGGCCGAACCCGACCCCCTACGATTCCCCCGAACTCTACGACCTGCTCTTCGACTCGCTCGATTTCGACGTCGCTTATTGGCTCGGCGCCGCCCGCGAGGCCGGCGGCCCGGTGCTCGAGGCGGCTTGCGGCACGGGCCGGCTCCTCCTACCCATCCTCAAGGCCGGGCTCGACGTCGAGGGCTTCGACGCGAGCCCCGCGATGGTCCGCCGACTGAGGGAAAAGGCCGCTGCAGCCGGGCTCGACGTCCGGGCCGAGGTCGCCGATATGAGGACCTTCTCCCTGGGCCGGCGTTATGCCCTCATCTTCTGCGGATTCAACGGATTCGCCCATTGCGAAACGATCCCCGATCAGGTCGCCTTCCTCCGCGCGGCGCGCGAGCACCTGTCGCCCGGCGGCGTGCTCGCCGTGCACATGTCCTACCCCGGGCCGGCCTATTGGTCCGAGCCCGACGGAAAGCCCGTCCTCGAGCACGAGGCACCGCGTCCCGGCGGCGGCAAGCTCCAGCTGTGGGACAACCGCCGGAAGAACATCGTCGCCCAGCGCCAGGACTCCGAGATGGAGATCTGGGAGCTCGACGCCGCGGACAGGCCGGCGGCCGTCCATAAGTTTGCGACGGCCCAGCGCTGGGTCTATCGATTCGAGCTCGAGCTCCTGCTCGGCGCGGCCGGCTTCACCCGGTGGGAGATCCTGGGCGGATTCGACGGCAAGCCGCTCGACGCCCCCGACGACCAGATGATCGCCCGGGCTTTCCGGGACTGACGGCCGGCCGCCCGGCCCGCTCTGGACATTTTCGGCGTCGCGTTCTATCCTTGCCTCACAAGGAGGAGCCGGCGATGAGACGCTTCCTGCGAGTCCCTCTGCTCGTCATTGCGGCCGCTCTGATCTTCGCCGCCTGCCAGGCCACATCCACCCCGGAGCCGGGCGTCGACCTGGAAGTGACCGTCTCCGGGGAGCTCCGTCCTGCGCACGGTCGAGCCGGGCCTCATCTTCGGCGCCAATCTCGGCGCGTGGGTCTCGAACACCAAGCTCGGCCCGGCGACACAGGATCTCCTCAAAGCCCTGCGCCCATCGGTCGCCCGCTTCCCCGGCGGCAACATGTGCAACAACTACTGCTGGGTGGACCAGAAGGTCAGCGACAACGACCACGTCGTCTGGAATGACTGGAGCTGGGGCATCGACGTCGATCAGTACATCGCCTTCCTGAAGGCCGTCGACTGCGTCCCGATGTTCTCCCTCAACCCGTTCGACCACACGATCGACGGGGAGAACCACTCCGCGGCGGCCGAAGCGGCGGCCCTCGCCGCCAAGCTCGTGGCCGAAGGCTTCTCCGGCGCCACCTACGAGGTCGGCAACGAGAACGACGGCTCGTGGAACCCCATGCTCAGCATCGAGGCGTACACCGACCGGTTCGTCCTCCTGGCCCGGGCGGTCAAGACGGTCGATCCCTCGGCCCGACTCATGGGTCCGGTCGCCTCCTACCCCGAAACGGTCGACGGTTTCCTCGACCGGCTGGTCCTCGTCGGCGGAACGGACCTGCTCGATTGGGTCTGTTACCATCATTACGGCGGCTGGATCTCCAACAGCAACACGAACGGGATCGATCTCGGCGAGCCGCAGGAATACGGCGACGGCCTGGACGCCCTCCGGGCCGGGCTGGCCTCCCGCGGCCTCGCCCGGGTCAAGATCGCCGTGACGGAGCTGAACGCCGCCATCTGGGACACGGGCTGCACCCGGGACCAGTTCACGATCAAGCAGGGCCTGTGGCTGGCCGACGCCCTGGGCGTCTCGCTCGTCGGCGCCGACGCGGCCAACGTCTGGATCCACCTCCATCCCGGGGCGGATCCCCACGCCCTCATCGACAGCGACGCGACCCCGCCGGCGAAGACGAAGAACTACGGGCCCGTGGCCCTGACGGCGCAGACGCTCTCGGCCTCCGATCCGGCGTCTCCGGTCGAAGTCCTGTCCGTCGCGCTCGGCGCCGGGTCCTCCGTCCTGTCCGGTTACGCGGCCCGGAAAGCGGACGGGACTCTCGGTGTCCTGCTCCTCAACAAGTCGGTGGAAACGTTCACGATCGCGCTGGAGCTCCCCGCCATCCCCCGGGCCGTCACGGGACGGATGATCGGACCGGCGGAGTATGCCGCGGCGGCGGGGCCGTCCCCGATATCCGTCAGGATCGAGTCCCGCCGGGCGATCTTCGACATCCCGGCGACGTCGATCGTCGGGCTGGACATCCGCTGAGTGTCAGAGCTTGAGCAGGGCCCGTCCGGCGAGGACGCTCACCCACGAGACAAGACCGCCGAGGGTCGTTCCCCAGACGAGGTCGACGACCGTGACGACGAGCGGCCAGTCCTTGACAGTGGCCTGGTTGGTCAGGTCGTAGGTGGCGTAGGATATGAGACCCAGGAAGGCCCCGAGGAGGAGCCCCTTCCCCGGCGCCCCCGCAAGGACGCCCGGGCGGACCGCGAAGACGACCAGGCCGGCGATGAACAGCAGGTAGAAAAGCAGCGCCGCCGGCCAGCCGACCTTGGGGGCCATCAGGAATCCCAGATGCTTGCGGTAGAAATTCTTGGCCACGATCCCCAGCCAAACCATGTCGATGGCGAAGAAGACGGCCCAGGTGATGAGGTAGAGCAGGATCGATTGACGGAAGGTCATCGGCTCATTTCCTCTCTTCGGCCTTCTTGTAGAGCGCGTTGACGTCGCGCTTGCCGCGCTCGAGATAGGGGACGCCCTTGTCCATCCACTCCGGCCTCGGCGCGCCCAGCAGGTAGTGGTCGAAGAACTCGTCCAGGTGGACGGTCCAGTGCTTCTGGTTCTCCCGCTCGCGCAGGCCGTGCTTCTCGCCGTTGTAGTTGAACATGTAGGCTTCCTTGCCCAGCCGGCGCAGGGCCGAGAAGAACTCGATGCCCTGGTACCACGGCACCGCGTCGTCCTCGTCGTTGTGGATGGTGAGGTACGGCGTGTCGACCCGCTCGACCCAGAAGAGCGGCGAGTTCTCGAGGAACTGCAGCGGTCCGGTTCCAGAGCGGGGCCGCCGATGCGGCTCTGGGTCTTCTCGTACTGGAAGGCCCGGGACATGCCCGTGCCCCAGCGGATGCCGCCGTAGGCGCTGGTCATGTTCGTGACCGAGGCCCCGGCCTGCACGGCGCGCGAAGAGGTCGGTCTGCGTGATCAGGTAGCTGATCTGGTAGCCGCCCCAGCTGTGGCCCTGGATGCCGACGCGCGTTCGGGTCGATGAAGCCCATGTCGAGGACCTTCTGGACGGCCGGGAGGACGCACTTCTGAGCGCGCTCGCGCCGGGATAGCCGGTCTCGTAGACGATGTCGGGCTGAGGACGACGTAGCCGTTGCTGACGTAGCGCGTGAAGTTGATGCTCGTGCCCGGCGCGGGCGCGAAGTAGCGGTGGAGGCCCAGGGCCAGCGTCTCGTAGATGTAGACCATCAGCGGGTATTTCTTCGACGGGTCGAAGTCCTCGGGCTTGATCAGGACGGCCGGCAGGCGCTTCCCGTCGGCGTTGGTGTATTCGATCAGTCTCCGCTTTGCCCCAGTCGTATTCGGCCTGCTGCGGGTTGGCGTCGCTGACCTTCCGGGCCGCGGCGAAGTCCGGGCCGCTCACCCAGAGGTCGGGGAACTCGTCGAAGCGCTGTTGGGTGATGGACGTAGACGTCGGCGTTCTTGGCCTTCAGGATGCCGCCGAGCAGCTTGTCGAGCATGACGATCTCGGACCGGGTCCGCCGTCGGCGCCGAAAGGTCGACGCGGTAGGCGCCCGTCGCCCGGGTCTTCTCGTTCGTGACCTGGAGGACGAGCGGGCCGGCCGCCGGGATGGCCGTCTTCTCGGGGTCGAGGCGGACGTAGCGAAAGGCGAGCTTGTCCCTGCGGCCCAGCCCGTTCGTGACCTGGCGGCTCTTCGCGCCGTCCGGCGAGATCTCCCAGACGTCGTAGCGGTCGTAAAGGAGAAGCGACTTGTCGCCGTCGGTCCAGCCGGCGATGCCGTAGGGCCTCGGGTCGTCCGGCGTGTCCCATTCCTCGTCGTCGAAGCGGACGCCGAGCTTGGCGGTCAGGTTGAAGGTCCGGCCGTCGGCCATCCGGTAGGTGTACCAGGCGTTGTCGAGACCGTCGAAGTAATAGAGCCAGGCCCCGCCGGGCGAGAGACGGGCGCCGTCGGGCGTCTTTTCGAGAATCCGCTTTTTCGTGCCGTCGGCGAGGTTGACGACGTAGATGTCCTCGTAGGCCGGTCCCAGGAGACGAGCTGCCGGTAGGCGAGGTCCGATGAGCCCAGGGCGACCTTGGCGTCCTCGGAGAGCGTGATCTCCGGCATGTCGGCCGTGGCCAGCGGAACGAATTTCTTCTCCTTCGGCAGGAGGTGCACGACGCACATCAGCGTCCGCTTCTTCTCCTCCTCGGCCCGGGACTTCTGCATCGGCTGGAGGAACGGATCGCGCCAGTTCCAGATGTCGACCTTGATCGGCTCCGCCGCGTCCTTGGGTTCGGGCTTGGGCGCGGCGGCGATGCCGAAGAAGAGCCGTCCGCCGTCCTTCGAGAACTGGAGCTTGCCGTTCTCGCTCACGGCCATGCCGGCCGGGAAGCCCTTGGCCGCGCCGGGACGAGCTCGGTCGCGGCGGTCGCCGCGACCAGATCGACGGCCTCGGAGGCGTGCGCGGACTTGTTCGCCGGGCACGAGCTTCACGCCCACGGCGGCCGGCGACCAATGGTAGAGCTTGGAGGCCGATCTCTCGTCCTTGTAGTCGTCGCGGTCGCTGGGAAGGCGAGCTGCGCGCCCTTCTCGTCGAAGGTCAGGTTCTTGTAGTTGCCGAGGCCTTTGAGCAGGGTGACGGTCTTTCCCGTTGCCGCCTCGAAGGCGAAGGCCCCGTCGTTCTCGGGCGTCTTGGAGGAGACCCCGTACGCGAGCCAGGTGCCCGGCTTGTTCCAGGCGTATTCGACGACCTCGGCGATCCTCGTCTCCTTGCCCGAGGCGAGGTCGCGGACGACGAGATCGGTGCCGGGATCCTTCTTCTTCTCCTCTTTCTTCGGCTCGTCGGCTTCGGCGCTTCCTTCCCGGGCTCGGGCTTGGCCTCCGGCTTGACCTCGGGTTTGGCCTCGGGCTTCGCTTCCTCCTTCTTCGCCTCGTCCTTCTTCTCGTCCGGCTTCTTGAGCGGCGGTTCGAGGAGATAGGCGACGAAGGCGCCCGATTCCTCGGGCACCTTGAAGCTCTTGACCCGCTCGACCGTCGTCACCCGGCCCGTCGCCAGGTCCATGACGCCGAGGCCGCTCTTGGGCTGCTCCTCGGGTTTCTTCTTGTCCTTCTTGGCCTTGTCCACGTCGGCCTTGACCGGTGCGACCGTGAACACGACGAACCTGCCGTCGGCCGTGACGACGGGCTGCCGGCCCCGCGCGGCACGGAACTCCTTGTCCGTCTTCAGGTTGCGGACGACGAGCTCGCCGTCGCCGTCCTGGGGGACGAGGGCGTAGACGAGCCACTGCCCGTCC
This sequence comes from uncultured bacterium, assembly GCA_963743755.1. Taxonomy (GTDB): domain Bacteria; phylum Acidobacteriota; class Aminicenantia; order Aminicenantales; family Saccharicenantaceae; genus RBG-16-66-30. Next base: position 45,155 of record CAVUQU010000008.1, read on the forward strand.
CGCGAGAGCGCTGTGCCCTGGATGGTCCTCCAGCCGTCGTAGGCGTCGTAGCTCAGGGGTTTCTTCGGGCCGGCGGGAGCCGCCGTTCCGGTCGCAAAAGCGAGCGGCAGGATCAGGGCGGTCAGACTGACGAGCCTGAGGAGAGAAGTCCGGACTTCGTTTTCATGAGGCCTCCTTCCGGCGTTCCTCGGACGGGACAGAGCATGAGACGGGAATATACCAGCGCCTTCCCCGGCCGTCAATCCGGCCTAGCGGCGGAAGAGCAGGAGGGCGTCGCCGACGGACCGCTCGCCGGTGAGGTCGGAAGGGCTGTTGACGACCCTGCCGCGGGCGACCATGGTCGTCGAGCCGCCGCCGTCCATGTTGATGGCTTCGACGGCCCCGAGCTCGAGAAGGAGCGACGTGAGCTCGGCGATGGTCATGCCCACGCTCTTCTCGGGCTGGCGGCCGTCGACGGTGACGAGGAGGATGCGTCCGTCGGCGCGGACCCCGACCGCGGTCCGGGGGTGGCGGGCGTCGGCGAAGCCGGCCGCGTAGGTCCCTGGATCGTGCCCGGCGACAGCCCGGCCGGCCCGGATGAGACGCGGTCCTCCGCCGAGGACGAAATCGGGGGAGAACGGGGGCTTTGGGTCGAAGCGCGCTTCGGTCTTCCATTCGATCCGGACGCCCCGCCGGGCGTTGGCCCGGACCCAGGCGGCCGCCTTCCCGTGGGCCGAGAGGACTGCGCCGCCCCGCGGGATGGCTGTGTTGCCCGAATCGTCCCGCACGGCCGAGACGCGCCCCTTTTCCACGACGGCCTCGATCCCCTGCGGCCCGGTCAGGGTGGTCCGGTCGAACTCCGGCGTGAATAGGATCAGTTCGTCGTCGAGGCGGGGGCGGTTGATGCCGTCGATCCGGCGGCGGACCTTTTTCGCGGCGACGGCCTCGGCCCGGAGATCGACGTCCACGACGGCGAGGCGCGTCCTCGGGCCTTTGTTGGAAACGGCCAGGCCGGGCCTTTTGCGGTAAGGCTCGCTGAGGACTTTGCCGGCCTGGAGGACGATGCCCCCCGGCTCGCCCCGGTAGGCGCCTTCCGTCCTGAAGTATCCGCCGTTCGTCCCGGCCAGGGCGCCGAGGCGCCGGACGATCGCGCTCGTCGTCTCCGTCCCGACGCCCTTGTCGCCGGCCCGTCCGAGGGCCAGGCGCGTTCTCGAGGGGTCGACGACGAGGACGTTGACGATCCAGCGGTCCGGGCCGATGCCGACGGAGGAATCCCCGCGCCGGATCTCGATGTGTTCGAGGCCCGGGCCGACGATTTCGGAGCGCCGCGTTTCGGCGGGCTTGCCGCGGGGCGCGGGGGACGGGCCGGTGGCGGCCGGGCGGGACGCGGCGAGGGCCGAGGTCAGGGCGAGGGTGGCGAAGACTGTGACGGGGAAGCGCCGGGGACGACGTTCCCGTTCCGCAGCCGGTCCTACCCGCATGGCTCGGCCCCGTCGCGCCTCTTCGCCCATCACCCCGTGAAGTAGAGGTAGGCGCCGACGATCAAGGCCAGGACGATGACCGAGGTGACGATGTCCGTCACGTTCCAGCTGGCCCGCGTCTCTCTCTTCTGTTCGGCCGTGACGGTGCCGTAGGTCAGGCCGCTGATCTTCGCGTAGTCCGGTTGTTTGGTCAGATAGCTCACGACGACCATGACCAGGGCGCTGATGATGAAGATGACCAGGCTGTAGTACTGGAAGAAGATGTGGTTGACGATCCACAGGAACGAGCCTTCGGCGTAGGAGAAGCCGCTCGCGAGCTTGACCGGCGTATCGACGGCCAGGCGGAAGAGGCCCAGCGCGAAGCCCGTGCCGAGCGCGGCCAGGCAGCCCTTGGCGTTCAGCCGCTTCCAGAAGACGCCGAAGAAGAAGACGACGAAGATGGGCGGGGCGAGGTAGGACTGGACGCCCTGGAGGTAATCGTAGAGGCCGCGGCCGCCGCGGATGACCGGGATCCAGAGCAGGCCGATGAGGACCATGACGCCGGTGGCGACGCGGCCGATCCAGACGAGGCGCTCCTGGGTCACCTTCGGCCGCAGGCGCTGGTAGAAGTCCATGGTGAAGAGCGTTGCGGCGGCGTTGAAGGCGCCGGCGAGCGAGCTCATGAGCGCCGCGAGGAGTCCGGCCACGACCATGCCGCGGACGCCGACCGGCAGGATGTTGGCGACGAGCATGGGGAAGGCCTTCTGGGCGTTGGCCCGGACGAGCTCCGTCCCGCCCGCGAACAGCTCCTGCTGAAGGGCCGCGTTCTGGCCGCTCTTGGCCAGGGCGAAGGCGATCATGCCCGGGATGATGAAGATGAAGACGGGCAGGAGCTTGAAGAAGGCCGCGGCGATCGAGCCCCGGCGGGCCTGGCGCTGGTCCGGGGCGCCGAGGACGCGCTGGACGATGTACTGGTCGGTGCACCAGTACCACAGGCCGATGATGGGGGCGCAGAAGAGCATGCCGATCCAGGGATAGTTGTCGTTGAAGTACCAGGCCATCCGTCCCGGCCTCGTGGACCGGGGCCCACGTCCCCTGCACCCCCGCCGGAACGAGCGGTTTCCAGAGGTTGAACATCTCGCTGCCGACGATCTCGCGGAGCGCCCCCCAGCCGCCGAGCGCCTGCAGGCCGAAGAAGGTCACCAGGCCCGCGCCGATGATGAGGATGAACGTCTGCAGGGCTTCGGTGTAGGCGACCGCCTTGAGCCCGCCCATGACCGTGTAGAGCCCGGTGATGACGATGACCAGGATGGACCCGATCCAGAAGCTGTCCAGGCCGAACCAGTTGAGCTCGGGCAGGAGGACGCTGAAGACGACGCCGCCGGCGAAGATGCCGACGGCCATCTTGGTCAGGACGTAGGCGACGAGCGAGATGAGCGACAGGACCGTCCGGGCGGCCGGCGAGAAGCGCCGCTCCAGGAACTCGGGCATGGTGAAGACCCTGCGAGCGCATGTAGAACGGCACCATGACCCAGCCGAGGACGAGCAGGCACCAGGCGTGGAGCTCGTAGTGGGCCATGGCCACGCCGTCTGTCGCGCCCGACCCGGCCAGGCCGACGAGGTGCTCGGCCCCGATGTTCGAGGCGAAGATGGAGGCGCCGACGATGAGCCAGCCGAGGTTCCGTCCGGCCAGGAAGTAGTCGTCGGACGTCTTCTGTTTCTGGCGCATGACCTTCCAGGCCAGGCCGAGGATGATGCCGAAGTAGATGAGGATGATGATCCAGTCGAGGGGTTTCAGAACGCTCATGGCCTCTCCTTTCAGTCGTCGTCGTTGTCGTCGGGGACGAGGGTTACGGCCCAGGCGGGGTAGGGGGCGTCCGCGCCTTTGACCGCGTGCCAGAGGATGCGGTTGAGCGTGTCCTCCGGGCAGGCGTCGATCTGCCGGAAATTCAGCCGCGCCGACTGGACGGCGTGGCGCCGCAGCAGCGCGCTGGCGATCCGCTCTTTCGGCGGGTTCATCGTGTCGAGCGGCACGATGTTGGGGACCGCGTCGAAGGGCGTGAAGTCGGGCGTCTCCGTGAAACAGTCCGACATCGGCGTCGCCGTGGCGTCGAACTGGTTCATCGGCGGCAGGCCGAGGATCTGCTCGATCGTCCTGAGGAGGCTCGTCGTGTTGTACTGGGTCGAGACGACGGCGCCGCGCTTCGTGTACGGGCTGGCGCAGTAGGCCGTGGTCCGGTAGCCGCTGACGTGGTCCCAGCCGTTCTGGGGGTCGTCCTCGATGCCGAAGATCACGGTCTCCTTCCAGAAGGCGCTGTGGCTGAAGGCCTCGACGATGCGGCCGAAGGCCAGGTCGTTGTCGGCGACGCAGGCCTCCGGGGTCGGGGAGCCCTCGCTCGTGCCGCTGGTGTGGTCGTCGGGCAGGCAGACGAGGATGAGTTGGGGCATGCGCCCTTCCTTCTCCCACGCGGCGATCTGGTTTGCGATGTAGCGGGCGCGCCAGACGTCGGGGACCTCCATGTTCCAGCCCAGGGTATCGGTCGGGGAGAACGGCGCCACCGTGGGGATGGCCGGGCGGCTTCCGATCCGGACCTCGCCGCGGCCGTGGAGGTACTCGTCCCAGTAGTCCTTCCACTCCGGCTCGCCCTTGCGGCTGAGGTCCTTCCAGCCGCAGTCCTGCATCGTGAACTCGCCGAAGTTCCAGAGCGAGACGCCGTGGGCCAGGGCGTTGTCCCAGATGAATCCGCTCGGCGCGTAGGCCAGGGCGTCAACCTCGTCCGGGCCCATGCCGTCGGGATAGCTCCGCGGCCAGCCGGCGAAGGACCGCTCGAGGTAGTCGGTGCCGAAAGCCGTCGTCGACCATTGGTGTCCGTCGGCGCTGAGAATTCCGCTGCAGTAGGTGTTGTCGAGGAGGACGAACTCGCGGACGAGCTTGTGCTGGTTCGGCGTCACCATCTCGCCGAAGATCGTCAGGGCCGGATCGCCGTTGCCCGCGGCGACGTCGCCGAGGACCTGGTCGTAGGTCCGGTTCTCCTTGATGACGTAGACGACGTGCTTGAAGACACTCGGCTCGCCGATCCTCTCGGGCACGGGCCGGGCCGGCCGGCCGGAACGCGGTTTCTCCAGGGCCCGGGCGATCCGTTCGCGGCGGAAGCCGTCGGCGACGACGCCGGAGAGCCGCTTCAGTTCCTTCTTGCCGGGGACGGGGATGATCGACACGGAGCCGTGGTACTGGTGGGAATTGAATCCCGGGGCGCCGGTCGGTTTGTAGGTCGTGGTCTCGGCGGCATGCCCCTTGATGTTGGCGACGAGAAGGGCCTTCCCGGCCGCGTTATAGGCGAGAGCGCCGGGGAACCAGCCGGCCGGGATGAGCCCCGTGAGCCGGGATCGGCGCTTGCGCGGCGCGAAGCGGATCACGGCGACTGCGTTCTGCGTGCCGTTGGCGACGAAGAGCGTCTTACCGTCGGGGGCGAAGACGAGGGCGTTCGGCGAGGCTCCGAAGAGGTCGGCCGGGCTCGGCTTGGCCCAGATCGTCTCGACCGCTATGTCGGTTGCCGTGTCGACGACGCTGAGGTTGTCGGACCCGGCATTGGCGCAGACGAGATAACGGCCGTCCGGGGAGAGGGCCAGGGCCGAGGCATGCAGTTGGGCGGGGATCTCCGCCTTGAGGGTTCCCGAGGCCAGGTCGACGACGCTGATCGAGCCCTCGGAGGCGATGTGGCGGACCGGATCGACCCGGATCTCGGTGCCGTGGCCGGCCGGTCCGGCGAGATCGCCGGGTCCCGGGCGTCGTCCGCCCCAATTGCTGACGTAGGCCTTGCCGCGGGCCAGGACGACGTCGAAGGGGGCGACCCCGACGTCGAAAGTCCGCAGGACCTCGCCGGTCGTCGCTTCGAGCTCGTACAGGCGGTTGGACAGGTTGCCGCAGACGTAGAGCCGCCGTCCGTCGCCGGCGAGGGCCAACCCGGACGGGATCTCCTCATCGCGGCGCGCCGCACCGGCCGGGGGCAGGAGGATCGAGCGCGCCGGAGTCACAGCGCCGTCCGCTCCGACCGCGAAGACCTTGACGCTGCCGTTGACGTTGCTCATGTAGAGGAAGCGGCCGTCGGGTGAGAAGACCAGGCCCGTGTAGCTCAGCTGCCCCTTTTCGTCCGGTTCGAGGATATTCTCGGAGGTCGCCGCGGGACTGGGCTCGTCATCCGGCTCGGCCGGCAGGACCACACGCTGGCGGACGGCGCCTGTGGCCGGGTCGAGGACGACCACCTCGGGCGTCTTGCCGGAGACGGCCAGGAGCTTCCCGTCGGTGGACAACGCCAGCGCCTGGGGCCGAAGACCGGGCAGGGGGACCTGGATCCCGGCCGGGGTCACGATCTGGTTGACCGGGACGACCGTCCGGTTGGCTTCTTTGATCCCCACGGTCTCTGTGTCGGGCAGGGCGGGCGGGGCAGGCGGTTCCCTCCTGCAGGCGGGAAGAACCAGGGCGGCGGCGAGGGCGGCCGCGGCGGCTGCGGCGCGGAGGGTCCGGTGGGCCATAGGGCGCTCCTATTTGATCAGGCGTTTTCTCATCATCCGGGTTGAGATGCCGAAGATGACGGCCGTCAGGACGACGAGGCCGGCCAGGCTTCCCCAGATCCCGGGCGCGGGCTCGCCGGTGAAGAGCGAGCGGGAGATGCGGACGACGTGGGTCAGGGGCATGAACTGGGCCAGCGTCTTCATCCAGCCGGGGAACTCGTCGAGCGGGAAGAAGACGCCCGAGAAGAACAGCATGGGGGTGACGACGAGCTCGGTGTAATAGCTGAAGAAATCGAAGTTTGGGGCGATCGAGGTGACGATCATGGCCAGCGAGCCGAAGAGGATGCCGACGAAGACCATGAAGACGAGGAGGAGGACGAAGCGTCCCGCCGAGGCCGGGGCCACGCCCATGACCAGGGCGACGATCATCATCAGCGAGCCGCTGATGAGGCCCCGGAACGAGCCCCAGAGGATGTCGCCGGCCACGGCGTCGTCGGCCGAGACCGGCGTCGCGATCAGCGATTCGTAGAGCTTCTCGTGGACCATCTTGATGAAGGTCCCGTAGAGGCACTCGAAGGACGAGGACATCATGACGGCGGTGATCAGGACGCCGGGCACGAGGAAGTGGAGGTAGGGCTTGCCGCCGAAGGCGCCCATGTAGGCGCCCATGCCGATGCCGAAGGTGATCAGGTAGAACAGCGGCTGGACCAGGCTGACGAGGAACGTCGGCACGACGAACCGCTTGTAGGAATAGAGGTTGCTCAGGAAGACGTAGAGGACGCGGTAGGAGAGGTTCATTCGATGGAGGCTCCGTCCGGTCAGCTTCAGGAAGACGTCCTCGAGCGTCGCCGGACGGTGGAGGGTGTTGGGCAGGTCGAGCTCGAGGAGCTTGCGCATCAGGGCGTGGCCGTCGCGGCAGTAGAAGTAGAGCGTGTCGCCGACCCGCTCATGGACGCAGGAGAAAGCGCTGAGCTCGTTGAGGATCCGGGCGTCGTCCTCGGGAGGCATCCGGATCTCGACGACCTCCCGGCCGATCTCCTCCTCGACGAGACGCGACGGCGTCCCCGCCTTGAGGATCTTGCCCTGGTACATGACGACCAGCCGGTCGCAGAGCTGCTGGGCCTCCTCCATGTACTGGGTCGTCAGGATGAGCGTCGTCGCCCTGGCTCTTGAGCTGGCGGAGCCTCTGCCAGATGAGGTGGCGGGCCTGGGGATCGAGGCCCGTCGTCGGCTCGTCGGCGACGATGACCCGGGGCCGGTTGATCAGGGCCCGGGCGATGAGCAGGCGTCTCTTCATGCCCGTCGACAGGTCCGAGATCTTGCTCTCGGCCTTGGCCTCGAGCTCGACGAAGCGGAGCAGCTCACTGATGCGGGTCTTGGCCTCCCGGCGGCCGATGTCGAAGAAGCGGGCGAAGACGACGAGGTTCTCGAAGACGGTCAGGTCGTTGTCGAGGTTGATCTCCTGGGGGATGACGCCGGTGATCTGCTTGAGGGCCCGGTTGTCGATCGCCGCGGGATGCCCGGCGACCGTCAGCGTCCCCGAGGTCAGGGGCGAGACGCAGTGGATCATGCGCACGGTCGTCGTCTTGCCGGCGCCGTTCGGGCCGAGGAAGCCGAAGCACTCGCCCTCGAGGATCTCGAAGTCGATGCCGTCGACGGCGACGAGATCGCCGTACTTCTTGGTCAGTTGGACGGCCGAGACGAGCGGGGGCATGGCGGAACCTTTCACATCCTTTCGAGCAGAGCCTGGAACCGGGGATGGCTGCGCAGGGCGTCGAGGTCGCCGTCGTTCTCGTACCAGCCCTTCTGGAGGAGGCCTCCCGCGGCGGCCCGTTCCAGGCAGTCGACGGCCTCTTCGGCGTCGCCCGCGAGCGAGTGGAAGCATCCCAGGTTGTAGAGGAGCATCGGATCGTCGGGGTCGATCTTGCGGGCCCGTCGGGCCCAGTCGCGGCCCTTGTCCTTCTCTCCCAGGGCGATGAGCCCGATGGCGCCCATGTAGAGGGCCCGGGCGTCGTCGGGGTGGAGGTCGACGTGCTTACCGACGAGGGCGAGCCCGCGTTCGCGGGCGGCCCGGGCGTCCTCCGTCCGGCCCAGCCTGTCGTAGAGCGGGCCCGATGAGCAGCGGGGAGTAGAAGTCCTCGGGCCGTACCCGCATGGCCTCCTCGTAGAGCGAGACCGCCTTGGGCAGGTCGCCGCCGGCGAAGACGTGGCGGGCGTAGAAGTACCAGGCTTCGAACAGGGTCGGGTCGAGCTCGATGGCCTTCTCGAAAGCGGCCTTCGCTTCCTCCTTACGCGGGCCGAGCGAGAGGGCCACGGCGAGGGAGGCCTGGGCCTGGGCGGAATCGGGGGCGAGCTCGACGGCCCGGCAACCGGCCGCCTCGGCCTGCAGACGGACGGCGTCCTTCCTCTCGGAATAGAGATAGATGTAGGACCAGCAGTCGGCCAGGCCGGCGTGGGCCAGGGCGTAGCCGGAATCGAGCTCGATCGCCCGGGAGAAGAGCTGGAGGGCGAATTCGATGTCGTGGCGGCCGTAGCGGTAATAGAAGCTCCGGCCCCTCAGATAATAATCGTAGGCCTGGACCTCGCTCGTCGGGACTTCGGCCAGGGCGCCCTTCTCCTGGGGGCTGAGGGTGACCCGGAGGGCCTTGACGACGCTGTGGGCGATCTCCTGCTGGATGGCGAAGACGTCGTGGAACTCCCGGTCGTAGGACTCGGACCAGAGGTGGAAGCCGCGGGCGGCCTCGATGAGCTGGACCGTGATGCGCAGCCGGCTGTCGGACTTCCGGACGCTGCCCTCGAGGACCGATTCGACGCGGAGCCTGTTCCCGATCTCGCGGAGGTCGGCCGCCGTGTCCTTGAACTGGAAGGAACCGGTGCGCGAGGCGACCCGCAGCCCCTGGACCCGGCACAGGGCGTTGATGATCTCCTCGGCGATGCCGTCGCAGAAGTAGGCCTGGTCCTTCTCCCGGCTCATGTCGGCGAAGGGCAGGACGGCGATCGAGGGGATGCCGGTCCGGCCTTCCCCGGCGGACAGGCGCAGGGTCTCGAGCTCGTCGCGGAGGTCGCGGGCCGAGGCCATGCGGTAGCGCGGCTCCTTCTCGAGGCAGTGGCGCAGGATGCGGTCGAGCGAGCGGGGGAGACGGGGGTTGAGATCGATCGCCGACATCGGCTCTTCCTTGAGGGCCCCGGCGATCTTCTCCGGGCCCGTCTTGCCGCCGAAGGGGAGCCGGCCGGTCGCCCATTCGAACAGGACGACGCCGAGCGAGAAGAGGTCGGTGCGGTGGTCGACGGGCAGGCCGCGGAGCTGTTCGGGGGACATGTAGGCGATCGTCCCCGCGAAATCGGCGTCGAGGGTAGCCGTCGAGCCCTCGTCGCGGGCGAGCATACGCGAGAGGGGCAGGAGGATGCGGGCCAGGCCGAAGTCGAGGATCTTGAGCGTGCCGGTCGCGTCGATCATGATGTTCTGGGGCTTGAGGTCGCGGTGGATGATGCCCCGGGCGTGGGCGGCGGCCACGGCCCCGGCCAGGGGCAGGGCGATCTCGAGAAAGCGGTCCAGGGCGACGCCGTTGGGCTCGACGAGCCGGGACAGCGGCTGGCCGTCGACGAGCTCCATGGTGAAGAAGCTCGTGCCCTCGGCCTCGTCGACGGCGAAGATGGTGACGATGTTGGGGTGGCTCAGGGCGGCGACGGCCTTGGCTTCGCGCTCGAAGAAGGCCCGGCGCTCGGGTTCGTCGACGGCGCCCTCGGGCAGGAACTTGACGGCCACGTCCCGGTCGAGCTTGAGGTCGCGCGCTTTCCAGACGACGCCCATGCCGCCCTCGCCGAGCTTCTCGAGGAGGCGGTAGTTGCCGAGGACGAGGTCTTTCTGCGGGACCATGGGCGTTTTCTCCCTATGACCTTACAAGAATCCCCGGACATCGTCAACATTCGGCCGCCGGAATGGCCTCGCGAATCGTCGTCGGGGGATCCGCCCCGCTCCGCCCTCCCACGGCTTCCTCCGGAAACACCCCTGCGCGGGGCGGATCCCCGGGGACGACGTGCGGCAGTCCCTAACTTTGCGAATGCTCGATCGAACGGGAGGTCGATTGCCTCATGCTTTACGAGGTGTTAATATAGGGCCAGGTGAACGAACGAAGGAGAGTGCGATGAGCGAAGTCGTATATACCTGCTCGGTGTGCGGCAAGAAGTCCAAGGTCGAAAAGGGACAGCCCATCCCCCTGTGCTGCAAGAAGGAGATGGAGCCGCTGCCGTTCTGCACGGTCGCGCCCCAGGCCGAGATGGCCCGCAACTACGACCAGGACCTGCCCTGCGACGACGGGACGATGGCCAAGCCCAAGCCCGGGCCCAAGAAGAAAAAATAAGGTTCTTCTCCCGATTCCGGGCAGTCCCTCTCTTGGGCTTTGGTTCGGGATATGCCTCTTGCTCCCCGGCCCCCCGGGGAACCAGTTTGCACGGTTCCCCCCCGCTGCGCGGGTCCCCTCCTCCAGCAACGGGGATCATCGAGGCAACATCCCTCACCGCCTCGAGAGGGAAGCCCGGAAATGGGAGAAAAAATAAAAATAAACCCTACCCGGCTCAGGCCTTGTGCCCCTTGACGACCAAGCGGTCGTAGATCGCCAGCCCTACGATCGACAGGACCCCGATCCCGACGATGATGAGCCACATCGTCACGGTGTCGACCGGGCGGCCCTCCTTGAGCGGCGTGTTGATGTAGCGCTCGAAGAGGCGCCCGCCGATCGGCCCGCCGACGATGCTGGCCAGGGCGATCGGCAGGTTCGCGTAGCCGAGGTAGAGGCCCTCCTGCCCCTTGGGGGCGATCGCCCCGATGTATTCGTAGATGCGCGGCGAGGCCATCATTTCGCCCACTGCCATGGAGGCGATCGAGATCGAGGATGAAGATCCCGGCCAGGGGCAGGCTCAGCCCGAGGACGCCGATCTTCACGTTGGGGTCGGCGAACAGCAGGGGCGGCAGGACGTTGACCAGCATCCCGAGCGTCACCACGATGGCCCCGATCATGATGGTCTTGATCGGCAGTCCACCTCTTGACCAGGCGCGTGATGAGGAGCTGGAAGCAGACGATCATGATCGGATTGGCCAGGGTGTAGAGCTCCATCGGGGCGTTCGGGTCGACGTAGCGCATGAACAGGGGCATGAGGTTGTAGAGCTGGATGTAGAGGAACCAGAACAGGCCCAGGACGAGGATGAGGAAGACGAACTTGACGTTCTTCAGGACGACGAAGATGCCCGGCCAGGGCCTGTCCGAGCGTCCGCTTCCGGACCTGCTGGCCGTCCTTGATGCCGTCGCTGACGTACTGCGGCTCCCGGTAGACGAACAGCGTGACCAGCAGGCCCGATCAGGGCGAAGGCGGTCGCGGCGTAGGTGAAGATGGCCGGGATGCCCAGGTTCGTCCGGATGAAGTAGGACACGCTCCGGCCGGTGATCGAGCCGATGTTGATGACCATGTAGAAGATGCCGAAGGCGAGCGTCGCCCGCGTGCCCGCCGTCTTCTGGACCGTGCCGGCGATGCAGGGCTTGACGATCGAGCCGCCGAGGCCGATGAGGACGATGCCCAGGACGACCGGCACGGTGAAGTCGACGGTCTCGGCCGCGCCCTTGCCGATGAGGCCGGGCCAGAGCCGCTGCACGTTGCCCATGACGAAATAGCCCAGGGCGATCAGGACGAACGAGACCGAGAGCGACCGCTTGAAGCCGAACTTGTCGGCCAGGGTCCCGGACAGGATGGGCATGAAGTAGATGATGCCCCAGAGAAGAGAGCCGTTGAGGAAGGTGGCGAAGCTCGGGCTCATGCCCAGGGATTCCTTGAGGTAGATGACCATGAAGGAGGCCATGGAGTAGTAGGCGGCCCGCTCGAAGAGCTCGATCGTGTTGGCCGTCCAGAAGGTCGCGGGGAACTTCGGCTTGGGCGTCGCGGGTTCGGTCATGGGGTCTCCTCCCGTCAAGGGGCGTTCGGTATCGCGGCTAAAATAAACCAGGCCGCGGGCCGGAATCAAGGGAATTCTGGGCGGGGGGGATCAGCGGTCGGCGGCGAGAGCTGTTTCCAAGAGACGCCGGAGGAGGGTTTCGCAGCCGGCCCGGTCGGGCGCCTCCAGCACGACGACGAGGACGCGGCCCGTCCGCGCGATGGCGCCCCAGTCGCCGGTCTCGAGGCGTTCCAGGAACAGGGACGATCCGGCCTCGAACTTCCCGGAGAAGAAGTCGCTGCCGAACCGGGCGTAGATCCTGGCGACGTCTCCCGCCGCGGGATAGGCGACGGCCAGGACGAGCGCTTCCCCGGCGCCGGCCTTGTAGCGGGCGAAGACCGCGTCGGTCCGCCTGCCGAGTCCCAGGACGGTCTCGTCGGCCAGGTAGTAATGGGCGTCGAGGACGGATTGATCGCGTATCGCGACGACGCTCGAGACGATGAGACCGTCGGCCGGCAGGACGTCCCGGACACGGAAGACGCCGGCGCCCTGGTCCGGCGCGGCGGGCAGCGCGACCGGCGCAAAAAGGACGGCGGCGAGGGCGAGCGCGGCGAGTGCTATGGGCACGGCCTAGACCATGTACCTATCGACGAAGTTGACGATCGTGTAGGCGATCGCGGCGGTCAGGGCGGCGCCGGGGATGGTGAAGATCCAGGCCCAGACGATCTTGAGGGTCACCCCCCAGCGGACGGCCGACAGGCGCTTGGCCGCACCGACGCCCGAGATGGCTCCGGTGATGACGTGGGTCGTGCTGACGGGCACCCCGGCGTGGGTGGCGACGAAGATGCTGATGGCGCTGGCCGTCTCGGCGCAGAAGCCGTCGATCGGCCGAAGCTTGGTGATCTTCTGGCCCATCGTCTTGACGATGCGCCAGCCCCCGGAGACGGTTCCCAAGGCGATCGCCGCGTGGGCGGAGAGGACGACCCAGAGCGGGATGTGAAAGGTCTTGGTCCAGCCCGCGGCGTAGATCAGGCTGGCGATGATGCCCATCGTCTTCTGGGCGTCGTTACCGCCGTGGCCGAGGCTGTAGAGGGCCGCGGACAGGAGCTGGAGGCGTCGGGCCTCCTTATTGATCCGGGTCGGGTTCCCTTTACGGACGATCCAGGTGGTGGCCGTGATGAAAAGGACACCCAGGGCCATGCCGAGGAGAGGGGCGATGAAGATGAACATGACCGTCTTGACCCAGCCGTGGGCGATGATGGCGCCCGGCCCCGCCTTGACGATGGCCGCCCCGGCGTAGCCGCCGATCAGGGCGTGGGAGGAGCTCGTCGGCAAGCCCATGAGCCAGGTGAAGAGGTTCCAGCCGATGGCTCCGAGGAGGGCGGCGAAGATGACCTGGGGGGTGACGATGGAGATGTCGATCATCCCGGCGCCGATCGTGTGGGCGACCCCGGTGCCGAAGATGAGGAAGGCGATGAAGTTGAAGAAGGCGGCCCAGAGGACGGCCTGGCGCGGCGACAGGACGCGCGTCGAGACGACGGTGGCGATGGAGTTGGCCGCGTCGTGCATGCCGTTGGTGAAGTCGAACGCCAGCGCGACGAAGATGATGAAGAGGACGAAAAGGAATCCGGCGTCGGGCATGAGGCTCAGGTGGACTTGACGATGATCTCCTCGATCACGTTGGCCACGTCCTCGCAGCGGTCCGCGGCGACCTCGAGCCGGGTGTAGATCTCCTTGAGCTTGATGAGGTCCTTGATCTCGGCGGCCGTCTCGGCCTTCTCGAAGAGATCGGCGATGGCCTCGCGGCAGACGACGTCGGCTTCGTATTCGAGGATGTTGATCTGCTTGCAGAAGGCGTGGACGTGACTGAGCGTCGCCAGGTGGTCGACGGCCTCGACGATCTGATCGACCGCCTTGACGATGATGTCGACGAGCTTCTTGATCGCGGGCGTCGGCCGCTCCAGATTGAAGGTCCACATCCGGCTGGCCACGCCCTCGATGCAGTCGAGCACGTCGTCGAGGCCGCTGGTCAGGGCGTGGATGTCCTCCCGCTCGAACGGAGTGATGAAGGTGTCGCGGAGCTTGGTGATGATCTCGAGGGTGATGTTGTCGCCCTGGTGCTCGATCCGCTTGATGTGGTCGTACTTCTTCTCGACGTCTCCGCGCTTTTCCGGGAAGTGGTCGACGAGCTCCTGGAGGGCCAGGGCGCCTTCCTTGAGGTTGGCGGCGTCCCGGCGGAAGAGCTCGAAGAACTTGTGGTCCTTGGGAAAGAGGCTCAATTTCATGGTGTTGTTCCGGTCTCCGAGAGGGCTATGCTAATGGAGCCCGGGGGCGATGTCAAATGGGCGGGGCCGGAAAAGAAAAAGCCCGCCCCGGCTGTCGCCGGGGCGGGCTTTCGTGCTTCTGCTTCCGTTTGTGCTTCTGCTTCTGCGTCTGCTCCTTAGAACTCGAACCGGGCCCCGAATCTCCAGATGCGGGGGTTGAGGATCTCGTTGATGTAGCCGTTGTTGGCGTAGACCCAGCTGATGTCGCTGGGGGCGCCTGCCCACTGGACTCCGTGGTCCGTGTAGGCGTCGCCGTAGTACTTCTCGTAGGACCGGTTCTCGATGGCCGAGTTGAAGATGTTGAAGCAGTCGGCCATCAGGTAGAGCCGTCCCTGCCCGATGTTGATCTTCTTCTCGATACGCATCGTGACGTTCCAGAACATGGGCAGCTTGTCCTCGAGATAGCCGATGGGATAGACGTCCACCCACTGGTCGGCGACGGGGTTCGGGGCGAGATCGTCATAGAGCCAGTAGTAGTTGGGGATCCGCCAGCCTTCGCGGGCGTTGAAGGTCCCGGAGATGTCGAAGCCCAGGGGCAGCTGGTAGAGGCCGCTCACCTTGGCCATCCACCGGGTGTACATCAGGACGGCCAGCTTACCGCTGGCGCCGCCGCCCCAGTCTCCGTAGGGCTTGCCGTTGAAGACGTCGTAGTTGGTCGGATCGAAGTAATCGTTGCCCCAGAAGCTCTTCTGAGACTGCCACGTGATGGAGGCGTTGGCGAACCACTTGTTGGACAGTCTCTTGTTCAGGACCAGGTCGACGCCCATGTAGGTCTTGTACTGGTCGGATTTCCGGTAGACAACGTAGTTGGTGGCATCGGTGGGCATGTTCGGGCCGGCCATGTAGTAGGGTTCGCCGGCCATCATGCCCGAGCTGTAGGTGACGCCGCCGATCTCGACGCTGTTGGGGACGGTCCCGGCCTGGACGTACCAGCCGCCCGCGGGCGGGTTGGCCGGATCGACGATCCGCGGCCCGGTGTAGTCGGGATAGAACTCCTCGGGGTAGTAGGTCATGCCCAGGTCGAACTTGTCGTACTTGCGGTAGGTTCCGCTGAGGGCGATCGACAGGTCGGGCATGAGTTCGCGCTCGAGGGTGAGCAGGAGTTCGCGGGTCCGGGTGGAGGCCTGGTCCTTGCGGCTCATGAAGTAGTCGGTGATGCCGCTTTCGTAGTCCAGGTTGATGGGATCGTTGTAGTCGAAACTGTAGTACATTCCGGCGCGATAGGCGTCGCTGCCGTAGGCGCCCGCCAGCGCATCATTGGCCGCAGCGGTCAGGGAGCCGTCGCTGTTGAACACCTGGTAGGTGCCGTAGCTCGAGCCGATCGTGGAGCCGTTTCGGTAGCTCCACCAGAGCTCCGTGAGCTGGGCTTGCGTATCGGCGTTGGCGTCCCTCCACCAGTACCGAAGGCCGCCGCCAGAGCCGAGCGGGGCGCTGGCCCACCAGCCGACGCCCATGACGTCGCCGTACTGGGACAGGGCCAGTTTGGCCACGGTCTTGCCGTCGCCGTTGATGTCCCAGGTGAAGCCCAGGCGCGGCGACCAGGTCGACCAGGAATAGGCGTGCGCAGCGCCGTTGACGATCTTGTTGGTGCCCTTGACCGGGTCGGTCGAGACGTCGGGCAGGATGCCGTCGAGGACGCTCGTCGTGGCGGGGTCAAAGACCATGTCCCAGGCGGGCTCGCCGCCGTAGACGGCGGAACGGGAGAAGGCGCCGGCGCTCGGGATCTGCAGGTCGTAACGCAGGCCGAGTGTCGCGGTGAAGTTGCCCTTGGTGATCGTGTCCTGAACGTAGCCGGCGTACTGGTCGGCCACGTCCGCGCCTTCGGCGGAACGGTACAGGGCGATGCGCTGCCAGCCGGCCATCTCGCCGGTCGTCCGCGTGCCGTCGTTGTCGGTGTCGACGACGAGGGAGCTGTAGTTCCTGTTGATGTCGAAGCCCTGCAGGTTGCCCGTGTGATAGGTCTGCTTCTTGTTGGAGTACTCCGCGCCGACCTTGAACTCGTGCGACATGCTGAACAGGGTGTCGTTGAAGTAGCTGGCGTTGACCTGGAAGTTGTTGCGGGGCCGGGCGACGCCGTAGGAGCCCCAGCTGGTCTTAGCGCCGGACTTAAACGCGACGTACTTCAGCGCTGTGTTGTCGTAGACGATGGGGTTTTCGACGCCCTCGTCCGTGATCGGGCGCCAGCCGAAGCCGGCGTCGTTGAAGGAGTACTTCAGGGACAGGTACATGTTGTTGCCGAAGACGTGCTCGTCCTGCAACTTGACGATCGGGCTGCCCCAGTGGTACTTGCCCGTCTGGTGGTCGCCTTCGGGCTTGGCCAGGCTGGAGTTCCGGCCGAACTTTTCCTTCGCGCCGGAGGTGACCAGGGCCTCGAACCGGTTGTTGGGCAGGATCTGCGCGTTCAGCTTGATGTTGTAGTTGTTGAGGAGCGACTGGTCCTTGTTCCCGGTGATGGTATAGACGAAGATGTCCTGGACGCCGTAGGCGCCCCACCACCACAGCTTGTCCTTGATGATCGGGCCGCCGGCGTTGAAGCCGAAGTCCTTGATCTGCTGGATCTTGTTGGTGTTGAGGACACCCTTCGCCCGGAGCTCGTCCGTCAGGTTATCGCTCTGGAAGAAGTTGTCGGTCAGGTAGAACCGGCCGGCCAGGCTCGTCCTGTTGCCGCCGCGCCGGGTGACCATGTTCAGGGCGACGCCGCCCGTTTGAACGGAGACGTCGGCCGCGCCGCCCGTCGTCACGTTCAGTTCTTCGAACATGTCGAAGTCGTAATAGAGGGCCGATCCGCCGAGGGCCGCCGGGTCGGTGATGTCGATGCCGTCGACCGACCAGATGTTGTTGGCGCCCTGGTTGCGGCCCATGCCGCCGGTCGCGTCGCCCTTGGCCACGAAGCCCGACTGCTGGCCGGACTCGTTGCCGCCGACGTTCTCGCGGTCGACCATGATCGAGGGAGCCAGCTGCAGGACGACCCACGGGTCGCGGGCCGTCGGCAGGGATTGCATGGCTTCCTTGTCAATGTTCTGCCCGACCGACGTCTTCTTGACGTCGACGACGGGGGTCTGGGCGACGACCGTGATTTGCTCCTCGAGGGTCCCGACCTCGAGGACCAGGTTGATCTCAGCGTTGGAGCCGATGTTGACGACGATGCCCGTCTGGGACGAGGGCTTGAATCCCGTCAGCTCGGCCCTGACCTCATAGGTGGCGGGAGAGAGCGACACGAACCGGAAGATGCCCGTTTCTCCGCTGACCGTCGAGAGGCCTGCCATCTGCGTTCCCGTCAGCTTGACGCTCACGCCGGGCAGGGGGTTCCCTTCCGTGTCGGTGATCTTCCCGTAGATGTTTCCGGTTCTGACCTGCGCCGGCAGCGTCACCGCGAGCAGCAGCAGGGAGAGAACGACGAGAAACTTCTTCATGAATCATACCTCCTGTCGATTATCCATAACCTCCGTTCGAGTGGTCCGCCACTCACCCCATTCCCGATACAGGAATGCCCTAGATCATTACCACCTCCGATCTTTCTTGGAATAATGTTCGTTCTTGCCACGTGAATATCCGCCTTATTTGTAGATTTTAATTAGCAAATCATGTGCCAACCGGGCGGCGGCACGGGGCATCTCCTAACATGTTCGAGGACAAGGGATTAGGCGACAGGAGAGGACGGAGGACTCAGCCTGAATCTACAATTATTTGAATAAAGTTCAAAAAAATGGATAAAAAAGGGATCAGCGTTTAAGTTCCTCGGCCATTTTGCCGATCTCGGGCTGGTCGGGATTGAGCCTCAGGGAGGCGGTGAAAGCGTCCAAGGCCTCCGTCCTCCTGCCCAGCTTCAAGTAGCATTTCCCGAGGGAGTTGAGAACGTCCGTCTCGCTGTTGTAGAGCTTATTGGCCTGGAGCAGCTCGACCAGGGCGCCCTCGTACTTCTCCTGGCCGAACAGGGCCTGGCCGCGGATGACGCGGTAGACGAACTGGCGCTTTTCGTCTTGGCGCAGGGTTTCGGCGATCTCGAGGGCCCGGTCGAACGCTCCGGTCCTGATGAGGAAGTTGGCGTAGCGGACGACCCCCTCCGCGTAGTCCGGCCTCGACCGGAACGCCTCCTCGTAGAAGGGCCGGGCCGCGGCCGCGCGGCCTGTCTTTTCGAGCTGTTCGCCGATCATGTAGCGGAAGAGGAACTGGTTGGCCACCGGGATGCCCTTGGCGTTGGCGATCGGATGTCCGATCGCCGCGGCCGGCGAAACGGTCATCGTGTCCGTTTTCTCATCGAGGACCTCTCCGCCCGGCCCGGCCAGGACGACGGAGATCTCGTAGTAATCGGGCTCGAGCTCCCCGGCCGGGATCAGGTAGGGAAAGCTCAGGATCCGCCCGGCCGCGGGGGCATCCAGCCGGACCGTATAGGTCTTGCGGACGGGATTCGCCTCCCGGAGGCCCTGGACGACGATCCGCGCTTCCCCGCCGGCCACGAGTTCCGGGGTGGCGTTCAGCACGTTGAAGAGGACGGCGATGCCGTCGCCCGTGGCGAAGGTCCTCTTGGGATCGACGACGAGCTTCTTGTCCAGGACCTTGAACGGGATGTGGACGTCGCGCGGATAGGTTTCGTACTTGTAGCCGAGGAAGGGGCCCTCGATCGAAGGCGAGGTCGCGGCCGGCGGGATCTCCACGGTCTTCTCGAGGAGGCTGAACTGCTTGCCGACCGTGTTGGTCAGGAGGACGCTCAGCGCGTATTTACCCTCGGCGATGGGGAAGGACTCCTCGATGGCCAGGCCGCTGGCCTTGACCCTGTCCCAGGAGTCCTCCGGGAAATAGAGCGGGAATTCCCGGCTGTACTGGAAGACGATGGCCTCGCCGTCGCGGAGGCTGACGTTGACCTGGAAGTTGCAGTAGAACTGGCTTTTCGGCTCGTAGAGGTCGACGTTGACTTCGGCCGGGACCATGGAGAAGTGGAAGAAGCGCAGGCCCGTGACCGGGTCCTCGAGCACGGCCGTCGCGGCGTCGCTCTCGACGTAGTTGGTCAGGTACTCGGTCGACACGAGGCCCTTGTAATTGAGGAAGTGGGTGGCGTAGGACGGATTGACGTCCAGCTTGGGCGATTCCATGATGTCGGCGAGGAGCATGGCGTTGCGCGGCGACGGCGACAGGTCGTAGTTGTATTCGCCCGGGATGCGGGTGATGGCGATCTCGGCCAGGGTCGGGGCGATGTCCATGATCATCTCGTAGAGCGTGTTGTAGTCGAAGGGGTCTTCGATCTTCTTCTGGTCGAGGAGCAGGCGCGACGGGCCGTCGGTGACCGGGTCGTAGAGCTTGAACTCGCCGACGCCGCCGCGCTGGTAGAAGAGGAGGTAGAACTGGGGCGGCAGGTCCCGCCGGGCGTCCCCGTAGAAGCTCCAGGAGTAGCAGGGAACGAGCCCGATCGAGGCCTCGAAGTGCTCGACGCTCGCGGGCGGGCCGAGGATCATGTGGATGCGGCCCATGTCGGTCTTCCAGCCCTCGCGCGTCGTCCCCCGGCCGTAGAACTGGTTGCAGTACTTGAACCTCTTGACGATCTCGTCCCGGTACTCGTTCTCGGGCGTGCCCGGCGTCGGATCGCGCTGCTTCCAGAACGTCTCGACGAACACGTCGCGGTCCCGGTCGGTCGTCAGCTTCATGAAGACGTCCTTCTCGACCGGCTGGATGTGGTAGGCGACGAGGTTCAGCCACTCCTGGAAGCGGGGGGCCAGGTCCTTGACGGTCGCTTTCTGTCCGGCGGCGAGCAGCGCTGCGAACAGGGCGAGGCCGAGGAGGGCGAGTCGGATCGGACGGCGCATGGCCTGGGCTCCTTTGGTCATGTCTTCGGGCGGGGGACCTTGATCTCGAACATCTGACGGATCTTGCCCTGCGTCCCTTCCGGGCCCTGGATGATCACGTCGACGAAGTTCGTCCCGGGCCGGAGGGTCCGGGCGAACGTGAACGCAACGGTCTTGAGGCTGTCGATCTCGGCCACCGTGGTCACGGTGGAGCGGGTCTCGGTGAAGCTCTCTTTCGTCGCGCCCTCGTCGGCGTAGATGTAGATCCGGAACCTCAGGTCGGTCTGGAAGCCGCCGGTGTCGTTCTCCCGGAGGACCAGCGACTTGGCCGGAATGCGGACGGTGATCTCCTGCCGGGCCGGATCGTAGGTCGTCTCGAACTTGAAAAACTTCTTGCTGAAGACGTCGTCGGCCCGGGTGAACCGCCCCAGCTTCATGAGGTCCATGGCCTCGAAGAGGTCGCCCTCGTAATCGGTGATGCGGAACTTGCCCGAGCCCTTCTCGTCGGCGAATTCGATGGCCAGCCGGTCGTCGTAATAGCTCCACCAGTAGGTGAAGCCCAGGGCGGACGAACGGGACTGGGGGGAGAATTCCTCGATCTTGTCCGGGGGGCCCATGAAGATGTAGACCCGGCCCCGGTCGGTGTTGTATCCGGGCCCGCCTTCCTTGTTGAACCGCTTGTTCACGAAATCGACGCGGGCCTCGAACTCCCGCCGGTATTCGTTGAGCGGCGTGTCGGGGTCGGGATCCCGCTTGAGCCAGAAGTCCTCGATGAACTCCCGGCGCGCCGGGACGTCCGGCAGCCGCTGGAAGATCCTGTTCTCTTCCTTGGTCATGATCAACCGGGCGGTCCGGTAGAATTTCTCGCTCTCGGGATCGAGCTTCGGCTTGGCCGCGAAGAGGCCGGTCGCGGCGAGGGCCGCGGCGGCCAAGAGGAAAGCGGGGACCAAACGCTTAGGCGTCAACATGCCGTCCCTCCCCGGGTCTCCGGTGCGGAGACTATTTTTTTTTGAGATATTCGAGGAAGCCCTTGACCTGCGCCGCCTTCTCGGAATCGGCGTCGATCTTCAGGAAGCTCTCGAAGGCGTCGATGGCCTCGGCGTTCTTCTGGAGGTTCAGGTAGGTCAGACCGAGCTGGTAGAGGGCGTCGGTCGAATCCTTCTGCACCTCGACCGCCTTCCGGTAGAACTTCAGGGCGTCCTCGAACTTGGCGTTGTTGTAATAGATCGTGCCCAGGTTGTAGAGGACCGTGGCGTCCTCGATCTTCTCGAACTCGACCTTGCCGTACCATTCCTGGGCTTTGGCGGCATCGCCGCGGTTGGCGTAGCAGTTGCCGACGGCGATGAGGGCGTTGACGCTCTTCGGGTCCTTCTCCAGGAGCTTGAGGTAATATTCCTCGGCCAGGTCGTACTTCTCCTGCGCGAAATGGCAGTTGCCGATGTTCAGGTAGACGGGGTAGGCGTCGGGATACTTGACGAGGAGCTCTTCGTAGACGGCCAGGGCCCCGGCGTAATCGTTCTTGTCGAAGAAGTCGTTGCCGCGGGTCAGGAGGTCCTTAATCTCGTCGGTCAGGACCAGGCCTTCGACCTTCTCCAGCTTGATCTCGACGTCGGGGTTCTTCTTGTTCTCCGAGATCTCGACGACGAGCTTCTTGGGCATGTAGCCGACCTTCTCGAAGTCAAGGTTCCAGCCGCCGCTGCGGATCCAGGCGGCCATCCAGCGGCCGGACTTGTCCGTCTTGACATCGATCCCTTCCTGGGCCTTGAGGGAGAACAGCTTCACCCGGACCCCTTCGATCGGGGCCCCGGCCTGGTCGAGGACGATGCCGCCGAGGCGGCCCTTGCCTTTCCAGTCCTGGGCGGCGACGAATGAGGAGGCGGCGAGGACCGCCAGGAGCCCGGCTATGATAACCTTCTTTTTCATCGTGACCTCCTTCGTTCATTCTACCATTATCGAAAGGGTTAGGAAAGCGGAAGGCCTGCCCAACAAAGACCGGGGCGGGCGGAAAGAAGCTTGACATCCGGACCGGTTCTTTACAGGGCCCGGGTAGCTCCCGCCTGGCGGCCATGGCATATTTCTTGCTGGTCATATCATGGTAGAATACGGTTAGTTTGACGGCAGAGGAGAAGGGTATGAAGACACGAAGGATCGTCCGGATCTTATCGATCGCATCGATCCTGGGGGCGGTATCTTGGGTTGCCGCGGCCCAGGAAACGCCGGCTTCGCTCCCGGCGGCCCGGGAGCTTCGCGTCCACGTCACGGCCGGGGGCCGGTTCGTGGACGATCTCACGCTCGCCGATTTCGCCGTCCTCGAGGACGGACGGACCCTGCCCGTGAGCGCCCTCTCCCTCGTCCGGGGCGGCCAGTTCGCGCGCCGGGAAGGCGAAGGGTCCATCCCGGTCAGCCTCGAGCGGTCCTATACCCTGCTCTTCCAGATCATGGACTGGGACCCGGCCCTCGCGACCGCCGTCGACTATCTCTTCGCGTCCGTGCTCATCCCCGGGGACGCCGTGTCCCTCGTCACGCCGTTCAAGCCCTACCACCTGCAGCGGGACGCGCTGTCCCAACGCCCGAAAGCCGAGCTTCAGAAGAGCATGAAGGACGTCCTGCGCAAGGACGTCCTGCGCGGCAGCGGCGAGTACCGCAACCTCATCAATGAGCTCAAGCGGCTGACCAAATCCATCGGGGGCAGCACGACGACCTTCGACGAGGACATGGCGACCGATCCGACGATGGAAACGTCGGGCGGCTTCGGCCTGGAGATGCAGATCGACCGCTACCGGCAGGCGCTGATGTCGATGGAGAGCCTCCGGCTGGTCGACGAGGCCAAGCTCCTGGCCTTCGCCGGTTCGCTCAAGCCCACGCCCGGTCAGAAAACGGTCATCATGTTCTACCAGAGGGAATACCGGCCCGAGATCAGCCCGACGACGATGACCCGGCTGATGAGCCTCTACCAGGACAATCCCGACATCCTCGGCAACCTCATGGACCTCTTCCAATTCTACAAGCGCGAGAAGACGTTCGACGCGGACAGGGTCAAGAGGGCCTTCGCCGACGCGGGCATCGATTTCCACTTCATCTTCGTGGAGAAGAAGAGCCAGCGGGTCTTCGGGGCGACGATGCGCGAGCAGTCCGAGGACACCTACCCCGGCTTCGTCGAGATCGCCCATGCGACCGGCGGGACGGCCGACAGCTCGCTGAATCCGTCGACCGCGTTCAAGAACGCCGCCGACACCTCCCGCGATTACTACGTCCTGTCGTTGGCCCCCGGCGCCGGCCCCGCCGACGGCGGCTTCCGGACCTTTGGTGTCCGCGTCGTCCGCGAAGGCTGCCGCGTCTCGTACCCGCTGGGTTACTACGCGAAGTAGTCCGCGGAGGCCCGCGCGTCAGAGCTTCAGGGTCAGCCCGGCCCGGGTGAGGACCGTCGTCAGAAGAAGGATGACGCCCGTCATCACGGCGGCGTTGAGCATGCCCGCGAGGCCTCCCGTCCCGTAGAACGGCCAGAGGATCCGTCCGAGGTCGAAGCGGAGGAGGCCGCCGAGGAGTGCCGCGGCGCTTCCGACGAGCCCCGGCAGGAGATAGGCCAGGAGCGGATTCCTTCCGGCGGGGATGAGGAAGTTCGCCGCATTCCTTCCTTTTAAGACGTCGAGGACGGCGTAAAAGAGAAGGAAGACGAGGCAGCAGATCCCGGCCGTGGCCAGGCCGTACGACTCGGTGCCGCGGATCTTGCTGAATCCATGGAGCGGG
Organism: uncultured bacterium; assembly: GCA_963743755.1. Lineage (GTDB taxonomy): Bacteria > Acidobacteriota > Aminicenantia > Aminicenantales > Saccharicenantaceae > RBG-16-66-30. The sequence continues at coordinate 68,877 of CAVUQU010000008.1, forward strand.
CGGAGGACAAACCCCGCGAGAAGGAGCGCCGACCCCAGGATCGCCAGGGAACGGATGCGGACGCGCGGCCCGGTCTCTTCCGTCCCCGGCAGGAAGAGCGTGCCGGCGAGCATCCCGGCCGTGACGACGGCCGCGTGGGAGCCGAAGAGGCTGCCGACGTCGATGAAGCCGTTGACAGGGCCGAGAAAGTCGAGGAGGCCGTGCCGGCTGCCGATGTAAAGGGCCGTCATCAAGCCGACCGCGCCGGCCAGGACCGTCCTGTCGCCGCGGCTCGCCAGGAAGAGGAGAGCGCCGGCGAGATAGCACCAGCCGATCATGCCCAGAATGCCCCACCAGGACGTCTGCAGCCAGATCGTTCGGCCGTCCCCGCTCCGGCCGCGGAACATGACGAGGAGAGCGATGAGGAGGATACCGGCGGCGATCTTCAAAGCCGTGAGAAAGCGCTTTTTTCCCGGGGTCGCCTCCTTCGGGACAACGGCCCACAGGGCGAATACGGCCAGAGTGGCCAGGAAGTACCAGAGGTCCTTGCCGATCCCCGCGGCCGCGGCCGAGAACCGGTCCTCGTTGACGAGCAGGACGCCGAGGAAAAGGAGGGCCAGCGTGCGAACGAGAACGTGTCCGACGAGGGCGAGTGTTTTCTCGCCCCGGGCCCGCCTCTTGGCCAGGGCCAGGGGGATGGACACGCCCATGATGAACAGGAATCCGGGGAAGACGACGTCGGTCAGGGTGAAGACGTCCTGGTCGGCGGCGGCGTGCCTGAGGAAGAACGGGATGGCCTTCATCCCCGCGATATAATTGACGAAGACCATGGCCAGGATGTCGAAGCCGCGAAAGGCGTCGAGGCTCGCGAGTCGTTCCCGGGTCGACATGCCCGACCTCCGTTCCTCTAGGTTTTCCGGCCCGGGTCCGAAGCCGCGAGGACTCCCCGGACGTAGCCGACGGATTCGGCCAGTCCCGGCAGGGGATCCCGGCCGTCTTTTTCGTACTCGAAGGCGGCCGTGCCGCGGTAGCCCATCCCGCGGAGCGTCCGCAGCAAACGGGGGATGTCCACGACCCCCCGGCCGACCTCGACGGCGACGCCGGCTTCGGACGCGGCGGTGACGTCCTTCAGATGGACGTCGAGCAGACGCGGTCCGCATGCGGCGGCCGCCGCCGAAGGGTCGAGGCCCGAGCGCTCGCAGTGCCCGACGTCGAGGCACACCCCTATCCGGGGATCGAGCGATCCGATGCGGTCGAGGACCGATCGCGGCGTCGGGTAGCGGCGGTCTCCCGGCCCGTGGTTGTGGATGGCCAGCCGGATGCCCGTGTCGCGGACGCGTTTCTCGGCCCGGGCCAGGAGGCCGTGTTCGGGGACGCCGACGATGACACCCAGGCCCCCTGCCCGGGCGTAGGCGAAGGCGCGGTCGACCTCGGCCTCGTTCGTCATGTAGACGACGCCGCAGCCGTACACAGCGAGTCCGAGGGCCCCGGCTTTGGCGACCGTCGCCCGGATGAGCGCGTCCGAGCTGTCGAGAGGGAGATGCATGTCCTTGAGGGCGATGCGGCGGAGCCCGAGGCGCTGGGCCATGGCCAGGGTCGCGTCGAGGTCGAACTCCCGGAACGAGTAGGAGGCCAGGCCGAGCTCGAAGGTCGCCGCGGGGGCGGAGCCTTCCCGCGCGAGGCCGTGTCCCCGGGCCGCCCCGCTCCGAACGAGTCCGGCCGCAGCGCCCACCGTGACGCCGAGAAATGTCCGGCGCGTGATCCGTGTCATTCCAGCGTACTATAACGGGTTTTTCCGGCCCCGGTCAATCGTCCTTTCCTTGACAGGGCTTCGACCCTGAATTAGCATCGGGACGGCCGTCACGCGGCCGGACGCGGCCGCGACGGGAGAGAGTGAGGAGGACCGATGAAGAACGAAAAAAGCCCGACCCTGTGCGCCGGATGCCCCCTGAGCCGGCGCCGTTTCATCGCGACGGCCTCCGCCGGCGCCCTGGGAACGCTGGCGACAGCCGGACTTTTCCAGGGTTGCGGCAAGGCCGCCAAAACCCGGATCCGCGTCATCTACGCCCTTCACGCGGTCGTTCAACCCGGGCCCGACTGGCCCAACGTCGGCTTCGATTTCCAGCCGGTGATGGACGGGATCACGGGGACCTTGACACGGAGCTTTCCGAACTGGGATCTCGCGACCTCGATGGCCAAGGGACCGGAGGAAGCCGAGAAGATCCTGGCCGCCGACGCGGCCGCGCCGATGGACGGCTACATCGTCTGCCAGCTCAACTGCTGGAACCGCGTCGTCCAGACGGTCGCCGCGTCGGGCAAGCCCACGCTCTACGTCGATTTCCCGTACGGCGGGAGCGGCGGCTTCCTCGTCTACACGGCCGATTTCCTCCGCAAGAAAACATCCAACCTCGGGTTCGTCGCTTCGTCCCGGAGCGAGGACCTCGTCGCCGCCGGCCGGGCCTTCGACACGGTGAAGAAGAGCGGAGCGGCAGGCGAGTTCGGCGCGCTGGTCGCATCGGCACGTCGCGCGGCGACGCCCGGGCCGGGCGACCTCTCCGTCGCGGCCGACGACCTGGCCTGTCTCTCCGCCGGCGACTGCCTGCGGAAGATGAAGGAGTCGAAGATCCTGGCCGTCGGCGGGAACTGGCCGGGCATCGCCCCGGCCGTCGGGGAAGGCATGGGGATCGAGGTCGTGAACGTCCCCTTCGCCGAGGTGAACGATGCCTGGTCCGCGGCCGACAAGGATGAGGCGGCGGCCGTCGCCGACCGCTGGCAGAAGACGGCGGCCGGATCGAGGGCGTCGACCGGGAGACGCTCGACACGTCGGCGGCCATGTACCTCGGGCAGAAGGCCGTCCTCAAGAAGCACGGCGCCAACGCCATCACCATCAACTGCCTCGGCGGCTTCTACGGCGGCCACATCCACGCCTACCCGTGCCTCGGCTTCCACGAGCTGCTCAACGAGGGGCTCGTCGGGGCCTGCGAGTGCGACGTCCGGTCGACGGCGACGATGGTGACGATGACGGCCCTGACCCAAGGCCGGCCCGGCTACATCTCCGACCCGGTCATCGACACCGCGACGCGCCAGATCATCTACGCCCATTGCGTCGCGTCGAACAGGGCGTTCGGGCCGGCCGGCCCGGCCAATCCCTTCGAGATCCTGACCCATTCCGAGGACCGGCAGGGCGCCTCGGTCCGCTCGGTCCTGCCGCTCGGCTACATGACCACGACCGTCGAGTTCTCGCCGGAGCGCAAGCAGATCCTCTTCCACCGGGGCAAGGCCGTGGCCAATGCCCCCGACGACCGGGCCTGCCGGACCAAGCTCGCCGTCGAGCCGGTCGGCGACATCGAGAAGCTCTTCAGCGAATGGGACCACTGGGGCTGGCACCGCGTGACCGTCTACGGCGACCTCAAGGAACCGGTCTTCGCGCTGGCCGACGCCCTGGGCTGGAAGGTGCTCGAGGAGGCCTGAGGATCCGGGAACGCTTGGATTTCCCGTAACAAATAGGTTAAGATGGGGCCGGAATCGCCGCCCTGAGAAAGGACACTTCCATGGCCGAGCCGTTCATCGAAGAAAAAACCCGAAAAGTCGCCCTGCTCATCGACGGCGACAACGCCCAGCCCTCGCTCATCGGGCAGATCCTGACCGAGGCGGGCAAGTACGGGCTGGTGACCATCCGCCGCATCTACGGCGACTGGACGACGTCCAACATGTCGGGCTGGAAGAACGCCCTCCACGACAACGCCATCCAGCCCATCCAGCAGTTCCGCTACACCATCGGCAAGAACGCCACCGACAGCGCCATGATCATCGACGCCATGGACATCCTCCACGGCCACCTGGTCGACGGCTTCTGCATCGTCTCGAGCGACAGCGACTACACCCGCCTGGCGACGCGCATCCGGGAGATGGGCTTCTTCGTCATGGGCATCGGCAAGCGCACGACGCCCAAGGCCTTCGTCAACGCCTGCAACGTCTTCATCTACACCGAGAACCTCGTCCCCCGGGGCCGGGAGCGCGAGCCCAGGGAGCCGCGGCGGCGCGGCCGGGGCGGCGCGGCCAGAAAGGACGGCGCCAAGGAAACCCGGGAGGAGCACGACGAGCGCGAGGACCGCGAGGACCGCGAGGACAAGGCCGGCAAGTACGACCCCGTGCCCCTGCTCAAGGGCGCCTTCGATATGGCCGTCCACGAGGACGGCTGGGCCAACCTCGGCGAGATCGGGTTCTATCTGCGCCAGCTCGACCCCGGCTTCGACCCCCGGACCTACGGCTTCAAGCAGCTCTCGCAGCTCATCAAGAGCCAGCAGGCCCTCTTCGAGGTCCAGTCGAGGGGCGAGGAGGCCGGCGGCGCGGCCATCTACATCCGCTTGCGCGAGAACCGCGACTAGCGACCGGCCCGTTCCTCCCGCAGCACGAGGCCGCGGCCGAGGATCCCGAAGACGACCAGGACCGCCGCGGCGGCCCAGGCGCCGGCGCTGAACGACCCCGGGGCCAGGAAGGTCGCCCCGATCCCCCCCGCGATCATCAGGCCAGCGAGGACCCCGAACAACGGCATGCCGTAGAGGAAGACGAACGGCAGGTAATGGGCGCCGACCAGGACCATGGCCGCCGGGAAGAACCAATTCGGCCGCGGACCGCTGGCCGCGGCCACGAGCAGGAAGCCGATCGGGACGGTGAACGCGATCTGGGCGCCGAGCTGTCCCAGCGTGTTGCCGGGAGACAGCCTGGCCGGCCGGCCGATCAAGCGCAGCAGTATCGTCGTCATCGGGAACAGGAACATCGAGCACAGGAACAGGAAGAGCATGGCCGACCGGGGCCGGGACCATGTGCCTAGAGCCGCCGCTCCGGCCCAGATCAGGCCCGCCAGCAGCTGGCCCGCGAACCCGCCCAGGAAGGCCGAGCGCATCTCCCGCTGGGCGTCTTTGATGTCCATGGCCTTTCCCGTCAGACCCTGTCCCTCTTGAGGAGGGCCGCCAGCAGGAAGCCGCCCCCGACCGCCAGCATCAGCAGGCCCCAGATCAGGTTCAGGTTGATGCCGAGAGAAATGGCGTACATCGCCTTCGGCGTCAGCAGGCCGTAAGCGGTCAGCAGGGCGCCGTAACCGCCGATGAGTCCGCCGATGGGCAGCTTGAGGTCGAGGGTGTGGCCCTGCTTCATGCCCGCTCCCTGGTCCTTGGTTTCGTGCGTGTCTGTCATGGTTGCGCTCCTTGTTTCGCGGGCCCGATCACCAGAAGATGACGTTCAGGACGATGGCCACGATGACGGCCAGGGTCCCCCAGACGGCCGGCCGGGCGTACCAGCGGGCCTCGGCCTTGGGCTTCGGGGTCAGGCCGAAGACCAGGCCGACGAGTTCCTTGGGGTCGCGCTTGGCCGTGAAGAAGCTGACCCCGATGGTGACCACGAAATCGGCCGACCAGGCCCAGATGGCCTGGTAGAAGTTGGCGGCCATGTCGGAGTGGTAGGTCAGGACGCCGGCCTTATAGAGGATGTAGTGGCCGGCCGCCGTCAGGATGCCGACGAGCAAGCCCCAGAATCCGCCCCACGGCGTGGCCCCCTTCCAGAACATGCCCAGCAGGAACGTGGCGAAGAGCGGCGCGTTGAAGAACGAGAAGATGAGCTGCATGTAGTCCATCAGGTTCGGGAAGGACTGGACGATATAGGCCGTGCCGACGCTGATGGCGACGCCGATGACCGTGGTGTACTTGCCGACCTTGAGGTAGTGGGCGTCGGGCCGGCCTTTGCGGATGTAGGTTCCGTAGATGTCGTAGGTCCAGATGGTGTTGAAGGCGGTGACGTTGCCGGCCATGCCCGACATGAAGCTGGCCAGCAGAGCTGTGATGGCCAGGCCCAGGATGCCGTTGGGCAGATAGTGCTTCATGAGCAGGATGAGGGCCGAGTTGTAGTCGGCCGTGGGCAGGGCGGCCGGGGCGAACTCGGGCAGGACCAGCAGGGCGATCAGGCCGGGGATGACGACGATGATAGGGACGAGCATTTTGGGGAAGGCGGCGATGATGGGCGTCATGCGGGCCGAGTTGAGGTTCCTGGAAGCCAGGGCCCGCTGGACGACCAGGAAGTCGGTCGTCCAGTAGCCGAACGACAGGACGAAGCCCAGGCCCATGACCACGGCGAACCAGTCGACGCCGAGCGGGTTGTTGCTCGTGCCGAGATACTTGATGGAGTGGAGGAGGGTCTCCTGGACCCGGGCCCCCAGGCCGGCGAAGCCGCCGACCTGCTTCAGCCCCAGGAAGACGACGGGCAGCAGGCCGAGCCAGATGAGGAAGAACTGGATGACCTCGTTGTAGATCGACGAGGACAGGCCGCCCCAGAAGACGTAGAGCAGGACGACCACGGCGGCGAACAGGATGCTCTGCGTGAGCGGCCAGCCGAGCATGAGCTTGAAGAGCAGGGCCATGGCGTACAGGCTGATGCCGCTCATGAGCACGGTCATGATGGCGAAGGAGATGGCGTTGAGACCGCGCGTGGCCTCGTTGTAGCGGAGCTTGAGGTACTCGGGCACGGTCCGGACCCGGCTGCCGTAGTAGAACGGCATCATGAAGACGCCCAGGAAGACCATGGCCGGGATGGCCCCGACCCAGTAGAAGTGGACCGTGGCGATGCCGTACTTGGCCGAGTTGGCGACCATGCCGATGATCTCCAGAGCGCCCAGGTTGGCCGAGAGAAACGCCAGGCCGGTGATCCAAGGGGGCAGGGAGCGGCCCGAGAGGAAGAAGTCCTCGCCCGTCTTCATGTATTTCTTGAGCGAGTAGCCGACCAGGACCATGACCAGGATGTAGCCGGCGATGATGGCGTAGTCGATGAAGTTCAGGGTGATGACGGGGGCCATGGCGGTCTCCTTTCGTCCGGGACGACGGGGGTCCCTTTTTCCGCGAGGGAGCATAATTCACGCCCCGGGCGTTGTCAACGCCGAGACCCAGGCACGGTAACCATCACGGCCCGGGGAGTGTCCGTCGGCGAGCGTATGGCCCAATGATCAGCTATCGGAAAGATAGTCGCGCGAATCCGAATCCGGTATAGTTAGCCCGGGAAGTTCTTCGGCAACCAAGCTCGGGGAGAGATCATGAGAAATAAGATCCCGTCGATGATAAAGGCGATCGTCTTGTTGGGAGCTCTCAATCTGGTCTTCGCGGGCTGCGGCGGGCCGAAGGCGCCCGCGCCCGGTCCCGTCGAGATAGGGCCGAACGACTCGATCGCGCAGCTCGAAGCGAAGGCGGCGCGGGTCGTGCCGTACCCGCGGCAGCTCGCCTGGCAGGCGCTCGAGTTCCAGGCCTTCGTCCACTTCGGCATGAACACCTTCACCGACCGGGAGTGGGGGGAGGGGACAGAGGACCCGAAGCTCTTCGACCCGACCGACTTCGACGCGCGACCAGTGGGTCGCAGGCGGTCAAGGCCGCGGGCATCAAGCTGCTCATCGTGACGGCCAAGCACCACGACGGCTTCTGTCTCTGGCCGAGCCGCTTCACGGACGCACTCGGTCAAGAGCTCGCCCGTGGAAAGACGGGAAGGGCGACGTGGTCGGCGAAGTCGCCGCGGCCTGCCGAGGGGCGGGCCTGACATTCGGCGTTTATCTCTCGCCGTGGGACCGCCACGAGCCGAGCTACGGCGATTCGCCCCGCTACAACGAGCACTTCAAGAATCAGCTCCGCGAGCTGCTCACCGGATTACGGCGAGATCGCCGAGGTCTGGTTCGACGGCGCCTGCGGCGAGGGACCGAACGGCAAGCGGCAGGTCTACGACTGGGCGGGGTATTTCGCGCTGATCCGCGAGCTCCAGCCCGGGGCCGTCATCTCGATCATGGGGCCGGACGTCCGCTGGGTCGGGAACGAAGCGGGCTGTGACCCGCGAGACCGAATGGAGCGTTATCCCCGTCGTCGGCCTCGACGACCTGCCCGACGAGAAGAACCCCGGCGGGATCGCCCACCTCGACGCCCAGGCCCAGGACCTCGGCTCCATGGAGAGGATCGCCGCCGTCGCCAAACAGGGCGGGCGACTGATCTGGTATCCGGGGCAGGTCGACGTTTCCATCCGGCCCGGCTGGTTCTACCATGCGTCGGAGGACGACCGGGTCAAATCGCTGGATCAGCTCCTCGACATCTATTTCACCTCGGTCGGCGGCAACGCCCAGCTCCTCCTCAACATCCCGCCCGACAAGCGGGGGAGGATCCACGAGAACGACGCCCGGCGGCTCAAAGAACTGGGCGACAGGATCGGCGCGACGTTCGCGGTCAACCTCGCACGGGGAAAGGCTTTCACTCTCAAGTGGACGACCGCCGGCGGTGATGTCCCGGGACCGGGTGTGTCGACGAAACAGGATGCCCCGATCGGGGTCATCGAGCATGATCTCGGCGGACTGAAGACCTTCAATGCGGCCAAGATCGAGGAAGACACCCGATACGGCCAACGGATCGAGGCGTTTGCCTTGGACGCCTGGGACGGAAAGGACTGGGGGAGATCGCCCGCGGGACGGTTGTCGGCTATAAGAAGCTCCTGCGCTTCCCGGACGTCGAGGCCGCAAAAGTGCGTGTGCGCATTCTCAAGATCAGAGACCGAAAATCCCCGCTCCTGTTCTTGGGCCTCCTCGGGGATCCTCTCGATTTCTTCGGGCTCTATCACGATCCTGGCCGTTGATACGGCTAGGCCCGGGCCGGGGGGAGGACGGGGACACGTACGTTAGGTATATGCCCGGTTCGTGGCCCCTAACGGGAGTTGCTGACGAAGGCGATCCGTTTTCCGTCCGGCGACCACGACGGGACGTTGATCGTTCCTTGCCCGCCGTAGACGTAGGCGATAACTTGCGGCGCGGCCGAGCCGTCCGCGAGCATCATCCGGATGTACACCTGTTTATAGAAAGGGTGGTCGTCCGCGGCGACGTCCTTCCCGAACGATAGGAAGACGATGCGCTGACCGTCGGGCGAGACGTGCGGGAACCAGTCGTGGAATTCTCCCGACGTGACCGGCTCCTGACCGCTTCCGTCCGGAGCCATCCGCCAGATCCTCATCGCGCCCGTCCGGGCCGAATTGAAATAGATGAAGCGGCCGTCGGGCGCATATTCGGGGCCGTCGTCGAGCGCCGGCGCATCGGTCAGGCGGACCTCGTCTCCGCCCTCGACCGGGATCCTGTAGACGTCGTAATTCCCGTCGCGGCCGCCCGTGTAAACGAGGGACCGTCCGTCCGGGGACCAGCCGTGGAGATAGGACGGGGCTTTCGGCGTGACGCGCTTCGGCGTCCCGCCTCCGGAGGGCATCACGTAGATCGCGGACTCGTCCCCATCCTCGGCGCTGTGGTGACTGATCCCGAGCCGTTTCCCGTCGAACGACAGGACGTGGTCGTTGTTGTTGGCCGTGGCGAAGCCCGTGTCGAGCTCTGAAGCCTTGCCCGTCGCCAGTTCGAGCCGGTAGAGAAGACCGTCGACATTATAGATGAGGAAGCGGCCGTCCTTCGTCCAGTTGGGCGCCTGGATGGGGCGGTCCGAGCGGAAGACCGTCGTCCGGAGGCCTGTATCGACGTCGAGCAGTTCGATCGCCCCGCCGAGAAAGTCCCGGTAGGGGACGAGGTCGGCCGGGGCGGGAACGGTGATCCGGACGTTCGTGAACCGGGCCTTCTCCGAGACCGCCGCGTTGTGCGAGCAGACGAATAGCCCGACCAGGGCCTCGTCGCCGAGGTCGATCCCGTCGACGCTCACCGGCTCGCCGTAGGGCTCGCCGAACCGTGCTGCCGACATCATGAACGTGTTTCCACGCCGCTCCATCCGGATCTGGTCGGGGCCGGAGCAGGGGAGCCGTTTCTCTTCCGTTTCCGCGCCCGGCTTGCTCCGGTACTGGAGCGAGGTCAGGCCGTCGCCGTGGACGACGGCGCTGGCGTGGGCGGAGGCCGTGTCCGTCGAGCCGCGGACCATCCAGCCGGTCTTGCGGTGCGCTTCGACGCCCTCGCCGACGAACGCGACCCGGGCGCTGACGATGAAATCGCCCTTCAGCCGCTTCCAGAGGAAATGCCCCTCGTCCGCCGCGAACCACATGTTGGCGCCGGCCCCTTCGATGACGAGCGCTCCGTCCGCCGGGTCCTCGGCGACCGAGCCCGGCCGGGCGACCCGGCCGATATCGCCGTGGCCGTCGAAGAGAGCCAGGGGATCCTCAAGGTCCGGAGTCGGAGGCGGTGAGGCTTGCCGGCAGCCGGGGACAAGGGAGAGGATGAGGGACAAGAAAACGGCGCATCTGAGCATGGCCGCATGATAGACGGCCCTTCCGGCGGGGTCAAGGGCGGGAGATCGCGGTTCCTGTCCCCTTTTTCTGAACCAGGCGGTCCGTTTGTCGTATAATACCCCGGGTACCCGCGCGCGGGTCCCCCCTATCCGCCCTTTGTTCGAAGGAGGCCGGCATGCTCCGGGACATCATCAAGAAAGAGATCTTGGACAACATCACCAGCCCGAAGTTCGTCTTCACCTTCCTGCTCTGTACCATCCTCATCCTGCTCTCGGTCTACACCGGCGTGACGAACTACCGGGCCGAGAAGAAGGAGTACACGGCCTCGGTGGCCCTCAACAAAAAGAACATGGAGACCCAGCCCGACTACAACATGCTGGCCGGGATCGGGGTCAAGATCAGCAAGCCGCCGCAGGTCCTGGGCACGATCGTCACGGGCATCGAGGAGGCCGTCGGCCGGGTCGCGTCGGTCAACATCGCCGCCGATCCCAACCTCGTCGACTCCAAGTACGGCAGCAACCCGGTCTTCGCCGTCTTCGGCGCGCTCGACCTCATGTTCATCGTCAAGATCGTCCTCAGCCTCTTCGCCATCCTCTTCACCTACGACGCCATCGTCGGCGAGAAGGAGAAGGGGACCCTGAAGCTGGCCCTGTCGAACGCGGTCCCCCGCGACCGGCTCATCTTGGGCAAGGCCATCGGCGGCTACATCAGCCTGCTCCTGCCCCTGCTCGTCCCGCTCGTGCTGAGCCTGCTCATACTGGTCATCGTGCCCGACATCTCGCTCGGCGGGCAGGATTGGGCCCGCCTGCTCCTCGTCTTCCTCATGTTCTTCCTCTACCTTTCGGTCTTCTTCAGCCTGGGCTTGTTCGTCTCGGCCCGGACGTCTCGGTCGTCGACGAGCTTCCTCGTGCTCCTCTTCGCCTGGGTCATCATCGTCATGGTCATCCCCAAGGTGGCCGTCATCGTCGCCGGGCAGGTCCGGCCCATCCCCTCGGTCCACGAGATCACGGCCAAGAAGGACGCCTTCCTCCAGCAGGTCCAGACCGAGGGCCAGAAGGGCGCCCGCGAATGGGTCACGAAGAACCAGGCCGAAGCGACCAAGGACCCCAAGGCCTGGCAGGACAAGTTCCGCGAGTTCATCCAGAACTACCAGCAGGAGCTGACCTCGAAGATCGACGAGAACAACGCCGCGCTCGAGCGCGACTACCAGCAGAAGAAGCGGGCCCAGCAGTCGCTGGCCGTCAATCTGTCGCGGATCTCCCCGGCCTCGGCCCTGACCTTCGGCTCGATGACCCTGGCCCGGACGGGGATCGACGAGTACGACCGGTTCCTGGCCTCGGTCCGGGCCTACAAGCCCATCTACACCAAGTGGATCAATTCCAAGCTCGGCGAGAGCATCAACTTCCAGACGGGCGAGCAGACCAAGATCAAGATCGAAGACATGCCCCAGCACGTATCCGAGCCGGAATGGCTGAGCCGGTCGTTCGTCCGGACCGTCCCCGACTTCGCCCTGCTCCTCGTGATGATCATCGTCTTTTTCGTCGGCGCGTACGTCTCGTTCCTGCGCTACGACGTCCGCTGAGGAGGCCCCCATGTTAGAAGCCATCGCACTGACCAAGCGTTACGAGGACGGAGAACTGGCCCTCGACGGCCTGACCCTCAAGGTCGAGCCGGGCGAGATCTTCTGCATGTTCGGCGCCAACGGCGCCGGAAAGACCACGACCATCAATCTGTTCCTGGGCTTCATCCCGGCGACGTCGGGACAGGCCCTGGTCGAGGGCGTCGACGTCGCCAGGGACCCGCTCCAGGCCAAGCGCCACGTTTCCTTCGTCTCCGAGAACGTCATGCTCTACGGCAACTTCACGGCCATCCAGAACCTCGACTACTTCAGCAAGCTGGCCGGGAAGCGGAATCTGGCCAAGAAGGACTACGCCGAGGTCCTCGAGCCGCGTCGGCCTCCAGAAGGAGGCGTTCGACCGCCGGATCAAGAACTTCTCCAAGGGCATGCGCCAGAAGCTCGGCATCGCCATCGCGGTAGTCAAGGACGCGCCCAACGTGCTCCTCGACGAGCCCACCTCGGGCCTCGACCCGCAGTCGGGCCGGGAGTTCCTGGAGATCCTCGTCCAGATGCGCGACACGGGCAAGTCCGTGTTCATGTCGACCCACGACATCTTCCGGGCCAAGCTCATCGCCGACCGGATCGGCTTCATGCGCAAGGGCAGGCTGGTCATGCTCAAGACGGCCAAGGATCTGGCCCACGAGGACTTGACCGACCTCTACATCCAGTACATGGAAGAGCAGCCGGGCGAACTGACCGTGCCGCCGGCGGTGCCAGCGGTCTGATCCGCGGGCGGGAGCCCGTTGGTCAGACGCGAACAACCGCGACGGAAAAACCCGTCGGCCGGACGATCTCGACGCGGACGGCGCGAACGTCCGGCGAGCGCGGGGCGAAGCGGACCGAAGCCTCCGTTCCCGGGGCGAGATCGGGCAGGGGCGACTCGCCCCTCTCGATCGGGATCGCGCCGTTCCCGTAGGCCGTCCAGCGAAGCGTGTACCCTCTCAGCGTGTAGGCCGGGACGGTCCGCCTCGTCCGGACGACCGCGGTCCGGACCGCTCCCTCCGTCCGGACCGTGACCGCTTCGACCGGGCCCGACTCCTCGCGCAGCGCCTCGAAGGACGGTTTCCGGACGCCGAAGAGGTCGACGACACCGTGGACCCTCTGCTTGAGAACGCCTGTTCCCTTGTCGCCGATGTGCGTCCGGTAGTCGTTGTAGTCGAAGAAGATGAGCCCGGCGACCCAGGGAAACCGGCGGAAGACCGCGTTATGGGTCCGCAGGATCTCGGCGCGCCGGGCGTCGTCCTCGGGCCGGTCGGCGGTGCAGGCGCAGTAGCCGTATTCCGAGATGACGACGGGCTTGTCCGGGAAGGCGCGGTGGATGGCCTCGAGGTTCCGCTGAAGGGTCCCGACGTCTCCGCCGTACCAGGACTCGTAGTATTCGTTCCACTCGATGAGGTCCATCTCGCCGGCCACGTCGCGCTCGGGCGTCGCCTGGAGCGAGTTGGAGGCGTAGGAGCAGAGCCGGCCGGGATCGAGGCCCTTGGCCTCGCGGAGCATGGCCCGGACGAAGCTCTGGGCGACCGGGTTCTGGCCGTCGACCTCGTTGCAAAGCCCCCAGGAGAGGACGCAGGGGTGGTTGCGGTCGCGGGCGATCATCTCGCGGAGCTGCTCGAGGCCGTTCGCCTTGATCCTCTCGATCTCCTCGGGTCCGGGCTTGGCGAAGGTGTCCGGCGCCCCAGGTCGGCACCTCGATCTGGATGAGGATGCCGTGCCGGTCGCAATAATCGAGGACCCGGCGATCCTGCTGCCAGTGCACCCGGGTGAGAACGCAATTGAGCTCCTTCATGTCGGCGTGGTCGTGTTCGATCCACGACGCCGGTTCGGCCATGCCGAAGCCGGGATGGCTCCCGCCCATGCGTTCGACGCCGGCCAGGCGGACAGGTTCGCCGTTGAGAAGGATCTCCGTGCCCCGGACCTCGATCCTCCGGACGCCGAAGGTCGTCTCGGTCCGGTGCAGTATCCCGCCGTTCCGGGAGATCGAGGCTTCGACGGCATAGAGATGGGGATGGTCGAAGTGCCAGAGCTTCGACAGGACGTCCGTGCGACGATCGGCGAACCGGACCTCGCGGGCCGTCCCGGCGGGCACGGTCTCCTCGATGGGAGAGCCGTCAGTCTGGAGGGCCGCCCCCGAAGCTCCCTCCTTGAGCAGGAGATGCAGCCCGACACGGACCGCCCTCGCCGTCGTATTGCGGACCATGGCCGTTACGCTCAGGCCGGTCGGGCCCGCGGGCAGCTCGGGCACGGCGTCGACCCAGAGGCGCTCGATGTAGACCGGCGGCGTTACGATGAGGCGGACCGGCCGGGTGATGCCGCCGTCCGGCGTCCAGTCGTAGGAGGCCGACCACGGCAGCATGGCCGGGGCGAAGGCGTTGTCGACCCGGACAGCGACCACGTTCCTCGCTCCGAACACGAGCAGTCCGGAGATGTCGAAGGCGAAGGCCGTATAGCCTTTGCCCACGTGCTCTCCGGCCTTTCGGCCGTTGACGAAGACCTCGGCTGTGTGGAAGACGGCCTCGAACTCGATCCGGACCACGAGCCCTTTCCAGGCGTCGGGCGCGGCGAATTCCCGCCGGTACCAGGCGCTGCCCATGTAGTCGACGGTCTTCCCGGAGACCTGCCATGTGGACGGGACGGGGACTTCTTCCCAGCCGCTCGCATCGACGATGTCGGTGCCGTTCCAGCCGGCGGTTCCGCCCCGGCCTTCTGGGTCCGTCCGGAAGAGCCACGTTCCGTCGAGCGGGACGACGAGATCCCGGCCGTCCCCGCAGGCCGCCTCCGCGGATCCGGTCGTTTCGCCAGGCCGGCACGCGTTTCCCAACACCGTCGTGCCCGCGGCCGCTCGGGCGGCCCCCGTGAGGAACTTCCGCCGGGTCCATCGCTCCATGGGCATTCTCCTTTTGGGGAGAGTATGGAGGGATGGCCGCCGAAAATCAACCCGCCCGGCTATGCGTCTTTGGGGGCCGGTTTCTCGAGCAGGCCCATCTTCTTGAGGGCCATGTCGCCGCGGCTCATCTCCGGGCCCTCGCCCGGAAGATAGAGCATGACCCCGCCTTTGACAGGGCGGAGCCCGATCCTGCCCTGCTTGGCCAGCTCGTCGGTCGCCTCGATGGGGTTCGCGCCCTCGAAGTAGTTCTTGAAGGCCTCGTTGAACCCGCTGTAGACCGTGTGGATGCCCTTGTAGTTCTCGAGGCGGAGCCGCGTGATGGCCAGCTTGACGAATTCCTCCTGACCGAGCTTCGTTTTCATCCGGACCTCCCGTTCTGGATTTCCTATTCTTAGGACGCTCGAGCCCCCTTCCGATTCTCACAGGGGAGCTGCGGATCCTTTCGAGGAGGCCGGTCCCGGCGTATAATGCCGGCATGAACAAGAAGGTCAAAGAGGTCAGGGCCGAGGTCGTCAGCCAGAAGGGGACCTGCGAGCTGGGGCACGAGGCGGGAGACATCGTCCGGTTCACCGATCACGGCGTCGAGGGCCGGATCTGCATCCACGCCCTCTACAGCATGATGCCCAAGGTCTTCGCCATGATGTTCAATGCCGAATTCCCTTGGGCCGCTGACCACCCCGACACGTTGTCCCACCCCTGCCCGGACGCGGACAATCCGGTCGTCTTCGAGCTGACCCGGATCCGCGAGGACTGACCGCCCCGGTCCGGAGGGCCGCCCGGACGTCCCGGGCCCCCGGACCTAACGCTTCGTCCCGTCAGGGGCGAGCCGGACCGTCTCGATGGCGTGATGGCCGACGGGCAGGAAGAGACGCCCCTTCTTCGGCTTGAGGGGAGAGGCCGGCTCCTCGATGATGTTGGTCCGGACGGCTTCCTTGACCGCGACCGGCAGCCGGATCTCCGTTTCGCCGTCCTTCCCTTCGATGTCGTAGAGGCGGACGATGACGGCGTCGTCCGTTTCCGCCTTCTTCATGGTCGCCAGGGCCAGGTTCGGGGCCGTCGACGGCAGGAAGCTCTTGGAGTCCGGCAGATCGGCCTTCGGCCCGGGGGCTGTGGTGACCGCGAACAGCGGATTGTTGGCCGCGATGCCGGCCCTGTAGCCGTTCCGCCACCCGGCGGCATGGCTCGTCAGCGAGAAGCGGTAATGGTGGTCGCCTTCCTGAAGGTACCAGTTCCCTTCGCCGTGGCAGCTCCGCCGCGACGCGAGAAGAACAGGCTGTAGGACGGGGTACGGGACCGGATCGTCCGTCGGGTCCTTGTAGTCGTTGACGGCGACCGAGGTCGAAAAGGTCACGCCGAAGTCCGGTCCGCCGGCGTAGAGGAAATTCTGGACCTCCCGCGGCCGGATGTCCTTCATCTCCTCATCGTAGACGAGGTTGCCGTAGGCTGGGCCGCCCGTGCCCTTGGCCTCGCCCCGGCCGACCTCGAGGACGCCGAAGGGGATCTCGTAGGCCACTTCGCCTTTGTCCGCGGCCACAGGCACGGCCAGGCGGTACTCCCGGTAGGGATCGCCGTCGAAGCCGAGAAGCTCGACCTCGCAGTCGATGCGCTTGATTCCGTTGTAGAGGATGAGCTTTTGGCGGACCGTGCAATCCGGCATCCTCTGTTCGAGAGCGAGAACGGTCTTGATCAGACCGGATTCTTCTTCGACGAAGTGCCAGGCCGGCTTGTGACGGCGGAGCGAATCGAAT
>CAVUQU010000009.1:0-27798 GCA_963743755.1 uncultured bacterium
CCAGGCTGACGGCGATAGAGGCCTCGGCTTCGGCGCCGCCGTTCTCGACGGCGATGTCGAGGAGCTGCCGGAGCCCCCCGGCCTCGCGGACGAAAAAGACGGTCGCCGTCGCCTTGAGATTCGAGAGGCTCGCGGGGACGGCCGCGGAACGGGCGGCCCGCGAGGCCTCCGGAACCGGCCCGGCCTCAATCCCTGGCGGGAACAGCCATGCTCCCGCAACGATCACCACCAGCCATAACCCGAGCGGCGTTCTTTTCACGGCGGCCCCTCCCGCGCGACAGAATGACCGGGGGGCTCGTCCCGTTTCCCTGGAAACCGGGCGTGCCTCCCGGATCGCCGGTGCCGAGCGGCCGGCGGCCTCACTCTAGCACGGGATATTTCTCGACACAATATCACTACCGCTCGGACCCTTGGCTCAGGGTACGCAGCCGGCCCCGGCGAGGCCGTCTGCTCTGCTACGCGTCTCGCTCTCGCCTCCTTCCAGTCGGCGATCCGTGCCCGCTCGACGCTCGAGGCCCCTCTCTGCCAAGGGCCCTCGCTCATGTTCGGCGGTCAGGCCATATTCTCCCGATATGTCGACAGCTCAGACATGCTCGCCGCCCTCGCCTCCGGCGAGGATTCCCTCGAGCCGCGCTCGTTTCGGGCTGAACTCTCGCACGTCGCTCCAGCCGCACTCCCTCGCTCATGCGGATCGCGGCCGTCGTTCCCGCTCGGTTCCGGGCAGCTACGGAACGCGCCGGGCAAGGCACCGCGAAATCGGGGGCGCGCGGAGGGTTGCGCCGCCTTCGGCCTACTTCTTCTTGATGTGGACGCCGCCGCCGGAGGTCCGGAGGTAGAGCTCCGGCCCGCCGCCGTGGATCTGGGCGCGCAGACGTATGTCTTTTCGATCCTCCCCTGGACGGGACCGGGAAATCCGTCGAAACGCTGCCCCCGCTGGAGTGGGCGTCGACGTCGACGCCGACCCGTCCGCGAGATAGACGTTGACGCTGCCCCCCGAGCTCGTGAGCGAGCAGCGGGATTTCGGCTGGCTCGTAATGGTCGCCGTGGCGCGGAGCCGCCCGACGTGGACGCCCGGACGCTCCCCGCACGTCGTCGGCGGTGATGCTGCCCCCCGACGTGTGCACGTCGACTTCGCCGCCGGCCCGCTCGATGCGGATGCCGCCGCCCGACGTCCCCGCGACGACGCGGCCGGTAGTTTTCCTCGATCCGGACGTCGCCGCCGCTCGTGTGAACGTCGACGTCGCCGTCGACCCGGCCGATCCGGATGCTCCCGCCCGACGTCGACCCGCGGATTTCGCCCTTGATCCGGTCGAACGCCAGCCCGCCGCCCGAAGTCTTGGCCGCGACGTCGCCTTCCGTGTCGGCCGCGGAAATGCCGCCGCCGCTCGTCTTGAGGTCGAGGCCGTAGGACGCCGGCACGGTCACGACGAACCGGACCCGGAGCCTGTTCCGGAGGCTGTCCCAGAACCACCGGAAGCCGGGGCGGTCATACTCCCCCGTCACGTAGACGTCGTTTCCCCGCTGCTCGAAGTCGAGCTTGAAGTCCTCGAGGACCCGGTCCGGGTCGCCGCTTCGGACCTCCCTGAAAACCGTGATCGCGACCGCCTCGGCCGCGGTTCCCGGACCTCGACCGAGCCGAGATCCGTGTCGAGCACGAACTTTCCGCCCGGCTTGACCTGGAAGCTCCGGGTCACGGTCGTTTCCTCGGCGGCCAGGATCGCGCCGCCGGCGGCGAGGATGAGCAGGATCGCCGCGCCGGCGGAGTTGAGGGTTTGTGGCTGGGCAGAAGCATGGTTTTCTCCTTCTTCAGGAAAGACGCATTCCGCCCGGAAAAGGTTCCCGGGCGGCGGGAAAACGGCCCTCTTCGACCGGCGGAGGGCGTATTGTCACGACACCCGGCTTGTGCGAAGATGGAAGTCCGGGCCGCCGCCCGCCCCGAGAGGATAAGATGAAACTGCGCCAACCGGCCCGCCTGGCCCTCGCGATCGCCGCCGCTTCCCTGGCGCTCGCCGCCTGTGCCTCGACCGGGACCAAGAAAGCCGTGAACAACGAGAGGGACCCCAAGTACCAGTACGAAAAGGGCGTCATCGCGTACAAGTACGGCCTGGCCGACGAAGCCGTCCGCTATGCCGAGCTGGCCGTGTCCCTGGATCCGAAATTCCACCTGGCCTATAACCTCATGGGCCTGGCCCATTCCGCCAAGGGAGACCATGTCCAGGCCGCCGCGGCGTACGCGAAAGCCGTGGAGGCCAAGCCCGATTTCATCGAGGGCTTGAACAACCTGGGGACGGCGCGCGCGGAGGCCGGAGATCCGGCGGGGGCCGCCGAAGCCTTCCGGGCGTCCTACGACCTCGACAAGAACGCCAAGGCTTCCTACGGCCTGGCCCGATCCCTGTTCGAGCAAAAGACCTACCAGGAAGCGCTGGAGATGATCCGGCTCTCCCTCGCCGCCGACAACCAGCAGGCCGTCGCCTACAACCTGGAGGGCGCCATCCTCAACGCTCTCGACCGGCCCGGCGAGGCCATCCCCAGCTTCCGGACCGCTTTGAGCCTCGCGCCCGCGGACGTCACGATCCGCATCAACCTCGGGCTGGCGCACGTCAACAACGGCGAAAACGCGAAAGGCCTGGCCGAGCTGGAGCAGGCTTTGCCCAAGATCCAGGATCCCGTCCTCAAGGCTAGGGTCGAAGAATACATCAAGGCGCTCAAGTAGCCCGGTTGAAGTTTGCATGGCGCCATGCTATAAGCGGCCAATGAACTCCGCCGGGAAAACGCTCCTCGTCGTCAATCCGGTCGCGGGCCGCGGCCGCGGCTTGACGTGCTTCCGCCGGCTCCAGCCCGGGCTCCTCGCCGATTTTCCAGGCCTCGACGTCCGCCTGTCCGAATATCCCGGCCATGCCGTCGAGATCGGCCGCCGGGCGGCGGCGGAAGGCTTCGCGCGCGTGTTGTGCCTCGGGGGCGACGGGACGCCCTACGAGGTCATCAACGGGCTTTACACCGCGGGGCGCCCGGAGCGGCCGCCCGAGATCGGGCTCATCCCGGCCGGCACGGGGAATTCCTTCCTGCGCGACTTCGGGATCACGACGCCCGAAGAGGCCCTCGCGCGCCTCCGGGCGGGGCGGCGGCGGCGGGTCGACCTCATCGAGTTCCATTACGCGAGCGGCGGATCGACCGTCCGCGGCTACGCACTCAACATCCTCGGCGTCGGTCTCATCGCCGACATCCTGAAGCTGACCAACGAGCGCCTGAAGGGCTTCGGCGCCCTCGGCTACAGCCTGGCGGTCCTGATCCGCCTGGCGAGGGGCCTGGACAACCGGATCGACCTCGAGGCCGGCGGGCGCGCCTGGACGATCGCCGACAGCGCGCTCGTCGTCTCCAACTCGAAGTTCACGGGCGGCGGGATGAAGATCGCCCCCGCCGCCGACACGGCCGACGGCCGGGCGGATCTCGTCGTCTTCCGCGAAGTGAACCGCCGCGAGATCGTCTCGATTTTCCGGCGCGTGTTTTCCGGGGCGCACACCGGCCACCCCAAGGTGGAAACGCTCCAGGCGGCCGAAATCTCGGTCGCCGCGTCGCCGCCGCAACTCCTGATGGCCGACGGGGAGCTCATCGGCGAAACGCCTCTCCGGCTGAGGGTCCTGCCCGGGAGCTCGTCCTCCTCGCATGAGACGCCTCTTCGACGGGCTGCGGTCCCTCCTCATCTGGGCGGTCGCCCTGCCCGTCTTCGCGGCCTGCTGTCTCACGATCCTGCTCGTCGCGCTCGTTCCCCGCGGCCCCCGCCTCGAGCCCCTGATCAAGGGGGCCTGCCGGCTGGTCCTGTTCTGCTGCGGGATCCGCCTCCGGGCGCACGGCCGGGAAAACGTCGTTCCGGGCCGCGCCTACATCGTGATGATGAACCACGTCAATTTCTTCGACCCGCTCGTCTTTTACGCCGCTTTTCCGGGCCCGGCCCGGGGCGTCGAGGAGGAGAGCCACTTCCGCTGGCCGCTCTACGGGGCGATGCTCCGGCGGATCGGCATGATCCCGATCGATCGCCGGAACCATCAGCGGGCGATGGCGAGCCTGGCCCGGGCCGCGGAGCTCCTCCGCGGGCGGGCCGGGTACTCGCTCGCGATCCTGCCCGAAGGAACGCGCACCGCCGACGGCCGCCTGGGGCCGTTCAAGCGCGGCGGGTTCCTGCTGGCCCTCGAATCCGGGTTGGAGATCCTGCCGATCGTCCAGGCCGGCGCCGGCCGGATCAACCGCAAGGGCAGCCGCCTCGTCCGTCCGGGCCGCGTCGATCTCTTCTTCGAGCCGCCCGTCTCCGCCGCCGGCTTCACGCGCGAAACAATCGACGCGCTGACGGATCGCGTTCGGGAAGTATTCCTGCGACGCGGCGCTTAGAGCGCTTTTCATCGGGATCTCTCGGCCGGCCGTACGTCCCGGGGATCGGCCGGGGCCGGATGGCCTGCCGGGGCCTTCCTTGACTCCCGGCCGCGGCCGGGAATATCATTATTTCATGAGGGGGGCCGAAGCCTTACGAAGAGGAGAGCAGGCCACGCGGCCGGATAACCCGGCCTCGTCCCGGATATTCCAGGATTTTTTCGTCGCCCGGAAACCCATTGTCGATTGCGAGCCGCCGCGATCGCGGTCTCCGTCGCGAGTCACGCCTTGTTTTTCCTGCTCGTCATCGTCGCGCCGCTCCTCGAAAGCGGCGACCCGCCCCGCATCGAGCTCTACAATGTCTTGCTGGCCCCTCCACCGCCCGCGCCTTCCCCGGCCCCTCCGCCGCCGCCGGCGGCTCCGAAGTCCGACGAGGCCGTCAGGGCCCGCATCAGGCCGGTCCGGACGATGCCGCAGGACCTCTCGGGGCGGCTGGCGGTGCCGCTCGAGATTCCCGACGAGCTCCCCGAGGACAGCCTGCCCGAGCCCCTCTCGCGCTGGACATCGAGGGCGGAGCGATCGGCGGCGTCAGGGGGGCATCCTGGGCGGCGTCGTCAGCGCCGCAACACCGCCCCGGCTCATCAAGAAGGTCGAGCCGGTCTACCCCGAGGACGCGCGCCTGGCTCTCGTGAGGGGGATCGTCATTCTCCAGGCGACGACCGATGTCTTCGGCCGGGTTCAAAGCATCCTGGTTCTCCGGTCGATCCCGCTTCTCGACCGGGCGGCGATCGACGCCGTGAAGCAGTGGATTTATGAGCCGATCTCGTCAACGGCCGGCCGTACGGCGTGACCTTCAACGTCCTGGTCCGGTTCGAGCTGAGATAGGCGCCGCCTCGCCGGCGAAGACGCTCTCGAGGAATTCCTGCCCCCGGCCCATCGGATTCAGCGCCTCCCGCACCTGAAGCGTCTCCCTCTTTTCCAGCAGGTCGACGACCTCCCCGCCGGGCTTCGGGAGGACGATCTCCACCTTGGGCCGGAGCGCGTCCTGCTCGTTCACCTCGCGCACGACCGCCACCCGGTCGTCGGACAGCATGACGATAGCGCCGACGGGCCAGACCCCCATGACCTGGAAGAAGCGGTCGAACAGGGCGGGCTCGAAAAGGGCCCCCCGTTCCTTGAGCATGATCTCGTGGATCTTCTCCGGCGGGAAATCGGTCTTGTAGCTCCGCTTTTGCGCCAGGGCGTCATAGACGTCGCAGAGGGAGACGATATGCGAGGCGACGTGCGGCGGGCGGGGATAGGGAACCTTGGGGTAGCCTTTCAGGTCGAAGCGGACGTGATGCTCGAAGGCCACGACCGCGGGCAGGATGCCGAGGACGTCCCCGTAATCCTGGAGGATCAGGCTGCCCAGATAGGGATGGTCCTTCATCCGGGCGAACTCGTCGTCGAGGAGCTTCCCCTCTTCTTGAGAATCTCCGAGGAGATGTGCAGCTTGCCGACGTCGTGGAAGAGCGCCGCGATCCCCAGGTCCAGGACATCGTCCCTGGCGAACCCGAGCCGGGATGAGAAGAACATGGCCAGCACGGCGACGTGGAGGAGATGGACGAAGGTCACCAGGTCCTTCTCCTTCACCGAGATGAGGTTCAGCAGCTCCTGGTGCCGGCCCATGAAGTTTTCCATGATGTTCAGGATGTTGAACCGCAGGTCGAGGAAATCGACCTCCTCGTGATCCAGGACGGCGGTGATCGAACGGGAGGCGAAATCCACGGAGCCGCCGTACAAGGCGCGGCGCGCCGCCGCGGGGTCGGCCGCCGCCGCGTCCCGGCCCCGGCTCCGGAGCCGGCCGACGCGGATATGCGGCATCCCCGGAAGCTCGTCGGCCTCCTGGTCCTCGAGGAGTTTCTTCTGCCCGGGCCGCGTCAGGGAGAAGATGGACGTCACGAGCTCCTCGAGTCCGAGCCCGGCCCGGAACACGATGCGGTTGATGCCGAGCTCCTGCAGGAAGGCGATCAGCGACTCCAGCCGATGGCTGAGCTCGAAGTAGATGTCGTTCTCCCAGGCCAGCTCGCCGTCGACGATCCCCAGGACGATCTCCCGCCGGTCCGACAAATGCTCCGTCACCCGGTCGTGAAAGAGGCGCGTGAACTCCAGGAACTTGGGATGGTCCTCGGCGTAGATCCGGCCCGCCTGGATCGCGTTGAGGAACCGGATGAAGACGTCCTTAGCGTCCGCTTCATGCCATCTCTCCAGGACACGCCGCGCCTCCCGCCGTACCGACCGGTTCCAGACGGAGCGCCGCCGCTCCAGGCGCTCGAGATGCCCGGCCGCGTCGCGGAGGTCGCGCTCCTCGATCGTCCGGATGTGGGCCCGGAGCCGCCGGTTCCGGAGCCCGTAAGGGGATTGGAATCTCAGGTAGCGGTCCAGCGCCCGTTTGCGCGTCGCGGAGCCGCGGACCAGGAGCTTCAGCGCCTCGCCCTGGAGCGCGGCGCTCCGGGCCCTCAGGAGAGGGAAGAGGAAATCCTTATCGATCTCGGCGAGGTCGCCTATGGCCCGGAGGGCGGATTCCCGGACAGAGTCGTTCCCGACCCCGTAGACGGCCTTCAGGATCTCGAGCGACAGCGAGGATCGATGGTCTTCGCGGCGCCGATCAGCCCGTCGAGAAAGGCCCGGTCGGTTTTCTCCTTGAGCCGGCAGGTCAGGTCGCAGAGCCGGTCCTTGAAGAACCGGTAGTACGCGCGGAGGATGAACGGTGTCGTCCGTCCTTCGCCCAGGATCACGGCCAAATAGGCCTCATGGCCGAGCCGGCTCTCCGCGAGCCCCGAGATGAGCCGGTCGAGATCGGGCGAAGCTCTCCCCGTCGAGCACGGCCCGCTCGACGCATTCGCCGAGCGCGGCGTCGAGCTTCTCGACCCCGGATCGCCGGCACAGGAAACCCGTTTCGCCAGGAGGACTTCCTGCGAGGGTGGCCGCGTACTCGAAGTCCCGGCAGCCCGTGATATCGTCCCAGCGGGCCAGGAGCCGCGCCGCCACGGCGGCCGTGCGAACGGGTCCGTTTCGCGGGCCAGGACGTTCGCCAAGATGTACTCGGTAGTTCGACTCCAACAGGGGATGATCGAAGGCGATCCGCTGGTCGAAGCGGATGTCCTTCAACAGGGCGTTCAGCGTCCGCTGGTAGATCTCGGAGATGAAGCGCCCCGTGGTCCCCGACAGCAGGGCCCGGATCTTCTCCTCGACTTCGGGCCGGCGGTTCGCCGGGTTCTCCGTCTCGAACATCTTTTTGAGCGAGGCCGAGATCTTCTGGTGCCGGTCCGACTCGAACAGTTTGGAGAAGATGCTGAAGCTCAGCGAGTCGAAGGCGTCGTCGGTGATGATCTCCTCCCACACCGTCGAGGCCAAGTCCTCCTCCCCGAGGTCGCTGACGAGGCCTTTCAGGTTGTCGAGCTTGCTCTGGAGGTTGACGCCCTTGTCGGTCACGAACGTCTTGACGAGGTTCCGGGCGCAGGAGCGGTACTTCGTCGTCTCGTTCTCCTTGAGGTAGGAGAAGAACCGCGCGAAGTTCCGGTTCAGGCGGTCGTCGACGACGAGCTCCGCGGTGTTGAGCTTGCCGACGACGCGGTCGAAGCTCTCCGCCACCTCGATGATCTTCCCCGGATCGTCCTGGTCCACGGCCTCCTGGAGGAGGTAGGGCCAGATGTCCTTGATCTCCTCGCCGGCGCCCCTGAGCAGCTCCGCGTAGTCGAGCTCCTCCACGGCGATGTGCCGGATCTTCTCCTTCTTCAGGATCTCTCGCGCGCCGCCCGCCGCGACGAAGTCCCGGAGCGGCAGGGTGATCCGGTTCGAGAACCGCACGAGCTCGTCGAGCGCGACCCCGGCATGGAACTCGAGGCTCTTGACCTTGCGCAGGTGGAACTGCATGCCGAGCTCCCGGAACGTCTTCTCTCCCTCCCAGAACCGCCCGTCCGCGAACACCGAACGGGGCGTGAAGCCCAGGGCGAGGGGGGAGAGGAACGCGAGGACATCCTCGATCCGGCCTTTGAGGTCCTCGACGCAGTGGACGAAGGCCGGATGGTCCATGGTGTACATGGAGGCGTTCTTGAAGGCGACGCGCAGGGATTTGAAAAATAGACAGAGAGCTTCGTCTTTGGTCAAGTTCCCACCATCTCCGAGGGCCGGCTGACATTCGGCCCGGAGGAGTTATTTATAGAAAAGCGGCCGAAAAGATCAACCTTTCCACGTGTGGGGCCGAAAGCGGAGTCGAAGGGAGCCGTGCGGCTTCAGCGCTCCGAGCCCGGTCGGGCCGCGTACGTCGCCGTCCAGGAAAACTCCTCGGCGGCCGGCCGGTCGACAGGCTGATTTTGAGGAGCCGCCCGTCCCGGCCGTCGTCTCGACCGTGCGCCAATCGTTTCGAGCTTCTCGAACGCCCAGCCCGCCGGGCTCGGTCAGATAAAGGATGTAGGGATCGCCCGCGACACCGCGGCTCTGGCCCGAGAGGGCCGTGCCGTCCCAGCGCACGTCGTCGAGGTCGACGCCGCCGCCGGTGACGTGCCGGCTCGTGGCGACGAGCTGGGGATGGGCTCGCCGCTCGCGGATGACGAACGCCTGGGAGCGGAACTTCGGGTCGAGCGCCCCGGGCGCGAAGCGCGCCGGAGAAGCTCCCCAGCAGGCGCCTGCGACCAGAACTCGAAGACGAAATATTCCCGGGCCGGGTCGAGGCCCAGGTCGGCGAGCCGGATCTCGGCGAATTCGCCGCCCGTGCGGCCGAGGACGGTCCAGTTCTCGAACGGCCGGTCGATCTCCAGCGCGTAGAGGTAGCAGGCGGGCGTGTAGCCGCCGTCGAAGGGCCGCGGCCCGCGCCGCTCACTTCGGCGTCCACCCGGCCGAGCTGGCCCGAGCGCGAGGGGTCGACGTCGTAGATCTGGCCGGGGAGGGTGAAGAGGACCGGGGCCGTCCGCTTGGCCGGCTCGACCGCCGCGGTTCGGTAGACGGCGGGCTTGTCCGTGAGCATCATCAGCGAGCCGGTCAGCGTCGTCACGAGCGTCGAGCGGTAGCCGTCGGCGTCGAGCTCGATGTGGTCGGGGTCGTTCCGCCAGACGACGTTGTTGAAGGAATTGTATTGGGAGAGACCGGCGTAGGCGAAGCCGTCGTCGCCGATGCGGCAGGCGTCGGCCAGGCCGATGAGCTCGGGCCGGATGCCCCAGCAGGCCAGCAGGAAATGTCCCGGCCGATCGTCTCGCGGACGAGGGTGACGTAGCGCCGGAACGCGGCCACGGGATCGGCCTTCTTCCGCTCGAAGTAGTCGCGGTTGGCGTTGTAGCCCTCGTAGCGGAGATGGCGCAGGGCGTCGAGCTTGAAGTATTTCCAGCCCTGGGCGACGAGGCCTTCGTAAAGCGGCCGGACCATGCGATCCAGGGCCTCGGGGTTCGAGGCGTCGAGGATCCAGCCGATCCAGTTGCCCTTGACCGGCGTCCCGCGGCCGTCGCGCACGAACCATTCCGGGCGTGCGTCGACGGGCGCCCGGTCCAGGACGGAGGCGGCCGTCCAGATGCCGGGCTTGAGGTCCCGGGCGGCGATCGTCCCGGCCAGGGATTTCAGGCCCGCCGGGAACTTGGCGTTGGGCACGAGCCATTTCTCCGGCGCTCCCTGGATCTGCTGGAAGCCGTCGTCGATCTGGAAGTATTCGTAGCCGAACGGCCGCAGGACTTCGGAAAAGACCGCCGCGGTTTCGACGATATCACCCTCCGTGACCTTGTCGTAGAAGGCGAACCAGGAAATCCAGCCGGCGACGGACGCCGGCCAGGGCCGGTAGGTCCACGGCTCGAAAAACGCGAGGCCACGATGTTTTTGGTAGAAGCGGGGCCGGAAGCGCAGGACGAGCTCCCCGCCCTCGGCTCGGAGTTCGAAGGCGCGGGCTTCGGAGCCGGCGTCGGCCTTCCCCGCGCTGCCGGTCGACACCGGCCGCACGGAAACCGCCGGACCGGCGTCCACCGAAAACGCCCAATCGCCCCGGCGGTCGTAGACGGCCCGATTGAGGAGGCTCCGGCTGAGGCCCGAGACGTGCCGGACGACCAGCGGCCCCGCTCCCCGCCGGTCCCGCCGGTCGGCCTCGCAAGGGAAAGCCTCGACACTGCCGCGGATAACGCCCTTGAGAACCAGGGGAGCCCGAGACTCGAGATCGATCAGGCTGACGACCTGCTCGATCTTGTCTCCAGAGCGGAAAATTTGGGCCCGCGTTTGGAGGGTTGCGGAGGCATTCTCCAGCGCGCCCTCGAAAATCGTGTCGCCGGCATAGGAAAGGACGATCCGGCCGCCGGATGCCTCGATCCGAGCCGGGGCGTTGGGCGCGGGACCCGTCTCGGAAGGCCGGCCCGGCAAGGCTGCGCTCAGCACCGCGGCGGCGAGGATCGACAGGACGACTCGGGATATGGATCGGGACATCTCGTCTCCTTCCGATTTTCGGGCGCTAGGCCGGGGGGATCGCGGACGGCCGCGGCTTCTTCGCTCTTTTCGCGCGGCGGGCGATTTTGCGCCGGATTTTCGCGTAAGAGGGCGGCGGACCCGTCCGGACGGGCCGGCCGTCGATGAACAAGCCGTCCGAGATGCCCCAGTCCAGATAGAGCGCGCGATCGGCTGTCGAAATGCCCTGGAACTCGACGGCATCTCCGAACTCGGCGGCCGCGCGCCGGGCCCGCTCGTAGACCGTGGCCATGGCCGGGCACCAGCCGCTGACGAAAGCCGTGACCCGCGGTTTCTCCGTTCCCGCCTCCGGGCGCTTTTTTTCCCGGATCCAGAGCGGCGGGACGGCGCCGGCCTCGAAGGACTTCCAGAGGAGCACGATCGACCCGTTGCTGTCGGCCTTGAGGTAGCCGTGCTTCCGGAACCACGAAGCCCGCATGAAGAAGGGGAGCGAGACGCCCCAGGCCGTCATCCCCTTGGCGCCGAGGGCTTTCGCATCCTCCTCGGCCGCCTGAAGGAGCGCCGTCCCGAGGCCGCGCTTCTGCCGGTTCCCAACGCCCTGCTTGTACCCATGAATCCAAATGCAAAGGATGGAATAAAGGTCCCGGCCCTCGGCGTAGCCGAGCTCGATGGGCACGTACTGGATCATGCCGACGGCTTGTCCGTCGGCGACCGCCAATTTTACGCGCAGGCCGCGGCCCTTCATCCGTTCGTACCACAGGCGCTTATGGTCGCCGGCTTCCTTGATCTCGTCCGACCAGTCCTCCAAGCAGTGGCAATACGTGTCGAGGAACGGTTCGGACAGGTCTAGAATCTCCGTCATGGTCCCCTCTCTTCGAGACGCGCCGCGATCAGGCGGTCGACCTCGCCGATCTGCCGGCGCATCGTCTGCTTGCCGCGGTCGATGATTTCCCGCGGCCGGTCGAATTCGAACATGGCGAAATCCGTGGTTTCCACCTGGACGACGACGTCCGGGGCGTCGTTCTTGAGCTTCGAGGCGACCATCTCCACCTGCATGATCTCGATCGCGAACAGCAGCTCCTCGAGGATGTTGGGGGCGGCCTGCCGCCCCGAGGACGCGCTTCGCCGCGAGACGAGGGCGTGGAGCCGCCGCGGCAGGAGCGGGTTCCGGCCCAGGGTCCGCATCGCGGGCCCTTTCGCCGTCGGGGGGGGCGGGCCGAGGACGTTGACGGCGATGATGAAGTCCGCGCCGTTCCGCTTCAGGATGTCGACCGGCACGAGGTCCACCAGGCCGCCGTCGGCCAGGTACCGCCCGTTGAGGCCGCAGGGAGGGAACACGACCGGGATGGAGATGCTGGCCATCACGGCCTCGGCGAGGGGGCCGCGGGAGAAGATCACCTCCTCGCCGCTCAGGATATCGACCGCGGTCGCGAAATAAGGCCGATCGAGATCCTCGATTCTCGTGACGCCGAACGTCTCATCCAGCAGCTCGCGAACCCGGCGATCGGAGACGAGTCCCGAAGAGCTCACGCGGAGCGAGAGATAGCGGCTGAGGTCCGACTTTTCGAATCCCAGGGCGAAGTTTTCGACCCCGGAGGCGTCGTCCTTGACGCAGTAGAGGGCCCCGACCAGGGCGCCCATGCTCGTCCCCGCGATGAGGTCGGGGACGAGCCCGTGATCCTCGAGGATCCGGAGGACGCCGATATGCGCCAGGCCCTTGGCGCCACCGCCCCCGAGGGCTAGGCCGATTTTCAAGGACATCCCCGCTTTCATGTTTTCCCCGCCGGCAACCCTTGCTTCCCGGCTTCCCGGCGGGGCCAGCATAAAACGGGAGAGGCGGAGTTGTCAAAAGGACCCGGCCGGAAACGGGAGGGACGGCGCCGGGCTGCCGCCCCGAGGACCAGCAGGCCGCACGGCCGGCGAGCGGCCTTGTCGCGTCATAACAATTCCTATATAATTTGTATGCTTTACCACGGGGTGCCGATGAAAAGACTCGTCATTCTCGGAGCCGGAACGGGCGGGACCATTATGGCCAACCTGCTCCGGAGACGCCTCGATGCGACCGAATGGACCGTCACGGTCGTCGACAAGGACGACGAGCATTACTACCAGCCGGGGTTCCTGTTCATCCCCTTCGGTTTTTACAGGCGGGAGGACCTCGTCAAGCCCAAATCAAAATTTCTCCCCCGGGGCGTCGAGTTCGTCGTTTCGCCGGTCGAGAGAATCGATCCCGGCCGCAACGAAATCCTCCTCGAGAACGGCCGCCGGCTCCCGTATGATTTCCTGATCGTCGCGACCGGGGCCGAGATCGTCCCCGCGGAGACCCCGGGCCTGCTCGACGGCTGGCGCGATACGATTTTCGACTTCTACACGCCGGACGGGGCGACGGCGCTCGAGGCGAAGCTCCGGGATTTCGCCGGCGGGACGATCGCCGTCCATGTCAACGAAATGCCGATCAAGTGCCCGGTCGCGCCTCTCGAATTCGCCTTCTTCTGCGACTGGTGCCTCGCCCGCCATCGCCGGCGCGACAAAGTCGAGATCGTCTATGTCACGCCCCTCGACGGGGCTTTCACCAAGCCCGTCGCCTCGCGGGCCCTGGCCCGCCTGCTCGAGGAGAAGCGCGTCCGGATGGTCGCCGACTTCGGCACCGAGCGCGTCGACGCGGCCGCCCGGAAGATCGTCGGCTACGACGGCCGGGAGGTCCCCTACGACCTCCTGGTCACCGTCCCGACCAACATGGGCGCGGAGATGATCGAGCGCTCGGGCCTCGGCAACGAGTTTCGCTTTCTGCCGACCGACCCGCGAACGCTCCGCTCGAAAAAACACGAGAACATCTTCGCGATCGGGGACGCGACCGACCTGCCATCGTCCAAGGCCGGTTCCGTCGCCCATTTCCAGTCCGAAATCCTGGCCGAAAATATCCTGAGGACGATCGAGGGCCGGCCGCTCGAACCGGCCTTCGACGGCCACTCGAACTGCTTCATCGAAACCGGGCGCCGGAAGGCCATCCTCATCGATTTCAACTACGAGACGGAGCCGCTGCCCGGCCGCTTTCCCTTCCCCGTCCTCGGCCCCATGCCGCTGCTCAAGCCCAGCCGCATCAACCACTGGGGCAAGCTCGCCTTCCGCTGGATCTACTGGCACCTGCTCCTGCGGGGCCGGCCGATCCCCTTTGTCCCCGCCCGGATGACCATGGCGGGGAAGAAACGGCCGGACACGGGCGGACCGCCGGGCGGCGCGGATTAAGCCGCCGGAACTGAAGAGAGGAGAAACCCCGATGCCCCAAAAAGAGATCGCCGGCGTTGTCGTCGATGTCGACGCCGAAGGCTTTCTGGCCGATTCCTCGAAGTGGACCCGCGAGATCGCCGCGGCCGTCGCCCGGGAGGAAGGGATCGCCGACCTTACTCCGGCCCACTGGAAGGTCATCGACTTCATGCAGAAGGAATTCCGGGAGACCGGCCAGGCCCCAAGCGTTCGCAAGCTCAACAAGTCCGGCGTCGTCTCCACCAAGGAGCTCTACGAGCTCTTTCCGGGCGGCCCGGCCAAAAAAGCGGCCAAGATCGCGGGCCTCAAGAAGCCCGAAGGCTGCGTCTGAGGCGGGCGCGCCTGACGCGGAGGAACCATGGAAGACAAGATCAAGAAGGTTTCGATCGTCATTTCGAAAGGCGGGCTCGACGGCGTCTATCCAGGGCTCATCATGGCCAACGGGGCCCGGCTGGAGGGCATCGAGGCCAACCTCTTCTTCACGTTTTTCGGCCTCGACGCCGTCATCAAGAAGCGGATGGGCCGGATCAAGATCGCCACGGTCGGGAACCCGGGGATGCACATGGCGTCCCTGCTGGGCATCCTGCCGGGAATGTCCGCCATGGCGACGTCCATGATGTCCAAGACCATGGACAAGCTCGACATCCCGCCCGTGCCGGAGTTCATCGACATGGTTGCGGACGCCGGCTGCAAGCTCTACGCTTGCAAAGCCACCGTGGACATGTTCAAGCTGAAGATGGAAGACTTCTCCCCCCGCGTGGAGGCCGTCATCAACGTCGGCGCCTTCTACGAGAAGGCCGCCGGCGGCCACATCATCTTCACCTGACGCGGCGCGGCCGGCGCTCCCGTTTCACCGGCAGACCGGGCTCGCGGCGAGCGCCGAGAGCTTGGCGACGGCCGTCGTCGACCTCACCGTGATTTTGACGCTTGTCCAGGGGACCGTGAGGCTCTCCGGCGCATAGCTCGACCGGGATCGCGACAAGCCGTAGTTCAGCGGGCGGCATTTCGCGGGGAGGCTGCCGGCGGCGTCGAGCTTGGCCACCACCGCGTCCGTGGGCATGACCTCGCTCGAGAGCAGGAAGATCCCGCCGTCGGACGACGGGAACACATGGGCGACATATTCGTTGTAGTTCGGCGCGGGCCCGCCGAAGGCGAGATACGCTTTTTTTGTCAGGATCTTGCCCGTCGCGTCGCATTTGGCGAAGAGCGTCCGGACGCCATTGTAGCAGTAGCTGCCGAGAATATAGAAACCGCTCCCGCCGCCGGGCAGGCCGAGGGAGAGCCCGGTCGAGAAAAGGGCGGGGTCCTTGTAGAAATACTGCCACTTCACGTTTCCCTTCGCGTCCAGCTTGAGCGCCAGGCCGGCCTGTTCGGTATGGTTGGCGCCGAAAACCATCAGGTCCCCGGCGCCCGTGAGAAACGCGGACTGGAACCGTTCGTAAACCGGCACGCCCTGGCCGATGGTCTTGGCCCATAAAGGCCGGCCGTTCGAAGCGAGCCTGATGATCAGGCCGTTTTCCGAGGTGGATTGGCCGCTGCCCGACCCGACCAGATAAAAGCCGCCGTCGGCCGTCGGGAGGACTTCCCGGACGTCGAAGTGGAACTCATGGTCTCCGAGCTTATAGGCCCAGGCGACGGATCCCGAGGCGTTCAAGCGCAAGACGGCGTTGTAGTAATAGTATTCGTCTTCGAACTCCAGGATCGCCAGGTAGCCGGACGCCTTGGTGAGTTTTATGATCCGGACAAACCGGCTCGAGGTCTTCGAGGCGGAATAGCTTTTCGCCCAGACAGGGCTGAGGTCGGTCCGGAGTTTTAAGAGCCAGCCGACGCCGCCTTCCTCGAAAAAGCCGGTGCCGGTGAATTGAGTCCAGCCGGCCGCGAGATACCCGGCGTCCGTCGCCGCGCAGAGAGACGTCAGACGGTCGTTATCCTTCCCGGCATAGGTCATCTGTCTCAGGATCGCCCCGGCCTTATCGAGATGGACCGCCCAGCCGTCCCGGTTGCTCGAATAGCCGGTGTCGCCGACCGCGAGGCAGCCGCCCGCGGTATCGGCGAGCCCGCGGTGGATCCGTACGCCTCCCCAGGAGTTCTTCAGGGCGATCGACCAGGCGGACGCCGCCGCATCGCGGCCCGGAGATCCGGCGGCCCGTTCCATGGACCCCGCCACAGTCAGGATGGCCAACGCAACCAGAAAGCCCCGGATCAATCCCCGAATGTTCATGCTTCCCTCCCTGTCGAAAGGCTATGCCATGGAAGCGGCCGAAGTCAATCCGGATTTCACCTCCCGGCTCCGCATGGCGACGTCCGCGGCCGCCCAATTTGACAGACGCCGTCCGTCCCGCTATCGTTATTGTGCCTATCGGTTCTATATGTTCTGTAGGTATTCGGATCGCAGGGGTCGGACGATCGGCCGGCGAGAGCGGCCGGGGGAAAATGAGTCTAGCCTTCTTCCCGCCTCGAGACGTCCCCGCCCCCGGATCTCTTTCGTAGCCTCGATCACCACCGTTCCCTTCGTGGCCCTGCGGGGGCTCGCTTATCGTCTTCCGATTTGAGGGAGGCTCATCATGGGTATCAACCGTCGTGATTTTCTGAAAATCGCGGGTCTCCTGGGGTCGGGCGCCGTCTTCGACCTCTACGGCGGGGAAATCAGGGGCCTGATCTCCGGGGCCGCGGCCGGAGGCAAACACGTCATCTGGCTCCAGGGATCCGGCGACTCCGGGTGCACGATCTCCTTCCTCCAATCGGCCAGGCCGGACCTGGTCGACGCCATCAACGAATTTCGGCTTGCGATCGACTTCAACCCGACCATCATGATCCCCGCGGGCGACGCCGCCGTCGCGCCTCTCAGGAACGCCAGCGCCGGCGTAACGCCCCTCGACCTCCTCATCGTCGAAGGGGCGATCCCGACGGGTCACTTCTGCACGGTCGGCGAGTCCGCCGGACAGCCCGTCCCTGTCGAAACCTGGGTCCGGCGGCTGGGAGCCAAGGCTAAAGCCGTTTTGGCCGTCGGGACCTGCGCCGCCTTCGGGGGTATTTCCGCCGCCCTGCCCAATCCGACCGGATGTCGCCCCGTTTCGGCCATCCTCCCCGGAAAAAGGATCATTAACGTCCCCGGCTGTCCCGCCCATCCGGACTGGATCATTCTGACCCTGGCCAGCGTCATCGGCGGACGGATTCCGGCCCTCGACTCCCGCGGCCGCCCTAAAGCTTTCTTCGACGAGGATATCCATGAGGATTGCCCGCTCGAGGAATCCTACGAAGACCACCGGGCTTCCACCTTCGCCAAGCCGGGCTGCCTATACAACCTCGGCTGCAAGGGCAAGATCACGCGCGGCGATTGCCCTTCCCGGCTATGGAACAACCGGACGAGCTTTTGCATCGCCGGCCCGAGGTCGGGGGGGCGGGAGACATACACGGCCGGCGCGCCCTGTATCGGTTGCACCGAGCCGGGTTTCCCCGACCCGCCCTTCTCCCCGTTCTATAAGAGGCTCAACGGCGGCGACGACGACGATGACGACTAGGCCCGGCCGAGGAGAATGACCATGGCGACACGCATTACGAAAACGATCGATCCGTTAACCCGGATCGAAGGCCACCTCAAGATCAAGGTCGATATCGAGGGTTCCCGGATCGCGGACGCCTGGAGCGGAGGCCTGCTCTTTCGGGGATTCGAGACCATCCTCGTCGGCCGCGACCCGCAGGACGCGCCTACGATCACCCAGCGGATCTGCGGGGTCTGCCACGCCGTCCACCGGCTGACGTCCATTCAAGCCCTCGAGAACGCGGCCGGGGTGGTCCCGCCGCCCGATGCGGTGCGGATCCGGAATATCGAGCAGGGCATTAACTTCGTCTATTCCCACGCCGCCCACATCTTCATGCTGGCCGGCCCGGACTTCGACCTCTATGGCCTCGTCCCCGGGTTGAGCCAGGGGAAGAACCAACCGACCTACCAGGCGGTCCTCAAGGCGGTCGTTCTGCCCGTCCAGCGGTTGTGCCATGAAATCGGGGCCGTATTCGGCGGCAAGACCCCGCATCACATGACGACCCTGCCGGGCGGAGTGACCTGCCCGCCCACGGCGGGCGCCAAGGAAGTCGCGCTCGCCAAGCTCGGTGAGATTAAGAACTTGCTGGGACCTTATCTACCCAAGGTCCACGCCTATCTGGAGACCCACCGGGCGGCCTTGGAGGCGATGGGCGCCGGCAGCGGGAACATGCTCGCCTACGGCGTTTTCAGCGACCCCAACGAGCCCCGAAACGCGTCTAAGCTTTTCCTCAAACGAGGCGTCATCCTCAACGGCCGGCTCCGGGCCTTGGACGCCTCCCGAATCACGGAGGCCGTCACCTATTCCTGGTACACGGAGGCCAGCGGCGGGGCGCCGGCTGCGGAAAGGCCGCCCCAGCCGGCCTACGGAAAAGCCGGGGCTTATTCCTGGATCAAATCGCCGCGCTACGGCGGCGCCGTCTGCGAGGTCGGGCCCTTGGCCCGCCTGGCCGTCTCGGGCCGCTACCGGATGAGGACGTCCCTCTACGATCGTTTGAAAGCCCGCCTTATCGAAACCGAGCTCATCCTCCAGAAGGTGGAGCAGTGGATTCGCGAGCTCACGCCGGGATCCCGGGTGTACACGCCGTACGCGACGCCAATGGAGGCGTCAGGCACGGCTCTCTGGGAAGCCCCGCGCGGAGCCAATGGGCATTGGCTGCGGATCGTCGGGGGCAAGATCGCGCATTATCAGATCGTCCCGCCCACGAACTGGAACGCGTCGCCCCGGGACGCGAAGGGCGTGCGGGGCGCCATCGAACAGGCTTTGATCGGGGCGCCCGCGGCCGACGCCGGAAACCCGTCGAACGCGCTCCGGATCGTGCGCTCGTTCGATCCCTGTCTCGCCTGCTCGGTGCACTAAAAGGGTTTCCCCACCGGCCGGATAGGGCGCGGCGACGGGCGGGAATCCCGGCCTGCACATGGCATCCCGCCTCCTTGGCGTCCTGCCGGGAATGTTGGCCATGGCCGCGTCCATGGCGGAAAGCCCTTTGCCAAGAAGCCGGTCGGCGACTCCGGAAACTGCGAAGTGACCATTCCCCCGACCTTGTTTCGAGGCCGGTCTCAGCCGGCCCGCCACTACCAATACAACGCGCCGGCGGCAATTATTCCCCCAGCCGACGATTATCGGGAAATTCTGAACCGGCCGTTATCCGGGAAAAGACTCCGGAATGACTTCCCGACGGATTCTTGTTCAAACGCCTCGCCGCCGGTCCCTATTCCCCGGAAAGGGAAAAGTCCCGTTTAAAGAGCGTTCGGCGGCCGGCTTCGATGACGAGGGTGAGCGGGCCGGCGCCCGCCGGGTCATCGACGAGGGCCTCGAACGGCCGGTCGGGCGACATGGACGTCCGGGTTTCGCGGATGACCCGCTCTCCCGCGAGCAGGCGGAGCCGCAGGTCGGCGAACGCGCGGGCGGGGCAGATCGCGAGCCGGCCCCGTCCGGAGCCCGCCTCCCGGGCGAAACGGACCGCGAAATTCCGGTCCGCGGCCGTCATGCCGCCCGTGAGTTGAAAAGGCGCCATCCATTCCGTCCACTCGACGCTTTTCCCGGGCTCGAGGGGCCGGCGCTCGTCCGGGAAAGTTTTCGACGTCCCGCCCCACATCTCGACGTAACCCCGGTTGGCCGCGCCGCTGCCCATGGGAATCTGGCGCGGCGGCTCCGGATGATAGCCGTATGTCCAGACGTCGACGCCCGGATTGAGGTCCTTGTCGAAGACGCGGACGACGCCTTCCTGCTCGTCGTGGGAATAGGCGCCGAAAGACCCTCCGGAGCTCGGCCGCCATCAGGTCGCCCCAGCCCTTGTCCCAGCCCTTGATGAAACGGAGAGGGCTCGAGGCCCAACGCTGCGGGCTCGGGCCGAGGGTCGCTCGGAAGCGCTCCGGGACGATGATGTCGTCCGTCGGGATGATGAACTCCGTGTTGTCCGTGAGCCCGTTCCAGCCGCCGGGCGCCCACTGCGGATTGATCCAATGCGCGTAAGCC
This sequence comes from uncultured bacterium, assembly GCA_963743755.1. GTDB lineage: Bacteria > Acidobacteriota > Aminicenantia > Aminicenantales > Saccharicenantaceae > RBG-16-66-30. Next base: position 20,061 of record CAVUQU010000009.1, read on the forward strand.
GCCGTCTTTTCCGTCGGGTTGGCGATGCGGTACCGGGCCTCGAAGCCGGCGCGCCCCGGAAAGACCGAGATTTCGACTTCCTCCCGGAGGCCCGTCCCGGGCTCCACGACGGACATGCGGACGGTTTTCCTCCGGTCGCCGTCATCGAGGATGGAACAGGTCCACGGCTCCGCCCAGGTCGTGCCGTGTTCGTCGCCCGGCAGGGTGTATTCCGCGCCGCCGATCCACAGCCACCAGCCGGCCGCGTTCTCGGCCCGGCCGACGGTCACGATATCGTTCCGCCAGAAGACCTCGTGGCCGGGTGGGCTTGTAAACGAGCGAATAGACCCTGCCCCAGATCGGGCAGGAGCGTGAGCTTGAGGTACTCGTTTTCCAGGACCACGGCGCGGTGCGGTTTGGCGACGACACGGTCCGCCCGGACGCCGGAGAGATCGAGGTGCGGATAAGGATCCCCGGGTGTCCTGAACAGGGCCCCCTCGTAATCCACCTGGGGGACGACGAGGCAGGCCTCGCGGAGACTCAGGCCGGGCGCGGCCGAGGCGCGGAAGCGGCGGCCGGCCAAGCCGCATAATTAAGCGCGACGGCGCCGGCGTCCTCCTCGGGCTTGCCCCGCCACAAGATCTCCAGGAAGCCGCTCGAGTCGGGGAGCTTGGCGTTGGCGTAGCCCGTGCCTTCGTCCAGGATCTCCTCCCCCCACAGGCCCGGACCGCGCGACCAGCCGTGCCATAAGCGACCCACCGTCGCTTCGCCCGTCTTGCGCGCCGCGGCGGCCTCGGACGTCGAGGCGAAGAGATGGCAGATTCCCCCCGTGAAGACCGCCGTGGGATGCGTCACGTGCCGTCCCGCAACGGCCGGGGTCGTGACGTCGCGTCCCTCCCAGCCGCCGTCAGCCCAAGTCCACTCCTGGAGGCGGCTGGGCCGCCGGCCGATCTCGGCTTGGACCTCGCGGAGCGACAGGCCCGGGCGCGGGGAGGCGGTCCGACCAGGCGCAGAAGACGTGGGGCCGGTTATCCCGATCCAGCGCGACGTCCACGGACCAGGGGATGTCATAAGGCTCGTCGAGGTCGAACAGGACGTCGATCTCCGTGTCCGGAAAGGCCGGCGGGAGCGGCGTGCCGTCCGCTTTCTGCCAGGTCGCGCCGCCGTCGAGGGAGCGCATGTACCAGGGCTGAATCCGGTAACCGTAATTCTCTTTCGGCCAGTCCCGTCCGTATGCCTCGGGCTCGCCGTAGAAATGGCCGACAACGTGGAGGCTCTGGCGGCCGGTCTCGTTCCCCAGGGCGATGCCCATGATGTAGAAACCCTTGCCGCCGGTCGTCGAAGCGATCGGAACCGGCGGATCCCAGGGTCCGCCGGCGGGGCGCGAGCGCGTTTCCAGGTTGACCCAATCGCGGCGATAAAAAACGTGGAGGCGGTCCGTGCGGTCCACGACCATCATGTTGTAGGTGCCCTCGGCCGAGACGGTTTCGGGCTCCGACCAGGCCGAGGCGTCGGCGGGCCTGAGGGAGTGGGCGTAAACGACCGCCCCGTGCCCGCCGCTCACGGCGTGGAGGACGCCGCGCGAGTCGGCGGCCAGGGCCACGATGCTGTGGTCGTCGGTTCCGGCGGCGATCTCGCAAACCGGGCCCAGGGCCCGGCGCCGGTGATCGTAAGCGCGGACGCGGATGTGCCAGAGCTCTCCGGCCCGCTCCGAGTAACCGATGAACGAAATGTCCCCCACGCGCACGATCCGGCGGGCGCCGAAGCTCTCGTTCCTGAGGTCTTCCCCGGCGGCGATTTCCAGGCGGACGAAGTCCTCCGGCCGCGGGCGGCGGAGGCGGAACGGCAGGCGGCGAAGGCCGGGCGAGGATCGCGACGGCGGCGGGGGCGCCGCGGCGGACTTCTGACGCCATGCCGTCTACTTGAGAACCTCGGATCGCAGGGTGGCCCGGCGAATCCGCTCTTCGACGGGATGGACGCCGATCCCCGGGCCGTCGGGGACGCGGATCTTCCCCGGGCCGCTGAGCTCGATGAACGGGTCGATGATGTCCTCTTTGTAATAGCGCCGGCTGGCCGAGAGGTCGTTCGGGAACTTGAAGTTCGGCAGGGACGCGAGGTGGAGGTTGTGGGCCCGGCCGACGCCGGACTCCAGCATGCCGCCGCACCAGACGGGAATCCCGTGCTCCGCGCAATAAGCGTGGATCTTAAGGGCCTCGACGATGCCGCCGACGCGGCCGACCTTGATGTTCACGATGCGACAGCTCCCCATCTCGACGGCGGCGCGCGTCGTGTCGAGGGACAGGACGCTTTCGTCGAGGCAGAGGGCGGTCGAGATCCGCTTCTGGAGCTTGGCGTGATCCCAGAGGTCATAAGGCGCGAACGGCTGTTCGATCATCAGCAGGCCGAAGCGGTCCAGGCCGGCGAGGGTGGCGGCGTCGCGCTCGAAATTGTAGGCCCCGTTGGCGTCGGCCTGAAGCATGACCTCCGGATACTTCGCGCGGACGGCCTCGCAAGCGGCGACATCCCAGCCCGGCTTGATCTTGATCTTGATCCGCCGGTAGCCCTGCTCCAGGTACCCCCCGATCCCCGCGACGAGGTCGGGCAGGGAATCTCGATCCCGCAGCTCACCCCCGCCTCGATCTCTTCCCGCACTCCGCCCCAGAGCTTCTTCAGGGGAACGCCGAGTTTCTTGGCCTTGAGATCCCACAAGGCGAGCTCGAGCCCGGCCTTGGCCATCCGGTTCCCGCGATAGATCGAGACGGCGGAGACGTAAGCCTCCGGCTCGACGATTTTATTTTTGAAGATGAGGGGCGCGAGAAAATCCCGGCTGACGTGCCAAGCCGTCTCCGTCGTCTCCCCGCTGTAGTAAGGCGCCTCCTCGGCGACACATTCCCCCCAGCCGCAGACCCCGTCCTCCCAGACGCGGGTCAGGACGAAAGCCCGGTCGTAGGACCGGTCGAGGCTCGTCTCGAAGAAATGGACGTACGGGAGTTTCAGGAGGTCCAATTGGATGCGTTCGATGGTCATGCGTCTTTCACCTTCCTCTTCCAAGATATGACAGCGCCGCCGTCGGATGCAAGGGGATGCGCCCTCTTGACAAGCGGGAAAATCGTGATATTATACAGACTGGTTTGTATGACAGACTCATGGAGGAATCCGAACATGAACGAAGACCTGAAAAAAATCGAACGGCGCCCGATGCAGTATTTCTTACAACGACGGACTGACCGAAATTGCGCTGGGCTCTTCTTCCTGCTGTTCGGCGCCACTTCTTCGGCCAGACCGTCCTCCCCGAGGATTCCGCTCTGGCCCAGGTCCTCGATGTCTCACTCGTCCTGATCATCGTCGCCGCGGGCTTTCTTCTCGGCCGGTTTATCGGCTTCCTGAAGAATCGCCTCACCTACCCCAGGACGGGGTATGTCGCGTACAAGAAAAAACCCGAGAGCCCGGGCCGCAAGCGTATCGCGGCGATCATCGCCGCCGTCATCGCGGTCGCGCTCTCCGCGCTCATGGCCGCGGCCCCGTCCGTCCGGCTCTGGCTCCCGGCCTTGAACGGCTTCCTCCTCGGCTTCGCGGTCTTCCTCTTCTGGCGCCGCACGGGCGTCTTCCGGTTCCTCGTCCTCGCCGGGGTTTCCGCGCTCGTCGGCATCGGAGTCGCCCTGGCGGGCGTCGCCGACATCAAGGGCGTGAGCCTGTACTATGCGCTTTTCGGCGCCGCCATATTGATTTCCGGGCTGCTGGCGTTCGCCGGATACTGGCGCCGGTCGCGAACCGAGCTGGAGCCGCCCGATGGGCGCTGACCTCAAGGGCCTCGGCGGGCTCGACCGGGTCATTCACGAGCCGGCCCGACTGACGATCGCCGCTATCCTGTCCGTCGTCGAGGCCGCGGATTTCCTCTACCTCCAGCGGGAGACCGGCCTCACCAAGGGCAACCTCTCGTTCCACCTGGCCCGGCTCGAAGAGGCCGGCTACGCCGTCATCGAAAAACGTACCGGGGCAAGGTTCCCCTGACCCTCGTCAGGCTCACCGAGGAGGGGAACCGCGCCTATCGCGACTACCGGGCCCGTTTCAAAAAATTCCTGGAATCCGCCTGAGCGCGGCCGCGCAAGGAGTCATCATGTCCGATCCCGCGGGGAGGCCCGGGATCAGCCGAGCGAAACGCCCTTGCCCTTGGCCAGCCGCTCGTAGACGTCGATGATGCGCCGGGCCATGGCTTCGGCGGAGAACCGCTCGTGCACGACCTCGAACCCCCGGCCGGCCAGCCGGGCCGCCAGGGCCTTGTCGAGATAGAGCTTGAGAATGGCCTGGGCCAGCGCCTGGGGATCGCGGGGCGGGACGAGCAGGCCGGTTTCGTGGTGCACGACGACCTCGGGGATGCCCCCGACCTGGGTGGCCACGACCGGCAGCCGGGCGGCCATGGCGTCCATGATCGAGCGTCCCGAGCCCTTCCATGTGCGAGGACAGGACGAAGCAGGTCGAGCGAGGCCAGGATCCGCGGGCACGTCGTCGCGGAAGCCCAGGAAGAAGACGAGGTCCTCGACCCGCAGGTCATGGGCTCTGCCGGTCGAGGTCGAGCTCGCAGCGAGCCCTTCGCCGACGATGACGAACTTGATCTTCGGCGCCAGGTCCCTGAGGAGGCCGGGCGGCGTCGATGAAGGTAGCGGTGGCCCTTGTGGTCCTCGAGATGGGCGACGATGCCGACGAGGTAGTCGTCGGGCGCGAAACCGAATTCGCGGCGCAGGAAATCCCCGGTCGGCGGGCTCGCGAAAGGGCGCGAAATCGATCCCGGACGGGACGACGGTGACGAGGCTCTCCGGGATCCCGCCGCGCACCAGGACGCTTTTCACGCCTTCCGAGATGGCGACGACGGCGTCGATCCCCCGGGTGTACTTCCGCTTCGACCGGATCGGGAAAATCCGTGCGCCGCGAGACGACGCGCAGGGGGACCTTGGCCCAGCGCGCCGCCCCGCCGACGGCACGTGCCGTGCGCGTCGTGGAAATGGGCCAGGACGCAGCGCCGGCGCCGCATCGCCGCGGCCAGCTTCAGGGAAGCGCCGAGGTCGGCCTCGCTCTGCATCCGGATCGGGATCGTGGACAGGCCCTCGGCGAGCGGCCTTTTCGTCGAGCGGGGGAACCCGGCTGGACGACGAGGTGGCAGGGCCGGCCCAGCTCGCGGAGCTCGCGGGTCAGGAGGAAGGACTTGGCGCTGGCCGCCGCGCCACTCCTCGCCGGCGTCAATCTGGAAAAGGCTCAATGCGCTCTCCCTTTTTCCAGATCTCGCGGAGCTTGGCGTAACGGACGAAGATGGCATACCCGTTGAGGACGGAGACGACGAAGCCGGCGAAGCCGTCCAGGAAGCCGCGCTTCAGGACGTAGGATTTGAAGAAGCGGGCGGGGGGCAGGACGAGGAGGTGGTAGCGATCCGGCCCTTCCGGCCCTGGGCATAGAGCTTCTGGGCGCCCAGCTCGGCGAACCGGTTGATGCGCGCCACGTGGTCGCCGATGCGATGCGTAGGTGAAGTGATGGAGCGGGCCGTGCAGCGCCGACCTCGCGGCCGGAAATGACCAGGTTTTCGTGGACGTAATCGCCGGTCCAGCGGGCCGGTCCTGGCGGAAAAGGCGCACCTTGCGGTCCGGGTACCAGCCGCAGTGCCGGATCCAGCGTCCCGAGGTAGAAGACGCGGCGGGGCATCGAGAATCCGGCGCTGTCGGGCTCCTCGCCCTTCATGGCGGCCAGCTCGTCCGCAGTTCGGCCGAGATCCGCTCGTCCGCGTCGAGCGACAGGATCCAGGGGTGCGCGGCCAGTCCGTCGGCGAAATTCTTCTGGTCGGCGTAGTTCGTCCACTTGCGGGTGATGACCCGGTCGGTGAAAGCCGCGGGCCATCTTGACGGTGCCGTCCGTGCTGACGCTGTCGACGACGACGATCTCGTCGGCGATCCCGGCCAGGCTCTTCAGGGCGGCCTCGATGTCGCTTGCCTCGTTGATAGGTGATGACGACGCGGAGAATTCCACGCCCGAATCTTAGCACAGGCCCGAAAATCGGGTCAAACGACGGGACGGTTATCTCAAGTATTCCGCGACGGAAATGCTCCGCGCCTCCAGGCTCGTGCCGGTCGCCCGCTCCAGACGGGCCAAGGAAAGGTTGTAGTCGACGAGGGCTTTGATCTCCATGGACAGGGCGTTGGCCAGCTGTTCCTGGTACTGGAGCACGAAATAGTTCGTCGTCAGGCCGACGCCGAGCTTCTTCGTCTCGGCCGCCAGCCGCTTCTCCGCGAGCTCGCGGGCGATCCGGTAAGCCGCGACCCGCTTGGCGTCGGTCTCGACACTGCGGACGGCGTCGCTCACTTCGAGCTCGACCTGCTGCTCCTGGCTCTTCAACCGGGCCTCCGCCTGTTCCATCTGCAGCCGGGCCGCCGCGTAATTGGCGCGGCCGAAGGTGTCGGCGATGGGCAGGGACAGGGTGAGGCCGACCGCCCAGTTCGGGTACAGGAATTTGATCGAATCCTTGAGGGCGCCCGTGGAGCTCCCCTTTTCCTTGCCGATGACGATGCCCAGGTAAGGGTCGTCGTTGAGATAGAGGATCCGGTCGCCGGAGATGCCGGGGCTGTAGTAGGACACCTTGAAGTCCAAGCCGGGGAGGGTTTGATTCTTGGCCACGGAGAAGTCGATCTTTCTCGTTCCACCGTGGTCCGCGAGACCTGGACGTCGGGCCGCTTGGCGCGCGCGGTCTGGAGCGCTTCGTCCAGGCTCACCTCGCGCGGCGCGAAGGAGGGTTTGTCCGCGGGCCGGATCCGGATCCCCGGGCCCCCTTCCTCGGCGGACAGGTTGACGACGTTCCTCAACACGTCCTCGCTACGGCGGACCAGGACCTCGGCGGCCAGGATGTCGGCCTCCCGCTGGGCCACGGTCGCTTCGGCGTTGAGGACCTCGATCGGCGCCGTCTGCCCGACCTCGACTTCCCTCGTCTTCACGAGGAGGTCCCGGCCGAGCTGGAGGGACTGCTCGCTGACTTTCAGGTTCTCGATCGCGTACACGAGGTTCCAGTAGGCTTCCTGGACGAGGTAGACCGTGTCCATCAGGGCCGAGCGGAACTGGTTCTCCGAGACCGCGACGTTGTTCCGGGCGACAAGGATCTCGCGGCGGGCGACCTTGGGGCCGAAGTTGCGGAGGAGGGGCTGGGTGAAATCGAAGCGCAGGGTGCTCCCGTAGCGCGGGTTGATGAGCTGGAAGGCTTGGTTGGTTTCGGACCGATAGCCGTCGAGCGAGACGTTCAAGTCGGCGCCCGTCGGAATCTTCTGGGAGACGGAAAACCCGAAATCGGCCATCTTGTCGACGACGGTCCCCGAGCCCTGGAGGAACCAGTAGGAGGGCGACTCGTTGCTGCTGCGGTTGATGCTGAAGTCGACCCGGGGCAGGAAAGCCTCATGCGCCAGGGACAGGCCGGCATCGGCCAGGCCGGGGCTGATGACCTCGACGGCCAGGTTGAGGTTGCCCTTGAGGGCTTTGACGACGGCCTCTTCCAGGGTGAGGGAAACCTCCGTTTTATCCTGGGCGGCGGCGAACGGGACGGCGAGCAGTCCCGCGAGCAGGCACAAGGCGAGCGCTTTCTTCACGGTCGACCTCCTGTAAATACGACTCTACTTCATATAATACGTTTCCCGACCCCGGAGGTTCCCAACCCGGGCGAAAATCATCCCGCGCTTCAAGCCGCTGGGTTCCCCCCGTTCACATTTTAGGGTCTCAAATTCGGGGATATTTG
>CAVUQU010000010.1:0-33820 GCA_963743755.1 uncultured bacterium
GGCGGCGTCCGCAGCGGCGTTATACCTGCCTGCTCGTCGTCCGCAGGGAATATCTCCGTCGGGGGATCGCCCTCGACATCATCCGGACCGCTGTCGGGCTGAACAAAAAGCACGGTTTCGATTTTTCGCTCCTGACGCTCGAGACCGGCCACCGGTCGACGGCCATGATCGAGAACTCGCCCCGCGGAGGGCCACCGGATCGAGAGGATCCGCAAGTCCAGCGTCATCACCCGCGTTCTCGACCTCGGCCGCGTCGACGCGTCGGAGGACTTGAAAGGTTACGAGAAGGCAGCCATACGGCTGCTCGGGGCCGGCCGGCCGCCGAAGGCCGCGCCGGGAGTCGTCCTGAGGGACTACCGCGCTGCGGACCTCGACGCCTGCCACGTCCTGCTCGACCGATACAAGGACAGCGCACGATTGGCGCTGGCCTGGGACAAACGCGGACTGGCCCTCGCTTCGAGTGCCCGGACGTCGCCCGGACGCTCGTCTGGGAGAAGGACGGCCGGGTCCTGGCCATGATCAACTTCATCTCCCACGACCAGCTGGGCAAGACCGTCGAGCGATGCGCCTGGATCAACCACGTCGCTTACCCCGACCTCTCCCCGTCCGAGCAGACCGCGTTCCTGCGGGCCTACCTCGTCCGCATCCGCGAGGACGGCTTCGTCGCCACGGTCGACTTCGGCAAGCGCGGCTGGCCGGCCGGGCCGTTCTACCGGGCCCGCTTCATCCCCTACCCCCGGGCCGTCAACCTCGTATCGTGGACGTTCAATCCCGATATTTCGCTCGCCGGGATCCCGATCGTCTATGAGATCCAGGTCTGACCGGACACCCGTGGCCGCGGCTTCCTTACGTTGACAGCCCCCGTCATTGTTGATAAAAATGGCTGAGGACTGACGCACATGGCATCCGCCGCTGAACGCTGGATAGAGGACCAGGCAAGACTGGCCAAACCGGACCAAGGTCTATTGGTGCGACGGCTCGGAAGGCGAGGCCCGCCGGCTCATCGAGATCGGGATGCGCGAGGAGAAGATCGGGGCCGAGCCGTATCTTCCTCGAGCTCAACCACAACGCGCTGGCCGAAGTCCTACCTGCACCGCAGCCATCCGACCGACGTCGCCCGGACGGAGCAGCTGACCTTCGTCTGCCACCCAAGAAAGGAGGACGGCCGGCCCGAACAACAACTGGATGGACCCGGCGGAGGCCAAAGCCATGATGACCAGGCTTTCGCGGCGGGCTGCATGAAGGGACAGACCATGTACGTCCTCCCCTATATGATGGGCCACCCGGATTCGCCCTACGCCAAGGCCTGCGTTCAGATCACGGACGTCTCCTACGTCGCCGTCAGCATGCGGATCATGACCCGCATGGGGCAGGCGCATCCTGGAGAAGATCGGCGACCGCGAGAGACTTCGTCAAGGGCATTCCACTCCGTCGGCGACTTCGACCCGGACAAGCGCTACATCATGCACTTCCCCGCAGGAGGAGCTGGTCTGGAGCATCGGCTCCGGCTACGGCGGCAACGCCCTGCTGGGCAAGAAGTGCTTCTCCCTGCGCATCGCCTCCTGCCTGGGCTGACAGCAGGGCTGGCTGGCCGAGCACATGGTCATCATGGGCATCGAGGACATCCGAAGGGCAAGATCACCTACATCACCGCGCGCCTTGCCCTCGGCCTGCGGCAAGACCAACCTGGCCATGCTCGAGTCGGCCCTTCCCGAGTACAAGGTCTGGACGATCGGGCGACGACATCGCCTGGCTGAACGTCGGCCCGGACGGCCGGCTCTACGCCATCAACCCGGAGTCCGGCTTCTTCGGGGTGGCCCCGGGCACGTCGATGAAGACCAACCCGAACATGGTCCGGACGCTCAAGGCCGCCAACTTCTACCCGACGCTGTTCACCAATGTCGCCCTGGACACGGACACCAACGAGCCCTGGTGGGAGGGACTCGACGGGCCCGTGCCGCGAGCGCCTGCTCGACTGGCAGGGCAAACCCTGGCACGCCCGTCGATGGGAACCAAGGCCGCCCACCCCAACTCCCGCTTCACGGTCTCGCTCTACAACTGCCCGACGCTCTCCACGGAATTCGACAATCCCCAGGGCGTGCCGATCTCGGCGATCATCTTCGGCGGCCGCCGGTCGCACCTCATCCCGCTGGTGACCGAGGCCTTCGACTGGGACCACGGCGTGTTCTTCGGCGCCCGCATGGGCTCGGAGACGACCGCCGCGGCCGCCGGAACAGGTCGGCGTCCTGCGCCGCGATCCCTTCGCCATGCTGCCCTTCTGCGGCTACAACATGGGCGATTATTTCCGGCCACTGGATCAACATGGGGAAGCTCATCCGCCGTCCCCCCAAGATCTTTTCGATCAACTGGTTCCGGGTGGACGAAGCAGGGCAAGTTCATCTGGCCGGGCTTCGGCGACAACATCCGCGTCCTCAAGTGGGTCCTCGACCGGGTCAACGGGCGCGTCGGGGCCCGGGAAACCCCCGCCGGCCTGGTCCCGAAAATCGAGGACCTCGACCTGTCCGGCCTGAACATCCCCAAGGACAAGTCCTTCGCCAGACGCTGTTCGAGGTCAAGATCAAGGACTGGAAGACCGAGGTCGACGGGATCCGGGATTTCCTCAAGCCCTACAAGGGCCGTCTCCCCGCCGAGATCCGCGAGCAGTATGAAAAGCTCGAGCGCCAGGTCCGCTGAGGCCTGACGGACTCAGACCGCCCCTTCGTGCGTCACTCCGGCCGCCGCGGCCACCCCGCCGCCCGATCCGAAAAATTCCGGGCCTCGGGGCGCATAAGGCAGGAAGACGGCGAGCGTCACGATCCCCGTCAAAATGAACGGAAAGGCGATGCCGATGGCATCCGAGAGAACGCCCGAGACGAGCGTGACGACCGCCCCGGAGGCGAGCTGGATGTTGCTGACCCAGCTGAAAGCCATGGTCTGGCCGGAGGCCGGGACGGTCGAGCCGACGAAGGTGTGGAGCGAGGGGTAGGTCATGAGGAGAAAGCCGCCGAAGGCGAGGAGGCCGGCCACGGCCAGGCCCTTGGTCGGGGCGAAGCCGAGCAGGAACAGCGCTGCGGCGGCCCCGCCCAGACTGACCATGAAGACGGGCTTGCGGCCGAACCGGCGGCTCAAGGCGCCAGCTGTAGCCGGTCACGGTCCCCAATCCGATCCAGAGTGCCAGGAACAGGCCCGTCTGCCCCATGGGGATGCCGTATTTATGGTTGAGGAGGGAGGGCGCGTAGTAGACCGCGACCGACCAGCCGGCGCCCCCGAAAAAGAACCCCGGAATGAACCGCCGGATGGAACGGAGCGAACGCCACCAGTCCCCCGGCCGCAGGGACGGCCGCTCCTCGCTCCGCGAAGAGATGCCCCGCAGGGCCAGAGCGCCTAGCCCCGTCAGCACGAGCCCGAACAAGGCCCAGACGTAGAGCGGCGTCTTCCAGCCCCAGCCCTGGGCCAGAAAACCGACCGTCAGGTAGGCCAGGCCGACCCCGAGGTTCCCCGATCCGCTCTGGATGCCCATGGCGTCGTCGAGCTCCCTACCCGAACCTGCCCGCGACTTGGAGATCCAGGCGATGACGATGGGGTGGTAGAAGCTGGAGGCGATGCGCAACAGCAGGAAGAGGAGAAGGAGCGCCAGGTAGGTCCGGGCGAACGGGATGACGGCCAGAGAGGCGCAGAGACCGAGGCCGCTGAGGACCATCATCGTCCGGTACTCGGTCCGGTACGATACGCGGACGACCAGGAACTGGACGACGAGCGAAGTCAGAAGGCCGAGGTTGGACAGGATTCCGATCTGCGAATAGTTGGAGATGAGGAGACCCTGGGTCAGGAGCAGGGGGAAGACCATCGGCGTGATGACCGACGCGGCGTCGGTGAGGGCGTGGAAGAGCGACGCCGAGAGCAGGATCTTCTTTTTCATGGCCTTTGGCGGGATACTCTAACACGGAAGGAGGCGGGACGCCATCCGGTAAACGCCTCGGCCGCCGGCGGAGTAGACTGGAATGGACGGACCTGTGGAGGATCCCATGCGGACCGGGAACCTGTCGCAACATCTTCCGGGGCCTTGCGCCAAGGCCGTCCTGGCGGTCTTCGGCGCGTTCTTCCTGATCGCTCTGTTCTCCGTCCCCGTCACGACGACGACCTCCGGACCCGCCAGGACGAAGGCTCGATCCTGGGCGTCCGTACAACCTATCCCCGCGAGACCTCGATGTTCCTGCCCCGTTACCTGTCGACGAAGGCACACCCTCCGGCCGGGACGACCGGTCCGACTCCGCCCGACGCCATGGGTCGCGACGATGGCCATCGTCGTCTTGCCTGGGATTCGTCGACTACGTCGTCTTCTGCCGCCTGCTCTGTTGGGGGAGACGGCGGGCGCAAGACTCCGAGCCCGACGCCGAATAGCCCCTGCGCCTAGCGCCGTTCGTACGATTCGACGATCGACTGGTAGACGAGGGCCTTGAATTTGGCGTGGGTGTCGCTCCCGGTCGCCGGCATGAGCTGGGTCATGAACACGGCGACCAGCTTCTCGGCCGGATCGACCCAGTAGGTCGTATGGTAGGCGCCGCCCCAACCGAAGGCCCCGACCGAGCCGGGGTCGCCATTGCGGCCGAGCTCTTTCGTCACCCAGAAGCCGAGGCCGAAACCCTGTCCCGGGCTGGTGTAGACCGGCCCGAGGTGGTCGACGGTCATGAGCTCGACCGATTTCGGGCTGAGGATGTGAACCCCTCCCCATTCCCCGCCGCTTTGGAGCATGAGCAGGAAGCGGGCATAGTCCTCGGCGGTCGAGAGGAGCCCGGCGCCGCCGGCGTAACAGGTCCTGGGGCCCTTGAGATAAGCGATCTCCCGCGGGTCGTCGACCGGCCCGGCTTTGCCGTCCTGGCCGATGCCGCAGACCGCGGCGAGTCGCCCGGCCTTCTCTTCGGGCAGGAAGAAGGACGTATCGGCCATGGCCAGGGGCCCGGTGATGCGCTTGGCGACGAAGTCGGCCAGGCTCATCCCTGAGACGACCTCGACGAGATAGCCGAGGATGTCGGCGTTGTAGCCATAGACGAACTTCTCTCCAGGCTGGGCGTCGAAGGGCAGCCCGGCCAGCTTTTTCATGTAGGCGCCGACGGGCTCGGGCCGGTCGGCCAGGAACCAACCCTGGAGGCCCGCCGCCCTGTAGAGGTCCTTGGCCGGTCCGTCGCCGTAGGAGATGCCGGCCGAGTGGGTCAGGAGATCACGAACGGTGATCGGCCGTTTCGCCGGGACGATCTTGTAGCCCGGGCCCTTTTTCGACGTCCCGGGAACGGCCACGGTGGTCTTGGTGAACTCGGGGATGTATTTCGAAACGGGGTCGCCGAGCAGGATCCTGCCCTCTTCGAACAGGATCATGACGGCGACGCTCGTCACCGCCTTGGTCTGCGAGGCGATGCGGAAGACGGCGTCGATCGGCATTGGCGCAGCTGTCGCAGGGTCGATCCTGCCGAAGGCCTGGAGGTAGGCGACCTTGCCGCCCCGGGCGACGAGCGCCACCGCGCCGCCGAGCCGGCCTTCGTCGACGTATCTCTGCATGACCGAGCTAAGCCTCTCGAGCCGGGCGGAGGAGAGGCCGACGATCTCCGGCCGGGCCCTGGGGAGCTCGGCGGCAAACGCCGGGAGCGCCGTGATGCACAGAAGGGCTAATACAAAGAATCTAAATAGTTTATTCCGGCTCATGCAGGCCTCCGTTCCTCGCGCGATCAACCTGTTTATACCAGAATATCCGGCCGGACGTCAAAGCGCCCTATGACGCATGGAGGCCATATACGCGGCCGAACAGAGTCTTGTTTGCGCCGTCTGTTCTCCGTATAATGAGCCCGCCATGCGCCGTCCGGCGAACTCCGCGAAAGGACGATAACCATGCGCCTTCAGCTCCTCGACTGGATCATCATCGTCTTCACGCTCCTCATCTGTTTCGGCCCCGCCCTGTACTTCCGCAAGCGGGCCGGAAAGAACACGGCCGAGTTCTTCGCCTCGGGCCGGGCCGTGCCCTGGTGGCTGGCCGGGCTGTCCATGGTGGCCACGACCTTCAGCAGCGACACCCCCAACCTCGTCACCGACATCGTCCGGCGCAACGGCGTCGCCGGCAACTGGGTCTGGTGGGCCTTCACGCTGACGGGCGTCGCCACGGTCTTCTTCTACGCCCGGATGTGGCGGCGCTCCGAGGTCCTGACCGACCTCGAATTCTACGAGATCCGCTATTCCGGCAAGGCCGCCGGCTTCGTCCGCGGTTTCCGCTCGGTCTACCTCGGTTTCCTCTTCAACTGCATCATCATGGCCACGGTCAACCTGGCCGCGTGCAAGATCGCCGCCATCATGTTCGGCCTCAATCGCTGGGAGACGCTGGCCGCCGTCGGCTTGCTCAACGTCGTCTTCGCCGCTATGACCGGGCTCTGGGGCGTGCTGATCATCGACATGATCCAGTTCTTCACGATGATGACGGCCGTCATCGCCGCGGCCTACTTCGCCGTCCGGGCCGTCGGCGGCCTGGGCCCGCTCGTCACCAAGGTCTCGGCCATGACCGGGCCCGGCGGCATCAACTTCCTGAGCATGCTGCCGAACTTCAAGAGCAACTGGGACCTGGCCATCGCCATCTTGATCATGCCGCTCGCGGTCCAGTGGTGGGCGGTCTGGTACCCCGGCGCCGAGCCGGGCGGCGGCAGCTACATCGCCCAGCGCATGCTGGCTTCCAAGTCCGAGAAGGACTCGCTCGGGGCCGTCCTCTTCTTCAACCTGGCCCACTACGTCCTCCGGCCCTGGCCCTGGATCCTGGTCGCCCTGGCTTCGCTCATCGTCTTCCCCCAGCTCACCGACATCCAGGCGGCCTTTCCCAACCTCGACCCGAGCCTCCTCGGCCACGACATCGCCTACCCGGCCATGATGAAGTTCCTGCCCGTGGGCTTCCTCGGCCTGCTCGTCGGCGGGCTCATCGCGGCCAATTCCTCGACCAACCTGACCCACCTCAACTGGGGCGCCTCTTACCTCGTCCACGATTTCTACCGCCGCTTCATCAAGACGGACGCCACCGAAAAACACTACGTCATGGTCGGGCGCTTCGCCACGATCATGCTGTTCGTCTGTGCCAGCGCCATGGTCTTCGTCCTCGACACGGCCAAAGACTCGTTCGACATCATCCTCCAGGTCGGGGCCGGCACGGGCCTGCTCTACCTCGTCCGCTGGTTCTGGTGGCGGGTCAACGCCTGGTGCGAAGTCAACGCCATGATCTCGTCGTTCGTCTTCTCCATCCTCCTGCTCGTCCTGCGCAAGTTCGGCGTCTTCGTCCCGACCCATTACGCCCTCATCCTGACGGTCGCCGTGACGACGATCAGCTGGCTGTTGACGGCCTTCCTCGGGCCGCAGACGGACAAGGCGAAGCTCATCTCGTTCTACAGGAAGGTCCGGCCCTTCGGTCCGGGCTGGAAAGCCGTCCGGAAGGAAGCGGGCATCTCGGAAGCCGAGGCCAAGCGCACCGGCGACAGCTTTCCGGTGGCCCTCGTCGGCTGGGTGTCCGGTTCGCTGACCATCTGGTCGGCCCTGTTCATGGTCGGCAACGTCCTCTACGGCCGCTGGGTCTACGCCGGCGTCCTCTTTGCGGTGTTCGTCGCGAGCGGCCTCGTCCTCATCAAGGTCGTCAACCGGCTTTGGGCCAAGGGGCCGGTCGAGGAGAACACGCCGGCCGCGGGTTGATCCGGGAGCTCAGAAACCCGCGTTGAAGACAGGCAGGATGCGCAGGCCCTTGGGATTGTCGCGAACGATGTTGACGACGCCCAGCTGAATGCCCTTCTCGATCCTCCAGGCGTAGTTGACGAGTCCGATCGAGAGACCGCGGACCGTACCCTGGCAATAGTTGAAGGCGCTCGCGGCCAGGCCCGAGAGCCGGCCGCCTTTGACGATGCGGACCATCCCCCCGGCCAGGAAGGCGCCTCGAAGGGTTTCACCACCGACGCCGAGCCCGCCGATCGCCAGCCCCCGGATCTCAGGCGCCCCAGCCGCCAGTCCGGCGATAACGAGTCCGGTCAGGCGTCCGCCGCAGCCCACGGCGAGCCCGCCGACGGCGATCCCGGTCAGGTCCTCGCCGCATCCGACTCCGAGCCCTCCGAGGGCCAGGCCGGTAATGTCCTCTCCCGCACCGGCCCCCAGGCCGCCTATGACGATCCCCTCGATGGTCCCGCCGGCCCCCGCGCCGAGACCGCCCAGGCAGAACCCGGTGATGTTCTCCCCGGCACCCGCGCCGAGGCCGCCGACGGCGATGCCGGCCAGGTCCTCGCCGGCGCCGACACCGCCGAGAGCGAGCGCAATGCCCTTGATGTCGTCGCCCGCGCCCGCGCCGAGGCCGGCCACGGTGACGCCGGCCAGGCTCGCGTCCGCGCCCGCGCCCAGAAGGCCCAGTTGGACGCCGCGCACCCGGCCGCCGCCGGGAGCGACGCCTAGCGACAGGCCGCTGACGACAGATTCTTTGTTGTCCTTGCGCGGCATCCAGAAGGTGACGTTCACACCGGTGACGCGCCGGACCCGGCTATCCCGGAAATTGAAGCGAAGGCCGGTGAATTCCTTGGAGTTGCCGAAGCTCAGGCCCCACTTCTCGGAAGGGACGTCCAGGCTCTGGGCGAAAAGGGAGGAGGCCGCGAGGCCCAGTCCCAAAAGGACCGCGATCCCGGCTACGCGGAACGCCGGTCGTCGAGGTGTTCTTGTTCTTGTCATCTGCCCGTCCTTGGCCTGAAATAAGCGGAATTCAAGTGCTCATCGGAATATACGCTTCCCCTCAGGGAAAAGTTCCCCCGGCCGCCGCCCGAACGGGACGCCGCGGCCCTTGCTCCTCGGCGGCGGTTTAATGATAAAATGGGGCCGCACAGACCGGGAGGTGCTCATGAAAAAGCTCAGGGTTTGGGCGACGGTCGCATTCGTGCTCGGCATTCTGGCGCTCGTTCTCCTGCTGTTCATGTTCCTGGCGCTGGCCGACATCTCTCACGGAGAACAGGATCTCACCGCCGAATGGGGTATCCTCAGGGCGGGCTTCTTCGTCATCTTCTTCCTGATCGTCGCGACGTTCGTCTGTACGGGATTGATCTTCAAGTACTTCCGCGACAAGGACGATCCCGGATCGAAGTGAGCGCCGGATCGGCGGGGAGGCCCGCTTTCGCCTCCCGTTTGAATTGGGGAACGGGTATTGTGTCCCCGAATTGAAGGAGGGAAGAATGTCTCAACAACCGCAAAAAGCGAACTGGGGCCCGGTCCTCGTCCTGGGCGGCCTCTGGGGGCTCTCGGAGGCGGCGCTCGGCATGTATCTGCGCACCTGCGCTTCGACGATCTCCGGCTCGGTGATGACCGGCGCGGCCCTCTTCTTTCTGGCCGCGGCCTGGGCCGTCTCGCCGCGGCTCAGGACGGCGGCCGCGATGGTCGCGATCGCCGCGGGCTTCAAGCTCGTCGACGCCCTGCTCCTCGGCCTGCCCGTCCTCCACGGCGCGATCGGCAACCCCATCTTCGCCATCGTCCTGGAGGGCGCGGCCTTCGCGCTCATCGTGAGCGTCATCAGCAAGCCGCTCGCCGCGAAGCCCCTCGGACAGGGGGTCACGGGCGGCTTGAGCGCCCTCGCAGCGGTCAATCTCTTCCCCCTGGTCAAATACGCGACGGGCGTTGCCCCTTGCGTCACGGGCACGGCCTACCCGCTCGCCCTCTACTACGCGCCGATCGCCGTCGGACTGTCGTTCCTGACCGTTCCGCTGGGCGCGAAAGCGGGGGCGTTCCTGGCCGCCTTCGAAGGCCAAGCCCGGCGCCTGCGTTGGGCCTCTCCCGCCGCCTTCGCCCTGTCGCTCGGCGCCCTGGTGCTCCTGAGACTTCTCTGAGCCGGGTTGCGGGAGATCCCCATGGACAAGAAACCAACCGGCAAAGCCCCCGGCGGCGTCAGCCGCAGAGACTTCATGAAGGGCATCGGCAGCAGCGCCCTCGGTACGGCCGTGCTGGCTCCGCTCCGAGGCCAGACGATCGCAACCAAGAAGGGCCGCGTCCCCGTCTACGAGCGGAAAACGATCGCGCTCACCGTCAACGGCAAAAAGACCGAGGTCGCCGTCGAGGCCAACGAGACGCTGCTCGACGTCCTGCGCGACAGGCTCGATCTCACCGGGGCCAAGCGGGTCTGCGACCGGGGCGAGTGCGGCGGCTGCACCGTGCTCCTCGACGGCGAGCCCGTCTACGCCTGCATGTTCCTCGCGGTCCGGGCGGACGGCCGGACGGTCCGGACGGTCGAGGGATTGGCCGAGGGCGACACGCTCTCCCCCGTGCAGGAGGCCTTCATCGAAAAGGACGGCTACCAGTGCGGCTTCTGCACGCCCGGCTTTCTCATGACGACCACGGCCTGCCTCGAAAAAAATCCCGCGCCGTCGCGCGACGAGATCAAGCAGGCGCTCTCCGGGAACCTCTGCCGCTGCGGCAATTACGCCAAGATCTACGACGCCGTCGGCGCCGCGGCGAAAAAGCTGAAGGGGGCCTGAAATGAGAGGGAAAGCCTATACCTCCTACGCCCGAGGCGACGCGGAACGGCAGGCCCGGCCGGTCAAGGCCGGGCCGGTCCCACCCGCCGCGCTCGAAACCCGAGCCCCCGAAGCCGGCCTTCGTTCACATCGGGAAACCGACGCCGCGCGTCGACGGCCGCGAGATCGTCACGGGGCGGGCCCGGTACACGCACGACGTCAGGCTCCGGGGCATGCTCATCGGCAAGATCCTGCGCTCGCCGCACGCCGCGGCCGAGGTCCTCGCGATCGACCTCGCTCCGGCGCTGGCCGTGCCCGGGGTCAAGGCCGCCCTGAAGCTCGCCGCGGGCAAGCTCCGCTACGCCGGCCAGCAGGTCGCGGCCGTGGCGGCCGTCGACGAGAGGACGGCCGAGAAGGCTCTGGCCCTGATCAAGGTCGAGTACAAGTCGCTCCCCTCCGTCGTCGATTGGGAGAAGGCCCGCGACGCGGCCGCCCCGCAGGTGCGGGACGGCAAGCCCAACGTCGACAAGCTCTTCGAGTACAGCCGGGGCGACGTCGAAAAAGGCTTCGCCGAGGCCGACGTCGTCGTCGAGCGCACCTATCGGACCGGCTTCGAGGTCCACCACCCGACCGAGACGCACGGCAGCGTCGCCGCGTGGGAGGGCGACCACCTCGTCGTCTACGACTCGACCCAGAACATCCACGGCGTCCGCGACGGCTTGGCCCGGGCCCTCAAGGTCCCGGCGGCCAACGTCACCGTCATCAAGAACTACATGGGCGGCGGCTTCGGCAGCAAGCTCGGCATGGGCGAGTACGCGGTCGTCGCGGCCAACCTGGCCCGCGAGATGCGGCCGTCCGGTGAAGGTGCTGCTCTCGCGGCGCGACAACGCGATGTGCGTCGGCTACCGGCCGTCGTCTCACCAGACCTACAAGGCCGGGGCGAAGAAGGACGGGACACTGACGGCCTTCTCGCTTGTCAATACCGCTTGCGGCGGCATCGTCCCGGGCGACGAGGTCGCGGAACCCGTCGTCGACCTCTACCGGTGCCCCCATTGCAAGGTCGAGGAGCACACCGTGTTCACGAATACGGGCGCCCAGCGGGCCATGCGCGCCCCCGGGCACACGCCGGGCGCCTTCGGGCTCGAGAGCCTGATGGACGAGCTGGCCGCGGCCCTGGACATGGACCCGCTCGAGCTGCGGCGGAAGAACTACTCGACGAAGAACCTGGGCGATACCGGCCTCCCCTATTCGAGCAAGGGTCTCGACCGGTGCTACGAGGCGGGCGCCAAGGCCATCGGCTGGGAGCGGCGCAACCGCAAGCCGGGCGAAGCCGGCGGGGAGGGCGCAAAGGGCCCGCTGCGGCGGGGGATCGGCATGGCCTCGAGCCTCTGGTTCGGGGCCGGCGTGCCCGGGACGCTCGCGGACATCGTCCTCTATCCCGACATGTCCGTCGAGGTCGTCTGCGGCACCCAGGACCTCGGCACCGGGACGCGGACCCACATGGCCGTCGTCGCGGCCGAGACGCTCGGGCTCGAGCCGAAGGAGATCACGGTCAAGATCGGCAATTCCGACTATCCCTGGGCGCCGCTCTCGGGCGGCAGCCTGACGGCGCCGTCGGTGGCCCCGGCCGTGCGCGACGCCGCCCTCAAGGCGGTCGAACGGCTCAAGGCGGTCGCGGCCGCAAGGCTCAAGGTCGACGCGGGCGACGTCCTCATGGAGGGGCGGAAGTTCTCGTCGAAGAGCGATCCGGCCAAGGCGGCTGCGTTCGCCGAAGTCTACCGCGACCTCCGCCGGGAGACTGTCTTCCACGGCGAGCGGGGCGGCATGCCCGACGACAAGTACGCCTTCAACACCTTCGGCGCCCACTTCGCCGAGGTCGAGGTCGACACGGAGACGGGCACGGTGCGCGTGCTCAAGTACGTCGCCGCCCAGGACAGCGGCCAGGTCGTGAGCAAGCTCACGGCCGAGAGCCAGGTCGTCGGCGGGGTCACGCAGGGCCTGAGCGCCGGCCTCTTCGAGGAACGGGTGATGGACGACGCCACCGGGAACGTCGTCAACCCGAACCTGCGCGACTACAAGATCGCGACCTCGCTCGACATCCCGGAGATCACGCCGATCTTTATCGACGTCGTCGACCCGCTCATCAACAACCTGGGCGTCAAGGGCCTCGGCGAGCCGGCCCGGGTGCCGAGTTCGGCGGCCGTCGCCAACGCCGTCTACAACGCGATCGGCGTGCACGTCCGCGAGATCCCGATGACGCCGCCGCGCGTCCTTGCGGCCCTCAAGAGAAAGGAGTCCGCGTCATGAGAGAATTCAGGATCGCCGAACCGCGGACAACGGAGGAGCTGGCCGCCCTGCTGGGCGAAACGGCGGAGCCGGCGGTGCTCATGGCCGGGGGCACGGACCTCCTCGACGAGCTCAAGAGCGGGGTCGAGAAGGCGGGATTGGTCGTCGACCTGAGGAAGGTCGAAGGGCTCGCGGGCATCGCGAAGGAGAAGGACGGGCTTCGGATCGGAGCCATGACCCGGATCGTCGATCTGGCGGCGAACGACACCGTGGCGAGGGACTATCCCAGCCTGAGGGAGGCGGCCCTGTCGCTGGCGACGCCGCAGCTCCGCAACGTGGGAACGGTCGGCGGGAACCTGTGCCAGCGGCCGCGCTGCTGGTACTACCGCGATCCCCAGGTCGTCTGCCGCAAGAAGGGCGGCTACAACTGCTACGCGTTCCAGGGCCGGAACAAGTACCACGCCATATTCGGCGGCGGGAGCTGCTTCATCGTCTTTCCGTCCGATCTGGCGCCGGCCCTGATCAGCCTGGGGGCGAAGGCGGCGATCGGCACGGCCAAGGCCGACAAGGTCGTCGCGCTCGAACAGTTCTACGCCTCGCCCGAGGTCGACGTGACCCGGGAGAACGTGCTCGAGAAAGGGCAGTTCCTGAAGAGTGTCTGGCTCCCGGCGCCGAAGCCGGGCCAGAAGGCGGCCTACGTCAAGCTCAAAGAGCGCGGCACATGGGACTTCGCCCTCGTCTCGGCCGCGGTCGCGGGCGTCGCGGCGGGCGGCGTGCTTTCGGAGATCGCCGTGGTGATGGGCGGCATCGCGCCCGTGCCGTGGCGGCTGAAAAAGGCGGAGGACGTGCTGCGGGGCAAGCCGGTGACGGAGGCGCTCATCCGGCAGGCGGCCGACGCCGCGCTCGCGGACGCGGCCGCGATGCGCGAGAACGGGTACAAGACGGACCTCGTCTTCGCCGCGCTCAAGCGGGCGGTGCTGGCCGTCGCGGCATGAACTATAGCTTCCCCAAGCTCCTCGAAACGCTCATGGCCGGGGAAGGCCTCGTCCTGGCGACCATCGTCGAGGCGACGGGTTCGACGCCGCAGGTTCCGGGAGCGTCGGCGATCTTCGGCGCGGCGGGGCTCGTCGCGGGGACGGTCGGCGGCGGGCTTCTCGAAGCGCGCGTCGAGGCGATCGCAGGCGAAGCAAGGCGCGACGGGAGGGCGAGGCTCGTCGAGATCGGGCTCGATGCCGATCCTTCGGACGCGGAAGGTGCCATCTGCGGCGGCGCGGCCACGGTCCTCGTCGACCCGGGCGTCGATGCGGCCCGGAGGGTCTTTCAGGGCGCTCTGAACGGTCTTCGCGAGCGCCGCGCGGGCGCGCTCGTGTGCCGGATCGTCGAGGGTCAGGGCGATCGCGTCACCGTCGAGCGCGGCTGGGTTCCGGCCGACGGTCCGGCAGCGAAGAACGGCCCGATCGGAGAGGATGTCGCGCCCGAGACACTCGACCGTGTTCTCGAGAGCGGAAGACCTGCTGCTCGTCCGGAGCGAAGGCCGACTGACCTACGTCGAGCCGGTCGCGCCGCTGCCGCGGCTCATCGTCGCCGGCGCCGGACACGTCGGACAGGCCGTCGCCCGGCTGGGACGTCTCCTCGATTTCAGCGTCACGGTCGTCGACGACCGGGCCGAGTATGCCAACGCGAAGAACATCCCCGAAGCCGACGAGATCGTCGTCGGGGAGATCGGGGAAGCGCTGCAACGGGCCGCAGCTTCGCCCGACGGCTACTTCGTCATCGTCACCCGGGGGCACGCGAAGGACGCCGAGGCCTTGCGGGCCGTCGTCCGGCGGCAGGCGGCCTACCTCGGGATGATCGGCAGCCGGACCAAGATCGAGATCATGCGCCGGGAGTTCCTGGAGAAGGGCTGGGCGACGGCCGGGGAGTGGGCCCGCGTCCACGCGCCGATCGGCCTCGACATCGGCTCGAAGACGGTCGAGGAGATCGCGGTCAGCATCGCCGCCGAGCTCGTCCAGGTCCGGGCCGGGCGCCGGAAGAAGGCCGACGCATGATCTGGGCCGTCATCCTGGCCGCGGGCGAGTCCCGGCGGATGGGGACGCAGAAGCTCCTCCTCCCCTTCGGCGATGCGACCGTCGTCGAGGCGGTCGTCCGGACCGCGCTGACCTCGGGCATCGACCGCGCCGTCGCCGTGCTGGGCGCCGATCGGGTTGCCGTCCAGGCGAAGCTCGAGCCGAGCGGCGTCGATTTCGCCGTCAACGAGAGGTTCGCCGACGGGATGCTCTCGTCGATCCAAACGGGTTTCCGGGCCCTGCCGCCGGAGGCCGAGGCGGCCGTGATCATGCTCGGCGACCAGCCGTTCCTCCCGCCGCCTGTCGTCGACGCGGTCGTCCGGGGCTACCGGGAAAGCCTCAAGGGCATCGTCATCCCGGTCTTCCGGACGAGGCGCGGCCACCCCGTCCTCGTCGACCTGAAGTACCGGGACGAGGTCCTGGCCCTCGACCCGGCCGACGGCCTGCGGCGGCTCATGCGCACCCACGCGGAGGACATCGCCGAGGTCGAGGTCGACGACGCCAACATCCTCCGCGACCTCGACACACCGGAGGATTACGCCGCGACCAAGAATAAATTCATAGGTAGGGACCAGGTCCCTGACCTGGATTTGACTCGCCGGCGAGAATCGCAATAACATACCGCCAAACCGATCGAGAAGCGAGGACCGGCATGAATAAAAGAAACTTGATGTATGCGATGGCGTTGCTCATCCCGCTCCTGGCCATCCTCGCCGGACCTCCCGCGGCGAAAACGGACGAGCCCGCTGCGGTCACTCAGGCCACGGCCATCTCCCCGGCGTCCGGGGTCGCCGGTACCGAGCTTCCCTCGCATCGCATTCCCAATCTGGGCGAGGCCGCCGAATGGTACTTCGCCCCGAACGGCCGGTTCCTCATCGGGAACGCCAAGGGCCCGGGCGACACCGCCCACCACGTCTATGTCGCCAGCCCTGACGGCAGGGACATCCGGAGGATCAACGGGAAGGGCGAGGACGCCTGCTCCTACTTTTTCCCCAACGGCAAGCGCGTCCTCTGGACGTCGACGCGCGACTGGCCCGATCTCCCCAAAGGCAACTGGTCCGACGCCAACGATTACCCGCAAGGCGCCGAGATCTACTCGTCCGACACCCGGGGCCGCCACGTCGCGAGGCTGACCACGAACAAGGTCTACGACGCCGAATGCGTCGTCGCGCCGGACGGCCGGTGGATCCTCTTCGGCCGCCAGGTCGACGGGAAGATGGACCTCTGGACGATGGCAACCGACGGCTCGAACCAGAAGCAGATCACATTCACCGAGGACTGGCAGGAGGGCGGAGCCCAGATCCTCCCCGACGGCGAAACGATCATCACCCGGGCTTGGCTCCGACAGGACCAGGGGAAGGGCCGCGGCATGATGCCCATGCAGATCTTCACCCTCAAGCGCGACGGCTCGGGGCGCAGGCAGGTCACCACCGACGAGGGGACACACTGGGCGCCCTACCCCGCTCCCGACGGCCGGCGCTTCGTCTACGTCCGCGTCCTGACCGAACCGAACGGGCGGCCCAATTGGGAGATCTACCTGAGGGACATCGAAACGGGCAACGAGCGGAGGCTCACCTTCGATCCCGCCTTCGACGGCTTCCCCTCGATCTCGGCGGACGGCCGTTGGATGACGTTTTCTTCGAGCCGGGGCGGCAAGCCCGGCGAACGCGCCCTCTTCCAGCACATCATGGATGTCTCCAGCCTCGGCCTCGGGCCGAAGTGATTTGACTCGCCGGCCATATCGCTCTACGATATTCTCGAGGGGGGAAATGCCATGTTCGCCCGTATGCTGAGGATGCAGGTCAAGCCCGAACGGATCGAAGAAGCCGCCCGTCTTTTCGCCGGGGACGTCGTGCCGGGCTGCAGGGCCCAGGCGGGTTACCGGGGCGCGTATTTCCTGGTCGACCGCAAGCTCGGCGAATGCGTGCCCGTCACGCTCTGGGAGACAGAGGCCGACATGCTGGCCACGGAGGAGAACCGGTTCTTCCAGCAACAGCTGATGAAGTTCCTGGGGCTCTTCCACCACGGGCTCTTCCGCGAGGCCTACGAAGTCAAGTACGCCGACAAGGTCTGATGGCCTGCCGGCCCTGCCCGTCCCTCTTACCTTTCTCCCCCCGATGTGCTATAAATCGCCTGAAACGAGGTGTTCACTATGAGATCAACGCGGAAAGTCTTATTCGCCGCCCTGTTCCTGTCCGGCCTGGCGGCGCTCTGCGCCCAGGCCCAGGACGCCGCCGGCCTGATCGCCGAGGGTGACGCCCTCTACGCCGAACGTGCCGTCCCGGTCAAAGCCCAGGAAGCCAAGGCCAAGTACGAAGCCGCCCTGGCCACGGGCGGCGACGCCTACGGCGCCTCCTGGCGCCTGGCCCGCGTCTCCTACTGGATCGGCGACCACACCGCCAACAAAGATATGAAGAAAGCCATCCTGCTGGAGGGCATCGAGCACGCCAAGAAGGCGGTCGAGCTCGGCCCCGACAAAGCCGACGGCCACTTCTGGCTCGGCGTCTGCTACGGCGTCTACGGCGAGACCAAGGGCGTGCTCAAGAGCCTGTCCCTGGTCAAGCCCATCAAGGCTGCCATGCGCCGCGTCCTCGAGATCGACCCCGCCTACGACCGCGGCGGCGCCGATCGCGTCCTCGGCCGCGTCTTCCATGAGGTTCCCGGCATCGCCGGCGGCAGCGAAAAGAAGTCCCTGGAGCACCTGCTCAAGTCCGTCGAGTACGGCCCGCGCGTCGGCCTCAACCTCCTCTACCTCGCCGACACCTACATCTCGCTCGAAGAGTTCGACAAGGCCCGCGAGACGCTCGAGACCATCCTGACCATGGAGCCTTATCCCGACCTCCTGCCCGAGACGGAGGAGGAGCGCGCGCAAGCCCGCGAAAGGCTCGCCAAGAAGCCGTTCAAAGCAAAATGACCGGCGCCCCGCAGGAACGGGGACATGGGCCTGAGGGACCTGTCCCCCCGGTTCGGCCCGATATCCGGGTCCTCTACGAGACGGACGACTACCTGGCCGTGGACAAGCCCGAGGGCGTCGTTTCGATCGCCGAGGCCGGCAAGGGCGGTCTGCCCGAGCTCCTCGCCGCCCACTATCAAGGCAAGCTCTTCCCCGTCCACCGCCTCGACCGCGGCGCGAGCGGCGTCATCGTCTTCGCCAGGAACGCCGCGGCCCACCGCCACCTCAACGGCGAGTTCGACCGCCGCGCCGTCGGCAAGACCTACCTGGCCTGCGTCGACGGCGTCCCGGCCGTGACCTCGGGCCGCATCAACGCCCCGATCCGCGAGTTCGGCTCGGGACGCATGGGCGTCGATCCCCGGCGCGGCAAGCCGTCGACGACCGAATGGAAGCTCGCCGAACGGCTCGACGGCGCGACCCTGCTCCGCGTCCACCCGGCGACCGGCCGCCGCCACCAGATCCGCGTCCACCTCTACCACATCGGCCACCCCATCCTCGGGGACCTGCGCTACGGCGACCGGGCCCGCCAGGAGCGCTTCCCGCGCCTGATGCTCCACGCCCTCGAGATCGAGTTCACGCCGCCCGCGGGGGAGCGCGTCAAGATCGCGGCGCCGGCGCCGCCGTCCTTCGAGGCGGTCCTGGCCGGATTGAG
This sequence comes from uncultured bacterium, assembly GCA_963743755.1. Lineage (GTDB taxonomy): Bacteria > Acidobacteriota > Aminicenantia > Aminicenantales > Saccharicenantaceae > RBG-16-66-30. The sequence continues at coordinate 18,445 of CAVUQU010000010.1, forward strand.
GGCCGCCAAGAAAGGGGACCGCCCATGAGCGACAGTGCCTACGACGTCATCGTCATCGGCGGCGGCGAGGCCGGCATCTCGGCCGTCCTCCGGGCCACGGAGCTCGGCGCGAAAGCCCTCCTGATCAACCGCGAGCCCGAGCTCGGCGGCGGCTGCGTCCAGACGGGCACCCTGCCCTCCAAGACGCTCAGCAACGCCGCCCACTTCCTGGAGAACCTCAAGAAGGGCAAGCGCTACGGCATCCCCGTCGTCGAGAACGCCAAAGCCGATTACAAGGCCATCCTCGACAGCCGCCACAAGACGACGATGTGCGAGCTCGGCGTCCTGGCGACGCTCCTGCGCCGGAACGCCATCGCCACCCTGACCGGGGTGGCCGCGTTCAAGAGCCCGCACGAGGTCGAGGTCCGCCTCCCCGACGGCACGACGCGCGTCATCGGGGCGCCCCGGACCATCATCGCCACGGGCTCCCGCCCCATCGTCCTCCCCGGCCTGCCCTTCGACGGGAAGACCGTCATCACCCCCGACGAGCTCACGGCGCTCGACGCCGTCCCGGCCCGCTTCCTCATCGTCGGGGCCGGGGTCGTCGGCTGCGAGATGGCCTTCATCTTCCGCTCGCTCGGCTCCGAGGTCGTCGTCGTCGAGAAGGCCGACCGGGCCCTCGTCGGCCAGGACCACGAGGTCGCGGCCCTCATCACCCGCGAGTTCAAGAAGCGGGGCATCCGGCTCGTCGTCTCGGCCGGCCTCGAGCGCATCGAGTCGGCCGCGGCCCCGGGCGGGCCGCTGCGGGCCGTTCTGGGCAACGGCGAGGCGATCGAAGCCGACAGGATCATGATCGGCGTCGGCCGCCGGCCCAACACGGAGGAGCTCGGCCTGGCCGCGGCCGGGATCGCTCCGGGCCCGCGCGGCGAGCTCCAGGTCGACGACCGGATGCAGACCTCGGTCCCCGGCATCTACGCCGCCGGCGACGTCCTGGCCCGGTTCATGCTCTCGTCCATGGCCGTCATGGAAGCCCGGATCGCGGCCGAGAACGCCCTGGGTCTCGACGTCAAAATGGATTATTCCTGCGCGCCTTGGGGCATTTACACCGACCCCGAGGTCGGCTCGGTCGGGCAGACGGAGGAATGGGCCCGCGCCGGCGGCGGCGACATCGTCATCGGCCAGTGCGGCTACAACGACCTCGTCCGCTCCTGCCTCGACGGTAACGTCGCCGGGTTCTTCAAGCTCATCTTCGACGCGGCCACGCACCGGCTCGTCGGCGCCCACGTCGCCGGGCAGGACGCCTCGGAGATCATCCACTTCGCCGCGCTGGCGGTCAAGCTCGGCGCCCGGGCCGAGGACATCAAGGACATGGTCTTCAACCACCCGACGGTCTCCGAAGGCTTCGGCAAGGCCGCCGCGGATGCCCTGAAAAAGCTCAAATGACCGGAAACAACGAAAGAGGCCCCATGCATCCGATCGTCCGGCTCCTCCGCTCCCGATCCGTCACAGCTTTCCGTATCGCAGCGCTCGCGGCCTCGGCCGCCCTTGTCGTCCTCGCCGCGGTCTCCGTCCGCCCGCCCTGTCCGCCCCGGGTTCCGGCGCCCCCAAACAGGCCGCCGCCCGGATCGTGCCGGACGGCGCGCGGGCCATGGCCCACATCCGTTACCTGGCCTCGAACGAGCTCGCGGGCCGCAAGTCGGGCACGCCCGGCTACCGCAAAGCCGCCGAGTACGTGGCCGCCGAGATGAAGAAAGCCGGCCTCGAAGCCGGGCGGAGACAACGGCACCTGGTTCCAGGAAGTCCCGTTCAAGAGCTGGTCGGATTTCGAGCAGCCGATCCGCCTCGAGATCGTCGCGCCGGCGCGCCGCGTCTATTTCGCCGGCCGCGGCCGCGACTTCACGCCCGTCGGCGGCACCGGCTCGGGCGTCGTCAAGGGCGGGCTCGTCTTCGCCGGCTACGGCGTTTCCTCGGAAAAGGACGGCTGGGACGACTACGCCGGTCTCGACGTCAAAGGCATGATCGTCCTGCTCCTCCCCGATCTCCCCGAATCGCTCCCGGACGAAACCAAGGCCGCCTGGACCTTCGAGAACAAGGTCAAGGCCGCCGCGGCAAAGGGCGCCCTCGGCCTCATCGAGATGGACCTTTCGACGCCCGGAGCGCCCCGTCCGGCGGGCGGCCCGCGCCAGCGCCCCGGGCTCCTCCGCCCCGGACAGGCGCCGGAGGGCTTCGTCGTCCTGCGGGCCGGCCGCGATTTCCTCAACGACGCCTTCTATCTCGTCGGGAAGAGCTGGCGCGACCTCGTCAGCAAGACGCTCCGGCTCAAGAAGTCCTTCACCCTCGACCTCGGCGTCGAGGTCGAGATGGAGGCCCATTTCGTCGCCGGCGACCGGACGGCCCCGAACGTCGTCGGCATCCTGCCCGGCGCCGATCCCAAGCTCAAGAACGAGGCCCTGGTCATGGGCGGCCACCTCGACCACCTCGGCGTCGGCGTCGACGGCTGGATCTACCCCGGGGCCGACGACAACGCCGGCTCGGCCGCGGTCATCCTCGAAACGGCGCGGGCCCTCGTCGCGGCCGGGTTCAAGCCGGCCCGGACGGTCGTCTTCTGCGCCTGGGCCGGAGAGGAGCTGGGGCTCCAGGGCTCGCGCTACTACACCGAGCATCCGGCGATCCCCCTCGACCAGGACCGCCCTCTATATGAACATCGACATGGTCGGGACGGGCGACGCGGACCTTCTCGTCGGCGGCCTGACCGAGTTCGCCGAACTCTACGCGATCGCCCGGAAGGCCCTCGACCCGGCGACGGCCGCAAGGCTCAAGCCGCGGCCGAACTACCGCGGTTCCGACCACACCTCGTTCTGGGCCAAGAACGTCCCGGCCATCAGCCTGAGGACGGGCGAGGTCCTGACCGAGAAGCTCGACGACGAGCACCCCGAATACCACATGCCGGGCGACGGCCCGGGGATGATCGACCCCGAGCTCCTGCGCGAGGCCAGCCAGTACCATTGCGACGTCATCGCCCATCTGGCGACGACGCGCGAGAACCTGCTCGATCCCGTCCACCGGACGCTCTTCCTGCACCGCGACGCGAGCGTCGTCGACATGCACTGCGACACGATCTCCCGGGCTCTTGCCGGCGAGGACCTGACGAAGGACCTGCCCGAAGGGCCACATCGACATCCCCAAGCTCGGACGCGGCGCGGTCGACCTCCAGGTCTTCGCCTGCTTCGCCCCGCCGCCCGCGGACGAGGCCGCGAAGGGCCGGTCCGCCAACGGCGTCTTCGCCCAGATCCAGGCCGTCCGCGAGCTCGTCGCCAAGAACCCGGATAAGCTCGCCCTCGTGCTCACGCCCCAGGACGCGGCGACGGCCCGCAACGAGAAGACCGGCGTTCTCATCGGCATCGAGGGCGGCTACGCCATCGAGAACGACCTGGCCCTGCTGCGGGAATTCCACCGGGCCGGCGTGCGCCTGATGACGCTCACCCACTGGACGGCGACCGATTGGGCCGACGCCTCCGGCGATCCCAAGCCCATCCACGGCGGCCTGACCGAGTTCGGCGAGAAGGTCGTCGCCGAGATGAACACGCTGGGCATGATCGTCGACGTCTCCCACGCCGCGGACGACACCTTCTGGGACGTCCTGCGCGTCTCGAAGGCCCCGGTCGTCGCCTCGCACTCCTGCTGCCGGGCCCTGGCCGCCCACCACCGCAACATGAGCGACGAGATGCTCAAGGCCCTGGCCGAGAAGAACGGGGTCATCGGCATCAACTTCTGGCCGGGCTTCCTCCAGGACGGCTACGACGCGAAACAGACGGCGATCTTCGAGAAGACGGCGGCCGATCACGGCCTGCCCGCCGACCGGGCCGCCATCTTTACGTCCGACCCGGCCGTGCGGGACAAGTTCTACGCCGATTTCCGCGGGCGCTGGGCCGGGATCAAGAAGACGCTCCCGCCGGTCGATGTGAGGACTGTCGTCGATCACATCGACCACGTCGTCAAGGTCACGGGCGACTGCGATCACGTCGGCCTGGGCTCCGACTTCGACGGCCTCAGCGAGGTCGCCGCGGGCCTCGACAACGCCGGCCTCCTGCCGGAGATCACCAAGGAGCTCGTCCGCCGCGGCTACAAGCCCGACGACATCCGCAAGATCCTCGGCGGCAACTTTTTAAGGGTCTTCCGCGGGGTCGGACCAAACCAAAACTAAGAAAATAAAAGAATTAAGACTGAAATGTGTGAAAAAAAGCGGCGATTTTCGATGTTTTTAGCCCCAAAAATCGCGAAAAAGTGCTATCTTAAATGGCTATGACCGACCCGAAAGAACCGCCCGCGAGCGACGACCCGATGGCCTACGAGGCCCCGACGATCCTCGACCGGGGCCGCCACCGCATCTCGCGCCACGACATCGATCCCGACTGCCTCAAGGTCCTCTACCGGCTGAGCACCAACGGCTATACCGCCTACCTCGTCGGCGGCGCGGTCCGCGACCTCCTCCTCGGCCGCAAACCGGCCGACTTCGATGTCAGCACGAACGCCCACCCCAACCAGATCAAGAAGCTCTTCCGCAACGCCTTCCTCATCGGCCGACGCTTCCGCCTGGCCCACGTCCGTTTCCAGGACGGTAAGATCATCGAGGTTTCGACCTTCCGGCGCAAGCCCAGCGAAGAGGAGCTCGCCGCCGAACGGGAGGAGGAGGCCGAGCGCGCCCGCGAAAAGGAACGCGCGGCGGAAGCCGGAGAGAGTCCCCGGGCGGATCGGCCCGATGAGTCCCTAAGCGACGGGGAAGAGGCCGCCGAAGCCCGGGACCGCGAACCGGAAGCCCGGGCCGAACAGGATACGCCCGTCGAGGACCGGGACGGGCCGCCCGCTCCCGACGCGCCGGGCTCGCCGCACCCCCCGGGCTCCCGCCAACGCCGCGGCCGCCCCCGATCAAGCCCATCGCCTACGGCACGCCCCGCGAGGACGCCTTCCGCCGCGACCTGACCATCAACGCCCTCTTCTACGACATCGCCACCTACTCGGTCATCGACTACGTCGGCGGCCTCGAAGACCTCGCGGCCCGCCGCGTCCGCATCATCGGCGACCCGGACACGAGCTACACCGAAGACCCGGTCCGCATCTGGCGCGTTCTGCGCCACTCGTCGCGGCTCGGGTTCGCCATCGAACCGCGCACGGCCGAGGCCATCGCCCGGCACCGCGACGCCCTCGCCGCCTGCCCCGGCGCCCGGCTCTACGAAGAGCTCAACAAAGACATCAAGTCCGGGCACGCCCGTGACTTCTTCCAGAGCGCCCGCGCGCACGGCGTCCTGTCGCGCTTCCTCGGCGACGTCGGCGAGTCCTACGAAGCGTCGGACGAAAGCGCCGACCGGGCCGCGGCCCTCCTCGGCGTCCTCGACGCCTCCGTCAACTCCGGCGGCGCCCCCCCGGCCGAGGTGATGTACGGCCTGCTGCTCTGGCCCTGGGCCGAGCCTCTGCTCGCCGAGGTCCACGGCGACAAGCCCCAGGTCCTCTACGAGGCTTTCCGCGCCGCCAAGGCGTCGGCCACGGTGCCCAAAACCGTCCTTCTCGAGACCGTCCATACGCTGGTCATCGCCGACCACATGGTCCAGGCGCTGGTCGACGGCAAGATGCGCTGGGCCCTCAAGGAGCGCCCCCGCTATCCCGAGGCCTCGCGCCTCACCTCCGTCCTCGTCGAGGGGACGTTCGGCAGCTGCGACGACCCGTTCGCGGTGATCTATCAGAACCGCTTCGGCACCCGGCCGCGGTCCAAACCGCACCGCTACCGCCGGCACAAGAAACCGGGACCGTCCGTCCCGCCGCCGCCGCAATCCTGATCGGGAGGAGACAGAACATGGCCGACACGCACGCGAGAACGCTGACCCTCGGCGGTTGGAAACTCCGCCGCGTCCTGAGCTTCGTCGCCGGGGCGGGCATGATCGCCGCCTCGGTCATGACCATCGATCACTTCTTCAAGGCCAACTATCCCAAGACCATCTTCGCCGGCTCATTCTGCGACGTCAGCGCCTTCTTCAACTGCGACAGCTCGGCTTTCTCCGAGATCTCGCAGGTCCTGGGCATCCCGCTCGGCTTCTTCGGTCTGTTCATGGGCGCCCTGATCGTGCTCGGCACGATCTTCCCGTCCGAGGCCTTCGAGCGGACCAACAAGTCGCTTTCCCTCCTGAATGTCCTCGGCGTCATCGCGCTCTTCCTCTACTCCGTCCTCCACCTCGGCAGCCTGTGCCTGCTCTGCTCGGGTTTCTACCTCTTCTCGCTCATGAACTTCATCCTGTTCGCGCTCTACGGCATCGACCGCGAGTCGAAGAACCCCGTCAAGCGCTGGGTCCGGCCGTCGTTCAAGCTTCTCGTCGTTTTCGCCGTCATCGCCGCGGCCGGCGCCTACGGCATGATCGAGTACCACGACGCCCGCAAGGCCGCCCAGACGGGCACGGCCGTCAACATCGTCAAGCAGTTCTACGAGCTGCCCAAGGTCGCCTCGCCCTCGCTTCCTCTCGCCGTACTGGTCGGTCAAGTCGACCGATAAGTTCGAGGACGCGGCCATCCAGGTCATCGAATTCACGGATTTTGTCTGCCCCGACTGCCTCTACCTCAGCCAGCAGCTGGAGAAGCTCAAGAAGGAGTTCGCCGGCAAGATCAACGTCGCCTATCCAGTTCTTCCCGCTCGAGGGCCAACTGCAACGAGGTCGTCGGAGAAGGCCACCTCCACCCCGGCGCCTGCGACATGCCCTACATCGCGGCCGCGAACCCGGAGCGCTTCGCCGCCATCCACGACGAGATCTTCGCCAATTTCGCGTCCGCGAAGAAGCCCGGCCTGGCGCGCCGCCTTCGCCAAAAAGTACGGCGCCGAAGGCGCGCCTGACGCGACCCGGAGCCGAGCGCGCGCTCGTCAAGAGGATCATCGACACGGGCGCCGAGTACGAGAAGACCTCCGACAAGTTCTCACACGGCATCCGCTCGACGCCGACCATGATCATCAACAACCGGATGATCATCGGCACGCTGCCCTACGAGCACCTGCAAGGCCATCTTCCAGGCCCTGGTCGAAGAGCACGAGGGCGGCCCGAAGAAGTTCATCGAGAACTGGGTCGCCCCGGCCCGCAAGAAGAAATAGCTCAGAGCCAGAGCGAGGCGGCGTCGGGGACCGTGGCCCGGTCGACGAGCGTGATCGCGTCCTTCACGCAGGCGCTCCGGCAGATGCCGCATCCGTAGCACTCGAGGGCGTCGACCTCGGCCTTCTCTTTCTTCTTCCGCGGCTTGAACGCCCCGAAGGAACAGAGCTTGACGCATTGGCCGCAGCCGCTGCACTTGTCCGCGTCGACGCGGGCCACGTACTCACCCTTGAAAAAGACCGGCGTCTTGTGGCCCACCGTCGTCTTCATGGCGTAACAGGACGGGAGCGAGCAGTTGCAGATGCCCGCCAGGAACGGCGTGATAAACGTCCAGACCGTGTGGCAGTTGCCTTCCGCTTCGCTCTCCCGGATCCGGGCCAGTGCATCGGTCTTCGACATCGTTTCGAGCCCGGCCGTGTGCGGTCCGACGAGATAGGACGCGTCGATCTCGCCGAGCAGCTTGGCGATCGCGCCGCCGTTCGGCTCCATGCTGACGCCGAAGCAGTAGCGCTGCTCCTTCCCGGCCGACACGTGCCGGCAGATGCAGGCCAGTCGCACGACAGATGTGGTCAGGGCCAGGATCCGTTCGATGTCCTCGATGGGCACGACCTGGCCGAAATGTCTGACCTGCTGTTTGACCGTGATCTTTTTCCGCACGCCCTTCCATAGGAAATCGGGCATCACGTCGAGCGCCGCGAGCGCCCTGTTCCCTCTGTTTAGATGCCCCGGATTCTCGAAAAACTCGGTTATGAACTGCCGCCGCCGCAGATCGCTCATGAGGTCTTCGGCGTAATTATTGGCGTTGAGATACCACTTTTTCCCCTCGCCGTGCTGATGGCAGAACTCGCACATTCTGGTCCCATCCTGGCATAGGCTCAGGACGAGTGTCAACTACACGGGGAAAAATGGGAAAATCCCGGGGGATTTAGGAAAATAAATAGAGAATCTCCCAGAAATTTGGGAAAAGTACTTGACAAGCCGTGTCGCATACACTATTGTACAATACACAGCGTAGTTAGATACACGCTATTGGCGCACGTAAAACGAGAACGAACGCGATATGAACAACATGAGCCTTCAAGAGGAGCTGAAATGACCGATCCAGAATCAGGTATCGGCAGCCTCGAAACGGAGATGAACCGGGGATTCCTCCACATCCTCGTCCTGGCCCTGCTCGAAACGGACATGTACGGCTATTCGATGGTCAAGCACATCGAGGGGCTGGGCTACAGGGTCGAGGAGAACACGCTCTACCCCCTCCTCCGCCGGCTCGAAAAGAACGGCTGGATCGCGTCGAAGTGGGACCTGACCGAGGACAGGCCCCGCAAGTTCTACAGCGTCACCGCCGCGGGCCGCGCCCTGCGCGCCTCGCTTCTCGAGGTCTGGCGGAACCAGGACCGCGTCCTCGAATCGATCGTCAAGGAGATCCCGAATGTCTGACAAGCTCGAAGCCTATCTCGAAGAGATCAGCCACTTCCTCAGCGGCCGCGCCGAACGCGAGGAGATCCTGTCGGAGATCCGCAGCCACATCATGGAAAAGGCCGCCGAGGGCCCCGGCGAGTTCACGGACGCCGCGATCGACCGGGCCATCGCCTCCTTCGGCCCGGCCCGCAAGGTCGCCGAGCGGTATGTCGACGACCGGCCCATCATCGCCCCGGCCTACAAGCGCTACCTCGTCCGCTACACTTCGCTCCTCTTCGCCCTCCACGCGTTCCTGACCGTCGTCGCCGTCGTTTTCAAAAAGGACTTCGTCATCTTCCCCCTCCTCTACATGCCCCGGCTCGGCGTCGTCGACGCCCTGATGTACCTGCCGACGGCCTTCCTGGCCGACCTGGGCCTCGTCGCGCTCGTCCTCTACTTCGTCACCCAGAGCGGCAAGGACGTCAAGCTCCCCTGGCCGAAATTCGGCGTCGACCTCGACGAGGTCAAGCCGCCGACAAAGAGCTTCTGGACGAGCCGCGTTCCGACGGCGATCGGAGCCGTCGTCATGCTGGCCATCACCGACTTCGCACTCTACCTCTTCGCCCGGCACGGCACCATCTTCTTCGTCAACCTGGACTGGAGCGATCCGCGCCCCCTGTTCACCCCCGGCGCGGGGCGTTACATCTCCATGATCGTCATCGCCGGATTCGCCGCCTCGACCATGGCTCTCCTCGTCAAGCTGCTCACTCGCTCGCGCTGGGTCGATGTCGTCTCGAACGTCATTTCGCTCGGCCTGATCGGCCTGCTTCTCCGCCAGCCCGTCGACGGCCTCTTCGCCGTCCGCATCCCCGAGCGGGCCATGGCTACCATCAAGTACAGCGTCAAGTTCGCCCTGCTCTTCATCGCCCTGATGACCGCCATCGAGCTCATCAAGATCCTTGTCATCATCGGCCGGAGGGAACTGAGGCAGAAATAGGAGGCCGGCGCCCTTCCTCCCGGCAACGCGCGCGGTTTGGGACGATTCCTGTCCGATAGGATTATTCCCCCTGTAACGGGGCCTCTCCCTCGAGTAAAGCGCTTGGCATGAAATCCGCAGAAGACATGGCTGAATCGCAGAGGACCCCATGAAAAAAACAGCGATCCTTATCTTCTTTATGTTCTTGATGTTATCGACAGCCGCCGTCGCTCAGGACTTGCGGGCCGGTTTAGGGGGAACGGCCGGCATGCCGGACACGGAAAACTATATGGGCGGCAGCGACATCTCCCAAACCGCCCAAATCACGGCGTCTTCCTTTTTACAGCCGGGGACTTTGGCCTATCTCGTGGCGAGTCTGGTTTCCCTGGGGCTCTACGCCAAGCGCAAACAGAGGAAAAGGAACTAGCGGCCGCGGCTAAGGCAGGTAATTCGCGTCGTCGGCGGCGATCGAGGAATCCAGGTAGTAGGCGGTGGCCCGGGCCACGGTGAAGACGACGAAGACTGTGAGTAGGATGGCCAGGGCGATGAGGGCGAAGGCCTTGGCGCTCGAGACCTTCTTGGCCAATCCCTGGGGCGCGAGCACGTCCCAGAGCGTCTTTCCGATGAAGCCGAGCATGATCATCAACCCGAGGAAAAGCCGGTAGCTCGTGATCTTGCCGGCGCCCGCGTCCCTGGCGTCGATGCGGAAATAGGGCGACACGAGCCAGAGGGCAAAGAGGAGGACCAGGGCGGTCATGACGACGGCCAGGACCTTCTTGGGATCGAGTTCGATCTTCACCGTCTGTTCTTCCTCAACTGATTAGACGGGGAGAAGGCGAAAACCTTCCCATATAAAAGAAGATCTCGTCCTATATTCACAGCCCTGCGTACTTCTCCAGCCGCTCCGCGTACTTGTGCTCCTCGCGCCGCAGGATCTCGGCGAAGCGGGACTCTCCCCTCAGCTTGTCGTAGAAATGATCGCGCCTGTTGTTGAGGTACGGGAAGAAATAGGCGTAGTCGTGGACCTCGTCGAAGGCGTGGCCGATCGCGTACTCGATGTTGTCGATGGCCTCGTCCTTCATGCCCAGCGCCGCGTAGACGCGAGAGGCGTAGAAGGTCGCCCGGACCGCGAGGTCCTTGGTCCGGACCGGCGCGAGCGCCTCCAGGGCGGCCTTCCGGTCCCCTCTCCCCGCCGCGAGCAGGGCCCGGACCGTCCCGACCAGGACGTTTCCCGGCGCGAAGGTTTCGGCCATGGCCAGCTCGGACGCCGCGGCGTCGTTCCGCCGCATCAAGGTGAGAACGCGGGCCCGGTGACAGCGCGAACGGAAGTCGGTCGGCTCGAGCTCGATCATCGCGTCGTAGTCGGCCAGCGCCGATTCGTAGAATCCCATCTGCTCGTAGGACCAGGCCCGGAACCAGAACACGTCGGCCGTCGCCCCGCCCGCCTTGATGACCCGGGTGAAATACTCGACGCTCCGCTCCAGGACGCCGATGCTTTGCAGGAACGCCCCGACATCGATCAGGACGTAGAGGCTGGCCGGATCGATCTCGACGGCCTTCTTGAGGTAGGCGTAGGCCTGGTCGTTGTCCTGTTTGAAAAACTGGGCCCAGGCGACGCCAACGTTGGTCTCAGCCCGGTCCGGGGCGATCTCGTAGGCGCGCTCGTAGTTCTCGTTCATCAGCCGCAACGTCTCCGGGTCCCGGCCCTCGTAGACGAACCGCATCTGGTAGGCATCGCCGAGCCCGAGGAAGGCCAGGGCGCATCCGGGATCGGCTTCGCGCGCCTGATCGAACAGGCTGATGACCTTCTCGAGGTCGGCCGGCGCCAAGCTCAAGACGTATTTCCTCTCGATGGCCCGGGCCGTCTCGTAGAACCGCGTCGCCTGGACCGAGCAGGCAAAGAGCGCGTCGGGTCCGGACGAGGTCGGGACGCCGAAAGCGCGACGGATGCCGTCGGCCAGCCGATCCTCCATCACCGGCATCTCGGCCTCTGTCCCCGGGATGTGGTCCGTCCGGAGCGATGCGGCAGGAGCGGACGCCCCGGCCTCGCGGACCTCGTAGTCGAGGCGGAGCTTGGAGCCGGACCGGGTGAGATAGCCGATCAGGAGCCAGCCGGCGCCCGTCCGCGCAGAGATGGCGGCCAGGTCGTCGGGCGTGAGCGGCGCCCCCGGCTCGAGTCCCAGCTTGCGCACGGCGTCGGCGACGGCGTCGAAGCTGAACACGGTCAGGTGCTCGTGGCTCCGCTGGAGATCGCGGATGAGGTGGTCGGGAATGGCCTCGCAGAGATAGTTCAGGCCGTCGTCGCCCGTCCCGTTGACGAAGGGCAGGACCGCCACGGCGGGAAGGCTGCCGGTCGGGACATAATGGGGGCGGCCGTTGTTGAGCGTACGCCAGCCGAGGACGCCGATGGTGAGGAGGGCGGCCAGGGCCGCGGCGACGTACCAGCGGCGGAGGAACTCGAGCGAGGGCGGAAGGCGGAGGGAGCGAAGAGCGTCGAGTAGGCCGGGACGCAGGCCCGGTGAAGCGGCGGAGCGGGCGGGGGAAGCGGCGGGGGAAGCGGGATCAGGGGCGGGTGCGTTTTCGCCGTCGCGCTCGTGGAGTTTCATCTCCAGCCAGCGGTCGACCTCGTCCTTGTAGGCCATGACGCGGGCCTTGGGAGAACCGTTGAGGCGATGGACCGGGAGGCCGATGTGCTCCTCCCAGCGACGGCAGGTGCGGACATCCCGGCCGAGGTAGGCGGAAATCTCCTTCCAGGATTGGAGAACTTCGCGCGCCGTCATCGACTTTCCCTTGCGGGGGATATGCGGTTTTTGCTGTAACCTGACTATAACTTAGTCATAAGAAAGGGGGTTGTCAAGGACTTGCGGTTTGAGGACAGGGGGATTATATATGGAGGGATCGCGGGCCCGCCGGGAAATATTTCGAGTCCGCACGTCAGGAGGTCCCATGAAAGCTCCGCTCGGGAGGCGCGCCCTTCCCGCCATCAAGATAGTCGTGGCCGCATGGCTGATCCTGGCGATGGTCGGCCCGGTCGCGGCGACGGCCGACGAGACGACCGACAAGGTCGACAAGCTGTTCGCGGCTTGGGACAAGACGACGAGCCCGGGAGCGACGCTGGCGGTCATCAAGGACGGCCGGATCGTCTACGAGCGCGGCTACGGCATGGCCAAGATCGAGGACGGCATCGTCAACACGCCGGACAAGGTCTTCGACATCGGATCGGTCTCGAAGCAGTTCACGGCGGCGTGCGTGGCTTTTCTCGTGAGGGAGGGCAAGATCGGGCTCGACGACGACATCCGCAAGTACCTGCCGGAGATGCCCGCCTACGGGAAACCGGTGACGGTGCGTCACCTGCTTCACCACACGAGCGGGCTCCGCGACTACAACGCCCTCCTGGAGCTGGCCGGATTCAGGCCCGAGTCGGATTCCCCCACCGTCGAGGAAGCGCTCGAGATCTGCGGCGCCAGAAGAAGCTCAACTACGCTCCCGGCGAGGAGTACTCCTACACGAACACGGGCTTCTTCCTGCTGAGCCAGATCGTCGAGCGGGTCAGCGGGAAGTCGCTCAACGCCTTCGCCCGGGAGCGGATCTTCGGGCCGCTGGGGATGACGCAGACGCTCTTCCAGGACGACCACACCCAGGTCATCAGGGACCGGGCGACGGGATACGACGAGGGGCGAGAAGGGCTTCGCGATCTACATGAGCAACTGGGACGAGACGGGCGACGGCAACGTCTACACGACCGTGCGCGACCTTTATCTCTGGGACCAGGCCTTTTATACGGGCACGGCGCTGGGGAAGGACCTGATGGACATGCTGCAGACGACGGGCACGCTCAATTCGGGCAAAAAGATCGACTACGCCTGGGGGCTCGTCGTCACCGAATACAAGGGGCTCAAGGTCGTCGAGCACGGCGGGGCCTGGGTGGGATTCAGGGCGGCGATGGTGCGGTTCCCGGAGCAGAGATTTTCGGTGATCGTGCTGGCCAATCTGGATGATATGGACCCTGCGGGCCTGGCCTTCAAGGTCGCGGACATCTATTTGGCGGGCAGTTGAAAGAGCCGCCGAAGGAAGAGGCGGGGAAGGCGGGGGATAGGGAGGGGGAGGGGGCCGGAGGGCGGAGAGCCGGCGATCGCCGTAACGAAGGCCGAGATCGAGGCCCTCGTCGGCAACTGGCAGGACGACCGCTTCGGCCTGTGGCTGACGATGACGCTGAAGGAGAAAGCTCTATGGCGGCCATGAGCGGCCGGAATTTCGTTCTGGCACCGGTGGGGGCTGGGAAATATGTGGTCCGGGGAAGGGCGGACATCGGGATCGAATTCCGCAGCACAGAAGGGAAGACCGGCGACGGCGCACATGACCGTCGGCAAAGCCAAGAGTATCGCTTCACCAAGGCGGCCCCGCTCAAGGCGCTGTGGGCGGCGGGTCTGGCCGGCTACGCGGGGTCTATCTCAGCGAGGAGCTGCTCGATGCCAAGTACATGCTGAGCGTCGACAAGGACAAGCTCGTGCTCAAGACACGGGACACGCCGCGGGCCGAGCTCAAGGCCATGGCCCCGGACAAGTTCACGGTCCCCGGCTACGGGCTGAACGTCGAGTTCGTGCGCGGCAGGGGCGGACGCGTGAGCGGCTTCACCGTCAGCGTCGGCCGGGCGGCGGGGATCGCGTTCAGCAAGGAAGTGATGAAAAGTAGGTTTGACCCCACTTGAGGAAATGAGATGGCCAAGATCACGCTGCTCGGAACGGGACTCATCGGAATGTTCTACACGCAGACGCTCCAGGGCTACGGAGCCGCGACAGGGTCGTCACGGTCTACTCCCGGACGCCCGAGCGGGCGCGCGCGTTCGCGGCGGAGTGGGGCATCGCGCGCGGGATCGGACCTGCGGGGCGGTCCGCGATCCCGAAACCGACATCGTCGTCGTCGGCCTGCCTAACGACTTGCATCGAAGCCGTGAAGCTGGCGGCGGAGGCCGGGAAAGCCGTCCTGTGCACGAAACCCCTCGGCCGGACGGCGGCCGAGGCCCGGGAGATGCTCGAAGCGTGGAAAAGGCGGGCGTCTTCTCCGGCTATCTCGAGGACCTCGTTTATACGCCGAAAACCCTGAAGGCCCTCGCGTCGACGCAGAAGGGCGCCCTGGGCCGTATCCTCTGGACGCGCTCCCGCGAGACCCACCCCGGCCCGCACAGCGCCTGGTTCTGGGACCCGAAGCGCTCCGGCGGCGGCGCGATCATCGATATGGGCTGTCACTGCATCGAGATCGGCCGGGCCTTCGTCGGCAAGGACATCCGGCCCGTCGACGCGTTCTGCTGGGGAGCGACCCAGGTCCACCCGATCCACGCCGAGGACCACGCCATCGGGCTCGTCCGGTACGCGTCCGGCGCGGTCGGCCAGTTCGAGGTCAGCTGGACTTTCCGCGGCGGCATGGACCTGCGGGATGAAGTCTCGGGGACGGAAGGGACGATCCGGCTCGATCATTTCCTGCGGACCGGCTTCGAGATGTTCACGGCCGCGGGCGAGGGCGGCTACGTGGCCGAAAAGGCGGAAGGCGAGACCGGCTGGCTCTTTCCCGTCGGGGACGAGCCGCACGCGCTCGGCTACGTCCACATGTTCGCCGACAAGCTCGACGCCCGGAGCGGGGAGGACGCCGCTCGAGACCTTCTACGACGGCTGGGTGGTCAACGCGATCGTCGACTGCCTGCTACAAATCGATGAAATCCGGCCGGTTCGAGCCGGTGAAGGCCGCGTTTAGGGCCCATGGGAGGGCCCAGGAGGCCAAAACAGGGACAGATCAGGGGACGGGCTGGCCAAGCCCCGGAAAAGGGCCGGCAGGGGGCGACCCGAGAATGGCGGATTTGTAAATATAAAGACTGAGCGCCTTCCGGACGGCAGGCTCAAGC
>CAVUQU010000011.1:0-55698 GCA_963743755.1 uncultured bacterium
GCGGCAGCTCCATGTCGGTGTGCCAAGAACATTCCCGTAGTGCAGGTCGCCATGGATCATGCGCCCGACGCTGGCGGGATCGTCGACCAGGTCGCGGCCCAGCGGCGCGCGCCTGGTTCCGGAAGCGGGACGGGATGGGGATATCCCGGGGCTGGGCCTTTGCAGGTCGTCGAGCCAGCGCGACACGAAGGACGTGACCGTGGCCAACTGGGGGAGGGCCGGCAGGTGCAGCATCGGGTAGAGGCGGGCCACGATCTCGCACGCCTAAGTACCCCCGACTCGGGTCAGGTCGCGTCACTGAGGTGCTCGATCAGCGGCACGGCGGCGCGGGTCGGCACGCAGCAAACTGGACGGCACCGACGCACACGCCGTGCTCGGCGTGCCAGTGATTCATGAAGCGACTCGTCGTCGCCGTCGAACAGGACCGCCCGGGTGCCGTCCTCGGTGATGACCGGAACAACAAGGAGCTGGACCCGTGCCACAGGTGCGTCCCCGTCCGGCCCAGGGTCCACTCGTCGAGCAGCTCGCGGTGGACCCGGGAGTCGATCCAGCCACAGCCCACCCGACCGAGTGTGCGCTGCGCCTCAAGCCCGGCAGGCAGGACGGTCCGCATGCCCCGTGATCGTGCCATGCGTGCCCGCCGCCGACGCTACGGGCGGGTGATGGCCCGCCAACAGGGGCTGGGCAACGGCCGCAGCTCGTCGGACCCCAGCTCCGACGCCGCGGAGACCAGACGGATCGCCGGCGCCAGTCCCAGGTCGAACAGCACCTCGAGTGGCAGTGGCAGGAGCTGCCTCGGCCATGTCGGGTGCCCTGAGAGCATGCGTGAGGGGATCCCCACTTTGGTCGAAGGAGTCGTGGTATCGCCGCGCGTACAGCAAGCTCTCCACCTGCGTGAGGAAGCGTGCCTGCTTCCGGTTGGCGCTCAGGTAGTCGTGCACACCCAGCCAGAGCTGCTCGAACGGCGGGGGGCGCCTCACCCTCCATGCGCGCCACGGCAGCGGTCCCGAGGTCCACCTTGGCCTCCCTGAAGCTGCAGGACGAGCTCGTCCTTCGATTTGTAGTGGACGTAGGCAGTCCCAGTGGCCCCCCGGCGCGCGCCGCGACGGCGCTCATCGGGGCGCCATGCAGGGCGTGCTCGGCGACCACGCTGCGCCACGTGAGGCGGACGAGGGCGGCGCGGTCCCGGTGGCCGGGGGAGCGACGCCTGGAAGGCCCTCCGGGGGCTCGGCGCACAGACCTGGCACGAGACCAGCGAGGTAACAATGGGCGTCCCGGTCTCCCGCTCGGACACCTCCCACAGCGTGGCGATGCCCTTGTCCCATGTCCCACCGGCGCGGGGACCGGCTTGCGCACGGGATCGCCGTTGTTCATGAAGCGCGGACCGTAGAACTCCCGCCCCGTGCTCCCGGATCTGTGGCTGCGCGCAGTTGCGACAGGGCGCCCCGGGAAGGGCTCATTCCGGTGCGACTGGCCATGGTGTGGAAGAACCGCTGGCTGCGCTCGCCGCCGGACTCCGTCACGCTGGCGGCCTGCAGATCCGTGTTGGACAGGCCCGGGGTGGGCGATCAGGCTCTCGGCGCGAGCACCGGCCGCTGCAAGCCCAACCCGAAGTGGAAGTTGGCGAGCTTAGAATACCCGCGTACGCGCGCCACGGTCCCTACACCTGCCTCAAGGTGGGGGTTGCCGGATGCCGCGGCATCCCCATGTGGTGTGCCGTGCTGGTGGTCGTCACCACCCGGGCGGCCTCGGCACGCAGGAGGCTCGGCGGCGGGTGCGCGGTCAGCACCCAGTGGCCGAGGTGGTTGACGCCGAGCTGCATCTCGAAGCCGTCGGCGGTCCGTGCACTTGGGGCAGGCCGTGGCCCCTGCGTTGTTCAGCAGGAGGTCGATCCTCTCGTGGCGCTCGGTGATCGCGGCACCGGCGGCGTGCACAGCTCCCAGTGACCCCGAGATCCAGCGGTCCGGCTCCAGGGACGCATCGGGAGCGGTGGAGGTGATGTCGGCAACGGCGGCGGCCGCCTTCTCCTGGTTGCGCACCGCCATCACAACATGGGCGCCGAGCCGAGGGCGCGGCGGCTTTATCGAGGCCAAGCCCGCCCGTTCGCTCCCGTGACCACCGCCACGCGACCGGTCAGGTTGGGGATGTCGTTCGTGGTCCAGGACATGTTCGGCTCCTCAGGGGTCTCCTACATGAATGACTGATCATTCATTATGGATGAGCACAGCGTTCCGCGCAAGTCCGGCAGTACCGGGATGGCCACCAGCTTCCTCGGACCCTTTCCCGATCCCGCGCCCACATTCTGCGGGGAAGGGCGAGGGGAAAAGGTCGCGCTCATACGTTTCCTCCCCCAACGCCGGGGACCGCCCGGCGGACGCAGAGGAGGAACCATGACCACAACCACCCAGCCCGCGTCCGCGATGGTGTGGGACACAGGCCGCGCTGTTCTCCACGCTCGACGCCGTCAAGGCGCAACCCGAGATCGCCACCTTCCGGTTCAGCGCCAGCAACACGTGGGTGAGTGGCACGCACAGCCAGTCAACAATCTCCGGTGCCCCGGCGCATGCAGGACATGGAGCACACGTCACAATACATTAGCCGTTGCACTACACGTTTTTTTTTTTTTTTGCTAAAGCTTCAGCGTATTACTCAGTACGGTGTCGTCTCGACGTGGGGGATGGCCCGAGACACCCTAAGGAGTCGCTAGAGCCTCCAGTAGCCGAGCATGAGCGAGTAGCCACCGAAGTCGCGACGTACCGGACCTTGGGGTGGGGCGCGGATGTAGTCCAGCCCGTCCTCGATGTAGCGGGAGTGGATCTTGGAGGGATCGCCCACCTTGCGCTTTTCGCGTGCAGAACCGGCAGTAGGAGGCGCAGCTGTGCGACACGAGGAAGAGCAGGCGGTCGGGATAACGATGGACGATGCTGGGGACGGGGAGTCGCCGTCTTCGTTGAGCGGGTCCGCGTCGCCCGTGTGAGCGGCGAGCTCCGCCGGGTCGGGGACCATCTGCCGCCACATGGGATCGCCCCGGTGCTTGATCAAGGAGGCATAGTACGGCGTGATCTGGATCTTGAAGACCCGCGCGATCCGCCGGACCTCGTCGATGTCGAGGCCGAACTTCTGGGCGATCTCCTCGGGTTTCCTGAGACAGCCCTGCATGATGCGTTGCCAGTCGTCCATGGTCCTTATGCCGCTCCTTGCTTCCTGATATCCTTGGTATAGATGATCCGGTCGTCTCCCGGCCGGTAGAAATCCGCGACCCGGGCCGCCTCGCGGTAGCCGAGCCCCAGGTAGAACTGGCGCGTCGGATGGTACTTGGGCTGGGAGGAGGTCTCGATGATGATCAGCCGGCCGTTCCGGCCGCGGACCTCCGCCTCGAGCCACAGGACGAGCTCCCGGCCGCGCCCGCGCCCCTGTTCCCGGGGCGACACGGCCATCCAGTAGAGGTCGTAGGCGTCCTCGGCGAGCGGGCGTCGGGCCCCAGGTCATGTAGCCCGCCGGAGCTCCGCCCTCGCCCTCGACGACGACGACGTCGTAGTCGCGCTGGTCCGGCCGCTCGAGGAAGACGTCGATGAGCTCCTCCGCGACGGCGATCTCCGCCGGCGTGAAGAACCCCGTCTCCCGGATGAGGTCCAGGACGGGCGCCTTATCGCGGGGCTGCATCGGCCGGATCATGGCCGGATTTCCTTTGCCGGGCGTTTTCGAGGAGGATGCCCCAGAAAGCGGTGTATTCCAGGCCCGCGGCCTTGAGGGCCCGGGCGTAGCCGGCGTTGAGGCTGATGTCGGGGTTCGGGTTGACTTCGAGGATGAAGATCTCGCCCTTCTTGTCCATCCGGAAATCCACGCGCGCGTAGTCCCGGCAGCCCAGGACGCGGAAGGCCGCGACGGCGGTCTCCTGCAGGCGGCGCCGGAGGTCGTCGTCGACGGGCGCCGGGCAGACGGGCGGGGTCTTCTTGTAGAGGGGATGGTCCTCGAACCACTTCGCCTCGTAGCCGCAAATCCGGGGGGTGTCCGCGGGCAGCAGGCTGAAATCGATCTCGGACACCGGGAGCGCTTCGATCCCCTTGTTCTCCATCACGGCGACGTTGAACTCGCGGCCGTCGATGAACTTCTCGGCGATCGCCGGCTGGCGGTAGGTCTCCAGCACGCGCGCCACCTGAGTCCGGAACGCCCCGGCGTCGCGGACGACGGACTCGGGATAAATCCCCAGGCTGGCGTCCTTCGAGGTTGGGCTTGACGATGGCCGGGAAGGGCACGGCGGGCGCTTCGTCGGCCGAAACGAGGAACTGGGCGGGGGCCGTCGGCAGTCCGGCCGCGCGCAGGATGGCCTTGGCCTTGAACTTGTCCTGGCAGAGCGACAGGGTGCGGAGCGCGCTGCCCGTGAACGGCAGGTCGAGGAGCTCGAAGATGCCGGCCACGTTGGCCTCCCATTGGGGGCGGCCGAAAAAGCCCTCGCAGAGGTTGACGAGGACATCGGGCTCAACTTCCTTGACGCGGTTGAGGAAGTTCAGGATGCTCCGCTGGAGAGGGATGAGGGTCACCGGCCAGCCCAGTTCGCGGACCGCGGCCGCCACCTGTTCCGCCATCTCGGCGACAGACTCCTCGCTTCGGCGCTCGCCCCCGGCGGCGGGCCGGGGCTCGTAGGCGTTGAAGGCGACGGCGATCTTTGGGGCAGGGTCCATGTCACTCCGCCTGGGCGGCGGGGGCCGCGGTGACGGCCGGGCGGACGCGGGCGGGCGGCAGGCCCGCGCGCGCGGACGCCTCGTCGACGACGCGGTGGAGGAGCGCGCTGTAGGAATAGCCGGCCGTCCGGGCCGCCTTGGGCAGGCAGGAATTGTCCTCGGGCTTGGGCAGGACGCCCGGCAGGGGGTTGACCTCGATGATGTTGGGCTCCCCGCGCTCGTCGAGGCGGACGTCGATCCGGCACCAATCGCGGATGCGCAGCACCGCGCAGGTCCGCGCGACGACGCGCTCGATGCGGACGCGGAGCGCGTCGGGGATCGGGGCCGGGCACTTGAAGATCTCCAGCGGCTTGTCGGGCGTGTCCCAGAGCCATTTCGCTTCGTAGGAGTAGATGGGCGCCGCGCCCGCCGGGAGCTCCGAGTGGTCGATCTCGACGATGGGCAGGATCTCGACGTTGGGCGACGTGCCCAGGACGCCGACCGTGAATTCGCGGCCCGGCAGGAACCGCTCGACGATGACGGGTTCCTTGTAGGTGCCGGTGATTTCGGCGACGCGCGCGTGGAGGTCCCGCGCCGTGCGCACGAGACAGTTGTCCTTGATCCCCTTGCTCGAGCCTTCGAAGAGGGGCTTCACGACCGCGGGGAGCTTCACCGAGCCGGGGATGGCCTCGGGCGAATCGACGATCCAGAACTCCGGGTTCGGGATGCGATGGTAGGTCAGGATTTCCTTGGTCCGCGATTTGTCGAGGCAGAGGCCGAGCGTCAGCGGGTCCGAGCCCGTGTAGGGCAGGTCGAGGATTTCGCAGATCGTGGGGATGTGGCTTTCGCGGTTGGGGCCGTGGAGCCGCTCGGACATGTTGAAGACGAGATGCGGCCGGAGCCGCCGCAGGCGGCCGTAGGCCTTGTCATCGGCTTCGATGGGGAAAACCTGATGCCGCTCGCGGAGCGCGGCGGCGACGGCGTCGATCGTCTCGTCCGAGTCACACTCGGCGAGCATGTCCGTAGGTGGGGGCTCGTCCTCTTCGGTGTCGGAGGGGCGATGAGACAGCGCCTCCTCCATGCCGCGTTTCGAGCTGTAGAGCAGCGCAATCTTCATCGCTCGTTGTCCTTATCGTCGCCTTCGATTCTCGTAGGTGCCTTGTTCGGTGACCATGTGTCGTTTCTTAATTCAATTCATATATCGACCATTTTCACGCTTTGTCAATACATTTTTGGCCGCAGGCCCACTTTTTTTTGGGGGAAGCCGCTTCGCGGAGCCACTATGAGTGGTAGCTCACAGCAAAAACGGCGCGTCGATATAAAGGGCCCGCGGCGGCGGCGGGCGGCGTCGCGCGCGCCGTTCGAGCGCCCGGAGCGGCGACCGCGGATCGCCCGCCGGCGCGGCGACGAGGAGCCGCGCGCCGGCGCCGAGGGCCGCCGCGAAGGCTTCGGGAGAGAAGCCTCGCTCGACGCGCACGACGAGGCGCGCGCCGGAGGATTTTGCGGCGCGCGCCAGCGCCGGAATCCCCTCCGGGTCCGCGGGATCATCGAACGCGCGGTCGGAAAGATGGATCCATGCGCCGCGCGCGGCGAGCCCGACGAGATCCGGGACAAACGGGCCATGATGATAGTAGACGAAAAAGGCCCGGCCGCGTCGCGCGCCTTCGGCGAGACCGCCGAGGACGTCGAGGTCGCGCGCCGCTTCGCGGTTCGAGACGTGGAGGTCGAGACCGAGCGCCGCGAGTCCGCCGAGCTCCTCGGCGGCGGCGCCGCCCGCCAGGGCCGCGCCCCGCACCTGGACCGCGACGACGGCGCCGGATCGCCGCCCCGCTTCGGCCAGGCGCTCGAGGTCCGCCGCGAGAGGCCGGGTTTCGTCCGACGTCAGGAGCCGCACGCCCGCCGCGGCCAGCCATTCGAGCTCGGGAACGGTGAAGCGTCCGGTGTCGATAAGGGACAACCGGACGCCCCGGCCGCCGGCGGAGGCCGCCGCGTCCAGCAGGGCGGCAAAATCATATTGGTCGTCGCGGACGGCGAAGTCCCTTCCCCGGCCGATCCGGTCCACGAGCTCATAAGCCCGCGGCGCGGCGGAAGCCCCGGGTTCGGGAGGCCGGACGGTCGTTGGTTCGCTCATTTTTTCGGAAAACAAGCATAGCATGACCGGCCGCCGGCCGACAAATAAATTGGGGACACATACCAATTAGCTCACTTAATTGGTATGTGTCCCCAATTAAGTTCCTAATTGTAATGTGTCCCCAATTTGCTATGATTCCCCTGGAAAGCATCTATGACGAGCTGTGTGGTCCTTTTCTCCGGCGGGCTCGACTCGACGACCGCGCTCGCCTGGGCCCTCCGCCGCTACGACCGCGTTTTCGCGCTGACCTTCGATTACGGCCAGCGCCACCGGGTCGAGGTGCGGCTGGCCCGGCGGGCCGCCCGGCGGCTCGGCGTCCCCCACGAGGTGCTCCGGGTCGACCTGACGCGAATCGGCGGCTCCGCGCTCACCGACCCCGCCATCCCGGTGCCCCGGAGCAAGCGCCTGCGGCTGCCGGCCGGCCCCCCCGCCACTTACGTCCCGTTCCGCAACGGGATCTTCCTCGCCCTCGCCGCGGCCTGGGCCGAGGCGCGCGGCGTCCGCGACCTCGTCTGCGGCTTCAACGTCATCGATTCGCCCGCCTACCCGGACACGCGGCCGGCGTTCGTCCGGGCCATGGAGCGGGCCGTGAACCTCGGCACGCGCGCCGCGTTCGGCGGGCCGCGGACGCGGATCGTGGCGCCGTTCCTCGGCCTCCCCAAGGCGGAGATCATCCGGCTCGGGCTCGAGCTCGGCGTCGACTACGCCCATGCCGTCACCTGCTACGCGGGCGGCGAGGCGCCGTGCGGGAGCTGTTCGGCCTGCCGGCTCCGCGCCCGGGCCTGGCGGCAGGCCGGCCGGCCCGATCCCCTCGTCGCGCGATACGACAAAAAGAGAGGCAAGACATGAGCTGGCTCCTCCGCGTCCGGGATAAGTTTTCGGCGGCCCACTTCCTCCGCGAATACAAGGGGAAGTGCGAAAAGATCCACGGCCATACGTTCCAGGTCGAGGTGGAGCTCGAGGTCCGGGAGCTCGACGCGGCGGGCATCGGCGTCGACTTCACGGAGATCAAGCGTCTCCTGGCGGACGTCCTGCCCGACCACGCCCTGCTCAACGACCTCTTCCCCTTCAACCCCTCCGCGGAAAACCTGGCCCGCCATTTTTACGAGGCCCTCCGGCCGCGGCTCCCGGTCTCCGCGGTCACGGTGTGGGAGTCCGAGGATGCTTCGGCGACCTACGCTGAAGATCGTTGAGATTTTCGCCTCGCTCCAGGGCGAGGGCCTGCGGCAGGGCGAGCCGACGATCTTCGTGCGGCTCGCGGGCTGCAACCTCCGGTGCTCGTTCTGCGACACCAAGCGGGCCCGGCGCGGCGGCCGGAGTCTCGCGGCGCGGGACATCGTCGCCGAGGTCGAGCGCCTGCGCGGGGGCTTCCCCGCCGGCTGGGTCTGCCTCACGGGCGGCGAGCCGCTCGCCCAGGACTGTCGCGCCCCTCGTCCGTCTGCTGAGGAAACTCGGGCTCCGCGTCCAGGTCGAGACGAACGGCACCTTCCCCTGTCCCCCGGGCGTGGACTGGCTGACCGTCTCTCCCAAGCCGCCCGGGTACACGATCCGGCCCGCGCTCCGCGCCCGGGCCCGCGAGGTCAAGCTCGTCGTCTCCCGCGGCCTGACGCTCGACCGCGTCGTCCGGACGCGGCGGGCGATCCCGCCGGCCGTCCCCCTGATCCTCCAGCCGCAGGACAACGCCGCGTGGAGCGCGCGCCAGGCGCTCGCTCTCCTGGAAGGCGCTTATCGCGGGGGCTTGAGGAACCTGAGGCTGTCGCTTCAGCTTCATAAGGCGATCGGCATCCGGTAAAAAGAAGCCGCCCGACGGCGCCACCGGTTCCCGGCGGACTCGCGCCTTCTTCGAATTCCCGGCGCGCGACAGCCAGACCCCGAACAGGATGACGACCGCCGCGCCGACCTGCGGAAGGCCGAACGTCTCGCCCAGGACGGCGACGGCCACGACGGAGGCGATGACGGGCGTGAGAAAGCCGTAGACGCCGGTCCGCGCGCTCCCGACTTTTCGGACGGACACCGACCACAGGTAAAAGCACAGGACGATGGCC
Organism: uncultured bacterium; assembly: GCA_963743755.1. Classification (GTDB taxonomy): domain Bacteria; phylum Acidobacteriota; class Aminicenantia; order Aminicenantales; family Saccharicenantaceae; genus RBG-16-66-30. The sequence goes on from CAVUQU010000011.1 coordinate 8,838, forward strand.
AGCAGGCCGGAGAAGAAAACCGAGCCCCACGCCTGGAGCGTCAGGGCGCGCCAGGGGATCCGCCGCATGTCGGCCGCGGCGAACGGCAGGTAGAGCGCCGCGCCGGCGATCGTGCTGAGACCGGCCAGCCGCAGGGGCTCGATGCGCGCCACGGCGGGTTTCATGAAGACGGTGTACAGGGCCCACAGGACGTTGGCGAGCAGGATGAAAATCGCGCCCTCCAGGCCCCTTTCGGACCGGCCCGGGCCGCCGTTCTGCCGCGCGATGAGCAGGAAAAAGCCGGCGAAGGAAATGAAGATCCCCAGCCAGTTCGCCCGGGACAGGCGCTCGCCGAAGAACTTCGTGCTCAGGATCGCCGTGAAAATCGGCGCCAGGGCGTTGATCATGGCCGCCGACGTGGCCGTGGTCAGGCTGATGCCGTGGATGAAAACCAGCTGGTAGGCCGTGATCCCCAGGATGCCGAGCCCCACGACGGGCAGGATCTCGCCGCGCTCCACGCGGAGCTTGCGGCCCGTGAGGGCGAGGACGGCGATATAGACGGCGGCCGCCGCGACCAGCCGAAGGCCGTTGAAGGCGTGCGGCGCGAGCTCCGAGAGGCCGAGCTTGATGGAGGTCAGGTTCACCGCCCAGATCGTGATGACGAGCAGCAGGAGGGCGTCGGAGGAGCCCCACCGGGGGCGGGGCGCGGGCGCAGGGGTGACGGGGGCGGGGCTGGGCATGGCTCGACGTCGGGACGGCGCCCGGTTATCCCCGCTTCCCGCGCGGCCGGGGGTGACGGGCCTCGACCACGGACCGGATGCCGCCCCGGGAGCTGAAGGCGCCCGTCACGACGGCCCGGACGGGCCGGCAGGCGGAGACGATGTCCTCCAGAACCCGGTTGACGACGTTCTCGTAGAAAATGCCCAGGTTCCGGTAGGCCAGGACGTATTCCTTGAGGCTCTTGAGCTCCAGGATTTCGCGGGCGGGCTCGTAGACGATGGTCAGGACGCCGAAGTCCGGCAGGCCCGTCTTGGGGCAGATGGAGGTGTATTCCGGGATCTCGATCCGGATCTCGTAGCCGCGGAACTGGTTGGGGAAGGTTTCGAGGGACGGCAGGCGGGCGTCGAGCCCGGCCTTGGCCTCCCGTTCGCCCATTCGTTTCGCGCTCATCGATCTCGGCCTCGCATCCTCTATAATAGGCATATTCCGGGGCGCATTACAATTTCCGCCTCCTGTCGGGGGACCGGGAGCGGCGGGCGGAAGCGCGGGGCGAAATTGTAATGGGCCCGGAATTGGCCGATAATGGCTATTTGACCCGGCCGGAGCCGGAGGAGGAATCGTGAGCTCGAACAAAACGCGCAGCCCCTTCACCGCCGCCATCCACGCCGGCCAGGCCCCCGACCCCGAGTACGGCGGCCTCTCCGTCCCCATCTACCAATCCTCGACCTTCGCCTTCAAGAACGTCGAGCAGGGCGCCGCCCTGTTCGAGGGCCGCGGGAAGGGCTATATCTACACCCGCCTGGGCAACCCGACCGTCAAGGCGCTCGAAGACAGCCTCACCGAGCTCGAGGGGGGCGCCGCGGCGCTCGCGGCGGCGACGGGCATGGCCGCCGTGACGACCGTCTACATGACGCTCCTCGGGCAGGGCGCGCACCTCGTCTCGACGGATTCCTGTTACAGCGCTTCCCGCGCCCTCATCGAAACGGAATTCGCGCGCTACGGGGTCGCGTTCGATTACGTGGACACGACGAATCCCGAGAACGTGCGCCGGGCCCTGCGTCCGGAAACCAGGCTCCTCTGGCTCGATACGCCGTCCAATCCGACGCTCGCCGTCTCGGACATCCGGGCCTGCGCCGCGCTCGCCCACGAGCGGGGCGTCCTCGTCGCCGTGGACAACACGTTCTCCTCCCCCGTTCTGCAGAACCCGCTGGCCCTCGGCGCGGACATCGTCGTCCACAGCGCCACCAAATCCATCAGCGGCCACTGCGACGTCGTCGGCGGGGCGATCGTCGTCGGCGACCAGGCGCTCTTCTCCCGCCTCCAGAAAACCCACCGCCTGTTGGGCGGCACGATGGACCCGCACCAGGCCTGGCTCATCCTGCGCGGGGTCAAAACCCTGGCCCTGAGGATCGAGAAGGCCCAGGCCAACGCCCTGCGGCTCGCGTCCTGGCTCGCCGCCCATCCCCGGGTCGCCTGGGTCAACTACCCGGGCCTGCCGAACCATCCTCAGCATGCCCTGGCGCGGACGCAGATGAAAGGCTTCGGAACCATGATCTGCTTCGGCCTCGAGGGCGGCTATGAGGCGGGAAAGCGGCTGATGGACGCCGTCCGGCTCGCGACGCTCGCGGTCTCGCTCGGCGGCGTCGACACCCTCATCGAGCATCCGGCCAGCATGACGCATCACCAACTGCCGCGGGAGGAGCGGGAAAAGGCCGGGGTCACCGACGATCTCATCCGGCTGTCCGTGGGCTGCGAGGCCGCGGAGGATCTCGAGGCCGATTTCGATCAGGCCCTGGAGAAAACGGCATGAAGGAATGCGCCGGAGCCAAAAACGCCGCCCGCTGCAACTGCAGCTGGGAGCCCTGTCCGCGGAAGGGCCTCTGCTGCGAATGCCTGGCCTACCACTGGGGCCATAAGGAGCTTCCGCCTGCCTGTTCCCGGACGCGATCGAGAAAACGTACGACCGCTCGCTCCAGGGCTTCATCCGGCTTTACAAGGACCGGGCATGAAACTGTCCGCGATGACGGACGCGAAACACGGCGCCCGGACCGGGTCGTCGGGCCACCGCCACGTCTACGGGCCCGTGCCCTCCCGGCGCCTGGGCTACTCCCTGGGCGTCGACATCCTGCCTTTCAAGACCTGCACCCTGGACTGCGTCTATTGCCAGCTCGGCGCCTCGCCGAAGAAGCGCTTGAGGAGCGGGGATTTCGTGCCCGTCGCCGCCGTCCTGGACGAAATCAAAGCCGCCGTCGCCGCCGGCCGACGGATCGACACGATCACCTTCTCGGGCTCGGGCGAGCCGACCCTCAACCGCTCGCTCGGCCGCATCATCCGCGGCATCAAGCGCTTCACGGACATCCCCGTCACGGTCCTCACCAACGGCACGCTGCTCTACCGGCCCGAAGTCCGCAAGGCGCTCGCCGCGGCCGACGTCGTCGTCCCCTCGTTCGACGCCGCGACACCCGCTCTCTTCCGCCGGGTCAACCGCCCGCACCGCGGCCTCCCCTTCGAGCGGATGCTCGAAGGCCTGCGGCTCTTCCGCCGGGAATACCGGGGCCGGATCTGGCTCGAGGTGATGCTCCTCAAGGGCGTCAACGACTCCCCCGCGCACCTCCGGCTGTTGAGAAAAATCATCGACGAGATCCGGCCCGACCGGGTCGACCTCACGACGCCGGTCCGGCCGCCCGCCGAATCCTGGGCGACGCCCCTGGGCCAGGGCGAGCTCGAGGCGATCCGCCGGACGATCGGCCCCCTCGCCTCGACGACCAAGGAGTTCCGCCGGGAGCCCCAGGCGAAAAAAACGGACGACGTCGCCGACGCGGTGGTCGCGGTCGCGGGGCGGCGCCCGATGACGCTCCCCGACCTCGTCCCGCTCCCTGGGCCGCCCCGCCGAGGAAATCCAGGCCGCCCTCTCCCCGCTCGTCGACTCCGGCCGCATCCGCCGCGTCGCCCACGGCCGCCAGGTCTTCTACGAAGCCGCTTTTAATTGATTCTTTGTTGTGCTAGGATACGCCCTTAATAAGGTCGGCCGTCATTCCGGTATAACGAGAGAAGAGGTTAAGCCTTCTTCAGAAGCGACCTGAGCGCCTCCCGTGAGCGGGCGGCGATTTATCATTTTTCCCCCGTCCTTTCGAAATCCGAATCTCCCCGGCAAGGAGCCCTCCATGTTTCTTAACACCCATTTTCCCAAGGCCAAGAAGTACTGGTACATGGGGAAATTCCACGATTGGTCCGAGGGGAGCGTCCACCCCATGTCCCACGCCCTCCACTACGGGACCTCGGTCTTCGAGGGCATCCGCGCCTACCCGACGCCCCGGGGGCCCGCGGTCTTCCGCCTCCCCGAGCATATCGACCGCTTCATCCACTCCGCGTCCGTCGTGAAGATGACGCCGCCCTACGGCCGGGACGAAATGATCGACCAGGTCAAAGCGGTCGTCCGCGAAAACGGCCTGGACGCCTGCTACATCCGGCCCATCCTTTTTTATTCCTACGGCAATCTCGGCCTCGTCCCCAAGGCCTGCCCCGTCGAGCTGGTCATCGGGGCCTGGGAATGGGACGCTTACCTGGGCGAAAAGGCGGGCCAGGGAGTCAAGGTGTACATCCTGCCCTGGCGCCGCATCCACCGCGTCCCAGCTGGACATGTCGGCCAAGCTCGGCGGCGCCTATGTCCAGTCCACGATCTGCGGCCTCGAAGCCCGGGCGGAGGGGTGCGACGAAGCGCTCTTCCTCAACCTCGAGGGCCGGGTGGCGGAAGGCCCCGGGGAGAATATTTTCGTCGTGAAGGGCAAGACCCTGCACACCAACGACCGGAACGAATCCATCCTCCAGGGCATCACGCGGACCTCCGTCCTCGAGATGGCCCGCGACATCGGCTACGAAACGCGGGTCGCGCCCATAACCAAGGAAGATCTCTTCACCGCGGACGAAGCGTTCTTCACCGGGACGGCGGTGGAGATCACCCCGGTCGTCAAGGCCGTCGACGCGTCCGACCCGAAGGCGGAGCGCCGCGAGTACAAGATCGGCGACGGAGAGCCGGGCCGGGCGACCCAGGCCGTCACCAGCGCCTTCCGCGAGGCCGTCTCGGGACGCGACCCCCGGCACGAGGCCTGGCTCTCCTACGCGAAATAGCGCGGGACGACCGCGGCCATCTCTGCTATATTTGTGGGCACGGATCCGACGTTTCCCTAGGAGGTCTCCGCCATGCCCCAAAGGCGCCAGCGATTCGGGACCGCGGTTGCGACAGCGTCTCGGCCCAAAGCCCTCGCCAGGCTCCTCGCCGTCCCGCTCCTGCTAGCCGCCATGGCACCGCTCCCCGCCCAGGACCTCCTCGGCCGGCTCGGCGAGCGGCAGAACTTCGGGAGCAAGCGGATCTCCTCGTTCGACCGGACCGGGGGGAACCGCGACTCGCTGACGATCGAGCCGGGCAAGACCGTCGAGCTCGCGGCCATCCGCGGCCCGGCGGCCATCCACCACATCTGGACGACGATCGCGGCCGAGGCGTTCTACGGGCGGAAGATCGTCCTCCGCTTCTACTGGGACGGCGAGGAGACGCCGTCCGTCGAGGCGCCCGTCGGCGACTTCTTCGGCGTCGGCCACGGCCTCAACCGGAACCTGGGCTCCCTCCCGATCGCGAATTCCTCGGAGGGCCGCGCCCGGAACTGCTATTGGCTCATGCCCTTCCGCTGGTCGTGCCGGGTCACCGTCGACCAACGAGGGGAGCGCAGCCCGTCGACGCCTTCTATTATTACATCGATTACCGCGAGCTCGCCGACCTCAAGCCCGACGCCCCCTACTTCCACGCCCAGTACCGCCAGGAATTCCCCTGCGAGGCGGGCCGGAACTATCTCCTCCTGGACGCCGAGGGCCGCGGCCATTACGTCGGCTGCGAGCCTGAGCGTCCTCCAGAAGGCCATGGGCTGGTGGGGCGAGGGCGACGACATGATCTACGTCGACGGCGAGACGGAGCCCTCGCTCCACGGCACGGGCTCGGAGGACTATTTCTCCGACGCCTGGGGGATGCGCGAAGGGCGCGGAACCTGTTCTACGGGTGCCCGCTTCAGGAGGAGGATTTCCAGGCCGGGCCAAGGCCACGGTCTACCGGTTCCACGTCCCCGACCCCGTCGTCTTCAAGAAGTCGCATCCGGGTGACCATCGAGCACGGGCACGCCAACGACCGCGCGGACTATTTCTCGTCGGTGGCCTACTGGTACCAGACCGAGCCCCACGTTCCGTTTCCGCCCCTGCCGCCCGCCGACAAGCGCCTCCCCTTCGCGCTGTCGACGCCGGCGGGCTTCGTGTTTCCCGAATGGCGAGCGATCCCGGCGGCGGCCGGGGCCTTCGCCGCGTTCGAGGACGGGCCCCAGGGCCTGAAGTTCTCGGCGCCCAGGCTGTCCCGGGTGGAGACCTCATCCTACAACGAGCGGGGGCGGCGCTATCCGGCGCTCGTCACGGAAGGCGCCGACTCCGGCACCTGGGCCGAGATCGCTTTCCCGATCGAGGTCGCCGAGCCCTACCAGGTCGACCTCTACCTGTTGCGGGGCCCCGCCCAGGGCAACGTCAAGGCTTTCCTGAAGAAACGGAATCCCGCGGACGGGGACTTCCTCCTGACCGAGCTCGGGACGTTCGCCGGCTACGCCGCCGAGCGCGGGATGGCGGCCTTCACGCTCCGGAATGTCCCGCTCGAAGCGGGCCCCAACGTCATCGCCTTCAACGTCACGGGGAAAGACGAGCGGTCCGCGTCGCCGAACCTCGGGTTCGTCGGCCTCGCGACGACCCCTTCGGCGCGGCGCTTCGTCACGGAGTGGAACCTCATCGGGACCTTCGACGCCCCCGACATGAACGCGCTGCTCACGGCCTATCCTCCGGAGCGGGAGTCGGACCTCGCCAAGAGCTATCCCGGCAAGGGCGGGGCGCCCGCCGCCTGGAAGGCCGTCCGCGCCGACGAGTCCGGCTTTTTCCGGCTGGCCCAGCATTTTCCGACGGCCGAGCAGGTCATCGTGTACGGCCTGGCCTACGTCCAGTCGCCGGACGACCGCGGGACGCACCTCCTCCTCGGCAGCGACGACGGCGTCCGGCTCTGGATCAACGACGAGCTCGTGCACAGCAACGCCGCCTATCGCGGGGCCTATCCCGACCAGGATCGCGTCTATGTCCGCTTGAAGAAAGGCTGGAACAAGGTCCTGATCAAGATCCTCCAGGGCGCGGGCGGCTGGGGCTTCTACTTCCGGGCGGCGGATCCGGACGGCGAGCTGCGCTGGGCGCTCAAGCCCGGACCGGAGAAGCGGTAACCCGAGCGTGCCGGCGATGAACCGGGAAAGCCCGGCCGGGGAAACGCGCTTCCTCCGGGGCCTGACATCCGCGCGGAAGATCCAGGGCTTTCTCGACCGGACCGCGTACGACCCGCGGCCGGGAACAGCCTCGCCGCGCCGCGTCTTCCTGGAAAAACGGGCGAACTGTTTCGAGGGGGCCCTCTTCGCCGCCGCCGCGCTCAGGCGGCTCGGCCACCCTCCGCTCCTCGTGGACCTGAGGAGCGTCGACGACGACGATCACGTCATCGCCGTTTACCGCCGGGGCGGCAAATGGGGCGCGGTGGCGAAGAGCAACGTCGTGACCCTGTGCGGCCGCGAGCCGGTCTACCGGGGCCTGCGCGAGCTCGTCATGTCTTACTTCGACCTCTATTTCAACCTCCGGCTCGTGAAAAGCCTACGCGAATACTCGCGGCCCTTGAACCTGTCCCGGTACGACGACCGGGCCTGGATGACCACGGACGAGGACCTGGGCGAAATCGGCGAGGACCTCGACCGCCTGCCGCACACGAGGCTTGTGACGAAGGCCGAGACGAGAATTCTGGCGCCGGCGAGCCGGCCGCTCGCCAAGGCTTCTTTCTCGGGCTCCGTCAAAGCCGGTCTTTACGTTCCGCGCGGGAGATCTTGAGCCGTATTAGCGATAGCTTTATGGCGCGGGCGGGGGAGCATTCCCGGGCCGATGCGGAAATGATGTCCCAGGCCTGGCGGACGTGCCGCTCGGTGGTCGTCCGCTGGCCGACGACCAGCCGGATCGTGAAGCGGCCGCGGAGCGCCGTGTGCGTCAGGAAAACCCGTCCGGAGGCGTTGACGCGGCCGAGGAGCTCCCGGTTGAGTGCGTCGAGCTCGGCCTCGGGGCGGCCGGCCCGGAGACGGAAACAGACGACGCCGAGATCCACGGGGGCCAGGAGCTCGAACCGGGGATCGGCCTCGACCCATGATTTGAAGAGCCCGGCCAGGCGGAGATGCTCCCGGACCAGGGCCTGCAGGCCCTCGACGCCGTAGGACCGGATGACGAACCACAATTTCAGGGCCCGGAAGCGGCGGCCGAGCTGGATGCCCCAATCGCGATAGTTTTTCACCTCGGCGTCGTGTCCGGTCTTGAGGTACTCGGGGTGGATCTCGAAAGTCCGGACGAGGGTCGCCGGATCCCGGACGAAATAGGCCGAGCAGTCGAAATTCGTGAACATCCACTTATGGGGGTTGAAGACGAGACGAGTCGACGAGCTCGACGCCATCGAGGATCGCCCGCTTCTCGGGGAGGAGCGCCGCGGTGCCGGCATAGGCGGCATCGACATGAAGCCATAGGTCGTGGCGCCGGCAGATCTCCCCCACCGCCCGCAGGGGGTCGAGGCCTCCCGACGAGGTCGTGCCGACCGTCGCCACCACGGCGCAGGGGCGAAGCCGCCGCCTCTCGTCCTCGAGAATGGCCGTTTCCAGCGCCTCCGGGCGGAGCAGCGTAGTTTTCGTCCGAGGGGATCCGGCGGAGGTTTTCGGCCCCGTAGCCGGCGATTTTCACCGCTTTGTCGACGCTCGAGTGGGCCTCCTCGGAGGCGTAAACTCTGAGGTTGTCCCGGAGGCCCGTCCGGTTCGACTCGAAACCGGTCATCTTTTCGCGGGCCGTCAGGAGAGCGCACAGGGTGGCGGTCGAGGCGGTATCCTGGATGACGCCGGCGAAGCCGACGGGCAGGCCGATCATGTCCCGGAGCCAGTCGAGAACGACCTCCTCGAGCTCCTCGGCCGCCGGAGAGGTCTGCCAGATCATGCACTGGGCGCCGAGCCCCGCGGTCAGCATCTCCGCCAGGACGGAAGCCGGGCTGTTGTTGGCCGGAAAATAGGCGAACCAGCCGGGATGCTGCCAATGGGTGATGCCGGGCATGATGATCTCCCGGAAATCCCCGAAGATCCGGTCCATGGGCTCCCCTTCCCGGGGCGGCCCGGCCGGCAGCTTCCGCCGGATATCTCCGGGAAGGACAGGCGGGTTTACGGGGTAATTTTCGACTCCAGCCATGTATTCGGCCATCCAATCCACGAATTCGTGCCCGAAACGCCGAAAAAGCTCGGTTTCCATGGGCTTTTCCTCCGTCCAGCGGTCTTATTTCGCCCCTGAAAGGGCCCGGTTGCCGGGCTCACTATACCCTTTTTCAGGGGGCAGGACAAAAAGAAAGGCCCCGAAACGGGGAAAGAGAGAAAACCGGTGCCTGGGGCCTCTTTTATCGTCAATATCCGCTCCCCAGGCCTCCGGCAGGGCGATTTTCAAATTTTCATATCCCAACCCTTGATTTCGCCCGGAAGCTATGGTATAATTGGTAATGTCGTTGGGGGGCTCGGGGAAAAAAATCGATCGAAAAATCAGAGGTTGTTTTTTGCCCCGAAAAGCCCCGCGGCGCCCCCTCCCCAATCGCCCCCCCCAGTCTCGAAACGTTCGACCGGAACCGCGCCCGAAATGCACCCCCCGGGCCATGCAACGTTTTGAGGGCGGGAACCGTATATAGAATTGGATAACGCGATGAACGAAGCACCTCCTTTTTCGCCCTCCTTTTCGCGGAGGTCGGTCGCTATATCCGGCTGACCTCAACAACTCTTCTCTTCTTGGAGGCCGCCCATTCTCAACGCCAGGGGATGAGGCGGCCTCGCCTTTTATACCTCCCGAAGCCCCTCTCCTCGGACGGCCCGAAAATTAATCTCCCGCCGGGCTCCTCCCGTATTATCCTAAGGGCCTCACCCAAGACGGTCAGGAGGACGACATGATCCCTTGCGAAGAAAAACCCGACCAAACGCCTCTTTGTCCGCATTGCGCCGCGGCGCTGACACTCGTCTATTGCCGAAAGCTGAAAAGCCAATTCGGCAAGCGGTACATCTACTTCTGCCCCGCGTGCCGGAAAACTCTCGGCGTCTCTCATCGCAAGGGTTTCTGGATGGGCTGAGTCCTATTCTATTTGACAGCGGGAACGATATTCGTTTCCCCGGGTCATGAAATTGAGAGAGATGACTCTCTCTCCTTCGAGAAGTCGACAAGCTTCGCGGAGCGGAACGAGGGGGGAGGTGGCACCGAGCGGGGCCCCCGACCGTTCGACCCCCTTCGGGGGGAGACGGGCGGGGTGATCGGTGACAGAATCTGCCCCCCGAGTGGAGCGGGAGCGACATTCGTCCCCCAAGCTCCCCTCGCTTGCAACTCACCACGCGATGTTTTATAGTCTTCCCTCGGGCTTGAACGCAAGGGAAGTCCGTTCAAAGCGGACACAGCCCCCGCTACTGTGACCGGGGACGAACCCCAGACGAAGCCACGACCCTCAAGGAGGGCCGGAAGGCCTGGGGCGAGGATGATCCGGAAGTCAGGAAACCTTCTTCAAGCCCCTCGTGGCCGCCGCCTTCGGAGGGAAGGCCGGCCGGGAGTATCCCAGAATTCATGCGGGGGCCGCTGGAGGTTTGCTCATGATCGGCCGTCATCCCGCCCGCCGGAAACCCGGAACTCAGTCCTCCCCCGCGGCGATTCCATTTCTCGTTTTCCTCGTGCTCTCGGCGACGCTCCGGCTGCCCCTCGTCGCCGGCCCCGCCGAAGAAGCGCAGGACGCGCAGCAGCAGGCCCTTCGTCACGACGTCGTGGTCACCGCGACGCGCATCGAGACGCCGCGACGCGAAGTCGCGAGCTCGATCACCGTCGTCCCCGTCGAGGCCCTGCTCCTCCGGGGCCGCCGCACCGTCGCCGAAGCGCTGGCCGACGTCGCCGGCCTGACCGGCTTCCAGTACGGCGGGCCGGGCGGCACGGTCTCGCTCTCGATCCGCGGCGCCAACTCCGAGCACACCCTGGTCCTCCTCGACGGCGTCGAGGTCAACGATCCCATGAACCCCTCCCGCTCGAGCGACCTGGCCCATCTCTCGCTCGACCAGGTCGAGCGGTTGGAAGTCCTCCGCGGCCCCCAGAGCCCGCTCTACGGATCGGACGCCATGGGCGGGGTGGTCAACATCATCACCCGGCGCGGCCGCGGCCGGCCGCGCTTCACGCTCTCCGGCTCGGCGGGGTCCCTGGGGGCGCGAACGGGCACGGCCGGCGTCTCCGGTTCGACGGCCCGCGCCCACTACGCGGCGGGGATTTCCTATTACGGATCCGACGGCATCTCGGCGGCGAGCGCGGCCTATGCCGGGAACGCCGAACGGGACGGCTACCGGAACTTCACGTTCCAGGGCCGCGCGGGCTTCACGCCGAGCCCGGCCTTCGAGGCCGAGCTCACTGTCCGGGGCGTCGGCGCGAAGAGCGACCTCGACGGCTTCGGCGGCCCCTTCGGCGACGACCCGAACAGTCTCCAGGATTACCGCTCGGGCCTCGTCCGCGGCCAGGCCAAGGCGCGGCTCTTCGACGGGCGCTGGGAGCAGACCCTGGCCGTTTCCTACGCCGGCACGGAGCGCCGCAACGACAACCCGATCGACGCGGCCCATCCCGACGATTCGGAGAAAGGCGTTTTCGAGAGCGGACTGGCCAAGGCCGAATGGCTGAACACGCTGCTCTTCGCCCCGTCCCACACGCTGGTCGTCGGGGCCGAGGCCGAGCGCGAGCACGGCCGCTCCGATTATGAGTACCGGAGCCTGTGGGGCGTGTCGGAAAGCGTCTTTCCGAAGAGCCGCGCGGCCAACGCGGCCGTTTTCGCGCAGGACCAGTGGCGTCTCGCGGGGCGCCTGTTCCTGACCGCGGGGGCGCGCGTCGATCGACACAGCCGGGCCGGGACCGCATTCACCTATCGTGTCGCTCCGGCGTTCGTCATCGCCGAAACCGGAACGACGCTGCGCGCGACGTACGGCACGGCCTTCAAGGCGCCGTCCCTTTACCAGCTCCTGGCGCCCCGGACCTCCTGGGGGCCCGTGGGGAACCCGGGGCTCGAAGCGGAAAGGGCGGCGGGCGCCGACGCGGGAATCGAGCAGGAAGCCTTCGGCGGACGGCTCATCCTGAGCGTCGGGGCCTTCCGCACCGATTTCCGGAACCTCATCGTCTTCGACACCGCGGCGGGCTACGTCAATATCGGCCTGGCGCGGACCCGGGGCCTCGAATTCGGCCTCGAAACCCGGCCGCTCGAGGAGACGCGGCTGAAGGTCCTCTACACGACGCTCGAAAGCCGGGACCGGGACACGGGCGAGGCGCTCTTGAGGCGCCCGCGGAACAAGCTGGGCTTCGAAGCGGAAACCAGGCTGTTCGGAAAGCTGACGGCCGCGGTGACGCTGATGCGGGCGGGAGCGCGCGAGGACCTGGATTTCTCGTCCTACCCCGGTCGCCGCGTGACGCTCGCGCCCTATACCCTTCTCGGCGCGGATCTGAACCTGCCGGCCGGCGGCGGACTCGAGCTCTTCGTCCGGCTGGACAACATCCTCGACGCCCGTTACGAAACCGTGTGGGGGTATGGCTCGCCGGGCTTCACGGCCGCGGCCGGCTTCCGCCTTGTTCGTTGAGGAGGCCTCTCAAAGCCGGCAGCCTTAATTGGGGACACGATACAATTGTTTTAATTAATTGTATCGTGTCCCCAATTAGCTCACTCGTCGAGGCCGAGCTCGCGGACGCGGCGCCGCATGACTTCGAGCCGCGCCTGCATGACGGCCAGGGAGGCCTTGAACCTCGGGTCGGGCCGCAGGCTTTCGACGAGCGGGTCGAGGTAAATCCACCTCACGAATCCGCCCTGCTTCCAGGCCTGGTCCAGCCGCCGAAAAGCCTCGTCCGGACGGCCGAGCGCGGCCTCCGCCTGGGCGAGGAGATAGGGAAAGGGCGACCCTTCCCGGCCGAGGACGGGCGCGGCCTCGAAGAAGCGGATGTTCTCCTCGAACAGCCGCCGCGCTTCCTCTTCCCGCCCCAGCTTGAGCAGGGCGTAGGCGAGGTTGTTCTGCGGCCGGGCCCGGTCCGACATCAGCGCCCGCGAGCTTCCGGTCGGCCTCGAGCGCGGCCTTCCAATCGCCGGCCGCGACGGCCAGGTCCCCCGCCGCGTCGAGCGCAAAAACATCGTCGGGGTCCGCGGCCAGGAGCCGGCCGATCGCGGCCCGGGCTTCCGCTATCCGGCCCTCGAACGCGTCCAGGTACGGCCAGTAGGATCCGGGCCGCATCGAGCCGGGAATTGGCGGCGAGGGCTCTTTCGGCCCAGGCGCGCGCCTGGCGGTTGTAGCCGAGGGCGAAATACTGGCGGGCGGCGTTGAGGAAGATGACCCCGTTGTCCGGCTGGAGGCGCGCGGCCTTCCGCGTCCACTCCAGGGCTTCGTCGTACCGGCCGCGGGTCATCATGACGGCGCCGATGTTCCCGACGACGGGCGCGAAATTGGGGTTGAGCTTGACCGCCCGGGCGTAGGACTCCAGGCCCTTCTCCGTCTCCCCGCCGATGATGTGCGCCATGCCGCGGGCCTTGTGCCCCTCGGCCAGGTTGGAGTCGAGGTCGACGGCCCGGGCGCTCATTTTGAGGGATTCCTCCAGCCAGACTCGCCGGAAGCCGAAATTCTGGACGCGGATCGCATAGGCGTCGCCGAGACCGGCGTAGGCCGGCGCGTAGCGCGGGTCCGCCTCGAGCGCCCGGTTGAAGAGCTCGATCGCCTTCTCGTTGTCCTCGCGGGTGTAGAGGTAGTAGCGCTGGCGTCCCTGGACGTAAAGCGCGTAAGCCTCGACGCTGTCGGTGGGCCGGGCCTCGATCCGTCGCCGCTCGTCCGTCGTCAGCCGCGCCTTGAGCTCGCGCGCGATCTCCAGCGCGACCTCGCTCTGGATGGCGAAGATGTCCGCCAGCTTCCGGTCGTAGGTTTGGGCCCAGACCTGCCGGTCCTCGCGGGCGTCGACGAGCCGGCCGGCGATGCGCACCCGGTCGCCGGCGCGGCGGACGCTCCCCTCGAGGATCGCCGTCGCGCCGAGCTCCCGGGCGATGTCCCGGACGGGCTTCTTCGTGTCCCGGAAGCGCTGGACCGAGGTCCGGGAGATGACCTGCAGGTCCTCCACCTTGGAGAGCTGGGCGATGATGTCCTCGGTCACCCCGTCGCCGAAGAAGGCGTCCTCGCGGCTGTCGCTCAGGTTCGCGAACGGCAGGACGGCGATCGTCGCGGCGCCCGGCCGGGGCGGCGGCGGAGCGATGTCCGGCGCGCGCCGGGGGGAAGCGAAGATGAAGGCGGTGGCGGCGACCGCGACGAGGACGGCGGCCGCGGTGACGCCCGTTTCGTTCCGCCGCGCGCGGGGGGACGGCGGCGCGTCCCCGCCCCGCGTCAGGCGGCGCGCGACGACGACGGGCAGGCCGCAGATCAGGATCGCGACCAGGGAATCGAACAGCCGCGGCGACAAGCCGTATTTCGCGCTGAACAGGTTGACCGCGCCGAGCGCCGTGAAGCCGGATGTCCCGTAGACGGCGAGCGTCCTGGGGAGCTTGCGGGCTTTCGCCTCGGCCAGGCACGTTCTTGAGCGGGGGCATCGGAATCCGTTTTATCTTAGGCGGCCTGCGGGGAGTGTCGAGGCGTTCACTCGGCCCGGGCGAATCCCCGGACGGCGGCCGGGGCGGCGCGGTGAAGATCGAGAACGACGACTTCGTTGGCCGGCCCGCTTTGAGGAACGGGGCGGGGCAATAGAGACGCTTCTGCGGGCCGATGTCCCAGAAGCGGCCGAGGTTATGGCCGTTGACCCAGACGACCCCTTTCCTCCAGCCGCTCATGTCGAGGAAGGTGTCTCCCGGCGCGGCGATGTCGAGCGTCCCGCGGAAAAACTTGCCTGGCGGCGCGGCCGGGTCGGGCGGGCCGAAGCGCAGGGCGGCGAGCTGGGGCCCGTCGAGCGGCAGGCGGAAAATCTCCCAATCCATGAGCGTCATGTTGTTGAGGGTGACGCGCTCGGTGATCCCCTTGCGATCGAGGAGCAGGGGGCCGAAATTGATCCGCCCCATGGCTTCGACGAGGATATCGAGCGACGCGTGCGGCGGGTCGGACGCCGGGATCTCGACCTCGTCTTCCTTCAGGCGGCGATCGAGCGTCCCCAGGTAAGCGCCGTCGACGTAGACATTGGCGTAATCGTGGAGCTCGACGAGCTTCAGTTGGCCGCTCCGTGGCCGACGAGCTTCGTTCGATACAAGAGGAAGCCGTGGCTCTGGTCGAGCGCTTCCATCGGCCGGGGCTGGGGCGAGCGGACCGGCGCCGGCAGGTTGGCGAAGATCGAGGCCTCCGCCCGCGAACCGGACCTCGGCCGTGTCGATGGCGGGCGGAGTCGCCGGCGGGTCGGGCAGGGCCGCGCCCTTCGGCGCGTGCTTCGCCAGGACCTCGCGCAGGGCGAAATACTTCGGCGTCGGCCGGCCCGACTCGTCGAGGGGCGAGTCGTAGTCGTAGCTCGTCACGTCGGGTTGATACGCGTCGCCGTAATTGGCGCCGGCCCAGAACCCGAAGTTCGTCCCGCCGTGGAACAGGTAGAAGTTGAAGGACTTGCCGTTTTCGAGGAGCCAGGAAACGGACTTCACGAGGTCCTCGGTTTTCACCCGGGCCCACGGCTCGCCCCAGTGCGTGAGCCAGCCGGGGTAGAGCTCGCTGCAGAAAACGGGAACGTTCCGCCCGAGCCGGGCGGCCTCCGCGAAGTGCTTCTCCTCCGTCCCGGGGTCGAGCCCGATGGCGGCGCCCGGCACCGAGCCGGCTTCGAGCATGTGCGGCGTCGCGCCGTCGGCCGTATAGAAGGGGACCTCGAGGCCCGCTTTTACCCAGATCTCCTTGAGCCAGGCCATGTAGCTCCGGTCGTTGCCGTAGCTCCCGTACTCGTTTTCGAGCTGGAGCATCAGGACGGGACCGCCCCTCTGAATCTGGAGCCCGCGGACCTCGTCGGCGAGACGGCGGATGTAGCGGGCGCAGGCTTCGAGATACCTCTCGTCGCGGCAGCGGACCTTGATGTCGGGAATCGCGAGGAGCCAGGGCGGCAATCCGCCGAAGTCCCATTCGGCGCAGGCGTACGGGCCCGGCCGGACGACGACCCAGAGGCCGGCGGCCTTCGCCTCGCGGATGAACGCGGCCACATCGTTCCGGCCGGAGAAGTCGAAGCGGCCCGGCTCGGCTTCGAGTGCGTTCCAGAAAACATACGTGCAAATGGTGTTGAGGCCCATGGCGCGCGCCATGAGGAGCCGCTGCCGCCAGTATTCCCTGGGGATGCGCTGGAAATGCAGCTCCCCGGCGATCATCTGGAACGGCCGGCCGTTCAGGACGAACTCCGTCCCCCGGAAACCGAAGGTGTCGGCGCCCGGCGCCGCGATCGCCGTCCGGGCGCGGTGAAGATCGCCGCCGCGGCCAATACCATGACCGGAATCCACGCCTGAAATCGCCTCATCGTCGCCTCCGCCGAGAGTCTTCCATTATCGAGGCCCGATTCTATCACAACCGCCCCGGGCCCGGGGAACGGGAAAGGGCTTGAATTGCGGGGGTATTCTGCTATAAATGGGCCATGAAAAAGATGCTGACGGCGTTCGGCCTTCTGGCCTTATTTCTTCCGGCTCTCGCCCTCGCCCAGGCGGAAGCCCCCCGCCCGCCCTTCGGAATCTCGTTCTCCGGATTCCTCAAGACCGACATTCTCTACGACACGCGGCAGACCGTGAGTCTCCGCGAGGGCCATTACCTCCTCTATCCCAAGCCCGTCAGCCTCGACCCGGACGGCGCGGACGTCAACTCCCGGAACACGTTCCACATGCTCAGCGTCCAGACCCGGCTCCTCGGCAAGGTCTGGGGGCCCGACGCGCTCGGCGCGAAGACGTCCGGCCTCATCGAGGGCGAGTTTTTCGGCACGGCGGACGGCGACACGAACGGCTTCCGCCTGCGCCACGCGATCGTCAAGCTCAACTGGCCGCGGACCGAGCTCATGGTCGGCCAGTACTGGCATCCCCTGTTCGTCACGGAGAGCTTCCCCGAGGTCGTGTCCTTCGACACGGGCGCGCCCTTCCAGCCCTTCAACCGCAGTCCGCAGGTCCGCCTGACGCGGCTCGTTCGGCCGCTTTTCCATCGCGGCGACCGTTCTGGCCCAGCGGGATTTCGTGTCCAACGGCCCCGACGGCGCGAGCTCGCTCTATCTCAGAAACGCGGGCTTCCCCGAGCTCAACCTGCGCGTCCACTATGGAGTCAAGGACGACCGGGCCGGGACGGAGCGCCTCGTCGGCGCCGCCGTCAATTTCCTCCGCCTCGCCCCGCGCCTGGCGACCGAAACCGGCTACGCGACCGACGAGACCGTCGACGCCGCGACCTTCATGGCCTTCGCCAAGGCCCGCTGGCCGCTCCTGACGGCGAAAGCGGAAGCCGTGTGGAGCGAGAACGCCCACCACCTGACGATGATCGGCGGTTACGCCGTTCGCGCCGTGCCGGACCCGGTTCGCCGCGCCTGGGAATACGCGCCCATCCGCACGCTGTCCTTCTGGTCCGAAGTCCAGACCAACGGGAAAACCTGGCAGGCGGGCCTGTTCGCCGGCTACGCGAAGAACCTGGGCGCCGCCGAAAAGATCGCGGGGCGGGTTTTCGCTCGAGGGGCCGACATCGAAGACCTCTACCGGATCTCGCCGCGGCTCGTCTTCAACGCCGGCCAGGTCCGGTTCGCCGCCGAGGTGGAAGCCACGGCCGCCGCCTACGGGCTCCCGGACGCCTTCGGCAAGGTCCGCGACGGCCACCGGGTGACGAACGTTCGGTTCCTCCTCGGCGTCTATCATTTCTTTTAGAAGCGAAGACGCGGACGCGCCGTTTCCGGGCCCGAGGCCGGAAGCGGGACGGATGGGAGGCAGACATGCTGCTCTGGAAAATCTTCTGGCTCTTCAGCCGTGTCGCGCTGTTCTCGTGGGGCGGCGGGCCGGCGTCGCTGGCCCTCATGCAGCGCGAGGTCACGACGGCGGGCTGGTCCACCTCCGCGGAATTCGCCGACGCCGTGGCCATGGGCAACGCCCTGCCCGGCCCCATCGCGCCCCAGGTCTCGGCCTTTATCGGTTATCGGCTGGCCGGGCTTCCCGGGGCGATTTTCGCCGTCGCCGGCACGGTCCTGCCGACAACCCTGTTGATGCTCGTCATGATCGTCTTTTTCTTCAAGGCCAAGGACGCCCCGGCGGTCAAGTCCATGCTCGCCGCGGTCCGGCCGGTCGTCATCGGCCTGCTCCTCTGGACGGCGTACGACATGGCGGCGGCGGTCTTCGGCGCCGGACGGACGGGCTGGGGCCGGGCCCTGACCCTCGGGTGGGACAAGGCGGCTATTGCGGTCGGCGCGTTCGCGCTCCTCGTTCTGACCCGGACGAACCCGGCGCTCATCATCCTGGGCGCGGCCGCGTTCGGCTTCCTCGTCTATCGCTAAGAACGGATTCGCGGGGTGCCAGAAGCCGGCCCTGTCAACAATTTCGGCGCATCCGACGTATATAGACTGTAGATGAGGAAGAGAGGCCCCGGTGAGCGCGGGGTTTTTTTATGCCTTCAGGGCGCCGGCCCCGGCTGAAGCCCGAGAGACGGCGTGCATCAAACGGAAGCGCCGTCGGATATCCGTTATTCCGGTCACGAGAAAAGGAGCGCGAGGATGAGAACGAAGCGGAAGGGATTCCTGTTCGGCCTCGTCGTTCTCGGCCTGTTCGCGGCGGGGCCCGCTTTCCCCCAGGCCGCGCCCGCGGGGCAGTCCGAAGCCGACGTCGAAGCCCTCAAGAAGCAGGCGATCAAGGTTTTCATCTCGTGCGACAACTGCGACCTCGAATACATCAAGACGGAGATCACCTTCGTCAACTACGTCCGCGACCGGAACGAAGCCGGCGTCCACGTGCTGATCACGACCCAGAAGACGGGCAGCGGCGGCCGCGAATACATCCTGACCTTCATCGGGCAGAACGGCTACGCCGACGTCCAGGACCTCCAGAAATACTTCACGGAGAAGGACGACACGGACGACGCCGTGCGGCAGGGCCTGGTCAAGGCCCTGAAGCTGGGCCTGCTGGGATTCGTCGCCCGCACCCCCATCGCTTCGCGCATCGACGTCGGCTGCGCCCCGGAAACGAAATCCGGTCCCGTTGTCGACCGGTGGAATTCCTGGCTCTTCAGCCTCAGCGGCGACGGCGATTTCAACGGCGAGAAGACGTATTCCTCCCGGTCCATGAGTCTCAACCTGTCGGCCAACCGGATCACGGAGGCCTCCAAGCTCCGCCTGGGCGCCTCGATCAGCCAGGACCTCGACGAATTCCGGCTGGACGAGGAGACGATCAAGAGCGAGCAGGACGACTGGGACCTCAGCGGCCTGTATGTCCGCAGCCTCTCGGACCACTGGTCCGCCGGGCTCTTCGCCGAGGCCGAGAGCTCCACGTATTCCAACACCGACCTGGATGTCACCCTGGCACCCGCCCTGGAATTCAACCTCTACCCCTACTCCCAATCCTCCCGCCGGCAGCTCCGATTCCTCTACAGGCTCGGGTGGAGCGCCGTGCGCTACCGCGAAACGACGATCTACGACAAGCTCCGGGAGACCCTCTGGAAGGAGTCCCTGAGCGTCGCGCTGAGCCTGAAGGAGAAGTGGGGCTCGGCCTCGGTGACCCTGACCGGCCAGCACTACTTCCACGACGTCAAGAAGTACAATTTGGATCTCTTCACCATCCTCAACCTCAACGTTTACAAAGGCTTGAGCGTCTACGTCATCGGCAGCGGGTCCCGGATTCGGGACCAGCTCGGCTTGCCCAAGGGCGACCTCTCCCTCGAAGAGGTCCTCCTGCAGAGAAAACAACTGGCGACGACCTACTCTTATTTCGCCGCGTTCGGCGTCTCCTTCACCTTCGGCTCGATCTACACGAACGTCGTCAATCCGCGCTTCGGCCGCCTCAGCGGGTCGTCGGTCAGCATTTCGTACGATTAGGGAGGACGCCGTGATTCCGACTCCGTTCCGCAAACTCGCCCTCCTCGGTCTCGCCGCCGTCATCGCCCTGGGATCGGGAATCCCGGCATTCGGCCAGACTCCTCCCGCCGCAGGGAACGTCAAAGCGGGCCTGGCGCGGGTTTTTCTCGACGCGCCCGGGTGCGACGTGGCGGCTCTCACGAAGGACGTCCCATTCGTCGTGTTCGTCCCGGCGCTCGGCGAAGCGGACGTCCACGTCACGGTCGCCGCCCCGTCCGCGGCGACCGGCGGGGAATACGTCCTCTCTTTTGTCGGCCGGGACGCCTATCAGGGCGACAACAATGTCCTCCGCCTCACCCCGGCTCCGGATGCCCCGCCCGACGCCGTGATCAAGGAGCTCGGCCGGACCCTGAGGCTGGGGCTCGTCCGCTACGCCGCGAAGACCCAGGCCGCCAAACGGCTGTCCGTCGCTTTCGAGGACAAGGTCAAGCCCACGGCGGTCGCCGACCCCTGGCATTTCTGGGTTTTCAGCCTGAGCGCCGACGGCTTCGTGAACGGGGAACAAAGCTACCGCTACGGGAATTATTCCGGGTCGTTTTCGGCGACCCGGGTGACGCCGGACCTCAAGCTCCGCGCGTCGCTCTCCTCCTCGCTCTCCCGACAAAAATTCATCTTCGAGGACGAGACGATCGACAGCCGCTCGGAATCCTTCGGCTTCTCGGGACTCGCGGTGAAAAGCCTCGACGGGCACTGGTCGGCCGGCGCCACCCTCGGCGTTCAATCCTCGAGCTACCGGAACGTCGACCGGGAATTCACCCTTTCTCCCGCCGTCGAATACAACGTCTTCCCCTACGCCGACTCCACGAAGCGCCAGCTCCGCATCCTCTACCGCGCCGGCCTCCAAACGGTCAGGTATCGGGAGACCACGATCTACGACCGGACTTCGGAGACCCGCTGGAACGAGGCGCTGAGCGTCACCCTGGAGTTCAAGCAGCCCTGGGGGACGGTCAGCACGTCGCTCGAGGGCTCCCATTACTTCCACGATTTCCGGAAGAACCGGCTCGAATTGAACAGTGAGGTTTCGCTCCGCGTCTGGAAGGGACTGAGCTTCAACATCGACGGCGGCGGGTCGCGCATCCACGACCAGCTCGGCCTGGTCAAGGCGGGCGCCTCGCTCGACGAGGTCCTCCTGCGGCGAAAACAGCTCGAGACGAGCTATGACTACTACCTGTCCGTCGGCGTGTCGTTCACCTTCGGCTCCGTCCATTCCAACGTCGTCAACCCCCGGTTCGGGGACAGCCAAAGCATCTCCATTAGCATCAGCAACTGATGCCGTTAGCGTACGAACGTCGTTCGGACCAAGTCCGGGAATTCCCATACATCAGACTCGCTCCCCGGCCACATGCCGCTCCCCGGATAAAATTAGCCCAAGAGACGTGCTAAAATGAAATCCATGACGAAGAAAAAAGCCGCCCCGGAGTCCTCCTGGGGGGCCGAACGGGACCGGGCCATCGAGGACTTCCTGGACCGGTTCGCCGACTCCCCCGACAGGGACCTGTTCGCCGAAATCATGGTGGCGATCACCCGCCTCGCCCGCGAGAAGACCGACCGGGGCGACATCAAGCTCCTCACGTCATCCTTCAAGGAGCTGCGCTACGCCTTCAAGGTCTTCGCCCCATTTCAAGAGATCCGCAAGGTCAGCATCTTCGGCTCGAGCCGGACCCCGGCCGGCCACCCCGACTGCCTTCAGGCGAACGATTTCGCCCGGCGCATGAGAAAGCGGAACTGGATGGTCATCACGGGGGCGGGCGACGGAATCATGCGGGCGGGCAACGCCGGCGCCGGCCGGGAGGCGAGCTTCGGCGTCGCCATCCGCCTCCCCTTCGAGCAGAAGACCAACGTCGTCCTCGCCAAAGACCCCAAGCTCATCAATTTCAAATACTTCTTCACCCGGAAGATCCTCTTCCTGAAGGAGGCCTCGGCCATCTGCCTCTTCCCCGGCGGATTCGGCACGCACGACGAGGGTTTCGAGGCCCTGACCATGGTCCAGACGGGGAAGACTGCCCTCATCCCGATCGTCCTCGTCGACAGCCCGGGCGGCACGTACTGGCAGCATTGGCGGACCTACGTCAAGGCGGAGCTCCTCCACAACGGGATGATTCGCGACGAGGACATGAACCTCTTCAAGCTCACCGACGACGTCGAGACCGCCGTCGACGAGATCGTCGGATTCTACAAGCGCTATCATTCGATGCGCTACGTGGGGGAAAAGCTCGTCCTCCGCCTGGCCTCGCCGCTTCCGGCGGAGGCCCTCGAGGAAGTCAACGATATCTACGGCTCGATCCTCGACGGCGGCCGGATCGAGCACCATCCCGGACCCGTCGAGGGCGAGGACAACGAATATCCGGACCTGCCGCGGATGTCGCTCCAGTTCAACCGTAAGAACGTCGGCACCCTGCGCCTGCTCGTCAACGACATCAACCGGGCTTGAGATAAAGCGGGCTCTTGCGCCCGCCGTTGTCATCTTGCCGTTTCGGCAAGCCCCCGCGCGGCCGCCCCGGACCATGATGCGCTCGATGCTTCCTTTCTGGCCGACGAGCGGCACGACGGGCGGCTCTCTGACAGACGACCGAAGTTTGGAGTAGTCTCCCCGCCGATTACGATGGAAACGGAAACGCGTTCTCAGAGAAACGGCCTGAATGCTTCGCGGCCTTACTATTACTTTAGCCGCGGGGTGGCCGGCCTCTGAGGTTTCCTAACCAACCCCCCCGATAGAAAATTCCCAGGGCCGGAGTTCACCTAAGGGGGATTTGTACGTCAGCGAGGATCGATCATGATGACCCAACTGAAGCTGGCCGCCAAGGGAGAAAGAGCCAAGACCGTCGTCCCGGTGCGGGACAAGCGGATCGGGACGGCTTCGTCATCATCGCGGGGCCGTGCAGCGTCGAAAGCGAAGAGCAATTGATCGAGACCGCCCGCGTCGTCAAGGACGCCGGCGGGGACTTCCTCCGGGGCGGCGTTTTCAAGCCCCGGACCTCGCCTTACGCCTTCCAGGGGCTCGGCCTCAAAGGCCTGAAGATGATGGAAAAGGCGCGGGCGGTAGACGGGCTGCCGATCATCACCGAGGTGCTGGACACCCGGGACGTCTCCTGGGTCCCCGAGTACGCCGATATCCTGCAGATCGGCGCCCGGAACATGCAGAACTTCTCGCTCCTCGAGGAGGTCGGCAAGACGCGGCGCCCGGTGATGCTGAAGCGGGAGGATAACTCGACCTTCGAGGAATGGCTCAATTGCGCGGAGTACATCCTCGACGGGGGGAACCCGCACGTCATCCTCTGCGAGCGGGGCATCCGGTCTTTCGAGACCTACACCCGCAACACGCTCGATTTGAGCGCGGTTCCCGCGGCCCGCGAGCTCACCCATCTGCCGGTCATCGTCGACCCGTCGCACGCGACGGGCCGGGCCGGCCTCATCCCCTCCATGAGCCTGGCCGCGGTCGCGGCGGGCGCCGACGGCCTGATGATCGAGGTGCATCCGAATCCCCCCGCGGCCTTGAGCGACAAGGACCAGGCGCTGGCGCCCGCCCCATTCGCTTCGCTCGTGAGGAAGATCCGCTCCCTGGCGGCGTTCATGGAGGACATCCGATGAGCCGGCTCGTGTTCCGGGGACGGACGGGGACCTGCCGGATTCGCCCCGGCGAGACGATCAAGAAACCTGGCCTCGTACGTCGGGGACGGACGAGAGGCGATCCTGGTGACGGACCGGAAGGTCTCCGCGCTTCACGGAACGCTCTTCCCCGCTTTTCCATCCGTCGTGGTCGACAGCGCCGAAACCGGGAAAACCCTGGAAACCGCGGCTTCGATTTTCAAGGCCTTCGTCGATCGCGGGGTGGATCGAAGCTGGCTCGTGATCGGGATCGGCGGCGGGATCGTCTGCGACCTGGCGGGATTCGCGGCCTCGACGTACAAGCGCGGCCTGGATTTCGGGTTCGTCGCCACCACTCTCCTCGCCCAGGTCGACGCCGCCCTGGGCGGGAAAAACGGCCTGAATTTCCTGGGCTACAAGAACCTGGTCGGGACCTTCCGCCAGCCCGCTTTCGTTATCTGCGACTACGAGCTGCTCGGCACGCTGCCCGGGAAAGAGGTCAAAAGCGGGCTCTCCGAAATTATCAAGGCGGCCGCCGTCGCCGACCGGGGGCTGTTTTCCTATCTCGAAGACCGGCTCGAAGCCTGCCTGGCCCTGGACAGGCCGGCGATCGAGAAGATCGTCCCCCGGGCCTGCCGGATCAAGCTCGCAATCGTCGGCCGCGATGAAACCGAACAGGGCGAGAGACGCAAACTCAACTTCGGCCACACCATCGGTCACGCCCTGGAGAGGGCCCTGCCTCTGAGCCACGGAGAAGCCGTCGGCCTGGGCATGGTCGCGGCCGCGCGCTTTTCCCGCCGGAAAGGACGGCTCGGCGAGGAGGATCTCGACCGCCTCATCGGGTTGATCCGGAGAGCGGGGCTGCCGACCGCCCTGGATGTCCCGGCCGAGAGCCTTCGGGAAGCGATCGCCCAGGACAAAAAGCGGGCGGGGCGGAAGGTCGAGTTTGTCTTCCTCGATCGGATCGGGAGAGCCGTCGTCGAGGCCGCCGGTATCGAAGAAATCATGGAGGCCGCGAATGATCTGCGTGAGTCTTAAGCCCGCTTCCCGCCGGGCCTGCCTGAAGGCCCTGGAGGCGCTGGATTTCGCGGAGCTCAGGCTGGACTTGATGAAGGTCACCGAGGCCGACCTCCCGATCCTGGTCGGGTCCGGGAAGAGGCTGTTGGCGACCTGCCGGCCGGGGTCCCGCAGCGACGCGCAGCGGAAAGCCTTGCTGCTCGGATGCATCCGCCACGGGATGGACATGGTCGATGTCGAGGCGGAAGCCGGCGAAGAATACTTCGCGGAGATTCTCCGGGAGGCCCGGCGGCGCGGGACGAAGGTCATTCTCTCCCATCACGATCAGGAGCGGACCCCGGCCCGACGGGAGCTCGAGGCGATCATCGCTCGATCGTTCGCGGCCGGCGCGGATTTCGTCAAAATCGCCTGCCGGGCGAACACCCCTTCCGACAGCGCGCGCCTCATCGGCCTGCTCGATCGTCCGCGTCATCGAGGCCGGTTGATCGTCGTCGGCCTGGGGGCGCTCGGATCCATCACCCGGATCCTGGCGCCTTTTCTCGGCAGCCCGTTTACGTTCGCTTCTTTAGGGGAAGGCTCGGAGACCGCCGCGGGCCAGATCGGGTATCGCGAGCTGGAGCGTCTCCATCGCGATCTTCGAAGATCCCTGGGGAAATAGGATGGACATCTTCGCCGTGACCGGAAAGCCCGTTTTTTTCAGCCGCAGCCCGCAAATTTTCAATCTCGCTTTCTCGCGGCTGCGCTACCCGGCCGTTTATACGCGGCTGGCCGCGGATACGGCCGAGGAAGCCTTGCGCCTGGCCCGCGAAATCGGCCTGCGCGGGCTCAACGTGACGGCGCCGTTCAAAGAAGACATGGCCCGCTTGATGGATCGCCTGGATCCCGTCGCGGGCCGGCTGCGGGCCGTCAATACCGTGCTCTTGAGAAATGGAAGGGCCCGGGGGTTCAACACGGACCCGGCCGGCGTCGACGGGGCGTTTCGTCATCACGGGTTGGACCCTCGAGGGCAGAAGGCCCTGGTCATCGGCGCGGGCGGCGCGGGCCGGGCCGCCGCGGCGGCCCTCGTCGCGGCCGGGGCCGAGGTGACGCTGGTCAACCGGACCCTGGCGAGGGCGCGTTCGGCCGCCGCGACCTTGGGCTGCGCTCACGCGGCTTGGGGAAAATTGTCCGAGGCGGCGAGGCGGTCGCGCATCATCGTCTCGGCCGTCGGCGGCGGCCGCGATTTCGGCGGGGCGGGCTGGATCCATCCCGGCCACGTCCTGCTCGAAGCCGATTATCGCGATTCTCCGCTCTTGCGCTCGGCCCGCGAGACAGGCTGCCTCGTCGTCCCGGGAACCGACTGGCTTCTTTTCCAGGCCGTCGCCGCCCTGAAGATTTTCACGGGGCGGGACATCGAGCCCCGCCGCCTCCGGCCCGCGCTTTCTCCTCCGCGCCCCGGGGCGCCGGCAGGCAACCCCGCTCGCGATTCCTCGGTCAGCCTGGTCGGAATGATGGGCGCGGGCAAAAGCACGATCGGGAAAAAACTCGCGGCCGCGCTCGGGCTGCCGTTCGTCGACACCGACCTGGCCATAGAGCAAGCGGAGGGGCGACGGATCCCTTCGCTTTTCAGGGACCATGGAGAGAGGGCTTTTCGACGGCTGGAAGGCCGGGTGATCGGATGTCTGGGGCGGGAGCGCGAAAACAAGATATTCGCCCTCGGCGGAGGCGCCGTCGGCCTCGCCGCGAACCGAAAATCCCTCGCCACGCGAAGCCGCGTGATCTGGCTCTGGGCGGACCCGAAAACGCTGTTGAGCCGCATTTCCAAGGAGGGACGGCCGCTCCTGGAAGGGCCGGGCCGGCCGGGGAAGCTGCGCCGGATCCTCGCCCGGCGGCTTCTTTCCTATGCCTCCGCTTCGGACGTCATCGTGAACGCCGCCGCCCCGCCGGCGAAAATCGTCAGGAAGATCCTCCATGAGATACGTTGAGCCCGGTCGCGTCGACGGGCTGATCGAAGCGCCGTCCTCGAAAAGCGAGCTCCAGCGCATCGCGGCCGCGGCCGCCATGGCCGCCGGAAGGTCGGAAATCTCGTTCCGCAGTCTCTGCGATGATTCCCGGGCGGCGCTCCGGGTCGCGCGGGGTTTGGGGCGCTTCCATCTCCCGAACGGGCCGTCGCATCGTCATAGACGGGGGCCGGGAACGATGCGACCCCGTTCTCGACTGCGGCGAATCGGGCCTCTGCCTCCGCA
Organism: uncultured bacterium; assembly: GCA_963743755.1. Lineage (GTDB taxonomy): Bacteria > Acidobacteriota > Aminicenantia > Aminicenantales > Saccharicenantaceae > RBG-16-66-30. Next base: position 35,516 of record CAVUQU010000011.1, read on the forward strand.
TGTTCGCGCCGCTGGCCGGTCTTTCTTCCCGTGAGGTGACCCTCACCGGCCGAGGATCGCTGTTCAGGCGCCCCGTCGCCATGCTGGAGGACGGTCTCCGGCAAGCCGGCGCCGCCTGCCGGAGCCTTGAGGGATTCCCGCCCCTCACCGTCCGCGGGCCCCTTGCGGGGGGCGAGATCCGGGTCGACGGCGGCATAAGCTCCCAAGCCGTTACGGGGCTTTTAATGGCGCTGCCGCTGGCCCCTCGAGATTCCCGGCTGACCGTCGTCAACCTCGTCAGCCGGCCTTACCTCGAGTTGACCCTCTCCGTCCTGGCCCGGGCCGGAATTGTCGTCGAGTCGCAACCGGAGTCCGGGCGATTTTTGATCCCCGGGGGCCAGCGCTACCAACCGCGCTCCTGGACCGTCGAGGGGGATTGGTCGGGAGCCGCCTTCCTGCTCGTCGCGGGCGCCATCGCCGGCCGCGTCTCGGTCAGCAACCTGACGATCGAATCCCGGCAGGCGGACAAAGCCGCGCTCCTGGCCCTTGAACGATGCGGGGCGGCGGTGGCCGTCCAGGCCGACGGGCTCGTCGAGGCGCGCCGGGCCGGGCTGGCGGCGTTCGAGTTCGATGCCGCCGACTGTCCGGACCTGGTCCCGCCGCTCGCCGCCCTGGCCGCTTATTGCCGCGGGACGAGCGTGATCACGGGAGTGAGCCGGCTCAGGCAGAAGGAAAGCGACCGGGCCGCCGCGCTGGTCGACGTGCTGGCGGCGATCGGAGCCAAGCTGCGGATCGAAGGAGACGCTTTGCGGATCACGGGCTCGAGGGTTTCCGGGGGGCGCGTGGATTCCCACGGCGATCACCGGATCGCCATGGCGGCCGCCGTGGCCGCCCTGGGCTCGGAACGGGGGGTGGAGATCCGGCGGCCGGAATGCGTGAACAAGTCGTACCCTGGTTTTTTCGAGGACCTGGAGCTTCTCAAGGAGAAATCATGAACAGTTGGGGAACCCTCTGCCGGGTATCGATCTGGGGCGAGTCGCACGGCCCGGGGATCGGCATCGTCTTCGACGGCTGTCCGCCCGGTCTGAGCTTGAAGCCGGCCGATTTCGAGCGGGACTTGGGACGAAGGAGGGGCGGCGCCCCGGGAACGACTTCGCGCCGCGAGCCCGGACATCCCGATCATCAAGTCCGGCCTGTTTCGAGGCCGGACGACCGGGGCCCCCTTGTCCATCGAGTTCGAAAACTCCGACGCCCGGCCGGCCGAATACGACCGTTTGGAATGCACGCCGCGGCCGGGCCACGCCGACTGGACGGCCCGCGATAAATTTTTCGGGTTCAATGATTTTCGCGGCGGCGGCCATTTTTCGGGCCGGCTGACGGTGGGCTTGGTCGCGGCGGGGGTTGTCGCGAAGAAGATCATGGCGCCCGCGAGGATCTCTTCCAGAGTGCTCCGGATCGGGGATCGAGACGATTTCCGGAAGACGCTCGAAGCGGCGGCGGCCGAAGGGGATTCGATCGGCGGGATCGTCGAATGCCGCGCCGTGAACATCCCTTCGGGCCTGGGCGAACCGTTCTTCGATTCCGCCGAATCCGTGCTGGCCCACGCCGCGTTTTCCATCCCCGGCGTCAAGGGCGTCGAGTTCGGCGACGGATTCGCCGCCGCGCGCCTCCGGGGAAGCGAATTTAACGACGAGATCGTCGCCGTGTCCGGCTTGACGAAGACCAATCACGCCGGGGGGATAGCGGGCGGCATCACCAACGGCAACGAGCTGGTCTTCAGAATCGCCGTCCGGCCGGCGGCCAGCATCGCCAAACCCCAGCGGACCGTCGATCTCCGGACCGGAAAGGCCGTCTCGTCGACGATTCGCGGCCGCCACGACGCCTGCATCGCCCTGCGCGTTCCCGTCGTCCTGGAAGCCGTGACGGCCCTGGCCCTCGCGGACCTGCGGCTCCGAAGCCGCGGGCCGGCGAGGAATTCGGCCGGCCGACGCTCGCCCGCGTGAGAAGAGGAGGGAAGATGAACCTGGAAAGCATCCGAAACCAGATTGACTTGATCGACGGGGAGATCGTCTCCGGCCTGCGCAGCCGGTTCGAGCTGGCTCTTCAGGCGGGGAGGCTGAAAGGGATCGTTCGCGATCCGGAAAGGGAGCGGCAAGTTCTGCGGAATATCGGCTCCCGCGCCGGCTGTGGCGCGGCCCCGGCTTTCCTGGAATCCCTGTTCGAGACCGTCATCGCCGAAAGCCGCCGCCTCCAGGAACAAAAACTCCGGCTGGCGGGCTTTCAGGGCGAGCACGGGGCCTTCGGCGAGCAAGCGTTGAAAGCCTACGATCCCGCGGCCGTTCCGATCCCCTGTCCGGATTTCAGGGGAATCTTCGACGGCGTCAAGAGCGGAGTTTTCGACTTGGGGATCGTCCCCGTCGAGAATTCCCTGGCCGGGGATGTCGCCGAGGTCAATCCCCTCCTCCTCAGGACCGATTTACGGATCGTCGGCGAGACGGTCCTGCCGATCCATCATTGCCTGATGACCTTGCCCGAGACGGATTACCGGGAAATCAAGCTTGTCTATTCCCACCCCCAGGCGCTGGAGCAATGCCGGGCGTTCCTCTCCCGAAACCGTCTGGAACCGAGGCCCTTTTACGATACGGCCGGCGCCGCCAGGTGGCTGGTTCGGGAGCGCCCGCGGGCGGCGGCCGTCATCGCGGGCCGTCCGGCCGCCGAGCTCTACCCGCTCGAGATCCTCAAAGAGAACATCGAGGATTCCACCTTCAACGTCACCCGGTTCGTGCTGCTCAAAGCCGCGCCGATCGAGCCGGCGGGAGACAAGTATTCGGTCGCGTTTTCCCTGCCGCATCGGGCCGGCTCGCTCCAGAAGGTCCTCGGGTTGTTCGCGGCCGTCGGCCTGAACTTGACGCGGATCGCTTCCGTCCCTCTTCCCGAGCGGCCGGGCGATTACGGTTTCCTCTTGGATTTTCAGGGCTCCGACGATAATCCCGGCGTCCGAAGCGTCCTGGAAAAGGTGGAGCTCGAAACCACCCAATTCCGGTGTCTCGGCCGCTACAAAAGGGCGGGCCTATGAAAATCGCCGTGCTGGGCCTGGGGAGAATGGGAGGCTGGTTCGCCAAGCACCTCGCGGCGGAGCACGCGCTCGCCGTTTATGACCTGGACGAAACCCGGATGCCGCGTTTCCCGGACGCCGTCCGCATGGGATCCCTCGGGGAGCTGGCTTCCTTCGGACCGCAGTTGCTGGTCAATGCCGTGCCGCTCGGCGCGACGATCGACGTCTTCCGGGCCGCGGTTCCTTTTTTGGACCCGGGCTGCCTCCTCTGCGACATGACCTCGGTCAAGGGAGAGCTGCCGCGCTACTACGCGGAATCCGGCTTTCGATTCGTTTCCCTGCATCCCATGTTCGGCCCGACCTTCTCCGACATGGACCGGGTTCGGGGGGAAAACGCCGTTATCATCGAAGAGTCCGACCCGGCCGGCGCCGAGCTTTTCCGCCGCTTTTTCCTGCGCTTCGAAATCTCCCTCCATCGCTATTCGTTCGCGGAGCACGATCGGCTGATGGCCTATTCCCTTTCCCTGCCCTTTATTTCTTCCCTGGTTTTCGCTTCCCGCGTGGACATCCGGACCGTTCCGGGGACGACGTTCCGCAAGCACCTGGAACTGGCGAAGGGAGTTTTGTCGGAGGACGACAACCTGCTTTCAGAAGTGCTTTTCAATCCCCACACGCTGAACGAGCTCGAAAACGCCGCGCGCCGCCTCGATTACCTGACGCATATCATCAGGGATCGGGATGCGGAAGAATTGCAGAAGGTCCTCCGCGCGCTGAGAGGAAACCTGGTTCCTCCGTCCGCCTGAAACGCGGCGCCGGACGGCCGGGACGCTCTCTCGCCCGCCCCTCCGTCAGTTCAGCGCGATCGTTTTTTCCGCGCGGCCGCCCTTGGCGCTGTCGTAGACGACCTTGAACGGGCCCCCGCCCTTGACGAGGAGCATCGCCGTCCGGGTCGTCTTGCCGGCCCAGCCGTTCCGGATCATGATGCGCTTGAGGTCCTTCTGCTCGACGAGCGGCACGACGGACGGCTTGACCTTGTAGGTCTCCTTGTTGTCGACGAAGCCCGCCGCCACGACCTCGGCGTTCCGGCCCTCGACGAGCAGGAGGTCGGGCCGGACGACACCGTTCCGCGCGGCGCGGCCCATGATCGTGGGTGTTACCTTGGGATTCGCGATGTCCACGAAGACGCGCCGCAGGTCGCCGCCGAGCTTTTCGACCTCCACGTCGCCCAGGCGGATAAGAGGCATCTCGTCGGCCTGGTAGAGGGAGAAGGCCATGTTCCGGTGGCAGAGCTCCTCGTTCATGAACCGCGGCGGGACGCGGCCCTGGAACTTCTTCCAGACGCCGCCCATCTCCACCTTGCCGTACTGCGGATGGTCGAAGGGCTTCCAGGCGACGAATTCGTCGCCGAACTCGAGGTACTTGTCGAAGAAATTCCGCGACACGTTCGGCGCGATAGGGCTCGACGGGTCCTTCTGCTGTTCCTTGAGCGCGGGGCTCGTGAAATACTGTTCCCCGCTCCAGAGCTCGTTGGAGAAAGAGGGAATGCCCAGCCCGTCGTTGGTCCAGTCGATGAAGCCGCCGTGGACGGTGTAAAGGCCGCTCCAGATGACGATGTAGCGATAGAAGGGCAGGATGCGTTCGCCGTTGCGGCCGAGCTCGTCGTAGAACCGGACGTCTTCCATCGGGTACTCGCCGGCCGTCTCCGCCCCGGGGCCGCGGAGGATCATGCCGCCCGAGTTGTGGTAGGACTGCACGCCGGCGACGTTGGGATGCGCCATGAGAAAGTCGTTGACCGCCCGGGCCTCGGGGAGCTGGAAGGGATAATCCATGGCGCCGTTCTGGACGTAGTTGGGCTGCCAGTCCGAGGCCCAGTTCCGGTTCTGGTCGTAGGACCCGGGCCCGTCCTCGTTGACCTGGCCGTCGCCGTCGTTGTCGACGCCCTCGGAGCCCAGCAGGATGTAGTCGCCGGGCTCGCCGTAGGGGGCGGGCTCGAGAATATCGGGGTTCAGCCGGCTCATGCGGAAGTTCCCCCGGCCCGGGACGAGGAGGCGGATCTGTTCGACGATCCCGTTCCCGTTGACGTCCTCGGGGCCGTCCTCGTCGACGAGCCCGTCGTTGTCGTCGTCGACCGGGACGTGGCCCGACCGGGTGTTGCCGCTCGGCCCCGCCATGAAGAACTGCCGGCCGTCGGGATTCACGGTCGGGATGATGTAGAAGACGCGCTCGTCCACGAGCCGCGTCACGTCGGCGATCCGGCCGTAGTTCTCCATGAGGTACCAGATCGTGTAGAGGCAGACCTCGCCGCCCTGGATCTCGTTGCCGTGGACGTTGGCCTCGATGTACATCCCCGCCTTGGACGCCTCGGGTCCGGTCGCGGGATTGTTGATCGTCATGAGCATCAGGTCGCGGCCCTCGGCGCTCTTGCCGATCGAGCGGAGCTTCAGGAATTTCGGAAAAGCCGTTTCCAGCCGGCGGAGATCGGAATAGAGCTCCGTCACGTCATGCCAGCGGTTGAAATCGAGCTTGACCTTGAACGCCGGGTCGGACGCCTGGGCGGACGCCGGCGCCGGGCGCACGGCCGCCAGGGACAGGGTCAGGACGGCGAGGATGAGGATGCGGTTCGTCGTTTTCATGGTCGTTCTCCCGTCACTTCAGGACGATCCGGGCCGTGTCCCGGCCCCCCTTTTCGGAGGCCGCGCGGAGCTCGATCGTCTCGCCGGTCTTCCCCCGGACGAGCCACTCGAACTTGGCGCGCCCGCCCGAGCCGGCGAGCGCCGCGGCGAAATTCGTCTTGGGATTCCCGGACAGGATATCGTCCGGCTTGACGCCGAGCTGGACGAGGGTCGGCTTGACCGACCGGGCCGTCACCGCGTGCGCCAGGGCCGTCGGGAAATACCCGGCGTTCTCGATTTCGGCTTTCACCCGGAAAACGCCGCCGCCCAGGCTCGCGACCTCGGTCGAGGCGATCCTGATCCGCGGAGCGAGCGAGGCGAGATGGAGGACGAACTTGGCGTGCGCCGCCCCGAGCTCGGCCAGCCGGGCGGCCGGCGGGTTGGCGAGCGCGTAGGGCTTGAAGCCGCCGATCTCGACCTCGCCGAGCGCCGGATGCTTGGCTTTCGTCCAGGCGACGAAACCGTCGCTCTTTTCCTGGTCCAGCCATTTGAGGACCTGCCGGTCGATGCCGGGAGCGGCGGCCGCGCCTTCTCCCGGGGTCCCGCCGCCCTGCATCATTCTCATGAATTCGCCGCGCCCGGCCTGTCCCCCGCCCGCGGCCATCGCGCCGGGGAAGCCCCCGCCCGACGGCCGTTCCGCGGGCAGGCCGCCCTGGCCTGCCGCCTGCCCTCCGGCGGGCGGGCCGCCCGCGGGGCCGGCGCCCGGACGCTTCGCCGCGGGCGCCTCGGCCTGTCCGAGCCCGAAGCCCGGGGTCGAGAACGAGGGAACGCCGAACTGGTAATAGCCGAATTGGAAGAACGCGCCCTGCGGCTCGCGGACGGCCGGGAGCTGGCGAATGCCGGTGAGCGCGATATATTTATCGGCGACCGCCTTGAAATAATCGACGTCGGCGGAGGCCACGGTCGTCGACGGCTTGCGGTCGGGCATCCGGAACCTCGCGCCCTCGGAGGCCGGGGCGGCGGCCGGCGCCGCGGGCCGCATCATCATGCTCATCATTTCGAAGGAAAAACCCCCCATTCCGCGCCGGCCGAAGCCCATGCCCCCGGCCGGGATCGTCCCGGCGGTCCGGACGGCGGCGTTCGAGGCATCCGCGAAACGGACGAGGTCGAGCTCCCGGGCCGGGCCCAGGCGGCCCGACGCGTTCGGCGCGACGACGAGGTTGTCGCTCTCGCCGAAGGTCAGGATGGCGGCCACGTTCCGGTGTTTGAGAAGCCATTCCAGCAGGCCCCGCGACTCGGCCTCGCTCACCATGTGCGGGCCGGCGTCGGGCTTATAGTAGGGATATTCGTGCATGAAATTCCGGTTGAGGTCGGTGCCGCCGGCGGGGTCCTCGTTGATGAAGCCGTCGCCGTCGTTGTCGATGCCCTCGGAGTAGATCTAAACTCGCCCCGCTCGCCCTTCTTCGGGTCGGCTTTCCGCGTCAGGCGCGGCTCTTCGGGATCGGCGATATACTCGCCGTCCGCGGCCTTGACCCGCATGAGTGTTATGAGACCGTCGCCGTTGAGATCTTCCGGGCCGTCCTCGTCGACCCGGCCGTCGACGTCCTCGTCCCGGGGGGCGAGGGCGGTCCCGCGGCCCGCGCGGACGGGCGCGAAGAAGCCCTCCGCGCCGTCCGGGTTGACCCGGGGAATGACGTAGATCACGAATTCGTCGAGGACTTTTTTGACCTCGGGGTCGGCCGGATAGCCGCCGGCGAGGCTCTCGACGACCGCGAGCGCGATCTCGGAACCGACGAGATGGTCGCCCTCGAGAGTCGCCGCGACGAGAAGCGCCGGCCGCGCCTCGATCGGTGTGCCCCGGCGGTTCGCCAGCTCGACGACCCAGACGTCGCGCCCGCCGAATGTCCGGCCGGCGGACTCGATCCGGGCCAGGTCGGGATGGGCCTGGACCGCGGCCTGGAGCCGCATCGTGAGCTCGGCGTACGTGTGGTACTTCGCGGCCTCAGGGGTTTTCTGGCCCGCGGAAAAACGGGCGCCGAGGGAAAGGGTGACGAGGACGGCCGCGGCGAGGGCCGCGCGCCGGAGTGCGGGACGTCGATTCATTCCGGCCTCCTTCGACGAAGGGTCCAAGAATATCACATATTAGACGATACGGCCCGCGGTTTTCTTCCTAATTGGGGACACATTACAATTAGATTGGTTAATTGGGGACACACACCAATTAGAGCTTCAAATTGGTGTATGTCCCCAATTTAAAGAGCTAATTGGTGTGTGTCCCCAATTAGCTTGTATAATGCCCGCAAGGAGAGCGACATGAGCGTTTCGCGTCCCTTGAGCCGCCGCCGTTTTCTCGGCAGCGCGGCCGCCGCCGCGGCGGCCTTTACCATCGTCCCCCGCCGCGTCCTCGGCGGCCCGGGCTTCACGGCCCCGAGCGACGAGCTGACCAGGGCCGTCATCGGCGTCGGCGGCATGGGCCGCGCCCATCTCGGCTACCCCGGCGCGCGGCTCCTCGCCGTGTGCGACGTCGACCGCGGCCATCTCGACGAGGCCCTGGCGATCTCCGGCCCCGGGGTCAAGGGCTACCGTGACTTCCGCGAGGTCCTCACTCGGCCCGACATCGACGTCGTTCACATCGCGACCCCGCCCCATTGGCACGCGCTCATCTCCATCGCGGCCGTCGAAGCGGGCAAGGACGTCTGGTGCGAGAAGCCCATGACCCGGACGATCGCCGAGGGCGACGCCGTGGTCCGCGCCGTGGCGCGCACGGGCGCATCTTCCGGGTCAACACCTGGTTCCGTTTCACCGACGCCTTCTATGGGTTCGGGACGACGGTCAAGCCCGTTAAGAAACTCGTCCGGAGCGGGCTCCTCGGCTGGCCGCTCAAGGCCACGGTCGGCGCCCCGACCGGCTTCGACTGGAATGTCTACTGGAGCGGCCTCACCGGCCTCCGGCCCGAGCCGGTGCCGTCCGAACTCGATTACGACTTGTGGCTGGGGCCCGCGCCCGCCAAGCCCTACCACCCGCACCGCGTCCACGTCACGTTCCGGGGGTACTGGGACTACGACGGCGGCGGGCTCGGGGACATGGGGATGCATTATCTCGACCCCGTCCAGTATCTCCTCGACAAGGACGCCACGAGCCCCGTTGAGGTCGTCGCCGACTGCCCCCAGCAGCACCCGGACGCGTGCGGCGCCTGGCGGCGCATCGAGATGCGCTACGCCGACGGCTGCGTCATCGTGCTCGACGGCGAGGGGAAGGATGCCGGCGCGCCCTTCCTCGAGGGACCGAAGGGCAAGCTCTTTCGCGGCTTCGAATCGGACATCCCCGACCTCCGGCGCAAGCTGGCCGCTTTCCCGGATCCCGAGCCCGAGATCGGCGATTTCGCGGCCGCGGTGCGCGCGCGGAGGCCCTTCGCGCTCAACGAACGGAACGGCCATCGCTCCTGCACCCTCGTCAACCTCGGTAAGATCGCGGTCCAGCTCGCCCGGCCTCTCAAGTTCGACCCCGTGACGATGCGGTTCCCGGGGGATGACGAGGCCAACCGCCTCGCGGACCAGCCCCTGCGGGCGCCGTGGCACCTGTGAGGATCGGGAGGAGAACATGATGCTGAAGAAGAAAAGGATCCTCGCCCTCCTCGCCGCCGCTTTCATCGTCGCCGCGTTCGCCTCAAGCCCCTCTCTCTCCGCCGCGACGCCGGAAAAGATCTCCGTCGCGGACCGCGTCACAGCCCTGCTCGCGAAATTCCCGGCGCCCGACCCGGCCGCGAAGACGCCTTGTCGGCGGATCTCGTCCGCCTCGGGCCAGCGGGGGTCGCCGATCTCTGCCGCCGGCTCCTTCCCCCCGGCGCCGCCGAAAACGCCCCGGTGGAATACGCCTTGAACGGGATGGCGGTCCAGGTCGGGAGGCCCGGCGCGGAAACCGAACGCCGGATGTTCGTCACCGCCCTCCTCGACGCCCTGCGGCGGCCGGCCGATCCCGAGGTCAAGGCGTTTCTCATCTCCGAGGTCCAGCTCGCGGGGCGCGCCGAAGCGGCCGAGCCGCTGGCCGCGTTTCTCGGCGACGAACGCCTGGTCGGGCCCGCCGCCCGGGCGCTTGTCGCGATCCGGGCCCCCGGTACGGCGAAGCGCCTCGAGAAAGCCCTGGATGCCGCCCGCGGCCCGTCGCGCCCGATCCTGATCAAGGCCCTGGGAGATCTGGGGAGCCGGGACGCCGTCGGAAAGCTCTTGAAATACGCCGCAAGCGACGATCCTCCGACGCGGCGCGCGGCCCTCTTCGCGCTCGCCGAATCGGGAGACCCCGCCGCGGAACCGGCTCTCGATCGCGCGCGGATCGCCGCGCCCCCGAATGAAAGGGCTGAGGCGCCGGCGCTCTACCTCCGTTATGCGCGGCGGCTCATCGCCGTCGGCCGGGTCGACGCGGGCCTCCGGATCTGCCGTTCTCTCTTGGCCTCGCAGGTCGGGCCGGAGAAAGCGCCGTGGCCGGGGAAGCCTTGGCCGCGATCGTCGAAAATCGGGGCGCGGCCGCCCTGCCCGACCTTCTGGCCGCCCTGGATTCCGGCGACGCGGAGCTTCGCGGCCAAGCGCTTTTTCTCGCAGCTCGCATCCCCGGTCCGGAGGCGACGAGCCGCTGGGTGGAAAAAGCCTTAACGGCGGCTCCGAACGTCGCGGCGGAGATCATCGTCATGTTGGCCCGGCGCGGCGACAAGGCGGCCTGGCCGTTTGTCCGGAGCGCCGTCGACAGCGCTTCGGATGACGTCCGCTTGGCGGCGATCCCCGCAGTCCCCGCGCTCGGCGGCGCGGAGGGTCTCGTCGCTCTCTGGCCCATCCTTAAAACCGGCTCCGAAGCCGAAATCCGCGCCGTTCACGAGGCCCTTCTTCTGTACCCCGCAGAAGCCGTTGTCCCGGATGCCGTTCGGCTTCTGGCTGAGGCGACGCCCGCCGGACGCGCCGTCCTGATTGAGCTTCTGGGGGGAAAAGGGCGCCGTCGCGCATATCGGACTTGTCCACGAGGCGGCCCGGAGCGTAGAATCGTCCGTCCGTCTCGCGGCGTATCGCGCACTCGGCTCGCTGTTGCCGCCATCGGAAATCTCGCGCCTCATCGACCTTCTCGTCGCATCGACAGACTCCGACGAGGCCGTGGCGATCCAGTCGGCCGTCGTCGCCGCGGCCGCGGCCGAGCCTCGCCGCGGAAACAGGGCGGACCCCTTGCTAGAGATCTACGCGAGCCGGAATCCCGCCGAAAAAGCCGAGATCCTGCGGCTTCTCCCCCGCCTGCCCGGCCCCCGCGCCCTCGAGGCGGTCGTCGCGGAAACAAAGAACCCGGATACGCAGATTCGGGGCGCCGCCCAGTTTACGCTCTCTTCCGGTGGCCGGACATGACGCGGCGGCAGGACCGCTCGTCGAATTCGTCAAGGCGGCGACGGACCGGAAGCTCTTCCTTCTCGGTCTCGAAGGTTACTCCCGGCTGGTTTCCGAATCCCGCCTGCCCGGCGAGAAGAAACTCGCCTTCCTCCGCGATGCGCTCGCGCTCGACCGGGAGGAAACGGATAAGAAGCCCATCCTTCGCGCGCTCAGTCTCCGTGCGGACGATGGAGGCGTTCTTGCTGTTGGCGTACCAGATGGATTCCCCCGGCCTCGAAACCGACGCCGCCCGGGCGCTCTTCGAGGTGGCCGCTTACAGGAGCCCGAGGAACGCTGGCTCGCGGCCCATCAGCCGATTTCCATCCTGCGCCGGGCCGCCGCTCTTCTCCCAGACGCCGGAGAACGGGACGCCGCCGGGAAGACGATCGACGAGCGGCTGCGGCAGGGCGGATTCGCTCCGCCTGTTCGACGGCCGCTCGCTCGCCGGCTGGAAGGGCCTCGTCGCCGACCCGCCGAAGCGGGCGAAAATGACGCCGGAGGAGCTCCGCGCGGCGCAGGCGGAGGCCGACGAGCGGATGCGCGCGCACTGGCGCGTCGAGGACGGGGCGCTTCGTCTTCGACGGCGGCGGCGAGAGCCTCTGCACCGGCCGGGGACTTCGGGGATTTCGAGTTTCTCGCCGATTGGCTGATCCGGGCCGAATGGCGACAGCGGCCTCTACCTCCGCGGCTCCCCGCAGGTCCAGATCTGGGACCCCGCCGATTATCCCGAGGGCTCGGGCGGCCTCTACAATAACCAGAAAGACCCGAGCAAACCGCTCGAAAAAGCGGACCGCCCCATCGGCGAATGGAACACGTTCCGCATCATCATGATCGGCGACCGGGTCACGGTCTATCTCAACGACAAGCTCGTCGTCGACAACGTCGTGCTCGAGAACTACTGGGAGCGCGACAAGCCGATCTATCCCCTCGGGGCAGATCGAGCTCCAGGCGCACGGCAACACGCCTTCGGTTCCGACACGTCTACGTCCACGAAATCCCGCGCGATCCCCGTCCGAGTCGCCGGACATCCTGTCGCCGGAGGAGGCGGGCGAAGGGTTCGCGCCGCTCTTCAACGGCCGCTGACCTCGCCGGTTGGACCGGGAACACCCGCGGCTACACCGCCGAAAACGGCCGGATCGTCGTCCATCCGGAGCTCGGCGGCGGCAATCTGTACACCGAAAAAGATTACGAGGATTTTGTTCTCCGCTTCGAATTCAAGCTGACGCCCGGCGCCAACAACGGCGTGGGCGTCCGGACGCCGAGCGAGGGCGACGCCGCGTACGAAGGCCTGGAAATCCAGATCCTGGAGGACAGCGCGCCCATGTACTGGGGCCTCATGCCCAACCAGTTTCATGGCTCGGTCTACGGTATCGGCCGGCGAAGGCGGCTTCCTGAAACCCGCCGGGGAATGGAACAGGGAGGAGATCACCCTGGCGAGGGCGGCAGGGTCAAGGTCAACGGTACGGCGGTCATCGACGCCGACCTGTCCACGGCGACCGACCGGAAGCCCTGGACGGCCGGGATCATCCGGGGGTGCGGCGGACCTCGGGCCGCATCGGCTTCCTGGGCCACGGCTCGGCGCTGGAGTTCCGAAGGATCCGGATAAAGGAAATCGGGGCGCCGGAGAGCCGGTGACCAAGGGCCTCGCCGTCGTCGTCGCGCTGACGATTCTGGCCGCTGCGACGGCGGCTGGGCGCCGCTTCTGGAGCCGGGCCCGATAGACAGGCCGCGGCATCGCCGAGCGCGAAGCAAAATGTTCGCTCGGCCGGTCGTTGGGACACGTACCAATTCGAGAATTGGAACATGTCCCGAAGTTCGCCGGCTCGGACATGCTCGCCGCGGCGGCCGCAAAGCCGGAAAACGAGCCGGCGGATATCCGCCTGGCCGGGCGAGGGTATCTCTTTGTCGGCGGCTCGATGGCTTCCCTCGTTTCGCTCGACGAGCGGCTCGAGGCCGCCGGCCGGCCGGGAGTCCCGTCGGGATTCCTGACGTTCGGCGCGGGGGGCCAAGCCATCGCCGGCCGGCTCATCCTGGGCCTCGAGGCCGCGGGCCTATTTCAGGGCGCGGCGGAAAGCTATCATGGTCGCCAATCGCTCTCGGCCGTAACGGGATTTTTCGACCTCGGCTATGTCCTTCGCTCCGGCGAAAAAACATCGCTGAGCGTCCTGCTGGGAATCGGCGCCGGCGCCACGTCTCTCAGGCTGAACGCCGCCCCCGCGTCTTCTTTCGACGGGATCCTGGAGCAGCCGGGCGGAAGGATCCGTCTCGCGGCTTATGGCTTTCTTCTCCAGCCTGCCCTGGCCGTCGACGTGTGGCCGGGGCGCTCGCCTCTCTTTCTCGGCCTCCGCGCCGCGTACACGATCGCTCCCGGCCGCACCCGCTGGGAATTGGGGTACGACGAAGCGGCGGGCGGCCCGAACGCCCGCCTCACCGGCCCGAGTCTGCGCCTGGTCGCCGGCTTCGGAGGTCGATGAATCCCGTCCGGCTCCTCGGCCACGACGAGTTCACCTACGAATCCTACATGACTCTGGCGGACGGGAAAGAATTCAAGCCTCTCGGATAACAGGCGTCCGCGTGAAATAGCTCCGGCCGGCCGGCGCCCAGCAGTGCGCCGACGGGTCGTCGGGCCGCGCCCCGGACGGACAAGCGCGCGCCATCTCTTTCTGTTCGCCGCCGGCCAGAATTGTCGCCCCGACACAATCTTTTAAAAGCGGAAATCATAAAAACATATCCGAGAACTGATCTCTATCAGCAGCGGATACGCCATGTAGCCTTCTATTCAAAGATTTCGTACTTTACTATTGATATAAGACCTTCTTTGTCATTTTCAACCACAAAAAGATAATTCTCCTGAACGCCCGGTTTCGTCTATCGTCTGGTGCTCGGAACCATCCTGTTCGCGGCCATGGTCGCGACCTTCCTGTTCGCCTGCGGCATGGGGCTCGCGGCGCGAGCAACAGGAACTCTGACGCCGATCGAGGACGACGACGCGCCCTTCGTGGAAGAGGGCGATCGCGGCTCGGTCTCGCTGGGATGGGCGTTTCATGCCGTCATGAGCGCGAAGGCGCGGCTGTGGCGGCTCTTGTCCCTGGCCTATGGCTGGCTGGTCGCGAGTTCGCCGGCGCCGCGGGCGTCCTCGTTCGAGCGCCATGAGCCGAATTCGGCGGCCGCGCCGCGCCGTCGCTGGCCCCGCAGGCCGACGAGGATTTCGTCGACGAGGAGGAAGAGGAGGGAAGACGAGGGGAGGGAAGTCCCGTCGCCCGCGCCCCGCGCAAGAAGGCCGCGCCGCGCGCACTGGCGCGGAAGCGTTCGATCAGTTCGTTCTGCCGGCGGTATCGGTGCTCACCGCGCCGAAGGCGTCCGACCGCCAGCCGCTGAGCAAGGCGGAGCTGGAAGCCAAATTCGCGCTCGAAAGCGTACTCGGGGATTTCGGCGTGCGCGGCGAGATCGTCAATGCGCAGCCGGGCCCGGTCGTCACGCTGTACGAACTCGAACCCGCACCGGGCATCAAGTCGTCGCGCGTCATCGGACTTGCCGACGACATCGCCCGCTCGATGAGCGCAATGTCCGCGCGCGTCGCCGTCGTCGCCGGCCGCAACGCCATCGGCATCGAACTGCCGAACGCGCATCGCGAGAAGGTCTATCTGCGCGAACTGCTCTCGGTAAGGACGAGATCGGTCGCGAAGCTGCCGCTGTGTCTCGGCAAGACCATCGGCGGCGAGTCGGTCATCATCGATCTGGCGCGCACGCCGCATATGCTGATCGCCGGCACCACCGGCTCCGGCAAATCGGTCGCCATCAACACCATGATCCTCAGCCTGGTCTACCGGCTGCGGCCGGATCAGTGCCGGCTGATCATGGTCGATCCGAAGATGCTCGAACTCTCCGTCTATGACGGCATTCCGCATCTGCTGACGCCGGTCGTGACCGACCCGAAAAAGGCCGTCGTCGCGCTGAAGTGGGCCGTGCGCGAGATGGAAGAGCGCTACAAGAAGATGTCCAAGCTCGGCGTCCGCAACATCGACGGCTACAACGCTGCGTCTCGCCGAGGCCAAGGCAAAGGGCGAGGAGCTGACGCGCACGGTGCATACCGGCTTCGACAAGGAAACCGGCAAGGCGATCTACGAGGAAGAGAAGCTCGATCTCGAGCCGCTGCCCTTCATCGTCGATCATCGTCGACGAGATGGCCGATCTGATGATGGTCGCGGGCAAGGACATCGAAGGCGCGGTGCAGCGGCTGGCGCAGATGGCGCGCGCCGCCGGCATGCATGTGATCCTGGCGACGCAGCGGCCGTCGGTCGACGTCATCACCGGCACCATCAAGGCGAACTTCCCGACCCGCATTTCCTTCCAGGTCACCTCGAAGATCGACAGCCGCACCATCCTGGGCGAAATGGGCGCCGAGCAGCTGCTCGGCCAGGGCGACATGCTCTACATGGCCGGCGGCGGACGCATCACCCGCGTGCATGGCCCGTTCGTGTCGGACGAGGAGGTCGAGAAGGTGGTGCGCCACCTCAAGGCGCAGGGCCCGCCGGAATATCTCGAGGCGGTCACGGCGAAGAGCGAGGCGACGAGGATGGCGCGGTGTTCGATGCGACCGGCATGGGCGGCGGCGAGGCGCGGCGGCGACTCTTCGACGCAGGCGGTGGCCATCGTCACGCGCGACCGCAAGGCCTCGACCAGCTACATCCAGCGCCGGCTGCAGATCGGCTACAACCGCGCCGCCTCGCTGATCGAGCGGATGGAACAGGAGGGCGTCGTCGGCCCCGCCAACCACGCCGGCAAGCGCGAAATCCTGGTCGAGGAGAGAAGAATGGCGGTTTTGAGCCCGATCAGATCGTGAAATCGGATTGCCGGAGGGGCTCGAGATCTCCACGGCGAGACGCGCTAATCTGCGCTTGGGCCGAAAGTGCAGACAAAATGGCACCGACAGGACGTCACGTTGAATAGAAATTCGGAAATTCGAATGCGACCAGACGATTCGGCCTCGCGGCGTGCACCGCGCATGCGCCGCGCCGGCGCCTGCTGATCGCGTTCACCGGACCGGCGCCGCGGCGGCATCTGAGGCGCAGACCGTTCCGATGCCGCGCCCCGCGCCCAAAGCGCGGAGCGAGGCGCAGCGTTCCGCCCGGTCCATCGCCGCGCGCTCAGGACGATCGCCGGAACGTCCGGCCGCTGGCCGGCAGCTGCCACCCGACAGCGACTTCAGCCCCGTCGACGCAATCCCATCATCCCGGGTCGCTCGCGCGCGAGCCTGGCCGACCGATGGCGCGTTCGACGCCAATCAGCGCGCGCTGGCGGCCAAAGGTCACCGCCTATCTTCGTCGCTGCCGACGCTGACCGGAAATTTCGTGCAGGTCGGCCCCGACGGCAGCCGCACCACCGGCGATTTCTACATTCAGAAGCCCGGCAAGGTTCGCTTCGAGTATGATGCGCCGGCCGATCGCCATCGTCGCCGATGGATCCTCGTGGTGGTGCGCGACCGCAAGCTCGCGACGCAGGATCTCTATCCGCTGTCGCAGACGCCGCTGCGCTTCCTGTTGTCCGATCGCATCGATCTGATGCGCGACACCAATCTCGTCAGCGTGACCTCCGACGACCTCTTCATCACGGTCGCGATCGAGGAGAAGAAGCCGCTGATCGGCACCTCGCGCCTGATGCTGATGATCGGCGCCAAGGACAATCAGCTCAAGCAATGGACCGTCACCGATCCGCAGGGCTACGACACCACGGTCGCGGTCTACAATCTCGATACGTCGAAGAGGCTCGATCCCGGCTGTTCAGGATCGACACCACAGGCGACCCGCGGGCAGCTTCAACAATCGCTGAGCGCGGCCTTTCCGTGCATTGATTGTTGCAGGTCCGCGCCGCGCTTGGCGGGTTCCGTTTCGCGAGCCTGGCGGCGAGCCTGAGGTCGTCCGCCGCCTCTGTCATCCGCCCATGCGCTTGTCCTCACGACCTGGAACATCAATTCGGTGCGCCTGCGCATCGATCTCGTCGCCAAATTCATCAAGGCGGTGCGGCCCGACGTGTTGTGCCTGCAGGAGACGAAATGCATCGATGACGCGTTTCCGCTGAAGCGCTTCAAACGGCTCGGCTATGAGCATGTCGCGATCAACGGACAGAAGGGCTATCACGGCGTCGCTATGATCTCGCGACTGCCGTTCGACAACACCGACATCCGCACGTTCTGCGACAAGGTCGATTCGCGCCATATCAGCGTGTCGTTCGGCGAGAAGGCGGAGCTTGCGCGCCGCTGACGGTGCATAATTTCTACGTGCCCGCCGGCGGCGACATTCCCGACCCGGCGCTCAACGCGAAATTCGCGCACAAGCTCGCCTTTCTCGACGAGATGAAGGCCTGCGAGGGACTGCATCCGCGCGAGGCGAAGCGCGACATTCTGGTCGGCGATCTCAACGTCGCGCCGCATGAGCACGACGTGTGGTCGCACAAGCAGCTGCTGAACGTCGTCTCGCACACGCCGATCGAATGCGAAAAGCTGCTCGCCGTGCAGGCCCACGGCAACTGGATCGACGTCGCGCGCGGCGCATCCCGCTGTCGGAGAAGGTCTATACCTGGTGGAGCTATCGCGCGGCCGACTGGACGCTGGCCGATCGCGGCCGGCGGCTCGATCACATCTGGGTGTCGCAGGCGCTGGGGGGACCGCGTCAGCGATTTCACGATCTCGCGCGATGCGCGCGGCTGGGAACGGCCGTCGGACCATGTACCGGTGACGGTGACGGTGGAGGTGTGAGGCTCATTGCGAGGCATCGTCGCTTGAAAAACGGGGTCGCTTCGCTCGCCTCGTGAGCGGGACGAATTGGGCGGAATCCAGCGCTTCGCACGCCGACTCCGGATTGCCTCGCTGCGCTCGCAATGACGTTCAGAGGCGAAAAAGCTTGCCGCTTGCGATCATCATGTCGCTGGCCGCCTGGCTGGTCCGGCCGGCCAGATCGTCGCGCAGCCTGCGCGCGGCATCGGGATGACCTTCCAGCACGCGCTGAAACATGCTGCGCGAAATGCGAAGCACCGAGAAATCGGCAATTGCCAGCTGCGCTCGACGGACGCTGCATTTCCACCACCAGAGCGAGCTCGCCGATCAGCGTTCCGGGACCGGCGACAACATCGCGATAGCCGCCTTCATCCTCGCTCGACACGCGGATCGCACCGGATTGAACCACGAAGCCGGCATCGGCGGTGTCGCCCAGCCATGAACAACGCTTCATCGCGGCGGATGCGGCGCGCTTCCGAACCGATGGCGAGCACCCGCAACGCGTCGATGCCCAACAACTTCAATGTCGGCACGCTTGCGAGCTAGGTTGACATCATCCTCAATCGACATTCGAAACCGCGACCCGGATCTCCAGCTCATTACGAATGGATACCGCGAAAATCCTCTATCATGGCACCAGCTTGTAGCCACCGGCTTCCGTCACCAGGATTTCGGGATTGGCTGCATCGGTCTCGATCTTCTGGCGCAGCCGGTAGATGTGGGTTTCCAGCGTGTGCGTGGTGACGCCGGAATTGTAGCCCCACACTTCCTGCAGCAGGGTTTCGCGCGACACCGCCATCTGGCCGGCGCGATAGAGGAAACGCAGGATCGCGGTTTCCTTCTCGGTCAGCCGCACCTTCTTGGCGTTGGCGCCCGACCAGCATCTTCGAGCCCGGACGGAAGCTATAGGGGCCGACTGTGAAGACCGCGTCCTCGCTCGCCTCGTGCTGGCGCAATTGCGCGCGGATGCGCGCCAGCAGCACCGCAAAGCGGAACGGCTTGGCGACATAATCATTGGCGCCGGATTCGAGGCCGAGGATCGTATCGGAATCGGTGTCGTGGCCGGTCAGCATGATGATCGGCGCCTTGAAGCCCCCCTTGCGCAGGCTGCGGACGACTTCACGGCCGTCGGTGTCGGGCAGCCCGACATCCATCAGCACCAGATCGGGGGAATTGGCTTTCGCGGCTGACGCGCCCTTGGCGCCGGTATCGACGGCGGAGGCTTCGAACTCTTCATGCAGCGACAATTGCTCGACCAGCGCCTCGCGCAAATCAGTGTCGTCGTCCACGATCAAGATCTTGCGGGCATTAGGCATTGCGACAATCCTTTGGACGGCTGCTGCGGCTTCGGTGGTCTGAGACGCGATGATGGGGGGAAGATCACCACGGTTTGGCTAGTCCGCATAGTCTAGCGTAAAAAACCTAGCATTCTCAATGAATGTGGTTTTGCAGCGCGAAATAGAACATTTGCGGTAAACAGCCAAGGCGATGTGGCGGATTTTATGGGAAACGTCATTCATTCAGAGACTTATCTGACAAGCTTGCGTGATCTGACCGGTGCGGACCGTGTTGGTCCGCGCCGCAGCAGGCAACCCGCAACGGGGGTGGCTGAGCTACGATCACACAACCATACCCGTCGCGCTGGGCCGCGGCGAAATCAAGGCGAACAAGCGGGAGGGCGACGGCGCAACGCCGCAGGGCGTGTTTCACCCGCGCCAGCTGTGGTGGCGGGCCGACCGTCACCCGCGGCCGCACACGCATCTGCCAGTGCGCATCATCTCGCCGCACGATGCCTGGTGCGAGGACCCGAGCAACCGAACTACAAACAGGCCGGTGCGGCTCGATCGCGGCTGCGGCGGCGACCGGTTGGCGCGTGAAGATCACCTGTATGATTTCATCATCGAGATCGATCAGAACACCAAGCCCCGGATCGCCGGCCGCGGCAGCGCGGTATTCCTGCATCTTGCCCGCGACCATTTTCGGGCCGACCGCAGGCTGCGTGGCGATGCGCCAGGGCACGATGCTGCGGTTGCTGGCGCGGCTGGGGACCAGGACGAAGATCGTGGCGGGTGACGCTCCGCCCATCATCCTGAAGAGCCGCGGAGCGGCGTCTCGAAGGATGGCCGCAAGCGCGGAGCCAAGCGAATTCATGGTTCGAGACAGCGCTTCGCGCCTCCTCACCATGAGGGGCGGAGCTACCGATGCCCGAAGATCGCCGACCCGACCCGCACATGGGTGGCGCCGAACTGGATGGCGGTGGCGAAATCCGCGCTGATGCCCATCGACAGCTGCGTCAGCGCATTGCGTGCGGCAATCTTGGCGGTGAGTGCGAAATGCGGGGCCGGCGCTTCGTCTGCCGGCGGGAT
>CAVUQU010000012.1:0-3303 GCA_963743755.1 uncultured bacterium
TCCGAGTGGAAGACGTTCCTGAAGAAATCGTTGTCCGAGGATCATCTCCTCGGCGAACTCGTCCGGGTCTGGAAGATGAGGCCGGCCAACTCGTCTTCGGCCGCAGACGGTCGGCCGGACGGAGCGAATCCGGGCGATCTCGGAGCCCATCCAGTAGACGACGATCTCCGGGGCCGCCGTGACGGCGTTCTCGGAGGAAGAGGCCGGCCGGCTCGGAGAGGTCCGCGGCGACGCCGACGAACTCGGCTGAGAAGACGGGGTTCAGGCCGCCGCTTCGACGGACCGGGCGATGCGGGCCGCGAAGGCCAGGTCGGCCGGCCGCGAGGCGCAGAGGAAGACCCGGAGGTGGATCGGGTCGACCAGGGCAACGAAGCCGGGCCGCGGGCGACGGCGTGTACGAGGCCAGGGACCCGTCGGCCGCCGCCGCGAGCTCGACGACGCGGTCCTTGGGGAGGTATCCGATGAGCCCCGGGCTCTGCCCGTAGATCGCGGCCGCGACGGAGAGCATCGTCAACAGAGCGATCGCCCCGCCGGCTGTCCAATCCGTCGCTTGAGGTCTCTGCACGGATTCGCTCCCGTCCGACGGTAGGCCGTAGGCCCCATGCTCGCCCGGAGCTTCCGGCAAGCGGCTTCGAGCGGCTCGAGCTTATGGCTGACGACGTCCCAGAGGATGGCCGTATTCACGCCGAAATACTCGTGGGCCAGGATGTTCCGCAGAGCGACGATCTTGCGCCATTCGACGCCATCCGCGACGGACTTGACGTCCTCCGGGAGGCGGGCCGCGGCCTCGCCGATGATCTCCAAGTTTCGGACGACCGCGTCGATCGTGATGGGGCTCGCAGCAAAGGCGGATTCGTCCAGGTTAGCCGTGTACGACCGGATACGCCGGACCGCTTCGAGGATATCCTCGATGTAGACCCCGGAGTTCCTAGGCATAGACGACCTCGCTCAGTGCGGCTTGCCGGACGCCCTCCTTGAGGGAATCAGCGAGAGAACGAGATCGCAGGGCCTGCCGAAGAGGTCCTCGAGGTGGAACTTGAGGTCCATGTAGCGATCGAACGTCGGCGCCTTCGATTTCGACGAGGACGTCGACGTCGGAATCCGGGCCGGCCTCGCCCCGGGCCGCCGAGCCGAAGAGGCCGATGCTCCGGACGCCGAAACGCCTCTTGATCTCCGGCGCCGCTTCACGCAGGAGACGCAGGTACCGGGCCCCGGACTCGCCGGCGGCGCCGCCCATTCGCCGCGACTCCATCCAGCGGTCGATGTCCTCCCGGCGGAACTTCAGCAGCCGGCCGACCTTCCAGCCGGAAGCCCGTAGCGGGCGACCCGTTTAACCGCCCCGTTCCCCGCTTGATGCCGAGGTTAGCCGCGTAGGTCGTCTACGGATCGCCAGTTCTGCGTAGTACGACATTTTCCATCGTTTTGTCCAATAAAAGATAATTAAGCGATATATATAATAATATAAACTAATATAAATGTCAAAAATATTTGTTTCGAGCTCCGGCTCCGGACGGAGGCGGATGATCCCGGACGGGCCGTACTTGACCACCGCCGGCAGGATGTATCGCTCCATCATCTTGTCGACCTGGGTATGCGTATAGGGCTTGCCGTAGGCGGTCGCGGTAACGACGACGACCAGGGGCTGGTCCAGGAAAACGTAGATCTTGTTGCCGCCGTTCCCCGTGCAAAAGAAGGTTTCATAGGGACGGCCGTCGACGCGGTAGGTCTTATTCCAGAACAAGAGCCCGTAATGGCCGTCGACAATGTAAGGTATGGCCTGGTATTTCTGGAACGACGCCACGATCCAGTCTTCCGGCAGGACGGCGACGCCGTTCCACCGGCCGCCGTTCTTGTAGAGCTGACCGAACTTGGCATGGTCCAGCGAAGGCATCGGCAGGCCCCCGGCGGTGTTCACCACGTTTTGCGGCGTGTATTGCCATTGGTATCGGGTGATCCCCAGAGGCTTGAACAGGACGCGGTCGGCGTAACGCTCCAGCCCGCCGGGGACGGACCGATCGAGGATATCGCCCAACAGAACGACGCCGGCCGTGAAATAGTCCCACTGTCCGTTTCCTCGGCTTCGTCCATGGGAAGGTCCAGGGCGAATTTCACCCAATTGGACGTCGGATACATGTTTTCTTCGTTCCCCGGCGATTCGGCGTCGTGGTCCGACCCGGTGAAGGCCGAGCTCATGGTCAAGAGGTTCTTCAGTGTGACCGCGCTTTTCTTCGGGGAGAGGTTGGCGAAGGGGTTCAGGTCATAAAACTCGCCCAGCGTCCGGTCGACGCTCTTGATATGGCCGTCGCGGATGGCCACGCCCATAAGCGCCGAGGCGAATGACTTGCCCACCGAACGGGTATTGTGGAGCGTGGTCCGGTCCGCCCCGTTGAAATATTCCTCGACGAGGAGCCGGCCGTGCTCGATGACGACGAGGCTGGTGATATCCTTGAAGTCGCTCTGGGCGATTTTCCGGTTGAGGTCCCGGATCTTATCGAGGTCATAGCGATCACCCGAGATCGGCCATCCGCTCCCGGGGCGGACGGCCTGCGGCGCGATCGTCCCCTCGTCGACGCGGGCTTGATGACGTTGAGGGCGATCGGCCCGCGGCGATAGATCGCCGATCTTCAGGTCGGGGTTCTTGACGTAAGGCCGGATCTCGATGTCGAGGACATGCTTGCCCGCAGTCAGGGCGTCCTCTCCTCCTTTTATCAGGAACCGGATCCAGAGGAAGCTGCCCCAGGAATCCTCTCCGTGGTGCTGATCAGGGGCACGCGGAAGATGGTTCGGGTTTTCGCGGCCGGGCTTCCGGCGCCCGGGGTCAGGTTTTCCGCATAAATCATCGCCCCGTCAACGGAGAACGAAAACCGGTAATTGCCGGATCGGGCCAATTCCTCCGCGCTCAACGCGGGCGCCAACCAGTGCAGATAATTCGTCAAGGAATTGTCCATAAACGCCCGGATGTTCAGATCGCCTTCTTCCTTCAATTCAAATTCGCGCAGAAAGTCCGATTCCCGGTAATCCGGGAGGGCGATGGGCTTGGCCATGAAGGTGATTTCGCCGACATGGGCCTTGTGCAGCGGGCCCGTGATGCCGTCCGTCTTGACGAGGTCGGGACCCTGGGCGAAGAGCGCGATCGACAGCATGAGGCAGCCATACAGGAAGATCGTTGTCTTTTTCATGTTCCATCCTTTGCGCGTGAACGATCGCGGCCGGCTTTAACTATAATACGTTCCGGCCGCTCGCCCGGATGGCGGGGACGGCGCCGCCGGCCCTAGTCCGGGCGGGCCAGGCTCTTTTCGAAGG
>CAVUQU010000013.1:0-23447 GCA_963743755.1 uncultured bacterium
CGACGTATTCGCCTCTCTCACCCCCGTGCTCTGCAGGGGGGCGAGGTCCTCCGGCCAAGCGGCGTCGCCGGACGCTGAACACGCTCGACGACGGCCTCGCGCCGGCCCGTCCGGATGAGGTCCAAGGCGCCCTTTTCGCCGAGGAGCAGACGGATGGCATCGATGAGGATGGATTTTCCGGCGCCCGTCTCCCCGGTCAGGACGGAGAATCCGGGCTCGAAGCCGATCTCGAGGTCCTCGATCGTGGCCAGGTTTCGGACGCGGAGGTTCTTCAGCATAGCCGGCCTAGCGGGCGGCCCCCTCGAGCTTGTAGCAGGGACGCGGCCCGTTCCATGTTGACGCGTCCGTAACCCACGAACGTGTTCGCCCCCGGATGCCCGTCGGCATTGACGTCGTCGGCGGTGAAACGAATGACCTGCATGATCTCCTTGGCCGAGAGCCAGGGCCGCAGGCCCTTGAGCAGGGCGGCCAGGCCGGTGACGTGGGGCCCGCCGATGTCCCGTCCGCGTAACCATAGGGCAGGCTTCCCGGACCCCAGTACCAGGTGGGCAGGGTGCTCAGGATCTCGACGCCGGAGCGGCGACGTCGACCTGGCTGCCGGGGCTCGAAGTCTGCGCGCGCGTCGTTGTAGTCGGTGGCCGCGACGGCCAGGACGTACTCGTCGTAGGCGGCGGGGTAGTCGACGTCCACACCGTCGTTGCCCGCCGCCGCGACGCGAGATGATTTTCCGGTTGAAGGCGTACCGCAGGGCGTCGCGGCAGGAGAGTCGGCGCTCTCGTCGCCGCCGAGACTCATGTTGATGACGCTCGCGCCGTTGTCGGCGGCCGAGGATGGCTTCGATGAGCTCGCTGTAGAATCCGTTCCCTTCCCGGTCGATCGTCTTGAGGGGCAGGACGCGGCAGTTCCAGGCCACGCCGGCGATTCCCTGGCCGTTGTTCGTGTCGGCGGCGATGATGCCCGCGACATGGGTCCCGTGCCCGTTGTCGTCGGCCGCATCGTCGTCGTCCGCGATGAAGTCCTTGCCCTTCGAGACCACTTTGTTGGCGAGGTCCGGGTGATCGTAATCGACGCCCGTGTCGACGACGGCGACGATGATCTCCGGGCCGCCCTTGGTTTCCTCCCAGGCGGCCGTCGCGTGGATGTCGGCCCGGGATTTGCCGGTCGGGCTTCCCGGCAGGTTCAGCTTGCTGCCGGGGTTGTAAAGGGCGTATTGCCGGCCGAAATATTCGTCGTTCGGGGTCGTGTTCAGGCGTGTCCGGAAGTCGGGCTCGGCGTAGAGGATATCGGGATTGCGGCGCAGGGCGGCCACGACCTCCTCGACCGCGAGGCCCTCAGGAACAGCCGCCTCGACGACCGCGATCTGCTCCATCCGGCGCGCTTCCTTCAAGCCGTAGGCGGCGAGGAGGCCCTGTTGATGAAGCGGCGAGGCCTCCGGCCGGACTTTGAGGAGGAGCCGCCCGCGCGCGTAGCGCTCCGTCCCGCCGCGGCGGGCCGGCCGGCCGGGCGGCGCCCAGTCTCGGCGCACGACGCGAACCCCGTCCCCGCTTTCCGCCGCTCTCGCCGCCCGGCCCGGAAGAGAGGCAGAGGGCCGCGACGGCGACGGGGATCCCCAGGATGACGGCCGTCTTGTTGGCGTTCAGCGGGCAGTTCCGTTCGAAGAAAGATACAGCAGCGCGATTCGGTGCTGATCCGCCCCGCCGCGGCGCGGGACGATCCCGCCCCTCCGCGGAGAGCGAGGCGCGGCGGCCGAGGGGGAACACGGGCCGGCGCCCTGTTGCGAACGAACCCCGCGCCCTTGATGGGTTTCGAGTCGTCTCCCGTCAGGGTTTCCAGGGTCTCCTCCATCCGGACTTCTCCCGCGAGCCGGTTCACGGGCCGGGCGAACACCGTAGGGCGTCGCCGTCCGCCACCCTTAGTAGAAAACGCGCGGCCCCGGCCTCGAGCGCCGTCCAGTTGGGCTTCGCCGGCCCTCGCCTTCGACCGCGAAGCTCTGCGAGGGGCCACGCCGCCTCGGAACCGGCGGGCAGTGAGGGAGCGGGCCCGGGACGTCAAATCGAAGCTTCCCCCGGGTCAGACCCGGCCTGGTCGCCCGAACGACAACCCCGCCGATCGCGCGGGGTTCCCAGGGCCACGGGGAGATTATGGAAGACCGAGTCCGTGGACATCCGGAAAGGACAGCCGGCCGAGCCGAAGAGCGTCAAGCGGTTTCGATAGGTCATCTCGAGATGAAGGCCCGCTCCTAAAGACGCGAGTTGCGAGGTTCGTTTCTCATCGTCCCAGCGAATCGTACGGGATTGGGTTTCGATGCCGAGGCCGGCCCGGAAGGTCAGCTCCCGGCCCTGGGCCGGCAGCCGGCCCGCGGCGGTGAGGAGGACGACGGCCGCGATCGTCAGTCGGGCTGAAGCTTCATGCGCGTCTCCCGTCCGCGGCGCCTCGGCCGGCCGGCGGCCTACTTGGCGACCGGCGGCTCCAGCGGCCAACGGCTCGGCCTTGGGCATCGCTTGATTTCCTTCAGCCGTTCCTCGGCTTTGCCGGCCAGCGGGCTTTTCGCGTAGTCGGAGACGAGCTTGGTGAAGTAGGGCACGGCTTCCGCCGTCTTCTGGCCCAGGAAATGGGCTTCGCCGAGAGCGAAATAAACCCGGTCCATTCCCGAGAAATTGGGATAGACCGTCAGGATCTCGGCCAGCCGGCTGGTCGCGGCCTTGTAGGCGTGCGAGCCGAGGTACTGGTGGCCGATGGAGAAACTGATGCTCGGCCAGCCGTTCCTCGCAGTCCTTGATTTTTTCCTGCGCGGTCTTGGCCTGGTCGCTCGTCGGGTACGTGGCCGCGGTCTTCTTGAATTCGGCCAGGGCCTGGGCCTCTTGGACTGGTCGCGGCCGGGCTTGAGGACCTTGTTGAAGAAGGTCATGCCGATCTGGTACTGGCAGTAGGCGGCCGAGGGGCTGTAGGGATAGAGGTTGATGAACTCCCGGTACTCCGAGGCGGCGAGAATCAGGTTGCCCTCGTCCGCCTTCTTGAAATAGGCGTCGGCGATGAGCAGCTTGGCTCGCTGGGCATAGAAGCTCTTGGGGAAAGAATCCATGAGCTGGCGAAGGATAGAGCATGCCCTTCTCCTCGTCCTTTTTGATGGCTTCTTCCCCGAGCTTGAACAGCGCCTCGTCGGACGAGGCGATTTCGGGCGCGATCTCGATCTGCGCCTTTTTTCCGCAGGCGGCGGCGGACAGGAGGAGGGCCAAGACGAGGCCGAGCCCCGTGAAGTTTCTCGAAACGGAGAAGCGCATGGTCGGTATCCTTTGCATCAGGCGGAATAGAGGTCCTTGAGCCAGAGCCATTCGGCGCCGGAGCCCGTCGCGGAGCGCCGTCGCGGGCGCGAAGCCGAGCTCGGCCCGGGCCTTCGAGATGTCGGCGAAGGTGTCGGGCACGTCGCCTTTCTGGGGCTCCGTCCGCCGGATGACCGCCCGGAGGCCGGCGACCTCCTCCATGACCCGGATCACGTCGGCGAGTCTCTCCCGGTGCCCGCCGCCGGCGTTATAGACTTCGCCCGGCCGGCCCCGGTCCGCCGCGGCCAGGTTGGCGGCGACGATGTCGTCGACGAACGTGAAGTCGCGGGTCTGCGAGCCGTCTCCGTACAGGGTGATCTCCCGGCCCTCGTCGAGGGCCCGGAAGAAGCGATGGAAGGCCATGTCGGGCCGTTGGCCCGGCCCGTAAACCGTGAAGAAGCGGAGCGACACGACGGGCACGCCGAAATTCTTGAAGTAGAGAAAGCCGAGCTGCTCGGCCGAAAGCTTCGTGACCCCGTAGGGGGACAGGGGATGGAGAGGGCTCGTTTCCTTCATCGGGAGGTCGGGCGTCAGGCCGTAGACCGAGGAGGACGAGGCGTAGACGATGCGGCGCGGCGGCCGGTCCTTGGACGCCTCCAGGAGCCGCTGGGTGGCGCGGATATTGGAGGCGATGTAGGTCTCGAAGGTCGCGCCCCAGCTCGCCCTGACGCCGGCCTGCGCCGCCAGGTGGAAGACGACCTCGGCCCCCGCGACGAGCGGTCCGAGGTCGATGTCGTTGAGGTCCGCTTCGAGGAACGTGAAGCCCGGCCGGCCGAGGAGGCCGGCGACGTTCCGGTCCTTGATCCACCGCGGATAGTAATCGGTCATGGCGTCGATGCCCGTCACCGTGTCGCCCGCGTCGAGAAGGCGGCGGCAGAGGCGGGAGCCGATGAAGCCCGCCGGCGCCGGTGACGATCGCGTTCATTCCGTCGTCCGCGCGAAGGAGGCGGCCGCGGCCTTGAGGGACCGGACCGCGGCCGCCGGGTCGGGGGCTCGTAGAAAACGGCCGAACCGGCCACGACGATCTCCATTCCGTCCCGGAGGATATCTGCGACGTTGTCGAGCTTGATCCCGCCGTCGACCTCGATGGGGACGGTCAGGCGTGCGGCCCGGATGCGGTCCCGGAGGCCGGCGGATCTTGTCCCGGCAGGCGGGGATGAAGGACTGTCCGCCCCAGCCGGGGTTGACCGACATGATCAGGACGAAGTCGAGCTCCGTCAGGATCTCGTCGATCGATTCGAGGGGGGTCGCCGGATTGAGGGCGACGCCGGCCTTG
The DNA here is from genome assembly GCA_963743755.1 of uncultured bacterium. Classification (GTDB taxonomy): domain Bacteria; phylum Acidobacteriota; class Aminicenantia; order Aminicenantales; family Saccharicenantaceae; genus RBG-16-66-30. Next base: position 4,597 of record CAVUQU010000013.1, read on the forward strand.
CGGCCGAGGCTCCCGGATCATGGTCAGGTCCTTGTGGAGGTGGGCCGTCGCTTCGACGTGGATCGAGATCCAGTCGGCCCCGGCCTCATGGAAGAGCGGGACGAAGGCGCGGCGGGTTCTCGACCATGAGGTGGACGTCGATGGGCAGGCGCGTCTCGCGGCGGATGGCCGCGACGAGCCGGGGCCCGAGGGTCAGGTTGGGCACGAAATGCCCGTCCATGATGTCGACGTGGATGAGGTCGGCCCCGGCCGTCCTCGGCCGGTCCGGACCGCCTCGCCGAGCCGGGCGAAGTCCGCGGACAGGATGGACGGGGCGATGAGGACCATCACCGGCTGACCTCGAGCGAAATGCGGTTGCGCTTCTGGACGCGGAAACCGTTCGGGGGGTCCTGCTGGACGATGAGGCCGGCCGGGGCGCCGGGGTAGTAGACGTAGCGGACGTCGGCGACCTGAAACCGCGGCTGTCGAGGCAGGCCGATGACGCTCGTCGGCCCGCCGGCCGATGAGGTCGGGCATGATGTAGCGGTCTTCGAGGCCGCCCTGGCTGAGGAGGAGGCCGACGGGGAAGCTCCGCTCCACGACCGAGCCCGGTTCGGGCGTCTGGGCCAGGATGCGGCCCGCGGGGACGCGGGCGTGTGGACCTGGGTCAGCCGCCCTCGGGTCAGGCCGGCCGCCTGGAGCAGGGTCAGGACTTCGTCGAGGCTCTTCGACGCGAATCGGGGACAGTGACCGTGCCGCTGCCCGCGCTGGTCACGATCTGGACGACCGTGGTGCTGCGGATTCTCGAGCGCCGGGGCCGGTTCCTGCCGGACGATGCGACCCTTCTCGATGCGGTCGCTCGTCTCGGTGCCCCGCTGGGCGAGGGACGAGGTCCTTCTTGGCTGGGCTCCTCCCGGGCCTGGACGATCGTCTCGCCCTTCGAGGTCGGGGAGCGGAGACCACTTCGCTCTTGAGCATGACCTGCGAGACGATGATGGCGCTCGGAAGAAGAGGATTACGACGAGGCCAGCGAAAAACGCCAGCCTTGGAGAGTCGATCGTTCGCCATGTGGTCGTCGCGGTCCGGATCCGAAGTCCTATTATTACCATAGTTGACCGAACCAAGAAACGCGGGCGTCGTTGCGCCGCGCCCGGGAATTCCGATATAATGGCCGCCGGAGGAGACGCACTGACCATCACGACTGTCCGATTTTCGCAGCGATACCGTCACCAGGCCGACGGAGAAGATGCGCCGGGCCATGGCCGAGGCCGAGGTCGGCGACGACGTCCTCGGCGACGATCCGACCGTCCACGAGCTCGAGGCGGCGGCCGCGGCGACCATGGGCAAGGAGGCGGCGCTCTTCTGCCCGTCCGGGACCATGGGCAACTCGATCGCCGTCAAGGCCTGGACGCACGAGCTCGAGGAGGTCATCGTCGAGGACCCGCTCCCACATCTACAATATGGAATCGACCCAGCATGACGTTCATGTCGCGGGTGACGCCGCGGCCGGTGCCGTCCGCGCGGGGCGCCATGGATCCCGCGGACGTGGCCGCGACCATCCGGAGGCCCAATGTCCACACGCCCCAGACGACGCTCGTCTGCGTCGAGAACACCCACAACAACTGGGGCGGGGCCGTCGTCCCCCTCGACAATTTCAAAGCCATCCGGGAGGTCGCCGACGAGCAACGGTTCGAAGGTCCACCTCGACGGGGCCCGGATCTTCAACGCCAGCGCCGCCTCGGGAGTCCCGGTCCGCGATTACGCCGATCAGGTCGATTCGCGTGCATGTTCTGCCTGTCCAAGGGGCTGTCCGCCCCCGTCGGCTCGATGCTGGCGGGGCCCGGCCGAGCTTCATCGACTTCGGCCGCCGTCTCCGCAAGGCCCTCGGCGGCGGCATGCGCCAGGTCGGCGTCCTGGCCGCGGCCGGCCTGATCGCCCTGACCGAGATGCCGGACCGGCTCGCGGACGACCATGCCCGGGCGAAGGCCCTGGCCCGGGGCGATCGCGGATCGCCCGGGCGTCCGGCTCGATCCGGGCGAAGTCGAGACCAACATCGTCATCTTCGGCTTCGAGCACCCGTCGCTGACGGTCCCGCGACCTGCTCGGGCAGCTGAACGAGAAGGGCATCCTGGCGCTGGCCGTCGGCGGCGGCATCCGGATGGTCACCCACAAGGACGTCGGCGACGAGGACGTCGACGCGGGCGATCGCCGCCTTCAGACGCATCCTGGCCGGCTAGGCCCGGACCGGGATCAAGGCCCCGACCTCTAAAGCCTCTCAGCGACGATCTGGGCGATGTCTTCGACCTGGATGCCGTCGCAGCCCCTTGTCCTTGAGGCCGTCACGGAGCATGGTCAGGCAGAACGGACAGGCCGAGGCGGCCAGCCGCGGCGCCCGACGCGATGATCTCGTCCGTCCGCAGGTGATTGATCCGCGTGCCCAGCGATTCCTCGGTCCACATCAACCCGCCGCCCGCGCCGCAGCAGAAGCTCGTGTTCCGTGGCGTTGGCGAGCTCCGCCGCGACCGCCGCCCAGCGCCGCGCCAGGACGGAGCGCGGCTCCGCGGACGAGTCCGTTGTGGCGCCCGAGGTAGCAGGGGTCGTGGAAGGTGTACCGCGCCGGTCCGCCGTCTTCGAGGGCGAGGCGGCCGCTCTCGGCGATGAGATCGCGGATGAGCTCGACGTGGGAGACGACCTCGATCCGGCGCAGGGCTTGCCTCGTCGGGCGGCCGACTCGGTCGAGCGAGGGCCGGGTATTCGTGCTTGAAGGTGTTGTAGCCGTGCGGGCAGATGGTGACGATCTTGCGGACGCCGTATTCGCGCGAACAGGGCCAGGTTCTCCCGGGCCAGGCTCTGGAAGAGGTATTCGTTCCCCAGGCGGCGGGCGGAGTCGCCGCAGCATTTCTCCTCGGCGCCGAGGATGCCGAACGTCACGCCCGCCGCTCTGCAGGAGGCGGACCATGGCCTGCGGCGATGTTCCTTCCCGCCGTCGTCGTAGGCGCCGATGCAGCCCACCCAGAGGAGGTATTCGGCGCCGGGCGACGTCGGCGAGAGTGGGAGACCTCGAGCGCCCGCGGCCCAGTCGGCCCGCTTCGCGAATCCGATGCCCCACGGGATTGGAATTCGTCTCGAGGTTCCGGAACAAGGCGTTGAGCTCGGCCGGGAACTTGCTCTCCATGAGGACCCGGCTTCGGCGGGCGCCGACGATCTTGCGGGATGTGCTCGATCTCCACCGGGCAGACGTTCATGCAGGCGCCGCAGGTCGTGCAGGTCCAGATCTCGCCCTCGGTCTGGACGTCCCGGGACGAGCGGCGGCAGGGCGTTCGCGTTTCTGTCCCGAGCCAGCGGCCCGTCGCCGGCGAGCAGGGCGCTTCTCCATGTTGAAAAGGATCATTTTGGGGGAGAGGGGCTTGTCCGAGGCGAAGGCCGGGCAGGCGTCCTGGCAGCGTCCGCATTCCATGCAGGCGAAGGCGTCGAGGTTGTCCTTCCAGGTGAAGGTCCGGGAGCTTTCTCCAGCGCCGAAGACCTCGGATTCTTCGAGGTCGAGGGCGGGCGAGCTCGCCGCTGCGGCGCGGCCCGCGGAAGAACACGTTGAGCGGTCCGGCGAACATGTGCAGGTACTTGGAATGGGGAACGTAGGCGATGAAGCCGTAGACGGCGACGATGTGCGCCCACCAGGCGATCTGATGCGCGGCCGCGGCGGTCGCGGCTCGAGGCCCGCGACGCCGGGTCGGCCGAGGCGAGCCAGCGGCCGAGGAACGCCAGCGCCGCCCGCTCCCGGATGGGCGGCGACCGCGAAGACCTCGAAGGAGAGGTAGGTGGCGGTGGCCAGGGTGATGAGCAGGTAGATTAGGGCGGAGTCGGCCGGGGTCGTGGCGTAGGCCTTCGGACGCGGACGACGAAGCGGCGGAAGGCGAGGAACAGGACGGCCGGCCATGACAAAGAGCGCGCAGAGCGTCGATCGCAGACGGCGACAGCCTAGGCCGAAACGAGCCGTGCCCGAACAGGGAGAAGCCCGCCGAGAAAGCCTTCGACCGTGTGGTTGACGGTCATGTGTCGAAGGTCAGGGCGCCGTAAAAGAGGAGGGCGTGCATGACCCCGGTGCGGGCGCGTTCGGCCCGGAGGGTGCAGCGCTGGAGCGCGACCTTGCCCAGGGCGCGGCCCAAGCGGCCGGCCGGGGCCCGGCCCGAGCGCGGCGGGCCGGCCCGCGAGAACGATGCGGACGCGGCGGACGAGGGGGGTCAGGAAGAGCCACGCGGTCGCCAGGCAGACGAACGCCAGGACGATCTTTTCGATGAACGGCAGCACGGGACGACTCCTCTCAGCCTGAATTGACCGGTCAGGTCAGAACGGGACGGCGATTCCCCACATGACCTTGGAGAACGATTGCTTGAGGCCCCCGGGGCTCACCTCCAGGTCGCGCCAGAGGCTGAAACCGCACGAGAGCTCCAGCCAAGGCGTCAAGGCCAGCCGGCCGAGGATTTCGAAATTCCAGGCGCGGCCGAGATAAAACAGGGTGTCGGTCTGGGCGAAGAGCTGGCCGTGCACGGTGAACCCCTCGGCCAGGCGGCCCGCCGCGCGAAGGCCGATCTCCTGCTTGACCTTTTCCCCGCTGAGGTCGAGATGGGCCCTGAGGTTCGTGTGGTGGAAAAACCAGGTGAAGGCCTCGAGGTGGAAATCCCGCCCCTCGATGGGCAGGCCGAGGCCGATGTAGTTCCGGTTCGCGTAATAGGGCTTGCCGTCGCGCCGGCTCAGGTGCTCGGCGTCGTGGTCGGAGTCATGGCCGAGGATGAGCACGAGGTTTTCGAAAACCTCCTGGCGGAGATCGAAATGCCAGTCGAACTTGGTCCTTTGCCGGCCGTCGTCGTGGGTCAGGAGCTGGGCCTTGAGACGGGTCGTCGGCGTGATTTGAACGAGGTCCTGGAAGCCGAAATTCCAGCGGTCGACGGCGCCGCTGAAATCGTTGTAGGACGGCACGGTCGACGGGCCGAGCCAATAACCGAAGAGCTCGCCGTGGAGCGTCAGGCGGCCCGTGGTCGAGATGGCCTCCTTGGCGGCGGAGGGACGCCAGATGAACACCTCGTAGGCGGGGGCGGGGAGGGCCAGGGCCGCGAGCAGGATCGCCGCGCCGGCGGTTTTTTTAAAATTCATAGCGCAATCCCAGGCGGAAAACGCGGGGCGATTCGATCTCGGTCGCGAACCGGAGCGGGTATTCCGGCCCGGTCCACTCGTTTTCCGCCGTGTCCAGGTGGAAGTTGGTGACGTTGAAGCCGTCGACGATGAGGCGCAGGATCCCGCGGCCGAGGGCGACGGGTTTCTCCAGCCGCACGTCGACGTTCATGTTGAATTCGAACCGCGAGTAGCCGCGGTAGTGGGCCATCACGTAGAACGGCCCTTGGGGGAGCCCCGTGACGACGATCCGGCGGGCGAACGGCTGGCCGTCCCAGTACTTGACGACCGAGCCGAACCGGAACCCCAGGGGCAGGTCCGCGGCGAAGCCGATGCGGCCCGTGTACCCGCGGTCGAACCGGAGGCGGCCCCGGGCGCTGAGGAGGGTGTTCGGGTCCGCGTCCAGACGGCCGATGACGCCTTCGTCGTTTTCGAACTCCGAGCTCCCGGGATTCGCCGTCCCGCTGATCTGCAAGGCCGTCAGGACGATGTAGAACAGGAACCGCGGAGTCCGCCGGCCGAGGATGAGGTCCAGTCCCTGATAGCTCGAGCCCCGCCGGTCGCCCGATTGATTCGTCAAGAGAAAGGCGTCCTTGCCCAAAGTGCCGGCGCGCTGTTCGTAGACCGTGAGCTCCAGGTCGTCATGATCGCCCGGGATGCGGTTGTCGCCGAGGTCGTGGATCAGCCGCTCGTCGTAGGATGAATCGGGGACGCCGACATTGAGCGCCGAGACGAGGTTCCTGGTTTCCCGCCAATAGCCCGTCAGGCTGAAGGTCAGCCCGGTCGCCGCCGAGCGGACGAAGCCGACGCTCAGCTCGTCCGTGGACGGGCGCCGGAGTTTCGGGTCGATCGTTCCGAAGAGCGGGCCTTCACGGCGGATGAGCCGGCCGGCTTCCCCCTCGTCGAACCGGCCGTCGCCGTTCGTGTCCGTCCACGCGTACACGAGGCCGCCCGACGCGCCCGGGTGGCCCCAGACGAGCCAGGAGTGAGGCAGGGCGTAATAATACCGGCCCGCATGAATCCGCAGCGCCCAGGCCCGGCTCCTCCCCAGCGGAATCGCCAGGCCGACGCGCGGGGCGAGGTGGAACCAGGACACGACCGCCTCCGTCGCGCCCGCGGCTCCCCGGCGCGCGCCGCGGGTCAGGTCGGCGTGGAGGCCCAGGCGGAGCGCGAGGCCTCCCGGGAAGGTCGCGGTTTCCTGAAAAAAGGCGCCTGCGCGGAAGGATTCCTCGCCGTGATCGGGAGCGTTCTCGAACCGGACGACCTGAAGGGGCCGCCCTTCGAAGAACAGGAGATGCAGGCCGTTCCGGATCTCTTCCCGCGTGCCGGAAAAAGCGCGCGAGATCTCGGCGCCGAAAGCCAGGGCATGCTCCGTCCCGCCGCGCCCCGCGGACAGGTTTTCGCCCCGGAAAAAGGCCGTGAAACGGCTCCGGTCTCCGCGCAGTCCCCGCTCCGCCGCGCCCGATGGGACGCCCGCGAACAGGTCGCGCGCGTGGGTGCCGGCGGCGTCGGGAAAGCGCTCGTGGATATTGACGAGCCCCCCGCCGAGCCCCGCCTGGAAAAGGCGGCCGGGCCGCGGGCGGAAAGTCCAAACGGCTTGAAGGACGTTATAGAGGTCGCGGCGCTCCAGGGTCGCCGGCTCGGCGACATCGCGGCCCGCGCCGAACATGGGATTGTCGACGGCCTGGCCCGTCCAGAGCAACTCGACGTCGCTCCGGCCGCGCCGCCAGGACAGGCCCACTGTTCCCGAGGTCACGGCGGATTCGTCGGGGCCGGCGTAATCCGCCAGGTCTCGCGCCCAGCGCGTGGCCGTGAGGGAGGTCAGAAGATACAGGCGTCCCGGGACGAGCGGCCCCGACAGCGAAAAATTCCCGTCAAAATAGCTCGCGAAACGGTGGCTTTCGGTGAGGCCCTCCGAAACGAGCCGCGGCGTGATGTTGGAGCTCGAGAACGAGCCGTCGACGCCGAAGAGCGACCCGGCCCCCCGCCATTGTTCGCCGCCGGCTTTCGTCGTGAGCCTCAAGCTTCCGCCGGGCGTGAGATCCTCGGCCGGCAGGGCCCCGTTGACCGATCGGAGGGACGCGAGGCTCCAGAGGTCGGGCAGAAAGAGGGGGCGGCCGCCTTCGTAGGGATCGGTGACGTCGAGGCCGTTCAGGCGGATGACACTTTGCGTCCAGGAGGCGCTCCCGCGCGAGCTCCAGAGCGGCTGGGTGCTGCCCCAGAGGCCGCCGATATCGATGCGGTTCGTCGTGGCCGAGAAGTCCATGTTTTCGATGATCGGCCCGATGCCGTAGCCCGCCGGCAGCCGCCTCAGTTGATCGTCGTTGATGTCCGTATCGGTCGCGAGCTCCGCCGCGTCGCGCCGCGCGGCGGCCAGGCGGGCCGTGTCCCGGTCCGGTCCCGACGAGAGAACGATCTCGATTTCCAGCGCGACGACCGCGGTGAGATCCAGGGCGCCGGGGAGCTCCGTCTTCCTGCCCGCCCTCTCGAGCGTCACCCGGAGCCGGAGGCGGGGGAGTCCCGCCGCCCGGAAAGCGCCGCCGGGGCCGGCGGCCAGCGTTTCCTCGAACCCTTCCTCGGCCGCGGCGAGGAGCAAGCGGACGTCGCTTCGCGGGCGTCCCGTCTCGTCCGTGACGACGCCGGAGAGACGGGCCGTCTCGCGGGCCCAAGCCGCCGCCGCGCAGGCCAGCAGGGCGAGAACGAGCGCCGGACAGAGCCGGGCGCGGGCGAGAGGCGCGCGTCCCTCCGACGCGCTTGACCGGGATATCATCTGTGACCTCTGAAGAATGGCGAATCCTTTTCTTTTTATCCGTTTGGGCGGCGGGTGTCAAGCCGCGGGCGCCTTTCGTTTTCCCGCGTTCGCCGCTATAATTCCCCTTCCCGGCGGAAAGGAAGGACCCATGGCGGAACACAAGGACATCGCGATCCTGGGCGGCGGCCCGGGCGGCTACGTGGCGGCCCTCCGCGCGGCCCAGCTCCGGAAGAGCGTCGTCCTCTTCGAGGCCGACCGCGTCGGCGGGACCTGCATGAACTACGGCTGCATCCCCACGAAAACCCTGCTCCACGAGACGCGGCAATTCCACGAGCTGAAGCGCCAGCCCCGGTTCACCGGCCCGGTGGCGGACATCGGCCTCGATTGGGCGGCCCTGCAAACAAGGCGGCAATTCGTCGTGGACCGCCTGGTCACCGGGCTCGAGTTTCTGCTCCAGCGAAGCCGGGTCGCCGTCGTCAAGGGGACGGCGCGGCTCCTGGACGGCCGGACGATCGTCGTGCGCAACGATACGGGGGAGAGCCGCTACGAGGCCGACCGGATCATCCTCGCCTCCGGAAGCCGCTCCGCGGACCTGCCCTTCCTCAAGCCGGACGGCCGGCTCGTCCTCACCAGCCGGGAGGCGCTCGAATTGCCCGAGGTCCCGCGGAGCCTCGTCGTGGTCGGCGCGGGCGCCATCGGTCTCGAGATGGGAGCCGTCTATGCCCGCCTGGGCACGGACGTCACGGTGCTCGAGATCCTGCCGCAGATCCTGCCGGGCGCCGACCGCGAGGTCGCCGGCCGCCTCGAACGAACGCTCAAAAAGCAGGGCCTGAAGATCCTGACGCAGATGCGAATCGACGAGGCCGCGGTGACCGGGGGTTCGGTCGAATTCAAGGGCGTCAATCTGAAGACCGGCGCGTCGTTCGCGTTGCGGGCCGACAAAGCGCTTCTCGCCGCCGGCCGCCGGCCGAATTCGGAAGGACTGACGGACCCCGCGGAGCTCGTCGAGCTCGGGCGCGGCGGCTATGTCCGGGTCAACGAAAAGCTCGAAACCAACGTCTCCGGAGTCTACGCCGTCGGCGACCTCGCGGGCGGGAAGCTCCTGGCCCACAAGGCTTACCATGACGCGGTCGTGGCCGTCGACAACGCCAGCGGGCTGGAGCGAAGCGTGGACTACACGGCGCTCCCGATGGCCGTCTTCACCGAGCCGGAGTTCGCCGCCGTCGGCCTGACCGAGGAAGAGGCGCGGGAACGGGGCGGGGCGATCAAGGTCGGCCAGTTTCCCCTCCAGGCGAGCGGCCGGGCCTTGACGATGGAAGCCGTCGAAGGGACGGTCAAAATCATCGCCGACGCCGAGGACACCGTCATCGGCGCCCACGTCATGGCTCCCTCGGCGGGCGAGATGATCCCCGTGTTGACCATGGCCGTCGCGCGGAAGCTCAAGCTCCTCGACGTCGGGCACCTCATTTATATCCACCCGACGGTCAGCGAAGCGGTGGGCGAGGCCGCGCTGAAAGCCCGGAACGAGGCCCTTCATTTGCTGAACTCCTGAGCCGGTGGCCGGCGGCCCCGCGAAATTGACACTCCCCGGGGCCGGGGCTACAATACAGGAATTATGACTGTCGGCGGGATCGAATATCTGGCCGGGTGGCACGGCGAGGAGCGCGAGGAGCGGGGGCTTTTCCGCTGGATGACCCGTGACGCCGGCTGTCTCCTGAAAGGCGTCGGCGGAGACGGGCCCCGGTATCTGGTCGTCACGGCCGGCCATCCGTTCGCCGGATCGGACCTGCCGCGGCTGGAAATCCGGGCCGCCGGGCGCCTCGTCGGAGCCAAGTCGATCGCGACCGCTTTTAAAACGTATTACTTCCCCTTGAAGGAACGGGCGATATCCGTCTCGAACTCAAGCTCGACCGGGATCATCAGATCCCCGGCGACGGCCGCCGGCTCGGGCTCATGGTCCGGCCCCTCGCGGTCGTCTCGCCCGCCGATCTCGCCGAACCCTTGTTCGACGATGAGTGGCCTTTGCCGGAAGCGGGCGCCGGGCCTGCCGGCCGCTGGCTCGGAGGGCAGGGCCGGCTGATTCTTCCGCGCGGCGCCGGGACCCGCCCCCGTTATCTGGCCTTGGAGATCTCGTCCGAATACCACGACCTCAGCCAGGAACTCGCCGTGTCGTATGACGGACGGTTTCTGGGTCGTTTCGGGCTGGCCTTCGGCCGCCATGAATACAGCCTCCCCTTGACCGGCGATCCCTGGATCGCGACCGTCGCGGCTCCGTCGCCCGGAAAGGAGACGTCCCGGCCTCCGGCCGGGGGAGCTCGCCCTGAGTCTCAACAAGCTCGTGCCGGCGGGGCTCCATCCCGGCGACCCCAGGCCCATGGGAGCGCTCCTCGGATCGGCCGCGCTTCACGATGATCCCGCGAAGCACGATGCCTGTTTGCGCTTTTACGGCCCGGTCCTCGAGGAGGCACGGTCCTGGGCGCGCGGCGACCGCGGCGGAGGCCGCGGTCGAAGTACCTCGACGGCTGGCGGCTCGAAGAACGCGATCATGAAGGGCCTTTCCGGTGGATGGACAGGGAAGCCGAGATCCTGGTGAAGGCCGGCCGTGGGGCGCGGTACCTGGTGATCAAGGCCGGGCATCCGGGAGCGCCGGGGAGGATCCGCCGCGTCTCGACATCGTGAGCGGGGAGCGCTCCCTGGCGACGCTTCTCGTGGACGGGAGTTTCGGGCCCGTCCTGATCCGTTGGCCCGAAGAAGGCGACAGCCGAGTCCGGTTCCGGCTCGACCGGCTCGACCGCGTCGCCGGAGACGGCCGGGCGCTCGGCGCCATGATCCGCCGCCTGCAGGTCGTGTCCCCGCAAACGCTCGATGCGCCCCTCTTCGGCCAGGGCTGGCATGCGGAGGACCGGGACGATTTCCTGCCTTTCCGCTGGGCCGGCCGGGAGGCCCGCGTCCTTCTGCCGATCGACCCGGAGGCGCCTCCCAAGCGGCTGATCATCCCCGTTTTTTTCCGAATTCCACGATTTCACGCAGGAGCTCACGGTCTCCCTGGGCGGCCGGCTTCTCGGCCGGCTGGCGCTTCTCAACCGCTGGAACTTCTACAGCCTCGCCCTCGACGGCGCGCCGGACATCCGGACGCTGTCCGCTGAGGGCGCGCCCGCCGTCTCCGTTCCGGCCGCCGGGCCGGGCGAACTCGTCCTCGGCTTCAACAAGCTTTTCCCGGCGCGCTACCATCCGGGCGACTCCCGGACCCTGGGAGCGCGCGTCGGCCCGCTCGCCTTTGACGACGATGCCGAAGGGCTCGAAAGCTTCCGGTTCTTCCATGCCAACGCCATCCTGAATTTCCGCGAAATGACCTCCGGCGTCCAGGAGCTGCGCTCGTTCCCGACCAACCTGGGGATCGATCTCTACGGCCGCTGCAACATCAAGCCGCCCTGCGTTTATTGCCTCTGGGACAAGATGAAGGAGCTCGAGGGGGAGTGCGTCGACGTCCCCGTCGACCGGGAGACGCTCGAGAGCTACGGGCCGTTCTTCCGCTCGGCCCGGACCCTCGTCAACTGCTCTTTCGGCGAACCGCTCCTCCATCCCCAATTCGGCCCGATCCTGGATTACTGCGCCCGGCACGGGAAGATCATGGAAATCTCGACCAACGGCCAGGCGTTCACGGAGCGGACGATCCGGGCGGTCGCCGGCAAGCCCGTCATCCTCTATATCTCGCTCGACGCGGCGACCCGCGAGACCTACGCCAAGCTCCGGAACGATCATTGGGACGAGATCGTCCCCAACCTCGTGCGGCTCAACGAGGCGCGCCAGAAGGCCGGCGGCCTGCCCAAGGTTTACATGGTGTTCATCCCGATGCCGGTCAACCTGGGCGATCTGGAGGAGTATTTCAAGCTCTGCAAGCGCATCGCCGCGGACGCCCTCGTCCTGCGGCCGCTGCTCCATCTCTGGAACCCCAAGATCGAGCGGGACCGGGGCGGCTACCATTTCGATTACGCGCGCGAGATGCTGACGCGGGAGCAGGCGGAGGAGGTCATCCGGAAGGCCGAGGCCCTCGCCCTCCGGTACGGCGTCCCGCTGGCCAACCAGTTCAACTTCGGGATCATCCAGGAGCCCGGCGGGAAGACGCTGGAAGGGGGGCGGGGATGAGCGAGACCGCGAAGACCCGCGGCCGCGGGGCCCGGAGACGACCTGGGCCTCGGGAAGTTCCCCCTCTGCCGGGAGCCCTGGGAGAGCTATTACATCCTCCGGCGCGGGATCCTGCCCTGCTGTTACGGCAACCCGATTATCGCGCCGATGGCGGATTACGCGGCCGCCTGGAACTCGGACGCCGCCCGGGAGATCCGCGGCTATCTCAGCCGCGGCAAGCTCAGCCCCTACTGCCTGGAAAGCCTCGGCTGTCCCATCGTCCAGCGCGTGCTGGCCCGCGAGGCGAAGGCGAGGGAGGAAGGCCGCGCGCCGGGCGAGGAGTCGGCTCTGCCGCCGCCGCGGCGGCGTTTCTTCCGCCTCCTCAACCGGTTGATGTTCCGTGTCCCCGGGCGGATCTGGCGCGCCCTGGGCGGGCGCTGATCGGCCGCGGCCGCCTTTCCTTTAGCGGATGTACCCCAGGCTCTTCAGCATTTCCTCGGCCTTTTTATCGATGGCGACGTCTTCCTTGTCCTTGAGGACCGCGCGCGTGAACGCGTTGACCTGCTCCGCCAGCCGGCGGCCGGTCTCGGCCGGAACGCCCGGCGTGTCCCAGGCGTTGACCGCTTCCTCGGGATCGGCGGCGAGGTCGTAGAGATCCCGGTGCCCGTCTTCAGGGCTCAGGATCATGTGCCAGGGCCCGTCGAGCAGGGCGAACCGGTTCTTGTAAGCCTCGGGCCGGTAGGTCTCCATGTAGACGGGCGCGGCCGCCCCCTTCTTGAGGCCGCCGAGATCGCGGCCCGGAAGCCCTTCGAAAGGCTTCAGCCGGAACATCTTGAAGAGCGTCGGGGCGATGTCCGTCAGGGCCACGGGCTCGGACCGCCGCAGCCCGGCCCGGCGGGCCGAGGGATCGACCACGATGATCGGCACGTGGCAATAGACCTTCTGGAGATAGTGGATGTGCCCGTAGTGCGGGTCGCCGAAGTCGCTGAGATACTCGCCCAGCCCCTCGCCGTGATCCCCGGCGACGATGATCGCCGTGGAGTCCTTGAGGCCCAGCCGGTCCAGCGCGGCCACGAACTCGCCGATGCGGCCGTCCATGTACTCGACCTCGCGGCGGTAGTAATCCCGGTTCGCCGCCTTGTTCAGGATGAGCTTGCCGCGGAACCTCATGGTCACGCGCCGCGCGACGGGCGACTTGAGCGTGATAAGCGCCCCGTTCATCAGGAAGTGGATGCCGCCGTCCGGCTTCACGTACCACTTGTGGGTATGCTCCCAGGAAACCTCTTCCCCGCCGGGCTCCGGCAGGAATTCCAAAAGGTCCAGGCGGGCCATGAATTGGGTGGGGTTTTTCTGGAAAGGATTGAACGTCTTGAAGACGAGCGCGTTGTCGCCCGGCTTGAGGTCGAGCTCGGCCTTGAAGGTCGCGTAACTGCCGATCCGGTAGGCCCCCAGGGGCCGGCCGTTCAGGGCGAGCTCGAGATCGTCGGGGAGGCCCGGCGGCGCGTACGGATCGTGGGGGTCGGAATAATGCGCCCACAGGAAAAACGGCTTGTCCGTCCGGGCCTCGAGCCAGGGGAGGAGCCTGGCGTTGAGCTCCTCGGCGGTCAGGTACCAGCGGTCGTTCGGGAAGGAGGCTTCATAGGTGTCGAAGCCCTCGTTCAGACCGAAGTCCGGCGTCAAAACGCCCAGGGAGACAAAGGCCGCCGTGTCGAAACCCGCCTTCCGGAAAGCGCTGACAACGGACGGCCGGTTTCGCCGGGGCCGGATGACCTGGCCGTTATTGTAGTTTTTGATGTCATGCGGGGGCCGGCCGAATAATATCGACGCGTGCGCCGGGAGGGTCATGGGGATCGGGCTCCAGGCGTTTTCGAAAATGACGCCGCGGGCCGCCAGCGCGTCTAGGGCCGGGGTGGAGGCCTTGCCGCCGGGCAGGGCGCTGACGTGGTCGGCGCGGAGCGTGTCGAGCGTCATCAGGATGACGTTCTTCGGCTTCCGGCCCGGAGAGCAGCCCGCTTGCGTCATCATCATCGTCGTCGTCGAGGCGACGGCGACGACGGCGACGATGAGGCCGGGGCGGCGGCGGGAAGGGGTCGAAACGCGCGATGTTTCATCGTGTGTCGATTCCGGTCATTTGTGATTTTCGCGGGTATTATGGCCGATTCGTTCCGGCCTGTCAAAAGGGGGAGCGCGCGTTTGCAAAGGCCCGGACCGTCCGCTACAATGAGCCCGCAGACAAGGGACGTATGATCGAACTCGCCTTGGCGTTCGCGGTTTTCGGCGGCTTCGGCCTGGTCATGATCTCCCTCAACCGTTTCCTCGGACCGCGACGGACGAATCCCGCGAAGGAACGCCCTTCGAGTGCGGCAGCCCGCCGCTGCAGGAGGGGATCGATCGGCCGTCCGTCCCGTTCATCCTCGTCGCCTTCTCTTCCTCCTCTTCGACGTCGAGGTCGCTTTCTTCTTCCCTGGCCCTCGCCGCCCGGGCCCTGGGCCCGGCCGGGCTCCTCGGGTCGGCGGCCGGCCTGGCGATCCTGGCCGCCGGTTTCGTCTACGCCTGGAGAAAGGGCTTCCTCGCTGGGAATGAGGCGATGCCGGCCGATTTCTCTCGACACGCTTCGATCGGCCCTCGGCTGGGCGCCGCAAGTTCTCCCTCTTCCATTATCCGTTCGTCACGGCCTGCTGCGGGATGGAGTACATGTCCACGGCCTGCGCCCACTTCGACATCGACCGCTTCGGCGCCGGCTTGACCCGCTTCTCGCCGCGCCAGGCCGACCTCCTCCTCGTCGTCGGCACCGTCACCCACAAGCTCGCGCCCGTCCTCCGGACGGTCTACGACCAGATGACCGAGCCCAAGTGGGTCATCGCCTTCGGCGCCTGCGCCGTGAGCGGCGGGCATCTATCGAGAATTACGCCGTCGTCCAGGGCATCGACCGGATCGTCCCCGTCGATGTCTATATCCCCGGCTGTCCGCCGCGGCCGGAAACGGTCCTCGACGGCCTGCTGAAGCTCCAGGACAAGATCCAGGACCAGAGAACAGGATTGGCGATGGGGCCGGAAATCCTGATCGACGGCGATCCGGACGGCCGGCTCGCGGCGCGGTCGAGTCCGTCTCGGATTCCCGCGGGCGACCCGGTGTCGTCGATCCGGCCGGACTCCGTCCGCCCCGTCGCTGGCCGCGCTCCGCGAGGCGCCCTTCGACTACGCCATGCTCCTCGACCTGACCTGCGTCGACTTCGCGGCGGCGCGGAGGGGCGGTTCGAGATGGTCTATCATCTCTTTCGCTCTCGCGCGAACGTTCGCCTCCGGATCAAGGCCGCGGTCCCGGCCGCCGACCCGGCCGTCGCGACGCCTGGTCGGACTCTGGAAGAACGCCGACTGGCTCGAGCGCGAGGTCTTCGACATGTTCGGCGTCCGCTTCGACGGCCATCCCGTACCTCCGCCGGCTCCTGACCTACGAAGGCTTCGAGGGCCACCCCCTGCGCAAGGATTATCCCTGGCGGCGGCCCAGCCGCGCATCCCCCTGAGGACGACGTGTAGGATGGAACCGACGACGCGGATCCAGCGGCAGGCCCGGCCGGAGAGCCTGCTCCTCAACATGGGCCCGTCCCACCCGGCCATGCACGGGACGATCCGCGATCATGCTCGAGCTCGACGGCGAGAGGGTCCTCAACTCCGAGGTCGAGGTCGGATATCTCCACCGCGGCTTCGAGAAGACCTGCGAGAACAAGACCTGGTTCAACCTCCTGCCCTACACCGACCGCCTGAACTACGTCTCGCCGCTGATCAACAACCTCGGCTACGTCATGACCGTGGAGAAGCTGCTCGGCCTCGACGGTCCCCGAGCGGGCCCAGCTCATCCGGGTCCTGATGAGCGAGCTGTCGCGCGTCTCGGACCACCTGACCTGCCTCGCCGCCATGGCCATGGAGATGCGGCGCCTTCACCGTCTTCCTCTACATGATGAAGGCCCGCGAGTTCCTCTGGGACGTCGATCGAGCTCACGACCGGGGCCCGGATGACGACCTCCTACATCCGGATCGGCGGCGTCCGGGCCGACCTGCATCCCGACTGGCGCGGCGCCGCTCGCACGGCGGTGAAGGAGACGCGCAAGGTCCTCAAGGACGTCTCGGCGGCTGCTCGACGGGAACAGCATCTTCCTCGACCGGACGCGGGACGTCGGGGTCCTATCTCGCGAGGAGGACGCCCTGTCCTACGGCTGGACCGGCCCCTGCCTCCGTTCGACGGGCGTCGCCTACGACGTCCGCAAGGCCCGTCCCTATCTCGTCTACGACCGGCTCGACTTCGAGGTCCCGGTCGGCGAGCGCGGCGACAATTACGACCGTTACAGGGTCCGGATGCGGGAGATGGAGCAGAGCCTGCGGCTCATCGAACAGGTCGCGGCGCCTCATGCCGCCGCACGGCCGCCGCCTGGCCGGGGCGACCGGCGGTCGAGCCGGCTCGAAGCCATCCGCCGGTCGCGGCGGCAGCGGCCGAGGTCCCGTCCGCCCTCTCGCCCAACCTCGAGGGCTCGGAGACGGGACAAGCGGCCCGCGGATCCTGACGCCCCGCGGGTCGGTGCTTGCGTGCCCTCCGCAAGGAAGAGACCTACACGACGATGGAGGGGCTCATCAACCACTTCCTGTTCTTCATGAACGGCCAGGGCATCCGGCCGCCCAAGGGCGAGGTCTATTTTTCGGTCGAGGGCGGCAACGGCGAGGTCGGCTTCTACATCGTCTCGGACGGGACGGACCGGCCCTACCGCCTGCACCTCCGGGCGCCCTGCTTCCACATCGTCGCCGCGCTCGAGCAGCTCGGTCCGCGGCCGGCCTGGTCGCCGACATCATCCCGACCTTCGGCTCGATGAACATGATCGGCGGGGAGCTCGACCGATGAGCTACGCCGCTGTCCCCGGCGAGCCGGCCAACGGATCGCCGAGCGATCGCGCCCGCTATCCGCGAGCCCCAGGCGGCCCTGCTCCCGGTCCTGCGGATCGTCCAGGACGAGCTCGGGCTGCGTCCCGCCCGAAGCCGAGGTCTGGGCCGCCGGAATCCTCGGCCTCGAGCCCGATCCGCGTCCGCGAGGTCGTCGACGTTTTACAGTCCCTGCTGCGGCGGGAAACCCGGCGCGCCGACCGTGATCCAGGTCTGCCGGAACCTCAGCTGCACGCTTCGCCGGGCGCCGGACCTGCTGGCCCATCTCCGGGACCGCTGGGGCCTCGGGCCCGGGACGAGACGACGGCCGACGGCCGGTTTCGCCCTGGCGCCGTGGAATGCCTGGGCAACTGCGACGAATGCGCCCTGCCTCATGGTCGACGACGTCGACCACGGTCGCGTCGACCCGGGAGCGGCTCGACGAGATCCTCGGAGGCCTGCCGTGAAATGGGCCTTCGACACGCCTCCTCGTCCGGGCCTTCGCCCGGACGGCGGCTCGGCCGGCGCCTGGACGCCTACCTGGCCCGCGGGCGGCTACGAAGCGGCCCGCCGCGCCCTGACGGACATGACCCCGGACGAGATCGTCGCCGAGGTCCGCAAAGCCGGACCTTCGCGGCCGGGGCGGCGCGGGATTCCCGGCCGGGCCTCAAATGGTCCTACGTCCCGCGCGAGGACGGCCGGGCCGAAATACCTCTGCGTCAACGCCGACGAAGGCGAGCCGGGGACGTTCAAGGACCGGGCCATTCTCCATCGGTGCCGCACCGGCTTCTCGAAGGCATGCTCATCGCCGCCTGCGCGGTGGGCATCGCACCTGGCCTTCATCTATGTCCGCGGCGAATATGAGCGCATCGCGCGGCGCCTGCGAAGACGCCGTCGCCGAGGCGAGGCGGCGGGCTACCTGGGCCGGAGCGCTCGGCACGGGTTTCGCCTCGACGTCGATGATCCATTCGCGGGGCCGGGCGCCTACATCTGCGGCGAGGAGACGGCGCTGCTCGAATCGGTCGAGGGCCGGCGCGGCCAGCCCCGGCTCAAGCCGCCGTTCCCGGCGGTCATCGGGCTGTTCCAAGCGCCGCACGGTCATCAACAACGTCGAGACGCTGGCCAGCCTGCCGCGCGATCATCCGCCACGGCGCCGACTGGTTCACCCGACCGCGGCCAGCCCAAGGACGGCGGGACGCGGCTCTTCAGTGTCAGCGGCGCGGTCCGGCGTCCCGGCGTCTACGAGCTGCCGACGGGCACGCCCCTGCGGACGATCATCGAGGACCACGCCGGCGGGCTCCCGCCCGGCCGGACGGCATCAAGGCGGTCATCCCGGGCGGACTGTCCGCGCCGATCCTCAGGGCCGACGAGACTCGAGATGCCCATGGATTTCGACTCCCTGGCCCGAGCCGGTTCCATGCTCGGCTCGGCCGGCGGTCATCGTCATCGACGACCGGACGCCCATCCTCGACGTCCTCGCGCGTCACGGCCCGTTTCTACGCCCACGAATCCTGCGGCCAGTGCACGCCCTGCCGGATCGGGACGTCCTGGATCCACAAGACCGTCGAGCGGCTGGCGGCGGGCGGGGGCCGGCGCGCGGACCTCGAGACGCATCGTCCAGCTGGCCGGGGGCATGCAGGGGCCGCACGCTCTGCCCGATGGGCGACGCCGCGGCGCTGCCCCATCCTGGCCATGGTCGCGAAGTTCCGCGACGAGCTGGAAGCGGGCGGTCGAGCGGTGAGCGAGGTCCGGACGGTCGCCCGGACCATCGACGGGCGGTCGTCCGCGCCGTCGAGGGCACGAACGTGCTCCGGGCCGCCAGCCGCGGCCGGGATCGACATCCCTCATTTCTGCTACCATCCGGCCTTCAAGGCGGAGGGCAGCTGCCGGATGTGTCTCGTCGAGATCGACGGGTGCCCCAA